>NZ_LR733587.1 GCF_902506265.1 Flavobacterium sp. 9AF | reverse complement strand
GTCTTACAATACAGCTCATTTCAATTGAATTTGGTATCCATTTCGATTCGGTTTTTATCTTTTTATTATTGATATTACTCTATTTAATATTAATATTAAAAAGCATAGATTGTCTATTCATTCAAAATTGGAGACGATACCATTGGAAAAGTCGTATCATAAACATCTTGGTTGTATTTCATGTTTTTCCCATATTAATTTTATATTTATTTTTTTTAATTAACTATATTACAACACCTAAAAATGTAGAATCCATTTCTCCTAATGAGCTACATTATATAGATACTCAAACAGGTAAAGAAATATCTATAGATAGTCTTGCTCAAAGAACCGTTGATAGCATAATTAAAAGTAAAAAAAAGGATGAATGAAATTAATTGTACTCGATTTGGATGAAACATTAGTACATGCAACAGAAAAGAAAATTCATGAAGAATATTCCTTTAAAGTTTTTGACTATTTTGTATACAAGCGACCTTTTTTAGATGTATTTCTTTCTGAACTAAAAAATCATTTTAAAGTTGCGGTTTGGTCTTCTGCCTCTGATGGTTATGTAGCTGAGATGGTTGCTAAAATTTTTCCTAAAAATTATCCATTAGCGTTTGTTTGGGGACGATCTAAATGTACCTTACAAATAGATTCACAAAATATAGATGATTATGGCTATTTTGATTATTTTAATCATATGAATTATGCCAAAATACTCAAAAAAGTGACTAAAAAAGGGTTTGCAAAACTAGAAGACATTCTAATCGTTGATGACACTCCTAGAAAATGCAAATACAATTATGGAAATGCCATTTACCCAACGGAGTTTTTAGGAGATACAAATGACAGTGAATTACCTTTATTATTGGACTATCTTATTTCTATAAAAGAAGTAGAAAATGTAAGAAGTCTAGAAAAAAGAAACTGGAAAAAGTTTCAATTGTAAAATTGAAATACAAATATTTTATAATAGAAATAATTGTCTTTATCTAAGTTTTATTTGACTTAATTTTTGCTACATTTTAAAAAACCCAAAAACATGAAAAATTATACTTTACTCCTATTTTTACTCTTATTTTCTTTTATTTCTAATGCTCAAAACAACAATTATGTGGGAATTTATGAAAAGAAAATTAAAACCCCAAAAAATGAGGTTTTTGAATACAAACTCCAAATTCTTTCCGATAGCACGTTTACCTTTCACTTTTTTAGAAATTTAGGACAGTCAATCAGTAAAGATGAAAATGTGTATGGTAAAGGCACTTGGAAAGTCATTAAAAATGTGATTCATTTTGTGACCAATACGAATCATTTAAATGAAAAATACACCTTAAATTTCACGAACAGTTCTGGAAGATTTGATAGTAAAAACAAAAATCAATTTCGATTCTATCATTCAGAAATACCTTGGATTGAAAAATTGACGTTGCAGAAAGTAGAATTGCATGAATAATAAATGACTTTTCTACTTTTATTTATTTTTATAGTTAAACTAAAGATTTTGAACACGGTCTAATAATATAAATAATTCGGAAAAAGGAGCACTTTCATTTTGTTCCCATTCTTCTTTATTTTCTATTCTATTTTGAATTGCTTTTATACTCCGTTCTTTATTCTTTTTTAAAACTTCAAAAATTAAATCTCTACTATTAAAATCTGTTGGATCATAATACATCCACATATTAATTAATAATTCTAAATCTTCTTCATTTTCCACGTCATTCAATTTCTCTATAATTTCTAAAATTTTAGACTTATTAGCTTCACTATCCGTTGATTCTTCTGATGCAATATAAT
>NZ_LR733588.1 GCF_902506265.1 Flavobacterium sp. 9AF | reverse complement strand
CTATATATTTAGGAGAAAATATTATATCATTTGTGCCTCTATGAAATAAATTAACGTCTTCGGTAATTATATAATTATTACCATTAAATTTTCCATCTCCCCATGTAAAATATATATCAAAATATTTTGATTTTCCTTCTATATAAAAGTTAGAAATATTATTACTTTCAATATATAAAAATTCATTTTCAATTTTTAAATAAAAATCACCTGTTCCCGCATCATCTTCTAAATCTAAAGAAAATATTTTTATTGAAGGATAGTGTAATACCCCATCAGTTATTATATTTTGATTAGTTTTAGAATGTATCTCAGTTAGATTAGGTGTGGTTACATAAACGATTGTTTGTCCATAATCTCGAGCTAAATTACAAGTTGAGTTATCTTTTATAATAAGCATATCATTTTCAATAATTAGACTCAAGTTCTCTAAAATTTTATCATTAGTTTCTATATTAACTTGATATGCGGGTCCTTCTTTGATAATTAATGCTATTCCTTCATGAACTGTAATTTTTGTAAAACCTTCTAAAGCATAGGATTGAACAATTCTGTTTCCATTTCCCTTAAAACAATCTTCTGATATACCACAACTAACTAACAATAATAATAGTAGTATATATGCGTTCACTTTTATCATAATCGTATTCCTAAAGTTGCTTCTACAGCCTCAGCTCTTCCTCTATGTGTTTTTAAACCAATACCTGTGAAACAGTTTTTGTAAAGGTAATATTTTAGTCCAACTCTTTGATAAATATTATCCTCATAATGAAATGGTTTATAAATATAATATCCTAGCTGTGTTTCGATAGATAACTTATTAATAAATAATTCGTGTCCTAAAAACAAACCTATTCTTTTATAATCGGTATTGGGATGGGTATAGTTTGAATGGTTTTCTGGGAAAGCAACTGAAACAAATTGAATATAATCTTTTAAATATCTAGAAAAGAAAATATCTGTTCCTGCTTGTAAAGCAGTTTTTCTACCTAATCGTTTGTCAACATAAAAACCTAAATGATAAAACTGTTTTTGTCCTATACCTGTTATAGGTCCTTCAGAAACACCTGTTCTAAAGGCAATGTTATAACGAATAGGTTCAACAAAATTAGACTTAGGAAGTAATGAATCTCTCTTTATTTCTTTTTGGTCATCAAAAATGTAGTTGATTCCAAAATTAAATGCTATAGTATTTAAACCAATATTAGGTGATTTTATTCTTCCATTAGAAAAATGATTCAATAAAAATCCGGTTTGTAAACCCATGCCGTCTATTATGTTTTCTTTTTTGTATTGTAATAAAAAATACGTGTTATCCATTAGTTTTGTTCCAAAAGCTATGTTTTTGTTGTTGGTCTCTTTATCATAAGGGTGTGATGTCATACCAATTCCTTGTGACACTCTGAACATTAAATTTCGTTTTAAGAAATAAAAATTATAGTGAACTCCTAAAGCAAAATTATGCCCCAAATAATTGTTTTTGAAATCAATGTAATGAAAAGATATCCCATAATCTGGATAATTATAAGCCTGATGCCATTCTTTAGTGCCATTGGTTTTCCAATTATAACTCAACATAAATCCATTAGGATGACCACTAATTAAATGACTCACTTCGTCTTTATGTTTATATATATTTCCTCTAAAAACTTGAATATCAAAATAACTGTTTTCTTTTTCTTGATTTTGAGAAAAAGAACTAAAACAGAAGAAGAACAAAGAGATACATAAAATTGGTTTCATTCCTTTATACTTTTTGAAGACAATCTTGAAGACTTCTTTTCCAATTTTGAATATTTAAAGCAAAGACTTCTTTTATTTTAGTTTTATCCAAAACACTATACTGTGGTCTTTTTGCAGGTGTAGAGTAAGACGTGGTAGGTATAGAGTGTAAATTGATTTTTATATCTTTCTCGTTAAAAATTTCTTTTGCAAAATCATACCAAGAACATTGCCCTTCATTACTAAAATTATAGATTCCATAAAAGTTATCCCAATCATTTCTAGAAGTACAAAATAACATAATAGTAATTAAAGCTTCAGCTAAATCTACAGCATAAGTAGGTGTTCCAATTTGATCATTAACTACAGATAAAGTATCTCTTTCGGTTGCCAATCGTAGCATGGTTTTCATAAAATTAGTACCAAATTCAGAATATAACCAGGATGTTCGTATGATAAAATGTTTCTTCCAAAGGTGTTGAACAACTTGTTCTCCTTGTAATTTGGTTAAACCGTAAATTCCTGATGGAAAAGGAACATCTGTTTCAGTAAGACCTAAATTGCTTTTAAGAGGTAGTCGTAATTCTTTATCATAATAAGCAGTACTTTTAGAGTAATAGGCATCAAAAACAAAATCAGTTGAAATATGTAATAAAATGGTATTATAAGTCTTACAAATTTCTGCAATGTTTTCAGCTCCATTAGCATTAATTTCAAAAGCTTTATCTGGCTCTGTTTCCGCTTTATCCACTGCAGTATAGGCTGCAGCATTAATACAAAAACTAGGATTATGTTTTTCAAAGACTTGTTTACAATTTTCTTTATTAGTAATATCTAATTCTTTTGAATTACAAAAAACAAAATCAATTGAAGGGTAGTTTCTTTCAATTGAAAATAGTGCTTGACCTAACTGACCATTTGCCCCAGTTATTAATACTACCATATTTTTTTTGCTTTTTGTAAAGTGGGTAAATTTTTATCTTTTTCTGAAACAATTAGTTCTTCGAAAGAAAATTTCCAATCTATTTTTAATTCTGCATCATTATAGATGATACCTCCTTCACTTTCTTTATTATAAAAATTATCACATTTATAAAAAAAAGTAGCCGATTCACTTAAAACTAAAAATCCATGAGCAAATCCTCTAGGGATAAAAAATTGCTTTTTGTTCTCTGATGATAATAAAACAGAAACATATTCTCCAAATGTGGATGAATTAGGTCTTATATCTATTGCTACATCTAAAACTTCCCCTTCCAAAACACGAACCAATTTTGCTTGAGCAAATGCTCCACATTGGTAATGCAATCCTCTTAATACCCCTTTAGTAGAATATGATTGATTATCTTGAACAAAATGAACATTTTGATGTATTCCTTCCTGAAACGTTTTTTCATTGTAACTTTCCATAAAATAACCTCTTTCATCATGAAATATAGTCGGTTCAATAATGAAACATCCTTTTAATTTAGTTTCTAAAAATGTCATACTTATTCTTTAATCAAACTCATTAAGTGTTTACCATAACCACTTTTTAATAGAGGTTTAGCTAAACTTTCTAAGGCTTCTTTAGTAATAAAACCCATTTTATAAGCCGCTTCTTCTATCGCACCAATTTTTAAACCTTGACGTTCTTCAATGACCTGTACAAATTGACTCGCTTGCATCAAAGACTGAAATGTACCTGTATCAAGCCAAGCCATTCCTCTATCTAAAATAGATACTTTAAGCTTTCCTTTTTCCAAATAAACTTTATTTACATCGGTAATTTCTAATTCGCCACGTTGACTAGGCTTAATATTAGCCGCTATTTCTATAACTTGATTGTCATAAAAATAAATACCTGGAACCGCATAATTTGATTTTGGTTGAAGTGGTTTTTCTTCAATTGATAATACTTTTCCGTTTTTATCAAAATCTACTACACCATAGCGTTCAGGGTCATGAACATGATAGGCATAAACAATACCTCCATCTGGATTATTATTTGCTTGTAATAACTCTGATAAGCCTGTACCATAAAAAATATTATCGCCAAGAATAAGTGCTACTTTATCTTTTCCAATAAAATCTTTTCCGATTATAAATGCCTCAGCTAATCCATTTGGTTCTTCTTGTACTTCATATTCAAATCTACAACCTAAACTGATTCCGTCTCCTAATAGTTTTTTAAATAAAGGTAAATCTTGAGGTGTAGAAATGATTAAGACCTCTCTAATTCCTGCCCACATTAAAGTAGAAAGAGGGTAATAAATCATCGGTTTGTCATAAATAGGCATTAATTGCTTACTTACTGCTAATGTTAGTGGGTGTAAACGAGTACCTGATCCTCCTGCTAATATTATTCCTTTCATGTTTTTAATGTGGTAATTAGACAATATGTCGATGTACCAATTTTTAAATTAATTTATTTTTTTGATGAAGCGATAATTTTATTTGATATCCTTAATTTCAAAAATATCATTTAATAATTCATCAGAATTTGGGTAATTTTCTAATTCATTACATAAAAGTAACCAAAACTCTGTTTCGTTTGCTTCCTTAATTGCAATTTTGATCTTATGAATAAAATCCGCCTTGTTTTCTGCACTTTGAGCTTCCTTTATATTAGCTACAATTGAAGTTCCTGATTTTAATAATTGATTTGCTATTACAAATTTTTATTTTCTTCTAGTTTTTCAGTATACAGAACTACTTTTTTTGCAAATTCAAAACTTTTTAATAAAATTAAATTTTCGTTGTACTTTTCTTTAAATGTTATCAGGCGTATATAATTAATTTTCAATGTTCAATATGTCAATGCGCCTATTTTATAAATAATACAATAATTAGCACATTGTTGAATCGGCTAATTGGCAAATTTATCAAGGTACCATTCAATAGTTTTTACAATTCCTGTTTCAAAATTTTCATCTGCTATCCATCCTAATTCATTTTCTATCTTGCTCGCATCTATAGCATATCTTAAGTCGTGACCTGGTCTGTCTTTTACAAATGTGATTTGATCTTTATAACTGCCTCCAGATTCTTTTGGTTTTATTTCTTGTAAGATAGAACAAATCTTATCTGCTATATATAAATTATTTCTTTCATTTCTACCTCCAATGTTATAGGTTTCTCCTGATTTCCCTTTTTTAAAAGCTAATTCTATGCCCTTACAATGATCTAATACATATAACCAATCCCGTACATTTTTTCCATCACCATAAATTGGAATATTTTCTCCAGTTAATGCTTTTCTAATAATGGTAGGAATTAACTTTTCGTTATGTTGTTTAGGTCCATAATTATTAGAACAATTCGTTGTAATTACATTCATTCCGTAGGTATGAAAATAACTACGAACAATCATATCTGAACCTGCTTTTGATGCAGAATATGGGCTATTTGGTGCATATGGTGTGGTTTCTTCAAACAAACCTGTTTCGCCTAAAGTTCCATAAACCTCATCTGTAGATACATGATGAAAACGTGAATTTTTAAATTCAGCTTTATAGTTATTTGGTCCGTTCATCCATAATTTACGTGCAACATCTAATAAATTAAATGTGCCTAAAACATTAGTTTTAATAAAAGCTTCTGGACCTAAAATGGAGTTATCTACATGACTTTCCGCTGCAAAATGAATAACATCATGAAACAGATATTTATCAAATAATTCCTCTATAAATTTTCTGTCACAAATATCTCCTTTAACAAATATATAATTGGATTTATTTTTTACATCCTTTAGATTTTCAAGATTACCAGCATATGTTAAAGCATCTAAATTAACCAATTTATAATCTAGATTATGCTCTAGAAAATAGGGTATAAAATTAGAACCAATAAAACCAGCACCTCCTGTTATTAAAATTGATTTCATTCAACTTCTTTTATTGAGTTGATTGTGGTAAAATTTCTTTAATAAATAAAAACTAAAGAATATAACTATAAATATAAAAGGAAATACAAATTTTCTTTTATCGTTTATCCCGGTTGTATTTTTAATATTTAATGTTGTACTTATCGCTTTAATTATTTTATCTGAATTAATAAGATTTATTTTATTTGTACCTTGTTCAGAAACCAAAGCATCTTTCGTTTTTATTATATCATTAATTTGATTGTTTTCATTATAATAAATTAACTTATCACTCTTTTGATTGTTTTTTTGATTTTTATATTCATTTAAAATGACATTAATTTGACTAATAGTACTATCATTTTGTGTCATTTTTTCTTTAATGTTTTGTAAATTTTGCTGTTTAAGCGCATTAAAATATTCTGAATCATTTAAAAATTTCAATACAGGATCTATCGATTTTGCATATTCTGTAGTCCCTTTAGTTTTTAGAGTAATACTATGATATGGATAATTTTTACTGGTAATATCGTTTTCAATTATTTTTTGTAAGTCATTATCTTCAGCCATTAATCTAATTAATTCAAAATTTTCTGGTTTATTAGATATAAATTTATATATATCAATTATAGGTTCTATCTCTATAATTCCAAAATTCTTTCCATCTTTTATTCCAATTGATTTAAGAAATATAGTATCGTTTTCCTTCTTTTTAGCGTTTAATAAATCTATTTTAGCATATAAATAGTCTCCACTGCCAAAATTTGGAGAAACAATGATGTTATGCTTATAAGACTTGTCTATACTGTCTAAAAAATAACCTAATCCAAATCCAAAAATAACCAGTAATATTATTGTTATAATTTTCCTCTTAATAAAAAGAATAAAATCAAAAATAGAATCTAAAAAAGTATTAAATATCCCATTAATTTTTTTTAAAACTTGTCCTAAATCTATCTCTTGGTCTTGAGAATTTGCACTCATAGCTTTTAGTTTATATTAAAAATTTGTTCTAAAATTTTAATTGTAATTAAATACGTCGGTTTTACTCCTGTTGTTCCTAGACCACCTGAAGCTAATGTACTCCCTGTTTCTAAAGGATTATCAGAAGCGTAATACGCATAACGTACTTTTACATTCGCATTAATACTTTTTCGAATTTTAGAAGCAGATTGAATTGCTTTTTGGTAATACGCTCCTTCCATTTCTAATCCAATAGCTTCCCAAGTTGACTCGTGGAAAAACTTTAATAAATCTCTATTTTGAAGAGAAGTACCTAAAACGGTAATCATAGGTCCAGAAAAAACAGGAATATCATTACCTTCAAACATGCTCGCTGTTAATTCATTTTCAAAAGGATAATTATCTGCTGTACCTTCATTAACATGAGCATTTGGAATCATAATATCTCCTTTACCTCCCTGTAAAATTCCAGCTTTACCCATTATTGAAACCGATTCTACATTTAAGAATAATTTATTTTTTTTATCTGTTTTAAATGGTTTTAATAATTCGTCAATGGTTTCAAAAGCTTGCTCTCCAAAAGCATAATCCATAACTATTAAAACTGGTTTGTGTTCATCAGATTTAGCTTTTGAAAAAATGGTCTTTTTGATATCAATTTTTGCAGTGTCAAAAATTTGAACATCTATATTGGTTCCTGAAGTATCAGGTAAAAAAATCATACCTTGTTTAATAGCATATTCTTCAACCTTATTACGGAGTTCTTTATTACTTGAACTACTTAAATCTTCAAACATTTGGAAAGAAGAAGCCTCTTTGTATTTTTTACCAATAACAGGTTCTGCAAAAATAGAATTCATCACACTATGCATATTAGCACTTATGATATGTAAAGGTCTGTCTATTAAATTGTTTTCAAGTAATACCTCTTTAATATTAGTTGCCCAAATATCTCCGTATATGTGATGACCTAAACGCTCTCTTAAAATTGGACTAAAAGTAATTGTTCTCTTATTATTATCTACAATCTCTTCTATGGCTAATTTTCCTAACCAATAAACAACGTGTATGAATCGGTCGGGAGCTTCAGCAATAGCAAAATCATCATAGATATCTTTTACTTCAGCAAAAGTTCTTCCTAGCACATTTGCAGCATGTGAAATAGCTTTTTCTCTTTCAATTAGAGAAAGTTTTTTAGTTTGTTGAACTGCTTGCTCTAGTTTTTGCCAATCACGAGTAACTGTCCCATCATCTGCAATTAAAACTCTGTCTTTAATTTTATGTGATTCTATAAAAATGAATGTTAGATGCGTTAAAATATCATAAATGTCTGAACGCCCTCTGGTTATTTCCACATTCATTTGTTCATCATCTATACGATAACAATTTCTTCTTCTTTTGGGAGGTACAATAGGTTTAAAATGTGAATTTGAATATCCTTCGTCTGAAGTCAAATTGATATATCTACATTCTTCTATCCCTATAGGAAGTCTTTCTATTACATAGAGCAAACCTTTTAACTCTACTTTTTCTTCTGCAATACTTCCATAAATTTCTGGTCGTAAAGAAAGTAAAGCTTGTCTTAATGTTTCTCCTGAAACACCCATAGGTTTATAAAAACCTCTGTTAAATAAATGTCTCATGGTAATATACAGTCGTTCAATAGCTGCTGACGACTCTTGCGCTCTAGAACGCGAAATGTTTTTAATGTCCTTCATTAATATTTTGTTTATCTAACCGACAAAGATAAGTTTTTTATTTTTTAGTTCGTTAAAGTAAGATTAATAGCTGGTTCAAATATGGTTAATTTATCCTGAGGGACTTGTTCATTTGTTTTTTTATTCCATTTTCCTCCATAAAAACTATATAAAAAGTCTCTTTCTACATAATTATATAAAACAAGTGGTTGATATGTCTTTTGTGTTTTTTCTTTTTTTGTATTGGTATCAATTATTATTTTTTCAAACTTATTGGATTCTATAATTAATTTTTCATAAGCAACAAACACTCCTTTTTTGGGTAATACCAAATTATATTTTGCTATTGAATATTTATTTTTTAAAACGCCTTTTTTTATTTTTATTATCAGATCTTTAGAAAGTAATTCTTTTCCTGGTGAACCATCATCATTTACTTCGTAAAAATGTATTTTTAAAGTGGCTTCTTCTAATTTATTATCTGTTTGAATTATAACTGATTTTATAAATGGTGTTTTTTTATAAGAAGATTCATAAGGAAAATATTTTGCTTCAATTTTTGGTCCATTATCAAAGGTTTGTAATATGCTATTAGAAGTTGTACCTATTTCGATTTCTTTCGTTTCTTTTTTATTCAATAAAACTACTTCATCTAATTCTATTACAGCCGCTTTTAAATAAACTGTTTCACTTTTTGCAATTGGAAGAGTTTTTCGATAAAAGCCTAAGGCAGAAAAAATTAAGTTTTTATGGGTGTCTTTTACTTGTAATGTAAAGCTTCCGTCTATATCTGAAGTAGTACCATTTTCTTCGTTTTCTACCCAAATATTTACAAAAGGGATTGGTTCTCCTGAAATACTATCTTTAACAATACCTTTTATTTGAGAAAATACAATACTATGACTAAAAAAAAGGAAAAATAGATAGTTCAAGTTCTGTTTCATTTTAAGATATTATCTTTAGATTATCGGCTATATTTCTATTATCACTTAATCTTGGAATCTTGTTTTGTCCTCCAAGCTTTCCTATTGATTTCATATAGTCTTGAAAGCCATTTTTTTCAACTTTAGAGATCACTAAAGTTCTAAGAACTTTTCCTTCAATTAAATCATCGTAGTAAATATTTTGCTTTCTCATCGCTTGATCTATTTGTAATGCAAACTCTTCAGTACTTTTAGGTTCGTTTTCAAACTCAATAAACCATTCATGATAAGGAAGTCCTTCATTAGGTGTAATTTGAGGAGCCACAGTAAATTCGTTTACACGTATTTCTGTTCCTTCAATAGCTTGTTGTAATGCCTTTTCTACTTCTTTAGCTATTACATGTTCACCAAAAGCTGAAATAAAATGTTTAATTCTACCCGAAACAATAATTTTATAAGGTTTTACACTAGTAAATTGTACTGTATCACCTATGTTGTATCTCCAAAGACCAGCATTAGTCGATATAATCATAACATAATTTACACCCACTTCAACCTCACCAATCGTATATGATTTTACTTTTTTTTCTGAAATTGAATGAAATTCATTTACTTTGATAAATTCATAAAAAATACCAGCATTTAATAACAGTAACATTCCTTCATTATTCCTTGTATGATAATTTTGAGTTTGATAAGCAAAAAAACCTTCAGAAGCAGGAAATAATTCAATTGAATCTACTTTTCTTCCTATTAAATTTTCAAATTTCGCTCTATAAGGCTCATAGTTTACACCTCCATAGATAAATAGATTAAAGTTTTTAAAAAGGGTACCTACAGGTTGGTTTGCTTTTTCTTTTAATTTTTCAAAATACATTTGAACCCATGAAGGAATTCCAGAAATAACGGTCATGTTTTCTTGAATTGTTTCTTCGACAATAGCATTTACTTTGGTTTCCCAATCATCAATACAATTTGTTTCCCAACTAGGCATACGATTTTTTTGCAAATATTTGGGAACGAAATGGGCAACAATTCCAGATAACCTTCCTAATTTAATACCGTTCTTATCTTCTAAAATTGGACTACCTTGGAGAAATATCATTTTCCCTTTTACAAAACTTGCCTTACCCGTTACATGGATATAGTTTAATATAGCATTTCTAGCAGCTTCTATATGAAAAGGCATAGATTCTTTAGAAATAGGAATGTATTTTGCACCAGATGTGGTTCCAGAAGTTTTAGCAAAATATAAAGGTTTGTCTTTCCAAAGTATATTCTCTTCTCCTTTAATTACTTTTTCAATGTACGTTTTTAATTCTTCATAATCTCGTATAGGAACATTATTAGTAAAATCGTCAAATGTGACTATATTCTTAAAATTATGATCCTTTCCAAAAACTGTGTTTTGAGCAGTTTTTATTAATTCTTCAAATACTTTTTCTTGAGTAACAATGGGATTAGTAATCCATTTTTGATTTTTTTGGTAAATATGCTTAGCAAAAATTTTTGCCGCTAAAACCTTAATTGACATATATTATTGGAAATTAATAAACTGTGTAGGGTTAATGGGAAAACCATCTTTCCATAACTCAAAACGTAGCGTACTACTTTTTTCAGTATTAGATGAATTCCCTGCTAAGGCAATAACTTCTCCTGATTTTACTGTATCGCCTTGTTTTTTGGTAACTGAAGCTGCATTTTTATAAACGGATAAAATACCTTCTTGATGTTCAATTATAACAACATAGCCATAAGAAGGTGTCCATTCTGAAAAAATAATAGTTCCTGAAGCGACAGATTTTATAGGTGTATTATCGGCTAAAGCTATTTTAATCGCTAAAAAGTTATTTTTAGCACTATATTTTTCTATAATAGTACCTTGAGCAGGAGAAAATAATACAAAATTTACTTTAGGTTTGGCATTTTCAAAAACGTTGTATTTATCTTCTTGGATAACTTTATTAGTTAATTCTTTTTCTACTTCAGAAGTAGCTAAAGCACTTTCATCTATAGTTTGTTTTTCTGATGCTTTTAGAGAATCTTTGTTCAACTTAGCATATTCTAAATCTCCTGTTAAAACTTTTTTTATAGAAGCAATGTAAACATTGTTAACTTCAACTTTCTTTTGAAGTGAATCAGATTGGATTGCTAAATTCATAGCATCTTTTTTTAACTGAGTAGAAGCATATCCAGGTATATATTCTCTTAAGGGTGTAAAAGCAATTATATAAGTAGTTATACTAATTAAAAAGATAGCAGATAGAGTTACTACGACAAAAACATTCATTAAATTTAGCTTTAAAGAAAAGGTTTCTTCAAAAGTGTCTTCATTAAGAATAACTAATCGTCTCTTATTGAAAAGTTTTTTTAAAAGTATCTGCCTTTTTTTTCTTCTTTTTGTCATCTAACTTTCAATTATTACCTACAAATATACTAATTACAACGGTTTTTTAGGTTAAACGGTATAATTATTAGTTAAAAAATAAAGGTTTCTATTTTTCTTTTTATCTTTGTATCATTAATTATTGAAATCATGAATGCATTAACAATATTTTTAGGCGTTACTGGACCATGGCAAATCGCTCTTGTCATCATTGTTGTTTTATTACTTTTTGGTGGTAAAAAAATTCCAGAATTAATGAAAGGTCTTGGTGGTGGTGTGAAAGAGTTTAAAAACGCTATGAAAGATGAAGACCAAAAATTGAGCAAAAAAGAAGACGAATCGAAAGAATAAATCTCCACAATTTTAAATATAAAGATTCCAAATTCCGATTTTAAACCTAGTTTAACTTGGAATTTGGAATTTTTTGTTTTACAAGATCATTGTTAATTGAATCCTTTTCCTTCCTTCATCTACCTCAACGACTTTTACTTGCACATGTTGGTGTATTTTAACGACTTCATTCACATCGGAAACATATCCTTCTTTAAGTTGTGAAATGTGTACCAAACCACTCTCTTTGATCCCTACATCTACAAAGCAACCAAAAGCAGTAATATTATTCACAATGCCTGGTAAAATCATTCCCGCTCTTAAATCATGTATGGATTTTACATTGGGATCAAATTCAAAAACTTTAGCGGCTTTTCGAGGATCTAAACCTGGTTTTTCTAATTCTTTAACGATATCTTTTAATCCTAAAATTCCAATTTCATTAGTAATATAATTTTCTAATTTTATTTGACTAATCTTTTCTTTGTTGGCAATTAATTCGTTTACTGAAATTTTTAAATCTTTTGCCATTTTCTCAACGATTTTATAAGCTTCAGGATGCACCGCAGAATTATCTAATGGGTTTTTCCCTTCTTTAATTCGTATAAAAGCGGCTGCTTGTTGGTATGCTTTATCACCTAATCGTGGCACTTTTTTCAAATCTTTTCTATCTTCAAAAGGACCATTTTCAGATCGATAAGTGACAATATTTTCTGCCATTTTTTCTCCAATTCCAGAAACATAGCTTAACAAAGATTTACTTGCTGTATTGATGTTAATTCCAACAGAGTTCACACATCGTATAACAACTGTATCTAACTCTTCTTTTAATTTGGTTTGATCCACATCATGCTGGTATTGTCCTACACCAATAGATTTTGGATCAATTTTAACTAATTCTGCTAATGGATCACTTAATCTTCTTCCAATAGAAACAGAACCACGAACCGTAACATCATACGTAGGAAATTCATCACGAGCAATTTTAGAAGCAGAATATACAGATGCTCCTGCTTCTGAAACAACAAATACTTGAACTGTTTTGTCGAAAGCGATTTTTTTAATAAAAAACTCCGTTTCTCTGCTTGCCGTACCATTTCCAATTGAAATGGCTTCAATATTATACGCATTTACCATAGAACGCACTTTTTTCATCGCCATTGCGGTTTCGTTTTGAGGAGCATGTGGATAAATGGTTTCATTGTATAACAAATCGCCTTTTTCATCCAAACAGACTACTTTACAACCGCTTCTAAATCCTGGATCTATAGCCATGATTCTTTTTTCTCCTAAAGGTGGTGCTAATAATAACTGACTTAAATTACCTGCAAATACGTCTATCGCTTTTTCATCTGCTTTGGCCTTAGCCTCTTGCAAAGTTTCATTTGAAATAGCAGGTTCTAATAAACGTTTGTAACTGTCTTTAATGGCAATTTTAACTTGTTGAGAGCTCTCGTTTTTGCCTTTTAAAATATTCTCTTCGATAAAGTCTAGTGCTTCTTCATTTTCAATTTCTACATTTAGTTTTATAAATCCTTCTTTTTCGGCACGAAGCATAGCTAATAAACGATGTGAAGGTGCTTTAGAAATAGCTTCTGACCATTCAAAATACTGTTGAAATTTTTGTGCTTCTTCTTCCTCTGCTTTCTTTTTTACTACTTTAGTTGAGATAACTGCTTTTCTTTGGAACAAACGACGTAAATTTTTACGGATGTACATATTTTCATTAATCCATTCCGCAATTATATCTCTAGCGCCTTGTAAAGCGTCATCTTCATTAGATACCTTTTTAGTAATATATTTAGAAGCTTCAAATTCAATTTCATCATTGTTTTGAGCCATAATAATTTTTGCCAAAGGTTCAAGACCATTTTCTCTTGCTACATCTGCCTTAGTTTTCTTTTTCTTTTTATAAGGCAAGTACAAATCTTCAATTTCTTGTAAATCAAAACTATTTTGAATTTTAGATTTCAGTTCAGAAGTAAGTTGGCCTTGCTCTTCAATAGATTTTAATATGGCTTCCTTTCTTTTTACAATTTCATCATATTGTTTTGCTAATTTAGCAATTGCTTCAATCTCTATTTCATCTAAGTTTCCTGTTTGATCTTTTCGATAACGAGAGATAAAAGGAATAGTACAATCTTCTGAAAGTAATTTTAAAGTGGCTTCAATGTTTTTGTCAGCCGTGTTTACGACTGTTTTTATAAATTGTATAGGAGTCATTTTTTTATTTAATTTCTGGTGTGCAATTTATACAAATAAAGTTAATATGATAAAAGAGAGAAACGAAAATAAAGTGTTTTTATTCTTCTAACTTTTTAAAAGCTAATCCTAAATTTTCTATTACATCTGTAATTAACATACTTTCTACGCTTTGTGTTTTTAAAGTAATATCTGCGGCTAATCCATGAAGAAAAACCCCTAGAATTGAAGCTTGTAATGGAGTATATTTTTGAGCTAATAATCCGGTGATTATTCCTGTTAAAGCATCACCCGAACCCGCTTTTGCTAGACCTGAATTTCCAGTAGTATTTTCAAATGTTTCTTTACCATTTGTAATAAATGTTTTAGCTCCTTTTAATACAATAATAACATCCATTTCATTTGCTTTATTAATGGCTGTTACTTGCCTTTCATCATTTGTATAATGATTACCAAACAACCGATCAAATTCCTTAGGATGTGGGGTTAAAACTGTATCTTTAGGTAGTTGGTTACACCAATCTTTATTTTCAGCTAAAATATTCAAGGCATCGGCATCCAATATAATATTTTTATTGTTCTTTAAAAGAGAAAAGAAAACTATTTTTTGAGATTCTTCATTAGTATTTATTCCTGGTCCTACTCCAATAGCATCATATTTAGAAAAATCGATATTATTTTCACGAAATTCTATCATAGCTTCTGGTAAAAAACTATTTAAAGCTATTTTTTCATCTTTTGGAATATTAGTAGTAAGTAACCCAACACCTATTCGTAAGCAAGATTTAGAAGCAATTAAAGCCGCTCCTATTTTATTAGTACTTCCAGCAATTAGTAAAGCATGTCCGTGAGTACCTTTGTGAGAATCAATGACTCTTTTTTTATAAACTGTTTGTATGAATGATAAATCTATTTTTTGCATTTCTTATTCTTCTCCTTCAAATTTAAAATTTCGCTTCATAAAATTAAGAGCTGCTTCAACAATTTCACCCATGGTTTTCGCTTTTTTAAAATTTACATCATGTGTATAATCATAAATTTCTTTTCCTAATTGTTGTATATGCGATAAAGGAGCTAAAGGGGTAGATTTCATAGCATCTAATAAATCATGTATTCTCTCTTTAGAATCTCTAAGCCTTTTTACTAATACAGATCGCTCTTCATTTTGATACTGTTCGATTGAACTTTGACTTAATTTATTTTGTACCAATTGATTGTATTTAAAATTTTCTTTAAAAAGATATGGCTTATACAACTTAAAACTACCTTCATAACTTTGCTGATCAAAATCGATAGCTCTAATTTTAAATACTAATTGATCAAAATCATAAATTGGTATAACCACAAAATTATAGGAACGCATATCTCCTAATAAGCCAATCATACATCTTTCATTGAATTTAACGAACTGTTTGGCTATTTGGGATTTAGCATGTTCTGTACACTCTTTTAAATTGTTCTCTAAAAAAACGTCTCCAGGAATTCCTACAATGTGTTCTTCTATTAAAGTGTCTTTAAAAACTAAATAATTAATCCGATTGGGAGATAAAATATGTTCTAATTCTAATCCATAAATACGAGAAGCATCTGCTTTTTTTATATAAAAATGCGTGTAATTGTCATTTAAAATGTTTCTGACTTTAATTCGAAAAGGTTTGGAATTTCCGAACGTACAAAAATCAATTTGGTCTACATTTAAAAAAGCAAAACTACTTTCGTTACCATCAGAATGTAGAAGCGTATATATTTTTTTTAGATTTTTATCAATTTCTGCTCTTTCATATTCATTATAATATACCCTTACCCATAAAGTATCTTTTCCTTGTTTATCATAGACAGATATTGCCCCTTGAAAACGCAATAAATCATCATAAAATACATTGGTCTTGGTTAACCTTTTATATTTATCTAGATAATCACGAAGTGGTTTATTAATAGGAAAACATTCTTTTTTTAGTTGCTTTTTTGCTTCATTCATACTAAATTTTACTTCTAATCTTGCACTATATAATCTTTTGGATCTTCTTTTTTAAATTCAGGTTGAATATTAATATGGTTAATATGAAATTTTTCAAATAATAATTTTTCTATTTGATGTAATAACAAGTTGAAATCGCTCATTGTTATATCTTCAGAACAATCTAAATGCGCTTCTAAATGCAATTCTTCTTCATTTAAATGCCAAACATGAATATGATGCAATTTATTAACACCTTTAATTTTATGTACTTCTCTAACTAATTCTTTAATATTAATGTGTTCTGGTGTAAATAACATTAATATTTTAGTTGCTTTTTTTAGTAAATCATAACCCACAATAATCAAATAGATAGCAATAGCCAATGTCATAACACTATCAATCCAAAATATTTTATAAAAAAGCATTAATAAACCACCTATTAATACGGCTACTGAAGCCATCATATCTGTTAATAAATGGAGATAAGCCGATTTCATATTCATATTATGACTCGCATCTTTCTTTAATAAAATTACAGATAGTCCATTGACAACAATTCCTAATACGGCTAACCAAATAACTAAAACAGATTCTATTTCTTGAGGAGTAATGAATCTTTCAATAGCTCCATAGATTAAAATAAAAGCGACAATAATTAATGTAGCAGCATTAACAAAAGCAGCTAAAATTTCTGCTCTTTTGTAACCAAATGTTTGATCTAAAGAAGCTTTTCTTCTTGATAATTTATGTGCAACATAACTAAATACTAGAGAAAGTACATCAGAAAAATTATGTAAAGCATCAGAAATTAAGGCTAAACTTCCTGAAATGATACCTCCAACAATTTGGGCAAAAGTGATAATAACATTTAACCCAATTGAAAAGAGTAAATTCTTGCCTTCAACATTATGCTTATGAATGTGGTTATGAGACATTATTGTTATTTTTAACTGATTAATTTATAGACCATTTCTATAACAAATAGTCTATAAATCATTTTCTTACTTATTATTGACAAGCAATTTTGTTTACTCTATTAGCGTGTCTTCCCCCTTCAAAAGCGGTATTTAAAAAAGTTTCCACCATTTGTACGGCTTGTTCAACAGAAGTAAAACGAGCTGGAATACTAATAATGTTAGCATCATTATGTAAACGAGCTAATTCAGCAATTTCTTTAGTCCAACAAAGTGCAGCTCTTATCTCTTGATGTTTGTTAACCGTCATAGCAATTCCATTTCCTGAACCACAAATAACAATACCAAAATCTGCTTTTTTGTTAGTTACATCTTCTGCAACTGGATGACCAAAATCAGGATAATCTACACTATCAAAAGTATCTGTGCCATGATTAATAATTTGATGCCCTTTAGTTTCTAAAAATTGAACAATTGCTTTTTTGTAATTTGGACCCGCATGGTCGTTACCGATTGAAATAATCATAATTGGTTGTGTTGTTTATTACTTACAAAAATAAGTAATAAACTATGGAGTAAAAAAAGAGAAACCAATTATTATTATTTTTTAGAAATGTATTTTTTAATTACCTAGGAATCAGTTATCTAAAAATGAATTTAAAGTTAATTCACTCCAATGTTAATAGTATTTTACAATGTATTGATAATCAGCTAACTTTAAATTAACATAGTTTGTTAATAACTAAAAACAAAAAAAGAGAAGTTTTTTAAAAAGGAAAGGAGTTTTTTTATAATCAAAAAGAGAAATGAAAAATAAAGGAATAGTTTTTAATTTTTATTCTAAACTTATGAGTTTATCAACCTTACTTATTAACAAAATCTGATGTAAAAGTTATATACAAAAAACATAAAAAAAAGATAATTAACAGTTGTTAATAACTTAAAAGAAATGTTTCGTTAAAAATTAAAAATCAAAGTTTTAAATAAAAAAAAAGCTGTTAATAGAATTGTATAACTCTTTACAACTTTAAAATTGCTAATAAATTTAAAAACTTATTCCACATATTAACAGGCTATCATAACCATCATAAATTTTAAAATTTTAAAAAAGAATTTTTGTTGTTTTTAAATACTGTTGAAAACTCTCTTTTTTTAAACTAAACAATTTTTAAATGATTGTCATTTTTATAACTGTCTAAAATTTCTTTTGCTTTTATTAAATCGTTTGGATGTACTTTTAATTGGATCCCTCCGTAAGCAATTGAAGCAAATGGATCAATAGAAACTAAAGTTTCATTTTGAAAAATATATTCTATACCTTCTTGATCTAATAAATTTTTTAAAATAAAAGTTTCATGAGGAAAGTTAAAAACAGCAACAGTTACAAATTCTTTCATAAATAAATACTTTTTATAAAGATAAATAATGTTAGATTTATATTAAAACTTAACACATATATCTTACAACTTATAACAATTTCGTAACTTTCCACATTAATTAAAATATAGCCAAGATAAATTTTATAGAATACAAAAAGTTTTAATAACGATATTCATGTATTCTCATAAAAAATATTAAAGCACAGATAAATGATATAATGAGTAAGAAATCAAAAAAACTTGGTAAAAAACAAAAGGATTTTACAGCACAAATTTTTAAAATACTATCTAAAGAACCTTCAAAATCTTTTAATTACAAACAAATAGCTGCCGTTTTAGAATTAAGTGATACCAAGAGTAGAAATGAAATTATTAGAGATTTAAAAATTTTAAAATCACAAGATAAAATACACGAAACAGATAGAGGGAAGTATCAAATTATTTCTAAATCTGAATATTATGAAGGAATTATAGATATGACATCTCGTAAAACTGGATATTTTGTTTGTGATGAATTAGAAGATGATGTTTTTATCCCTTTTATTAATTTGAACCATGCTTTAGATGGTGATAAAGTTAAAGCTTATATTTATAATAGAAGAAGTTCTAGAAGACCGGAAGCTGAAGTTTTAGAAATTTTAGAAAGAGCCAAAACAGAATTTGTAGGGGTTATCGATATTCAAAAAAACTTTGCTTTTGTTACTACGACTAATGCTAAAATGTACACCGATATTTTTATTCCAAAGAATAAAATAAATGGTGCTCAACATGGAGAAGTAGTTTTAGTTTCTATGGAAGATTGGCCCAAAAAAGCAGATTCACCTTTTGGAACTGTAATAAAAATATTAGGTAAACCTGGAGAACATAATACTGAAATTCATGCCATTCTTGCTGAATATGGTTTACCCTATGATTTTCCTATTGAAGTTGAAACTTATGCTAATAAAATAGACACTTCAATAACAGAAGAAGAAATAGCTAAAAGGAGAGATATGAGAAATATCCTCACTTTTACTATTGATCCAAAAGACGCTAAAGATTTTGATGATGCCTTATCTTTTCAAGTATTAGAGAATGGTAATTATGAAATAGGTGTACATATTGCGGATGTATCACATTATGTAAAAGAAGGAACTATTTTAGATGATGAGGCATATAATAGAGCTACTTCGGTTTATTTGGTGGATAGAGTTGTACCAATGCTCCCTGAAGTACTTTCAAATTTTGCTTGTTCACTTCGACCTCATGAAGAAAAATATACTTTTTCTGCTGTTTTTCAATTGAATAAAAAAGCAGAAGTTGTCGATTCTTGGTTTGGAAGAACCGTAATTTATAGTGATCAACGTTTTGCTTATGAAGAAGCACAAGCTATAATTGAGGGTAAAAGTGATATAATTCCTGCTGAAATTTCATTAACTGGTGCAACATATAACGTACCTCTACCAATAGTTGAAGCAACATTGAAATTAGATGAATTAGCTAAAATTTTAAGAAGGAAAAGAATGGCTAATGGTGCTATTTCTTTTGATAAAGTGGAAGTAAAATTTCATTTAAATCAAAATGCTGAACCTACAGGAGTTTATTTTAAACAAAGTAAAGATGCTAATCATTTGATAGAGGAATTCATGTTGTTAGCCAATAGAAAAGTAGCAGAATTTATTGGTAAACAGAAAAAGACTTTTGTATATCGTATTCATGATGAGCCTAATGAAGATAAACTTTTTGGATTACAAAATGTGATTACAAAATTTGGTTATTCAATAAATTTTAAATCAAAAGAAACTATTTCAAAATCTTTGAATACTTTATTAGAAGAAGTGCAAGGAAAAAAAGAACAAAATTTAGTGGATACTTTAGCTATTAGAACTATGAGTAAAGCAGCATATTCTACCGAAAATATTGGTCATTATGGTTTAGCTTTCGATTATTATAGCCATTTCACTTCGCCTATTCGTCGTTATCCAGATGTTATGGCACACCGTTTGCTGCAACATTATATAGATGGAGGTAAAAGTGTGAATGAAGAAGATTATGAAGAGAAATGCCGCCATTCATCAGATATGGAAAATTTAGCTGCACAGGCAGAAAGAGATTCTATAAAATACATGCAAGTAAAATACATGCAAGATCATAAAGATGAAGAGTTTTTAGGAGTCATTTCTGGTGTTACCGAATGGGGAATTTATGTAGAAATTATAGAAAACAAATGCGAAGGAATGTGTCGCATTAGAGAAATAAAAGATGATTATTATACTTTCGATGAAAAACAATATGCCTTAGTAGGTGAAGTTTCAAAGAATATTTTACAACTTGGAGATGAAGTATTTGTAAAGGTTAAAAATGCAGATTTAGTTAAAAAGCAATTAGATTTCTGGTACCTAAGAAAAAATGAATAAAAGAATTAAGACAATAAAAAATAAGAAGTTATGAAAAAATTAATGTTTAGTTTAGTGCTTGTTTGCGCTTTAGGTTTTGCTCAAAATGAGAAACAAGTTGGTGATTTTTCAAAAGTTACCGCTTTTGATAAAATTGATGTTTATCTTATTCAAAGTACAGAAAATAAAGTAGTTTTAAAAGGAGATAAAAAAGAAGATGTAGAATTAGTAAACAAAAATGGCGAATTAAAAATACGCATGAGTTTTGGTAAATTGTTACAAGGAGATAATATTTCTGCTACAGTTTATTACACAAAAATAGAGGCAATTGAAGCTAATGAAGGTTCTAGAGTTTCTTCAAATGATACCTTTGAAGGAATCCTTTTTGATTTAATTGCTAAAGAAGGTTCAGAAATAAAAATCAAATTAGACACAGATAAATTAAATGTTAGAGCTTCTCAAGGTAGTATTTTAAAACTATCAGGAAATGTTGATTATGCTGATGTATTAGTAAATTCTGGTGCTCAATATGAAGCAAAAGAGTTAATAACTAAACAAACCACGATTACTGGAAATGCAGGTGGCCAAGCTGATGTTTATGCAACTGATTTAGTTGATGCTAAAATTAGAGCTGGTGGAACAATTTTGATTCATGGAAAACCAATGCAAATCAACCAAAAAACAATAGCAGGAGGTACTATAGAACAAGCAAAATAGTTTTATTTTCTTACCTTCGTGTTTTAACTTGTTTTTTTGTTTGTATGTGGCAAGATATTTTAGCAGCTATTCCTTGGGGATTACTTTTGGCTTTTTCCATTGGTCCTGGTTTTTTCGTTCTTTTAGAAACTAGTATAACCAAAGGGTTTAGAGCTGCTTTAACTTTAGATTTAGGTATTGTTTTTGGTGATATTTTATTCATATTAATTGCTTATTTAAGTACAAACCAACTACTCGAACAATTAAAAGATAATCCTACCCTTTTTATTGTGGGTGGTTTAATAATGCTTGTTTATGGGTTAATTTCTTTTATACAATTAAAAAAAACGTATAAAAAAAGACAAGAAATTGAAGATGAAGAAGATAATATTACTAAAAACAATTATTTTGCCTTATTTTTCAAAGGTTTTTTACTAAATTTCATTAATATAGGGGTTTTAGGTTTTTGGTTAATGATTATTATTACTCATGGACCAAAGATGAATATGAATACCGAACGTATCACCATTTTCTTTGGAGCTATTTTATTTTTTTATCTCTTATTTGACATAGCTAAAATACTTTTAGCGAAACAATTAAAACATAAATTGACGCCTCAAAACATTTATAAAATTAAAAGAGTTATAAGTATTGTAATTTTAATTTTCGGATTGTTTTTCATGCTTCAAGGTTTATTTCCAAACGAAAAACAAAAATTACAGCAACATTTTGATATGTTTAAAAGCGAATAAAAATGAAAATTATATATATCCTACTTTTAATTAGTTATGGTTTATTTGCTCAAAATACAAAAAAAGAGTTTTTATTTGATATAGATAATGATACTGTAAGTAAAGAGTTTTTTTTAAAAAAAATAAAAAGAAAAGACATTGGTTACAGTATTTTCGAAAGTGATTCTATAATAAATTTAAAACTTGTAAAAAGTAATAAAATAGATGAATTATTTGAGCATTATAAAATAGGTACAATAGATAATAAAAACAAAAATATTTTAATTCAAGAATTACAAAATTTATCAAATAGTAAAGTTGATAGTTTAGATATAATTGTGATTAATTTTTTTAATGATGAAAAAGAACTTAATCTTAATCAAAAACCACTTATTGACTTTTATACTTCAAATAATCATTATATTAATTTTTTTAAAAATTCAAAATTTGCTAAACAGTTCTTTATAACTGAGAAAAATTATATTTATAAC
>NZ_LR733629.1 GCF_902506265.1 Flavobacterium sp. 9AF | reverse complement strand
CAAGGTATTTGTTCATACAAAGATTATTATGAATCAAATGTAGAATAAGCGACATTTTATTTACTTAAGTTTCGCTTAAAACATTCTTAAGTTTCACTTAATTCAAAAAAGGAGTTATAATAAGACCAAAAAAAATGTGTTTACTTTGTATTAAATTATTTTAGAAATGAAAAAGATTTTAACTGTCTTAACTTTATTTATTGTATCGTTAAGTTTTTCTCAAGATTGGAAGTATAATTTTGATGAAGCTAAAGAAATAGCTAAAAAAGAAAATAAAGACATCGTTTTAATATTTTCTGGTTCAGATTGGTGCGCTCCATGTATCAAATTAGACAAAAATATTTGGCAATCCAATGCTTTCCAAAATGAGTCAAAAGAAAAATGGGTCTTGGTAAAAGCTAATTTTCCAAGAAAAAAAGCCAATCAATTATCGGATGAACAAACAGAGCATAACCGAAATTTAGCCGAGAAATATAACATTGAAGGAAGTTTTCCTTTAGTAGTTTTGTTAGATAGTAATGGAAAAGTATTAGGGAAAATGGGATTTAAAAATGTTTCACCTGAGGAATATATTAAAATGATACATGCTTTAAAAAAATAATGAAAAATCAGGTTTTATTTCTTTTTATCTTTTGTACTTCTTTTTCTTTTAGTCAAGTTACTCATAAGAAAAAGGCCTCTCTATTGGGAAGTCCATTTGAGATAACTGTAGTGGCTGAAGACACAATTAAAGGAGAGAAATTTTGTAATTGGGCTATAGAAGAAGTAAAGAGAATAGAGAATTTAATTTCAGATTGGATACCTACTTCACAAATTTCTACTGTAAATCAAAATGCGGGTATTAAACCTATCAAAGTAGATGAGGAAGTATTCGAATTAGTTGAAAGAGCTATTAAAGTTTCGAAAATTACAAAAGGAGCATTTGATATTAGTTATGCTTCAATGGATAAAATTTGGAAATTTGATGGAAGTATGAAAATGATGCCTTCTGAAGAAGAAATTAAAAAATCTGTAGCGAGAGTAGGTTATCAAAAAATTATTTTGAATGTAGAAAATAAGACTATTTTTTTACAAGATAAAGGAATGAAACTGGGGCTAGGTGGCATTGGGCAAGGTTATATTGCTGACAAAATTAAAGTTTTACTACAAAGTAAAGGTTGTACAGCGGGTATTGTTAATGTTTCTGGTGATATTAATACATGGGGTTACCAAATAAATGGTAGTCCTTGGACAGTCGCAATTGTTAATCCTTTAAACAAAGAAAAAGTTTTTGCTACTTTTCCATTAATTGATAGTGCAGTGGAAACTTCGGGTAGTTATGAAAAATATGTTACTTTTAATGGAAAAAGATACTCTCACATTATTGATCCTAGAACTGGTTATCCAGCTACAGGAATAATTAGTGTTTCTGTATTTGCTAAACAAACAGAAATAGCAGATGCTTTAGCAACAGGTATTTTTGTATTAGGTGTAGATGTTGGACTCAATTTAATTGATCAAATTAATGGTGTAGAATGTATTATAATTGATGATAAAGGAGAAATTCACTATTCCAAAAATATTGATTTAAAAACAAAATAGGATTTATTAATACCACATAAATTTAAAGTTATATAATCCCATAATTTAGCTATTTGTGTGCGCAAACATATTGACCACAAATGGTCTAAAAAGAGACATGAGATGAAATCAAACAGATGGAGCATAATACAGTTACCACAATAAAATAAAACTTAAACGTATGAAAAAAGTTATAATTATGATTATCTTGATAGGATTAGGTACATCTTGTAATTCTGTTAAAGAATACGATAAACAATATATTAACGATCCAGATATGAAATTGTCTGCACGCTTAACGGAACGTTTTGAAACTAATTTTCAAGTTTATAGAGAAGCTGCTGCTGGTGCCAATGGTGGTAAAACCGGTGGTGGATGCGGTTGTAATTAATATATAACAAACAAATAGGAATATCCAAAAAAAAGTATTTATGAAATATACGATAGGAATAACGCTCTTATTAGTTTCTTTTTTCTCCTTCTCTCAAGAGAATGATTCAACGGTCACTTACAAAAAAAGGGTTTTAGAAAGCATTGAAGTAGATTTTTTAGCAAGTTACTATAAACAAGATGGAATTCATTCTGCTGTTTCAGGAGGTCAAGGTACTGAAAATCTTACAGATATAACACCAACAATTGTAGTTGCTGTACCTCTAAATGATGATGATGTACTTACAGTTGATGCTGGTATATCTGCTTATTCGTCTGCTTCATCAAGTAATATAAATCCTTTTGATACCAATGCTCCAAGCCCATGGCAAGCTTCTTCGGGAGCTTCACAATCTGATGCCTTAACAAGCATAGTTGTTAATTATAGTCACAGTTCAGATAATAGAAATACGATTTGGAATGCCCATCTTTCAGGGTCTGTAGAATATGATTATTCTTCGTTAGGCTTTGGAGGAGGCTTAACAAAATTGTTTAATGACAAAAATTCAGAGTTTAATGTGTCTGCTAATGTTTACTTAGACACTTGGAGCCCAATCTATCCTAAAGAATTACAAGACTTTAAGTCTAATGGTGGAAATCTAAATGGAGGAATTTTTAATAATTATACAATTAGTGGCAATATGGCTTATAATCCTACTAAGTTTTCTTTTCATGAAAATAAAAACAGGAATTCTTTTGCGTTGTCTCTGAGTTTTTCTCAAATTGTGACAAAAAAAATACAATTTTCAATTTTCTTAGACATTTTACAGCAACAAGGATTATTATCAACACCCTATCAAAGAGTCTATTTTTCAGATGTAGCAAATTCATATGTGAATGATTTTCAATTAGCAGATGATATCGAACGCTTACCAGATAGCCGTTTTAAGCTACCTATTGGTACAAGAATCAATTATTATCTTAATGAACGCTTAGTTATTCGTACCTATTATCGTTATTATACTGATAGTTGGGATATTTCTTCTCATACCATGAATATCGAATTACCAATTAAACTTTCTGATAAATTTACAGTTTTTCCAATGTATCGCTATTATACACAGCAACAATCTAAGTATTTTGCCCCTTATGAAAAACATCTTTCTACTGAAGAATACTATACTTCAGATTATGATTTATCAACTTTTAATGCGAATCAATTTGGTTTTGGTATTAATTATACCGATATTTTTACTAATGCTAAGATTTGGAAATTTGGATTAAAAAATATTGATTTTCGCTATAATTATTATAAAAGAAACGATGGTTTAGACGCTAATATCGTTTCGTTTGGTGTAAAATTTGTAGAGCAATAACTAAATATTTAATTAATGCATATCCTAATAGTAGAAGATGAAAAAGGAATAATAGATTTCCTAAAACAAGGACTGGAAGAAGAAGGATATACAGTTTCTTATGCGACTAATGGTAAAGAAGGTTTAGAAAAAGCATTTTTAAAACCAACCGATTTAATTCTTTTAGATTGGATGTTGCCACAAATGAATGGTATAGAAGTATGTAAAGAGGTTAGAAAACAAAATACAAGTGTTCCTATAATTTTCTTAACTGCGAAGGATACAGTACAGGAAACAATAGAAGGTTTAAAATCTGGAGCTAATGATTATATAAAAAAACCTTTTAGTTTTGAAGAATTATTAGAAAGAATTAAAATTCATTTTAGAAATAATACACAAAAAGAAAAACTTACTTTAGGGAACATTACTGTAGATCGAAATAAATTTCAAGTTCTCGTAGATTCAAAAGAAGTTTCATTAACCCAAAGAGAATTCGAACTTTTAGCCTATTTAATTATAAATAAAGGTAAAGTGTGCACAAGAAATAAAATTATAGAAGATGTTTGGGATATTCATTTTGATTATGATACTGGAGTAATAGATGTTTTTATGAATGCCATTAGAAAAAAACTAAATATCTCAAAAGATGAAGAACTTATAAAAACTATTCGTGGAGTAGGATACATTGCTAATGACTAATTTTTTATCATTTTCTTTTAAAAACAGAATTGCCTTTAACTATATAGTTAGTGGTTCTATTTTGATTGCCATCGTCTTTGTTTTTATTTATAGTATTGTAAAATATAGCGTAAATGAGCATATCAATAGTGAAATTTCAAATGAATTATTTAAACATTTAGATGATGTCACAACAGATAGCAATGATACTTATTTAATTCAGGTTGACCAATGGAGAGCAAGAGAGCATAATTCTATAAAAGTAAACCCTGTTTTTGTTGAGTTTTACGATAATAACAAACAGTTAATTGATAAATCCCCTAATTTAAATGATTCTAATCTCAAACTTTTAGATGAAAAATTTAATGAAAAATTCATTAATTCAGGTTTAAATGGTATTCCATTAAGACAAACACAAAAGCCTATTTTAAATAAAGGAAAAATTGTAGGATACCTTGTCGTTGCCATGTCATTAGAAGATTTTGAAATTGTTGAGATTCTAAAAGAAACATTACTCATTTCCTTTCCTATAATTTTAATTATTCTTTTTCTCATCGCTCGATTTTTTGCAGGAAGAAGTATTAGACCTGTAAGTACAATTATTGAAACATCTAGTCAAATAACTAAGGATAACCTACAAACAAGGATTCCTTTACCTAATAATAAAGACGAATTATATACATTATCTGAAAATATTAATAATCTACTTGATCGGATTGAAAATGCAATTGAAAGAGAAAAACAATTTACTTCTGATGCTTCTCATGAACTGAGAACACCATTAGCTGTAATTAAAGGAACCATGGAGGTTTTAATTAGAAAATCAAGAAGTCAGGAAGAATATGAATCAAAAATTAATTTTTGTATTTCTGAAGTAGATAGACTAAATCATATGGTAGATCAACTCTTGCTTTTAGCACGTTTTGAAAATCAAAAACAAAATATAAAAGTTGAAACTATTTATTTAAACGCTATTATTTTAGATAGTTTAACAAGATTCTCTGAAAAAATAAGTTCAAAAAAAATAAAAGTCACTACCCATTTTATTGAAGATTATTATTTTATTTCTGACAATTATTTAGTGTCAATTATTTTTAGTAATCTCATTTCAAATGCAATCAAATATACAAATGAGAACGGAACAGTTATGTTATCTTTAGAAAAACAAAAAAACAATATTCTATTCGGGATAATTGATAATGGGATTGGAATTTCTAACGATAATTTGGACAAGATTTTTAATTCATTTTATCGTTCAGATGTTGCACACCATTCCGAAATAAAAGGCACAGGGCTTGGATTATCTATTGTTAAAAGACTTTGTGATTTATTAAAAATTGAAATTACTGTTGAAAGCACATTAAATGTAGGTACACATGTAACATTAAGTTTCCCTTTAGATAATCCTAAGTAGATTTTAAGCAACTTTTATATTTAATACAATACATTTGTATTGTAAATTTAATTGTAATGAGAAAATCTTTTACTAATTTTATACTGTAAATTTTCTTGTACTTCAATAAGAGATAAAATGAACAAAATAATTGCCATATTTTTAATCACTATTTTTTTGTGTGCCAACACATCAATAGGGCAATTATTGAAAGTTCCTAATTTATTGGAACATTACAAAGAACATCAAAAAAATGTTGCTACAAGTTCCATTTCGTTTGTTCAATTTTTAAAATTGCATTATTCTAAAAACTTTGAAAATAACCAGGAAGAGCATCAAAATTTACCATTCAAAACTTTTGATAATGTAACCAGTGTTTTGTTTGTTATTTCTTTTATAAATCTTCAAATTCAATTAATTAAGCCTTTAATTACTTGTAAGCAGAAGTTTTTTTACAATAAATCATTCAAATCTAAATTGGTTATTACCATTTGGATGCCTCCTAAAATAGCCTAACATTTTTAGTCAAAAGGCTGTGCAAAAAGTGCAATCTTGTCCAAATGAACGTGTTTCAGCTTCTATAATTTTTTTGATTTTCTACTATCATTAGATTCCGAAATCGAAGATTCAACGAAGTTAAATACATTCGGAATGACAAATCAAAACTTTTTAAGCAGTCTCATCTCATTGTATTTATCTTTTGAGATAGATGCCATTTATTATTCTTTAATTAAATAAAATGTTAGAAAAAATAATTGCCTTTAGTTTAAGAAACAAACTTATAATCATACTTTTCACAATAGCAATATTAGGATTTGGTATTTATTCGGTGTTTCAAATTGCCATAGGAGCTGTACCCGATGTAACCAATAATCAGGTACAAGTTATTACCACATCAAGAAATCTTTCAACGGAAGATATTGAACAATATATTACTGCACCAGTTGAACTAGAAATGGCTAATTTACCTGGAGTTGTAGAAATTCGTTCTATTTCAAAGTTCGGAATTTCAGTAGTTACCATAGTTTTTGAAGAAAATTTAGGTACCTATTTACCGCGCCAATTAATTGCTGAAAAAATAAAATCGGCTACAGAAAAAATTCCTTCAGGTTTTGGCGTTCCCGAAATGGGACCAATCACAACCGGTTTAGGTGAAATTTATCAATATACTTTAGAAGTAAAACCTGAATATGCCGATTTATATACAATTACCGATTTAAGAACCATACAAGATTGGACAGTAAAGCGTAATCTTTCTGGAATAAGAGGTGTAGTGGAGATTAACACTTGGGGTGGCTATTTAAAACAATATGAAGTTACTGTTAATTCAGCAACTTTAAAATCAATGAATATTTCAATATCAGATTTGTTTACCGCGCTTGAGAAAAATAATAGTATTGCTGGTGGAGGATACATAGAAAAAGAAAACGAAAGTTACTTTATTCGTGGTGAAGGAAAAGTAAGTAATCTTGAAGATATTAATAATATTGTAATAAAAACTACAAATGGACTTCCAATTTATGTAAAAGATATTGCTCAAGTAAAGTATGGTTATGCTAGTCGTTTTGGGGCTATTACGGGTAATGGACAAGGCGAAAAGGTAATGGGGCAAATTATGATGCTTAAAAATGCGAATTCAAAGCAGGTTTTAAGTGATGTAAAAAAACGCGTTGCTGAATTACAAGAAAAATTGCCGCAAGGTGTTTATATTAATCCGTTTTTAGAAAGAGGCGAATTAGTTGGTAAAACTACTTTTACTGTAGCCGAAAACTTAATTTTAGGTTGTTTAATCGTAATTTTTGTTGTGGTTTTATTATTGGGAAATTGGCGTTCTGGTTTAGTCGTTGCTTCGGTAATTCCATTATGTTTATTATTTGCTATTTCATTTATGAATATTTTTGGAATTGATGCCAATCTAATGAGTTTAGGTGCTATCGATTTCGGAATTATAATTGATGGCGCTGTAATTATTGTAGAGTTTATTGCTTTCCAAATCACTCAAAAAACAGCTGCATTAAATCAATTAGCCAAAGAAGATAAACAAGCTGAAATTGATAAAATAACCTACAGCAGTGCTGCTAAAATGATGAATTCTGCTATTTTCGGACAGTTAATCATTTTAATTGTATTTATTCCTATATTATCTTTATCAGGCGTTGAAGGAAAAATGTTTAAACCCATGGCAATGACGTTTAGTTTTGCCTTATTGGGAGCCATGTTGTTCTGTTTGACGTATGTTCCTGTAATTTCCTCTATATTCTTGAAACCCAAAGAGGAAAAAGAAAATTCAATATCCAATCGATTAATCAATAAACTGAATTCTTGGTATTTACCTGTAATTCATTGGGCTTTAAAGAATACCAAAAAAGTTTTAATCAGTGCTTTTAGTTTATTAATTGGAACGATAATTTTATTTACAACAATGGGTGGTGAATTTATACCAACATTAGACGAAGGTGATTTTGTTATCCAACCGGTTTTAAAAACGGGAACTTCGTTAAGTAAAACTATTGAAACGACAACGTTAATCGAAAAAACAATTTTAGATAATTTCCCTGAAGTTGAACAAGTGGTGAGTAGAATTGGTGCGGCCGAAGTGCCAACTGATCCTATGAGCATGGAAGAAAGTGATGTTATTGTAAAGTTGAAACCAAAAAGCGATTGGGTTTCTGCTGATTCTAAAGATGAATTAGCCGATAAGATTAAAGAAGCTATCGAAAAGAAAATTCCTAACGTGGAAATCGAGTTTACGCAACCAATTGAAATGCGTTTTAATGAGTTAATTTCTGGAACGCGTTCTGATATAGCAATTAAATTATTTGGAGAAGATTTAGATATTTTGGCTCAAAAAGCAACAGAAATTGAAAGTACCATTAAAAATGTTGAAGGTGCATCTGATATTATCGTTGAAAAAACGGAAGGGTTACCTCAAATGACTGTAAATTATAACAGAAGTAAAATAGCACATTATGGTTTAAATATTTCTGATTTAAACAATTTTATTGCTTTAGGTTTTGCGGGTCAATCAACGGGACAAGTTTTTGAAGGTGAAAAACGCTTCGATTTAGTAGTTCGTTTAAATGAAAGTAAACGTTCTTCTATTGATGATCTACGTAATCTATTTGTTTCTTTACCCAATGGTGAACAAATTCCATTACACGAAGTAGCAAACATCCAATATAGCAAAGGTCCAGCTAAGATTTCTCGCGATGACACAAAACGTAGAGTAGTGGTTGGAGTTAATGTAAGAAACCGAGATTTACAAAGTGTTGTAGATGATATTAAAACAAAGGTTAATAAAAAAATAGATTTACCAGAAGGGTATTATATCGAATACGGAGGACAATTTAAAAACCTTGAAAGTGCAAAAGCAAGATTATTGATTGCTGTACCAATTGCTTTGATTTTGATTTTCATTTTATTATATTTTGCTTTTGGTTCTATAAAAGAAGCAGCAATGGTATATTCTGCAATACCACTGTCAGCTGTTGGAGGAATTCTATTTTTATGGATACGAGATTTACCATTTAGTATTTCGGCTGGAGTTGGATTTATTGCCCTTTTTGGTATTGCTGTTTTAAATGGAATTGTATTAATCGAACATTTCAAGGAACTAAAACATCATCAAGGCGATATGGCTTTAGATGAGTTAATCATAAAAGGAACAACCGATAGATTACGTCCCGTTTTATTAACAGCTTCTGCAGCTGCATTAGGATTTTTACCAATGGCAATTTCAGCGTCAGCAGGAGCAGAAGTACAACGACCGTTAGCAACTGTAGTAATTGGCGGATTAATTACAGCTACTTTATTAACGATGATTGTGTTACCCGTTTTGTTCAAATTATTAGATGAAAAAGAAACCAAGAAAATTAAATTCAAAAAAATGAAATCATCGACTTTAATTTTAGCATTTGTATTTATCGGAATCACAGCTCAAAGTCAAGAGAAAAATGAGGAATTATCAAATTTAATTCAACTAGCCAATCAAAATAATAAAGAAATTAAAGCTTTAGAATTAAAATTAGAACGGGCCAAAGTAAACACTTCAACGGCTTTTACATTAGATAGAACAACGGTTTATTACAGTTACGATCAAAATAATTTAGCAGTCAATAACGAGCCTTTAAAAGTTTTTGGTATGCAACAAAATTTTGATTTTCCCTCGCTTTATTTTGCTAAAAAGAAGCTGCTAAAATCAAATTATGAGGTTGAAAGTAAAGCATTAGAAATTGAAAAAAGTAAGCTAAATCGTAAAGTTTCCAAGAATTATTACGAAATCGTGTATTGGCAAAATCGAGAGAAATTGTATCAATATTTAGATAGTTTGTACCAAAGTTTTTCAAAAGCAAGTAACAGAAGATTTGAGTTAGGTGAAACCAATTATTTAGAGAAAATTACAGCACAAGCAAAGTCACAAAAAATAGCTGCCGAATTACAAAAAATAGACAAAGAAAAAGCAGCTTCATACAATGCTTTACAAGCATTATTGCAAACGGATTCATTAGTTTTTGTGAATGAGAATGAATTAAATTACAATTCAATTAAAAATTCAAATACTAAAATTTATAGTTCTTATTATGAAAGTGTTATGAATAATTATAATTATCAATTAAAACTTCAAAAACAAACTTGGTTTCCATCCATTTCTGCTGAATATTTTCAAGGTAAAAACACAGGATTATCAAGTTCGCTTTACGGATTTCAAGTAGGTTTAAATGTACCATTGTTTTTTTCTGGAAATGCTAAAAAAACAAAAATGTTGCAACTAGAAAAGGAAAGTTGGAACCAACAAAAAGAAGCTGAATTAACTAAGATAAATCAATTTGTTGCTCAAAAAAACAATCAGTTAACAGGAATAAAAACTACGATCGATTACTACGAAACTTCAGGTAAAAAGCTCTCCGATGAAATTTTGAAAGTGGCCAACATGAGTTACAAACATGGCGAAATTGATTTCTTTCAATACATCCAAAGTTTAGAAAATGCATTGCAAATCAAGATGGATTATTTAGATGCCATTTTAGAATACAACAACACCATTTTAGATATAGAATTTATTAATTACCAATAGATTATGAACAAATTAGTATATACATTTTTAGTTTTAGTTGCATTTACTTCTTGCAAAGAAACAAATACGGAGGAAACTCAAACTGAAACCTCAAATACAGTTGCACTTACAAAAGAACAATTTGAAACTTCAAAAATGGAAATTGGTTCGCCTAAAGAACAAGACTTTGATGACGTATTAAAAGTTTCAGGAAAAATTGACGTTCCAGCTAAAGATAAAGCTAAAATTACTGCGGTTTTAGGCGGTTACATTAAGACTTCGAATGTTATTATTGGTCAAAAAGTTTCAAAAGGACAAGCGATTGCTATAATTGAAAATACTGAATTCATTGATATCCAAAGAGATTATCTAGAAATTTCAGAGCAATTAACCTATTTAAAATCGGAATATGTGCGTCAAAAAACGTTATTCGAAGAAAATATTACTTCTCAAAAAAATTACTTAAAAGCGGAAAGTGATTACAAACAAGCGGTAAGCAGTTACAATTCACTTCGTGAAAAATTGCAATTAATCAATATCAATCCAAATGCAATTAATAGAAATCAATTAAGTTCACAAGTAACTATTTATTCCCCAATTGATGGAGTAGTTGTGACAACAAATGCTAATCTAGGTGCTTACATTGCTCCTGAAAATACGATTGTAGAAGTAGTAAATGATGCTAATTTAATGATGAGTTTAGCAGTTTTTGAAAAAGATATTTTAAAACTTTCTGAAGGACAAGAAATTCAATTTACTATAGGTGAAAACACTGAAACTATCTATAAATCTAAGATTAAAACCATTGGTAAAGCAATTAATGAAATCGATCGATCCATACCTGTTTTTGGAGATTTAGATGCAGATTTAAAGAAAAAATTAGTAGTTGGGATGTTTACAGAGGCAAAAATTGTACTAGGGAACAAAAAGGCAATAGCTTTACCTACAACTTCATTTTCAGAGGAAGGAGATAAAAAATTCATATATTTAGTAACCAAAAAAAGCGCAACTGAATATGAATTTAAAAAAGTAGCGGTTAAAATTGGTATTGAAAATGAACTCTTTACTGAAGTTTTTATGAATTCATTATTAAATCAAAATTCTGAAGTATTAACAAAAGGCGTTTTTCAAATTGATTAATGATTTTATATTTTAAATTATATAAATTTTAAAAAATAATAATTTATATTAGATATTATGACTAAAAAAGAAGAATTAGATAATTACCTTGATAACCATTATATTCATAAAAGTAATTGGTTACGAGCAGCGGTTTTAGGAGCAAATGATGGTATTTTATCCATTTCTAGTATTGCTATTGGAATGGCTGCTGCAAGTGATCAAAGAGAACCAGTTATTTTGGCAACTTTAGCAGGTTTAGTAGCTGGTGCATTATCTATGGCAGCTGGAGAATATGTGTCTGTGAGTTCACAGACAGATGTTGAAAAATCTGATATTGAGAGAGAAGAACAAGAATTAAAAGATATGCCAGAATTAGAATTACAACGCTTGGCTACTATATATGAATCCAGAGGATTAAAAAAAGAAACTGCTTTGTTAGTAGCTCAAGAGTTGACAGAACACGATGCGTTAGGAGCTCACGTTAGGGACGAATTGGGAATAACAGAAATAAGTCAGGCTAAACCGCTACAAGCCGCATTAGCATCTGGTGCTTCATTTATTTTTGGTGGAATATTACCTTTTTTAGTAACCCTATTTTTTCCAATTAAAAATATGGAATATTATTTGTATTTTTTTGCTATATTATTTTTAGGGTTTTTAGGAGGATTAGCAGCTTATACAGGTGGTTCAAGCATTTTAAAAGCGATATTAAGAGTAACGTTTTGGGGTACAATTGCCATGGTATTAACTGCTGTAGTAGGACATCTTTTTGGAGTTAATTTATCATAATACTAAATTCAACAAATCATAATTTTTAAAAAAGATTTGTTTTTTAAAAAAGTTTATATTTATATTTGCAATGTTATAAGAAACACAAAACCATGTTTTTAAATCAATTACATCATCATCATCATTTTTTCCACGCTCAAGCGAGGCAATGATGATTTTGTAATAATTCAAAATAATTATAAACCCGTTTGAGTAAATCAAACGGGTTTTTTGTTTCTAAAAAGCAATATGATTTACTCAGACATTTTAAAACAAACCCATGAGTATCTTAAAAATTGCAATTCAAAAATCGGGAAGGCTTTACGAAGATAGTATTCAATTACTAAAGGATTCTGGTATATCAGTATATAATGGTAATGACCAGTTAAAAGTAACGGCATCAAATTTTCCACTAGAAGTTTACTTTTTACGTAATTCAGATATTCCTCAATATCTAATTGATGGAGTAGTTGATGTCGCTATAGTAGGTGACAATTTATTAGTTGAAAAAGGAAAAAATATTACAGTAGCGGAACGATTAGGATTTTCAAAATGTAAAGTTTCAATTGCTGTTCCGAAATCATTTTCTTATTCTTCTATAAGTGATTTAAATGGATTAAGAGTGGCCACTTCATATCCAAATACTGTAACGGAGTATTTTTCATCAAAAGGAATGTCGGTAGATATCCACCAAATATCAGGTTCAGTTGAAATTGCACCTAATATTGGACTTTCTGATGCTATAGTTGATATTGTGTCAAGTGGAAGTACATTATTTAAAAATGGCTTAAAAGAAGTAGAAGTAATTTTAAAAAGTGAAGCTGTTTTAGCCATTTCACCACAAATAGCAATGACTTCTAAAAAAATTCTAGACAAGCTTCAATTTCGCATTCAAGCTGTTCTCAGATCAAGAAAATCAAAATATATTCTCATGAATGTTCCTAATGAAAAAATACCTTTTATAACAAAGATTTTACCTGTTTTAAAAAGTCCTACTGTCATGCCATTAAGTGAAGAAGGATGGAGTAGTTTACATTCTGTAATTGAAGAAGATACTTTTTGGGAAGTAATAGATCAATTAAAAGAAGCAGGAGCAGAAGGGATATTAGTTTGTCCAATTGAAAAAATGGTACTTTAAAATGGCATGTTATGTATAAAATAGAAAACCCAACTCCGTTAGAATGGTCTAAATTATTACAAAGACCCACTCAAACTTTTAGTGATATTGAAGAAACAGTAAAAGCAATTTTTAAAGAAGTACAACTTAAAGGCAATAAAGCCATTCTAAAATATACTTCTTTATTTGATGGTATTACTTTAAGCGATTTTATAGTAACTTCAGAAGAACTACAACAAGCAAATAATCTTATTTCTAACGAATTAAAATTAGCCATTCAAACTGCAAAAAATAATATTGAACGTTTTCATTTTGCTCAAAAAACAAACAAAATTGAAGTAGAAACTTCTCATGGAGTTTTATGTTGGCAAGAAAAAAGACCAATTCAAAAAGTTGGATTGTATATTCCTGGTGGTTCCGCACCCTTATTTTCAACTGTTTTAATGTTAGCAGTTCCGGCTAAAATTGCAGGATGTAAAGAGATTATTTTATGTACTCCACCTGATAAAAACGGTAATGTAAATCCTGCTATTTTATATGCTGCGCAGTGTTGTGGTGTTACCAAAATTTATAAAATAGGAGGCATTCAAGCTATAGCATCAATGACTTTTGGAACAGAAACTGTTGAAAAAGTTTACAAAATTTTTGGACCAGGCAATCAATTTGTTACACTTGCAAAACAATACGCTTCTCAATTAGGTGTAGCTATAGATATGCCAGCTGGACCAAGCGAATTACTTGTCTTTGCAGATGATTCAGCCATTCCTAGTTTTGTGGCTTCCGATTTATTGAGTCAAGCAGAACATGGTCCTGACAGTCAAGTTATTTTAGTTACTACTTCAAAAAAGATAATGAATGAGGTTGCAATTGAAATAGAGCAACAATTAGAAGAATTACCACGTAGATCAATTGCGCAACAAGCAATCAATAATTCTAAATTAATCTACATGAATTCAGAAGAAAAAGCTATTGCATTAATTAATGAGTATGGTCCAGAACATTTTATTATATGTGCAAAAAACGAAGATTATTTTGTAAATACAATTCAAAATGCGGGTTCCATATTTATTGGAAACTTCACTCCAGAAAGTGCAGGTGATTATGCTTCAGGAACTAATCATACTTTACCAACAAATGGGTATTCAAAAAGTTATAGTGGTGTAAATTTAGATAGCTTTTTAAAATCCATGACTTTTCAAAAAATCTCAGAAATAGGATTGCAAAAATTAGGAAAATCAATTGAAATAATGGCAGAAGCTGAAGGGTTACAAGCACATAAAAATGCTATAAGTATCCGTTTGAAAAATAGTAAATACGAATAGGACTATGAATAATAAAGAAAAAAAAATAGATTTTGATTTTTTAGTTAGAGAAAACATAAAAACGATGCGTCCTTATTCATCTGCTAGAGATGAATTTAATGAGATAAATAGTGGAGACATGATTTTTTTGGATGCTAATGAAAATCCTTTTGAAAATGGATTAAACCGCTACCCAGATCCGCATCAAAAAGTATTAAAAGAAGTTTTAGCTAAAATCAAAAATGTTAATTCTAACAATATTGTAATTGGAAATGGAAGCGATGAAGTATTGGATTTATTATTTAGGGCTTTTTGTGAACCGAATGTTGATAATATTATTACATTACCGCCTACCTATGGTATGTATGGCGTTTTAGCTAACTTAAATGCCATTGAAAATAAAAAAGTATTACTTACAGATGACTTTCAACCTAATGTAAGCTCAATTTTAAATAGAGTTAATCATAAAACCAAAATCATTTTTTTGTGTTCTCCAAATAATCCTACTGGAAATACTTTTTTAGATAAAAATATAATTGAAATAGTTGAAAACTTCAATGGATTAGTCGTTATAGATGAAGCCTACATTGATTTTTCAGACAAGCCATCATGGTTAAAAAAAATTAATCAATATCCAAATCTAGTCATTATTCAAACTCTTTCAAAAGCATATGGAATGGCAGGTTTACGTTTAGGTTTGGTTTACGCATCAGAACAAATTATTACCATTCTAGAAAAAATTAAGCCACCTTATAATGTTAATAGTATTTCACAAAAATTAGCAATTGAAAAATTGGCGAGTATGAAATATCTTTATGAAATTGAAGAATTAAAAAAAGAACGAGAAAAAGTAATGAAAGCTTTAGTTCAATGCAAAATTGTGACAGAAATCTTTCCATCTGAAACAAATTTCATTTTGTTTCGTGTAGATAATGCAACCTTACAGTACAATCAGTTTTTGGAAAATGGAATTGTGGTAAGAAATAGATCCAATGATTCTTTATGTAGAGGTTGCCTTCGAATAACCATTGGAACACCATTAGAAAATGAAAAAGTAATCGAATTATTAAAAAAACTAAAAAATGTCTAAAAAAGTATTATTTATCGATAGAGATGGAACCATCATAAAAGAAACATCTGATGAGCAAATAGATTCATTTGAAAAAATGATTTTTTATCCTAAGTGTATTCCATTTTTAAGTAAAATAGCTCAGGAATTAAATTATGAACTGGTTATGATTACGAATCAAGATGGTTTAGGAACGGCTTCTTTTCCAGAAGAAACTTTTTGGCCTGTACACAACTTTATTATGAAAACCTATGAAAATGAAGGGGTTATTTTTGATAAAGTCTTTTTAGATCGCACTTTTCCTTATGAAAATGCTCCTACAAGGAAACCAGGCACAGGATTACTAACTGATTATTTTTCTGAATCCTATAATTTAAAAGAATCTTTTGTTATTGGGGATCGTTTAACTGATGTAGAGTTAGCAAAAAACTTAGGTGCACAAGCTATATTTATTAATGATAATACAAATTTAGGTACGAATGAAATTTCTGTAAAAAAGGAAATATTAAATGCTGTAATTGCTCTTGAAACTAACGATTGGCAAAAAATATATGAATTTCTAAAGTTAAAAGAAAGAACTGCATCCATACAAAGAAAAACAAATGAAACGGATATAAGCATTAACTTAAATTTAGATGGAACTGGAAAAAGCAAGATAAATACGGGATTAGCATTCTTCGATCATATGTTAGATCAAATTGCACGTCACGGTCAAATGGATTTAGAAATTGAGGTAAATGGCGATCTTGAAGTAGATGAGCATCATACAATAGAAGATACTGCTATTGCGCTAGGAGAAGTCTTTGCTTCTGCTTTAGGTAACAAATTAGGCATTGAACGTTATGGTTTTTGTTTACCAATGGATGATTGTTTGGCTCAAGTTGCTATCGATTTTAGTGGTAGAAACTGGATTGTTTGGGATGCCGAATTTAAAAGAGAAAAAATAGGTGAAATGCCTACAGAAATGTTTTATCACTTTTTCAAATCTTTTACTGATGGAGCTAAAGCAAATTTGAATATTAAAGCTGAAGGTACTAACGAACACCATAAAATTGAAGCCATCTTTAAAGCACTTGCTAAAGCAATTAAGGCTGCTGTAAAACGTGATGCGGATAAAATGATTCTGCCAAGTACCAAAGGAATGCTGTAAAAGTAGTCAAAAGTCAAAAGTTGAAAGTAGTAGGGGAAAAGTTGTTGTAGAATGAAACAGTAATCGATAATAAATTAAAAGAATATATATGAAAATAGCCATTATAGATTATGGTGCTGGAAATATACAAAGCATATTATTTGCATTGGAAAGAATTGGTTTTCAATCTTTCGTTACTAAGGATTGGAACCAAATAAAATCGGCTGATAAAGTCATCTTTCCTGGAGTAGGTGAGGCAAGTAGTGCTATGGAAAAACTAATAGAAAGCGGCTTAAATGTTTTAATTCCTACTTTAAAACAACCAGTTTTAGGCATTTGTTTAGGAATGCAATTATTATGCAAAAGTTCGGAAGAAGGTAATACAAAAGGATTAGGAATATTTGATTCAGAAGTAATTAAATTTTCAAACAAAGTTAAAGTGCCACAAATGGGATGGAACACAATTTATAATTTAAAATCAGAACTATTCTCAGGTATTTCAGAAAATGAGTACATGTATTTGGTGCATAGTTTTTATGTACCTAAAAACGATGATGCCATTGCTTTAACAGATTATGAAACTTCATACGCAACAGCTTTGCGTAAAAATAATTTTTATGGTGTACAGTTTCATCCTGAGAAGAGTGGCATTTATGGAGAACAAATTTTAAAAAACTTTTTACTTCTAACCTAAATTAATTAAAAGATGAGAATTATTCCGGCAATAGATATTATAGATGGAAAATGTGTACGATTGTCAAAAGGAGATTTTTCGACAAAAAAAATATATAATGAAAATCCACTTGAAGTAGCTAAATCATTCGAAAATTATGGGATTGAATATTTACACTTAGTAGATTTAGATGGAGCAAAAAGTGGAAAAATTATTAACTATAAAGTTTTAGATCAATTAGCAACTAAAACCAATTTAAAAATAGATTTTGGTGGTGGATTAAAATCAGACGAAGACATAAAAATTGCTTTTGAATGTGGAGCAAATCAAATTACAGGAGGAAGTATTGCTGTAAAAAATCCAGAATTATTTCAAAAATGGCTTAATCAATATGGCTCGGAAAAAATTATATTGGGAGCAGATGCTAAAAACAAAAAAATTGCCATATCAGGTTGGTTAGAAGAAAGTAAAGAAGCAATTATTCCATTTATTCAACAATATCAAAAGAAAGGAATTACTTATGTAATTGCTACAGATATTTCAAAAGATGGAATGTTACAAGGGCCTAATTATGAATTATATAAGGATATTTTAGATTCTTGTCAGCAAATTAAAATAATTGCTTCTGGAGGTATTTCATCATTTGATGAACTTCCAAAACTTAAAGCATTAGGATGTGAAGGAACAATCATTGGCAAAGCCATATACGAAGGAAGAATTACATTGAAACAACTAGAACTTTTTATAAGTAATAATTATTAAAAAAAATGCTTACAAAACGAATTATACCTTGCTTAGATATAAAAAATGGGAGAACAGTTAAAGGAGTTAATTTTCAAGATTTAAAAGACGCTGGAAATCCTGTTGAATTGGCAAAAAAATATTCCGAAAGTGGTGCTGATGAATTGGTTTTTTTAGATATTTCTGCAACTGAAGAACGCAGAAAGACATTGGCTAATTTAGTAAAAGAGGTAGCAAAAACGATTAATATTCCTTTTACAGTAGGTGGTGGTATCAGCTCTATAAATGATGTTGCGATACTTTTAAATAATGGTGCGGATAAAATTTCAATAAACTCTTCAGCAATACAAAATCCTGATCTCATAGATGAGTTAGCCTCTAAGTTTGGCAGTCAATGTATTGTGGTTGCAATAGATGCTAAACAAATTCAATCAGATTGGAGAGTTCATATCATGGGCGGTAAAATACCTACAGAGAAAAAATTATTTGAATGGGCTAAAGAAGTTGAACAACGTGGTGCTGGAGAAATACTCTTTACTTCAATGGATCATGACGGTACAAAAAATGGATTTGCAAATTCTACCTTACATCAACTTACTAAAATGGTTAATATTCCTATAATAGCTTCAGGTGGTGCAGGAAAAATGGAACATTTTGCAGAAGCTTTTACTTTTGGTCAGGCAGATGCTGCTTTGGCAGCCAGTGTTTTTCATTTTATGGAAATAGAAATACCCGTGCTAAAGCAATTTTTAAAAAATGAAAATATATCGGTTAGAGTTTAAAATTTTACAAGAAAAAAAATGGAAATAGATTTTACAAAAAATGAAAATGGTTTAATTCCTGCAATAATTCAAGATGATGAAACAAAAAATGTTTTAATGTTAGGCTACATGAATCAGGAAGCAATTAATAGAACATTAGAAACAAAAAAAGTAACGTTTTTTAGTAGGTCTAAAAACAGATTGTGGACAAAAGGAGAAGAGAGTGGTCACTTTTTAGAATTAGTTTCCATAAAAAGCGATTGTGATAACGATACTTTACTAATTCGTGTTAAACCTCAAGGCCCCACTTGCCATACTGGGATGGATACATGTTGGCAAGAGAGCAATGAAGAATCTTATGGATTTCTTTCTCAATTAGAAAATAAAATAAAAATACGTAAAGAAGAAGCAAATATACAAAACAGCTATGTAGCTAGTTTATTTGAAAAAGGAATCAATAAAATTGCTCAAAAAGTAGGTGAAGAAGCTGTTGAACTTGTCATTGAAGCAAAAGACAATAATGAAACCCTTTTTTTAAATGAGAGTGCCGATTTATTATTTCATTATTTAATTTTATTACAAGCCAAAGGATATAACTTGTCTGATGTTATAGCTCAATTAAAAAAAAGGGAGAAATAATACTAATTTATTTCTCCCTCAACCTAAATACACGCTATAAATAATTTAATTAATTTTTTATAAATTTTTGTGACGTTTTGTCTAGTTGTAAGAAATATTCTCCATTTGTTAAGGAAGAAATATTAATTTCATTATTAGTTAGTTTGTTATTTTCAACTAACTTTCCTTGAATATCATAAATATTATATTTTTCAAATTGGTATACACTTTCAATTTTTATAATATCAGAAGAAGGATTAGGATAAATTTTTATTTTAGGATTATCAATAATAAAATTATCATTGTGCAAAAGATTGTTAATTGGCATTTTGGATATTTTACCTGAAATTGTTTGTACAAAAAATAATTCATTTCCAATAATAATAACTCCATTTGGCCATGAGTTAGCTGGTAATTGAACCGAACTTACATACTGAAAACCAGGTCTTGTATAAAAAGTTATGGTACTTGAAGAACTTTCACACATAAAGAATAATTCATTATTCATTGCTATACCAGAAGCATAATTCAAATTATTTAATACAATATCTAATTGTCCATTAGAAACATCTAGTTTATACAATTTGTTAGTATAATTTGATGTAAAATATAAGCGTCCTTCAAAAACTGTAAAAAAATTAGGCTTATAACCTACAATAACATCAGAGGTAGTGTTATTTAACAAGTTGACTTTAACAATTTTAGCAGCTGCATACTGACCTACATATAAATCACCATTTATCTCAGCCATTGGTCCTGCAACATTTGCAATTAATTGAGGCTGATAATTTTCAGTTGATAAATCGATTTTGTATGTTTTATATGGGTTTTCAACACCAACATATAATATATTATTCTTAATATATACAAAGTTTGGATTTTCATTTAATTGTAAAAATAATTCTGGGGAAGAATTAGGAAGAGTGTAATCAAAACGATATATTTTCTTTTGAACATAGGAGTTAAAATATATATAAT
>NZ_LR733585.1 GCF_902506265.1 Flavobacterium sp. 9AF | reverse complement strand
ATTCAAAATAAACGTCTTATTTTTTAGATATTAAAAAAAAATTGAATTATTTATTATTATAAATCAAAGATAATTTTGTAAAATTGTTCTCAATGATATTATTTTATCATTATTATATCAAATAATTTCAATTTAATAACAAATCAATGAAAAATAAAAATCATTTTTATAGGGAAATAACACCATTATCAAAAAATGATAGCTTTATAATATTTGATAGAGTAAAAGACAAATTCGATTTTCCGATTCATTATCATCCTGAATTTGAGATAAATTTTATAGAAAATGGTAAAGGTGTAAGAAGAGTCATTGGTGACCACATGGAAGAAATTGAAGAGATTGAATTGGTTTTAATTGGGCCAAATTTATATCATGGTTGGGAACAACATAATTGCAAAAGTTCAAAAATACACGAAATAACTATTCAATTTCACAATGATTTGTTTGATGATTCTTTGTTAGAAAGAAGAATAATGACTGATATAAAAGAAATGTTTAATCGATCCATCCATGGCATTTTATTTTCCAAAAAAACAGCTTTAGCTTTAAAAGAACAATTAATTCAATTGCCTCGATTAGAAGGAATGGATTATTTCTTACAAATTATATCTATACTTCAAGATATGGCTAATTCGAGAAATCAAAGATTATTATCCTCTTATACAATTGATTTTGACAAATTTGAAGACGATGATAAAATGAAAATTGTATATGATTATATCCAAAAAAACTTTGCAGAAAAAATCACACTAAATGAAGTTGCTGAAGCCGTTTCAATGGGTGTAGTCTCTTTTAATAGATTTATCAAAAAAAGAACCAATAAAACATTTGTCAATTATTTAAATGACATTAGAGTAGGATATGCAGCAAGATGGCTTATCGAAAAAGATCTTAGCATTTCAGAAATCGCTTTCAAAGCGGGCTTCAATAACATTGCAAATTTTAATAGAATTTTCAAAAACAAAAAAAATACTACACCTAGCCAATACCGAGATGAATTTAATGGCATGAAACGCTTTTTGTAAATAAAATCAACTCTATAATATTAATTTGTCATTTTATTTTAAAAAAAAGATACTTATCAATGAGAAAATAATAGTATTAAATGATAAAATAATATTAAAATTTTGTTAAGTAGTGATTTAAATTTGTTTCATTGATAATAAATATAGGTTAAAATTACACATACACTAAAATTTATCATTATTTATTTCGATTTTACTAATCTAACTAACTAATAAAATTATGAGGAATTCCCTTTACTATTTAAAGCAATTCTGTGGTAAAAAAAAATATCTCTTTTACTTCTTGTTTGCTTCGCTTAGCTTTATAAATGCACAAGTAACGAATGTGTCAGGAATTGTTACAGACATAAACGGTTTCACACTTCCAGGAGTTAATATTGTTTTAAAAAATTCCAAAATTGGTGCAGTTACTGATTTTGAAGGAAATTATAAAATGGAAAATGTTCCATCTAATGGCGTTTTGGTTTTTACTTATATTGGTTTTCAAAATCAGGAAATAAACATTAATGGAAGAAGCAAAATAAATATAATATTACTAGAGAATGTTAGCGATTTAGAAGAAGTTGTTGTTATTGGTTATGGCACACAAAAGAAAGACGATGTCAATGGTGCTGTTTCCTCTATAAAGGCTACTGATATTGAGAATATAAATCAAGTTAACGTGGATCAAATGTTACAAGGTAAACTCTCAGGAGTTACAGTAACAAATGGTTCTGGTCAACCTGGTTCAGCTGTGTCAATTCGCATAAGAGGAACAACTTCTATAAGTGGTACAAACGAACCTCTATATGTAATAGATGGTGTTCAAATTTCCGGTGATGCAACAGGTAAATCAACTAGTGGAAGGCCAATTTCTGGAAATGATTTTTCATCAAGTGGTGGAAGTGGTAATAATGCAGTTAGTCCACTTTCCATGTTAAATCCAAATGATATAGAATCGGTAGATATTTTAAAAGATGCTTCAGCTACAGCTATTTATGGTTCAAGAGGAGCAAATGGTGTTATTATAATTACCACTAAGTCAGGAAAAAAGAATCAAAACGGAAAAATAACTTATAATGGTTCTACATCAATTTCCCATATTTATAAGCAATTAGACGTAATGAATCTTAGACAATATGCACAACATCAAAATGAATTAGCAGCTATTTTTGGTACAACACCACGAGTTGAGTTCTCACATCCTGAATTATTAGGTGAGGGTACAAATTGGCAGAATGAAATCTATCAAATAGCAATTTCACAAAATCATCAACTTTCTTTTTCTGGAGCTAAAGAGAATACAAACTATTATGTCTCTGGAAGTTTTTTAAATCAGGAAGCAAACATCATTAACTCGGGTTTAAAAAGATATACCATTCGTTTAAATTTAGATACAAAAGTTAAAGATTGGTTGAAAGTAGGAACCAATTTAACAGCGGGTATAACAAATGAAAAATTAACAATCAATCAAAGTTTTACAGGCCTAATAGCAAATGCTTTATTACAAGCACCTGATACACCAGTTACAAATCCTGATGGCAGTTATGGTTCTCCTCCTTCTGGTCAAAATGTTGCCTATTTTAATCCAGTGGCAGAAGCACTAACCAAAGATAATAATCTCATTCGCAAAAATTTTCTTGGCAACTTATATGCTGAAGCGTCAATTCTAAAAGGATTAAAATACAGAATAGAATTATCAGGAAATACAGAATTTTCAGAACACACACTTTTTGAACCAGCATATGATAGAGGTAGTCAATCCAATTTAACTGCCGATTTATATGAAAGAAGACAAAATTGGTATTCTACCATTTTAAAAAATTTAATTACCTATGATTTTAAAATTAAAGACAAGCACAGCTTTACTTTATTAGCAGGGCAAGAAGCTTTAGATAGCCACTGGGAAGGTCTTTTAGCAGATGCACATGATTTTAAAACAAATGATATTTACGGATTAAATTTATCTGACCCAGACCAGCGAAATGTAACTAGTTATAAAGGTAGTAGTTCTTTATGGTCTCTTTTTGGTCGTTTATTATATGATTATAACGACCGTTATAGCTTATCTGCTTCTATTCGTCAAGATACTTCTTCAAAATTTGACCCATCTACAGGTAATAATCAAACGGGATATTTCCCATCTGTAGCTTTAGGATGGAAATTATCAAGTGAATCTTTTATGCAGAATACAAAAAAATACATTGACAATATTAAATTTAAAGTAGGTTATGGAGAAACAGGAAATCAACAAATTCCAAACAATAGATATTCTGCTATTCTAGGCGCACAAAGTAATAGCTTTTTACCTTCTAATTTTCCTAATCCAAATTTAAAATGGGAATCCATGCAACAAACAAATTTTGGTATAGATTTTACTTTACTAGAAACAAGATTATCTGCTAGCTTGGATTTCTATAATAAAACTTCAAAAGATTTTCTTTTTCAAATTCCTTGGCCAGCTTACTTAACTGGAGGTATTTCTCAATATGGTGGTATAGATGCTCCTTATTCAAACATTGGAGAAATGGAAAATAAAGGATATGATATTACTTTAAGCTATAAAACCATAAATAATGATAATTTTTCTTGGAATTCCACTTTAGTCTTTTCACAATACAAAAATAAATTAGTTAGTATTCAAGATGGTTTATCTTTAACTCAAGATGTCAATTTAAATGGATATCAACAAACAACTGTTACAAACACCTTAGTAGGACAACCTATCGGGTTATTTTATGGCTATTTAGCTGATGGCTTGTTCACAGATATAACTACTCTAAATAATGCTCCATTACAATTTGGTCAAAGTGTGGGAACAGCTCCTGGAGAAACCTATTTAGGAGATGTAAAATATGTGGATGTCAATGGTGATGGTGTCATAGATACGAAAGATAAAACAATTATTGGTAATCCACATCCTGATTTTACTTTCGGTTTTACCAATAACTTCAAATACAAAAATTTAGATTTATCTATTTTCTTTCAAGGTTCTTACGGTAATGATATCTTAAATTTAACCAGAAGAGCAGGTATTTCAAATGATGAATTGTATAAAAATCAATTGGTTGATGCTTTAAATTACTGGACACCAACCAATACAGATACAGATATTCCTAGACCAATTGGTAATACTGCCAATCAAAACACCGTTATGTCTGATCGTTATGTAGAAGATGGTTCTTACATAAGGCTGCAAAATGTTACTTTAGGATATAATCTTCCTTCAAATTTTTTAAACAAATATAAGATTACAAGAGTACGATTATATGCCACTGCTCAAAACTTGGCCACATTTACTAAATATACTGGTTATGATCCAGAAGTAGGTTCATATAACCAAAACGTCCTTCTATCAGGGATTGATAATGGTAGATTTCCATCTCCAAGATCTTACTCGTTTGGACTTAATTTAGAATTTTAAAAAATTGCAAAATGAAAACAAAAAAAACTTTTAAAAAAGTAAGTCTATTCTTAATAGCACTTACACTAATTGTACCTATTTCTTGTACAAAAGAGTTCACTGATAGACCTTCTGAAGATCAGGTTAGTTTAGACGCTTACTACAGTTCTAATAATCAAGTAGCTACCGCAACAAATGCCATGTATAATAGAACTTGGTTTCAATTTAATAATAAATTCTTTTATGCAATAGCGGAAGTAGGTTCTGGAAATATGTACACAAATTCTAGCGATGTGAACGCTATGAGAAACTTCTCTCTTTTAGGGAGTGATCCTGAGCTTTTTAATGGATGGACTTCTTTGTGGGCTAATATAGCACAAGCCAATGCTATTATCAATTTTTTACCTGGAAGAGTAGGTCCAGCTGTTGATAGTAATGTTTTGAATAACACAGTTGGGGAAGCTTATTTTATGCGAGCAACTGCTTACTTTTACTTAGTTCGATTATGGGGAGCGGTTCCAATTATAGAAAACAACCTTGACTTTGCTGAAAGCCCAATAATCCCTAAAAACAGAGTACAAGATATTTATGAATTAATAAAAAGAGATTATATAAAAGCCTCAGAATTATTGTATGAAAAAAACAGAGGCACTAATTATGCTAATAACGCCCATGTTTCTAAAGGTTCTGCAAAAGCAATGTTAGCCAAAGTATATTTGTATTTAGAAGATTATTCAAATGCAAAATTATTAGCAGAAGAAGTTATTAACTCGGGCGAATTTAAATTATTTGGTGGTACCTCATTACCAAGTAACTCATTTGCTGATTTATTCAAATATGAATATAACAATAATCAAGAATCTATTTTTGCTTTACAATGGAAAACGGATGGAAATTATGGTTCTGGAAACAACTGCAATACTCAATTTGGAATAAGCACATCAAATGTTTCCACTTCCAATGCAACATATGGAGGGGTTTTTGCTCCTTCTCAAGATATTCTAAATTTATATGAAACAAATGACTTAAGAAGAAAAGAAACCATAATGTTACCAGGAGATGTTTATCCAAATATTTTAGCAAAGTTTGGATCAAATTTTGGTCAATTAGTTGTTCCTCCAGCTAATGAAATAGGCGGACAAGGTGCAGGAGCAGCGATAAAAAAGTATTGCATAGGAATAGTTAATGGAAATACAACAGGACCTGCTGATACTTGGGCAATGATGAACAATAGCACCTATATTATGCGTTATGCAGAATTATTATTAATCCATGCCGAAGCGATTTTGGCAGGAGGTTCAAGTACATCAGATGTAAATGCACTTACTTCATTTAACGCAGTTAGAGAAAGAGCAGGTTTAACACCTTTAACAACTATAACTTTTGATGATATCTTTACAGAAAGAAGAAAAGAACTTGCTTTTGAAGGAGATTATTGGTTTGACTTAGGACGAATTCCAAGAGCAAATGCCATTGCGATTATGGCTGCTCAAAACAGAGGTAACATGGATTTTGCAGAATACTTTACTCCTACTACAGGAAACAGTCCTGATAATAATGGTAATGATTTTTTATTGCCTTATCCTGATAATGATGTAGCAAAAAATCCAAAATTAAACGAAGAACCTGTTCCATATCAATTCTAAAAATTACTTAAATATATATAAGATGAAAAAATTAAATTTTAAGTTTTTATTGTTGTTATTTTCACTAAGTATTTTTATATCCTGTTCTGAAGATGACAGCAATAATGGGAAAAATCCACCAATAATAGATAATGTAAGTTTAGCTAGTGATCCCGATTTGAATCCGGTAACACAAGGTTATGCAAATAATATGTATATCATACAAGGCTCAGGATTTAGTGCAACACAAAAGATATATTTCAATGATGTAGATACTTATTTCAATCCTACATTGGTTACTGATAATGCCATCTTTGTAACAATCGACATAGAAACTCCCTATGAAGGAGGCTCAAATAAATTAATTGTGGTAACTAAAAATGGAAGAGCTGAATATGATTTTGTAGTAGCACCTCCAGCACCTATTGTACAAAGTTTTCAACCAGTTAATGCAATAGAAGGAGATCAAATTACCATTTATGGGAACTATTTTCTTAATCCTACAGTAACTTTTGACGGAATTCCTGTAACTATTATTTCAAATTCATTAACAGAAATTGTAGCCATTATGCCTGCAAATGCCCAACACAAATACATTGAAGTAGAAACAATTTCTGGGAGCACATCCTGGGGAACTGCTGTAGGAACTGCTATCTATGATGACAATTTTTATGCACCATGGGATATAGAATCATGGAATAATCATGAATATATTTCAGATTTATCAGCCGCTTTTCAAGGAACAACTTTTATCAAAAAAGAGATTCCAGGTTGGGACAACATTCAAGGAAATTGGAATTATGATGATCAAATAGCACAATACACAGGAATTAAATTCGCTGTCCGCTCTGACACACCTGGTAAATTAGTTCTTATTTTTAATGGAAGTAATTGGGGAAATAGTAGTTTTTCTTTTAACACAACAAATGAATGGACTGAAGTAAAATTTACTTGGCAACAATTAAATAATCCAGCAGCTTTACAGAATATTTCTTTCCAAGAATTTACTGGTCAAACCCACAATTATTATTTTGACAACATTACTTATACAATAGATTAAATTTGATTAACAGAGTTAGTTTTCAAAAGCATCTCATCTCGGTTTTTGAGGTGCTTTTTTATATAAATAAATTATGAGAATACAAATAACTATTTTTTTTTGTTTCTTCTTTCTAAATTCTTTTTCTCAAAAGTACAATCAATTAGCACCTAGCCCTCCTATGGGTTGGAATACTTGGAATACTTTTGAAATTAATATTGACGAAAAACTAATAAAAGAAACAGCTGACATAATAGTAGCTTCTGGAATGAAAGAAGCTGGTTATACCTACGTTGTACTAGATGATGGTTGGATGACAATGGAGAGAGACAACAATGGAAATTTAGTTCCAGATCCCAAAAAGTTTCCAAGTGGAATGAAGGCTTTAATCGATTATGTACATGCTAAAGGGTTGAAATTTGGATTATATAATTGTGCAGGAACAAAAACGTGTGCTGGTTACCCAGGAACAAGAGGATATGAATATCAAGATGCTCGTTTTTATGCAAACTTAGAAATCGATTTCTTAAAATACGATTGGTGCAATACAGAAGGAATTAATGCAAAAGAAGCATATACTACGATGAGTAAAGCACTGAAAAAAGCGGGAAGACCAATTATTTTTAGTTTGTGTGAATGGGGAGATAATCAACCTTGGGATTGGGCAGAACCTGTAGGCAATTTATGGCGTATTTCAGGAGACATTTATCCTTGTTATGATTGCGAATTCAAGTACGATACTTGGTCGTCATGGGGATTTTTTAAAATAGCTGAAATGCGTAAAAACATTCGTCAGTTTGCTGGACCAGATCATTGGAACGATTTTGATATGATGGAAGTGGGCAACGGAATGATTTTTGAAGAAGACAAATCACATTTTGCACTCTGGTGTATGCTTGCTTCCCCATTAATTGCAGGAAATGATCTTAGAAATATGTCTAAAAAAACGTTATCCATTTTAACAAATAGAGAGTTATTAAACATAAATCAAGATCGTTTAGGTATTCAAGGATTTAAATATAGCGATAAGAATGGATTATCTATTTGGTTTAAACCACTTGAAGACAATAGTTGGGCTGTTTCTTTTTTTAACAAAAACGATGAAGAAATTAAAATAGATTTCGACTGGAAAAAACAGCATGTAATTGATGAAGTAAATAACATAAGTCCCTCTTTTAATACAACATTCTATAACATTAGAGATGCTTGGCAACATAAAGATTTACTGTCAACAAATGAATCTTTTAAAGCGAATTTAGCTTCTCATGATGTTATAACCTTAATTTTAAAAAAAATATAAATGAAAAATATAGTCCTATTTATAGTATTAATTAGTTTCAATTTACAGGCTCAATTTGTAAAAAAAAATGGACAATTAAGAGTAGAAGGAACACAGTTAGTAAACGAAAATGGAAACCCTATTGTTTTGAGAGGTGTCAGTCTCGGTTGGCACAGCTTATGGCCTCGTTTTTATAATAAAAAAACGGTAAAATGGCTTAAAGAAGATTGGAATTGTAATGTTGTAAGAGCCGCTATGGGAATTGAATTTGGAAGTAATAACTATCTTGAAAATCCTTCATTTTCAAAAGAAAAATTAAAAGCAGTCATTGATGGAGCTATAAAAGAAGATATTTACGTTATTATAGATTGGCATAGTCATAATGTAAATTTGGAAGAAGCTAAAATTTTTTTCAATACCATTTCAAAAGAATATGGTAACTATCCTAATATAATTTATGAAGTATTCAATGAACCAGATTATGAAACTTGGGAGGAAGTAAAGGCGTATTCAGAAGAAATAATTCGTGTTATTCGTTCAAACGATCCAGATAATATTATTTTAGTTGGATCTCCCAAATGGGATCAAGAAGTACAATTAGCTGCGGCTGATCCAATATTAGGCTATACTAACCTAATGTACACAATGCATTTTTATGCAGCTACACATGAAAAATGGCTACGCGATAGAGTGGATCAAGCATTAAAAGATGGTTTGCCCATTTTTATTTCTGAAAGTGCTGGTGTGGAAGCATCTGGTGATGGTGTGTTAAATAAAGAAGCTTGGCAAGAATATATAGATTGGATGGAATCTAAGAAATTGAGTTGGATTACATGGTCCATTTCCGATAAAGAAGAAACTTGTTCCATGCTATTGAAATCGGCTTCCTCTAATGGTCATTGGAAACTTTCAGATTTAAAAGAAAGCGGTATAAAAACTAGGGAATATTTAAGGGCACTCAATAAATGATTTAATAAATAAGGCAATCCAAAAAGTATATTCTTGTTAATCTATCCCAAACTTCGAGATAATTTCAGTCTCAAAACAAAACTAACAATCAGTTATTTAAAGCTGAAATGAATTTAGATAACAAATTTGTAAACTTTTTGGGTTGCCTCTTTCCATATTATTGATTAATACGAATCTGTTAGCGTTTTCATAAATAAAACCAAATCTTTCTTTTCTTTGTTAGATAAATGAAGCGAATCAAAAGGTAACGTTTGATTTTCTAAAGGTATTCCTAAACCAATACCTCCTCCTCTATTATAGAAATCTACAATTTCTTCTAAAGAGGTATACACCCCATTATGCATATAAGGTGCTGTTTTTTCAATATTTCTAATTGTGGGGGTTTTAAAAAAATATTTCCTTTCTTCCGTTTTATAAATTTCGTAGCGCCCTAAATCTTCATCAATAGTAACAATTAATGTATCTTTTGTTTTTGGAACACCTATTAATTCCAATTCAGATTCTTTAAAAGATACTGGAACCAATCCGTTAAATAATGGTGCAAAATGACAAGTTGCACATTTCGCTTTTCCCATAAAAAGATTGAAGCCATTGATTTCACTTTCTGTTAAAGTATTTTCTTTGCCTTGCATATTCAAATCAAATTTTGAATTAAAAGGATTAAGCGACATGATATAAGAAGCAATAGCATTCCTAATGATATGATTATCAATTTCTTTTTTATATATTTTTTTAAAAGCCACAACATAATCTTCCTTTTCCATAACTCTTTTCTCTAAATCATTTAAAGACAAATGAAATTCGTTTGGATTATTCACAACATCAATTATTTGACCTTCTAAACTGCCCGTTCGTTTATCGTGAAAAAAACCTTTTTGTAAAGCAGCATAAAATAACGTGGGAGAATTTCGACTTGTTCCAGGAGATTTAACTAAACCATCTGTAAAATACAATTCTTGTTTATGACACGTAGCACAACTAATTGATTTATTGTATGATAAACTTTTATCTTCGAATAGCAATTTGCCTAGCTGTACTTTTTCATCCTCTAAAGGATTTCCTTTTTGGTCTGTAAAAAAATTAATATTAAATGTTTTGTTATCAAATAAATTATTAACTTCATAATTTATAGGTTGTTTGAAAGGAAAAACTACTTCCCAATCTTTTACCGTTTGATTCCAAAGAATTAATGCAGTATGCGTATGTTCTTTGATAAAATTATATCTATTAAAACTATCGAAATTTTTATCAGACAAAAAAGAAATAGTGGCATCAAATTGTTTTATCCAATTCTGATAAATTTGTTTATTTCTAAATTGAGGTTCATATATAGTAATGATTTCTTTCAAAGATAAATAAACCATTTTACTATCTTCCAATGAGTTAGACAAAACGGGAGAATCGAAACCTGTTATTCCTGTTAATGCAACCCTATTAATTGCATCTCTAAGAATCCATAACACATGATGTTCTTTTAAAAATCCTAAAGTCAAATTTTTGTGAATTAACTTTAAACGATTTGATGTGAATACCACATTCTTCTTTAATATAGGGTGTTCCAATTTTTCTTCACTAAATAGCATTTCTTCAATTACTTGAAAACCTTGCGGCTCATCAATTTTTATATCGGTAAAATCTTCTTCTTTTATTTTCAGAATATTAGGCTGGTTCAAATAATTATAGTTTCCAGTATCTGTAAAAGCTAAAATAGGCTCGCACATTTTAAAAAAATTTCTTGCTTTCAAATACCATTCTTTTTTCTTTTCCAAACTCTCTATTTTATTTAAGGAATCTAAAGCTAAAGAAGCTTCCCATAATTGTCTCTTAAATTGAATTTCTATCTTTTGTAAAGGAGTTAACGTTTCATATATTTCCTTTTTTTTACAGCTAAAGCTTATAAAAGCCAAAAGGCTATATAGAAATATAGCCTTTGACCAATTATTTATCAATACCTTAAACATATTAACGCTCTAAACCTTTTATCAAATACAATTGACTTCCTTCTTTTCTTGATGTATTTGTTATAGCAGATGGATCTACAAAAGCATCATTATTCCATCCATGATTTTGTGTACAAATTAAGAAACTACCTTCTATGCCTATGATATCAGACACATCTATCATACCAGTTAATTCCCAAAGACTTGAAATAGATCCTACTCCTGCGTTTGCAGCTGCTACTTGATCACATTCTAAAACCACTTTTAAAGCACCTGTATTTAAATTATACTGATATAAATAGGGATAATGTGTTTTATCTGCTGTATCTGGATAACCATTTGGATCTTCTTGGATATAGACATAATTTTTAGTTACAACCACATTATCTGGACTATGGAATTGTTTAGCTACACCTGCAAAATTATCGCCATCCAATACACAAGTTATGGTTGCTATTTTTGGATCATTAGCATCTAAAACTACCTTATATATTCTTCCGTAGAATGTTCCTTTTCCTGTTAAAGCAGTAGTTTTTCTACCTGTAACAGCAAAATAAATTTCTCTATTCGCAGTAGCTGAACCTTTTCTATAATCGATATCTTCTACTCTAGAGAATCCCATAATTCCCTTATCTCTAGATTCTTGTTCTAATTCGTTAAGGGTTCTTTCTGCATATTCCACAAATTCAGCTTGATATGTAGTTCCTTCTTGCATGTCCATCTCAAAATTTATTCCTGCAGTTGTAACTTTCAATCCGTACAATTTACCACCTGCTAAATCTCCTCTATTACCTAAATACATGGCCAATTGTCCAGAAGGAGTTGTATTATCTCCTGTATCATCTCCTATGAAAGCCACTGTTTTAGAAGGATAAGCATCTTTACCAATAACTACTGCGTTTTCAGTTGACCATTGTCCCATAGCTGGCAACATAGTGGCTAATTCAGCATCTTCAGCATTTTTAAAAGGATTGGTAGCAAAAATTCCTTGAGAAGAACCATCCCATTCTCCTCCAGATAAAAATAAAGGTCCAAAACCATGTTCTTCAGGTGTAATTAAAGATCCCGAACACTGAGCTGTACCAGTAGTTGCTAATGCATTTAAAATATATTCCCCTTTTATAGGTTTAAAAGTTTTATCAAAGGTAATTCTTGCTATTGAATAATGAGCCTCAATATTATTTATTAAAGTGAATGTTCCATCATTCATTTTCATTAATCCCATTCCATCAGCCATTGAACCGTAAACAAAATTAGGTGATTGTTCTAATTGATCTTCTGAACTTAATAAAGAATAAATTTCAAGATTTTCAAAACCTGCTTTTTTACTTAGATAAGCTTCTGTTTCAGAATGATTTTTAAGGGTTACTTGTTCTGTAGTTTCATTACTCGAGTTATCATCATCATTACAAGACAATACGGTAAGAGATAAAGCAAGTAATAAAAGTGATTTAAAGTTTTTTTTCATAATACTTGTTGGTTGATTATTTTGATTTACAAATCTAAATTGACATTGTAAACAAAAAGTAAAACAAGTATTATGATAGTTGTATTTTTACTTTATCAAAACTTTACATTAACGTTACTATCTTAATTTTTTATTAAATTTTGGTGAATTCTAATCATTCGAAAATCATAAATGCTTTAGCATTTCTTTTTCTGATGCCGTTAATTTCCAACTCAAAGCACCAGAATCTTCATAGAATTGATTCGGTAAGGTGTGCGCTTCAATTTTTTGTAAAATAGAAGGATGTACATAGTAGGATTTACAAACGGTGGGTGTATTTCCTAATTCATCAGCTACCATTCTAATTAAGGTATTACTGAACTTCTTTTTAGTACTGGAGGCAATCGCTTCTAAAGCATAAGGATACAATTCAACAGATAATCTTGTCGCTACCCAAGTTCTAAAATCTTTACTTGAAAAAGCTTCTCCCATATGTGAATGAATGTAAGAATTGACTTCATCACTATCAACAGCATGAAAACAACCCGATTCGTCTTTATATCTAAAAATTTCGTAACCCGGTAACTCCGAAGATTTTTTAATTAATTTCGTTAGAATAGCGTCATCAATTTCTACATGTCTTATTTTATTGCTTTTTCCTTTGTATTCAAAAACAATTTGGTTCTCCTCGAAATGCATGTGTTTTCTTCTTAAAGTAGTTAATCCAAAGGTTCCATTTTGAGAAGCATACTGTTTGTTGCCAATTCGAATTCCTGTTTCATCTAAGATTAAAATCAATAACGCAATGATTTTATCTTTATCCCATTTCTTAGTTTGTACATCTGCTATGACTTTTTTTCTAAAACTTTCCAAAGCGGTTCCAAAATCTTTCATCTTAGCAAACTTTTCTTCTTGTTGTTTTTTTTCAAAAGCAGAATGATAAATATATTGTTTTCTTCCTTTGGCATCTCTACCAATGGCCTGAATATGACCATCATCCCATTTACAGATGTACACATCAGTCCACATAGGAGGAATTATTAACTTACGAAATCGATTCAATAATTTTTGGTTGGTAATTTTTTTTCCATCCTCATCGAAATATTGAAACCCTTTGCCATACTTACGTTTGTGAATCGACATAGCTTCGTCATCTACATGTTTAAATTGCCATTTTGATTTCAATTTTTTCATACTTTATATTTTAACCGTTCTTAATCGAAGTGCATTTGCAATTACAGAAACCGAACTAAAGCTCATGGCTAAAGCAGCGATCATAGGTGACAATAACATTCCAAAAAAAGGAAATAACAGTCCGGCAGCTATTGGAATTCCAATAGAATTATAAATGAAGGCAAAAAATAGATTTTGCTTTATATTTTTCATTACGGCATGGCTTAATTCTTTTGCATTTACAATTCCTTTTAAATCACCTTTTACTAAAGTAATTTTGGCACTTTCAATAGCCACGTCTGTACCTGTTCCCATTGCAATTCCAATATCGGCTTGCGCTAGTGCTGGAGCATCATTAATTCCATCACCAGCCATGGCTACTATCTTTCCTTGTTCTTGAAGCTTTTTTATGTAATTCAATTTATCTTCTGGCAAACAACTGGCTTTAAAATCTGAGACCTTTAATTCTTCTGCCACTGCTTTAGCGGTTTTTTCGTTGTCTCCAGTGAGCATTACTACAGAAACACCTTGTTCTTTTAATTTTTGAATAGCTTCCAAACTTGTTTTTTTAATAGCGTCTTTTATAGTAATGTAACCTATTAATTTTCCTTCTATAGCGATATAGGAAACCGTTTTGCCTTTTTCTTGTTCTGATTCAACTTCATTTTCAATGCTTTGATTTAGATGGACTTTTTCTTGTTCCAATAATTTTTGGTTCCCCAAAAGAATTCTTTCTTCATTAATTTTACCCACTACTCCCATACCAGTAACAGCATCAAAATCATTTACTTTATAAAAATCAATATTCTTATCTTTTGCAAATGAGACAATTGCATTCGCTAATGGATGTTCACTATTTTGATTTAAAGAGGCTATTTTTGCTAATACTTCATTTTCGTTTGCTTCATTTACCACTATCTTTTCAACCGATGGTTTACCTTCTGTTAAGGTTCCCGTTTTATCCGTAATTAGAACATCTATCTTATCCATTTTTTCTATGGCTTCTGCATTTTTAATCAATACACCTAATTTGGCTCCTTTTCCTACTCCAACCATAACCGACATTGGAGTTGCCAAACCTAAAGCACACGGACAAGCAATAATTAAGACCGCAATTGCATTTACAAAGGCATATACTAATTTAGGTTCGGGACCAAAAAGCCACCAAATGAAAAAAGTTATAACCGAAATTAGAACTACAATAGGCACAAAATATCTAGAAATTTTATCCACTAAATTTTGTATAGGTGCTCTGGATCTACTTGCCTCAGTAACCATTTGAACAATTTGAGATAATAAGGTGTCTGAACCAATTTTTTCAGCAACCATTAAGAAAGATTGATTCCCATTGATAGTTCCTGATTTTACCTCATCGTTCTCTTTTTTATCAACGGGAATGGGTTCTCCCGAAATCATAGATTCATCAATTGTACTTTTCCCTTCCGTGATTTTCCCATCTACAGGTATTTTTTCTCCTGGTTTCACACGAATTGTATCGCCAATTTGTATATCTTGAATGGAAATTTGTTTTTCTTCTCCATTAACTACAATAGTTGCGTTTGTAGGCGCTAATTTTAATAATTCTTTAATTGCTCCGTTCGTTTTAGTATGTGCTTTTGCTTCTAAAAGTTGTCCCAATAAAACCAAAGTTAAAACCACAGCAGTAGCTTCAAAATATAGATGAACACTTCCTTCAGTTGTTTTAAATTGGTCTGGAAAAAAAGAAGGGAAAAGTAATCCTAATATACTAAAAAGGAAGGCAACTCCTGTTCCAATGCCAATTAAAGTAAACATATTTAGATTCCAATTGACTATCGATTTCCATGCTCTTTCAAAAAACATCCAGCAAGCATAAAACACAACCGGTAACGTTAGAAAAAATTGAACCCAATTCCATGTTTTTAAATCCATCAGTTCATACAGTGGATTATTGGGAATCATATCGGACATGGAAATAATAAAAACAGGAATACTAAATAATAGTGCTATTTTCATTTTATACCATAGTTTTTGATAGTGCTTTTCCTCTTCAGATGTTGAGGGTTGCATCGGTACTAAATCCATTCCGCACTTAGGGCAACTACCAGGCTTATCTTCCATTACTTCTGTATGCATGGGACAAGTATATTTTGTTACCGAATCTAATTCAGGTTGTTTCACTAAATCCATACCACAAACTGGACAATCACCAGAGTTATCGTACACTTTATCCCCTTCGCAATGCATCGGACAATAGTATTTCCCTACAGTGTGATGGTAATTAGTCGTAGATTTCTTTTTATCATTGGTACTGCAACAATCAGAAGGCTTCATTTTATCAGATGTCTGATTACCAATAGAAATTTTATATTTACTTTCCTTTCCTCCTAAAGCATCTTGCAAAACCAGCAACTCAATAGGTTGAGTCATGGTAATAGTTGCTTCTTTGTTTTCTTTTGAAACGGTAACTTCTGTAATATTTTCAATTCCTAACAACCTATTTTTTACAGTAGCTTCACAACTTGAACAAGACATTCCTTCAATAGTATATTTGTGAGTCATAATGGTAGTATTTTGTATCACAAATTTCGGAATATGTAAATCGAATGAGTTACAAAATTATGGATAGATTTTGCAAAATTTATAATTGATCTAATCCTTTTCTTTTCGTCTTATTCAAAGATTTAAAATAGCTTGGTGAAAATCCAGTGACTTTTTTAAATTGATTGCTCAAATGACTTACACTGCTATAATTTAATGCATCGGCAATTTCGGAAAGTGACAATTCATTATAAACAATCAATTCTTTAACTTTTTCAATCTTTAAATTGATAAAGTATTTTTCTATACTTATACCTTCAATATGAGAAAACAAATTACTCAATTTACTATAATCTTGATGCAATTCTTGAGACAAATAATCCGATAAAGTAAGCTTTAAAAGATTATTTTTGAATTGAACCAAATCAATAAGTAGGGTTTTAATTTTTTCTATTATTTTACTATTATTATCGTCTAAAATTTCAAAACCAAAGAGTCTTAATTTTTGGCTTATTGCTTCTTTTTCCATTTGAGAAATCTGATCTTTAAAAATCACTTCTCCTAATTCTACTGAAACTATAGTACAACCTAATTTTTCTAGCTCTGTTTTTACCACCAGAATACAACGGTTACAAACCATATTTTTAATATGGAGTCTATTCATTTTTCTTTTTTATTAAATATACCTAAAATTTTTTAAAAAAAGTGTAACAATTACCTATCCTATGTATCCAAAGGTAAATTTTAAAAATAACTATTATGAAAACCAAATTCTTTTTTTTATCACTATGTTTAATTTTTACATTTCATTATGCAAAAGCACAAAAATCTTTCCAGGTTACTATCTTAGGTAAGGGCGAACCTATACTTTTTTTCCCTGGTTTTGGTTGTCCTGGAGAAGTTTGGGAAGAAACTGTTGCCGAAATATCAAAAACAAATGAGTGCCATGTTTTCACCTTTGCTGGTTTTGGCAACGTTCCGCCTATTGATACACCTTGGTTAAACACCATTAAAAACGAAATAATTACATATGTTAAAGATAAAAAAATACAAAAACCAATTCTTATAGGTCATAGTCTTGGTGGTACTTTAAGTTTATGGCTAAGTTCTCTTGAAAATAATTTATTTAAAAAAGCGATACTTGTAGATGCTTTACCTTGTACAGCTGCTTTAATGATTCCTAATTACAAAGGAGATTATATAGAATATGATAATCCACAGAGCAAAATGATGCTAGAAATGGATAAATCAGCATTTGAACAGATGAATATACAAACCATTTCTTTTATGTGTTTGAATAAATCAAAACATACTATTCTTGCTAAATGGATGAATGCAGTTGACAGAAAAACGTATGTGTATGGTTATATTGATATGCTAAATTTAGATTTACGTAAGGAAATATCAAAAATTAAAATTCCTGTTGTAATTTTAGCTGCTAGCAATCCTAGTCTAGAAGTTGTAAAAAAAACATATGAATCCCAATATCAAAATCTACCTTCAGCAACTATACAATATGCCGAAAAATCAGCACACTTTGTCATGTATGATCAAACAGAATGGTTTATAAATAGTATAAAAAAAGCTATACAATAACGTGGAAATACAAGAACAATTTAACCAACTTTTTCAAAATTATTACCCAAAGGTTTTCCGTTTATGCAAAGGATATTTTTCTGGAAATCATCATTTGGCTGAAGAAATAACCCAAGAAATTTTTATCATCATTTGGGAGAAATTAAACACTTTTAGAAATGAGTCCTCTATAAGCACATGGATTTATAGAATAACTGTAAACCGTTGCTTACTCTATTTAAGAAATAAAAAAACGAAAAATGACATCGCTACCTCTTCATTTAAAGATATTACTGATGAAAATGAATCGGATGAAAAAGAAGCGCAATTAAAAAAAATGTATGATTGTATTCAAAAATTAGATGAAACTAATAAAATGATAATTTTAATGGTGTTAGAAAATATTGATTATGATAAAATTTCAGAAATAATTGGAATAACAGAAGAAAATCTAAGAGTTAAAATACATAGAATTAAAAAAAAGCTAACCCAATGTGTACAAATATGAAGACTTTTGACGAATTAGAAAACATATGGAAAAAACAGACCGAAATTAAACCTAATATAACATCGGATCAAATAATTGAAATAGCAAAAAAACAGGCTACAAAAATAAAAAGAAATCATATGGGTACTCTAATAACTATATGCATAACTACCGTTATATTAATCCTTTATTTTTTTGGATTTGGATTGTATTCACTATCTTTTTTTTCAATTGGTTTAGGATTAATGATATTATCTTTGGTTTTTAGAATATTCTTTGAACTTGACAGTCTAAAAAAATTTAAAAAAATTAACTACGAATTGTCGTTTATTGCATATTCTCATCAAATCACACAATTCTATCAATGGAGAAGAATAATTCATTTTAGAATGACACCAATAATTTATGTTATTTATATTATAGGTTTCAGCTTATTATTACCTACTTTTCAAAAAAGTTTCTCAATGGGCTTTTTTGTTTATATCTTAATTAGTGGCTATGGATTTCTTATAGGTTTTATATTTTTCATGAGAAAAAAAATAAAAGAGGAGATGAAAACATTAGACTTTTTAAAAAAAATACATGTCTTGTCCTGAAATAGCGATACACAAATTTCATCGTTATGGAAACACCTCAAGAAATTAGCTATGTAAAGCGTACTCAGAAAGACTATTCCATGTCTTTAAAACTTCAAATTGTTCAAGAAATA
>NZ_LR733586.1 GCF_902506265.1 Flavobacterium sp. 9AF | reverse complement strand
CCATTATATATTAGTAATTTAATGCTAATATCAAATATAATTATTTTGATTTTTGATTTTAAAAAAGTAAAGTTTCAAAAGAATTTTAGTTTATTAATTCCAATTTCTCTTTTTTTATGGATTTTAGCTTCTTTTTTTTGGAGTATAGATTCAATTGCTTCTATAAAAGGTGTTCCAAGACAATTATTTTTATTTGTCATTCCATTATTTTTTATATTTAAACATGAATACATAATAAAATTTAAAGAAAAAGTACTTTTAAAATACGTTTTTATTTCTGTATTGTTTTCATTTTTTTTTTTAATTAGAGCAATTATTAGAGGTATTTATTTTAAAACAACATCTGTTTTTTTCTTTCATGGAGATTATAATAATGATTTTGGTTTAGTGCCTAAAGAACTTAATGCGGTTCATGTTTCATTATTTATTTCCTTGGCCTTTTTATTATCTATTCAAAAGCAAAAAAAGAACAAAAAGGAAATAATTTATTCAATAATTTTATTGTTGTTTTTAATTTTATTAAATTCTACAATTGTCTTATTTACAACATTTTTGTTATGTTGTATTTATTACCTTTTTTTTTCAAGATCATCAAACAGAATGAGATTGAGAAATTTGTTAATATTTTCAAGTTTAATTTTAGGTTTTTTATTTTACAATAAAATTGCAACATTTCTTGAAAATGAATTTAAAAATAATACCCAAAAAGGAATTGGTCATAATGTAATTAATGAATCATCAATTTTTTCAAATAGAGTTACATTATATGAAGCTTGGAATAATGAAGTTTTTTCACAAAAAGATTTTTTTCCAGCAATGGCTTTTAGAGTTTATCAAACGAGGGTATTTAATGAATTATTACAAGAAAATCCAATTTTTTGGAAAGGTTTTGGACTTAACGCCTCACAAATAAAAATAGTTGAAAAAAGTAAAAAGCATAATGTTTTTCAAGGTAATGAAGAAATGGAAGGATATCAGAATAAAAATTTCCATAACCAATATCTTCAAATTTTCGCAGAGTTAGGTTTTATTGGTTTTTTACTTTTATTAAGTATGCTATATTTCTCATTAAAAAAAGCAATAAAATTTAAAGATTTTAATCATATTTCTTTCACAATTCTAATGATAAGCTTATTTTTGACCGAATCATTTTTATGGAGACAAAGAGGAGTAGTTTTTTTTATTACTTTTTATTGTCTTTTTATGTTACAATCTAAACTAATAAAAAAATAATGAAAAGGGTATTAATTACAGGTGCGGCTGGTTTTTTGGGTTCTCATCTTTGTGATCGTTTTTTAAATGAAGATTATTTTGTAATTGGAATGGACAATTTAATAACAGGAGATTTAAAAAATATTGAACATCTTTTTAAGGAAAAAAACTTTGAATTTTATCATCACGATATTACTAAATTTGTACATATACCAGGAGAATTAGACTATATTTTACATTTTGCTTCTCCTGCAAGTCCTATAGATTATTTAAAAATTCCCATTCAAACATTAAAGGTTGGCTCCTTAGGAACACATAATTTATTAGGGTTAGCACGAGTCAAGAAAGCCCGTATTTTAATTGCATCTACTTCTGAAATTTATGGAGATCCATTAGTTCACCCTCAAACAGAAGAATATTATGGGAACGTTAATACTATTGGTCCAAGAGGTGTTTATGATGAAGCCAAACGTTTTCAAGAATCAATTACTATGGCTTATCATACTTTTCATGGGGTAGAGACAAGAATTGTAAGAATATTTAATACATACGGACCAAGAATGAGACTTAATGATGGACGAGTTATCCCAGCATTTATTGGTCAAGCCTTACGTGGAGAAGATTTAACCGTTTTTGGTGATGGTAGTCAAACGCGTTCTTTTTGTTATGTGGATGATCAAGTAGAAGGCATTTGGAGATTGTTACACTCAGATTATAATTTACCCGTTAATATTGGAAATCCAGATGAAATTACTATCAAAGATTTTGCAGAAGAAATTATGAAGTTAACAGGTACTAATCAAAAAATTGTTTACAGAGACTTACCTATAAATGATCCTTTACAAAGGCAACCCGACATTACAAAGGCTAAAGAAATTTTAGGATGGGAACCAAAAGTTGGAAGAGAAGAAGGTATGAAAATAACTTATGAATATTTTAAATCTCTTTCTCCAGAAGAATTAGCAAAAGAAGAACATAAAGATTTTACCAAATACATTTATTAAATGTCACCAAAAACAGGAAGATATTCAAGTTACATTAGGCCATTTTCTTATGTAGTAGACTTGTTGATTGTTAACTTACTTGCGTTTTATTATCTTCCTCCTCAATTGAATAATTTTGGATATCACACATTTTTATCTTTATCTTGGATGATTATTTCTTCTAATGTTGCTTTTTATGAAGTTTATCGATTTACAAAAGAGTTTCAAATTTTAGGTAAACTAATTAAACAATATTTGTTTTTTTTGATTTTCAATTTTGCATATCTTGGTTTTTTTTACAAGTTTTCTGAGCCATCTCAGATGATAAAATTTATATCATTATCTTTAATATTTGTTTCTCTTGAAAAATTCGCAATTTATTTCTTTTTAAGAAGATTTAGAGTAACTTTTGGAGGAAACTTCAGAAGAGTTATAATTGTTGGACATGGAAAACAAGTAGAAAAATTAATTCATTTTTTTAATGAAAATCCAGATTATGGTTACAAATTAGAAAAAGTTATAGATGTTAAAGAAGGAAAAAAAGACAATTTTAGTGATTGTTTTGATTTTGCATTAAAAGAAAGGATTGATGAGATTTATTGTTCAATTTCTAGTTTAAGTAATAATGAATTAAATCTTTTTGTTGATTTTACGGATAATAATTTAAAAAAATTAAAATTATTACCTGATAATAAAAATGTTTTATCGAGAAACTTAATATTAGATTACTATGATTATATACCTATCGTTTCTTTAAGAAATATTCCTTTAGATAAACGCTCTAATCAAATTATAAAAAGAGTCTTTGATATCACTTTTTCACTTTTAATTATTCTTCTAATTTTATCTTGGCTGATGCCATTAGTAGCATTATTAATAAAACTAGAGTCTAAAGGCCCAATATTTTTTAAACAAAAAAGGAATGGATTAAATTATGAAGAATTTTATTGTTATAAATTCAGATCAATGCATGTTAATCCAATTGCTGACATTGAACAAGTTCAAAAAAATGACCCTAGAGTTACGAGATTAGGTGCTATATTAAGAAAAACAAGTTTAGATGAATTACCACAATTTTTTAATGTTTTATTAGGTGATATGTCCGTAGTGGGACCTCGACCGCATATGGTTAGCCATACAGAAATGTATGCTAAAAGTGTGGATAAATTTATGGTGAGACATTTTATCAAACCAGGTATTACGGGTCTTGCACAAACCAATGGTTTTAGGGGAGAAGTAGAAAATAACAGACAAATTATAAACAGGGTTAAATATGATATTTTTTATATTGAAAATTGGTCTGTTTTATTAGATATAAAAATTATTTTTTCTACAGTATTAAACGCAATCAAAGGAGAAGAAAAAGCCTATTAATGAAAGCTTTAGTTTCGATTATAACACCCACATTTAATTCCGCTAATTATATTGCTGAAACCATTGCTTCTGTACAAAATCAAACCTATTTAAATTGGGAAATGATTATTGTAGACGATGGTTCTTCAGACGAAACAGAAAACATTGTTGCTTCGATAATTGAAAATGATAAACGAATTCAATTTTATAAATTGGATAAAAACTCAGGACCAGCGGTTGCTAGAAATACTGCTATTGAAAAAGCAAAAGGTGATTTTATGACATTTATAGATGCAGATGATATATGGTTTCCCGCATTTATTGAAAATAGTATAAAAACAATAAAAGAACAAAATGTTCCCTTTGTTTTTTCTTCTTATAAACGTGCTAATGAAGCTTTAGAATTTATTTACTCTGATTTTATTGTTCCTAAAAAAGTAACTTATACTGATATTCTAAAATCAAATGCTATTAGTTGCTTAACCGCTTTTGTTGATATAAAAAGTTTAGGAAAAAAATTTATGCCTTTAATTCGTAAACGTCAAGATATGGGATTATGGTTGCAGTATTTAAAAATAATTCCTTTTGCGTATGGTATTCAAGAATCTCAAGCTATATATAGAATTAGAGAAAATTCTTTGTCAAGAAAAAAATCAGATTTAATTAAGTACCAATGGCAGTTTTACAGAGAAGTAGAACAATTAAATCTATTGCAAGCTACTTATTATATGCTTCATTGGATGTATCGCGGTTTTATGAAATATCGTAATTAGAGTAACGATTCAAATTGCTTCAATTTACCTCGCTTACTACGTTGTAACACTTCTTTTCGGTGATAGGTAAACTTTAAATTGGGCTCTAAATATTTAGAGATGGCCTTTTCAATTTCCGCTATTTGTTGGGGTGTAAGTTCCAAATTACTTACATAATCGATTTCAAAAGTGTCTGTTTTAGTTTGACGAATAATAAATTCTTTTACATTACCATCGTCTTCAATAATGCTTTTGGTAACATAATAAAAAGTAAGACCCGGTGAAGTCTTTCCACTAGGTAGAATAGCAATATCATTGGTTCTTCCTAAAAGTTGTTTTAAAATGGGCTTTTTCCAGGTACTTTTTTCATCTAAAATACCTCTATCACCTATATCATAGCGAATAAAAGGATGTGCTTTGTTATATAAGGAAGTAATTACAATTTTTCCTTCTGTGCCATAAGGTACAGGTCGATTGTTTTCATCTACAATTTCAACAAATAAAGTTTCACTATTTACTTGCCATTCTCCTTGTATGTTTTGAAATGCAATCAAATCCAATTCAGATGCACCATATTCATTAACGATTGGAATACCAAACTGTGTTTCTAATAATTGTTTATCGGTATCAAACAACATTTCTGAAGTTACCATGCAAACTTGTAATGAAGGGCAAATATCTTTTAAAATGATGTTTTTCTTTTTTAAGAATTTAGCAAATAATACAATAGAGCTGGTATAACCGTTAATATAATCAAATTTTTTTTGTTTGAAATGGTGTACTATTTTTTCTAAAACAGCATCTGATAAATCAAAAATTGGAAACCGATAGCGTTTACTTAAAAGATCTTTAAGACGTTCTTTTTGGTACCCCAAAAAATCTAAAGGAATACCATAGAACCGAGCCTGATAAGAGGTGTTAAAGTTTATATTATACCAGCCAAATCGATAAATTATAGAAGCCCAAGTTAAAGCATGTGCTTCTTTATCTTTTGCAAAAATAAAGGGATCACCACTTGAACCAGACGTTTTATTCACAAAAACAGTTTTTTCAGAGTATGTTTTTGAAAGTCTTTCCGATAAAGGTTGTTGCAAATCTTTTTTAGTTATTATGGGTAAGTCTTCCCACTTGTTGAACTGATTTTGACCTACTAAATTTTGATAAAAAACATTATTTTTAAGATGAAAATCAACGATTTCTTTTCGTTTTTCCTCAATATATTTATGATAATCTTCATCTTTAATTTTTAAAATGGAAACAAAATCTTCTTTTGCTTTTTGTATAGGAAAACCATTTATTTTTAATGTCAATTCAAAAAGAGGAAACATAGGATTAATTTTCTCAAAAATATAAAAACTGTAAGAAACAAAATTCTTTTTTCTTTCTTCTTTTTTCTTTCTTCTTTAGAAAACGTATTTTTGCCAAAATAACAACACAACAAAATGACAATATTACTTTTAGGTTCGGGAGGACGCGAACACGCTTTGGCTTGGAAAATGTTACAAAGTCCAAAATGTTCTTCTTTATTTGTAGCTCCTGGAAATGCAGGTACAGCAACAATCGCAAAAAACATTTCAATTAGCCCTAATGACTTTGATGCTGTAAAACAATTTGTTTTGCAAGAAAAAGTAGATATGGTGGTTGTAGGACCAGAAGATCCTTTGGTAAATGGAATCTATGATTATTTTAAAAACGAAAGTGAATTAAATGATATTCCTGTTATTGGACCTTCTAAAATTGGCGCACAATTAGAAGGCAGTAAAGAGTTTGCTAAGGAGTTTTTAGTTAAAAATAATATTCCAACAGCTAAATACGAAAGCTTTACAGCTGCTACTGTGGAAAAAGGATGTGCTTTTTTAGAAACCTTGCAACCTCCTTATGTGTTAAAAGCTGATGGCTTAGCAGCAGGAAAAGGGGTTCTAATTTTGCAAGATTTAGCTGAAGCTCAAAACGAATTAAGAAGTATGTTAGTAGATGCTAAATTTGGACAAGCTTCCTCTAAGGTTGTTATAGAAGAATTTTTGGATGGAATTGAATTAAGTTGCTTTGTTTTAACCGATGGTAAAAGTTATAAAATATTACCTACAGCGAAAGATTACAAACGCATTGGAGAAGGTGATACCGGTTTAAATACAGGAGGAATGGGAGCTGTTTCACCAGTGCCTTTTGCAGATCAAATATTATTAGATAAAATTGAAACTAGAATTGTAAAACCTACTATTGAAGGGTTACAAAAAGATACTATTGATTATAAAGGGTTTGTTTTTATTGGTCTAATCAATGTAAAAGGAGAACCAATGGTAATCGAATATAACGTGCGAATGGGAGATCCTGAAACAGAAGTGGTTATGCCAAGATTAAAAAGCGATTTAGTTGCTATTTTTGAAGCAATGCATGCACAAGAATTAGAAAAAATTACTTTAGAAATTGATGAGAGAGCCGCTACAACAATTATGATGGTTTCGGGTGGTTATCCTGAAGATTATGAAAAAGGATATGAAATTACTGGAATAGAAACCATTACTGATTCTTTGGTTTTTCATGCGGGAACGAAACTAGATAATGGAACAGTTGTTACAAATGGTGGAAGAGTATTGGCTGTAACTTCTTATGGAAATGATTTTCAAGAAGCCATAAAAAAATCTTATCAAAGTATAGCAAAACTACAATTTGATAAGATGTATTATCGTAAAGATATTGGCTTTGACTTATAAATAAAGTTCCTCTTTTAAAGGGGAATTTTATTTTAAAAAGGAATGTGCAGTTGTATCTTGAACATCTTCATTGTTTGCTTTATGAAGATTTAACTGTTTTACCCAATACACCATAGCAGCACAACAAATAACAATAAATATCCAGTTTATAATGTTTGCACCCCACCAATTTGTTATTTCCATTTTTCTAAAAAAGTCATAAGGTAAGAACAAATAATCAGTAAAAAGAGTACCAATTCCTTCAAAAAATGATTTCATTTTAATAATGTATTATATTTACACTACAAAAGTATAAAATATCCTGATGTTAGCAAGTATTTTTAATAAAACAAGACCTTTTAATTATGTAATTATTGGCGCATTGCTTTTAATGGCCTTTATATCTTACTCTATTTCACAGCAAACTTTTCTAGGTTGGCAAGGAATTCTCTATGGCATTTTTTATTTTGCTACCATAGTTGGATCTTGTTTCTTGGTCAATTTTATTGCTTTGAAGAATGACTTATCTAGAAATAATTCTTATACAATTTTATTCTTTTTTATCTTTTTACTTTTTTTTCCCACCATTTTTAAAAATAAGAGTATTTTAATTTCAAATTTTTTATTGTTACTCTCACTGAGAAGGTTAATTTCTTTGAAATCAATGAAAAACACAAAAGAAAAAATTTTTGACGCTTCTTTCTGGATTTTTTTAGCAGCATTATTTCATTTTTGGAGTATAGTATATATTCTTTTAGTTTTTATATCAATTATACTGCATGTGTCTAGAGATTATAGAAATTGGATTATTCCTTGGATAGCCCTATTTAGCGTAATTATATTGTTTTTTATCTTTAATATTTTTAGTCAAAATCAATTATTAGAAGATGTCTTTAATAAATCATATATAAGTTTTGATTTCACCTACTTTGAAAATATTTATCAGAATATAGCCTTGGCTGTTTTTACATCTATAGCTTTTTTATTTTTTATTTTTATGTTAATGACTCTAAGTTCTAAACCCATGAATATGAAAACATCCTATAAAAAGATTATTTTTTCTTTTTTATTAGGTATTGCTATATATGTGCTTTCTGCTGAAAAAAATAATAGTTGTTTAGTTTTTACTTTAGCACCTTTAGCTATTTTAGGTTCTAATTTTATCGAAAACCAAGAAAATAAAATACTTAAAGAAGGAACATTGTATATTTTATGTTTTTTCGCAATTTTCTTTTTCGTTTGCCAATTATAATTTGATACCATAAGCTAAATCACCCGCATCACCTAAGCCTGGAATGATATAATTTTTTTCATTCAGTTTTTCGTCTAAAGCAGCTACCCATAAATGTACATTTTCTGGTAAGTTTTCTTGTAAATATTGAATGCCTTCAGGAGCAGCAATTGCAACAGCAAGATGAATTTCTTTTGGTTTTTGTTCTAAATGCAACTTATGTAACACCGCAACAATAGATTGTCCAGTAGCTAACATGGGATCAATCAAGATAAGGGTTTTATTTTCTAAGTTAGGAGCCGCTTGATATTCTACACGTATTTCAAATGCGTCATCATTATTAGGGTGGAATCGGTATGCCGAAACAAAACCATTGTCTGCATCATCGAATATATTCATAAAGCCCGTATGAAGCGCTAAACCAGCCCTTAAAATCGAACATAAAACAATTTTATCAGAGATTTGGGTTGTATTTTTAATTCCCAAAGGTGTTTGTACTTGAATGGGTTTGTATTCCAATGTTTTACTCAATTCATAGGCCATAATTTCACCTATGCGCTCTATATTTTTACGAAAACGCATGCTGTCTTTCTGGATTGAAATGTCTCTAATTTGAGCTAAAAAGTGATTTAAAATGCTGTTTTCTTCTGAAATATAATGAATATGCATTGGATTAGTTTTTAAATTTCAGGTTAAAAGTACAAAAAAACCTTATTTTTGTAGAAATTTAAAAATTATAATCATGTTTGCAGAATTTGCATTTCCCATATTTGAGCGTGCTATTAACGATTATCACGTTATTAATGATGTGTATCAACCCGTACAAAATCCATATGAAAAAGGAACTATTGAGTACTTATTGTATGCAAAAAACTGGGTAGACACGGTGCAATGGCATTATGAAGATATTATTCGTGACCCACAAATAGATCCTGTTGCAGCTTTAGATTTAAAAAGAAAAATTGATGCTTCGAATCAAGTACGTACCGATATGGTAGAATATATTGACAGTTATTTTCTTCAAAAATATGCAAATGTTCAAGTAAAAGCGGAAGCAAAAATCAATACAGAAAGTCCGGCTTGGGCCATTGATAGACTTTCCATTTTAGCGTTGAAAATTTATCACATGAATGAAGAAGCTACAAGAGCAGAAGCAACTCCAGAACATAGAGCAAAATGTCAAGAAAAATTGAATGTTTTGTTAGACCAAAAAAACGATATGTTTACTTCCATTAGTCAATTGATTGAAGATATTGAAAATGGAGACAAATACATGAAAGTTTACAAACAAATGAAAATGTATAACGACGAGGAATTAAATCCTGTTTTATACCAAAATAAAAAATAGTCATCGCTAGATGTCTAAACCAAAACATATTTTAGTAATAAGGCTCTCAGCCATGGGTGATGTTGCCATGACAGTTCCTGTGTTGAGAGCTTTTTCTATGCAATACCCTGAACATTCTGTAACTGTAGTTTCACGCCCTTTTTTTCAACCCTTTTTTCAAGATATACCGAATGTAAGTTTCTTTGGAGTCGATTTAAAAAAGCGACATAAAGGATTCCTAGGATTGTTACGCTTGTTTTTCGATTTACAAAAGTTGAACATAGATGCTGTCGCTGATTTGCACAATGTGTTGCGTTCCAAAATAATTCGCACCTTGTTTTTTCTTTCTCGAAAAAAAGTGACAGCAACTGATAAAGGTAGGAAAGCTAAAAAAGAATTAACCCGATTAGAAAATAAGATTTTCACTCCTGGGAAAACCATGTTTCAAAATCATGCAGATACTTTTCAAAAATTAGGTTTTCCAATGGACTTGTGTCTAGTTCTATTTCCTGAAAAAGCAATTGTATCGGAAGCAATTCTTGAAAAAGTACCCTTTGATACCCATAAAAAAAATATTGGAATTGCCCCTTTTGCACAATATGAAAGCAAAGTTTATCCTTTTGATTTGATGCAAGAAGTAATCCAACAATTAGCCTCTCATTCTCACTACAACATCTATCTTTTTGGAGGTGGAGCAAAAGAAATTCAGTTATTGGAACAATTAAAAACGAATTATTCTAATGTCATTGTTTTGGCAGGAAAACTAACTTTGGAACAAGAACTTAAGGTAATTTCTAATTTAGATGTGATGCTTTCTATGGATTCTGGGAATGCACATATTGCAGCTATGTTAGGCATTAAAGTCATTACGCTTTGGGGCGCTACCCATCCTTACGCTGGTTTTAAACCCTTTCATCAGCCCGATGATTTTTGTATTACTGCAGACAGAACCCAATTTCCACTGTTGCCCACTTCGGTTTACGGAAATAAAAAAGTTGCAGGATACGAAGACGTAATGAGAACCATTCCTCCAGAAACGGTTACCTCTAAAATAGAAAGTGTATTATAGAAAACTGTTATTTATAGTGTTTTTCCAATTCGTTTAGAATAACAGCTCTTGTTTGTTCCTTCAAGGCTACCTTATGATCTAAAGTTAAGCCTTTGGTTTCAATAAAAGGATGCACTTTTACACGCATACGACCTGTTGTGCCACTAAAAAATCGAAAAGGAAAACGTTTTTTATTATCTATAAAAGTCATTGGTACAATAGGAATTTGATGTTCGATTGCCAAACGAAAAGCTCCGTCTTTAAATTCATCTAAAACAATACTTTCATCATCAGGAACACCACCTTCAGGAAAAATACAAATACTCAATCCTTGATGTAATCGTTTTTGTGCCAATTCAAAGACTTTAAAACGACTTTTACTACTGCTTCGATCTACCATAATGCAAACGCGTTTGAAAAAGAAACCAAAAACAGGAATTTTAGCCAATTCTTTTTTACCAACAAAAACAAAAGGATTCTTTTTTACTACTAAAAGCATCAACATAATATCGGTCATAGAAGTATGATTGGCTACTAGCATATAACTTTCTCCTTTTACTAATTTTTGTTGGTATTCCACTTTACGATAAAAACCCATTCCATAAAAAATAAGTTTCGCCCAAAAACGAGCTAAAAAGAAAAATTGAGGATAGGTTTTTTCACTTAAAATGGTTAGAAATAATATTGGAAAAAGAATTAGAATGGGAACAATTACCAAAAGGTAAAACCAAATGTGCCATACCATCCAAAAAGCATATTTTAGTATCTTCATATTTTTAAAACCAAACGTTAGGGTATTGTTTCCATCATTTTCCTGCTATTCGTTTTATCTGTCATTGCGAGGAACGATGCAATCTAACAAAGATAATCAGTTTCGCAATAACAGGATACCACTACTATCAGGAGTAGACTCAAACAATGGGTCTTTTTTAAAATTCTCTCAAAAATAACAATATTATTCAACCTTTTAGAAATAACCTTTTCCCATTTCTGTAAAAGTGGTATTTTTGCGACAAACAACAAGAAAAAAATGTCAAAAATTTTAACTGGCGTTCAAAGTACAGGAACTCCACACTTAGGAAATTTATTAGGTGCCATTTTACCAGCAATTGAAATGGCGAATAATCCAGCTAATGAACCGTTTCTATTTATTGCCGATTTACATTCGATTACACAAATAAAAGACGGAAAAACCTTGCGAGCAAACACCTATAGTACTGCTGCTGCTTGGCTTGCTTGTGGATTGGATACTAATAAAGTTGTTTTTTACAGACAATCTGATGTGCCCCAAACCGCTGAGTTGTCTTGGTATTTGAGTTGTTTTTTTCCCTTTCAGAGATTAACCTTGGCCCATTCTTTTAAAGATAAAGCCGACAGATTAGAAGATGTAAATGCAGGATTGTTTACCTATCCTATGTTAATGGCTGCCGATATTTTATTATATGATGCAGAAGTGGTGCCGGTAGGAAAAGATCAGTTGCAACACTTAGAAATAACAAGAGATGTAGCTTCCCGTTTTAATCATCAAATGGGAGAAACTTTTGTATTGCCAGATGCCAAAATTGATGATAACACCATGTTGATTCCAGGTACAGATGGTCATAAAATGAGTAAGTCTAGAAATAACACCATCAATATTTTTTTAGATGACAAAGCTTTGCGTAAGCAAATTATGTCTATTCAAACGGATAGTACTCCTCTAGAAGAACCGAAAAATCCAGATACGTGCAATTGTTTTGCTTTATATAAGTTATTAGCAACCCCAGAACAAACAGAAGTGATGCGTGCTAATTATTTAGGAGGGAATTACGGTTACGGTCATGCGAAACAAGCGTTGTTTGACTTGATTGTAGAAAAATTTGCAACCGTTCGAGAGAAATATAATTATTACATCAATAATTTAGATGAAGTGGATGCTTTATTAAAAGAAGGTGCTGCTAAAGCAAGTGTGGTTGCCAATGGTGTTTTAGGAAGAGTAAGAGAGAAATTAGGGTATTAAGAAAATATGAGATATAGAAAAGCAGCTCAATCGAGCTGCTTTTTTTATTCCTTTATGATTTCCTTTATAACCCATTTCTTTTTTTTATTTGAATAAAAACAAGAAACTTTTTTTCGATTAAAATAGTCAAAAACCTCTAAGTAAGCGTTTTCTTGTGGTTTGTCTATTAAAACCCTACTTAAACTAATAACTGCTAAACCATTATTATTTCTAACTTCTCCTTCAAAAATGGAATCAACAGGAATTGTTTTAATATTTACAGAGCAATTCAAAAAATCACGATTATAAACTGCTCTTGTACCTAAAGAATCATATAGAGAGAAGAAATAGTTTTCTGTTCCTTTAATTTCATCTGAAGAAATCTCCCATAATGAGTCAACTATTCCAAAGGTTACTTTTTTATGTTGAGGTATTAGTTTTATAAAATTAGACCTATATTTTTGAATTTCATTGTTTGTCCTTAGCCATTCTTTTGCATTAACAGTATTTATACTATCTAATTCCTTTTTGGAAATGATTTTACTATGTGTTTCATACGGTGGAGGTAGAAATACAGGTTGTTTTTTGTAATAATCTTTAATTATATTAGGCAACACATCGCACAATACTTCTGCTTCTAGTTGTTCGTAGGTTTTATCTATTGATTTTGTCTTTTCTTTACAATTGATAAAAAACAAGGATAGTATTAAAATAAAAGTACCTTTTCTCATAACACAAAATTAATAAGAAAAGGTACTTCAAATATTAAGCCTAATTTGTGAGATGCTAAAAGGAGTTCAGCATCTAAAATAAATTAAGCCGAATTTCGACTGGCATTAATATTTCCAAACAAGGATCGGGTTACGATTTTTTCATAAACTGCAATTTGATTTTCATCTGGATTGTCGCTCTCTTTTAAGGCTTTAATTTTTAATAAAGCATATTGTTGTATGGTGAGCAAGGGTAAGACAATTTTTTCACGCATGGCTACCGAAGCTTTTCCATCGGGATAATTTTCCATTAATTCCGTAAAACCTGATATTTTCAATAATAATCGTTTTGTCTCCAAATATTCAGTATGAATAATCGTCCAAAACGCACCATATTCAGGATCTTTTTGCATATAAGCCGTTAATGGGAAAAATGATTTGCTCAAAGCCATCATACTGTTTTCTAATAACGTTTTAAAGAATAAGGAGTTCTTGTATAAATTTTGAACATCTTCCCAATTTCCATTTTCTTCAAAATATTTTAAAGCTGTTCCTACACCAAAAAAACCAGGTACGTTTTGTTTCAATTGACTCCACGAACCTACAAAAGGAATGGCTCTTAAATCGTCTAAATTGAGTTGGGCCGATTGTTTTCTTTTCGAAGGACGACTTCCAATATTCGTTTTAGCATAATAATTTAAGGTACTCATGTTTTCCAAGTAAGGAACAAATTTTGGGTGCTTTTTGAAATCGATATATTTTTGATAGCTAATTTCCGAAAGTTTCTGCATCACTTCTTTTTCCTTTTCCGTCAAATGATTTTCTTCATGATGAAAAACCTGATTATTGGCTCCAGCACTCAAAAGATTTTCTAGATTGTAACGACAAGAATCGAGTGTACCAAAGTTGGAACTAATTGTTTGTCCTTGAATAGTCAATTGAATTTGCTTGTTTTCTATTTCTGGGCCTAAAGAAGCATAAAACTGATGTGTCTTTCCACCACCACGCGCTGGAGGACCACCACGACCATCAAAAAAGACAACTTTAATGTTGTATTTTCGAGACATGGCTGAAATAGCCGTTTTGGCTTTATAAATTCCCCAATTGGCCATTAAATAACCACCATCTTTGGTACCGTCAGAAAAACCAAGCATAATGGTTTGTTGGTTTCCTCTTTTTTCTAAATGTTCTTTATATGTGGGATTGGTATACAATTGTTCCATAACAGTATCTGCTTTTTCCAAATCGTCTACACTTTCAAAAAGAGGTACAATATCTACTGGAGGATTTTTCCAATTGGTTAAACGAAATAAAGACAAGGCTTCCATCACGTTTAAAGCACTTTCATTATTACTAATAATATAACGGTTACAGCCTAATTCACCGTTTTTTTCTTGAATAGTTTTAATGGCTCTGATAGAACCTAAAGTTGATTTTGTACCTATTTCAGAAAAATCATCTTCATTTAAATTTGCAGTAACCGTGGATAAAATTTCAATTTTTGCAGCTTCGTCTAATTCATTATAATTTACAGAAAATAAGGCAGGATTTTTGGAAATAATATCTTGAAAAACCGCTTGATGAATTTTACTGTTTTGTCTAATATCTAAAGTAGCAAAATGGTACCCAAATACTTTTACTTTGTTCAATAAATCATCAATTTCGTTAAGATATAATGATTGGTGTTTATCTATTAAAAGATCTTTTACTTTATTTAATTCGGTCAATAATTCTTCTTTGGAAATGAAAACCGTTCCTTCCGAATAAAAAACCGATCGATACAATTTATTTTCAATAACACTGATTACTTCTTCTACTCCTGAAAAGGTCAACTTTCTTTTTAATTTTCGAATATCTAAATAATAGCATTTCAAAATAGCGGTGCGCAATCTGTCGGCTACTTTTAAAGTGATTTCTGTGGTTACAAATGGATTTCCATCGCGATCTCCACCAGGCCAAAAACCAAGATTTAAAATATCATTTTGCAATACCGATTTTTTCTTAAAAATATTCTTTTGGATGTATTGCATCATTTCGCCAACAGTATGGTAAAATACATTTTCCAAATACCAAATTAAACTTACCGCTTCGTCAAAAGGTGTTGGTTTTTCCTTTTTTATAAAAGGTGTTTTTCCTAATTGTGCCAATAATTCTTTGATAGCATTTAAATCATTTATCTTAATGGCCTCGGTCAAATCGGTAATAATTCCTAAAACAGAGCCCGGATAAAATTGGGTTGGATGCGCAGTTAAAACCGTTCGCACCTTAAATTCGTTCAAAAAAGCAATTAATTCTTCTTTTTTAAAGCGTTGTTCTGCTCTTTCTTTCATACTTCGTAAAGAACTACTGCCTTCCATATTGTTTACTATATTGAAAGCGGCATCTTCAATAGCATCAAACAAAACTACTTGTCTTTCTACATATTGAATAAAACGAAACATTAAATCTATCTTCTCTTTTTCTGAAGCGTTTTCAAGATATTTTGTGGTAAAATTTTCGAAAATCTCATCTGGACTTTGATTGTTTTTATAACCTTGCTGACAAACATCTGAAAAAAGCGGTAATAAAACGCCTGTATTGTTAATTTCATCATAAGGAAGTGTAATAAAGATACTATTGTAAATATTAAACTTGGAAGCTACGTTTTGTTCAAAACGCTCTAGTTTGGGTAAAGAATACATTGCGAATAAATTTGACACTAAATTACGTTAATAATTTTAAAGAATTCCAATGTTTCGTGTTATAAAACAAACACTTTGTTATTTTTTTATGAATTTCTTAAATTAATTCGAATATTTTTCCTGGTAAAGGTCTAATAATACCTTTTAATTCCATATTTAATAAAATAGAAGAGGTTTTAAATATAGGGAAATCACATTCTAATGAGATAATATCGATAAGTTCACTATTTTTTACTAGAAGATAATTGTATATTTTTTCTTCTTCTTCAGTGAGGGAAACAAATAATTGTTTTTGTATTCCTTTTTCTTCTTTTATCTTTTTGGAATCAATGTCCCAATTCAGATTATAAAGAAGGTCTGCAGCACAGGTAAGAGAATAAGCACGTTGTGTTTTAATTAAATTGTTACAACCTTGACTGTATTTATCGGTAGTTCTTCCTGGAACAGCAAAGACGTCTCTATTGTAATCGTTTGCAATTTGAGCTGTAATTAGTGAGCCACCTTTCTCAGCACTTTCTATTACAATAGTAGCTTCGCTAATACCAGCGACAATACGATTTCTTTTTACAAAGTTTTCTCTATCCGGTTTTGAATTGCTCCAAAATTCGGTTAAAAAGCCACCCTTTTCTTCCATTTTTACCATATATTTTTTATGAGATTTAGGGTAAATTTGGTTTAGACCATGTGCTAAAACGCCTATTGTTTGTAATCCAAATTCCATGGCTGCTTGATGGGCAACGATATCTACACCATACGCAAAGCCACTTACAATAATGGGTTGTAAAGGGGCTAATTCTTCGATTATTTTTTTGGTCATTTCGGAACCATATGTAGTTACTTGTCGGGTACCCACAATGCTAATTATTTTTTGATTCTTGAGACTGATATTTCCAGAAGTAAATAATAGAACCGGTGCGTCAAAACATTGTTTGAGTCTTTCAGGATAAAGATCATCTAAATAGTGCCAAGTTGAAATGTTTTCGTTTTCGATAAAAAGTAACTCTTTTTCCGTCTTTTGAAAAATGAAGGGGTCTTGGAGGTTTTTTAATACGGTTTTACCAATACCTTCAATTTTAGCAAGGGTTGTGGATTTACTTTTGAAAACAGCTTCTGCGGAACCGCAATTTTGAATTAGTTTTTTGGCAAGAATATCACCAATTCCTTCCACTTGCAATAATGCAAGCGTGTAGTATAAATCGTTTTGTAACATGGCGTGTAATAAATAAATGGCTTATATAATACACAAAAGTAGGTTTAATTTTGGAATTATCAAAAAAGTAAAAAGCTAACTCATTAGCCCTGATGGAAGTGGAAATCTTGTCATTGGGAGGAACGAAGAAATGACAAATTGAAGCGAACAGCAGGAATTATGATTGCAAAAATAACCAAACCATTCGCTCCAAATACTTATTTTAATAAACGAACAATATCTTTGGCAAAATAACTTGCGATGATATCGGCACCTGCTCTTTTAATTGCAGTTGTTTGTTCTAACATAATAGCATCATGATCGAGCCAGCCTTTTTCAGCTGCCGCTTTAATCATTGCGTATTCACCTGAAACTTGGTATACAGCTACAGGTACTTCAGACATGTTTTTAATTTCTCTAACAATATCTAAATAAGCAATACCTGGTTTTACCATTACAATATCTGCACCTTCTTCAATATCCATTCGAGTTTCTCGAATAGCTTCTTCTCTATTATGGAAATCCATTTGATATGTTTTTTTGTCTTTTGGAATATTCATTAAATCTACTGGAGCAGAATCTAATGCATCTCTAAAAGGGCCATAATGAGCAGAAGCGTATTTTGCACTATAACTCATGATACCTGTATTAATGAAATTTTCTTCTTCCAGTAATTCGCGAATATCTAATATGCGACCGTCCATCATGTCGCTTGGAGCCACAAAATCTGCACCAGCCTTTGCATGAGACAGAGCCATTTCTGCTAAAAAATGGGATGTAATATCATTGACTATTTGTCCATTTTCTATAATACCATCGTGTCCATAAATAGAATAAGGATCCAAAGCTACATCTGTCATTACTACCATTTCTGGTACAGCATTTTTAATCATTTTAACAGCTCTTTGCATTAATCCATCTGGATTTAGGGCTTCCGTTCCTTTATTATCTTTTAAATTATCTGGGACTTTTACAAAAACTAAAACCGATTTTAAACCCATTGCCCATAGTTCTTTTACTTCTTTTTCTAGAAGGTCTAAACTGTATCTGTAATAATTAGGCATTGATGGGATTTCATTTTTTATTCCTTTTCCTTCTACAACAAAAAGGGGAACAATAAAATCATTTGGAGTTAATATGGTTTCACGAACAAGAGAACGGATGCTTTCGTTTGTTCTTAATCTTCTATTTCTTCGTAATGGGAACATAATTATAACTTTTTAAAATATTTTCTTTTCTAATAATTCGAATACTTTTTTTATTTTTTTATTTTCTTTAAATCGATAACCAATGAAAAAGTCGATATACAATTTAGAATTAATTAATTCAGCGGTTTTAGAATTGTCGTATTGATAGTCTCTAAAATTACTTTTAATTCCTCCAAAAAGGTTTTTATTATTATAACCTAAGGAAAGATTTAAATCCAAATTAAAATTCATGTTAGTCGATTTTAGAATTGTTTCATGATCTATATTTTTTTCATAAAGATAACTCTTAGAGCGATTTAAACCAATTCCTGGATGTGCACCTAAAGTTGCAAACCATTTTCTACTCAAAATAAAATTATGCATATAACCATATTGGAAAATAGCGTCAAAAGAGTATACTTTAATTAAAGATTTTTCAGTTTCATCTATTCTTTTCGATTTTAATCTATTAAAGTAATAGCCAACGGATGGTATAAAACTTCCTGCATTTTTAACTTGTCTTTCGGTCATGTTTTCAAAAGCGCGGTAAGAAAAATTATTGTTTAAAATATAAAAGGTCTTACCACCTATTGTTCTTATTTCTAATTGAGGATAAATATCTAAAGGTTCTAATTGTAATGGACTTTCAACATAAAAACCTTTTGTGATTTTAAAATCTACTTCTTGTCTTAATCTATCCGTGTAAAAATATTTAAAACTCAAATCGAGAGTTTTTGTTTCACCATATATAGACTCATCTTTTGCATAAAAATTGGGAGAATAAGAAACAAATAATCCTAAAAACTTATAATCAAAAGAGAATCTTAGTTTTGTTTTTTGATTGGGCACAAACCGACTTTCATTGCCAAATGGTTTACTTAAATTAGGAATGGTATAGTTATCCACATCACTGTTTATATCTATTTTGAAAATCATTTTATCAAAATAATTTATCCTATAATTAGGATCATATTTATGCATTTTAGCATGTAATAATTCACCTTCATCTTGGGCATAAAGAAACTGGATAAATAATAATATGTATGCACAAAATGGTTTCAATTATAATAAGTTTACACCCAATCAATAGGTTTTTCTAAAATACTAATTAATTTTTCTTCTTCGCTGTCTTTTTCAGGAAGATAATTATATACCCATTGTACATGTGGAGGTAAACTCATTAAGATACTTTCAATTCTTCCATTTGTTTTTAATCCAAATAATGTTCCTTTATCGTGAACGAGATTAAATTCTACATATCTTCCTCGACGAATTTCTTGCCAATTTTTTTGTTCTGAATTATAACTTAAATTTTTACGTTTTTCAACAATGGGTATATAGGCATTTAAAAAACTATTTCCAACTTCGGTTACAAAATTATACCAATTTTCCATTGAAAAAGAGTCTGTTTCCTTACAATAATCAAAAAATAAACCACCTATTCCACGTGCTTCATTACGATGTGCATTCCAGAAATAACTATCACATTGTTTTTTAAATTTTGAATAAAATGAAGTATCGTGTTTATCGCATGCTGTTTTACATGTTTGATGAAAATGTTTAGCATCTTCTTCAAACAAATAGTAGGGAGTCAAATCTTGTCCGCCTCCAAACCAACGATTCATTACATTTCCTTTTTCATCATACATTTCAAAATATCTCCAATTTGCATGAACTGTTGGTACCATTGGGCTTTTAGGATGAATGACTAAACTTAATCCACAAGCAAAAAAATCAGCTTCACCAACATTGAATAGCTTTTGCATGGTATCTGGTAATTTACCATGAACTGCTGAAATATTAACACCACCTTTTTCAAAAACGTTTCCATTTTCAATTACACGCGTTCTTCCACCACCACCTTCTGGACGTGTCCATAAATCTTCTTTAAAAAAAGCTTTTTCATCAATTTCTTCTAATCCTTTACAAATTTGATCTTGTAGATTTTGAATGTATGCGTAAAATTTATTTTTCATTTTATAATCTAAATTATATGCTTTTTATAATTATAGTTTGTACACGAGCATTAATCCACCTCGATATACAATCCACTCACCACTTTTGTTATATTTTTTGGCAGCATCATATCTTTCTTGATTACTTATTTTATAACCTTTGTAATATGCTTGACTTGACCCTCCTCCTAAAAACAATTCTAAATTCCATTTTTGATTAATTTCAAAGCTATATCCAGTTGTAACACCATACATTACATTGAAACCTTTCTGGTAATAATCGGTTGACCAATAATTGTATTTTTGCATAGTATAATTACTTACACCTATATGTGTACCCAAAAAAAATCCTTTATTAACTATTTTAGAATAGTATCTAAATTCAGGAAAAAGCATAATAAATTTTTGTGGTGCATGCTGGACTGACTCCCAAAAAGAAGCCGTTAAATCAACTTGAAAGGAAGTTTTTTTTCCTAAAGGAATTTCGTAACCAAAATTTGGAATTCCTAATAAAGCAGAAGCTACATTTCCTTTAATATTTTGACTTTTGACTGTTAAAATGGCAAATTGGAAAAACAAAAAGAGTATGAAAATCTTTTTTATTTTGAAAATCAGATTCATAATTCATACTCTTTTTATTAGTAAAATAGTTTTTCTTATTTATTATATTCTTTCACTGCTTCTACAAATGCTTTTGCATGATCTACAGGAATATTAGGTAAAATACCATGTCCTAAATTTACAATATAATTATCTTTACCAAATTCATCAATCATTTCATGAACCATTTTTTTGATTACAGGAATTGGAGATAACAATCGTGCAGGATCAAAATTACCTTGAAGTGTCTTTTTACCACCTGTAAGATAACGCGCATTTTTTGGGGAGCAAGTCCAATCCACACCAATAGCTGCTGCTTTAGATTTTGACATATCATTAAGCGCAAACCAGCAACCTTTTCCAAACACAATTACTTTTGTCTCCTCGGCTAAGGCCTCTACAATTTGATTAATGTATTGCCATGAGAATTCGGTGTAATCTGTTGGTGAGAGCATTCCACCCCAAGAATCAAATATTTGCACTGCATTTACACCATGTTTAACTTTCTCTTTTAAATATAAGATAGTGGTATCAGTAATTTTTTGAAGAAGTTGGTGTGCTGCAACTGGATTAGAGAAACAAAATCCTTTCGCTTTATCAAAACTTTTAGAACCTTTCCCTTCTACTGCATAACAGAAAATGGTCCAAGGAGAACCTGCAAAGCCAATAAGAGGCACTTCATTTTCCAATTTTTCTTTAGTCATATCTATAGCGTCCATGACATATCCTAATGTTTCGTTAATATTGGGAACGAAAACGCGTTCAACATCTTTTGCTGTACGAATGGGATTAGGTAAAACAGGTCCTATATTGTCTTGTAGTTCTACATCGATTCCCATTGCTTGAGGAACCACAAGAATGTCTGAAAATAGAATAGCAGCGTCAGGTTTTACAATGCGTATAGGCTGTACAGTAATCTCAGAGGCTAATTCTGGAGTTTTACATCTTGTAAAGAAATCATATTTTTCCTTTATTGCCATAAACTCTGGCAAGTAACGCCCAGCTTGACGCATCATCCAAACAGGCGGTCTTTCAACTGATTCGTTATTGAGTGCTTTTAAAAATAAATCGTTTTTTAACATTTAATTTTTGATTTAAATAGGTAATATTCTTTTTAAGAATGTACCAATTAGGTATAATATTTTATTACTTCTTCTATTACGTTTTCAACTGTGGGTTCCGAAGCAACTATAATTTTATTTTTTTCTTTTAAGGATGAATCGGTTTCTAATGCTTGAGCAGTAGTATGACCAATACAAAAACAAACTTGATTAGTTATGCTATTTTTTTGTAAATAACTTTGCACTGCAGAAGGGCTAAAAAACAAAATAGCATTTGTTTTAGAATTAATAATTTTAGATTTAAAAAAAGTTTGATAAACTGAAATTTCATCTAACTGAATTTTATTATCCTCTAATTTCCTTGGAAGAATATCCTTGCGTAAGGATCCAGAAAAAAAAGTAAATGACTTTTGGAAATACTCTTTACAAATGACTTCAGCTAATGTATTGGCATCTTTTTGATGTATTATTACATTGAAGCCTTTCTTTTCTAGAAATTTTTTTGTTTTTTCTCCCACACAAAAACAATCTTTTTCTTTAATCAGCTTAATATTAATGTTTTTCAAGACACTCTTTACTGCGTTTTTACTAGTAAAAATAAGGTATTCATTAATATTATTAACTATAAAATTAATTCTTTTTATTTTTATAAAATTAGTATGAATAAGAGAAAACTTTTCTTTATCAAATAAATTAATTTGTTGTTCAGTAAGTTTTTTAGTACTTAAAACAATCATTTAAATTTTTTTATTTCTCAAATCATATTCTTCTTGACCCATACAGTAATTTTCGATATCTTTATTATTTCCGTAAACCACAAGGATATCATCTTCTAAAACTATAGTATCTGGATGAGGTCTCCCTATAGATTCTTTTACAATTGTTTTTTTACCAATAAGATTTCTTTTTTCTTTTTTACGAATAATGGTAACCAAAGTTAAACTATATTTATCTACCGAATCTAACTCTCCAAGTGTTCTTCCATAGAACTCTTTTTTTGCTTTTACTTCAGAAATCGTAAAATTATTATCCAATTGATAATTTTCTAAAGTTGATTTAAAATTAATCTGTTTTGTTAAACGATCAGCAGAATCTTGTTCAGGATGAATAATACTATAAATACCCATAGCCTCCAAAACAGTATCATGTATAGGAGATAATGCTCTACTTATAATTTTTACATCACTCAATTTTTTAATAATAGCAGTAGTAATAATTGCAGCACCTTCATTTTCTCCTATGGCAACTACTACTTTATCAGCATCTTTTAAGGGAACTGCTTCATAAGCTAATTCATTAGTTGAGTCCATACAAATGGCATGAGAAATTTTATCTTTTACAAGATTTACTTTATCCATTTGTTTATCAATACCAATAACTTCATTTCCTGTTTCAGTTAAACTTAACGACAGGGACATTCCAAAATTTCCAAGTCCAAAAACAATTATTTTCATTTGAAACTTTTTTAGTTAATCAAAATATTTTCTTTTGGGAGTTCATAAAACTGGTGATTCATTTGTCTTAGCAAACCAACCATCAAGTTAAGCATCCCTATTCTTCCAATAAACATTACAGCTATAATAACATACTTGCTAGGTTCTGATAGCGTAGGAGTAAAATTTAAGCTTAATCCAACAGTACTGTAAGCAGAAAAACACTCAAAAACCACTGTTAAAACAGGTGTGTCTTTTGGTTCAAAAATTAATAATGCCATAATAGCTATTCCTATAACAATAAGAGAAATACACAAAATAGCAAATGCTCTTGATGTGGATTCACTACTGATTCTTCTTCCAAAAATTTGTATTCTGCTTTTTCCTTTGGCAATACTGAATATATTTAATGTTGCCAATGCAAAAGTACTCGTTTTTACACCACCAGCTGTAGAAGCAGGTGAGCCACCAATCCACATTAAAAATATTACAAAAAGCAAAGAGGGAACACTCATTTTTGAATAATCAATTACATTAAATCCTGCTGTTCTGGGTGTTACTGAGCTAAATGCAGCATTAGTAATTTTACCAAAAAATGTAGGATGTTCTACTAGTGTATAATCATATTCTGAAATGAATAAAAAGATCCATCCACCAAATAGAAGTATTATTGTTGTATAGATTACAATTTTAGTATTTACTGTAATCACTGGAACTTGTTTATGAATTAATTTATTATCAAAAAATTCTAAAACATGTGTTTTAATATATTTATAAAAATTAAAAACAATGTTATGACCTAATCCTCCAAAAACAATGAGAATCATAACGATCCACTGAAAAAAGTAGTGAAATCGAATACTTTCATCATATAATCCTGCAGAAAAAATTGAAAATCCAGCGTTGCAGAAAGCAGATATTGAATGAAAAATGGAGAAAAAGAATTTGTTTGTTATAGCATAATTATTTGCAATAGAAAAGTAGATAAATATTGCACCTACAATTTCAACTCCTACAGTAAAAATAACCACATTTAATGCCGCTCTAAAAACATCCCGAAGACCTTCTTGAGCTATAAAATCTTTAGTATTCAATCCTTCTTTAAAAGAAGAACTACCTCTAAAAAAGAACGCAAAGAATGAAGTAAAAGTAAGTATTCCTATTCCTCCTAATTGGATAAGAACTAGAATAATAGACTGACCAACAGTTGTAAAATCAGCTCCAGTATCTACTACAGCTAACCCTGTTACACATACTGCACTAGTAGCTGTAAATAATGCATTAGTAAAACTGATGCCGTTTGTGGTTGCACTAGGAAGCATTAAGAGAAAACCGCCAGATAAAGCTAAAATTAAAAAACTCCCAACAAAAACAATTGCGGGATTGAAATAGATATCATAAATATGCCTTACTAAAACCAGTAGACGAAGTAGAAAGTACACAATTAAACCACCTTCTAAAACAGGTTTTATTTTTTGTAATATATAATGATAACTAAAATCAGTATTTAAAAATGCGATAATTAAAGAAGAGACTAGTAGCAAAGAAATGATAATCATGTTTACAAATGCTACTTTTTTATTGCTCTTATACTTATAGATAAAAAATTTAAAAGTATTAAAAAGGAGTAGTAAAAAAGTTAGAATTAATAAACCTATTACATGAGGACTATTAAAGTTTTCTGCAAAATCGTATCCAAAATCAAATACTATAAATAATAATACAATGATATCAAAAAACCTATAAATATAGTTGAGTAATGATTCTCTTTCCATTTTATTAGTGATTTATTTCACTTTAATTGTTTTCGAAGTTCTTTCATTAAAGAATCACCACCACGAGTTAAAATTTCATTAGCGCAATCTTTTCCAAAAGATTTATATTCAGCAAAATTACAACTTTTTTTAATGTAAATTTTTTCTTTTCCGTCTAAAGAAAATAAAGCACCTTCAAAATAGATATTTTCATTCTGAATTGTGGCTAATGCACCTATTGGTGCTGTACAACCGCCTTCTAGAGTTTTTAAAAAATGTCTTTCAATGTAGGTACAAATAGCAGTTTCTCTATCATTTAATTTTGATAATGCTTCTAGAGAAAAAACGTCATTTTCCATAGCAACTACAAGCATTGCTCCTTGTGCAGGTGCAGGAATCATCCAGTCTAAATTAATAAAAGTATCTGGTTTTAAATTGATTCTTTCTAAACCTGCTGCGGCAAAAATAGCGCCATTCCAAAGGTTATCTTTTAATTTTTGTAAACGTGTATTTACATTACCTCTTAAATCTTCTACTTCATGTGTAGGATATTTATGAAGCCATTGCGCTTTTCTTCTCAAACTTCCAGAGGCTATTATTCCGCTAGCATTTAAAAAATCTAAATTTCCTTTATGTACTAATATATCTAAGGTGCTTGCTCTTTCAAGTACTGCTGCTTGCACGATGCCTTTTGGTAAACTAGTAGGTACATCTTTCATAGAATGAACAGCAATATCTACTTCACCTTTCAACATAGCTATATCTAAAGTTTTAGTAAAAATACCTGTGATACCTAATTCATATAAGGGTTTATCTAAGATAATATCACCAGTAGATTTTACAGCTATAATTTCAGTATTATATCCTAAGGCAATTAGTTTTTTCTGGACAGTGTGTGCTTGCCAAAGTGCTAGTTCACTATCGCGAGTACCTATGCGTATTGTTTTTTTCAAAAGAAGTAATTTAATGGTTTAACTGAAATACCTTTTCAATCCACTCAATACTCTCATCAACCATTGTACTTTCATCTTTTAAATGATTAGCAAAATGAGTTGTAATTTTTTGAATGATTCTATTGCTAATAATTTCAGCTTGTTCTTCATTAAAATTATCTATTTTTTTTCTTTGATAATTTAATTCGGATTTTTTTATATCTGCCAATTTTTCTTTTAAAGAATGTATGGTTGGTGCAAATTTCCTTGCTTTAGACCAATTCATAAATTCTTCCACAATTGCTTCTATAATTTTTTCAGCAGCAGGAATATGCTCTTTTCTTTTTTCTATAGTTTCATCGGTTACTTGAGATAAATAATCCAAATGAACTAAAGATACTTCAGAAAGATTTGTAACATTTTCATTTACATTTTTTGGTATGGAAAGATCTAAAATAAGTAATGGTTTTTTTAAATTTAGAATAGCGGCATCAATTGTTGGGTTTTGTGCTCCTGTTGCCACCACCAAAACATCTGCTTTTTGAATTTCTAAATGTAAATCTGCATACTCTTTTACAATTAAATTAAATTTTCCAGCTATTTTTTCTGCTTTTTCTTTGGTTCTGTTTATTAAAACAATATGATTATTTTTTGTATGTTTAACCAAGTTTTCACAAGTGTTTCTACCTATTTTGCCTGTTCCAAATAAGAGGATGTTTTTATTGCCTACATCATTAACATTATTCATAATGTATTGCACTGAAGCAAATGATACTGATGTGGCTCCTGAACTAATTTCTGTCTCGTTTTTTACCCTTTTGCTAGCTTGAATAACAGCATTAACCAAGCGTTCAATATAACTATTACCTAATCCTAACTTTTTACTTTCAGTAAAACCAATTTTAATTTGAGAGATAATTTCAAAGTCTCCTAAAATTTGACTATCTAAACCAGTACCTACTCTAAATAAATGATTTACAGCTTCTTTGTTTTTATATATGTAAGCGATTTTTTGAAAATCCTCTACTGTTCCTAAACTATTATCACATAATAATTTTATCAATTGAAATGGGTGCTCTGCGAAGCCATAAATCTCTGTACGATTACAGGTTGAGATAACAAAAAGACTTTCAATATTTTCTCTTTTAGCTTGTTCTAATAAATCAATTCTAGTTTTATCATTTAAACTAAATTTTCCCCTCATTTCTGCATCCGCTTTCTTGTAACTCAATCCAACAGCATAAAATGTAGTATGTTTTACTCTTGTAAAATTCTCCATAAATTGTATTTACCTAAAAGTAAAAACAAAAGTAGTACACTGTGAGTTTTAAAAATAACGCTCAAAGGACTTTTTATATCGATTGCAGAATTTTTAATAAAATTATGATTTGTTTTTTGTTTTTGCTGTATTTTTGTAGTAAAATTGGTTAATCAGAAGATTTTTATTTATAACCAATCTAAATAAGTTTAATTTTGGAAATCTTTTTATTAACTAAAAAAACAACGCTATGAGTTCATTAGAAGAAATAAAAATTGAACCAGACTTTACCTTACTTCGTTTTCAAAATGATTCAGATATCATGGAACGAGTTGAAAAACAAGTAAAAACAGGTTTGATACAGTTTCACTTTAATGTGAAAGGTAGAGCGAAATTTATTTTCAATCAAGGTACTTATGCTTTGGATTTAAATGAAGAAAAGTCACTTTTACTTTATAATCCGCAAAAAGAATTGCCTTTACATTTAGAAATTAGCCCAAAATCTTGGATAATCTCAATGCTAATTTCTATTAAAAAATTTCATGCTCTTTTTTCTAATGAAGCCGATGTAATTCCTTTTTTAAGTCAAGAAAATTTAGACAAGAAATACTATGGAGAAGAAGACATAAGTCCATCAATGGCTATTGTTCTCAATCAAATTTTCCATTACAATCAAAATTCTTCCATTAAAAATTTATATTTAAAAGGAAAAGGGTATGAATTAATGAGTTTGTATTTCAATCAAAATGAAGATCCAAATGCAGAACATTGCCCCTTTTTGATAGATGAAGAGAATGTTCTAAAAATAAAAAAAGCAAAAGAAATTGTTATTGAAAATATGGCCGAACCACCTGGCTTGCAAGAATTAGCTGATACTGTTGGGCTAACGTTAAAAAAATTGAAAGTGGGTTTCAAGCAAATTTATGGAGATAGTGTGTATAGCTTCCTATTTGATTACAAAATGGAATATGCTAGAAAAATGCTAGATTCTGGTTCTTACAATGTGAATGAAGTAGGATTAAAAGTAGGCTATAGTACATCCAGTCATTTCATTGCTGCCTTTAAGAAAAAATTTGGGACTACTCCTAAAAAGTATTTAATGAATTTAAATCTTAATGTATAAATCGATTGAAGCATTACTTTTAATAATAAAGCTATAATTAAAAAATAAAATAAACGAAAGAAGAGCATTTCCCGATTGTGTACTTTTATCAAATAGAAAAGATTACGAAAGAATTAGAACAAATGAAAAAAGGAGTATTATTAGTTAACCTAGGTTCGCCTGACAGTACAGAAGTTAAAGATGTAAAAAAATACTTAGACCAATTTTTAATGGACGAAAGGGTAATAGATGTTCCCTATTTACTAAGAGCTTTTTTGGTAAAAGGAATTATTTTAAACACTCGACCCAAAAAATCGGCAGCTGCATATAAAAAAATTTGGTGGGAAGAAGGCTCTCCATTAATAATCCTATCCAAAAGGTTGCAAAACAAAGTACAAGAAAATATAAGTGTACCTGTTTCCTTAGCTATGCGTTATGGTAACCCAAGTATAGAAGCTGGATTAAAAGAATTACACGATAAAGGTGCTACAGAAGTTTTATTGTTGCCACTTTATCCTCAATTTGCTATGGCTACAACTGAAACAATATTAGTTTTAGCTGAAAAAATTAGAAAAGAAAAATTTCCTGCTATGAAATTTACTATTCTGCCAGCATTTTATAATCAGAAAGATTATATAAGAGATTTATCAAATTCAATTAAAAGAGCACTTGAAACGTTTCATTCCGATTATTTGCTTTTTTCATATCATGGTGTTCCAGAGCGACATATTAAAAAAAGTGATGTAACGAAATCTCATTGTAAAATAGATGGTAGTTGCTGTAATACTCCTTCAAAAGCACATGAATTTTGTTATCGTCATCAATGTTATGAAACTACAAAACAAGTAGCAACATTCTTAGGTTTAGAAGAAGGAAAATACAGTACTTCTTTTCAATCTAGATTAGGCAGAGATCCATGGTTACAACCTTACACAGATGCCACTATCGATGGACTAGCACAGAAAGGAATCAAAAATCTTGCTGTTGTTACTCCAGCTTTCGTTTCAGATTGTTTAGAAACATTAGAAGAAATTGGGATGGAAGCAGCACATAGTTTTAAAGAAAATGGAGGTGAAAATTTCTTAAACATACCTTGTTTGAATGACAATGATGATTGGGTAAAAACATTAAGCCGCTGGATTGATCAGTGGGCATTACAAGAAAATTAATCCTACAATTCAAACTTGAAAATGAGCTATTGTATTTTAAAAGCATAAATAATTGTTTTTTATGATATTTTTGACAAAATGAATTTATATATACAAATGAAAATAACGTTAACGAATGGAATATAATTATATAAAAGCACTACATTTAATTTTTGTTATTACTTGGTTTGCAGGATTATTCTATATTGTTAGGTTATTTGTTTACCATGCCGAAGCCAAACAAAAACCACAACCAGAACAAGATATTTTAATTAAGCAATATCAGTTAATGCAGTACAGGCTTTGGTATATTATTACTTGGCCTAGTGCAGTTTTGGCGAGTTTTTTTGCTTTTTGGATGTTATTTTTTACCGAATCGGGAAAATTTTGGTTGACTCAACCATGGATGCATGTAAAATTGGCATTTGTTTTGTTGTTATACATTTATCATGGAAAATGCCATCAAATATTCAAACAATTACAACAAAATAATCTAAAAAACAGCTCTAATTTTTTTAGAATTTGGAATGAAGGTGCAACACTACTTTTATTTGCAATTGTTTTTTTAGTTATTTTAAAAAATGCTATCAATTGGATTTATGGCGTTATAGGTATTTTGGTTTTTTCTATACTAATTATGGTAGGTTTTAAATTTTATAAACGCATTAGAGAAAAAAATAAATAAGTGTTTCAAATTTTAAAAATAAAACATATTTCTCTCCGATTAAGAATATTTCTTTCCATGATATTCTTAACATTAATTGCTTCCATTTTAATCGCATTAGTTTCCTATTATCAATTTAAAAAAGAAGCAAGAGAATACCATCAAGACAGATTAGAAAGAAAAGAAAATGCAATCATTGAAAATATAAATTATATTCTTAACAATACTAGTTTTCCTCTCACAACCGAAAATATTCAATATATTTTTAAAGAAAAAATACATGAAATCGCTGACATTCATAGCTTAGAGATTAATTTTTTTGATCTGGAAGGGAACTTGATTATTTCTTCGAAACCTGTTTTTAAAATGGATAGCATTCGTCCAGAAATAAACAATTCTACACTTAAAATTTTACAAGGCACAATTGATAAAAGATATGTTGAATTTACTAAAATAGATGGCTTACCTTATCGATCTTCTTATAGCTATATTAAAGATAACAAGTTTAAACCATTAGCGATTCTTAATTTGCCTTATGAAGAAGATACTGAGTTTTATGATAATGAGATAAAAAACTTTCTGATTCGATTTAGCCAAGTTTATTTTGTAATGTTATTAATCTCTATCTTTTTATCCTATTTTCTATCTAGTTACATTACTAAATCTTTGAAAATAATATCAGACAAAATACAAGAAACTAATTTTAACCAGCAAAATCAGAAGATTGATTTGGATGAAGGAAGCAAAGAAATTAATCTATTGATTGAATCCTATAATAATATGGTGGATAAATTAGAGGATAGTGCTACAAAATTAGCCCAAAGCGAAAGGGAGCAGGCCTGGAGAGAAATGGCAAAACAGGTGGCACATGAAATTAAAAATCCGCTTACACCGATGCGATTAACAGTTCAAAGTTACCAAAGAAGGTTTGATACCAATGATCCTAAAGCCAAAGAAAAATTAGATGATTTTGCTAAAACATTAATTCAACAAATAGACACAATGAGTGCTGTAGCCAGTGCTTTTTCAAATTTTGCTTCTATGCCTGCACAACAAAATGAGACTCTCAATGTTGTTAATGTAGTACAATTAGCCTTAGATATTTTTAATGAAGATTTCATTCATTTTACTTTTTCAAGTGATGTAATAATTGCTAGTTTAGACAGAACACAATTAATTAGGGTTATTACCAATTTAGTAAAAAATGCCATACAAGCCATACCAGAAGAACAAGAGAATAAAGCTATCTTTGTAAAAGTATATCAAGACGAGGAAAATGTGATAATATCGGTAAAAGATAATGGAAAAGGAATTACGGAGCAAAACAAAGCACGTGTTTTTGAGCCTAAATTTACCACTAAATCAAGTGGTATGGGTCTAGGTTTAGCTATTATAAAGAATATTATTGAAAATTATAATGGAAGTATTACATTTGATAGTGAAGATGGCAAGGGCACAGAATTTCTAGTCACTTTTCCTGTAACAGAAGAAAAAGAACGTATTTAACAAAACAAAATAATTATAAATTTTAAAATGGAAAATATTTTAATTGAAAGATTCGATAATCTTGCTATTATTACTATTAACAGACCAGAAAAATTAAATGCATTAAATAAAGCCACTATTTTAGAATTGCATGAAGCGTTTAAATTATTAAATAACGATGTAACTATAAAAGCTATTATTTTAACAGGAAGTGGCGAAAAAGCTTTTGTCGCTGGAGCAGACATTTCTGAGTTTGCTAATTTTTCTGTAGAGGATGGTGGAAAATTAGCAGCCAAAGGACAAGAGTTGTTGTTTGATTTTGTACAAAATTTAACCACTCCAGTTATTGCTGCTGTAAATGGTTTTGCGTTAGGTGGTGGATTAGAATTGGCTATGGCTTGTCATTTTAGAATTGCATCAACGAATGCTAAAATGGGCTTACCAGAAGTAACTTTAGGCGTAATTCCTGGATATGGAGGAACTCAAAGATTGGCACAATTGGTTGGAAAAGGAAGAGCGATGGAAATGATTATGACAGCAAGTATGATTGATGCACAAACAGCTAAAGATTATGGATTAGTAAATCATGTTGTGGAACAAGCTGAATTAGTATCTTTTGCTAAAGAAATTGCTTTAAAAATTACTAAAAACTCTAGTACTGCAATAGCAAAAGCCATAGGAGCTATTAATGCGAATTTTGAAGACGGTACCAACGGATATCAAGTAGAAATTGAAAATTTTGGTGCTTGTTTTGGAACAGAAGATTTTAAAGAAGGAACAACGGCTTTCTTAGAAAAAAGAAAAGCTATTTTTAAGTAAGAAAATTATCATTTGACTAGTCCTAAAAAATCGATACAGATTTATTAGACAAAAATAATTAAATTAAACACTTGCAAGAACGTTCTTGCAAGTGTTTTTTCTTTTATAAGTTCTCATTTTTAGATTAGATTGTTGATGC
>NZ_LR733591.1 GCF_902506265.1 Flavobacterium sp. 9AF | reverse complement strand
ATCCACCAGCACCACCAGTTGCTACATTCACAGCTGCAGCACCATTTGATCCACCATTACAAGCAATATTGGTTTGAGAGGCAGGAGTAAGTGATAAGGCTGTTGGTTGTGTAATTGTAAAGTTAACTGAAGTAGTACAGCTATTCGCATCGGTTACAGTACAAGTCCATGTACCAGCAGTTAAACCGGTTACTGAGGTAGTTCCGTCCCCAGTTGGGTTGCCGGGTGTCCAGTTGTAAGTATAAGGTCCCACACCACCGGTAGCTACGTTTACAGATGCCGCACCATTTGATCCACCGTTACAAGCCACATTGGTTTGAGATGATGGTGTAAGTGAAACTGTACTGGCATTAACAGTGATTGTTCCACAAGTTCCAGGGGTTACACAACCACCTTCTCCTCTAACAAAATAAGCTGTACTAGGGCCAACAGGCGTTACTACAAAACTAGAAGTAGCAGTAGTACCTAATAATGTTCCCCCACAAGAGCCAGAATAAATTGCCCATTGCGTAGCATCATTTAAAGACCCTGAAATATTTAATGTAGTTGAACCACCATTACAAACAGGATTTGTAGAAGCGGTTATAGTAGGAACAGTTGGATTGGTACATACTGGAGCTTCAAACAAGCGGAAATTGTCTATTGCCCACTCTTCATTATTTGTATTATTTGAAAATACTCTTAGTCTGAGATTTATTAAGGATCCTGTGGCAACTATTGTTTTGTTAAATTCAGTAAATGTTTTTGATAAGAGTAAACCATCACCAATTCCATCTCCGTTAGTATCTTCTCTTAGTTGCTTAGTTGCTACACCATCTCCAAAAAAAGCTATTAATCTTACATAAGCACCACCGTCTATTGAGTATTCTAATATTATATAATCTGTATGGCTGAAAGCACCTACTGCTTCATTTTCCCACTGAGTACCTGAGTTAGCAGCTGCAAATAATCCTTTAAAGCTAAGGCCAGTTTTCCCTGAAATATTAATACCTGTAAAATCTATTTGCTGTTCTTCATTGCCAGTACCAAACGCAGCATCATGGTCTTCTCCAGCCCAAAATTTTAAACCTTGTTTACCTCCATATGGACCATCAGTTACAGTTGTTAGATCTATATCTGAACCATCTGTACGCTTAAAATAAGATGTATATGGTATTATTCCGAAGCCACTATCATTTTCAGGTGTACGAACTCCACTACTAGGAGCTCCAGTATCTTCAAAGGTATCACTCCAGAATTGTGTTTGTGCATTTCCTTTTAAACTCAAAAAGGAAATGATAAATAAGAGTAAAGTAATTTTTTGTTTCATATTCGTCTTTTTTGTTAATTTGTATACAAATATAGTGTTTAATTAAATGCTAAACCTTTAAAATTCAATTTTGTAAATAATTGTTTTATGGTTTGTATGCCTTCTTCAGTTTGTATTATTGAAACACCAATTTGCTTATTATCTGCTGTTGCAATGTGAATTTCAGTCTCGTTAAAAATTTCTATTATAGTACCTGGTAGTTGATTATGTGTTTGATTAATAATTTTTGCATCAATAATTTTTGCAGGTTGTCCCAGAAATGTGGTATCGGCTCCTGTATTCCATGGGTTACATGCATTTATCAAAGAAACAATTTCAGATGCATCCATACGTTTCCAATTAATATAAGTGTCTGAAAGTGTAGGCTTCTCATAATAATAGGCTAAGTCTTCCTCTTGAGCAATGCTAGGGATGGAATGTGCATATTGCAACATGTTCGCCATATTTAAAGCTATTTGAGCCATTCTCTTGCTCAATTTTACAGTTAAACTTCCATAAGTTTCTCTTTCATGAATATTGATTGGGTCATTAAAAATAATATTGCCTTCATCAAAATTAGCATTCATGAAATGAGCACATATTGCTGTTTTTTTTTCTTGATTTTTTAGTACTTCAAAAATTGGCATTACCCCCCTATATTGAGGTAAAGGACCAGGATGAAAATTAATAAATTTTTCTGTACCAAAAGCTAAAACTTCTTCTGGGATTAAAAATGGAAATGAAATAGAGAAAATATAATCGGGTTGAATATCATTGAGCCAACTTTTCATTTCTTTGATTGAGTCTTTATTAGGAAAATGATTGAATTTTATTTGATTGTTAGCACATTCGTTTTCAAGAGCATCTACAATTGTATTTGAGCCTTTACCAATAGCAACCGCATATAAGAATTTTTCAAAAGCTAATAATTGTATCGCAGGAAAAGCAAATCTGCCTCCACATAATAATACTATTTTTATATTATTTTCCATAATTAGATACAAGTATAGCTATTATACCAAGCTGAATTTACATTTTCTAAATTAAAAGCGGTAAGTTTTTGATACTCTTCTTTGTAATTGGTAATATTTTTTTCTATTTCAATTTCACAAAAGTCATTATGATTTACAATTTTTGCTTCATAAAGCGGACTTAATGTAGTATTTGTTGCAGAATCAAAGCTAACAGCTCCTCTTGGTCCATTAAAAGTAAAATCTTTTAAAGCGGAATTTATTTCCAGTAAATTATTTTTATGAATCTCTAATAATTCAACTAATTTAATTCCGAGGAAAGCACTTTCCCAACTGACTAGAGAAAATAAATTTGGTTTTCTATTAGTTGATTCTAATGTTTCAATAAACAGTCTGTTTTCGGAATTATTTATTTTTTTTGACCAGGAAATAACTCCCTTAGTTCTATTACTTGGAAAAACAGCTTTTTCCAACATAGATTCTTCTAATCCGAAAGGCGTTAAATAGATAGGTAAATTTTGATTTTTAAAATGTTTTTCAATTTCTTTGAAGTACCATTGTACAAAATCACCGCTAAAAAGCGATAAAAGTGCTGTATTTGGGTAATTTTTTAAATGAGATTCTAAAGGTTCCATACTAAAATCTTCAGCTTTATAACCAGTAGCGTGATTAAAAACAATTTTTCCATTAAAATCTTCAAAACTTTTACTAATACTATAAGTGTGTAAATAACCACCATCATAATAACCCGTAATTAAGGCGCCATCTGTGAACCCATCATTTATGGCTTTTTGAGCTGTAAATCGAGCACCTAAAGCATTGTGTAATGAATGATAAATGATATTTGGACAGGCAGGCCATTCATTGGGTAAATTAGAACCTGCGTCTAAGACAAGTAATATTTTATTGGCTGCCAAAAATAATGGTCTTAATAATTCTGCAGTTCTGTGACCAATATATGCAATAACAAAAGAAACATTTTCTTCTAATAATAATTTTTCAGCGGCACGATAACATTGTTGTTTATCGGCTCCAAAGCCAATGTTTTCTGTAATAATTTGAAATTCTTTTTTTTCTGAATTTTCTAAACCCGATTTCAGACCTTGATAAATGTCAAAGCTTATGGTATCATAATAAGTGGATCTTGGTAAAAGGAGACCAATTTTTTGCATTTTTTTAGTATATTTATAAAGGAAATATTGCTATAATATTTCCTTTATTTTTTTTTGATATTTGAATTAATTTCTACTTGGAAAAATTCCTATAGTTGCAATTGAAAAGTTAATAGTCAAGTAAGGATTCTTAATGCTAAATGGTAAATTTTGTCCTGTTGGATCTGTTGTTCCAGAAACTTGAGTGTTACCCATAAATGTATTAGCACTAGCAATTGGACTATAAGAATCAGCAGTTGTTACAGCTGGATAATTATTTACAGGAGATTGTTCTTCACCTAAATTGCTATTTGCTAAAATCTTAACATGAACACTATTCAATGAATGAATATGTGCAGGTAGATTTGAAGAAATTAATGTAGTCGTAGGTGAACCTCCTACTTCTCCTAGGGTGTAAATTGGTAATCCTGGTCCTTGACCTTGACCTATTGGCATTCTTCCTTGCAAATCGGGAAGCCCAAAAGTAGTTTGTCCATTACCTCCATAGGTAGTTCCGATTAATGAGAATAGTGCTGTGTTTTGAGCGATAGGAAGGATTTGACCCTGACAAGTCATATATCCTCTAGGCGGAAAGTAAAATCCAAAAATTTTGATTTCTCCTATGAAAGGTTCTGTTGACATAATTATATATTTTAAAAGTTAAACTCAAATATTAATTTCTGCTCGGAAAAATGCCATAGATTGCAATAGAATAATTAATAGCTAAATAAGGATTTTGAATATTTACAGGGATATTTGATCCAGTTATATCTGTAGTTCCAGATATTTGTGTGCCTCCCATAAAAACATTTGTTGTAGGAACAGAATTATATGAATCAGATGTTGTTATAGCTGGATAATTTCCGTTTGGAGTTTGTTCTTCTCCTAAATTATTATTAGCCAGAATTTTTACTTGCATAGCATTTAAAGTATGCATGTGAGCCGGAATATTTTGTGTTAACAAGGTTACACTATTTGTTCCTCCATATTGTCCAATATTATAAACTGGCAATCCAGGTCCTTGACCTTGTCCTATAGGCATTCTACTTCTTAAATCGGGAAGAGCAAAAGTGGTTTGACCATTACCACCATAAATTGTTCCTATTAATGAAAATAATGCAGTATTTTGAGCAATAGACATAATTTGACCCGCACACAATAGATAGCTCTGAGGAGCAAAACTGAAACCAAAAATTTTGATTTCTCCAATAAAAGGTTCTGTTGACATAAATGTAAAAATTTAATAGTTAATAATATTTCTACTAAAGTAATCAAAATTTCAATAGGTTAATACTTACAAAAAAGCATTTTTTTAACACATTGCTAAAGTATAGTATTTTAAAAAAACTCATACCCGTAAAAATACCTGTTTTTCATTTCGAGTACTATTTTTTAAATATTTAATCTAAATTTGCTTGAAACAAATATTTAAAAATTTTATTTATGGCAAATGACTTACCACAAGACGTAATTCCTTTAGAAACTGCACAACAATGGGCAGCAAATTGGAATCAAGAAGGGGCTAATTATTTAGCAAACAATGCGTTAAAAGCTTTTTTAATTCCTGGAGCAGACATTCAAGGAATTATTAAAGATGATAACACTTACGATATTAGAGGTTACCTAGGTTTGGAAAAACTATCAGACGGTAGTTTTGAACCTCATATGATGGTTGTAGGGGTTGATAATAACCAAAATGATATGATAGACTACGATAAAGGCTATTATATTTATGATTTTTCTTTGCCTTGTCCAAATACATGTGATACTAGTAGTCCTTTATTTGTAAAATAATTTTTAAAATAATGAGACAAATAATTTGATATTTTTAAATAGATGTTACAA
>NZ_LR733592.1 GCF_902506265.1 Flavobacterium sp. 9AF | reverse complement strand
CTATTAAGGAGAAGATTACTGCAATTATTAAATAGATAATAATAATTGCAATTTTATATAGTAGAAAAAGGAATAAACTAATACCTAAAAGTATGAATACAGTTCTTAATAATCCGTTTGATAGTTCTTTTGATGTCATGATTCAAAAATAAAAAAACTCGCTAATTTTTAGCGAGTTTTTAAAAAATATTTTAAAAATGTTATTATCTAAAAGAAGCTCTTGAACCTCCTACATTAAAGATGGCTAACATTCTGTCTTTTTGATCATTTGAAAACATATACATTCCTCTGTCGTCTGTATAATCCATATAATTCATATACATTTCTAGTGGAGTACCAGCACATGTACTTGTGTGTCCTACAGCAGGAACACCGTAATTTGCAGTATTGTGAGTTGGAGTATCTGCAACTAAATCAGATCCACATGTAGCGTCTCCCCATATATGGCGTAAATTCATCCAATGGCCAACTTCGTGAGTAGCTGTTCTACCTAAATTAAATGGATAAGTAGCAGTTCCAGTATTTCCAGTGTATTTAGAGTCTAGTACAACTCCATCTGTAGCAGATGATCCTCCAGGGAATTGTGCATATCCTAAGATTCCACCACCAATTGTACAAACCCAAATGTTTAATTTTGTGGTTGGAGATGTTGGGTTAATACCACCTCTATTCGATTTTTTCATGGTATCTCTAGTTCCCCAAGAAGATTTAGTTGTTGATTTTCTATTAATTGCATCTAATACAAAACGGATACCTACATTAGCTCTTACACTTGAATAAGGGTTGTTAGGCGTATTAAAATCTGCATTTTGTGCATTAAAATCTTGATTTAATACATCAATTTGTGATTGTAATTGAGCATCAGAGATATTTTCTGCAGCAGTTCTGTATAAAACATTAAATACAACAGGTATTTCCATAACGCCATTTACAATTCTGCCATTAGCTATTGCATCTGCAGTTTGTAATTCAATGTCTTTCATTCTTTGAGCCAATCCTGGATCTTCTTTAAGTTGTCTAAGAAGCACTTCGTCAGACGCACATCCTCTATGTGCGCTAGCAGTAGTTTCATTTGTTTCAGTAACAGATTTGTCTTCGTTGTTGCAAGAAAATAATAGCATTGCTGCTGTTGCTGTTAAAAAAATTTTTCTCATAAAGTAAATTGTTTGGTTGTTGAATTATTTACTTTGCAATTATATAACATTTAATATTAATAATGTTATTTTTTTATGAAAAATTTTTACATTTTTTTTGTAAAAAATGTTAATAAATAAAAAAAGCCCTTACAAATAAGGGCTTTTAATTAAAATATTTTTAAAATATTATTATCTAAAAGAAGCTCTTGAACCTCCTACATTAAAGATAGCTAACATTCTACTTTTTTGACCATTAGAGAACATATACATTCCTCTATCATCAGTATAATCCATATAGTTCATATACATTTCTAGTGGTGTTCCAGAACATGTAGATCTGTGTCCTACTGCTGGAACTCCATAGTTTGCAGTATTGTGAGTTGGTGTGTCAGATACTAAATCTGAACCACATGTTGCATCACCCCAAATATGACGTAAGTTCATCCAGTGACCTACTTCGTGAGTAGCTGTTCTACCTAAATTAAATGGATAAGTTGCTGTTCCAGTAGTTCCAAAATATTTAGAATCAATAACAACACCGTCAGTTGAAGATGAACCACCTGGGAATTGTGCATATCCTAAAATTCCACCACCAATTGTAGCTACCCAAAGGTTTAATTTAGTAGTTGGAGAAGTTGGAGCCATACCACCAGAAGCTGTTTTTTTACAAGCATCATTAGTTCCCCAAGAAGTTTTAGTTGTTGATTTTCTGTAAACAGCATCTAATACAAAACGGATACCTACATTTGCTCTTACACTTGAATAAGGGTTGTTAGCTGTATTGTAATCTGAGTTTTGAGCATTAAAATCTTTATTTAATACATCAATTTGTGATTGAATTTGTGTTTGAGAGATGTTTTCTGCAGTAGTTCTGTATAAAACATTTACTACAACTGGAATTTCAATAACTCCATTTACTATTCTTCCATTAGCAATTGCATCTGCAGTTTGAAGTTCAATATCTTTCATTCTTTGTGCTAATCCTGGATCTTCTTGAAGTTGTCTTTGTAATATTTCCTCAGAAGCACAACCTCTATGAGCTGCTACTTCAAGATCTTTTGTGTTTGTTTCATCTGAAACAGTTTTGTCTTCATTTTGACAAGAGAAACCTAAGATTAGCACAGATGCTAAAACAACGATTTTTTTCATAATTTATTAATTTGTTAATGTTAAGGTTATGTTATTTTTTAACACGACAATATTATGTCAAAAAAAGTTTTGTTTTTTCAAAAAAAAGTGAAGTTGGGATATTGTTTTCTAAAAAAGATTTCTATATAATTGCAAAATTCCTATTTATACTACTAAAGTATTGAGTATTTTCTTATAAATTTAATTTTTGAATGCATAATTTATAATATTGGCTCCCATTTTTAAGGCTTTTTCCCTTACTTCTATGGGATCATTGTGAATTTCAGCATTTTCCCAACCATCTCCTAAATCACATTCGTAAGTATATAATAGCACTAAACGATTCTCTATTATTATCCCAAAAGCTTGCGGTTTTTTATTATCATGTTCATGAATTTTGGGTAAGCCATTAGGAAAATTATAGGGTGTTTTAAAAATTTCATGACTATTAGGTAATTCTTGTAAATTATTTTGAGGAAATAATTTGCTGATTTCTTTTCGAATGTATTCATCCATGCCATAGTTGTCATCTATGTGAAGAAACCCGCCAGAAATAAGGTAATTTCTTAAATTTTCAATTTCATTTGGAGAAAATACTACATTACCATGACCCGTCATATGAATAAAAGGGTAGGAAAAAATATCTACACTATTACTTTCTACTGTAGCAATTTTAGAATTGATTTTAGTGTTGATATTTTGATTACAAAATTGTATCAAATTGGGTAATGAAGTAGGATTTGCATACCAATCTCCACCACCAGAATATTTTAAAATGGCTACTTCTTGTGAAAATGAAGATGCGGATAATAATAAAATGCAAAAGAGAAAATGTTTCATATTATTCATTAATTAGTGCTACAGTATGACAGGCAACAATAGCAGCTGTTTCGGTTCTTAAACGATTATTTCCTAAAGTTACTGGAATATAATTATTATTTAGTGCTAATTTAATCTCATTTGTTGAAAAATCACCTTCTGGTCCAATAAGTATAATAATATGCTCTTCTTTTCTTATTGTTTCTTTAAAAGATATTTTTTGTTGGTCTTCGCAATGAGCAATAAATTTTTTTTCTGAAAAGTTTTTTTGTATAAAATCTGAAAAACCTATAGGTTCATTAATTTTTGGGATATAATATTGAAGAGATTGCTTCATGGCTGATTGTATGATTTTCTCAGCACGATCAATTTTAAATACCTTTCTTTCAGAATGATCACATATTATAGGTGTAATTTCATCGATACCTATTTCAGTTGCTTTTTCAAGAAACCATTCATACCGATCATTCATTTTTGTGGGAGCAACTGCTATATGAATTCTATATCTTTTTGGTTCAATACATTTAGTTTCAATTATTTTAATTTCACATTTTTTATCAGACGCTAAAATAATTTCGCCTAAAAAATAATTACCTTCTCCATTAGATAAATGTATTTTATCACCTTCTTTTTTTCTTAAAACTTTTACAATATGCTTACTTTCTTCTTTGTCAAAAGCGAAAGTTTTGTCTTTTTCTTTTATATTAGGATTATAGAATAATTGCATTTTAAAATTCAATACGTGCTTTAGAAACGATATCGTTTGTGTTAAAATTATTTTCAAGGTAGTTGTAATATCCCACGATTCCTATCATGGCTGCATTATCAGTTGTATATTCAAATTTTGGAATATATGTTTTCCAACCCCATTTTTTTTCAGTATCTTTTAATGTTTTTCGGATGCCGCTATTAGCAGAAACGCCACCACCAATGGCAATTTGTTTTATTCCTGTTTCTTCAACTGCTATTTTTAATTTATCCATAAGAATATTTATTATGGTATATTGAATAGAAGCACAAATATCATTTCTGTTTTCTTCTATAAAATTAGGGTTTTCATTTACATTTTTTTGTATAAAATATAAAATTTGAGTTTTTAAACCACTAAAACTAAAATTTAAGCCTGCTGCTTTAGGTTTTGTAAATGAAAAAGCTTTGGGATTACCTTCTTGAGCATATTTATCAATAAGTGGTCCACCTGGATAAGGCAAACCTAATATTTTTGCAGATTTATCAAATGCTTCGCCTACTGCGTCATCTGTAGTTTCACCTATAATTTTCAAGTCAAAAAAACTGGATACTTTAACAATTTGTGTATGTCCACCACTTATTGTTAGTGCTAGAAAAGGAAAGGTAGGTTTTTCAAAATTTTCTTCATCAATAAAGTGTGCTAAAATATGTGCTTTCATATGATTCACCGCAATTAAAGGAATATTTAGAGCCATACTCATCGATTTTGCAAAGGAACCACCCACTAATAAAGACCCCATTAATCCAGGTCCTTGTGTAAAAGCAATACAGTCTAAATCATCTTTTTTAATATTTGCTTTTTTTAAAGCCACATCTACTACAGGTACAATATTTTGTTGATGCGCTCTTGATGCAAGTTCAGGGACTACACCTCCATATTCTTCATGAATGGCTTGTCTTGCAACAATATTTGAAAGAACTTTATCGTTACAAAGTATAGCAGCAGAGGTGTCATCACAAGAACTTTCGATAGCTAAAGTATAGATGTTTTTTTTCATTTTAAAAAGGGCATGAAATTTGCGTTTAGTCAATTGTAATTATCTTACAAAAATCATTATTTTTGTTGATTGTTCAATAAAAATCTCATTTGTTGGCAAATTTAAACATTTTACGGTATCAAAAAATTAAAAAAAATATTACTTAGAACCACATTAGCAATCCTAATTCTTATATTAGTTTTAGGAATACTTTTGTCTTTACCTTTTGTACAAACGGCTTTAGGTAGATATGCAACAGAGCAAGTAAATAAAGATTTTGGTACCGATATAACTATTGAAAAAGCTACATTTACAGCATTTGGATCAGTAAAATTAAAGGGTGTTTTAATTAAGGACCATCATAAAGATACTTTAATTTTCATTAAGAGACTAAATACTTCTATTTTAAGTTTAAAAAAAATATACCAAAATGGACATCCTTATTTAGGTGATATTATTGCTGACGGCCTAATTTTCAATTTAAAACAATATAAAGGAGAAAATTTTACCAATATTGATAAATTTATTGAATCATTTGATGACGGTACACCTTCTTCAGGGAAGTTTAGAATGAAAGCGAGTAATATTACTTTTTTTAATGGAAATATAAGCTATATAGATGAAAATTTAGAGTCACCTCAACTATTTAATTTTAAAAATTTTAATGGCAATGCCAAAGATTTTTATATCAAAGGAGCAAATGTTACTACCTTTTTAAATCAACTTCACTTTAAAGATTTTAGAGGTCTGACGGTTGAAAATTTAACTTCAAATTTTACATACACTAAGAAAAATATTTTATTAAAAAACCTCATTTTAAAGACTTCCGAATCTTTAATGAAAGGAAAAGTAGAATTGAGATATAATAGGAAAGATTTTTCAGATTTTAATAATAAAGTTGTCTTTGATGTAAAAATGGATGAGACAACTATTGCTTCAAATGATTTAAATTATTTTTATAATGAATTTGGAAAAGATAATGTATTTGATATTGATACCCATTTAATAGGTACATTAAATAATTTTACCACTAAGAACCTACGTTTAAGAGATAAAAATAATTCTGAAATAATAGGTAATGTTAATTTTAAAAATTTATTTAACAAAGAAGAATCATTTTATATCAACGGAAAGTTCAAAAAAATAAATTCCGATTATCATAAATTAACAGCTATACTTCCGAACATCCTAGGTAGTAGTTTACCTACTTCTTTATCAAAATTAGGTAATGTTAATTTAATAGGTAATGTAGAATTAACCAATAATTATATTAATTCTGATATTTCGATTTCATCTGTTTTAGGCAATTTAAAAACAACTTTGGCCATACAAAATTTATCCAATATTGATAATGCATCCTATCAAGGAAATGTTATTCTCGATAATTTTAATCTTGGTGAATTACTAGCTGAAAATCAAATTGGTAATGTTACACTTAATTTAGATGTCGCTGGTCAAGGGTTTACACAAAAATATTTAAATACAAATGTAAAAGGAACAATAGAAGCGTTTAGTTTTAACTCGTATAATTATCAGAATATTACTGTAGACGGAACTATGAAAATGCCTTATTTTAAAGGTTACTTTAATAGCAATGATCCAAATTTAAAAATGGATTTTCACGGGTTACTCGATTTAAGTTCTAAATCTAAAAATTATAATTTTAAAGCCAATATAGATTATGCAGATTTGTATGCTTTAAAGTTTTCTAAAAAAGATACCATTTCAATTTTTAAAGGAAAAGTTAACTTCCTAGCGAAAGGAAACAATCTAGATGATTTAGATGGGGTTTTACAAGTTGAAAATGTTTCTTACCAAAATGAAAGAAATAATTACTATTTTGAAGATTTTCAATTAACTTCTAGTTTTGATCCACAAAGAATAAGAACAATAACTATAAATTCTAATGATATTATTAGTGGAAAAGTTGTTGGTAAATTTAAAATTAATCAAATTAAAAAGATTGTTGAAAATGCTGTGGGAAGTTTATACGCAAATTATTCTCCAAATAAGCTTCAAAAAGGGCAATTTCTAGACTTTAATTTTACTATTTACAATAAGATAATTGATATATTTATACCAGAAGTTTCTATTTCAGAAAATACAACAATGAAAGGTAAAATAAATGCCGATTTAGGAAAATTTGAGTTTGATTTTACTTCACCTGATGTTATCGCTTTTGGAAATCAATTTAAGAAAATAAAAATAGATATTGACAATAAAAATCCATTGTATAATACTTACATTGAAATGGATACTATACGAACTAAAAATTACAAAATTTCTGATTTCAATTTAATTAATCTAACAATGAATGATACTCTTTTTGTTCGTTCTGAATTTAAAGGTGGAAACAAATTAGAAGATAATTTTTCATTGAATATTTATCATACAATTGATGAAAATAAGCAATCTGTTATAGGTTTTAAAAAATCGGAAGTTAATTTTAAAAATTATTTATGGTTTATTAATGAAAACGAAAATGCTGACAATAAAATCATCTTTGATAAAAAATTTAAAGATTTTAAATTTCAAAAAATTAGACTTTCTCATAATAATCAAAACATGGATTTTTATGGTGAAATGAAAGATTCCACTTATAAAGATTTTAATTTGACTTTCAATGATGTAGATTTAAACAAAGTAACTCCTTCTTTAGACAGCATAGCAATTGACGGAAAACTAAACGGATTTATAAAGTTTAAACAAGATAAAACTTATTACGAACCTTTATCTGATGTTACTATTTCTGATTTGAAAATTAACAATTATCCAGTTGGAAATATGTCTTTATTAGTAGAAGGAAACGATGCTTTTAATGAGTTTGCTATCGATTCTTATATACTACAAAAAGAAGAGGAGCGTTTCAATTTGAATGGTGTTTTAAAATATAAAAATTCTCAGTCTACTTTAGATTTAGAGTCAACTTTTAATCGTTTTGATTTAGCTCCATTTGGTTCATTATTAGGAAGCGTTATTACTGATGTAAGAGGTAATGCAACTGGCAGTGTCAATATAAAAGGATTGGTAACAGATCCTGAAGTAGATGGTCGCTTGTATTTAAACGATGCTGGATTAAAAGCTCCGTATCTAAATGTAGATTACGATTTTGAAAAGAACGCAATTGTCGATATTACTGAAAAAGAATTTTTATTTAGAAACATTGTAATTACAGATACTGAGTATGCTACTAAAGGAATTCTTAAGGGTTCAGTAAAACATGATATGTTTTCTGATTGGGAATTAGATTTGGAAGTTAGGACTAATAACCTTTTAGCATTAAATACTACCGATTCTGAAGACGCCTATTACTATGGTACTGCTTTTCTTAAAGGTAGTGCAAAAATAAATGGTAGCATCGAATCGTTGCATGTTACAGTTGCAGGTGAATCGGAAAAAGGAACCTCGATAAAAATACCTGTAAGTGATTCTGAAGATGTGGCAAGAAAACCATATTACACATTTATAAAGGAAGAAGATTTAGCAAAGAATAAATCTAAAAATAATGCTAAGAATAAATATAATGGTTTAGAGTTAAGTTTAGATTTTGATATTGATACCGATGCAGAGATTGAAGTAATTCTCGATCGCGAATCGGGTCATGCTATGAAAGGAAATGGATATGGTTCTATGCGGATGGAAATTAATACCCTTGGTAAATTTTTAATGTATGGCGACTTTCAAGTACAAGAAGGTTTTTATAACTTTAAAAAAGCAGGTTTAATAGATAAGAAGTTTGTGGTTAAAAAAGGAAGTACCATTCGCTGGGAAGGTGATCCTTTAGGTGCGATATTAAATCTTGAAGCAATCTATAAAACACAGTCTAATCCTTCCGTTTTAATTGAAAGTTCCTCTTTTAAGACAAATAGAAAATTACCTACGGAAGTATCTATAGTTATAAATGGAAGTTTAAGTAATCCTGAGCCTGATTTTAATATTAATTTTCCAACGGTTAGTAGCGTATTAAAAAGCGAAATAGATTATCGATTACAAAATAAAGATGTAAGACAAAATCAAGCGTTTGCGTTATTAGCTTTTGGTTCCTTTACCACACCTGAGAATGCTGGAAATGTTGCTTATGGTTCTTTATTTGAAAAGGCAAGTTCATTATTTAATGACATTATTTCTGATGGAGATTCAAAGTTACAAGTAGGTGTTAATTATGACCAAGCCGATCGAGTAAATCAAATTTCAGGAAGAGTAGGTCTTACATTAAGTACACAAATTAATGATAAAATCTCTATTAATGGAAAGGTAGGAGTACCTGTAGGAGGTGTTACTGAATCGGTTTTAGTTGGAGACGTAGAAGTGCAATTTCAATTGAATGAAGATGGTTCATTAAGAGCAAGAGTATTCAATAGAGAAAATGATATTAACTACTACATAGGAGAAGGTATAGGTTACACACAAGGATTAGGGCTTAACTACTCCGTTGATTTTGATACTTTTGGAGAACTATTTCGTAGAATTTTCAAGAAAAACAAAGATAAAAGCGATTCTTCCTCGTCTAATGAAGACATTCCAGATTCTGAAGAATTATGGGATAAAAATTACTACATAAGAAAGAATAAAGAAATTGAAGAAGAGAAAGAGAAGAAAAAGGATTCAGAAAAAGTTCCTGAAATAGAGTAAATCTTCAATTTTTATATTAAAAAACAAAAAGTTATTAACGAAAACGATTGAATTTTAGGTTAAAATTTAATATTCTTTAAATTTAGCCTAATATTCCATTTTCCTTTTTTAAATTTACGATAAATAATAAATGAATGACATCAAATATTAAGAAAATAGGTGTGCTTACCTCTGGAGGAGATTCCCCAGGAATGAATGCAGCGATTAGATCAGTAGTAAGAACTTGTGCTTATCATAATATAGAATGTATTGGTATTTATAGAGGATATCAAGGAATGATTGAAGGTGATTTTAAAGAAATGGGACCACGTTCTGTTAATAACATAGTAAATAAAGGAGGAACCATTTTAAAATCGGCTCGTTCAAAAGAATTCATGACTGTAGAAGGTAGAAAGAAAGCTTTTGATAATCTTAAAAAAGTAGGAGTAGAGGCATTAGTAGTTATTGGCGGTGATGGTTCGTTCACAGGAGCAGAAGTATTCAATAAAGAATATGGGTTTCCAGTAATGGGTATTCCTGGAACTATAGATAATGATATTTATGGAACAAGTCATACTTTGGGATATGATACCGCTTTAAATACCGTAGTAGAGGTAATTGATAAAATTAGAGATACTGCTATTTCACACAACCGTTTATTTTTTGTGGAAGTAATGGGAAGAGATGCAGGTCATATCGCTTTAAACTCAGGAATTGGAGCTGGAGCTGAAGAAATTTTAATTCCAGAAGAAGATTTAGGTTTGGATCGTTTATTAGAATCTTTGAAAAGAAGTAAAGAATCTGGTAAATCTTCCAGTATAGTAGTAGTTGCTGAAGGAGATAAAATTGGTAAGACCGTTTTCGAATTAAAAGACTATGTTGAAGAAAATATGCCTGAATATGATGTTAGGGTATCTGTTTTAGGACATATGCAAAGAGGTGGTTCTCCATCTTGTTTTGATCGTGTGTTAGCTTCTCGCTTGGGAGTAAAGGCTGTGGAGTCATTATTAGAAGGAAAATCAAACTTTATGGTTGGTTTGTTAAACGATAAAGTTGCTTTAACACCTTTAGAACAAGCCATCAAAGGACATACTGAAATTGATAAAGAATTGCTTCGAGTATCTGATATTATGTCTACATAACGTAAAACAAATTAAATTAAAAAATAATATATTAATAAAAGCTTAAAAATGGCAAAAGTAAAATTAGGAATAAACGGTTTCGGTAGAATCGGTAGAATTGTTTTTAGAGAATCATTTAATAGAGATAATATAGAAGTAGTAGCCATTAACGATTTGTTAGATGTTGAACATTTAGCTTATTTGTTAAAATATGACTCTGTTCATGGTCGTTTTAATGGAAAAGTAGAGGTGAAAGATGGGCAATTATATGTTAATGATAAGTTTATTCGTGTTACGGCTGAGAGAGATCCTAAATTAATTCAATGGGATGATGCGAAAGTTGATGTAGATGTTGTAGCTGAGTGTACTGGAATTTTCACTACTTTAGAAACAGCTCAAGCTCATATTGATGGAGGTGCAAAAAAAGTAGTTATTTCTGCACCATCTGCTGATGCTCCTATGTTTGTAATGGGTGTAAACCATACCGAAGTAAAAGCTACAGATACGATTGTTTCTAATGCTTCTTGTACGACAAACTGTTTGGCTCCTTTAGCAAAAGTAATTCATGATAATTTTGGAATTGTAGAAGGATTAATGACAACTGTTCATGCTTCTACAGCAACTCAGATGGTAGCTGATGGTCCATCGAGAAAAGATTGGAGAGGTGGTCGCGCCGCTTCTGTAAATATTATTCCATCTTCTACGGGTGCTGCTAAAGCGGTTGGAAAAGTAATTCCAGCTTTAAATGGAAAGCTTACAGGAATGTCTTTCCGTGTGCCTACCGTAGATGTTTCAGTTGTGGATTTAACTGTTAAATTAGCAAAAGAAACAACGTATGAAGAAATTTTGAAAGTACTTAAAAATGCTTCTGAATCTTCAATGAAAGGAATTTTAGGATATACAGAAGATGATGTGGTTTCTCAAGATTTTGTAGGAGACACAAGAACATCTATAGTTGATGCTAAAGCAGGAATTGGATTAAATTCTACTTTCTTTAAATTGGTTTCTTGGTATGATAATGAATATGGATATTCTTCTAAATTATTAGATTTATCAGTACATGTTATGTCTGTAAAATAAAATTGTAAAAAATCCTGCACTATATTATATATTAATGTAGATGCAGGATTTTTTTATTCTTACATAGCTACTATTAATCTCCAAATTTAATATTTGTGACTTTTTAACCAACCTTACAAACAACAATGAAATGAAATTACTTGTAGATAGTGGCTCTACTAAAGCCGATTGGATTGCTATTGACGATAACGGAAAAGTTATTTTTACAACACAATCTTTAGGATTAAATCCTGAAGTATTGAGCAAAGAAGAAATAATTTCTCGATTAGAAGATAAATTTGATATTTCACATAATAAAGCTAAAGCATCTCACTTATACTTCTATGGTGCTGGTTGTGGTACTGATAGAATGAAAAACTTCTTATCATCTGTCTTTGAAGATTATTTTGTAAATGCAAAAGTAACTGTTCATGAGGATACTTATGCAGCTGTTTATGCAACCACTCCTAAAAATGAAAAAGCCATAGTTTGTATTTTAGGAACAGGATCAAATTGCAGTTATTTTGATGGTAAAGTATTGCATCAAAAAGTACAATCTTTAGGTTATATTGCTATGGATGATTGTAGTGGAAATCGTTTTGGTAGGCATTTAATTAGAGGGTATTATTTTAATAAAATGCCTCAGGATATGGCTAAAGATTTTGAAACTACTTTTAATGTTGATGCCGATTTTATTAAGAATAAATTATACAAAGAACCCAATCCTAATGCTTATTTAGCCACTTTTGCAAAATTTTTAATTAAGCATAAAGATTCTGAATTTTGTAAAAAATATATAAAAGAAGAGCTAGAAGCATTTATAGAGAATTATATTATGCAATTTGAAAATTATAGAGAAGTTCCTGTTCATTTTGTGGGATCAATTGCATTCTATTTAAAAGAAGAATTGTCCCAAGCATTGCAAGATTATCAAATAAATGTTGGTAATATCCTGAGAAGACCTATTGATGGTTTAATCGCTTACCATATTTTAAATAAATAATATTTATCCCGATTCTTCGGGATTTTTTATATTTGTTATATGATTAAAAAAATTGAAATAGCAATTATTGCTCACGACGGTAAAAAAGCCGATATGGTTCAATTTGTGAATAAAAACAAAGCGATTCTTAAAGCAGATAATATTACCGTTATTGCAACTGGAACTACGGGAGGAAAAGTAGAAACCATTGGAATTAAAGTTAAAAAAATGCTCTCTGGTCCATTAGGAGGTGATGCTCAAATTGCAGCTAGAGTGGCTGAAGGAAAGACCAAAATGGTCTTATTCTTTAAAGATCCGAATTCAAGTCATCCACATGAACCTGATATTTCCATGTTAATTCGGATATGTGATGTACATAATGTTCCTCTAGCAACTAATGAAGCTACAGCTCAATTACTTTTATATAGTTTAGATAAATCGATATAAAAAAAGAGTTCTAAAATTTTAATTTAGAACTCTTTTTTATTGAAGTTGAATTAATATTAATTAATAATTATGCTTTTTATTTCTTTGCCAAAAGTCGAAATTATTTCTACCTGATAAATACCTTTTGCTAGATCAGTTATTGAAATCGTATTTAATGTTGATGTTTTAACAATTTGTCCTAAATTATTATAGAAAATTACATTTTTTAATGTTGCATCATTTTCAAATCGAATATTTAATATTTCTGATGTAGGATTTGGATACAATACAAAATTAGAATTCGAAAAACTATTTGAATGTAATAAAGAAGTAGTATTTGTATTTAATGAGTATAGTTTTACAGCTCCAGATAAATTATTATTAGCTTTAGTTGCACCAATAGCTACAATATTTCCATCACTTGACAAAGAAACACTACTACCAGAAGTTGATCCTTCTGTACCATTTATATCATTTTGAATTTGTAACCAATTATTTCCAGTCTTTTGAAATACTCTTACTTGTCCAGAATAGTTTCCATTAGTATTATTTCCAATAGCTCCAATTGCAATAATATGGCCATCATTAGAGATTGAAACACTTCCACCAGATTGATCTCCTTCATTTTGGCCATCAATATCATTACCAATTTGTGTCCATGTGCCATTCGTATTTTCAAATACTCTCACATGACCCGATGCAGCACCATTTTCATCGTTATATTTTGCGCCAATAGCTATAGTTTGACCATTAGCTGATAAGGCTACTGTTCCCGAAAAATCATTTGCATTTTCACCATCTATATCATTACCTACTTGAATCCAACCTTCTGTTGTATTTTGAAAAATACGTACATGACCTGAAAAAGCACCATTGTTACCATTGTTTTTTTCTGCGCCAATTGCTAAAATTGTTCCATCTGCCGATAAGGAAATACTACTTCCTGACTCATCGTTTGCATTTTCACCATTAATAGCATTTCCTAATTGTATCCATTCTCCATTAATATTTTTGAAAACGCGCACTTCTCCTGAATTATTTCCGTTACCATCATTATTTTTAGCTCCTATAGCTACCGTTTTTCCGTTATCAGATAAAGATACACTATAGCCAAATAAATCTCCTGCATTAGCACCTGTAAGTGTTGCTCCTATTTGACCCCAAGTGATACCGTTGAAAAAGAATAACCTAACCGATCCAGAATTTTGACCGTTATTGCTGCTATATGGTGAACCAATAGCTACAATTGTTCCATTGCTTGATAGTGCAACACTATAACCAGATTTGTCTCCTGTGTTTTCACCTACTATATCATCTCCAATTTGTGACCAAGTTCCATTGCTATTTTGATAGATACTAACATAACCTAAATGACTTAAAGCCACATTGTTTGATGTACCAATAGCTAAAATATTTCCATTATCAGATAAGGCAACACTATTACCAGATTGGTCTTGGCTGTATTTCCCATTGATAGTGTTTCCAATTTGAATTTGAGAAAGTGAAAAAAGAGGTAAAAAACTGAAAAGTAGAATTTTTTTCATGAGTAAAAATTAAAGATTTCTTTATGATTTGATTTGCTTTTTTTGGGCGTGCAAAAGTAAAAACTTTTTTTAATATAACAAATTTATTTTTTTTGTTATATTTTTATTTTTTAAAACCTATTAATTTTATATTAAATTTATTTTATATGTTTTTTAATTGCTTATAAATCAATAAAATAGTTTTATTATTTTGGAGAATGTTAAAAAAAGCAATTATTTAAAATTATCCTTAAAAAAAGATGTTAAAAAATAAAATTATTACTTGTAAAGAGGAAAATCTTCTAGAAGGTTCCATTTTTTATCGTCAATTTGTTCAATTAATGTTATTTTTTTGAACAATAAAGTAGTAGGAAAAGAATAAAATTGTATGTTTTTAAAAATGGTATCGGTGCAAGTAGCATTTCGAGGATGAATCAAAGTAATGTGAGGTAAATGAATCCTAATATTATTTTTTTGCAATATATGTTTTCTTAACTCATGAAATTCTTGATTGTTTTCAGATGCAGGAAGAAAAACCCCTTTACCATTAGAAAAACGTTCAGGGGCTTTAAAATGAACTGGTAACGGTTTTTGCCAATCTATGGAAATGCAATTGGCTATGATTTTGTTTAAATGAGATTGTATTTCATCTTCACGACAAAGCGTTACATGTGCCTTAATCAATTCAAATTGAATAGGGTTGTAGGTTGACCTAATGTGTTCAATAACCTCACTTTGTTCAGATAAAAATAAGGTTAATTGATATCTAATCATGATTTATTCAATTGTAATTTTACTTTTTGATTCGATGTCGGTTTTATCATTAAAATAAAATTCAAAATATTCGGCACTGCCTTTTTTTCCAGAAACTTCTAAATTACTTCTTCCAATTTCAATATTTTCTTTATCAAAAGCCTTTAGATTTAAAGTTTGTTTAAAATTGTCATTAAATATCAAATAGAGTATTAATGTATTGTCATTATCATCATTGGACTTACTTTTTATTTCGTATTTTCCAGTTTGCAATCCTTTTTTTATTAAATCTTGAGATAATGTGATTTCACAATCTAAAGTTTTTTTAACTCCATCAGAAACCCCATCAAAAAATTCTGTTGCCGATTTTCCAACAGTTTCTCCTGTCTTATTGATAGTTTCTTTTGTTTTTTCTTTCACATTGTTGCAAGAATGAAGCAATAAAACAAATAGGATATAAACTAAATTTTTCATTATATGTTTTTTGTGAAAGATAAACAAAAAAACAAAATGAATTAAAATAGAAGAGGCAATTTCTTTTTGGAAATTGCCTCTTATTGTATCAAGTTATTATTACTTATTTTTTTAAGTTTTTAGCTAAAAATCCTAAAGTAGCTTCATACATATCAATGGAGTTTTCTTCCTTATGAAATCCGTGACCTTCATCGTATTTCACCATATAAGGTACTTCAAAACCTTTGGCTCTTAAACCCGTTACAATTTGATCGGATTCTGCAATATTTACACGAGGATCATTGGCACCTTGAATTACAAATAATGGTTTTTTAATTTTGTCAATTTGGAAAACAGGAGATACTTCTTTTGCAATAGCTGCTTCTTCTGGATTGTCTAAGTCATACCAAATTTCTTTTACAATTTCTTTATAAGGTTTCCAATATTCTGGAAACGAATCGAAGAAAGTGAAAATGTTAGAAACACCCACGTAGTTTACACCACAAGCATATAAATCGGGTGTTTTAACCAATCCCATTAAGGTGGCATAACCACCGTGGCTACCACCATAAATGGCAATTTTATCTTTGTCAACCCAACCTTGTTTAATGGCATAAGCTACGCCATCTTCTACATCGTCCATTAATTGTCTACCAATTTGCTTGAAACCTGCACGTAAAAAGTCTTTTCCATAACCACCAGAAATTCTGAAGTTTACTTGTAAAGTAGCATAACCACGACTTGCAAATAATTGGGTTTCTGGATTAAAACCCCATGAATCTCTTACTCCTTGCGGACCACCATGAGGATTTACAATTAATGGTACTTTTTTTCCTTGTAAAGCTTCTTTGGGTAAGGTAATGTAGCCATAAATCGTTTTACCGTCTCTGCTAGTAAATTTGATAGGTCTCATTTCTGCCATATCTGCTTCTTTAAGCTGTGGCATTAAGTCGTATAAAAGTTTGAATTTTTTAGTTTTAGCATCATATTGATAATAAGTACCATATAATTTATCGCTTTGTACAATTACTAAAAACTGACTTTCATTATCATCATAATCTACAATATAGGCTTCTTTATTTGGAAATTGTTTTTCCATTAAGCCATAAATTTCTTTGTATAATTTACTTACAGGAATAATCTCGTTTTTTTCTCCTTCATACGAAAAATTATCAATTTCATAGTTTCTTTTACGTGATAAATTTAAACCGCTTACATCAAATGTGGGATTAGAAAATATTTCTTTAATTATTTTCTTGGTAGCCATATCGTATAAAACAATTCTAGTTTTATCACTATCTAAGTTGGTAATCACATAAGCCTCATCTTTGTTTTTTGAAGCATAATTAAAACTGATGATTCCAAAAGTATCGTCCCAATTTGTAGTGGTATGTAATTTAAATTCACCTGTTTTGTTATCTTTATAATACAATTGGTTTTGTACACCATTCACTAATTTACTGTACCCTCTAAGAGTACCATCTTTATCAAATTCATACCCTTGAATTGGGTTTGCAATGTCTTCATTCTTATATAATTGCTCTAAAGCTCCCGTAACGATATTCAATTTGAAAGGTTCAAAAACTTGTTTGTTGTTTTTATTCATCGAAACGATGATGTAATCTTTTTGTTCTTTCAAAATATTTTGAATACTAGCCTGAACACCATCAAAAGGAGTAAGGTCTTTTAAATTTGTGCCATCAAGATTTACAGCATAAATATGAAAGTTCTCATCACCACCTTTGTCCATAGAGAAGAATAATCTTTCATCGTTAATCCAACCATAACCACGAACCAACTCTTCTTTTTCTTCAATAGCTTTTTTGATGTTTCCTGTAGCCAATTCTTTTACATAAATATGACGCTTGTTGTTCTCGTCTTTTTCACGATACGACATATATTTACCATTTGGTGACAATTGAAAACTAGAAGCTTTAGGTTTAGCAAAATAATCAGATACGGAATATTTATAATTGCCTTTGTCGTAGGATTTTAATTGTGCTAATTCTTCTTTAGAGGAAGGTAAAGCAGTGTTTCCAGGTAATTTACTTTCAAAAGAAGTTAGTGTTAACGGTAAGTTCATACCGGCTTGGTGAAATTCCCCTACAATTTCTTTATTTTTTAATTCCCCTTTAAATTCAATACCTAATGCAGCAGCTTTTAAAGTAATTTGATTGTTGTTAACTTCTGTTTTATCAATTGGTACTCCAGAAGCACCTTGCATCGGTACATCCATAGTAGTCGTGTAATTGTTGTCTTTTTGTGCCATATGAAAAATAACTTCTAGTTTCATTCCTTGCACATCTAGTGTTCCTTTCCAATCACCAACAAATTGCTGGGCTTGTGTAGTAATACTCATAAGTAGTAAAATAATTAGATTTTTTGTTTTCATGTCTTTGTATTTTAGTTATTGTAACCAAGCTATTAAAACTGGGTAGAGATTGATGATTTATAAAGAAGATACTCTAGAAATAATCCTCTTTTTTCATAAGACAAGATTTAACAAAAATTGTTACATTAAAGTTTTGAATGTTATGAGGAAAATGATTTTTTTAACAGTTTTAATAAATTACAAAAATCAATAAGCTCATCTACTTCAGGATATAATTTTAAATAACTTTCTGGATTGTCGAATGTAATTTCATTTATCTTAGTATTATTTCTTACAGAAACCTTGTAATGGATACCGTCCATTATTATGGTTGATTTGTAAACGTGTTCGTATTCTCCATTAGCTAATGTTTCAATCAATAATTTTCCTCTAAGTTTATATTCAATTTCAGATTGATTGGGTAAAAAATCTATATTAGTTCCAAGAATTTCTAGCCAAACTAAATCTAAATTTAGGTTGGTACTTAGATTAATTTTTTCAATTTTTGGATGTTTGTTTTCATTTAGCGAAGCGTAATATTTATATTGCACTGCTGCCCATTTTTTATTTTCAAAATATAAATGAATTAGTTCGCAATAATTAGAGATATTTTCTTTTTTATAAATTCTAAATTCTTTTGGATGTGTTAGACTA
>NZ_LR733589.1 GCF_902506265.1 Flavobacterium sp. 9AF | reverse complement strand
TTATTATAGATGTTTCTATTGTTTATAAATCTGATTTGATTTCACAATTTGATGCTATTGATATTGTTTTAAAAAATGGAAAACATAAGGTTGAAGTTTCAGATTTAGAAAATAGATATTATATCCAAGAAGCTGTTTACATAAAAAATTATCCAGAAAATAATATATTATCTATTCATTTTAATTTTAGTCCAAATTTTGAAGAATACCTACCTATTTATAGAGAACAAAATTTTGATAGATTTATTCAAAGACATAAAGAAGAATATGATGAAAAAGATTATACTTCAATTAAAAATCAATTAGATCAACAAATTAATGTGGAATTCTTAAAAAGTGTTTATAAACCTATTGAAAGAAAATTTGAAATTAATTTTATGGAAGGCCCTTTTTTTATTGATTAATTATTTTATTAAAGTCACTTAATACTAATCACTCTTTACTAACCACTAATTTCTCATACCCAATCATTAAGCCCACAAATTTACTATAACTTTCTAAACCGTCCTTTTGTTGGTTCATCTTTAAAAAGTTATCATAGAAATACTCAAAAAAAGTATCGATAGGAGTGTGGTAACTTTTCCAAAAGGCTTCATTTTCATCTAAGTTTTTCACCACTCCTTTGTTAAGTTTCTCAAAAAAAGGTTTGCTTTTGCCTTCTTCAATTTTTTCTAAATTTCCTAAACAATAACGTGTGATAAAATTATAAGCGGAATACTGAAAATAGACATCTTCATTTTTTATTGCAGCTAAAAAACCAATAAAATTACACTCACTTTCGCTACCAATACCAGTTTGATGTGCCATTTCGTGACAGGTAGTCATCGGGCAATTGTATTTGGGTTTTAGGGTGTTTACTTGAGCTTCATTGGTAAACGGATTCAAATACCCACCAAAACCCATATAACTTAAAGGGTAACTCAATAACGAACCTTTTATACTTTGATGCTTGTATTGAAACTCTTTTAGGTTCTCGGGCAAATTTTGATAGCCTTTTATCGCTAACGTAAAGATTTCTGCTTCCGTATAGGGAATAACTACTGCTAACGAATCAGTACCCGTAATTTTCTCTTGCAAGGCATTGGTTTTGAGAATCATTTTATTGGTGAATGCTTCTAATTGTGCCAAGGTGTATTCTTTTGGAATACCTAATTTTTTGTTTAATGGAACCCGATAATAATTCAAACCCCATAAAATATTGAAGCAGAAATAGAATATCGCAAACCAACTCATGATGGTTAATCCATTGGTTTTCCAATTTTTAAAAAAGCCTTTTCTGTTTTTCCAAAACCATCTCAATAAAAAAAAGATAAGAATGAAATAAATGACATCTCCAATAGAGAAAGGAATCCAACCCAAACTATTCCTAGAAACAAAGGCAATTTTTGGATATAAACCGTTACTGTACCACTTTTCAACTCCCTCAGGAAATAATGCAATAAGTTTTACAATAAGAATTTGTAGGAGTAAAGAAAGCGGTAGAATATATTTTTTCTTCAAAGCATCAATTTTAAACGTAAATATAATTAGAAATCATTTAGTAAAGCATTTAAACTTTGTAACTTTGGCATGTTAAAACCTTGAAATTATAAAATAACATGAGTCAAGAAGTAAGAAACTTAGAGCCTAAAGCACTTTGGAACAAATTTGCCGATTTAAATGCAGTACCAAGACCTTCGAAAAAAGAAGAGCGTGTGATTGCTTTTATGATGGATTTTGGAAAAAAACTAGGCTTTGAAACCATAAAAGACCAAGTTGGAAATGTCATTATAAAAAAACCAGCCACTCCAGGAATGGAAAACAGAAAAACGATTGTTATGCAATCGCATTTAGATATGGTACATCAAAAGAATAACGATACCGTTTTTGATTTTGATACACAAGGTATTGAAATGTATGTTGATGGCGATTGGGTACGTGCGAAAGGAACTACTTTAGGAGCTGATAATGGTTTAGGAGTAGCGACTATCATGGCTATTTTAGAAAGTACCAATATTCCACATCCTGCTATTGAAGCATTATTTACGATAGATGAAGAAACAGGAATGACAGGAGCTATGGGCTTGCAGGGCGGTATGCTTGAAGGTGAAATTTTACTAAACTTAGATACGGAAGAAGACGACGAAATTGATATTGGTTGTGCGGGTGGAGTAGATGTTACAGCTGTAGCAGAATACGATGAAGAAGACACTCCTGAAGGTTCGGTAAGCTATACGATTACCGTAAAAGGATTACAAGGAGGTCATTCCGGTATGGATATTCATAAAGGATTAGGAAATGCGAACAAAATTATGAATCGCTTGTTATTTGATGGTTTTGATAATTTTGGTTTACAAATTGCAGCTATTAAAGGAGGAAGTTTACGAAATGCAATTCCAAGAGAAAGTGTAGCTCAGGTAATTATTGCCAATGTCTATGATGAAGCTTTCGTTTTTGATATGCAAGACATTATTTCGGAAATCAAAACAGAATTAAAAACTACCGAACCGAATTTACAAATTGTAATTGAAAAATCGGAAACCACTCCTGCTAAAATAATGCCTCCAATGGCACAATATTATTTAGTACGTGCTTTATACACCGCACATAATGGCGTGTATAGAATGAGTGCAGATTTTGATAATTTAGTAGAAACGTCAAACAATATTGCCAAAGTAACTGTAGGTGAAGGAAAATTAAACATTCAGTGTTTGACTCGTTCTTCGGTTGAAACAGCTAAGTTTGATTTAGCAAATGCGTTGCGTTCTGCTTTTGAATTAATGGGTTGTGAAGTGAATTTTTCAGGAAGTTATCCGGGTTGGACACCAAATGCTAATTCTGAAATTTTAGATGTGTTAACCACTATTTATGAAAAACAAAATGGAAGTAAAGCCCATGTAGTAGCTTGTCATGCTGGATTAGAATGTGGTATTTTAGGTACGAATTATCCAGATATGGATATGATTTCTTTTGGACCAACCATTCATGGCGCACACAGTCCAGACGAAAGAGCAAGTATTTCTTCTGCTCAAAAATATTGGAAATTTGTGTTGGAAATTTTAGAAAATATTCCAGTGAAAACTAATTAGTATAAAGTTATTAGTGAATAGCATAAACCTCGTTTGTTTAAAACGAGGTTTTTTTGAGCAATTTATCTAGTTACAGTTATATGTACCACTAAAAGTTTTGTTTTGTGAAAAAAGAGTTCCAATTCCTTCTACAAAAAGATTATAATGAGCTACCCCATTAACAGTATATTTCACTTTTTGATTTGAATTTATAATATTACCACTATTATGTGTATATGACATACCTAATACAAAGCCAGATAACCAAGAAGTTAAGTTAGAACCTTGACAATTTTTAATATTTAATCCGATATTAATAACACCACCTAAAGTAAGATATCTTGAATCAATATAATAATCACCATTTCCACTTGCACCACTACTACTATTCCCTCCGCCTCCTTCACTTTCTTGCATAAAAACGTTTGGTCCTACTGTACTTTCTCCTGTAACAGCATCAATTTCATTAAGATAATTATCCATTTCCTCTATACTGTTAAAATAAATTGGTTCTGGAATATCATTTCTCATGGTATTTAAACTTTCTTTTTCTAAAAAAACATAATCTTTATTGCGCATTTTTAAATGTTTAATTATTGTTTCTTTAGTTAATTCTTGATCATGATTTTCTTTTGTACATGATATTAAGAAAATTGCTGATAAAGTGAAAATTGAGATTCTTAAAAAAATATTTTTCATAAGTTTATTTTAAAAAATTAATACTTTAAATAAATCTGTTGTTAGATGTTATTTGATAAAATTTATGTTTAAATAATTTCTTTCAAACAATTTTAAGTCAATTGAAAGTTTTGACTAGTGTTGCAACAATATTTTTATTTTAATATAAAACTCATTTTTAATAAGACTTGAAATTGTATCCCATTTTGTCTTTTCGAAAATTTTATTTCTTTGGCAAATCTCTTTATTAAAATGACATAAAAAAAGCATAGTATTAGATGTTTTATAAAAAATGTAGTACACATTTTATAAAAAATCTAGTAGTGTTTTTTTATTAAGTGATTGGTTTTTAGTTTTTTGTGTTTGGTATTACTGAGAATTGTCAATGGAGGATAAGAATTGTTTTTTAATCAATTATTATCTGTAATTTTACATTAATAAATTAAAATGAGAAATATGAAAGTAAAGTTTTTATCCTTAAATGCCTTTTCTGAGAATAGTTTAACTATTGGACAAAAGAAAAATATTTTAGGTGGGGAATTAGAAAATTTAGATCCAAATGTGAGAAATCTTCCACCTCCAGATACCAATACAGATACTACGAATGGTCCTGGTATGGGTGATGATGGTGATCCAACTAAAAACAATCCAAAACCTGGAAATCCATAATCTATTCTGTACTATTAATTTTTATAATAAACTGAGCAGGAGAAACACCTGCTCTTTTTTTAAATGATTTAGTAAAGGATACATTATTCTTAAAACCTACACTTTCTGCGATGGCTTGTGTAGAATATTTCCTGTATGTAGGATTATTAATTAATTCTTGGATAGCATAATTAATTTTTAATTCATTTGAATATTCTCTAAATGTCTTTTTAAAGTTTTTGTTTACTATTTGTGATAAATAAGTAGTATTTGTTTTAATTTTCTTAGCTACATTTTGTTGATTAAAATCTTGGCTTAAAAAGTATTTGTTATCTATTAATGTTTTTAGTTTTTCTAATATTTCTTTTTCCTTATCATCATCAATAACCATTTTATGATCCATATTAAAACTAGAATCTATAGTTTTATTTGCTTTAAATTCATTTAATAGTTTTTCAACTTTCTGATTTGCTTTATTTTTCTCATAGTAAAATTTAAATGCAATTATCAATAGAAAAATAAGAATGATAACGACTATTGATTTCCATAAAGAAGTATATAAGTTTTCTTTTTCAATAACTTTTTTTAAGGTTTCAACTTCTTTGTTTATATC
>NZ_LR733590.1 GCF_902506265.1 Flavobacterium sp. 9AF | reverse complement strand
GTGGAAAAACACATCTCAAAACTGTCAATAAGATGAAAATAATACTAATATTTTTTATTGCTTTTTTTTCAAACGAAATATACTGTCAATCTTTAGAATCAATAAAAAAAGCAGATACTATTTACATATATTTTGATCATAGTGAATTTCAAAATTTAAAAGGTCCTGATATTAATAGTATAAAAATTTTAGAAGAAAAGAGAAATTATGAAATTAAATTTGATAATTCAAATTATGTTAATTTTAAAGAAGCTAAGTATTTAGATTTTGACAGAGTTGAAGAAAAAAAAGTATCAGATATTAAAATTAAGAAAAAAAACTTTTTAAGAAAGAATAAACATATAATTATTGATATTAATTTTATCAAAAAATATGGTTTAAAAATGGTTTTTTTTCTAATTTATTACAAAAAGATTTATTTGATTGACAAGAAAGAAATAACAAAAAACAATGTCATATTAAAAGAAGTAGCATTGCATCGATATAGTTATTCATTTGAAGAGTGAAAATGAAAATATTAATCGGCTTAGTAGTGTAAATAATATAGATTAAAGGTTAGTAATATTTACTATCCTTTTTTTTAATAAAATAGTTTGAAAACTAATTACAATTTGAAGCACTATAACATAAATTGTGGGTAACCACACAAATAAAATGCAATTACCATCCAGTTATAAATGAAAAAGACATCCTCATTAAGTATTATCCATTAGAAATTGTAGAATCTTTTGAAGGTTTAGAAGGACAAATTACAACTTATACACTTGATAAAATTAGTATAAAGTAAAAACTACTTCTTCAACAAATTTTCCAACTCCTTTATTTTAGCGTCTTTTTCTTTAATTTCAGTAACTAAAGCTTGTAATTGCTCAATTAAATTTTCAGGAAAATTATAAATAGGCGCATAATTATTACCTACAACTCCACCTTCATTGGTTTTAACCTTATTAACTTGCTTATTTTCGGTAAAATAACTAAAATCCACATCAAATTCTTTACATACTTTATCCATTAAAGCAAAATCTATTTTTTGGGTTTGTCCACTTTCTATATTACTTAAAGTTGTTTGGGCAATACCTAGCTTGTGGGCTAGTTCGGGTTGTGATAATTTATGTTGTTCTCTTAACCTTTTTATTTTTATACCTACTTCCATAATTACTTGTTTTTTTAGCATTTTATTTAAAAATGAATAGCATTTACAAATATAATTTTTAATTTTTGCATAGAAATTATTTTACTCTTATTTTTAGATATGTTCTATTTTTAAAATCATATTATGAATATTCTTTTACTTAATAAAAAAATGTGTTGTTATTTATATGCGTTATCTTTTTCTGTAGCCTTACTGCACAAAAATTTTACTGCATTATAAAGTAC
>NZ_LR733627.1 GCF_902506265.1 Flavobacterium sp. 9AF | reverse complement strand
GGTCTACTATCACTACAAAAATTTTCTTCTAAAATATTAAAATATTTGGTAATCAAATTATCCTTTGAATAATAATATTTATCATTAAGCAGTAAAAGATTACCATCCGTTTTAACTTCTATCGTTTCATTAGTTGCAGTTTTAAATATAAAATAATAACAATCTGGAAAAATGGTTGGATTAATTGCTTCCATTTGATTTATATTTTTTTTGAAGCTTATCAACTCCTTATTTTCCAATACATAAGCGGTATTATATTTGTCTTTTAAAGTAACTATATTGATTTCATTTAGCCTATTTATATTTTCGTCTGCACCTTTACACCCAAAAAGGAGTAAAAAAAGAAAATAAAATTTAAATCCTTCCATAATACATGGCTTTCACAATACCATCTGAAAGTCCTATTTTAGGTACAAAAATTTGCCTTGCACCACTCCATTTCATTGCACTTAAATAAATGCGGGTTGCTGGAATAATTACGTCGGCACGATCGGGGTTTAAACCTAATTCGGAAATACGCTGTTCGTAAGTTAAACTATTTAATTTTTGATATTGTGAATTGATATACAAATAAGAAAGGGGTTTCTCTTGATGTTTTTCGGATAATTTGAACAATTTATTGATATTCCCACCCGAACCAATCATCGTTATTTCTTCATAAGGAGCTGTCATTGTCTTTATCCATTTTTCAATTTCTGTCCAAACAATATCATTTACCATGTTGTTTAGTAAACGTACAGTTCCATTTTTAAATGACTTTGATGCTACAATTTTACCTCCAGAAAAAATGGAAAACTCGGTACTTCCACCTCCTACATCCACATATAAAAAGGTTTTATCTGAATGAATAAATTGTTTTAAATCCGATGAGGCAATAATAGAAGCTTCTTTTTTACCATCAATAATTTCAATTTTAATATCTGCTTTTTTCTTTATCAAAGCTAAAATATCATCATTATTAATGGCTTCACGCATAGCTGAAGTGGCACAAGCTTTATATTTTTCCACTTTATGTACTTTCATTAATAATTTAAATGCCTTCATCGCATCTACCATTCGATCAATATTTTCTTCAGAAATTTCTCCCACGGTAAAGGCTTCTTGTCCTAAACGAATGGGGACACGTACTAACGAACTTTTGTTAAACTGAGTAGGTTTTCCTACTTCTTCAACAATATTGGTAATTAAAAGACGCATAGCATTAGATCCAATATCTATAGCAGCATATTTTTTTAATGTAATCATTCTTTATTTTATTTGTAAAAAAATTACAATTCTTTAATTTTAGTATTATTTATCTTTTCAGAAGAAGATTCTAATTTTTTATTGTAATAATTATACATTTCTAATTGTGCTCTAAAGGGTTTTTCTCCTTCTGTTTTTCTATATTCATTTTTAAGCTTCTCAGAATGTAATCTTGCTTTTACATTAGCCTTCCAACCTATATCAAAAGTTTCAATTAATTCCTGTTTGATTTCTTCATCATAGATAGGACATGTTACTTCTACTCTAGCATCAATATTTCTAGTCATAAAATCGGCTGAAGAAATATAGATTTCGGGGTCATTATTGTTACCAAAGATATATACTCGAGAATGTTCCAAATAATTATCTACAATGCTTATGGCTTCTATATTTTCACTGAGACCTTTTTTACCTGGAATAAGGCAACAAATTCCTCTAATAATCATTTGTATTTTAACTCCAGCATTGCTTGCTTCATACAATTTATCAATCATTTTGAAATCGGATACACTATTCATTTTCAACTTTATATAAGCTTCTTTACCTGAAAGTGCATTCATAATTTCTCTATCTATTAGTTTTACAAATTTTGATCTTGTATAATGAGGAGAAACAAATAAATGTTTGTAGCGATGTACTTTATAATTAATTTCAAAGAAATCAAAAACTTTAGAAACGTCTTTTAAAATTGATGTATTAGATGTAAACAAAGTAACATCGGTATAAATCTTAGCAGAATTTTCATTAAAATTACCTGTCGAAATGAATCCATATCGTTTTATTTTCGAGTCTTCGATTCTTTCAATGTAGCATATTTTACTATGCACTTTTAATCCTTTAATTCCAAAAATAAGATGTATGCCTTCGGTTTGCATTTGTTCTGCATAGGAAATATTACTCGCTTCATCAAATCGAGCTTGTAATTCTATTTGAACCGTTACTTTTTTTCCATTTTTAGCTGCATTTATTAATGAACTAATAATTTGTGAGTTTTTTGCTAATCGATATAATGTAATTTTAATTGAAACCACTTTTGGATCTAAAGCGGCTTCTCTCAAAAATTTAATTATATATGAAAAAGATTGATACGGTGCATTTAATAGATAATCTTTTTGCTTAATCTTTTCTAAAATACTACCTTCTATATTTAAACCAGGTATAGATACGGGTGGATTTTTCTTGTATAATAAATCGTAACGCCCTAGATTTGGAAAGTTCATATAATCTCTTCGATTATGATACCTTCCTCCAGGAATAATACTATCTGAGCTATCAATATGCATGCGTTCCAATAAAAAGGCTAAAGTATCTTTTCCAATGGCTTGATCATACACAAAACGCACTGGTTCTCCTACTCTTCTTTCTTTTACACTATCTGAAACTTTCTCTATAAAACTCTTACTTAAATCACTATCAAATTCTAATTGAGCGTCACGTGTAATTTTAATCATATGAGCAGAAATGCTTTTATAATTAAAAATATTAAAAATATAATTTAAGTTTAAGCGAATAACATCATCTAAAAGAATAATATATTGTTTTTCCGAATTTGTAGGTAAAACAACAAATCGATTAATAGTACTTGGAATTTCTACAACAGCATAGCGTACTTTTTCTTCAAGATTTGATTCTTCTTGTGTATTCATTACTAATTTAATAGCTAAATAACCCGAAGTATCCTTTAATAAAGGAAATTTATCTAAATCGTTTAACATGATAGTCACAATAGCTGGACTAACCGTTTGTATAAAATAATCTCTAATAAAAAGTTCTTGATCTTTTGAAATCTGTTTTTCGTTTAAGATGAAAATATTTTCTTTCTCCAGCTTTTGCTCAATTTCACTTAAAATACGTAAGCTTTCAGACTGATGATCGATTACTATTTCTGTAATTTCTTTTAATAAACATTCAGCAGAAATTCCTCCTAGAATTTTTTCACTATCAACATTTTCAAAGCGCATTCTTCGAATTGCCGCATAACGCACTCTAAAAAACTCGTCTAAATTATTTGAAAAAATTCCTAAAAAACGCAAACGATCTAATAAAGGTACAGATTCATCTGCGGCTTCTTGTAATACTCTTGCGTTAAATGTTAACCAACTCTTTTCTCTATCAATGTATTTGCTTTGCTGTATATTGTTCATTTTTGTAATGACTTGGGAAAACGGTTTTAATTGTTTCTCCTTTTTTTAGATATTTCCAATCATCAATATTAAATTGCATGGAGACAAATCCAGATGTAGGTACATTATCTATTAAAAGGTTCCCAAATTTATTAACAAAATTTGTAATAGCTTCATTATGTCCGAAAAGAATTAAGTTATCATAGTGATTTTCACATTTTTTTATGATTTCTTCTAACCTTCTTTCATCGAAAGTATAAAGTTCATCTTTAATTATCACAGTTTCAAATGGAATTGTTAAATTTTGTGAATATATCATCGCTGATTCTCTGGCTCTTTTCGCACTACTAGACCATACAATAAATGATTTAGGTAAATAGGCCTGAATATTTGAAGAAATTAAATGAGCATTTTGAATGCCTCTTTTAGACAAAGGTCTATCTATATCATTTAAAGGTAAATCCCAACTGGATTTTGAATGACGGATAAGGATTAATCTTTTCATAATCTGTAGTTTAGTCTTATAAAGTAAGTGCTTTTTTTTGATAAAAACTAGCTTTTCGTTAAAAAAATTAACCCTTTATGAATAATATTTACAGTAGCTTGTTTTTTGACATATATTCATATAAATAGCTAAAACCAAATATTAATTTTAAAATAAATATATACAAATCTCATAATGTGGATTTTAAATATTATTTTTATACTTAGTCTATTTAATTTTAATAAGATTCATATATTCTTTTATCTATGAAAAAAAGATTATTCTTTCTTTTTATTATTACCTTTTTTCAAGTTGTTACTGCTCAGCAGGATTCTCAATATACGCAATATATGTATAACCCTATGGTTATAAATCCTGCATATGCTGGTAGCAGAGATATTTTAAGTGTTTTCTTACTCCATAGAAACCAATGGGTAGGCTTAGAAGGTGCTCCTGTGACCAATAATTTTGCAATACATTCTCCAATTAGTGTTAGCAATTTTGGTTTGGGAATTACTTTTGTCAACGATCGAATAGGGCCAACTGAAAAAAGTTCGATTACTACTAACCTTGCTTATTTCATTGCCTTAAATGAAACATTCCAACTTTCTTTAGGTTTAAAAGCGACTGCCAATCTGTTTAATTTAAATATTGATAAACTGAATATTTACCACCAAAATGATCCACAATTTCAAAATTTAAAAAATGAATTTTCTCCTAATCTAGGCACTGGCTTGTATTTTTTTTCAGAAGATACTTATTTAGGAGCATCAATTCCTAATCTATTTGAAACCTATTCTTATAATGATAATACGGTAGAAATTTTTAAAGACAAAATGCATTTCTATCTAATGGGTGGTCATGTATTTCATTTGAATGAACAAATTGATTTTAAACCTGCTTTTTTAACAAAAGTGGTAGAAGGTGCTCCTTTGCAATTAGACCTTACCAGTACTATATTAATAAATAATAAACTTACTTTAGGCGCATCTTATAGATGGGATACCGCTCTTAGTGGATTAGTAGGGTTTCAAATTTCTAAATCTTGGTTTATTGGTTATGGTTATGATAAAGAAACAACTCATTTAAGTAATTACAACTCGGGTTCACATGAAATCTTTTTGAGATATGAATTTAATACTACAAATAGAATTACTTCACCACGATTTTTTTAAAAAAGAGCATATGAAAAAAATAATACTTATTATTTGTTGCTTATGTTATTCTTTTTGTTTTTCACAAAAAAATAGCATGGCAATAGCAGATAAAAAATACAATAAATATGCTTATATAGATGCAATAAAAATTTATGAAAGAGTAGCTGAAAAAGGATACCAATCTGCAGATATATATCAAAAATTAGGTAATTCCTATTACTTTAATAGCGATTTTAACCAAGCTGCAAAATGGTATAAAAAACTCTTCGAATTACAAGCAGAAAATCCATCCGAATATTACTATCGTTTCTATCAAAGTTTAAAAGCTATTGAAAAATATGATGAAGCAACAAAGTACTTAGAATTATACAACAAGAATACCAATAAATCTCTCTTAGAAAACAATCATAATAGTAAAGAATTATTTGAAAAAACAAAGAATTATGTCTTAGAAACGACGACAATTAATACTACTTATTATGATTTTAATCCTTCCTATTTTAAGGAAAAAATTGTTTTTACTTCTTCTCGACCCGATTTGGCTTTGGTACAAAAAACACATGAATGGACCAATCAGAACTTTACCGATTTTTATGTAGCAAACGTGATAAATGATAGCATTTTTTCGGATCCAGAAAATTTTTCACCCTTTATTAATACTAAATTTAACGAAGCTTCTGCTGTTTTTACAAAAGATGGCAAAACAATGTATTTCACAAGAAATAATTTCTTAGAAGGCAAAAAAGGAAGAGATAAAGGAATGGACAAAAATAGAACGACATTACTTAAAATTTACAAAGCCAATTTAGTCAATGAAAAATGGACAAATATAAAAGAGCTTCCATTTAATAGTAACCATTACAGTACGGCTCATCCTGCTTTGAGTGAAGATGAAAAAACATTGTATTTTGTTTCTGATAGACCAGGAACACTTGGTGGAGCCGATATTTTTAAAGTAGCTATCAAAGGGAATAATCAGTATGGAAAACCAGAAAATTTAGGCCCTATAATTAACACACCTGGAAGAGAAACTTTTCCTTTTGTAGGACCAGATGATAGTTTATTTTTTGCATCAGACGGACACTTAGGTCTAGGTGGTTTAGATATTTTTGAAGCAAAAAAAGAAAAAGATACTTTTCTAATGCCTATTAATATGGGGAAACCCATAAATAGCAATAAAGATGATTTTAGTTTAATTACAAAAGACATGCAATCTGGATATTTTACTTCTAATAGAGAAGGTGGCTTAGGGTTTGACGATATTTATCATTTTAAAATTTGTAAAAAAAATATTTCTGGATTAGTTACTGATAATAAAACTAATGAAATTTTAACTGATACGCATCTTTATATTTTTGATGAAAATGGAACCGTAATGGATACTATTACGACAAATGAAGAAGGAAAATACACAATAAATGTTGATTGTAATACAAAATATTTTATTCGTACTCAAAATAAAGATTTTGAAACATTAGAAATACCAATTAATCCTATTTTTTCAAATACAACTATTGATTTAAAATTAGATAGAAAAATATTTCCATTTGAAATTGGTACAGATTTAGCCAAAGTATTTGACATTAGTATTATCTATTTTGACTTAGACAAATGGAATATACGACCCGATGCGGCAAGAGATATTCAAAAAGTTATAGAAGTAATGAAAGAATATCCTAATATGCATATTGCTATTCAATCTCATACAGATAGTAGAGAAACTCATGCATATAATGTAATACTTTCTGGAAGAAGATCAAAATCAACACTTGACTTTATGGTAATTAGTGGCATCGAGAGAGAAAGGCTTACATGTGAAGGTTTTGGAGAAACACGACTAGTAAATGAATGTGCTGATGGGATTTATTGTAGTGAGGAAGATCATCAAAAAAACAGAAGGAGTGAATTTATTGTAACTAAAATACAATAAAAAAGGCATTACGTTGGCGGTTGTAATGCCTTTTTAACAAACAAATAAACAAACATGAAAAATTTATATACTATTATATAAATATCTTTTATACTGAATTTATACGATTTGGGGCAAAAAGGTATAAATCGAATTTCTTTTTCATTGTAACCAAATGTTTTATCATTTAATTACATGTCAAAGATACAACTAAATCGGTTAACTACAAATAAAATCGATGAAATACACTAAATTTTAACATTTTTTTTTATTTTAACACTTTATGGTGATAATCTATCAATATTCCAGTAGTAATTTTCTGACATTTTGTATCTAATACGATCATGCAAACGATTGGGACGACCTTGCCAAAATTCAACTTCAACTGGTCGCACTAAAAAACCACCCCAAAAATTTGGTCTTAATACTTCTTTGTTTTGATATTCTTCTTCTAAAACTTTTAATTTATCTTCTAAGAATTCTCTATTGGGAATAATTTCGCTTTGATTAGAAACTAATGCTCCTAATTGACTGCCTACAGGCCTAGAAGCGAAATAATTATCTGATATATTTTCATTTGTCTTTTCAGCAACTCCTTTTACAATAACCTGTCTTTCCATAGAATGCCAAAAAAAAGAAAGGCATACATTAGGATTTTGTAAAATTGCTCTTCCCTTTTCCGAATTATAATTGGTATAAAAAATAAAACCTTCTTCATTAAATTTTTTTAGAAGTACTACTCTACTCTTTGGAAAACCATCTAAACCAATGGTAGCAACTGTCATAGCATTCACTTCATCAACTCCTCCAAAATCTTCTACTTCATGAAACCATTTATTAAAAAGGTTAATAGGATCTTCAGGAAGATTAGTTTCTAGAAGTTCGCTCTTTTCGTAAGATTTTCTATAATTACTTAAATCTGACATTTTTATTAAATTTAAGCACAAAGTTACCAATATGTGAGCAAATATGTGAGTAAACAAGAATTAAAATAGTGATAAATTAGCCCTGATGGCAGTGAAAATCCTTTTTTTGATGGAAAAATATGTTTTACCTCTATTTTTTTCAAAAAAAGATTGCAACGTACAGCAGGAAATACGTTGGCAAGAGTGCACAAAATAATCGCTTCTTATTATTTTTTCTTTTTAGTAAAGAAATTAAATAAGAATCGTATAATTTTTGTTAGATAGGTTTCAGAGTTCGATTTCTTTTCCATCATCGGCTAGGATTACGTTATTAAAAATAGTTTGAGCTTCTTCTTTAAACAAATTTATATTACCATATCTGGTAGAATAATGTCCCATTATTAAGTTCTTAACATTGGCCTCTTTAGCAATTTTTGCTGCTTGTTTTGCTGTAGTATGCATTGTTTTTTCAGCTAAATGTGCTTCTGACTCTAAAAAAGTAGATTCGTGATATAATGCATCTACTTCATTAATGATAGGTAAAATGGATTCATTATAAACGGTATCACTACAAAAGGCATAACTTTTTTCTTTATCTGGATCAAAAGTTAACTCATTATTTTTAATTATAGATCCATCTTCTAAGGTAATATCTCCACCCGATTTAATTTTTTGGAAATAGCAGCTGTCTATTTTGTGTCTTTCTACAGCTTCAATATTTAATTTTCGTTGTGTATTTTTTTCTTTAAAAAGATAGCCATTGGTATACACTCTATGTTGTAATGGTATTGTTTTTACAATGACTTTTTCATCTTCAAAAATTATTTCACTTTCATTAGAATGGAGTTCGTGAAAATATAAATTATATCCTGTATAAGAACCCGAAGCTTTCAATTGCATTAGGATTAACTCTTTTATTCCTTTAGGACCATAAACGTGCAAATCGTTTTCTCTATTGAGAAGCATAAAAGTTGAAATTAATCCAATAAGACCGTAAAAATGATCGCCGTGCAAATGAGAAATAAAAATATGATTAATACGAGAGAATTTGATTTTATGTTTTCGTAATTGTACCTGAGTTCCTTCACCACAATCTATTAAAAACATTTGATTTTTTATTTCTAAAACCTGAGAAGTAGGATTAGTAATTGTTCTAGGAGTTGCTGCATAACAGCCTAAGATAGTTAGTTTCAAATTAGCATTTAAAATTAAGAATTTTGTTTCTTACTATTTTTTATGGACATAAACATACCTAAAATAAGTAACAAATTAGCAATAATGGCTAAATATTTGATTTCATTTTCAGATATAGAAAGATAAATATTAATCGCTAGCAAAAATACAGATGCAATAATTACTCCTATTCTTACCTTGTTTATTCCAATATTATTTTTATAAAAATCCATAATTTAGAATCCTAAGTCGCGTTCAATTTCTTCCATTTCTATAATATCGTGTGCTTCTAAGATAGAGGGAACAACTATTAATTCATCGGGAATTTCATTAAATTCTACATTATCACTCACAATAACAAAGGATTTTTTCGATTTAAGATGTCTAGTAGCCAAATCTTTAAAATTTATTATATCTTGAATACCCACATTTTTATCATGAGAAACATCGATAATCAAGTTTTGATCTTTAAATGTAGCATATTGAGTAGAAACATTTTCAATAAATGCTTTTACGTCTCCTCTAGTTTCTTTTAAAATGGTTGTGTGTCCTTTTTTATCTACTTTCATAAATTAGTATTGAATACTGCTTTTGCAAAATTATTTTTTCAATTTAAAAATAAGAAATAAAACTAAAAATAAAGCTAAAATCAAGAAAAAAGTGTTTTTGTAATCCGTAATTTTAAAAGTATTCTTAGTATTACTTACTTCCTTTTTTAAAATATTTCCATTAATAACAGACAATCTGTTTTTTATAATCATTTTATTATAACCATATTTTTCAGCCATCTGGTATAATTTTAGATAAATTTTTGGTTCACTTTTTAATAAGAAATGTATGTTAGCTAAATCATATAAAAGTGTTGCCACCACTTTATCTTTAGGCTTTATAAAAGAAATTCTTTCATTTAATTGGTAATATATTTGATTTTTTAAATCACTAAGTTCCGTTTTTTGTAGAGTCGTTTCTGGATAGTCATCTACACCAAAATTTGTATTAATCAACGAATTACTAGCTATTTCTTGTCCTTCTGAAGTGACTTTAATTTTAGATTTTAAAATATTAATATGTATCCATTCAGAATTCGTGTGCGAAGCAGGGTTAATTTGATACGATTTTTGTATCCATTCTAATGCTTGTTGATCTTTTCCTAATAATTCATATAGAGTTCCTAAATTTGAAGCAGTAGAATATCTATTTGGTTCTTTTTTTTCGATATCTAAATACAAGTTTAAAGCTTCATTATATTTTCTTTGAAGAATAAGTATCAGTCCTATATCTGATAAATAATCTAAATTTTTTGTTTTGGTAAATTCAGCTTGTAACTGTTCTTTTGTCTTATCTAGATCAATATTATAAAATTGAAAACCTTTTGGAATCGAATTTGAATAATAATCTACATAATATAAATAAATTCCATTCTTCAATATTTTAGTTTCCCCATTTATACATGAAAAAATAGAATGTATAGGGATAATAAAAAAAATTAAAGAAAAAATAAATTTCATCTATTGTTTCATTTTACTAGCTAATAAATAAATAACTGCCATTCGAATAGCTACACCATTCTCAACTTGGTTTAATATGACTGATTGTTGAGAATCAGCAACATCTGAAGTAATTTCAACTCCTCTATTAATAGGACCTGGATGCATTATAACAACTTCTTTATTTAAAGAATCTAGAAAATCTTTTGAAACACCGTATTGTTGGGCATATTCTCTTGTTGAAGGAAAGTAATTTACATCTAGTCGCTCATTTTGCACGCGTAACATATTAGCTACATCGGCCCATTCTAAAGCTTTTCTAAGGTTAGGTTCTACAGTTACACCTAAACTTTCAATATATTTTGGGATTAATGTTTTCGGTCCACAAACTTTAACTTCGGCTCCTTGCATCTGAAGGGCAAAAATGTTTGACAAAGCTACTCTAGAATGCAAAATATCTCCTACAATCACTATTTTTTTTCCTGCAACTTCACCAAGTCTTTCTCTAATAGTATAACTATCTAATAATGCTTGCGTAGGATGTTCGTGAGCACCATCTCCAGCATTTACAATACTTGCTTTTACATTTTGAGATAAAAAATGTGCTGCACCAGGGCTACTATGACGCATAACCACCATATCGACTTTCATCGCAAGAATATTATTTACGGTATCTATCAGCGTTTCTCCTTTTTTTACAGAGGATTGAGCTGCAGAAAAACTGATTACATCTGCAGAAAGTCTTTTTTGTGCTAATTCAAAAGACAATTTTGTACGTGTGCTATTTTCAAAAAATATATTTGCAATGGTGATATCTCTTAAAGAGGGTACTTTTTTTATCGGGCGATTGATAACTTCTTTAAATTGATCTGCAGTTTCAAAAATTAAATCAATATCATTTTTATTAATATACTTAATTCCAATTAAATGATTTACTGATAATTCTTTCATTTAGGGTGTTGTGTTGTTGTTGTTTTTGTTATTTTTTTTGTTCTAATAATACTAAATCTTCACCATCATTCTCTTTCCATTTTACTACCACTTTTTCATGGTTAATAGCATCTACTTGCCTTCCTCTGTAATCAGGTTGAATAGGCAAATGACGGCTAAAACGTCTATCAATTAAGGTAAGCAATTCAATTTCTGATGGTCTTCCAAAAGATTGAATTGCCGTTAATGCTGCACGAATACTTCTTCCAGTATATAAAACATCATCAATAAAAACTACTTTTTTATCTTCAACCAAAAAATTGATTTCTGTTTTATTAGCTTCTAATGGTTTCTCTCCTCTTCTAAAGTCGTCTCTAAAAAAAGTAATATCTAAAAATCCAAGTTGTACATTAGATATATTGTATTCTTGTTTTAATACTTGAGTTAATCGCTCAGCTAAGAATTTACCTCTTGGCTGAATTCCAATTAGAATTGTATTAGAAAAATCGAGATGATTTTCGATAAGTTGGCAAGCCAAACGATGAAGAATAATATTAATTTCTTTTGCAGTCAGTAATACTTTTTGACTCATTGATTGTAGTGTGTTGTTTGGTAAGCAAATTTACAATAAAATTCTCAAATTTAATTTGATAAAAAAAAACTTTTAAAAATGTAAAAAAAATCGTAACTTTAGATAGCAATGAAACTCAGTAAATTTATGTATAGAATTATTTACCTCAGTTCTGCTACAACCAAGTTTACAAACGAAGAAATAAATAAAATTTTAGAAAAATCGAAATCCAATAACCAAAGCAAAGGAATTACAGGTTTATTGTTGTATTCTGATGGAAACATATTGCAAATTATTGAAGGAAAGAAACAAGAAATTAAAGATCTATTTCATAAGATATCGTTAGATTCTCGACATAGAAATATTATAAAAGTTTTTGAAGGAAAAGTATCTAACCGAATTTATCCTAATTGGAGAATGGCTTTTAATAGTTATCAAAAAGAAGCAACAGAAATAGCTTTTAAAAATTATGATTTTTTAATTAATGAAGAAGACAACATTGCATCCACATTTATAGAAACTTTTTTAAAATCCAATAAAGATAAAATAGTTATTAAATAAAAAATCCCGATTTGACATCGGGATTTTTCTATTAAGCATACATTGTTTTTCTTTGTTCTTTGATTTTAGGATCATCAAGATATTCATCAAATGTCATATATCTATCTATCACTCCTTTTGGCGTTATTTCCAAAACTCTATTGGCTACCGTTTGTGCAAATTCGTGATCATGAGTAGTGAATAAAACGGATCCTTTAAAGTTTTTCAATGAGTTATTAAATGCAGTAATCGATTCTAGATCCAAGTGATTCGTTGGTTCGTCTAACATTAATACATTGGCTCTTAACATCATCATTCTAGACAACATACAACGTACTTTTTCACCTCCAGAAAGAACATTACATTTTTTTAAAGCTTCTTCCCCTGAGAAAATCATTTTACCTAGGAAACCTCTCACATAAACTTCATCTCTTTCTTCTTCAGTTTTAGCCCATTGACGTAACCAATCAACTAAATTTAGATCGGATTTAAAGAAATCGTGGTTTTCTGCTGGCAAATACGATTGAGAAGTTGTTATACCCCAATCAAAAGTACCAGCATCTGCTTTCTTGTTTCCATTTAAAATTTCATAAAAAGCAGTAGTAGCTCTGGAATCTTTGGAAAAAACAACAATTTTATCCCCTTTTGCCATATTCAAATCTACATTTCTAAATAAAACTTCTCCATCGATGGAAGCACTCAAATTTTGTACATTTAAAATTTGGTCACCTGCTTCTCTTTCTTGATCAAAAATGATAGCAGGATACCTTCTACTGGAAGGTTTTATCTCATCTAAATTTAATTTTTCAATCATTTTCTTACGTGATGTAGCTTGTTTTGATTTCGCTACGTTTGCACTAAAACGACGTATAAATTCTTCTAATTCTGCTTTTTTCTCTTCCGCTTTCTTATTTTGTTGCGCTTTTTGTTTAGCGGCTAACTGACTTGATTCATACCAAAAAGTATAATTTCCTGAATAATGATTAATTTTTCCAAAATCGATATCAGAAACATGCGTACAAACTGCATCTAAAAAGTGACGGTCGTGAGAAACTACTAAAACAGTATTTTCATAATTGGCTAAGAAATTTTCTAACCAACCAATTGTTTCAAAATCCAAATCGTTGGTAGGTTCGTCCATAATTAAAACATCTGGATTTCCAAATAGAGCCTGTGCTAATAGGACACGTACCTTTAGTTTTCCTTCTAATTCACTCATTAATGTATAATGGTAATCTGCAGAAATACCTAAATTAGATAACATGGCACCAGCATCTGAATCCGCATTCCATCCATTCATTTCATCAAATTGCAATTGCAACTCTCCTATTCTATCTGCATTTTCATCTGTATAATCTAGGTACAAAGCATCCATTTCAGTTTTTATGGCATGTAATACTTTATTTCCCATTAAAACCGTTTCCAAAACAGTATGTTCATCAAACATATTATGATTTTGATTTAAAACAGACATACGTTTTCCTGGTTCAAGGATTACTCTTCCTGAAGTAGGGTCAATTTCACCTGACAAAATTTTTAAAAAAGTAGATTTACCAGCACCATTTGCACCAATGATTCCATAGCAATTTCCTTGCGTAAAAGTAACATTCACTTCATCAAACAAAACACGTTTTCCAAATTGAACCGATAAGTTAGAAACTGTTAACATTATTATTGTTTTTTATAAAATTGTTGCAAAAGTAGAAAAAAATATGCAGTTTTGGCATTCTATATATTTATAAGTTATATTATATTTATTTTAACGCATCATTAACAGCACCTTTAACAAGGAAATTTTAATTTTGTTTCCTAATAATTAGTAAATTAATAAATGATTCAAAAAAATATTAAATACTTTTTACCCTTATCTATCCTTGCCTTATCTACATTATTTTCTTGTAAAAAAGTTTTCCAACCTGATAATTATGTGGCTTATTTTGGTGGCGAAATTATTAATCCTCAAGATAATTATGTATTATTTATGAAGGATGAAGCTATACTTGATACGATTTATTTAGATAAAAACAACCGTTTTCTTCATAAATTTGATTCTTTAGCACCTGGTTTATACACTTTTAAGCATTCTCCAGAATTTCAATATATTTATTTTGATAAAAATGATAGTTTAATGATTCGTTTAAATTCGTTAGACTTTGATAATTCTTTATCATTTTGTGGAAGAGGAGATGAGAAAAATAATTTTTTAATTGATTTATATATAAAGAATGAAAGTGACCGTTCTAATTTATATGACATTTTAGATAAAGATTTAAACACCTATTCAAATGCAATAGATTCTAGTTATAAAAATCGAAAAGCCTATTATTTAAAAAGAAAATCAGAAGTCAACTGGTCTGATAATTTTGATGCCGTTGCTCAAGCTGGTGTGGATATGCATTATTTTTATAAAAAAGAATTATATCCTTATGCACATGAATATAAGACGGGAGAAAATATTTGTCCAAAATTACCCGATAATTATTATGCTTACCGTAAGAATTTAAATTTAAACAATCCAGAACTTGGTAGTTTTTCTCCTTTTATTAAATATGTTTCAGCATTTTTGAACAATGTTACTTATGAAAAAGGAAAATGTAAGTTACAGAATAAATCTTTAGAAAAAAACATCAAACAATTAAACATTGTTGATACACTTTTAAAAGATCAAAAAATTAAGAATATTGTTTTAAATAATATAGCATACATGTATCTTATTGAAGAACAAAACATGTATAACAATAAACAATTTATTGACCGTTACATTGCTTTATCTTCAGATAAAGAAAAACATAGAGAAGTAACTCAAATATATAATGCGGTACAAAATTTAAAAATTGGTAACAAATTACCCAAAATTGATTTAATTGATAAGAATTCGCAACCCGTTTCTTTAAATGATTATATACAAAATAAAGAAACAGTAATTTTCTTTTGGACAACACATGCTGAATCTCACATCAAATTTGTTCATGAAAAAGTATTTCATTTACAGGAAAAATATCCTTCATTGAATTTTATTGCTATTAATATTAATGATTCTAAAGAAAATTGGTTAAATACATTTAAAAAATACAATTTCAAAAATGTAGTTGAATTAAAGGCTACTGATTTTGATGATATAAAAGAAAACTGGGTTATTACAAAAGTACATAGAACCATTATAT
>NZ_LR733628.1 GCF_902506265.1 Flavobacterium sp. 9AF | reverse complement strand
ATTCTACAGAAAATGGTCCAATGACTAAAAAAAGAGGATTTTTTAAAAGTATTTTTAATTAAAAATTGATAAATTCATAATTAATTTTTAGTTAAAAGCACAAAATTTAATGAGGCTGTCCGAAAAGTCAAGAAGTCATGATTGCTATTTTATTTGATTTTATAAATGTTTAATTCTAGATAGGAATAAGATCAAATACAAACATAATTTCATTGGATATCAAATTATAAAAACAGCATGAAATAGCTACTGTCTTTTTTGATAGCCTCATCATTTAGTAAAATATATAAAATGGATTTGAATTAGAGCAAACTTTTTTATATCAAAATTCAACAAGATCAAACAAACTGATAATCAGCAAACACCTGTTCAATTTCGGTGAAGACATCTAACAATTGGTGTAATCCATCAGTTGTGACTAATTTTTGCTTGTATTCTTTAAAACCATGAATTCCTTTGAAATAATTAGTATAATGTCTTCGCATTTCCACCACACCTACTCTTTCATTTTTCCATTCTACAGACCAAATCAAATGATTACGTGCTGCATCAATTCGATCTTTCATAGATGGAACAGGTAAATGTTCACCCGTTTTAAAAAAATGCTTAATTTCATTAAATATCCATGGATATCCTATTGCCGCACGTCCAATCATCATACCATCTAAACCAAATTTATTTTTGTATTCTAAAGCTTTTTCAGGAGAATCAATATCGCCATTACCAAAAACAGGCATCGTAATTCTTGGATTGTTTTTTACTCGTGCAATGTGAGACCAATCGGAATGCCCTTTATACATTTGCGCTCGTGTTCTTGCATGCACCGTTAACGCTTGTACACCAATATCTTGTAAACGTTCAGCTACTTCATCAATATTAATCGAATCTTCATCCCAACCCAAGCGCGTTTTAACAGTAACTGGCAGTGAAGTACTCTTTATAACTGCTTTTGTTAAGCGAACCATTAAATCCACATCTTTTAATACACCAGCACCAGCACCTTTAGAAACTACTTTCTTCACGGGACAACCAAAATTAATGTCTACTAAATCGGGTTGCACCGTTTCCACGATTTTAGCACTCATAGCCATCGCTTCTTCATCACCTCCAAAAATCTGAATACCCACAGGGCGCTCATAATCAAAGATATCTAATTTCTGACGACTTTTAATGGCATCACGAATTAATCCTTCTGAAGAAATAAATTCAGAATACATTAAATCAGCTCCGTGAAGTTTACACAATCTACGAAAAGGTGGATCGCTCACATCTTCCATTGGAGCTAAAAGCAAAGGAAATTCGGGTAATTCTATATTGCCGATTTTGGGCATAATTCATTTTTTTTGCAAAAATAAGCATTATTCACAATTAATACCATTGATAATCAATCAAATCAATAAATATCTTAAATTTGTCAAATTAACCCTTTGTAATTCAACAATTATGAAAAATAAAGTACTCGCTTTTATATTTTTACTTTGCTTCACATTTACAATTGCTCAATGCCCAAGCGGATCTGTTTGGAACGTAAACTCAAATACATCTATAGGTACACCAAATGGTTCTTGCAATTCTCACACTTCAATAAATGTAAATCCAATTGTTCAAAGTGGTAACGTCTCACTATTATTTACTGATGGCAATTTCAGCAATTATGCAACTATTACAAATCTTAATAATGGCTATATAGGCATTGGCAATAATGTTTTTATAAATAACTACACCTATATAGATTCAGGAACAAGTGGAGGCATAACAACTAATTTAAGCTCAGCATTTAGAAACAAAGGCGACTATTATAATAATGGTTATTTGTTTGTGGAAACTACAGGGGAATTTAAAAATGAAGACGTCTTTACAAATTCAGGTATTATTGTAATTAATGGTATTTTTAGCAATCAACCAGCAGACCCAACAAATATTTTTCAGAATGAAAGCAATACTTCTGCAATAGTATATGGAAATAACAATGGCATTTTCAATAATTATGCTACTTTTTTAAATAAGGAAAATTCCATATTTGATTTTATGATATTAAATTACACTAATTCAGTACTTCTCAATTCGGGAACCTTTAAGATTAAACGTAATTCTACCAATTCTGGAGATATCACCACAACTTCACCTGGCGTTTTTGAAATTTACAATAATGCCGTTTTTGATAACAATGCGATTTTTACCACAAATGGTCAATTAATTATTCAACCTAATTCCAGTTTTGTAAACATTGGTAATTTTACAATTAATTATTCCACAACAAATTTAGGACTTATAAATAATGGTGGAGGAACTACTGTAATAACTGATCTTTTAGAAAATACAGGTAGTTTTTACAATTATGCCAATCTAACCAATTCAAATGGCACCATTTTAAACACAGGAAATTTTAATAAATATTTAGGAAGTGTTTTTACTAATAATGGTATTTTTACCAATAATGGTCATTTTTCTGATGAAGACGGAAGTACATTATACAACAACGGTACTTGGAAAGGAAGTAATTTATCGCATAACGGAACCTTTTTTAATGACGGAATTTTATCTCCTGGAAATGCTGTAGGAACCTATCAATTTAACAACAACTACATCCATCAAAATACTGCTACAGCGATTATAGAAGTAGAAACTACAACAAATTACGATCAAGTTACTTCTAGCAATCAAATCATCATAAATGGTGGCACTCTAAATATAGAATTTATAAATGGTTTTACACCAAATGCTGGAGATTCATACACCATTATGACAGCAACCAATGGGATTACAGGCACATTTTCAACCGTTAACTTCCCTAATGCTTATGCTTCATTTATGACTATTACATACACTCCTAATTCTGTAATAGTCAATGTTTCACCCACTTTGAATATAGCCCTTTTTTCAAAAGAAGAAATACTTGTTTTTCCTAATCCTACTAAAGACTATTTTGAATTAAAATTACCAAAAAATACAGTATTAAAATCTTTAGATTTATTTGATATGAATGGCAAATTAGTAAAGACGTTTACCTCTTTTTCAAGACCATTTAATATACAAGATTTATCAAAAGGCACTTATAACATAATTCTTAAGACAGAAAACGAACATTTTAAACTTAAAATAATTAAATAAAAATCATTCTTATCAAATTTATACATCATCTCTTTTCTGTTAAATAACGCCAATATCGCTTAGGAACATGTTGTAAATGAAGTTTTGTGTTTTTCCTTTCTTTAATATTTGTATGATCAAAATATTCAATCCATAAATTTTGATAGTTTATTTCGGTATCATGAAGTATTGCATCTCTATTTTGAAATAACTTATTTTGATCTGGTAAGGTTACAATTTCTACTTCATGTAAATCATAAAAAATACCATATTTTCTTCTTTCATCGTAAATCAACCATTTTTGATCTTGGTATCTTTCTTTAAAATGATTAATAATTAAAGGTAAAACATCAAAATCAGGGCAAATCTTTGCAAAATAAATTTCGTCCTTTAACAACTCAAATCGCACAAAAGCTTCCATTCGATGTTTTTCTCTGCCTACACTTTTTACCCATTTTGATAATTGTAAAACATCATTATTAGAATAATCATGTAAAACATTTTTCCCTTTACATGAAATGGCATAAAAAATAACATTAGCAATAATCTTTTCTACACTTTCATCTTCTGAAGCAAAAGCGTACAACAATTGTCTTATGCCTTCTTTCCCTAAAAGCGATTCTAATTTTATTAATACCCTATTGGCTTTATCGACATTAGTAATTACTATTGTTCTTTCACCAAAAAGACTCTTTTGATTGTATTCTGTTTTAACTATAATTGCATCCACATATTTATATTCGTAAATTTCGAATATAACTGTCAACAAACCTTCAAAAGTATTATCGTAAGAAAGCTGAATCATTCAACAAAGAGATTTGAGAGCTAAATTGTTTTTCAAACTTGCTTTTGGTTTCATTTAAAATAACGGTTTTCAAATGCAAACTATCTAAAAATTGTAAATGTTTATTAGAATGAATTACACTAATAAAATATTTTGCCCGATTAGTTGCCACACCCATCTTTTTTATATGTTCCAATGTCAATTGCTGAAAACGTCTTGCTTGCACAATTTTATAAGCCGATTTTACACCTATTCCTGGCACACGTAAAATCATTTCAAGAGAATCATACTGAATATTAACAGGAAATTGATGGATATTTCGCAAAGCCCAACCTAATTTTGGATCCACTTCTAAGTCTAAAAAAGGATTATTTCTTTCGACAATTTCATCCGCTTTAAAACCATAAAAACGCATTAACCAATCTGCTTGATACAATCGATTTTCTCTTACCATAGGAACTTGTGTTCCTAAAGCAGGCAATCTTGAATCATCTGCAACAGGAACATACCCTGAATAATAAACTCTTTTCAAATTAAAATTATTGTAAAAATGATCAGCCACTTTTATGATTTGAAAATCGGTCTCTTTGGTAGCGCCAACAATTAATTGAGTACTTTGTCCAGCAGGAGCAAATTTAGGAACCGATTTGAATTTCTTTTTTTCATCTTTATATACAATAATTTCATTTTTCACAAACCCCATAGGTTTAATCATTTGTTGATGATTTTTATCTGGAGCCAATAATTTCAACCCTGATTCTGTTGGTATTTCTAAATTGACACTTAATCGATCCGCATATAAACCTGCCTCACGCATTAATTCGTCACTCGCTCCAGGAATTGTTTTTAAATGAATATAACCATTAAAATTATGTTCTAAACGCAACTTTTTAGCCACTCTAACTAAGCGTTCCATAGTATAATCGGCATTTTTAAAAATACCTGAACTTAAAAATAACCCTTCTATATAATTCCTTCTGTAAAAATTAATTGTTAGATCAACTACTTCTTCAACGGTAAAAGCAGCTCGTTGTATATCATTACTTTTTCTTGTCACACAATAAGCACAATCATAGATACAAAAATTAGTTAAGAGAATTTTCAACAAAGAAACACAACGCCCATCCTCCGTATAAGTATGACATATCCCTGAAGCAGAAGAATTTCCTAATCCTTTCTCTTTGTTTTTCCTATTACCACCACTGGAAGAACAAGAAACATCATACTTTGCTGCATCAGCTAAAATCTCCAGCTTTTCTTTTATTCTATCATAATTCATAATGATAAGATTATTTTCTTACAAATATAAGAATAATTTACGCTAGAAAATAATAATTTACAAACTTTAGCAATTGTTTAAGCAAGACATATTATCTGTTAATAATCTAAGAATGTTAAAACTTTGATTTATATTTGCAGATTAATACAGGATACTGTATGTAAGAAATTTGACAGCATTAGAAGATGAAGAACATTAGAAATTTTTGCATTATTGCGCATATTGATCATGGCAAAAGTACTTTGGCAGACCGATTATTAAGTGCCACTCAAACCGTATCAGCTAGAGAAGAGAAAGCTCAATTGCTCGATAATATGGATTTAGAGCGTGAACGTGGTATTACCATAAAAAGTCACGCTATCCAAATGAATTATAAATATAAAGGAGAAGATTATATCTTAAATTTAATCGATACTCCTGGACACGTAGATTTTTCTTATGAAGTATCTCGTTCCATTGCCGCTTGTGAAGGAGCTTTGTTAATTGTTGATGCTGCACAAAGCATACAAGCACAAACCATTTCTAATTTATATTTGGCATTAGAAAATGATTTGGAAATTATTCCTGTTTTAAATAAAGTCGATTTACCAAGTGCTAATCCTGAAGAAGTTAGTGATGACATTATAGATCTTTTAGGCTGTAAATTAGAAGACATTATCCATGCCTCTGGAAAAACAGGTTTTGGCGTTGACAAAATATTAGAAGCAATTATCGAAAAAGTTCCTGCTCCTAAAGGAGATCCAAACGAACCACTACAAGCATTAATTTTTGACTCTCATTATAATCCATTTAGAGGAATTGAAGTCATTTTCCGTGTAATTAATGGAGAAATATCTAAAGGTCAAAAAATTAAATTCATGGCAACAGGAAAAGAATACTTTGCCGATGAAGTAGGAACTTTAAAATTAAATCAAGTTCCAAAACAAAAAATATCAAGTGGAGATGTAGGGTATTTAGTTTCTGGTATAAAAGAAGCTAAAGAGGTAAAAGTTGGGGACACAATTACTGATGCTAAAAATCCAACAACCAATATGATTACGGGTTTTGAAAATGTAAAACCAATGGTATTTGCAGGAATCTACCCAGTTGACACTGAAGATTTTGAAGATTTACGTGCCTCAATGGAAAAACTACAACTTAATGACGCATCATTAGTATTTGCAGCTGAGAGTTCGGCTGCACTAGGTTTTGGTTTCCGTTGTGGTTTCTTAGGCATGTTACACTTGGAAATCATTCAAGAGCGTTTAGAACGTGAATTTGACATGACTGTAATTACTACAGTACCTAACGTATCCTATTTAGCTTATACTAAAAAAGAGCCAGATACTGCTATTATTGTAAACAACCCTTCTGATTTACCTGAACCTTCTAAATTAGACCGTGTTGAAGAACCATTCATAAAGGCAACCATCATTACAAAATCTGATTTTGTGGGTAACGTAATGAGTTTATGTATAGAAAAAAGAGGAATCATTACAAACCAAACCTATTTAACTACAGAGAGAGTCGAATTAAATTTCGACATGCCTTTGGCAGAAATTGTATTTGATTTTTATGATCGCTTAAAAACGGTTTCAAAAGGTTATGCTTCCTTTGATTATCATCCAATCGGGATGCGTGTTTCGAAATTAGTTAAACTAGATGTATTATTAAATGCTAATCAAGTAGATGCTTTATCTGCATTAATTCACGAAGACAACGCTTACAACATTGGTAAAAAAATGTGTGAGAAGTTACGTGAACTAATCCCAAGACAGCAATTTGATATTCCTATTCAAGCAGCCATCGGAGCCAAAATCATTGCTCGTGAAACCATAAAAGCATTGCGAAAAGATGTAACTGCAAAATGTTATGGTGGAGATATTTCTCGTAAGAGAAAGCTTTTAGAAAAACAGAAAAAAGGTAAAAAACGTATGCGTCAAGTGGGTAATGTAGAAATTCCACAAGAAGCTTTTATGGCCGTTTTGAAATTAAATGATTAATCATAAGTAAGAAAAAACATTATAGCAGAGACTGTCTAAAAAGTCTTGATTTGTCATCACGAATTTATTTAACTCCGTTGAATCTTCGATTTCGGAATCTAATAATAGTTGAAAATCAAATAATTTATAAAAGCTGAAACAAGTTCAGCTTGATAAAATTGTACTTTTTGGACAGCCTCCTTTACATCATTAAACTGCCACAAATACCTAATCCTACAAGCAAATACAAACCAGCTAAAATAAATAATACTTTAGCTGCTTTAGGATTGTTTTTACGTACTATTAAACCAAAAAGACTGAGTAAAATAGGAGGACCAACCATAATTAATATAAAGAAAAAAACCAATCCACCTAAATTTCCTACTTCTAATGTTGTCATCTATTAAAATTTTATTTGTGTTCTTAATTCTTGTAAACGTTCTTTTTTATCATCTCTATATAACAAATTCATGGTCTCAAAAGGGATAATTTTATAATCTTTATCCACAATATGCACACACGATTTCTTTATAGCTCTTACATCAAAATTATATGCATCAATGAATTGCATAATAATTATTCGAAAAAGATTATCATATCCTAAATGAGGCGCATCAATGTTTGGCAAACAACACATAATTGATTTCAAATTCTCTTCTGCCACTTCAACTGAATTTCCCGTACTAAACAAATCAATCATTTTCCCTTTTAATTGTTCGTCTTGCTCATATATTATAGTATTTTTGCTATTATCCAACAAATCGTTTGGATTAATATATCTTGTTAAAGGAAAAACTTCTCCTTCTAATTTTAAAGCATAACCCATAACCAAAGCATCTGGATTACAAGGAACTGGCAATAAATCATCTGGATTAAAAATAGCTGTTTGCTCCAAAATTTTCCTTCTAACCTCTGTTAAGGTCATCCTATCAGTTTCTGGATTGAAATTTTCCAATCTACCAGCAATTTGTGTAGGCTGAAAAGTAACGCCACGAACACATTTTTGCTGAAGTGCATAATGAATTATTTTTCCAATTTCATGGTCATTAAGGCCTTTTTGCAGCGTAACTACCAAAGTAGTAGATAAATTAAACTCATTTAAATTTTCAATTGCTAATTTCCTAATATCTGTCAAATCAGCTCCTCTTAGTTCTTGCAATACTTCATTCTCAAAAGAATCAAATTGTAAATAAATTTCAAAATCTGGAGCAAAAGACTTCAATTGTTTAGCAAAATCTTTATCCTTTGCTATTTTTATACCATTAGTATTCAGCATCAAATGTCTTATAGGTAATGATTTAGCATATTCAAGTATCTCAAAAAAATGCGGATGCAAAGTAGGTTCTCCTCCACTAATTTGAACCACATCAGGTTCTTTTTCATTTAGTACAATTGTGTCCAACATTTTTTTAACCTCATCTAAAGTCCTATGTCTTCCATATGAGGGAGAAGAACCCGCGTAACAAGTAGGACAAGTTAAATTACATCTATCGGTTATCTCAACTACAGTTAAACAAGAATGTTGCTCATGATCAGGACATAATCCACAATCATAAGGGCAACCGTAGTCTGTCTTAGTATTAAACTTAAAAGGCGTTTCTGAGGGTTTATTATAGTTCCTGATATTTTTATAATAAGCAATATCATCTGCTATCAAAACTTTAGAACTACCGTGTTCAGGGCATCTTTTTAGCATATAAACCTTATCATTTTCAAAAACAATTTTAGCATCTACCCTCTTTAAACATTCAGGACAAAGACTTAAAGTAAAATCATAATAAGTATAGTTTCTAACGGGCATAATTAAAGAAGTTTAAAATTGTTTTATAATAGTAAATAAGACAAATAACACATAAAGATTGAATAGTACTTAAACCTAAAAAATAAAAAATGTTGGGTTTTAAAAATTCTATAAAAAAACGGAAAGTGAAATACAAAATCATAAAATATTGAAACAACATCCCTTCTTTCAATTGCATTCTTTTTAGTCTCCATAAAAATACAAATAAAAGAAACAAAAAAAACAATTCGTATAAAGCCAACGGATGTCTTTTCAGTCCATCTCCAAGGTTCATTCCAAGAAAAAAAGAAGTTTCTTTACCATAAGTAAATTCTTTTATTCCAGATAAAAAACAACCTATTCTACCAATAAAAATTCCTAATATAATTGGAAAAACAAATAAATCTCCTGAAGATTGTTTTTCATTGATTATTTTCTTTGCAAATTCTACACCTAAAAGTCCTCCAAATAAACCTCCCATAATCGTTTTTGTATTCCATAATTGCAACCCATCCAAAATATTTTTAGGAATAACAGGATTTTCAAGAAATCCAAAAATTCGAGACCCTAAAAAAGCTCCAAGTATAGCTCCTAAAATAATGGAAAGTCTATTTTGTGTTGTAATATTATCTACTACTCTTTTTCTTAAATATAGATAATATCTAAATCCAATAAAAAAAGCTAAATATTCTAAAATGAGGTGCAAATTAATCTTATAACCAAAAAGAATCGGCTCGAAAGGAATAGACATGAATGATTTTTTATCAAATTTAAAAAATTATCTTACAAATTTAATTTTAGTGCAGTTTTAAACTGTTAATTTTTTTAACAATTCCTCTTTTTAATATCCTTTAAGATTTAAAAAAAACGTAATTTTGTATTAGTCAAAATGATTTTCAACCCCAAAGATATCATAATGAAAAAACTACTAATTTTATTTTGGCTTTTGCCAATAGTAACTTATTCTCAATCAATTACAATTGATGACACAAGTAATTCTCCAAGTCAATTAGTGAATTTACTACTAGGAAATTCATGTACCAATGTATCTAATGTAATTATTTCTTCTAGCCAATCAGTTGCCACATTTAATGGAAACGGTTCTCCCTTTCCTATTAACGAAGGAATTATAATAAGAAGTGGCATTGCAAAGCATTCGGAAGGCTCCTATACAGGAGATAATCTTGACAGTCAAGTAAATAATTCTGGAGATGCAGGGTTGCAAAACATTGTAAATAGTGCAGGACAATCTGGGACAATTACTGATGTAGCTTTCCTGCAATTTGATTTTATTCCACTATCCTCTCATTTCAGTTTTGATTTTTTATTTGCCTCTAATGAATATGGACAATGGCAATGTGCATCGTTTGATACTTTTGCATTTTTTTTAACTGATTTATCAACGAATACCACTACTAATTTAGCAGTTATACCAAACACCAGCACACCCGTTTCAGTTTTAAACATCAGAAACCAAGCTTATAATTTTAATTGTAATTCGGCTAATTCAAATTTATTCAGCACGTATAACGTAACTAATACCGGAAACTCAGCAATTAACATGCGAGGTTTTACAACGGTAATGAACGCTTCATCAACTGTAACACCTAATAATTCATATAGAATTAGATTAGTTATAGGTGATTATCAAGATTATCGTTATGACTCTGCTGTATTTTTGGCTTCAGGAAGTTTTATTACTACTATAGATTTAGGTCCTGATGATACTATCTGTAGTGGTGACTCGAGAAATATTACCTCAGGATTAAGTGATACAGAATTTAATCATAGTTGGACATTAGATGGAAATTCTTTAGCGGAAACAAGTAACACTTTAACAGTTACACAAAGCGGTACATATGAAGTTACCATAACTAAACCTAATTCGAATTGCGTAATAACCGATCAAATTGTATTTTCAGATTTACAAGTTACTAATCCATATAATTTAACCGCTTGTAATAATGGAAGCTCTAATTACAATTATGATTTAACACAGAACAATGAAACAACTCTACAAATTGACAATGTCATTTATGATGTAATTTATTATTCTTCACTAACAGACGCAACCTCTCACACAAACGCTATTAGCCAAAACACAAATTATAATAGTGTAGGAAATGAAACTATTTACATTGCATTATACAACTCAATTACAGATTCGTTTTGCAATGCTATTTATTCTTTTGATTTATTAGTCAGTGACCCAATTGTAATTAATCCCATTGCTAATTTTGAGAATTGTGACTCCCCTAATGGTCAAGGACAAAATGTGAATTTATTAGCTCAGGTTTTAGCAAACAATTCCCAATTAGCTTCAGATTATAACTTTTATTTTTATACAACTGAGAATGATGCGCAAATTGGTGGGACTGGAAACAATTTAAATCCAACAAGCCATACTATTGGATCTGGTGCATCGACTCAAACCGTGTGGGTCAGAATAGTATTGGCTACTCATCCTGACTGTTTTGCAGTAAGTAATTTTGATCTGATAATTCATGCATTACCGCTTGTTGACACTATTGATGATGTAATAGAATGTCATAACTACACTTTACCCTCAATTACTAATGGCAACTATTTTTCAGGCCCAAATGGAACAGGCACAGCATATAATTCAGGTGACATCATTGACATAAGCGGAACCTATTATATCTTTAACGGTCCAGACACAAATGGATGCACTAATCAATCAAGTTTTCAAATTACACTGATAGACGAATACGACATTCCTTTAGAACATTGTGGACAATTTATTGTTCCAAATCCTATTGAGGGAGATTTTTACACCCAAACAGGTGGTCCTAGCAATCTTTCAAACACTATTATCCCAAGTGGAACTATAATCACCACAGATCAAACTATATATTATTATGCTGAAGTTAATGGTGTTTTTTGCAAAGAAGAAGCTTTCCCGTTAGTAATTCATCCTTTACCTCCTGTAGATTCTCTAAACGATGTAATAACTTGCATGAGCTATACTTTAGAACCATTAAATAATGGCAATTATTTTAATGCTCAAGGCAACCCACTATTCGCTGGGGATTCAATTACATCAACGCAAACAATTACCATAACTAATGGCCCAGATGTAAATGGCTGTAGTGATAGCACAAGCTTTACTATTTACATCATCAACAATGTAGGCAATCAAATAGTTTGTGGTAGCTATATATTACCTAATTTGGATGCTGGTAATTATTACACTGGACCAACAGGTACAGGAACAATTATACCCGCTCTAACTAAGATTACCACTTCACAAACAATATATATTTACGCAAATACAAGCACCGCACCAAATTGCACTGATAATATGTCTTTCGATGTCACTATTTTACCAGTTCCTCCCGTAGATAGTCCAGAGGATGTGATTGCATGTAATATGTATATATTACCTACTCTTACTGACGGAAATTATTACACAGAACCAAATGGCTCCGGAACCATGTTACAAGCTGGCAACATAATTGATTTAACAGGAAATAATTATCCACCTGGCACATATTATGTCTATACTCCTGCCAATACTGCTGGGTGTGATAATCAAAGTTCTTTTACAATTTCAATCAATCCTCTTCCTCCTGTAGATACTGTGGGTGATTTATATTATTGTTCTTCCTATTCATTGCCTACTCCAATAGACGGAAATTATTACACAGAACCAAATGCTTCTGGTACACTTGTAACTCCTTCTATGGTTTTTGAAGAAACAAAGACTTTTTATATATATAACATAGATTCTAATACCGGTTGCACACAAGATATTCCATTTACCGTTTATTATAATTACATTGGTTTACCAAATTTTAACAACATAACAGCTTGTGACTCTTACACATTAGAGAACCTAACACATACACCACCATCTCCTGATAATTATTTTATTAATTACTATTCGCAATCTGGTGGCAATCCAGTCGATATTATTGACCCCAATAATTATACTCTAACTTCAACACAAACAATATATGTTTTTGCTAGTAATGGAGATCGTTTTCCCTGTACAGAAGAAAAAAGTTTCACTATTACTATTTCTGAGACACCCGATTTAAACACATATCCTATAGATTTTTCTGCATTAGATATGACTGAATACTGTGGTGAATTTACATTACCAACATTACCTGCTACAACCTACGATATAAATTATTACAGTCAACCTGGAGGCGATTCTTCCTATTTAATTAATCCAAACAATTACACTTATTCCGTAACAGCTGGAAGTGTAAGCGAAACCTTTGAAGTATGGGTATATGCAAAAGCAACAAACAATACCTCATGCAATGATGAAACTCATTTTCAATTCTCAATTTACCCAAGATCTGTATTTTCTGTAGATAATGGGATTATTTGTGTAAATCCAGAAACCAATAATGTAGAACAAACGGCCACTTTAACCGTCACTCAAGATAATAACTTGAACAATACTAATTACAATATAGAATGGTATTTAAATGGCGTTTTAATGGGTAATGGTTTTGAATATGTTGCTAATGAAGTAGGTTTTTATGACGTGGTACCTATAAAACTTATTCCTGAAAATGCTCCTATTTGCTCATATGCACCTACGACTGTTGAAGTTACTCGATCTAGCACAGCAATAGCAGAAGTAATTTTAACAGATGCTTTTGAAGATAATGCAGTAGCAACAGTAAATATTCTAAATGGTTTTGGAATTTACGAATACCAACTAGATGGAGGTAGTTTTCAACAAAGTAATGAATTTTCTCATTTAAGTTCGGGAGAGCATACAATTACCATAAACGATATATATGGCAATTGTGGAGACAGAAATATCACTTTTACAGTTATTAAATATCCTAAATTTTTCACGCCAAATGGTGATGGATACAATGACAAATGGAATATTTATGATTTAAAAGATAATCCAAACACAATCATATCAATTTTTGATCGCTATGGAAAACTAATAAAACAAATTTCTCCTAATAGTATTGGATGGGATGGAACTTATAATGGTCTTCCTTTACCATCTACAGATTATTGGTTTGTAGTTGATTATCAGCACAACAATCAAAATAAGACATTTAGGGCACACTTTACAATGAAAAGATAGCATATAAATTAAAAGAGCACTTGACAATAAGTGCTCTTTTAATTTATTTAAGGTAAAATTTTTTACAACCCAGTTCTAATTGCTTCAACAGGATCCAATTTTGATGCAGATATAGCAGGAACTATTCCTGAAATCAAACCAATAAATGTAGCTAAACCACTACCAATCAATAAGTTTTGCGAACTCAAAACAAATTCAAAATCCAAAACAGCACTTAATCCAACAGCACACAACCACACTAAAAGCATACCTACAATACCTCCTATTAATGATAAAATCACCGCTTCAAATAAAAACTGAAAAAGAATAAATTTGTTTTTAGCTCCTAAGGCTTTTTGAATACCTATTAAATTGGTTCTTTCTTTTACAGACACAAACATAATATTGGCAATTCCAAAACCGCCTACTAAAAGTGAAAAGAAACTGATTCCCCAACCTACTAAATTCATTTGTCCTATAATGCTATCAATAAAATCAGTAAAACCAGATAATACATTAAGAAAAAAATTATTAATTTCCCCAGGCTTTATACTTCTGTAAGTACGTAATTTCTGAGTTAATTCGGCTTTAAATTCTTCCATATCTACCCCTTTTACAGGTTTAATTAATATGGCAGGAGTAATGCTTTTATTATTATCTCCATACATTCTTCTTAAAAAGTTAACAGGAAAGTACACAGTTATATCGCTACTTTGACCAAAGGTTGATTCTCCTTGCTTTTTCAAAACACCTATAACTGTTAGTTTTTGACCATACAAGCGAATTTTTTTTCCCAATGGATTTTTATTCCCAAAAAGACTAGTTGCTACTTCATTTCCAATAACAATTACTGGCACACCAGAATTTGATTCAGATTCATTAAAAAACCTACCTTGTTCCACTTTAATAGGTTCTATATCTATTAATTCATTTGTACATGGATTTACACCAATAGAATTTACTGTTTTGTCCTCATATTTTATATTCTCCGATCGAGTAAATAAATTAAAAGACATTTTATCCACATATTTTACCGATTTTCTTATGTATTCATATTCATCATAAGTAACATCTGGAAATTGTTCTCTTTTCCATCTTGGCACATCTGAAGGACCAAAAGAAAAACGTATAAGATAAACCGTATTCAAATCCATATCGCTTAAATCTTCTTTGATTTTTTTATCCATAGAATCTACAGCTGCTAAAACCGCGATGATAGAAAAAATTCCTATTGTTACCCCTAAAAGCGACAATAAGGTACGTAATTTGTTATTTCGCAATGCATTTAGTGCAAAGCTTAAACTTTCTTTAAGTAATCGAAGATATAATAACATAATACAGTTGAATTATAGTATTAGTAGATTAAAAACCAAATTTGTTACACCATTAGTAAAAAGTTAGTAATATATATTTAAAAATTTAAATAATTAAAACAGCAAATTACAAGCATATCTATTTGATTGTCAATAAACAAAAATTAAAAATCAGAAACTAATACATAGTATTTAATTATTAATACTAATTTATATTTACAATTTTTAAAAAGGGAAACAATCGTAAAGTGCTATATCATTTAGTTATCTTTTCCTTAGAATTCCAAATACTTAAAAAATATTTTTTTTAAGTATGTATAATTGTTGAAAATTTTAATAAGTATAACTACTTTTGCACCACGAAAAACCACCTGAAAAATAAAACATTCAAAAGAAATCATTTTAAAGGGTAAACAACAACAATTCAACACACTATGAGCACAACAAAAAAAATTACTTCAGCATTAATCTCTGTATTTGACAAGACAGGTTTAGAATCTATTGTAAAAGCACTACATCAAAATCAGGTAACTATTTATTCTACAGGTGGAACGGAAGCTTTTATTAAAAGTTTAGGAATCCCTGTAGTTCCTGTAGAAGATGTAACTAATTATCCATCTATTTTAGGAGGAAGAGTAAAAACATTACATCCTAAAGTATTTGGAGGCATTTTAAACAGACAAGACAATCCATCTGATGTTGCTCAAATGCAAGAATATAATATCCCTCAAATAGATTTAGTTATCGTAGACTTATATCCTTTTGAAAAAACTGTAGCCTCTGGTGCCAATGAAACTGACATAATTGAAAAGATTGATATCGGGGGTATTTCTTTAATAAGAGCTGCAGCTAAGAATTTTAAAGACACTGTAATTGTTCCATCTGTAGAAGAATATAATTTATTTTTAGATTTTTATACAAATGAAAACGGTAGTACAACAATCGAGCAAAGAAGATTATTGGCAACCAAAGCATTCCATGTTTCGTCTCACTATGACACGGCAATATTCAATTATTTTAATACTGATGAAACGTATTTAAAGACAAGTTTAGCTCATGGTGAAACTTTAAGATATGGTGAAAACCCACATCAAAAAGGCTTTTTCTTTGGTGAATTTGACAAAATGTTCACTAAATTGAATGGCAAAGAATTATCTTACAACAATCTTTTAGATGTAGATGCTGCAGTAAACTTGATGAATGAATTTAAAAATGACGCACCTACATTTGCCATTTTAAAACACAATAATGCTTGTGGTATTGCCACAAGAGATACAATGAAAGAAGCTTATCTAGAAGCTTTAGCAGGTGATCCAACCTCTGCTTTTGGTGGTGTTTTAATAGCAAATGGCACCATCGACCTAGAAACAGCTGAAGAAATCCATTCCCTTTTCTGCGAAGTAGTGATTGCTCCTTCTTTTGATAAAAACGCGATAGATTTGTTAGAAGAAAAGAAAAATAGAATTTTGTTAGTTATAAATGATGTAGAATTACCTACTAAACAAGTGCGCACATGCTTAAATGGTATTTTAGTTCAAGATAAAGATAACATTACAGATAATAAACAGCACTTAAAAAACGTTACAAATACTGAACCAACAAATGAAGAAATTGAAGATTTAATTTTTGCTTCTAAAATTTGTAAACATACCAAATCAAACACAATAGTTTTGGCTAAAAACAAACAACTATGCGCTTCTGGCACTGGACAAACCTCACGTGTAGATGCCTTAAAACAAGCTATAGAAAAAGCTAGAGCATTTGAATTTGACTTAACAGGAGCAGTAATGGCAAGTGATGCATTTTTTCCTTTTCCAGATTGTGTAGAAATTGCAAACAAAGCCGGCATTACAGCAGTAATTCAACCTGGTGGTTCAATTAAAGATGAATTAAGTATCAATTATTGTAATGAAAATAATGTGTCAATGGTATTTACTGGAACACGTCATTTTAAACATTAATTTTATTACATTTGTAAAAAACGAATAATATATTAATATAAAACCCTAAAAAAGCATATGGGATTTTTTGATTTCATGACTGAGGACATAGCTATCGACCTTGGTACAGCAAACACCTTAATCATTCACAACGACAAAGTAGTAATAGATAGTCCTTCTATCGTTGCACGAGATCGAATAAGTGGTAAAATCATAGCCGTAGGTAAAGAGGCTAATATGATGCAAGGAAAAACACATGAAAACATTAAGACTATAAGACCTTTAAAAGATGGGGTTATTGCAGATTTTGATGCTTCAGAAAAGATGATAAGTATGCTTATTAAAAGCATTCCTGCTTTGAAAAAGAAGCTATTCACTCCTGCATTAAGAATGGTAATATGTATTCCATCAGGAATAACCGAAGTTGAAATGCGTGCAGTAAAAGAATCTGCTGAACGTGTGAATGGTAAAGAAGTATATTTAATTCATGAACCAATGGCTGCCGCTATTGGTATTGGAGTTGATATCATGCAACCAAAAGGGAATATGATTGTAGATATCGGTGGAGGAACTACTGAAATTGCAGTTATCGCATTAGGTGGTATTGTGTGTGATAAATCTGTTAAAATTGCTGGAGATGTGTTTACAAATGATATTATCTACTACATGAGAACACAGCACAATTTATTTGTGGGTGAAACAACTGCAGAAAAAATAAAAATTCAAATAGGTGCAGCAACTGAAGATTTAGACAGTCCACCAGAAGAAATGCAAGTTCAAGGTAGAGATTTATTATCTGGCAAACCAAAACAAGTAGATATTTCATATAGAGAAATTGCTAAAGCTTTAGACAAATCCATTCAACGTATTGAAGATGCGGTAATGGAAACTTTATCACAAACTCCTCCAGAATTAGCAGCAGATATTTACAATACAGGTATCTATCTAGCAGGTGGTGGTTCGATGCTAAGAGGTTTAGACAAAAGAATCTCTATAAAAACTGATTTACCAGTTTATATTGCTGAAGACCCATTAAGAGCTGTTGTAAGAGGAACAGGAATAGCACTAAAAAATCTTGGCAAGTATAAAAGCATTCTCATAAAATAAAAATAATTCATGCAGCAAATACTATATTTCTTTATAAAAAACAGCTATAAATTGCTGTTTTTGCTGCTTTTAGGTATTTCTTTTACACTAATAATACAATCACATTCTTTCCATAGAAGTGAATATATTAACAGTGCCAACAACATTAGTGGAGGAGTTTATAAAAAGATAAATTCAATTAATGAATATCTTAGCTTAAAAGAAAAAAACGAATCATTAGCAGAAGAAAATGCAAGATTAAAAGAGCTATTATTTAATCAAAAAGATACATTAATAGACCTTCAACAATTAAAATTAAATGATAGCCTATTTTACAAAGTAAGAAAAGCTAAAGTGATTAAAAACTCCTATAACGTGAGACAAAATTTCTTAACGATAAATGCAGGTTCGAAAGACAGTATTAAGAATAGCATGGGAGTAGTAAACGACAGAGGAATTGTAGGGGTTATTGAAAAAACCTCTAAAAACTATTCAACAATAATTAGTATATTAAATACAGAACTTAAAACAAATGCCAAAATAAAACATTCGGAACATTTCGGAACATTAAGCTGGGACGGAAAAAATGTGGGGTATGTACAATTAACCGATGTTCCTCGTCTAGCTACGATAAAAAAAGGAGATTCAATTGTTACTGGTTCTGAATCAAAAATCTTTCCTGAAAACATTCCGATAGGGAAAATTGACAAGGTATTTATTGATAAAAAAACAAATTATTATACTATAAATGTAAGACTATTTAATGATATGACCGCTTTAGGTTATGTTTATATAATTGGGAATACTCATAAAAATGAAATCGAGAAATTAGAAGAAGACACTCTTAATAAAAACAATTGAATAATAACATTTTAAATATAATCCGATTTATACTGCTTGTATTCTTGCAAGTAATTCTATTCAACAACATCAACTTGTTTGGATTCCTTAATCCTTATCCTTATATTTTATTTACATTATTATTTCCTGCAAATGGCAACAAAAATGCACTGTTAATAAGTAGTTTTCTATTAGGTCTAACAATTGATATTTTTAGCAATTCTGGTGGAATTCATGCCATGGCATGTACCGTTTTAGCATTTGTAAGACCTAATTTATTTCGTTTTTCATTTGGTATTAGCTACGAGTATCAAACAGTTAAAATTGCTGACAAAATTACATCAGAAAGAATTTCTTATATCTTACTAGGTATTTTTATCCATCATTTTATATTATTCTTTTTCGAATATCTTAGCTTTTCATTGTTCTTTAATATCATCTATTCAACTCTAATTTCAACTGTTTTTTCATTCGTTATTTGTTTATTAATCATTTATCTAATCAAACCTAATAAACGATGAGAAAAATTATATTACCTTCTTTTATAATTATCACCGCAATAGGTTTACTTGTGCGTATATTTTATTTACAAGTAATTGACGATTCTTTAAAATTACAATCTGAAAATAATGCTATAAAAAAAGTCTTTGATTTTCCTGAAAGAGGTTATATCTATGATCGTAATGGTAAATTACTCGTTGCCAATCAACCTTCATACGACATTATGGTAATACCTAGAGAAATTAAAAATTTAGATACTACAGAATTTTGTGATCTTTTAAAAATAGAAAAAGAAGAATTTATAAAGAAAATTAAAAAAGCTACAGTATATAGCCCAAGATTACCCTCTGTTTTTTTAGCACAATTAAACAAAAAAGAATACGCTGCCTTTCAAGAAAAAGAAAGAAATTTTGAAGGCTTTTACACCCAAAAAAGAGCGCTACGAGATTACCAAGTAGATTTTGGGGCAAATATATTTGGCTTCATCACTCAAGTAAATGAAGCAATCATTAAAAAAAATCCATATTACAATAGTGGTGATTTAATTGGCAAACAAGGCGTTGAACAAGAATATGAAGAAATACTTAGAGGCATTAAAGGAGTTAAATATCTTTTACGAGACAAATACAACAAAGTAATTGGTTCCTATAAAGAAGGAAAATTTGACACGATATCTAAACAAGGAAAAGATTTAACTTTAACCATTGATTATGAACTTCAAAAATATGGAACCGAGTTAATGGTTAATAAAAGAGGTGGTATTGTTGCAATTGAACCTAAAACGGGTGAAATATTAGCATTAGTTTCGGCACCTACTTATGATCCCGCTTTATTAGTTGGAAGACAACGTTCGAAAAACTATACTGAATTATATCATGATTCTATTGCAAATCCATTATTCGACAGAGGATTACTAGCTCAATACCCGCCTGGATCTCCTTTTAAAATACTTACTGGATTAATAGGCCTTCAAGAAGAGGTTATCACTACTGAAACTGGATTTATGTGTCATCATGGCTTCTCATACGGTGGTGGCCGTTTTATGAAATGTCATGATTCTGGTTTATCAAAATTAAACAATGGTATTTATCAATCATGTAACACCTATTTTTGTAGTGTATATAGAAATACTATAGATAAATTTAATAATTCGTCAAAAGGTGTAGACGTTTGGTCAAATCATGTAAAAAGTTTTGGTTTAGGCAACTACATGGGAACTGATTTACCTATAGGTAAAAAAGGAAATATTCCAACTTCTAAAACTTACAACCGCTTATATCCAAATGGAGGATGGAGAGGCTCAACCATTATCTCTAATGGTATAGGACAAGGAGAAATCCTTACCACTCCGTTGCAATTAGCTAACATGATGGCTGTTGTAGCCAATAAAGGGTATTATTTTACCCCTCATATTGTTAAAAAAATTAAAGATCAACCATTAAATAAAAAATTTACAACCAAACATTATTCTACGGTAGATGCAAAGCATTTTGAGCCTGTTATAGAAGGATTAGCCGATGTGTACAATAAAGGTACCGCCTCAACATTAAAGGTAAAAGATATGCAGATATGTGGAAAAACAGGAACCGCTGAAAATAAAATTAGAGTTGCTGGAAAGACATATCAATTAAAAGATCATTCCATTTTTGTCGCCTTTGCGCCTAAAGAGAACCCTACTATTGCAATTGCTGTTTTTGTTGAAAACGGCTATTGGGGTAATAGATGGGCTGGACCAATAGCTACCTTGATGATAGAAAAATATGTAAATGGTGAAATCACAAGAAAAGATTTAGAAAACAGAATGTTAAATGGTTCTTTAGAAGAGGAGTACAAGAAAATAGAAAATATTATATATCAACGCTTTACAGAACCTGTAAGTATTGATAATACTGCACCAAGTTTAACATTAAAAGAAGAAGAGGTTAATTAAATGAGAGGAAAAAGCATAGGCAATATCGATTGGACTATCGTATTACTATATATTACATTAGTAATAATGGGGTGGCTTACCATATATTCTGCTTCTTTACCCCTTGAAATCACTTCAATTTTTGATACCAAACAAATCTATGGAAGACAAATGCTATTCATTTTTTTTAGTATTCCATTAATCTTCGTATTGCTTTTCTTGGATGCTAAAATTTTTGAAAGACTGTCTTTTGTGTTTTATGGAATAGGAATTATTCTTTTATTAGGACTCTTTGTTTTTGGTGTCACTAAAAAAGGACAAACAAACTGGTATCAATTTGGAAGTTTTGGTTTTCAACCCTCTGAATTTGTAAAAACAGGAACGGCTTTATTATTAGCTAAATATTTAAGCTACCCTCAAATTAATCTTAAAAACATAAAGCATAAATTCATTGCTTTTGGCATCATTTTATTACCTGTTTGCTTAATTATGCTACAACCCGATGCAGGTAGTGCCATGATTTTTCTATCTTTAATTTTTGTTTTAAACAGAGAAGGACTTTCAGGATGGTATCTATTTTCAGGCTTTTCAGCAATACTTCTTTTCTTTTTAGCCCTATTAATAGAACCAAAATACATCATTATAGGAGTAGCCTTTATAATGCTTATTCATTATTTAAGAAGTAAACTAATTAGTAGAAATCCTATTTTATATACTTTTATCTTTATTCTTATATCTGGTTTTGTTTTTTCTGTAAATTATGTTTACAATAATGTCTTAGAACCGCACCAAAAAGACAGAATTGATGTATTATTAGGAAAAGATGTAGATATCAAAAAAGAAGGCTATAATCTGAATCAATCTATGATCGCAATAGGTTCTGGTGGTCTAACGGGCAAAGGCTATTTAGAAGGTACGCAAACTAAAGGCGGATTTGTTCCCGAGCAACATACCGATTATATTTTTACTACTGTAGGCGAAGAATGGGGTTTTATAGGGTGTACTGTTGTAATTATCATTTTTGTTATCCTATTTTTAAGGATTATAGCGCAAGCTGAAAAGCAAAAAACGAAATTTAGTAGAGTGTATGGTTATTGTGTAGCCAGTTATTTGTTTACACACTTTTTTGTAAATATTGCGATGCTGATTAAACTGTTCCCTACAATTGGGGTTCCTTTACCTTTTTTCTCTTATGGAGGATCAAGTTTATGGGCATTTACTATTATGTTATTCATATTTGTAAAACTTGATGCAAATAAAGTGAACGAGTGGTAATACTTATAATTACTCATAAACATCTAACTCATAACCAATACCTATATTATGAACTTCAGCCTCCTTCTTTTTACCATTTTTATAGAATGATTCCCATTTTCCTTCATTATCAAATGAAAATTTATAAAATGTATTTATTCTTTTTACTTCTTTAATCACTGGAAAAAAAGGTTTAGTAGGTTTTACTATTTTTATTTTTTTTCCATTTATTTCTTTCATTTCAAAAGGCTCACTTTGAATAAATTTATCATGTTCATCGACCGGTCCAAGGTTAGTTATACCAACGAAAAGTCCATTATTTGGCAAATAAATATCATAATCAATAAGATTAACTACAAATACATTCTTTTCTTGTGATAGATTAAAAATAATATTTTTTTGCACGTAAATTGGTTCCCCTGGCCTACCATTATCATTATTATAAAATGACAACTTGAACTTACTTGTAAATTCTAATTTTTTAACCAATTGTCTTTTATTTTCGTCTTCTTTTGAAAAAGAAATAGTTTTAGTTACTACTGGAATTCTAATATTTCTAATTTGAACATTTTCCTTACTAAAAGAATTATCAATAAAACAAGATATTTCACCGCCAATAATTAACATATGACCTTCCATAAAATCATTATGCTTTATCTCATCAAATTTTTTAGTTTTAAATTTATTTTCTTTATTGGTTAATACAACTTCATTTAACAAAGTAGTATTTTGCTTTAAAAAGATTTTATTATCTAAAATATCTTTAACTGATATTTCTAAATTATCATAACCCATACATGTTAAACTAATTTTCTCAGTAATCAAAAAAGATCTATCAATTTCTCCATTCTCATCAGAATAAACTCCATTATAATCATCTAAAATAACAGTTACAAAAGGGATCGGTTGTTTTGAATCAAAATCTATTATTTTTATTTTCCCTTGAGAAAAAGAAGCATTAGTGAATATAAAAACAATACCGAGCAAAATTATATTTTTCATGACTAGTATTAATTTACAATTAAGAAATAGAAAAAATTAATAATTTTGTGTTAAAAGTAAAAGTTATTTATTCTGATTTTTTATTTCACTATTTCTACTAAAAAGATCTCTAAACTGGTGCAACAAACGTTCAATTAAACGCAAATCCTCTGTAACGATATCTGCAGTTCCAGTCATTTCTTGTTGAAATTCAATCTTCTTCTCGTATGAAGTCTCCAATCCATTTGGTAAAGCGACGTCTATTAATAAATTACCTTCTTTATCAGGTGTGGCTGATATATTATTCACAAGTCCTTTTATTATTCCATATTCTCTATCTGGAAAATTAGCTAATCGAATATAAACTGTTTGTCCTTTCTTTATTTTACCAGAGTTTTGAGCTAAAGCTTTCACTTTTCCAATATATACTTTTTCATTAACAGGCACTATTGAGAAAACTTGTTCCCCAGAAGTTACTGTTTGATTTTCAGCCCAAAGTTGTAAGAAAGACACCTTCCCATCCATTGATGTTCTTAAAACATAGTTTAATTCCCAATCTTTAATTGCTTTTTTTAATTGAAAATAGGATTGCAACACATTTCTTTCTAAATTGATTGCGTCTTTCGTGGCATTTATGTTTGTGTTTTTACTACTTTTATTTAAATCATTCAAAGACGATTGCAATTGGGATATTGAACTCAATAAATTTTTATAATTTTTTTGTGATTGCAAATAAGCTAATTTATTTTTTTCAAATTCTTGAGTCGCGATAACCCCTTTTTTATATAAAATTTCTTGTCGGTCAAGTTGATTTTTTTCTAATTCTAATTCAGATTGATTAATACTTTTTTGCGATTCCAATAATGACAAACGTTCTTTTAATTGATTTGCTTCAAATCCTTGTGCATTAGATTCTACCAAATAAGGCTTAAGTTTTTTTTGCAAATCGTTTGCACTGTATTCTTTTTGAAAAAGAGCATAAGCACTTTCCACATCTCCTAATTGTGATATTTGTAATTTTTGAAAAGGAAAAGGTGTTCTATCAATTTGAATAGTATCAATTATATTCTTTAGCAAAAAAACATCTTCATAATTTGCTGTATTTTCGATAACCGCTAAAGGAGTGTTTTTAGTTACTACACTATTATCTTTCACCAATATAGCTTCAATTCTCCCTGAAGTTCTAGCTGTTAATTTTTCAGGCGGAATGGCTGTAGTAACTACTATTTGGGCAGAATTAATATCAGGATATTTAATAAAATAAGAAAACAATAAAACAAGTAAAAGAAGAATTAGTATAACTAGATTTCCCCATCGAATCATCCAATTGGGAACTTTGGTAAGTATTTCCTGTACTTGTTCACTTCTAAGTTCTATATCAGAATTTGAATGATGTTCATTATTTAAATTTTCGTTTGGCATTACTTGTTTATTTATCTATATTCTCTTTTCATTATTTATTTAGTTTCCTAGCTGTAATTGATTCTTAACCAATTTAAAATAGCTTCCTTTTAAAGCTACCAATTCATCATGTGTACCCGTCTCTATAATTTTTCCTTTCTCTAGCACCACAATCTTATCAGCATTCATAACCGTACTCAAACGATGTGCAATAACAAGTACTGTTTTATCTTTAAAAAAGACATTTAATTTTTCCATTATTTCCTTTTCATTATTAGCATCTAAAGCACTTGTTGCTTCATCAAAGAAAAGCATTTCAGGATTTTTATAAACCGCTCTTGCAATTAAAAGACGTTGCTTTTGTCCTGTACTCATACCTACGCCTTCAGAACCTATTTTAGTATTGTATCTTAATGGATAATCATCAATAAACTCTTTTATATTAGCTACATTTGCAGCATATTGTAATCTTTCTTTGTCTATCACATCAACACCGACCGCTATATTATTTGCAATAGTATCGCTAAAAATATATCCCTCTTGCATAACTGAACCAATATGGTCTCTCCATGCTTTTTGAGAAATAGTCTTCAAAGAGGTTTTATTAATAATTACATCTCCTTCTTGTGGTTCGTAAAATTTCAATAATAATTTCATGAGTGTTGTTTTACCACTACCACTTGTTCCAACAATAGCTGTTACTTTCTTAGCTGGAATGGTTAAGTTCAGTTGGTCTAAAACATTTACATCAGAACCTGTATATCGAAAAGATAAATCTTTTAAGACAATATCATTAGAAGGTATATCCTTAGTTTTTTCATGATCATCTTCTACTTCGTCTTTCATTTCATGGATTTCAGACAATCTTGCCAAAGAGATTTTAGCGTCTTGCACTTCTCTTATAAAACCGATCAATTGTATTACAGGACCGTTTAGACTTCCTACTATACTTGTAATTGCCATCATTTCCCCAAGTGTAAGTCCATCATTAATAACTGCCAAAGCAGATAAAAATATAATTATAATATTTTTAAGTTCATTAATAAAATTGGATCCTATTCCTTGTGTTTGTTCCAAAACCAAACTCTTCATTGAAACTCGGAACAACCTTGCTTGAATATATTCCCAACCCCATCTTTTTTGCTTTTCGGCATTATGAAGTTTAATTTCCTGCATTCCATTAATTAGTTCTATAACCTTACTTTGTTCTTGAGAAACTTCAGAAAATCGTTTATAATCTAACTTTTCTCTTCGCTTTAAAAACAATATTACCCATAAGAAATACAATATACTTCCTATGAAAAAAACAATAAAAATACTTAGGTTATAAAAGGCTAAAATTCCACCCATTAAAACCATATTTACCATTGAAAACAATACATTTAAGGAAGAAGTAGTTAAAATTCTTTCAATTCTATGATGGTCATTTATGCGTTGCATAATATCACCAGTCATTTTTACATCAAAATAAGAAATGGGTAAATTCATTAATTTGATAAAAAAATCTGAAATAAGAGCGATATTTATTCTGGTCGATAAATGTAATAAAATCCAGCTTCGAATTAATTCTAGTGCCGTTTTTCCAAAGAAAAGAAACAATTGAGCTAACAAAACCAAATAGACAAAATGAATATTTTGATTTTGTATCCCAATATCTACCACACTTTGCGTTAAAAAAGGAAAAATTAACTGAAGTAAACTTCCCGCTAATAAACCAATTGCTAATTGGATAACAAAGGCTTTATATCTATAAATATATCTTGAAAGTAAATTAAAGCCAAATTTAGTCTTCCCTTCTTCATCTTTATCTAAATCAAACTCCGATTCATAGAATTTAGGCGTAGGTTCTAAAAGCAAAGCAATGCCTTCTTCAGTGGTTTCATCTGCATTATTTCCAATCCAGAATTTCAAAAATTCTTTTTCAGAATACTCAATTAACCCAATAGCAGGATCTGAAATAAAATATTTATCTTTTTTTATTTTATAAAGTACGACATAATGGTTCTTGTTCCAATGCAATATACAAGGAAGTGGTGCTTCTTGTAATTTTTCTAATGAAATTTTTATACCTAGTGATCGAAATCCAATTCTTTCTGCCGCATCACTTAATGTAAGCAAATTACTACCTTCTCTAGTGGTTTCAGAAAGTTCACGCAGCATCTGTGTATTTAAAACTTTGCCATTATGTTTTGCAATGATTTTTAAACAGGTTGGTCCACAATCTTTACTTTCTGTTTGTATGTAATAAGGAAATTTTTTCAAGCGCTTGTTTAGATTTTTCTCAAAAATAAAAAAAAGAAATTTTTAAAAATATTTAAGTTGAATAAAATATTAAATACATGCTATATTTTAAAAAAAACAGGTAATTATAAAGCAAATACTGTCTTAAATAAATCAAG
>NZ_LR733625.1 GCF_902506265.1 Flavobacterium sp. 9AF | reverse complement strand
AAATCATTTTTATTAATATCTAGAATTTTATTTTCTAAAACAACTCTTCCTTGACAATCAATAATAGAATAAGCATCTATTGGTTCACTATCAGATGAAATATATAACAATTCCTTAGCAGGTATTGGGTAGACTAAAAATTGTTTATTTAAATAAGATTCTGAATTTAAAGACATCTGATCAAGTCCAGAAATTATTAAACTATAATTCTGACTTCCTGAACTTAAATTTCCTTTGTGACTTACTGTTAGAGTATAAGTACCAACTGCATTATCTATATCAACACGTTCAAAAATATCAACATCATTAGTTGTAATATTTGTAGCCTGATTAAAAAATGAATTTTTATCTAAAGACCAAGGATAATAATCTACACCATTTTTTGTTAGCTTTAAATCTAAATCATTAACTAGATAAGTTACATCAGGATCAACTGTTGAGCTATTAACCGAATTAGATGCAGGATCAGTCCAGCAAATAGAAACTTTAATATTTGAAGGGTTGCTAATTGAAAAACTTCTAGTATAAGTTGAGCTATTATTTAACAACAATTCATCAATTATTGCTTTATTAAGACTTTTATCATTAATTATTGATGCTGCTTCTTTAACATCTACTAAACCCCAACCATACTCATAATCTGGACCAACATAATAACCCGCTTCTTTTGCACTGTGCATAATAAGTCCCTTAAGAGTTGATGAACGCATAAAATTAGAGTTCAAATTATTATAATGTTGTTGTAGCAGTAAACAAGCACCTGCAACAGCTGGTGAAGCCATTGACGTACCTTGATAAGTATCATAAGAATTATCACTTGTTGAAACACTTGAAAAAACACTTACACCCTTAGCAACAACTTCAGGTTTTATTCTACCATCATCAGTAGGGCCCCAACTACTAAAACTTGACATTTGCACACTAGATGGACTTGTATAATTAACAACGTTTGCAACAGCTCCTACAGTCAAAGAATTTTTTGCATTATTCATTCCTCTTATCAAATCATAACCAAACTTATTTGAATTATGATTTGCTATAATAGTATTAGCATTACTATTTCTATCGTTACCAGCAGAAACTACCGGAAGATAATAAGGTGCTGCATATGTTAACTGATCCATTTGTTTAGCTCTTATATCATAAGCTCCTAATATCCAAGTACCTAAATTACTACCAATCCAATATGAATGATTTGAAACCAATAAACCTGTTGATGCTTCATTAGCCATTTCAGTGTAGTCATTAGTCCAATCATAAGATTTCCCATTAGCTTGAAAAGCAATACCTCTAGCATTGCTATTAGTACCATTTGCTAAAACTGTTCCCATTACATGAGTAGCGTGATCTGAATAATCAATAAAATCAAAAATATTGACTCTTGCATTTGTAAATTCTACATGTGTCTCTCTTGCTGGACCACTATCCCATACTCCTACAGTCATACCTTGCCCTTGAACATTTAATCCTAAAATCCCACCATTATAAACATTATTAGCACCAATAGTAACAGAGGAACCTAAATTTGTAGTTTCCATATATGATATATTTCCTTCACTATCTACATCATAAATTTCTTTTTCAACACCATCAACAATAAACCTTCTAGATATTGGATTAGATTTCAAATAAACATCAATTCTTTTTTGCCTTTCTAAATATTCTTCATTAAATGATTTTTTAAGTTCACTCAACTTATCTATATTAGTTAGCTTAATAATTTTTTGTTTATCATCTTTGGATTGTGCATTTATAAGGCAAGTAAAATGAAATAAAACCAAAATTATAAAGTGTATTTTTTTTAACATATTTTTTTTTTGAGGTTAATGCTACAAAAATACTACTTTTAATCTAAAAAAAACAATTTGAAAAATATTTAACATTAATTATAATTTAAAAAAAATTGCCTCTTAAAAAAGAGGCAATAAAATAAAATATTATAATCTATTTAATTTATAGTAAAATTTCCTGAAACTGAAGAACCAAAATTGCCTCCTCCACTAAATAATACTGTTCCATCTGTAAGAGTTAGAGCAAAAGATCCTGGTGAATTCAAACCATCCCCATAAGAATCATTCATAACAAATGTATAATTCCCAGGTGTCAAACAAAATTGTTCGTTATATGAAGATAAACCATCTGAATAACCCGCAGAAGTTGCAATAACACCAGAAGAATTAGACAAAGTCCAACTAATTTCACTTGCATAAGAATCAAAAGCAATATTAAAATTCACCCTAGTATCAGTACAACCTCTTTGTATAGATATAACATGATTATTTCTATTTGACAAACTATACAACGAAGAATCAAAAACTAAAACTAAATCTTTAGATCCTGAATTTGGCAATGCTGCATAACTACCAGAATTAATTCTAAGAGTAGCAGTAGTTTCTCCAGCAGGAATTATAGCACTAGATAAATCTACTGAATACATATTTGCAGTTGCATTTGAGAAAGAACTTATAGAAATAGGAATTAATCTATCTTGATTCGATTTAGTAGTACTACTAAAAACAACATCAACGAATGAAGAACCTGTAGGATTAACTTCAAGTACGGATGTAAAACTATTAAAAAGAAAAGCTTCTTGAGGCCCTTCAAAAGTTTTATAATTATCATCTTCATTACTACAACTAGATAGTAAGAGCGATAAGCATAAAATCATAATTTTTGTTACACTTATTTTTTTCATTTTTAAAATTTTTATGTAAATGATATATAAATTATACACTAATATCCTGGATTTTGTTGAATTGAGACATTACCAGCAATCTCTAACTGTGGAATTGGTAGAGTAAATCTATAATCTGAAACTGGTAATGTTAAAGGCAATGTCAAAAACTGATCATCAGTTACATTTCTATCAATCCCAGGAACACCAGCTAAAACAGAAAGCCTTTTAATATCTATATACCTATGACCTTCAAAAGCTAATTCTTTTCTTCTTTCTAATAAAATATCAGCCCAAGCTTGTTGAGAATTTGCATAAACTGGTAAAGTTTGAGTTGTTCCTCTAGCAGATCTAATCGATTGAACTCTTGTAGCTGCCTCTACTAAATTAGGAGTAGCACTACCAACTTCACACTCAGCAATAATTAAAACCATTTCAGAAGATCTAAATAGTTTTAAATCGTTTCTCAAAGGCTGACTTGTTTTACCTGGATATTTATTTATTGGCAATATATCATTTTCAACATAATTAATATCATTTAAATAATCAGGGTTAATTACTGCAGTTGCATCTACCCAAGTTATTCTTCTTACATCATTAGGATATTGATCATAAAGATTAAATAAATTTCTTCCCATATCTAAAAAGCATCCACCAGTTGCATTAGTTACATTAAAATACCATGTACTAGCAATATTAGACCAAGTTCCTCCTGAAGGACGAGAAGCTGCAAAAATAATTTCACCTTGTCCTGAATCGCCCCAAGAACTAAAATATTGATTTTGGTTTGTTACCAATGGACGTAAAGCTAAAGCTTGCGTAGCATATTGTTTGGCTAAAACATAATCTTTTCTATATAAGTACATTCTTGCTCTAATTGCATTGACAAGATTAGGTGTTACAAACTTATAATCAGTAGTAGGAAGCAAATTATTTTGAGCGAACAATAAATCTTCTTCCATTAAATCATAAATAAGCTGATTAGTTACTCTTAATCTAGGTTCATTAACTAAAGGATTTTCTGAAGTTTCTGTAAGAATCACTCCTAAAGAATTTGGATTAGAAGGGTCTACAGAAAAGTATGATACCAACTGTAAATAAGCATACGCTCTTAAAGTTCTAGCCTCAGCTATTATAGCATTTTTTTGAGCAGTTTCTAAAGCATTTGTTGGAGTTACTAACTCAGAATACTCAAGCAACCTATTACATCTATTGATTAATGCATATTGAGTATTCCACAAAGCAGCAGGTTCTGCAGAATTAGCATTTAATTGAAATCTATGAAGTTCAATCGCTTGCCCTCCATTATCTGGCCCAATTCCTACCTCGTCAGTAAAAATACTTGTAAAAGCAATCTCATTTGTATTATTCACTCTTCCGTAAATATCTCCATTTAAGTACTCTCTTAAATTAGCAACAGTTTTAATGGCATTTTCAGGATAAATTTCACCATCCTGAACTATATCTAATGCATCACTACATGATGCAATAAATAAAGAACTAAAGCCTAAGATTAAAATATTTTTTAATTTTTTCATAATAATTATTTTTAAATTTAAAACCCTATACTAGTACCAAAAGATATCGTTCTTGGGTTTGGAAAGTTGGTAACTGAAGATGCAGTTATAGCTTCAGGATCAAAGCCTCTCCATTTTGTCCACGTAAGTAAATTCTCTCCTTGCACATAAACTCTTAAACTAGATATAGGTGAATTATTAAGTAATTTTTTAGAAAAATTAAAACCTAAATTCACATTTTTAAGACGTAAAAAAGAAGAATCATATAAAAATCTATCAGAACCAATAAAAACATTATTGTTGGTAGCTTGTAAAGAAGGTACGTCAGAATTTGCATTAGAAGGTGTCCACTGGTTTAGAAAATCAGCAGTTACATTTTCTGATCCAATAAAGGCAGGATTTGAAGCCCATCTAAACTGGTTGTCAATTCTCCAAACATCAACCATATATGAAAACAAAGTATTCAAATAAAATCCTTTATAATCTAAATTAAAACCAAATCCTCCTTGATACTTTGGTAAATTACTTTTACCAGTTGCTCTTCTATCTCTTGCTTCATCAGGAGTCTCTGTTAAATTTCCATTTCTATCTAAGTACAATAAATTCCCATTTGCCTGATTAACACCAACATAAGGAATTAGATTCCATTCATTAAGTATATTACCTACCTGTCTTAAATTTGAAACACCACTTTGGTCTGTTTCTGCCAATTGTAATACCTCATTCTTATTGTATGCTCCATTAGCGAATACAGAAAATTTAAAATCATCCTTTCTAACAATATTATATTTCAGTAATAATTCAATTCCGTCATTTCTCAATTCTCCATTATTACCCGCGATTGTGTATCCAAAACCAACAGAAGCAGAATTTGGAATAGAATTAAATAAGTTAGTTGTTGTCTTTCTATAAACATCCAAATTACCTTCTATTTTATTATTAAGAATTATAAAATCTAATCCTATGTTTGCTTGAGAAATCTTTTCCCATTGCACTGGAGTATTTGCAAACTGACCATATAATAAAGAACCCGGTATATTATTATAACCTGTTCCTGATGCAGCTAATTCTCTAATTAGATTATTAGATGTCAACAAAGAAGGAAAACCATAATTTGCAGCAGAAATATTTTGATTTCCATTAGTTCCGTAAGAAGCTCTTAATTTTAACATATCAAATGTAGAACCTTCCATAAAATCCTCTTTGTCAATATTCCAACGACCAGAGACAGACCAAAAAGTACCCCAACGATTGTCTTCAGAAAATCTATAAGTACCATCTCTCCTTAGAACGCCACTAAAACCATATTTTTCTAAGTACTCATAATCTAAAGTACCAAATACTGATAGTGTTCCTCCGGTAAGCTTAGCACCATTTACAGTAGATATATATGAGTTAGGAGTAGATGGATTAAATGCAACATAACCAGTACCAGCTCCAGGAACATAGTTTAATGGATTCAAACCATTTTGTCTTGAACCATGACCTTCATAATGTGCTTTTGTATACTCCATAAAAGCACCTAAAGATAAATTATGCTTTTCTTTAAAGATTTTATTATAATTAATACTTGAAATATTAGTAAATGTTAAATCATTAAAAGTTGATTGGTCTTCAAAACCTCCAAATTGTTCACCTCTACTAGACGCGACAACAATCGCTAAATAAGATGTGGGTGCCCTAGCAAATAATCTACCATATTGTTTAAAGTCAATACCTGATCTATTTCTTACTGTTAACGAAGGAGTTAACTTATAAGAAGCACCAAGATTTAAAATAGCTGTTTTATCTGTAAATGTACTAGGAAGAGAACCTTCTCTTAATATATCCTGTAATACATAAGTATCATTTGCTCCTGAAAAATCAGTTCCAATACCCGCAAATAATTCTGCTCCAGTTGCATATGGAGAAGTAGGTAAATATGGTAATCCTGTTAAAGCTCCATGTAATGGATTTTGTATCGAATTATTATCAATATTTCCATTAGTTTCTTGATCTAATTGATTTCTTTTAGAATAACCCAAAGCAACTTGAACATCGTAATTAAAACGATCATTATCACTTTTACCATTTATATTATTTCTAAAAGAAAAACGTTGAAAATCCGTAGTAGGAACTAAACCTCCTTGCTTGAAATATCCTAAAGTCGTTTGAGAACTAATATTCTTACCTCCAACTGAAACACCTAAATTGTGTTGAGTAAGAACATCTACATTGAAAAACTCATTCAACCAATCGGTTTCAGTTGTATAAGCAGCAATTTCAGCATCAGTCATTGATGCACCTAAACCAATGCCTCGTAATTTTTCAATAGTTAAGGCCTCTTTTGCATTTGCAAGATTATATTTATTTTTTGGCAAAGTATTAAAACCTGTAACAACATCATAAGTAAATTTTATGCCCGTCTCAAACTTAGCATTTTTTGTTGTTATCAAGATTACACCGTTAGCACCCTTGTTACCATAGATAGATGTACCAGCAGCATCTCTTAAAACAGTTACAGATTCAATTTCATTTTGGTTTAAATTTCTAAATTGATTAGAAGTTGAAGGTATCCCATCAATTACCAATAAAGGATCTGTATTACCATTAATTGAAGAAGCACCTCTTATAAAACCATCAAATTTTGCAGAACCTGGTGAACCTGAAGATGATATTAAAGTCAAACCAGGAGCAGTACCTTGTAAAGAAGCTAAAACAGAAGCATTTTGTCTATTTTCAATTGTTTCTGTGCTAACTATTGTAGAAGCAGATGTTGTAGTAGCTTTTGTTTTTGTTCTATCATAACCTTGAACAACAACCACTTCTTTCAATTCAATTCCTTGTTTAAGTAAAACATTATAAGAACTTGCAGCACCCACTGTAAATAGTGAATCTTCCATCCCTACATAAGAAACAACTACAATATCTCCTTGACTAGCTTTGATAGTAAAGGCCCCATTAAAGTCTGTAGTAGTACCTTTATTAGTACCTTTAACAATTACATTAGCTCCTGCTAATGGTCCTAAAGCATCTGAAACGACACCTGTAACAGTTTTCTCTTGTGCGAACGAAAACTGCATTGTAAACGCCACTAAAAGCGCAAAAATCCATTTAAACTTCGATCTCATATTATTTTTTTATTTGAGTTAGTTATTTCGCAAACTTCTTAATAATTTCTTAAATAACCAAATAATACTTCGGAATATTACTTTTTTAAAATGTTAAATATTTAATCATAAAAATTAAAATAACTAATCAATCTACTTTTTTAGATGAGAAAAACTCAAAAAGGTTGCGTTTAAAATTATATTTTTGTGAAAAACTCAAAATGCTAATCAAAGGTTATCAAAACTTATTAATTGAATGTGGAACAGATGAAGCAGGAAGAGGATGTCTTGCTGGACCCGTAACAGCTGCAGCTGTTATACTTCCTGAACATTTTGAATTGTCTTTCTTAAATGATTCTAAACAATTATCAGAGAAAAATCGTTTTAAATTAAGACCTAAAATTGAACAACAAGCCATTACTTTTGCTTTTACACATATATATAATCAAGAAATTGATGATATTAATATTTTGAACGCATCGATGAAAGCCATGCAAGAAAGTATTTTACAACTACAACCTCTTCCAGAATTTATTATAGTAGATGGTAATAGACCTATTTTTTCAAAATTAGGTTTAAAGAATAAGTTTGGAAAAATATTTACGGAAGAGGAGATTTCAACTTTAAAAAGAATTCCAAACGAAAGTATTATTAAAGGAGATTCTAAATATTTAAGTATTGCTGCCGCATCAGTTCTTGCTAAAACCTACAGAGATGAATATATGGATACAATTCATGAAGAATTCCCCATGTACAATTGGAAGAAAAACAAAGGTTACCCAACTAAAGAGCACCGAGAAGCTATAAAAAAATATGGCCCTTGTAAATACCACAGAATGAGTTTTAAACTCCTTCCAGATCAATTATGTTTAGATTTATAACTACAAACTGATTAAGAGGCTAAAATAAATTCATTTTCAAATAACACTTTAAAGTGTTTCAAGATTTTTTCTTTAACCAATGCTTCATCAACTGGAACATTTAATTCTGCATGCATAGAAGTAACTGCTTTTCCTTTAATACCACAAGGAATAATATTATCAAAATAACCTAAATCTGCATTCACATTCAAAGCAAATCCATGCATTGTAACCCAACGACTAGCACGAACTCCCATAGCACAAATTTTTCTTGCAAAAGGAGTTCCTACATCTAACCAAACACCTGTTTCTCCTTCACTTCTAGTTCCTACAATATTATATTCAGCTAAAGTCAAAATAATCGCTTCTTCCAAAAAACGTAAATATTTATGTATATCGGTAAAGAAATTTTCCAAATCTAAAATTGGATAACCCACAATTTGACCCGGTCCGTGATAGGTAATATCTCCTCCTCTATTAATTTTATAAAAAGTAGCTCCCTTCGCTTCCAATTGTTTCTCAGAAAGCAATAAATTTTCAATGTCACCACTTTTCCCTAACGTATACACATGCGGATGCTCCACAAAGAGAAAATAATTGGAGGTTTCAATAGCTGTTTCTTCTCTTCTATTTTGTATTTTTTGATCTACTATTTCTTTAAAAAGAATTTCTTGGTAATCCCAGGTTTCTTTGTAATCTTTTTTACCTAAATCCTGAAGTTTTATTTTCTTATTCATAAAATTGTACTTTAAAACTTAAATCTTCTTGATTCTCTAAATCATCTAGTAATACTTCATAAGTAAACGATTTTTTATCTTCACTTATTTTTGCATTTTTTAAAGAAACCGATTTTATTTTCTTTGGAAAAGTATATTTCATAACATACGAACATTCCTTTAATGCTCCTTTAAGTTGCTTTGAGAATTCATCCTCTCCTAACTCTTCATTATCAGACAATTTCTTCTTTTCTTTCTTTTTCTTTACTTTGGAAACAATTTTCTTTTCAAAATAACGCTCATTATAAGTATAAGTCGTTTCGTAGTTTTCCTTATCGTCATCTGCTTTATCTGCACCCATAGCTAAACTCTTATCCATTTTTGACAAAGCACCTATACTTTTAAAAGGGTTCATATCTTTAGACATCGCTTCAAAAGAAGGCAACTTCATGCCCATTTCATAAAGGAAAATATCTTTTGATTCATCGACTTTCATATGAATATCAAAATCGGCTAAAAACTCTAATTGCGTTCTAACACTATCTGGCAGCTTTGCAATGCTATCTTTATGTTCCGCTAACAACGCTTTGAAATCGAGAACTGTATCATATACTTTTTGATTTTGCTTCTCTTCTCCTTCTTTTTTTCCTAATTTTAACATAGGCGAAAAATCGAAACCGTATTTTAAATCCACTTCATTCAATTCATTGACAACTATTGTTTCTTGAATTTTACAACTCACTAAAACAGAAAAAACACCAATAAGAAAAATTATTTTTTTCATTTTTACAAATTTGACACAAATATACGAATACTTTCCCGTATAGCCCTGACAGAAGTGACATCCTTTTTTGCATTTTAACATCTCCTTTTAATAACAAAAAAGATAGAACGAATGGCAGGAAAATAGTTGGCAAAAACAAGACAAACCTTCGCTCCAAATAAAATGCAAACTTTTGAAGTTTTATACTTTTAAACTTTTAAACTAATACTTATCTTTGCACGCTTAAAAAGAATTTATATGCAACTTTCAGAACAAGAAATCATTAGAAGAGACAAGCTTACAGCTTTGCGCGAACTTGGTATCAACCCTTATCCTGCAGATTTATTTCCTGTAAAAGAAACATCGAAGCAGATTAAGGAAACTTTTGAAGAAGGTAAGAAAGTTGTAGTGGCTGGACGCTTAATGAGCGTGCGTGATCAAGGTAAAGCGGCTTTTGCTGAATTACAAGATAGTGAAGGACGTATTCAATTGTATTTGAATCGCGATGTAATTTGCCCAGACGAAGACAAAACATTATACAATCAAGTTTTCAGAAAATTAACCGATTTAGGTGATTTTATAGGAGTTGAAGGAGAATTATTTACTACGAAAGTGGGTGCAATATGTATTCGTGTAGAAAAACTCACTTTTTTAAGTAAAACATTACGCCCTTTACCATTACCTAAAACGGATGAAGAAGGTCATATTTTTGATGCTTTTGTGGACCCAGAATTGCGATACAGAATGCGTTATGTGGATTTAGTAGTAAACCCACAGGTGAAAGAAGTATTTGTTAAGCGTACCAAATTATTTAACGCCATGCGTAGTTTTTTTAACAACGCTGGTTATATGGAAGTAGAAACTCCTGTATTACAAGCGATTCCTGGTGGTGCTGCTGCAAGGCCTTTTATAACTCATCACAACAGTTTAGACATTCCATTATACATGAGAATTGCTAACGAATTGTATTTAAAAAGATTAATTGTAGGTGGATTTGACGGTGTGTATGAATTTTCTAAAAATTTCCGTAATGAAGGAATGGACAGAACGCACAATCCAGAATTTACCGCTATGGAAATTTATGTAGCTTACAAAGACTACAACTGGATGATGGAATTTACCGAAAATCTATTAGAATATTGCGCATTACAAGTTAATGGAACAACTGAAGTTACTTTTGGAGACAAAAAAGTAGATTTCAAAGCGCCTTATGCTCGTGTTACCATGACCGATGCTATCAAACAATTTACTGGTTTTGACATTACAGGAAAAACGGAAGCAGAATTATTTGAAGCTGCCAAATCTATGGGAATAGAAGTAGATGAAACCATGGGCAAAGGAAAATTAATTGATGAAATATTTGGTGAAAAATGCGAAGGCAATTTTATCCAACCTACATTTATTACCGATTATCCAAAAGAAATGTCTCCTTTATGTAAATCGCACAGAGATAATCCAGATTTAACCGAACGTTTTGAATTGATGGTTTGTGGAAAAGAGATTGCCAATGCCTATTCGGAATTAAATGACCCTATTGACCAAAGAGAACGTTTTGAAAACCAAATGGCTTTAGCTGCAAAAGGAGACGATGAAGCCAACGGAATTATTGATGAAGACTTCTTAAGAGCGTTAGAATATGGAATGCCTCCAACTTCTGGTTTAGGAATTGGCATGGATCGTTTAATGATGTTTTTAACGAACAATGCTTCGATTCAAGAAGTATTATTCTTCCCGCAAATGCGACCAGAGAAAAAAGGTCCGGAATTAACGGAAGATGAGAAACATATTATTGAACTTTTAAAAGCTAACGAAGGAATCTCAATAGGTGATTTAAAAGAAAAAGCAGGTTTAAGTGGTAAAAAATGGGATGCCGCAAGCAAAGGTATCGTGAAACACGGCTTAATGAAAATTAAAGTGGAAGGCGATGCAAAAATTGCAGAGTTTTTAGGAAAGTAATTAAACAATACATTTATAAAGACCTTTTTAAGGTCTTTTTTTATATCTTTATAAAAAACAATTACATGAAAAAACTTTTCTTATCTCTCCTTATTTTTCTTTCATTATCTTGCCTATGTTTTTCGCAAAATCCAACTTTTAAATGGAATGAAACTTCTACTCCTATTGAAAATGAATTAAATTTTAATATTCAACATTTTTTTGATGGTAAACGTGTGTTTTTTGTAAAATCTAAATACAATGAAAAAATTTTCAACAAAGATGTTTTTGTAGATATTTATGATTCTCGTGATGATTTTGAAAAAGATGATGCAGATTTTTCTGTTGGATTAGAACAGCCCGTAATGGGAAAAAACCCTAAAACAGTTAGTTTTTTATTTCATTTGATTGATAAAGATTATGTCTATTTTCTTACTGAATATAACAATAAAATTAAAGAATATGAACTTTCGACAGAGACTGTCAACTTTGATACTGGAACAAAATCTGAAAATGTTTTTATCGCAAAGATGTCAGCCAAAAATATGTTCAACATAGGTGACTTTTTTGTAGCACAATCTGAGAATAAAAAGTATTACGGTTTGGTTTCAAGACCTTTGGGGGACAAAAAATTAAATGAAAATGCGACCCTAATGATTTTAGACACAAATTTTAAAATTGTAAAAACCTTAGATTATTCATTCAATTTTACAACAAAGCAATCTTTTGACATCAACTTACATGTAACTAATAATGGAAATCTTATTCTTATTAGAGAAATAGATCTCCCAAAAACTAAGGCATATAAATCTCTATTTTATTGGAATTCTTCAACCAACTCAGTTAACGAACATAGCCTAAAACAAGATTTAGACTATCCATTAACACAGTTTAAGTTTAAAGAAAATGATTCTGAAACTTATTTTTTAGGCACAATTAGTGATGGAAAAAACAAACCAATTGTAGATCTTGGTGGTGCATTACCTGAAGGAAATCCTGTTGTAGGATTTCATTATATAAATTTTAATAAAGATGGAGAAGTTAAAATAAATGAAAAAATAAAATTGGAAAGACAAAGAAATTTAAATTTTGACAATATTATTTTAGAAAATAGAAAATTATGGGTTTTATTTAATGAAATTTACAAAGGAACAAAAAGATTACCTTCATCAGATCCATCACAACCGCTTAATTATAATTATGAATATTCTTATATTTCTACAGGCTTTTCTGTAATAAAATTGGACTTACAAACTGGGAAGTTAGACTGGTTCACAAGAATAAACAACGAAGAGCCGAAATCGTTAAATGATAATGGTGATTTTTTAAAATACCTTCCTTTTTTTAAAAATAATCAATTACATTTAATATATAATGATTCCAGAGATATTAATCATAATACTAAATATTTTGTAAAAGATAGTAGGTTTGTAGTAATGAGTACCATTAATGAAGAAGGTGCAATTGTTAGCACTAAAGATATTCAGAATTCTGGAGTGGGTAAAAAACATGATTTCTGTTATGAATTGGATTTATCTTTCGCTTTACCTGTTAATGAAACCACCTACATAGTAAGATCTAAATGTGGCAATAATTCAAGATTTGGTTATTTATCGTTTTAAAAGAAGTCGGAATTTAAAAATTCCGACTTCTTTTTTTACAAACTATAATTGAAATGGATACTCCATCTATAATTAGCTTCTACATTTCCGCCTGTTAAATTTTGATGAATGGGCAACATGGCATTGGCTCCCAAAGAAAATCTTTCTTTACCCATTTCAAAACCTATTTTCCCAAACAAAATATCACCTTCAGTATTTCTGACTTTTTGCTGGTGTTGGTAATTACTTCCATACTCTTCTCCTGCAAAACCCAATTGTGGCACAAAAGAAAAATTTTCGTTAGCTACAACATAAAAAAAAGTGCCACCATAATTGAATTGGTTTCCAAAACGGTAGTTTTTTTCATTCTCTGTTTTAATCGTATAATTCAACATTCCATTGAAACCGATTTGTTCTTTTCGCAATATATATTCTGCTGCTACAACATAATCCCAACTTCCAGTTCCTAATTGGTAACTTGGATTAACGCTTCCATTGTTTAATTCATTGTATTTTCCTGTTGGGATTTTCACACCACCACCAAGTAAAACATGATGTTTAAAAGGTAAGGAATCATTTTTTGTTTTTACAATCGAATAAAACCCTAAAGCCGTAAGGTCTCCTACACCAGAAATAGATTGGTTACCTGTATTTGATTCTCGATTATGAAATTGATACGGTAAAAGCAAAGAAAGCTGAATTTTAGAAGTAACTGGGATTCTTCCCCAAAGTTGAAGGGTGTTAAAATTTTCGGCATACCAAGGGGAATTACTATACAACCCATCTGTATTTTGATAGGATTGATAAAAATAGCGGACTCCAACAAAATTAGGGTTTAACATTGAAGAAAAACCCATACTTCCTCCACTTGCAGAACAACCGCAAGCATCACAATCGTCTAATAATTTGTAATATTTTTTAAAAGGATTTTCCAAAGCCAAGCTATCTTTTTCAGTAGCATGAGTTATTGAAAAACCCATTATTATAAATAACATTATTTTTTTCATTCGTATGTTTTTTTTAAAATTCTGCAAAACGAATATCCGTTAAAAACGCGTTATCGGTTAATGTTTTTAAGAAAACGATAATTTTTACTTTTTCATTGTTTGTTAAGGGAATTCCTAAAACGCCATTTTGGTTTAGACTAGCATCCAAATTTTGTGTATTTACAACTCCATTAGCATAATGATTTAAAACAGCTTCTAATGTAAAAAAACGACCATCGTGCATGTAAGGTGCTGTTTTTTCTATATTACGTAAACTAGGCACTTTAAACTTATATTTATCTTCTTCTAGTTCTGTTACACGATACCTTCCATTATCTTGAATTTGAGGATTAATAGACAACCCATTGTTACGAAACGAGTTATCAGTAAAAATATCGGTAGCATGACAACTCGCACATTTTTGATTAAAAAGAGCATAACCTTCTAATTCCTCAGAAGTAAGTTCTCCACCTGATTCATTTCTTCTATATTTATCAAAACGCGAATTAGAAGAAGTTAGCATCGTCATAAATTGTGCTAACGCTTTTAACATGTTTTCACTGTTAATGGCACCATCATCAAAAGCTTGCTTGTATAATTTTTTATATTCTGTATCATTTTGCATCATCGTAATAATATCTACAATATTTCCATTCATTTCTAATTCATTAGAAATAGGAACCATAGATAGCAATTCGATATGATTGGCTGCACCATCCCAAAAAAACTGGGTTTGATAAGCCATATTTTGAATTGGTGGTGCATTGCGTGTTCCTATTCCTTCTCCCACCCCATGACTAAACGTATGACCGTGATGTGTAAAAGCATTTTCTTGGATATGACAAAATCCACACGCCACCACACCATCGGAAGCCAATCGACCGTCGTAGAAAATCTTTTTACCTAATTCGAATCCTTTTTCTGTTAAAGGGTTGTATTCCATATTGTAAGCCAAAGGTGGAAAATTACTAGGTACTTGATAGTCTATGGGTATATTTTGATATTCCGAATCTTTATCGGAACTACAGCTTATGAATAACTGTAAAACTGCTACTATTACTATTTTTCTCATTATTTAGGATTTTAGCCCTGATCGAAAGGAATAGCCCACAGGGCGTATCGTTATATTTTCTTATTTTTAAAAAGCGACCTAAGAAGCTCTTTTAAAAATTGTAGAAAATAAACGATACGACCGAGGACTAGTACTGTAAAGCAGGAATAGCTACTATATACAATTAATCATTATGTACATGATGTACTTCAAACATGTTGGGTACATTGTTAGCCATTATATTTTGGACTTTGGCACCACCCATAACCATGCCACCTTCTTCAAAATTAACAACAGTAGTGCCGTCAATAATATTTTTTAAATTCGCCATAATATGAATTTGAGGTGTAATTGTAGTGCGTACTAAAGCCTTCTCTGGTAAATTTAAACTCACTTGAGCATAATTATAGATATAACCTGTTTTTCCAGTATGCACCATAAAACTGGCATCGGTAAATGTAGTTGAAGTATAGGTTCCTTCAAATTTAACAAACTTATATCCAGCTGCCCAAGACCAAGTCATTCCTAAGCCTTGTGCTGTTTCCCACATACCGCCTTGACCGTTAGACCCTGCATTAAATTGTTCTTGATCTACGCCTATCCCGAAAGAAATTTTAGTATAATTAGCTGCAGGAATATTAGGCAAAGAAAGTAAAGTACTAGCAGCATCTGCTTCGTTAACAAAGAAATAGCTATCCGATTTTGGCACTGTATAAGTAGTGCCATCTTCTTTGGTTAGAACAATATTACTTACGATATAAATGGCATTAGTAACTTTTACAATTTCCCCATTAGAGTTTGTATAAGATGTATTAAAGGCAAAATCTGCATCGCCATAGATATTATCAAATTCTATTTTTAACGTGCCTTCACCAGAAACTATTTGTGCATCATCATCATTTGAACAAGAAAATAAGGATAAGGTAGCAACCAAGAAGATTGCCATATTTTTTAATTGAAATTTCATTTTTATTTTATTAAATTTTAAACATAAATTAATTGTTCCAAAGTGAAAACTTCAGAAATTTTGAACCTAAAAGTTCGCTGATTTGTATGTACAAACCAGTAAATAATAAAGTTTAAAATTGACTACTTGGAGGGTGGAAAATTGAATATTCAGCAACAGATTGATACAAATTGTGATAGAAATCGACTTTTTCTTTTTCAAAGAGAAAATTATGAAAAAGTATATTCAATCGTTCTATTTCATTACAAAACAAAACTTCTGTATCTTGAGATACATTTTTTTTGTTAGATGAGATAGGTTTTTCTGTTTCAGAAGCTTTAGCAAGCTCTTTGGCTAAATGACACTTACCATTACATTTTAGTTCCGGTTTAGCTACATTTTCACATAATTCTGTTGCTATATATTCATAATTAACAATATAATCCAATACAGGAATTACTGGTCGTACCAGTATAAATAATGCTAAAAGGAACATTGCTTTTTTCACTTTGCAAATATAGATACTTATGCTTTAAAAGAATTATGATAAAACTCATTTTTTTTAAAAGATTAAACCTTTTTTTAAATTAATTATCTAATGTATATAAACATTAAAAAAATTAGAATTATGAAAACAATAATGTTAGCATTAGTTTTAGCTTTTAGTACAATTACTATGGCTCAAAACAAAGAAATGAAAAAAGAAAAGTTAAGTACTGAAGAAAAAGTAGCGAAACAGTTAGAAAAAATGTCGACTGATTTAAATTTAACAGAAGAACAAAAGCAAAAGATTAAACCCATTTTAGAAGATCAGGTTAAAAAAAGAGAGGAGAAAAGAGAAGACATTAAAGAAGCAAGAGAAAAACAAGAAAAAAAGAATCGTGAGGAAAGACAGAAAATGAAGAAAGAGATGGAAGAAAATCAAGCCAATTATAAAAAAGATTTATCTAAAATTCTTACTCCAGAACAAATGGAGCAATGGGAAAAGAATAAAGACGAAAGAAAAGAAATGGTGAAAGACCACATGAAAGAAAGAAAAAGAAACAAGAACTAAATAAAATGAGTCATTTTTTTTGGAATAAAGCTAAAATTAATTTAGATTTGATACCACAAACCATAAATCCATTGAAAATGAAAAGAATACTAGCTATTTTTGTTTTATTTTTTGCGTTCGGCTTAAGTTCGTATGCTCAAGAAAGAAATGAAAACTTTGTTACATTAGCTAAAAAAGACAGTAAAGATGTTGTAACTTTACTTCAACTTGGTGACAAAGAAGAAATTGATTTCTTTAATCTATTTTACTATAAATATGATGAGCAATCAAAAACTTCAAGTGATGAAAGAAAAAAAGTTATTGCAAATGTGATAACAAAAAAATTAGAAGCTTCATTAACTGCTGAAAATTTTGATAAATTGAAAAGAAATACAGCTCTTTTTGAAAGAGTAATAAACTAAAAAAATCCTGCTTAATGCAGGATTTTTTTATTCTTGTATGGTAACTTCTTTTATTTTATTAATAGTATAATCTAAATCTTCGTAAGTTAAAGCATCTGTAATAAACCAAGTTTCATAAGCCGATGGAGCTATGTAAACACCTCTTTCAAGTAAATCGTGGAAAAACTTTTTAAACACTTGATTATCTCCATTTTTAGCTGTTTCAAAATCATAAACTGGATTAGCATCAAAATGAACTGAAATCATTGAGCCTACTCTATTGATCGTGAATTGAACCTTATTTTCAGATAGCACTTTATGTATTCCTTTTTCTAAATAAGCTGTTTTTTCTTCTAATCTTTGAAAAATTAAAGCATCTTCATTTAATGTTTTTAGCATTTCATAACCAGCAGCCATTGCCAAAGGATTGCCTGATAAAGTTCCTGCTTGATATACTGGACCTAAAGGAGATAAATAATTCATAATTTCATTCCTAGCAGCAAAAGCACCAACGGGTAAACCACCACCTATGACTTTCCCAAAACAAACTATATCGGCTGCCACATTATAAAGTTCTTGAGCACCACCCTTAGCAAGTCGGAATCCAGTCATCACTTCATCAAAAATAAGCAAAGTACCATTTTCTGTACAAATGCTTCTCAATTCTTTTAGAAAATTGTCCTTTGGTGGAATACAACCCATATTTCCAGCTACTGGCTCAATAATTAGTGCTGCAATTTCATTTTTATTGGCTTCAAATAATGCTTTCACATTATCAATGTCGTTATATTTAGCCAACAAAGTATCTTTTGCAGTTCCAGCAGTTACGCCAGGAGAATTAGGCACTCCAAAAGTACTTGCTCCACTACCTGCAGCAATTAAAAAAGAATCTGAATGTCCATGATAGCATCCGGAAAATTTTATAATTTTTTCTCTTTTGGTGTATCCTCTTGCCAACCGAACAGCACTCATACAAGCTTCTGTACCTGAACTTACAAAGCGGATTTTATCAATATTTGGTACCATCGACACTGCTAAAGCAGCAATTTTGGTTTCTAATTCTGTAGGTGCACCAAATGATGTACCCTTTTTAGCCTTTTCAATAACGGCATTAATCACAGGCTCAAAAGCATGTCCGAGAATCATTGGTCCCCAAGAATTAATATAATCTATATATTTATGACCATCTTCATCATATAAATAAGCCCCTTTTGCTTCTTTTATAAAAATAGGCGTTCCTCCTACAGCTTTAAATGCTCTTACAGGTGAATTTACACCTCCTGGAATAACCTCATTTGCTTCAACAAATAATTGACTACTTCTTTTGTATAACATTATTGTAATTTTATTTTTTGACCTATTGATAACGCATTATCTTTTAGTCCATTTATTTTTTTTAATTCTTCTACAGATAAATTAAATTTTTTTGATAAAGAATATAATGTATCTCCTTGTTTAACATAATAAGAAGTTTCTGAAGTTGAAATCACTTCATTATTTTTTATTTCCTCTTCTGAATATTCTTTTTTCAAAACTTCACTATCAAATCTGTCCAATTGATGCCTTTCAATAATAGCTATAAGTTTTTCAGGATATTTTGGATCCGTAGCATATCCCGATTTTTTTAACCCTTTTGCCCATCCTTTATAATCGTCTTTTTCTAATTTGAATAAGGGTTTGTACCAACTTCTAGAGGTTAGAAAAAGGGAATGATCTCTATAAGAATCAGCTGGATTTTCATATTTTCTAAAACACTCCTGAGCAGCATCGTCATCATGAGTTATAGAAGGACCACTCCATTCTTTATGACATTTGATTCCAAAATGATTATTTGCCTCTTTACAAAGTCTTCCATTACCCGCACCAGATTCTAAAATTCCTTGTGCTAAAGTTATACTGGCTGGAATTCCATATTCTTTCATATTTTGTTTTGCCACTTCTTTGAAAGAATCAATATATGAGTTAACATTGCTATACGTTACAGAAACTTTTGAAGTAGCTTCTAACTCTTCTTTATTCTCTGGCAATTCAATATTTACTTTAGGATTTTCAAAAACAGGCTTTTGTTTTTTAACAACAACTGTTCTTGTTGTGTTTTTGTTTTTTGTTGATGAACTATTCTTCCTTTTTGCTGTACCACAACTGATAATAGTTAGCACTAAATATATATATATAATTTTTTTTATCATAAATATTGCAATATTCCTTTGCCTTTTTTTAGTCTTAATTTATTTACCCCTTTTATTCCTTGTAAACCTCCAGTATGAATCAGTAAAATTTTACTATTTGCCTGAAATTCATTTCTTTGTATCATATCTAAAACCCCATATACCATTTTACCAGTATAGATTGGGTCTAAAGGGATTTCTGTTTTAAAATAGAATTGATTCAAAAAAGAAACTAATTCATCTGTAACTTTTCCGTAACCTCCGAAATGATATTCATTGTTTATTATCCAATTCTTTTTGGTCACAAATTTACAAATTACATCTTCTAAAAAATTCCCTTTTAATGCAGAAAATCCTATTATTTTTTGTTCTTTAGAGGAACTATTAATAATTCCTGAAATTGTACCACCTGTACCAACAGGACAACAAACATATTCAAAAAGAGAATCGGATTCATCTAAAATTTCTTCACATCCTTTAATCGCCAAATCATTTGTTCCTCCTTCTGGTAATATATAGCAAGCATTATATTGAGTCTTTAGCTGCTCAATAAAGTCATAATCCGATTTTTTATCATATTCTGACCTACTTATAAACTTAAATTGCATCCCCATTTTGCTAGCCAAAGACAACGTTGGATTATCTAAAAAAGTATTTAGAATTTCTTCACCTCTTATAATACCTAGCGTACGAATACCGTATTCTTTACCAGCAGCAGCGGTCGCTAAAATATGATTTGAAAATGCTCCACCAAAGGTTATTAAAACATCTGCCTCTTTATCTATGGCTTCTTGAATATTATATTTCAATTTTCTAAATTTATTACCCGATATATGCGGATGTAATAAATCTTCTCGTTTAATAAATAATTGAATATTATTTGGTAGTTCTATTTTTATTTTCTCATTCACAATGCAAAAATAACAAAAAACCCCGATATTATCGAGGTTTAAAAATTGTCATAAATAAAATTTATTTTCTAAAAATAGATACTTTTTTATCCACTTGAAGATTATCCTGTGTTACCAACTTAACGAAATAAACACCATCACTTAATCCAGATGTTGACACTTGAATCTGTTCTGAATTGCCAAGATTCATTTTACTAATTACCTTTTTACCAGTAACATCATACATACTAAAATCTTTAACATCTTTAAATAATGGATTAAAGATGGTTAAATTTTGAGCATCGTTATTTTGGTAAACTGAAAAAGAATTCAATTCTTCATCATTAATTCCTAGAGAAGAACTATTATTTTTAAAAGTTATTTCAAAACGATCTTTATATAATCCAGGAGCCAATGTTATTGAGAAAAAACTATTCTTTATATCAAAATATTCATCCGTTTGTTTGTCATGCAAGTAAATATCTTGTGCCATATTAAAATTAATCAATTCATTTACAGCAACTTTAAAAACTGTATTTATATCTGCTTTAAAAGCCAAAGGCATCTTCTTATCTATATCAAACGGCAAGGTTGAAATAACAAATTGCAAGTTATTTTCTAATGGAAAGAAAACATCTCTAGGCAAGTTAGATTCTGGTGTAACTGCATCTAAAGCTAAATCATATCCATCAGTTGCATTATCATTAAAAGCAATTACAGTTTCTCTAGTATATTGATCATTCATTATAGTATGAATTTTAAACTGAGGCACTTGCTCTTTTGAAAATTGTGTGTAATCTACATTTGCTACATTTGGAATTTCTTCCCAATTTGTGTTTGAAAATGAGCTGTTTTTGTTAGCGTTACGGTCAAATTGAGAATTAGAAGCCACTCCTTCTTTAACAAAAGTTCTGTAAGCATTTTTCATTTGAGCATTGCCATTAGCCGCTCCTTGAACTTGAAAACCTTGTCCTATTGGCGTAAACATTCTTTTATAAACACTTGCTGTAGAACTTCCAGTTGAATTAGGTGTTCCATTTGCATTATAAGTATTCCAAGTGGCAGAAGTATAAGTACCGGGAGAAAAAGCAGTAGCTCCATTTGCTACATAAACTCCGTAACCACCAATATATTGAGAAACATAATGTGATGTAGCTGGTTTTTCATGTTCCCAAAAATACGCATTCCCATTTATAACCGCTGCACCTGTTAGAGTATATGAACCCGTTGTATAATTAACAGTATATCCGCTATTTTCAAGTAAAAACAAATTAAGATTTATTGCAGACGGGTATGGATTTCCTGTTAAAGTTCGATTTGGATAATCCGGTCCAGGAGTAGTTCCTACTGGAATATTTATTGTTCCTTCATTTGGTTTTCCTCTAAAATCATATCTTTGATTATTACCAGGATTATTAGCAACGCCTTCATTCGCATCGGCTACAACATTATCACTACCAGAAACGCCTTTCATAGTAAAACCTTCACCTGCTGCTAAAGTAGAAGCATTACCTACATAAGCCCATTGAGAATATTGATTGGATTGCACAAATTTATAAATCCATCTTGAAGCTATAGAAAGTGAAGAACCAGTGGATGTACCATTTAAAGATGAACTAGGCAAAATAGTAGCTGCCGAACTATTAACAACATCTGTAGGCCTAAATAATCTTGTTATACCAAAAGTAGAATTACCTACACTAGCAGCTGGAACACCTACTGGTGAACACCAATAGTTGTATCCAAAATTATTTGAAGTCCCCTCTTGAAAAACAGATAAATTTCCTAAACCACTGTTTAAGCTTGATCCTACATTACCCTGTAGCAATTGTGATTTATTTCTTAAATAGAAGTTTCCATTATTATCTAAATTCATATCTTGCTTAACATAAACATAAGCATCGTTAACGTAAACAAAACTACTTGGACTTACATACATTTGAGCAGTTAAATCTAAGCTTAGCAATAGCAGCAAATAAAATAATGTTTTTTTCATAATCATGAAGCTTTTATAAACACAATTCAAAACTAATCAAATTAAGTATATTAATTGACACTTAATAGTTTAAATGCAAATATAATCTACCAAATACACAATAAAGATAAGTATTAAATTTTAATTTATTTAAAAAAATCATAAAAAAGTTTAGATAATAAAAAAAAATAATCGATGAAATACACTAAAAAACGTTAGTTGAAACATTTTTTAACATAAATTACACATTTTCTATTGGTTAAGTTAAAAAAAAGATTATTTTTGTACAGCCTAAGGTTTAAATTACGCTAAAAACCAATGAAAAGATTACTAATTTAACCAATTTGTCTATGATTAAACTTTACTCATTAGAAAAGTTATGCCCTTTTGTTGTCCCAAACAAAAACAACTTACAAAAAAACAAATCAATATTTGTTTTGTTTTTTCTTCTATTTTCAAGTATTTTTTATGCACAAACCTATACCGACAACACACCTGGAACAAACTCATTCGTTGTACCGTGTGATGTTACTTCTGTTACTATAGAAGCTTGGGGTGCTGGTGGTGCTGGTGGTGCTGCAGACAACAACCCTAACGGCGGATCTGGTGGTGGTGGTGGTGGCTACAGCTCCAGAACTTTTACCGTTACTCCTGGTCAAACAATTACCTACTCTGTAGGTGCTGGTGGCATAGGCGGAAATAATAATGGTGGAGATGGTGGAGATACCACAATTTTAACCCTAACCGCAAATGGTGGTACCGGTGGAGGACAAAATCAAGGAACTCCAGGAACTGGTGGGACTGCTACAGGCGGAACCATAAATTTAACTGGTGGTAATGGTTTCATAGGAACAAATATCGGATTAACAATTGGTGGCGCTGGAGGTGCTGGTGCTAATGGAGGTGCTGGAGGCACTGCATTAACAGGTGGCGGATCTAACAATGGAAATAACGGAACTGGACCTGGTGGCGCTGGCGGTGGTGCTAGAAGAACTGGTGGCGGTGGAGGAAGACGCGGTGGTGATGGTGCAAATGGTCAAATAAGCATCACTTATACATCTACTTTACAAAACTATTGTACACCATCATTTACTAATAATGTTTGGCCAATTACAAACGTTACTTTTTCAGATTTAAACAACTCAACAAGTAATATCATTGACGGTACTCCAAGTTATCAATCATTTTGTAATACTGGAAATGTGAATATTGGAGGAACTTATACATTTTCTATGCAAGCTAATGCAGGTTTTGGAAACAATTTCTATGCTGTAGCTTATGCAGATTGGAATCAAAATGGGACATTTGGTGATAATGCTAATGAAATATTCTCAATAGGACTAATAACCAACACAAACGGTGCGGATGCTTCCGTTTTTACTACTTCGATTACTGTACCTTTAACAGCCGCTACTGGCTTTACAAAACTTAGAGTAATGTATCGTTTTGGTTCTTCTCCTACAAACCCTTGTCAAACTGGCGGTGGTTATGGTCAAGCAGAAGATTACACTTTAAATGTCACAAACGCTCCTCCAACTGTAACCAGTTTTACACCAACAAGTGGTTGTGTAGGTTCTACTTTTAATATTACTGGAACTAATTTCTCATCAGCTACTGCTGTTACTATAGGAGGAACAAATGTAACTTCTTTTACAATTAATTCTGCTACTTCTATAACTGCAACTATTGGAACAGGTACAACTGGACAAGTGAGTGTAACCAATCCAAGCGGAACTGGCACATCTTTAGGAATCTTTACAGTGGTAGCAACTCCTACAATAACTTCTCAACCAGTTTCAACATTAATTTGTAAACCCGGAAATGGATCATTTAGTGTTACGGCAACAGGTGCAACTACCTATCAATGGAGAAGAAATGGTGTTAATTTAACTAATACTGCACCTTATAGCGGTGTTAATACAGCAACATTAACATTAACTGATCCTGCTTTAGCTATAGCTGGTAATTTTGATGTAATCGTTAGCAATGGAATTTGTTCCACCACTTCAAGTGTAGCAACATTAACTATCGATACCACTCCAATAATTACAACACAGCCTGTTTCTACCTCTATTTGTGAATCTGGTAGTGGATCATTTTCGGTTACAGCTACTGGAGGAACAAGCTATCAATGGAGAAGAAATGGCGTTAATTTAACTAACACCGCTCCTTACAGCGATGTAAATACATCAAGTTTAACTATCACAAACCCAACAGTTGCCGCATCTGGCAACTTCGATGTGATAATTACTTCAACATCTGGGTGTACAATCATATCAAATATTGCCACTTTAACTGTTAATGCAGTTCCTGTTAATCCAGGAAATCCAACAAGCAATTCTCCACAATGTAACCCTACAGGAGTTACTTTAACAAGAAATGGGACACCTCCTGCAGGAGAAACTTGGTATTGGCAAACTGTATCTGGAGGAACAGTTACGACAAATAGCAACGTTACTTTTGTAGTAAATACTTCAGGAACATATTATATAAGATCAAGAAATAATGCAACTGGATGCTGGAGTTCTGGAGAAGGTAACATAACAGTGGTGGTAAACAATCCTCCATCAGCAATAGCTACTACTCCATCCCCTTTAGATTCTACTTCTGGAATTTGCTATTCAGGTTCAGGTGCTATTACTAGTATTAACTGGGCAGCTGTTGCTGGAGCAACATCATATGATGTCTATTTTGGTGCAGGTAGCTTACCTGGCACTATAACTGCTAACGTTGCAACAAATACATACAACACAGGAGTATTATCTCCTTCTACAACCTATTATTGGAAAATTGTACCAAGAAATCTTTGTGGAATAACTACAGGAACCCCAGTTGTTTGGAATTTTACAACTTCTGACAAACCCTGTTATTGTCCTTCTTCTGGGAGCACTTCAAACAATGGTATAACAGGGGTTCAATTTAACACCATCAACAATACAGGAACGGCTACAAATGTTAGTTATTCTAACTTCACAGCTATATCGACAACTGTTCTAAAAGGAATCTCATACAATCTTAATGTTTTAATTAACACATCTGGTAACAACATTCACTTCCAAACTGCATGGATAGATTGGAATGGTAATGGAATATTTGAAGCAGGAGAATCCTATAATTTAGGAACAGCAACCAATGTAACCAATGGTGCGAGTTCACTTTGCCCATTATCTATAACAGTTCCAGCTGGTGCCATCACTGGTCAAACAAGAATGAGAATCCAATGTAAATTTGGCTCAACAACAGGTGATGCATGTGCGACTGGATTCAGTGGAGAAGTTGAAGATTATACTTTAAATATAATTCCTGCTTCACCTTGTAGCACACCTTCAGCTCAGCCAACGGCATTAGCTTTAAGTCCTACAGGTACATTTATTTCAGGTTCATTTACACCTGCAAGTCCTGCTCCTAATAATTATTTAGTTATATATAACACCACCGGAACAGTTCCTTCTCCCACTAATGGGACAACCTACTCTGTTGGAGGAACCGTTGGAGCTGGAAATATAGTTATATCAAACGATAACAGTACTTCTTTTACAATATCTGGATTAACAAATTCAACAACGTATTATGTTTTTGTTTTTGCTTATAATTCATTCTGTACAGGTGGGCCAAGATACAATACAACTAGTCCTTTAAGTGGATTTACTACTACGAATACACAAAATTATTGTACACCATCAGTTACTCCTGGTTTACAATCTTCAAATTACATTACACAAGTTAATTTTGTTGGAAACCTAGTTAATTCAAGCAATACTTCTACTTTTTCAACAAATCCATCTGGCTTTCAAGATTTTGCTTCATTAACCCCTAAAGCAACTCAAGCTCAAGGAGAAGGAGTAAATATTTTTGTAGACACTAATAGAAATGCTGCTGTATATATGAAAGCATGGGTAGATTGGAACAAAGACAACACTTTCGACAATACTACCGAGATAGTTTATCAATCTACAAGTGCATTCTTAAATACAACTTTTGGTTTTGTAATTCCTAGTGGTACAACTCCAGGAGACTATAGAATTAGAATTAGAATTAATAACGGAAGTAATTCTTTTAATTCTTGTGGAAATTTAGCTAGTGGTGGTGAAACTGAAGATTATACATTTACAGTTATTGCTAATTGCGCAGCTAAAATTCAAACTATAGCTTCTGCGACGGGATGTGGAACTGGGTCACTTACTTTAGGAGCTACTGGAACTGCTGGAACTACTCAATACAGATGGTATTCTGCTAAAACTGGAGGCGTACTTGTAGGAACTTCCGCATCTACTACATGGTCAACACCTTCAATCTCTAGTACAACTGCTTATTATGTTACTGCTTTTAATGGAACATGCGAATCATTATTCAGAACAGAAGTTATGGCATATGTAAAACCAGTTTCAGATATCACATTTACAAGTTCTACACCAGAAATTTGCGGAGAAAATAGTATTATAGATTTAACAGCAAATGCAACTACTGAACAAGTATTTTTGATTAATGAAAATTTCGAGAGCGGTTTAGGTGTTTTCGCTAACAATAGTATTGCTACACCGAATGCTTCAATTACTGATTGGCAAATAAGAAGTAGTACGTACGTACCTCCATACCCAACATATCCAGTATGGTATCCAGCCATTTCGTCTGGATTTAGCCCTAATCAGTTTGTTATGACAACATCTGATTTATCAACGGGTGGATCAGCTTTTGGAAAAGTGGAAACGGCATTACAGTCTACTGCAGTAAATACAAACGGTTTCTTGAATCTAACTTTATCATTTAGAATGTACTTTTCAAGTTATTATGATGCAAACAGTGCTACTGTAGAATATGTTACAATTGAATACAGAAATGGTTCAGGTGCATGGACGGCTATACCTTCAGCAATTTTTGTATCTGATGTAGGTATTGGAACTCAATTTGCCACTCAAACATTTGACTTAAGCTCTTATATAAACATTTCATCATTACAACTTAGATTTAGATACAAAGCGGGGTGGTGTGATGGTGTTGCAATAGATGATGTTCAATTATATGGTGACAGAACATTAACACCTGCTTTCACATGGACAAGTGCATTACCAGTTGATGCATATATTGATGCTGCTTGCACAATACCTTATACAGCAGGAACACCTATTTCAACAGTATATATTAAACCAACAGTAACGCAGTTAGAAACACCTTCTTATTCGTTTACAGCTCACGCTAATTTAACAAATGGTTGTACAACAAGTTCAACAATAAATGTTACAAATAAAACACAAATTTGGAAAGGATCTGTTTCAACAGATTGGAACGATCCTAACAACTGGTCACCAGCCGGAGTACCTGATATCAATACTTGTGTAATTATTTCAAATACGGGTGTAAATTCATTATTAAGTGCAGGGCCAAATGGTTCAGGTAAAAACTTAACCATAAAACCAGGTGGTACATTAAACATTCAAAACAGCAATGCTTTAACCATCAAAGAATATGTTTTAAATGACGGTAACTTCAACTTAGCAAACAATACGAGTTTAGTTCAAATTGACAACATTTCTAATTCTGGTATTGGGACAATGACAATGAATAGAGTTACTACTACATCAAACACTTATGATTATGTATACTACTCATCACCTGTAAGCAACTTCCCATCAACTAGTATTCCTGGTAATCCTAGATTTGTTTGGCAACCAACAGTAAACAGAGCTCCAACCTATCCAAGTAATTTTGGAACATGGGTTAGCGCAAGTGGAAATATGATTACAGGTAAAGGATATATTGCTAGACAAGGTGCTGCAGGTACAATATCTGCAAACTTTACAGGTATTTTCAATAATGGAGATATCTTTATTCCTGTTTCGAGAAGTACTTACGATGGAGCGAATTATACAGGTCCAACAACTACACCTGTAACAAAAGATGATGATAATTTAAATTTAATTGGTAACCCATACCCTTCAGCAATTAATGCAATAGACTTTTTAAATACTAATACTAATCTTGAAGGTTTTGTTAAAATTTGGACACATGGTACAGGAGTGAGTAGTTCAACAACTAGTCCTTTCTATCAAAATTTCCAAAGTAACTATTCAATCAATGATTATATCACTTATAATGCAAGTGGCTCATCTTCTGGACCTGGTATTTTTGGAGGATTTATTGGTGCAGGACAAGGTTTCTTTGTACAAATGAAACACACAACAGCAGCTACTACAGAGAATGTAATTTTTAATAACAATATGAGAAATGCGACTTATAATAATAGTCAATTCTACAGAAATTCTAACACCAATACAAATGAAGCAAATAGAATTTGGTTAGATTTAACCAAACAAAATGGCCCATCAGTTAGAACTTTAGTAGGCTATATTTCTAATGCCACTAATGATGTTGACAGAATGTATGATGCACCTTCAGTGGATAAAAATTATTTTGATATTTATTCATATGCAAATACATCTCAAAAATTAAACATTCAAGGTAGAGCAGTACCATTTATAAATTCCGATATTGTTCACTTAGGTATATATATTAATCAAGTAGGTAATTACACTATTGGTATTGGAGCTGTTGATGGATTATTTGAGAACACAAATCAAGACATCTATCTTGAAGATATAACTACTGGAATTGTACATGATTTAAGACTAACACCTTATAGCTTTACAGTTTCTAGCACAGGAAACATAGATAACAGATTTATTCTAAGATATACTCCTAATAATACTTTAGAAAATCCTGATTTTGATATTACTAATGATGTACTTATCCAAACAAGCGATATTTTAACTATTAAGTCTTTAACATATGAAATAGAGGGTATTCAAATATTTGACATTTTAGGTAAAATTGTTTTTAATGCAAATAAAATTAATTCAATGGAAAAAGAAATTAATTCAGTACTCAAAACAGATTCTCCGTTAATTGTTAAAATAAAACTTTCTAATGGAGCTACAGTAGATAAAAAGATCATTTTCTAAGTAAGAAAAAATCTTATATATATGGAAAACCAGTCAAAATGACTGGTTTTTTTGTTATAAAACAAACACATGTATTGTATTAAATATTATTTTTTAACATAAATATTTTGATTTGTTTAACAAATTTCATATTTTAGTCTAAAATTATTGCATTTAATCGACTATAAATGAAAAAAAACTACTCATTCAAGACTAGCTTATTGCTATTGTTCCTTATTTCTGCTAATTTATTATTTTCACAAGGTACTACTTGTGCAACTGCAACACCATTAGTTATTAACGGAGCTTGCGATAGCGGATTAATTTCAGATGCAACTCAAAACACTCCTAATGCCAGTGGGTGTTCATTCAACACTTTTAGAAGAGAAGGATGGTACACGTTTACCGTGGCTGGTGGTCCTCTAAACGTTACAATAACAGCAGATGCTGCTGACAGAGATTTATTTCTTCAACTAATCTCTTCCACTTCTTCATGTACAGGATTAAATCAAATAGCTTGTGCAAATGCAACAACGGCTAATAGTGCTCAAACAGAAACTATATCAACCTCATTAAATAATGGTATTTATTATATTAAAGTAATAAATAACAGAAACAATAATGATATGGTTTTAAATAGCATCTGTGTTACCGCAACCGCACCCTTAAGTAACGACAATTGTACTAGTGCGATTCCATTAACTATAAATTCTACTTGTACATATACAAATTTTACAAATGTTGGTGCAACTGCTTCAACTACTCCTTCAACACCTCCAGCACCAGGTTGTGCAAATTATTCAGGTGGAGATGTATGGTTTTCTTTTATTGTTCCAGCAAATGGTATAGTTACGGTTGACACTCAAGCTGGCACATTAACAGATTCTGGCATGGCATGGTATTCAGGAACATGCACAGGTTTAACTCTAATTGAGTGCGATGATGATGATAGTTCAAACGGGTTAATGTCTTCAATAACAAGAACAGGACTAACACCCGGTACTACAATATATGTTAGATTTTGGGAATATGGCAATGACAATCAAGGTACTTTCGGTATTTGTGCTACTTCTCCTCTCCCATGTACAACACCTCTAAGTCAAGCAAATAATTTTACTTCTGGAACAATTACATCAACTTCCTTTCCTGCCACCTTTAATGGTTCTGCGGATGGTTATTTAGTCATTCGTTCACTTACTCCTACTTTACCTACTCAACCTGCAAATGGAACCCTATATAATACTGGAAATATTAATACACTAGGCAGCGGACTTTCTTTTGTTCAAAGCAGTTCAGCAACATCAATTCCTGGAACAGGTTTAAATGGAAATACACATTATTATTATTTTATCTATGCATATAATAATACTAATTGTTCAGGCGGACCAATTTACAATACTTTAGGCCCTTTAACAGGTAATGGTACAACTTGTGCAAGTATGCCAAGTCCAATTACTGTTTCATCAACCTTATCAAGTTTGGATTTTTCTTGGCCATCAAGTATAGGAGGAAATGCCAATTCCATTTCTTATGAATTACAAGTTACCTATGATGCAAGCTATACTATTAATTTACCAGGTTCCCCATTTACAATTAATGACCCTACAACTACAAAAAACATATCTGGGTTATCAGCAAACACTAACTATTATTATAGAATTAGAGCTTACAATGGATGCTATAGTAACTATAACCCTGGAGTAGCAAAGACTGGTTATTGTACAGCCGAAAACACTACAAACACAACTTACTATATAAGTGGAGTAACCACAAGTGGAGCAGTAACAAATTTTTCTAATACACCTACTGGCTTTACATCAGGAGGATATGCAGATTATTCTGCAACACATATTGTATCCCAAAATTCGGGAACTAGCTTTTCACTTTCTGCTACACACCCTTCAAGTACATATGCATATTCCGTTTGGGTAGATTGGAATAATGATTTAGATTTTAATGATGCTGGTGAATACATGATTAACACAGGATATTTATCCTCTCCGGCAACTTTAGGAATTATAACTATCCCATCAACTACACCTTCAGGGAATTACAGAATGAGAATTAGAAATGCCTATTTAAGTAGCCCAGCCCCTTCATGTGGAGATTTTGAATATGGAGAAACAGAGGATTATACTATTAATTGCTTAGGGCCTTTACCTTGTGCAGGAATTCCTTCAAATATCATTGCTAATGTGACATCACAAACAGATGTAGATATCTCATGGTCAGCAGCTTCACCAGTTCCTGCAAATGGTTATCAATATTATTTATCAACTTCTTCTACTCCTATTCCTTCAAGCGCTACTACTCCAACAGGATCTGTTAGTTCTGGAATAACTAATATTACAATTAATTCTTTAACACCAGGAACAACTTACTATATCTGGGTAAGATCAAACTGCGGAGGCGGTTTAGGACAAGGCGCATGGGGAACAAGTATTCAATTTACCATGCCCACATGTAATGTCGGCAATAGTCAAGGTACCACTACTTTAGGTTGTCCTTCAGTAATATCTGGTGGATTAAGTTTAAATGGAGCTGATCCTGCACCAGTTGTTTGTTCTGCAGCCTCTACTTGCGTAGATTTAGAAGCTACTTATTTAAATTTAGGTGATACTTCAACTTATACTGTTGAATCTATACCATACAATCCACCCTATCAATTTAGTTGTCTAAAAAATCCTGTTAGTGTCAATGTAGATGATGTTTGGTCTCCAACAATTAATCTTCCTTTCGATTTTTGTTTCTATGGAAATACCTACAATCAATGTCTAATTGGATCAAATGGTATAATTACTTTTGATACTACAAATAATACCCCTGGCGATTATTGCGATTGGAGTTTTTCTTCTAACATTCCTATAAGCTCAGATGCTGCACTTGTTGAAAATTCCATCTTTGGTGTTTTTCAAGACATAGACCCTTCAAAAGGAGGTGAAGTAGGTTGGGAATTAATCACACTTAATACTGGCTGTAGAGCTTTAGTTGCATCATGGAACGATGTTCCTATGTATGATGAAAATTCTATTTTATATACTGGAATGATGGTACTTTATGAAAATACGAATGTAATTGAAGTATATATTAAAGAGAAAAATATTGACAATTTTGGAGCGGGAACATGGAATGATGGAAATGCAGTAGTAGGAATCCAAAATGCAGATGGAACTTTAGCAACTGTAGCACCAAATCGAAATGGCTTAGATACAAATTGGGCAGTCACAAATGAAGCATGGCGATTTGTTCCTAGCGGAACTTCAATAACATCCATTAAATGGTATGAAGGCTCAGGAAACACTGGTCCCATAGTAGGCACTACAGATCAAATAAACGTTTGCCCAACATCTACAACAACTTACACTGCAGAAGTAACCTACACACTTTGTGGAGGAGCAACACTAGTTGAATTAGACGAGACTACTGTAACCATAAATGGAGGCAAAACATGGACCGGAGTTGTAAATTCAGATTGGGACAACAGCAACAATTGGTCTCCAATAGGTGTTCCAACTTCATTAGATTGTGTAATTGTACCTATAACAGCAAATGACCCTGTCATATCTGGAGCAAGTTATGATGCTGAAGGCCTTAATCTTACCATTCAAAATGGTGCAAATTTAACTGTTAATCCTACAAACAATCTTACCATTACAAATTGGGTAAATAGCAATTTAAGTGGAAATTTGATATTAGATAATAGTGCAAGCTTAATACAAATTAATAACACTATTAACAATGGTACCATGAATATGACTAGAAATGTAGATGTTAAAAGATATGATTATGTTTATTGGTCCTCTCCTGTCGATAGCTATTCTGTAAACAGTATTAACGGCAGTTACCGTTACAAATGGGCTCCTACATTACCAAGCGTATATGCGAGTAACTATGGCAATTGGATAAGTACAAATGAGACTATGGCAATTGGAAAAGGATATATAGTAAGAACACCTAATACATTTAGTACATCTTTACAAACTTTTTCAACCACTTTTACAGGAACACCAAACAATGGAGACATCTATGTTCCTATTTCAAGAGACACTTATGATGGAGCTAATTATTTAGGTTCTACCACTACTCCAGTTACGAAAGATGATGACAACTGGAATTTAATTGGTAATCCTTATCCATCAGCTGTTAACGCTATAGACTTTCTAACTTTAAATACAAATATTGATGGATTTATAAAAGTTTGGACACATGGAAATATTCCAAGTTCAGCTACAGCTGATCCATTTTATCAAAACTATCAATATAATTATACACTAAGTGATTATATAACCTATAATGCATTAGGAAGTTCTTCAGGACCAGGTGTTTTTGGAGGTTATATAGCCGCATCTCAAGGTTTCTTTGTACTTATGAACCACTCATCTGCTTCAACCAATGAAAACGTATTATTTACAAATTCTATGAGAAGCAACACATATGACAATTCCCAGTTCTTTAGAACCAACAATTCAATCCAATCTGAAAAACATAGAATTTGGTTAGATTTGATTGCTCCTAATGGAATATCTACAAGAACGCTTATAGGCTATACAAATAATGCTACTAATGATATAGATCGTTTATATGATGCTAAAACAGCTGATAAAAATAATTTTGATATTTATTCAATACAAAACAACACAAAACTTACTATTCAAGGAAGAGCATTGCCTTTTTCAGATTCGGATAGAATTCCTATAGGTGTTTATTTAAACCAAAATGGAAATCATACGATTGGAATTGCTGCTCTAGATGGTATTTTTGAAGATAACAACCAATTTATATATTTAGAAGATTTAGCAACAAACAGTATTCATGATTTGCGAATGTCACCCTATAGTTTTTCAGCAAATGTTGGAGCTATTACCGATCGTTTTGTGCTTAGGTTCACAGATAACACTCTGAACAATTTAAACTATGACAACAATGAAAATGTATTAGTTATTTCCAATGAAAACTTAAGTATTAAATCTTTAACAGATGAAATCGAGTCACTACAAATTCATGATGTATTAGGCAAAATACTAGTTAATGATGAAAATGTAAACGCAATGGAAAAAACCTTCTTTACTTTACAAAAAAACAACGCCCCTTTGTTTGTAAAAATAAAACTAAGTACAGGTCAATTAATCAGCAAGAAAATCATTTATTAGTTTGTTTTTTACGAATTTTAAACACATATGAAATAAATTTTAACAAAAAAGGCAGTTTTATTGTAAATTTTTAACAATAACATATAATATTTTTATCATGTCTAATAATGACCCCAAAAAAATTGATATGAAAAAACTTACATTATTCTGTTCTTTGCTCTTTAGTAGTTTAATTTTTTCGCAAGTGGGTATTGGAACAACCACACCTAATGGCGCTTTAGAAGTTACCTCAACAACTCAAGGAATTGTTCCACCTAGAGTAGCTTTAACGGCTTCTAATATAGCAGCACCAGTTGTAAATCCTCAAGGAGGAGTATTATTAGCAGGAACATTTGTTTGGAACACTGCTACATCTGGGGTATCTCCAGACAATGTAGTACCAGGTTTGTATTATTGGAATGGCACCAGATGGGTAGCTTTTGCAGGTTCACCTGGAGGATTAGATTGGTCTCTACAAGGAAACAGTGGCACACTTGCTGGAACCAATTTCTTAGGCACTATAGATACACAAAATTTACACTTTCACACTAATAATTTGGAGAGAATGCGTATTTTAAGTGGGGGAACTCTCGGTATAAATTCAGCTGGTTCAGCTACCAGTCAAGTTACCGTTGTAGGTGCAGGCACAAACGATGCAGTAGCAGGAAATGCTAACGACAATATTGCCAATGCTTTCTGGGGCAGAAACGCTCATGCAACTGGAACAGCAGTAATTGGAGCCACAAATGGTTTAGGAGGTATTTTCCCAACTAAAGGCGCAGGTGTTGCAGGTTCTGCGACAAATGGTGTTGGAACTTATGGTAGTACGGGAAATGGAGCTCCAGATAATGCCGCTCATAATGGTAATTATGCAGGAGGTTTTACCCTTGACACAGACAATAACACTTCTACAAACAACAATAGCGCATTTGCCAATTTGGCTGGAAAAGATGAGCAAGTGATAAGTCCATTAGGAGCACCTTCAAGAAGAATTTTATATGGCGGGTATTTTGTAGGTGGTACTGCTGCAGGAGGTCAATCATATAGTTATGTCGGTTTAAAATACAATTATAATAACGATGCAACTGCAACAGGAGGAACCAATTATAAAATTGTGGGTAACGGAACCGTTTCCACCTTAATTCCAGATGACAATAACGAACCTAGAGTTATGTTTTGTCCTGAAGCACCAGAAGTGTTATTTGAAGATTATGGCATAGGTCAATTAACAAATGGTACTACATATATTGAACTAGACAAAATTGTAGCTAAATCACTCAAGATAGACGATAAGCACCCACTTAAAGTATTTATCCAATTAGAAGGAGAATGCAACGGTGTATATGTTACCGAAAAATCAGAAAGGGGTTTCAAAGTAAAAGAATTAAATAATGGTTCTAGCAATGTCAGCTTCTCATGGCATATTATTGGCAACCGTGCCGATTCAATAGATGCAAATGGCAAAGTAACTTCTTATTACCAAGATTTAAGATTACCTTATGGCCCTAAACCTTTAAGTGAGCCTGAACTTACTACAAAGAAAAAAGACAGATAATTTTCAAAGATATTTAATCCACTTCCAAAAAGACCTCTGCTGCAAATAGTCGAGGTCTTCTTCATTTGCATAAGATTCTCTCTCAAAAGAAATATTTCGATAAGCCTTACTCCAATTCCTATACATTAAAAAACGGATTAAAAATTCGAGTCCATACCATATAAAAAAAGGGATAACTAATAATTCTAACTGTTGCCTGATATGAATTTTCTCATGATTTAACAACACGGCATTTCTACCATCTTCTTTTTGCGTTAAAATAACAAAGGGATAAATAGTAATGCCTCTATAATGTTTATTTGTAAAAAGTCTAACTATTAAAAGTATCATTTTTATTGCATTTATTTCAAAAAACTCATTCATATTTAAGAATAAGTGTCACCAATCTTGGATAAAAATATCTATTTTTGGGGAATCTAAAAAAATTTTTAGATATAGATTACCATTATGAACAACAAAATTGATCCAAATACCCTTATTGAAGGAGAAGATTTTTATTACACTCCTGAAGGTTATAAATGTTTTACAGAAAAATACCACCTTAAAAGAGGCTATTGTTGTAAAAGTGGCTGCCGTCATTGCCCATATGGCTTTGATAAAAAAACAGGAACAATAAAAAAATAAAAATGGACATCGTATTATTATATTATAAAATTAAAATTTACAAAACCTATCATAGGTCAGACATCCGTTATCCCTAGTTATTCTTTAGGGCGTGCCCTCCATTACATTACGGTCGGGCTGTTCGCACTACAAGGTAGTTTGCTACCATCCCTCACGCAAAACTAGAAAAAACAAAAATCGCTAACCATGACATTTAAAGAACAAATACAACAAGGAATTCCAAATGAATTACCTGCTATAAAACCATATGAAGCGCATATCAATCATGCACCTAAGAGAAAAAAAATTCTTTCTGATGAAGAAAAAAAACTAGCCCTACAAAATGCACTTCGTTATTTCGAACCCAAGCATCATGCTGCTTTATTACCCGAATTTAAAGATGAATTAGCCCAATATGGTCGTATCTACATGTATCGCTTTCGTCCAGATTATGAAATGAAAGCGCGTCCATTAGAAGACTATCCAGGAAAAAGTAATCAGGCAAAAGCTATCATGCTAATGATTCAAAATAACTTGGATTATGCTGTAGCACAACACCCACACGAATTAATTACTTATGGTGGCAATGGTGCTGTATTCCAAAATTGGGCGCAATACTTATTAACCATGCAATATCTATCTGAAATGACAGACGAACAAACGTTAGTTATGTATTCAGGTCATCCTATGGGATTATTTCCAAGCCATAAAGAAGCACCAAGAGTAGTGGTAACTAATGGAATGGTTATCCCTAATTATTCGAAACCAGATGATTGGGAAAAAATGAATGCATTAGGAGTCTCTCAATATGGCCAAATGACGGCTGGAAGTTATATGTACATTGGCCCTCAAGGCATTGTTCATGGTACTACAATTACCGTGTTAAACGGATTTAGAAAAATAAATAAATCCCCTAAAGGAAGCTTATTTGTCACTTCTGGATTGGGTGGTATGAGTGGTGCACAACCAAAAGCAGGTAATATTGCTGGTTGTGTTACAGTTTGTGCAGAAGTTAACCCAAAAATCACACATATTCGTCATTCACAAGGATGGATTAATGAAGTTATAGACAACTTAGACCAATTGGTTCCTAGAGTAAAAAAAGCATTAGAAAACAAAGAAGTTATTTCTATTGCTTATTTAGGCAATGTGGTGGATGTTTGGGAACGCTTTGATAGTGAAAATCTACACATCGATTTAGGCTCTGATCAAACTTCGCTACACAATCCTTGGGCTGGTGGCTATTACCCTATTGGATTCACTTTTGAAGAATCTAACGAAATGATGGCAAATAATCCAAGTCAATTTAAAGAAGAAGTACAAAAAACGTTACGTCGGCATGCAGCAGCTATAAATAAACACACAGCAAAAGGAACTTATTTCTTTGATTATGGCAATGCCTTTTTATTAGAGGCTTCTCGAGCAGGAGCTGCAGTAATGAGCGAAAAACCTACTTTAGGAAGAGAATTCAAATACCCAAGCTATGTGCAAGATATTATGGGGCCTATGTGTTTTGATTATGGTTTTGGACCATTCCGTTGGGTTTGTACTTCGGGCAAACCTGAAGATTTGGCTAAAACAGATGCAATTGCTTGTTCAGTATTAGAAGAAATGATGCAAACAGCTCCTATAGAAATACAACAGCAAATGGCTGATAATATTCAATGGATAAAAGGCGCTCAAGAAAATAAATTAGTAGTAGGCTCACAAGCTAGAATATTGTATGCTGACGCTGAAGGGCGTATTAAAATTGCTTCCGCATTCAATAAAGCGATTGCTGAAGGAGAAATTGGGTTTGTGGTTTTAGGAAGAGACCATCATGATGTATCTGGAACCGATTCTCCTTACAGAGAAACATCGAACATTTATGATGGATCTCGCTTTACTTCAGATATGGCTATACACAACGTTATTGGAGATAGCTTTAGAGGTGCTACTTGGGTTTCCATTCACAATGGTGGTGGTGTTGGATGGGGCGAAGTAATCAACGGAGGTTTCGGCATGGTTCTTGATGGTACTAATGACGCATTAAGACGTTTAGAATCGATGCTATTTTGGGATGTAAACAATGGAATTTCAAGAAGAAGTTGGGCAAGAAACGAAGGAGCCATTTTTGCAATAAAAAGAGCTATGGAGACGCAACCTTTATTAAAAGTTACCATCCCTAATATAGTAGCCAACGATTTATTATAAATTTAAATTTGTTTCATAGTTAGTTCATTAGGAAACATTTTTAATTTAAACCTAATATTGAACCATTTGATAACACAATATGATTATGAAAACACTAAAATTAATTCCATTTTTTTTGCTTTTTATTGCTACTTCATGTAGCTCAGTAAGAGTAAATGCAGATTATGATAAAAAAGCAGAATTTACAAATTATAAAACTTATGCTTTTTTGAAAAGCAGTATTGATAAAGCTGAAATCTCTGATCTTGACAAAAAAAGAATTTTACGCTCTATAGATGAAGTAATGACTAGTAAAGGGTTTAGTAAAAGCGAAAATCCAGATATGTTAATAGGTATTTTTACTCAGGAAAGAGAAAGAGTAAATGTATATAATACTGGTGGTTTTGGATGGGGATGGAATCCTTATTGGGGAATGAATTATAGTAGAGTATATACTACTCCTGAAGGCACTTTGTTTATTGACCTTATAGATGCAAAATCAAAAGAATTGGTTTGGCAAGGTGAAGGAAGTGGTACACTAACAAAAGACACTAATAAAAAAGATGAAAGAATTATGGAATTTGTTTCAAAAATTTTGGCACAATTTCCTCCCCAAAAGTAAAATAGTATAGATTAAATACTAATTAATCTTTTATTCAAAAATAAAATAAACCACAACATGATATTGTGGTTTATTTTGTTTAAACTAATCCCATAACTTAAACAAACACTTAGTTTCTAAATTGTATTATTGAATTTTAATTTTTAAAGGTCTATTTCAATTTTTCGTTAATTAATTGTATTTGCTTCTTTAATATATTAAGTTCAACTTCCAAAACTTCTATTTTTGCATTTTGACTATGAATAACCTCTTGTTGTTCTTGTATGGCTTTCGTTAAAACGGGGATTAACCCTATATAGTTTATTGATTTTATTGTACGCACATTATGAGAACTTTCCACAATCTTAGTCTTATCATCTGGTGTAACTAAAGTTTCTTCTTTTACTAATTCTGGAAAAACAGTTTCTAATTCCTGTGCAACAAATCCAGTTTGACGATTTCGAGCAAAACCATATTTTTCAGCTAAATCCTTTTTAAAATTATACTCTTTTACTTTTAAAGCATTTATTTTCCCTAAAACAGAAGAAGTTTCCATAATATTTTCTTTTAAAGATATATCTGATGGATTTGTAAAAACACCTGAAACATACACATTGCCATAAAAAACACCTGCATAACCAAAAGCTTGTGTTGCAGAGGAGTAAATGCCATAATGTACTCCTCCTGCTGATGAGTCAATGTAATTATATGTACCAAACTTATTTCCAGTTCCACTGCCATAAAAACTAGAAATATGTCCATAATGGGTCGAATTACCAGAATCACTAAATATAGATTCGCTAGCGGCAATATTCCCTGTTTTTGTTCCAGAAAACAAGTTATACATTCCCCATGTAATTCCAGATCTATTTCCAGTAACAAAATTATACATACCATAATGATTTCCAGGTCCTTGATTAGCGTCGCCATTGAAAACACCATAAAAAATAGAAGACCAAACACTATCTTCTACAATATTATTTACCCCTCTATATTCTCTATTAGTCCAACCATAGGGTCTTATATTATTTGTTACACCTGCATTTAGTGTGTATGTATTATTCCAATTTTCAAAATTATTAAACATTCCTACATTATCATTCCCTTGAAAAGAGTTATAAATGCCATATTTAGCATAATACATATAGTTATAAACACCAAATGAATTTGAAGGAGTTGTTCCTGTTCCTACATGATTATAAACTCCATAATTTGTATTACCTAAAGCTACAAGATTATGTGTACCTGTTTTTACATTTGAATTTATTGAAGCTAAACTATTATATGTTCCAAAAACTGAAGAAGAAGTAACATTTCCTGAAGAAGATACATTATTATAGGAGCCATAGGAATTAGAATCATTCGATCCCGAAATAGAATTATATGTCCCATATCGATTGGCAGAAAAATCTCCATCTATATTATTATATGTTCCAAAAGTTGTAGCATTTCCTGAACTAGAAGAAAGTGTGTTTTTTGTACCATATTGTTGGCCACTAGTAAAATTATTTATGGTATTATCTACACCTATTTTAGGTGAAGTTGAATTCGAATTTAAAACATTCCTAACTCCAATATGGTTTCCTATTCCTGCTCCGCTTATAAGATTATCCACACCAATATGCTCAGAAGAACCAGTATTTGAAATAGTATTTTTAACACCTGTTTGTAAACCTGTTCCTATTCCTGCCAACTCATAAAAAGCCCCATAATGCTCCCCATTTCCTGTTGAAGTATTATTGCTATAAAAACCATAATGATTACCTGATCCACTGTTAAGAAATGAGTTAAAACTACCATAATGTGCACCCGTGCCATCACCGTAAATTAAGTCAAAAGAACCATAATGAGTCCCGTTTCCAGCACCAAAAACAAACGTTTGTGTACCAATATGAATTCCATTTCCAGGACTAGAAATTTGGTTTCTAGTTCCGCAATGAAAACCATTTCCAGTACTATGAATAACATTATCAACAGCTATAATTTCTGCATTAGTTGAGCCAGACAAAGTATTATACACCCCAGTTTTAAAACTTGTAGAATTACCCGACAAATTATTATAAACTCCTGTTTGTGGTGCAGCTCCACCCGCATTTACATTATTCATTATTCCATTTAAGGATGCTGCAGTATTACTTATTAATGAATTGTAAATACCATAATTTGCTCCAGTTCCAGTTCCGTTTAAATTATATATACTCCCATAATGCGTCCCATTTCCAGAATTAATAATATTTAATTCGCTTCCTGTTTGATTGCCATTTCCCGACCCAGATAATATAGTATAACTTCCATAATGGGTTCCATTACCTGTAGAAGTATTTTCGGTTCTAATTCCAGTATGAATACCTGATCCAGAACCTGTAAAATTATTAAAAATCCCTGTTCTCAAACCAGTTCCGGAAGTACCAAATTCATTTTGTATTCCATAATGCCATAAGGAACTAGCTCCTAAAATTTGATTAAAAACTCCGCTTTTAATAGTATTAGCACCTCCATTAAGTAAAAAGTTATTCACCCCATACTGAGAACCATTTCCTGTACTGTTAATCGAATTTGATAATCCTACATGATTTATTGCATTTCCACCAGACAATCTATTAACTATAGCTAAATGTTGTCCTGATCCCGAATTGTTAATTGTATTATCTAAACCTGTAATAATTCCCGAAGACGAACCTGCCAAAATTGAATTAAAACCTACTCTGTCTCCTATACCAGATCCACTTAAAAAAGTGGTTGTACCATAATGAACTCCATTACCATTTGTAAAAATATCATTTGCATTTCCAATAAGTTCTGCATTTGAATTACCCGTAAGTTCATTATAAACACCTACTTTTTGAGCATCTGCATTTACATTCAAATTTCTTTGATTTCGTATTCCAAATCTACCATTTTCATTAGAAACAATTTCTAATTTACTATCTAAATCACTAAAATTTCCTATTTTAACTTTCCCTAAATGATACATTTCATCGTTAATATCATTGGGTGCATTAGTTCCTCCTACTTCATAAAAATCGGCATCAGCATTTTTTGTAGAAAATAACCCAATCCAAGAAGTTGTTGCATTATCCCAATAATAAAATCCTGGTTGATAGCTTCCCGAAACAGTTGTTAGATAGACCATCATACTATTTTGTGCAACTGTAGGGTTTATCGAGGGAAAGACATCAACTTTTGGTATTAAAATTCCATCCGTATTACTTGGTGTAGCCTGATTGGAAGATTTAATATCTAATTGCGCGCTTGGAGTGGTCGTATTAATTCCTACTTGGGCTTTAATTTGTAATGCAAAAAAGAATAAAAGTAAATAGCAATATTTTATCATAATTTTCTCATTTATTTTGCTAAATAAATTGATTTAATTACACATTACACTAACACTGAGTAAATGGCATTTTTATTTAGTTTCTAAACTATTTATTTGAGAATAATTTTTTTCATTGCTCTTTTATTATCTTTTTCAATTTCTATCAAATAAGTTCCTTTTGCAAAATTTTCTATAGTAACCGTAGGGCTACTAGTTTCTAAAACCAACTGTCCCATTAAATTATAAACTCTAATTTTATCAAAATCAACACCTTCAATTTTAAAAATTCCATTTGTAGGATTAGGAAAAATTTCAAAATTATCGATTGCTGAAACTTCATCAATACTCAGGGAACTACAGCTTAAACCATCTAAATACAAGACAAAATTTGTATTTGAAGTAAATACCTCTACATAGGCTATTTCACCAGCGCTTAATTCAAAATTATTACATTTAAACGCGTGTCCGGCAGCATTCAATGTTTCATAAGAACTATTGTAAGATGCCCCTAAAAAATTGTTTGTCATATCGAAAGGACTTGCAGAATTTAATATTTTCGTCACATTAAATTCATAACCCACGGCTCCTTGAGTAACAACAGTAAGTCCTACACAAACAGATGAAGAGGTATTATTATAAACAGGTATGTATTTTATATTTACCAATGGAATATTAAAATTACCTACATAAAAATAATTTGTGCAGGTAGCTGTCGGAATATTATTCTCAAAATTATAATTAATTTGTCCTGAGATAAATTGGCTTCCATCATAACTAGTACAACTATCCAAAGGAAATTGATAATTTATTGTACATACATTTGAAGAGCTATTAGGATCACCTCCACCAAAAGCTACTCCAGAAGGTATAAATAAAGTGACCGTTCCATCATTTAACGCACCTACATCTACTTGTACCATAAAATTTTGATTATTTGGACTTCCCAGAAATTGCTGATTTATAAAACCTACTGTTGCATTTGAAGTTCCTCCCACAATTAAGTCAGAACTGTCAAAACCGCTAACCACTTCACTAAAAGCTACTTCAAAATATATTACGGGGCTAGTAGTATTTATAGATTGTATTCCTGGATAAGGAGAAACTACTACACTGGGAGCTGCCTGTAATAAACCATAAAAAAGTAAAAAGAGAACAATTGATTTTTTCATAATTATTTTTCTAATAAAAGTTCCACGAAAACATTTGAAAATTACCACCATTAGAACTTGAACTTCCATACCCCCAAGTACCCATAAAGAACTGAGACGAATAATCTAAGTTGGCCTTAAAACTGTACGTTCCTCCAAACAAATAGGTATAAGTTCCAATTACTGAATTCCCAATAACATTATAAGTTCCAGTAGCCACAGTAAAGCCATATAGTGTCGCATTTGCAGCAACAGATAATTTACCATCTTCTTCAAATAACAGAACATAATCATTTGTAGGTGGTGCTGAACCAATCCCATAGGTGCCTAACCAATATCCTTTAAGATAATTAATATCCGTACCTTGAGTAAAATATTTAGCACCTTTAAAAGCACCTAAATTTGTATAACTTGTTCCTTTACCATAGGTGCCTAAAAATTTTGCTATATTAGGATCATATACAATTCTATAATTGATGTAGTCTTTACCGTGTATTAATGTAAACTCGTAAACATTTCCAGATTGTATATAAGATGTTCGCATATTAGGATTTGCCAACATATCGGTGATTGTGGCACTCCCATAAGAAACATAATTTCCATGTTCAAATAGCATGTTCGCTTTAAAACCACTATCAAATTCCACATCATAAAACCCTCTCAAATCTCCTGGTATCGGTGGAGGAAGAGTTCTATTGGCTTCATTTTCATTACTTTTTTTATCTTCCATTAAGGTATCTTCACTAGAACAGGATGCAAAAAGTATTGAAAAAATTAGTAATATAATTTTTTTCATGTTTTTAAATTTTATAGTTCAAAAATTAAATTTTAATGAAAATCTATCGTTTTCAACAAACTTTATTGTATAAATAAGCTCTTAATTAATTAAAAATGAGATTCTGAATTCGTCTTTAAAAAACCACGATTCATCCATTTAAGGTTTCTTAATAAATACACATTTGATGCTTTTGTTATTTTTTTTCAATAAACCATCGCTGATTTCTAGCAAAATTAGCATCCCATTGTCCTAATGGTGCAGTAACATTTGAAGCCGCATTGTAAACTTCCATAACACGTTTAGTTTTATAATTCCTTACCAGCCAACTACCATCACAATATCTAATAAAAGACCATAATTGCGAGTCATTTCCATTGGGTACACTTGTAACAATATTTGAACCATTAATATCGTTTTGATTGAGCAAGTCCAAAATCAAATTATTATATTGGTTTTTAATATGAAAATAATATTGATTAGCTTTTTTAATTGTCCAGCGCTGACTTTTTAAACCTAACAAATTATTTAAAACAACATGAGTGTTACTTTCCATTCCTCCATTTAAAATATCCGTTTCTTTATCTGAAGCATGCACACTACGAAAAGAGTATTCCGAAATTGGGTCAAAATTATCTGCATGTGTAATATTCATTCTATCCCGTTGAGATGCATCAGTAATTTTTTCAAAAGAAATAAAAACAGTATATTCTCCTTTTAAATCTTCTCTATCTCTATAAACAATTGGAATTATCCCTCTTCCATAGCCAAAATCTCTTTGTGACAAAGTGGTAGCTGTATTATAATCTAGTCTAATTTGCAACGGGTTAAAAATATCTGATTTTTCCACACCTATAGGTCTATCGATAGGTCGATCTGTACCTACATGAAATTTTTGAAAATCACTTGTAGATAGAGATTGTAAATCTGCTCTATAAAAAATATTTCCAAATTGTTGCATTACGGTAGGTGCAGGAAATACTCCAGGAGAGTTATTATAATCGTCTGTATTACCTATTCCTAAAGCTCTAAAAGGTAAAGAAGCAATCCCTACACCTGGCTTTAAAACCATTGCTGCAAAACTATTGTGCCAAAAATTGGTTAAAAAATCGGCTGGTCCATCCCACTCCATTATTCCTGGATGAATGACTGCATAATCACTGCCTTGTTTTAATTCACCTTCCCATAATACAAAAGGCAATAAATCTCCAGAATGTAGCGCGTTATTCTTCCAAGGCTCGTTATCAGGTATTTGATCTCCAGATTGAATTCCTCCTAATAATCCAGGAGCACTTCCCGCCATTGCCCACTTATTTTCTGGACCACGCCCATTTATATCGCCTAGAAATTTTGATTTCGTTTTTATTGCAGTAGAAGGGATGGAATTGCCTTGAGAATTCACCAAATAACTCAAAGAAGTTAAATAAATTTCGTCATGTTTTCCATCTCTTTCAAGTATATCATCAGAGGTTTCTCTATTACATATAAATCCTTTAACTGAAACTCTATAATAATCATTCGATCCATTTTTTAGAGCATATTTCATAGTTGCTTTTGCATCATTAATTTGTGAAAAAGCGACAATAGAAAATAATGTTGATAATACAATTAATTTACTATTCATGTTTGTTTATTTTTTATTAGTTTTTCTTAAATTCAACTCTTCGATTCTTTGCTTTGCCTGATTCAGAATTATTATCAACTAATGGCTCCGATTCCCCTTTTCCTATAATTTGCATTCTAGAATTATCTATACTAAATTTAGTATTGAGATATACTTTTACGCTTTCTGCACGTTTCTCTGAAAGTTTTAGATTTTCATTATCATTTCCATCACTATCTGTGTGACCAATAATAATTACTTTAAATGAAGGTTCAGATTGTAATGCGGTTCCAATTTCTGAAAGCACTTTTTCACTAGCAGGTTTAATCGTTGCTTTACCTGTGTCAAATAATATTTCATTTGTTGAAAAAGTACCCGTTTCAATAAGTTTATGTCTTGTGTCTGCACCCGCTTCTGCTAATTTTAAATCGGTAATAAAAAAACGTTGTGAATCTGTTTCATAACTTCCTGTAACAAAAACCAAAGCATTGTAATTACTTTCTTGAAAAGCTTCTTGTACATCCCAAATTTTATTTCCATCGATATACACTCGCAATCTTGTTTCTTGTCTCCAAAACTGAACCCTCACAGTAGCATTTGCTAAAGAATATCTATTCTGCGTTTTTTCATTTTTCATTGTTTCTTTGCCATCCTGATAAGTAAAAAAACGAGTTTTTCCAATATCATTTTTGGTATATTCTTTTGGGTGAATCCCTACTTTTAACCCATTAACATCATGTCTATTTTCTCCCCATTTGCCATAATCTTTTTTTAGATTCTTAGCTTGAGCAAAAACAATCCCTAATTCTTTTGATTTCCAATTCATATCCTCTGAATGAGTTAGTGTAAATTCAAACGTAAAATTTTTAGGTAAGTCTTTATTAAAATTTTTCAAAATAAAAGCACCATCACTTCCTAATGATAACCATTTTTTATTTTCTATTTCTACTATTTCTCCACTAGAGGTGGAAGACATATTTACAGGAAAATCACCTAATGCATCTTGAGAAAAGTCTTCGGTAGCTAAAATCTTAGTTCCTGAAACGAAATCATTCGCTCCTTTAACTGTTTTATTTGCTTTTTTTGAAGAGGTTTCAGGAGTAGATTTATTACTTCCCGATTTTATCTCTTCTATTTTTTCATCCGATTTTTTATCGGCTTTATCTAAGGTTTTATCTATATGACGATCGGCTTTTTGCTCCGCTTTTTGTTCTAACTTCTTTTTAGCTCTTTGTTCTAGCTTTTTGTCAAAATCTTTAAATAATTGCGCATAACTTATTTGAGAAATGCAAATCAACATTCCTAATAAAAATATCTTTTTCATCTTGAATTATTTAATTATGATTTTTATTTTCTAAAAAAAATGTGCCTTCTCCTGAAGTATTTGAACCAAAACCATAAGTTCCTGTAATTTTTTTTGTCGTAGCATCATACATTCCTGTAAATGAATAAGATCCTGCACCTTCTATATAAGTACACGTTCCAGATATCGTATTTCCTGAAATTATGTAATTCCCTTTTGAAATAGATCCTGCTTGAATAAAAAGTGAAGGCCCATCAGCACCTGTTGTAATTTGGCTATTTTCTTCAAAAACAGCATAAAAAGGCTTTTCAGATATTTTATTATATTTTCCTACCCAATACCCTTTTATTAATGAAAAGCCTGTGCTATTTGGGTTGTATTTTTGTCCTGTAAACGATCCACCACCTTCAAAAGCGGTTCCTAGACCATAAGTTCCATTTAACAACTTCCCTGTCGATGGCTCATAAGTTGCTTTGTAATTAAAAGTTGTTGCGCCATCTGTAGTAGAAAATTTTATAAGATTGTTACTATCAATGGTGTAAGTAGCTCTACGTCCCGGTTGTGCTACCATATCATAAATAGTTCCGAAACCATAAGTAACTTTATTTCCTTCTTCAAAAAGTAAATTAGCTTCTATTGAACCATTAATAGTAAGATCAAATAAACCTAATAAGACTTTGTTTTGAGCCGGTTCAGAAGTTTCATCATCTTTACTACAAGAAATAAGCCCAAAAATTGCCAATAAAAGAAGTGTTGGTATTTTATAAAAATTTGTTTTCATTTTAAATTTGTTTAAATTAATTATAATTTTTAGGTTCTAAGTAAAAGGTTCCCAGATCCGAATTATTAGTTCCCCAACCATAAGTTCCTGTAATTTTTTTAGTTGTTGGATCATATGTTCCCGTTATTGAATAACTAAATACAGCATTTATATCATTAAAAGAGGAAGCTATTGTATTTCCTGTTAGCGTATAACTCCCTCTACAAACGTTTCCATTGATTGCAAATAATGTTGCTCCGTCATAACCTGCTGCTAGACTATTGTTTTCTTCTAAAGTGACAAAGAAATTTTTTTGACTACCTGTAGTTGGAATCCACTTTCCTACCCAATACCCTTTTAATAGTGGAAAACCTGTTCCTTCGGGTGTATATTTTTTTCCAGTAAAAGAACCAGAACCATCAAAACTTGTCCCTACTCCATAAGTACCATTTAACAACTTCCCTGTCGATGGTTCGTAAGTTGCTTTATAATTAAATGTTGTTGCACCATCTGTAGTAGAAAATTTTACAAGATTATTAGCATCAATTGTGTAGGTGGCTCTACGTCCTGGCTGTGCAGCCATATCATAAATAGTAGCAAAGCCATAGGTAACTTTGTTATTGGCTTCAAATAATAAATTGGCTTCTATATTTCCGTTTAAAGTTATGTCAAACAAGCCTATTAAAGCTTTGTTTGGGTCAGGTTCAGTAGTTTGTGGTTCGTCATCTTTGCTGCAAGATATTAGCAAAAACAATCCACATAAAACTGTTAGCATTTTTAAGATTTTAGATTTCATAGTGTTACTTAATTAAATTTTAATCAAAGTAACCTTTAAAATCAGTTAATTAGAAAGAGATTTGAGTAATTGGCAGATTTTATTAGTAAATCTTATATTTTTTTAAAAGTGGAAAGAAAATCTTCTTTTCTGTTTCTACTTATAGTTATTGAAGTTCCATCTTTCATTACCACATAGGCATTTTCTCCTTTGGCTACTTTACTAATATGATTGATATTGATTAAATGAGATTGATGTATTCTAAAAAAAGGATCTCCTTTTATGATTTCTTCTACATCTTTCAAAGTTTTACTCAAAGTTATTTTTTTCCCATTTACCAAAAAAATATGAGAATAGTTACTATCACTTTCAATGCGAAGAATTTCGTCTGCATTATAAAAATTGAGCATATTGCCATCAGGCAGAGCAATTCTTTGATTTGCTTTAGACTGTGGTTGCAATTGTTGTATTAAGCTGTTTATTTTATCTTCTAAAGAATATTTTTCCGATACCTTTTTAGCTTTTTCTACAGCTTGCTGTAAGTCGATAATATCGATAGGCTTTAATAAATAATCAATGGCTGAAAATTTAAAAGCTTTTATAGCAAATTGGTCATAAGCTGTGGTAAAAATAACCTTATAATTATAATTATACGTTTCTTTTAAGACATCAAAACCATTAATATGAGGCATTTCAATATCTAAGAAAACTAAATTAGGTTCATATTTTTTTATAGCTTCGATTCCTGCTTTTCCACCATTGCAAATAGCAACAATTTCAACATCTTGACAAAATTGTTGTATTTGAAGTTGTAAAACCTCTAATGCGTTTTTTTCATCATCAATAATAACAGCTCTAATCATAGTGGTTTGTTTTTAGAGGGATAATTAATTCTACTTTTGTACCAATAGGTAAATTATTTACATCTTTTAAATCAATAACATGGCAAATTGTATTATTATTTTCAATTTTATTTAAAATATCTATTCGGTTGTTCGTAATTTCCATCCCATAACTCTTCTTTTTTAGCACTTGCTTGCTTTTTAATTCCAAAGCCTTTTCTCTTCCTATACCATTATCTTCTACTTCTACTTTAATACAATTCTCGTGGTGTTTAGCTATTTTAACAATTAATTTTCCTTTGGTATCTTTATGCAACAATCCGTGCCAAATGGCATTTTCTATATAAGGCTGAATAATCATTGAAGGTATAAAAACAGTTTCCATTTTTAGAGAAGAGTCTATAAAAAATTCATAATCAAATTGATTATCAAAACGCAACGCCTCTATTTCGGTATAAAGTTTTAATTGTTCAATTTCATTACTTAACTGAATATAATTTTGATTGCTATGGTCTAAAATTAATCGAATGAGTTTTGAAAACTTGGTCAAATATTGTGAAGCTGCAAACGTGTCATTTTTCAAAATAAATTTTTGAATACTGTTTAAAGAATTGAAAATAAAATGAGGATTCATTTGCGCTCTAAGGGCTTTCATTTCAATTTGTGCCAAATCTTGTGCAAACTGAGCTTTTAATTTCTCTTCCGATTTTATTTTTTGAAGTTTGTAATAATAAAAACCATACAAAATAGCACTTATTATTATTGCCAAAACTGTATAAAACCACCAAGTTTCCCAAAAAGGAGATTTTACAACCAATTGATATTCAATAACACCACTCCAAACACCATCATTATTACAGGCTTTTACCTGAAAAATATATTCTCCATGATTTAAATTTGAAAAAGAGACTGAATTTTCTCTTGTTTCTTTCCAATCCTTAGAAACACCTACTAATCGATAGGCGTATTTATTTTGATTGAAATTGGTTAAAGCGTTAGTTTCCCAATTGAATGTTATAAAATTTTCATTATACTTTAATTTTAAATTGTCATTTAAAATAAGCATCTCTTTATCTAAAACTAAAATGGAAGAAAATTTGATTTGAGGAATTTTTTTATTGAATTTATAATTTGATATATCTAAAACAGAAAGGGTTCCATAGTAATTCACAATTAAATTATTATTTGGCAATAAATTCATCATAATAGCAGCTGAATCTTCCAATAAACCATTTTGTTTCGTTAAAATAGTTTCTACTTTTTTTGAAGTTTCATTAAACTTCACTAATCCATTTAGTGTACCTATCCAAAGAAAACCATTCGCATCTTTCACAATTCTGTTGCAACAATCAGATGGCAGATCGCTATTTTTTTGTGTGTAATTATACAAATAACTTTTTCCGTTTTTTAACTTTAAATTAAAAATGCCGTTATCTTGAGTTGTAATCCAATAATTATTAGCACTATACTCTATTATATCAAAAGACTGGGTAATTTTTGCTCCATTATTTAATGCTTTTTCCGTTGCAAAATGCTGAAATTTTCCTGATTGGTATGCGTAAACCCCTTCCGTCATGGTAAACCAAATGGCATTCTGACTATCTGCAATTCTAGGAGCTATTAAATTAGAATTCACATCTTCATTTAATTTGTCCACATCAATTAAATTATAATGCTGAATTATCTTTGTATTATTATTTACAAAATAAAATCCGTTGTAAGGAGAAAACAAATAGAAATTATCCTCTTTATCAAACACAATTCGAGTTATATTTTTTAAAGAATTATCATTTAGAAAACTTAATGTTTCCAACGAATTTGTATCTTGATTAAGTTTAAAAACTTTATTTTCACTAACACCGAAAATTTCATTTTTTGAATTTTTTGCAAAAGCAACTATACCATGATTCTTCCTATATTTCCCTCTAAATAAAGGATTTTCTATAACCGTTAGATTTTTTTCATTTGCTTTCCACCATAACAATCCATTACTAGAATTATTCGCAATTAAAAAATCGTTTTTTTTATATAGCATTACACCAAAAGGTTCAACGGTATATTTTGCTATTTCATTGAATAATGGAATATTTTTTATTTGGTTATTTTGCCAAGACAACATTGACAAACCTTTAAAAGAAGGAATCCATAAATTATTTTCTTTGTCTAAATACAATCTAGAAATTCGAGAAGTTTTAAAAGAATATTCATCTTTGTAAGTTTCTGGAATAGTATAAAACGAATCTGATTTAAAATTGTAAACGCCTAACACATTAGCTCCAAACCAAAATTCATCTTTGCTTTTTCTACAAATTGTAGTTACATAATTTGCAGGATTACTGTTATTCGAATTCTTTTCAATCAATTGTTTTTTATGGAATTGTCTTGTTTCTAAATCAAACTTTACAATGCCATCAAATCCTCCTGCAAGCCAAATACAATTGTTTTCTTTGTCATAAAATCCATCAGAATAGTCATTATCACTTTCTACATTAAAATAAGAATTAATTTCGCCTGATGCCTTACAATTAAAAATACCATTAAATGTAATTACCCAAACTTCACCACTTGTAGTCTCGATAATTTTTGAAGTAAATTTTGAATTTTCATTACATTGGGGATCTTTTGGTACAAACTGCTTACACTTTTTATTTTTCTCATCATAAAGATACCAATATCCTTTTCGAGTACCTATCCAAAAATTTCCTTTTGAATCTCTAAAAAATGCATTTACAAACTCTTTAACTACTCGCTCATTAACCGGATTTTCATAATCAAATGACGTAAATTTTTTATTTTTTAAATCATAAATTTGTACTGCATTAATACTCGATAGCCAAAGCTTATCGCTATCATTATAAACAGTTTGAAGAATATTATTTATCTGATGACCTGGTCTATCTTCTGTACTGCTTATTTTTAGAAATTTTTTTCCATTAAATTTATATAATCCTGAACCTGTTCCAAGCCAAATACTGCCAAATTTATCTTGTGCAAAACTGTAAATATATTTTTCTCCCAAACCATCTTTTAAATCAAAATTTAAAAAACAAAAATTGGATTGTTGTGAATAAACAACAATTGAAATTATATTAATAAAAACAAGAATTAACCTTTTTTTCATTGTGAACGCAAGTTAAACTTTAATTAAATGCTAGGCTCATTTTTTTTGTAATCAGCAGATTTTTTGAGTAAATCTATCCAAAAATCATTTTGCAAATTTTAACAAAAATAAATCATTCTTAAGTATTCGCAC
>NZ_LR733626.1 GCF_902506265.1 Flavobacterium sp. 9AF | reverse complement strand
TTTCTGGTTTAATATTTTCTTTAGAATATTTAAGAGAATTGCTAATTAGATTAGTAAATAATTGTTGCATTTGAAACTCTACACCTTCAATTGTTTCCAATTGATCATATTGTATAATCGCTTTTTTATCTTCAATATTTTGAGATAATTCTGAAATACTGTTTGCTAAAACTTCATTTAAATCTACTTGTGTGAAATTATTCTCTCCTCTGTTTGTTCTAGAATATTGTAGTAAATCATTAATTAATATTCGCATTCGATTAGAAGCTTTTTCAATTCGAATTAAATAATCTTTACCAAAATCGGTTAAGTTTTCTTTTTCTTTTTCAGTTATTCTTGAAATAAAAGTTTGAATTTTTCTTAATGGTTCTTGAAGATCATGACTAGCAACATGGTTAAATTCGCTTAATTCTTTTATATTTTGTTCTAATTCATAGTTTCGTTCTTCTAGTAACTCATTCTTATTATAATCATCGGTAACATCTTGCGTTGTTCCAATCATACTTTCAGTGCCACTTAAATCGGTAAAAGATTTAGCAATAGTTCTAAAATGCCTTATTTCACCATCTTTTTTGATAACTCTATAGTTCATGGTAGGAATTTCTCCTGTTGTATTGGCTTTTTCACTAGCTTCTAAAACAATATGCCTATCTTCTTCATGTACACGGGAAATTAAATCTTTTAATGTGGCATCATAAGACTGAGGTTCGTTTCCTAACAAACGGAACATATTATCGGAATAGATAAATTTATTATTTTCAAAATTTAAAATCCAGCTGCCATAATTTCCAAGTATTTCGGCTTGTCTGCTTGATTGGTCAAAAATGATTAACTCATTATTTAATTTTTTTAAATCTTGGATGTTCTTTTCTAATAGTAGTTTGTTATGAATTTCTTCTGTTATATCATGAGTAACGCCCAAAATAGTTTTGTGTCTTAATTTTTCTGCAAATAATTTTCCAGTGGCACTAAAATATCGTATTGCTCCATCTGGTTTTACTATTCTAAATATTGCAGGTTCTAGGTTTTCTTCTTTAACAACACTATCCATAATACCTAAAACTAAATCTTTATCATCAGGATGTACAAAGTTGATGAAATTATCATTTGATGAAGGGAAAGATTGTGGCTCATAGCCTAATAATCGGTATAAATTGTCAGAATATTTAATTTGTTGTGTTACTAAATCCCATTCCCATGTTCCAAAATTAGATAGTATTTCAGCTTTCGAACTTAAGAAAATAGACTTATTTAAGGTATTATTGGCATCTTTTATATTTTCAAGATCTTTTGACGTTTTATAATAGGAATAAACAATTAGTAAAATGGTGATAAATAGAATACTAAGTGTTAAGATAGGAGTAATGCTCACTTGTTCATTATAAACCGAACTGCGTGCTTTTAAATAAGAATTCTCTAACTCAATCATTAAATTGATTTTTTCTCTTATGGCTAAAAGAAGTTTTCTACTTTCTTTAAAATCACTTTTAAATTCTTTAGTATCTTCTATATTTTTACTAATATCTGGATCAGAATATTCCCCATTATAATCTAATCTTTTCTTGATTATTTCAAAAAGCTCATTTAAATTTTGTTGTTGTTTTTTATTATCGCTAGTTAATTTTTTGAGTTTAGAAAAAGATTCATTAATATTTTTATTTGCTGTAAAATACGGGTTTAAATAGCTACTTTCTTTAGTAATTAGAAAGCCTCTCATGCTATTCTCAGAATCTTTAATATATGAAAACAAGTGTTCTAATTCTAAAGTTACATCATAAGTATGTATAATTTTATCTGAAGTCTCAGAGACAATATTAAAGTGTCTATAAGTAATAGCTCCAATAAATAATACTACGAATAAACTAATCGTAAAGATGATTTTATGAAATTTGGTCGATTTGAAACTTGTTTCCTTCATAATAATTATAAACGTAATAAAAAGTTATCCTTGTTAAGTCCGCTAGTATGGTATTGCCAATTAATTGTAACTACTTCAGATAATACTTTTTTCAAAGTATTGAAGTCGCTTGGTTTTTTAATATAAATATTTGCACCTAAAATAAATGTGTTTTCTACATCTTGATCAGAAGATGAGGTAGAATAGATAGCAATTGCAATGTCTTTAAATTTATCATTTTTCTTAATTTCTTTTAAACATTCAATACCATTCATTATAGGCATATTTAAATCGAGAAAAATAATATTTGGTAAAACCGAATCAGGATGGTTTAAAAATTCAAGTAATTCTTTCCCATCATTACAAGTATTTACCACAGTATTAATTTTTAATTCATCAAAAGCATCAGTAAAAAACAAACGGTCATCTTCATCGTCGTCTGCTAATGTGATAAGTATATAATCTTTATGCATAGTTTTAGTTAATGTTTTTAGTTGCAATTTCTCTTCTTTTACTAATAATTCTTTGGAAAGCAGAAGGTGTTATACCTGTTGTATTCTTAAATTGTGTGCTTAAATGTGCTACACTAGAATAATTTAGTTTAAATGCTATTTCGGTTAAACTAAGATTTTCATTTACAATGAGCTGTTTTGTTAATTCTATTTTTTGTAAAATGATAAAATTTTCAATAGAGGTATAGGTTACTTCAGAAAATAAATTAGATAAATAACCATAACTATGATCTAATTTTTCAGATAAATAAACAGAACTTTTAACATTAGGCGCATCATCACTAAAAACCATTTCTACAATAGCATCTTTAATTTTTTGTACCAATATATTTTTTTGGTTCTCAATTATTTCAAAACCATATTCTTCTAATACACCTATTATTTTATCGTATTTATCTGTTGAAATATTTTCTAGAAATAATACTTCAGAAGCATTTATTACCTCAAATCTTACATGAAAATCCTTCAATTTTTCATCTAAAATTTTTTTTGCCAAGGCATTGGTGTCGAGTTTTAAAAATAGTTTCACTTTATTTGTTTTTAATTTTTGGTAAAAGTAATAAAAATGTTTAATAAAAAGTTATATTTGTTAAACATAACTTAGACGTTGAAATTATTTATTTTTATTTTCTTCTTGTCTTTCTTCCGCTTCTTGTTGCGCTTTTTCTAAAGCTTTTCTTTTCTCTCTTTCTTTTTTTCTAAAATAACCTCTCAATAGAAAATTATGTTTGGCTGCTTCCATGTTTTCATTTAGACCTTTGGAACTTTTTCTTAAATTTTCCATGGTTTTTTCTAAATCTTGTGCCATGCTTTCATCGTTCATTAGTTTTCCTAATGTTCCTTCACCATCATTAATATCTCCTAATAGAATGGCCAATTCATCACTTATGATTTCTGCATTTTCGGCTGTTACTTTAACCGATGCGAGAATATCATCCATTTCTACGGGTTCAAATGATCTAATCACATCTCCATTTTTTATTTCTTTTGCAGTTGCAGAGCCTTGAGAAATAGTCAATAATTTATCACCAATAACTCCTTCCGAACCTATAGATGCTTTACTGTTTTTCTTGATAAATTGTTTGACATCTGAATTGATTAATAAGTCTACTTGAACCGTACTATCATTTACTATTTCTATATTATCTACTGTTCCCACGTCTATTCCAGAGAAGCGCACTTTACTACCCACTTGCAAGCCACTCGCATTTTTAAACTTTGTGGTGAGTTTAATTTGAGAACTGAATAGATTTTGTTGGCTTCCGATAAGAAAGATAATAAAAAATAAGAATAATAAACCAAGACTTACAAAAAGTCCTAATTTTATTTTATAGGTATTGTTTGATTCCATATTTGTTTAATTTTGTTTAGTTAAAAAATGATTGTATATAACTGTCAGGGTCGTTTTCAAATTCGGATAAGCTTCCTTCCTTATAAACGGTGCCATCTTTAAGCATAATAATTCGATCGGCAACAGTTTTAACACATTTAATATCATGTGTAATAATTATAGATGAGGTTTTAAATTTATTTTTGGTTTTATTAATTAATTGACTTATTTCATCAGAGGTAATAGGATCTAAACCCGTTGTTGGTTCGTCATATAATAAAATTTTTGGATTAACAATCAGAGTTCTAGCTAAACCAATTCTTTTTTTCATTCCTCCCGAAAGTTCAGAAGGCATTTTGTCAATTGCTTCGGGTAAACTTACATCGTCCAATACATTTTCGATTTTTTGAGTTATTTCCTCTTTTAAGAATTTTTTATCCAATCGTGTTAATGGAAACGTTAGATTTTCTCTTACTGTCATAGAATCATATAAAGCAGCTCCTTGAAATAAGAAACCAATTTTTTTTCTTACTTCTATTAACTCTTCAGAATTACAATTTGCAATTTCATAATTATCTACTTTAATACTTCCAGAATCTAGTTTTAATAAATTAACAATGCATTTTATCAATACCGATTTTCCTGTTCCAGATTTTCCAAGTATTACTAAATTTTCATTTTCGAAAAGTTGCATAGTAACACCTTGAAGTATATGTTGGTTACCAAAACTTTTTTTAAGATTTTTAATATCGATTAGTACATTTTTCATAATAAATCAGTTATTTGAACTGCGATTAAATCGACAATAATTAATAATAAAGAGGATGTAACTACTGCAGAATTAGCCGCAATTCCTACACTTTCGGTTCCTCTTCCTGTATTATATCCTTTATAGCAACCTACTAAACCAATAACAGCCCCAAAAAAGAAAGATTTAATAAAAGCAGGTATTAGATCAATAAATTCTACACTACTAAAAGCTTGATTGATAAATAGGGTAAGACTTACATCATCTTTAATGTTAACTCCTAGCCAACTTCCAAAAATTCCTATTATGTCTGCATATATAGTTAAAATGGGAAGCATAACCGTAGCAGCTAAAACTCTAGGAACAATCAAAAAATTAATAGGATTGGTATTAGATACTTCCATAGCATCGATTTGTTCGGTAACTCGCATGGAACCTAATTCTGCACCCATACTAGAACCAATTTTACCAGCACAAATTAGTGCTGTAATTACGGGTCCCATTTCTCTTATGATGGAAATAGCTACCATTCCAGGAAGCATGGCTACTGCTCCAAATTCAACTAATGGAGGTCGAGACTGAATAGTGAGTACCAAACCGATTATAATTCCTGTAACTGAGATTAACCCGACTGATTTATTACCAATTTGATAGCATTGTTTTAGAAATTCGTTTTTTTCAAAAGTAGATGTAAAAATGTTTTTGTACACATTTTTTAAATAGGATATAACATGGGCTACATCAATAAAAAAAGCGATAAACTTTTGTTTTATATCAATCCGAAGAAATTGATTATAAGACGAATTATTTGGGCTTAATTGTGACATGTTTGGTTTTTTATTAGTTATTCAAAACTAGATAGAAAACCCAACGAATTACTTATATTATTTTTTTTTAATCTTACATAATTCTTATGTTAAAATTACCCTCAAAATATATTTTCTTAAAAGGGATAACCAATAGCTAGATTGAAGATTAAATTTTCTTTTCTCCAAGTGCGGTTTCCAAAATCGATATCATCAATTACCCATTCTTCCCCTTTAGGTAAATAAGGTTTTCTTAATGGAAAAGCAAAATCAGTTCTTAAAATTAAAAAATCAAAATCAAATCGAAGCCCGAGTCCTGTTCCAACTGCCAATTGGCTCAAAAAATCTTTACTAAATTTCGCCCCCTCTTTATTATCCACATTATTAAGTAGCCAAATATTACCTGCATCTACAAATATTGCCCCTTTTATGAAATTATAAATTTTAGCTCTTAATTCGGTATTAAGTTCCAGTTTTATATCACCTGATTGATCCGCTAAGAAAGTTGTATTTGTCGTATCTAGATAAGTTCCAGGACCAATGGATCGGGCTCTAAATGCTCTTATACTACTTGTTCCTCCTATAAAAAACTGCTTAATAAAAGGTAATTCGTTTGAATTGCCATAAGGAATACCAGCACCTATGATTATTCTACTTGCTAATTTTGTTTCATTTCCAAGATTTAAATAGTGTCTGAAATCGATATCCAATTTCGCAAATTGACTAAAAGGAACCCCTAAAATACTTTTTGGATTAATAGCATCATTTGCGCCTAGTAATAAACCGGTAACGTTTGCTGATAAATCGGCACCACCTTTAAAATAAAAAGTGTTTCTTTTTTGGGTAAGCATAGTATTAGTATAGGTATAAGAATAGGTTGGGCCAAAGATTAATTGTTTTTGAATTACTTTTTCTAAGGATGAATTTTCCAATATTTGTGCTTTATACAAATCGGTTACTCCATTTGAAGTAGTGTAAGTGATATCAAAAATATTTAAGTTGTGTTCTTTTCTACTATTTTCTTTCCATAGATAACCAAAAGAGCTTTTAAATGTTTGTAAAGAATACAATTGACTACGAAATTGGTATTCATAATTGATTAATGCTTTTGTTTTTGGAACATAACCACTAGCAGTATGTACTTGGAATGGAGTAATAAAACGAGGCCAAGTTAAACTAGTTTCCCCACCCACACGATAAACATTAAAACCATTATTTTGTCCTGAAACTTGAACTTCTAAACCGCCGAAAACGGATATAGCTAATAACTCGGCACCTCTAAAAGTATTTCTATTGCTCCAATTTATGTTGAGCTCAGTTCCTGAATAATTTGCTGAATTACTTTTTGCTAAAGCTTCAAATCGAATGGATTTTTTAGGTAGAGGTGTTAAATAATAATAAGCATCTAAATAATTACCTAATGTATCGTTTTCTTTGAATTCATTTTTTACAAATTTGAATGTTCCTAAAGTTATTAATCTATTTAATGATAAGTTATGATTGGATCGATTATAGAAATCATTTTTTTCAAAATTTAGAGTATTTTTAAATACGATAGGTTTGAATAAATTTTCATCATCAATTATTGAGAAATTTTCTTCTTTTACAACATTTTTACCTTTTTCATTTAAAGTGTCGTTTTCAATTTTAAAGTTGGGATAAACATAAATTTCCTTAATTCGGTAAGCTTGTTTTGCTTTTTCAGGAGTATCATTTTTAAGTTCTAAAAGTAAATCTATTTGATGGTTTCCTACGGTACTATCTACTTTTGTAATAATATAGTTCTCATTAAAATAATAGTATCCGAGTTCTTTTAATTGGGCATCAATGCGAGCTCTTTCCGTTTTAATTTTATCCAAATCATAGGGTTCTCCCATTTTTAAAATACTATTTTTTTGAAAGGATGTAATTTGTTTAGAAATAGGTAATGAGTCAGTTGGATATAGTATGTTTTTAATCAAATATTGATAGTTTAATGAAACATCATATACTGCTTTTCCTTTTTTTCCTTTGCGAGTAGAATCACTGGCTACTTTTACATTGAAAAATCCTTTATTTTCAGCATAATTTCTAATAATTTTTTTATTATAAACCCTATCAACTTCACTAAAAAGCACTGGTTTTTCACCTAATTTATTTTTTAGCCAATATCTAAACCCTTTTTCTTTAGTTACTTCTCCAGCTAAATTATAAAAGAAAATTCCAGGTCGCATTCCTAAAATGGAGCGATTAGGTTTAGGTCGTATGATTTCATCTAAATTTTTTTCTATTTTTTTTCTTTCTTCTTTGGAAGTCTTTTCACCTACGACGTTTAATTGATGACCAATATATAATAAATCTCCTTCAGGTATGTTTTTAGTACCACTACAACCCAAAAGAAAAAGTACCAAAATGAATAGGTATAAGTAATTGTGTTTTTTCATTATTGTTTTTTATCCTTATTTTTTTGAAACAATTCTTTGAACTTGTCATAATTCATAGTAATGATAAAGGCTACTCCTGTTTCAACTACCTGACCTTGTAAGGCTACTTGATAATTATTTTTTCTATAAGCTTTCAGTTTATATCTACCGTCTTTTGTGAGTAAATATTCAGCACTTAAATCACCAGCAATAGTATTTGCTTGTTCATTCTTATTAGGAGTTCCTTCAATTCCAAAACTACTTCCAACTGAGATTTTTAATCGATCATTTAATAATTCTTTGGATACCGCTACATTTAAATCGGTGCGATCCTGTTTTTCACCGGTTGTATACTGTTCTGTAGCTTCTAAATCGAAATCGATTTGAAATCCGTTTACTAAATCACTGGCAATTTGATTCAATTGTTCTGATAGTATTCTGCTAGCACTTTGTTTGGCTAAATATCCTGCACTTATACCACCACTTTCACTTTGAAAAGGATTTTCACCTATAAAACGATTTAATAATAGAATAGCAAATACTTGTTTATTCATGGCATCTTCATCTTGTCTTATTTGTTCTAGTTTGGCTTCAGTAGTATTAATAACTTCGGTAGAAACGTTGTTATTTCCTTCAGGTAAAACAATATCAAAATTAATTTCTGGTTTCATTAGCTCACCAGTCATTTTTAATTGTGTTTCAATAGGAATTTTTTGTTTGTAAGTATTTTTAATATTGGAAGCAACTTCTCCTAATTGGTCAATTACTAAATCTATGGGTGCAACATCAGATTTATAAATAGCGGTTACATTTACATTAGCCGTTGTAGGTTCACCTGTCCATAGAATATAACTACCTGATTTAATATCAAATTTTCTTTTAATCAAATTAAAATTCATTTCATAAGAACCGTCTGTAAATTCATACTTGCCTGTAAGAGTTGTTTTTCCAGATGGATCAATTCCGCCATTTAATTCTGCTTCTCCTTTTAATTTTAGGAAATCTCCATTAGCTTTATCAATGATGATAGAAATTTCAGCCTCTTTATCTATTTCAATATTTACAGAAGCATTAATCCCTTTTATTTCAGTTTCTGTAATTTCTTTCATAGGATCTTTTACAGTAACTAAAACGGGTTGATCTTGATCGATAAATTCAACAATTCCTTCTCTGTCTACTATTGAAGGATCTTCTTGAGGTAATACTATAGTAAATTTGGTGTCTTTATTAATTTTTATATTCCCATCAATAATTGGACTTTCGAAATCTCCTTTTATATTTAAATTATTATCCAAATAGAGTTCTCCATAAAATAAATCGCTGTCTTTTGCTTCAGAATTTACAGCTCTAAAATTACTTGCTATCACATTCAAGTCAAAGCCTAGATTAGCATAATTGGTACTATTAATTGTACCATTTATTTCTAAATCGTTATCATTTTCATCTTTAAAACGGAATGTTTTAAAAACAATCAAATTGTTTCGAAAATCAATAGCGTCATTAATCAATTTGAATTTTGAATTTAATGTACTTACATTAAAACCTACATTATTAAATTTTAAAGCGCCTTCAATTTGTGGATTTGTGGCTTTTCCTGATAAAATTAATTTACCATTTAAAAAGCCTTCACTTTCTTTTAAATTACCATAAGTAAAAGGCTCTATAGATTGCATCTGTAGTTTTTCTAAATTAACATTTAAGTTTAACATGCCTAAGCTAGTTTCATAATCACCATTAATTTCCACTTGATTGTCATTACCTGTTAGAAGTAAATTTGCAGTAAATGTATTGGCTATTTTATTGTCCACTTTTAGTGCAATTTTTCCAATAGTATCTTGTTTAAGAGTCAAGTTATCAATTTCTAAATCACTTATGAAAAATGGATTCTTACTATGAGTTTCAAGGGTAGTCGTTCCGTTTATTGTACCGCCGAATTCATAATCAGAATGAATTATATTAGTTAGCGATTCTAATTCGAAATCTTTCATTTCTATACGAATAGGTGCAGTAGAATTAGTATTCTCTGATTGAATTGTTAATGTGCTAGACCCATTATTGAGGATAAAATCTTTAATATTTATGCCTGTATTATCAATTTGGATTTGGTTTTGATCATCTAACGACCAGTTTTTATAGTTTAATATTAATTTTTCTGGGTTTATAATAAGTTGTGATTTGTCATCAGCTATCGAATATTTACCTGAAATATGATATTTTTCAACGTCTTTAGGATCTACTAGTTGAAGTTGATAGTTTATAGAGTTATTTTCAATAGTTCCAAAAAATTTTGTTTTAGGAACTATTAAGTTATTGTTTTGTATTTTTTCTAATTGTACATCATATATTAAGGCATCATTTTGTTTGTCTAACGAAAAATTTGCAGCAATTAATTCATTACCAGCATATTTTAAATTAGGAATGTTACCTTTGATAACAATACTATCCTTTGTAGAGTTATAAGCTCCTTTAATCGTAATAGCAGACATTTCTTCTAAATCGGGAACAATTTTTTTCAGAATTTCTTCTTCTTTTATATAAATATCAAATTGGATTTGTTGCGATTCTTTAGGCTGTTTTGATTCTCTTTTGGAATCTAGGTAATGAGCTAAACTTGAGGAAAGAGATTCAGATAAATTTGCCAATTGATAGTTACCATTAAGATTCACATTTATAAATTGAGATTTTAGAATTAAAGAATCTTGAGTTGCAGTAGCTACACTTTTTAAAGCAATTGTATCTAATGGAAATTGCTCATTTTCTAAAGCTACTAAAAATTGAGTTGCTTTAAGTGTCCCATTTAAATGATTTATGTCTAAGGTTTCAAAATCTCCTGATATATTTCCTTTCATTTTTAAAGCACCTGCATGTAGATTCAATTTATTTAAATCGATAAAATCAATTTTTAAGTCCAATTTTGCTTTCGGATATTTATTATCAAAATCGCCTGTTGAAGTTAAATCAAAACGTAAATTAGGATTTTTACTTTTTGAAATCACATCAAATTTTCCATTTTTTATATTTCCAGTGACTATTAAATCGGAATAGTTGTATCGATTATAATAGGCAGAAACAATTTCCAAATTAGCTTTAGCATTGGCTGTTTTTGGATTTAGAGAATTTCCTTCTAAAGTGGCATGAGTAGTAACTTTTCCTATTGTTTCATTTTGAATTAGTTTTCCTATTTCAAAGGCTTTTAATGTGGCCTTTAAATAATATTTTTCATTTTCTTTCTTAGTTTGATCATAGGTTGCATCAGCAGTAGCTTTACCAAACGAACTTTCTAAATCGAGATGCGTTTTGAAATCATTTATTGATCCTATAAAATTTCCTTTTAAAGAGAATTTTTCAGGTAATGTAATAGATTGAGGTAAGGTACCTTGAGGAACGAATTGCTTAATATCTTGTGAAGAACTTTCAAAGTGATTAATCTTAAGATTAAAAATACTAGTTTCAATTTTTGGTAATCCTTTAATAGTACCTTCCATGTTTATTTTAGTAAATCCAAGGCCACTAGAATTAAATTCTTTTATAAATAGATTGTCTAATTTTCCTTTAATTTGTGCGCTTAAATTTAGAATACTATTTGGATAACTTTTAAATGGTATTTGGTCAACTAAATCGGGAACTATTAATAAGATATCTTTGAAACCAATTTTGCTGTTTTTAAATTGAGCATTTACATACATTTTTTCTGGATTAGTTGAAACAGAAGAGATCGAAGGATATGAAATTGCTACATTTTCATCAGTTAAATGAGTAACAGGTGTTATAAAAGTTAAATTTTTTAAAGAAGTATTTTTATCAGTATATTCAAAATCAGTAGTTAAATCTTTAATAAGTAAACCACTTTTTTCTGAGCCATTAAGTCGGGTGATTTTTCCAGAGATTTTAGAAGGAGTATAAATAAAGTTTTCAATTGTTAGATTGGTTTTTTTGAAATCTAAATGATTAGTATCTAGTCCTTTTGATGATACGAAATTATTATTGTTATAAATAAAATTAATATTATTTAAATCTAGTTTATTAGCATTAATCTCCCAAAAGGTATTATTTGTTTCTGAAATACCAGAGGAATTTTCCTTAGACTGTTTTCCTAAGTTTAATTTACCATAAAGATCTTCAAATAACAACGACTCTATACCTATTTTCTTTTGATTTAAATCGAATGAGTTGAGTATAGTATTGAATTTTTGAAACGAAATTTGAGTATCCAATAAACTAATTTCATCTTTATAAATTACATTAATATTTGTTAAATTAATCTCTTTAAGATGTAATGAAATATTTTTTGTAGCGGTTTCTTCCGTTATTTTTTGGTCTACTTTTTTTGTTGTTTCAACCAAACCTTGATTTAATTTTAATTGTAAACCATCCAATTTTATACTTGGAATAGTAAAAGTTAAATTGTCTAAATCAAATTCTTTAAAAGATGTTTCAAATTGAGTAATTTTAACTGTAAAATCATTTTTGTTAATGATGTCATCATAAGAAAAATAAGATTTTTCAACAATTATTTCATTAATATCTATTTTTGTGGGTTCTGATGTTTCCTTATTATCTGTAGAAGCAAACGCTTTAATAATATAATCAAAATTAAAAATAGAATCTTTGTTTTTATCAATTTTAGCGGTAATACCTTCTAAATAGATT
>NZ_LR733564.1 GCF_902506265.1 Flavobacterium sp. 9AF | reverse complement strand
CATCAACAATCTAATCTAAAAATGAGAACTTATAAAAGAAAAAACACTTGCAAGAACGTTCTTGCAAGTGTTTAATTTAATTATTTTTGTCTAATAAATCTGTATCGATTTTTTAGGACTAGTCAATTATTTTACAATTAATTTTATATTTTCAGTTTTATCTTTAGAAATAATTTGTACCATATAGGTTCCAGTTTCTAAATCTATATTTGAAGTAAAGGTGGTATCATTGATATTGGTTTTAGTATAAATTAATTTACCAAGAATATCATAAATACTAATAGTTATATCATTCTTCTCTTTTAAATCTAGAGTGAAGTTACCTGAAGTAGGATTTGGATAAATTCTAGTAGTATTTGAATTTTCAAAATCTAGTGCATCCAAAGAATAATCGAGACTTAAATTATCAACCCATAAAATATTTCCAACTTGATTTCCAGAATCGGCAATGATTAATACATAACTAGGAGTATCAGTGGAGAGATAGGTAATTGGAACATTAAAGGCTGTCCATGCAGCAGTTGAACTAGATGGAATTGTAAATTCTGCTGTGCCTATTATGTATGGAGTTGAATTAGCGTCTATAGGATTTCTTACATCGTAATCACCATGTAAAATAATTGTTATTTTCCCACTATTTCCTCCCGCGTATGTGTTTCTAAAAAAACCTAAAAAAGCATCTGGTCTACCTGTGAAAGGAGAATTGAAATTTGAATCACTTCTTACAGATTTAACATAGTAATCATTTGGATTTGTTGAGGAAGCAAAAACTTTACCAGTAGTTGCGTATCCTGTGACTGGGCTTCCAAAATAACTTTTGGTTTCTAATCTTAAACAATAAGTGCCATTTTGAGGATTTGTAACTTCTCTAAAACAGTTTTGTGGCCCTGAATTAGCAAAACCTCCACCCGTTTTACATCCGTTCCAGTTGGTCGGTTCCTCAGTAGTAGTACTTAAATTTTGCCAATTTTCAAAATCAGGATTAGGTAAAGTTGTTTGTGAATAGCTAACAGATAATAAAAAGCATGGTAATAGCGATTGAAGTAATTTTTTTCTCATAAATTAATAGTTTATTTAGGGCAAAAATATCAAAATTTAAGATTCACCATTCCATTAATTACTTTAATCTTTAAAAGAAAAAAACAATTTAAATAATTATCTTTTTTAACTATGTAATTTTTTTAGTAGAATAAAAAATAGCTCTTTACAAATTAAAAAAAGCTTTCAAACCACTTAATATATTTTGTACCGCATAAGAAGCAAGGATTAACCCCATGATTTTACTAATAACCGTAATCCCATATTCACCTATCTTTTTTTGTACTGCAGAAGCAGTCAACAATAACAGCATAGTTAATCCAATAACCACGAGTACCATTAAGGTAGTTAAAGCTTGTTGTTGAATAGTAAACATATGATTATCGGTCATTAAAACTACTGCCATAATAGCACCAGGAGAAGCAATCGAAGGAATAGCAACCGGAAAAATAGTAACATGTTTGTAATCTTTAATTAGATGTTTTTCCGATTCAGGTTTTCCATCACCAAAAATCATAGTTAAGGCAAATAGAAAAAGGATAACACCTCCTGAAATTTGGAAGGCATCTAGTGATATTTCCATAACTTCTAATATAATTTGCCCAATTACAATAAAAAAAAGCAAAATACAAAAAGCGATTAGCGAGGCTCTTTTAGCCACTTTTTCCTTTTCTTTTTTATTGAAATTTTTGGTAGCTTCTAAGTAAACAGGTATAGAACCCAGAGGGTCAATTACGGCAATTAAAAATAGTAGTGTAGTAATTATTTCTTTCATTTATAATATACAATTTGTAACGA
>NZ_LR733562.1 GCF_902506265.1 Flavobacterium sp. 9AF | reverse complement strand
GAACAAATACCTTGCCCCTTTTAAATATCTCATTGTTTTTTATCTTTTAATGAATTTCATTTTAAGATTTATACTCATTTTTCACCCTATTACACAATCCTCTTTTACATTTTTAGAAATAATAAAAGTATTTCTTTTTGGAACGCTATCCGATATTTTTATTTTTTTCATTGCGAGTTTATTTTTATGGATTTATCTTCTCTTTTTATCAAATTCAAAATTAGAAAGACCTTGGGGTTATATTTTGTTTTCAATTTACGCAATTTTATTTATTTATATCTTATCTGGGCAATCTATTTTAAATGAATATGGAGGTGTTTTACCTGAAATTGGGATAATTTTTGTGGGATTAAAAACACTTTTAATAGGATTATTAGTTTTCTTACCTAAATGGAGAAGGCCTATTCGTTTGGCTATTTATTCTTTCACACTCTTCCTATTTATTTTAATTATTATACAAAATGCGGTTAGCGAGTTTTTCTTTTGGAATGAATTTGGTGTTAAATATAATTTTATAGCCGTTGATTATTTGGTTTATACCAATACTGTTATTGGAAACATTATAGAATCTTATCCAGTGATTCCTTTATTTTCTTTGATAGGTCTATTGACAATATGTATAACATATATAATGGTGAAAAAGACTAAACAGTATTTAGAAAATTTGCCCTCAATGAAAAACAAAATAAAGATTGCTTGTGTTTATTTGGTTTTCTTTATGATTTCCATATATGCAATTCCTGGTTTAAGTAACCTTGAAAATTCAAAAAACGTCTTTACCAATGAATTACAAGCAAACGGAATATATAAATTCTATAAAGCATTTAAAAATAGTGAATTAGATTATTATACTTATTATGATACTATTGATGATAAAAAAGCTTTAGCTCAATTAAAAAGAAAGATTTCTTCTACTTCTGAAAATGACATTATAAGAACTATCAGTCAGGATTCCCTTGAAATTAAAAAAAATGTAGTTCTTATTACAATTGAAAGTTTAAGTGCAGAATTTATGAAATTATATGGAAATTCGGATAACTTAACTCCTTTTTTAGACTCAATTGCTCAGAAAAGTTTAGTTTTTTCAAATTTATATGCCACTGGAAATAGAACAGTAAGAGGATTAGAAGCTGTTACTCTTTGTATTCCTCCAACACCAGGCGAAAGTGTAGTTAAAAGACATGATAATAAAAATAAATTTTCTACTGGATGTGTTTTTAAATCTAAAGGATACCAAATAAAATATTTATACGGTGGTGATGCTTATTTTGATAATATGAAAGATTTTTTTTCAGGTAATGGTTATGATATAATTGATAAGAGCTCTTTTTCAAAGAAAGAAATAACTTTTTCTAACATTTGGGGGGTTTGTGATGGCGATATGGCAAAAAAAGCAATTGCTGTTATGAATGAAGAAGCTAAAATGGGTAAACCTTTTTTTAATCATTGGATGACGGTTAGTAATCATAGACCATTTACTTATCCTGAAGGTAAAATAGACATTCCTAATGATTCAAAAACAAGAGAAGGAGGTGTAAAATATACTGATTATGCTTTACGTGAATTCTTTTCAATGGCAAAAAAAGAAACATGGTTTAAGAATACTGTTTTTGTTATTGTTGCCGATCATTGTGCTTCAAGTTCGGGAAAAACAGAATTGCCAATAGATAAATATAGAATACCTGCGATGATTTTTTCTCCTGGCTTTATCAAACCTAAACATGAAACAAAATTAGTTTCACAAATAGATTTAATGCCAACCCTTTTTGGCTTGTTGCATTTTAATTATAAAAGTAAATTTTTTGGTCAAGATGTGTTCCAATCTAATTATGATCCAAGAGCATTTATTGCGACTTATCAAGATTTAGGTTATATCAAGAATAATGTTCTGACCATTCTTTCACCTGTAAAAAAGCACAAACAATTTGATTTAAAATTGATGAATTCTGATAAAAAATATGATGAATTTCAATTGTATTATGAAGAGATTCCAAAAAAACAATTGGATACTAGCTTAATTAAAGAAAGTATTTCGTATTATCAAAGTGCATCTTATGCACTTAAAAATAAAAAATATCAACCATTACAATAGTCCGTTATATTTTCTTATAAACCATTCTAAAGAAAGAAATGCAACGATTAAGATTAATAATAGTTTCCAATCAATTAATGGTTTCTTAGTGATTATTTCTTTTTGAATAGGTAAATATTCTGTATTTGAAAGCAATGTTTTTGTAAGATCTGAAATTTGATTAGGAAAAAATAATTTACCCGAAGTATTTGTTGCCAACTGTTCTAATCTTAATAAATCTGGATTTACAAATTGTTTTTCACTATCAAACTCAAGTATTTCAAATGTAGAAGAAAAGGAAGCGCCCGTATTTTTTTCAGATACAGTGAAACTATAATTACCTTTTTCTAGATTATCAAATTCTACTTTATAATCGATATTGGATTTTAAAAAATTATATGTCTTTAGCTTTTGTTTCTTTGTTAATTAAAATAATATTTAACTGAGCATTTTCATCTAATTCAAAATTTTTATTGAAGAATTGAGCTGTAATTTCAAATGTTTCTCCTTCATTATAAAATGATTTATAATCTACTTCTAGAGATTTTTTGGAGTTGTTAGTAGTTAAGAATTGTATCCATTTGTCTGTAAATAAATCAAAATCATCAAAAGATTTTTTCTTTATATGATTTTCCATTCTCCATTTCCAAATATTTTCTCCAAATAAATAACCTCTTCTTTTTTTACCATCTTCAAAAAAAGTTAATAGCGGATTTCCAGTAGGAATATTTCGAATACTAGCGTTCAGTAAAGTTTTTGCATTTTCTTTGGGAGTAATAGTTCCAAATTTATTTTCTAGAGAAGAAAAATTTTCAAAACCAATATCATCTTGGGAAAAAAGATTAAAATCGGAAGAGTAAGATGCAAAATAGTCTTCTTTTTGTGGTGAAATCCTAAATGCAAAATCATTTTGATACCCACTCAAAAAAGTAAAATCTGTATTTGTTCCAGTTATTATAAAAGAATTGATTTGAGCAGTTTTATTTGCTTCAAAAACCGGTTTAAAAGCAATATTGGGTTGGTAAAAAATAAGTAAGTTGTATTTTGATAACTCTTTAATTTCTTTAGGATTAACAATGCTTACTTTACGTTGTTCATTAACTTCAATACTTCTTTTTAGAGCGCTTAAATCTGGATGAATTATATCGGTTACTAAAGCTATTTCTGTACGCTGATCAATAATTTCTATAACAAAATTTTTAGTATTATTACTCTTATTCTTTTCAGATTGAGAAGAAATAATCGTTGCTGTGTATTTTTGAACACCTATTGCTGTTGCATCTAATAATACAGATATCGATTGGACCTTTTGATTAGGAGTAAAATTGATATTTCTTTTAAATACTGCTTGATTACCTTTTGAAATTGAAAAATGAGCTGTCAAATTTTGCTTTCCATTATATTGTACAAAAACTTCAACAGGAAATTTATTTTTTAAAAACGTGTATTTATTAGCATTGATTTCGTTAATTTTTAAATCAAATACTGTAGTTGTGTCTCCTATTACAATTGGATATACTTTTGTATTATTAGAAAAACTATAGGCATAATCATTTCCTTGAGTTTGATTCCCATCAGAAAAAAGTAAAATGGGATAATTTACATTTCTATAAATTTGTTTTAAGTTTTTGGCAACATTATCAATTAATGATTGTTTACCAGAAAAATCAATTTTTCCGTTATGTGTAAAATCTTTGTCAAAAGTATATAATTGAATATCATATTGCTCTTTAATCTTTTTATTATTAATTATTTCTTCATGCAAATTTGGATTCAGTTGTGCACCACCTAATTCTTTTATCGATTCTGAATTATCTATAATAATTGGTAAAGGAGTCTTTACAATTTCCAAAGATTTATTCGATAAAATTGGATTAATCAATAATAAAAAAATTCCAAAATAGCTTAAAAAGCGTAAAAAAGCTAAAAGCAAATACATTTTCGATTTGCTTTTAGCTTTATAAAAATATTGATAATATGATAAACCAGTAGCTATAAATACTGATAAAATAAGAAGTAAAATAGTACTAGTAGTCATAGAAAGTGTTTAGTATTCAGAGTTATTTTTAATGATAGCTTGATAAAATAGCTATCCTTTCTGAAATGAACTAGGTTAACATTCCACCGTCAACATTAATAACTTGACCTGTTACATATGCACTCATATCTGATGCCAAAAATACACACACGTTTGCAACATCTTCAGGTGAACCACCTCTTTTTAATGGGATAGCTTCTCTCCATCCTTTTACCACATCTTCATTTAATTTAGCTGTCATTTCCGTTTCAATAAAACCTGGTGCAATTGCATTACAACGAATATTTCTTGAACCTAATTCCAAAGCAATAGACTTTGTAAACCCAATCATACCCGCTTTTGAAGCTGCGTAGTTTGCCTGTCCAGCATTTCCTTTAACACCAACTACACTACTCATATTAATGATAGAACCATAACGGTTTTTAAGCATTGTTTTTTGAACGGCTTTAGTCATATTAAATACAGACTTCAAATTGATTTCAACCACTTTGTCAAAATCTTCTTCACTCATTCTCATTAATAAATTATCTTTTGTAACTCCAGCATTATTAATCAAGATATCTATGGTACCAAAATCAGTTAATACATCATCAACTAATTTTTGAGCTTCATTAAAATCAGCTGCATTAGATTGATATCCTTTAGCTTTAACACCTAAAGCATTTAATTCATTTTCTAATTCTTGTGCTGATGAAGCTGAAGAACTATATGTAAATGCAACATTAGCTCCGTTTTTTGCAAAAATTTCTGCAATTCCTTTTCCTATACCTCTACTAGCACCTGTTATTATGGCTACTTTACCTTCTAATAATTTCATCTTTGTTTCTTAAAATTTGAATTCAAATATATTAATTATTTAAAGTTTATAAAAATGCATTTAAAAATTGTTTTTGAGTAACTTTTTATGATTATATATTTAAATATTGTTAGTATCAAATAAATTGCCTCCAAAACTAATGTTAATTTTGGAGGCATATTTTTTTAGCTGTAAGCTTATCCTAAAACTTCTTTTACTTTTTTACCGATTTCAGCTGGAGAATCTACCACATGAATACCATTTTCTCTCATGATACGTTTTTTAGCTTCTGCTGTATCATCAGCTCCACCAACAATTGCACCAGCATGTCCCATAGTTCTACCTTTTGGAGCCGTTTCACCTGCAATAAAACCTACAACTGGTTTGCGGTTACCGTCTGCTTTTACCCAACGAGCTGCATCCGCTTCTAATTGACCTCCAATTTCACCAATCATGATGATACATTCAGTTTCTGGATCGTTCATTAATAGTTCTACTGCTTCTTTAGTAGTCGTTCCAATAATTGGATCACCACCAATACCAATAGCTGTAGTAATTCCTAAACCTTGTTTTACCACTTGATCAGCTGCTTCATAAGTTAAAGTACCCGATTTAGAAACAATACCTACTTTTCCTTTTTTGAATACAAAACCTGGCATAATACCTACTTTTGCTTCCTCTGGAGTAATTACTCCAGGACAGTTTGGTCCTACTAAACGACAGTCTCTTGACTTAATATAATCGTATGCTTTAATCATATCTGCTACTGGAATACCTTCAGTTATACAAATAATAACTTTAATTCCTGCATCTGCAGCTTCCATAATTGCATCAGCAGCAAAAGCTGGTGGAACAAAAATAATTGATGTATTTGCACCCGCTTTTTCTACAGCTTCTTGAACTGTATTAAAAACTGGTTTATCTAAATGAGTACTTCCTCCTTTTCCTGGAGTAACACCACCTACCACATTTGTACCATATTCAATCATTTGAGAAGCGTGGAAAGTTCCTTCACTTCCTGTGAAACCTTGAACAATTATCTTTGAATCTTTATTTACTAGAACACTCATGATATGATTATTATATTACTTTTTTAAATTGTGTTGCAAAAGTAAGTTTTTTGTAAAAAAAACTGTTACTTTTTATGTTTTATTTTTTTAAAATTATGAAGGTTGACTGATTTGATATCCTCTAAATAACTTATTATCTAAAAATTCCCATATTACTATAAATTTAGCAATAGCAATTAATTCGGAAGGATTTTCAATAGTAGCCATTTTCTGGTTGTATTTTACTACAACTGTATTGTTTTCTTCGATTATGTGCGTAATTTCAATAGATGAAATTTCATAATTTTTCTTTAATTCTGATGCCAAATCCAGTATTGCTTGTTTCGATAATTGCAAAACTCCATCAGAACTAATCCATTCTAACATTACATCATCATGCAGAATTTGCTGTAAAGCAGCTACATTCCTAATACCATCTTCGAGATAAAATTTTTGAACTTTTTCTTTATTTGTCATTTTCTTTTAATTTATCTAAAATTTGCGGAATTTTTTTAATGTTTGCTAATTGCTTTAATTTTTCACGCGACTCTTCCATTGGAGTTCCAAAATAGGTTTTATTACCTTCTATTGATTTTGTAATTCCCGTTTGTCCCATAACAACTGCTTTAGAACCAATAGTTATCCCACTTGTTGTTCCTACTTGACCCCATAATGTTACTTCATTTTCAATTATGACACAACCAGCTATACCCACTTGTGCCGCAATTAAACATTTTTTGCCAATAACGGTATCATGGCCCACATGTACTTGATTATCAATTTTTGTTCCTTCACCTATAGTAGTATCTCCAGTAACGCCTTTGTCTATAGTACATAAAGCACCAATACCCACATTATTTTCTATGACTACTCTTCCACAAGAAAGAAGTTGATCAAATCCTTCTGGACGCTTTTTGTAATAAAAAGCATCGGCTCCAATAATTGTTCCAGCATGAATAATTACATTATCACCAATGACAGAATTGTCATAAATAGAAACATTAGAATGAATGATACAGTTTTTTCCAATGCTTACCTGATGACCTATAAAACAATTGGGTTGTATTATCGTTCCTTCCCCTATAATAGCAGAATTTGAGATGGATACAGAAGCATTGGTAAAAGGTCGGAAATGGTTAGACAATTTATTGAAATCCCGAAAAGGATCATCAGAAATTAACAGTGCTTTTCCTTCAGGACATGCAACTTCCTTATTGATTAAAACGATGGTTGCTGCAGATTCAAGTGCTTTATCGTAGTATTTTGGATGGTCAACAAAAACGATATCTCCATTTTCAACTACATGAATTTCATTCATTCCTAAAACTGGAAAATCTTCTTGTCCTACGAAATTGCAACTAATAATAGTAGCAATTTCTTTAAGTGTATATACTTTTGGAAATTTCATATTGTAGTGATTAGTTTAAAGTGAATAGTGAATAGTTTTTTACTACAAACTATTCACTAATTACTAATTACTATTTATACACGCTCCATGTATTTACCAGAAGCAGTGTCAATTTTAATTTTATCTCCTTCATTAATAAAAAGAGGGACATTTACTGTAGCGCCCGTTTCAACTGTAGCAGGTTTTGTAGCATTTGTAGCAGTATTACCTTTTACACCAGGCTCAGTATAAGTTACTTCTAAAACTACAGAAGCTGCCATATCTACTGATAGAGGCATATCTGTTTCTGTGTTGATTTGAACCATTACACTTTCTCCTTCTTTTAATAAATCGGGAGCATCTAGAACATCTCTATTCAAGGTAATTTGTTCAAAAGTTTCCGTATTCATAAAGTGAAAATCATTTCCTTCAGCGTATAAATATTGAAAAGTATGTGTTTCTACTCTTACTATATCGATTTTATGTCCTGCAGAAAATGTATTATCTAACACTTTACCATTTGTCAATGATTTCAATTTTGTTCTTACAAATGCAGGACCCTTTCCTGGTTTTACATGTAAAAACTCAATAATTTTATAAATATCATGATTGTATTTAATACAAAGTCCATTTCTGATATCTGCTGTACTTGCCATTTTTATATATTTAATTTAAATAACTTTCTTAAATCGTATTTCCTGTATAACCTTTCATTATACCTCTTGATGAGTTTCTGATAAATTGTATAATATCATCTCTCTCTGGTGTTGCTTCCATTTCGGCTTCGATAATGCTTAGCGCTTGGGTTGTATTGAAGTTTTTTTGATATAAAATTCTATATATATCCTGAATTTCTCTAATTTTTTCTGTAGTAAAACCTCTTCTTCTTAAACCTACCGAGTTGATACCCACATAAGATAAAGGTTCTTTTGCTGCTTTTGTATAAGGAGGTACATCTTTTCTTACTAAAGAACCCCCTGAAACCATTGCATGTTCTCCTACAGAAATAAATTGATGTATAGCAGCTAATCCTCCGATAATAGCATAATCCCCTATTGTAACATGACCCGCTAGAGCAACACCATTAACTATAATAGCATTATTACCTATATGACAATCGTGTGCAATATGTGCCGTTGCCATAATTAAGCAATTGTCGCCAATCTTCGTTTGACCTGACGCTATAGTACCTCTATTGATAGTTACACATTCTCTAATAGTGGTATTATCACCAATAATGGCTAAAGAATCTTCTCCTCCAAATTTTAAATCTTGTGGAATCGCAGAAATAATTGCTCCTGGAAAGATATTACAGTTTTTACCTATTCTTGCACCTTCCATAATCGTAACATTTGATCCTATCCAGGTTCCTTCTCCTATGACTACATTATTATGTATAGTTGTGAAAGGATCAATAACAACATTTCTTGCTATTTTAGCTCCTGGATGTACATATGCTAAAGGTTGATTCATATTATTCTTATTTTAAAATAATTTCTTTATTGTTTTTTTGCAATCTGAGCCATTAACTCCGCTTCTGCCACTAATTTACCATTAGCATAAGCATTTGCTTGCATGTGACAGATACCTCTTCTAATAGGAGCAATTAAATCACATTTAAAAACTAAAGTATCTCCTGGTAAAACTTTTTGTTTGAATTTAACATTATCAATTTTCATAAAATAAGTTAAATAATTTTCGGGGTCTGGAACTGTACTAAGGACTAGTATTCCTCCTGTTTGAGCCATTGCTTCAACAATTAATACACCAGGCATAACTGGTGCATCTGGGAAATGCCCAACAAAGAAAGGTTCATTCATTGTTACATTTTTGAGTCCCACAACATGCGATTCGGTTAGCTCTAAAATTTTATCAATTAATAAAAATGGTGGTCTATGAGGTAACATTCTCATAATTTGATGGATATCCATCAAAGGTTCTTTATGTAAATCATAAACAGGGACCTGATTTCTCTCTTCAATTTTGATTATTTTTGAGAGTTTCTTGGCAAACTGAGTATTTACAAAATGTCCTGGTTTTGTTGCAATTACTTTACCTTGTATTCTTTTTCCAATTAAAGCTAAATCACCTACGATATCTAGTAATTTATGTCTTGCTGCCTCATTAGGATAATGCAAGGTAAGATTATCTAAAATACCATTTGGTTTAACAGAAATTGATTCTTTGTTAAATGCTTTTTTTAAATTTTCCATAGTATCTGCAGAAATCTCTTTATCTACATATACAATAGCGTTATTTAAATCGCCTCCTTTGATTAAACCGTTATTTAACAACGATTCTAGTTCATGCAAAAAGCTAAAAGTTCTACAATCAGCAATTTCTATTTTAAATTCATCAATACTTTTTAAAGTAGCATTTTGAGTTCCTAAAACTTTAGTACCAAAATCTACCATTGTTGTTATCGTATAATTATCACTTGGAATGATTGTTATTTCGCTACCTGAAGCTTCGTCTAAATAAGAGATTACTTCTTTTACAACATATACTTTTCTTTCAGCTTCTTGTTCTTCTATTCCTGCTTTTTCAATAGCTTCCACAAAATATTTTGACGAACCATCCATTATAGGAAGTTCAGAAGCATTTAATTCAATGATGACATTATCTAAATCACAACCTACAAGAGCCGCTAAAACATGCTCTGGAGTTTGAATCATTACACCACGCTTTTCAAGGTTTGTACCTCTTTGTGTATTTACCACATAGTTAGCATCAGCTTCAATAATAGGTTGACCTTCTAAATCAACTCTTACAAATGTGAAACCATTATTTATTGGAGCTGGTTTAAAAGTCATTTCAACTAATTGCCCAGTGTGTAAACCTACACCTTTTAATGAAACTTCGTTTGCAATGGTTTTCTGTTTAACCATGATTTCTTAAATTAATTGTTTTTCTTTATTTTGTCTATTTCTGATACAATTTTAGGAAGGTTCTTAAAATGAACATATGATTTCGTAAAATCTGAATAATTAAATGCTGGAGTTCCTTGAACTACTTCTCCATCTTGTAAGCTCTTTCCTATTCCGGATTGTGCTTGAACTTTAACATTGTCTCCTATAGTAATATGGCCAACAATACCAACTTGTCCGCCAATCATACAATTCTTACCTATTTTTGTTGAACCTGCAACTCCTGTTTGAGAAGCTATAACTGTATTTTCACCAATCTCAACATTATGTGCAATCTGAATTTGATTGTCTAATTTAACTCCTTTTCTAATGATAGTTGACCCTAATGTTGCTCTATCTATTGTAGTACAAGCACCAATTTCTACATTATCTTCAATAATAACATTACCTATTTGTGGAACTTTTTGATACGTTCCATCTTCTTGAGGTGCAAATCCAAAACCATCAGAACCAATAATTGTTCCAGAATGTAAGGTACAATTATTACCTATTACTGTTTCTGAATAAATGCGTACACCAGCAAAAAACACACAATTATCACCTATAACAACATTGTCTCCAATAAAACTATTCGGATAAATCTTCACATTGTTACCAATGGAAACATTTTTGCCAATATAACAAAAACTACCTAGATATAATCCTTCTCCATAGACCACATCATCAGAAATTACAGAAGGTTGTTCTATTCCCGATTTCATCAATTTTACTTGATTGTAATATTCTAATAACTTCGAGAAAGATTTATATGCATCTTCGACTTTTATAAGTGTAGTAGTAATATTTTGTTCTGGTACAAAGGTTTTATTAACAATAGTAATTGTTGCCTTAGTAGTATAAATATGACTGATATATTTAGGATTGGCTAAAAAGGTTAAAGAACCTTCACTACCTTCTTCTATTTTTGCAAGTTTAGAAACTTCTGCATTAGGATTACCTACAACTTCACCCTCTAAAATTCCTGCTATTTGTTCTGCTGTAAATTTCATTAATATCTATTAAGTTATCCATCTTTTTATATTAGAAATATAAAATCATGTAATGTCATTTTATTTGACTCCATTTCATCTTGACAAAAATATAAAATTAAATTAAATACTTATGCTTCTAATGTTACTTTTGGAAAACATATAAAATATTTTGTCACTGGTTTTGATAAAGCTTTCAAATTAAGTTGGTCTGATGCCTGAACTACATCTTCTACAGATTTATCCTTTTTTAATATTCTAATAGGTTCACTTTCTTTATTATAAGCTTGATTTTTTATTTTCCCTTTAAAAACAAAATAGTCAATTTCTTTTTCAGATAAGGGATGTAATTTTAAAAAAGCAGCTTTATAAGGTTCAAGCATTTCATTTGTAGGCTTATCCTCTACCATTCTTATTTTTAATAAATCACGATTGATAATCATTCTACACAATTCTGCTAAAACAAAATCATGATGAAATTGCCAATTTTTGATAGCACTCAACACATCATAATCATCTAACTGAGAGAAAGTATTTAATATTTGTGGTGTAAATTGAGCAAGCTCAACTTTGTTTTTCATAAAAAACTGCAACGGTTTGCTACATTCTAACTCTTCTTTTTTATGTGTCAGTTCTTTTGCTCTTTTTAAAATTTTTGTAAGAATTAATTCTGCAATAACCGATGTTTTATGCAAATAGGCTTGCCAATACATTAATCTTCTTGCAACTAAAAATTTTTCAACTGAGTAGATCCCTTTTTCCTCAATAACCAATTGGTCGTCTTGAACATTCATCATTTGAATTAGACGTTCGCTATTAATATTTCCCTCTGCTACGCCACTATAAAAGCTATCACGTCTTAAATAATCCATCCGATCCATATCTAATTGACTAGAAATTAACTGCAGCATGAATTTTCTATGATATTCTCCTTTAAAAATTTGAATTGCCAAAGATAAACGTCCGTTAAATTCTTTATTCAATTGTTCCATAAATAGTAACGAGAGTTGTTCATGATGTACATCTTCTACAATACTATGCTCCATGGCATGACTAAAGGGTCCGTGTCCTATATCGTGTAATAAAATAGCAATGTATAAGGCGTTTTCCTCTTCTTCCGAGATAGAAACTTCTTTAAATTTTAATGTTTGTACTGCTTTTTGCATAATATGCAAGCAACCTAAAGCATGATGAAAACGAGTATGATGTGCTCCTGGATAAACCAAATAAGTCATTCCCATTTGGGAAATACGTCTTAATCTTTGAAAATAAGGATGTTGGATTAAATCGTATATTAATGTATTTGGTATGGTTATAAATCCATAAATAGGATCATTGAATATTTTAAGCTTATTTGTAGGGTTCACGAATTAAAAAAATTTATAACAAATATAGAACATTTGCGTTTAGTAACACATATTGCTTTTTTAATTAATATTTTAAAGAAGGCAATCTTGAATAATTATATCAATAAGGAGAATGAATTAAATTGTATTTTCTACTAAAAGGCATTATAAACAAAAAATCCTACATTTCTGTAGGATTTAATTTTGTGGGCGATGAGGGGTTCGAACCCCCGACCCCCTCGGTGTAAACGAGGTGCTCTGAACCAGCTGAGCTAATCGCCCCAATAAATCGCAACCGTTATTTCTCTATTAACTCACATTACTTTATTTAGTAAAGGTGTTCTTTGAACTTGTTTGCGAGTGCAAATATACAAGCTTTATTTATATCTGCAAGTGTTTTTTATAAAATTTTTATTTTTTTTCAATCTTTTCTAAAACCACTTTAGAAGGGTAATTTACCATAGTAATGTTAATCTCTTCATTATGAGTTGTTTTGCCTTCTACTAAATACATTTTACCGTTTTTATAGGGCTTATTACTTTTTGAAAAATCAACATCTCCATATTTTAATGTTGCTTTTACATCATCTAAATTGATCCATTCTTGAGCTAAAATAGTTTTTGCATCTGATGAAATTTCCAAAGGTTTACTTCTCAAATCTTTTAAAACACGACAATTAGGTAAATAACAAAACTCAACTCCTTTGGCTTCTGCTTTAGCTCCTAAAAATTTAATAACAAAAAATACACCTAATAATAATCCGAATAAATAATAGGCTAATTTATATTTTAATCTCATTGTTTAATTTTTTGCAAATATAAGGTTTTGGTTCGCATTAGCGATAGGAATGGCATCCTTTTATCCTGCAAAGGATAAAAGATAGAATGCATAGCGCGACCTCGTTCATTAGAAAACGAGGAAATGCCCTAAAAAACAATTAAATTGATATCTCTATGTTCCAGATTGAACCAATCGGCAATAGATTTATTGGTTAATAAACCGTGATAAAAATAAATGCCGTTTTTTAGGCCTCTATTGCAACGAATAGCACTTTCAATACCACCATCATCGGCAATTTGAAGTAAGAATGGAGTAATAATATTACTTATTGATAACGATGCTGTTTTTGAATATCGAGAAGGAATATTGGGAACGCAATAATGAATAACATTGTTTTTAATGAATGTTGGTTTTTCGTGGGTAGTTATTTCAGAGGTTTCAAAACAACCTCCCGTATCGATACTAACATCTACAATAACAGCCCCTTTTTTCATATGTTCCACCATTGTTTCGGTAACCACAATAGGGGTTCGGTTTTTACCACGCATAGCACCTATAGCTACATCGCATCTTCTTAGGGCTTTTAATAATGATTTCTCTTGAATGGTAGAAGTAAAAATTCTTTGATTAAGGGTGTTTTGTAAGCGTCTTAATTTTGTAATCGAATTGTCGAAAACTTTTACACTAGCGCCAAGACCTAAAGCCGTACGAGCTGCATATTCTGCAACTGTACCTGCACCTAAAATAACGACTTCTGTAGGAGGAACACCGGTAATATTTCCAAAAAGTAATCCTTTACCGATATTTTGATTGATCATTAATTCGGCAGCTACATGGATAGAAGCTATACCCGCAATTTCAGATAAAGATTTAACTGCAGGATATGAGCCATCCTCATCTTTTATAAACTCGAAAGCTAAAGCTGTAATTCTTTTTGTTGCTAAAGCTTCAAAATAGGCTTTGCGCTGCGTTTTTAACTGGATAGCAGAAATAATAATCGTTTGAGGATTCATCATTTCAATTTCTGGCAATGTAGCGGGTTCTACTTTTAGAATAATAGGACAGCTAAATACTTTCTTGGGATCGTTAGTTATTTCTGCGCCTGCATCTGAATATTCTTTATCGGAATAACTTGAACTTTCTCCTGCTCCTGCTTCAATCATAACACGATGTCCATGCGATGTCATGGAGCTTACAGCATCTGGAGTTAAGCAAATACGTCGTTCCTGATAAGAGGTTTCTTTAGGAATTCCAATAAATAATTCGCTTTTATGTTTAGTAATTTCCAATTTCTCTTCTTGTGGAAGCAATTGCATTTTTGAAAACGGACTAAAAGTTGACATGTTTATTTGTGTAAAGTTGAGCCAATTTAGGAATATTTTTAAAATTTAAAAAAAGAAATGATAAAAAGTAATTTTAAGAAGATAAAAAACAGCTTCTATCCTACTCTTAATTCTTTAAAATTAATTCTCTAGAACCATTTGAATTTAATTTCATAAATATACTTGCATGGTCTATAGGAATTAAATTAGGTGTTTTTTCTGGCCATTCTATAAAACACCAATTTCCAGAATAAAAATATTCATCTATACCCATATCATAGGCTTCTTCCTCACTATTTAAACGATATAAATCGAAATGATAAATAGTTTCTCCATTTTGAGTTTCATATTCATTTACTAATGAAAATGTAGGACTACTAGAATTATCCTTAACACCCAGTTGTTTGACTAATTCTTTTATTAATGTGGTTTTTCCCACACCCATTTGGGCATGAAAAGTAATTACTTTCTTAAGGTTTGGCGTAGCTAATAGTTGTTTTACTGTCTCTTGAATTTCATCTAGAGTAAAGTTAATTGTCATATTTATAGCAGTTTTTATTAAAGAAACTACAGATTCTGATAAAAACTCAGAACCTGTAGTTTTTATTTTATTTTGGTTCTAAAACTAAAAATGGAATAATCATTTCTTCTAAAGAAATACCACCATGTTGATACGTATTTCTATAATAACTTACATAATGATTGAAGTTATTTACATAGGCTAAAAATAAATCGTTTTTTGCAAATATGAAAGAACTGCTCATATTTAATGCGGGAAGACCTATTTTTTTAGGATCTTTAACAGCATACACGTCTTTATCTTCGTATGTTAAACTTCTACCTGTTTTATAACGCAAATTTAAACTGGTATTTTTATCCCCTATTACTTTCGATGGGTTTTTGCAATTAATAGTACCATGATCGGTGGTTATAATTAATCTAAAACCTTGTTTTTGTGCTTGTTGAATAATATCTAACAAAGGAGAATTTTTAAACCAACTCATGGTTAATGAACGATAGGCTTTATCATCTGCGGCTAATTCTTTTACAACTTCCATCTCTGTTTTAGCATGAGAAAGCATGTCCACAAAATTATAAACTATTGTAGTTAAATCATTTGATTTTAAGGCTTTAAAATTTTCAGCCAACTTTTTACCATCTTTAAAATTGGTAATCTTATAATATTCTTGTTTAATATTTAATCCTAAACGTTTTAATTGTTCCGTTAAAAATTCTCCTTCATATAAATTTTTACCTCCATCATCCACGTCATTTTTCCAATATTGTGGAAACTTTTTTTCCATTTCTAAAGGAGTTAATCCAGAAAAAATTGCATTTCTTGCATACTGTGTTGCTGTTGGTAAGATGGAAAAATAACTGACTTCTCTTTCTAAACGGTAATGATTATTTACTATTCCTTCAAATGCTTTCCATTGATCGTAACGTAAATTATCAATAACAACAAAAAGAATAGGCTTGTCCTTTTTTCTAATTTCAGGAGCTACTAATTCACCAAACAGTTTATGCGATAAGATAGGTTTGTCCTCATTTTCTTCAAACCAATCTTCATACGTTCGTTCAATGAATTTTCCAAACTGCACATTAGCTTCAGTTTTCTGACTTTCCAAAATTTCCACCATGCCTTGGTCTGAAATATTTTCCAATTCCATTTCCCAATATATTAGCCTTTTGTAAAGTTCCACCCAATCCTCAAATGTTCGAACCATAGCCATATCCATCGCAATTTTTCGAAATTCTTTTTGATAATCTAAAGTTGTCTTTTCCGAAATTAATCTTGAATGATCCAAATTCTTTTTTAAACTTAATAGAATTTGATTTGGATTCACTGGTTTTATCAAATAATCAGCTATTTTAGAACCAATTGCCTCCTCCATAATATATTCTTCTTCACTCTTGGTAATCATGATTACTGGAACAGAAGATTTTTTTTCTTTTATTTCTGATAGGGTTTCTAAACCACTTAATCCCGGCATATTTTCATCCAGGAAAACTATATCAAAAGTATTTTCATCGAATAAATCAATCGCATCTTGTCCATTGTTGCAAGTGGTTACTTCGTAATTTTTCTTTTCTAAAAAAAGTATATGGGGTTTTAATAAATCAATTTCATCATCCACCCAAAGAATTTTTATTTTGTTCATTTATTTGAATTTTTTTGCAATTTACTATTTAATAAACGAGTATTGTATTAAAAATTGTATAAAAAAAATCATTTTTTAGGAATTTTAACCTTTCCTAAAAAATGTAATGAGAAATGATTTATAAAGAAGCAATTTTTAAATAGTCAATTTATTTTAATAATTACCTACTCCATTGATTTCTTAAAGATTAAATAAAAATGCAAATAAATTTGTGAAACCGAATAGTTGCATTTATATTTGCAACCAATTAGTTTCTTAATTAAGATAAAATGAGACGCGATGTTTTTCAAGCCATAGCAGACCCTACAAGAAGAGCTATTATTTCATTGATAGCAATCCATGCCATGACACCTAATGCCATTGCAGAAAATTTCAATACCACACGACAAGCTATTTCAAAACATTTACGCATTCTTACAGAATGTGAACTTGTGAAACAAGAACAACAAGGAAGAGAAATATATTATTCCTTACAACTTGAAAAAATGAAGGAAATTGATCAATGGCTAGCACAGTATAGAGCGCTATGGGAAACCCGATTCAACCAATTAGATGAAGTATTAAATAAATTAAAAAACAAATAAAATACAATATGGAAACAAAATTAACCTTTGATTTTACAATCAATAAAGAAAACAATACGGTTAACGTAAAAAGAGCATTTAATGCAAACTTACAAAACACTTGGGATGCATGGACAAAACCTGAAATCTTAGATTTATGGTGGGCACCAAAACCATATCAAACGATCACAAAATCAATGGATTTTAGAGAAGGTGGTACTTGGTTATATGCGATGAAAAGTCCTGAAAACGAATACCATTGGTGTAAAAATGATTATTTAAAGATTATTACTTTACACAGTTTTACGGGTTTAGATGCCTTTTGTGATGAAGAAGGAAAGGTATCCAATGAAATGCCAAGAACCCAGTGGACGAATACTTTTATAGAAAATACCGATAATAATACCACTATGGTTAGCATAGTAGCTCAATATGAAAGTTTAGAAGATTTAGAAAAAATCATTGCATTAGGTTTCCAAGAAGGCTTCAGTATGGCACTTTCTAATTTAGATGACTATTTTGAAAATAAGTAAACGATGAAAAATAATTATTTGCTCTTATTCTTATTTACTATTTCTTTATGTTATTCCCAAGAATTTGAATTTGCCATCATAAAAGATATTGATGGCTATGTTAACGTACGCAGTTCTAAAGAAATTTCTAATAATATTATAGATAAAGTTTCCAATGGTACAGTAATTAGTCATTTTGGTCCAGAAGGAAATTGGGTCTACATTACCTATAAAAAAGACAATGCAGAACATTACGGATATGTGTACTACAATAGAGTTGTAAGTTTATCATCTCTTCCAAGTATTCCCCAAACAATTGTAGACAATGACCGAATCATTTTTTCCAAAGGCGTCCTTTCTATAGAAATAACTACAGCACCTTTTGTTAAAAGTAACCATAGTTATACCTATTTTAAAGATTATCCAAGTCTAATTGAAAAAATAGATGACAAAGAATCGTATGGTACTGATGGTAATTTACCGAAACGTGCTTATAAAAGTATTAGTATAACGATAGACGGTGTTACAACAAAAGTTCCAAATAATGGTATCTCAAATTTATACGAACCTAATCTAACAACCACAAGAGTTTATCATGATGCAACGAATCAATCGTTATATATAGAAACCATGAACAGTGATGGTGCCGGAAGTTATGTAATAGTTTGGGTAATAGAAAAAGGGATTTACAAAGACAGGTTTATTGCGATTCCTTTTTAAAATTTTTAAGAGTTTTCTACCATTATTTAATTCTTAACACGAAATATAATGCTTAAAAAAATCCTATTTTCTTTATTTGCCTTTACTCTAGGAGTTCTAGTCGCATTTCTTACTGAAGGCTTTTTTAGACACAGCATTCAAACTATTTTTGTTGTATCTACTTCGCATAAAATTATTTTTGTAGGGAAAAATTTCTATCTTTTTTTGAATAACTATTATTATTTTACTTTTGGGGTAGCCTTTGTTATATTGAAGGTTGATAATTACAATTTAAAAGCCAAACAAATTTTACTCAACTTAATAGCTAGTTTAATCATTTTTATGCTTTTTTTAATAGGAATTGCATCATTAGATGCTCATTTAAAATTGTCTCAATGTACTGCGTGTAATGATGGAATTCGAAAAATACATTGGAATACTATAGATTATGGAACAATAATTGGAACAAGTATCTTATTTGCTGTTGTACCAAACTTTATTAGTTTATTAAAAAATAATAGAAGCAAGGACTAAGTATTTATCATTCCACACTTAGTCCTGTAGCATTCAAAAATTAAATTAAACTCGAGAAGCGTATGTTTTTTCTATAAAGTTTTGTACAGATATGGGCTTTCTTTGTAAAATATTTTCTAAATCGGTACTTACTTTATCTAATTCGCCTTGGGCTTGACCCACTGCAAAACTGGTAAATATACCCACTACTTCTGCAGGAACTCCATAACTACTTAATGTTTTTTCATATACCTCGGGCGAAGGTGAAACATATTGAATGTTTTTTCCTGTGGCTTTAGAAATAAGTGTAGCAATTTCATTATATGATATAGCTTCTGTATTGGTAAAATCATACTCTTTGTTTTCATGTCCATTCGAACTCAAAATATTGGCTGCTGCTTCTGCCATTTCTGAACGCAATACAGCACTAATTTTGCCTTGTTCTGCAGGAACAAAAATAGTTTGGCTTTCTAACACATTTTCACCTATAAATCCAGGTAAGAAATCCATATACAAGTTGTTTTTTAAAATCGTATAAGTAAGACCACTTTCTTTTAATGCTTTTTCAGTTTCTAGATGAGAATGAGCAACTGCCCAAAGTGGTGAAGAAGCAGTTTCATTTTTGCGTTGAAAACTGGTATAAACAATGTGCTTCACTCCTGCTTCTTTAGCAGCATTAATAATGTTTATGTGTTGTTGTAAGCGATTTGCGATATCGTTTCCAGAAATAAATAAAAGTTTATCCACACCTGCAAATGCTTTGGTAAGCGATGTATAATCATCATAATCGCCTTGTACAGTTCCTATACCTAGTTCTTTGAACTCTTTTGTTGATGCCTCATTTCGTACGAAAGCCAAAATTTCATTAGGTGGAATCCCTTTTTTTAATAAAGAAGAAAGAGTTGCTTGACCAAAATTGCCTGTTGCGCCTGTTATTAAAATCATTTTTTTTGTATTTATAATTATTACTATTACATTTGTTACACAAAGTAACTAATAAAAGTTTTAAAAAGTAACAGGTTACAAAAAGGTAACTGTAATAATAGTAGTAACAAAATGGTAACTAAAGAAGAAAAAAAGGTAGAAATTAATTGTCCGGTAAGCGCTATGTTAGCATTAATTGGTGGTAAATGGAAACCCGTGATTTTATATTGTTTGCGTTCCGAAACACGAAGATTTGGAGAAATTGCTGCTCGAATACCCACAATTTCAAGGAAAGTATTAACAGATCAATTGAAAGAGTTAGAACAAGATAATTTGATTATTAGAGAACAGTTTAATGAAACACCTCCACGAGTGGAATATTCCCTTTCCGAATTGGGTAAAAGTATGGCTCCAGTTTTGGAAGCTATGGAAAAATGGGGTATTGAAAATATATTTAATAGACGTGAATAATAGGTTAAAGTATCTTTATTAATAAACTAATTAGGTATATTTGAAATAATATATTTTAAAGTTAATAACTTCATATATTATAATTTTATTTTTTTATTTTTTAATAAACTGAATATCATTAAACCATGATAAATATTACAGAATATATTGATTCAAATAAATTGACTTTTATAAAAGAAAAAGATTTACAACCGTGGGAAATTGTTACCAATTTGGAAGCTTTATTAATAGATTACATAAAGACATTAGGTGATGATTATAAAATAGAAAATAACATTGCTATACATAAAACAGTTACGATTGAATCTGGAGTAATTTTAAAAGGGACAATTATTCTTTCTGAAAATTGTTTTTTAGGCGCACATGCCTATCTAAGAGGACCTATTTTTTTAGGCAAAACAGTTACAATAGGACCTGGTTCAGAAATTAAACAATCTATACTATTAAATAATACAGCAGTCGCTCATTTTAATTATATTGGAAATAGCATTTTAGGTGAAGGAATCAATTTTGAAGCCGGTTCTATATGTGCTAATCATTACAATGAAAGAAAAAACAAGCGTATTTTTGTTCAATATAAGGATCAAATTATCGATACTAAAGTGGAAAAATTTGGTTCATTAGTTGGTGATAATTCTAAAATAGGTGCCAATGCCGTTTTATCACCAGGAACAATTTTAGAAAAAAATAGTGTTGTAAAGAGACTTGAACTTATAGAACAGTTAAAATAGTTTCAAGAAAATCTAACCCTTCAAGATATTTAAAATGAATAGAAGTAATCTTATTGAAATGCACAATATGGGTATTGTAGTAGCCTCTTTAGATAATGCTATAGCTTTCTTTACCGAATTAGGATTACAACTAGAGGGACGCACAATAGTTGAGGGTGAATGGTCGGGTCGAGTTACTGGTTTAAAAAATCAATTAGTAGAAATTGCTATGATGATTACACCAGATGGCCATAGTCGTTTAGAATTATCCAAATTTATTACCCCTGAAATCATTTCAGATCATCGAAATTCACCTGTCAATTCTTTAGGTTATTTGCGTGTCATGTTTCGAGTAGATAATTTAGACGAATTGTTATCAAGGCTCACAAAATATGAAGCATCCATTGTAGGAGAAGTTGTTCAATATGGTGAAATATACCGTTTATGCTACATTCGTGGGGTTGAAGGTTTACTTATTGGTTTAGCCGAAAAAATAAATTAAAACTTTACTCAAATAAAAACAATGAAGCACAAAAAAAGAAACTATTTACGCATTAGCATTCTACTATTTCTTCTTCTAGGTTTCCTCTTTTTGCATTTTTATGTGCCCAGATTTATTACAGAAATTAAAAATCCGCTAATTGAAAGCTTCAAAAGAAAACAACCGCCTCAAACAAAAGATAGTTTTCAAAATACTTCATTACAAGGAAAAGAATTCCAAATTACTTCTTTTGATGATACTACGATATCATGCTATTTAACCTATTCTAATTTACCTGTTACCAAAGGGACAATTATCTTACTACATGGCATTCGTTCACGAAAGGAACATTTTGTAGCATTAAGTCAACACTTGTCATTATTAGGTTATAATGCGGTTGCAGTAGATTTAAGAGCACACGGGCAAAGTGGTGGTACACATTGTACTTTTGGAGTAAAAGAGAAAAAAGACATTTCAAAATTAGTTGATTACTTAGTTGAAAAAGAAAAAATAACAACTCCTATTGGCGTTTGGGGGCAATCTTTAGGTGGTGCTATTGGGTTACAAGCTCTGGGCAATGATAAAAGGATTGCTTTTGGTATTATTGAAAGTACGTTTACCGATTTTGAAACGATTACACATGATTATTTTCAATTTCATTTGGGTTTTAATTTTAAACCACTCACCCATTATTTAGTGCATCGTGCTGGAAAAATAGCCGATTTTAACCCTGAAGAGGCTAAACCTATTGCCTATTGTGAAAAGATAACGCAACCTATATTATTAGTTCATGGAAACCAAGACCAAAGAATCCATATTCAATATGCTAAAGAAAACTATGCGGCAATTCCTAGTTCACAAAAAGAATTCTTAGAAATAAATCAGGCCAATCATTTAAATGTTTGGAAAGTGGGTGGTAAAATCTATTTTGATAAAGTTATGGCTTTTATTGAGAAAAATTAAAATTATGAAATCATATACCAGAATTTTGTAATCAATAGCATTTCAAATTTTAATTATCTTAGTAAAAATAAAATTAGCCAATAATTAAACATGAAAAACAAAATTCTCGGACTTCGTACTGTAATTTACAAAATTAGTCCTGCTCATTTACAAGAAGCCAAAGCATGGTATAGTAAAGTATTTCAAACCCAACCCTATTTTGACGCACCTTACTATATTGGATTCAATATTGGAGGTTACGAATTAGGTTTACAACCCGAAGAATTAAAATCGGAAAAAACACCAAATGTAAGTTGTTATTGGGGTGTGGAAAATGTTGAAGAAACCTATCATTTTTTTATTGCAAATGGTGCTACAGGATTTGAAGTTCCTGAAAATGTGGGTGGAGAAATTGTTGTAGCTACTGTAAAAGATCCTTGGAATAATTTAATTGGGCTAATTTACAATCCTGAATTTCAATTATAATAAATAAAATGGCATGAAAAATTTAATCGCATTCTTTGGTGCTCTCTTTGCAGCAAAAAAAACAAAATTTGGTTGTTTTGGTACAATTATCGTTTTTATTGTGGTGTACTATTTGATTAAGAAAGTATTATAATATTTCTATTCATCAAAACGTATTTAGAGATGCCACAGCATACAAATGATTGTGTGTTTGACAATGAATTAATACATATTTATATATTTCTAAATCTGTTGCCTGAGGAATGGCATAGGTAGTGGCAGTTGTTAAATCTCCTAAATTGATAAATGTATCAGGACTTACTGTAGTAGAAAGATATACCTTTAAATCGGGACCAGAAGAAATACTAAAGTTTTCTAAAGCCACATATTTTTGTGTAGCATTCTTATAAATAGTAGCTTTACCTGTAACTGTTATCCCAGATGTGGGTACAAATTCTCCCGTAGCAAACAAGTCAGCATTATTATTATTGGTTGTCGATGGCGTATCATCTTTACTACATGAAAGTGTAAAAAAAATGGCTATAACTAAAATTATTTTCTGAAACATAGCTATTAAATTAAAAATTATGGAGTAAAAATACTTATCTCGATGGTTTAGGAATGTTAGCCAACTAACATAAATAAAAAAACAGTTGCAATTTTATTGCAACTGTAAAACAAACCAAAAAAATAAAACCGATGTTTATTATTCTTTAATAAATTTATCTGTATAAATTTCAGATTCATTATGTAATACTTTTATAATGTATAAGCCATTCGCTAATGAATTTACATTAATTTCTGCTTCTTTTGTTTCTAAAACTATTCTTCCGTTACTGTCTAAAATAGTAATTCTATCGAATTTTTCTTTGGTTCTTAAAGTAAGATTTGTACGTACAGGATTAGGGTAAACGGTAAAAAGTGTATTTTTTTCACTATTAGCACTCATTCTCCCAAAGCCTTTCTCTTTAATAGGATCAATTACGACTAAATCAATAAACTGAATGGTTGTTGTTTTCACAGTTGTACATCCTGTAGATAAATTGGTTACTTCTACGGTATAAGGATATGAACCAGCGACAGTTTTTGTCACTTGAATTTGATCAGAAGTGCTTATTACACTTCCAGAATTAGTTGTCCCTACATACCATTTATAAATATAATTACCAGGTACTAATCCTTTTACTTTTCTAGTTGCTGTTTGACCCACTTGGTTAATTAGATTAAGCCCAAAATTATAACTTGGTCCACCATTAACTATAATTTGTTGCGTTTTTTCAATCCATGCGTTATTAGCACAGGAGAAGATCGCTAATTTTACTTCATAAGTGGCTGTAGTTCCTTCTGCTGCGGTAAAACTATAATTACCTAAACTAGCATATAAATTTGATAGATTGATTATTTGGTCGGAAGGTAATCCAGCATACCAATTATTAACCCATTGCGATCCAATACCTCCATTAGGATCTACTTTATGAATTTCAATAAAGTAACTTAACGGTAAATAAGTGTCCACAGTTCCTGTAGCATCTAAATTAACAGTTTCTCCACTACAAATCATAATTGCAGGATTTGTATCTGAATTTTGTCCGTTTAAAGCTAAATTCAATTTGCATGGACCTAAATTACTAGGATTTCCTCCACTTGTAATACTTACGTCGTCCAAATAAAAATCTAAATGTCTCGTTGTTAAATTGGAAGTATTAATATCTATATAAGGTATAAATAGCAATTGGTTGTAATTTTGAGAGGCTGTGTAGGAAAAAGTCACTGTTGTCCACCCTCCTACTGATGGAGACATTACATTTTTTACAATTTGGATATTGTTATTTGGAAACATCGTTGTAGGATTATTGGAAATATTTAAATCCATTGCTTGTGTTGTATTTATACTATGATTTGGCGAAATATCGTTAGTTGCTATTACATAAAAATGACTAAAAGTTCCTTTAGTTTGCATCTTAAAACTTACCGTATAAGTTTGACCTTGTGCCATAGGGTAATACATAAAGAAAGTTTGTCCATGACGATTCCATTGACCATCGTGAAATACCTTGTGATAAGCATGGGCAAAACGGTTACCTGATGCTGCATTTATTTGCATAAAACCTGTATCTTCAGATCTAGCAGAACCTGTATAAGCATACCAGCTCGGACCTAAATTCCCCTGTTTAAAGCCATAATAATTGGCAGTTGCAGTAGGTTGTGTGCCATAAATTGTCTCAAAACCTCCATTAATAAGTTGATACGGTTGTGCTTGCATACTTAGCGAAGTAATAAAAGCGAATACTAAAATAATTTTTTTCATTGGTATAAAATTTATTTGTTTACAGTGGCAAAATTAGCATACCATAAAAAAATAATTTAGCGTTGTTTAACGGTATTCTGCAAGGGGATTTACCGTTTTTTATTTTTATGAAAAACAAAAAAAGGACTATTATATAGTCCTCTTAAGCATTGAATTAATAAAAGATAAAATCTATTCAGACCAGTAACGTAAAGTTGCATAAATCCATCCTTCTGGCTCTTCATTTTCAGGAGTTACCTCTACAATTGCGGAAGATGCACCATCCCAATACCCATCGCGAGCAATAAAACGATAGGTTCCTACTGGCAAACTTTCAAAAAGACCTGGTTCGTAAGGGGAATCAAAATAGAAGTCTCCAGTATCTAAATTAGTTGCTCCATAACCTGGTAAAGTACTCGCTGGAATTTCCTGACCCGATTGAGTTACTAATTTAATGTAAACATCAAAATACACTTGAGAAGTCTTAGCAGTAGTTGTCGTCTTTTTTAAATCTCCCAAATTTGATTCATTTTGAATTGCATCATCTTTGTCGCAAGAGATTAATAGCATAATAGTTAAAGTAGCTAAAATGTTTCTTAAATTTTTCATGTTAAAAATATTGTTTGTTTGTACCATTTCAAAATTACAAAATATAAAATGAGATATTTAAAAACTAGATTAACAAATAGTTATTTAAAATTTAATCTTAATTCATAAAAAAATAGCAACTTAAAAATCTTCGTTTTCTTTAAATTACAACAATATGATTTTAATATTTTTTTTACTTATTATTTATATATTATTAAAAAAATAGCATAATTTTTATTTAATTTGTAAAAACAACAACACATATGCAATATAATACACAGGACACCGATCCTTCAGTTCTTTATAAACTTCTCACAGGTACTATTATTCCCAGACCTATCGGATGGATTTCCACTATTGATGCAAAAGGCATTAACAATTTAGCTCCTTTTTCTTATTTTAATATGGTAAGTAGTGATCCTCCTTGTGTTGTTTTTTCTACTCGAAGAGATAATAATACCAATAAAGACACACTTAATAATGTTTTAGAGACAAATGAATTTGTTGTCAACTTGGTAACAGAAGATGTAGTAGAACAAATGAACACAACCTCGCAAAATGTAGGCCCGGAAATTGATGAATTTGAGCTTGCTAATGTAACTCCTATAGATTCAAATTCAGTAAAATCCAAAAGAGTAAAAGAAAGTGTAGTTCATTTTGAATGTAAGATGATTCATCATTATTTTATTAAAGATAAGGAAGGAAATGAAACAGCTTGTGTTGTTATTGGTGAGATCCTAATTATGCACATTGATGATGCTATTTTGTTAGAGAATAACAAAATTAATTTAGACAAATACAAACCTGTAGCTCGTTTAGCAGGATCTAATTATGCAACTTTAGGTGAACTTTTTTCCATTAAACGCAACTAAATGAAAATAACTGTAATTGGTGGTGGTCCAGGCGGACTCTACTTTTCTATATTAACTAAAAAAGCAATGCCTAATTGCGAAATAAATGTTTACGAACGTAACAAATCCGACGATAGTTTTGGTTTTGGAGTTGTGTTTTCTGATGAAACTTTAAGTGAATTCTTAACTCGAGACCCAAAATCGTATGAATTAATTCGAACTAATTTTGCCTATTGGGATGATTTAGATGTGGCTCGTGATGGTGAAATTGTTAGAATTACGGGAAATGGTTTTTGTGGTTGTTCACGAATGAAATTATTACAACTTTTACATCAAAGATGTAAAGAAGAAGGTGTAAATCTTCATTTTGAAGCCGATGTAAATGATTTATCACAATTCAATGATTCTGATATTATAGTCGCTGCCGACGGAATTGGTAGTCAAATTCGTACTCAATTTGAAAAAGATTTTGGAACTAATGTTACTTTAAAAAAGAATCGCTTCGTTTGGATGGGTTCGACTCGTCCACTCGATGCGTTTACTTATTTCTTTAGAAACACTCCTGCTGGTTTAATCGTTGCGCATACGTATCAATACGAACCGGGAAGAAGTACATGGATTTTTGAATGTAGTAATGAAACTTTTGAAAAATTAGAATTTGAAGTGACTAATGAAAAAGATACAGTTCAAAAACTGGAAGAAATTTTTAAACAAGAATTAGACGGTCATCATTTAATTACTAATAAATCGCATTGGAGGCAATTTCCTCATGTTATCAATCAAAAATGGTATAAAGACAACATTGTACTTTTAGGTGATGCAAAAGCAACCGCACACTATTCTATCGGTTCAGGAACTAAACTAGCCATGGAATGTGCCATTGGTCTATCAGATGCGGTTGTTGCTAATCAAAATAATGTTCATGCTGCTTTTGAACAATACGAAAAAACGAGACGCAATCGAGTTGAAATGATTCAGTATGCAGCTAACGTTTCTCTAGATTGGTTTGAAAATATGAATCGTCACAACCAACATAATTTTCTTCAGTTTGCTTTTGGTTGTATGACACGTTCAAAAAAAGTAACTTTTGAAAATTTAGGTATTCGGGATAAATCGTTTACCGATAAAGTTTTAGAAAATTTCAACGAAATATCATCCCGAGCGCAATTGAGGGAAACTCCTCCTGCTTTTACAAAATTAAAATTGCGTGATTTAGAATTGAACAATCGGATTGTAATGGCACCTATGGGACAATATTCAGCAGAAAATGGAGAAATAAACGATTGGCATTTCACCCATTACACATCAAGAGCAATTGGTGGTGTTGGATTAATTTTAACTGAAATGACTGCTGTTTCTGAAACCGGAAGAATTACTTTAGGTTGTACAGGTATTTATTCTAAAAATCAATTATATAAATGGGGAAAAATGGTAGATTTTATTCATCAAAATACAACTTCAAAAATCGGAATTCAATTAGGTCATTCAGGAAGAAAAGGCGCCATTAAAAAACCTTGGGAAGGAACTAATGAACCCATTGATAATCCGTGGAAATTGTTATCCGCTTCTCCTATTCCATTCAATGATAAAATGGGAACGCCAAGAGAAATGACAATTGATGACATGGATAAAGTCACAACTGAATTTGTCCAAGCTGCTAAAAATGCCGATGAAGCAGGATTTGATTTAATTGAATTACAAGCGCATCACGGATTCTTATTGGCTTCATTCTTATCTCCATTAACTAATATTCGTCAAGATGAATTTGGAGGCTCAATTGATAACCGATTGAAATTTCCAATTCGAGTTTTTACAGAAATGCGAAAAGTATTTCCACAAAACAAACCAATGTCGGTTAGAATTTCAGCTTCAGATTGGGCTGAAAATGGAATTACTGAAGAAGAGGTTCTAATTATCGCTAAAGCTTTTAAACAAGTGGGTGCTGATATTATCAATGTTTCTACAGGAAATACGGTTTCTTATCAACAACCGCAAGTAGGCAGAATGTGGCAAGTTCCTTTTTCAGATGCTGTTCGAAATGAAGTTCATATTCCAACTATCACAACAGGCTATATTCAAGATATTGACCAGATTAATACCATTTTAATCAATGGAAAAGCCGATTTAGTGGCTCTTGGCCGACCTTTATTACTCGATCCCTATTTTGTAAGAAATGCACAAGCTTATGAGAATTTCGATGCAAACGATATTCCTAATCAATATTTAGCTGGAAAATCACATTTGTATCCATTTGTAGGAAGTGAACGAAAAATGATAGAAGGCATGAAAAAAGCTTTAAAACCTGAAAGTCATAAATAAATTAGGAATTATTAATTACGAATTATGAAAAAGGATAATGTTGTTCAAATAAAAAGTTATGTTTTTGCAATAAAAATTGTAAAAAATTACCAATTTCTTCATGAACAAAAGAAAGAATTCGTTTTGAGTAAACAACTATTACAATCAGGAACTTCAATCGGTGCAAATATTGAAGAAGCTATTGGAGGACAATCTTCTAAAGATTTTTATGCAAAATTAACTATTGCATATAAAGAAGCTCGAGAAACTCATTATTGGAATCGCCTTTTAAAAGATACAAACTATTTAAGTGAAGAACAAGCAGAAAATTTGTTAAAAGATGCTGATGAATTACTTAGAATAATTGGTTCTATCCAAAGAACAGTTCATAATTCATAATTCATAATTTAAAATTCGTAATTATAAAGAATGATAGATAAATTCACATACAACCACTTACCTACTACTGATTTACAATCGGATTATCAGTTTTTGGATTTACCTCAATTTCAACATCCAGAACAATTAAACTGCGCATATCGATTATTGGATTTTCATATTGAAAATGGTAATGGAGATGCCATTTGTATTCAAACATTTGATGAAAAATGGACGTACAAACAACTAAAAGAAAAGTCTAATCAAATTGCACATTATTTAGTTGACGATTTAGGCTTACAATCTGGAAACAGAGTTTTATTACGTTCTGCAAATAACCCGATGATGGTCGCTTGTTGGTATGCAGTAATAAAATCTGGTGGTATTGTCGTGGCAACTATGCCTTTACTCAGAGCTAAAGAATTAAAGACAATAATAGATTGTGCCGAAATTTCTCATGCCATTTGTGATATTGATTTGGCAGAAGAAATGAAATTAACACAATCTGATTTTCTTAAAAAAGTGGTGTATTTTGATACGGATGATTGGAATGCTGCTGTAAATTCAAAACCAACAATATTTGAAAATTATAATTCAAAGGCTGAAGATGTTGCTATCATTGGATTTACATCTGGAACAACTGGAATTCCCAAAATGACTGCCCATTTTCATCGAGACATTTTGAATATTTGTGAAGCTTTTCCAAATTATTCGCTACAACCTACAAAAGAAGATATTTTTACGGGTAGTCCGCCTTTAGGCTTTACTTTTGGCTTGGGTGGTTTGGTTTTATTCCCAATGTATTTTGGGGCCTCTACTTTTTTAATTGAAAAACCAAGCCCAGACGTTTTATTACAAGCCATAGAACGCTATAAAATTACTATTTGTTTTACTGCACCTACCGCTTGGCGCATCTTAACTACTAAATTAACGGAATATGATGTTTCTAGTTTGAGAAGATGTGTTTCAGCTGGTGAAACTTTACCTATTCAAGTTTGGGAAGATTGGTATGATGCTACTGGGTTAAAAATAATTGATGGTATTGGTGCAACAGAAATGCTACATATTTTTATTTCATCCAATGAAGAAAATAGAATTCCAGGAGCAACTGGTTTACCAATTTTAGGATACGAAGCCAAAATAATTGACGAAAAAGGAAAGGAATTAACAGCAAATCAAACGGGAAGATTAGCGGTTAGAGGGATTACAGGTTGTAAATATCTAAATCGGGAAGAAAAACAAAAAGAATACGTTCAAAAGGGTTGGAATATAACGGGTGATATTTTCAAAAAGGATGAAAAAGGCTATTATTGGTTTGTCGCTCGAGGCGATGACATGATAATTTCTTCAGGTTATAATATAGCTGCAATTGAAGTAGAATCCGTACTTTTAACACATGAAGCAGTTTTAGAATGTGCAGTTGTTGGATTACCTGATACAGAAAGAGGTATGCTTGTATGTGCACATATTGTGTTAAAAGATACTTTTAAAGCATCAGATGAATTGGCTAAATCTATACAATTGTGGTTCAAAGAAGTAGCAGCTCCTTATAAATATCCTAGAGTAATTCATTTTAGGGAATGTTTGCCTAAAACCGAAACGGGAAAAATACAACGATTTAAGTTGAAGTAAATTATGAAAAAGATTTTTTTAATACTTGCGCTGTTTCAATTATTCTTTTGCATAAGTCAAAATGAAAATAAAAAACTAATCAATTGTATTTTCAAACAAACAAAAAAAATTGAAATCTATGCATTCCTAGAGTTAACTAAATGGGAAGGTGAAAAAAGATATATGATTTATAATAAAGGTAAAGTAGTTGCGATCTCATTTCCTGAAAAATATTTACGAAATAAAATTATTTTAAACAAAAAGCAAATTAAAAAACTAAAGAATAGTTTAGTTGCTACAGATGATTATATTGATGAAAGAGCCGATTGCTACTTTCCAAGACACACAATCGTTTTTTATAACAAGGAAGATAAAATACTGGGATATATTGAGTTATGTTTTGGTTGTTTTAATTCTTATGCGACTAAAAATTTAAAGTTTTTAGAAGATAGTATGTTGTTCCAACAAAAGCTTTTCGAGGAATTCGGAATTACTTATTTAACTGATACAAAAGAAGAAGAAGAAAATTATTCGAAATTAGCAGAAAAGAGAAGTTTGGAATTAAAATCAAAATTCAATAATAAAAATGAATAAGCCTTTTATAAAACAAGAAAAAATACGTTTTAAACATATTGATTACGCTGGAATTGTATTCTATCCTCGCTTTTTAGAAATGTTAAACGATATAGTAGAAGATTGGTTTGAAGAAGCTTTAGAAAGGCCTTTTTCAAAAATGCATGATACGAATGGTATACCAACTGTAGATTTAAAAGTGCAGTTTAAAAATGCAGCTCGTTTAGGAGAAGTCTTAACAAAATCACTTTGGGTAAAGGAACTAAAATCATCTGCTGTGATTTGCGGTTTTCAATTTGTAAACGAAAACCAACAAATGGTTTTAGAAGGAGAAGTCACTTTGGTAAACGTCACAATAGCTGAAGACAGAAATAGCATAAAATCGGAACCTTTTAACGAGGAAATAAAGAATAAAATTATGAATTACAAATTGTAAATTACGAATATGAAGAATGACAATGTAATTCAAATTAAGAGTTATGCTTTTGCTGTAAAAATTATAAAAATCTATCAATTTTTAGCAAATGATAAAAAAGAGTTTGTTTTAAGTAAACAACTTTTAAGAAGTGGAACTTCAATTTCAATCGGTGCAAATATTGAAGAAGCAATCGGAGGCCAATCTTCTAAAGATTTTTATGCAAAATTAACTATAGCTTATAAAGAAGCTCGAGAAACTCATTATTGGATTCGATTATTGAGAGATACTAACTATCTAAATAAAGTAGAAAGTGAAAATTTATTAGAAGATATAACTGAGATATTGAAAATTATAGGTTCTATTCAGAAAACACTTCGCAATAATTCATAATTCGTAATTGATAATTTAAAATTTATGGAATTTTTAAAATTCAAAGCAGCAACCGTACAAACCGCTCCCGTTTTTTTAGATGTCGAAAAAACAATTGCAAAAGCCATTACTTTCATTAAAGAAGCTAGTAATAATGGGGCGCAATTAATTGCATTTCCAGAAGTCTTTATTGCGGGTTATCCGTATTGGAACTGGATTATGACACCCGTTCAAGGAAGTCAGTGGTATGAAAAATTATATAAAGCTGCTGTAAAAATGGAAGATGAAGCAATGCAGCCTTTGTTTCAAGCAGCTAAAGACTGTAATATTCACATCGTTATTGGATTAAATGAAAGAGGGAATTCTTTTGGCGAAATTTACAATACTAATATTATAATTGACAACCAAGGGAAACTCATTGGTAAACACCGAAAATTAGTACCTACTTGGGCAGAAAAATTAACATGGACTTCTGGTGACGGTTCTTCTTTAAAAGTATATGATACGGAAGTTGGTCCACTTGGTACACTGGCTTGTGGAGAAAACACCAATACTTTAGCGCGCTTTACATTATTAGCTCAAGGCGAATTGGTACACATTGCCAACTATATTTCGTTGCCTGTTGCGCCACCCGATTACAATATGGCAGAAGCGATTAAAATTAGAGCAGCAGCTCATTCTTTCGAAGGAAAATTATTCACTATTGTATCTTGTTCCACAATATCTGAAGAAATTAAAGAAGTTTTACGAGAAGATGTACCTAATGTTGACGAAGTTTTAACACGAAAAAATTCAGCTTTTTCTGGGTTTATTGGTCCGAATGGTGCTGTAATTGGCGAACCTTTAATTGATGAGGAAGGTATTATTTATGCTGAAATTGATTTATCAAAATGCATCCAACCGAAACAAATGCACGATATTTTAGGACATTACAATCGATTTGATATTTTTGATTTGCGTGTGAATACTGCTCCAACAAGAAAGATTACATTTATTAACGATCATGATGAATTTAATACAAAATAGTTGCCCTTCGACTCCGCTCAGGGTGACACAAAAAAGAAAATAAAATGCAAGAAAACCATTCAGACGATCAATATGGTCGTGCAAGAGTACAAGACTCACCCGAATTAATGGCTTATTACAAAAAGCTTGAAAATCTTGGTGCTGGTGCTTTATGGACCGTTGCCAATGATATTGAACCTTGGGAACCCAAATCCAATTCGGTTCCTATGCTTTGGAAATATGATGATTTACGAGAATTAGTATTACAATCTTCCGAATTAGTAACTCCAGAACAAGCTGGAAGGCGCGTGGTATATTTGGTTAACGATAAAAGAAAAGACGTTTCGGCTGCTGTGGGATGGCTGTACACTGGAATTCAAGTTACGAAACCTGGTGAGTTTACATCTGCTCATAAACACAAAGCTTCTGCCCTACGCTTTATTATGGAAGGAGAAGGTGGTTACACCGTTGTAGATGGCAATAAAATCACCTTTGAAGTAAATGATTTTGTCATTACACCTAACTCTACTTGGCATGAACACGGTGTAAATGCCAATGGAAAGACTTGTATTTGGCAAGACGGTTTAGATATTCCTTTAGTGAATGCTTTAGAAGCAAACGATTATGCTGTTTTTGATGGCAAACAACCATTGGATGTACCTTTAAATTATTCACCCATAAATTATGGTACAGCGGGTATCATTCCAGCTGACAAAGTTTGGGACAAACCCTACTCTCCTTTATTCAAATTTTCTTGGTCTAAAGTCTATCCTGCTCTAGTTGAAGCCTCAAAAAGCAATGCAATTAATCCTTTTGATGGTATTTTTATGCAATATTCAAATCCTTTAACAGGTGGACATGTTATGCAAACTATGGGTGCAGCCATGCAATTATTACCTGCGGGTTTTAAAGGAAAAGCACACAAGCATACGGGTTCATTTGTGTACCAATGTGCCAAAGGAAAAGGATATACTATAATCGATGGGAAACGTTTCGACTGGAAAGAAAGAGATATATTTTGTGTTCCAAGTTGGGCTTGGCATGAACATCATAACCTATCCGAAACAGAAGATGCTTGTTTGTTCAATTTTAATGATTTACCAGTTATTGAAAAACTAGGTTTATATCAAGGCAAAGACTATTTAGAAAATAACGGACATCAACAATTGCAATAGAAAATCAATTTAAATAAATAACATTGTCATCCCGAGCGCAGTCGAGGGACAAAATTAATAATAATGAAACTACTTACCTACCAAACCAAAGATTCAGAACCAAGATTAGGCTTTTTACATGATAATTTAGTGGTTGATATGGAAGATTTTGGAAATATTTCCAATTTTCCACTTCCAGATAATATGCTCGATTTAATTGATTTAGGCTTTGAAGTCATTTCCGAAATTACGGATCTAATAGCAGAAACCAGAGCCGTGGATTTTGAAGAAATCAGTTTACCTGTTGATGCAGTAACTTTTTTAGCGCCTATTCCAAAACCGCGTAAGAATATTATCGGGATTGGTTTAAATTATACAGAACACGTAGCGGAAAGTGCACGATCTTTAGATACTTCTAAAGAATTGCCACAACAACCCGTTATTTTTTCAAAACCACCTACAACTGTTACAGCAACCCATACGAATGTTTTATTAAATAGAAAGTTAACCAATCAATTAGACTGGGAAGTAGAATTAGCCGTTATAATTGGAAAGAAAGGAAAATATGTTCCCAAATCAGATGCTTTCGATTATGTTTTTGGATATACTATAATTAATGATATTTCTGCCAGAGATTGTCGTCGTTCTGGGCAATGGATTGTATCCAAAGGACAAGATACTTTTGCGCCCATGGGACCTATTTTGGTTACCAAAGACGAAATTGAAAACCCTCATAATCTAAATCTGTCTTTGACCGTTAATGGTATTGAAAAACAAAGCTCTAATACTAAATTCATGCTATTCAATATCAATGATTTAATTGAAGATTTAAGTACGGTTTTTACATTGGAACCAGGAGACATTATTGCAACAGGTACACCTGCTGGTGTAGGTGCTGGAAGAACACCTCAAGAATGGTTACAAGAGGGTGATGTTGTGAGATGTACTGTTGAAAAAATTGGATTTATAGAAAATACAGTGAAAGAGATATAAGTTAAATGCCCTTCGACTGGGCTCAGGGTGACAAACGAAATCAGGATAACATTGTCTTCCCGAGCGCAGTCGAGGGACAAAATAATTAAAAAAGCGTACTATTTATAGTAAATAATTTTTGCTGTTTAGTAGCACTAAATTTTAGAATATGACTAAAAAATACAAGATAGGACAAATTGTTCCTTCCTCCAATATCACAATGGAAACGGAAATACCCGCACTATTTCGTGCCAGAGAAACCATTCTGCCAGAACGTTTTACGTTTCATAGTAGTCGAATGCGAATGAAAAAAGTAACCAAAGAAGAACTGGAAGCGATGGATAAAATGAGTTTAAAATGTGCTCAAGAATTATCCGATGCCCATGTAGATGTTATGGGTTATGCTTGCCTCGTTGCTATAATGAGCATGGGACGCGGTTATCATTGTGTTTCTGAAGTAAATTTACATCAAGAAACGGTAGCAAATGACTTCCCTACTCCTATTGTAACCTCTGCGGGTGCTTTAATTAATGGCTTAAAGGTTTTAGGTGCGAAACAAATCTCAATTATTACGCCCTACATGCGTCCTCTAACAGACAAAGTAGTCGATTATATTGAACATCAAGGTATTAAAGTAAAAGAAAGCATAGCATTAGAAATTCCTGATAATTTAGAAGTGGCTGCTCAAGATCCAATGAATCTCTTGCAAATTTACAAGCAATTGGATTTAACAGATGTAGATGTATTAGTTGCTTCTGCTTGTGTACAAATGCCTTCTTTAGAAGCTATCGATCTAATTCAAGCGGAATGTGGTATTCCAGTTACTTCTGCAGCAGTTTGTACTACCTATGAAATGATGAAAAAAATAGGTATCGATGCAAAATCAAGCATTGGAGGTGAATTATTAAACGGAAATTATTAAAATACTATAAAAATCGGGATTAGCTTTAATTTGTAATTTTTCTTTTACAATCAGCACATAAAGCTAATTCCGCATTATCTATAGTTGCGATACTTTCAACTGCATCAGTCATTACACATTTTTTATTCGGACAATGTGGTAATCCTAAATTATGACCTAATTCATGTATGGCTATTTTTTTTATGCGTAGCATATGAACCTTAGGGTTTTTATGTTTCAAACGAAATGTAGAAACAATTCCGCTCGTACCAGGGCAATAGGCTAATCCCATCACTCCCCAATCTTCATATTTATAAAGAGGCTTTTTTATATTTCCATTACCATCTCTTTTAGTTGTAGAAATATCTTTGTGAGTTAAACCTAAAATATAATCGATTGTATCTGATTGTTTTATTTTTTGGAACTGAATCAAACTATCTGCTCTATAGCGAGGTGATTTTTGATTTATGAATGCCTTTTGAGGCAGTTTTTGAATTGGTAAAACTGCTACTTTTAAATTATAAACGGATCGGATAACTTGTACAATACTATCTGTCATTTTTTCAGAGAAATTCTCATAAGGCTGAATACCAACAGTTCTATTTTCAATCGAATGAAAATTAGTACACGAAAATAAAATTATAAAAATGCAACTTAAAAAATAATTCGCTCTCATGTTTTAATTCAAATTATATTTCTTTTTATAATCCATGGGAGACATAGAAGTATATTTTTTAAAAATCTCACGAAAGGATTTACTGTCGGAATAGCCTACCTCATACATGACTTCGTTAATGGTTTTTAATCCCTTTTCTAATTCTTTCTTTGCAACTTCAATTTTAACGCGTTGCATGTACTCAATAATTGTATTATTAGTCGCTTTTTTAAAACGTCTTTCTAAAGTTCTTCGCGTTAGATTACTGTAAGAAGCCAAGTCTTCAATACTCATTTTTTTATCAAACTCCGCTTCTATATAATCTTGTATTTTTAAAATATCGGAATCATTATGGGAACGTTGTCCTTTAAAAATAGTAAACGCATTCTGACTTCTTCTATTTATATCTAAAAGAAAGAATTTTGAGATTAAAACTGCCGTTTCTTTATCGGTATATTTTTCTACTAAATGCAATAATAAATTCCAATAAGATGTTGCGCCTCCACTGGTATACAAGCCTTTTTCTTCCGTTATTATTAAATCATTCACAACATTTACTTCTGGAAAAAACTGTTGTAAAGTTTCTACGTACATCCAATGTGTAGAACAAGATTTATCATTCAACAAGCCTGTTTTAGCCAACATAAAGGCTCCAATACACAAACTGGCAATTTCTGCTCCTTTTTCATATTCTTGAACCAACCAAGGTATCATTTTTTCATTTTGAGCCAAGGCATCTGCCACATTTTGACCTATTGGTGGCACAATTATTAAATCCGATTGAGGTTTATCTTCTAAGACAAAATCAGTATGTATAGCAACAGTTCCGTGATTTAAAAGTACGGTCTTGGTTTCACCAACTAATTGTATTTTAAAAGGAATTTCTTTTCCGTCATTAATAAAAAACTGATTAATAGAAGTGAAAAGATATTGTGAATCAACTATAGCTGCTGTAACAGCCGTTTTAGGTACTAAAATACTTATTGTCTTCATGATTTGTTTGTTGGTAAACAAATATAAAAAACTATTGTCGCAATTAACCAATGGTATTGTCATAATTACACCTTTTTTAGTATAACAGAACTCATTAATTTTGGAATATCGAAAGCAACTAAAAATGGAATACTTTAATTTACAAACAGATAGCAATGCCTTTTGCGTTACTGCGAACACATTTCCTGATGGCGTTTTAGAAGCCCATCAAGAGTTACATTCTATTGTAGGCTATAATTCAAATAGAATTTATTTAGGGGTCTCTTACAGGAATACAAACGGATGTATTATCTATAAAGCAGTAGCTACAAAATTATTTCCAAATGAAAAAAACGAACATAAAATGGAACACATTACGCTTAAAAAGGGAACCTATCGTTGTAAAAAAGTAAATAATTTTAAAATTCTTTTTTTGAATTCCAACGAATTACCATTCTAAAAATTACTTAACAACAAATACATTTCACATGAAAAAACAAAAAATAGTATTTTGGACAGCAACCGTTTTAATAGCCTTATTTGAAGGCGTTATGCCTGCTTTAACCTCTCAAACAGAATTAGCCAAAGAAGGAATCCGACACTTGGGTTATCCTGAGTATTTTGGTACTGCATTAGTGGTTTTTAAAATCTTAGGTGTTATTATTCTAATCGTTCCTAAAATCCCATCCCGACTAAAAGAATGGGCTTATGCAGGTTTTACTTTTAATTTTATTTTCGCCATGATTAGTCATGCAGCCGTTGATGGAATAAATGTACAAACCTTTTTCCCTCTAATTGTGCTTTTTGTTTTAGCGATTTCTTATATTTATTATCATAAACTCAACAAACAAACGTAAGATGTCTTTTCAAGCGTACATCGATAACATCAAAGCAAAAACAGGTAAAAGTCCGGAAGATTTTAAACAATTAGCCGAAACCAAAGGTTTTATGGAAAATGGCATGCTTGTACAATCTGTAAAAGCAACTGAAATTACCAATTGGCTCAAAGAAGAATTTGAATTGGGTCACGGTCATGCCATGGCTATATATGCAACTTTTAAAGGAAAAACCAGTTAAACTTGTAAAATTTAAACAACATGAACGAACAAAAACTCACACCCTTCTTGTGGTATGATACGCAAGCAAATGAAGCGGCAACCTTTTACACTTCGGTGTTCACAAATTCTAAAATTCAAAGTAGCAATCCATTAGTTACCACATTTCATCTCAATAACTTAAAATGCAACGCACTTAATGGCGGACCACTTTTTACGTTTACCAATGCTATTTCCTTTTTTATAAAATCAAATGATACAGACGAAATAGATACCATATGGAATGCATTGAAGGAAAAAGGTACTATTGTAATGGATTTAGGTGAATATCCTTGGAGTAAAAAATACGGTTGGGTAAATGATAAGTATGGTTTGTCTTGGCAAATATTTATAGATGGTGATCCGTTACAAATTGTACCCACATTACTTTTTGTAGATAAGAAATTTGGTCTTGCAGAAGAAGCAATTACTTTTTATACTTCTTTATTTTTAAATTCTGAAATCAACTTCATCAGTAAATTTGATGCTCATAATCCGAATGCAGCTGGAAAAGTTGAATTTGCAGAATTTACTTTGGCCTACCAAAAATTCATCGCAATGGAAAGTCCGATGGAACATCATTTTGATTTTAATGAAGCCTTCTCTTTTGTGGTGAATTGTACCAATCAAGAAGAAGTAGATTATTATTGGAATGCATTTCTTCAAAATGGTGGTCAGGAAAGTCAATGTGGCTGGTTAAAAGATAAATTTGGAATATCTTGGCAAATTATACCTGAAATGTTGCCTCAATTGATGAATGATAAAAATCCGGAAAAAGTAGCACAGGTTACCCAAGCCATGCTGCAAATGAAAAAAATAGATTGTGAAAAACTACAACAAGCGTATAACAAATAAAAAAACAAAACATGTTAGCACAAAAATTTGAAGTAACCATTAACGCTACACCTGAAAAAGTATGGGACGTATTATGGAATGATTTAACCTACACACAATGGACAAGTGTCTTTTGTCATGGTTCATATGCGGTATCCGATTGGAAGGAAGGAAGTCGAGTGCACTTTTATTCTCCTGGAGGAAAAGGAATGTATAGCAATATTATTGCCTCAAAACCCAATGTAGAAATGACGTTCAATCATTTAGGCGAAATTGATGATTATAAAGAACTACCAAACGACGAAAAGGCATCGGAATGGAGTAATTCGAAAGAACAATACCTACTTAATGAAATAAATGGTAGTACGCATTTAGTCGTTAACTTAAATTCTGTTGAAGAATATGCTACCTATTTTGAGGATGTGTTTCCCAAAGCTTTAGCTATAGTAAAAGAACTATCGGAACGCAATTGCATTACTATAACTACAAAAATAAACGCACCCATTGAAAAGGTATGGAACTACTGGAATGAACCCGAACATATTACCAAATGGTGTGCTGCTTCGGATGATTGGCATACACCAAAGGCAGTAAACAATTGTGTAACAGGTGGTCAATTTACGAATACTATGGCTGCAAAAGATGGCAGTTTTAGTTTTGATTTTTCAGGAACGTATACCGCAGTAAAACCCAATGAAATGTTAGCGTATACCTTAGAAGATGGTCGTATTGTGAGAATTATTTTTGTACCTGTTAAAGATCAAATTCAAATTATAGAGACTTTTGAAGCGGAAACTCAAAATCCTATGGAAATACAACAAACAGGGTGGCAAAATATTTTAGATAATTTCAAAAAATACGTTGAAAATAACTAATGCCAAAATCAAACCGAACAGAAACAGAGCAAGTCACGGCATTTATAGCACAATTACCAAAGGAAACAGCCGTTTCAGTAGAGAAAATTAGGCAAATAATCCTACAAGCACATCCTGAAATGAAAGAAAGAATCAAATGGAATCATCCTTCTTTCTATTATGATGGAGCGATGGAACATTTTGATTCGAAAGAATATAAACGAGATATCGCTGTTTTTAATTTATTTAAAAATAGAATCATGTTAGTCTTTCCAAACGGAGCATCGCTTGAAGATTCTTTCAAAATATTAGAAGGTCAATATAAAGATGGTAGAAGACTACTCTCTTTTGCAACACTTGAAGACATTCAAACCAAAGAAATAGCATTGCGCAATTTGATTCAAAATGCCATTGAAAACATTAAAATAGAAGCAAAATATGAAACCAAAAATCTTTATCAACTTACCTGTAAGCAATTTAATAAAATCAATGGATTTTTATACGACTATCGGATTTACAAATAACAAGCATTTTACAGATGAAACCGCTGCATGCATGGTTTTCAGTGAAGAAATTTATGTCATGTTATTAACGCACGCTAAGTTTAGTGAATTTACTACAAAAGAAATCGCAACCACTTCTAAAACAGCAGCAGCCATTTTATCCTTGGAACTTAAAGACAATGAAGCGGTGAATGCAATGGCAGAAAAAGCCCTTCAAGCAGGTGGAAAAGAACCAAACGACCCCAAAGACTATGGTTTTATGTACTTAAGAGGTTTTGAAGATCTTGACGGACATAATTGGGAAATCTTCTATATGTACCAACAACCTAAATAGAAGTACTATATTTCAGTCTATAAAAAAGCAATTTAAGTTATTAATATTAATAACTTAAATTGCTTTTTTATTAAAATTTAGAATTAATTTTGAGCTGATTTTTAAGAAATGACTACTAAAACCAGTTTTATAATTACATTTTTTTGCTTCTTTTGGCAATCTTTTTTGTTTAGTATGGAAACAACTAAACAATGCGATTCTATTATTAAAAGAGGAGTTGTATTAATGCTTAAAAAAGAACATGTTGCCTCATTAGAATTACTTTCTGAAGCTAAAGAAATAGCACAAAAAAAGAATTGGTATAAACAACTTTTTCTTGCTCAAAACAATATTGCAAACAATTATTATATGCTTCTAGATTATGGAGAAGCATTAAAACAACATCTTGAAAGTTATAAAATAGCTAGTAAATATTTAGATGATGACCAACTCATGATTGTATTAAATAATATTGCTATTTTGTATAGTAAAGAAAAAAAATATAAAAAAGCCAATAGTTACTTTAATAAAGCTCTTGTATTAGCTGAAAAATATAAAGATTCTTTAAAAATGAGTATGTATACTATGAATTTAGGATTACTAGCCAATGAACAAAAAAAATTACAGTTAGCAAGAAAATTTTTAAATAAGTCTTTACAATATTCTACTATTCCTGAAATTAAGACACCCACACTTACTGGTTTGTACCAGAATGATTTTTTACTAGGCAATTTCAAGCAATCTCGTTCTGGAGCAGAAAAATTGCTCTTAAATTTAAATAATGAACCTAACAGCGATAACCGCATCGAATTGTCTTTGCTTATTGCAAAATGTTATCTTAAAGAAAATAATTTAACAAAAGCGCTCCAATGGGTAAATAATACAGTTGCTGAAAAACCTGATTTGGAAAAGAAAATAGAATTATATGATTTATTTTCAACTATTTATTTCCAACTTAAATCTTACGCTATAGCTTTTCAATACAAAGATTCTATTACTCTTTCTACTTCAAAATTGAATACCATAAAAAATGGCAAATTATTTGAAAGTAGTGAAGTAAAATTTCAAATTCAAAATTACAAAGAGAAGTTACAAGAAAAAGAACTAAGAATAAAAAATGAAAGAAAACTCTTTTTTACTGTTATCATTATTATCGTTTTTACATTGATTATACTATTATTAATTTTTAGAAATTATTCTATAAAAACGAAACAAAAAGAACTTATTGCAAAGAGAGAACAACAAATGACTACTTTTAAATTGGAAAAAGAAATAGCCGAAAAATCATTATTAGTTGAAAAAGAAAAGATAGTTCTTTTAGAACAAGAAAGTTTAAAAAATGAAATACAGATTAAAAATCAAAAAATTTTATCAAGAGCACTTTATATTTCTGGAAGAAATCAATTATTACAAGATATTATAAAATCATTTGTTTCTTTATCTAATATAACTGATAATGATGGAATAATTAAAAAAATAAAAACACTAGAAGAACATTTAAAAACAGATGATGATTGGGATAATTATGTACGCCATTTCGATGAAGTAAACCAAGGTTTTATAAAAAGATTAACTCAAAAACATCCTGATTTAACCACTACAGATATTCGTTATTTATCATATATATATATGAATTTAGACACTAAAGAAATAGCTACCATGCTCAATATTACGCCTGTAGCTTGCAGAAAAAGGAAAGAAAGAATTGAAAAAAGATTAGAATTACCCAATACAATTTCTTTAAATGCATACCTCTTAAATATTTAATTATGCATTGATCTTTTAGTAAATGTCGCAATTTGTTTACATAAATGTCACAATTTGTCACGCTTTATAAACAGCTTACTTCACATAGGCATATTACTTTTGTGAGACACATTTAAATAAATTGTTATGAAAAAAAATTTACTATTATTGTTTTTGAGTTACAGTTGTTTATTACTAGCTCAAAATCCGCAAATCCAAGGTGATGTATTGTTATGTCCTTGGACTAATGGTACTGCTTCAGTTACCAATCAAACTTATGATACCTATCAATGGTATTTCAAATATTGGTTTACTTCTGACCCTTACACTGTCATTTCTGGAGCTACTTCAGAATCATTTACTTATGATTGGTATACCTATGATCAGGCACTTTTAAAAGTAGTCGTTACATCTGGAGGAAATACATATGAATCCAATGAAATTCAAATTGACAGTTATGCTTGGAGTAGCTTAGTTATTTATAACGAAATGAATTCGACAGTATCTGTTGATGGAAATAATGGTAATTTTCTATTGTGTCAAGGTGGTAGCTTCAATAATACGATTAATAGTCCTTATGATACGAATATTCAATGGTATAAAGATGATGTTGCTATTCCTGGAGCGAATAGTATATCCTATTTAATTACAGAACCAGGAAGTTATTATGTTGTAGCAGCTCCCCAATTTTGTCCAAATAGTAGTAGCAGTAATCAAGGATTACCTATGATTGTGGAATGGGACACAAATTGTAATTTAAATATTGAGAATCCAACATTCTCCAACTCTGTAACGCTATTTCCAAATCCAGTAAAAGAAACACTCTTTATAACTGTTTCTGATAATAGTGTTATTCATGACTACACTATTGTAGATAATTTAGGAAAAGTTTTACTTCAAAAGACAACTGGAGGAATTACAAATAATACACTTTCTATTAATACAAATGAGTTATCTACAGGTTTTTATACACTTATTTTAAATAGTAGCTCTGGAAAAGCTATCAAAAAATTTATTAAAGAGTAAAAAAATTAGTTATTAACTAATTAAAAAAGAGTCGGAATGCAATTAACATTCCGACTCTTTTTTAATTTATTAATTAGAGGTCTTAACTATTCACCTTCTACTGGTCCTTGCCATTCACTAATTCCTCCTATTAAATTATAAGCATTAGCAAAACCTAATTCTCTCATTATGTTACATGCATTAGCACTTCGAGAACCAGCCGCACAATACACATAATAATTTTTAGTCTTGTCTAATTCTTCTAAAGCATAAATAAAACCTTGTCCTTTAAAAATATCAATATTCATTGCATTTGGAATTTTTCCTCTGTTAAATTCATCTTCTGTTCTAACATCTAAAATAATTCCTTTTTCATCAGTTAAAAACTGGCTCCACCATTGTTGTTGCTCTAAATTCATATACTATAATTTGTTCCAAAAATACTATGCTTTTATGGAACATCCAATAGCTTTTGTAACTTTTACTGAAACTTCTTTATTTTTCAATAAGGCATCTACTGCATTTTCTACATATTTTACTTTAACCGCTCCCTCATCGGAATGATTATCATCTATTGCTCCTATATATTTTACAATGTTTCCTTCTTTAGTTTTTTGTAATACATACACATGTGGTGTTTTAGTCGCTCCATATTGTGGATAAATTTTTTGTCCTTCATCAAATAAATAAGGAAAAGTAAATCCTTTTTCTTTTGCTCTTACTTTCATCAACTCAAAACTATCCTTTTCTTGAACTTCAGGATTATTTGGATTAATTGCAATAACTGGATAACCTAATTTTTTATATTTTTTATCCAAAGCAATAATTCTATCTTCATAAGCGACAGCATATGGGCAATGATTACACGTAAAAATAACAATGTATCCTTTAACATCTTTATAATCAATTAAGGATACCATTTTATCATCTACATTTTTTAACTTAAAATCAGTAGCTTTATCTCCTACTTCATACCCCGAAATAGTCATATTTTTAACCGTAAACGCACTTATAAATGCTAATACTACTATACTAAAAGCAATTTTCAAAATTTTCATAGTTTATATTATTTATTAATTATTGATTGTAAGGCTTGTTCCAACTCTTCATAAGTAAACGATTGTTCATAAAATTGAAGTGTGTCATTTTTATAAATTATTGTAGCAGGAATAGCTCCACTCCAATTCTTATTAACCTTTTCAATCCAAGAATTAGCATCAGGATCATCTAAATGAACGACTTTTGATTTTATTTTTTTCCTTTTTACAAATGGGATTAGACTCGATTCTACTTTTTTTGGAAAATCTAAACTTACTAATATTACTTTTACATTTTCATTACTATATTTTTCTCCTAAAGTTTCAAAAAAAGGCAATTCTTTTATACATGGAGCACACCACGTTGCCCAAAAATTAATAACGTAAGTTGTACCGTCTTTTTGTTTTAAAAAACTATCAAGTCCATCAAAATTGTACGAATCGATCTTGATACTATCTTGTTCATATACCTTTAAAGGTACAACATTATGCTGTCCAAATACATGCAAGCAACAAATAACATTTAGTAAATAAAATATTTTTTTCATAACTAGTTAAAAGTAATGATAATAGTAGCTACTCAAATAAATTTAATAAAAATTTAACAAACAATTGTATATACAAATAAAAAAAGATCATACATTTGTACATACAAATTTTGTAATTACAAATGAAAATAGAAGAAGAAATAAAAAGCACTGTTAAATTGAGTATTGCAAAAAAAGTAATTCTTAATTTAACCTTTACAAAAAATTTTATTGGTGATAAATTTAATGAAATTTTAAAGCCTTTTGAAATCTCTGGTGAACAATATAATGTATTACGAATTTTAAGAGGTCAAAAAGGGAAACCAATAAATATGCAAGATATTCAAGATCGAATGGTAACAAAAAATAGTAATACCACGCGCTTGATAGATAAATTGTTATTAAAAGAAATGGTCATAAGAAATACTTGTCCAGAAAACAGAAGAAAGATAGAAATCATCATTACACAAACTGGTCTGGACGTATTATCTGAATTAGACCCTTTAATTGATGCACACGAAAATAGCTTATTAAATAAGCTTTCAGACATAGAACTTGAAAATCTAAATAATTTATTAGAGAAAATTAGAGAAAATTAATATGAGTACATTTATAGAAAATCAAAAATGGAGGTATGCTACTAAAAAATTTGACGCTACCAAAAAAATTTCTGAAACAGATTTAAAAACTTTGAAAGAAGCTATTCAGTTGAGTACTTCCTCTTATGGTTTACAACCCTACAAAGTTTTTATTATTGAAAACCCAGAACTAAGAGAAAAATTGAAACCTGCTTCTTGGGGACAATCGCAAATTGTTGATGCTTCTCACCTACTTGTATTTGCCAATTATCTTGACGTAACTGAAAAACACATAGACGAATATATGGCAAACATGGCTCAAACCAGAGGATTAAGTATAGATGATTTAAAGCCATATAGCGACTTTATGAAATCAAAATTAATCAGTTTACCAGCCGAAACAAAACAAATTTGGACAGCTAAACAAACTTACTTAGCTTTAGGCAATCTCTTAAATGCCGCTGCTGAACTTAAAATCGATGTTACTCCAATGGAAGGTTTTGAACCTGAAAAATATAATGAAATCTTAAATCTTAATACTCTAGGTTTAAATGCTTCATTAGTAGCAACTATAGGTTATAGACATGAGGAAGACATGACACAACATTATGCAAAGGTTCGTAAAACAACAGAAGAATTATTTATTACACTTTAACTATTTAAATTTCAAAAAAAATCATGAAAAATTTTAAAACAATTGCAGTAGCATTAATTACATTAGTTTCATTCGTAACAAATGCACAAACGACAAAAAAAGTAAATGTTGAGAAAAGCAAAATTGAATGGGTTGGTAAAAAAGTAACGGGTCAACACAGTGGAACAATTAGCTTAAAAGAAGGAGCTTTAGTATTTAAAGGAAAGAAATTAGCAGGTGGAAATTTTACAGTAGACATGACATCAATTAACACAACAGATTTAGAAGGTGGAATGAAAGGTAAATTAGACGGTCACTTAAAATCTGAAGATTTCTTTGGTGTTGAAAATCACCCAACAGCAAAATTAGTTTTCAAAACAATTGCTGATAAAGGAAATAATGTTTACACCGTAACTGCAGATTTAGAAATTAAAGGAAAAACAAATCCTGTTACTTTTGATATTACAGTAAACAAAGATTCTGCTACTTCAAAATTAATTGTTGATAGAACGAAATATGACATTAAATATGGTTCTGGTTCATTCTTTGATAACTTAGGAGACAAAACTATTTATGATGATTTCGAATTAAACGTAACATTAAGTTTCTAATTGAAATATTTAAAAATGCTATGGAAAAGAAAAAATGACCCAAATGGGTCATTTTTTTTGACCTTTTAAAAACATTTTTGATTTGTATATTTACTTTTTTAATTTAAAATAATGAACAAAATAGAGT
>NZ_LR733563.1 GCF_902506265.1 Flavobacterium sp. 9AF | reverse complement strand
CTTTTTAGTATTAATTTTAGTGTTTGCTACATTTCGTTATTTTTTAGAAGAAATTTTGATCTATAATTTTATTAGGCAACATAATTATAATTTTTCAAATGATGATTTGATTATTACCTATTTGTTTGATTCATTTTATTACACCTTCCGATTTTCTTTATACAGTAGTGTAGTTTATTTTTTATTTCGATATCATGAAAATAAAGATAAAATTCACCAGTTGAATATTGAACAACAAAATGCTCAATTAAGTACATTGAAGTCGCAATTAAGCCCTCATTTTTTATTTAACACATTAAATAATTTTTATGTAGAATTATATGATAACCAACCTGAAACTGCTGATGCAATTCTAAGGTTGTCTAATTTATTGAGATATGTAACTTATAAAACAAATCAAGATTTTTCATTACTACAGGAAGAAATTGTTTTTATAAAAGATTATATTTACTTTTTTGAAAGACGTTATGAAGCAAACTTTCATGTATATTTAATTGTTAATGGTACTATTACTAACCAAAAAATTCCTTCCTTAATTTTAATTCATTTCATTGAAAATGTGTTTAAACATGGAATTATTGATACTAAAGAAAATCCTGCAATTATTGAAATTAGCTGTACAAATAATTTCATAGAGATTAGTACAACAAATCAAATAAATAATTCAGAGAAGTACATGGAAAAAGGAATTGGGTCTAAAAATATTGAGAAAAGATTACAATTATTGTTTGAAAATAAGTATAGTTTAAACTATAAAAAAGAGAATAATAATTATAAAGCTTATTTAAAGTTTCCTATATGACAAAATTATTAAAATGTATTATTGTTGATGATGAGCCACCTTCAATTCGATTGTTAGAAAAGTATATTCTAAAAATACCCTTTTTAGAGTTAGTAACTACTTTTACAAAACCATTAGAGGCATTACAATTTATTGAAATAAATGATATAGACTTGGTTTTATTAGACATACAAATGCCTGAAATTAGTGGAATTCAGCTATCTAAAATCATAAAAGATAAAACAAAAATTATATTTACCACTGCCTATAGTCAGTTTGCTCTAGAAAGTTATGATTTAAACGCAGTTGATTATCTATTAAAGCCCATCGCATTTGAACGCTTTTACCATGCTATTTCTAAATTAAATACAAGTGAAACTATAAAAAAACAGGCTAGTGTTGAAAATGCAAATGAATATGTTTTTTTTAAAACAGATGGTAAAAATAAGTTTTCAAAAGTTTTTGTAAAAGACATAAAGTATATAGAAGGATTAAAAAATTACGTTACTATTCACTTAGAAAATGAAAAAATTATAACGTATAGTACATTAAAAAATGTATTTGAATTATTATCTAAAAACGAATTTATTCAAATTCATAAATCATATATAATTGCATTAAAGCACATCAATAAAATAGATAATGATTCCGTTTGGATTAATAAAAAAGAACTTTCCATTGGAAACACTTATAGAAAGTTCTTTTTTGAAAAGATTTCAAATAATCAATTTTAATTTTAAAATACTTTCTTTAATTCTTCTTTAATATAATTTATAGCAACATTACTTGGTGCTTCTGTTTCTGTTAATTCAATTAAAATGGCTTCTCTTAATTTTTCAGCATTGACAACTTCATTAGATAATGATTTTTGACGAATCATCTGGATAGTGGAGTTTTTTGCTTTATTTATGATATCCCATGTAGTAGCTGTAATATAAATTTGTTGTGTTAAATTATGTTCAAATTCGGTCTGAATGGTATGAATTAATAGCGTTGCATAGTCATTCTTATCTGTATTTGGCGGACTAACACGTAATAATAATTGTGCGGGATTAATACGCTCTAATAATAAAACTAAGCGCTCATAAGCTTGTAAACGAATAGGTAAAGCTTGTTTTTGATTCTCTTTCAATAATTCATAACGTCTTCTATTTTCTTCGCTTTTAAAGAAAGAATAAAATAAAAAATAAGCTACACCACCAGTAATTAGTGCTGGCAAGGTATAAAAAGCCAACTCAATAAGTTTTGTTGTGTTCATAATTATAGGATTTCCTTTCACAAAGAAAATATTAAAAAACATAAAAACAAATTCAAATTTTAAAAAATGAACTAAATGTTTAATGATATGTCGTTTTTTATATTTCGGGTTGATTATTGTATTAGAATGACTTATTTTTGTGGATTAGTAAAAACTTTAAAGAAATCGTGATACAAAAGATTATTTCTCAACTAAATGAAGCGCAACAAGCACCTGTCTTACAGAAAGATGGTCCTATGATTGTAATTGCTGGTGCTGGATCTGGAAAAACAAGAGTACTGACTGTTCGTATTGCTAATTTAATGAGTCAAGGTGTAGATGCTTTTAATATTTTAGCTTTAACCTTTACCAATAAAGCAGCGAGAGAAATGAAAAAGCGTATTGCAGATATTGTTGGAAATAACGAAGCAAAAAATCTTTGGATGGGAACGTTTCACTCTGTTTTTGCAAAAATTCTAAGAATTGAATCTGAAAAACTAGGCTATCCTTCCAATTTTACAATATATGACACGCAAGATTCGGTGCGTTTAATTGGTGCTATTATCAAAGAAATGCAGTTGGATAAAGATATTTATAAACCCAAACAAATTTTGGGTAGAATCTCATCCTATAAAAATTCATTAATTACTGTTAAAGCTTATTTTAATAATCCTGAATTACAAGAAGCTGATGCTATGAGTAAAAAGCCGAGAATGGGTGAAATTTATCAGCAATATGTAGAACGTTGCTTTAAATCGGGAGCCATGGATTTTGATGATTTATTGTTGAAAACCAATGAATTGTTAAATCGTTTTCCAGATGTTTTAGCGAAATATCAAGATCGCTTTCGCTATATTTTAGTAGATGAGTATCAAGATACCAATCATTCTCAATATTTAATTGTAAGAGCTTTATCCGATCGTTTTCAGAATATATGCGTTGTTGGTGATGATGCTCAAAGTATTTATGCATTCCGAGGAGCAAATATCAATAATATTTTAAATTTTCAGAAAGATTATGATGGAGTGAAAATGTATCGCTTGGAACAAAATTATCGTTCTTCTAAAAATATAGTGGAAGCGGCAAATAATGTAATTGATAAAAACAAAACCAAATTAGATAAAGTAGTTTGGACAGCAAATGAAGATGGCCCAAAAATTAAAGTACATCGCAGTGTAACGGATAGTGAAGAAGGTCGATTTGTAGCTTCAACTATCTTTGAACAAAAAATGCAAAATCAATTGCATAACAGTCAATTTGCTGTTTTGTATCGTACTAATGCACAATCTAGAGCCATCGAAGATGCATTGCGTAAAAGAGATATTCCTTATCGAATCTATGGTGGTTTGTCTTTTTATCAAAGAAAAGAAATTAAAGATGTTTTAGCTTATTTGCGATTGGTAATTAATCCAAAAGACGAAGAGGCGTTAGTTCGCGTCATTAATTATCCAGCAAGAGGAATAGGTAATTCTACTGTAGAAAAATTAACTGTTGCTGCAAATCATTTTAAGCGTTCGATATTTGAAGTTATGGAGCATATCGATAAAATAGATTTGAAATTAAATGCTGGCACAAAAGCAAAATTGCAAGATTTTGTAACTATGATTAAGAGTTTTCAAGTAATTAATGAAAATCAAGATGCTTTCTATTTAACCGAACATGTAACAAAAAAAACAGGACTTATTCAAGAATTAAAAAAAGATGGAACTCCTGAAGGAATTACACGTATTGAGAATATTGAAGAACTTTTAAACGGTATTAAAGATTTTACGGAAGGTCAAAAAGAAATTGATGGGGCAAGGGGTGCTTTAGCAGAATTTTTAGAAGATGTCGCTTTGGCAACGGATTTAGACAAAGACACTGGAGATGATGATCGTGTAGCTTTAATGACAATTCATTTAGCTAAAGGACTCGAATTTCCACATGTATTTATCGTAGGTTTAGAAGAAGATTTGTTTCCAAGTGCCATGAGTTTAAATACAAGAAGCGAATTAGAAGAAGAAAGACGTTTATTTTATGTTGCTTTAACAAGAGCAGAACATCAAGCCTATTTAACTTATGCTCAATCTCGTTATCGATGGGGAAAATTAGTGGATAGTGAGCCTTCTAGATTCATTGAAGAAATTAATGATGCTTACCTTGAGCATTTAAATCCTGTTGATCAGAGTAGTTATCGCTATAAACCAATGATGGATATTGATATTTTTGGAGATATTGATAAATCAAAATTAAGATTAACAAAACCGGTTTCAAGTCAGCCACCTGCTTATTTGAATGCAGAGGCAAATCAAAAGCAAAATATAAGAAAATTAAAGCCAGTTTCAGGAATTAAGACTCAAGGCAATACTAATTTATTTGATACTAATTTAGTCGTAGGCAATATAGTTATGCATGATCGGTTTGGAAAAGGACAAATAATGAGTATTGAAGGAATTGGTGCAGATAAAAAAGCTGAAATAAAATTTGATGTTGGAGGACTGAAAAAATTACTATTAAAATTTGCTAAACTAGAAGTTATAGGATAAAGAATTAAAATTTTAATAACTTCTTTAAAATTTTATTCATAAAGGTTTAAACGATTCTTAAGTAATTTCATTTGTTTTTTTAAATCTTCGAGTTTATTTAATAAATCTAATATAATTTCTATACCTTCTTTATTGATATGTAATTCGTTATGTAAACGTATTACTCTTTCTATATATACTAATTCTTCTTTATGAATGTATTTGTTATTATTATATAATATTATTTGGATTAAACCAAAATTTTCCAAATCCTCAATTAATTTGGGTTCAACTTGACATTCTTTACAAAATAAATCTAAAATAATTAATTCTTGTGTGTTCATGATGGTTATTTTTGAGCTAATTGTTGGAATAATTCCCTTTCTTTATCGGAAAGTTTTGTTGGGATTTGGATAGTATAAGTAACATACAAATCACCAAAATCACCTTCTTTTTTATATACTGGAAAACCTTTTCCTTTTAATCGCACTTTTGTGCCATTTTGTGTTCCAGCAACTACTTTAAGTTTAAGTTTTGTGCCATCAAATGCATTAATTGTGGTTTCACCACCTAAAACAGCAGTATATAAATCCAAATTATGATTTAAATATAAATCATTTTCGATGCGTTTGAAGAGGGTATTATTTACAATTGAAAAGGTAATGTACAAATCACCTTTAGGACCATTATTTATTCCCTCGCCACCATACCCATTAATTTTAATGGTTTGACCATCTTCTATACCTGCAGGTATCGTAATACGAATACTTTTACCATTTACAGTAAAAGTTTGTTTATGAGTTGTAGCTGCTTGTTTTATATCAATTTCTAAAGAAGCATTAAAATCTTGACCTCGAAATTTTACATTGTTTCTTCTAGAATTGCCATTTTGTTTTCCAAACATGGACGAGAAAAAGTCTGAAAAATCTTCTCCGTTAAAGTCGGAAGTTGACTGATAACCTGAGTCTTGTGAATACTCCTTTTGTTGTCTTTGCTGTTGTTGATATTTCTCATATTCTTCACCATGTTCCCAGTTTTTACCATATTTATCGTATTTTTTACGTTTTTCAGGATTACTTAAAACTTCATTAGCTTCGTTAATTTGCTGAAATTTAATCTTTGCATTGGCATCATTTGGATTAACATCTGGGTGCCATTTGCGAGCCAATTTACGATAGGCTTTTTTTATATCATCAGCAGTAGCATTTTTATCTATTTCTAGAATTTTGTAATAATCAATAAACTCCATAAAATTCTCTTTTAAGTAATTTTATTTTATATGTAAATTTACTAATAAAAAAGTAGCTTATTTTATGATATATGTCAGTTTAGTTATATAATTTTATGATATTTAAACATCAAAATAACATGTTAAAAATTTTCAGCGGTAGCTTTTTTCCAGAAATATAAGAAATCTTTAGGAACGGTACTTTCAATTAATAAAGACCCTTTTTCAAGTTCCGGATAAATCTGAGAAAAAGTAGCCACTTTATTACTGTCAATGCGAGTAGTAACACAATCTCTATTAACATCATCTGGGTGAGCTATTCCAGCAGACGCCATTAAATCTACAGCACTTTTAACTGTCTCAAATTGATAGCGCGCTACACGAATGCTTTTTTGTTCAGGAACTAATCCTCTTGTCAACCTTGGATCTTGTGTAGCAACACCTGTTGGGCATGTATTCGCATGGCATTCCAAAGCTTGAATACAACCTAAAGCAAACATCATACCTCGCGCAGAATTACATAAATCTGCACCAATAGACAAATTTCTAATAATGTCGAACCCAGAAATAACTTTTCCACTAGCAATAATTTTAATTTGATCTTTAATACCAAAACCATTTAAACAATCATAAACAAATGCGAGTGCATCTCGAAGAGGCATTCCTACATGATCTGAATATTCAGGTGGAGCTGCACCTGTTCCTCCTTCACCACCGTCAACCGTAATAAAGTCGAAATACGTTTTTGTATGTACCATGGCTTTACAAATTGCTATAAATTCTGATTTATTACCAATGCAAATTTTCATTCCAATAGGTTTACCTCCCGATTTTTCTCTCAAGATTTGTATAAAATCCATTAATTCTAAAGGGGTTTTGAAAGCAGAATGCGAAGGAGGAGAGATAATATCATGACCTTTATCCACCAAACGAATGGCAGCAATTTCATCAGTTACTTTTTCTTTTGGTAAAATACCACCATGACCAGGTTTGGCACCTTGGGAAAATTTGATTTCAATCATTTTTACTTGTTCTAATGTGGCTCTTTTTTCGAATTGGTCCACATTAAAAGTACCATCATTATTTCTACAACTAAAATAACCCGTTCCAATGTTCCAAACGACATCACCACCTTCTAAATGATAAGGTGAAAGACCACCTTCTCCCGTATTATGATAAAAACCACCTTCTTTGGCACCATGATTTAAAGCTAAAACGGCATTTTTACTTAAACTACCATAACTCATAGCGCTAATATTAAACATACTCGCAAAATAAGGTTTAGTGCATTGAGACGAACCAATTTTTATTCTTGGATTGTGATTTAGTTCTTGAAAAGGAATCGCTTTAATACTATGATTAATCCATTCATACCCTTCTGAATAGGTATTTAATTGTGTACCAAAAGGTTTAGCATCGGTTTCTTTTTTACTTCTAGAATACACCATACTCCGTTGTAAACGATTAAAAGGTTTTCCTTCGGTATCAGTTTCAATGAAATACTGACGCATTTCTGGACCTAAATCTTCTAATAAATAACGCATTCTACCTAATAAAGGAAAATTGCGTTTTATAGTGTGTTTAGACTGATACATATCGTACAATCCCATGAGGATTAAAGGAATAAAAATAGCCAGTAATAAACTGAATTTCCAATCTACATAGATTAAAATAGCCGTTATGGCTAGAACAGTAAAACTGATAACAAGAAAAGCTTTTCTCATGTGTTATGATCGTTTATTGAAGTAGTTCAAAAATAAGTTTTTTTGATTGTTTTTGTAGGTGTAAAGTTTATTTTTTTATAAAAATGAGTTAAAAGGTTCACTTTAAAATACTTATAATTTTATTGAACTAAGTTATTTTTGAAGCTTAATTTGTAACGAACCAATGATTGTTAATGAATGGATGTAACATTTTATATTTTTTAATGTCGTATTAACATCATTTATCAATTAAAAAATCAAACATAATGAAGTATTTTAAAATAATAGCCCTAGTTTTTGTATTTATAAGTAGTTATGCGCAAGACAAACAGGTTTTAATAAAAAAAGAAGCGTTTACAGATTTTGCAAAGTTGCCTGTTTATTCCAAATTAAGCGAAAATGAAAATGGAAAAACAGTTTGGAAAAAGAGTTATCAATATCTAGATAGTATTACAATTTATAATATTCAATATCTAAGTGATGGACTAAAGGTTAATGGTTTACTAATTATACCCAAAAAATCATCCAAAGTGCCTTGTATTATTTATAATAGAGGTGGGAATCAAGATTTTGGAGCATTAAATATGATGGTAGCTTTGCGCCTAGGGAAGTTAGCAAATGAAGGCTATGCTATTATTGCGAGTCAGTATAGAGGGAATGCTGGTGGAGAAGGTAAAGAGGAGTTTGGAGGAAAAGATGTAAATGATGTATTACGACTAATAGATGTTTTAGTGGAAGAAAAAGCTGCTGATACCTCTAAAATAGGAATGTACGGTTGGAGCAGAGGCGGTATGATGACATATTGCGCTTTAACCAAAACGAATAAAATTAAAGCTGCAGTTGTAGGAGGAGCTTTGGCAGATTTGGATGCAGCAATAAAAGATAGACCGGAAATGGGAACACAATTATTACCGGAATTAGTACCCAATTATAAAGGAAATGAAGCTGAAGAAATTAAAAAGCGTTCAGCTATTCAATGGGTAAACAAATTTTCAAAAAATGTACCCATTTTATTGCTTCATGGAAATTCGGATTGGCGAGTAAAACCAGAACAAAGTTTGCGTATGGCATTAGCCTTTACAGAACATCGGATACCTTATCGCTTGATTGTATTTGAAGGAGCGGATCATGGTATAACTGAATTTAGAGACGAGGTGGATGAAGCTGTTGTAGATTGGTTTAATAAATATTTAAAGGAGGGTGCAACTTTGCCAAATATGGAATATCATGGAATGTAAAATAAAGAATGATATCTTTAAGCCTATAATTTTGTCATGCTGAAATTATTTAGTAAACATTAAACAATTAATTATTTTTTATTCCCAAATAAATCGGAATAAAAAAACAGACTTTTAAGATATTTTTTTATTAAAAATCCAATTCTTTTGTTTCCAGATATTTATAGTGAGATGGATTTTCTAAAATTATCTTTTTCATTTCTAAAGCCTTATTCTTATCATTTATTTTGAGATACAATAATAACTGGTACCAGTAACCTCTTGAATTATCTTCATAATCTGTTAGTTGGGATATTCTTTTAAAAGTGTTAATGGCTTTTTCATTTTCATTTAGCTCATCATAAGAAGCTCCTATATATAAAAGGGCATAAGGGTACCATTTGTCAAATTCTTTTACCGTTTCAAGAACTTCAATTGCCTCATTATATTTTTTTTCTTTAAACAATTCCTCACCTTTTGAAACAATAGTTTGCGTGTCGTTTTTTTCTATAAAAGAAGGTAATTCATTCCAATCTACATTTTCTTCATAATAATTAGAAAGAGATGTAGAATTAAAGAACACCAAGTAAGCAGCAACAAGTATAGTAATTGAGGCTGCTAATATATACATTGGGTGAATTTTTTTTACCTTAGTTTCTCTTAAATTATTTGATTTGTGTTCTAACCCAATTTGCTTTATCTTGTTTGATAAGATTAAATTGTCTTTGGATTTTAATTTATTTTTAATTAATTCTAATTCTGAATTATAAAATTCATTTTCCACTTTCTTTGTATGAAAATCATGAATGTTAAATAGTTGTTTTTGAATTAAAACTTCTTCTTTAAAAATTTGATCTTCTTCCATCTTTTTTTCAAAAGCTATTTTCTCATCTTCCAGTAAATTACCTTTAAGGTACTGATCTATTAAATCTAATGTATCCATAGTATTACTTACTCCATTTAATTATTCTTTGAAATTCTTTATCTTCTTTTATCAATTCTACCAATTTTGTTCTACATTTGAAAACGCGTTGTCTTACTGTATTAATTGTTGCATATTCATTATTTAATGTAATTTCTTCATAACTAATTCCGTTAAAATAACTACTTAATATATCTTTACAGTTTTGCGATAGAAGATTAAATTTAGCAATGTAGAATTCAAAACATTGCTGTTCTAAAATAAGTTCACCTAAATTTGTATCTCTTTCTTCTAGTGTTAAGACTTCAGTTTTTATTACCTTATTTTTTAATTTTTTTTTCCAAATATTCTTGCATATGACAAAAATATAAGCTTCAAATGATTGAATTAAAGTTCTTTTCTCTTTTTGAGTAACAATAATGTACATTAAAGCATCGTGAAAAATATCCAATGCATCGTCTTCTTCACCTTTATTGTTTATAATAAATTTTAGTATTTTAGGGTATATTTTTGAATAAATCTCACTAATAATAGTATTGTCACCATTGATAAGTGCATTTATATATCGATTTGAATTTTCCATTTCCACAATCTATAGCTTAGAAAAAGATAAAAAGATTATTTTAAAATTTTTATTGATAACGTTATTAAACTTAATATTTGATCCACTTAATACTTTGTAAAGGTAGTTTCATTATTCAATTTTTGGTGTAAATTATGTAATAATTTTAAATAAATTACATTAAATTAAGTGATTATTTTACAAATATCAATTCACTCAATTTATCTTTTATAAAATAATGGGTAACAAAAATAAATAAACAACACTTAATATAAAAACTTAAAAAATATAACATGAAAAACTTAAAAAAATCCGGTATTGTGTTTGTCATCATAATAATTTTATTTTCTTGTACACATGATGACAACTTGGAAAAAGATTTTAATTCCTCAAAAAGTGATTTAAAAAATAATATAGAAACCAATAGGGTTTTAAATAGAAGGGATTTACCAGTATATTCAAAAGATAAATTAATTGTTAGATATGCTCCAGGAACATCAAATAATACAAAGAGTACGTTACGTGATTTTTATGGTGTTGCAAACTTTAAGTTATGTGAAAATTGTAGTGACCAAAGCATTGAATTATGGATTTTTGATGGCATCATAGATATTGAACCTAAAAAAACAGCAATAGAGCAAGGAAGTGGTGGTGGAGTGGAAGCTATTATAGATGTAGATTATGAATTTACATTTGGAATAGATATTAATAATCCTGATGTAGGTACTCTTATTGATACTAGTTATTTTTCTCATATTAAACCTAGTAATGATGGAGTAACAATTGCAGTTTTAGATACTGGTATTGCTCCTACGATTGGTGGCATCTCTGAACCTGTATTTGATACTCGTTTTTTATATAATGCTTCTTATGGTAGTAATCCAAATGTTTACTCTGGCTGGGATTTTGTAAATATTGACCATAATGCATTTGATGATAATAATGGAAGACATGGAACAGTGGTAACTTCAATCATTACAGAAATTTTAAATAATAGTCAATCTTTAGTACATCATCAAATTATACCTTTGAAAGTATGTGATCAATATGGTAAAGCGAGTTATTTTAATTTTTTATGCGCTACAAGTTATGGTCTAGAATATGCGGATATATTACAGATGAGTTTAGGATGGTATGATGATGGATTTGGTGATTTTTTAAATACAATTGTATCCAGTTTAATTGACGAGCATCCTGAAACTTTAATTGTTACCTCGGCAGGAAATCTAGAAAATAATAATGATATTCGAGCACATTATCCATCAAGCTATTCCCATGATAATATTATTGCAGTAGCTGCTGCAGATAAATCTATTAATGATATTAGCACTTTATCTATTTCAAATATTGCTTGGTTCTCAAATTATGGAGTGGAGAGTGTAGATGTTTTTTCTAAAGGTCAATATATTCCTTTTTTAGGTTATGATATGAGTGGAACTTCTTTTGCAGCTCCAGTAGTAACAGGCGTTTTAGCAAGGCTTAAAAATAATAATCCAAGTTATACTGCTGGGGAATTAAAATATTTATTAATTGCATCTGGAATAGATTGCCCTATCACTTTTGATTCAACTAAAAAAGTAAAATACAATAAAATAATTCTTCCTTAGTAATAGAGTTGACATAAACGAGCAAAATAGAATTGGTAATAAAAAACAGACTATTTTGCTTGTTTTTTTTTAAATTACATGGCAAAAAGACAGCCATGCTATTACTAAAAAAAAAATCTTACTTTTTCATCCTTTTTATATGTTTAAATGTTACATCGCAACAACAACTTTTAAATAAGATAGATTTAATTTTACAAATAGGGAATAGTAATGAGAAGTTTGAAAATAAAGAAAAATTAGATCAATTACTTATCCTTCTTTCACAATCAAATGAATTAACCAAGACAAAAGAACTAGGATTACTATATGCTGCTATAGGAAAACAATATTATAATTTAAATGATAATACTAAAGCCATTGTTTACTATAAAAAAGCAATTCAAATTCAAAATAAATTTAAAAAAGAGAATCTATTTGCACTAAATAAAACGAGAAGTAATTTAGCTTGGCTTTATTCTTATGAAGGATTAAATAAAGAACGCTATTTATTACTTAAAAAAATTCTTGAAGATAAAGGTAATGATAAATATACTTTTCAAGCAGGCATTGATTGTGCCGTTTTAGAAGCTAATACTGGTGATTTTTACACTGGTATTAGAAGTTTAAATGTAATGCTTGCCCAGCAGGAAGATTTAGAAAAAGAATTACTTATAAGAACTGTAATTATTGGTATTTATGGTAAAATGTATGAAGATGTTTTTGTAAGTAAAAAATCAGCTGATTTACAAATTATTGAAAGTCACAAGGAAAGAATAAATCAGAAATTTCATTCTACAACTTTATCAAAAGATATATTATATACTGCTTATAACAATTTAGCAATTGTTTACGATGCATTCGGAGATTTAAATACAGCTTTAGAATTATATACAAAAGTTAAAAATTATTATCAAAAAATTGAGAAAGACACATTCAAAGAATTGAGTGTTTTAAATAATATAGGTTTATTATATGCTAAACAAAAGAAATATAATTTAGTTAATAAAGTATATAATGAAATTATTAGTAAATCAGATGATATATCACAAAAAGCTACAGCATATGATAATCTAGGATACTTTTTACAAAAAACGACTGACGAGCAAAAAATTCTTTATTTTAAAAAGGCAATACAAACAATTTTAGAAAGAAAAGAGGCCTCTTTTAAACTACCTACATTAGAAGAAATTAGACAGTCAGGATACCAACAAGATATACTGGTTTATTTAGTAGATTTAGCTTATAATTATGTAGAAGCTTATAAGAAATCTAATAAAAAAAATTATTTATATGACGCAAAAGCAACATTATATCTTATAGATGAAGTAGTTTCTTTATTAAGATATGAAAGTAATTCAGAACAATCAAAATTATTTTGGATTGAAAAAGGAGTAAATACCTATATGCTTGCTGTTGAAGTTTGCTATTTTCTAAATCTTCCAGATGAAGCTTTTTATTTTATAGAAAAGAATAAAGCCCTTTTACTTTTAGAGTCGATAAAGAGTTTACAAACAAAACTTACTTTTGAAATTCCCAACAAAGTATTAGAAAGAGAATATCAATTACACTATGAAGTGAATGAATTAGAAAAAAAATTTCAACAAAATCCAAATAATAATAGTTATAAAGATAGATTTTCGGCTAAAAATGAAGAGTTCAGGGTTTTTATAGATTCACTTCAAAAAGAGTTTCCTCAATATATACATTTAAAGAAGGATATAGAAATTATTTCTCTCAAAATGGTTAAAGATAAATACATCAATAAAAATTCCAATTTTGTTACATATATAGTTAACGAAAATGACGGCTATGGTATTTTTTGTAGTGAAAAGGAGAAAATATTTTATAAAATTAAAGATGCAGCTCAATTACAGAAAAATCTTTTTCAATTAAAAAAATATGTAACGCAACCGATTTTGGATAAATTAGAAATTGATAATTTTAAAATTTTAGGAGACGCAACATTTCAACTTTTATTCCCTTTTCACGAAGCAATTTCTAAAATAAAAAATAAAAGTTTAATTGTTATTCCAGATGGTAATCTAATAAATTTTCCATTTGAAATTTTACCTATTCAAGAAAAAACATCTTTAAAAAATAGTTTTTTAATTAATACAGTTGCTGTTTCCTATTTGCAATCATTTTCTGTATTTGAAAACATCAAACTGAAAAAGAATAATGCTGAAAATTCCATTCTAATTATTGCTCCTCAAAATTTTAAAGACACAAAACTTCAAAAATTAAAGTTCTCTGACAAAATAATAAATGAAATAGATAAAATTAATGCAACAAGAATACTCACATTTAACGAGGCTACTAAAGAAAATTTTTATAAATATTGCAATAATTTCAGTATTATTCACTTAAATACACACGCAGGAATTGATGAAGTAACTAAGGTACCTTGGATTACTTTTGCAAATAAGAAAATAACATTAGAAGAACTTTATGGAATTAATAATCAAGCAGAGTTAGTAATTTTGGATGCCTGTAAAACCAATGATGGAGAATTGATATCTGGTGAAGGAATAATGAACCTTTCGAGAGGTTTCTTTCATAATGGTTCAAAAAGTGTGATGGCATCTTTATGGAATGTCAATGAAAAAGCTGGTAATGAAATCATTGAAAGTTTTTATGTGCATTTAGAAAAAGGATATTCAAAAGACAAAGCTTTACAAATTGCTAAAGTTGAATATCTAAAAAAACATAATTTTACAAATGTTTTACCATATTATTGGGCTTCTTTTACTATAACAGGAAGTACAGATAAAATTATTTTAAAAAAATACAATCAAACATTTTTTATAATTATTACATTATTGTCTTTTCTGATATTTTTATTGTTTTGGTTTAAACGAAGGTAATTCTTTAATATAATAAATTTCTGTATAACCCAGCTTCTACGAGTTGGGTTTTTATTTTTCTTTATTTTTTTGGGTAATGAATTTTTAAAATAAGACACATATTAATAGATCGATCAAAAAGGTGTAACCCGAAAAACCTATATAATAGAGTAGGGACAAACAATAATTATACAATGAAAAAATTTATTTTAATTCTAAGTTTAAGTACTGTAACATTGGTAATGGGACAAGAAATAGGGGCTACAAATGCAAGTTTATTTTCATCCACTCCTGGAGGAGCGAGAATTTTAAATGAACAAGGTAATACTGCAGCTAATCCTGCAATTGGTTTTCATTCTACAGCTTCAACTTTAGGAAATCCAAGAAACGATGGCGGCGGAGGAAATGGTATTTTTAGACCCTTAGCAAACACTATGGCTTTTTCTACAACAAGTATTGAAAGAATGAGAATTAACTCTTCAGGTTTTTTAGGAATAGGTACCACTGCACCCTCACAACGATTACACATTATAGGAAATGAATATGTTGAAAATGGTAATCTAACCGTTGGAATTTCTCAACCTTCTAATACATTTAGTAAATTACAAGTTCATGAGGGAGCCATATTGGTTTCTGGTGGTAATGGTGCTGGTGGACCAATGATTTGTTTTAGTGATGATGTTACTAACACAGCTTATCCAAATGGTAGATGGGGAATAGAATATGTAACTGATAAGGGATTGAATTTTTGGAAACCATGGAATCCAACTACAGGCGGTGGAGGTAATTACTACATGTTATTAAAGGATGATGGTAGAGTTGCAATAGGCACAGAAAACACTCCAGCTACAATAGGTGCAGCCAATTTGAATGCCTACAAACTGTATGTAAAAGGAGGGATTCTTACCGAAGAAGTAAGAGTAAGAACAGGTTGGGCTGATTATGTTTTTGCTGATGATTACCATTTAAAACCATTAGCTGAAGTAGAAAATTTTATTAACATAAACAAGCATTTACCAAATGTACCCTCTGCAAAACAAGTTGAAGAAGAAGGAGTAAGTTTAGGGGAAATAACAAAGATTCAACAAGAGAAAATAGAAGAGTTAACCCTTTATATTATTGAACAAAATAAACGTATCGAAGCTTTAGAGGCAAAAATGTATAATAAATAGATTCATGGTTTAATCTTTAAATATTTAAATTATGAAAAAAATAATAATATACTTAATAAGTATCTGTATATCAGGAAGTATTTTTGCCCAAGTTCAAGAAGGTGGAACACCAGAAAGTTTTGAGTTGATTGCTAACAATTTACCAAATGTGACTACCTTTACATATGCTTTCGATCCTTCAGAAATTAACTCAGTAAACGATTCACTCTATCATGTAGGAGTGGCTGAACAAGTGAGCATAGATTTTATAGAAAGTTCTAATAAGTTTACATCAGTTAATGGAATTGTAGTATATCGCCTTTTAGTAGAAGTAAAGAATACTTTAGGCTTGGGAATAGATTTTAGTGATTTTTATTTACCTAATGGAGGTAAATTATATGCTTATAATGAGGATAAAACGATACTTTTAGGTGCCTTTACTGACAACAATAATCAAGTGGATAGAAAATTTTCTATACAACCTATTTCGGGTACAAAGCTAATTTTAGAATACAATCAATCAGCAGAAATAAATGATATTCCTACAATTCAAATTAATAGAATTTCAAAGATATATAGACCGTTATTTGAAGATGCTAAAAAAAGTTCAGATTGTTATGAGAATGTACATTGTGTGAATAATATTGAAGTAGAAAGATCAATAATGAAATGGTTTTTTTATGACACCAAAGACGAAGGCTATTATATATGTTCTTGTGCATTAGTGAACCAAGATGTACCTTCAAATAATATAAAACCTTATGTTTTAACCGCCAATCATTGTGGTAAAAATGCAGATTTGTCTACCGCTATTTTCTATTTTAATTACCAAAATTCAACTTGTACTAGCAATAATGCTAATCAATATAATTATACCTTATCAGGTGGATCTAAAAGAGCAAAACGTTCTGTTTTTGATATGTTTTTGTTAGAATTAAATACTTTTCCTCCACCAGACTACAATGTTCATTTATCAGGATGGAATAGAAGTAATCGAAATGATTTACCAGATCAACTAATGGGAATACATCATCCTGAGGGAAAGCCTAAGAAAATATCTTTAGGAACTTTTAAGGCAAATACTAATCCTAATTTTTGGAGAGTAGAATGGGATATTAACAGTGCTCCAACAGCAGGAGGTTCTTCTGGTTCTCCTCTTTTTGAAGACAACAATGACAGGATTATTGGTTGGTTATCGTATGGAACATCGGCTTGTGATAAAATTGATGGAATTGATAGATACGGGAAGTTTAGAGATGCTTGGTCTTCTATTTTAGGTTCAGATTCTAGGTTGAAAGATTGGCTAGATCCCAATAATAACGACATGAATACTATAGTGGGACGAGACCCATGTTTTACTAATCTTTTGATTACTAATCGAATCTTTTATTCAGCTCAACAACGTTATCAACCTGAAAATAAGGTTACAGTTCAAACAGGAAACACTTTAGCAACATCTGGTAATGTTATTATAAAAACTGGTTCTGAACATAAGTTTTCAGCCGGTCAAGAAATTGTATTTACATCTGACTTTACAGCAGAGTTGGGATCCGATTTTTTGGCTGTACTAGAGCCTTGCGATGTCATTGCTTTCAGAATGACTAACGAACAAATAAAAGATAACTCAGAACTTGAATTACTTGATAAAGATAGATTATCCATATATCCAAATCCTACTAATGGTTTAATTAAGATTAATTTTGGTAACCTTTCTAGTGGAAATTATGAATTGTATTCGTTAGATGGTAGAATAATATTGTCTAATAAATATGAAAACTCCTCAGAAATAAGTATAGATTTAACAAATTTCGCTAATGGAGTTTATGTAATAAATATTATTGCAAATGAAAAAGTAATATCTAAAAAACTAATTAAAGAATAATTAATAATATTAAAATAAACTAATCCGATTATAGCTTTAATGTAATCGGATTTTTTATTGGGTAATTTTATCGTTCTTACTATATATAATTATAATAATTAACAGTCTATATTGTTTTTTTAATGATGAAATATCTAAAAAATATTATTTGAATTAATCATTAAAAAAAACGCATTTTTTTAAATATACTTAAATTTTTTATAAAAATAATTATTAAATTCATTTTTTATTTTTTTGCTAATTTAGTATATTTATGCAAAATTTATATATATGGATGTTATTACCTGTCCCAAATGTAACGGTTCCACTCTTGTTAAAAGTGGTATAATTAAGGATAGACAGCGTTATTTATGCAAAAAATGCAACTATTATTTCACTGTAAATAAGTTGGGTAAAAAAATTGATGATTATTATGTTACCAAAGCTTTACAACTCTATTTAGAAGGATTAAGTTATAGAGAAATTGAAAGAATTATAGGAGTTTCACATGTTTCTATCAGTAATTGGGTTAAAGAATATAAAATTAACAAACCACCTCATCCAAACTATCATCCTAGTTATAAGATACTTAAACATGCTGAACTTGTAGAATATTTAAAAAATAAAGAACAATTATCGGGTGCTGGTATGATTATTACAGAGTTAGGAGATAAATTTATGCTAATAAAATGGGAACGTTTTAAAGAATAGCTATACTACTTTACAGTTATATATATTTTTTTTTAAGTTGCAATAAATAATTTTAAAATTTGATTGAACGAAACCAAGTAAAATCAAATTTTTAATTATGAAAAAAATACTTTTAATTTCCGGATTACTTTTTTCTTTCTTAGCATTTGCTCAAGGTTCACCAGATTATGAAAGTGGACTCAAAGTAAAAATAAATGAAGACGGGACAAAATATTTTAGAATTATTTCTTGGGCACAATTTTGGGCACAACATAATTCAGATCGTCCTCTAGATGCAAACGGTAATGAACAAGCCGATTTAAATTTTAGTTTAAGAAGAGCGCGTGTTCTAATGTATGCTCAAATTAGTTCCGATTTCTTAATTTTAACTCATTTTGGTTTAAATAGTTTAAATGCAGATAATATGAGCCCAACGGGTACCAGTGATGCATCCCAACTATTTTTTCATGATGTATGGGCGCAATATAATTTAAATAAAAATCACTCCATTGGTGGTGGCTTACATTATTGGAATGGTATATCACGTTTAAACAATCAAAGTACTTTAAATATTATGACATTGGATAACCAAAGGCAAGCTTGGACTACTTTAGGTTTATCAGACCAATTCGCTAGACATTTAGGAGTGTACATGAAAGGTGCTTTTGGAAAATTGCAATATCGTGTTTCAATTAACGAAGCGGAAACTAATAATTTGCAAGCTACAATTGTACCAGTAAACAACGGACCTGCAACTTATACTGGTCGTCGTTTATTAGGTTCTAAAGAAGCAGGTAAAGCCTTTTCTGGTTATTTTGATTACGCCATTTTTGACGCTGAAAGTAATTTTTTACCCTATAAAGTTGGCTCCTATGTGGGAACTAAAAAAGTGTTCAATATTGGTGCGGGTTTCTTTGTACATCCAAACGGAGCTGTAATTGCTGATGCAACTGGAAATTTAAGCGGTGAAGATGTAACTATTTTAGCTGCAGATGCTTTTTATGATGCTCCAATAGGTAGTAATGGTGGTGCAATAACAGCATATGCATTATATCAAAATTCTGATTATGGGAATAACTTTAGACTAGGAACTACTTATGAAACAGGATCATTACTACATGCTCATTTAGGTTATCTTGTTCCTGGAAAAATGAAAACAAAATTTCAACCTTATTTATCTATTGATTCTAGACAAATTGATGCTTTAAATGATGATGCTTCTCAATTTGGCATTGGTACCAATATTTATTTGAGTGGTCATAATTCTAAATTAACATTAGAATATCAATCTTTAAAATATGCTCAAAATGATGCAGTTAATACGATTACATTACAAGCAATGATATATTTATAAATCAACCTTAAACTCAATAATTATGACTGAAAAACAAAAAAACGCAAGTGCGTATTGGAAAGAAAATTTAAAATATCTTCTTATTTTACTAAGTATCTGGTTTGCTGTTTCATATGGTGCAGGAATACTTTTTAAAGATGCTTTAAATGGAATAAAAATTGGTGGATTTCCTTTGGGATTTTGGTTTGCTCAGCAAGGATCAATTTATGTATTTGTAATATTGATTTTTGTTTATGTTCGATTAATGAACAAACTTGATAAGAAATTTGGATACGACGAATAATAAATTAATAATTTAAAAAAAATATCATGAATGTACAAATTTGGACTTACATCATTGTAGGAATTACATTTGCTCTATATATAGGAATAGCAATATGGTCTAGAGCTGGATCAACAAAAGAATTTTATGTAGCTGGAGGAGGTGTATCACCATTAGCAAACGGTATGGCTACAGCTGCTGATTGGATGTCTGCTGCTTCTTTCATATCAATGGCAGGAATTATTTCTTTTGCTGGTTATGATGGTGCTGTATATTTAATGGGATGGACAGGTGGTTATGTATTATTAGCCTTATTACTAGCTCCTTATTTACGTAAATTTGGAAAATTTACAGTGCCTGACTTTATTGGTGAACGTTATTACTCAAATACAGCACGTACGGTAGCGGTAATTTGTGCTTTAATTGTTTCTTTTACATATGTTGCTGGCCAAATGAGAGGTGTAGGAGTTGTTTTTTCAAGATTTTTAGAAGTGGAAATTGAAACGGGTGTAATAATAGGTATGGTTATTGTTCTTTTTTACGCTGTTTTAGGAGGAATGAAAGGAATTACTTATACTCAAGTAGCACAATATTGTGTTTTAATTTTTGCTTTTATGGTTCCTGCCATCTTTATTTCTATTCAAATGACAGGAAACCCAATTCCACAATTAGGAATGGGTGGAACAGTTAGTGGCAGTGAAAATGTTTATTTGTTAGATAAACTAAATGGATTATCCACAGAATTAGGTTTTGCCGAATATACAAATGGATCAAAATCAATGATGGATGTTTTTGCCATTACATTGGCTTTAATGGTGGGTACAGCAGGTCTTCCACATGTAATTGTTAGGTTCTTTACAGTTAAAAAGGTGAGAGATGCCAGAAAATCTGCAGGTTGGGCTTTATTATTAATCGCAATTTTATATACAACCGCACCCGCAGTAGCAGTCTTTGCCAAAACAAACTTATTAGAAACCGTTAGTGATAAAAACTATGCAGATATGCCCAAATGGTTTACTAATTGGGAAAAGACAGGCTTATTAAAATTTGAAGATAAAAATGGTGATGGTAAAATTCAATACTACAATGATAAATCAAAAGATGAAGCATTCTTAGTCTCACAAGAAGCAAAGGGCTTAAAAGGTAGCGAATTAACAATTGATAATGATATTATGGTATTAGCAAATCCTGAGATTGCACAGTTACCAAACTGGGTAATTGCTTTGGTTGCTGCGGGTGCCTTAGCAGCTGCTTTATCAACAGCTGCAGGTCTTTTATTAGTAATATCATCTTCTGTTTCTCATGATTTAATTAAAAAAATGATTAACCCAAATATTTCAGAAAAGAGCGAGTTGTGGGCAGCTCGTGGTGCTGCAACTGTTGCTGTTATCGTTGCAGGATATTTTGGAATTAACCCTCCAGGATTTGTCGCTGCAGTAGTTGCTTTAGCTTTTGGACTAGCGGCTGCATCATTCTTTCCTGCCATTATTTTAGGAATTTTTCATAAAAAAATGAATAAAGAAGGAGCAATTGCTGGAATGGTAGTAGGTTTACTACTCATGTTATTCTACATGTTAAAATTTAAATTTGGCCTTTTTGATGGAGGAAAAGATGCTGTGGCTGGGTTAAAAGATAGTTGGTGGTTTGGAATTTCTCCAGAAGGTTTTGGAACTATTGCTATGTTAGTAAACTTTATTGTTGCTTTTGTTGTAAATAGCTTTACAAAAGAACCGCCTCATGATGTACAAGAAATTGTAGAACATATTAGAATACCATCAGGAGCAGGAGAAGCAGTAAGTCATTAAAAAATAAAAAATTTGTTTATAAATCGCTGTAAACTCTTACAGCGATTTTTTCATTTTAAAAGATAAAATTGTATTTTTAAAACAGATAATAACTAAAAATGAAAAAAAGACATCAACAAAAATTAATAGTATTAACTCTTTTTCTTTTCATTACATTAAACCTTCCTTTACTATTACTGTTTGATAGTAGTGAATCATTTTTAGGTGTTCCTATTTTTTATATTTATGTTTTTTCAATTTGGTCTTTCTCGATTTTTGTTTCACTTGTTATAGTTAGAAGATATTATGAATAGTTTTATATTAATTTTAATACTTTTATTGTATCTTATTTTTCTATTCTTTATCGCACATTGGGCTGAAAAAAAGGAAAATTTAAAATGGGCAAATAATCCTTATGTTTATTCTTTATCATTAGCGGTTTATTGCACAGCATGGACTTATTACGGAAGTATAGGCGTTGCAGCAAATTCTGGGTTAAATTATTTAACTATTTATATTGGTCCCATCATAGTTATGCCGGCATGGATTATTATTATGAGAAAAATAATTCGTATTTCTAGGTTAAATAATGTCTCAAGTATAGCTGATTTTATTTCTCTTCGGTATGGGAACAGTCGCTTTTTAGGTGCATTGGTTACATTTATATGTTTAGCAGCAATACTACCTTATATTGCTTTACAATTAAAAGCAATTTCAGAAACTTTTCATGTAGTTACTAAGACTTCAGAAAATTCACTTATAATTTTTGATACAACAACTTATGTAGCTGTAGCCCTAGCTTTATTTGCTTCTTATTATGGTACACGATATGTAGATGCTTCTGAGAAAAGAAAAGGCATTATTACAGCGGTTGCAATGGAAAGTATTCTAAAATTAATTTTCTTTATAATTATTGGACTATATGTTACTTATATAATTTATGATGGGTATTCAGATATTTATGAAAAAGCTTCTTTATTAGAAAAATTTCATGAAAAGAATACTATTGGTAGTATTGAAAATGGTATGAATTGGTTCTTTTTGTGTATGTTATCTTTATTTGCAATATTCTTATTACCAAGACAATTTCATGTAGCAGTTGTTGAAAATAATAGAGAAAGACATATTAAAACCGCTTTATGGGTGTTTCCTTTCTATTTACTAATCTTTAATATTTTTGTTTTTCCAATAGCTTGGGGGGGAAATGTTCTTTTTTTGGGAGAAGATAAAAATGCAGATACTTTTTCACTTTTAATTCCTCAATACTATAATAATACATTTTTAACCGTAATTGTTTTTTTAGGAGGTTTCTCAGCTGCTATTTCTATGATTATTGTTTCAAGTATTAGTTTATCAACTATGTTAAGTAATAATCTTTTAATTCCATATACTTTTTTAGGAAAGTTAAAAAATGAAGAACAAGAAATTAACAATAAGAAAATCGTTACAATTAGAAAAGTGGGGATTTTTTCATTAATAATAATAGCATATTTAATTTATCGATTTTTTGCATTAGATTATAGTTTAGGCTCAATTGGTTTAGTTTCGTTTGTAATTATAGGGCAATTAGCCCCTTCCTTTTTTGGAGCTTTATTTTGGAGAAGAGGATCAAGTTTAGGTGCCAAGACTGGAATTATAATTGGCTTTTTGGTTTGCCTTTATACACTTTTAATTCCTTATGCTTATGGCTTAACAAATACTACGAATAGCTTTATAACTTCAGGACTTTTTAATGTAGATTTATTAAAGCCTTTAGAATTGTTTGGTTTAAATTATTTATCTCCCATTGCACATGCATTTTTTTGGAGTATTTTGTTTAACACAATGACTTATTTTGCTGTATCTGTTAGTTTTAAAGGTAATTATAGAGAACGAAATTATGCGGAAATGTATATTGATATAGATAAATATAGTACTAATCATGAAAATGCATTTGTATGGAGAGGTACTGCTTATACTAGAGATATTGAAAAAGTATTATTGAAATTTTTAGGTCAAGAAAGAACACAAAGGGCAATGGCTATTTTTAATGCAAAATATAATGTCGACAAAAATCAAGAAATGGCAGATGCTCGATTAGTTAAGTTTGCTGAAAATTTGTTAACTGGACACATAGGTACAGCTTCAGCAAAAATATTGATTTCAAGTGTGGTAAAAGAAGAAAAAATAACCTTACCTGAAGTTTTGAAAATCTTAGAAGAATCAAATGAAAACATTTTAATTAATAAAAAACTAATTGAAACTTCAAACGAATTAAAAAAGATTACTAATCAGTTACAACAAGCCAATGAAAATTTAGTAATAAAAGACAAACAAAAAGATATTTTTCTAGATACGGTTACTCATGAATTAAGAACACCTATAACCGCTATTAGAGCAGCAAGCGAAATTCTAATTGATGATGAGGAAATTCCTGAAACATTAAAAAAACAATTTTTGAATAATATTATTTCAGAATCTGATCGATTAAACAGATTAATTGATAAAATTTTAGATTTAGAAAAATTTGAAACAGGGAAACAAAAAATTAATTTGGAGTATAATAATCTGGTAGAAACAATTCAAAATTCTTTAGATGCTTTACAGCAACTTGTTAAAAATAAATCAATTACGCTCTATTTTGAAAATAATAAGTCAATTAAAACGTACTATGATGAAGATAGAATTGTTCAAGTGATTACTAATTTAGTATCTAATTCAATAAAGTTCTGTCCAGATATAAATGGACTAATTTCAATTGAAGTAACTGAAAAATCTGATGAAATTTTTGTTACAATTTTAGATAACGGAAAAGGGATCAACCCCAATGATTTTGAAAATATATTCGATAAGTTTTATCAGTCTGATAACCAAAATATTAAAAAACCGGTAGGAAGTGGTTTAGGGCTAGCCATCTGTAAACAAATCATAGAATGGCATGGTGGAAAAATTTGGGCCCAGAATAATGAAACTAATGGAGCTTGTTTTATATTTACTTTACCTATTAAAAAATAAATAAAATGAAGAAGATTTTGATTGTTGATGATGAACCTAATATTATAATGGCACTTGAATATGCATTTAAAAAAAGCAATTTTGAAGTCTTTATTGCTCGAGATGGACAAGAAGCATTGGATATACTTAAAAACGAAATTCCAAATATCATCATACTTGATATTATGATGCCTAATGTAGATGGATATGCTACACTAGAAGAAATTAAGAAAGATGTAAAATTAGCTAATTGTAAAGTTGTTTTTTTATCAGCTAAGAATAAAGAATCTGATATTCAAAAAGGAATAGATTTAGGCGCTAATGCATACATAACTAAGCCTTTTTCTATAAAAAAATTGATTGAACAAGTAAATGTGTTACTTTAAATACAATTAAAAATGAACTATAAAGATTTTTATCAAAATAGTATAAATAATTCCGAATTATTTTGGCAAGAACAAGCTAACAAGTTAGACTGGTATTCCAAACCAGAAAATATTTTATCTGTAAATGGAAATGGTTATAACCAATGGTTTCAGGATGGTACACTTAATTTATGCTATTTAGCATTAGATAAACATATTCAAGACGGTTTCGGAGATCAAAATGCAATTATATATGATTCTCCAGTTACTCAAACGATTAAAAAATATACATTTAACGAAGCTAAAGAAAAAGTTGCCAAATTAGCGGGTGGTTTGTTAGCATTGGGTTTAAAAACAGGGGATACGGCAGTAATATACATGCCTATGATTCCGGAAGCTGTATTTGCTATGTTAGCATGTGCAAGAATAGGAGTTACACATTCTGTCGTTTTTGGAGGATTTGCACCTCATGAATTAGCAATTAGAATAGATGATTGTAAGCCTAAGGTCATTTTAACGGCTTCCTCAGGAATTGAAATAGATAGATTAATAGCTTATAAGCCTTTAGTGGATGAAGCACTAGAGTTATCTTCACATAAACCAAAAAAAGTAGTTGTTTTGAATCGAAAATTAGGAGCAAGAGTTCCTTTTAAAAAATATGATATTGATTATGATGCACTAATTTATGGTTCAGACGAAACCAATTGCATTCCATTACAATCGATTCATCCAAGTTACATTTTATATACTTCTGGCACAACAGGTAAACCAAAAGGTATTGTTCGCGATACAGGTGGTTATGCCACAGCGCTTCGCTTTTCGATGCAATATATTTACAATGCTAATCCTGGAGAGGTATTTTGGGCTGCTTCAGATGTAGGCTGGGTTGTAGGACACAGTTATATTGTTTACGGACCATTAATTAATAGAAATACGACTATTGTTTTTGAAGGTAAACCTATAAAAACTCCAGATGCATCCACATTTTGGAGAATAATTTCAGAACATAAAGTGGCAACCATGTTTACTGCACCTACAGCTATTAGAGCAATTAAAAAAGAAGATCCAAATGGTGAATTTATAAAAAAATATGACCTGTCTAGTTTAAAAACACAGTTTTTAGCAGGTGAACGTTGTGATGTTGCTACATTAGAATGGTATCAAAAACATATTACAATTCCTACAATAGATCATTGGTGGCAAACAGAATCGGGTTGGCCAATGATTGCTAATATGATGGGAATTGAATTTCTACCAATAAAACCAGGCTCAGCTGGAAAAGCAGTTGCAGGTTATGATATTAGGATTTTTAATGAAGTAGGTGAAGAATTAAATACTGGAGAAGAAGGTTATGTTGTTATTAAATTGCCCTTGCCACCTGGTACACTAATGGATTTATGGAAAGATAATGAACGCTTTAAAGCTGGATATTTGAATAAATTTCCAGGGTTTTATTTTTCTGGAGATGGTGGTTATAAGGATAAAGATGGATATGTTTACATAACTGGAAGAGTGGACGATGTAATAAATGTGGCAGGACATCGTTTATCTACTGCTGAGATGGAAGAAATTGTTGCTTCTCATAAAGCGGTTGCAGAATGTGCGGTTATTGGAATAAATGATGAATTAAAAGGTCAAATACCATTAGCTTTGGTAGTAACAAAAACAGGAGAAGAAATAGAGAATTTTCAATTAGAATTTGAAATTGTCCAACTTGTAAGAGAACAAATTGGTGCAGTAGCTAGCTTGCGGAACGTTGTTACTGTTCCACGTTTACCAAAAACACGTTCTGGAAAAATTCTAAGAAAATTAATGAGAAATATTGCAGATGGTACAGCATTTCAAATACCATCAACAATTGATGATATTGTGATAATAGAAGAAATTAAAGAAGTTTTGAAAAACAATAAAATTGGATTTTTTAAATAGAAAAACTATAGTAATTTTGCAAGAATAAATTTATTACTTCTTTAAGAATTATTATATTTACTAACAAATAAAAAAATAAATACAAATGAGCTATTATAAAATAAATGACTTAGAGAATTATTTTAAAATGTATAAAAAATCAGTTCGAGAACCAAGAAAATTTTGGGACAAGATTGCTGATGAAAACTTTAGTTGGTATCAAAGATGGGATAAAGTTTTTGAATTTGACATTGAAGAAGCTCAGTTTAAATGGTTTACTAACGCTAAAGTAAATATTGTAAAGAATTGTATTGATCGCCATCTTAATAAAAGAGGAGACAAGACTGCTATTATTTTTGAACCTAATAATCCAGAAGAGGAAGCACAACATATTAGCTATAATGATTTATATGCTAGAGTGGCTAAAATGGCAAATGTTTTGAAATCTCAAGGTATCAAAAAAGGAGATCGCGTTTGTATTTATTTACCAATGATTCCTGAATTAGCTGTTGCTGTTTTAGCTTGTGCTAGAATAGGAGCAATTCATTCGGTTGTTTTTGCTGGTTTCTCATCAAGTGCTTTATCCAGTAGAATTAATGATAGTCAATGTAAAATGATTATTACCTCTGATGGTGGTTTTAGAGGAAATAAAACCATTAATTTAAAAGCAATAGTGGACGAGGCTTTAAAAGATTGTCCAAGTGTTGAAAAAGTTTTAGTAGCTAAAAGAACGAATGAAAATGTATCAATAAAAGAAGGAAGAGATTTATGGTTACAACCACTATTAGATGAAGCTATAGACAATCATGTGGCAGAAATTATGGACGCTGAAGATCCTTTATTTATTTTATACACATCGGGTTCTACTGGTAAACCAAAAGGAATGGTTCATACAACTGCAGGATACATGGTTTACACTGCTTATACTTTTAAAAATGTTTTCAATTACGAAGAAAATGATATTTATTGGTGCACTGCAGATATTGGTTGGATAACTGGTCATTCTTATATTTTATATGGACCCTTATTAAATGGAGCTACTACTGTAATGTTTGAAGGGGTACCTTCTTATCCAGATTTTAGTCGCTTTTGGCAAGTAATTGAAAAACATAAAGTAACTCAATTTTACACAGCACCAACCGCTATACGTGCTTTAGCGAAAGAAAGCATTGATTATGTAAAAGGTTTTCCATTAAGTAGTCTAAAAGTAATAGGATCTGTTGGTGAACCAATTAATGAAGAAGCTTGGCACTGGTATAATGATCATGTAGGGGGAAAAAGATGTCCTTTAGTAGATACATGGTGGCAAACTGAAACAGGTGGTATTATGATTTCACCTATTCCATTTGTAACTCCTACTAAACCTACCTATGCATCATTACCATTACCAGGTATCCAACCCGTTTTGATGGATGAATTGCGAAATGAAATTGAGGGAAATCAAGTAACTGGAAGTTTATGCATAAAATTCCCTTGGCCTTCAATGGCAAGAACCATTTGGGGTGATCATGAAAGATATAAGCAAACCTATTTTTCTGCATTTCCTGGTAAATATTTTACAGGTGATGGCGCTTTAAGAGATGAAGTTGGTTATTACAGAATAACAGGAAGGGTAGATGATGTAATTATAGTTTCAGGACATAATTTAGGTACTGCTCCAATTGAAGATACCATTAATGAACACCCTGCTGTAGCAGAAAGTGCAATCGTAGGTTTTCCACACGATGTTAAAGGGAATGCTTTATACGGATTTGTTATTTTAAAAGAATCTGGAGAAAGCAGAAATCATGATAATTTAAGAAATGAGATTAATAATCTTATTGCTGATAAAATAGGTCCAATATCAAAATTGGATAAGATTCAATTTGTTAGTGGTTTACCAAAAACACGTTCTGGAAAAATCATGCGAAGAATTTTAAGAAAAATAGCAGAAGGGGAAGATGGTAATTTTGGGGATATAACTACATTATTAAATCCTGAAATAGTTGAAGAAATTAAAAAAGGTAAACTGTAATAAATTTTATAATTCAAAGTAAAAGGTTGTTTTTTTAGACAACCTTTTACTATTTTTATAGGAATAAAATTTTATAATAATTATCAGATATTTTGTCATGAGGATTGCACAAGTTGATTATCCTAAAGAATCTTTCTTATTTCAAAAAACAGAAAAATATAATTATGTAGATAGCTTTCAAGGAACTATTCTAGATGAAAAAAATCAAATTACTTCATTAGATGTTTTGAAAGCGTTCTTTAGTTCAGGGCCAAAATGGATTACCAATTTATTTGTTTTAAGAAATAAAATTGTGAAACTATTTGGTTTAAAAATAAGTCAAAAAATTAGTAATAAAGAAGAATTTATTAATAATCTAAAAGGCGAACCGAATGAACAAATAGGTCTCTTTAAAATTTTTGAAGTTAATGAAAAAGAAATAATTATCGGGGAAGATGATAAA
>NZ_LR733560.1 GCF_902506265.1 Flavobacterium sp. 9AF | reverse complement strand
CCTGAAGACAATAAAATTTGAAAAAATTGATTATGAGAATTTTTATTGAACAAATAATCACAATCATTTTGTAAATAAATATTATTTAAATACTCCTGATTATTACCCCAACCTACTCCTATTAATAAATTTTCTTTTATTGCTTTATAAGTAAAATTCCAAACATCAATTCTTATCCTTGTAGAAGAATTAACATTAAGGTTATTTATTGATAATTCAGCAAAGCGTTCAATAATATAAGGAAAGAAAAATGCTGTACTAAAAATCATAATTAGAACCAATAAAGCTATCATATAATTAATTTTTTTTCCTTGTATTACTTTAATTAAAAAAATTAAAGTAAGTGAGATTATTATTGCCTTTCTAGAAAGTAAAAAAATCATAAAAATCAAAAAGATTAAATAAAAATAATCTAGCGTATTTTTTTTTTGTTTAAAAGAAAGGATTAGGATTTGAATACCAAAATAACTTGTTATATATATAGGGTGGTCATTAAAACCATAAAATTCGTTTGTAATATAGGAATAGCCATAATTTAACGTATTGGCATTTGTTAAAGAACCTAAATAATATAAATAAATTAAAATTGTAATAGCATAAATTAAAGTAGAAATATATAAACTGTTTAATAGGTTTTTTTTAAATTTTTGAAATTCATCAGTTTTTAAAGAAAATAAGAATAAAGGAACAATTATAAAAGGAATAATTCGGATCAACAAATCCAATGACAATTTTAAATTGCTAAAGTTGTTGAATAGTGATAAAAAGTAAATAAAGAAATAGACCCCTAAGAAAATAAAAAAATTATTATTTTTTGGTTTGGGTCTATATGCAATTAAATATATGGCTAATAAAATAATTATAGATGGTTTTAGCCGAAAGGGTAGGATAATAAAAATTCCACAATAGAAAGACAAAAATCTTAAAATACTATCTTTTAATATAGAGTTTTCCATTTTGATATTTTATATAATATAGAAAAAATAAGATTAAAGAATAATAAATAAATCTATTAGAAGATCTAAAATTGTATTCATAAATTAGTACACAGAACATGACAATAAATAACAATTGTACTAAACTTAAAATATACTTTTTTTCTAGAAAAAATTTCTTAATCTTTAAATCTAAAGTTGTAAAATAGAATCCAATAATTACCCAATAAAAGAAAAAGAAAATAGGTGTTTTATACAATTCTCCTATTCCAGTGTAAGGCGCAAAAATATTTAATCTCATTTTTTCTGCAATTTTATACCATCCTGCAAATCTTCCTGGTAAAGGGTTTAAGGAAATTAATAAATTTTTATCAATGTTTGAGCTATAATATTCAACTGTATCAGCAGTAGCATAAAAACCAAAAACAAAATTATAGTATAAATTTTTATAGATATACTTAAATATGATTTCTGGCTTTTCTAAAGTAATTAAAATATAAGGTATTAGACCATGTTGATGTGATTCTGATCTTAGCGATATATTATATCCAAAGAAAATTAGCAATATTACTATTGAAAACAATATAAAATAGTTTTTATTGTTCTTTTTTTGTAAATACACTCCAAGTAGAAAAACACCCAAATTTACAGAAGCCATTCTACTTCCTATTGATATACAAGAAATCAATACAATTAAGAATAACAAAAAATTTAGAGTTTTGTTCTCTTTATAAAAGAAACCTGAAATAAAAGAAATTATTAGAAAAATTAAGGTATAAAAGAGTTTTAAAACTGAATTTTTATAAGGAATGTATTGATA
>NZ_LR733561.1 GCF_902506265.1 Flavobacterium sp. 9AF | reverse complement strand
ATTAGTGAAGGGTTTAAATTTGATGATATAATAAATAATATTCCAAATAAAGAAAAAATCAAATTTTCAAATGAGGAAATTTATATTTACTTATCAAAATTTAAGAATTTTATGGAAGATAAAAAATTTGGTTTATTAATAGAAAGTTAGTTCCTCAAAGAAATAACGTTCGATAAATATTAAAAAGAGGTTGCCATTGCATTAATGACAATCTCTATTTAATTTAAACAAAAAATCTAAAAACATAAAACCGTTATTAGATGATTTCTTAACGTTCCTTAAGAGTATTTTTGCTAGAGCCCAAGACTTTTTATCAACTTTCTCAAAAGTTGTTAAAGAAACCTTTGAAAAACAAGGTATTGAGATTAAAGAAGTTCCTAAAAGTCCAGTACTAGCTTCAGTAGAAGGTGCCATAAAAACACTCATAGAAAAAGGAGAGTATGTTTTAATAAAAAACGGCAAAGAGATTTTTAGAGGAACAAAAGAAGAGGTGGAAGCGATAGCTAAAAAACTCAAAGGGATGAGTGATGATGTGGCTGAAAAGTATTTGGATGAATTAATAGAAACTAAAAAACTAGATGATTTTATTAATGCTAAAGATTATAAATTCAGAAAATTGGGATTAAGATTTCAACATTCTTTTAAAAATTTTAAAACAGGTATGAAGGAAATTAATCACTATATTATTGATTCCAATGGTAAGAAAATATTACAAGGGACTTCCTCGATTGATAAAGAAGGCATATTATTTAATGTTTTTGATGTTTCATTCGATTATAAAGGTCAGGACATTTCAAAAGCGATGTATGAGTTAATTAAAAAATATAATTTTGAAAAAATAGAATGTAGTTTTCCTGCTAAATCAATGAAAGATAACTATGACGCTTTTATGAAAGTCTATAAAAATGTATTAGATAATAAGGTAGAAGCAGCTTTAAGTACTCCAGCTGGAAAATCAATTACTAAAATTTTTGAGAACAAATTTAAACCAACAAATATTACTATCACTGAGGGTAAAAATGTGAATATGTATTGGGAAAAAAAATAAAAAATATTATGAAAAAAATAGCGATTAATCGTAAAGAAAATAGTATCAACATACTAAAAGTGCTTAAGTTTTTGTATAGAGATGGGACCGAAATCAATTCTCTTGAAGATGTTTCTAAATTTTTTAATTTATATGAAGAATATGATAAAATTGAAATTGAAATTTCAGATGAGATTCTTCAGGAAATAAAAGATGATTTAAATTTTTTAAATGTAATCTATTATATTGTTTAAAAATAAAATGTTAAATAATAATTGAACTATAAAAACGCTTTAAGAAATTAAGGCGTTTTTTACTTTTATTAGATGATTTCTTAACGTTCCTTAAGAGTATTTTTGCTAGAGCCAAAGACTTTTTAGCTACTTTCCCAAAAGCGGTTAGAGATACCTTTCAAAAATTTGGTGTTGAAATTAGAGAAGTTCCTAAAAGTCCAGCTTTATTTACAGGCATTCCTGTAAAAGTAAGTGATGATGTTTATGTACTAATAAAAGAAGGTAAAGAAATCTTTAGAGGTACAAAGAAAGAAGTGGAAGCTATAGCTGATAAGCTAAAAGGGATGAGTGATGATGTGGCAAGGAAGTATTTGGATGATTTGGAAGAAGCTGTAAAAAGTATCAGAAAAGGAGAATTGCCTAAAGCCACAAATCAAAGATTAAAAGAGTTAGCAGATGAGTTTTTAGAATCCATACCTAGAATGAAGGATAAAAAAGGGGCTGTTTGTGCAATTCAATTTAAAGGTGAAGTTTTTTATGGAAGAAGTTTTAAAGGATTTAATAAAGGTAAATTTCCGGATTTGCATCCAATACTTGATAAGTGGATAAAAAACAAATGGTTAGAAATGGAAAAGGGTATAGTTTCTGAAGTTATTCATCATGGAAAGTGTGCTGAAGTAGATGCCTTGAATCAACTTTTATATAGTTTGGAAAACCAATTTGGAAAACTTAATCTTGATAAAGCAAAAAATTTACTTAATAAGAACGCAATTTCAAAAGCTTTAGATGTTAATAAAGACATAAATCGTCATGGTATATTTAAAGAAGCTTGTAAAAGTTGTAATCCAATGTTGGAATACTTTAATATAATTGAAGACTTAACAGAATTAAAAATATAAAAAATGAGTTTTACAAAAGAAATGGAAAATCACCTAAAAACTATGGGATGGTATCCAAACAGAAAGATAACGACCTATGATGAATTTATGGAGAGATATAATTATCCAGAATTTATTAGAGAATTCATCAGAGAGTATGGTGGGTTAAAAATTTTAGAACTTCTCGATAAGAAAGATTCAAACGTTGTAAATAGAACGTCATTAAATCCATTAGATTCAGATGGAATGGATTCAGATTCAGTTGCAGAAGATTGGGCAACAGATTTAGGAAGAAAACTTTATGTTATTGGACTATATTCCCCTGAAAATTTTGATATTGCTGTAGATGCTAATGGTGCTGTGTATTTTTTAGGCCAGGATTGTTATTGCTTAGGTAAAAATATTTATCAAGGTTTAGAAAGTATTATTCGTATTGATCAATGGTCTTCAATACAGTTAGATGCAACAGATCCAACTTCGGGTTTATGGTATATCTCCAAAGATAAAACAGTAGACTTTGATACTTACGAATTTAAGTATAGAACTTTTTAAAATTTAAAGCTGTCTTCGGGCAGCTTTTTTAATGTTTAAAACCAAAAAGTAGTAATTATTATCTTTGACTGGAGAATTAACCGTTGCCATAAAAGGAGGTTTACGCAAAAGTGCCAAAGAAGTTCTAGAACATACTGATGATGTAAAGAAAGAGTTAGATAATCTGGTTATTGAAGAAAATAATGTAAAAAGAAGACTAACCTCAACTGAAAAAATAGATGTTATTGAGCATTTGGAGAATTTAGGTGGAAATGCACCAGTTTCTTCAATAGTAGTAACAAAAGATCCTATAAGAGTAAAAGCATTTATTGAAGGATTAGCTAGATTAGAAAAAATTAAAATAGACAATCCATTTGATTATATAAAAGAAGCTATGCCATATTTTAATCATAAAGCAATAGGTAATGAAATAATACAAATAGGAGATGAAAATTGCGCACTTACAAGTGAAGTTATTGTTAAATTCTTTAAAACAGGTAAAATTGAAAGCGCAATTCCTTCACCTATGCTTGGAACTGATTTAGTTGCAAAAAAGTTTGGCGGTGGTAGTTTTATTCCTTCAACAATTTCTAGAATGGAACTATTGATTCAAGAAGGAGAAATTATAATAATACGTGGGGTTTTCAAAAAAATTACATATAAAAACACAAATAAATTTTCGTCTTATGGTCATTACTTTGTGGGCATTAAAAAGCAAGGAAAAATACATTTATTAGATGGTCAAACGGGAGAGAATGTTATTTTTGAACAGACAAGAAAAGTGCAAGATTTCATTAATGGCAGGTATAAAAAAGGAGAGGGATGGTTTGAATATTTAAAAGTAAGATAAAAATAAATTAAAACAAAAACATTATGCTGACAGAACAAGAAATGCTACAAATTGGTGAGCAATATTTAAAGAGATTAGAAAAGGATAGTAATATTGAAATGATGTTTTATGCTGAGGAAACAATTAAAAAATCTTATGGGAATATTTATTACTTTGATTCTAAAGAATATCTTCTAAATGGAAATTCAGATAAAGAGTTAGCAAATAAAGTTCCATTTTTAGTAGAGAAAGAAACAGGAAGAGTGGTTAATTTTGGTACTTTAGGTACTATCGAAAATCAACTAATAGCTTATGAAAATGGTACATTAAATCCAACTTTAACACGTTATTGGTATCCTGAAGAAGATAGGTTTGATTACAAATAAAATTTTAACAAATAAAACGAATAAAGCTACTTTCGAGTAGCTTTTTTTATGCTCAATAAATAGCAATTACAATTATTATCTTTGGGAGGTGAGTTAACGGCAGCCATCAAAGGAGGTTTACGCAAAAGTGCCAAAGAAGTTCTAGAACATACTGATGAGTTAAAGAAAAAGTTAGACAATCTCGTTATAGAAGAAAATAACTTAAAAAGAAAACTAACCAATGATGAGATTGATGATTTTTTTAAGCATTTGGATGAGGTTGCTGGTTTTAAAAAAGCAATAAATCAATACAGAAAAATAGTTTATTCTAAAGGACTTAGGGGTGAAGCAAATTTAACTCTAAAACAAAAAAATGAAATTTTAGAATATGCAAAAAAATATAATATTGATGAAAAAAATATTGATTTTAAGGATGGAATTTCTGATCATGAAACAGGTTATTCTTTAATGTTTGGGTTAGATAGATTAGTTATAAATACAGATGTTATGCCAGGTAAGTTTAATACAGCTAATTCAAGGTTAAGTTGGAGGGCAGCTATTGCTCATGAATTGGAAGGACACCGTTTAGCTGCCTTAAATAACAAAACTTTTTTTGATTCAAATTTATCAGGAAGTCAAAATAATTTATTAGAAGAAATGCAAGCAAGTATTAGAGCAAGTAAACATGGAAAAGATTTAAATAAGGTTGACCGTTTAGATTTATTAGATGACGCTTTAGAAAGATTTAAAAGTCATAAAGATATATTAAAAGGAAGTAAATATGAAAACTATAATTTCGAACAAATAACACAATTATTATGGATTACAAAAAATTAAAAATAATACAATTAGACAAATTAAATGATAATGTAATAGTAGGAGTAAATTTTAGAGATGAAAACACTAAACTAAAAGCTATTGATAAAGATAAATCATTTTTTTTAGACGAATTTAAAAATAAGAAAATTAGAATTGAAGGAAGTAATTATTCAAAAGAAGCTAATATTATTGATATAGAAGTGTCATCAAATATTGCTGAGATGAAAATGATACATTTTTTAACAGATTTAAAATCAATAGATGAGATAAAAGAAAACGATAATGTAGAAGTTTTATAAGCTTACAAAACCACCCGAAGGTGGTTTTTTTATACTTTATAATTAGCTCTTCAAATCTTATCTTTGGGAGGAGAATTAACCCTTGCCATAAAAGGAGGTTTACGCAAAAGTGCCAAAGAAGTTCTAGAACATGCTGATGATGTAAAGAAAACCGCAAAAAATGCAGATGAAGCTAAACAAATAGATGAGGTAATTGAGCATTTGGATGGAATGGCAAAATCAGGTATTCCAATGTCTCCACCAGGCGGAAAAGGGTTTTTAGGAGGTCAAAAATTATCAAGGCAAGAAATAAAATTATGGATTAATAAAATTGATAAAATCAGTAATGGCAAAGCAGCATTAAGAATTATTGATGAAACTGACAACTTACTTGCTGGTAAACAAGCAGGGTTTAACCCATTTACTCAAGAAATATTTCTTAAAAAAGGTTTCACTGAATATGAAATTTTTCACGAATTTTCACATCTTGAAGAATTTATAAAACTAGGAAAAGATAACTATATAAAAGGCATGAAAGTAATAAGTGGCAATTTAGAGTTAGACCTTATTAGAACCTACAAGCGTGAAATGTATGTATATAACAAAATTTTAGAAAATGGGAATAAGTTCAATAAAAAAGAATTATTACATGCTTACGAAAAAAATATTTTACCTGTATTAAAAGATTTAAAAGGAGCAGGAGTAGATGTTAACAAAATAAAATTATAAAAATTATGACAAAAGATCAAATACTAGAAAAAGTTAAAAAGAATATGAAATCTATTGATTTAGAATATGATCTAGATATAGGAATTAAATGTTGGGATAAAGAAGTTGAAGAAGATTTAGATGGATCAATGCGTGAAACATATGTAGTGAGATTCAAAACCTTGGACACTAACGTAAAGTACAACGATAAAGGTGAGCTAATATCATTAATAGAGGGTTTTTATTGTAGTTGTTATGTAGATGCAAAAACTTTTGAAATTCTTTATTATACCACTCCTCACGGATATAGACTTCCAGATGGGAGTTATATTAGATTGTAGTATTTTTTCTCAAACCACCTTCGGGTGGTTTTTTTGTGCTTACTAAATAGTAATTGTAATTATTATCTTTGACTGGAGAATTAACCGTTGCTATAAAAGGAGGTTTACGCAAAAGTGCCAAAGAAGTTCTAGAACATACTGATGATGTAAAGAAAGAGTTAGATAATCTGGTTATTGAAGAAAATAATGTAAAAAGAAGACTAACTCAAGCTGAAAAAGCAGATGTTATTGAGCATTTGGAAGATGTTGCAGGAGAAACTAATGAATTATTTAGAAAAATAGATGAATTATTTGATTTATCAGGAGGTAGATTATTAACAAAAAAAGAGTTAGACTTATTAAAAGATTTTCTTTGGCAAAAGTATAAAGTTAGAGTTAAACTAGTTGATATTGACCATTCTTTAAAAAATAAGTTAACAGATTGGAACAAAAGAAATGTTTTAGGTAGCTTTAGACAAGGACCTCCACCAGAATTATTTTTACGTTCAAAAAATGCTTCTGAATTAACTGTTTTCCATGAGATGGTTCATCTAAAATATTGGTTTGATAAAAAACCTAAAGTTCATTTTGTACAAGAAGAAATAATTGTTTGGGAAGAAATATGGAAATCAAAAAATAAATGGACTCAAAAAGAATTGTTTGATTCTTATATTTATGTTCAAGATTTAGTTGTTGAAGCAAATAAAAAAGGTTCTAAGATTAAATTTGATTTAAATTATGAAATGGAAGGATTAAAATTTATTTATAGATAAAATTAATAAAAAATGATATACAAAAAACAAGAAATAGTTGATATCGCTATTAAAACTATGAAAGATATCGGATGGGGCTATAATTCTAATTTAGAAATTGAACCAATTTTTAAAAGTATTGACGAACAGTTAGAAAATTTAAAAAAAATTGATGAAGCAGGTTTTTTGCCTAAAGAAATAAAATACGAACAAGCAGTAAAGAACATAAAACCTTATTGGATTGTTGGATTTGATTTTGAAGAAGAATCAAAGATTGAAAATAATCATATCTTTTTAGAAATTTCGGATTTAAATGGTGAACCATTTTTTATAAAACATAAACAATCTGGAATGAAAATACAAAAAAATAATGAAGGAAAGTATTTTACAATACTTGAATAAATATTTAGATATAAAACTTCAAAGCTACTTTCGAGTAGCTTTTTTTATGCCCAATAAAATAGCACTTACAATTATTATCTTTGAAAGCTGAGTTAACGGCAGCCATAAAAGGAGGTTTACGCAAAAGTGCCAAAGAAGTTCTAGAACATGCTGATGATGTAAAGAAAACCGCAAAAAATGCAGATGAAGCTAAACAAATTGATGAGGTAATTGAGCATTTGGAGGATGTTGCAGAGATTGATTTTATGGTTTCTAGAAAAATTGGTAATTTAGGAGGTAAAATATTAACAGCTTCTCAGATTAGACAATTAAGAAGTTTTTTAAAACAAAAAGGAATTCATTTAATTGTTGAAGGAGACATAAAAAGTATTACAAAATTATTCAAGCCTATTGATGAGTTTAAAAATATAGATGAATTATTTTATGCAATGAGAGCAAAAGGATTTCCTGGAGGATTTAACGCACACACTAAACAATTTTATTTAAGTAAAAACGCAACAGAAATAGTTCAATTTCATGAGCTAGCTCATTTGAAACACTATGAAGAATTAGGAGAAGCTTATTTATCATTATCAAGATTAGAAAAAGAAACTTATGTCTGGAAAGAAATTTTCGCTAACAAAAGCAAATGGACAAAACCAGAATTACAAGACGCTTTAAATTACATTAACAAGATAAGAGTTAGAGAATATGGATTAGACCCATTAAAAATTAAAATATAATGAAACATACAGAAAAACAAATTTTAGAAATAACCAAAAAAACACTTAAAGGAATTTTTAAAGATTTATATAAAGAATCCGATATTGAAAAAATAGTTTTTGAAAAGAATGAAGAATTAATTAGGGGGAAAAATACTGGCAAAAACCATCCTTGTTGGGTAGCTATAATTAAGTCTTTATTTGATAGTGTAGATTTTTTAGTGATTTCAGATGAGACAGGTGAACCACTATACATTCAAGGCAAATACACTACTTCAGAAATTGAAAAAGATCAAGAGGGAAATTATTATAGAAAAGAAAATTAATTTCAAAGCCACCTTCGGGTGGTTTTTTTATACTCAATAAATAGCACTTACAATTATTATCTTTGTTAGTATAGTTTAACAGCGGCCATAAAAGGAGGTTTACGCAAAAGTGCCAAAGAAGTTCTAGAACATACTGATGATGTAAAGAAAACCGCAAAAAATGCAGATGAAGCTAAACAAATTGATGAGGTAATTGAACATCTATATCAATATTTTGATGTAATTAGTTCTTCAAAAATTATTTATAAAGAAACTAGAGGATTAGAAAAAATTTATCTTGAAGGTGGAAGATTATTTGAATTTGAGAAAAAAGTAAAATATCTTGATGAATTTGAAAGAAAAAAGTTTGAAATTTTTGTTCAACATGATAGAATCATAGATAAAAACGGTAAACTATTTGACACTAATGGGAGTATTGAAATTGGACTTGAAGGCGAAAATATTGTTTCAAACAAATCAATATATGTAATGTCGGAAACTGGGGAAATATATATTTCTAAGAGTAATGAAATTGGTAAATTTCACCATTCTAGTTTCTTATCTGGGAGTAAGATAGCAGCTGCAGGAGATATTATAATTGAAAATGGAATTATTAAACAAATCACTAATCATAGTGGTCATTACAGGCCTATTTTTGAAAATGTTAAAAAAAACATGTTAAAAGAACTATCGGAAAGAGGTTATTTTTCAACAGGAAATAATATAGTAGAAAATTTAATTTTTAAACAAGCATTTTAATTATGGAAGAAAAAAAGTTAGAGACAGCAATTCATAATGCAATATTTAATAAAGATGTTAAAGGTATTAAAAAAATAAAAGATTTTTATAAAGATGCCATAGAAGATATTGATTTATCTAATTTAAAAATTGATTATATTGAAGATCAAAAAGTGGTTTTTGAATGGATATTGGAAAATCCTGATTATAATTTTAATGCTTTATTTGATGGATATTTTTCTCAATTTTATACCAATCAAGAATTATATGACTATTTTAAAGTTTATACCAAAAAACTAATTTTTATGTTAGAAAAATATAATAAAAAAGACTACTTAATTAAAATATCAGAATTATAAAGTAGAAATCCGCCTTAGGGCGGATTTTTTTATTCAAAAAAACGAACATTGACAATTATCTTTGACTGGAGAATTAACCGTTGCCATAAAAGGAGGTTTACGCAAAAGTACCACTATACATCTTGCTCTTAGTAAGTATAAAATCTTCATTTTGTTTGTCTTTTGTTCTATTAAAAGATAAACGAGGGTTAAATCATTACAGATTGATACCTCTTTTCTATTGCATTGAATAAGAACTCTCTCTTTTATCGTTTTGAAAATCAAAGCCTTACTTTATTAAACCGTTTTTTAAAACATAATAACTAAGTACTTTTTGGTCTATATAAGTTCTAACTTTCTCTTAAATACGGACTCATTAGGATTACAATTTTATTAAAAACATCGAATATTTTCTCTGTTATATAAAAACAAATAGTTTATTTTCCTTTATAATAAGATAATATTCAAATAAATATAAAATAATTAGATTTTTTTCTTTGTTTTATTTGTATAATAGAATATTTTCTTTTATATTTGCATTATAATTGATTATAAGCTTCAATTATTAAGAATATATTCTTTATTTAGAAGGTTGCGCAGCCAGATAAATACACTTTTTTAAAAATTTAATTAATAAACATGAGCACAGAAAACAAAAACACACTTTTTAGATTTGTTTCGATGAGATCACCACAATTGGCTGATGAAGAAAAACAAAATGATAGATTTATCTTTAGAGAAAAAAATATTCCTTCAGGAGTATTTGATATAGTAAAAGATAAAACTTTTAAATGGAATGAATTAAAGCAAATTGCTAAAACTTTTACTCCATTAACAATACAAGAAATAAAAGCTGTAAATGCAAAGCTAACCGAGTTATCAATATGGATTGCTAAAAACCGTTTGTCTTTTGATACTAACGATTTAACTCAAAAAATGGCGGGTGTAAATGCAATAACGGATTTAAATGTTTTATCTAATCTTTGGGATAATCTTTTTTATCAAACGGTAACTCAAAGCGATTTTTATGCTAAAGAGAGATTACTTCAATTGTTACAAGCCAATCATTTAGTCGTAAAATTTAATGGTGATGAAGTACTAACAAAAACATTAGTAAATGCAAAAGTTGTCTTACCAAAAGCCTTATTTGTTGAAGACAATGCCATTGCTTCTGAAAGTGGTGTAGCTAAAATGATGGCTTCAGAAGAAGTGATTAAAAAAACATATCCACAAGAGGAGATGATAAAACAGCAAGTAATTGCACAGACTGAGTATGAAAATGGAAGATATCAAAAATTAGAAAACGAATTAAAAGCGATAAGCAAGAATTTTCAGAAAGAATATAATAGTGCATTGTCGTTAGCCGAAAAAAATCATGAAGATATTGTAAAACCTATTTTAGAACAGTATAAAAATGATTTAGAAAGTGCAAAAAAGGATTGGTGTGCTATAAAAGATCCTAATGTAGTTTATGATCCTAAAGATCCATGTAATCAACCACCAACTGTTCCTACTCCTATAATTCCAGAATTTGAGTTCAATTTTAGAGATCCATTAGATTTAAAAGAATTAGAAGCTAGATTAACCCCTGAAAGTTTTGAAGCTTTATTGGAAATAACAGGCAAATATTCTGAAGTTGTAGATACTAATGTAAAAGAACGACTTATTCAACCTAGTGTATTAACATTATCTGACGATTATAATGATTTCAATGAATTAACAGGTTATATATCATCTAATATAGCAACCAATAATGAAATTATTTCATCTAATACTTCTTCATCTGAGAATACTCTTGTAAGTGTGGGAGGAATATTAATACCTCTTGTTATACCTGTTCCAACGACACTTTTTGGATTTCAAATTTGTTCAAAACCAGTTAGTAAAACCTTAATGGGGTCGATTGCTAGATATAATTCAGATTTGTCTATTGCAGTGCCAGACGATACTTGGAATGTAGCAAGTTTTAATTATTCTTTAGTAAGATCTGATGGAAATAATTATGCGAATCATGGACAAAATACGTATGCCTTATCTAGAATAGGAAATACTATTTTCTTTAAAAATATGGCAATAGGACTTCCATTATTAGCTGAAGAAAGTTTATTGCAATCATTTAGCGGGGAAATTACTTTTACGAATGGAGTGGTTAAAAAGTTTTCAATTCCTGAATTTAAATTGAGTTTGTGTTCATCAGGAACATTAATAACATCATTAGACGAAGGAGATAATGGAGATGACACCCAATTAGGTAGTGGAAATGAATCTCCTTTTATTCCAAGTGGATTTGGAGTGAAACAATTGGGAATTGCAGACTATAAAAAAGTAGAGCAGAGTACACAATGCTATGTTGAAGGTGACGTTGCCCATATCGAGAACATTATGGCTCGTGAATATAAGGAAAAAGCCACGAGAAGGTTACGAAGAAGTGAGAATACCGTTACTACCTCTTCAGAAACAGAAAGAGAACATTTAACAGACACAAGCAGTACTTCAAGATTTGATATGCAAAGCGAAGTGGCTAAAGTATTACAAGAAAGTAAAGATTTTAGTGCATTTGCAAATTTTAATGGGAGTTTTAAAGCTTTTGGAAGTGAAATTGGTTTTTCAACAGGAGTAAATTATGCCACTCATAATTCAAAAGAAGAAAGTACTAGACAAGCTGTAACACAAGCAAAGGAAATTACAGAATCTGCTTTAGACAGAATTGTTAGTAAAGTTAAAGAGGAACGAATTAATAAGATTGTTGAAGAATTTGAAGAAAATAACAAACATGGTTTTGATAACACAAAAGGAGATAAACATGTAGTAGGAGTATTCAGATGGGTGGATAAATTATTTAAAAATCAAATTGTAAACTATGGCAAGCGTTTGATGTTTGAATTTATGGTTCCTCAACCAGCTAAATTACACTCTTTAGGAATGCAGGAGAATAAACAACAAATGTCTTTACTTATTGAACCTGAAGATCCAAGAAAAGCATTAAATAACAATTTGGCTGATTATTCAAAAGTTACAGAAGTAACACTTAAACATTGGGCAGCAAAATACAATGTTGAGGTAACACTTGCTCCGGCAACCTACTTAAGTATTGGAAAATCATTCTCATTTACCACTCCAGAAACTATGGGAGCAGAATGGGAAGAAGTTGCAGCTGGAAATGAAGAAGTGAAATTACCAGAAGGTTATAATGCTATTGGCGTAACTGCGGATTGGTATTATCCATCTGAACCAGGTTATGGTTTGGCGGTTATTGCAGGAAGTAAAAAATTACAGAGTAAAGGAGTTTATTATCCAGTGTCGAGTTTTAATGGTGTTATTCCTATTTCATATTCCGTTATGGGACATCATTCTGGAAGTGTAAATGTGGAAATAAAATGCGAATTAACAAGTGAAGCAAGAAAAAAATGGCAACAAGAAACATTTAAAGCTATTATAGATGCTTATGAAGATGCATTAACTGTTTATAACGAAAAATTGGCAGAAGAAAAAGCAACGGGTATTCAAATAAAAGGAACAAACCCAGGTTTCTATCGTGAATTTGAAAACAAGATTTTACGTAAAAACTGTATTTCCTATTTAATTGATCAAAACCCATTAGCCAAAAACACCTACGGGAAAAGTAATTTATTTAAAATTGTAGGTAATGCTACTGCTGTAGGAAATTTTGGTAATACAGAAGTAAATCTTGGAAAAGAATTAGACGATTATGCAGCGTTCGTAAAGTTTATGGAACAAGCTTTCGAATGGGATATTATGTCATATAATTTATATCCATATTATTGGGGTAATCGCTCGGAATGGGCAACGTTGTATCAATATGATGATTCTAATGATCCATTGTTTAGAAACTTCATGCAAGCGGGTATGGCAAGAGTTGTGGTTACAGTTCGTCCAGGTTTTGAAGAAGCAGTTCGTTATTATATGCAAACAGGGCAAATTTGGAATGGTGGTGAAGTACCCGTTATTGAAGATGAATTATTCATGTCTATTGTAGATGAATTAAGAGAACCTTTAGGGCAAAAAGAAGGTAAGGCTTGGATTACACGAGTTCCTACATCATTAACTATATTACAAGCAGATAGTATTGGTTTAAAAGTTGAAAAGGCACTTCCTTGCAATTGTGATGATGTAAATAGTGACACGTTCGAAGACCCAGATGCTATACCATGTAATTCGAATTTTGTTATTAGTAATTCTCAATTAAATCAAGAAGAGACTAAATTTATTGAGTTTACTTTTGAAGGGATGGACAATCGTATGTTTCAAACCATAGGAGATCACGATGCGGATAATAATTTCCCAAAAATTTATGAATGTATGGGACAAACCATAACCATAAATAGAGATGCCAATTGGTTGAGTAGTACCAGAAGTGCTGTAATTTTTAATGAATTAGCAAAACAGTTATCGTTAATTAACGGTGTTACAGCGAAAATAGCCATCTCAAACACAGGCGCAACAGATGGAATTACATTCACAATTGATACAAGTAAAATTAAAGATTTTGTGTTTACAAAACCAGGTGATGATCCTATGTTTGATACTATAAGATTAATTGTTGAAGATGATGCTTTGGTAAAAATAGGAAAGTATGATTATATAGACGCTAGAATTCAGGATAAAGCTAGAGTTCCTTTAAGTCTTCCTAGCGAAACAAACCTTTTCCCAATTTCAAGATTCCTAATATGAGTCAAGTAAAGATGGAAAGTATATGGCAGCACGAGTTAGTGTTGCCATATATTCTTAATGAATTAAGAAGAAAAATAGAAGACATTACTCCAGTAAGAAAAATTGTACTTTATGGAAGTAGAGCAAGAACACCTATTGAAAATTGGGAAAAATTAAATGGAAAAGACTGGGATGTTGTTATAATATGTGATTTTCCTATAACGAATACGCATATATGGACAAGAGATTTAAATTACCATATAGATTTATTAGTTACAACACAAGAAAAAATAAATCACTTTGAAAAACGCAATGTGCCTCTTCTTGAATTATTTCCAACAAACAAATTAGAAATAACTAAAATTAAAACTTATGGCAAACACATTTGATGAATATGATATAGAAAGCCAAAAGCTTTTGCAAGGATTGCAGTTTTTAGATTTAAAACAACAAGCAGGGTCGCTTCAAAGAACACTTCCTTTAATCAATTCAAATTCAAGCAGAAGTTTTGAAGTGATTACATTTGATAATAAATTTGGAAATCAAATAGAAAAATGTGGTGAGTATAAAGATGAATTTTATAGAAGCGCTTTAAATAGTAAAAAACTAATAGAAGATTTAAAAGTAAATTCAAATTCAGATGATTTTTTCTTTCACTATAAGGAATATACTAAAAACTTACCAACAACCACATTAATTTTAAGTGGAGATGGATTGGGACCTCGTTTGATTACTGAGCATGAACAAACTATTCCTTATCAATATGAGAATGCTCAAGGAAAAAGAGAAACCGCAGCATTAAAGATACGTTTAAATACTAGAGCTTGTAAAGTAGATTTTATCAATCCTGGATTTCGTTTTAAAATTGATGAAAAAAACGAATCTTTGAATTTTCAAATCAGTTTTATTTACACAGATGCAATTGATAAAAGAGATTTTAGTATTACTCCAGAAATTGACAATGATTATGTTTTAAATGACATGTATAAAGCAATCATTATTGAAACAGAAAAACTAAACGATTTTGTTGCTATTGTATCTCAAATTGGAAGAGAAACTTTTTTAGAAGATAAAATAACAAAGGTTTTTGCAGACAAATTAAAAAACTCAAAAGAAGCGAGTGAATTGAAATTTCTTTATGAGAACATGCCCGATTTTGCTTTAAAAAATATTTTATCCTTACTTAATGAAGAAATACTTTGGGAGCATATCAATGTTTTAACAGATTATGATGATGATGGTTTGTTTAGTGGTTGGAGAGATGGAAGTTCTGCTCTTATAAACGTTATGAAAGCGTATGGTAAATCTAACATATTATTTGATAAATTTAAAGCTAATCCAGCATTTGTAAAAAGAATTTATAAAAATTTAGATGGTAGTTCTTTTTTTGAAGAACAACAAATGAGTAATCGCATAATTTTTAGTAACCTACTATATGCTTTATGTGCTTCTAATGGTTTTAAAGAATTAACTATTACTGATAAAACTTTTTTTTATGGAGAAGAATATAAATATGATGCTAATGTAACTAGTATTGGAAATAATGAAAAAGAGGATGAGTTTTTTATTCAACAATTACGACTTATACCTTTATTTGGTGCCGATTATACACCTTTTAAAGATGAATTGCCATTAGATTATGGAGCAATGTATCATCCTTTAGAAATGGTTTATCTTCTCGATGTAGATTCAAAAGACAGTGCTCCAAAATTAGTTCCTGCCATTTACATAAAAGCACTTTCTGACGAAGTTGAAATTCAAGAAATTGAAAAAAACATTAGAATAGGTTTTGATGTTTTAGCAATTGTTTTAGGTGTTATTGCCATTGCAACAACTGGGAACCCAGGTGTTTTAGCTTTAGCAATTGCAGATGTTGGTCTTGCGACTACAGATGTTGCTGTTCAAACCTTTAAGGAAGAAATTTTACAATTAGAAGGTGGAGCAGAGTTTCTAGCAAGCTGGGAAAAAATCTATCTTGTTGGTGGAATAGTCTCAGCTGGTCCAGCAGCAATAAATGGAATATTAAAAGGAGGTGCTAAACTATTACTTCTAGCAAAAACAGCAAAAAATTTTAATGCACTTAATTTTTTAAGAGCATGTGTTTTAAAGGTGATTCTAGAAATTGAAATTGCGAGCTTTACTAAAAACACGGTAAAATTCTTTGCTAATGAGACAGAATTAATTTTAGCAACAAAAGGTGTTTTAAATGATTTGAAAGTTGGTGAGCTTTTAAAAAAAGGAGTTATAATTGTCACTGGAGAAGTAAAAACGAAACAAAAAGTAGAAGAACAAATAGCTTTAATATATAAGGATGAAGCTATTATAAGAGCTAATTCATTAGATTTCGCAAAAGCTAGTAAGGATATTATTAAAAATTTAAATCATAAAGACAAGTTTTTTGAAGTTTGTGAGAACATTATAAATAGAAGAAAAGTAATATCTTTGAAAGATGCTGAGTTATTGGGTCAAGCACCAAAATCTGGAGTAAAAATGTTATTTACTTTAATAGATGAATTGGGTAACAATATTGGGCAACTTTCCCGATCCCCTAATCGAAATGAATTATACTATAAGCTTATTCAAAAAGGAAAAGAAATTGACATAAAATGCTATATGAAATTATTAGATGACAAATACAAATTAAATGATTTGCCTATTAAAAATGGTGAACACTTGCTTTATGGGGATTTTAATATTCCAAAAGAGATCACTAATAAACTTTCAGGAATAGGACAGATTATTTATGAAGATGGATTAAAGTATTTCTTAAGAGCAAAAAAATATGGAAAAGTAGATGGAACTGTTAGTATATGGGAAAAATCGAATGCTTATACTGATTACGGTGGGCAATCTATAAACTTAAATCAGTTTTGGAAAGCATTTGATAAAGGAATGTCATATGAGCAAGCTGCTTTTGAAACCTTTGCTGGAAAACAAGCTAAAAAGTTTGGTTTTACCAAAGTAAGAACCAATATTAATCATAATATTGTTACTAGAGATAAAGTTCAAATTAATTTTTTACAATAAAAAATATGATACACATAACTAATACAATTAGATTTAATAAATCTTTCGATGAATTTTTAAGAATACACAAAAACAGGTATCAGACTTTTGGAGAAGACAATGATGCTGTTCCAAGAAAAATTTTGACTCGAATTGGAAAAGAAAAATTTAAAGATGAAGCATTAACAATTGAGGAAGTTTTAGAGCTAAAACAACATGTTGAAAATAAAATCAAAGAATTATTATCTACAAGAGTTTTTGAGCCTAATGAAAGAACAGAAATTGAATTTTTAGGACATAAAATAGGATTAAATGGAACACCTTTTGGCAAAAATATACAGGATAATAGGATAGATTCTTTTTATAGAACTTACAAAATTTGTGAAGAATGTCTGCAAGAAAACAAGCCGGTATATTTAAGCATAACAGAAGAAAATGATTAAGATAAACTTCCGACTAACACTTGATATTTTTAATAGATATATATAAGAAAAATTAATATAAGAATGCCTTGCTTAAAATAAGTTTACCTTTTTATACTTAATCCTACTATAGGTTTACAACTCATTTCTAGTCCTGTTATTGGTTTACAATAATAGGACTCTTTATATAATAATTATTCCATATTTTTTTATGTTGTTTATATTATTTTGATGATTATTTTCATATTTAATGTGTTAGATTTAATATCATTTCTATTGTAGGCTAGTATTGCAAATTCGCCTTTACTTTGTGTTTTAAAAAAGTATTAAATTTATTCAAAAGAAATCAGAGCTGAACTATCAAAAAACTGTGACAAAAGTAATTGTGGCAAAAAATTTTGTCACAAAAAAAAAATGTCACAGCTTTTTTTAAAAAATTAAAACGCGAGTGTGTATTTTATCATAGAATGTGCTATCTGGGTTTTTAATTTTTCTTTTTTATGTGATAAGGTAACGATTCCAAGTATGCTCGCCCATTTTTTGTAAACCAGTGCCTAAATTTTGGGTTTCATATTTTTGTTGCGAATAATCTTCAAAGGTAAAAGTGATATAGGTGGTAAAATTTTCATACGTAATTTTCCAATTCCCAAAATGTTCTTCTCTGTTTTGATAAGGCATAGATAAACCACCACCACTAATACTCCTAAACGTTTCAACAACATATTTAAAGGTAAAATCGCCATATAAGAACATGGCATAAGAAATATCTTCATACCAGCCGCCACCAGAATAATCGTTGTCGCTTTTTACGTTTTGTAATCGCAATACTTTATTCGATAAAGTAGTAATCATTTGTTCTATTTGATAACTCATATCATTTTTTTAAGAATATTTTTGATACGCATTGGCCAATTTTTCATCATATTTGTTGGCTTTATAACCCAATCCATTATAACGTGAAGCAAAACCAACCCAATCTTTATTTTGTAAATAAGGAATCAAATGATTGGCTTTTAAAAATAAACCAAAAGCAAAAAGGTGTTCTTTTTCACTAAGATACATCTTTTCTACAAAATTAGCAACAGAAGAATAACCCATTGGCACAGCATTAAAGCCCATAATTTGAAAACAACCCCAAGATGCAGCACAATAAGCAGCTTCTTTAAAAATAGGGTTGGCATTCATTTGAACCGCTTTTTCCAAACGAGAATATTCGGCATCGCCACCTAAATAATATTTTTTAGTCCAAATAGGGTATAAAACATCTGCTGTACTTGTATTTAGATATAAAGAAGGGTCAATTCCTCTTTTTATGAGTTCTTTCCAAAAAATATGCCCTTCAAAAAGAATTTTTGGTTTGCCACTAACTAAAAAACCTTTGCCACTGCTTTCTACTTCGTTTACGGCTTTTACACAAGCTAAATCTAAATTATATACTGTAGCAAAGTCTAGTAAGTCTTTTTCTGAAAGTAATTTATTATTATGTGTGCCAAAAGAACTTAATTCATAAAGTTTTGACCAAGTTTTAACTCCTACAATCCCATCTACCACTAAATTGTTTTTGTATTGAAAATCGCGTACGACAACATCTACTGCTAAGGTAAAAGAATCGGAAACAATTAGATCATAACCTAATTGGGCAAGTAAATCGCATAAGACGGCTACTTCAGGTGCTTTATTATTGTATTGTATGGTTCTCATGAGAATAAATATTATAAAAAATGATTGCTAATAATTTCTGGATACGAAAGCGATTGCAAGCTATCCAGCCCAGATATTTTAATGGAATTAAAGATAAAATCGGTTGTTTGATTGAAATTTTCTTGTTCTTTTTTAGCAGAAGAAAAGGTTTCGATTCCCAAAGAATAATAGATTTTATTTTCAATTTTAAAGCGTGTTAATTCAATGCCACTGCCTTCATCAATTAAAGTTTCTCCTGAGACAATTTTATTTTTAGTTGTGTCTAGTTTAAGAAGTAATCTTTCTTTGTCAATTTTAATCCAGGCATTTTGGTCAAAACCATTAAAAGTAAAAAGAGCAATTATTTTTTCGGTTTCAGGGTCATTTCCAATAGTTTCAAAACTGTATTTTTCCCAGATATTGACAATGCCTTGATTATTATTGTTGAATTTTTGTGGTCCTTTATCTTCAATAAGTAGTTTTACTTCTAGTTTCGATTTCTGTTCGCCATCAATCAGTTTTGGTTCTCTAATTTTAACACCTAAATGCGTGCTTTTAATTAATTTTAAATAATAATCTTGTCTAGAGAAAGTGTCCTTATTTTTAAAAGCAGCATTATTTTGGTTAAACCAATAAGCAATAGTTTCAAAAGCATTTGACTTGAGCAACCATCTTGTTTCTATACTTTTTTGCATGATGTTTAAGGATTGTTTTTTGGAATACTAAGGATAGAAGAAGTTAAAAAGTCAAAATCAAAAGTTTCATTGCCTATTATATTTTCATCTAAATCATAATAGTTCACATCACAAGCAATACTAGTATTTACAATTGCTGTATTTTTAATGATAAAATTGAAAAGAACGGGTTTGTTAAAATCACTCTTTAGCTTTTCAATAATAAACAGACTTCCCGTATCGTTAACGGTTAATTTAATTTGAAGTTTGTTTGTTTTTTTATCTTGATTTTGAATTTGAACCTGTAAATACCGGTTATAGGCTGTGGATGAAGAAACAATTTGATTAAATTCGTCACTTATTTTTTCAATACTTTCAAAGTCAAAATAGATATCTTTTAAGGTATTGGTTGTAAAATTAGTATTCAAATCCACCAAATTGATTTCTGAAGATGTATTACTATTCAGTAAAGGATAGTTAGAGAAAAGCATACTATTGTAGTGCATGTTGTTATTGCTATCTATTGTTAAAGCCGATTTTAATTTACATTGTGAGATAGAAATATTGGTAACTACAATTTTTTTAGTATTTTCTTCATACGTAGAGGCTACAATTTCACCAATAGTCTTTTCTAAATTGATGTCTATAACAGCAGTGTCTTTGATTTCTTTATGTTTAAAATTGATGTTTGCATATTGAGAAATAGAATTATTGATGGCATTGATTAATATACTAGCTTCGTTTAAATCTTCTATGGTCAGTGACATTAAAAAATGTTTGCCATCTACACTTATGGCTGCATTTTGTAGCAAATGATTGCCACTGATTTCATAATCTGCATTAATGTCTGTTGGGTAAATGAAACGTACATCATTGATAAAATCAGGATTAGTACCATCTAAAAAATTATTGTTTTTTAAATCGATTTTTAGTTTAGCCAATTCATATTCAGAGACATTAGGTCCAATGGCAAATTGGAAATTAATTTTTGAAATATCCTCTGTTAAGCCAGTTCCATCTTCAAAGGCATGAAAAATGGTTTCTATACAGGGTTTCATGGTATCTGTATCTCTACTAATATGATATCTTTTTGGGATTAGTAAAAACTCATTAGCAGTTGTAGTAGATTTATAAATGGATAATTTATCAAAATTTACTCCGGGTACAAAAATTTGTTGGTACTGAGAAAAATCTTCGTTTAAATTGAACGGATTGTTTATAAAACCACCATCCACGGTTTTATAAAGACTGTTAGCTGGATTGTTTGCCAATGGATAATTTATGGTTTTACTTATTTTTAATAAGAAGGTGCTTTTTACAAATTCAGGAAGTGTTTTTACACCTTTTATATCCAATTTTTTTTCAGTTTGAATGGTTCTTATATCTCTCCTAATATCTGCTTTTTGAGTTCTTATAGTATTTACAATAAGAGGTTTCTCAATAATTGTTTTACTAGTTTGAATTTTGTTTTTGTCTTGCAGGTTAATGTTTAGTAGTGATCTGTTTACCAAAAAATCTTTTGCAAAAATGAAGTTTTTCTTAAATTTAGAATAGCCTTTGAAATCGAAAAACAAATCTAAATTGCATTTGAAATCATTGATGTTAGTAGTTAAATTTTGGAACGCAATTTTAACTGCTTCATTTTTAAGGTGGAAAGTAATTTCTTTTTTAGCAGTGTCTACAACACCATTTATTTTAACAGTTTGCCCAGTTACTTTTAAGTTTAGAATGACTTCTTTTAAACTAAGTGTAATGTTTTGTTGAGTGGCAGAAACGACTTTGTTTTTTTCTGTATATTTCAGTGTTATTTTTCCGGCAAGTCCTTTATTTTGTCCAGCGCTGTCTAAAATATTTTCATAATAGAAAAGCGTATTGTTATTAGGTAAGACTTCTACTTCTGGGAAAGATAGTATTATTTTGGGATTTGTATAATCTTTAAAAGTTGAGGTTTCATTGATTTTTTGATGGTCTTCAATAAGCGGATAATATTCCTTTTGAGCGAAAACATTAATAAATACAGGTTTAATATGTATAGAAGAAATAACAGGATGTTCAATAACTGTAAAATTTGTAGCTTTAGTATTCTTGAATGAAGTGCTTGGTTTTGAAGCTTGTAAGTTGAATCGATTTACAGGAACTAGTTTTGTTCCTTGTAATTTTAATGTTTTTTCGGTTGGCATAATTTTAATTTTAGCATTGTTAATCTATACCAATAACTTTTTCAGCTATTGTAACGTTTAGAAAGGAAGTTGAAAATGTTTTAGCGGTTTCCAAAACCTCATATTCTTTTACTTCATTTGTGTTTATAGTGGTGAGTATTTGTGTTCTAATTTTTAGGATACTTGGTTTTTCATTTTTTACGAAATCAAAAACAAAAGCATTAGTAGAGTCGGTCATATCATTCCATGTACTAGGTACAAGTGCATCTATTTCATTTCCATTTCTATTCTTTGTTTTAAGAAAAGTTTGGTTTTTGGTATTCCATAATCGACTTGAACTTTTCCAAATATAGGCTCCAGATGAATTGGGAAAACCAACTTCTACAGCTATTATATTTACGGAACGGATATCGTTATTCATTTCTTTTAAAGAAATAATTACTTGAATTTTTTTGAAAGGAGAATTGGTTTCCATGGTTTTTATATTAAAAAAGGGGAAAAACTTTCCCCTTTTGTAAGTTTTTTTATTCTTCCATAAAGGTTGCTCTGATTTTCTCAATATCTTTATTTTGAGCATCAGTTCCAGCTGGAATTTCAAATAATACATCTCCTTCTTGATAGTCTAATTCAATGAAAGGTGTAGAAACCGATACTTTTTTAGATTTTGATCCAATTTTTCCTTTGCAAGTATATTTTATTTTATACTTTGTAGGTTTAATATTATAATCAGCTTCATACCAAGCACGGTACGGAATCATATCTTCAAAATTATCAGCAGTAAACTTGAATTTTTTAGTAGCCATTTTATCTACTTTTAGAGTTACTTCAAGAGTATCACATTCAAATAACTCTTCGGTTGATAAGGTATAATTGATCATGTTTTGAATAGGAAGAGGTACAAAAACTTTGGTACCATCAAATTCATATTCGTTGACCGTATCTTTTAGTTTAATTCTTTTGTCTTTTTCATACATCACATTTTGACGTATTTTGATTTTTCCTGGAGTACTATTTTTTACAAAATCAAATACAAAGGCATTTTTTTCTTTGGTTTTATCCATCCAAGTGGCTGGGAAAATAGCATCTATTTCTTTACCTGATTTTGAAGTGGTTTTTACATAAGGATTTCCTTCTGGAGCAATCATTCTTCCTGAACTTTTCCAAACAATATTGCCTTTCGAATCAGGATAGCCTACTTCTAAAGAAACAGCACTAACCGGACTATCGTTGGCAATGTCTCCATCTTTATCTAGTTTAATTAAACCACCGTTTAAGGCAGCTATTACTTGAACTTTTTGGAAATCTTCATCAAGTCGAACTTCAGTAATGTATTTTTTTAAGTCTTCTTTTGCTGCATCACCAGATTTAGTTGTAAGAGGTGTTAGATTGCCACTTATTGTACTTTCCATTACATTTACTGCTGTAAATCTAATTTCGTCCTCAAATTTCAGTTCTCTAATTTGTTTACCCGATTTTAGACTTACACCTACACTTATTCCTCCTGTGAAAATACTAAATAAACCTAATGAATTACTTGGTGTTTCTGCTGGTGTAAATTGTTTCTCAGGTTTGTCAAATATTTCTTTTTGTAAGATTTGAAAAGCAAACTCTCTTTGTTTCGTTAGTAATTCTTGTTCGTATCTTTTTCTTTCTTCATTTGAAAACTGCTCATCGGTAAAGATTTCACTAATGATACCGCCTTCTGTTTTAATTTTTTCATATTCGTGTTCCCATTTCAAACTAGCCCAAACGCCTACATTTAAATTTGCTTTTGCAGAAAAATAAGAGTGAACTCTTTTAACATCAATAGTGGTTTTTATAATGGTTGTTGGTAAGAATCCTTTATATTTAATAGCATTCTGAACAACTAAATTATTATTTCCGTTTTCTAAAGAAGATTTTACAAGAGAAGCACTATTTCTTCCCATCAATACTGAAAAAGCATTTTCACCAAGTCCAAATGTTGTTCCGTTTCCATCACCTTGTACATTGAAAGACCAAGGATTTTGTCCATCAAAAGGTAAGTTTTCATCATCTTTTCCAATGATGTGCATGGATATTTTGTTCTCAGTTAATTGAATTGGTCTGACATTGGTTTCATTAAAATCTCTATCAACTCCTTTTGTGAAAGAGAATAAACCAAATAATTTGGATTGTCTTTGATTTCTGTATTCTGTATGTAATTTTTCTTTAAGCTTATCAATCGCTTTTTTCAATACTTGTTCTGGAACATCAATGGTTGAGGTTAATGTTGTAAATCCTCCTGCTTCTTCTTCTAAACCTTCAGCACCAATCACCGTTGATGAATCTCCCTCAGATTTGAATATTTGCATTGAAAATTTATATTTTCCATCTTTAACAGGTTCCTTAGCTAAACGAGGTGCTTTTGGATAATAATAAAATTGCATTGCTTTATTAGCGGCTCTTAGTTCATTATTATGTGGATCTGGCGAAAAGAGTAGTGTGTAATCTACTCCATCTTCGTTTTCTAATAAAATTTCTACTGTTCCTGCTCCCGCATGAGGGTAGCCAAGAGGTGTTACATTTGCCATAATTTGTTTATTTTAAGACTTTTTCCTACTCTTTTTGGGCTTTTCGGACTTCTCCCTTATTTAATTTTGATAGTAATTTTTTTGGAATTAATGGGTTCAATATCTTTTTCCCATGCTCTACAATACTTAAAAGTGATTACTTCATGGCCATGTTGTAAAGCAGTTATTTCAAAAAGAATTTCATGAGTTTGTCCAATTACATTTCGTTCAATTGGAAGATGTATTTTGTTAATGGACACGTGTGTTAAATTCGTTGGCTCATATTCCCATTGATATCCTGTTGATGGATTTTCTTCTAATGCAACTTGGTGCGTTTCACCCACATTTAAGTGTATCATAGGAATTATTGTTTAAAAGTTATTGGTATTGAAGAAACTAGAACTTACCATGGACCAGAAGTCTACTGCTAATCCTTTTAATACATATTCATAAGGTAAGTAGCCATATCCTGAACTTCCCCATGACGTGCCCCAAGAGTTTCTAATCAAAAGGGCTCCTGTTGTTTTTGGACCATTGTAACCATTTTGTATCACAATATTATCGTCATAACCTACTACTACAACAGCATGACCACCTACAACTTTATCACCATATTTTGGATAAGGTATTTTACCGCCATTACTTCCTGCTTGGGAAATAGAATTGTATACTGTAAATCCAAACATGGACGGAAAACCTGCTGCTGCATAATTCTTTACATTTGTTAAAATTGTGGATGGACTACTACCCACTGGGTCAAGTCGGTAATAAGTTGTAGCTTTATAATTCGAGGCGAATTGATAATTAAAACCTGTCGGTTCTCTTTCAAAAGGATCATTAAGTGAACCATTGGCACCAGTTTTATAATCGCTATATGGCCAATATTCCTCTGGACAAATTCCAAAACCAGCCATTGCTTTCATAGTAGTTCTTAAATAAGCCCCAGTATCACCAGTCCATTTTAATAAATTACGTGTGACTTTGTATAGGAACAATCTAGAAGCCTCTAAATGGACTCCATACGCTCTTCTTTGGTAATATTCTAACAGCCCAACTCCTGCATTTGCTGTACACGACCCTAATTGACCCTGATTCTCAATAGGTGAGCACCAGGCTCTTAAATCTACACTACTGGCTAATTTTACAGGAGCGCTTGCGGTTAAAGCACTTGTTTTTTTACTTTTACTGTTGCTTTTAGTCGCACCTTTACTGTCTCCACTTACTGGATTAAATTTCATAGTAGCATTTGAAAAAATACTTTTTACTTCTTCAGATTCAGATGAATAATCTCTAAAATCTGGAAGATCAGGCATCCAACCTAATCCATACTCTTCATTAGTTGTCATAATCTCTTGTTTTAATATTGTTTATTTTACTTGATTTTGATTTTGTAAAATTGAAATTATTTAAAATGTTGTGAAAGAGCAGGTTGCCTGATTTTAATTGGGTCAAAGCCCCTTTTTTGATATTGCTTTTTTAGTAGTTGTTAAGGTAATTATCCTTTTATAACAAGGGGAATAGTTGTATAAAAAAAAGGGATTCGTTACTACGAATCCCTTTTTTTAATAAAATAATTTATTTCTATTTTATTTAGTTTTTTTAACGTATTGGGTTAATATGACAATGTGTTGATTTTCTACACGTCCTTCAATTTGTTCGGCATTATCCCAAACTAATTTAATATTATGAACTGCAGCACCTCTTTTTGCAGTAAAATTAGCACCTTTTACATCTAAATCTTTGATTAAAACAACAGAATCTCCGTCTTGAAGAATATTACCATTCGAATCTTTGTGGATTATTTTTCCTTCATCATCATCCGCTTCACCAGTCGCTTTTGCCCATTCCAAAGATTCTTCATCTAAATACATCATTTCGAGCATGTCTATATTTTTTAATCTGGCATGCATTCTCCATGAAACAATTTGAACAGGCAGGTTTTCATTCCACATGGCATCATTTAGACATCTCCAATGATTTGAATCAAGATCTGTATTTTTTTCTATTTGATCAACACAAATCTTACAAGCTAAAATAGAATGATTTAGGTTTTCTTCTGTATAAGGTGGGATATTGTAAACTAATAAATCATGTTCATTTCCACAAAGTTCACACTTAGAATCACTTCTGTCTTTTAATTTTTTTTCTATTACACTCATAATTATAAATTAAAACTGGTGCCAATTGAAAAATTAAATTGGTTATTATATTTTTCAAAACCTACAGGATCATTATCATAGGTAGCAATAGGGAATTGAATTTCGCTGTAAAGACCAAATCCTTCAGTAAAGAAATACCTTAATCCTAAATGAGCACCAAAATTTTTAACTCCAATATTAAGCCCAGGATAGATGTCTAATTTTTCTTCTACATCAAAAATATCTGCAATGTTAGCATTAAATCTTGCTCTTATATCAAATCGATCGTCAAAATTTGGTTTTTCACCTAAGACTTCTTCCACACCTAATAAGTAGGTTGAGGTAAAACCAAATGACATGTTTTTTCCAAGTCCCATATCATAAGTAGCTATAATTCCAGTTCCATGATCTTGTATATTTGCTCCAACTTGAAATTTTTTATCTCCTTTTCCAGAGAAAACTTGTGCATTAGTTATTCCAAATAAGAATAAAGCTAATAATAATACTATTTTTTTCATTTTGATTTATTTTGCCACAAAGATAAAAATATTAGTTAATTTCTTCCTTTTTCTTCTGGATAAAGCTCATTAACAGGTTGGCTTTGCCAAAATTGTTTGGTATGAATATTTAAAATCGTTATTGCACCTTTAAAAGCAGCACCTGTATCTATGTTCCAAATATTAGCAACATTGTAAGGCGTTGATTTACCAATTAGTGTCACAGGTGTGTGACCTATATAGATCTCTTTATATAGTTTAAATCTTTTAGGGTAATAAGGATCAGAAATATTTAATTCTGGGTTGAGTCCTAAGGCACATTCCCAAAGTGTTCTGTCCCAATAAAAAAGCGGTTTAAAATATTCGAAGGTAACTCCTTTTAAATTAGTGAAACCAGCATGTATAAACAATCTATTTTCTTCATCAATATGATAAGGTAACAAAGCTTCTAAAAAAGCAATGTGTTGGTTGATAAGGGTTTGATTTAGATTAGAATAAGCATTTTTTGTTGTTTGCCCGCCGTGTTGTAACCATTCGTTATTATATTCCTTAGTTTTTAAGTAATTAAGTAATAAATCATCATGGTTACCTCTTAAGAAGATACAATTTCTTTTTTGGTTTAACGTTATTAAATATTCTATGACTTCTTTAGAATCGCTCCATCCATCTACATAATCTCCTAAAAATATAATGGTATCATTTTCTTGAAATTTTACTTTATTCATAACTTGTTCTAGAGCTTTCAATCCTCCATGTATATCACCTATAACGTATGTGTTCATTATTGTATTAAATTATTATAAAACAATCAGATATGATGCTGAAACTTTAACAAAATCGGCAGAAAACTTGTAAAATTAAAATTTTGTAACACCTTATTTTTGAAAAAACAAAAATAAGGTGTTACAAATTATTTTTTTCAACACTCTTAACTTTTGTCAAAGTAACAAAAATAAAATTATAAACAAATTTAATACTTAGTGAGATGAAAAAAATTACTTTTTATGCAATGATAGTATTATCTTCTTTCTTAGTTGTTTCCTGTACAACTGATGCTTATGATAGTGAGATGGATAATAATTCAACTACAGTTCAATCTAATGACAATATAGAAACAGATCCTGTTATAATTCCTAAAAAAGATTAATAAAAATCAAATTTAGCCTCAAATTAATAAAAATAAATATAACCTTATGAAAAAAAAGATTTTAACCTTAGCCATTATTTTAACAGTTTCTATGTCAACTGTTTCTTGTACAACCGATGCATACGATACTGAAATTGATCAAAGTAATACGTCAATTCAATCCGATGATTTAGAAGTTGAAACAGACCCTGTTATTATTCCCAAGAAAGATTAACAAAAATCAAATTTAGCCTCAAATTAACAAAATAAAATATAATATTATGAAAAAAGCAATTTTAACCTTAGTAATTATTTTCACAGTTTCTATATCAACCGTTTCTTGTACAACTGATGCATATGATTCAGAAATTGATCAAAACAATATTTCTGTTAACTTGGACGATTTAGAATCGACTGTTGAAACGGATCCTGTTATAATTCCCAAAAAAGATTAATAAAATCAAATTTAGCCTCAAATTAATAAAATAAATATAATATTATGAAAAAAGCAATTTTAACCTTAGTAATTATTTTCACATTTTCTATATCAATTGTTTCTTGCACAACTGATGCATATGATTCAGAAATTGATCAAAACAACATTTCTGTTGACTCAGACGATTTAGAAGAGACTGTTGAAACAGATCCCGTTATAATTCCTAAAAAAGATTAATAATAATTAATTAAATATAATTCTTTATGAAAAAAGTTGTATGTTCTTTAAGTGTACTTTTAGCTATTTCGTTTTTTGTAATTTCTTATTTAAGAATAACTTTAGATTCTGAAAATTTAGAGATTCAACAAGAGATTCGACAAGATAAAATAATTCTTTTAGGAAAAAGTAATTCTTATAGTCCAATACTTATTATTAAGAACGACTAAGTCTAAAAAGAAATTATTAAATTTGTTAATCAACATAATTTAATACTGTCTTTTTGAAATATATATTTTACTTTTTAATAGCATTATTTTTACTAAATTGTTCTAAAAAAGATCAAGAGAAAATAGATTTTGATATACAAAATCAAAAAATTAATAATTACCTCTCTTTAGCCCAAAAAGAAACTATTTCAAAAGAAATGAGAATTAGGTTTGGTGATTTAGCCTATGAGATTATAAAAAATCAAAAAAATGATTCTATTACTAGACGAAATTATTTCAAAGTAGCCAACAGGTATTTTCCATTATATGAGTTGGAAAAATACAAGAAAGTTACAAACGAAGTTCTTATGTTAGGAAAAGCAAGTAATGATTCGGCAACCATTGGTAAAGCAATGTATTACTTAGGAGATTATTTTTTTGAAAATGCTAGAAATGATAGTGCTTATTGGTATTATAATAATGCAGAAAAAATATACAATAAAATAGATGACAAGGAAAATTTAGCTAATACAATTCTGCACAAAGCTTATGTTCTAAGATTTGAAAAAGATTTTTTAGGAAGTGAAACAGCCACTATTAAAGCTTTAGATATTTCAGAAAAGATATCAGATAAATTACTTATTTATCAATGTTATGGAAATTTAGGCATTTCACTCGCTGGGCTCGGTAACTATGAAAAAGCACTATATTATCATGAAAAGGCTTTATCACAAATTGAAAAACTAAAGGATAATTACCTATATGAAGATTTTAGAGCCCAAACTTTTAACAACATTGGCTTGGTTTACCAAAACAATGGACAACATGAGAAGGCAATTGAAAATTTTTCTCAAGGTTTGAAAATTGAAAATTTACTAAAAAAACAACCTGTATTATATTCCTCACTTTTAGATAATTATGCATACTCTAAGTTTAAACTCAATAATAATAAAGGATTTGAAGAATTAAATAGAGCATTATATTTAAGAGATAGTATCAATAATATTGCAGGAATTATAAAAAGTAAAATTCATTTAACTGAATATTATCTTTCAATTTCAAATGATTCAAAGGCATTAAAACTCAACAATGAAGCCTATTATCTTGCAAAAGAATCAAAATATAATAACGAAATTTTAAAGACCCTAGATTTATTTACTAAAATTAATCCGTCAAACGGATTGAGTTATGCTAAGGAATATATCAAATTGAGTGATAGTCTTTATGATGTTGAAAGAGCAACAAGAAATAAGCTTGCAAGAATTGAATATGAAACGGATGAAATAATTCATGAAAACCTTGAAATTTCAAGTCAAAAGAAAACGATTCTTACTGTATCAATTCTAGTTGCTTTCATTGGGGCACTATTATTTATAATTTTATTTCAAAGAGCAAAACAAAAAGAGTTATTATTTACACAACAACAACAAAAAGCAAACGAAGAAATATATCAACTAATGCTTGATCAACAAACTAAAATTGATGAAGTAAAAAATGTCGAAAAAAATAGAATAGCTAGAGAATTACATGATGGAATTATGAATAAACTAGCAAGTACAAGACTTAATTTGTTTATTCTAACAAAAAGAAATGATGAAGAAACCATAAAAAAGTGTATCGGACATATAAACGAAATTCAAAATATTGAAAAGGAAGTACGTGTTATAGCTCACGAACTTAGTAATGATACATTTTCTGAAAAAGGAAATTTTAAAACTATTTTAACCGAATTGTTGACAGAGCAAAATGAATTATACTCTGCAAATTGTATTTATGATATTGATAAGGATATCAATTGGGAGAATATTGATATAGAAATCAAAATGAATTTATATCGAATATTACAAGAAGCACTAAATAATTGTAATAAGTATGCCAATGCAGAAAATATTTATGTTAACATTGATAAACAAGAAAAAATTGTAACTTTACAAATAACTGATGATGGAGATGGCTTTAACGCTACTAAAGCAAGAAAAGGAATAGGAATGAAAAATATGATGCAAAGAACGGAAGCAGTCAACGGAGAATTTAATATCAATTCAGAATTAGGAAAAGGAACAACTATAATTATTAAACTACCAATCAATTAAAATATATAAAAATGGGATCTAAAAAAGTAAATATTTTCATGATTGATGATCACCCTTCAATGATTGAAGGATATAAAAGTATATTGTCTTATAATGATTTAGGTTATGAAATTAACGTAACTTCTGCTTTTGATTGTGAATCAGCTTACAAAAGAATGATGAAATCTGAAGATATATATGAATTTGATATGGTCTTTTTAGATTTAAGTCTTCCTCCTTATGAAGAAAAAAATATTAATTCTGGACAAGATCTTGCTTTATTAGCCAAGAAGAAATATCCTTTCGCTAAAATAGTGATTCTTACTTCTCATGCGGAAGCTTTTATATTATATGATATTCAAACTAATATTGATCCTGATGGGCTATTAGTTAAGAGTGATTTTACAGCTGAAGAATTCTTAAGAGCTTTCGAGATAATTAGTAATAAAGAAAAATATGTTAGTAAAACGGTAAAAGAGAGCATACAAGAAATGCTAGAAGTTAAAAACAATGTTTTTCTCGATGAAAACAATAGAACTATCATTTCATTATTAGCACAAGGTGTTTTGTCAAAAAACTTACCTAATTATATTAATTTAGCTCAAAGTTCTATAGATAAAAGAAAAGCTCAAATTAAAGATTATTTTTGTGTCAAAGGAGGAACAGATGAAGATATAGTGAGAGAAGCAAAAAGACAAGGATTTGTATAACTAATTGTATTTCATTTTTCTTAAAATGCGCATTGCTTCTTTAAATTCGATATAGACTTTTGGGTTATGAAAGTTTTTAAAAATATCTTTAGATTCGATTAATTTTAATTTACAATCTTCAAAATTATTTAAATAACAAATCATAAGAGTAGCAGGTATTTTTATAACATCTTTATTTTCTATTTCAGATAAAGGTAGCTTCTTTTCTAATTTTTTTAATAAACTCACAGTAGAATTATAAATGTGATGTAGCATTTTTCTGTTGTATTGAGGAGGTTCAAAAAGCATTTGTGTATTCATTTTGTAATAGCCATTATCAAAAAAAGTAATAGTGAGTTTTTCTAACGGATAATAACTGGTATTATCATTGATGCCTAATGCAATATGTTCGGTAATGATAAAAGAATTTTCATCATGAGAAATAGTAACATCATCTTGTGCCGAATAAAACAGCTTTACTTGTTCATTAATAAGCTCAATATCAACCCTTGAATAAAAGACGGTTTTTCTATTCGTTTTCTTTATTCCTGCCCAACATACTACAAACAATTCTTTGAAAACTTTATATTTACAATACAGATCTTTATGTCTATTATTAATAAAATCCAAAACACCTTCTAATGTATGCTCAATACTATTCCTAGAATTATTTTCAATACTAATAACGGTTTCTGTATTAATTTTTGAAAATGGAATTTTTTCTTCTGTAGGAATAGAATTACTCCCTCTTCTAATAAATGCTGTATTTGCTAAAATAGTATGTATGTTTTTTTTAAAAGTGGAAACCTTATTTTTAGGTTTAATAGTCACTAGACCTATAACTTTTTCTTTAGGTAAATTAGGAAAAGGAATATTTTCATATTGAATTTTAGGAGGGTTATCTATATAAGCGTTAACTAAGTTTTGAATTTTACTGTCATCAAAAAAATCATCTCCCACTATTTCATTGTTTTCATCTTCTACACCTACAATTATGTAAGAATTATTTGCTGGATTAGAATTTGATAAAGCACAAATATGTTTTAAAAACTTAGCTTTACCTTCTTTTGTGTGCAAGTTTAATTGTCTTTTTTTATCATAAAAACTACTTTCATCATTATGAGCCAATAAATTTTTAATAAGCAACCTTTTATTAAGCATTTTTAGATATTATTGGCTACTAATTTACATTTTTATTCGAGTGCTTTCAAAATATTTTAATTAAATTATTAAACTTATAACTTTACTTATCAAAACAAACTTTAACAATAAAGGCAAGAATTCTATATTGTTAAAAAACTTCTGTGTTGTAGCTTTACTTTTTTAAAAATCAACCAAATAATAATTTTAAAAAGTTAAAAAGTATGAAAAAAAAATTCAAAAGACTATCTTCTCTCGTAGTAATGATGAGTATTTTATTCTCTTGTACTAATGATACAGAGGTACAAAATGATAATAAAAGTTCTAATTCTTTGTCTCAAGACAAAATTCAACTAGCTAGATATGTTGCTAATGCAATAAAAAGTAACAATGGAGGAAATTTATTAAGCAATAGTAAATTTAAGGATCATAATGAAATACTATTATCAGATATTTTTTCAGATTTAAATATTAAAAATAGCGAAGAATTTATTTCCTCTGAATTAAAAAAAGAAGGTATTCTAGAATGTTTTGTTTTTAATCAAGAAAAAATAAATAGTACTTCTTTAATTGATTTACAAATTTTATACGCGCCTATAGATGATAATGCAAAAACACTACAAGGAGTAGATATAAATGGAAAAGAAATAACTGTTGATGCTACAGAACCTAGCAATAAACCAATTCTTTTTATAGATCAACATGGAAAATATGAATTTCAAAAAAATATGAATTCATTTAACCAAGAATTAAAGAAAAAAGGCTTTGATTATCAAATGGCAACATCCGCAATAAATAATAAAGCTACTGCAGTAGATTTTAATAAAATCGACGCTATAAAATTAGCAGATGTTCAAGAACCTTGGTTTAAAGGAAACCCAGAAATTTATGCCATCGTATTTAATTTTGATCAAAATTTTAATGAACCTAATGTTCCGCCTTTAAGAGTTTTACAAATGCCTTATATCAAAAAGAAAAATGTTGTTTATACACCAGAACAACCTTTTGTTTTTTGGAATGAACATACTAGAAATGCTGCTACAATGATTATTATGGAAGAAGATTCTGGCTTTGATTATGCTGGAGTTATTAATATTGTAGTACAAGCTATAGGAACAGGTGTTACTTTAGGAACAGGCGACGCGGTTTGGACGCCATTTGTAGTTAATACAGTCACAGCTGTTTTAGACGAAATAAAAGGAAGCTGGTCAACAGATTCTGACGATGAAATAGATCAATATTATATTATTAGAAAACAAAATATAACTCAATTTAAAAACGGTGCGAGTAATAATGCATCCATAACCTATTCTTTTGAAACATTATAAACATTTAATTTGATTTTATTTTTAAAAGCACATTTTTTAATGTGCTTTTTTAATGGATTTTTATTTAAGCGGAAATCTCTGATTACAAATACATTATTAGATAAAATGTTGTTTTTTTTAACTATTTTCTTAAAACTATAAGAACAAAATCATAAAATACGCTTAAATATTACTTAAGCGTAATTTTTTTAACGGTATATTAACATCGATGTCCTAAATTAATTTTCAATTTTGAATTGTTAAATTTTTTTTGAAAATTTGAACCAAAATAAACTCAAAATGGAAGAAAATACTGCCACTCTAGATATTAGAGCAATTAATGAAAAAATTGAAAGAGAAAGTGCTTTTGTCGATTTACTTACTATGGAAATGAATAAAGTAATCGTGGGGCAAAAACACATGATTGAAAGATTGTTAATTGGACTCTTAGGGCAAGGTCATATTCTGCTTGAAGGCGTTCCTGGTCTTGCTAAAACATTAGCAATTAATACACTTTCTCAAGCCGTTCACGGTTCTTTTAGTAGAATACAATTTACACCTGATTTATTACCTGCAGACGTAGTTGGTACTATGATTTACAATATCAAAGAAAATGATTTTACCATAAAAAAAGGGCCTATTTTTGCCAATTTTGTACTTGCTGATGAGATTAACCGTGCTCCAGCGAAAGTACAATCAGCACTTTTAGAAGCGATGCAAGAAAAGCAAGTCACTATTGGTGATACTACTTTCAAATTAGATAAGCCATTCTTAGTAATGGCCACTCAAAATCCAGTGGAACAAGAAGGAACGTATCCTTTACCTGAAGCGCAAGTTGACCGTTTTATGCTAAAAACAGTTATCGATTATCCTAAGATGGAAGATGAAAGAATGGTTATTCGTCAAAATCTATCTGGGACTTTTGAAAAGGTAAACCAAGTGGTTTCATTAGAACAAATTTTGAGAGCTCAGCAAGCGGTAAGAGAAGTATATATGGATGAAAAAATTGAAAAATATATTTTAGATATCATTTTTGCTACTCGTTTTCCAGAAAAATACAAATTGGAAAACTTAAAACCATTAATTAGCTTTGGTTCTTCTCCTCGTGGAAGTATTAATTTAGCCACTGCAGCAAAATGTTATGCTTTTATTAAACGAAGAGGATATGTAATTCCTGAAGATGTAAGAGCAGTAGTTCATGATGTGTTACGTCATAGAATTGGAATTACATATGAAGCTGAAGCTGAAAATATAACTTCTGTAGATATCATTAATAAAATTGTTAATGAAGTAGAAGTGCCTTAATTAGTTGAAAAGTTATCTGTTGTCTGTAATCTGTTTATAGGTATAACTGACAACTAACAAACGACAACCGACAACTGAAAAAAATGGAAACAAAAGAAATACTCAAAAAAGTAAGAAAAATAGAAATTAAAACCAGAAGATTGAGCGATCATATCTTTTCTGGAGAATATCACACATCCTTTAAAGGTAGAGGAATGACTTTTTCTGAAGTGCGTCAATATCAATACGGAGACGATGTAAGGGCTATTGATTGGAATGTTACCGCTAGATATAATGAACCTTATGTTAAGGTCTTTGAAGAAGAACGTGAATTAACCATGATGTTAATGGTCGATTGTAGTGGTTCTGAATCTTTTGGATCTGTAAACCAATTTAAAAGCGAAATTATAACCGAAATTGCTGCTACTCTAGCTTTCTCTTCTACTCAAAACAATGATAAAGTAGGTTTAATTCTTTTTTCCGATGAAATAGAATTATTTATCCCTCCCAAAAAAGGGAAATCTCACGTATTAAGAATAATCAGAGAACTGATTGAGTTTAAACCTAGAAGTAAAAAAACAGATTTAGCTCAAGCACTTAAATTTTTGTCAAGTGTAATGAAAAAAAAGGCAATTGTTTTTTTAATCTCTGATTTTATGGTTAAAGATTACGAACATACATTGAAAATAGCTTCTAAAAAACATGATTTAACAGGAATTAGAATTTATGATAAAAGAGAACAATCTATACCCAATTTAGGAATGGTAAACATGTTAGATGCCGAAACTGGACAAACATTTTTAGTGGATACAAGTTCTAAACAAGTACGTCAAAATTATGAGACATACTATAAAGATAATGTAAAATATTTTACAGATATGTTTTCAAAATGCGGTGCAGGAACAGTAAGTGCCAGAGTTGATGAAAGTTATGTAACCAAATTATTAGGTTATTTTAAAGCTAGAAATTAAGATGTTAAAAATTACAAGAATAGTTATTTGTCTTTTATTTACTTCAATTGTTTTTTCTCAAACAATTCAATCCACAGTAGATTCAACTCAAATTAAAATTGGTTCTCAATTTAATTTAACTATTAAAGCGAATGTATCTAAAAAAGATAAAGTTGTTTTCCCAGATGGTCAATTTTTTGGGCAACTTGAAGTTTTAGAATCTTATCCTATAGACTCAATAAAAAATAACGACAAATTAGAATTAATTAAAAAATATGGGCTAACCCAATTTGATTCTGGACGTTATGTAATTCCTCCTTTACAAGTAATTATTAATAATAAAACAGTTAGAACAGATTCTTTTGCGATTAAAGTCAATCCAGTTGTTGTTGATACTCTCAAACAACAAATGTATGACATTAAATCAGTTGTATCCGTTGACAAACCTACCGACTATTTTTGGTTATATGTTTTATTAGGGATTATTGCTATTATTGGCATTGGGATACTTTTGTATTATTTCATCAAAAAGAAGCAAATCAAAAAGAATGAAGAAGACGAAATTCTTTTTGCTTCTCCTATAGAAAAAGCTTTAACTCAACTACAAAATTTAGAAGGTAGAGAACTTTGGCAAAAAGGAGAAACCAAAGCTTATTATTCTGAACTAACAGATATTACAAGATATTATTTAGAAGAAGCAGTTGAAATTCCTGCAATGGAAAGCACTTCAAATGAGCTTTTTGATACGTTGCGAACTACCATTAAGAATAAAAAAATAAAAATCAGTCAAGACATTCTTGATAAATTTAAAAAAGTAATGGCTAATGCCGATTTAGTAAAATTTGCTAAATCTAAACCCTTAGATTTTGAGATTGAGAATGATAAAAAAATGATTGATTCTTTCTTAATTTCAATTGATAAAGCCATTCCAAGGACAGACGAAGAGAAGGAAAATCTCTTTACAGAGGAATTAAAGCGCAAAAGAAATCGCTCTCAAAAAATGAAGAGAATAGGTATTCCACTTACTTTGGTTTCTTTTTTATTATTAATAGGTGCTGTTTTTATAGGTGTTACGAAAGGAACTGATTACATTCGAAACAATTGGTTAGGTCATACAGCAAAATCATTGTTAAATGAAGAGTGGATATCTTCAGAATATGGTGATCCTGCTATAATTATTTCAACTCCTAGAGTATTGAAACGTATGTCAGATGAACGCATTCAAAATAATTTGCCTAGTCATGTTAAGTCAAATGCAAAGTTCATGTATGGTAGTTTATTAGATAATTTTTCAATTATTTTGAATACCACTACCTATAAAGATACTACTCAAGTAGATTTAAATCAAGTGGTAGAATATGATTTAAAAGCTATGGAACAGCAAGGCGCACAAAATATTACCGTTAAAGAAGAAGACTATGAAGACCCAAAAGGATTAACAGGTAAAAAAGCCTATGGTGGTTTTTCAGTAATGAACCCTTTGAGTAAAGAAACTCAATTAATGAATTATGAGTTATACGTATTTTCTCAACTAGGAGGTGTACAAGAATTGTTTTTAATCTATAGAAATGATGATGAATATGCGAAACAAATCATGGAAAGAGTAATTACATCTGTCGAATTAAGAAAAACAGCTGAAAAATGAAAAATGTAACTTTTTTACATCCCGAATTCTTTTGGTTGTTTTTATTCATACCTATTGCAATTGCATGGTATTTATATACAAGAAGAATACGCACAGCAACTCTTAAAATGAGTTCTCTGGCTCCATTTTCAAATAGTAAAACAACTCTTTCTAAAATAAAACCCATTTTATTTGTATTAAGATTGTTAGCTTTAAGTAGTATTATAGTAGCTTTAGCTAGGCCAAGAAGTGTAGATGTAACACAAAAATCGAGAACGACAAAAGGAATTGATATTGTCATGGCAATTGACGTTTCAGGAAGTATGTTAGCAAAGGATTTAAAGCCTAACAGATTAGATGCTTTAAAAAGAGTGGCTGCAAAATTTATAGATGATCGAGTTAATGATAGAATTGGACTGGTGGTTTATGCTGGTGAAAGTTATACAAGAACACCTGTAACATCAGATAAAACAGTTGTTTTACAATCTCTCAAGACAGTAGAATATGATGATTCAATTATTGCGGATGGAACAGGAATAGGAGTGGGTTTAGCTACCGCAATTAATCGGTTGAAAGACAGTAAAGCAAAAAGTAGAATCATTATTCTTTTAACAGATGGTGTTAATAATGCTGGAACTATAGACCCAAGAATGGCAGCTAATATTGCTGAACAATATGGTATTAAAGTGTATACGATTGGAATAGGAACTAACGGAATGGCTCCTTTTCCCTATGCAAAAGCTTCAAACGGGCAATTTTTATTTCGAAATATGAAAGTAGAAATTGATGAAGATTTGATGAGAGAAATTGCTAAAACTACCGATGGAAAATACTTTAGAGCTACTAATAATAAGAAATTAGAAGAGATTTACCAAGAAATCAATAAGTTAGAAACCACAGAAATTGAAGAGAAGAAGTACTTCAATTATGATGAAAAATTTAAGCCTTTGGTTTGGTTAGCTTTTGTTTTGGTATTAATTGAAATTACTTTGAGAAATACTATTTTTAAAGGATTTGTCTAAAAAATAAAAAAATGTATCATAAATTAGAAGAACCAATATTATTGTATTTGTTACTAATATTACCCATATTGGTACTCATATTTTTATTTCAGTTATATTGGAAGAAGAAAAAACAAAAGGAATTTGGAGATTTAGAGTTGATCAAGAAACTAAGCCCTGAAAAATCTTCTTTTAAACCTACATTAAAATTTATAACCGTTATGCTAGCATTAACAGGATTAATTTTAGCTTTGGTTAACCCAAAAATAGGTACAAAAATTGAAACTGTTAAAAGACAAGGTATTGATATTGTTTTTGCTCTCGATATTTCAAAGAGTATGTTAGCAGAAGATGTAGCGCCAAGTCGTTTGGAAAAATCAAAACAATTGATAAACCAAATAATTAATAGTTTAGGAAATGATAGAATTGGAATTGTAGGTTACGCTGGAAGTGCTTATCCTGTTCTTCCTATGACTACAGATTACAGTATTGCTAAAATGTATTTGCAAAACATGAATACGAATATGGTTTCTTCTCAAGGTACTGCATTAAATGATGCTATTAATTTAGCGACAACCTATTTTGATGCTGTAGATACAAATAAGCTAATTGTTTTAGTTTCAGATGGAGAAGACCACGGAGACGGAGCAGAAGAAGCAAGTGAAATTGCAAAAGAAAAAGGAATTAAAATTGCAACGATAGGAGTAGGAACAATCAATGGCGGCCCAATTCCAATAAAAGGAGATAATGGTGTAATTGCAGAATATAAAAAAGACAATCAAGGAGAAGTAGTAGTTACCAAATTAAATCCTGAAACACTACAAAATATTGCTCAAAATACAAAATCAGTTTATATCGAAGGAAGTAATACAAAACAAGTATTAGAGCAAATAAAACAAGTATTAGATACTATTGAAAAATCGGAATTTGAATCACAAGAAATTGCCGAATATCAAACACAATATCAATGGTTTATTGGAGTGGCTTTTTTTCTATTATTACTTGATATTTTTTTCTTAGAAAGAAAAACAGCATGGTTACAAAAGTTAAACTTATTTAATGAAAGATAGTATGCAAAGAATAATTATTGGGATAGCATTATGTATTTCTTCTTTGCTTTTTAGTCAAAACAAAGACAAGAATTTATATAAAGGTACGGAGTTATTTGGTGCTAAAAATTACATTGAAGCAGAAAGTGATTTTAGAATTTCTCAATTTACAAATGAAGAAAAAAAAGGTATAGCAAATTATAACCTTGGAAATAGCATTTACAGGCAAAGCCAACCTAGCGAAGCAAAGTATAAATTTTTAAATGCTATTGAGAATGCGAAGTCTAAGGAAGAAAAACACAAGGCATTTCATAACCTAGGAAATACATTAATGCTTGAAAAAAATTATGCAGCAGCAGCAGAAGCCTATAAAAATGCATTGCGTAATAATCCTAACGATGATGAAACAAGATACAATTATGCTTTAGCAAAGAAAAAACAAAAAGAAAATCCTCCTAAAGACGATAAAAATAAAGATAAAGATAAAGACAAGGATAAAGATAAGAATCAAGATCAAAAAAATCAGGATAAAAAAGAAGATAAAGGAGACGGAAAAGACAAAAAAGATAAGCAAGATAACGGTCAGGACAAAGACAAAAAAGATTCCGATAAAGGAAATGAAGATGATAAAAAGAAAGAAGGAAATGATAAAAAAGATAAACAAGACGGCGATAAAAAAGAAGATGACAAAGGAAATCCTAAGCCAGCGGGTGTAAATAAACAGCAAATAGAGAATTTATTAGATGCTGTAAATAATGCAGAAAAGAAAATACAAGACAAACTAAACGCTAAAAAAGTAAAAGCTAGTCCAACAACAAATGAAAAAGATTGGTAAAATGAAAAGAGTTTTTATTATACTATTACTTTTTATTAATATTACTCTTTTGGCTCAAGAAATTAAATTTGAAACCAAACTGAGTAAGTCAACTATTGGATTAAATGAAAAGGTACAGGTTACTTTTGCAATTAATGAAGATGGTGACAACTTTCAAGCGCCTAATTTTGATGGTTTTAGAATTATTGGCGGACCTTTTCAATCCACTAATTTTTCCTGGATAAATGGAGTAAAATCGTTTAGTAGAAGCTATACTTATGTCTTACAACCAAATCAAAAAGGGGTCTTAACTATTAAGCAAGGTGTAATTGAATTTGAAGGTCAAACTTATAAAACCCAACCTGTAAAAATTACTGTTACAGATGCCGTAGAATTACCAAAAGATCCAAATGATCCAGACTATAAAGTAGGAGAAGGAGTGCATTTAGTTGCTGAGGTTTCTAATAGCAATCCCTATCTAAATGAACCTGTTACAGTAGTGTATAAATTGTATTTTAATCCAAGATTTCAGGTTAGAAATGTACAAGAAGTCGAAAATCCAAAATACAATGGTTTTTGGAGCCAACAAATTAATATAGATAAACTACAAGCTGTACAAGGAAGATATGAAGGACAAGATTATGCTTTAGTAGTATGGAGGAAAGTAATACTTTATCCACAAGAAACAGGGGCTAAACCTTTAGAACCATTAGCCATTAATTTAGATATCGATGTACCCACAGGTAGAAGAAATTTTTTCTTAGAACCAGAATATAAATCTGTCTCTAAAACAATTTCTGCCGGTGCAAAAACCATCCAAGTAAAACCGCTTCCTGAAGCTGGAAAACCACTTAATTTTAGTGGAGCTGTAGGAAAATTTGATTTCAAGGTAATTCCTTCTAAAAACGAACTTAAAACAGGGGAATCACTAGACTTGGAAATTAGTGTGTCTGGAACCGGAAATTTAAAACTATTCACTTTACCCAAAACTGAATTTCCAAGCGCTTTTGAAGTGTTTGATCCTGAACATAAAGAAGAAGTAACTACTCCTTTATCAGGAATGACTGGTAAAATAGCAGATAAATATACAATTATACCTCAATTTAAAGGCAAATACACCTTAAAACCAATTGAGTTTACTTATTTCGATTTAAATTCAAAATCCTATAAGACAATAACATCTAAGGAAATTACTATTAACGTCTTGGACAATCCTAATTTTACTCCTTCTAAACAAGAAGTGGCAAATGATGTGAACAATAAACAGCAAGTAGTTAAAAATAATTCTTTCCAATTCATAAAACTTAAATCAGATTTTGTTCCTAAATATCAAGAAACATTCTTTGGTACTAAATTGTTCTATGGATTACTTTTAGCACCATTTTTATGTATTCCTATAATTATTTTAGCAAGAAAGAAAAAAGAAGCGATTGATGCAGACGAATTTGGAAACAAAATCAGAAGAAATAATAAATTAGCTAAAAAATATCTTTCGGAAGCTAAAAAACAAATGGGTAATAAAATTCCATTCTATATGGCAATGGAAAGAGCTTTACATAATTTCTTAAAAGCGAAATTACACATTGAAACTTCTGAAATGAGTAAGGAAAATATTCAAGAAATATTAGAAAATAAACAAGCTCAAAATCAAACAATAACACAATTCATTCAATTAATGAACGATTGCGAGTTTGCAAGATATGCTCCTGCTACTGAAGTAGCTATGCAACAAGATTTTGAAAAAGCCGTTACCTTAATTTCTGAACTTGAAAAACAATTGTAATAAAGATGAAAAAAATAATTTATATCGTTTTTTTAATTATTACCAATTTAATATTTGCGCAAAATACAAACTCTGCACTGTTTGATGCTGCAAATGATTTATACAGAAAAGAAAAATATACTGAAGCTATAGACAAATATGAGGCTATCCTCTATCAAAACAAAGTAGAATCTGCAGAAGTGTATTTTAATCTAGGAAACTGCTATTATAAACTTGGAAAAATTGCTCCTTCAATTTATAATTTTGAAAAAGCTTTATTGTTGAGTCCAAAGGACGAAACCATAAAAACCAATCTTACTTTTGCTCAAAAAATGGCTATTGATGATATAAAAGTAACACCAAGAGTAGGATTTTCTAATTTTTTATATGAATCAATCTCTGTATGGAGTGTTACCGTTTGGGCTTGGTTAGCTGTAAGTTTATCGGTTGCCTTTCTACTTTTTTTTATTGGCTATTATTTTTCTGGAACTACCTTAATAAAGAGAATTTTTTTCTTAGGGATGTTTTTTCTCTTAGGGTTTATGTTGTGTAGTATATTATTTGCTTATTTACTTAATAGACAAAATAAAACCATTCGTCCTGCCATTGTTTTTGAAGAATTGGTTAATGTTAAAACCGAGCCTAAAACAAGTGCTGAAAATGCTTTTATGTTACATGAAGGTACTAAAGTATTCGTAAAAGAAACCTTAGACAATTGGAAACGAATTGAACTTACCGATAAATCGGAAGGCTGGATTAAAAAAGAGGCCATTAGAGAATTGAAAGATTAGTTTTTTTTCTATTTTTGAGTAAATAGAAATTTATTTTTCATGAATAAAGAACTTTGGGAAGCTATCGAAAAATTTGATTTTGATTTTCCTGTTTCCGAATATGGGTTTTCTACTCGTTTGGCTTATGAAAACGAATGGACGGAATATTTTACTAAAAAAGCCATTGAAGAATACAAGAAGTTTATGTATTTAGCGGCAACTTCTAATCAAATGGTTTCCCCTTCTGAAATTGTAGATGTTGTTTGGCACCAACACCTAATTTTTACACAATCATACAACGATTTTTGCACACTTTTAGGAAAGAAAATTCAGCATATTCCTTCCACACACAACAAAGAAGAAAAAGATAAATTTCTAACCGCAAAAAAACACACGACAGCGATTTATGAAAGTGTTTTTGGTAAACAGCCTAAACTATTTTGGGAATATAATTCTTTTGTAGAGTCCTTTGGAATTGAAAAAACGAATCATAATACTATTTTTTATCTATTTTTATGTGTTCCAATGATACTCATCTTAGTATTTGTTTTTAGATTTTCTTTATATGAAATCTATCTTTCTATTGGAAATCCACATTTTATTATTGGCTATATTTTAATGATTATAAGTGCTTTATTTGCTTTGAGTTTCTATAATCATGAAAAGCTATTTAAGTTAATTCATTGTGCTCCAAAAAATTTTTTAGATAATTTTTCTGCAAGTGAATTGATAAATATGAAAACCAGCCAACTTAAATCAGTAATTCACGGATATGTAAATCACTTAATTATCAACGGAAATCTTGCAGTAGAATCAAAAAATATAAAATTAATTTCTAAAGATATTGATGACGATAATCCTATTTATCAATCAATAATAGATTGTTTTTCTGAAACTAATGTTATGGAATATAAATATTTGTTATCAATACTACTCCAAAAACCAATTTTTTCTAAAAATGCTAAAGCGATAGATTCTATTAATTATGTCTTTGAGCAATCTAAAACTTTCTTTAATTTATATATTTTAAATTTAGTAGTTCTTAGTCTAATTAGTGCTTTCGGATTAACAAGACTTTTAATAGGTTTATCTAGAGACAAAGAAATAATATTCATATTAATTGTGAATGTAATTTTTTTGATAGTAGCAGTTGCCTTTCTTATGAAATTACCTAAAATTGTTACTCAAAAACTTATACCGAAATATTATAAAGTGGAAAAAATCCCTAATAATAAAACACATCATGATACATGGGAATGGAATTATTTTCTATTAGGAACAGCCATATTGTCTGCAACTTTTATGCCTGTTGTTCAAACCTATTCTTCCACTAATAATTCTTCCTTTGGTTGTGGTACTAGTTGTAGTAGTTGTGGTTCAAGTTGTGGAAGTTCTTGTGGTGGCGGTTGTGGCGGTTGTGGAGGAGATTAACGAATTCTAATTATGTAAATAAATAATATTACTGTTGTTCTACTTCAGTCGTTTCTTTTTCTTCATCATTATTTTCAGCCTTTTCTCTTTTTCCTTTTTTCTTTTCGCTTAAATCAGTGTACCATTCTTCCACTTTTGGATATATAAAAGCAGCAATTTCTTTGGTAGGAGAATAAAATATAGATTCATCTAAGGTTTCTGGTTTAACCAATATATTGTTGCTGTTTACTTTTTCGAATAATAAAATTAAAATACTCAATGCTAATATTGTTTTTAAACAACTAAAGAAGCCACCAGCTAATTTGTTCATCCAACCCAAATAAGCAAAATCAGCAATTTTAGTCAATAATTTAGCAGAAAGATGAATAACTACCACAACGAGTAGGAAGGTTAAAGCAAAAGCGGTTATTTCGATATATTTGGGTTCCCAACTCACCTTGGTTTCTAAAATGTTTTTTAGCACATAGGAAAATTTGATTGCCACAAAAATTCCAGCGACTAAAGCAATCAAGGAAGCTAATTCTACAAATAGCCCATTTTTAATTCCTTTGTACAAAGCATAACATAACAAAACGGCAAATACAATGTCAATAAAATTCATATTTCAAGAAAATAGATAAAAGAATAAAGATACAAGAAATTATTTAAAACCAAATTTCAGCTATATCTTTGTAAAAAATTATGTTAGCAGTTCAAGTTACTTACAACTTATAACTTATAACTTATAACTTAGAATCATGTCAAGAGACGAACAATTAAAAGCACGTTGGGAAAACGTCGTTAAAATAATATCAGATAAATTTGCCGATGGAGATGAACTCGATTTAGAATCCATCATCTATTTAATAGGGATACAAGAATTAGGAAAATTCAAACAAGAATTTAAAAAAGACGAAAAGGTCAATTTGATGCATATTGCCATTTGTCGTTTATTAGAACCTTATGGATATTACGAATTTGAATATTTTGATAATGAGGGTTGGCCACATTATAAAGTAAAAGAAGAGTTACCTTCTTTAAAAGCTGGAGAACAAACCGTGTTAATGAAAGATGCGATTGTAAACTATTTTTTAGAAAAAGAACTCATTGATTAGTTGGTTGGAGTATGAAAGTTGATAAGTTTCTTTTGGCCATTTTAGGAACGGTCCTATTGGCTTATTTTTTTCCACAATTTGGATCCAAAAATAGTCCGATTCCTTTATCTTTAATAGGAAGTATTGGAGTAGCCTTAATATTCTTTTTTTACGGATTAAAATTGCATCCAGACAAAATTAAAAGCGGACTCAAAAATTGGAAATTACATCTTTTAGTGCAACTATCCACTTTTTTACTTTTCCCAATAATAGTCTTGGCAACAAAACCCTTTTTGGTTTCTCAAGAACAAGAAACACTCTGGTTAGCTTTTCTTTTTTTAGCGGCCTTACCTTCAACTGTTTCCTCTTCGGTTGTTATGGTTTCTATAGCAAACGGAAACATTCCAGCAGCGATTTTTAATGCCAGTATTTCAGGTTTAATTGGTATTTTGATTACACCACTTTGGATGGGTCTTTTTTTACAACAAAATGAGGTCGCTTTCGATTTGGGAAGTATTTATATAAAATTAGGCACTGAAATCTTGCTACCTGTATTCCTTGGAATCTTATTACAACGTTTTTTAGGGAAATATGCAGCACAATACAACAAACAATTGACCTTGTTTGATAAATCGATTATTTTACTCATCATTTATAAAAGTTTTTCAGAATCTTTTGAAGAAAAGGTATTTTCAACTGTCAGTGTATTAGATTTGTTATCTGTTTTCGTATATGATGTGTTGCTTTTTTTTATTGTTTACCAAATAATAGGCTTTGTTTCCAAAAAACTTCAATTTACTACAGAAGATCAAATTACCGCTCAATTTTGCGGCACCAAAAAATCATTGGTACACGGAACCGTCTTTTCTAAAATTCTTTTTCCTTCTAATGTAGCAACAGGTATTATTTTATTACCTCTCATGTTGTTCCATGCGATGCAAATTTTTATAATTAGCTTTATCGCTTCTAAATTAGGTAACGAAAAAGGGTCTTGTTAAAAGAGATTTTTTCCTTTCACCGATAAACTTTGGAATTACACTCGAACAAAAAAATATAATTTGTAAATTTGCGAACCATTTTAAGTTTGCAATGATAGACAAGATTAAAGGTCATATTGAAGAAGCAAAGGCTTTTCATGCTGACAACAAAGAGAAATTAGAAGAATTCCGTATTAAATACTTAGGAAATAAAGGTATATTAAAAGATTTATTTGCTGATTTTAAGAACGTTCCGAATGAAATGAAAAAAGAATTTGGACAAGTAATTAATCAGTTGAAAAATACAGCTGAAGAAAAAGTAGCGAGTATTCAAAATCTTTTAGAAAGTAAAGAAGAGGTGAAGGGTATTTACGGAGATGTTACACGTCCTGGTGAAGCAATCAACATTGGTTCTCGTCATCCAATTTCTATTGTAAAAAATCAAATTATTGATATCTTTTCTAATGTTGGGTTTAATGTTTCTGAAGGTCCAGAAATCGAAGACGATTGGCATAACTTTACAGCCTTAAATTTACCAGAATATCATCCAGCAAGAGACATGCAGGATACCTTTTTCATTCAAACAAATCCTGATATTTTATTGCGTACACACACATCTTCTGTGCAAGTACGTTATATGGAAAACAATCAACCACCTATCAGAACGATTTCTCCAGGAAGGGTTTTCCGTAACGAAGATATTTCATCACGTTCGCACTGTATTTTCCATCAAGTTGAAGGGTTATATATCGACAAGGATGTTTCTTTTGCCGATTTAAAACAAACGTTGTTGTATTTCACTAAGGAAATGTTTGGGAAATCTAAAATTCGTTTACGCCCTTCTTATTTTCCATTTACCGAGCCAAGTGCTGAGGTAGATATTTATTGGGGATTGAATAATGAAATTGATTATCGTATTACCAAAGGAACGGGTTGGTTAGAAATTATGGGTTGTGGAATGGTAGACCCAAATGTGTTGAAAAACTGTAATATCAATCCAGATGAATATACCGGTTTCGCATTCGGTATGGGAATCGAACGTATTGCCATGTTGTTGTATCAAATTGGCGATATTCGTATGTTTTATGAAAATGACGTACGTTTCTTAGAGCAATTCAAATCAAGTATATAAGTAACAATTGTGTATCATTCCAATGTAAGGTGGAATCACATAAATTGTTTTAGATAAAATTAATTGGTATGAACGAAAGATTACTTCGTTCCTCGTAATGACATGAAAAAAGATATAGTAATTCCAAAAGTAGAAAATGTCCACATTGTTGCTATTCAAGAATGGAGCGATGATTTTCAAGAAAATTGTTGGTATGCTTATTTATTAAATGCTACTAATGAAACGCTAGAAATGGCCATGATTGTTTCTCGTGCTTACGGACTTATTAATGGAGAAAACAGAAATACTATGCAATTGCGCCATGCATTTGCTAAAGTAGAACCAAAATCAGCCGTAAAAATCGAATTTTTAGAAAACAATGTGTTGCAATTGAACAACGAATTTATGTTGTCGTATTTTATTGGAAACCAAATGTTTGATAAAAAATTCATGTTTAAAGTAAACAGTATTAATGAAAGAGCTCAAACCGATTTACCTGTAATAGGGAAACGCGGTGTAATGGGCGTTTAGTTTTTATAGTGGTTCGAGTGGAGTCGAGAACCTAAAAACAAATAATTTACTCCTACTAAAGTATTGCATTACTCATAAAAATTTCTCAATTTTATAGTCTAATTTTAGCTTTAAAATGAGGAATTTTCTTTTATCACTGTTTTTCTTTGTCAATCTTGCATGGTCACAAGATTATGCCAAACATGTTAATCCATTTATCGGAACGGGAGGTCACGGACACACTTTTCCTGGAGCCACAACACCTTATGGTATGGTACAATTGTCTCCTGATACTCGAATCGATGGTAGTTGGGATGGTTGTTCTGGATATCATTATTCGGATAGTATCATTTACGGATTTTCACACACGCATTTGAACGGAACAGGGGTTTCCGATTATGGTGATATCCTATTAATGCCAACTATGGGCGAACCTTCCTTTGATAATAAAGTGTATGCTTCTTCTTTTTCGCATACGAATGAAAAAGCCTCTGCGGGTTTTTATAGTGTGAAATTAGACAAACACAACATTGATGTTCGTTTAACGGCTTCAACACGCGTAGGTTTTCATGAATATACCTTTAATCAAGAAGGTCAAGCCAATATTATTCTGGATTTAAATCATCGTGATAAATTATTAGAAGGTGAAGTTAGAATTGTTAATCCAACTACCATTGAAGTCTTACGCAGAAGTGAAGCTTGGGCTAGAGATCAATATGTTTATGCGAGAATCGAATTTAATGTGCCAATGAAAATAAACAATGCTCGAGGGAAAAACAAACCTAAAGAGTTATATAGGGGTGATGATGAATTAAAAATTAGTTTTTCAAAACCAGTCAAAAAAGGAGGAAAAATATTGGTAAAGGTAGCACTTTCACCAACAGGATATGAAGGAGCTAAATTAAACAGTACGGAAATCAAACATTGGGATTTTGAAAAAGTGCATCAAGACGCTGTACAACTTTGGAACAATGAATTGTCAAAAATTGAAGTGAATTCAGATGATAAAAACAAGTTAGCTATTTTCTACACAGCTTTATATCACACTATGATGCAACCGAATATTGCACAAGATATGGATGGGAAATATCGCGGTCGGGATAACCAAATTCATCAAGCAGAAGGTTTTGAGTATTACACGGTTTTCTCTCTTTGGGATACCTTTAGAGGCGCGCATCCATTATATACGTTGATTGATAAAAAACGTACTTCAGATTATATTAATACCTTTCTTAAGCAGTATGAACAAGGCGGTAGATTGCCCGTTTGGGAATTAGCTTCCAATGAAACCGATTGTATGATTGGTTATCATTCGGTTTCGGTAATTGCCGATGCCATGGTAAAAGGCATCGAAGGTTTTGATTATGAAAAAGCCTTTGAAGCAAGTAAAGCTTCAGCAATGCGTGATGTGTTAGGTTTAGAAGCGTATAAGAAAAATGGATTTATTTCGATAGATGATGACCATGAAAGTGTTTCTAAAACCGTTGAATATGCCTATGACGATTGGTGTATTGCACAAATGGCACTACTTTTAGGAAAACAAGAAGACTATCAGTATTTCATGAAACGTTCACAAAATTGGAAAAATTTGTTCGATTGGGAAAAAGGTTTTATCCGACCAAAGAAAAATGGCGGTTGGGATAAACCTTTCGATCCGCGTGAGGTAAACAATAATTTTACTGAAGGTAATGCATGGCAATATACTTTTTTTGTACCACAAGATATTCAAGGAATGATTCATGCTTATGGCGGACCTGAAAAATTTGAAGCCAAACTAGATGCAATGTTCAACAGCGAGAGCAAAACCACGGGTCGCGAACAAGTAGATGTTACGGGTTTAATTGGGCAATATGCGCATGGAAACGAACCGAGTCATCACATGGCATATTTGTACAATTATATTGGAAAACCCGAAAAAACGAATGAAAAAGTAAAATACATTTTAGACAATTTTTATAAAAATAGTCCAGATGGTTTAATAGGAAATGAAGATTGCGGCCAAATGAGCGCTTGGTATGTGTTGAGTTCAATAGGTATTTATGCAGTTACTCCAGGAGTTGCAAAGTGGCAAACAGTTAAGCCAAATTTTGATAAGATTAAAATTCATTTTGAAAACGATAAAACAATAGACATCATAAATAAGGATAATTCAAAACTAGGATTCTTTATTGAGAGACCAATTGATACATCGGATTATTATTATTCTAGAACAATATTACCAGTTCCAGTAATTCAAGCAGAAAGTAAATCTTTTAAAGACAAATTATTGATTTCAATGGATAGTAATAATTTGGATAATGGAAAATATAGAGAGTGTATGATTTTCTATAAAATAGATGGGCAAAATGAGTTTTCTCTATATACAAAACCTTTTGAAATATCAAATTCTACTAAAATCTATGCTTTTACTAAGCAAGATTTAGAAGGAAGAAATGAAAGCGACACCATTTCAGCAACTTTCTTCAAAAAACCAAACAACTATACTATCGATATAAAATCAAAATACAATCCGCAGTATCATGCAGGAGGACCAGAAGGGTTGTTAGATGGTATTTTGGGTTCCGAAAATTGGAGAAAAGGAGATTGGCAAGGGTATCAATCCCAGGATTTTGAAGCGGTTATTGACTTACAAAAGGAAACAAAAATCAAAAAAATAAGTACACATTTTCTACAAGACACTCGAGCATGGATTTTGATGCCAACCGAAGTGGAATTTTACACTTCAAATGATGGTAAAAATTTTATAAAAGTGGCAACAATACAGAATAGTGTAGATCCAAAAGAATATGAAGTGGTGTTAAAAGATTTTACGGCTTCGGTGCAAGCCAAAGCTAAATATTTGAAAGTCGTGGCTAAAAACTTTGGAAAACTACCCGAATGGCATCAAGGACATCCTTATGATGGTGATGCTTTTATTTTTATTGATGAAATTACAGTGAATTAGATAGTATTTCAAGTCTCTATTATAACATAAAGTAATTAGTTATTTTAGGTTGACTCTAGAAGTCGCATAAATATTTTAAAAAATAGTACTCAATACATATTATCAATTGAACACATTTTTCTAACCTAAAAATCGCACTTTGCGAGGTTATTCTTTGCACTTGAAAAATGTATTGTGAAGATTTCTTTTTTTATACTGAGGCTATTTATTGCTAAACATCAATCTTTAATTGGAAATAAAATAGACCATAATACCGAAATTACTAAAACACCACCTACAATTCCTAATGAAATTAAAGATGAAATATGAATAAATGGAGCTATAATCATTTTTATACCTATAAAAGCTAAGATTATGGCCAATCCATAATGCAAACGACTGAACATATACATAAAGTTAGCAAGAAGAAAATATAGCGAACGCAATCCTAGAATTGCAAAAATATTGGATGTATATAAAATAAATGGATCATCAGGTGCTATGGCAAAAATAGCTGGAATACTATCAACAGCAAATAGTAAATCGGTAAATTCAATAATGGCAACAACTACCAAAAGAGGAGTAGCCATTTTAATACCATTTTGAATAGTAAAAAATTTATCTCCATCAAATTTATCAGTAACTTTAAAAAACTTGTGAATCAACTTGGCTCCTGGACTTTTTGAAAAATCTTTATCCCCATCATCTTCACTATGACTAAACCAAGATTTAATTCCTGCAACTATTAAAATAATCCCAAACAAGGTTAATAAATAGTTTATTCTTACATGATGATCCAATACTTCCATCTCAGGAAGATAAGTGTAGTTTAATATCCAAACTCCAGAAAAAATAAAAATGGCTCTAAAGACTAAAGCTCCAATTACACCCCAAAACAAAACCTTATGCTGCAATTCTTTGCCTACATTAAAATAGCCAAACACTAAAATGAATACAAATAAATTATCCACAGATAAAGCTTTTTCAATCCAATAGGCACCTTGGTATTGAGAAAATTTTTCAAAACCTAAATAATAATAGATAATTCCACTAAAACCCATGGACAAGGAAATCCATAAGATGGACCAAAAGGTCGCTTCACGACTAGTTATGGCATGACTTTTTTTGTTTAAGATACCTAAATCTAAAAGCAACATTCCAATAATCACTAGAGTAAAGATGATTATTATGGCTGGGTGGTTTAATAGTGAATCCATATTTTAAATTTGTTTGCGAATGTAAATTTGTTTTTTTTAACCAAGACAAACGTTTGTAATGTATTGATTAACAATATGTTGTGATATTTTTTAATAATTAAAAAAAAGCCTATATGTTTGATTTTTAAACACATAGGCTGTAGTTTTGTATAATCTAATGAAACGTTAAAATTTAATTTAATTTTTCTGTTAATTTTTTGAATTCAGATTTAGCTTCTTTTCCTTCATACAATACGCGATAAACAGCATCTATAATAGGTGTGTCAGCTTTGTATTCTTTGTTTAAAAGATAAGCACTTTTAGCTGCATAATACCCTTCTGCTACCATACTCATTTCCATTTGAGCAGATTTTACTGTATATCCTTTGCCAATCATATTCCCAAACATCCTATTTCTAGAAAACACAGAATAACCCGTTACCAATAAATCTCCTAAATAAGCAGAATTATTTATATTTCGTTTCATTTTATGAACTTTTCGAATAAATTTTTTCATCTCTCGAATAGCATTACTCATCAATACAGCTTGGAAATTATCTCCATATCCTAATCCATGAGCTATTCCAGCAGCAATTGAATAAATATTTTTTAATACTGCAGCATATTCAGTCCCAATAATATCATCTGTTGTTTTTGCTTTTATATAATAGGAACTTAAGTTTTTAGCAACATATTTTGCTTTAGAACGATCATTACAAGCAATAGTTAGATAAGATAAACGTTCCATAGCTACTTCTTCAGCATGACATGGTCCTGTAATTACACCAATATTATCAAAAGGAATGTTGTACTTTGTATTAAAATGTTCTCCTACAATCAAACTTGATTCTGGAACAATCCCTTTTATGGCTGAAAAGATAATCTTATTTTTAAGTGATACCGTTAGTTTCTCTAATTCTGCACTTAAAAAAGCAGATGGAATAGCAAAAATGATATAATCAGCATAGGAAACAGCTTCATTAATATCATTGGTTAAAAAAAGTTTTTTATTATCAAATTCTACAGAACTTAAGTAATTAGGATTATGCTTTTGATGTTTTATACATTCTAGAGCATAAGTACTTCTCATATACCAAGCAATCTGTTCTTGATTTGCACATAGCATTTTTGCTATAGCCGTTGCCCAACTTCCTCCTCCAATGACAGCAAACTTTGGTTTTTCCATTTATTTATAGTTTAGGAAAATCAAAGGTAAAGAATTACTTTTAATATTGAAAGTTCTTAAAAAACTAGCTATAGCTGTAAACGATATAACTTTAACATTTTTTTAATTTTTTCTGTGCAATTTAAATCTATTCTATTGCGTTTTATAGGTATATTTTTAAATAATTTGGGTTAAATTATTTAGTTTTTGGTTGGTTAGAAAAACAGGATTTGTAACTACAATTCCTGTTTTTTATTTTACATTTGTTTCAAATTATAATATGAAGATCAAGGAGTTACTTTTTTTATTTTATGTTGCAAATATAAGTTATGCCCAACCGCCTAACATTTCTTATAATTCACCCAATAATTTTAATTTGTACCAATCGATAAGTCCTCTTTTACCAACTAATTCTGGAGGCAATATTCCTAATGGACCTGGCATCACTACATATGCAGGATCGGGCATCCAAGGCGATTTAAATGGGAATAGTAATATAGCGCAATTTAATTTTCCAACGACATGTATTTTCGATAGCAATAATAATTTGCTAGTTGTGGATAGAGGAAATCATAAAATAAAAAAAATTAATTCTAACGGAGATGTTTCAACCTTTGCGGGAACAGGAACATTAGGGTCGTTGGATGGGCCATTAAATGTGGCTACATTTAATTTTCCAACAAGTGTAGTGGAAGATTCAAATGGTAATTTTTTTATTTGTGATCAAAGTAATCATAAAATAAGAAAGATTGATAGTAATGGCTTAATTAGCACATTTGCAGGCACAGGTGTTGGAGGTTTTCAAGATGGAGTAGGAAATACTGCAAAATTTTATTATCCCGATCAAATCGCTATTGATAATGCTGATAATATCTATGTTGCAGATTATTATAATAACAGAATAAGAAAAATTACACCCGCAGGAATAGTTAGTACTATTGCTGGAGGAGCAATAGGAGACGCTGATGGTGTAGGAGTTTTAGCAAAATTCAAATGGCCTACAGGAGTTTGTTTAGATGCTTTGGGTAATATTATTGTAACTGATTATGGAAATCATAAAATAAAAAAAATTGAAACTAACGGTCAAGTTACGACCATTGCTGGTTCTGGTTTAGGAGATATTAATGGTGCTGCTTTAGTGGCTAAATTTAAAAATCCAACAATAACGGCATTAGATAATTTAGGTAACATTTTTGTTTCCGATTTTGGTAACCATAAAATAAAAAAAATAGATGCATTTGGTAATGTAACAACTTTCTGTGGTAATGGTATTGTTGGAAATAATGATAATGAGCTACTTTTATCTACATTCAATGAACCTTCGGCAATAACATTTAATCAAAATGGAGAAATGTTTATAATAGATTATGCTAATCATAAAATTAGAAAAACGACCTCCTATGATTTTAATTTTTCTATTTCACCCAATTTACCAAATGGTTTAAACTTTAATATTGATACTGGAGAAATATCTGGTACACCAACCGTAATCTCTCCAATGACTGATTATACCGTTTCCATTTCAAATCAGTTTGGAATTTCATCAACAATTGTTAGTATTGAAATAGCTAATTTATCTTTAAATTCTTTTCAAAAAAATCAGTTTAAAATGTTTCCTAATCCATTTGACACTCAAGTGACTCTAGAATTTAAAAATACTTTTCCTAGTTTAATAATTTTTTACAATTCTTTAGGACAAAAAGTATTGAGTTTGAAACCTACAGATTTAAAATTAGTAATCGATTTAAATGATTTTAAAAAGGGAATTTATTTTGTAGGACTTGATTTTAATTCTAGAATAGAAACTATTCAATTAATTAAAATGTAAAAATGAGCTTAATAGCTCATTTCTACAATTTCTCTTACTTTTTCAGGAGTAATATTTTGTTTTTCACCCATTGCTTTCCAACCTCTTTCTTCAAAACGATTCACGATAAAATCGGCTGTATTTTCATAATTATCGGTGTTTTCTGAAATCTTAGTTTTCATTCCCATAGTATGGAAAAAAGCTATGGTTTTCTCAATCGCTTCTTCTGCAATGGCTTCGGTTGAATTTCCTGTAAGATTCCATACGCGTTTACCGTATTGGGCTAATTTATCTTTTTTAGTGTCAAACATTACACGATATAAATTGGGACCAATAATAGCTAAGGTACGGGCATGATCAATTTCATACAAAGCAGTCAATTCATGTCCAATCATGTGAGTTGCCCAGTCGGATGGCACGCCTTTTTGAATCAAGCCGTTCAATGCCATTGTAGCGCTCCAAACAAAATTGGAAGCTAATTTATAATCGGATGGATTTTCTACAACATCAGGACCAATTTCAATTAAGGTTTGTAAAATACCTTCTGCTATGCGATCTTGAAGCATGGCATCGTGAGGATAGGTTAAATATTGTTCCATAACATGGGTAAAAGCATCGACAACGCCATTTTGTAACTGTCTCTTGGGTAATGAAGTAATTACAGTAGGATCAACAATAGAAAATACTGGAAATAAGGCACTTCCGCCTAAAGTTAGTTTTTCTTGAGAAGCTTCGATAGTTACTACAGCTCCTGAATTCATTTCTGATCCGGTAGCGGGTAATGTTAATACCGTTCCAAAAGGAATTACTTGGGAAACATCTTTAAACAAAATACGCTTTCTCAAAATATCTGCTGCATCACCTTCATAATGTACGGCTGCAGAAATAAATTTCACACCATCAATTACACTTCCACCTCCTACAGCAAGAATAAACCCAATTTTTTCTTCTCTAATAACGGTAACCGCTTTCATTAAGGTTTCATACCTCGGATTGGGTTCAATACCTCCAAATTCTACAATTTGGTCAGCTTCAAATTGCTTAGATAAAGCTGTTTTTACTTGATCATATACCCCATTTTTAAAAATACTTCCGCCGCCATAGGCAATTAATATTTTGGTATTTTCGGGCACTAAGTTTTTTAATTTTTCAATTTGACCTTTGCCAAATACATAATTTACGGGATTGTATAATTCAAAATTTTGCATGTTCTGCTTAATTTAATTGATGTAATAATTTTTGAGCCACTAGTTTTGAAGATGCTGGGTTTTGTCCAGTAATTAATAATCCGTCTTCTACGGCATATGGTGCCCAATTGTCTCCTTTGCTGTAAAGTGCACCATCTGCTTGTAATGCATCTTCTAAAAGGAAAGGTACTACATCGGTTAAACCTACAGCTTCTTCTTCTGCATTGGTAAATCCGGTTACTCTTTTACCTTTTACCAAATATTCACCATTCACTTTTACTTCTTTTAATACCCCAGGCGCATGACAAACAAACGCAATCGGTTTATTGTTTGTGTAAAATGAAGTAATGAGTTTCTGAGAATCTTCACTAGAAGCTAAATCCCAAAGCGGACCATGACCTCCAGGATAAAACACAGCATCATAATCGGCTTGATTTACTTCTGCTAATTTGTTGGTGTGGGCTAATTTTTCTTGTAAGGCTGCGTCTTTGTCAAAACGTTTGGTGTCTTCTGTTGCATTGGATGGGTCTGAACTTCTTGGGTCGATTGGTGGTTGTCCTCCTTTAGGCGAAGCTAGAGTAATTTCAACTCCTTGATCTGCTAATTCATAATAAGGCGCTACAAATTCTTCAATCCAAAATCCTGTTTTTTCTCCCGTATTGCCTAATTCATCATGACTAGTCAATACAAATAATACTTTTTTCATAGTCTCTTTTTTTGTTGTTTGTACTGTTGTATCTTCTTGAGCTGTTGTTTCTTTTTCTTTACAACCCAAACATAAAATTACCAATAAGGTAGCAAGTATATGTTTCATGTTTTTTAAATTTTTTATCAAAATTACGACTTAAATGGTATCAGTAAAAATAATTTAAATTATGTTTGTGATAAATAATTTTATATCATGGTCAACTTAGAATGGTATCGTACTTTTAAGTCGGTGTATAAAAATGGAAATTTCTCCAATGCAGCCAAAGAATTATTTATCAGCCAACCTGCAGTAAGTCAGCAAATAGCTATGTTAGAAGCACATGTGGGCTATAAATTATTCAACCGAAAATCGAAAGGAGTAGAACCTACAGAATATGCCAAATTACTTAATAATTTAATCATTGAAGCTTTGGATCGATTGGAAAATGTAGAAAATGGATTTCGTGAAAAAGCTTTCAATTCCAATCAATTGGTTTCTGTTGGTATATCCAAGCACTTGTTTTTAAGTATTGGTAATCAATTACTTTCTCATTTTGATTTTATCGATTTTACTTTTGCAGAAAATGACGAACTATTTAATTTGGTAGATAGTAAAAAAATAGATTTTGCCATTGTAACCAAAAAATATGATACTTTCGATACCATTCAAAAACAGTTAGGTGTTATTAAGCAGGTTATTGTAGCAAGTCCTAATTTAGATATCACATTTTGTAAAAAGGAAATTGAAAATAAAAATTTTAATGCTATCGAGCAATGGTTAAATCAACAAAAATGGTACAACTACGATGCGCGTATTCCTCATGTGAAATTATTTTGGCTACACGTTTTTGATAAAAAAAGACCTACTTTGATCTCAAATTATATCATTCCCTCTGAAAACGAATTACTTACTGCATTGTCTAGAAATTTAGGTTTAGCAATTGTTTGGAATATCAACGCAAAAGATTTTATAAAAAAAGGAGATGTTCAATTGCTTTGGGATAGCCCTAAAATGCCAAGTACATCTGTTTATCTACTGTCTAGAAAAAATGATGCACTCAATGTAATTTTAGAAGAGGTTTTTATTGGAGTTAAAGCTATTTTACATATTTGACCTAGTTTTGTACAACTGACTCGTGATTTTAATAATAATTCAAAACAGGAGTCAGTTTTACTAAAAAATAATTATTGAAATTATCTTACAATGCTATATTTATTTATGTATTAAAAAGTATATCCTATGTGAAATGTTGCAAACATAGTTATTGGAGCTATGTCAAATTCTGTCATAGCTATATTATTATTTCCAGATAATTTAGATGTATAACCTATTCCTAACCAAGGTTTTATATAAAAATTGTTTTTAAGAGGCCTTATGGTATAACCAAAATAACCCATTGTAAGTATATTTGTAAATTTAGTACTTCCTAAAGTATTGTTTTTTTCTATTTTGAATTCTTGAATCCCTATTTGAGTTCCAATGAACCATTTGTTATTTACCTCTGTTAAATGTTGTTCAGCAAATAAGCTATATCCTTGATTAATTTTGACATCCCATCCTTCATCTTTATTTTTTTTATTAAAATTGACTATTAAGTCTGGTAAATCCATAGAATATGTACCTAATCCAATCAACAGATGTTCGCATCCTTTAGGTTGTAATCTAATATGGAAACTATATCCATTAAACAAAAAAGTTGCTGGGTCTACTTCAAAACTGAGTTTTGTTTTTTCATTTGTCTTTGTTTCTTGTGCAAAATTTAGTTGATAAAAACTTAGAGTCATTAAGATTGCTACAAATTTAATTTTTAATTTTTTCATTTTGGTAAATTTAAATAGTTATACAATATATTTATTATATTTAGTTTATGTTAAGAATTATTTTTAGATGATAATCTTTAGATTTCTTAATGTTTAAAAATAGATACTATTTGAAATATAAATACAATATACTAAATATGTATTATATATAGTTTTATTAAAAAAAAACTACTTATCCATATCGAGTAAAACTTCCTGTATAGTTTTTTGATGTAATATCATTTTCATTTGTCTTTCTGCATTTTCTAATAACAACGAAATTGATTTTTGCGCATTGTCAGGTCTTTTCCCTTCAGCCATTATGTTAAAAGTAGTATTAAACAGAGGTTTACCACTTTCCATTGCTTCTAAAATTGCCAATATCGTTATGTTTGATGGATCTTTCATTAGTCTAATACCACCTTGTTTTCCTTCTTTAGTTTCAATAATACCCACAACTGACAGATTTTGTAGTATCTTCACTAATGTTGGTTTTGGAATATTTAAAATTTCCGAAATTAATTTTGTAGAAAGAAATTCATACTGATTTTGCCTTATCTTATCAGAAATGAAAATAACTACTAGAACAGCTTTTGAAAATGACAAAGAGTAACTCAAACTATATATACTTTATATTTTGTTTGCAAATATAGATATCTTTTTTATATTTCCAAATATGTCATTTCATTTTTAATAAAATATTTCATATTTAAATTTTAGTTAATTATTTTTAAAAATAAAAAGCATATTTTACAATTTATATAAACTATATTTCTATTTTTAAATCTTTCAAAAAATGATTTATAAAAAAACAACTCTTTCTATAAATACGCCTTGTAGTGAAAAGTTCGATAACTTTTTGCAAACAGAAAAAGGAGGTTTTTGTACTGTTTGTCAGAAAGAAGTAATCGATTTTAGAAGTTGGTCTGATGAAGCTATTGCAAACTATTTCAAAAACACTACGCAAAAGACCTGCGGTTTGTTTGTGGAAGACCAACTGAAAGCCTATTTACACTCAAATGTTCAAGAAATACAGCATAAAAAAAGTTCTTTCAAAGCGGGAGTAGCTACTTTTTCTTTATTGTCTTTGTTAGCTGTAGATAGTGCAAGTGCACAAACTAAAGAAAAAGCAGAAATTGTACAAATACCTATCCAGCAAAGAGACAATCAACTAACCGAAGGAATACTAGTTAAAGGAGTTGTGTCTGATAATTTTGGGCCTTTACTTGGAATAAATGTTGTTGTAAAAGGAACTAATATTGGTACACAAACAAACTTTGATGGTGAATTTAGTTTTCCAACGCCACTTAAAAAAGGAGATGTACTTATAGTCAGTTTTATTGGATATAAAACTAAAGAAGTCATAGTTTCTGAAGAATATCTCACTATTAAATTAATCGAAGATGATATTGTATTAATGGGAGATGTTGCTGTTGCCAAAGAATACTATTCCAAGCCATCTTTTTTTCAAAGAATTCGTAACTGGTTTAGAAATGAGTAAAAATGGCCTATTTAGGATGCTTTTTTTTCTACCCTGCATGATTCTTGCGCAGTTGTCTGATTTTAAGGGTATCGATTTTACAAAAGCAGATGATATTGCAGCTCATTATCAGGGGGCAAGTCTCGAGAGTTTACCTATTTTATCTTATAATCTAACCAATAGCTTAACTACAGAAGTTGAAAAATTTAGAGCAATCTATACTTGGGTGTGTAATAATATCGAAAACGACTATTACGCATCAGAGAAAAATAGTAATAAAAGAAAGAAATGGTATAAAGACAGTCTGAAATTAGCAAAATGGGATAAATCCTTTAATAAGGAAAGTTTTGAAAAATTAAAAAATGAAAAGAAGACCGTCTGTACGGGTTATGCCTATCTTATTCAAGAGATGGCGCAATTTGCAGGTTTAAAATGCGAAATTATAAACGGTTACGGAAGAACCATTACTAAAAATATTAAAAAGTTAAGTATTCCAAATCATTCTTGGAATGCAGTCTATCTAAATGATAAATGGTATCTGTGTGATGCTACTTGGTCAGCTGGTTTTTTTGATTATGAAACCAGTCATTTTCTGGCTAATTTTAACACTACTTATTTTCTGGCTGAACCTAATGTGTTTGCTAAAGATCATTATCCATTAGATGCAAAATGGCTTTTAACCAATACTCCCATTGCAATTGAAGATTTTTTAAATGGACCTGTCGTCTACAATAGTACCCATACCTATGGAGTTATTCCTGTCCAACCCAAATCATTAGAAGTTGAATGTAAAAAAGACCAAGAAGTGGTTTTTTTTATACAAGGTAGTAAAATAAAGGAGTTTAATCCACTTTCCGTTGAGTTAGTTTCAGGTTCTTTCAGAAAAACCAATGAAATTTCTGTAACGCGATTAAACAATGATCTTTTGGAAATTAAAACAAGATTCTCTTTGAAAGGCAATTACGACCTGCATTTTAAATTAAATGAATCGTACTTAATTACCTATAAGATTTCTGTTAGTAAATAAAAGAATCTAGTTTTTTAGCTGAATTAAATACTACCTAAACAGGCAGTAATTTAATCAATACAATATATTTATAGCTTATTTATAATATATTTAAAGTAAGGTTATGGTAATGTTATAGTAAGGTTATAGTAACTTTATGATAAGTATAAGTTATTTACAATTCTTATATAAGATTTAGAAAAGATGAGATTTGCTATAGAAATAGTACCAATACAGTTAAAATAACTTATATTTGCGTATTATATACACGTTTTTATGTCAGTAAATCATCAAAATATAAGAATAGCAGTAGATGCTGTTGTTTTTGGTTACCAAAAATCCAAATTATATGTATTGTTAATCCAACAAAAATTTGGTAGTCAAAATACCTATTGGGCTTTACCAGGTGGTTTGGTACAAGAAGATGAAACACTTATAGAAGCAGTTAAAAGAGAACTTAAAGAAGAAACAAACGTAGGAGTAAATTATTTAGAACAATTATACACTTTTGGCGATGATATAACTAGAGATCCTAGAAATAGGGTTATTTCTGTAGCTTATTTTGCTTTGGTTGATCCATCTAAACTTACTTTAATTGCTGACACTGATGCTGACCATGTCTCTTGGGTTGAAGTGGATAAAATACCTAATTTAGCTTTTGATCATAATGAAATTGTGCACATGGGGTTAAAAAGACTTAAAAACAAATTAACTTATCAACCCATTGGTTTTGACTTATTACCTCAAAAATTTCTTTTCTCTCAATTGGAAAACTTATATTCCACTATTATTGGTAAAGAAATTGACCGTCGCAATTTTAGAAAAAAAATGACAAGTTTTGGTTTTATAACAGAAACAGAAGAATTTGCCAATAAGAAAACAGGTCGTCCGGCCAAGTTATATACTTTTAATATTTCTGAATATAAACGCCTTGAAAAAGAAGGAATTCACTTTGAAATTAAATTAGTGTAAAAAAAACACAAAATAAAATTTTGTCAGAAAAAAATTAAATCATACATTTGTGTAAAATAAACACAAATATTATGATTCTTAATTTAGACCCTCATTTTAAGCCACTTGGAACTCAAAATACAATTTCATTTCAAAGTTTTGTTTTTTCAGGAGGAGAACCACATATAAAAATTACAGGTGATTTTGACACTACACAGCCTGTTTACATCACTCATAGGCTAAATTCTTTTAATGACCTTGGCTTATTTTGTTTGGCAATAGATGCATTAAGAAGAATGGAAGTGAAAACCATCAATGCCTTTATTCCCTATTTTCCCGCGGCTAGACAAGATCGTGTGATGATTCCTGGCGAACCTTTATCTGTAAAAGTATATGCAGATATTATCAATGCTTTACAATTAAATAGCATTCAAGTTTTTGATCCGCATTCTGAAGTAACGTCTGCTTTATTAAAACACTGTAAAGTAATTCCAAATTACTATTTCATTGAAGAAGTTATTAAAAGAATTGGAAACGAAGTTTTATTGATTTCTCCAGATGGTGGTGCTTTAAAGAAAATCTATAAAGTATCTGAATATCTTGGAGGTGTTGAGGTAGTAGAATGTAGTAAAAGCAGAGATGTAAAAACAGGAAAATTATCTGGCTTCAAGGTCTATTCAGATGATTTAGAAGGTAAAGATTGCTTAATTGTAGATGACATTTGCGATGGTGGAGGCACTTTTATTGGTTTAGCTCAAGAACTGAAAAATAAAAATGCCGGTCGCCTATACTTAGCAGTGAGTCATGGGATATTCAATAAAGGTTTTGAGAGCCTTCAAGTTTTTGAACGCATTTTTACAACTAATTCTTTTAAAGATATCGAAAACGAAAAAGTGGAAGTGATTCAATTAGAAGTAAAATAAATAGTAGTTCACGTCAGTTCGAGTGTTTTTTATAGAATGAAATGGAGTAAAAAATGTATCGCGAACACATAAAAAAGGAAAAATGATTTTAGAAGCAGCAATAGGAGATGCTTACGGAGCAGGTTTTGAGTTTCAAGAAATGAATTATATTGAAAAGTATAACAATTTGACTCAATATCACAAACACGGAATGTATACAGAAATCTATAAAAAATATACAGATGATACTCAAATGGCAATTGCTATTACAGAATTGTTACTAGAAGAGGATAGCTGGACTACTGAAAAAGTAGCTGATAAGTTTGTAACGGTTTTTCACAGAGATAAGAGAAGAGGGTATTCAGACAGAGTTTACAATGCACTCGATAGGAGTAAAAATGGTAAAGAGTTTATTAGTAATCTATCTTTTCAAAGTACAGGTAATGGCTCTGCGATGAGAGCTTATCCAATTGGTTATATTAGGAATATAGAAAAATTACTTTCTTTTTGTGAAATTCAAGCAAAAACATCTCACAATACTGAAGAAGGAATTCAATGCGCTAAAAGAATTGCATTAGCCGTACATTTTTATCGATACAATTACGATAAAAAAACGGATTTAATCTCTTTCTTGAATGAAACTTTAAAAGAAGATGAAGTTTATGAGGTCGTTTCGCCAATAGATATGCACGGTTACCCTACTACTAAAGCGGTAATAAAAATTGTGTCAGAAGCTACTTCAATGGAAGAATGTTTACAATATGGAATCGATTTTGGTGGAGATACCGATACAGTGGCTGCTTTGTGTATGGCGATTTTAAGTCAGAAAAAAGATTGTAAAAAGAGGTTGCCTACTTTTTTATTTGACGAATTAGAAAATGGCAAGTTTGGGAAAACCTATTTAATGGAACTGGATGAGAAACTGGAGCAGAAATTCCTGTTGAATACAGAATAGAAAATAATAATTAATGTTTGAAAGAAAGAATGTTATGACGAATAAAGGTATGGCTAAAGATACTTTAGCAATTTTAGAAAAAAGAGCATATAAAAATAGAGAAGGAAACATAGTTAATATAAGTAAAAATTTAGATAATTGTATAAAAAACACGGTTTATTATTCTTCCGAAAAGTTAGAAGAACTTATAGAAAAACAAGTCATTGACTCAAAGTTTGAAACCGTTTTTGAAGTAGTAAAGAGTACGACTTTAAGTGCAATTTTAAAAATAGTTGAAACAGAAGATTCAAATAAGGTAATGTGCTTGAATTTTGCTTCAGCAAAGAATCCGGGTGGTGGTTTTATGTCTGGAGCTGAAGCGCAAGAAGAAAGCTTGGCAAGAACGTCTGCATTGTATAGTAGTCAATTACAAGCAAGAGTTTTTTACGATACACACAGAAATATGAAATCATGTATATATACAGATGCAATGATTTACAGTCCACAAACGCCTGTTTTTAGAAAGGATAGAGGTGAATTATTAAATCAGCCAGTGGATTGTAATTTTATTACATCGGCAGCAGTAAATGCAGGTGTAATTAAAAGACAAGAACCTGAACTAGAAAAGGAAATTGAAGCTGTAATGAGGCGAAGAATAGATAAAATGTTGGCGTTATCCTTAAGTAAAGGGAATGAAGTTTTGGTTTTAGGTGCTTGGGGATGTGGCGTGTTTAGGAATGATTCTCAAATGATTGCATCACTATTTAAAGAGCATTTACGAGGCAAATACAAGGGTGCATTTAAAAAAATCATTTTTGCAATTTATACTAAGAATGAGGATTTGTTAAAAACATTTGAAATGTAATGAAAACAACAAAAATACATAGTGCTTTATTTGGAGTAGCGGTTGGTGATGCACTAGGAGTTCCTGTGGAATTTAAATCAAGAGAAAAACTTAGAGAAAATCCAGTTACAACTATGTTAGGTTATATGGCTTGGAATCAACCAAAAGGGAGTTGGAGTGATGATAGTTCTTTGACTTTTTGTTTAGCGGAGAGTTTGTGTTATGGCTTTGATATTGAAGAAATAGGACGCCTTTTTGTTAGATGGAAAAAAGAAGGTTACTGGGGAGCTCATAATGAGGTATTTGATATTGGAGGTACGACGAGATATTCATTGTCTAGAATTGAAAATGGGGAATCAGCTATGTTTTCAGGGAATTTTTTTGAGGAAGACAATGGGAATGGTTCTTTAATGCGCATTTTACCTTTAGCATTTTATTTAAAAGAGGAAGAAAATATTAATATAATTTATCAGAAAGTAAAAGAAGTTTCTTCTATTACACATGCTCATTTTCGTTCGGTTTTGGCTTGTTTTATATATATTGTTTACGCATTAGAAGTACTAAAAGGACGTAATAAATTTGAAACCTATATACAAACTAAAGCAATTGTGAATGATTTTATTTCAAATAAAGATTTTAATCAGAAAGAGATTCAATTATTTGATAGGATTTTAAAAGGAAATATTAATGAGTTAGAAGAAAATAAGATTCATTCAAGCGGTTATGTTTTACACAGCCTCGAAGCCAGTTTGTGGTGTGTGCTTACCTCTAGTAGTTATTCTGAAACAGTTTTAAAAGCCGTTAATCTAGGAGGTGATACCGATACTACAGCTGCTATTGCAGGTGGTTTAGCTGGATTGTTATATGGATACGAAAGCATTCCACAAGAATGGATAACCGTTTTAGCAAGAAAAGAAGATATCACAGCATTATGTGATCAAATGAGTAAGAAATATGAAATCACCACTAACAACAAGTTTATTGCAAATAAACACAAATGAAGATTAGGTGATAACATATGACAATTTTAAAATCAAATAACTATCTACATATGAAATACACAATTGAAAATATAAATACAGATAATAAGTTTCTATTCTTTTGGGGACATCAACCATCAAATGATGGAACAATTACAAAAACATGTTTTAGTCAATGGTGGGAAAGTAGTTTCATGGTGAACGAAATTGAATACAAAACGGCCGAACATTGGATGATGTTTAAGAAAGCAGAATTGTTTGGAGACAAAGAAATGGCTCAAAAGATTTTAAATAGTAAATCACCAACTGAAGCAAAAAAATGGGGAAGAGAAGTTCGTAACTATGACGATAGTATTTGGGTAGCCAATAGATTTCAAATAGTCAAAGAAGGAAACTTCCATAAGTTCAGTCAGCATGATGATTTAAAGCAATTTCTTTTAAATACCAATGAAAGAATCATTGTAGAAGCCAGTCCAGTGGATGCTATTTGGGGCATTGGTATGGCAAGCGACCATAAAGATAGTCATAATCCAAAACAGTGGAAAGGATTAAATTTACTAGGGTTTGCTCTAATGGAAGTAAGAGATGAATTAAGAATGATAGGAAATGAAAAAAATAGTTTATAACAAAGACATATTTGTAATAGAAGACTTTTTGTCCAAAGAAGAATGTGAGGAACTCATTCAAAAAAGTGAGCAAATAGGTTATGAAGAAGCTAAAGTACAAATGGGTGGAAATAGACAATCTATTTTAAAAGGAGTTAGAAATAACGATAGAATTTTATATAATGATGAGGTGCTAGCAAATAAACTGTATCAAAGAGCACTGCCATTTCTATCAAATGAAATTGGTAATTATGATCTTATAGGGCTTAATGAAATGTTCCGTTTTTATAAATACAGTCCTGGACAACGATTCAAAATGCATAGAGATGGAAGTTTTAAAAGAAATGAAAAAGAAGAAAGTTTTTTCACTTTTCTAATCTATCTCAACGAAGAATTTGAAGGTGGAGCAACCGAATTTGAAGATTTGTTTACTATCCAACCCAAAACAGGTAATTTGTTGGTTTTTTATCATCCATACAGACATGAAGGAAGAATAATAGAAAGTGGTTTTAAATATGCCTTACGTAGCGATGTAATGTATAAAATGAAGAAAGAATAGTATCATGAATAATGCAAAAGAAGAAATAAAGTTTTATAGTGAATTAGGATACTATGGTGAATTTTCAAATTTTGCTAATTATCCTGTAAGACTAAATGGTCAGGTATGGCAAACTGCAGAACATTATTTTCAAGCTCAAAAATTTGAAAATAAGAGTTATCAAGATAAGATTGCCAACGCACTCACGCCAATGAAAGCCGCAGAACTAGGGAGAAGTAGAAAGGAAAAAATAAAAATGAATTGGGATAAAAAGAAAGATAATGTCATGTATGAGGTTATCAAAGCCAAGTTTATGCAACATGAGGAGTTAAGAAGTTTATTAGTAGGAACTAATAATGCAATTATTGTTGAACATACTGAAAATGATGCGTACTGGGGAGACGGTGGAAATGGAAAAGGCAAAAATAAATTAGGAAAAATTTTAATGAAGGTTAGAGAGGAATTAAAATGAAAACAACAACTTTATACAGACCAGTAGGTTTAAGAGAAATGGAATTAATTGCAGAAAATAATTTCTCGGCTTTTCCACCTCGTTTGGAATGGCAACCTATTTTTTATCCAGTAATGAATCAGGAATATGCAGCGCAAATCGCAAGAGAATGGAATACACCCGATGAATTTTCAAGCTATTGTGGTATCGTTACGGCTTTTGAAGTGGTTAGTGAGTATTTACAACAATTTGAAATTCATAATGTAGGTGATAAAAACCATAACGAATTTTGGATTCTTGCTGAAGAATTAGAAACATTCAATGAAAAAATCGTTGGAGAAATAAAGATTGTACAAGTGTTTTATGGAGAAAAGTATAAACCTTCTCAAAATGAAACCTTGAATAAAAAATTAAAAGTAATAGATGCTCTTTAACTAGTCTGGTGCGTCAGTTCGAGTGTTTTTTATGCAATGAAATGGAGTAAAAAATGTATCAAGAATTTTCTAGGCAAAAAGAGAATGTAAAAAAAAATTAAAAAATGAAAAAAATAGCAATATTAACAGGAGCAGGAATTAGTGCAGAAAGCGGTATTCAAACCTTTAGAGATGCCGATGGGTTATGGAATAATCACAGAGTGGAAGATGTAGCTTCTCCAGAAGGATGGAGAAAAAATCGCGAATTAGTATTGGATTTTTACAATCAAAGAAGACAACAATTAAAACAAGTGGTACCTAATCAAGCGCATCATTTAGTTAAACAATTAGAAGAACATTTTGAAGTGCAAATCATTACTCAAAATATCGATGACTTGCATGAAAGAGCCGGTTCTCAAAATGTATTACACATTCATGGGGAATTAAATAAAATGTGTTCTTCTTTGAACAGAAAATTAAGTTATGATTGCTTTGATGACATCAAAATAGGAGACAAAGCAACAGATGGTTCTCAGTTAAGGCCAGATATTGTTTGGTTTGGAGAAGATGTGCCATTGTATCCTATTGCTGTCGAATTAGTAGCACAAGCAGATATTTTTATGGTTATAGGTACCTCTTTACAAGTCTATCCAGCAGCTAATCTTTTAAACTTTATAAAAAACGATGCCCAACTCATCATTATCAATCCATATCATGATGGAGGAAACTATGGGGGAAGAGCTATTTATGTAAAAGAGAAAGCAACAACTGGAATGCAAAAAGTATTTGATGTTTTGGTAAAAGAAGCAAAATAATGTTTTGGGGTGTCCTTTGCTTCCGCAATCGAGTGTCAAATTCTTGGGAGGGTTATATAAAAGAAAAACAAGCCGAAACGATTCAGTTAATTGAAAAGTTAAGAATGTAATAAGAAGTAATACAACTCCAGCGGAGTTCAATATTTATAAAAAACAGCTTCAGTAGAGCAAAATGTATTTATGAAACTAACTATACACGGATATTCAACCGCTTTATTTGCTACATGGTATTTTATCGAAGAACTTGGAATCCTTTTTGATGCAGGTGATGGACTGGTATCAGGATTAATGGGGAAATGTGGAAAAATAAAAAAAGTTTTTATTTCTCATGCAGATCGAGATCATTTAACGGGATTATTGCAATATAACCAACTCTTTTCTCATATTGGGCCTACTATATATTATCCTAAAGGATCACAATCGTTTCCTTTTTTAGAAGCATTTACAAAGAAATTTGATCCACATATCCAAGGAACATTTTGGGGACCAATAGATAAAAGGCAAATTATTCCTGTAAAAGAAAAAATTTCAGTCGAATCTCTCGAAAATGAACATGTTTATACTACTGAAGGAATCATTAAGAGTTTGAGTTATAAAGTATGGGAAACGAAAAAGAAATTAAAAACTGAATTTCTTGGAATGTCTTCTGAAGCGATTAAAAAGATAAAGGAAGAAAAAGGAGAACCTTTTTTGATGGAAGAACAAAAAAACAATTTATTATCCTATTCTGGTGATACTCCTGTTGCGGATTATGCTCGTTTTGACGGTACGAAAGTATTAATTCATGAAGCTACTTTTTTAACTAAAGAGGAAACGCAAACTAAAAATGATAAAAACAGGCATAGCTCTTTAGAAGAAGTTTTTGAAATGGTTGCGAATTGTAATATAGAACAGTTGATTTTAGGACATTTTTCTTCTCGATATTATCAAGAAGAAATTGATAACAAGATAAAAGAATTAATTGCGTTCTATAAAATAAAGATACCCGTGTATCGAATGCCTATTGGTAAAATAAGCAAAGCTATTTTGGATGGGAAACCAATAAATTAAATTTAAGGAAATGAAAGAAATTCAATATGTAAGAGGAGATGCAACAACTCCAATTGGGAATGATAAAAGAATAATCGTTCATATATGTAATGATATTGGAGGTTGGGGAAAAGGCTTTGTGATGGCGCTTTCAAAAAAATGGAAAACTCCAGAAAAGCAATATAGAGAATGGTTCAAATCCAAAGAAAATTTTGAATTAGGAGAGGTTCAATTTGTTGCTGTTGAAGAAGATATATGGGTGGCCAATATGATTGCGCAACATAAAATTAATAGAAATGAAAAGGGTGAAGCGCCTATTCGTTATGAATCAGTAAAAGAAGTACTTACCAAAGTCTCAGATTTTGCAAGAGAGAAACAGGCATCTGTTCATATGCCAAGAATTGGCTGTGGATTAGCTGGTGGAAAATGGGAATGTATTGAACCAATTATTTTGGAAACACTTTCTGAAAAAGATGTTGAGGTAACTGTTTATGATTTTTAAATGACTTTAAATGAAAACTATTACTTTATATAATCCAGTTGGAGAAATAGAATTATGCGAAATAGCAAAGAAAGAGTTCAAACTTTTTCCAACCCTATTGGATTTACCTCTTACTTTGTATGCATCTATTAAAGAGGCTAAAGAAATAGCAGAGAAATTGTACACAAAGGATGAAATAAAAAATTTTTTAGGATTCGTTTTAGAAGTTGATATAACAGAAGAGGATTTTTTTAAACTTTCAGTTCAAAATAGTAATAATGAAGACAATTGGAAATATACGGTTACTTTAGAAAATTTAGAGTTTTTTAATGCTATTATTACAGATAAAATAAGAATCGTAGATGTTTTCATTGGTACTAATTTTAAAAAAAACAAAAATGACTTGGTTGAAGATTATCTATATTTTGAAGAAGAGTTTCATCAAATGAGGATTGATATATTTTTATCAAGTACAAATCGAGAAATAATACCATTAGATTTTTTTGATTGTTCGCTTGATAATGAGGGGGTTGAATTAGACAAGAATGAAATATTACATTCTCAGGAAATAATGATGCAAAAAGTTAAAAACATAAACACAATAGATGAAGCTATAGATTATCTGATTGAAAAAGAATTTACTGAGGAGCAATTAAATAGTATAAAGGCAAAAACCCCTTTTGCACAAATTTATGAGTCTAGTGACCATTTTGGTATTAATATGTATTATAGGAATTTGTTTTTTTATTCAAATAATAATCAAAAATTTAAAGAATCTGTTCAAGCTTATGGAAATATTAGTTTTTCAAGAGGAGGAGAATTAGGTGAAGGCTATATTGCTGATTTGTTATGGAGAAAGTTAAATTATTGTCAAATAGAGAATCTTATGTTTTTAGATGAAATTCAAAAAATAGAAAATGAAATTCAAACTTTTTATGATGATTATTATAAAGAGAAAGGAAAAGTACGAGGTGAAATAGATCCCTTTGATGCTTTAAATGATGAATTTTTTAAAGGTTTAAACGAAATGTATGATAAAAAAAATTTGGGTTCTCTACATGGTAGAAAAATGCTTTTAACATTTAATTTTTCAGAAGAAGAAATAAAGAAATATTTAGAATTAGAAATAAAGATTAAAGAGAATTCCCAAAACAAAATGGATTATATCTATGAACAAAAGGCAATCCTTGCTAAAGTTGAACCTCAAAACTATGATACATTTAAAAAATTGAAAAATAATTTATTAAAAATTGAGGAAGTAACTAACAAATTGCAACAGTGTCAAGTTTAAAAAAACTGTTACTATGAAACTAACACTTACACAAAGCGACATAACAAAAATAAAAGTTGACGCCATCGTCAATGCTGCTAATACTTCTTTATTAGGTGGAAGCGGTGTAGATGGCGCCATTCATAAAGCAGGAGGAAAAGCCATTTTAGAAGCATGTATGGCTATAAGAAACAAGCAAGGCGGTTGTAAAGTAGGTGAAGCGGTTATTACTACTGCTGGAAATTTGCCTTCAAAATATGTCATACATACTGTTGGACCAGTTTGGAATGGCGATAAAGAAGAAAAAAAGCAGTTATTAGCTAGTTGTTATTACAATTGCTTACAATTAGCTGAAAAACATCAATTAAAATCAATCGCTTTTCCTAGTATTAGTACTGGAATCTACCGTTTTCCAAAAACAGAAGCAGCTCAAATAGCCATAGATACGGTTCAAAAATTTTCAACTAAGCACATAGAAGAAATTACGTTTGTATGCTTTGATGAAGAAAATTATATGTTGTATAAGCAACTATTAAAAATGAAAAAATGAAAATTAAATTAAAAAAATATAAAGAACAAATTATTGAGTGGCCAAAAGAAGGCTATCATATCATGGCGCAATACGACCTTGAAAAAATAATCGTTTACCAATCTTATCGAAATGAAATAGGGCATTTTGCAGCTAAAAACCAATTTTTTGGAGGTGCTTTTAGCTTGGATCGAATGACTTGGATTAAACCTAATTTCCTTTGGATGATGTATCGCAATGGTTGGGGAACCAAAGAAGGGCAAGAGGTTGTTTTAGCCATATATTTAAAATTAGAAGCGTTTGAAAGGTATTTAAAAGAGGCAGTTTATTCTTCTTTTAATCAAGTGGAAGGAATGTCGCAGGAATCTTGGAAAGAAGCAGTTAAAAATTCAAATGTTCGCTTACAAGGGGATCCCGATCATGATCCTTATGGAGATAAATTGGACAGAAGAGCCATTCAAATTGGATTGCGAAACGAACACATTCGTACTTTTTCAAAAGAGGATATCCTTTTAATAGAAGATATATCCCTATTTGTTGCAGAACAATATGAGTTTGTAAAAAATAAAGAATTGGATCAGTTGGTAATTCCTGAAGAAAGACCATTCTATTTCTCAGATGGAGAATTGAATAGAAAATTAAAAATTTCTAAATGAAAAACTAAAAATGAAGTAGAAATGAACGAAAATATAACAAAAAGCACTAGTAAATTCCTTAGTTTAGTACTAAGGCATGCACCAGAAAAAATAGCCTTAACCCTAGATGAAAACGGATGGGCAAATGTAGAGGAACTTATTATTCAATGTAATAAATTCCACAAGAAATTAGATCATGCGCTATTGGATTACGTAGTAGAAAACAATGATAAAAAAAGATTCGCTTTCAATGAAGATAAAACCAAAATAAGAGCGAGTCAAGGGCATTCCATTTCGGTCGAATTAGAATTAAAAGAAATCGTACCCATTCATTTTCTATACCACGGAACAGTGGATAAATTCATACAAGCCATTCGAAAAGAAGGCTTGCTAAAAATGAGCCGACAACACGTACATTTGAGTCAAGATAGAGAAACAGCTATAAAAGTTGGTAGTAGAAGAGGAAAACCCATTGTTTTGAGTATCAATGCACCTAAAATGCATCGAGAAGGATTCAAATTTTACGTATCAGAAAACGGAGTTTGGTTAACCGATCATGTACCAGCAGAATATATAGAATTTTAAACATGTTACAAGTTAAATTAGTTTACAGAGAGGAAGCATTAGGCAACGCTTGGAAAGAAGATTTTAAAGATTGTCCAAATGTAGAAATCATTGGGCAAGATATTTTAGAAGTTTCTTGCGATGCAATTGTTAGTCCGGCCAATTCTTTTGGTTTTATGGATGGTGGATTGGATTTACATATTTCTGAGAAATTAGGTTGGCATTTACAAGAGAATCTACAAGCTCAAATTGCTCAATTAGATGAAAAAGAATTACTAATTGGTAAATCCATTACACTTGAGACAGGAAATGACACTATTCCATTTTTAATTTCTGCACCTACAATGCGAGTGCCTATGAGTTTTAATATTGCCACTTCTGTAAATGCTTATTTAGCCATGAAAGCCATTCTAATAGCTTGTAAAAACAATGAAGCTATTAAAACAGTTGCTATTCCTGGCTTGTGTACAGGTTGCGGAAGAATGCCATTTCACATCGCATCCAATCAAATGTTTTTAGCTTACGATGAAATAATCAATAGGAATTACAAAGACTATCAGACATTTGGAGACACGCAAAAGTTTCAATACAGATTAAATGAAAAGGGATTAATTTGGGATTATTAAAATGAAAAAAAGAACCCTAGTTTTTGGAGACATACACGGTGGTTTAAGAGCTTTACAACAATTGTTTGAAAGAGCTGAAATTACTATTAATGATAAATTAATTTTCCTTGGAGATTATGTAGACGGTTGGAGTGAGTCAGCAGAGGTAATTCAGTTTTTAATTGAAACTTCTGAAGAGCAAGATTGCATTTTTATTAGAGGTAATCATGATGCTTGGTGCATGGACTATTTAGCTACTGATGTTGCCGAAAGAAAGTGGTTGTTTCATGGTGGATTTTTAACATTTGAAGCCTATCATGCTTTGGAAAAAAACAAAAAAAGAGACCATTTGAATTTTTTTGAAAAGATGAAAGATTATCATGTGGATGCGCAAAACAGATTGTTTATTCATGCTGGTTTTTCTTCTATGCATGGACCAAGTCATGAAACCTACTCATCTAATTATTCTTGGGATAGAACTTTGTGGGAAACAGCTGTATCTATGGATAAAAACCTTAAAATGAATAGTGAATTATTTCCTAAAAGATTGCTGTTGTTTCATGAAATTTATATTGGTCATACTCATACATTAAATTACGGAATTACAACACCTATGAATAAAGCAAATGTTTGGAATATCGATACAGGTGCAGCTTTTACAGGTAAAATATCGTGTTTAGATATAGAAACGAAAGAATTTTGGCAAAGTGATTCAGTACAATCATTATATCCAAATGAAAAAGGAAGAAATTAGAAAAGAAAATCATTATTTATAACGATATAAAGCAGGTAATATGACTGTACCTTTGAAAAAAAGGATACTTTTAGAAAAGTAAGAACAAAAACTATAAAAACTAAAAATATGAGCGATAATTTAAAACCAAGATTTGTTGATGCTTTACGAAGAAACAACGATCAAATAAGAGAAGACAGAGCAAATGCGATTGCTGAAGATTCAGAATTAATCTACAGAAGACGTATTGAAGATATCGAATTGAAAATAAAACGTTTGGAAAGAGAACAAGAAAGCAGTATCGATATCAGTCCATTAGACAAAAACAGTTTAACTTTTGCCGATTTCAATCCAGATACTTTTGTACAAAAGGATATCGAATTGTCCTTAACCATTAGAAATCTAAAAATTCAATTCGAAATAGCAAAAACAAGATATGAATATTTATTTGGCAAAACATTCTAATTATGGGAGGAACAAAATATAATTTTAGCGCACGTTTTAGTAAAGCTGCAGCAGAAGGATATGCTTCAAAAGCTGCTAACGAAATCTTTAAACAAAACCAGTTAAGAAGAGCTCATGAAGCAATGAATCCTAATGGAGTAACCTTTAGAGAAGCAAGAGATTCTGAAGCAAACCCTAATTCATACCCTATCATTTTAGGATTAGACGTTACCGGAAGTATGGGGCATATTCCACATGAATTAGTAAAAGAAGGATTACCCAAATTAATGGGTGGTATTATCGATGGTGGTGTTCCTGATCCTGCACTTCTTTTCCTAGGTATTGGAGACCATGAATGCGATAGTTATCCTTTACAGGTTGGCCAATTCGAATCGGGTGATGAAGAATTAGACATGTGGTTAACCAGAACTTATATCGAATCTGGTGGTGGAGGCAATGCTGGAGAGAGTTATCTGTTGGCTTGGTATTTTGCAGCTTTTCATACACGAACAGATGCTTTTGAAAAAAGAGGTCAAAAAGGCTTGTTATTTACGATTGGAGACGAACCCAATTTAAAAACATTACCTGCTTCAGCTATTAAAGAAATCATGGGTAATGGAGAACAAACGTATAGCGATTTAGAATTATTAGCAGAAGCTAAAAAGAGATATGAAGTGTATCACATTAGTGTTTTGCATTCTGGAAGAGCTCAAACAGCAGAAATTGGATGGAAAGAAGTATTAGGAGACAATTGCATTTCCGTTGAAGATTATAAAACGATTCCAGATGTAATTAAAAATATTGTGTGTGAAAGACACAAAGCTCGATTTACTGGAGATTCAGGTGTTTCTGGAACAACAGGATTCGATCACATTGATATGTTATAAATGAAAAAAGCCAAAATTGTGATAGGTTTAGGATTTGGAGATGAAGGAAAAGGCATTACAACCGATTTCCTTTGTAGCCAAAATCCTGAAGCTATAGTGGTTCGTTTTTCTGGTGGACAACAAGCAGCACACACGGTAATGCTTAATGGGAAAAAGCATATTCATTCTAGTTTTGCTAGTGGTGCATTGCGCGGTTTGCCATCGTATTTTAGCGAACATTGCACGATTCATCCGTCTCTTTTGTACAATGAATTTTTGGAATTAAAAGAAAAAAGAGGAAACACCAACTTGTACATTCATCCGTTAGCCAAAATAACTACACCTTTTGATGTTTGGCAAAACCGAAATAACGCAAAGAATCTAACACATGGTTCTTGTGGTAAAGGAATTGGTGCAACGATGAAACGCAATGAAGGCGCGTACAAGTTATTTGCTATAGACTTAATTGGGCCACAAAATTTCCTTATCCAAAAATTAAAAAACATAGCAACTTATTATGGTGTTTCCAATGATAATGAATTGCAAAATGAAGTTGCCTATTTCTTAGATTGTATCGCAAAAATAGATTGGAAAATTTCTAATTATGATTTCTTAGAAAACTATAAAACCTTTATTTTTGAAGGAAGTCAGGGCGTTTTATTAGATATGAATCATGGTGTATTTCCTAATGTAACCTATGCAAACACAACTTCCAAGAACGCAATGGAGATTTGTAAACAATTAGATATTCAAGATATAGAAATATTCTATGTGACAAGATGTTATCTTACAAGACATGGAAGTGGATGGATGCCAAATGAAGAAACGCTTGAACTAATAAATAATGAGGAAGAAACGTGTGTGTTTAACGAGTATCAAAAAGAACTGCGATTGGGAAAAGTAGATGAAGAATTGTTACTTCACGCTTTACAAATAGATCAAATATATTCAAAACCAACCCAAAAGAGTTTAGTAATTACTTGTTTGGATCAATACAATCACAAACTTAATATTGATAAATTAAGCACTACATTTGAGGCCATTTATGGTTCTTATGGACCAGAATCAAAATTTTTTAAACAAATAAAATAAAAGTTATATGAACCCATTACTGTTAACCGACGGTTACAAAGTTGATCACAGAAGACAATACCCAAATGGAACAAGTTTAGTATATTCCAATTGGACACCTAGAAAATCAAGAATTGAAGGCGTTAATGAAGTGGTATTCTTTGGATTACAATATTTTATAAAAAAATACATTTTAGAAGATTTTCAAAATCATTTTTTTGCAAAACCTAAAGAAGAAGTAGTCCAAAAATATGCACGTCGTATCAATAATTATTTGGGTGAAAACCAAGTTGGAATTCAACATATTGAAGATTTACATGATTTAGGATATATTCCAATGGTATTCAAAGCCTTACCTGAAGGAGTGAGTGTGCCCATTCGTACACCTATGTTTACCATGTACAATACCCAATCGGAATTCTTTTGGTTGACCAATTATTTTGAAACGTTACTTTCAGCAGTGGTTTGGTTGCCCTGTAATTCGGCTACTATTGCAAAACAATATCGTAAAATTTTAGACCAATATGCGCAAGATACAGCTTCCATTCCAGAATTTGTCGATTGGCAAGCACACGATTTTTCTATGCGTGGCATGGCTGGTATTGAAGCTGCAGTGCTTTCAGCTGCCGGACATTTATTGAGTTTTACAGGAACAGATACCATCCCTGCCATTGATTTTCTGGAAACCTATTACAATGCCAATTCCGATGCCATGTTAATTGGTGGTTCAGTTGCAGCTACAGAGCATTCGGTAATGTGTATGGGAACAACTGAAGGAGAATACGATACGTTCAAACGATTAATTTGTGAGGTGTATCCAAAAGGTATTGTGTCTATCGTTTCTGATACTTGGGATTTATGGAAAGTACTAACCGATTATTTACCGAGATTGAAAGAAGAAATTATTGCGAGAGAAGGTAAAGTGGTAATTCGACCAGATAGTGGCGATCCAATTTATATTTTATGCGGTAACCCGAATGGAAAAACCGAACAAGAAAGAAAAGGTGTTGTAGAGCTGCTTTGGGATACTTTTGGGGGAACTATTAATGCGAAAGGATATAAAGAATTGGTTCCGCAAATTGGAGCAATTTATGGCGATAGTATTACGATGGACAGAGCGACTAGAATATGTGAAGAATTAAAGAAAAAAGGATTTGCTTCTACGAATGTGGTTTTGGGAATAGGTTCGTTTACGTATCAATACAATACTAGAGATACGTTTGGTTTTGCCATGAAAGCAACTTATGGTGAAGTAAATGGAGAAGGAAGAGCCATTTTTAAAGATCCTATTACAGATGATGGTACTAAAAAATCGGCAAAAGGCTTAATGAAAATCGAACTTTTAGATGGGAAATACAACCTAAAAGATGAGGTTTCTTGGGAAGAAGAGCAACAAGGAGAAATGCAAGAAGTGTTCCGAGATGGAAAATTATTGGTGGATCATGCTTTGGAAGATATTCGTAAGCGAGTGAGGTAGTCTTTATTTCAAAATCTTATGAGTTTAAAACCTATGTTTCAAGTTTTGGCACTAATTTTATTGATGTCTTGTAATTCAAATGAAAAAAAACTAATGAAAATAACTAAAGAAAAGGTTGTTGAAAATATAAATGTTCTAAGAAGTGCTGGATTTTTTGAGAAGTATGAAGAGTTAACAAATTTGCAAGTATATGATTCTTTATATTCCATTAGAAAAGAGAAATATTCAGAAATTTTTAAGAAACCTTATGACCCTGGAATGGAACTAGGTGTGATTGAATTAGCTGAGTATGATAATACTAGATTGCTTTTTTTAGACTTAGAAGCAGATGTAGCAAAAGATAACAACGTTTATATAAACGTAATTAATGCATTTAGTAAACTATCAAACAATCAATTCCAACCGAAAGAAATAAAAGAAAAATGGGAATCTGAAACAGGACCAATTAAAGTCTCTTTTATTTCAAATGACTCATTAGTTTTATTTGAACCTGAATATAATAATGATTGGCTTAATGAAAGTGTCTTTAGCACTTGTTTGAAAGAATTAACAAATAAAGATGTACGAATTGTAGAATGTTTGTCTGATGATGGATTTGGTTATGGACAAGCCATTGCATTGATGCGATTAACTAAAGAAGAACAAAAAATTCTTGAAACTAAACTGAATTTGAAGTTTTCTTCAGATTAATAAAATAGTGTTTGGTTATGCTCTAGAAGATATTTGCATGCGAGTGAGGTAGTTTTATCAGATATTTTACTTCATATTGTCATTTTGATGAAAGGAAAATCCCGCTAGGTTTAAAACTTAGTGGGATTTATTAATCTGTTTAATTTTTTCAATTAATGTTTCTCTAAGATGAGTTAATTCAATTTTCTGATCACCTTCAATTTCAGAATTATCATAAAAACCTTCAATTTCTTTTAATTTGCTATAATAAAACCTATTTTTCTTATTGATAATATCTTTCTCTAATTTTAATATATTTGAATTCTTATTTTGCTCTATAAATGAAATACTTGATTTATTTTTTTGTGAAAATTCATGAGCTCTTTTTTGTAAGTCAGCAACTGATTCATCAATCAAATAAGCAAATTCTTTATCTGTTTCATTTTCAAAAGAGTTTATTAAATCGTAATTGTACTTAATCCAATCGCTTATAAGAAATCCAAAATAATTTTTTTGTAATTCTATTCTTATATCATTATCTGAAAGATTTTTCATATTTATTTCATATTCAAACTTTTCAAGTGCATTGATGAAATTATCACTTTCTTTTAGTTGAAATATCTTTAATACTATAAAAAAGACAGAATAAAATAAAATGCTAAAAATCAAAATATTTAGTTTGGGAATATTAGAATTTACACAATGTAAATTTATAATTGAATAAATTATTATAAAAGCACCAAGTAGATAAACTGTAACTGAAAACCAATTTCTGTCATCATTTGTTAATGTGGATCCTTCTGTAATCTCTATTTTATTTCTATTTTTTCTTTCATATTTCAAGAGTGAAAATGTTATTATGAAAAATATAAATTCAAGAATTGATATTATAATAGAGTACCAGTTGGATGTGTTTAAATAAAAATAGTCATGATATGCTAACAAAGAAGAAAACCCAAAAGGTAAAAAGATAACTAAAATTATTAATAATTCGTCTAATAAATTTCTCTTATTATTATTTAATTTTATTCTAATAGAAGATGTATGTTTTGTTGTTTCAAAATAAATTGAAATTATAAAGAATAATCCTAAACAAATGTTTAAAGTAGTAGTGAAGATTATGAAAACATCCCAAAAGTCTTTTTTAAAAGGAATTACACTATATAGCTGTGTTAATTTATAAAAAACTAAAATTAATACAGAGTAAAGAACATAAGATGTTATTCCTGACTCTCTTTTCTTTTGAAGGTTTCGGTCAATTAACTTACTAACATAATTTTTCATGTAAATTTTTTAAAATTTCTATAAAATTAAGAAAAGTTCTTACTTCTTATAAAACAAATTATGCTCCACATATTCCCAAACTTTATGTGGTAACATCGGCACTACATTTTTGTTGTTTTTAATGCTATTTCGAATAAAAGTCGAAGACAATTCAATCACTGGTGCGCCAATTCTATGAATTTTAGGGTGATTGGCAAACTGTTCATCCATCTCACCCGCATTTAATCTAGGATACACATAAATGTCGTGATTTTGTAAAATTACCTCGTAGTTTTTCCACTTGTGTAACGAGTTTAAGTTGTCTTCACCCATGATTAATGAAAATTCATATTTCGGATATTTTTCTTGTAAATGAGCTAACGTATGAACCGTATAATTAGGTTGCGGTAGTTTGAACTCAATGTCAGAAGGTTGGATTTTAGGATATTCTTCCGAAGCCAAATGAACCATGTGCAAACGATGATAATCATCTAACAACGTACTTTTCTTTTTATGAGGATTATGAGGGGTAACCACCATCCAAACTTGATTCAAATCAGAATGTTCCGCCATGTGGTTGGCAATGATTAAATGACCAATATGAATAGGATTAAATGTTCCGAAATATAAACCGATTTTCATGTCATTGCGAGGTACGAAGCAATCTTCGTAATTAGAATTTATAATTTTTTAAACGGTAGAAGTTTTAATAATATTTACTGAAAATACTCCTTGCTTAAAATTTAATCTAAAATACCAAATGTTTTTTAATCCTTTTAAACTTGTTGGAGATTCTTGTTTATTCTTTATCTGAGATTTTAAATTAATTATAGTAGTATTTCCCAAATATTTTATTTCATTTTTTTCTTCAATTAGTTTTTCTAACCATTTTTCGATTGAAATGGATAAGTTTTCTGCATAAACTTGTGTGGAATAAGTACCTCCTCTAAATTCTAATATATAAGTATAGAGTTCTAGTTTTTCCATTTGAATATATCGCAAATCACTCTTTACTAGTTGCTTTTATTAATAAACTCCTTCACTAATTGATACGCTTCTTCTTTCGCAGTATCTAAATCGTAATTTTTAATAATTTTATCAAATTGTGGAGCAGTGGCTAATTCCACCGAAGCTTTAGCAATTCGCATATTAATTTTATCTTCACTTTCAGTAGAACGTAATTTTAATCTGCGTTTTAATTCATCTACACTTGGAGGTTTTACAAAAACAGCTAAGGTTTCGTCAGGAAATTTGTGTTTAATACGCAAGCCACCCACCACATCAATATCAAAAATTACATGTTTACCCAAAGCCCAAATGCGTTCCACTTCTTTTTTTAATGTGCCATAAAAATTATTGGTATACACTTCTTCCCATTCAATAAAGTCTTCATTCTTGATGTGTTGTTTGAATGTTTCCCAAGAAATAAAATAATAATCTTTTCCATTTACTTCTTCTCCTCTAGGATCTCTCGTAGCACAAGAGATAGAAAATTCTAAATTCAAATCGGGTTGTTCTAATAAGTGTCTTACAATTGTGGTTTTTCCTGATCCAGATGGAGCTGAAAACACAAATAATTTTCCTTTTGTCATTCTTTTAATGATTTTGTCACACTGAACTTGTTTCAGTGTCTTTTTTTAGTTCCTGAAACAAGTTCAGGATGATAAGTTTGAATTATAAAACATTCAATACTTGTTCTTTGATTTTTTCCAATTCATCTTTCATCATCACGACTAATTTCTGCATTTCTGCATGATTTGACTTGGAACCCATTGTATTAATTTCTCGTCCCATTTCTTGGGTAATAAAGCCAAGTTTTCTACCATTAGCTTCTTTTCCGTTCAAAGTCTCTAAGAAATAGTCTAGATGATTTGTCAAACGTACTTTTTCTTCCGTAATATCTAATTTTTCAAGATAATAAATTAATTCTTGTTCAAATCGATTTTCGTCAACGGTTGTATTTAATTCTTCGATTGCATTTTGTAAACGATCTTTAATATTTTTAACCCTTTCTGGATCTAATAATAAAGCTTGTTCCATATACGAGCGAATATTACTAATACGTAATTGGAATTCTTTCTCCAGTGATTTTCCTTCGTCTTTTCTAAAAGTGAGTATATTTTCTAAGGCTTCATTAATCACTTGTAGAATTTCCTTCCATTCGCTTTCATCTATTTCATCACGTTCAGTTTTAAGAGCATCTGGCATACGAACCGCCATTTTCATTAATTCTGTAGCATCAGCTTCCGGTAAAATGGCTTTCATTTGATTGATATACGATTTTATAACAGGAGCATTTATTTTAGCCGTGGTTTCCTCACCAGTAACTTCAATATATAATGAAAAGTCAACTTTTCCACGTTCTAATTTTTGTGAAATGTCATTACGTAAATTTAATTCCATTTCTCTATATGCAGAAGGCATGCGCATATTTAAATCCAGTCCTTTACTGTTCAGCGATTTTATTTCAACATTTATTTTTTTATTAGGCAATTGCTTAGTGGCTTTACCAAAACCAGTCATGGATAGTATCATATCGTATTTTAAAAAGAAGTCAAAGATAAGAAATAGTGAGAAGTGAAGCGTAAAAAGTCACTAGATATTTTGAAAGCAGGACTTTTATTAATTATACTTTAGAAATTGCTTTTTTTTGGGTAACCAAATAGACTCCGATAAAAATTAATAAAGCTGAAATTAATTTTACAGTATTCAATTCATCTTTTTGCAAACTTATTGCAATGATGGTGGCAAACAAAGGTTGTAAATAAATAAAAACGGAAAGGGTAGTAGGTTTCAGTTCTTTCATCGCCATTAAATTGATTAAATAGGCAAAAAAAGTGGTAAATAAAACAACAAAACCTATGTTGTAGTAAATAGTTGTTGGTATGTTTTCCCATTCAATGGCTTTAAATTCCTCAAAAGCAAAAGGAAATGTAAAAACCAAACCAAACGTATAAATCCACTTTATAAAAGTAAAGGCATGGTATTTAGAAATTAATTTTTTAACAATGATTAGATATACGGCATAGGAGGAAGCATTTACAAACACTAAAAAATTACCTAAGCTAGCATTTGTACTATTACTAATGTCTTTTCCGTATAAAATTAAAATGGATGTTCCTGTTAAACCAATTAAAATGCCAAGTACTTTTTTGAATTCTATTTTTTCGCGAAGCAAAATAGCCGATAATATTAAAACGACTATAGGTGCTGTAACCATAATAACGGAAGCACTAATTGGTGAAGTATAACTGAGTCCTTTAAAAAAAGACAATTGATTGATGACAACACCAAACAAAGATGCGGCAATAATTCGTGGAAAGTCTTGGAGTGCAATTTTTTCTTTTGGACCCAAAAATGTCAGTAACCAAAATAGAATAGAAGCACCAATTACTCGAATTAAAATAAAAGCATAGGGTTGCACATAAGTTGGCATCACATCTTTTGCAATGGTGAAATTGGCTCCATAAATTAAAGCTACAAAAGTGGCGCCTAAAAGTGCTAAAGATCGCTTGCTCATTAGCTTAAAGTGTCTATAGCAGCTTGTAACGTTTTAGGACTATTACCCACAAATATTTTGTCTTCTATAATAATGACAGGACGATTTAAAAAGGTGTAATGCTCTAAAATGTAACGTTTAAAATCCTCTTCTTGTAATTCTTCATCTTTCAATCCCATTTCTTTATAAAGTTTTGCTCTTTTGCTGAATAAAACTTCATAACTATTGGTCAAAGTGTACATCTCTTCTAATTGTTTTACACTAATAGGCTCTTCTTTTATATCTTGAAAAATAAAATCAGCAGTATTAGGCAATGATTTAATAATGCGTTTACAAGTATCGCAAGTTTTTAGAAAGTATATTTTTCGCATGAATTCTTTTTTGCAAAAGTATAGATTAAAGGAATATAATTAAAGCGCAATTTCTAGTTCGCCTTTTTCAATAGCTTTTTCCAAATCAGCCTCAATAGTAGGATAAACTCCAAAAAAATTAGTGCCATCTTCTAACTTTAGAAGTACAATCCAGCTATCTTTTTTTTGTTTAACTCTTTTTGTAACAATTACTTTTTTATCTATTAAAGTTTCATAATTTTCAAAACCACCTCTCTTTTTAATAAAATTAGTTTTGGGAAAATAAATATGTTGATAGGCATTATTTTGAACAGACTTTAGTACATAAACTTTTTTAATATCTTGCTGTGTTGTTTTCTCTTGGCTGTAAGTATTTATAAAGGAAAAAGCTAAAAAGAGAATCAGAAATTTATAAAAGGCTTTCATATGTTATGATTTTTATGGAATCAAAATTACAACTAAATTCTTTGGTAGAATTCCAATTGCGAAATTATGTTTAGTTAAAAAATAGTTAAATCATTAAAATTAAACCTATAAGACTATGGTTTGT
>NZ_LR733558.1 GCF_902506265.1 Flavobacterium sp. 9AF | reverse complement strand
ATTTCTTGAACAATTTGAAGTTTTAAAGACATGGAATAGTCTTTCTGAGTACGCTTTACATAGCTAATTTCTTGAGGTGTTTCCATAACGATGAAATTTGTGTATCGCTATTTCAGGACAAGACATTCACGTTATAAAAAAAGAGCTTAAATTTTAAGCTCTTTTTTTGTTAGAGTAAACAAAAAAAAGTCCAATATCTAAAATCGGACTTTTCATTTTACTTTTAATATTATCTTTTTACAAATGGATTACCTCACCATAAGCGTCTGCTACAGCTTCCATAACTGCTTCACTCATGGTTGGGTGAGGATGAACTGCTTTTAAGATTTCATGACCTGTAGTTTCTAATTTTCTAGCTACAACTGCCTCAGCAATCATATCGGTAACTCCAGCTCCTATCATATGACAACCTAGCCATTCTCCATATTTAGCATCAAAAATAACTTTTACAAAACCATCGGGTGTTCCAGCTGCTTTCGCTTTTCCAGATGCAGAAAATGGAAATTTTCCAACTTTAATATCGTATCCCTTTTCTTTAGCTGCTTTTTCGGTTAAACCAACAGATGCAATTTCTGGAGTTGCATAAGTACATCCTGGAATATTTCCATAATCTAAAGCTTCTACATGCATACCAGCAATTTTTTCTACACATAAAATTCCTTCAGCTGAAGCCACGTGTGCTAATGCTTGTCCAGGTGTTACATCTCCAATAGCATAATAACCAGGTACATTCGTTTGGTAGAAATCGTTCACTAAAATTTTATCTCTATCGGTTGCAATACCCACTTCTTCTAAACCAATGTTTTCGATATTAGTTTTTATACCAACAGCAGAAAGTAAGATATCTGCTTCTAAAACTTCTTCTCCTTTTGCAGTTTTTACAAAAGCTTTTACACCATTTCCAGCAGTATCAATTCTTTCAACTGATGAATTTGTCATGATTTTAATTCCTGCTTTTTTCAAAGAACGTTCAAATTGTTTTGAAATATCTTCGTCTTCAACTGGAACTACATTAGGCATGAATTCTACGATGGTTACATCAGTTCCCATGGCATTGTAGAAGTGAGCAAACTCAACACCTATTGCTCCAGAACCTACTACAATCATTTTTTGTGGTTGCTCTGGTAACGTCATGGCTTGTCTATAACCAATTACTTTTTTACCATCTTGTGGTAAATTAGGCAATTCTCTTGAACGTGCCCCAGTAGCAATGATGATATGATCAGCTGTATATTCTGTTACTTTGTTATCTTTATCAGTAACTTCTACTTTTTTACCTGGTTTTATCTTTCCAAAGCCATCAATTACATCAATTTTATTTTTTTTCATTAGGAATTGAACTCCTTTACTCATTCCTTCAGCGACATCTCTAGAACGCTTTACAACTGCATTGAAATCTTTGTCAAATTCTTTAACTGTTAAACCATAATCTGAAGCGTGTTTAAGATAATCAAATACTTGTGCTGATTTAAGTAATGCTTTCGTTGGAATACATCCCCAATTTAAACATATACCTCCTAAATTTTCTTTTTCTACAACAGCTACTTTAAAACCTAATTGAGAAGCTCTAATAGCTGTTACATATCCTCCAGGACCACTTCCTAAAACAATGATGTCGTATTTCATTTTTGTGCTTTTATTTATTATTATTAAAATACAGTCGCAAATGCGCTTGTCATTTTTTGATTTTTATATTAAAAAAAAGTAATTATAATATTATCGTTTGCGAATTTAAGGAATTATTTTAAAAGATTATACCTCAATTGAAAATTGCGATTCATACAAGTTTTTATAGAATCCTTTTTCTAATTTAACTAGTTCAGCATGTGTACCTGTTTCTACAATTTTGCCTTTATCCATAACAATAATGGTATCAGCTTTCATAATGGTAGCTAATCGATGGGCAATAATAATTGAAGTTCTTCCTCTGGTTATTCTTTCTGTAGCATTTTGTATTAATTCTTCTGAATAACTATCTATAGAAGACGTAGCTTCGTCTAGTATTAGAATACTTGGATTGCTTACATAAGCTCTTAAAAAAGCAATTAATTGTCTTTGACCTGAAGAAAGCATTACACCTCTTTCTTTCACATTGTAATCATAATTATTAGGTAAACTCATTATGAAATCATGTACCCCAATTTTTTTTGCAGATTCAATTACTTGATCTTTAGTAATGTTTGTATCGTAAAGGGTAATGTTGTTATAAATGGTATCGGCAAATAAGAAGACATCTTGTAACACAACTGCAATTTGTTTTCGTAAACTTTGAAGAGAATATTCATTAATGTTAGTATCGTCAATTTCGATCGTTCCTGAGTCAATTTCATAAAAACGATTTAATAAATTAATTATAGTAGATTTACCTGCTCCTGTACTACCTACAATTGCAATTGTAGAACCAGAAGCAATAGAAAGATTTATACCTTTTAGAACTTCTTCATCTTTTAAATAGCTAAATCGTACCTCTTTAAATCTTATTTTACCTTCAAAACGCTGTGCTTCAATATTTCCTATGTTTTGTATTTGACTATCTGTATCTAAAATTTCAAACACACGTTCTGCAGCTACTATTCCCATCTGCATTACATTAAACTTATCTGCAATTTGTCTCAATGGATTGAATAACATATTAATTAGCATTGTATAAGTAAACAAATCTCCAAAAGTAGTACTATTATCACCATCTATGATTTGCATTCCTCCATACCATACTATTGCGCCTAAAGCCAAAGAAGAAACAATATCTGCAATTGGAAAAAAAATTGAATTATATAAAATATTTTTCAACCAAGCTTTATTATGATTTTGATTTATAACTTTAAATTTTTCATATTCAATTTTTTCACGATTGAAAAGTTGTACGATTTTCATTCCTGTCAATCGCTCTTGTACAAATGTATTTAGATTAGAAATTTCATTTCTTACCTCATTAAAAGCAATTTTCATCTTCTTCTGAAAAATATTCGTAGCATAAATTAGTATTGGCATCGCAATCAAGACTATTAAGGTTAGTTCCCAATTCATGTATATCATAATTGCAAGAATGACAATCATTTTTAAAATATCACTTACAATCATAAATAAGCCTTGGCTAAAAATACTTGCAATAGATTCTATATCGGAAACTGTTCGTGTAACCAATTTACCAACAGGTTCATTGTCAAAATACTTCATCTTGAAGGAAGTAATATGTTTGAATAATTTATCACGAATGTCTTTAATAATATCTTGACCTAACCAGTTTGCCCAATAGGTAAAAAAGAATTGTGAAATAACTTCTAAAAGAAGGACAATACCCATAATTACTATATAGATTAAAAGCCCTTCTTTATTATGATTTTTAAGATAATCATCAACGGTTTGTTTTAATAGATAAGGTCTTGCAGCAGCAAAAATGGATAATAAAACAGCCCAAATAATAACCCAGTTAAACCTTCCTTGGTAGGGTTTAGCATACTGCATTATTTTTTTTAAAGGCTTGGATTTTATATTTTTCATTTATTTGTTTTCTAATTTATAGGTTAAGTAAGCGTAGTTATTGTTTTTTAATGTAAGGATAGTCTACTTGTACTAAATATAAACCATGTGCAGGAACTGAAAATCCTGCTTTGCTTCTGTTTTTACTTAAAATGATTTCATTAAAATCGGAAAGCGTAATTTTACCCAAACCGATATTAACCATTGTTCCCACTATAGCTCTCACCATATTTCTTAAAAAGCGATCAGCTTGAATTGTAAAGATTAATTGATTTCCTTTTTTAATCCAATATGCTTGAGTTACCTTACAATTAAAAGTATGAACATCTGTATTTACTTTAGAAAAACATTCAAAATCGATATGCTGAAATAAGATTTCGCAAGCTTTATTCATTATATCTATGTCAAGTTCTTTAGAAAAATACCAGCTTCCCTCTTGATTAAATACATCTTTAAATGTATGAATATAATATTCATAAGTTCTACTAGTTGCATCAAAACGAGCATGAGATTCTTTCTCAACGGGAATGAAATCATAGATAACAATGTCTTTAGGTAAATAAGAATTCATTTTTTTAACCCAATAGGAAGCATCTAAGTAAGTGTCATAATCAAAATGGGCATACATTTCTTTTGCATGTACACCGCTATCAGTTCTTCCAGCACCAACAATCTCAATCTTTTGTTTTAATAATAAACTTAGTGCTTTATCGAGTGTTTCTTGAATTGAAATAGCATCAGGTTGTATTTGAAAACCAAAATAGTTTTTACCGTTGTAAGCAAATTTGATAAAATATCTCAAAATCAACAATAATTTTTACAAGATGGCAAAGTTACAAAATTCAATTACCAAAATTAGATTTATAAATCCTAAACTTTGTTAATAATCTACTAAAATAATAAATTATCTTTCTCGATTTCTATTATTTTTGTAGCATGACAAAAATTTTATTGCTCTCCGATACGCACAGTTATATTGATGAACAAATTATGAAATATGTTCGTTTAGCCGATGAAGTATGGCATGCCGGTGATATTGGTGATTTAAAAGTTACAGATACGATAAAAAAAGAAAAACCTTTACGTGCTGTTTTTGGAAATATAGACAATCACGAAGTTAGAAAAGAATTCCCTTTACACAACCGTTTTTTATGTGAAAAAATTGATGTTTGGATTACTCATATAGGAGGTTATCCTGGAAAATATAATTTCGATATAAGAGAAGAGATGACTAAGAATCCTCCTAAAATTTTTATTTGTGGCCACTCACATATTTTAAAAGTAATGCAAGATAAAAAATTAGGGTTATTACACATGAATCCTGGAGCAATTGGTAAACATGGATTTCATCAAGTGCGAACCATGTTACGTTTTGAAATTGATGGAGAAAAAATTCAAAATTTAGAAGTTATTGAGTTAGGGAAAAAGTAGTAATTAATATTTGTTTGAAAAAGCAAAAAAGAATGCTTAATTAGTCTATTTTTTTTTCTATATTTGACATGCTTCATAGTTACTATTTCGCATAGCGACAATTTTAAATTTTAACTATGAATACAGACTTAATAAAACAAAAGATTAAAGCTAAAAAATATTCTGAAGCTCTTAATCTTTTATTAAAACACACCCAAGAGGACATTATTAAAAGTAATCTTCTCGATGATTTGTTATATGATTATTTTTCGAAAGAGAAAATACATTCTGAAACGCTTGAAATAAAGTTATCGGAATTATTTCCTGAAAAATTTGTAAAAGCCGTTAGAACAACTCAAGCGTTTCTCGACACTAATCGATTAACTTTTTTTAAGAACCTTTCATTCCTACAAAAGTTCAAGGAACATGTAATGCTATGGGACTTTCTTCAAAAAGGAGAACATCAGCTATGGAATACTATTTCAAAAGAATCATCTGAATTATTAAAATTTGAAGTAGATTATGTTTTATCAGAAGTTGTATTTTGGCTTGAAAATGAAAGATATTCGGATAATTCTCAGCAAAAGCTAACTAAATTAGGAACTGTTTATAATTTTTTTATAGAATTCTATTGGCACTCTGCAAAAGAGCCTGTAAACATAGCGGCAGAAAATTTCAATCAAACTTTTCACAAATTAGTATATGAAAAAATAAAAAGCAACAAAACAACTGATCCAAAAATTAATGTTGTTTTAAATGCTATAAGCCATTGGATTTCATTTAACGAAGATGTATTGCAAGCGTATTGCTTTGATTTAGAAATTAATCCATTAATTGAGAATGATTGTCTTTACTTTGTTCAAAATCCTAAACACTATTATAAGTGGAAACTCGATGGATTGCGATATAATAAAGTCAGTTTTAATTATCAATTAAAAGCACAAGAAGTAATTTCAAATTTGATTAATCAAAAGAAATTAATAATTCCTGGAAAAACAGAATCTGATTTCGAAATGAATTTAGATGCTGCCGTCAAGTTAACAAAAATTGAACTCTTCCTGCACGATGCTACAATTCCTAATTATGTGTATAATGGAAAAAAAATAAGTATAAACAAGATTTTTCATGGTATTAGCACCTATGCAACCCACAAATTTTATCGATATGAAAATAGTATTGAGCAATTTAAAAGCATCAGTATCGATTGGTTTGATAATTATTTTAAAATAAATGCACTTTCAGTAAAAAATAAAATAGAGATACTTCCCTATGTATTAATAAAAAAAGAGACTTATGTAGCGCTTGTTAAAGAGGTAACAGGTATTACTGAAGAAGACACTTCGCTTTCATTTGATAGTCTATCTTATAAAATAAATAAAAAGAATGGCTTTAACCGGTTTAATATCAAATATAACGTTTGGACTAAACCTTTTTTTAAAATGGGTAGTTCCTTTTTTTGTCCCACGCTTTTTTTAGCAACTAATGATTGGTTTTTTGCGGCAACGCAAATGGCTATTCAGCATTTAAATTGGAATTCTCTAGAAAGAAAGTCTACAGCAACTGAAATGGAAACATTTTTAGGTTATAAATTTAAACAAAAAGGATATAAGGTAAAAGTAATAGAAGACAAAGAAGCAAATCTTATTGATGGAGATGTAGATATTATTGTTGAAGATGCAAACACCACACTTTTTATACAATTAAAAAGAACCTATTTTAGAGTTTCTGCAAAAGATGCTTTTAATGAATCGGAACAATCTGACAAAAAAGCTAGTGAACAATTGAATGATGCTGAAATATCACTTAAACAAGACAATAATATTTATAACTTGAAACAAAAACCTATTAAATGGATTGTTTCTACTTCTTTAGAAGGTATAAATACGAATGTTAAAGGCTGCAGAAAGACAAACTATTTTGATTTGCTATTTGCTTTAGAAAATAATAAAATAAAATCATTAGCAGAATTAATTACTCATCTTCAAAAAGACAGAAATATGATTAGTCTTGATGATTTAGAAAATAATTTAGAGGCTTTAAAAGATTTTGGCTTACCATTAAAGCTTAAAGAACCAGAAACGTTCAAACAATGTGTATATTATTTAAAAAAAGATGCAAATTATATTGAAATGTTAAATAAAGGAATTTCATTATATAATAAAAATGATACAAAGGCAATAAAAATACTTGAACAATGTGCTAAAATTAATGAGAATGATGTGAGTGTTTATGGTGCACTAGGCAATTGCTATGCAAACTTGAACGATGTTTTAAATTTTAAAAAAGCATTTGAAAAAGCATTAACAATAATCCCTAATGATCCCTATTTAAAGAGAAATTATGCATTGGCTCTAATTGAAAATGAGTGTTATTATGATGGGTTAATAAAACTATTAGAAATACTAGAAGACTATGGTTATATTGATAATGTTATCTATATATTTAAAAAAAATCACACTTCTTACAAAGAGAAGCTTACTATGAAAGAAAGAGAAGCATTACAAAAACGCTGCAATTTCATCTCATTTTATTAAAGACTAATATAAAATATAAAAAAATCCGAATCTATTGATTCGGATTTTTAACGCACTAATAAACTAAGATGTTAGGTTTATCGCAATCGATCCACAGATTTTACGAGATCTTCGTCCTTTTTAATTGCTCTATTGGCTAGAACAAGAAAAACGATAGAAATGGCAGGAAGATAGATCCCAATACCCTTCTCAGAAACTTCCGTTTCTCCGGATAAGCTTAGTGTTCGATACACAAAAAATCCTAGTAAAATAAAGTTAAATATGATTGACAATCTGTTTAAAACAAATTGATTTTGTCTTTTTTTATAGCTAAAAATACTAATTAAAGTTAGTAAGGAAGTTAATCCAAAAAGTAACATATGAATAATTGAAGAAGTAAAAAAAACAGGAGTATCAATTCCTTGTTCTTTCCATAAGAAAAAAACAAAAGGGAAAGCAGCTGTAATTAAACAACTCAATAGCATATATATAGTCTGAACTCTTTGTAACATTCAAATTTGAATTAGCTCAGCAAAAATAGATTTTCTTTTTTAAAAAAACTATTGTTTTATTCAATTTTATTCGTATTATTGCATGGTATAATCGTAAGTACTTCATTCTACGATTTGTATAATCTCAAAAAAATCTCACATTTTTTGTTGACCTAATAACTCTAACATATCTAAAATAATTTATTCATTATATATCCATGTTTGATATTGAAGTATTAAAAGAGATGAAACTCTCTGATTTGCAAGAAATTGCAAAAGTTGCAAAAGTTAAAAAGTATAGAACTTTAAAAAAAGATGAATTAATCTATCAAATTTTAGACGTTCAAGCTGCAACTCCTGAAACAATTAAAGTTGATAATAATACAGCTAAAGAAGAAGAAAAAGTTGTAAAACCTAAAAGAGCTAGAGTCATTGCTTCAAAAATCGAAAAGAATTCACCTGTAAGTAATGAAAAAAACAGTGTAAAAATCGAAAAGAAGGAGGAAGACGTTAAAAATAACGAGTCTACAAATGATTTAGCTTCTGAAACGAAATCTGCTAAAAAGACTAAATCAAAAAAAACAGAAGTAAAACCTGTTGAATCTAAGAAAACGGAGATAATTGAAAAAAAGGAGTCAAAAACAGAGGTTGCTAATGAAAGATTAATTTCAGAAACAAACATTACAAAACAACCTTCGCAAGTTAAAGCCACTATTCCGAACCATAAGGCGAATCAGAATAATCCAAATCATCCAACCTATAAGAAAACAAATGGAAACGGAAATGGAGTTCAAAATGCTACTGCAAATCAAAATACAAATTCTAATCCAAATCCAAATCCTACTCAAAAAAATAACTTTAGAGAACCAGATTATGAGTTTGATGGTATTATAGAAAGTGAAGGGGTTTTAGAAATGATGCCTGATGGCTATGGATTTTTAAGATCTTCCGATTATAATTATTTAGCTTCTCCAGATGATATATATTTGTCTACTTCTCAAATTAGATTATTTGGTTTAAAAACAGGTGATACAGTAAAAGGAGTTGTAAGACCTCCTAAAGAAGGGGAAAAATATTTTCCACTTGTGCGTGTGTTGAAAATTAATGGACACGATCCTCAAGTGGTAAGGGATAGGGTTTCATTTGAACATTTAACACCAGTTTTTCCTAAAGAAAAATTCAAGTTAGCTGAAAAAGCGAGTACTATTTCTACACGTATAATAGATTTGTTTTCTCCTATAGGGAAAGGGCAACGTGGAATGATTGTAGCACAGCCTAAAACAGGTAAAACCATGTTGTTAAAGGATGTGGCTAATGCTATTGCGGCAAATCATCCTGAAGTTTATATGATTGTTTTGCTTATTGATGAGCGTCCTGAAGAGGTGACTGATATGCAAAGAAGTGTAAAAGGAGAAGTAGTAGCTTCAACATTCGATAGAGAGCCTCAAGAACATGTTAAAATTGCTAATATCGTTTTAGAAAAAGCAAAAAGATTAGTAGAATGTGGGCATGATGTAGTAATACTCTTAGATTCAATTACACGTTTAGCGAGAGCTTATAACACTGTTCAACCCGCTTCAGGAAAAGTATTGAGTGGAGGTGTAGATGCCAATGCATTACAAAAACCAAAACGTTTTTTTGGAGCAGCACGTAATGTAGAAAATGGTGGTTCGTTAAGTATTATTGCTACCGCTCTAACAGAGACAGGGTCTAAAATGGATGAGGTAATTTTTGAAGAATTTAAAGGTACAGGTAATATGGAACTTCAGTTAGATAGAAGAATATCTAACAAACGTATTTTCCCAGCTATCGATTTAGTTTCCTCAAGTACAAGAAGAGATGATTTATTATTAGATGAAACCACTATTCATAGAATGTGGATTTTAAGAAAATATTTAGCAGATATGAATCCTGTTGAAGCTATGGAATTTTTAGAAAAGAGAATTAAAACGACTAGAAACAATGAAGAGTTTTTGATTTCTATGAATGAATAGATAATAATATAAAAAGGTTTTCTATTTATATATATAATAGGCTTCCTTTTTTTATTCAAAAATAAAAGCCTAACTTAAAAAAGTTAGGCTTTTATTTTTGAATATGTGTCTTGTCCTGAAATAGCGATACACAAATTTCATCGTTATGGAAACACCTCAAGAAATTAGCTATGTAAAGCGTACTCAGAAAGACTATTCCATGTCTTTAAAACTTCAAATTGTTCAAGAAATAG
>NZ_LR733559.1 GCF_902506265.1 Flavobacterium sp. 9AF | reverse complement strand
TCTTGTGCTCCACCTTTTAAACTAGACATTTGAGACTCTTGTAATTTTGTGATTGCCTCTTTGTTTAATGTTAACCCTTTGTTTAAATTGATTTTTTTCATCTTGTTTTTGTTTTAATGATTAATTAATTATTTAGTTTGATTACATGATAATAATACACATGATCCAGCAGCTGCTTCTTGTGCTCCACCTTTTAAACTAGACATTTGAGACTCTTGTAATTTTGTGATTGCCTCTTTGTTTAATGTTAACCCTTTGTTTAAATTGATTTTTTTCATCTTGTTTTTGTTTAAAAATTTAATAATCAATCCTAGTTTTATGACATCAATTGCTTATCGGTCTATTCTCGGCCAAGAATTTTATTTTTATCTATTTAGTTGCTCTATCTTGTATTTCTTCATTACTAGATCGGTTTGATTTTGAAGAAATATTTTTATTCCCAAATGTGTAACTCACATTTAATCGCACATATCGCGTATCGTAATAATTTTTATAATTTGTTTTTATATCATTATAATAAGTTGTAACCAAAGTTCTGCTGGTATATAAAATATCACTAGCATATAAAGAAATATTTAAATTGTCATCTAGAAGTTTACAGGATAAAGAAAGATCTAGTGGTCCATAACCTTCTATTTTTGCCAATCCTATTTTTGCTGGTAAAACGTAATAGTAAGTAATCCCAAGTGAAAGTGTTTTCTTTTTATTTAATTGAATAGTATTTTGAGTTTGTAAAACCCCATTAAATCCTTCTTGTTCTGCTATAGTTTGGGGAATAGAGGAAGACATTTTGGAATATCCTAAATCAATTGTATTATAAGAAGTTAACCAGCGTAGCTTATCATAAATGTAAGTATTGCTTACACCATAACTTTTCGTTTTTATATAATTATAATAAGTATAATTAATTACTTTAGTAGAAGGATTAATCTCCCCAATTTGTTCATAACCGTTATCTAACCAATTAGTATATAATTTAAATTCATTTTTATGGGTATTAAAAATCAATTCTCCTGAAGTAATAAATGATGGATTTAAAAAAGGATTTCCTTGAATTGTTTTATAAGGATTGAGAACAATTTTGAATGGATCTAGACTTTCAAAAATGGGTCTTTCAAATCGTCTGCTTACATTAAAAGCAATTGATTTATTATCTTCTAAATTATAATTAAGAAAAAGTGTTGGAAATAATTTAGTATATTCATTTTTAAATGTTTGATTTAGTGATTTTGAAAAAGACTTAGTTACGGTATTTTCGGTTCTCAAACCTATTGTTGCGTTTATTTTTTCCGATATATTAAATGTACCTGAAGCATACAAAGCATAAATGTTTTCATCATAATTAAATAAATTAGATTGATTTTCATCTAATACTGCTGTGCCAGTAAACGTATCGTAAAATTTAAAATCATTAGTTGTTTTAGATAAAGAAATTTTTGTTCCAACTTTCATTTGAATCTTTTTAAAAGTAAATGCAAAATCAATTTTGTTAGAAAAATTTTCAAAATTATAGTCTATTCCTGTCGCATTTGAAAATAAAGGCTGAGTGGTATTATTCTCTGTTTTTTCACCTTGATTCTCTCCTGTTTTATCTGACTTTGAAGTAAAATAGTCAAAATCAAAAGAAAGATTTTTACCCAAACTATCTAATTTGATTTGATTATATAAATTGACAGCATGAATTTTTGAATCACTTAGAGTAAGTCCGTTAGAAGATATTGCATATTTAAACGTATCATTTAAGTTGTAAACATTATCTATATTATTTGTTTGATTATCTGTATTAGAATTAGTTCCAGCATAACTTGCTCCTATTTCCCAGTTTTTTGTAACGTTTTGGGTAATTGAAAATCTATAATTTAAGTAATCATTATCATATCTGTTAGGTCCTTTTCCAAGCCAAGTTTCATCTTCATAAAAATTGGTATTACTAAATACATTATTTTTAAGAAATTTACCATTAGAAACGCTGAATGTTAAGTATGTGTCTCTCTTTTTATAGTTAAAAGATAAATCTCTACCATAAGAAAATTGAGTTCTTTGAACACTTGACAATCTTGCATTTATACTCCAAAAATCGTTCTTATGTTTTTTAAGAATAATATTTATAATTCCGCCATTTCCCGCTGCATCAAATTCAGATGGAGGTACAGTTATCACTTCAATGCTAAGTATATTATTACTATTTATCGTAGCCAAATAATTCTTTAAATCATCCCCTGTAAAAGGCATCATTTTACCATTTACCATAATTTTTACAAAATTCTTTCCTAGCATGGAGAGTTTATCATCTCTCATAATAATATTAGGTGTAACTTTCAGAACATCTACTGCTGTTCCTAATTCTTGAGCCACTGTGTTTTCGATATTAAATACTAAGCGATCATTTTTTCTTATTAAAGTGGGCTTTTTAGATTGTACAATAACTTCGCTAAGTGTGTTAATATCTTCTTCTAATATTATTTTTTCTGTTTTGTATTCCTTTAAATCTATTTTTTTTGTTTTGAAACCTAAAAAACTAATTTCTAGATAATAATCGCCTATTTCATTCAACTCAATTTTAAAATTTCCATTACTATCTGTAATATCTCCTCTTTTAATACTTTGATCTATTGCATTATAAATTATCACATTTGCAAACGCTACTGGTTCATTTTTTTGATCAATAACTTGTCCAGTATAAATCGTTTGTGCTTGGCCCAAAAGGACTGAAAAAAGGAAAATAAAATTTAAAATTATTTTGTTCATCGTTATTCTTGTTTAACTACATTTCAAAACTACTTAACTAATTCTTTGGGTTTGCTACACTAAAGAGTAGTTGTATGTTAGTGTATTAAAAACTACACTTTTAGGTAGTGAATGAGTTATTATAGGTTGATTTTCAATAACATTTTCAGGTACCAAAGATTTATTGGTATTATAAAAATCAATTAATCCATCATAACTCATACAAATTGGAATGGTTTCAGAACCTAAATAGTCAATAGATTCACCTACAATTGTTGCTTTTATACCTAATAATGTTAGAATTCTGAGTAATTTACTATCACACTCAGCAAAAACTATATTCCCTTTATTTTTACAAATAGGAGAAATAGCACAAATCATTAACTGTTTGAAAAGTTGGGGATCACTACCTTCTTTTTTGATAGCAAATCTTCCAATATGAAAAATATCATTCAATTCTATATCGCCAACTACGTTTAAAGGGTTAATTCCAAAGATTTTTTGAATAGGAAGAATATCCATAAAATTCCATTTTAAAACACGAATCGACCCCACAATTTCACCTGTATCATTTTTTGAAACAAAAATTTGTGAGTTATTGATGTAATTCATTTCTTCTTTATAAATAGATTTTACATCTTGCTTATATTCTTTTGGAAGAATATTATTGGAATGGTGTTTAAAATTTTCCACCACTACAAATTCAGATAATTTTTTTATCTCGTTTGTTTCTAGTCTTTCTAAATAGTTTTTTGTAAGTATCATAATTGCTTTTGTTTATACTCAAAACTATTTAACATCTACTAGCTCTACATTACACAAAATAGTAGTAATGAGTCAGTTAAATAAAAACTACTCTAAAGTGTAGTTTATAAGATTTTTTTCTTAAAAAAACCTTATATTTGATAGTAAACAAATAAACATGGAAGGCATAAACAATTTTTTTTCACTAAAAAACACAGTTAATGGTGTTTCAGATGATGAGATTTTACAAACAAGTGATTATTTAGAGCCTATAAGAGCTTTTGCAAGAACAACCTATAATAGTATCTATGTTATAGATTATGAAAAAAAAGGATTTGACTATGTGTCGGAAAATCCATTATTTCTTTGTGGTCATACAGGAGAAGAAGTAAAAGAGATGGGATACTTGTTTTATTTTAAATATGTTCTAAAACAAGATTTAGATTTATTATTAAAAATTAATGCTGTGGGTTTTGAGTTTTATGAAAAAATTCCAGTAGAAGAAAGAAAATTTCATACTATTTCTTATGATTTCCATTTAAAAAATAAAGAAGGTAAAATCATATTAATTAATCAGAAATTGACACCTCTTTTCCTTACCAATGATGGCAAAATTTGGAAAGCAATATGTATTGTTTCTCTTTCAAACGAACAAAAATCGGGAAATATTAAAATTTTCAAAAAAGGGGATAATAAAATCTTTACTTATGATTTAGAAGGCGATTTTTGGAAATCAGAAGAAAAAATAGAGTTGTCTGATAGAGAGAAAGAAGTTTTAAGTTATTCTATTAGAGGATTTACTATTACAGAAATAGCTGATGCAATATTTGTTTCTCCTGATACGGTTAAATTTCATCGTCGTAAATTATTTGATAAATTAGGGGTTAATAATATATCAGAAGCTGTTGCTTTTGCAACTAATAATAAATTGATTTAGATTTATCTTATTGAAGAAAAATAAAATTCTGGAAACTTTTTAACTTCTTTTCCTGTTGCAATGTCAAACAAGATTTGTGAACACATAGAAGCTACCATCCAAGAACCAATAGCTAATTGAGGTGGTGGTAAAATCTCAACTTCATTCTTATATTCTTGAATAATATTTTCTAACCATTCTTGAGGATTTCCCCAAAATCTCAAATATTTTGTCGCATATTCTACCATATTAACCTCATTAAAGTTTTCTTCCGATTTTTCTAAAGAACTTAATGATAAGCTATCCGAAGCAATTACACTTACTAAACCCGCCCAGCCTAAATTATATGGATGTAAAATAGGTATACCCTGTGCTTGACAAATGCGATCAAATACCAAAGGAACATCAGATGAAAAATCTAAAGCATTAATAGCTATTTTACTACCTCTTACATACTCTTCCACATTTTCTGAGGTTAAAAAAGTCGTATGAACAGTAATTTTTGCATTGCTATTTATAGCTTCTAATCTCTTTTGTAAAGCCATGGTCTTATCAGCAGAAATGTCTTCCTCTGTATAATTTTGCCGATTTAAATTGGTTAACTCAACTTGATCGCCATCAATAATTGTTATGTTTTCAAAACCCAATCTAAGAGCACATTCTGCAATAACACTTCCAATACCACTACCTCCTAAAAGAATCGGATAATCCTTAATAATTTCTTGCTCTTCCTGAGTAATATAAAGTCGGTTTCTACTATATCTCTTTTCCATTCTAATAATTTTAGTACAAAAGTAAGTCTATCTCAAAAAATACTTTTTACCCTAAAAGGTAGTTTTCATATTTATTTTATAAAATGAAAAGAATCATTTTCAAAATGGGTCAAAAAAATGTAATTTTAACCGTTTATAAGTTATAAACAATTCTTTTAATTCTAAAATATGATTATTAAACCCAAGACTATTGCTTTTGATGCAGATGATACTTTATGGCATAACGAACCTTATTTTGATGAAGCTCAAGCTCGTTTTTGCGAATTATTTCAAGATTTTGCTTCTAATCAAGAAATTTTAGGAATGATTTTAAACCATCAGGTTAAAAATTTACCTCTATATGGGTTTGGAATTAAAGCTTTTACTTTGTCAATGATTGAAACTGCTTTAAAAATTACTAATCATACTATCTCCGGAAAAGGAATTGAAAAAATAATTACTATTGGTAAAGATTTATTACAAAAACCAGTTGAACTGTTACCCAATGTAGAAGAGGTATTAAAAGAACTAAAAGGTGAATATAAATTAATTGTAGCTACCAAAGGAGATTTAAAAGATCAACATAGAAAATTACATGATTCTGGTATTGGTCATTATTTTCATCACATAGAAGTTTTAAGTGATAAAACAGAATTGGATTACACTAAAATGCTCGGCCGATTAGATATTAATGCTAAAGATTTTCTGATGATAGGCAATTCTTTAAAATCAGATGTTTTACCCATTTTAAATATTGGTGGTTATGGTGTTCACATTCCATATCATACCACATGGGAATATGAAAAAATTGATTTTGAAATTAATCATGAAAACTTCAAAGCAATAACCTCAATTACAGAAGTTTTATCTTTGTTGTCTAATTAAATTTTATGAAAAGAGAATTAGACATTAGCAATTGGAATCGAAAAGAACACTTTGAGTTTTTTTCTCAGTTTGACGAACCATTTTTTAGTATAAACTGTACAATTGATGTTACTTTTGCTTACGATAAAGCTACAGAATTACAAATTCCATTTTTCACCTATTACCTTCATAAAAGTTTAGAGGCAGTTAATTTAATTGAAAATTTTAAATATAGGATTAAAGATGAAAAAGTAATTATCTATGACATTATTCATGTTTCATCAACTATTATAAGAGAAGATAAAACTTTTGGTTTTTCCTTTATGAAATATGATGATAACATTTTTGAATTTAATAGAACTGTACAAAAAGAAATTACTAGAATTCAAAATACCTCAGGCTTACTTACTACCTCCTATCCAGAAAATATTATTCACTTCTCTACCATTCCGTGGATTAATTTTACTGGATTAACTCATGCTAGAAATTACAAACATCCTGATAGTTGTCCAAAAATTTCATTTGGAAAATTAATTAATAAGGGGCATAAAAAAAAGATGAATATTAGCGTTGCTGCTCATCATGCATTAGTCGATGGTTATCATATAGGTTTATTCATTGAAAAATTACAAGAATTGTTAACTACTTAGCGCTTCTAGTAATGTAACTTTTAGAAACTTTTAACAAGACATCCTAGGTTTTACGCTATATTTGATTAAAAATCAAAGCTTATGAAAAAAATGTTTATTACTTGTTTTTTACTAATTGGCTTTATCTTTTATGGTCAAGTTACATTGGCAGATGCATCCTTTGAATTCAAAAGAAATACCGATTATCATCAATTAATTACTCAAATGAATCCTGATACACACGAGATTTTTTCATTTGCAGCAGATAAAGAACAATTTATAGGTATAAAATTTAATAGTGCTATTTTTTTTTCAGACAGCATCGTAAGTAAAAAACCATTCAATTTTAGGTTTTTATTAGGTTGTGGCTTTTCTTCTGATCAAAAGCCAATTGCTTATTGGGCAACCGAAGATTTTGAAAAAATTACAGGTGTAGAATTTGATTTTATTTCCCATACTACTAAAACCATTTTATACCCTATATCTTTCAAGAACTATACTATTTTTACCCAATTCTATGAAAATGGTTCGCTTTATTTCATTACAGAACAAAAGACATCAAAAGAAATTCAATTAGTTAAGCTTACAGGTCATGAAATATTGATAAATACTCTAAATTTTACAAGTTTTACTTTTGAAAATGCGAGTAAAAATAAAACAACTTTAAATGACTTATTTGATTTGTATGGTTTAGCTAAAATTGATTTAAATGCTTTTAACTCTTTTTTAGAAGGAGCCAATCCAATTAAGTATTATGTAAGAAATGATTCTCTAATAATTAGTTTAAATCACAATCCATCTAAAACCCAAATTTATACAATAGACTTAAAAAGTTTTGAAATAAAAGAGAATAATTTTATAGCTAATTTAGCTAGTGTAACCCAATCCAATTCTTTATTGTTTGATAAAAATATTGTTATTCTTTCTTTAAATGAAGAAGAATTAGATATTCAGATTTTAGATTTCGAAACAAAAAAAAATATAAAAAAATATAAAATCATAGAAGATTCTATTTCTCCTTTTACTGCTAATTTTTTAGTTCAAACCGAAAATAATTCTCCTAAGAAAATTAAAAACTCTAAGCAGTTTATAAGTAAACTTGCTTCTACTCGCTTAGGAGCATCTTTTTATAAACATAATAACACATATTATGTGACTTTTGGTGGAACCAAAGATGTGGTAAGAAATAGCGATATACTAATGAATATTGGTTTAGAAATGGCTGGTGTAGGAGGAAATTACGGTAATAATTATATTCCTCAAAATGTCTTTTTTGATGTATTATTGGATACAAATTTTAATGAAAAAGAAACAGGTTATCAACCTTTATATATAGATAAAATAGCTCGATTTACTTCTCAAAATAGGTTTGTAAATTATGAATCTTATTTTCCATATAAAAAATTTTATATCTTGAGCTATTATGATTCTAAAACAAAAGAAATTATATTAAGTAAATTTACTAATGGTTATGATTATTAAATCATGTTTCCTATAGCTTATCATCCTATTTACAAACATCCTTTACCAGATGGTCATCGTTTTCCAATGTTGAAATACGAATTGTTACCCCAACAATTACTTTATGAAGGAACAGTTCAACCCAACGATTTTTTTGAACCTAAAATTTGTGATTTAGAATATGTTTTAGCTGTTCATACAAAAGAATATGTAAATCAATTGATTAATTTAAGTTTAGAGCCAAGAGCTATTAGAAAAATTGGGTTTCCTCTTTCTGCAGATTTAGTCGAAAGAGAACTGCGAATTGCTCAAGGAACTCTTTTAGGTTGCCAAAAATCTTTTGATACAAAAATTTCATTTAACATAGCTGGTGGAACTCATCACGCTTATGCTACACACGGAGAAGCATTTTGTTTGCTTAATGATCAAGCCATTGCAACACAGTTTCTACTTAATAATAAATTAGCAAAAAAAATATTAATTATTGATTTAGATGTACATCAAGGGAATGGAACAGCCGAAATATTTAAAAGTAATTCTAATGTTTTTACATTTTCTACACATGGAAAATCAAACTATCCTTTTAAAAAAGAAAAATCAGATCTGGATATTGAATTCCTTGATAATACTAATGATGATGTATTTCTTAAAACCATTTCGGAAATTATCCCAAGATTAATAGAACAACAAAAACCCGATTTTATATTCTATTTAGCTGGTGTTGATATTTTAGCAAGTGATAAATTAGGAAAACTTTCCTGCACAATTGATGGTTGCAAAAAAAGAGATGAAATTGTCTTCGAATTATGCCATGAATATCAAATACCCGTGCAAGTTTCAATGGGTGGTGGTTATTCCCCAGAAATAAAAACGATAATTGAAGCACATACTAATACATATCGAGTGGCTAAATCTATTTTTTAAAAAGTATTCAATTTATGCTTAGATAATTAGAAAATATAGGTCCAATTAATACCATCACTAATTAATATCAATGTCTTTAAATCACCATTAAAAGGCATAACTATTGGGGAAGCTGTTGGGTCTTTTGAATTTTTCGAAAAAAACAAATTTCCCGATGTTGTATATAATAAAACATCTTCACTACCTGAAATATTTCTAAGTATATACGTTCTACCTGGAAAGTTAACAGCATTGGGTAATGAAAAACTATTATTGGCTCCACTTGGAGTTAAAGAAATATAAATTCCATCGTTAATTAAGCTTGGGCTACTTGTAGTACCACCTAAAAAAGTTCCAGAACCAGGAATATTAGCATTTGCAATTCCAATTTCTTTTACAGTTAAATTTCCATTTATATCTAATGTACTTAATGGTACTGTTGTATTGATACCTACTTGTGCAATTATTACTTTAAAGAATAATAAAAACAATACTGACAAAAGTTTACTCATACACTTGAATTTTATATTAAGTAAATATAAATATTTTTTTAAATACAAAATTTAAGTGTTTTATTTTTATGTATTTAACAAATTAGCACACTATTTTATGGTAATTTTACAAAAATAGTGTGCTTTACATATTATTTACCTAAAAGCAATACCTCATTAGCCACTATTTCTGTGATATAACGTTTTACACCGTCTTTATCGTCATACGTTCGATTAGTTAATTTACCTTCAACACCTATTTCTTTTCCTTTGGTTACAAATTTTTCAATAATCTCAGCTGTTTTCCCCCAAGCTGTTACTCTGTGCCATTCCGTCTTTTCTACTTTATCTCCATTATCTTTATAATAAACTTCATTGGTGGCAATAGATAAACTAGCTACTTTCTTTCCTGCTTCTAAATTTTTGATTTCAGGTTCTTGTCCTACATGTCCGATTAACTGTACTCTGTTTTTCATAAGGCTTGTAAAATTTTAAATGGTTTATATAAATTATTATTATATGTTATAAAACGTTAGAATTGAAATTAACATTCATTTTAATATTGCAATGCTTCTCGTTTCATTTCGACAGGGCAAAGATGTAACAATTTTTAAACGACATTCGGTTGTTAGTTATTTACTTTCGTTTGTAAGCGTTTGTAACCGTTTGTAAATAAATAAAACAGTAGTTATTAATTATATAAAACAGGTAAAATAATGGAAGCGACTAATAATAATACAGCTGATAAAATACCTCCAATAAGTAAAAAATGTTTGAATTTATAAATTCCCATACCATAGATAATCGCATTGGTTTGATATCCCATGGGTGTGTAAAAGCTAAAATTGGCTCCAAACATCACGGCATACAATAAGGGTTTCGGATTTAAATGCATTTTTTGGGCTACAACAATTACTATAGGTGCCAAAATAATTGCAGTTGCATTATTCGAAATAAATCCACTCATAAGCATAGTAAAAGCAAATACTAATGCTATAACTGCTGAAGTAGGTACTGATTTTAATAACAAAAACAAATGATTTCCTATAAAATCATCTGTACCCGTGTTTTTCATTGCTATTCCCAAAGGTATCATTCCTGCTAATAAAAAAATAACTTGCCAATTTATTCCTGAATAGGCTTCCTTTAATTGAATACAACCCGTAAATAAACATAAAGCAACACCAATTAGCGCACTTTTTAAAATTGAAAATGTATCTGTAGCTGAAAGGACAATAACTAAAAGGATAGCTAATAATGAAATTATTTTCTTGTAAGTAGGAATATTAGGGAGTGTTAAAACAGAATTTGTAAAAAGCAAGTTATTTGAGTGTGCTATTTTTTGTATTTCACTTACATTACCAGTTAATAAAACTCTATTGCCAGGATTTATGAATTTTTTGGAAAAAAATTTATAAATCATATTCGGATTTTGTTCGTAGTCTTTTTCACTATTTACTGCTTTAACTGTTATATTATCTGGCAATTGTTCATTAAACTCTTTCACCGACATATTTACATACCTCGAATTGGGTAAAATAATTACTTCATGATATTCATTTGTGTATTGTTCTTCTAATAAATCTTGATCAACCCCTAAAATGTTCAAACCTAAACTTTCCGATTTAGAAGTTAAGTCTTCTATTGTTAAATCGAGCCAAAGTATATCGTTTTCTTGTAAAATTTCTGATTTTAAATCACTTTTCAAATAACGTTTACCTCTTTGAATTTTAATCAAACGAATATCATTCTCATCCCATATTTCAGTTTCATAAGGCTTTTTACCAATTAATTTAGAACCTTCTCTTATCTTAACAGAAGTTATATAGGCAAATTTGCTCCCTAGATCAATATTATTTTCTTCTGCATGTTTAGGCAGAAAGAAATTAGATAAAATAAAAACAAGAGGTATAGCAATCAGTATAAAAATAATTCCTGCTAGTGAAAATTCGAAAAACGAGAATGTTCCTATGCCACTTCTATTTGATATTCCAGAAACAATTAAATTAGTGCTTGTTCCCATCAAAGTACAACTTCCTCCTAAAATTCCAGCAAATGATATAGGTAAAAGTACTTTTGATTTATCAATTTTTCCTAGTTTATCTAATTCATTGACTAATTTTATAAAGATAATAACTACAGCCGTTGTTGCAATAAAAGAAGATAAAAGACCTACAACGATCATTAACAAAGGTAAAAATAACCAAATGGGCCAATGCATTATAGGCACAATTCTTTTTGCCATTAAAGCAACTACACCATTTTTTTCTAACCCTATAGCAATAATCATTAAGCAAAGGATGGTTAAAACAGAATTATCTGAAAATCCAGATACTGATTCTTCAGGAGAAACTATCCCAAACAGAAGTAAACTTATAAGAATAAAAAATGCCGTCTTATCTACAGTAAATTTTTCACTTACAAATAACACAAATGCTACTGCTAGAATACCCAAAACAAGGCCTATTTCAAGTGTCATGTCAAAATTATTAATATGTAAAAATACCTGCTATTGGAATAATTTAATTTATATAATTATTATCACTTTTTACAACATTATTACATCACTTGATAACCGTATATAAAATTAGTATCTTTGGTAAAAACCTATTTATATGCCGAATACTATTAGTAAAGTAGAATTAAGAAATCTACAAATTGAAGATTATAAACAATTAAAAAAATCCATGATTGAGGCTTACCCTCAAATGTCTGAATCCTATTGGAAAGAAGATCATATCGAAAAACTTCTTAAAATTTTTCCCGAAGGACAACTCGTTATAGTAGCAGACGGTATCGTTGTAGGTTCCGCTTTGTCTATATTAGTAACTGAGGATTTTGCTTTTAAAACAAAGACTTATAGAGGAATAACAGGTAATTATTCTTTTTCTACTCATAATAAAGAAGGAGACGTTTTGTATGGTATAGACGTTTTTATTAATCCTAATTACAGAGGATTACGATTAGGCAGACGTTTGTACGATGCTCGAAAAGAACTAAGTGAACAATTAAATCTCCGTTCCATTGTATTTGCAGGAAGAATTCCAAATTATGGCAAATATGCAAGTGAAATTAATCCTAAACAATATTTAGAAAAGGTTAAAAGAAAAGAAATTTATGATCCGGTCTTATCTTTTCAATTAAGTAATGATTTTCATGAAGTACGCGTTTTAAAAAATTACTTAGAAGGAGATAAAGAATCTCAAGAATATGCCGTTTTATTAGAGTGGAACAATATCTATTATGAAGACAAAAAGAAACTCATAAATGTAAATAAAAGTATTGTTCGTTTAGGATTAATCCAATGGCAAATGCGTCCATTAAATAATTTAGAAGCACTTTTTGAACAAGCAGAATTTTTTATTGATGCTGTTTCTGGTTACGAAAGTGATTTTGCGCTTTTTCCAGAACTATTTACTGCTCCATTAATGGCAGATTATAATCATTTATCGGAAGCTGATGCCATTAAAGAACTTGCTAAATATACAGATGCCATTCATAAAAAATTCCAAGAGTATGCTATTTCTTATAACATCAATATCATATCTGGTAGTATGCCATATATGGAAAACGGCCATGTATATAATGTAGGCTATCTGTGTCGTAGAGATGGTACTTCAGAAATGTATCGCAAAATTCATATTACACCAAATGAAGTGTTTCATTGGGGAATGACAGGTGGTAACATGATTCAAACATTTGACACCGATTGTGGTAAAATTGGCATCGTAATTTGTTACGATGTAGAGTTTCCAGAATTAGCTCGTTTAATGGCAGATGAAGGCATGAATATTTTATTTGTCCCATTTTTAACGGATACGCAAAACGGTTATACAAGAGTAAAACATTGCGCACAAGCGCGTGCCATTGAAAATGAATGTTATGTAGCTATTGCTGGTTGTGTAGGGAATTTGCCTAAAGTAAATAATATGGATATTCAATATGCGCAAGCAGCTGTTTTTACGCCTTCCGACTTTGCCTTTCCAAGTAATGGAATTAAAGCAGAAGCTACTCCAAATACAGAAATGACGTTAATAGTAGATGTGGATCTAGACTTGTTAAAAGAATTGCATGAACACGGAAGTGTAAACACCATGAAAGACAGAAGACATGATTTATACAGTTTAAAGAAATTGAGATAAAGTTACATCGAACAGAGTCCAGATGACCCAATTAAAATTGTTCTCGACTCCTCTTGAACTGACAACTTAATAAATACAAACATGAATTCAATATTAGTAAAACGTTATCTCCAAACCATTAAAATAACATCGAAGTCTATGAAAAAGAAAATCTTTCTATTCCTATTCATTTCATCCTTAGGTTTCGCACAAAACACACTCCATTATAATGATGAAAAAGGTTCGGAAAAAGCAACCTTAAAAGATATAGAATGGCTTGTTGGAAATTGGACTGGAGAAGCTTTTGGTGGGGTTTTTCAAGAAAACTGGAGCCAAGCTTTAGGCGGTTCCATGCTCTTTGATTTTAAATTAGTGGTAGAAGGTAAAGTTGTTTTTTATGAAGTAGGTCATATCGTAGAAAAAGACAAGACACTTTTGTACCAAATCAAACACTTTGATGCTAATTTAAAAGGTTGGGAAGACAAAGACAAATCCGAAGATTTTAGGTTTATCAAAAAAGAAAAAAACAGAATGTACTTTGATAATTTTACTTTTGAAAAAGTATCTGAAAATGAAATCAACCTTTATGCTTATTTTGAAGATTCTAAAAAAGAAGTCGTTTTTAATTTTAAGAAATAAATGGATATGAAAGCTTTTTTAAAAATTTTGCTATTCATTTTTATAATTAGCTGTCAACCTAAAAAAGATGAAAATATAATTGAAAAATCTATTAACAAAATAGAACATGATACAAATTATGTACGTATCGAAAATAATAAAAAAGACACTATTATCAATCCATCTGATTCAAAAGTAAAAATTATTGTCCTCCAATGTTCAAATGGTTATGGAATGAATGATTTTAGAAAAAATATAGAGATTGAAATTAGCAAGAATAAAGAATTTGAAATTATCGCTTTTCCTAACAAAAAATTGTTAGGAGTTACTTTTCAAGGGGTTTACGATAAAAAATATTGTCAACCAATAATTGACAAATTGGATGTTGATTATATCATTATGACACGCTTTACAGGAAATGTAGAAAACAGTATAGAACCCTTTGAAGAGCCAGTAATTTGGGGTTATGAAACAAAAATTTTGAACACAAAAAGTATGAGTCAAAAAATTTCTATCAGAAAAAGAAATTTAAAAGAATATCAAGAAATTATAACCGATATCAAAAATAATGGGGAAACATTAATCAAAGATATTGAAAATTTGAAATAAGTAAAAATGAACATAGATCAACTTAAATATCCCATAGGACAATTCAATTGTCCGGAAATCATTACAGACGATATCCTTAGTACTTGGATTTCAGAAATACAACATTTTCCCGAACAAATTGTGGCTGTGACCGATGGTCTTTCTAAAGAAGAATTGCATTGGAAATACCGTCCTTATGGTTGGAACATCAAGCAAGTAGTGCATCATTGTGCAGACAGCCATAGTAATGCTTTGATCCGATTTAAATTGGCACTTACTGAAAATAACCCCACCATTAAACCCTATGCGGAAGATGTTTGGGCGGAATTAAGTGATGGCACAGATGATGATATTTCCTATTCTTTATTAATCTTAAAAGGTTTGCATCACAAGTGGCATTTGTTGATGGTAAATATGGATGAAAAAGATTGGGAAAAAACGTACTTCCATCCAGAAAGCAACAAATCGTTCACCTTAAAAAGTGTGGCCGGATTATATGCTTGGCATTGCAACCACCATTTGGCACATATTAAACAAGCTTTATTGCATAAAAATAATTTTTAAGAATGACCAAAGTTTGTTTAGAATGCAACGATAAAATTGTAGGTCGAGAAGATAAAAAATTTTGTTCTGATAGTTGTAGAAATGCCTACAATAATAAAATGAACAAAGATCAGAATAATTTGATGCGTAATGTGAACAACAAATTGCGTAAAAATTATCGAATTCTGTGCGAATTAAATCCAGAAGATAAAACCAAAACGACGAGAAATAAACTTCTAAGTAAGGGGTTTGATTTTGAGTTTTTCACCTCTATTTACCAAACTAAAACAGGTAATACCTATTATTTCTTATACGACCAAGGGTATATGGCAATTGAAAATGATGGATTTGTTCTAGTAAAAAAAGACAGTTAAATGTTTAAAAAAATTACTGATTATAAAAATTTAAATAGTATTATCGGTTTACTAATAATTACTTTTCTAATTCTATTTAATTTATATAACAAAAAAAAACAAGTAGAAATTGAAAAGTATGAGGGTAAAAGTATCGCTTATACTAAACAAATAATTCGTGGTGAAGATTTAAATTCCATAAAGTTTTATTTTTACTATAAAGAGAAACTGTTTTATAGTCAACAAATTTTAAAAGATGAAGAGAAACATAGATCAGATATTCTTAATGATTATTTTCTAGTCACATTTGATACAAATAATTTAGATAAAAATTATATTCATTTAGATAAAAAAATCAAACCTGATTCTGTTACATTAGTAAAAGCAGGGTTTACTTATAAAAAATATTACGAACATGATATTGCTACTAATACTTATATAGAACGTTATAAATGGCGATAACTAATTTTTCAAAAAGAATCCAAATTAAACCCAATATTCCTATTTCAAAATTGAGGTTTTGGTCAGGTTTAGTTATAAGTATTTTTCTAAGCTTTTTTTTATACCAATTTTTTATTTTAGGTAGAGATATTTTTCGGTCATATACGTTTACACCAAATTTTAACTATTTAGAATTTACAGAAAACGAACTCCTTTTTTATAATTTATTTTATGCTTTTTTAGCTTTAATTATTGCACAAACTTTTTTCCTAAAAATAATTTTTGATACCAATAAAAAATTGTGGGAAAAAAGAATTCAATTTAGCCGTAAAAAAATAGTTCACAACCAAAATATATGGATTTGGTTCTTTCTATTTTGTTTTATAAAATTAGCTGTGTTCTACGGAGTTATGAATATGAATAGTCTTTATTGGAGAGATTATACCTTTTCAATTTATGAGCATCTCAATTTTAGTGAAGAATATCCTTATTTATTTGTATTATTTATTTTAGTCTTGTTTTTACAATCCTGGCAAAGTTTAGGAATAATTAGTCGGCATTACTTCAAATACATGATACTTTCTTTTAGCATCATTTCTATTGTAGCATTTGCCTTTTCTAAAATTAACTTAGTCGATTTTGAAAGCTATTTCAAGAAACAACATGCCGAAAACCCTTATATTAAAGGAAATATCGAGTTGCCTAATATTCCTTTTACCGAAGTTCTTTATTCACGAAATAAAACATTACAACTATATGTTTCAAAAAAAGGAGAACTATACTTTTATGGAAAAAAAAGAAATTTCAGTCAACTAAAAGAAATAGTAGTAGCGCTTAATAATGAAGGATTTTATTTTGAAAATCTCAATTACTTTGTACAACTTAATATTGATAAGAATACTTCTTTAAAACAGTTATATAAATTACAAAAAGTTATTACGACTTACTCCGATTTTAAGATTGCTTATAACGCGTATCCTGAAAATCCAAAATTTCCCAAAAGATACTATCAAGACAATCCTGAAGGCATTTTTGAAGAGAGAAGAGTTGCATCTTTTGAAAATGAAATTATGGTTCAATTAACCAAAGAAAATGACATTTTAATTAATAACAGTCCTGTTAATTGTAATGAAATAGCAGAAAATATAGCATTACATATTTTAAAAAACAAGCAGTATACATTAGTAGTAAAACTTAAAGAAGATGCCGTTTTTTCAGATTATATAAACGTTTTATCTTATACTCGAGCAGGTTATTTAAAGGCTTGCAAAATAGTTGCTAGAGAAAAAAATGTAGATGATTATACTTTATATAATAATCCAGAATCAATTTTGCCTTTTAATATTATATATAACTACGCGTTTGAAACTGATAATTTATTAAAATTACCTTTACCTCCTAAACGTCCAGAAGATGACTAAACAAATCTCTTTATTAGGCTGTGGTTGGCTAGGATTGCCCTTAGCCAAAACATTAATTGAAAACGGTTTTTCAGTTAAAGGTTCCACAACTTCAGTGCATAAACTCGAATTATTGCAAGAAAAGGGCATCCAACCTTATTTAATTGCTCTTTACGAAAATACCATTGAAGGAGACATAACTGGTTTTTTAAAGGATTCGGAAGTTTTAGTTATAGACATTCCGCCTGGTTTGAGAAAAGACACTTCCATTTCTTTTGTGGATAGAATAAAAACTTTGGTTACCCAAATAGAAAAATCTGAAATTAAAAAAGTCCTTTTTGTTAGTTCGACTTCTGTCTATGAAGATGTAGAAATCTTCTCAACTCCGCTCGAAGTGACAGAAGAAACACCTACAAATCCGGAAACAGAAAGCGGAAAACAATTAGTTGAAGTAGAACAATTACTATTGGGTAATCCCCATTTTCAAACTATAATTCTACGCTTTGGTGGTTTAATTGGAGAAGATAGACATCCTATAAAATATTTGGCTGGCAAAGAAAATGTAGAAAACCCTGATGGCCCAATTAATTTTATACATCAAGAAGATTGTATTGGGATTATTACAGCAATTATAAATTTTCTTCTCGACTCCGCTCGAAGTGACAATAAACAGCGTAATAAGATGCTGAAAAAAGTTCAGCACGACAATATTATTTTTAATGCAGTAGCACCTCAGCATCCTACACGAGAAGAATATTATCACAAAAAAGCAAAAAATATGAATTTGCCTTTGCCTATCTTTGTTCAAAATTCAATGAGTAAAGGCAAAATCATTTCTAGTGCTAAAATAGAAAAGCTTTTGGGTTATACTTTTAAAAAAGAGATTTAATTAAATGGCCTATTTTAGTGTTTTTCACGAATATATCAAGCAGAAAAAAAAGGCAATTGGGTTGCCTTTTCTTGCATTATGTTGGATTAGTTTTTTTTGGGGAACTACATGGATTGCTTCTAAAGAAGGAGTTAAACATATGCCTGCCATGCAGTTGGTTGTTTTACGTCAATTTTTTGGTGGTATTATCTACTTAACTTATTTTCTTATAAAGAAAGCACCTTGGCCTACACAAAGACAATGGCGTAATATTTTAGTATTAAGTATATTAAATTTCATGTTGAGTAACGGCTTAAGTACTTGGGGTGTGAAATATATTTCCAGTGGTTTGGGTGCTATAATAGGTTCCATATTTCCGCTATGGATTGTGATTATTAGTTTTTTTAGAGGAGAAAAAGTTTCATGGAGAGCCGTATTAGGATTGATTATCTGTTTTTTTGGAATTTGTGTTATATTCTATGACTATCTGCATGATTTTCTAAATCCTGAATTTCGTTTTGGGATTATTCTTTCTGTTATTGCAACCTTTACTTGGGCATTATCTTCTATTTATATTAGAGAAAATAGAACGAATTTCAACCCTTATTTTAGTTTAGGCTTACAAATGTTAATTTCCTGTGTGGCTATTTTTGGGGTAATTCAATCGACAGGAGAAACGGTTCCTTTAAGTGAAATACCTGCTGTTTCTTGGTGGTCAATTGCTTATTTAGTTGTCTTTGGATCCGTTCTAACGTTTATTGCTTTTATTTATGCTTTAGAACATTTACCTAAAGAAGTAAGTAGTTTGTACGCCTATATTAACCCTATGGTGGCTTTGTTTTTTGGATATATTTTATTCAACGAACCTTTAACAGTATCTATTGCTATTGGTGGGTTAGTTACTCTTTTCGGATTATTTTTAGTCAATAAAGCTTTAAAAAAACCATAAAAAAACACCCAAGTAAATTGTACTTGGGTGTTAGCTATTTTTATATAATTTATTAGTCTCTTAATATAACTGTTTTATAGGTTTGACATGGTAATTTAATGGAATCATTTTGCCCAACTAAGCATATTAATTCTTTACTGCAATTCCATCCTTTTATAGAATCGGTATAAAAAAACTCTGGACCACATTTCTCTTTACCCTTACATATAGTATAATTACTTCTCATAGAAGCTTCTTCATTTTCATAATTTTCTATAAAATACAGTTTATTCCCTTTCTTTTCTAACCACTTTGAAATACTAATTTCACCAGATGCATTTGTAACTTTAACAAAAAAATAAGGAAAAGGCTTGTCGCTTATACTCAATTGCTTTTTAATTTCAACCTTAGTTAAATTAATTTTTGTTTTAAATGGCAATTCATTTTCTAAAAATTGTTTAAATTCTACAGTGTCTTTTAGAATTTCATATTGGTTTTCTGATAATTCCTTTGCAAAAAGATAGTTATCACTTTCTATTAAATATTGGCTTACTTGCTTTTTACTGCTACAGGAAATTATTAATAATAAAATAATAAAGTTTACTATTTTCATTTATTTTTTTTAGGGTTCAATTGAAATTGTAGCTGTTTTAGAACAAGTTCCATCTCTTTGAGAACATGTACTACATGTCCATACTTTAACAGATTGTCCATCACTTGTAACTGTGGTTTGTACTGGTAAGCAACCTGCTATACCACAATTAGTACTTGTACAAGTTATAGTACCTCCTTTAGAGTATAAACTTAACGTATCGTTAGTTTTTTTTAATTCAATTGCAGTATTAAAATTGTGATCTTTATCATTTGCATATAATCCATAATAAACTTCTATTTCTCCACTTATTTCTATTTCTTTTTTTAAAATCTTAAAATCACTATATTCGATATGATCTAACCCTTGTTCATCATTTATTTCACTAAATAATTTTTTTAATTCTTCATTATTTAATAAAAGTACTAATTCATTGTTAATCTCTTTTCCAATTAACATTCCATCCTGCTTTATTTTTCCATCAATAACAAAACTTTTAGTTAGTGTTTCATCTTCATCCTTCCCTAGATTTTCATCTTCACATGAAATAAAAAATAGTAATCCTACTAAAAATGCAATTGAACTAATTTTAATTATTTTTCTCATTTTTTTTTATTTATTTTTTGTAAATATAAATGTATGTTTTTAAAATAAATTACAATTTTTCTGTAGTTTTTGTTAAATGTATTTTAGACATTCAACAAATAAATTACCAGATTTTAACTCGTTTTTCTGGAGCTACATACATACCATCACCTGCTTCTACATCAAATGCTTGATAGAAAGCATCTACATTTTGTAACGGCACATAAGCACGATACATTCCTGGAGAATGTGGATCTGTTTTTACTTGGTTTTTAATGGCTTCATCTCTCATTTTACTTCTCCAAATGGTTGCCCAAGAAATAAAGAAACGTTGTTCTGGTGTAAAGCCATCTATTAAACCTGGGTTACCGTTTTCTTTTAAATAGATTTGTAACCCATCATAAGCAGCATTTACACCTCCTAAATCACCAATATTTTCTCCTAGAGTAAATTTACCATCCACATAAATTCCTGGTAAAGGTTGTAACGCAGAGTATTGATCTGCTAAAGCAGTTCCTAAAGAAGTAAATTGCGTTAAATCTTCATCGCTCCACCAGTTTACTAAATTTCCATCTGCATTATATCTTGAACCTGAATCGTCAAATCCATGAGAAATTTCATGACCGATTACGGCACCTATTCCTCCATAATTTACCGCTTCGTCTGCTCTGTAATCGTAGAAAGGCGGTTGTAAAATAGCCGCAGGAAACACAATTTCGTTATAAGAAGGATTAAAATAAGCATTTACCGTTTGTGGTGACATTCCCCATTCTTCTTTATCCACTGGTTTTCCTAATTTATCCAAATTCTCTTGATGTCTCCATAAAGCATATTGTCTTGAGTTTTGGAAATATGTACCTCCGTCTTTTGGATCTGTGATAGTCAATTTAGAATAATCTTCCCATACATCTGGATAACCAATTTTAACTCTTGATTTTTTTAATTTTAATTTGGCATTTTCTTTAGTTTCTTTGGTCATCCATGGTAAATTATCAATTCTGTTTTCAAAGGCTTTAAAAACATTCGCAATCATAGCTTGTGCTTTTGCTTTTGCCTCTGGTGGGAATTTTTTAGCAACATATAATTTCCCGATAGCTTCACCCATTCTTCTATTTACCACTTGCAATGCTCTTTCATCGGCTGGTCTTTGTTTAACAGCTCCTGTTAAGGTTTTACCATAAAATTCAAAATTAGCATTTTCAATTGCAGTACTTAATTCATCTGATGCGCCTCTTAATAGAGTCCATCTCATATAAGCTTTCCAAGAATCTAAATCATTTTCTTTGAAAATAGTTTCTAGAGTAGCCATGTATTTCGGTTGAGATACAATTAATGAATCTATTTTACCTATTCCTACACTTTCTAAATATGTATTCCATTTTACAGTAGGTGTAATTTTCTCTAAATCAGCTACGGTCATAGGGTTATAGCTCTTCCTTCTATCTCTTCTTTCTACTCTATCAAAAGTTGCTTCAGACATTTTTGTTTCTAAAGCCAAAATTTTAGTTGCATTATTTTTTGCTACCGTTTCATTATCTCCAATAAACTGAAGCATTTTTGCTATATGTAATACATATTTTTCTCTTTTCTCTTTATTATCAGGTGCATCAGAAACATAATAATCTCGATCCGGTAAACCTAAACTACCTGTTCCTACATATACTACATTTCGTGTACTGTTTTTAGCATCTGTACCTATATAACTACCAAAAAAACCAACACCTGCTTGAGGTTCCATCTCGGCTATAAAAGCTACTACTTCTTGTGTGTTTTTTAAATTATTTATTTTATCTAAATAGGGTTTTAACGGTGTAATCCCTTTTTTATCTCTACTAATGGTATCTAAAATAGAACGATACAAACTTAAAGCTTTCCCTTGATCTGATTTTGGATCTATCGTTTTATCTTTCAATGCATCCTTAAGAATAATCATTACATCTTCATCTGTTTTTTTACGTAGTTCATCAAAACTTCCCCAACGTGTTCTATCTGCTGGAATTTCAGTTTTATCAAACCATTGTCCGTTTACATAGCGAAAAAAATCATCTGCTGGATCTACTGATTTATCCATAAAATTAGTATTGATACCAACTGGTTGATTCTTGGTTGCTGTTGAAACTTCTCCTGACTTGCAAGAGTTTAGTATCGAAACCAAAAAAAGGAAGCCCAAACTTCCTTTAAAAATTGTTTTTTTCATTTTAAAATGGGTTTAAAGAGTTTAGTTGTTAGACAAATATACCTTATTTGCTTCTTCCTTAAAAAAATGTTATTATTCTTTAACAATTCTTTTAGAAACGATGCCTTTATCTGTATAAACTTGTATAAAATATATTCCTTTTGAAAGCGTGGTTAAATCTATTTCAGTGCTCTCTTGATTCAGTAAAAGATTGGATTTAAATGCAACACATTTTCCACTTATATCGTAAACCTTAATGGTATTCATTTTAAGATTGTCTAACATTACAGTATAAATACCTTTAGAAGGATTAGGAAAAATAGTTAATTCGTTTGTCATAAAACCTTCTAATGACAGCGTTCCATTTATCACAAAGTCATCAATATTCACTCCTAAAGCATTCACAGCTTGGTCGGAATGAAAAACGATTCTAAAAATCACATTAGATTCATTAGTAAGCGTTTGCAAAGGATAAGTGTAAGTGGTCAATGTAGTGTTTGTTCCTGTCCATTGAGCACCTGGACAATTGTAACAGTCATTCCCTGTTGTTAATTGTGTTCTGTCACTATTGTACCAATTGATCCAATTGATGCTATCATTATATCCCAATACTTGCCAATTAGCTCCAAAATTGGTTGAATATTCTACATATACAATATCCCAATTATTTTCTAAATCATATTTCATTGTAAAACTGATTTCTGGATTTGAAATAGTAGATAAATTATAACATTGAGAAACTAAATATGCTTTTGTATTATCTGGATAGTTTCCAGAAAAATTGGTTGTATAAACACTATTGCCATTACTATCCATATCGTTTAAAATATTGTCGGTATGCATACCTCTTTTCCATAAAAACCCTGAATCTCCTTCGATATAAGAAATTAATTCATCCGAGCTATTTGAAAACGAGTTTATCCAACCCACAGTTCCTTGGTCGTTAATTAGTAGAACATTTTCTTGAGAATTATTTTCAGGTCTTCCATCGTTCAAAATAGTAACTGTAACATTTAATAGATGAGTTCCTCTTGTTAATCCACTAATTGTAATGGGATAATTGATTTCATCACAAGGAGATAGATTCCCATTCCAAATTTCATTTACGGAAGGATTACTATCTACCATATAGGCTATTTCTATTGAAGAGATGGAGTTCAATCCTTGATTTTTTAGTATAATAGAAGAAGTAATAGAAGAAGAAGTACATGAGATAGTTTCAGGAATAGTTATAGACTCAATCGCAACATCATCGGTAAAAGCAACATATTCTTCTCCAACATTTACAGCAAACCAAGCATTAGTAACTGCGATTGCTTCAGGACTATTTGAACAATACAAATTGTTTGCTACCCAAATTGTTGCATTTCGAGCATCTATATATGTTGAATTAGGTGTTAAATAATCCCTTTCTGCTAAATAAGCAATTTCTGCTGCTTTTTCAATTCCAATACCTGTTACAGAATAAGTATCTGGTGAAGAGGCATTATTAGTTCCAGTTTCTCCTACTGAAAGTATATAAAACCAGTGATTCATAACCCCAGAATTAGTATGTACTCCTCCACTATCTCCTGTACCAATATACCAATGTGTGCCTTGATAGGTATCTGGAGCATTAATAGAATTTGGATCTTGCATAGATCGTAATGCTGAAGCGCTAATGTCTTCTCCTATTAACCATACAGAAGACGAAATTGGGTTCGTTAGACTTCCCGTTTTACCATAATGTTCAACACATGCTCCCCAAATATCTGAAAACCCTTCATTCATTGCTCCAGATTCATTTTGATAAACTAGATTTGCAGTGTAAGTACAAATAGCATGGCCTATTTCATGGCCACAAACATCTATTGATGTTAAGATATCATAAGCTGTTCCATCTCCATAACTCATTGCAAAACCATTCCAACTGGCGTTATTATAATTGGTTCCATAGTGAACATAGCTTCTTATGATACCACCATTGTCATCAAAACTATTTCTACCAAAAGTGGTGAACCAAAAATCATATGTTTTTTCAGCTCCCCAATGAGCATCTAAAGCTCCATTATCTTTAGCAACATTATCATATTCGGTTGCTGACCAATAATTATCATCGTCTGTAAAATCTAAATTTTGAAAACTGTTAGAATTTTGACAATTAAAAGTAAGAATGCCTTGTCCTCTAGTTTGGTCTCTTAAAACATATTGATTGTCTTCTTCGTTAAAGGTTGTTTCAATGTTTCTGGTTCCACTATATCTTGTATCTGCTGTACCTTGATTTAAAGTAATTTTTCTTTCTACTAATTGTTTTTCTCTTTCCATTTCTTTTTTGGATACTAAACTAATAGCGTGTTTTATAATTGGATTAGAAAATAAAATATTTCCATTTATTGCATCAACATATACCTCTTGTCTTGAAATAGGATTGGTAGCATAAATATCGTATTTGTAAGCCAAATGTATACTTTGAGAATTTGTATTTGGAAATATTACTAATTCACCTAATGGTTTTTTATATTCCATTAATTGGGATTGTATTTCATTTTCCCATAAATAAGATTTGGCATTTACTTTTTTTATTGCTATTTCCAAACCTTCATTTTTAGATACTTTAGGAATTATTGACAAGTTAGATACAGAATATAATTCTCCATTTACCATTGAGGCTTTATTCTCTTTAGAATGTACAATTGCTGTTCCAAATTCTACTTTTAAATTTTTATAAAACTCTTGAAATTTTTCATGCTTTTGACCCGTTCTATCTGTATTGCTATATATAGATTTAAAAGTATAATATTCATCCAAACCATATTCTTTTGAAAATTTAGATAATGCTTCTTGTGATGAATAATTCTTTTTTAAATAAATAGTCTTTTTGATTTCCTTTTTTTTTGCAGAATTACTACCTTTTTGAGCATAGCTGAATGAAAATAATAATACGGTAATTAAAAGTATTTTTTTGTTCATACGCATAGAAATTAAAACAAAAAAGTTGGCCTAAAGACCAACTTTTTTGTTTGATAATAATTATTTCTTTAAAATTCTTTTTGTGATTATTCCAGTTTCGGTATTTATTTTCATAAAATATACACCATTTGAAGCGTTAGATAAATTTACATCTATCTCCTCTTGAGATTGATGTATTTTTCTTTCTAATATTCTTTTACCCGTTATATCAAATACTTCAAGGGAATTAATTTCGATATTTTTAGTGTTAATCGTAAACAAACCATTTGAAGGGTTTGGATAAACAGTGATTGAATCTAATTCAAATGAAGAAGAAGACAATACGGTTCCATTAATAACAAAATCATCTATATTCGCACCCGTTTTATTAACTGATTCGTCAGAATGGAAGACAATTCTAAAAATAATATTTGTTTCAGCGTTGAAAGCATTTAAAGGATAGAAATAAGAGGTATTTACGCTATTTGTACCAGTCCATTGAGCTCCAGGACAATTTTGACAATCATCTGAAGCACCAGAAGAAGCGTTTGTTCTATCACTATTATACCAATTTGGCCCCATTTCACCAAGCACGCTCCAGTTTGAACCAAAATCTGTAGAATATTCGACATAAACTATGTCCCAGTTTAGTTCTAAATCATATTTTAAAGAAAATCTAATTTCAGGATTTGAAATCGAAGTTAAATCATAACATTGAGATACCAAATAAGATTTGATATTGTTTGGGTAATTATTTGACAAGTTTGTAGAGTAAACAGAATTGCCAGCGCTATCCATTAATCCTCCAGTGCGTACAGTTCTAACCCATTGTGAACCAGCACTCCCTTCATTAAATGAAATTAATTCATCTGTTGTGGAAGAAAATGTATTAACAATACCAATACCACCTATTTCGTTTATTTCAAATGTAATGTTTGCATCATTATTATCAGGAAATGCATCATTAGTTATTGTAGTTGATACAGATAAATTATGATCTCCTTTAGTTAATCCTGTAATAGCCGGTAAATTAATTATTGTTGTTGCTAAGGACGCTAAATTACCATTCCAAGTATAAGAATAAGGGGTAGTATCAACCGTATAGTTAAAATTTACAGAAGTAATTGTATTCTGACCATTGTTTTTGATTTCAATTTCTGGAATTACACTTGAACCACAATTATACAAAATTCTAGGACTTTGTATCTGTACTAATTTAACATCATCATTTGGAACTTGTACAGGAATATCTGTTTGCCAAATTCCTCTACCATAAGTAGCTGCCACTAATTTAGCATCATTTAAATTTATCTCTAAGTCAGTTACAGAAACATTGGGTAAATTGGTATCAAATGCTTGGAAAGTAGCCATCGTGTCGTCTTTATAAAATACACCTAAACTTGTTCCTACATAGATAGGATTATCCGTGTTTTGTCCTTGATGCACAATTACATTTTTTCCAATATTTGGAATTCCAGAGGTAATATCATTAAAATTGAATCCTGCATCATTAGATACTAAAACCTTTCCTGTCGTACCTTGAGTAGTTAAGTAAAGTATATTTGAATTACTACTATGACATTCAATTGATGTAATGGTTGATGCTGCTGTATAAACTGGATTGAAATTAATTCCTCTATCTATACTTAAAAACAAAGTTGTTCCATTAGAAACATACATAATATCGTCATTTACTGGAGAAATTTCTATATTTTCAATATCTCCGGAACCAATTGTTCCCGAACTTTGTTGTACCCAATTATTTGCAACTAATTTATATAATCTTCCGTAACCAGAGAAAATTTCTCCAGAATTATTCCCTTTTAAAGGAGTAATCCAATTTCCTCCATCGTCAAAAGTTCCAGTTTCAGCACTAGGTGCACTTACAATACTTGTGATGTTATTTCCAGCATTATTAGATAAATAAAGTGTTCCTCCATATTGAATAAATCCATAGTAGGCATTCTTATCGTTAGAATTAATAGCAGTATCCATACCATCTGCACCATAATAATTTTTCCAATTTCCACTACTATATGCATATCCTCCATTATCTTGAAGACCACCTACCATATTTCCAGCAGATTGTTTCGAAACGGCTATTTTGTAATATTGACTGATTTGAGCAGTTGCTGTTAAATCGGTAAAACTTGTTCCCGCATTTGTAGATTTATAAACACCTCCATCACTTCCACAAAATAAGTTTCCGTTATAAAATTTTAAAAAATGGATATCGGCATGGGTATATGTCGCAGCAGTTGGCGAACTCCAATTGTTTAATTTTGTGAAGTTAGTTCCTCCATTTGTAGATTTCCAAATATTTAAACATCCTGTGTACACTTCTTCAGCATTGGTATCGGAAACTGCTAAAGCCAAATCATAATAAGCCTGATTACTTTCAAGAATATTTGTTGTGTTATTTCTTAAAGTAAAGTTATCACCACTATTTTCAGATCTGTAAATCCCTTGAAAACCATTTCTGTTGTCATCTGGATCTGTAGCTGGGTCAAATGCGGGTAAATTATCCCAATGACTCAGTATATATACATAATTTGGATTTGCAGGAGTTACATCTAATCGCAAGCGGCTAGAGGTAGATGGTAATCCAGAAGTAATTTGGGTAAATGTACTTCCTGTATCTGTAGATTTATAAAATATAGTATTAGTAACACAATAAACTACGCTTGGATCATTAGGTTTAAAACGAACTGAACCTTTTGAAAAATTTCCAGACCTCACGTTTGTCCAAGTACTTCCTCCATTTGTTGTTTTATATAGTCCTACACTAGTAGCACAAAACAAAATTAAATTGTTTGTTGGGTGCATAATAATATCGCCCACATATCTATTTGTCGTAGTAAAAGATAAACCTGTAGTATTCCATGTAGTACCGCCATCTGTAGATTTTAAAACGCCTACAGAATAGGTGTCATTACCATCATTATCACCTGTGGCTATATAAATTACATTCGAATTGGTATGATCCACTACAATTCCTGAAACTCCAATTTGTGGAAGATAGTCAGACATTGGTGTCCAATTCACACCAGCATCTGTAGATTTCCAAATTCCTCCAGCTGGAGAACCAATATAAACTGTATTTGCATTGTTAGGATCTTGATAGACTACATTTACTCTTCCTTGTCCAGAAGACCAAGAACCTGTATTAGTGTGCGTTAATGGTCCTACAGGCTGCCAATTACTTGGAGGTAAAGAAAAAACAGCATTACCATTTTTATTCAATTTAACAGTATTTTTTTCTTGCCATGCTTGATAAAATTCTGATGGAGAAACGATATACCCTTGATCATCTACCAAATTTTTCCAATAATTTTCCCATCTCTTAAAAGGTTTATGCCCAGAACCTTTTACATTTTTATCTCTTGTTGACCAATATTCATTAAAAATAGCCACTTCTTCTTCAAGAGTTAATTTTTCTTTTTTTGCTACATTACTATTTATTTTCCAAGGTGCGGATGAAAAGTACTGTGAAAAGCCTATAGTAGTTGAAAGCAATAAAAGCAAGTATTTGTTTTTCATAATATTAACTATTAATTTTCAAATTTTGCAAATATAAATAGATTTGGTTAAAAAAAATTCGGTTTTTAAAAGATTAACAAGTGTATGGCTATTTATATCTTTGAAAACTTTAAATTTGCATTTTGTTATGAAGCTCTATCAAAAAAAACACTTCGGTTTTATACTTTTTTTTTCGATTTTGTGTATTGTAATTTTTATTAGTATATACCTTCTTTTACAACCTCAAAAAAGATTAAAAGTATATACTCCTAGAGATGTAAATCCAGAATTGGTAGATTCTACCATACAACATATTGGTTATAATCATACTATACCTGATTTTGCTTTTACCAATCAAAATGGAAAGATAATTACTCAAGACGATTATAAAGACAAAATATATGTGGCCGATTTTTTCTTTACCACTTGTCCTTCTATTTGCCCAATTATGACAGATAACATGGTTTGGTTACAAGAAAAAATTAAAAACAACCCTAAAGTAATGTTGCTCTCACATTCTGTTACACCAGACATTGATAGTGTTCCTGTATTGAAAGCCTATGCTAATGAAAAAGGAGTTATTGATTCTAAGTGGAATTTAGTAACTGGAGACAAAAAAGACATTTATTATATTGCGAGAAAATCCTATTTAGTTGTTAAAACAGGAAGACCAGAAGAGCTGTATGATATGGTTCATACAGAAAATTTTGTGCTCATTGATCAACAGAGGAGAATTAGAGGGTTTTATGATGGAACAAATTTAGAAGAAGTAATGAAACTTTATGAAGACATCCTTTTTCTTAGTCAAGAATAATAATTTTCTTCAAAACACTCCTACAGTTCCTAAATATTAACTATTTTTGTATTTTAATTCAATCTAAATAAGTTTGGAAAAAAAGTTGTCAGATTTAAAAAGAGGAGAGAAAGCCTACATTAGTGAAATAAATGTGGACGAGATTCCTTTAAAATTACTTGAAATGGGATGTTTACCAGGCAATTTTATTGAATTAATTCAAGTTGCACCTTTTGGTGATCCTTTTTATTTTAACATCAACGATTCTCATGTAGCTATTCGTAAAGAAACTGCTAAACAGATAATTGTTAGCTTAGAAATTAAGATTTAATTCATGTCCAAATCAATTATAAAAGTTGCATTAATTGGTAATCCTAATGTAGGTAAAACATCTGTTTTTAATCAATTAACTGGTTTAAATCAACAAGTCGGAAATTATCCAGGTATCACTGTAGAAAAGAAACAAGGGATTAGTAAACTGTCCGATGCAGTTAAAGCAAAAATTATAGATTTACCAGGAACCTATAGTTTAAATGCAAGTTCTATAGATGAAAATGTGGTTATTGAATTACTTTTAAACAAAAATGATGAAGATTTTCCAGATGTTGCTGTAGTGGTAACCGAAGTGGAAAATATTAAACGTAATTTACTCCTTTTTACCCAAATAAAAGATTTAGAGATTCCTACCATTTTAGTTATTAATATGGCTGATCGAATGTCATTAAAAGGAATTGAATTTGATATTCCTGTTTTAGAAAGAGAATTAAAAACGAAAATTGCTCTAGTAAGTTCTAGAAAAAAAACAGGAATTAATGAATTGAAATCATTGATATTAAATTATGAATCTTTGTCAACTCAACCCTGTTTAAACGCTTCTATAATAGATCCAGAATATTTCAACAATCTTAGAAGGGCTTTCCCTAACCAACTTTTGTACAAGTTATGGCTCGTAATCACACAGGATGTTAATTTTCTAAATCTAGAGCGGAATCAAATTAAAAGTTCGTTTACAAAATCGCATTCCGATTTAAAAAGATTACAACAAAAAGAAACCATTAAAAGATATCAATTTATTAATGATACTTTAAAAATTGGTCAAAAAATTGATGCAACTAAAGCTTCCGATTTAAGAGCTAAATTAGACCGCATTCTTACTCATAAAATTTTTGGCTACTTAATATTTTTTAGCATTTTACTTCTCATTTTTCAATCTATTTTTGATTGGAGTACCGTACCCATGGATTTTATAGATTCCTCTTTTACTTCATTAAGTGCTTATGCTAAAAATCATTTACCAGCGGGTGAATTTACCAACTTGTTAAGTGAAGGAATCATTCCTGGCATAAGTGGTATTGTTATTTTTATTCCACAAATTGCCTTTCTATTCTTATTTATTTCTGTTTTAGAAGAAAGTGGTTACATGAGTCGTGTGGTCTTTTTAATGGATAAAATTATGAGACGTTTTGGTCTTTCAGGTAAAAGTATTGTCCCTTTAATTTCTGGAACAGCTTGTGCTATTCCTGCCATTATGGGAGCAAGAAATATTGAAAACTGGAAAGAAAGATTGATTACTATTTTGGTTACACCCTTTACAACTTGCTCTGCTCGATTACCTGTCTATGCTATTTTAATTTCTTTAATCATTCCTGAAAAAAGAGTATTTGGTTTTTTAAGTTTACAAGGTCTAACACTTATGTTACTTTATTTGATTGGATTTGGAATGGCCGTTCTTTCTGCTAGTATTTTAAATTATTTCCTAAAACTCAATTGTAAATCTTACTTTGTAATTGAAATGCCTTCTTACAAAGTGCCAATGTTTAAAAATGTAGCTTTAAATGTGATAGAAAAAACAAAAGCTTTTGTTGCTGGTGCAGGTAAGATCATTTTAGCATTATCTATTATTTTATGGTTTTTAGGTTCTCATGGCCCAAATAAAGATTTTAAAAATGCGGAAGCAATTGTTTCATCAGAATTAAAAAAAGACAATAATTCTATCGATACAGAACAACTTGAAAATAAAATTAACAGTTATAAATTAGAACATTCTTATATTGGTATATTAGGAAAAACCATTGAACCTGTTATCAAACCATTGGGTTACGATTGGAAAATAGGGATAGCAGTCATCAGTTCTTTTGCCGCTAGAGAAGTATTTGTAGGCACTTTAGCTACTATTTATAATGTGGGAAATCATAGTGAAGAAGAAGTGACTATTAAAAACAGAATGGCTGCAGAAGTACATCCTATAACCGGAGAAAAGATATTCAATTTTGCTTCTGGAATGTCTTTATTACTTTTCTATGCTTTTGCAATGCAGTGTATGTCGACCATTGCTATCGTAAAAAAAGAGACCAATTCTTGGAAATGGCCTCTGTTACAATTTATTTTTATGAGTGGTTTTGCTTATGTCACCGCTTTAGTAGTTTATCAAATTTTAAAATAATTTGGTGTAATTTTTGATAGATATCTTTAAATTTTTCTTATGTATCGAAAAACGACTTTAATAGTTATTCTATTTTGCATGCTTTGTCCATATAAAATTTTCAGCCAAAAAAAAATTGAAAAATCGAAGCAAGAGTTAACAGAAAAATCAGCAGTTAAACAGGAAAATAATTCCACTTCAAGTAAAAATAATTCTTCCTCGAGTAATAACGAAACTTCGGGAGGTCTTGTTTTAGGAATATTTATTGACGCCACTTTTGCTGTTTTTAAATATGGCATTATAGGTGATTATAAAAATGAAGAGCACTTATTTAATAATGTGAGTCGCTATCCCTATTATGACGGCAATTATGGCAATTTCAATAGTGATGATACCCTGTCTAAAAGTAAAATTAGAATTGATATTGAAGATGTTTTTATATATAGTAACAAAAACTTAATGGGAAATCATTTTAAAGCTAAAATTAGACCTTTTCAATATTTTTATTTTCAAACCGATTTTAGACAAATTTATGAGTTTGACTTTACAAATGACACAAAATATCAGCTTTACCTATCTCATTACACTATTGGTTATGATAGAATTAGAATGGATAAATTTAATTTAGGATGGAATCTAGGAATAAGTTATATTGGAAATGAAGTAAGAAAAACTGCTTTTTCATATGGTGTTTCTACTGATTTCTTCTTAGACAAAAATATTAGCTTTTTTGGAAGTGCTAAATGGAGTAAAATAAATAGTAATCCCGTTAATGCTTTTGAATTGCAAAGCAGATTTCATAAAAAAAATTATTTTATTATTTTAGGATTTGAACACCTAAAAATAGCTACTCCTACCTATAATTTTGTAACTTTAGGCGCTGGTGTTTATTTTTAAATTTTACAAAACATGGATTTTCAACAATTTTTAGTTTATGCAATACTTACAATTGCCATAGCTTTTTTAATTAAAAAACTTTTTTGGAAAAAGAAATCTAAAAAATCTAAATCTTGTGGAGAAGATTGTTCTTGCCATTAATCATACTTTATTAACAACTCATAATCAGCATCTTTAATTTCTTGATCTTTTATTCTTTTAGGTAAAACTCCTATAAATGTAATTGGTTTTTTACTGTAATTATTTGCCCAAATGATGTTTTTTTCATTAGTTTGAGAATTAACAATTAATTCTTTATCCTCAATTAAAATATTCTCTTTAAATACAGAAACAATTATTTCTACTTGCCCTTCCCAAACACAATTCAACCCTTCTGGGCACCTAGAATCAGCAATTACTTTTTTTAATTTTAATTCATAGCCTTCATTTATATACTTTTCTTGGTTTTCTGTTTTTTGATTATCGGAAGCTTCATTTTGTTTAGAAGAACATTGTGTCAAAAAAACAGATAATAGTATGACAATGGTTTTCATGTGTTTCATTTTTATGTTTGTTTGTTTATCAAAAATACATAATTAATTTCATTAATTATCCCAAAGCCACATCTAAACTCATCATTACAATAAAGCCGCCAATAAAACCCAAAGTAGCTATATCGGTATTCTTGTCTTGCTGAGTTTCTGGTATTACCTCTTCAACTACTACAAAAATCATTGCTCCTGCAGCAAAAGCTAAAGCATAAGGAAGCATTGGAGTAAAAAAGGATACGGCAACAGCGCCCAATACTCCTGCTATAGGTTCAACAATGGCAGATGCTTGTCCATACATAAAACTTTTTCTTCTACTCATACCCATTCTTCTTAAAGGCATGGAAACTGCAATACCTTCTGGAAAATTTTGAATTCCTATTCCTATAGCCAAAGTAACAGCACCCGCTATGGATGCTTCTGGTATTCCAGCTGCAACACCTCCAAATAATACACCTACAGCTAGTCCTTCAGGTATATTGTGAAGAGTTATGGCTAAAACTAACAAAGTGGTTCTTTGCCAAGGAGATTTTATTCCTTCTGTTTCTTTAAAGTTGATATGCAAATGAGGTAATGTTTTATCTAATGCAAAAAGAAACAAAGCTCCCATTAAAAATCCAATAGCAGCTGGTAGCACTTTAACAAACCCTTCTCCCTCGCTCATATCTATTGCAGGTGATAATAAACTCCAATAACTGGCCGCAACCATAACACCTCCAGTAAAACCTAACATACCATCCAAAATAGTTCTATTCATATTTTTAAAAAAGAACACGAATGAAGCACCAGCAGCAGTAACTAACCAAGTAAATAAAGTAGCATATAAAGCAGCTATAATAGGGTCTATACTTTCTAAATATTGAATTAATTGTTCAAACATAATTATTGTACATATAAATTAATAGCTATTTTGTTTGAAAGAATTACTTCTTTCTTATCCACTTCAACTTTAATTAATTCGTCAAAGGTATCTTTCTCTAAAATCTTTATTTCTGAACCCAAAGTAATCGTTTGCTTGTCTAAATATTGCAAAAAATCTGCCGAAGAATCTTTAACACCTACACATTTACACATTATTCCTATTTGCATTTCGGAAAGTAATTGTTTTTCTTGTTTTTTTATTTCTCCTTTTTCATTGGGTATTGGGTCTCCATGTGGGTCAAAAGCTGGAAAATCTAAATAAGCATCTAAACTATTAATTAGTTTTTCCGATTTTATGTGTTCTAATTCTTCCGCGATTTCGTGTACTTCGTCCCAAGTAAATTGTAATTTTTCAACTAAAAAAACTTCCCACAAACGATGTCTTCTTACAATTTTTTTGGCTTGCAATAAACCATTATTTGTTAAAGATACACCTTGGTATTTTTTATAGGTTACCACATCTTTCTCTGCTAATTTCTTAAGCATATCTGTTACGGAAGAAGCCTTAGTATCTAACATTCCAGCAATAGCATTAGTATTAACTCCTTTTGGGGAAACCAATGATAAATGATAGATAACTTTTAAATAATTTTCTTCAGAAATTGTCATTTTAAAATAAAATTTAACCAAATATAATAATTATATTCTGTTGTTTTAAAAAATATTTTTAGTTTTGTCTAAATTTTATTTTTATTATTTTGAAAAAAATACTTGTCTTTCTATTACTAATTAATTTTTCTGTTTTTGGACAAACCACTATTACGGGCAAAATAACGGATAAAAAAGATCCTTTAGACTTTGCTTCTGTTTCTATACCAGAACTTAATAGGGGTGTAAATACCAATGAAAATGGAATGTATGTTTTAGAAAATATACCTAATGGCAGTTATACCATTCATTTTTCGTTCATTGGTTATAAAACAAAAAAGAAAATAGTGGTTATAGATAATAATATTTCGATTATTTTAGATGTTGTCCTTGAAGAAAACCAAAGCTTAGATGAAGTTGTTGTTACAGGAACGCTCAAAGCCGTTTCAAGATTGGAAACACCTGTTCCTGTAGAAGTATACACCGCTGCTTTTTTGAAAAAAAATCCAACACCTAATATTTTTGAAGCCTTACAAAATGTAAATGGTGTAAGACCTCAACTGAACTGCAATATTTGCAATACGGGTGATATTCATATCAACGGATTAGAAGGGCCATATACAATGGTAACAATTGATGGAATGCCTATCGTAAGTGGTCTTTCAACGGTGTATGGTTTGTCTGGAATTCCTAATTCTTTAATTGAAAGAATCGAAATTGTAAAAGGTCCAGCTTCTTCATTATATGGAAGTGAAGCAGTGGGTGGTCTTATCAATATTATTACTAAAAGTCCAACGACTGCACCCGTACTCTATGCGGATTTTTTTAGTACGTCTTGGTTAGAAAACAATCTTGATTTAGGTGCAAAATACAATTTAGGTAAAAAAATGCATGCGTTATTAGGATTAAATTATTTCAATTATAATAACCCAGTAGATAACAATCATGATAATTTTACGGATGTGACCCTACAAGACCGAATTTCAATTTTTAACAAATTGAGTTGGGACAGAAAAAGTGAGAAAGAATTTTCAATTGCGGGTCGTTTCTTTTATGAAGACCGATGGGGCGGCGAAATGCAATGGAACAAAAGTTACAGAGGTGGTGATGAAGTGTATGGAGAAAGTATTTATACGAAACGATATGAATTTTTAGGTAAATATGAGCTACCCTTTATAAAAAATGTTACAAGCTCCATATCTTATACGAATCACAATCAAAATTCGGTATATGGAACAACTATTTTTAAGGCAAAACAAGAAATAGCGTATGGTCAGCTTACTTGGGACAAAAAAATTACAAATCACGATTTTTTGGTAGGAATCGCCTATCGCTATCAATTCTATAACGATAACACCACAGCAACAAAAGCACCAGAGAAAAATAAGATAAGTAGTGTTTTCGTTCAAGATGAAATAAAATTATCTGAAAGACATCATATTCTTCTTGGATCCAGATTGGATTATCATTCGATTCATGGCTTTATTTTTACACCAAGAATTGCTTATCGATGGAAACCTACTAAAAATGATATTTTTAGAATAAATGCAGGAACTGGTTTTAGAGTAGTTAATTTATTTACAGAAGAACATGCCGCATTAACAGGATCAAGGGACGTTATTATTAAAGAAAATCTAAATCCCGAAAAATCTTTCAACATCAATTTTAATTACTTAAAAAAAGGTTCAATAGGAGATAATATTCAATCTGTAATGGAATTTTCTAGCTGGTATACTCATTTTAAAAACCAAATCATTCCCGATTACGACACGAATGCCAATCAAATTATTTATGCAAATTTAAATGGCTATTCGAAAACCTATGGTGTTACTGGAAATGTAGAATTTCTTTTCCCATTTGGTTTAAAAACAATGACAGGATTTACCTTGTTAAATTCTAAAAACAAAAGAGATGAGATAGTATCAACCCCTATTTTAACAGAAAAATTTAGTGCTACTTGGGGTATTTCTTACACGCTTTCTAAATGGAATGCAACATTTGATTATACAGGAAATGTGTATGGACCCATGCGATTACCACTTTTAGGTGAATTAGATCCAAGAAGTGAATACTCTCCTTTTTGGAGCATCCAAAATATTCAATTTACCTATAAGAATAGAAATAATTTTGAATGGTATGTAGGGATTAAAAATCTATTAAACTGGACACCTAATAAAAAAAATCCTTTTTTAATAGCTAGAGCTAATGATCCGTTTGATAAAGATGTCGATTTTGATACCAATGGAAATCCTATGGCAACACCTAATAATCCTTATGCTTTAACTTTTGATCCTAGTTATGTGTATGCGCCAAATCAAGGAATTCGTTTGTTTTTAGGAATACGATATTCTCTGCTTTAAGCTGTTTTTTCAAAAGCAATATAGTTTAAAAAAACACCTTCAGAATTAAATTTTGGATAGGCTTCAATGTTACAAAAATACGTTGCTCCATTTTTCTTATAATTCAAAATAATCGCTTGAAAAGGTTCACGCTTACTAATCGCTTTACTTATTTTTTTTGTGGTTTCTAAAGAAGTTTCATTCCCTTGAAACATTTTTGGGGAATTGCCGATTAGTTCTTTGTGATGATACCCATTCATCTGGATTACATTACTAGAAGCAAATACAATTTTAAAATCAGAATCAGTTACAATAACAGAAAGATTATTATCTTTCTTAACTTTTGCAAAATCAACTTTTTGCGACCAATACTTCTGAATTTCATTGAACTCTTTTTGTTCTGCTCTTGGTATTTGGTAAAACTCCCATGAAATTATTGGCAGTGGTAAAAGAGACAAGCTCTCTTCATATTTAGCCCAAGCTTTATCATATTCTTTAAACATAACACATCACTTTACTATTCAAAAATAATGCATTTTTGAATTAAAAGGCTATTTAAGAGCAGGTTTAACGTTTGTTTGACCAAAAATAAAACCGTAAATTCAATATCTTTGGAGAGTGAAACACTACAATTATATATTTTCTGGTACAGGTTTAGCCGCGTTATTAACAGTTTATGAAATGAGCTTGTCTTCTTATTTTAAAGAAAAGACGATACTTCTCATTGATATAGAAGCCAAAAAAACCAACGACAGAACCTGGTGTTTTTGGGATGAAACCCATCTTTTTGATGCTATTGTTTCTAAAAAATGGGATAAAATTTCTTTTATTACTTCTTCTGAAAATAAAAAATGGGGAATTTCTCCCTACTCCTACAAAATGATAAAAGGGATTGATTTTTATGAATATATTTTTAATTTAATTCGTCAAAATCCTAATATTACTTTTCTTAAGGACGAAGTTCTTTATTTTGAAGATCTTGACAATCAATGTAAAGTAACTACAAAAAGTAGCACTTTTTCTTCAGATATTCTATTCAATTCCATATTAAAACCTGAAATTGTAACTTCTCAAAAAAAATATCCTTTACTACAACAACATTTTATTGGCTGGTTCATCAAATCTAAGGAACCTGTTTTTGATTCAGATACGGCTACTTTCATGGATTTTTCGGTAAAACAAAATAATAATACCCGTTTCATGTATTTACTTCCTTTTTCAAAAAATGAAGCTTTATTAGAATATACTTTATTCTCCAAAAAGCTCCTTAAAAAAGAAGAGTATGAGCAAGAAATTAAAAATTATATTCAAAAAATAGGAATTACAGCATATGAAATTCTTGAAAAAGAACAAGGGAATATTCCTATGACTAGCTTCCCTTTTTGGGAACAAAACACAAATAGTATTGTTCATATTGGTTCTGCCGGTGGTTGGACAAAAGCGAGCACGGGTTATACTTTTAAAAAAGCCTATAAAAAAGCTAAAAACTTAGTGCAACTTCTACAAAAAAAGGATATTGATTTTAGTAATCAAAAAGGACTTGTAAAAGATAAATTTTGGTATTATGACTTATTATTCATAGATGTTTTGTACCAAAATAATGAAATGGGAGCGCAATTATTTTCCGATTTATTTCAATCAGGCAATCCAAAATTAATCTTTAAATTTCTAGATGAAGAAACAACATTTTTTGAAGATTTACAGGTGATTTGGAACTGTCCTAAAACCCCTTTTCTAAAAGCACTTCTATCTAGACTCATTCAATAAAAACAAGGTAATTGTCTAAATATAAGTTATTTGTATTAATTTAATTATATTTGTTTTACAACTAAAAAACTAAATTTACAAATATGATTAAAAAATACTATCTGACCTTAGGTCTGATGGTGTGTTCGGTATTACTGTTTTCTTGTAGTGATGATGACTCTAATTATACTGAAATACCCTCACCTGAAGTTTCTCCAGTAACCGTTAACTTGCAGCAAGTACCATACAATAAATTATCTGAATATCATTTCTTTGAAGGACTATTAAAAAATCAATCTCCCTCTCTTGATGTATTACCTTACGCTCCTGCAAGTAGCTTATTTTCAGATTATGCCCACAAAAAAAGATTTGTATGGATGCCAAAAAACACTAAAGCTACTTATAATGGAGATGATAATATTTTAGAATTTCCGATAGGAACTGCTCTTATAAAAACTTTTTATTATGATAATGTTTTACCAAATCATACACAAAAAATAATTGAAACCAGAATATTAATTAGAAAAACAGAGGGATGGAAAGCTTATGATTATATTTGGAATGAAGAACAAACAGAAGCTAATTTAGATACGGCTGAACAAGGTGTCTTTATTCCTATTGAATGGTCTGAAAATGGAATACCTAAAAATACTACTTACAAAATTCCTTCTCAAACAGAATGTATTACTTGTCATAAAATAAATCCAAATCAATCTCAAAATGGTGAAATAACTATTCCAATAGGTGTAAAACCTCAAAATTTAAATTTTGGTTATAATTATGGTAATGAAACTATAAACCAATTGGAAAAATGGAAAAACGTTGGTTTTTTAGATACTAATACTCCTACCAATATAAATGCTACTGTAAATTGGGAAAACACAAATGAACCATTAGAAAAAAGAGTACGTTCCTATATTGATATTAACTGCGGGCATTGTCATCGAACAGGCGGACATTGTGACTATGTGGATATTAGACTTAATTTCAGCAATACAAACATCAATACTTTTGGACTTTGTATGACTCCACTATTTAGTATTCAGAATGGTCCTTTTGTAATTAATGGAGGTGATGCAGATCATTCAGAAATGATTCAGAGAATAAGTTCAACTGAAGAAAGTATTATGATGCCTATAATTGGAAGAACATTAGTACATGAAGAAGGTTTAGAATTAATTCGAACATGGATTAATTCCTTACCAGCAGATTGTCATTAGAATTAAACAACACAATAAAAAACCATAATATGAAAAAAACAATACTTCTTCTTTTCTTGAGTCTTTCTCTGCAATCCTTCGCTCAAGACACTTGTGCTTCAGCACCCGTTATAACTGCTGGAACTTACACGGTAAATCAAATTGATGGAACAGAAGCTCCAACGAGTTGTATTAATAGTACCAATGCAACAGCTGGTGAATGGTACAAATATATTCCATCAAATAGTTATACTGTAACTATAACAACCGATTTACCCGTTAACATCTGTAAAGATACTAGAGTTCATATATATACTGGGGATTGTTCCAATCTTATTTGTGTAACTGGTGATGATGATTCTGGAGACATTCAATGTAATAATGGAAATACAAATTCCTATCTATCAAGAGTAATTTTCAATACTATTCCTGGCACAACTTATTATATTGCTTTCGACAACAGATGGAGTGCCTTGGGGTTTGATTTTCAATTATCTGAAGTTCCTTATGTAGCTCCACCTGTAAGTTTTACCCAACAAACAATTCCTTCAAGTGCTACGATTTGTTGTGTAGTGGATATGAACGGAGATTATCTTGACGATATTGTTACGGTAAGTTCAAATACTATGACAATTTTAAAACAAAATATAAGCGGTGGTTTTACTACTTCAACCATATCTCTACCTGGTTTAACAGCTACGCCTACTTGGAGTATTGCGGCTGGAGATTATGATAAAAATGGTCTTAACGATTTGGTTTTTGGGAGTGGAAGTCGTCTAACCATAATTAAGGCAGACGCTACAGGGCTAAATTACTCCGAAGTGCCTTATCCTCAAAATATTTTTACACAAAGAACAAATTTTGTTGATATTAATAATGATGGAAATTTAGATTTATGGGCATGCCATGATGTGGCTCAAAGTCATGCATATAGAAATATGGGCTCTGGAGATCTTGTCTTCGATATTTCATTGATGCCGACTTTAGCAGTAGGAGGCAACTATCAATCGATGTGGTCTGATTACGATAATGATGGGAATATTGATATGTACCTTGCCAAATGTCGTGGCGGTGCACCTGTGGGTGATGCACAAAGAATTAATCTTTTGTACAGAAACAATGGCGATGGTACTTATACTGAAACTGGTGCAATAGCAGGTATTAATGATGGGGCCCAATCTTGGTCAACAGCAATTGAAGATTTTGATAATGATGGTGACATGGATTTCTTGTTATCAAATATTTCAGACACCAATAAATTCTATCTTAATAATGGCGATGGCACATTTACTGATATTTATACATCTACTGGTATTGATCCGCAAGTAGGTTCATGGGAAATTCAAGCAGCTGATTTTAATAACGATGGTTGGATTGATTTTCTATGGCAAAACGGAAAAGAATTGTATATTAATAATGGAGATTTAACCTTTACTGGATATGATTTAAGCTTTAGCGAAGGTGGAATTGGCGATTTAAACAATGATGGTTTCTTGGACGTACAAATAGGAAATATCGTTTACTATAATACAACTAATACAAATCATTGGATTAAAGTTAATTTAGAAGGAATTGTTAGTAATCGTAATGGTATTGGTGCAAGGGTTGAAATCTATGGTAATTGGGGAAAACAAATTAGAGAAATCAGAAGTGGTCATGGTTTTAGTCATCAAAGTACGATGAATGCTCATTTTGGAATTGGTTCAGAAACAACCGTTAATCAAGTAATTATTAGATGGCCTTCAGGAATTGTTGATGTAATCAATAATCCAAATATAGACCAAGCATTAACAATACTAGAAGGTTCTTCTCCTTTAAGTGTTGCTGATTTCTATAAAGATGAGTTTGAATTGTATCCAAATCCAAGTAGCGATTATATTAATATAACTAATTCAGAAAAATTAAATGTAAAATCAATCACTATTTATGGCATGCATGGTGCGTTAATAAAAAAACTTACGGATGTAGCATCTAAAATTAAAATTAACGATTTAAAAGAGGGAATTTATATTTTAACCTTAGAAACAGCTGAAGGTGAAAAATTCTCTAGAAATTTTGTTAAGAGAAATTAAAGTTCTATTTAGTATACTCATTTTTATAATAAGCGATAACAAATCTTTATGATTTAATTAGATATTCAATTGTTTAATCTTTGTAACTTTGCAACATTAATTAAAATACAAAGAATTATGTATCCAGAAGAAATGGTAAAACCAATGCGTGCAGAACTTTCTGAAGCAGGTTTTAAAGAATTATATACAGCAGCAGACGTTAAAAACGAAATTCAAAAAGAAGGCACTACTTTAGTAGTAGTGAATTCTGTTTGTGGTTGTGCTGCAAGAAATGCTCGTCCAGGTGCAAAAATGAGTTTAGATGGTGCTAAAAAACCTTCTAATTTAATTACAGTTTTTGCTGGTGTTGATAAAGAAGCTGTTGATGCAGCAAGAGAAGAAATGTTTCCTTTTCCTCCTTCTTCACCCAGTATGGCTTTATTTAAAAATGGGGAATTAGTTCATATGCTTGAGCGTCATCATATTGAAGGTCGTCCTGCGGAATTAATTGCAGAAAATCTAAAAGACGCATATAACGAATATTGTTAATTTTAAAAAACAAAATTACAGGAAAACCATCTTTTACTGATGGTTTTTTTGTTTTATATAGTACCTTTGTTAAAAAGTTATTTGTGTTATGCAAAAGATTCTTTCTTATCCCATTTCTATAGTATATTATCTACTATTTTTATTTTGGCTGTGTGTTTTTCACGTAATTCAATGGATATGTTTAAACGTTTTCGGTTATAATGCCCATCGATGGAGCGTAGCCATTCTGAATTTATTTTTGGTACGAACCACTCATTTGTTAGGAACTACTTATGACTTTAAAGGCAGAGAAAAATTACCTAAAAACCAACCTTTAATTATTGTTTCCAATCATCAGAGCTTGTATGATATTCCTCCTTATATTTGGTTTTTAAGGGCTTGGCATCCAAAATTTATTAGTAAAAAAGAATTAGGAAAAGGAATTCCAAGTGTTTCTTATAACTTAAAACACGGTGGTTCTGCTTTAATTGATAGAAAAGATGGAAAACAAGCCTTGGCAGAAATAAAAAAATGTGCAGAATTTATCAATAAAAACAACTATTCTGTCGTTATATTTCCAGAAGGAACACGCGCAAAAAAAGGAGAACCAAAACCTTTTTCTGTAAATGGTTTAAAAATGCTTTACAAATTTGCTCCTGATGCCTATTTTGTTCCTGTGACTATTAACAACTCATGGAAATTAGCTCGTTATGGAACTTTTCCATTAGGACTTGGAAATCGATTGGAATTTCAAGTTCACGAACCTCTAAAAATTTCGGAGTATACTTTTGAAGAAATTTTTGAAAAAACGGAAAAAGTAATTACAGATCATATTAAAAAATAAAAAAATGTCCCTAAAAAATGTTCGCTTAGAAGTAATGCAGTTTTTGGAAAAAAAAATTGATTCCTTCGTGGAAGAATTTTTAATTCCAGTTGAAAAAATTTGGCAACCTAACGATTTACTCCCTAATTCTCAAAATGAAAAATTCTTTGATGAAGTTACCGAATTAAGAGAGATTGCAAAAGAATTACCTTATGATTTTTGGGTAGTTTTAGTTGGAGATACCATTACAGAAGAAGCTTTGCCTACTTATGAGTCTTGGTTAATGGAAGTTGATGGTGTTAGCCAAGAAAACGGTGGAAATGGTTGGAGTAAATGGATTAGACAATGGACCGGTGAAGAAAATCGTCATGGAGATACTCTTAATAAATATTTATATTTATCGGGAAGAGTAAACATGAGAGAAGTAGAAATGACAACACAACATCTAATCAATGATGGTTTTGACATTGGTACGAGTAACGATCCTTACAAGAATTTTGTTTATACGAGTTTTCAAGAATTAGCCACTTACATTTCACACAATCGAGTAGCACAAATGGCTAAGAAATTTGGTGATAATAAGTTGTCTAAAATGTGTCGTTTAATCGCAGGTGATGAAATGCGTCACCACCAAGCTTACAGTACTTTTGTAAACAAAATCTTTGAAGTAGATCCTAGTGAAATGATGTTGGCTTTCCAACACATGATGAAACATAAAATTACAATGCCTGCTCATTTTTTAAGAGAATCCGGACAAAAAATAAGTACGGCTTTCGAACAATTTTCAGATGCAGCGCAACGAATTGGGGTTTACACGGCAAATGATTATGTAGATATCATGCAAAAACTCATTGACAAATGGCAAATTGATAAAATTACTAACCTAACTGATGATGCTGAAAAAGCAAGAGATTTCTTAATGAAATTACCTGCAAGAATGGCTCGTGTTTCTGAAAGATTAGTAATACCAGAAACAGGTCATGTCTTCAAATGGGTGCAACCCGCTTTAGTAAAATAATAGTTTAAACTCTAAATAAAATTCCAAATTCCATGTATTAATGATAGAATTTGGAATTTTTCTGTATAAAAATGACAGTAATAGATACAACCATTCTTTTTGTAAAAGAACAACTACAAAACGCTGAAGGTGGCCATGATTGGTTTCACATTGAACGTGTTTATAAAAATGCTTTATTAATTGCCAAAAAGGAAGAGTGCAATCTTGAAATTGTAAAACTAGGCGCTTTATTACATGACATTGCCGATAGTAAATTTCATCAGGGAGATGAAACCATTGGGCCTAAAACTGCCCGTGATTTTTTGGTGAGCCAAAATGTTGCAGCAGATACCATAAATGCCGTAGTAGCTATTATTGAAAATATTTCTTTTAAAGGAGGTAATTTTGAAAAAAAATATACTTCTAAAGAATTAGAAATCGTACAAGATGCTGATCGATTAGATGCATTAGGAGCTATTGGTATAGCACGTACATTTAATTATGGAGGGTTTAAAAATAGAGCGCTGTATAACCCAGAAATTCAACCGAATCTTAACATGAGTAAAGAAGAATATAAGAAAAGTGAATCGCCTACTCTAAATCATTTCTACGAAAAACTACTACTTTTAAAAGATAAAATGAACACCAAAACGGGTAAAAAAATAGCAGCTGAGAGACACCGATTTATGGAGCAATTCTTAGCTCAATTTTATGCCGAATGGGAAGGCGAAAAATAATAGTATACTACTAATTTAATCATGATTTATTGTTTTCTTAAAGATCTCCTTATTTACAACAGTCATTATAGACTTATTTAATCTTTCCTTAATCATTCGGTAAAAGCTTTATAATTCTAATATTTGAATTTTGCTTTAAATTTAAATATAGTAGTAATGAGCCAAAATTCTTTATCAAGAAGACGATTTTTAGTCAATTCCATTTTAACCACAGGAGGACTTCTTTTAGCTCCAAATTTTATAAGCTGTGATGATAATAGCATTTTTTTTAGCATCCCAGAAGATTATACTCCAGATAATTTTGCTCATGGTGTAGCTAGTTTTGATCCTACCCACGATCAAGTTATCATTTGGACCAGATACAACACTAACAAACCTGAAGTGAAAATTTATTGGCAAGTAGCTTATGATAGTCAATTTACAGCTATTTTTAGAAGTGGTGAAGTAATTACTGATAATACTAGAGATTATACTTTAGCTATCGAACTTCAAAATTTAGAAGCGGATAAAAAAATATACTATCGTTTCTTTAATCAAGAAGACAGAAGTGTTTCTGTTGTGGGAGAAACTATTACATTACCAATTGCAACTGATAATATAAAATTAGCTGTTTGTTCTTGTTCCAATTATCCAGCTGGTCTTTTTAATGTCTATAAAGCTATGGCTAATTCTGATGCTGACATTATAGTGCATCTAGGGGATTATATTTATGAATATGGTCAAGACCAATATGGGACTAATGAAAATACAGTTGCATTAGGTAGAGAACATCTTCCTACTAACGAAATTATAACTTTAACAGAATATAGAACTCGTTACAAGCAATATCGTTCAGATAAAAATTTACAATTGGCTCACCAAAAAAAACCTTTTATTTGTGTTTGGGATGATCACGAAATTGCAAATGATACTTATAAAGATGGAGCTGAAAACCATCAACCCAATGAAGGGAGTTTTGAAGCTAGAAAAGCAGATGCGATTAAAGCTTACAGTGAATTTTTACCTTTGCGTTCAAACGATACTAGCTTAATTTACAGAAGTTTTAACATTGGTAATCTTGTAAATTTAATTATGTTAGATACACGTGTGGTTGCTAGGGATAAACAATTAGATTATGCCAATTATATTGATGGAACTGGTAATTTTAATAGTGCTAGTTTTCAAACCGATTGGTTAGATTCTACACGTACTTTACTTGGTACAACACAACGAAATTGGCTAATTTCACAAGTTACTAGCAGTTCTGCACATTGGCAAGTTTTGGGTCAACAAGTTTTAATGGGTAAAATGTTCATTCCTGCTGAAATGTTATTAAGTTTAGGAGCTGTTGTAGGTGGTTCACCTGCTGCTTTGCAACAATTTCAGCAAACCCTAACAGAATTAGTAACTATTAAATTACGCTATCAAAATGGTGATCCAACACTTACAAGTACTGAAATTGAAAGAATAACTACTGTTCTTCCTTATAATTTAGATGCTTGGGATGGTTATCCCGTAGAAAGAGAAATTTTATACAATAGCTTTGCTGGTAAAAAAGTAGTTTGTTTAGCTGGTGACACTCATAATGCTTGGTACAATAATTTAGTTGATAATAGTGCTAACGAGATAGGAAAAGAATTCGCTACTTCTTCAGTAACATCTCCTGGTCTAGAATATTATTTAGGAATTAATGCTACTAGTATTACTGGCTTTGAAAATGCAATGCAAATTTTAATTAATGATCTTAATTATGTAAATGCATCTGATAGAGGTTATCTTACTTTAACTTTCACGACAAATAATGTAGAATCCAAATGGAATTTTGTGAATACTGTTTTTGACGAAAACTTTTCAGAAAATACAGAAAGAATAGAATCTTATTCCATTTAATTTTTCTTATAAAAACAAAAGGCGGTTTGAAAATTTCAAACCGCCTTTTTTAATTATAAATTGTCTTGTCCTGAAATAGCGATACACAAATTTCATCGTTATGGAAACACCTCAAGAAATTAGCTATGTAAAGCGTACTCAGAAAGACTATTCCATGTCTTTAAAACTTCAAATTGTTCAAGAAATAG
>NZ_LR733556.1:2598143-2955061 GCF_902506265.1 Flavobacterium sp. 9AF | reverse complement strand
CTATACAATAAAATAATTTTTCTTGATAAGAAATTAAGCTTTACATCAAAGTCTTATATTTTTACAAAGAAATTATTAATTAAAAAATTACTTGCTGATAAAACTTTAAACGAATGCAAATTAGATTCTGAAAAAGTAGAAAAGTTTGTAATGAAATATGATGAAAATGTAGAGACAAATTAGAAAAACATCTGCTAACTGCGATAGCTGTTGTATAACCTCCGTTTTATAAAAATAATTTTCAAATAATATAAATTTCAACCTCTTTTAAATAGCTTTAAAAGAGGTTCTTGTATTATTAAAGTTCATTACAATCGAGTTTTTGAAGTCAAAAAATGCTTGTTTTTACAAAAGCAAAGCACTTCTCTTGTTTTAGGGAAATAACTTGGGCTAAAACAACAGGTCTTTAATCCTAAAACATCATTATTTAGCTTTACAGCTTCTTAGTAGATTCAAGTTCTATTTCTTTCATTTTAAGAATTTATTTTGAGTATATTTGAAGATAGTTAAGGTGCTTTTTCATAATGTCATTAGCTGATATTGTTTTAATATCATTATATAAAACAACTTTTAATATTAAATCAATAGTAATAGAACAACCAATTGGATTAATTCCAGAAATCAAATCTATTGAAGAAAGACATTTTTTGACAATGGATCAAGAAAATGGAATACAGTATAAAAGAGCCATAGAAATTATAGATGAAATAATAATACAGTAACATAGACCGAAGTAAATATGCTAACAACTGTTATTGTAACACAGTGTTATAACTAATTACTGCTTCTAACATAGGCAAAATTGTTGCAAATTTCAATTTGGTATATACTTTCAAAAGTAATCACCAAATTTTACAACTACGCAAACACTTATTAAAAAATGAACGAACAATTAAAACATGATTTAGAAAATATGGAAAGTTTACTTGAAAAAGTGAAAATTCAAGGGCTTGACTTTTTAAATCAAATCTCAGAAAGGCCTACCACTTCAAAAGAAGTTGTTATGCCTTCAACCAATTTAAATGATATAGGCATTGGCGGACTTAGTGCTTTAAAATTGTTTAATGACACCTTTGAGCAAATAATTGTAGGCTCAACAGGTCCTAGATATTTAGGCTTTGTAACAGGTGGATCAACACCTGCATCAATTGTAGGGGATTGGTTAACAACTATCTATGACCAAAACACACAAGCAACAAAAGGTCAAGGTGATATTTCGGCTATCCTTGAATTCGAAACAATAAAATTAGTTTTAGATTTATTCCATCTTCCAAATGACTTTGTAGGTGGTTTTGTAACAGGTGCTACAATGTCAAATTTTACTTGCCTTGGTGTTGCCAGACAATGGTATGGAAAAAACTTTGAAATGGATTTTGCAAAAAATGGTGTGTCTAAAAAAATCAATATTTTTTCGGCAGTCCCACATTCTTCTGCAATCAAGTCATTATCTATGCTAGGAATAGGAAGTACTAATTTCGAAAAAATAAAAACCGAAGCAGGCAATAGAGAAAGTATTGACATTTCAGATTTAGAAAATAAAATAGCAGCATTGAAAGGGGAACCATTTATATTAATTACCAGTGGAGGAACTGTAAATACGGTGGATTATGATGATTTTAATGCCATTGCCAAACTGAAAGAAAAATATAATTTTTGGTGGCATATTGATGGTGCTTTTGGTGCCTTTGCTGTTTGTTCGCCTAAATACAAACACCTCATGCAGGGTTGGGAAAATGCGGATAGTATAACTATTGACTGTCATAAATGGTTAAATGTACCCTATGAAAATGCACTATTTCTGGTGAAAGAAAAACATAAAATTTTGCAAACCGAAACCTTCCAAAATTCTAATGCACCCTATTTAGGAAATCCACTTGAAAACTTTAGTTATCTGAATTTTTTACCAGAAAATTCAAGAAGACTAAGAGCATTACCCGTTTGGTTTTCTTTAGTGGCTTATGGAAAAAAAGGCTATCAATACATTGTGGAGAACTCGGTTGAAATGGCAAATATTTTAGGACAATTTATTGAAAACAGTGAAGAATTTGAATTATTAGCACCTGTTCGATTAAATAATGTTTGTTTCACATTGAGCAAAGAAGAAAATCAAAGTAAAGTGACCGATTTTCTAACCCAATTAAACAATACTCAAAAGGTTTTTATGACACCAACTATTTATAACAACAAAAAAGGAATACGAGCTTCATTTGTAAATTGGCGAACAACAAAAAAGGACATTGATATTATTACAAACGAAATGATGAAAATTATAAGCAACTCATAATTCTTATGAATAAAGGTTTTCTTATTATTATTCCAAAAATTATTTCACTAGTTAAAACTTTGTAGTTGTTTTTTCGAATCGAACTGTGTAAAACAAGTTTATATTTGTTATGATTTGTCCATGATTTTCACCACTACTTTTAGCAACAAAAAATTACAAGTAATACGATTATGAATAAAAAAATAAAATATAACACCCTATGAAGAAAATTCTATTAATAACAATTCTAATATTATCTTTTAATAACTTAAAGGCTCAAAAATCAGTTGAAAAGCAGCTTATTACTGCTGTCAAATTTGAAACTGATAAAATTATCTTGAATGATGAACTGGCTTACAATTACAGTAGAAAAGGAAATGAATTTCTAATTTCACAAATTGATGGAAAAGAATTGATTAAAGGAACTATATCTTCTGATGAAAATGGAAAATTTTCAAGTGTTATTACTTTTTTCCAAATTGGAAAAGAATTTACAAACGAAAAAATTATAGGGCGAAATGATTTAATATTTGCTCTTTGTGAAAACAATGTTATTAAAGAAAATTTTGAAATAGATGAAGTTAAACTTTTAGCTTTTTTTGAAAAATATAACAAATTGAAATAAATATACGAGCATTAACTGCCGCTTTCATAATACAAATAGTTTTGAAAGAATAAGTAAAATGTAATTTTAAAACGACATCATTGAAAAGAACTACACACATAATAAATATTAATTCTGTTGAAGAGGTTCCTACGCTTGAGAGAATTCGCTTAATTCCTCGTGAACAGAAAATGAAACTTGTTTTTGAAAAAGAAGTTCAAAATCAAAGGAAAACTATAGGTCAAAATCTTAAAAAGGAACTTGTGGGTTTTCTAATTGGAATACACACAATTGAACCTGAAATAAACATTGCTAAACTTATCACGGATAAAGAAATTGAAGATCATCAAGTTTTTTTTGAGCAGTGTGCAAAAGATTATAGACAATTAAGTGAAGAATTGCTCTATAAATTAGTTAATAAACTTAAACTGAAATTAAACAAAGACTTTCCAATGGAAACCTTTAACGAACTTAAACAAGACGAAAGACAGATGGGAAAACTTGAAAATTGGAGGTATTTTGTTCACGGCTTTCATTGTGGTTTTAAAAATGAAAAAACAGGACAAGCTATAGAAGTTCCTCTTGTATTTGGACAAGAATTTGGCGATTTAGACCCCTATTTTTTTTCAAAATTTATTAAATCCACTCCGAAATACAAACCTTTACCCATTTCAATTTTTGAAGACTATGACGATGGAAAGAGAATAAATGAAAAAATGCTTTCACTGGGTAAGTTTGAAAGAATTAGTTCTAACGTTGGCAATCATTATGGAATTGTTGTTACAGACAGACAAAAAGTAGCTATTAAATCGTATTTGGAGTTGGAAAAAATGTATGAAGAACAAAACAAGCAAATTGAAAAACCTAAATTTGACTTTTGGAAATTTATGAGGTTAAAAAAATGAAAAACGATTTTACTAAGCTTTTTAAACTTAACAAACTAGAAACTTTAGCTCTAATATGAGAAAAATGAATCGATTAATACTTCTTGGTTTAATATTAGTTTCAATCATTCATTGTAAATCAAATGAAGAAAAAAGACAAACCAAAACAATTAATTGTTTACAAACAATAGAAACAAAAAAGAGTAAACCAATTGAATTGGAAATAGAAAAAAAAGACTCAAAAAATGAGCAATCTATTTTACCAATTCATGGAAAATTAAGCCAAGAAAACTTGCATAAATATTACCCAAAAATTACAGATACAATTAGAGATTTAAGAATTATTGGTTCTGAAAAAATAGATTTGAATCCTGGAAATAAAATTACTGTCAGTATTTTGCACAATACTGGAACATTTGACCAAATGATAGTTTGTACTCATGATAAAAATTTTGGATTGATTGACCATTTATATATTGGTAAAGCAACTGCTTTTGATAATGATAAAAGTCATACAATTGAGTTTTTTATAAAGAATAAAAAAGAAATTATTTTTCTTCAAACGGATTGGGGATATTCTGGAGAAGAAATAGTTCCTATTAAGAAAGAAGAAATGATTATTACTCTTAATGAAAAGGGACAAATAGAACATAGAAAAGTGATATTCAATAATTAAAACAACTAAATGCATCTCTGCTACTTCAGTAATCGTTTGGATGTGTATTTTCAGAATCAAGTATTAATAACATATAATTATTTATAATCGAGAACGTTATACATATATGAAAAAAATGGTTTTCATATTAGTTTTGTTGATTTCCTATCAAGATCTTTATTCCCAAAAAGAAATTGTTGGTAAAGTGGCTTTCTATAAATCGATAGAAAGTAATTGGAAAGTACTCGAATCTTTCCCAGATCAAACAATTGAGAGCCTGACAAATCGAGTACATTCGATTAAAATTGTTCAAAACAATCATATATCAGAATTTGAGACCGACTCTACAGGAATCTTTAAATTCAAAACAAAAGGGAATGATTCTATTCGAATTTATATAAACCATTCTTTCCCTTTATTCAAGGAGGAATTTGAATATGATTTAAGTCAGATAAAAGATACTTTACATTTGAAAATTTCTGACAAAAAACTATGCATTTATAGGGATTCCATCAACGAACCTCAATTCTATACACAATACAAGGAAGAACAAGCGGAATTAGATTTTCAAAACGGAAATAAACGATTGCTTGCTATTGCAGTAGATTGGCCAAAAGAAGATATCATAAAAAGGTTTAAAGAAATAGAAAATGAATACGGAATAAAATACGATTATTTTTTTGAACCCACTCGTGAAAAAATAAGAATCATGTACCGATACAATCAAGTCATGAAAAAACTTCTTGGAATTAATAAGAGTGAGTGGTAAAATCCTTTCTAGGATTTGTAAATTTTGTAAAAATTATTAGTAATATTTCGTAAGAAATTTTATCTTTAACTAAGCCAAGACTAAAATCCGAATGGAAGAAATAAAAGAATCCATTTAAAACACATAACTGACAAATGCTAAAAAATTTGTGTACCCTATAACCCTACATTCACTTTCTAAATAACTTTTTCTGATGCTTGATGTTCTTTTAAAAATCAGGATTTGGATAACTTTCCTACGAAATAAAGGAACATTACCTACAGTATCAGAAATGATTACTCCTAAAATGAAATATGAAATACTATCTGGTTCTTTTATTTGGGAAGACGAAGGTTTATGGGAACATAGAAATCATCATCTACAAAACGCTTTTAAATACGTTATTAAACATCGAATGAATTTACTTGTGGGGCCAGATAATGATGTTGGACATATGCGTTCTAAATCTTTTGATAAAAAGATTTTTAAAATGGCAAAAAAATATTTTCCTAACTGGATTGGATTTCAAGAATCTAGATGTCGCTACAATCCTGAAATTGCAGAAAAAATCCTTAGAATTAAGAAAGTTGAAAAATGGAAATATGAAAAATTATTGAATGAAGAATAACACAAAAAAAAAGATTTTATAAATGTCACATTTGAACGGTATTCAACAAGAACCCAGTGAATAGCTAATAGAAAGTGACTTTCAAGGGATGAAACAGTTTATTCTGTTTCGAAAATATGATGCTTATGGTACCAAGAAAATCTCATTATTAAAAGAATAAAATTTCAGAAAATTCCAATACCTTTTTTCCCTATAAACCCAATTTATGAATCAAAAGAAACTTACCCTTTTAATTACTTTATTTCTGCTATTTTCGTGTTCGCTCCTTTTTGCACAAAACTATATTTTACCCAATGAAGTATTAGTCTACAGTTTTGAAAATCAAAAAGGCAAAAAGCTTGTTTTAGGGAAAGATAAAAACAATCAATACCTCATCTATCGCTTTGGTACAGCTACTACTATTGAATTTGAATATCCCGATACAACCAAGGAAAGTTGGAGTAAATTTACCTACTCTTATTATTCACGTGGAGGTGGTATTCAAAATGAAGGAATGGATTTGAATTATGTTACTTTTACCAATGGTAATTATCAATATGTAATCTATGACACGTATTATGCTGTTGAAGACACATCCGAAATTGGAATCAAAATAACCAACCTTACAACCCATAAAACTACAACTATAAGAGGTAATTATGCTACTAAAAAGGGAAGTTTAATTGGTTTTAGAACGAATAATTTATTGAAAATTGATGATGAATAAGTCTGAATTTAGTATCCTAATTTTGATTCTTCATTTGATAGGATGTACCGATTTCAAAGAAAAAAGAAGTACTCATTAGACCTTTTCAAATGATACCTCCAAAAGAAGTTTTAGAAACTGAAATAGATTGGGATTCTTTTTAATTTTTTAAGGTCAAAACAATTTCCATTTGAATTAATTACTATATTGTATTAAAGTATCGAAAGGATTATATTTAAGTTAATAAAGTCCATTTAGAATAATTTCTGAATAGTGAATTAAACTCAATATTACAATGTTGACAGTTACCAATCAAATCAAAGAATATATAGCTTCTTTACCAGAACCCAAACGTTCTGACATGGTAATTTTGCACGAAAACATCGTACAAGTTTTTCCAAAAGATAATACATTATGGTTTTTAGATGGAAAAGATGCAACAGGGAAAATCGTTACGAATCCTAACATTGGTTACGGACATTTAACTATACATTATGCAAATGGTACAACCAAAGATTTTTATCAAGCCGGAATTAGTGCAAACACCACTGGAATTTCAGTTTACATAATGGGACTTGAAGACAAAAAATATTTATCCGAAACTTATAAAGACACTATAGGTAAAGCCACTATAACAGGTTATTGTATTAAATTCAAAAAGCTTCAAGATATAGATTTGGAGGTGCTTAAAACAGCAATTCAAGAGGGCATCAAGCAAACTTCTTAAAAGGGTAAGTTTTACCAAAATTATGGTGTCTTATAAAAGAAATAGTAGAAATTAAATAGTCAAACCTAAACAACATCAATATGATTCCAATCAACGACTTACTCTTATTTGCTTTATCTGCCTTACTAATGGTACTTACTCCTGGACCCAACATGATTTACTTACTTTCTAGATCCTTATCACAAGGGAAAAATGCAGGAATTATTTCATTATTCGAAGTAATGTGCGGATTTTTATTTCACATCATTATGGTCTCATTTGGATTAACGGCTATCTTTTTTGCTATTCCTTATGTTTTTACAGTTGTAAAAATTTTGGGTATATGCTATCTTCTCTACTTAGCCTATAATTCCTTAAAATCTGAAAATAAAATCTTTGAAGCCAAAACAAATTTAAAATCAGATAATCCTTTAAAATTATTTAATATTGGTCTTATGACTAATATTTTGAATCCTAAAATGGCCGTTTTTTATCTTTCTTTTTTTCCTCAATTTATAAAACCCGAATACGGTTCTATCTTGAGTCAGAGTTTTCAATTGGGAATCGTTCAGATCATGATAAGTTTCAGTGTCAACTTTTTGATTGTCATTTCTGCTTCAAAAATGGCAAACTGGTTTGCTAAAAAACCAATTTGGTTGCGCATTCAAAAATGGTTTATGACTTCGGTCTTAACTGGACTTGCTGTAAAAATGGCATTAGCGAAAGCTAAATAAAAAATTAGAATAAAACTTGCACATTTATTCAATATCTAAAGCATTCGAATTCAAAAAAATAATTAACACATATCGACATATTTCGATATATAATATTATATTTGTTGTATGGATATAATAGAAATTAATAAAGTTTTATCAAACGCTGTTAGAATAGAAATTTTGGATTGGCTAAAAGATATGGAAGCTAACTTTCCTCCACAAATTAATGTTCCTGATTTTAAAAATGGTGTTTGCGTATGTCACATTCAAGACAAGTCAGGTCTTTCACAGTCAACCATTTCACATTATTTAACTATGATGCAAAAAGTAGATCTGTTGGTTGCAACAAGAATTGGTAAATGGACATATTATAAAAGAAATGAAAAGGTTATTAGTGATTACATCCTTTTTCTTAAAAAAAATCTATAATTTTTTAAAGTTATAAAATGATAAATCGAGATATTTAAATATATAAATTCAAACAAATAGATATTAATAATAAAAATATGGAAAATTTACTCTTAATAGGTTCAAACGCTTTAAAAAAAGCGGCTTTAAATGAAAATGTTAAAACACACATATTGAAAGATCCTGTTCTATACAAGACTTTAAAAAAAGCTGCTGATAGATATATTGGTGGGGAAAATCTTGAAGAAACAATAATGAAAGTTATTGATCAAAATAAGAATGGAATGAAATGTTCCTTAGAATTTATGGGTGAAAATACGGCAACAATTCAAGAAGCTCACCAAGCTACAAACGAATTTATACGCATTGCAAAACAAATTAAAAATCAGAACTTAAATGCCACAATTTCATTAGATTTATCCCACATTGGATTAGCAATATCAAAGGATTTATGTTTTGAAAACTTAACGCAAATTTGTAAGGAAGCTAAAAATATAGAAGTTACAATAAGCGCTGAAGGAACAGAAAAAACGGATAATGTAATGGATACTTATATTAAAGGTTCTAAACAATTTGATAATTTATCGATAACCCTACAAGCTTATTTATATCGTAGTAAAGATGACTTTAAAGAACTCATAAAAGAAAAGGGCAGAATTAGAATTGTAAAAGGAGCTTTTGAAACACCTGAAGGTCTTTCGATTCCAAGGGGAAAGGAATTAGACGAAACGTATTTATATTATTTAGATGAACTTCTATCCAAAAATCATAGATGTGCTATAGCAACGCATCATCATTTTATTCAAGAAGAAGCTGCAAAACGAATTGATTTTTATAAAACCGATTCTGAATTGTATGAATTCGAAAGTTTGTATGGTATCGAAACAGATCAATTAGACAATTTAAAAATGAGAGGTTATAATACCAAACTATATTTTGTCTATGGTGCAGAATGGTATTTATATTTATGCAATCGTATTGCTGAATATCCTATGAATATTTTTAGAGCATTATCAGATATTGTAAACTAAAAAACTAATGATATTAATTCATACCTCTTATTCTTTCTTTTACAACTTTACAATTATATATTTGAAATCATTTATTATTTTTTGCATTCTTACGTAAGTATAAAGTAATAATTATTATTAAAAAACTGAATTATATGAATGGTCCAAATAAAGAAAAAAAATTTCCACTTGAAAACTATGATAAACTTTGTTTTTTAAAGAATATCATTACGAATCCCAATATCATTGTGGGTGATTATACCTATTATGATGATTTTGAAAACGTTGAAAATTTTGAAAAAAATGTAAAATACCATTTTGATTTTATAGATGATAAACTAATCATTGGAAAATTTTGCATGATTGCTTCTGGAGTAAAATTTATAATGAATGGAGCCAATCACCTTACCCATTCCCTATCAGCTTACCCTTTTGCCATTTTTGGAAAAGGTTGGGAAAAAGCAATGGAGGGAAAAACATATCCAAATAAAGGAGATATAATCATCGGAAATGATGTATGGATTGGACACAATGCAACTATAATGGCAGGAATAAAAATTGGAGATGGAGCAATTATAGCAACTAATTCTACAGTTATTAAAGATGTAGCTCCTTATACTGTAGTGGGTGGAAATCCTGCACAAGAAATTAGAAAACGATTTGATGAAAAAACCATTAACAAACTTTTAGAAATAAAATGGTGGGATTGGAATATAGAAAAAATTACAAATAACATTCAAAAACTTACTGATAATAAAATAGATGAACTGTAATTTTTGGATAAAATATAATAAAAAAAACGATTTCTTTCTGAAATCGTTTTTTTGCAATGACTTTTCTTATTTTAAAATAGGCTCAAAATTAGGTTTAAAATAATTAGGCCCTTTCATTACTTTACCATCTTCTCTATAAATAGGCTTGCCATCTTCTCCCAATTTACTCATATTGCTTCTTTGAATTTCATCAAATACTTCCTCAATTTTGTGTTGTAAACCGTGTTCTAAAATAGTTCCACAAAGGATATACAACATATCGCCTAATGCATCTGCAATTTCAATAATATCATTATTTTGAACGGCTTCTAAATATTCTTCATTCTCTTCTTTCATTAACTCAAATCGCAATTGATTTTTTTGCTCTCCAAGATTGGCTTTCAATTCATTACTAACTCCTAAACCATACGTAGTATGAAATAGAGTTACCGCTTCTAATTGTTTTTTCATTATTCCTATATTTTATTCATGTAAAAGTATTCAAATGCGTATTTCATTTCCTATTTTTGCAAAAAAAATTATAATTATGTTTTCAACAGGTCAATGGTATTTCGCTATTTTTTTTGTTATTGCTTTTATTGCTGTAATGATTTATGTGTATCGAAAAGACCTTAAAGAACTTAAACTGCAATATAAAGGCACCTATTGGATATTGTTTGGTTTTCTCCTTTTTATAGCTTTTTTATTTTTTATTAAATTATATTTAAAGGATTAATTTTATATATTTGGAAAACCACAAATTTGCCATTAAATGAGAATAGCTAAATATATTTTCTTACTTATCTTACTTTTATCAATCGCTTTTATAGTTTTTATAGCTACACAACCTAATGAATTTACCTATAAATCGGAAAGAACTATAAAAACTTCAAAAAATACGCTATTTCAATTTATCAATGACTATAAAAATTGGAATCATTGGTATCCAGAATTAAACACTAAAACTAAAATATCTCTTTCTGAAATAACTACTGGTGAAGGTGCTTTCATAAGTTGGGATAATTCTAAAGTAATCACAACAAAAGTTTTTTCAAACGATTCCATCTATCAATTGAAAGAACAACAAAATGATACATACGAATGGCATTGGAAATTGGAAGAAATTAAAGGTGAAACAAAAGTTACTTGGCAAATAAAAGGAAAATTAAGTTTTAATGAAAAACTAACATCCTTTTTAAAAGGTGGAAACGAATTTGTGTACACTTCAAAAATGGAACAAGGCTTAGAAAATATTACTAATTATTTAGTAAATGAAATAAGCAACTATGCTATTTCAATTAATGGAATAACAAAGTATCCTGCTAGTTATTATATACAACAAAAAGATTCCGCAACTGGAATTAATTTACCTGTAAAAACGAAAAAAGCAATGGATAATGTTTTACAATTTGTAAAACAAAATGATATTGTAATTAATGGTAATAATTTCATCCAATATTTTACTTGGAATTTTGAAGAACCTATTTCTTTTGCTGCTTGTATTCCTATAGAAGAAGAAATATTAACAACTCCTTTAAGTGACATTACTGGACATTTTCAAGAAGAATATAGTGCTTTAAAAATAACCTTAAAAGGTAGTTATTATCATAGAAAAGAAGCTTGGGATAAAGGTTTTGCTTTTATCAAAGAAAATCAAGAATATGCTTTAGACCTAACAACAAATGCTATTAAAGAAATCTATAAAAAAGACATTAGTCAAACGAATAATCCATCCGAATTCATTACCGAAATTTTAATACCAGTTAAAGTTAAAAATGAAATTCCTAAACCGGTAACCAAACCAACTATAACGTCTAAACCTGTTAGTGCTCCAAAAAATGACACAATTAACTAAGAATAAGAATGAAAGTAAACAATACTATCGATTTTTCTTTTTAATTGCTGTAGGAATATTACTTATTAATGATTTTATTTTAAAAGAAACTTTTCATAATGAAATTACAGGAAAATTATCTGATGTTACAGGTTTGTTTGCATTCCCATATTTTATAAGTTTATTATTTCCCAAAAAAGTAAAACTAAATTATATCGCTTCAATTTTACTTTTTATTGTTTGGAAATCAGAATGGATTGAACCATTACTGCTTTGGTTTCAAAGTATTGGTATTGGAATAAATAGAACCGTTGATTACACCGATTTATATACATTAGCCATAGTACCACTCTCCTATTGGTATTGGTTTAACCCAACAAAAACCATTATACTGTTACCCAAAATAGCAAAACCTGCTATTCTATGTATTTGTTCCTTTGCTTTTATTGCAACTTCTTTACCCAAACAATATGGTATCGTTCATCAATCTTCTAATTTAGAAATTCAAATTTCACAATCTAAAGATTCTCTCATTGCAAAAATGGAATTAAAAGAAATAGATTCTATTTATTACTATACTAGCCTATATTTAAAAGATACTGATACAGAAATAACTTATATAGTTAGCCTAAAAGAAAACGAGAATAAAGAAATCAGTATTAAACTAGATAGTATCAGAGAATATGAAGTTTCGGGTGCTTTATTTTTCGGTATTGATGAAGACGATATAGAAACCATGGAAAATTTTCAAGTAAAAGACTACGAAAGATTATTTTTGGAACGTAAAATTATTCCCTTATACAAATAATTACTTTTTGTAATAGCTTTCAATCACCTTTCGAATAGATGCAAAGCCAATTTTTTCTAAGTCTATTTGTTTTCTATTGATCCAAATTAAATCTTGGATTTCGTCTTTAGCAGTGACAGAAACCGTTTTGGAAACTAAGGGACATTCGTAAAAGATATCCATTGTACGATACGGTACATTCTTATACAAATAATCGTTTGGAGACGTGGTAATATATTTTAAATCTTTGGGTGCTACTGTGATTCCCAATTCTTCTTTAATTTCTCTACAAGCTGCTTCTTCCGCTGTTTCTTTAGGATCGATAAAACCTCCTGGTAAATCGAGTTTCCCTTTATCGGGATCCACATTTCGAACGGTAAATAAAACAGCGTCTTCAAACGTAAAGACAACTGCAACAGCCGCAGCAATATTATGATAATAGACAAAATCACACGTGTTACAGTGAAATCTAAAGTTGTTTTCAAAAGTAAAATGAGTGGATTTGCAATTCGGACAATAGGTGAAAAATGACATGGAAATAAATTATAGTTTCAAAATTACGAATTATACGTTAGCAATTTTAGTTCAAGTAAGAATCTTTAAGTATTTTTGAACAAAATAAAAAGATCATGTATTGCCAAAAATGTAATTATAATTTGACAACGCCATTCTTAAATGAATTACAAATTAAGCATTTAAAAAAAATACTTGAAAATCAAGAATACATGAATGCAATACTTTTCATAAATAAGAACGGAAAAATCGATTTAAAAGATAGTAAAGCATATATAATGCATATTTCAGTTGATTCAACTTGTCATAATTGCAAAACGAAAACACTTTTTACAACGCATTTTGAATGTCATAAATGTCATTCTTTAAACATTATTTTGTAGCAATGTCTAAACACCTTGTCATCATAGGAACCGTTTGGCCCGAACCGAATTCAACTGCTGCAGGAAGCCGAATGCTACAACTCATTGCTTTGTTTCAAAAAGACAATTATAGCATCAGTTTTTTATCTTCTGCAAAAAAATCAGAGTTTAGTTTCCCATTAGAATCGCAAGATATTGATTGTTATTCGATTGCATTGAATGAGGATAGCTTTGATACCTTAATCCAAAACTTACAACCTTCTATTGTACTTTTTGATCGCTTTATGATGGAAGAACAATACGGTTGGAGAGTAGCCGATCAGTGTCCTGATGCTATTCGAATTTTAGATACAGAAGATGTACACTTTTTAAGAAAAGCTAGGGAAACAGCATACAAACAAAACAGGGAATTGGTTTTTGAAGATTACCTCTCAGATGTTTTTAAAAGAGAATTTGCAGCGATGCATCGTTGCGATTTGAATTTGATTATTTCCGAATACGAAATGGAATTACTTACTGAAACCTTTCAAGTCAATTCATCTATTTTACAGTACTTGCCTTTTTTGGTGGAAACCATTTCAGAAAACTTTACAAATGAAATACCTCCATTTTCACAAAGAAGTCATTTTATAAGCATAGGTAACTTTTTACACGAACCAAATTGGCAAACAGTACTCCAACTCAAAAAATGTTGGAAATCGATTAAAAAAGCCCTTCCTGAAGCTGAATTACATGTTTACGGTTCGTACGTAACCCAAAAAGCCCAGCAATTGCATAACGAAAAAGAAGGATTTTTAATCAAAGGACGTGCTTTAGATGTTGCTACAGTTTTTAATTCGAGTAAAGTATTATTGGCACCAATTCCTTATGGTGCGGGTTTGAAAGGCAAATTATTAGAAAGTATGCAATTCGGTTTACCCAATGTTACAACTGAAATAGGAGCTGAAGGAATGCATGGAAATTTAAATTGGAACGGATACATTACCCAAACCCAAGAAGAGTTTGTACAAAAAGCCATTGCGTTATATCAAAATGAGGTCATTTGGAAACAAGCACAACTCAACGGAATTGCAATTATTAACCAAAGATTTACTAAAACTTTATTTGAAACCGATTGTATTACCAAAGTAAATCACTTGAATCAACATCTGAAACAACATCGCATTCAAAATTTTTTAGGACAAGTCTTCCAACATCAAAGCTTGCAAAGTACCAAATACATGAGCAAATGGATTTCGTTAAAGAATGGGAATTAATACAAAATTGTCATTCCGAACTTGTTGCGGAATCTTTTCATTAGTAAAATATTATAATAGTAGATGCTGAAACAAGTTCAGCATGACAAATAAACTACCCATGTATCGCTTCACCTGTTCCGTAACTGGCAATTACCTTCGCTTCGTGTTCCAACCATTCTTCCCAACGTTTTTTTACATCGTAGCCTTTTTCTGCTAGGTCATGTGCAAATTGTAAAAATGCAGTATAATGATTGGCTTCAGAAATCATTAATCCCCTGTAAAAAGTAGCCAGTTCTTGATCTTTGATATTTTCAGACAATACTTTAAATCGTTCACAACTTCTCGCTTCAATCATGGCTGCAAAAAGCATACGTTCCACTATGATATGTTTCCGATTACCTGGTTTCATGAATTTGAACAAATCGTTCACATAGCTGTCTTTTCTTTCGCGACCTAAAACCCAACCTCTTGCTTTTATAATTTCGTGAACTTGCTCAAAATGATCCAATTCTTCTTTTGCAATTTTGGTTAGTTCTGTTGTAATTTCAGTAAATTCTGGCAACATGGTAATTAACATAATTGCATTAGAAGCTGCTTTTTGTTCACACCAAGCATGGTCTGTTAAAATTTCTTCTAAATTTCCTTCAGCAATATTGGCCCATCTTGGGTCAGTTGGTAATTTTAATCGAAACATGGTATTGTATTTGATTACAAAAATACATTTTTTACAATTAATCTTTTCAATGAAATAAACTAACGTAATTATAACAAAATAAATTAAATGGGAATTATGTAATAAACACAAAAAAAGCAATAACACTTAATTACTTTAACCAACATAACTTGCACCTATAATTTTAAAAATAAATAATATGAAAAAAGTAACCGTAATTTTAGCTACATTAGTTATATTAGCTAGTGTAAGCTGTAAAGAACAAAATGAAGAGCCACAAGTGGTGGAAAAGACGGAAACCGTTGTAATTGAAAAAGAAACACAACCGGAAGAAAATGATGGAACCTCTCTAAGTATCAGTAATGATGGTGTGGAGTTCTCAACTAAAGATGGAGAGAAAAAAACTGAAGTTGACATTGACACAGAAAACAAATAAATAAAATAGTATAAACTATTACAATGCGAAATAATAAACAGAGCCAACAATTAATTGTTGGCTCTGTTTATTAAATAATATGAACACACCAAGATTTTTTATTATTGTAGCTAATTTTACCTTCTTTTACCTCTAAAGGACAATCAAAGTTATTGGTATACAAACCACCAGTTCCTAATCCTTGCGGCAAAGGGTTTTGTAAAGTATAGGTAAATTGCGTAATCGCATTTAAACCTATATTACTTTCTAATGCAGAAGTAATCCACCATTGAATATTTAATTTTTCTGCCACTTCAATCCATTCTAAGGTACCTTGAAAACCTCCTATCAAACTAGGCTTTAAAATGATATATTGAGGCTGAATTTTTTGCAATAAATTCGTCTTTCTCTCAATTCCAAACACTCCTATAAGTTCCTCATCTAATGCAATAGGCAAAGGACTCATTTTACACAGCTCTGCCATACTGTCAGTATGGTTTTTAGAAATAGGTTGTTCGATACTATGTAATTTATAACCAGATAATTGATTTAACTTATTTAAAGCTTCATTTAAACCAAAAGCTCCATTTGCATCCACTCTAATTTCAACCATTTTTTCATCAAAATGATTTCGAATAAAAGCCAACAAACCCAATTCTTTTTGAAAATCTATAGCACCAATTTTTAATTTTATACAACGAAATCCTTGCGCTAATTTTTCTTCAATTTGAGCCTTCATAAAAGCCTCCTCACCCATCCAAACCAAACCATTAATTTCCATTTTTTTTTGTCCAAATGTAAATTCTGAAGGAAATAAATCAAACGGAGTTTTTGAAACTAGAGACAAAAAAGCCATTTCTACTCCAAATTGGATGGAAGGAAATTCGACTAAAGCATCCCATAATTGATCTTTCCCTAAATGGATGTTTTCACAAACCCATTGGAGTTTTTGTTCATAGTCTGGTCGATCATCTACAGAGAGTGTTCTGAGAATACCACACTCACCTATGCCTATTTTATCGTTTTCCTTTAAAATAAGAAACCAAGTCTCTTTTTCCAATAAAATACCTCGAGAGGTACCACTGGGTCTCTTAAAAGCAAGGATATGCTTTTTGTAAGTTGCTTTCATATTGAATTACATTATCAATTACAATTTCAATAATAAATTTAATGTTAACATTCATAATGACATTGATATTGATATTGACATTGTTTATTAAAGTTCAATAGACTCGCCTATTTCCAACAGCATCAAATCTTTATTTTTATCGAAGAATTTACGTTTGGCTTCATCATGATCGATTTCGATATACCCAAAAGTATCAAAATGATAGCCTAAAACTTTATCACACTGTACAAAATCGGAAGCAATAATAGCATCTTCGACATCCATTGTAAAATTGCTTCCTATTGGCAAAATGGCCAAATCCAATTGCGTACGCATCGGAATTAATTTCATATCCATAGTTAAAGCAGTATCACCTGCAATGTAAATATTCTTTCTTTCACCTTCAATTACAAATCCTCCAGGTTGACCGCCATAAGTTCCATCAGGAAAAGAAGAAGTATGCAAAGCGCTTACGTATTTAACAGTACCAAATTCAAAATCCCAACTACCTCCATGATTCATGGGATGATAAGAAAAGCCTTTATTGCCATAATAAGAGGCAATTTCGAAATTAGAAACAATAACTGCATCGGTACGTTTTGCAATGGCTTCAACATCCAAAACATGATCTTGATGTGCGTGTGTTAACAAAATAAAATCAGCTTTTAAATGATCTATATTGATATGAGAAGCTTTAGGATTACCTGTAATAAATGGATCTACTAATATAGAAACGTCATTAACTTCAATTCCTAAACAAGCATGTCCATAAAATGTTATTTTCATATTATTTAATTTTTTAAAAGGTTTGATTACTTATGCTTTTATAATAATAAAGATAACCAAAATAATATACTTAATGCAAATGTACTCAAGGCTACTTTTTTTAATTCTGGATCAAAATCTGCATAGGTAGTGGATTTTCTTACACTATTAATATGCATGATTATGGGTAGATTTATTAATAAGATAGGAAATAAAGATGTTTTTGTTAGGAGGTTAAAAAGTAAGAAACTTAAAGATGCAATCGTTAATAAAGTATTATGATATCTTTTTGCGTTAGCCAATCCCATTTTAACAACCAAAGTCATTTTTCCCGCTTTTCTATCATTTTCAATATCTCTCATATTGTTCAAATTTAGTACCGCTACACTTAATAAACCTATTGTAGTTGCTGGTAATAATAGTTGCCAATCTATTATTTTGGTAAACAAAAAATTAGAACCAATTACTGATACTAACCCAAAAAAAATAAAAACAAATAGATCTCCTAAACCATTATATCCATAAGCATTACTTCCCACTGTATATTTTATAGCAGCTGCAATTGCACTGATTCCTAAAAGAATAAAAATTAAACTTAAAACAAAATTTTCTTTCCCAAAAGCAACATAAATTAGACTTAAAGCTAAAAGCAAAGTGATGATAGCTAAACTAATTACTGCTCTTTTCATTTGTTTAGCAGAAATTACACCTGCAGCAACCATGCGTTTTTCTCCAATCCTATTTACATCGGTTCCTTTTACTCCGTCACCATAATCATTTGCGTAATTAGACAAAATTTGTAAAGCTAATGTGGTTAAAAAAGCTAAAGCTAAAATTTTATAATTAAAAAAGCCTTGATGATAGGCATAAGCACTACCTACGATTATACCAGAAAGCGATAAGGGCAATGTTCTTAAACGAGCCGCTTGAATCCAGTGTTTCATTATATTTAATTTTTAAATGCTATTAATAATAAAATTCCAAGAAAAAGTGAAATAGGAGCGCTAATTTTTAGATAAATAGGTTTTAATTTATCTGCTGCTTTTCTTGAAAATTGATTGTGTTTTTTTATGGGAACTATCATCAAAATCAAAGCTGAAATTACTAAAAAATACCCCACTATATTAAATTGTATTTGAAAGTTGCTTTTTTCAGAAGAAATGATAAATGCCAATCCGATAATAAGTCTTGTAACTAATTCTAAGTAATTGATAAAATAAGTACTTCCTGCTTTTGCAATTATTTCTTTAGCCTTAAAAGGTTTAAAAAAAAAGAAAAAACTAGCATAAATTAAAAACAAACCAAAAAGTAAGACTGTATACTTTGCTATTACTATCATAATATTATATTTTACATCCAATTTTTTTTAGAACTTTCTACTTGGTACAACCATTTATTCACTTGGCTTTTAATCTCCGTATAATTAGTTGTTGAGAATGATATTTTCCCACCTGCTGTATATAAAATAACAGAACCTATATTGGTTCTTTTTTGCCAAAAAAATTGATGTGTTTTAACAGCTTGAATTTTATAAGGTGCTATTATTTCCCGATTGATGTCCCAAGCACCACTTTGTTTCATAATAAAATCATCTGATATGAATAAACGATAATTCTTAAAAGAGAAAAACAATATAGTTCCAATAATAATAGAATAAATAATAATAAATATAATCATAGTATTAATTGAAAATCTATTCGTAAGTGAGTTCAAAAAAGCACCAAAAACTATAGGTAAAATTATAAATATAATAAAATTGATAAAAAGTTTTCTAATATTTGGGTACAATACAAAGTTATAACTTGGCAACCTATTTATTAAAAGTCTAATGATTTTTTCTTTCTCATTTTCATTACATCCTGGAATTTTTGTTTTATCCTTACTATTTGCCCGTTTTGTTTCACTTGTAGCTTGAAAAATCTCTACTGTATTAACATGTAACTTTTTCTGAAAAAAGTTTTGTGTTAATTTTATAATTTGAACTTTTTCTGGATTGATAATCGTATTCTTAATGTTTAAAAGCCCATAAGTTAATACAAAAGATTTTTGATCTTTTTTAATGGTAAAATTGTAATACTTTACAACTGTTAATACAAGGTTTATTAACAAAACTGCTGTAATAATAAAAATCAAAAATCCAAGAACCAAGCTAGTAATAGATAACTTTTCTAACTGATTGATATTATTTTCTAAAATATCTTTTCTTCCTATTTTGCTTAAATTTTCAGAAATAGTAGAAAACAACAACACTAAATAAGCAAAACTTGCAATATAATTAGCCGTGATGCCTATTTTTAAAAGACTAACCAAACCAATGGTTATATAAGAAGCAGACTTTTCATTTTCTTGATTTTCAGAAATGATTTGATGGCTTTCGTTCTCATTGCTCGCTAAAAGGTTTTTCTTTAATTCTAGAGCCATTGGGTGAGAAATTGCATTAATTGAAGCTTCCTTTTCATCACTTCCTGCTGTGTCTAATTCTAATTTATATACATTAAAAATCCTTTGGATTAGAGTTTGGTCAATCGTTACTTTTTGAATCTTATGAAAAGGTATAGTAGTTTTAGACTTATTAAATATTCCTTTTTCGATAACAAATTCTTTCAAACTATAATCGATATAAAATTTAAAAAACCAATATCGTAAAAAAGCAACTAAGCTGATGGACGCTATGATTCCAAAAATACTCACATAAACTTGGAAGGGTTCATAATTTTTATTCTTGAATAAAAAAACTAAGATAATAGGCCAAAAAGCTCTTAACGATTTTTGTAAAGTATTTGCAAATAAAACAAATACGCCAACTAACGATTGTCTTTGGGGAACCGAAAAGTCAAATTTAGTTGAAGGCATCAGTTTCATTGTTTAAATTAGATGTTTCATGCAATTGATTTTCAGTTTTTCCTAACTCTTCTTCTATAAATTCCTTTTGCTCTTCAGTAATTTCAATTATTTTTTTCGAAACACTTTCCTTAATTTTTTTGGCTTCTTCAATTAAAATACCATCAATTTTTAAATCACTAGAACTACCTCCTGCTGTAAATAATTCAATAGATGCTAACCCAAACATTCTAGAAAACAAACCTTGATGTAAGGCTACATGTTGCACTCTATTATTGGTTACAATAACTGTAGTTTCACTTATAACACCTGATTTAAAAATCACATCATGTTGTCTTAATGCATACCCTCTTTTCTTATAACTATAGTAATAAAGTATAATAGTTATTGTTAGTAATACTGGAAAACAAATACCGATTAATAACCAAACTGTATTTGAAAAAAAATCTTCATTTACATATGAAACAGAAATTAGAGCTAAAAATAATATTCCAAAGAAAATTGAGATATTAATCAAAATAATTTTAAAATATTTTACATCTAATCTTTTTAAAAATACTTCTTCAAATTTTGGCAAACTCGAAATATCAATAGTTTTATTAGTAAAGTGCTGCATTGTATATTTATTTTCAAAATTCTAATTTCTAAACTCTAATTTCCTATGGCAAGTATTTTTTTTCAAAATTAGGCTTGCGTTTTTCTAAGAACGCATCTCTTCCTTCTTTTGCTTCATCTGTCATATAGGCTAAACGAGTGGCTTCACCAGCAAAAACTTGTTGGCCCACCATACCATCATCTGTTAAATTCATAGCAAATTTTAGCATTTTTATAGAAGTTGGTGATTTTGCCAAAATTTCTTGTGCCCATTCAAAAGCAGTATCTTCTAATTCAGCATGCGGAATAACTGCATTTACCATACCCATTTCAAAAGCTTCCTGAGCTGAATAATTTCTACCTAAAAAGAAAATTTCTCTCGCTTTCTTTTGTCCCACCATTTTGGCTAAATATGCAGAACCATAGCCACCATCAAAACTAGTAACATCTGCATCTGTTTGTTTAAAAATAGCATGTTCTTTACTTGCCAAAGTTAAGTCACAAACTACATGTAAAGAATGTCCACCACCTACTGCCCAACCAGGAACCACACAAATAACAGCCTTTGGCATAAAGCGAATCATTCGTTGTACTTCTAAAATATTCAAACGATGATAACCATCTTCACCTACATAACCTTGATGTCCACGTGCTTTTTGATCACCACCACTACAAAAGGACCAAATACCATCTTTTGAACTTGGTCCTTCTGCAGAAAGTAATACTACTCCTATTGATGTATCTTCTTGCGCATCATAAAAGGCTTGAATTAATTCTTTTGTAGTTTTAGGACGAAAAGCATTACGAACATCTGGTCTGTTAAATGCTATTCTAGCCACTCCATTACATTTTTTATAGGTAATATCTTCAAATTCTAAAGCAGTTTTCCAGTTTATTGTACTCATTGTTAATGTATTATTTTAATTATTATTTCAAATTTCAAGTTAAAGCTTACTTTTATGTCAAATTTTATATAATTTCAGGTAAAAATAATTCATTTTTTGCATTATATTGCACTAACTAAACAAATACTATAATGAAAAAACTATACTTAGGACTTCTATTGACTACTGGAGTCTTATCAAATTTTGCACAAAACTATGAATTTCAAGAAGTTATTAATTTAGATTGTTTACCTGTCATTTCTCAAGATAATACAGGAACCTGTTGGAGTTTTTCTACTTCTTCTTTTTTAGAATCAGAAATTATTCGTTTAACGGGTAAAAAAATTGATTTATCTGAAATGTATCAAGTAAGAACCACTTATCCTAAAAAGGCTTATAATTATGTTATGAGACAAGGAAAAGCACAATTTGGTGAAGGCGGTTTAAGTCATGATGTAATCAATAGTTTGACCACAAATGGTTTAGTTCCTGTTTCCGTTTATAGCGGCTTATCTGAAGATGAGAAAAAACATAATCATGCCGAGCTAATTGCTGTTTTAGAAGCAATGGTTAAAACTTATGTTGACAATCCAGGTAAACAATTATCCAATAAATGGAAAGAAGCTATAGAAACAGTACTTGATGTTTATTTAGGTCCTATTCCAAGTCAATTTACTTATGAAGGAAAACAGTATTCTCCAATGAGTTTTTTAGAAATGACTAAAATAAAACCTATCGATTATATTACCCTTACTTCTTTTACACATAAACCAATTTACCAATCTTTTATTTTAGACATTCCAGACAATTTTTCCAATGGTAGTATGTATAATTTACCTTTAAATGAATTTATTAGTACAATCGATTATGCTCTTGAAAAAGGATTCACCTTAGCTTTAGATTGTGATGTTTCTGAAACTACTTTTTCAGCCAAAAAAGGTATTGCATTTATTCCAGAAAACAAAAACGACAACACTACTGGACTTACAGAAATTATAACAGAAAAGGGAATCACACCTCAATTTCGTCAACAAGAATTTGAAAATTTTAACACTACTGATGATCATTTAATGCATATTGTAGGTAAAGTAAAAGATCAAAAAGGAAATAATTATTATAAAATTAAAAATTCATGGGGAACTGATGAAAGTAAAGTTAAAAATGGAGGTTTTATATTTATGAGTGAATCCTATATGAAATTAAAAGCTATATCTATAGTATTACATAAAGATGGCATAAATAAAACAACAAAAAAGAATTTAGGATTATAACATGATTTACAAGTCTAGTATTAGTAAAGCCAATAAAGTAATATTTGCTTTTGTTTTCATAATCATAATCTTAGCAACCATACCCATTTTTAATAGTAATGATTTAGCTTCCTTTATAATTGTTGTAAGCATCAATTTATCTGCCTTATTTTTTTTAGCTTGGATTCTATTTGATACTGAGTATCGAATTGATAAAACACATTTATATTGTAAATCTGGTCCATTTAATAAAAAGATACCAATAGAGAATATAAAAAAAATTAAGCACCACAATGGTATTATTATACCTGTTACATTAAAATTAGCTTTAAGTCATGTAGGACTTATTATTAGTTATAATTATTATGATGATATTTATATTTCACCTGAAAACGAAGCTGAATTTATAGAAATTTTAATACGAATAAATGAAAATATCAAAATTTTACCCTAGAGAAATAAAGTATGTATTTCTGTTTTTTGTATGTATTACTTTTCTAATTTCATGCCAAAACCAAGGCAATAAAAAACAAGACCTAGAAACGACTAAAATTTCTAAAACCTCTTTTTCTTTCCCAAAATTTAATTCCTTAGAAAAAAAATACATTCAAGAAAAAAGAAAAGAAATAGCTCATTTTTACACAAAAAATATTGATGTTGATCATTTTAGTGGTTCCTTTTTGGTTGCTAAAAACGGAAAAGTATTATTCGAAAAATATACAGGATATTCTAATTTTAAAAATAAGACAAAAATTAATTCTTCATCAGCTATCCATTTAGCATCTATTAGTAAAGTTATGACTGCGACTGTTATTTTAAGACTTATTGATGCAAAAAAAACAACATTAGAAACGAAAATAAAAGAATATTTTCCAGAATTTCCTTATTCAAACATAACAATTGAAACCCTTTTAAATCATAGAAGTGGTTTACCAAATTATTTGCATTTTTCAGATATTGATTCTATTTGGGATAAATCAAAAATGATACACAATGAAGATATTTTAAATTTAATTATATCAAAAAAAGTAGGATTAGATTTTGAACCCAATACAAAATTTAGTTATAACAATACAAATTATGCTATTTTAGCTTTGGTAATTGAAAAAATAACACAGCTCTCTTTTCCAAAAGCGATGAAAACTTATCTTTTTGAACCTTTACAAATGAATAATACCTTTGTCTTTGAAATTGATAAGCATGAAGATACAGTAGGAAAAAATTATAAAAGCACTTGGGAAGAAATTCCATGTAATTATCAAGATGCAGTGTACGGAGATAAAAATATATATTCAACACCAAGAGACATTTTAAAATTAGATTTAGCCACATATTCTGATGATTTTTTAAGTAAAGACATAAAATCAAAAGCATACAAAGGATATAGTTATGAAAAAAAAGGTGTTAATAATTATGGTTTAGGTATTCGATTAAGAGAATGGGATGATGGTAAAACCATGTTTTATCATAACGGTTGGTGGCACGGAAATAAAACTTCATATATCACTTTGAAAAAAGATACAGTAACTATGATAGCACTGTCCAACAAATATACAAGTAAAGTATACCAAATCAAACGCTTATCGAGTTTATTTGGTGATTATCCTTTTACTATTGAAGATGAAGAATAAAATCGTATTTTTATAAGAAAATAATATCTTTATGAAAAACTACAAACCTGAAAATTACAATTCTTTATCGCCTTATTTAATTGTAGATGATGCCCAAAAATTAGTGGATTTACTGAAAACTGTATTTAATGCGACGACTTTAAGACGTTTTGATCATGAAAATGGGACTATTGCTCACATTGAACTACAAATAGACGATAGCATCCTCATGATTAGCAATAGTACAGAAAACTATAAAGCGCATACAACCATGCTACATGTCTATGTACCAAATGTAATTGAAACTTACCAAAAAGCTATTAACCAAGGTTGTCAAAGTATTGAAGCACCTGTTTGTAAAGCAGGTGACCCAGATATGAGAGGCTCCTTTTATGATTTTGCTGGAAATTACTGGGCCATTGGTACCCAACAATGATAAATAATAGTTTATTTAACCAATTTTTACCGAAGTCATGGTTAATGAACCACCTACCGCTTTTTCGTTAAAAAAAGTTACCTCATCGTTGTCTGTTTGTAAAGCTAAGATATACAATAATGGATAATAATGATCTGGTGTTGGAATAGCTAAACTAGCGTATTTATTGAGTTTATCATAAGCAATTAAGTCGGAATGATTTCTAGTACTAATTTTTTGTTTAAAAATGGCATTCATTTCCAAAGCCCAATCATAACCATATTCTGGTTCGTTCAATTTGTTCCAAGCTACCATTCTCAAGTTGTGAACCATATTACCACTACCAATAATTAACACCCCTTTTTTTCGTAAAGACAATAATTGTTTGGCCAATTCATAATGATATTTTGCTGGTTTATGATAATCGATACTGAGTTGCAATACAGGAATATCAGCATTGGGATACATATGCTTTACCACGGACCAAGTTCCATGATCTAAACCCCATTCATGATCTAAAACTACGGATGGATTGGTAACTAATTTTTGAATTTCAGCAGCTAAATTGGGGTCACCTGGTGCAGGATATTGTACCTCAAACAAAGCTTGTGGAAAACCTCCAAAATCGTGAATTGTTTTAGGATGAGACATGGCTGTTACTGCTGTTCCTTGGGTTAGCCAATGAGCCGAAACCACAACTACTGCTCTTGGTTTAGGTATTTCTTGACTCATTTGTTGCCAACGTTTTGAAAACTCATTATCTTCAATAGCATTCATTGGCGAACCGTGACCAATAAATAAGACAGGCATTTTCTGGTCTGTTTCCAATAAGGAATTTGACCAATTGTAAAACGAATTGATATTTGACATAATAAGACCTCCTGTAATTATTTTAATAAAATTAGCTCTCTTCACAATACAATATTTGTATATACAAATGTATGAAAATAAAAAATCCTAAACCATAAAAGTTTAGGATTTAAAAAAAAATTAACAATTATTCAGAAACTAATTCCATCCTCCGCCTAATGCATGATAAATACTTACCATAGCGTTCATCTGTTGTATTTTAGCTTCTACTAAATCAAATTTAGATTCTAAAGCGTCTCTTTGAGTTAAAAGTACTTCCATATAATCGGCTCTTGCAGAACGAAATAAATCATTGGAAATAGTAACCGACTGATTTAAAGCTTCCACTTGCTTTGACTTTAACTGATAAATATTTTTCATGTTTTCAATTTTAGCCAATTGATTCGCTACTTCAACATAAGCGTTTAAAATTGTTTTTTCATAATTATAAACCGCTTGAATCTGTTTCGCATTTGCTGTATTATAAGTCGCTTTTATTGCATTTCTATTAATTAATGGAGCTACTAAATCTCCAGCAATTGAATACAACAAAGACTCTGGAGTAGTAAATAAATACTTAGAATCAAAAGCTCTTAAACCAATACCCGCTGAAATTCCTAAGGAAGGATAAAATCTAGCTTTAGCCACTTTAATATCTAATTTTGCTGCAGCTAATTCTAATTCTGCTTGTTTTACATCGGGTCTATTTTCTAACAATTGCGAAGGGATACCTTCATGTATTGTATTAGGGACAATATCAATAAAGGAATCGTTACTTCTTTCTACTTTTTGTGGAAAACGTCCTACTAAGAAATTAATTCTATTTTCAGTTTCAATTATCTTTTGTTGAATTTCAAATTCTAAACCTTTCGTATCAAAAACTTGTGCTTCAAAACGTTTTACCGCTAATTCTGTAGCACGAGCTGATTCTTTTTGTAACTTAACAATCTTAAGCGCATTTTCTTGAATCTCAATATTGTTTTTTACAATGACTAATTGGTTATCTAAAGCCAACAATTCATAATACGAATTCGCTATTTCAGAAATTAAATTAGTGATCATGAAATTCTTACCTTCTACAGTAGCTAAATAATTACTAATAGCTGATTTTTTTGCATTGTGCAATTTATTCCATATATCAATTTCCCAAGTTGCATAAGCTCCTACCATATAATCTTGTAACGGTTCTGGAGTTTCTACACCAGGTTTAATCTCTGTATTCGCATCGTTAGCCCCTTGACTCGTATATCTTCCCACTTTTTCAACGCCTGCACCACCTTTTAACCCAATAAAAGGAAGGTATTCTCCTTTACGTGCTCTAATTTCATTTTTAGAAATTTCGATTTCTTGTAACGTAATATTCAGTTCCTGATTATTTTGTAATGCTGTCTCAATCAATGAATTTAAATGAGTATCAACAAAATAGTCTTTCCAATTCATAATTCCAGAATTAACAGTATCCTTACTAGTTGAATAACTTTCTGGAACAGTTGTATTGGCTTCTTTTTGTGCCAAATTACTTGTTTTACAGCCTGCTAAACTTAATATAATTATAAAAGTTGTCACAGGTATATAATACTTTTTACGAAGCATATGTTTCAATTTTAAATTCATTTTATTCTTCCTCTTCTTCTTTTGGAAAACGATCCAATTGATGTACAAAATCTTCACTTAATGAACTATCATCTTCTACATCTATTAATTTTCTTCCGCTAGCCAATGAACCAAATATAAAGTACAATCCTGGTACAATTATAACTCCAAATAGGGTTCCAAATAGCATACCTCCTAATGCAGCAGATCCTAAGGTTCTATTACCAATGGCACCCGCTCCAGAAGCAACCATTAATGGAATTAATCCTGTAATAAAAGCAAAAGAGGTCATTAAAATAGGTCGGAAACGTACCTTAGCACCTTCAATTGCTGCTTCTAATATCGAAAGTCCTTCATGATGTTTTTGTACTGCAAATTCTACAATTAACACGGCATTTTTACCGAGTAATCCTACTAACATAATCAAACCAATTTGCGCATAAATATCATTTTGAAGTCCCATCAATTCTAATAAAAAGAACGTACCAAAAACTCCCACAGGTAACGAGAATACTACCGATAAAGGAATAATAAAACTTTCATATTGTGCAGATAACACAAAATATACGAATACTAATACAATTAAGAAGATGTAAATAGATTCATTTCCTCTACTCGCTTCATCATAGGAAAGTCCTTCCCAAGCGATATCATAACCTTTTGGTAACGTTTCTTTGGCCACTTCTCTAACAGCATCAATCGCTTCAGCTGTGGTATATCCTTTTGCAGGTAATCCTTGAATAGCCGCAGAATTGTACATGTTAAAACGGGTAATCTCATTGGGTCCTTGTGTCTTTTTCAATTTCATAAAGGCAGAATATGGTACCATTTCACCATGATCGTTTTTAATATACAAATTCAAAATATCAGATGGTAATCTTCTAAATTTAGGGTCAGATTGAACATATACTTTGAAGAAACGTTCAAATCGAATGAATCCTTGTTCGTAGGTACTACCAATTAATATGTCAAGGTTTTCCATAGCTTTACCAATAGATACTCCTTTTTGCATCGCTAGTTGATTGTCTATTTCTAATTCATATTGAGGATAGTTTGCCGCAAAGAAAGAGAAAAGACCTGCTAACTCTTTACGTTTCTCCAAATTCTCCATGAATTTCTTATTGATTTCATCAAAATCTTTATAATCTACTGTGGTACTTTTATCTAAAAGACGCATAGAAAAACCTCCTGACGAACCAAATCCTGGAATTGCTGGTGGTTCAAAAAATTCAATTTTTGCTCCTAAATCTCTCGATTTTTCTTCCAATTCTTCCATTATCTCAGTTACTTTATGCTCTCTTTCAGACCATGGTTTTAAGTTAATCAAACAAGTACCTGCATTTGAACCGCGACCTTCCGTCATAATTTCATAACCTGCTAAAGATGATACAGACTCCACTCCTTCTACATGTTCACAAATTTTTTGAAGTCTTTGTGAGACTTGATTGGTAGTTTCTAAGGTTGAACCTGGAGGTGTCTGAATAATCGCATAAATAGTTCCCTGATCCTCACTAGGAATGAATCCTGATGGAAGTATTTTACTTACAAAAAATGTTCCAGCACAAAATGCGATTAATACAAAGAAAGTTAACCACCTTCTACTTACAATCGATTTTAATAATCTTACATACTTTCCAGTTAATTTGTCAAAAACACTATTAAACTTATCAAGGGATTTCGTTAAAATATTCTTTTTCTTTTCTTTACCATGATGATTTTTAAGTAACATAGCACATAAAACAGGTGTTAATGTCAAGGCAATAATCGCGGAAATAACTATCGAACTTGCCATCGTAATTGAAAACTGACGATAAAAAGTCCCTACAGGTCCTGACATGAATGAAATAGGTACAAATACCGATACCATTACCGCAGTAATTGCTATAATAGCACCACTAATTTCTCCTAATACTTTTTTAACCGCTAAATAAGGTGTAATATGCGGAAATTCTTCAAACTTAGCATGCACCGCCTCAACGACGACAATAGCATCATCCACCACAATACCAATTGCTAGTACCAAGGCAAAAAGTGTTACCAAATTGATGGTTATACCAAAAAATTGAATCACAAAAAAGGCACCAATTAATGAAACGGGTACAGCCAAAATTGGAATCAATGTAGAACGCCAATCCCCTAAGAATATGAAAACCACAAGTGCTACTAATATAAAAGCATCTCGAAGGGTATCGATTACTTGCTCAATAGAAGCGTCTAAGAATTTAGAAACGTCATAACTAATTTTGTAATCCAAACCTGGAGGAAAAGTTTCTTTCATTTCCTCTAATTTTTCTTTTACTTGTTCGATTACATCATTAGCATTACTTCCGTAGTTTTGTTTTAATACAATAGAAGCCGATGGATGTCCATCCAAATTAGAATAAATATCAAAGAATTCACTTCCTAATTCTGCGCGACCAATATCTTTCAAACGAATACTTTCTCCATTTGCATTGGCTCTAATAATGACGTTTTCATATTGTTCTGGCTCACTAAACCTACCTTTGTAAGTTAGTACATATTCCAAAGATTGGGCTTGTATACCCGAACTTTGACCGATACGACCTGGACGTCCTACAATACTTTGTTCTGCCAAAGCATCCATTACTTCATCTGTAGAAACATTATAGGCTCTCATACGGTCTGGATTCAACCAAATACGCATCGCATACGTCCTACTTCCTAAAATTTGCGATCTCGCTACTCCTTTAATACGATTAATTTCAGGAAGCATTTTCACATTCGCATAGTTGTATAGGAATTTTTCATCCATATTCTTACCAGTAGCATATAAATTGACATACATCAACATACTGGGCTGAATAGGTGTAATTACAACTCCTTCTCTTTGAACCAGTTCAGGTAATAAGGGCATCACTTGGTCCACCCTAGTTTTTACCCGAATTACTGCTTGGTTAGGATCAGTTCCTGGTTCAAAAATAATTCTTAAGGTAGCTTCTCCAGCACTCGTTGCATCCGTAGCCATATAACGCATACCTTGTACCCCATTAATGGAGTTTTCAAGTGTAATTAATGTTGATTTTACTAATACGTCTGCACTCGCTCCAGGATAAGCTATAAAAATATTAACCGTTGTGGGCGCAATATCTGGAAATTGCGAAGTAGGCAATTTTAAGATAGAGAGCGTTCCCATAAAGACAATCATAATTGAAATTACAATTGCAAAAACGGGTCTTTGTATAAATTTACTAAACATGTTTTTATCTTTTTATAATTTCAATTATTCAGCATAAAGCTCTAAATGCGCTAAAACGGTTTCAGGCTTTTCTAACTTATATTCAATCTTTTCATTTTCTTTAACCAATCGTAATCCTTCTAAAAGAATTTTATCATCTTCAGATAAACCTTCACTTACAATAAATAAATGTGGTAATTCTGCGGCTAATTTAATTTCTCTAGATACCACTTTATTTTCTTTATCAATTACATAAACATATTTTTTATCTAATACTTCGAAAGTAGCTTTCTGAGGAATTAACATTGCGTCTTTATAAGGTAAAGTAACATGGATATTTCCCGTTTCTCCATGACGTAATAAACTCTTTGGATTGGGAAAAGTTGCTCTAAAAGAAATATTTCCCGTTTCATTGTTAAAATCAGCTTCAATTGTTTCAACAACTCCAGGATATTCAAAATATTTATTATTTGCCATTAATAAATTAACCGTAGGCTTAACGCTTCCTTGTTGCTCTGCTTTAAAATCTAAATATTCGGCTTCAGGTACATTGTAATATACCCACATTTTACTATTATCCGATAGATTAGTTAATAAATCGCCTTCTTCCACTAAACTACCTAAACGAACATGGAATTTATCCACTATACCATCAAAAGGAGCTCTAATTTGCGTAAATTGTAAATGTGCTTGTGCTAAAGCTAACTCCGCATTCGCTTTATCTAGTTTCGCTTTTGCCATTGCTAATTCATTGGGAGCAACCACATTACTATCTGCTAGACGCTTTGTGTTTTTATATTCAATCTCGGCAAAACTAGCTTCAGCTCTCGCTTTTTCCATTTCAGCTTCATATAATTTAGGCATAATTTGGAATAATAATTGGCCTTGCTTTACAAATTGACCTTCATCAATAAAGATTTTTTGTAAATAACCTCTTTCTTGAGCTCTTAACTCAATGTGTCTACTCGATTGAATTTGGGATACATAATCTTTCGTAATTAAAGTATCTTTTTTTATTGGGTTAGTAACCAGAAAATGGGTGTTTTCTTCTTTTTTTTCAATTTCTTTTTTGCAACTTGTGTTTAATAGCAAACCGCATACACTCATAAATATGAGAATTTTTTTCATAATAAATATTTTTAAATAAAAGGGTAGAATTAATGGAATAGTAGTAATAATAAATTATTATTCTAATTCCTTAAAAAATTAATAAATGCAGTTAATAAATAACTAAATCAGAAAATATAATATTCCTGTTTTAATAAAAAATCATATTCTAAAGACTTCGAATATGATAAATAGTTTTTTTGTAGAAAATATATAACTATTAAGACTAAAAACAAGCTCTTTATTAAGAAGACTTAATGGGCATTTTTCAATTGAAGAAAGAAAAAATCTATGAAAAAGTATATCTGAATCATTTACTTTTTTATTCGTAAATAATTCGTCTTCTTCAATTTCTATATCTAAACCGTTAATTTTGTGTCTTTCGACATCTACATAATTTTGAATGGTTTGATTGAATAGAAAATTTGTTGAAGAATAACAATTTTCTTTATTATCTGAAGGATTTGAATTTAAATAGGAAGAAAAATAAGAATCAAAGTAAATATCATTAAATGAATTAATGTTAGTTACCAAAAGAGTTACTATAAATAGTAAAAAATATTTTATAGTCTTTTTCTTCATATAAAGCACAAAATTATATCATTTTTAATTTTTAACAAACAATTAAAAACTAATTAAATGTTAAAATTAATTGTTACTGATCATTTCTATAAAAGAAAAAGCTCTAATTTCGGCATAAGAATACTTGCTTTTTTTCATAGGAAAAGCACAATGTCCTCCATATTTAGGAATTTCTAAATGAATACAATTACTTTTTTGAGCCAGTTCTTTTGGATAACAATCCTCTCCTAAAAATGGATCATCTAGTGCATTTAAAATGAGTACAGGTTTTTTTATGTCATTTATACTTCTAGCTGGTGAAACTTGATAATAATAATCTTCTTTGTTTTTAAAACCGTGCAAGGGCGCTGTAAAGTGATCGTCTAAATAATCAAATCCATCAATATTTTTAATTTTAGACCAATCTAACAAATCTGGAAATTGTTCCGCTTTATATTTTAGCTTTTTTGTTAAATCATACATAAAGTTTTTCATGTAGATTTTATTAAATCCTTTTTTTAAGGAGTCTGCACTAGATTTTATTTCAATAGGAACAGAAATGGCTACACCAGCTTTTACTCTTTTATCTAAATTATTTATTCGACCTAAATAATTTAAGGTTTGTGCGCCACCCATAGAATAACCTATTAAATAAACTTCTTCTACTTGTGTTAAAACAAATTGTACAACTGCATCTAAATCTTCTATGGTAGCATGATGATACAATTTTGGTAATCGATTCATGTTTCCACTACAACTTCTATTATTCCATGCAAAAACAGAAAAATTTCTTTCTAAAAAATAATTTGCGCAACTATTAATATAAGTTCGTTGTGAATTTCCTTCTAAACCATGACACAATATAACCGCTTTATTTGGATTTTTTAAATTGAAATCTACTTCTAAAAAATCGCCATCATTTAATTCTAAAATTTCTCTTTGGTAATTTGGAACAGGGAATTTTTTAAACATACCTGCATAAATGGTAGATACATGTTTATTTTTATGTAATAGAGAAACAGATTGGTTATATAATGAAGAGTCAATAAAAGGCATACAAGTATAACTAAACAATTAAATAAATACCATCCTCTTTTATTTCAATTAATTTTTGACGGTATAAATTCCCTACTGCCTTTTTAAAAGTTTTTTTACTCATTTTTAAAACAGTTCGAATATCTTCTGGATTGGAATTATCATGTAAACCTAAAAACCCATTATTTGATTTCAATTCGTCTAAAATTAGTTGGGAAGAAGGTTCGATGGCTTCTATTCCTATTTTTCTTAGCGATACATCAATTTTCCCATCTGGTCTCACATTTTTAATGTAAGCTTTCATTCTCATACCTGGTTTAACCTCTTCAAAAACTTCGTTTTTGTAAGCTAAACCTCTATGTTTTTCATTAATTATTACATTAATTCCTGCTTCTGTAATATGAGATACAATAATATCAACCTCTCCTCCATTTTCTAGGTTTACGTCCTCATTATTTAAAAATTGCTGTGTTTTACTAGAACCAACTAATCTATTGGTTTTTTCGTCCATAAAACAATATATTAAATAACGTTTCCCTTCTTCCATGGGTCGGGCTTGTTCTTTAAAGGGTACAAATAGGTCTTTTTCCAACCCCCAATTCATAAAAGCGCCAAACTTATTAATGTAATTCACTTTTAAATGAGCAAATTCACCCAATTTAATATAAGGTTTTAATGTTGTTGCTACTGGGCGTTCTTCATGATCCAAATAAATAAAAACAGTTAAATCATCACCAATAGCATATTCTCTTGGAACATATTTATTAGGTAATAAAACATCATTTTGTTCATTAACTCCATCACCTAAAAATAGTCCGACTTTAGTAGTTCTTAATATTTTTAGAGTATTATATTGACCTATCTGTAACATACTTAATTTGAATTATGGTGTAAAGGTAATTAAATGCATCGTAAAAAAATTAAATTCCTATTTCAATCTGAAAACGAGCATACCAATTGGATGAAGAAGAACTCCAATTATAATCTAATTCATTATAGGTGAGTTCTGCTTGCAATTTAAAAGTATGTTCCCATAAATAGCGCGTTAATCCAATACTATATTGCTTAGAACTAGGTGTCAAATCCTTTATTTCATTGGCTACATGTTGGGTTGAAAATCTTCCGATTATTTCATAATTGGATGGGAACACATAACTCATTTGGTAATCAAAACCTTCTCCTGCAAAAACATAATTAAAATTAGTTACATCATCGACATCATAAGTAATTATATCTTTCGCTTTTCGATTCATATAAGCGCTCATAAAACTCCAGCCATTATATTTTAAAAGAGCATCAAAAAATGTGGAACGCAGGGTTCTTGGTTGAAAAAGTTCCTTACCTAATTGTCCTTGTGTTCTCACGGCTCTATTATTTTGTTGAAAAGCACCTGATAGAAGTAATTTAGGGCTTTCTTCTCGTAAAATATCGCCTTCAAAATAAATACCGTTCTTCTTAAAAGTTCCAAAAGGGAACAATTCAATTTTACCTGTTAAAGCCACTCCATCATCTGAAGTTTTAGTCCAATTTCTTCCTTCACCAGTGGAAATCGCTGTTTTTACATTATAGGAAAAAGCATCTTTCTTTTCGTTTAAATAATACGCTTGTACACCAAAATCTCTGTCAATAGTAAATTTTGCATTATTAATGGTTCTATCTGTTAATTGTAAAGCACCTGAAGAATTTACTCGTTGTCTATTTCCTGGTAATTTAGTTTGACCGAAAATAAAATTCCAATTTTTATTAGGTCTATAAAAAACTGCAGCATCTCTAATAATGTTTATGTTTTCTCCATCTTCAATAACACCTACATCACCTGGAGCAAAAGAAAGTTGGATAACATATAAAAACTTTGGATCACCTACATATCCATCAAAACGCAAACGTAATCTTCTAATTTGGGCTTCATATCGATTGTCTTCATTTTCCTCATTGATATACGTTACTCTGTTTTGCATTCTAAAACGAATATTCAGCTGAAAAATACTGTCTGGAGAAGTAACACCCAAGCCTTTTCCATAACTGTAATAAGGCAAAGCGGCTAATTTTATATCGTTATTATGTAAGGAATCTTTTTTGAATTGCGCAAATGAATACTGGCAAAGGGCAAGTACAAATAGAATAAATATTTTTTTCATTAAAATGTAGTTGTGTTGAATTGCTCGCAAAAATAAAATATTTTAAAGAATATCTTTTCCTTTATTTACCTTTGCAAAAAATTACATCATGTCAAATATTTATATAGGCTATTATTTTACAATTGAACCTAGAGAATTAGGTTCAGAAATTTTATTAGCTGAATTAGGAGAAACTGCATTTGAAAGCTTTGTTGAAACAGAAACAGGTCTTGCTGCCTATGTACAAAAAGAACTTTGGAATGAAAATATATTGGAAGATATTTATATTCTTAACAATGAAGAATTTAAAATATCCTACACTTTCGAAGAAATTGAACAAGTGAATTGGAATGAAGAATGGGAAAAGAATTTTGAAGCGATTAATGTTGATGGAAAATGTCATGTAAGAGCACCTTTCCATGAAAAGACGAATGCAGAATTTGATATTGTAATTGAACCTAAGATGAGTTTTGGTACAGGACATCATGAAACGACACACATGATGATACAACATTTATTAGAAACAGATGTTGCAGATAAAAAAACACTAGATATGGGTTGCGGAACAGCTATTTTAGCCATTTTAGCTGAAATGAAAGGAGCTAAACCAATTGACGCCATTGATATTGATAACTGGTGCTACTTAAACTCTATTGAAAATGCCGAAAGAAATAATTGTAAAAATATTAGCGTATATGAAGGTGATGCTTCGCTTTTAAAAGGTAAAAAGTATGATGTTATCATTGCCAATATTAACAGAAATATTCTTTTAAACGACATGCAACAATATGTAGATTGTTTAAACCAAAATGGGATTTTATTTTTAAGTGGCTTTTACACGCAAGATATTCCTGTTATAGATTCTTGTTGTACGGAAAAAGGACTGACTTATGTTAAAAAATTCGAAAGAAACAATTGGGTAGCTTTGAAATATATAAAAGAATAATTAATTTTACAATAAATTTAAAACTCTTAAAATGAGCGCGATAGAAAAAATACAGGAAGAAGTTTTAGTTGAAGAATTAGTGAACTTAAACAATGAAATTATATTATATAACGATGATGTAAATACATTTGATCATGTTATAGAAACACTAATACGCGTTTGTAATCATGAAGCTTTACAAGCAGAACAATGTGCTTTACTTGTACATTATAAAGGAAAATGTACTGTTAAGACGGGAAGCTATGATGAATTAAAACCGCAATGTTCTGCCTTGTTAGATGCTGGATTAAGTGCAGAAATACAATAAATAAAAAAACCGAAGTAATTTCGGTTTTTTTTTATTTATACACAGTTATATTCTTTTAAATATATATATAGCATATTGTTGCTCATTTTCATCATAATATTTAACTTTTAAATATTGATCAGATAATTCAAGAATTTCATTATTTGTAGATTCTCCGCTAAAAGTTATAACAACTGAATTTTCATTTTTTGACCAAGTACCTGTTGAAATAGCCTCTTGACAAGTAGTAGATTGAAAAGGGATTTCAAACACATGAGTTTTAATAACTGAACCTGAAAGAATCTCAACAAAATCTTTTTGATTAGAACAATCATTTTGATAATCTATTAATATTTCTGAATTATTATTAATATATCCTTCTTTATAATATTCCCATTTCCCTTCTATTGACACAGAACTTGCATCATCATCCTTATTACATGAAACTAAAACTATAGAGAACATTAAAATGAATACAAATAAAGATTTAAATTTTTTCATAATTATTAAATTAATTTTTCAGGAATCAAAAGTATTTTTATTTTTTACAACACTTCATTCTTTAACATTTATTTAACAAGTTTTGTCTTATATTGAAATAAAAAAATCCCGACAAATCGGGATTTTTTGTGAATAATTTTTTTCTTATTATTTTACTGCTGCACCACCTACTAATCCAATAAATGCTGTAAGATTGTAATCGGTAATTAAATAAATAATTAATTCTTGTAAACCTATCATATTGTTTATTTTAATGTTATAATGCAAAATAAATAAACTAAAATTAATTCCACCTCACATAAAAACAAATCAAAAAACAACATATATAATTAAAATACAAGACATTAAGTTCGAAAACAGAAAGGAAAATAAAAATAATTTTAATAAAAAATTAACTTTTATATCTTCTTATAAATGTAGATTACTTCTTTACCTTCAACTTCTGCTTTTATTTTCAATGTAGTCGCATCTAATAAAAGTATTTCTCCTTTTTCTTCACCAGCGAATGGGAAATAGATAATCAAGTTATTATCCTCCTTTTTCCATGTACCACTATCAACAGACATTTCGCAATTATCTTCTCCATAATAAAAAACATCGTTAACTTTTCCATCTTCAAAAAATTCCACATAATCATTACCGCATTTTTCTTCATGTTCATATGAAAACAACAGTTCAGCTTTACTTATTTTTTTACCTTCCTGATAATATTTCCATCTACCTACGATTGAAACTTCTTTATTTTCAAATGTATTAAAAGAAGATAATACAAAGCCAAATGTCAAAAAAGACATAATAGTTAATTTTTTCATAATTAATAGTTTTATTTGTTAAGTTTATATCAAAAAAACAACAAAAAAACCAATTTTACAAATATTTAACAACACAAGAAATAGAATAATGATATTTACAATTAGATTGTTAAAAAAATTAAAATTATATTTTTTAATCTTTTAAAAATAACAAATTGTCAATTTAAATATTTCTAATGAGGAATTTTATCTTTTAAAATACCGTATATGTAATTTCCAATTAAAGCACCAAGTAATACCACACCAATTGTTCCAACACCTGCTCCAATAAGTACAAAAATAGGACCAGGACAACAACCTACAATACCCCAACCTAATCCAAACATTATCCCTCCAACTATATACCTAAACCTCGCTTTTTCTTTATCTAAAATTTCAATAGGCAATCCTTTATAATCCTTAATATCATTCTTTTTAAAGAATCGAATACCTACTACTCCAGTGAGTATTGCAGTAAAAATAATACCATACATATGAAACGATTGAAATTGAAACATTTCATATATCCTATACCAAGAAATAGCTTCAGATTTAGTCAAAACAATTCCGAAAATAAAACCAACAAAAATAAATCGCAATAATTTCATTTTAAAAAAGTAATGGTATTAAAAAATAAGTCGCAATCAAACCACCAATAAAAAAACCTATTACAGCAATTAAAGAGGGTAATTGTAAGTTACTTAATCCTGTAATGGCATGTCCAGAAGTACAACCTCCTGCATAGGGTGTTCCAAAACCAATAAGAAAACCCCCTAACAATAAAACGAAGAATCCTTTAAAAGAAAAGAGTTTATCTATACTAAAAATTGCATCAGGAACAATTTTACCATTTGGCAAATCAATATGCAATAGTTTTAATTGCTCTAAAGTTTTAGCATTTAATTGAAGTATGTCATCACCATTTAAAAAATGCGTAGCGAAATACCCACCTAAAATAGCCCCTAAAACCACAGCTAAATTCCATTTTTGCTCTCTCCAATCAAAATTAAAATAATTAGATTTCCCTTTTGCACCTAGTATAGTACAAATGGTTCTAAGGTTTGATGACATTCCAAATGTTTTTCCAAAATATATTAATAACAGCATCGTAATTCCAATTAAAAAACCAGAAATTGACCAATGCCACGTTCCATAAAGAAAATCCATAGTCTATTTTTTGACAAAGATAAAAAATAGGATCATTTAATTTCAATTATCATATTTTATATTAATTTTGAATACAAATTATACACTATATGTTACAAAATTTCAGAATTGAAATAAAATGGGCTATTATTTATACTGTTATATATACTCCTCTTAGTATTACCTATTTATTATACTTGTTTTTAATGAGAAATTTTTTCCTTTTTTTTGTATTAATCATTACATTTTCGTCATGTGATGATGGTGACATTACTTTAGAATCATTCAATTTTGAGAATCAAATTATTCAAAAATGTAGTGATAACTTTTTATTGTTTAAAACAAATAATGATGAATTACTATTAATAAGCATACCCGAAAATGTATATAATGCCACTTTTGTAGCTTCTCCTACCAATGGTACACCTCGCACTATAACAATTAGTGGTAATAATCAAATTATTTATAGAAAATACTCTGGAACCGTATCTTATAATACGGTTTGTGCTACTATTCCTGTTTCATCACCTACTGTTTCAAAAGAATGGGTCGCAACTGGAGGAACTATTTTAGTTGAAACGAACGAAGTTGTTGAGAACAATGAAATAACAGCACATACACATACGATAACTTTAAACAATGTCAATTTTACAAGTACAGACAACTCTTTTAGTTTTGTAAGTTATAATTTTGGAAATTACAAAATAAATGTAAACTAAAAAGAACTTTGCTTGATATACACTTCTGTAGCTCCAAAACCATATTTTTGAAAACTTGCTTCTTGAAAAGTGACTTGTTCATAGCGTTGTAACAAAAATTCCAACTCCGATTTTAAAACACCTTCCCCTACTCCGTGAATAAAAACTATTTTTTGCATTCTATTTTTTATAGCAAAATCTAGTTGTCCTTTGGCAGTATCTATTTGTATATTTAGAATGTCGTAATTTGACATTGCTTTCACTGTTGGAACTAGCTTTTCTATATGCAAATCTACTTCTAACACAAAATCATCTTTTCTAGACTTTTTTTCTTTTACAAAAGATCGTTTTTTAGGTTCCGTTTTTTCAGAAATTACCTGTGATGCACTTTTAGATGAAAATAAATTTGTTAAAGAATCTTTATTAATTTTAACCAATTCTTCTGCTTTAAACTCTATTACAAAATCATCTGTCGTATGAATTGTAATAACACCTTGATTAATTTTGGTAACCACTCCATCAATAGCATCATCTAAAACAGCTACTTTATCGCCTATTTTCAAATCGTTATTCATTATCTAAATCTTCTTTATCTTTTTTACTTGGAATTTTCTTCATAATTCTAAATAGTCCAATCATAAATAATGCAAAAGCAACAAACATTATTATTTTATTTGGCTCTGGCTTCGACTGTTCATAAATAGCATAAATACCTAAAGCAAAAAGCAATAGGTTAAAAATAAGATTTTTCATTTTAATTCTTTTTTCAAATATAAAAAACTAATGTAGAGAAGCTATTTTTTTTACAATTTAATTTTTGTAAACTTGTAAAAAGTTTCTATTTATGGAAGAATATATGCTGCCTTGTTTAAGCAAAACATTATTTGGAGTAGAATGTTTAGGATGCGGAACACAACGTTCCTTGGTATTATTATTACATGGTGATTTTGTTGGAGCATTCAAAATGTATCCTGCTATATATACCACGTTACTTTTTTTTACATTTCTATTCATTCATTTTATCGATAAATCTAGAAATTATAGTAAAATAGTAATATCGACTGCAATTGTTAATGCTTTAATAATGATAGTGGCTTATTACTACAAACATTTTTATTAGTAAATTAAAATAAATCAAATAAATTACTCACACATGGAAAATCAAAAATTACCCAATGCTACTGCCGTACTAATTTTAGGAATCTTTTCTATTTTAACTTGTTGTTGTTATGGAGTTATAGGATTGATACTTGGTATTGTAGGTCTTTTAATTTCACGAAAAGATTTATTAATGTACAAAGAAAACCCTTCTCTTTATGTAAACTACAATAACTTGAATATTGGGCGAATTTTGTGTATCATTGGAATTGCATTAAATGTTCTTTATCTAATATACACTATTTATCTATTCTCGACTTTAGGTATGGATGGAATTCAAGAAATGCAAGAAGAAATGATGAGAAAATACAGTTCAAGATAAAAATTGAGCACTATAATAAAAAAATCCAGCTTTATGCTGGATTTTTTATTTTAAACAACATTCTAAAAATCAGATAATTAAAAAAAACTTTACAAAGTTTTTATTTTTTGGCACGCAAATTGGATATACTAAATCAAGCAACAAGTTTTAAATAAAAAACGAAGTTGAAAGTTTAACCTTAAATTGATGTGTTATGAAAAAAATTACTCAAGTATTAGTTATGGCAGTTTTAACTTTAAGTTTGCATACTGCTAAAGCATCTGATAAAAAGGTTTATGATGATGCTACTGAAAGAAATTATCCACCTGTAGATTATAGATATGCAGATCCGATAGTTTTCATGGAAAGAGGAATTGAATTTTATGTTTTTCCTAATGGTGAATTTGATTTTAATACGGTTCAAACCACAAGGTCAAATAATTTAAATAGAACTCATGGTGCTCCTGGAGTGAGAGGTAATTCAAGAGGATACTATGGTACTACTGGAACAAAAGTTGAGCATGATTATATGGGACGTGTACGTAGAGTGGGAAATGTATTCATTAACTATGATGCAACAGGTAGAGTAAAAAGAGTAGGTTCTGTATATATGAATTATAATAGTTTTGCACTTACACAAGTAGGTGGATTACGTATCATTTACGATAGAAGAGGTAGAATTATAGATATTGTTGGTACAGTAAATAGTTATAGTGGTCATTATACTTATACTACTAACAACAATCATTATCAAGCAGATAACTATAATGATTATCATTCAGATAATGGTTACAACAATAACGATGAAGATTACTACTATTATCGTCAAGATGGGACAAAAGCAAAAATGTCTACAGATGATATTAAAGGCATCGATAAAAAATAATTTAAATAAAATTTCATAATAGTTTTGGTTGGTTTAGTTTGTTTGTTAAAAGTCCTGTGGATCAGTAATGTGAAACAGGATTTTTCTTTTTAGAATATTTTTTTAAATAATTTTCTTAAAACCGTATTTATATCCATCGAAAGTGAAAAATAATATGTCAATCCTAAATAGAATGAAGTGATCAAAATGGATTTGATAAAAATACTAATTATTGGATGTAAACTAAATTCCCAAAAATAAAAAAGTAAAAAAGTAAGTAATAATATACCTAATGATTTTAAAGTATTTATACTAAAAGGAAATAATTTCATCTTTATCACGACAAATAATAATTTCGATAAACTATATAGTGTAATTGATAATAAAGTGGCAAAAGCTGTTCCTTTTAGTCCGTAAAGAGGAATAAAAATCATATTAAGTCCTATCGTAATTAAAACAAGTAAAACCCCTAAAAAAAGTACAGTCCTATAATATTGAGAATTAAAAATAATAGCATTATTATTTCCTAAAATGAGATCAAAATATTTAGACATTCCAATAGCAAAAACAACAAAAATTCCACTTGCATATTCACTAGGTAATAATTGATACAATTGATTTATATTACATAGAATACCAATAAAAATAAGTCCTCCAATAATTTGAAGAGTTATTGATGTTTTTTTATACAAATTATTAAGCTCTTCAAACTTATTTTCACTCATTAATTTTGCAGTAATGGGATAAGTAATTTGATGCATTGCTCTACTAGGAACAGCAATTACAGTAGCAATAAAAATAGCAACAGAATAATAGGCAATATTTTCAATTTCAACATAATTATTCAACATAGCTTTATCTATTTCTAAGAATAAATTGGCAATACCTCCAGTTAAAATAATAAATAAACTATAAGTAATGATTGCTTTGGTATTATGAGGAAGTTGCAAAGAAAAAATAGGAAATTGTAACCTAAAAGCATACCATTGCATTAAGAACATGGCAAAAAGGTAAATCCCCATTAAAGTGTAAATAAACTGAACAGGTGTAATCCAATTAAAATATACAGCCATAAGACTAATTGTAACTAAAATTCGCAATAAAACTTCTTTGATAAAATTACCAAAAACAGATTGCAAATGCACTTTCACCCAAGCATAAAAAATTTCAAAATAACCCATTGACAAACCAATAATAGGAATATGCCATACATAATCATAAACTATGTTATTTTTTTTTGACAAAATAGTAGCAATCTCATTATAACCTAAGAAAGTTAGTATGGATAAAGGTATCACTATTAATAAAGGTAAGAATAAAACAAAGCTCAAAAATTTAGACTTTTCTTCTTCTGTTTTATATTCGTTAAAATATTTTACTAATGTATTATGTACTCCAAAAGCCATTATAGGCATTAATATATTTGCTGATGATAAGATATATCCAACTAATCCATAATATTCATCGCCTAAAAAATGTACATACATATATAATGCATTAGCTGCACCAATAGCAAAACCAATATAAGTTATAATAGTATTTTTTATGGATTGATTGACTACGATTCCCATAATAAAATCAGAATTCAGAAATTAGAAATTTAGAAAGTCTTTCAGTTAAACTCTTCCTACTATATTGTTGCAATCCTACAGGAAAAGTTTTTAAACTATTTTCTAAATAAGCATTGAAGTAATTTAAAATTTGATTTTTCAAAGCTTCTTTATCTTGATAATTAAAGAACGTACCTGTATTTGTCGATTTAATAATTCTTTCAAAATCTGTTTCCTGTGGTCCAATAGCAATAATAGGTCTTTCTGAAACCATATATTCAAATAATTTTCCGGGAATAATACATTTGGTTTCCTCAGAATCAATTTCGATTAATAACAAGACTTGAGAACATCTCTGCTCTTGTAAAGCTTCTTCATGAGAAATATAACCTTTATTATTTACATAATTGGCTAATTTATATTTTGAAATACTCTCTAAAACTTCATTACTAACAGCACCCATTAATTTTAATTCAAAACAGGTAGCAAAAAGCTGGTTTTCTGTTATTAATTCGGCTAAACTTTCCCATAAAATTTGTGGGTTTCTTTCTGAAAGAAAAGAACCTATATGTGCTAAGCTAAATTGGCTATCTAAAGGTTTTTTAATGATTTTCTCAACATCATATCCATTAGTAATCACTTCAATAGGTTTATTAGTTATTCTCAGAAATTCATTTTTTGTATTTTCAGAGGTTACAATGACGGCATCGCAAGTTTGTAAAACTTCTTGTTCTAATTTTTTATGTTTTTTGGCAGCCCAAGAACTTAATTTTAATTGTTTATGGTAACCAATTGTCGTCCAAGGATCTCGAAAATCGGTTAGCCAATTCATTTTTACTTCTTTTTTTAATTGCAACCCAATAAGATGTAAACTATGTGGTGGTCCAGTTGTAATAACAGTATCTATTTGATGCTCTTTAAGATAGTCTTTTAAATAACGAACCGATGGTTTCACCCAAAAAACTCTAGCATCTGGAATAAATAAATTTCCTCTTACCCATAGCAAAAATTTTTCAATTACAGATTGTTTTTTTTGATTCGGAATAATTCCAGAACTTATTTTCTTTGCTTTATTTTTAGAAAAAATGGAAGCTAATCCGTAAGGTTCAAAAATTTTATTTTTTACAATAATCGTATTCTCTGAAACATTTTTTATTAATTTATCATCTTGCAATGGATACGTTGGGTTTTCAGGAATATATACATGTGGTTCAATACCAAAATCTGGTAAGTATTTTACAAATTTTAGCCAACGTTGCACTCCTGGTCCACCAGCTGGAGGCCAATAATAAGTTATAACAAGTATTTTTTTTATGGGTTTAATTGTTCGTTTTTTTAAATTCCAAATACATTCCAGCCATCAGTAAAAGAACAATTCCAATGGTTGAAAATAATGCAATTCTACTTCCTGTCTGAACTACTTTTGGTTCAAATTTAAACTCAATAGTATGTTTTCCAGCAGGAATAGACAAACCTCTTAACACATAATTTACATTATATATTTGAGATTCTTTTCCATCTATTGTTGCTTTCCAACCGTTTTTATAATACATCTCAGAAAATACTCCGAAACCATTTTTTGAATTATTAGATATATACTTTAAATAATTAGGTTGATAAGTTTTTAATTTAATTGTAGCTGTAGAATCTTTTGAAATATTACCTTTATATTCATTAGTTTTAACATTCATTACAGCAATATTTTTAGTATCCAAACTATCTAAGGCTTTCATTTCTTCATCTGCAGAATTGACCAAATCAATTTTTTCTACAAACCAAGCATTACCATTCACAAAAGGATTAGTAACAGCTATTTCTCCTTTACCTGTGGGTACAACAAGATATTTTATATTTAACATATCCAATATAGCATTGCTCTTAGTAATATGTAATGTTGAGTCTATAGACCCTCCAATTCTGTTTAAATCTTTTTCAACTTTATATGTAAATAATTCATCCATTCTTCTTGGACGAACTGCACTATAACCGCCAACAGATTTATGAAAATAAGAAGTTTTAGCTTGTAAGCGTCCTTGAATATCATAAACTCTATAAACTGAAGTATCTTTTAGAATTTGATTATCAATTTCATTAGCTTCAAATGGATAATCAACCTCTCTTGCACTCACAAAATCTTTACTATTAACGTAATTTTTATCAATTACAAACAAATCTAAAACCATTAACCCACCTACAATTATAACGGTTGTAACTACTGATATTTTATCTTTTATAAACATCCATAAAGCAATTGCTACAGCTAAAATAAATCCTCCAGAACGCAAAATACCATTTACATACATTGATTTTCTATCTTCTCTTAAAGCATCAATAAATCCGTTACCAAAGGATGGATCTTGACCTTCAGAAAACATTTGCAATAATTGTCCATCAATTGATCCTGAAAAATCAAATAAAATTCCTTTAAATAGCAACAATATAATTAACAATCCTAAACTTACGCCAACAGATTTGAATACATTTTGTAATTGTTCTTTCTTTTCAGTTGTAAAAAATGAATGCAATCCCATTAAGGCTAAAACGGGTAAACATAATTCTAAAATAACTTGAATGGATGAAACTGCTCTAAACTTATCATATAAAGGTACATAATCCACAAAGAAACGAGTTAAAAAATCAAAATTTTTACCCCATGATAATAACAAAGAGAGTATAGCTCCTGATAAAAAAACATATTTTATCTTTCGTTTATCATTAAATAAAGCTAAAACAGCTAAGAAGAAAATGATGGCTCCAATATAAGCAGGAGCTGCAACTATTGGTTGCTCACCCCAATACGTTTTACCATAGTATTTAACTGTTTGAATTGCTTCTTCATGCGAAGCACCATAATTTATTAAAAATCGATATAGAGAAGATTTTTCATCTAAAGTTTCACTATTTCCACCACCAAATAATCTTGGTGCAACTAAATTTAAACTTTCGCCAATTCCATAACTATATTCAGTTATATAGTCGTATTTCATAGATGAATTAGTTTCATTTTTGGAACCATCATCATTAAAAGATAATTCACTTTTACCTCTTATGCTATAGTCGGTAAATTCAGAAGTTGCTAAGAGATTACTGGCATTGGCACCTATTGCTAATAATCCTGCGACAATAAAGATTCCTATAATTTTAAACAATTCTTTAACCGCTTTTTCTTTGATGAATTGATAAACATAAAAAACACCTATTATTAGCAATAAAAATAATAAGTAATAGGTCATTTGAAAGTGGTTTGCTTGTATTTCTAATGCTGCAGCTATTAAAGTTAATAATCCACCTAACACATATTTCCTTTGAAAAACTAATAAAACGCCTGCAACAACCATAGGCATATAGGCTATTGCATGAGCTTTTGCATTATGTCCTACACCAAGAATTATAATTAGATAAGTGGATAAACCAAAAGCTAAAGCACCAAAAAATGCTTTTAAAGGATCTATTTTTAATACCAATAAAAGTATATAAAATCCAATGAAATATAAAAACAAATAATCTGCAGGACGAGGTAAAAAACGTAAAACTGAATCTAATTTTTTAACATAATTGTGGGGATAATTAGCTCCCAATTGATACGTTGGCATTCCTCCAAAAGCACTATTAGTCCAATAAGGTTCCGTTTCATTCTCCTTTCTAAAATCATTTTGCTCTTTAGCCATACCTGTATATTGTGCAATATCAGATTGGTATATTTTTTTCCCTTCTAAAACGGGATAAAAATAAATAACAGCAACTAAAATAAAGCCTAAAATAGCTAAAAGGTGTGGAAATAAAGGTTGTATTTTTTTCATTGGTAAATAAAATCAAAAATAAAAACGCTAAGGTAAATAAAAAAAGGATATTGCAATAATATCCTTTAATAACTATATAAGTTAATTCTAATTCTACTCAATTTCTTCAAAATCTACATACTCACCTACTATATTCTTTTCTTTAGGCATTTTTTTAGGCTCGTTATTTTGAGCATTAGATTGATTATTATAATTTGATTGTTGCCCAAATTGTTGATTCATTTGATCTTGCATTTTTTGTTGCAATTTATTCACTGCGGTACGCATCAATATTGGTGCAAATATGCGGAACAAAAATTTAAACAAGTAATAAAATAAAACTATAGCTCCAACCGTTCTAAAAATGTTTGTCAAACCTGCTGTTTCCATCCTAATTCAATTTAAAATTCAAATTTACGTTTATTAGTAGATAAAAGCACAGTAATCTTTCTTAAAATTATTATAAAAATACTATTTTTGACCTAAATATTAGCAACATGAAATATTCTAAAATTTTAGTTTTCTTAATTTTGTTTGTATATCAAGCCCAATATGCACAATTTACAGATGAAATAAATTCTAATCGTCCTGGAAAATCGATGATGGCATTTTCTGTAGGTAAATCAATTGTTCAATTAGAAACAGGATTAAACTATCAGAATGAAGACCATGCATCCTTAAAGTATGATGCTAACGGTTTTTTAGTTGATTTTGATTTAAGATGGGGATTATTTTTTGAAGAACTAGAATTTATAGCTGAGTTACAGTACCAAAATGATAAGTATAACTCTACTTTTGAGAGTAAAAATCGTTCTGCTTTAAAAAAGACTTTACTTGGAGCTAAATATTTAATTTATGATCCTTTTAAAAATTATGAAGAAAAACCTAATTTATACAGTTGGAAAGCAAATCACCGATTTAAATGGAGACAATTTATTCCTGCTGTAGGTATTTATGCTGGAATTAATTTGAATTTTTCAGACAATCCTTTTAATTATGCACCAAGCTATGTAAAAGAAACTACAGTAAGCCCAAAAGTAATGCTTATTGCACAAAATCATTTTGGAACTAGATGGGTTTTTGTTACCAATATTATGTATGATAAAATAGCATCTGACTTTGCATCAATCAATTATATTATTACTCTTACTAGAGGTTTTAACGAAAAATGGTCTGGTTTTGTAGAAAATCAAGGTTATAATGGTGATTATTATTCCGATGGTATTTTTAGAGTAGGAGCAGCTTATTTGTTAAATAATAAAATGCAGGTTGATGCTTCTATAGGAAAAAACATCAAAGATAGCCCTTCTTTATTTAATGCTGGTTTAGGATTTTCTTGGCGTTTTGATGCCAATTATAAAGAAGTAAAAATTGAGAAAGACAAGGGTAGCAAAATGGATAAGAAGATGAAAAAGAAAGCAGAAAAAGAAAAGAAAAAACGTAAAGACGAAGTCGAAATAGAATAAAATGATTACAATAAAAAAAGCTGAAAATAAAAAAGATTTAAAAGAATATATTTTATTTTCATTTGAATTATATAAAAACAATCCTTATTGGATTCCACCAATAATTTCTGAAGAATTAGAAACATTTGATAAAACAAAAAATCCAGCTTTTCAATCTGCCGAAGCACATTTTTATTTGGCATATAAAGAGGGGAAAATAGTTGGTAAAATAGCCGCAATTATTAATTGGGATGAAGTTAATATTCTAAAGAAAAGCAAAGTTCGTTTTGGATGGTTTGATGTTATAGACGATATAGAAGTTACTAAAGCCTTACTTGAAAAAGTTTATGATTTAGGTAGACAACATAATTTAGAAATGGTTGAAGGTCCGATTGGTTTTTCAAATTTAGACAAAGTAGGTGTTTTAGTAGAAGGGTTTGAAGAAATGGGAAATATGGTCACTTGGTATAATATGCCTTATTATAAAGACCACTTTGAAAAATTAGGTTTAACTAAAGAAAAAGAATATATTGAAAGTAGTTTTTCTTTTACTAATATCGATCCCGCTCCTTTTAAAAAAATTAGTAACTTAGTAAAACAACGTTATCAACTAAGAGCGATTAATTTTACTAAGACAAAAGAGATTATGCCTTATGTAGACGAAATGTTTGACTTGTTTAATGAAACTTATGCCAAATTACAGTCTTTTGTAGCTATTAATCCAATTCAAAAGGAATATTTTAAGAAAAAATATATAGGTTTTATCAATCCTGAATACATTAAGTTTATTCTAGATAAAGACAATAAAATGGTTGCTTTTGCTATAGTAATGCCTGGTTTTAGTGATGCATTAAAAAAAGCGAAAGGTAAATTATTTCCTTTTGGTTTTTATCATTTATTACACGCTAGAAAACATTCAAAAGAGGCCGTTTTTTATTTAATAGGTGTAACTCCTGAATATCAAAGTAAAGGAATAACTGCAATTATTTTTGAAGAATATTATAAAGTTTTTACAGCAAAAGGAATACACACTTGTGTTAGAACTCCCGAACTTGAGGAAAATAACGCCATTCATAATTTATGGAAAAATTTTGATACCTCAGTAAAAAAGCGCAGAAGAACGTATAGTAAAAAATTATAAAAGAGTAACATATCTGCTACTCTTTTATAATTTCTACATAAATAGATTAAATTATTTTATACTCGCTGCCTTATCTTTCATATCTAAGATTTCATAAGCAGAACGCAATAAAATTTTAGTGTTTTCATCTTCAGGCTTTAGCTGATAAGCTTTTTCTAAATAAAACAATGAAGATTTAAAAGTTTCCTTTCTTTTCGCCATTAATTCATTATATTTAGCCGTATCACCAACATTTTTATTAATTTCATCTACTAATTTATTATCATTTTTAAGATAATCATACCCTAACGTAAAGTAAAGTTGAAATTCTGTTTCAATTAAATCAGTGTCGTTTGGATTTAAAGGTTTCGCTTCTTCTAAAGCTTTCTTCGTTTTTTCATAATCCTTATTTTGCAATGCTAATCTAGCAATCATTTTATATACTTCAGGCTTTCTTGTAGCCATTTTTACATCTCTTGGATTACTAGCAACACCTAACTGAACTTGTCTATCTCTTTCTGCTTTTTCAGGATATAAAATTTCCTCGCCCGTAGTCAATGGAGTTGCATAATAATCGACACCATTTTTTAAGTAATCACTCGTTTTCAAATCTTCGAAAAATTTTTCTGCTAAAAGATAATCTTGAGCTTGTACAGCTAATTCCGCAGAATTATTAAGAGCAATTCCTTCATTCTTAGGATCAAAAACATATAAATTATGAAACATTAGAGAAGCTTCTCTATAGCTAGACTCTTGATATAATCTTGTAGCTGAACCATATAAAAAATCTCTAAACTCATTTTTATCTTTAATTAAATCATCTAAAAGTAACTTTTTACCTGATTTTTGTTCATATTCAATAGTCTTATCAAGAATACTACCATAATCTGCTAAAAAATCTGGATTTAGCAATTTTGTTTTATCTTCTAATGTAGCTTTTGCTCCTTTTGCTTCATATTCAACAGCCGGGTAAATTACTTTGAATAGTTTTGCATACACTTTGTCTGCATCAGAAGAAGCGAGATTGTTTAATTTATCAGATGCATCCTTATAACTTGATAAATCTTCGGTTGTAATAGCGTCTTTGCTATAAATTTTTTTTAATGTTTTCAATTCATCTTTTTGGCTAAAAGCAGACATTGAAATAAGGGTGGCAACACCCAAAAATAATTGTTTCATTTTTCTAATCTTTTTTATAGTTTATTGTTCAATAAAAAACCCAAAATTATTTTGGGTTTTTATTTTCTATTCGTTTGTTTCATTATCATCTACCGAATCAAAATCTGTACCAGAATTTTCAGAATCTTCCTCAGACTCCTCTCTTAGTACTTTAGTAACTGCTGCTATTGAGTCATTTCCTTTTAAATTTATCAATCGTACACCTTGAGTTGCTCTACCCATCACACGCAAATCGGAAATTTCCATTCTGATGGTTAATCCAGATTTATTAATAATCATTAAATCATCTTCATCCGTTACAGCATTTATTGCAATAAGAGCTCCTGTTTTTTCAGTAATATTTAGCGTTTTAACTCCTTTACCTCCACGATTAGTAATTCTATATACATCTTCTCCATCATCATCTACTAATTTGGTACGCTTACCATAACCATTTTCAGTAACTACTAAAATTTGAGAATCATTGATATGACTTTCATCAATTGAAACCATTCCTATAACTTCATCTTTTTCATCGGCTAATGTAATACCTCTTACTCCAGAAGCCGTTCTTCCCATAGGTCTAGTTTTACTTTCCTCAAAACGAACTAATTTACCCGATTTTACAGCTATTAAAACTTGGCTGTTTCCTGTAGTCAATTTTGCTTCTAATAGTTCATCGTCTTCTTTAATAGTAATCGCATTAATACCATTTTGACGCGGTCTAGAATATTGCTCTAAAGGCGTTTTCTTAACCTGACCTTTTTTAGTAGCCATAATGACAAAATGACTGTTGATGTACTCTTCATCTTTTAAATCTTGCGTACAAATGAAAGCTTTCACTTTATCATCTGGTTCAATATTAATTAGATTTTGAATTGCTCTACCTTTACTTGCTTTGGTCCCTTCTGGAATTTCAAAAACACGCATCCAATAACATTTCCCTTTTTGCGTGAAATACATCAAATATTGATGATTTGTAGCTACAAACAAATGTTCTAAGAAATCTTGATCTCTTGTAGCGGCACTTTTTTGTCCTACTCCTCCTCTATTTTGTGTTTTGTATTCCGTTAAAGAAGTACGTTTAATATAACCCGCATGTGAAATTGTAACCACAACTTGTTCGTCAGCAATTAAATCTTCTATACTTACATCTCCTCCAGAATATTCAATTACTGAACGTCTATCATCACCATACTTATCTTTCATTTCAATTAATTCGGTTTTGATAAGCTCCATTCTCAAGTCTTTACTTGCTAATAATTCTTTTAAACCATTAATTAACTTCATAATTTCTTCGTATTCCGCTCTTAACTTGTCCTGTTCAAGACCAGTTAATTGACGCAAACGCATCTCAACAATGGCACGCGCTTGGATTTCGGTTAATTTAAAACGCTCAATTAATTTTTCTCTTGCTTCTTCACCATCTTTTGATGAACGTATTAACGCAATAACTTCATCTATATTATCAGAAGCAATAATTAACCCTTCTAAAATATGCGCTCTTTCCTCAGCTTTTCTTAATTCATATTGCGCTCTTCTTACCACCACTTCATGCCTATGCTCAACGAAATAATGGATTAAATCTTTTAAATTTAATAATTCAGGCCTTCCATTAACTAATGCAATATTATTTACACTAAAAGAGGACTGTAATTGAGTATATTTAAACAGTGTATTTAAAACTACGTTTGGTACTGCATCTCTTTTTAATTCATAAACAATACGCATTCCATTTCTATCCGATTCATCTCGGATAGCAGAAATTCCTTCTATTCTCTTTTCATTAACCAAGTCAGCTGTCTTTTTAATCATATCAGCTTTATTTACTTGGTATGGAATTTCAGTAACAATTATGGCTTCTCTATTATTTGATTCTTCAAAATTAGCTTTTGCACGCATTACAATACGTCCTCTACCTGTTTTAAACGCCTCTCTTACACCTTCATACCCATAGATAACTCCTCCTGTTGGAAAATCTGGTGCTTTAACATACTGCATTAATTCATCAACTTCGATGTCATTATTATCAATATAAGCTAAAGTTCCATTAATAACTTCTGTAATATTATGAGGAGGCATATTAGTTGCCATACCAACAGCAATTCCTGAGGCACCGTTGATAAGCAATGTAGGTACTTTTGTTGGTAATACCTTCGGTTCTTCTAATGAATCATCGAAATTCAATTGAAAATCAACCGTTTCTTTTTCAATATCTGCCAACATGTCCTCAGATATTTTACGCATTCTTGCTTCTGTATAACGCATTGCTGCAGGGCTATCTCCATCAACAGAACCAAAGTTACCTTGACCATCAACCATTAAATATCTTAAGCTCCATTCTTGAGCCATACGCACCATTGCGTCATATACAGATGTATCTCCATGAGGGTGGTATTTACCTAATACTTCTCCAACAATCCTTGCTGATTTTTTATAAGCACTATTGGATCTAATTCCTAATTCATGCATACCAAATAATACTCTTCGATGTACAGGTTTTAAACCATCTCTAACATCTGGAAGCGCTCTTGATACAATAACTGACATTGAATAATCAATGTAAGCTGATTTCATTTCATCTTCAATGTTAATAGGAATTAATTTTTCTCCTTCAGACATAAGTTTTATATTAAAATTATATTTTTTCTTTAACGCGCCAATATACGGCTTTTTACAATTTTTACTCTTGTTTTAAAGGATAAATTTAAATGATTTATTAACAATTATTTCTTAAAAAAACATCTCAAATGACCTGACAAGAATTTTTTTTTGTCATTTTTTTTTTGTCAATTAGCTAATCATTCTATTAAAGGCATATTTTTTGCTTATTAGTTGATATCTTAGTATATTTACAAATACAATTTCTAACATATGGACGATAATTTTTCACCAAGGGTTAAAGATGTTATTTCTTATAGTAAAGAAGAAGCTTTACGATTAGGGCACGATTTTATTGGCACTGAACATCTTATTCTTGGTTTACTTAGAGAAGGACAAGGAAAAGCAATGACAATTTTAAACAATCTTGCAGTTGATTTTGATTATCTAAGAAAAAAAGTAGAGGTATTAAGTCCAGCAAGTACTGTTTCTACTCAAAATAATGATAAAAAAAATCTTCATCTTACTCGTCAAGCAGAAAGAGCTTTAAAAACTACATTTTTAGAAGCTAAATTATATAATAGTAATACTATTAGCACTGCTCATCTATTGTTGTGTATTTTGCGTAATGAAAATGACCCAACAACAAAACTTTTAAACAAACTAAAATTAGATTACGAATTGATTAAAGATCAATATACAGCTATGATAACAAACGAAAATGATTATTCAGAAGACATACCGAAAGCAGAATTCAATGATGAATCTGGGCAAGAGGATGGTGCTAGAGATAGTGGTTTCAACAATCCTACCTCTGGAAATAAAACTAATAAAAAATCTAAAACTCCTGTTCTAGATAATTTTGGTCGTGATTTGACTGAAATGGCAGAAGAAGGCAAACTTGATCCTGTTGTAGGAAGAGAAAAAGAAATCGAAAGGGTTTCACAAATTTTAAGTAGAAGAAAGAAAAATAATCCTTTATTAATCGGTGAACCTGGTGTAGGTAAATCAGCCATTGCAGAAGGATTAGCTTTACGAATTGTAAAGAAAAAAGTTTCTCGAATTTTATTTAATAAAAGAGTCGTAACACTTGATTTAGCCAGTTTAGTCGCAGGAACCAAATATAGAGGACAGTTTGAAGAGCGAATGAAAGCAGTAATGAATGAACTTGAAAAAAATGATGATATCATTCTTTTTATTGATGAAATTCATACCATTGTAGGAGCTGGTGGAGCTACTGGTTCTCTTGACGCTTCAAACATGTTTAAACCCGCTTTAGCAAGAGGAGAAATTCAATGTGTAGGCGCTACCACTTTAGATGAATACCGCCAATACATTGAAAAAGATGGCGCTTTAGAAAGACGCTTTCAAAAAGTAATTGTGGAACCTACATCTGTTGAAGAAACTATTACTATTCTTAATAATATTAAAGGGAAATATGAAGATCATCATAATGTAACTTATACTCATGAAGCAATTGAAGCTTGTGTAAAACTGACAAATCGTTACATGACGGATCGCTTTCTTCCAGACAAAGCTATTGACGCATTGGATGAAGCAGGTTCAAGAGTACATATCGTGAATATTGATGTTCCAAAACAAATTCTAGAATTAGAAAAACAATTAGAAGATGTTAGAGAATTAAAAAACACGGTTGTAAAAAAACAAAAGTATGAAGAAGCTGCTAAGTTAAGAGACGATGAAAAACGAATTGAAAAAGAATTAGCTATTGCACAAGAACAATGGGAAGAAGATGCAAAGAACAATAGAGTTACAGTAACAGAAGACAATGTGGCAGATGTGGTTTCTATGATGACAGGCATTCCTGTGAATAGAATTGCACAAACTGAAAGTAATAAATTAGCAAAGCTTCCAGAATTAATTAAAGGCAAAGTAATTGGCCAAAATGATGCAGTTGAAAAAATTGCCAAAGCCATTCAAAGAAATAGAGCAGGATTAAAAGATCCAAATAAACCGATTGGTTCATTTATCTTTTTAGGCCAAACAGGTGTGGGTAAAACGCAATTAGCAAAAGTTTTAGCAAAAGAACTTTTTGATTCTGAAGATGCTTTAATCCGTATAGATATGAGTGAATATATGGAAAAATTTGCCATTTCAAGATTAGTGGGTGCACCTCCAGGATATGTAGGTTATGAAGAAGGTGGTCAATTAACTGAAAAAGTCAGAAGAAAACCATATTGTGTAGTGCTTCTAGATGAAATTGAAAAAGCGCATCCCGATGTATTTAATATGATGCTTCAAGTTCTTGATGATGGACACCTAACTGATAGTTTAGGAAGAAAAATTGATTTTAGAAACACAATAATCATTATGACTTCTAACGTGGGTGCGCGTCAACTAAAAGATTTTGGACAAGGAGTAGGATTTGGAACAGCGGCTAAAACATCACAAGCTGATGAGCACTCTAAAGGTATTATTGAAAATGCGCTAAAAAAAGCATTTGCTCCTGAATTCTTAAATCGTATAGATGATGTAATCGTTTTTAATGCTTTAGAGAAAGAGGATATTGATTTAATTATTGATATAGAAATGGACAAATTATATCTAAGAATCAAAGATTTAGGATATGATTTAAAACTATCTGAAAAAGCTAAAGATTATATCGCTGATAAAGGGTTTGACAAACAATTTGGTGCTAGACCTTTAAAAAGAGCCATACAAAAATATGTTGAAGATGCATTAGCAGAAGAAATTATAACTTCAAAAATTCATGAAGGGGATCAAATTTTCATGGATTTAGATGAAACAAGTAATGAACTCACCATTACAATTAATAAATCAGAAAAACCTACTAAATAGTAGGTTTTTTTTATAATTCTCAGTTATGAATAAGAAAAAATTAGCCATTTTAACTAATATATTTTTTTCGTTCACTTTATTATTAATCCCAATAATTGGTTCACCTGATGTAAATGAAGGAATTTTAAAATTAATTAACATTCCTCCTTTTCAAAGAAATATATTAAGCTCTTCTTTACTTATTCCTATTTTTTTTTTAAATCATTATCTATTTATTCCGAAAATATATAAAACGAATAAGTGGTATTTATATTATTTAACGATACTTGTTTGTTTTTTAATATATTGGTATCTGCCAGAATTCATTTTACCAACTGAAAAATCATTTACTAGAAACTTAAACGCTGATTTAAGATTTATTGATAATCCTAAAATCTTTGATTTTCAAAAATTTTTTCCCTTTCTATTAACTCTTTCTGTTAGCTATTTTATAAAGCAGAACGAAAGAATTTCTGAAATACAAATTCAAAAGAGGAATGCAGAAATTTCACAACTGAAATCGCAAATTAATCCTCATTTTTTATTTAATACATTAAACAATATATATGCACTAACTTTATTTGACATTAAAAATGCTCAAGAAGGAATACTTAAGCTTTCTAATATATTTAGATATACTGTTTCAGAGAGTAATAATGATTTTGTGCCTTTAGAAGACGAAATAAATCATATTAAGGATTACATAGATTTACAAAAACTTCGTAGCACACAAGAAACTATTCATTTTAAATTTATTGGTAACTTTAAGAATAATCGCATCAGCCCTTTAATTTTTATTTCATTTATTGAAAATGCTTTCAAATATGGCATAAATCCTGATCGAAAAAGTAAAATTGAAGGTTTTATATTAATTAATGAAAATCTTATTACTTTGGATATAAAAAATGATATTGTAAATCAAATAGATGAACGCCTTAAAACATCCATTGGTACTAAAAACACTATATTAAGGTTACAATTGATGTACCCAAAAAAACACACATTAACTATTAATAATGATAATATGACTTATCATATTAATCTTAAAATTGAACTAGAATGACAATTAAAGCAATTGCAATAGATGACGAACCTTTAGCTTTAAAAGTTATTTCAGCCTACGCTAATGAAATTGATTCTTTAGATTTAAAAAAAACATTCACAAGTCAGAATGAAGCTTTAAAATATTTAAATAAATTCCCTGTAGATTTGATCTTTTTAGATATAGAAATGCCTAATAAAACTGGGTTCGAATTTTACAATTCTTTAAAAATTAAGCCTCAATTAGTATTTGTAACTGCTTATAGTGAGTATGCACTAGAAGGATTTAATATAAATGCAACTGATTATTTACTAAAACCCATTAGCAAAGAACGTTTTCAGATTGCAATTGAAAAAGTAAAAAAAAGCTTAACAATTGATAAAAATATAAATCTAAATGATGATAACTATATTTCAATAAGAGCTGATTATAAACTACATAAAATAAATATTGATGAAATTTTGCTAATTGAAGGCTTAGATGATTATATAAAAATTCATCTAACAAATGCAACAAAAATTGTTACACGATATACAATGAAAGCTTTTTTAGAAATTTTACCCATTAATTATTTCATAAGAGTACATCGAACCTATATTGTACCCATAAATAAGATAAAATCAATAAGTAATAAAACCATTGAAATTGGAGATTTAATTATACCAATTGGTCACACATATAAAACATTGTTAAATAATTTAACAAAAAAATAAAATTCACCTCAATTAATAAGGAGTTAACCTCAATTCTTTTTTTAAAAAAAATCCTCAAAGTATCTTTATCTATAATCATAAATTTTTAGGTATGAATAGAAAAGATTTTTTAAAAGGATTAGGAATTGCTGGTGTAACTATTGCTCTTCCTGCATTAAAAGGTTGTAGTAAAGATGATGATATAATATCTTCTGATACAAACAACAACGATACTAATTGTACTGTTACAAACTCTGAAACAGCTGGTCCGTTTCCAACAATAACACCTTCCGGTTTAGTGAGAACAAATATTGTTGGAGATCGAACAGGAATACCTTTATCTATAACAATTACAATACAAAATACCAATAACTCTTGTAATCCTTTAGCAGATGCAATTGTAGATATTTGGCATTGCGACAAAGATGGTAATTATTCTCAATATGGTGGTACAACTATGCAAAGTTCAGATTATACTAACAATACATTTTTAAGAGGGAGGCAAACGACAAACACGAATGGTGTTGTAGCATTTACTTCTATTTTTCCTGGTTGGTACACGAGCAGAGCCACACACATACATGTACATATTTATAATAGTGCAGGAAGCTCTCTGCTTGTGACTCAAATTGCTTTTCCTGAAGGATCAAATAGTGCTGTTGAACAAGTAAATTCGGCTTCAAATTACGGTTATACCAAAGGAATGTCTGGTTATACTTATAATGCTTCCGACAATGTTTTCTCAGATGGAGTAACTAATGAAATGGCATCAATAACAGGTTCAATTAGTTCAGGTTTTGAATTAACACATACCATAAAAGTAGCAGGCTAAATGATAAAACAGCATCCATCAATAATTATTAAATCAAACATGAGAAGTCTTGATGAAACTTCAAATTTCAGAAGTCTAACTTCAAAAATTGATAGAAATTATAATTCAGATAACCAAATTTTATTAAGTGATTTCACAGAAGAAACACTTGCTCCCAAAAAAGAGAAACTTTATTTTTTTGAAAATGATTGTATGCTTTTTATATTTCCTTTGGTGGGAGCAGTTAATCTAAAAAAGTCTGATGAAAGTGTTGAGTTTATTCCTGTAAATCAATTAAAAATAATCGATATTAAAAAATATAATACATTTTCAATAATAAATCCTTTTGAAGATGAACTTGTAAGTTTTATTTATTTCAAGCTGAATTTCTGTTCCACTTCAAACAGTATCGAAACAATAAATCTAGATTTCAGTATATCTAATCAACTTACCAAAACATTTGAAAATCAAAAAATAACTGTTTCAATTGGTAAATACAGTTTAAGAACAGATGATAATTATTATTTAGAAAACAAAACAAACTCATTATTTGCTTTTGTAATAAATGGAGCATTTGAATTTCAAAATAGATTATTAGAAGATAAAGATGCATTATTGATATGGGATATCGAAAATGCGGAGTTTGAATCATTAACAAATGACGCACTACTTATATTATTAGAATTAAAAACTTAAATTATAAAAAAAATGGATAGAAAAGATTTCTTTAAAAACAGCATCGGATTTTTAGGTGTAACAATGATAGCTCCAAGTTTATTAAAATCCAATTCAAAGGTAAATGATGATTTATTTACATGTTCAACTACCAATAGTGAAACAGCAGGGCCATTTCCTACTATTACTCCTTCTTCTTTAGTAAGAACAAACATGATTGGTGATAGAACAGGTATAGCATTTACAATTAATCTCACCATTAATAATGTAGATGCAAATTGTGTTCCTTTAGAAAATGCTATTGTTGATATTTGGCATTGTGATAAAGATGGCAATTACTCACAATATGGTGGAACAGCAATGCAATCAACCAATTACACAAATAATACTTTTTTAAGAGGACGTCAATTTACAGATTCAAATGGCTTTGTTAGTTTCACATCCATTTTTCCTGGTTGGTATACCAGTAGAGCAACACATATTCATGTTCATATTTATGACAATTCTGGAAATTCTTTATTAGTAACTCAAATTGCTTTTCCTGAAAGTGCAAACAGCGCGGTTGTTTTAGCTAATGCGGCAACTTCTTACGGATATACCAAAGGCATGACTGGATATACTTACAATGCTACTGACAATGTTTTTTCAGATGGTGTAACTAATGAAATGGCAACTGTTAGTGGTAGTGTATCAACAGGTTTTATATTAACTCATACCATATACGTAGCTGCTGGCACTCTTGGTAGCAATGAATTTGCAACCCAAGAATTCATCATAAAACAAAGCTATCCTAATCCTGCTAAAGATAAAATAACAATACCCATTCATTTAAAAAACAATAGCCAAGTTACTGTTCAAGTTTTAGATATCAACGGTAAAATAATTTATACTCCATTAGCTAATGAGCAATTACTTTTAGGAAATAATAACTTATTTTTAGATATAAGTAGTTTAAGTAGCGGAAATTATTTTTATAAAGTTAAAGTAACTAATGAAGGAGGAATTTTTGAGCAAACAAAAAAGATGATAATTCAATAATAAATCATCAGGGTTAAAATAAAGAGATTTAAAAATAGAACTTAAATCTCTTTATTTATAAATTAATTAGAATGAAAAAAATTAGACTTGCTTATAGAATAATAATTGATCATTCCTCAAATTATTTGTGGGATAAATATGTTTTTGAAGACACATACAAAGAATACATACTTCAAAATCAATTATTTAACAACAAAAACAAACCTTTATTAACCTACAGGGAATTATTAAGTGAAAATGAAAAAGCTTCACAATTAAATTTCTTAATAGGAATTGCAGCTCAAGGGTATGTCGATCAATTAAAAAATAATTTCCATAGAGTTACAGACATATTAGGAAATAATTATTTCCCATTTACCAATTTTCAACTTGATATAATAAATACAGATATTACTGATATTTCTAAACACAAAATAGGAATTACTTTTTACTCGCCCTTGTTAATACTCTTAGACACAATAAATAATAGCTATCTAATAAGTGTAGAAACTGAAAAAGACAATAACTTTCAAACTTTAATGTTTCCTTTCCAATCCAATTTGTCAATTTGTTATTTAGAAAACAATTAAATTTGAAGAAAAAACATATCCTTTTGTTTCAAATTTTATTATCTTAGTTTTTTAAATATTTATGTCTATACAAAAAACAATTATCGGTAGCGAAGAATGGTGTTCCTTCCCTACTTTAGGAATTCCAACTATAAAAGCAAGAATAGATTCTGGAGCAAAAACATCTGCTTTACATGCCACAAACTTAAAGACTTTTCAAAAAGAAGGAAAAGATTGGGTTAAATTTGATATTAATCCTATCCAAAACAATGCGAAAACTATTATCAATTGTGAGGCTGAGCTAGTAGACCAAAGAATTGTAAAAAGTTCAAGTGGCTACAGAGAAAGAAGATTTGTCATCAAAACTACACTAGAAATTGGTGAAAAAAAATGGGAAGTACAACTTACACTTACTAATAGAGATTCTATGGGATTTCGAATGCTCTTGGGAAGAGAAGCCATGTCTGGTAGAATACTTGTAGATCCTGAAAAAAAATATTTATTGGGACAGCCTTCTAATGAAAAACTAAAAGAACTTTATTTTGACAATTCAACGGAGAAAAAAGGCTTAAGAATTGGTGTTTTGGCAAGTAATCCCGAATTATATAGTAATAAAAGAATTATTGAAGCAGGAGAATTAAGAGGTCATGAAATGCATTTTTTAAATTTAAAATATTGCTATATGAAACTCGATGCAGATAATCCTGAAATACATTATAGAGGCGGCAAAATTTTAAATGATTTTGATGCAGTTATTCCTAGAATTCGACCTAGTATGACTTATTATGGCTGTGCGTTAACCCGTCAATTTGAAGCCTTAAAAGTTTTTGCTTTAAATAGCGCTGCAGCCATTACTCAATCTAGAGATAAATTATTCTCTCTACAATTATTATTAAATAATGGAATAGACATTCCTACTACTGGTTTTGCAAATTCTCCTTTAGATACAGACGACTTAATTAAAATGGTAGGAGGTTCTCCTTTAATTGTAAAATTGCTCGAAGGCACCCAAGGAAAAGGAGTGGTTTTAGCTGAAACCAAAAAAGCAGCGGAATCAGTTATCAATGCATTTAAAAGCTTAAATGCCAATATATTAGTTCAAGAATTTATTAAAGAAGCCAATGGAAAAGATTTGCGCCTATTTGTTGTAGATGGCAAAGTGGTTGCTGCTATGCAAAGAGAAGCTGCTCCTGGAGAATTTAGAGCAAATATTCACATGGGTGGTTCGGCTTCAGTAGTCAAAGTTACTTCGGAAGAAAAGAAAATTGCTATAAAAGCTGCAAAAGCAATGGATTTAAAAGTTGCTGGTGTCGATATTATTCGTTCAAGTAAGGGGCCTTTATTATTAGAAGTTAATTCTTCTCCTGGTCTTGAAGGCATTGAAGGTGCAACAAACAAAGATATTGCTGGCGAAATGATAAAAGCAATAGAAAAAAACTTTAAATGGAAATAATATAATTAAATATATGAATTTACTATCACAAATTTTAATAGGATTTATAGCTATTTTACACTTGTATATTTTATGGCTTGAAATGTTTGTTTGGACAACCAAAGGACCAAAAGTCTTTCGAACTGTTCCTAAAGAATTGTTCCCAAAAACAAAAGCTATGGCAGCCAATCAAGGTTTGTACAATGGTTTTTTAGCTGCTGGATTAATTTGGTCTTTATGCATTGGCAACATAGAGTGGAGTAAAAACATAGCTATTTTCTTTTCAGTTTGTGTATTAGTTGCTGGGTTATATGGGGCTTATTCTGTCTCTAAAAGAATATTTTTTGTACAAGGAATACCCTCAATTTTAGCTCTCCTTAGTTTACTGTTTTCATAAATTAAATTCTATACAATATTTAAAAAGGGCATTTAATTATAAATGCCCTTTTTAAATATACTTTATTTTCTCTTTTACATTACTTCCTCTTCAACCTGAAAACTTTGTAAAAATGCAATCGTTTTTTCTATATCATAATGTAAAATTCTATCTTCATTTACGAATGAAACTTCTTCTCTATATGATTTTAAAAACATCTCAATAAAATCACTAGACTTTAAAGGTCTTCTAAACTCTATTGCTTGTGATGCATTTAACAGTTCAATAGCCAGAATACGTTCTAAATTATCTAAAATACGCAAAGTTTTTGTAGCTGCATTGGCTCCCATACTCACATGATCTTCCTGTCCATTACTAGATACAATACTATCTACACTTGCAGGAGTGGCTAATTGTTTATTCTGACTTACAATACTTGCTGCTGTATATTGTGGAATCATAAACCCAGAATTTAAACCAGGGTCGCTTACCAAAAATGCAGGTAAATCTCTTAATCCTGAGATTAATTGATACGTTCTTCGTTCTGATATGTTTCCAATTTCTGCCAAAGCAATTCCTAGAAAATCTAATGCTAATGCTAAAGGTTGTCCATGAAAATTTCCTCCTGATATAATTATATCTTCACTGGCAAATATGTTTGGATTATCGGTAACTGAATTAATTTCTGTACGAAAAACCCTTTTCACATAATCGAAAGCATCTTTACTTGCACCATGTACTTGAGGAATACATCTAAAAGAATATGGATCTTGTACATGTTTCTTTTCTTGAGTAATAATTTCACTTCCTTCTAATATTTCCCTAATGCGTTCCGCTGTTTGCACTTGTCCTTTATGAGGTCGTACCAAATGAATTAAATCTGTAAAAGGTTCAATCCTACCATCAAATCCTTCTAAAGAAATCGCGCTAATTACATCAGCTAAATAGGACAATTTACAAGATTTAATCAAAATATAAGCTCCATAAGCACTCATAAATTGGGTGCCATTTAATAATGCCAAACCTTCTTTAGATTGTAATACTATTGGATTCCAATTCATTTTCTCCAAAACTTTATAAGCTGGTTGTCTAAATCCATCAAAATAGACTTCTCCTTCTCCTATCAATGGTAACGATAAATGAGCTAAAGGAGCTAAATCTCCACTGGCTCCGAGAGAGCCTTGATTGTAAATTACAGGTAAGATATTATGATTATAAAAATCTATTAAGCGTTCTACCGTTTCTAATTGCACTCCTGAATGTCCATAACTTAAAGATTGTATCTTTAATAAGAGCATAATTTTTACAATCTCATGAGGTACTTCCTCTCCAGTTCCACATGCATGAGACTTAACTAAATTTTCTTGCAATTTTGATAAATTTTCATTCGAAATCTTAACATTACATAGAGACCCAAAGCCTGTATTGATGCCGTAAATTGGTTTTTCATTAGATTTCAATTTATCATCTAAGTACATTCTACACTTCACAATATTAGCTCTGGCTTCTTCAGACAACTCTAATTTCATGTCTTGTAAAACAATGGTTTCTATTTGATTAATTGAAAGTAAATCAGAACTTATATAATGTATTGTTTCCATTTTTTGCATTTAAAACGTCAAAATTCTACAAACAAATGTTAAAATGCAAGATTTTTAACTACTATTTTATTATCATATTGATAATCATAGGGTATCAAAATTATTAAAATGATTTTTTAAAGATTTTTAAAGTTGGTAAAATAAACTATTCGTAAAAATACTAATACGATTTTTTTGGCTAAAAATAAATTTTATCTTTGGAATATGTTAAATAGCAAAAATAAATATTACATCACCCCTATTTCTATCGGCACTTCGATAGGCACTTTTGCTATGACAACAATTATTACCCCTTTCGGGGTATAGTTAATTACATATAATCCCATATTATATATTTTTCATTTGAAAAATAAAAATTCTGAATTATTATATTTAAGCAAACAATCATGAATGTATTAAAATTTGGTGGTACATCTGTAGCCAATGAACAAAACATAAAAAAAGTAATTGAAATTATTTCACAAAAATCCAAAGAAGATAAACTCGCAGTGGTCGTGTCTGCATTTAGCGGCATAACCGATTTACTACTTTTAGCTTCTAACACTGCAGCATCAAAAGATGAACACTATAAGAAATTACTACAACAAATTCAATCAAAACATTATGATGTAGTTGAAAAACTCATCGATTCAAATAAAAAAGAGACTTTATATAATTTATTAAATGATGAATTAAATCATTTAAAAACTTTACTAGATGGTTGTTATTTATTAGGCGAATTAACCTCTAAAACTCAAGATAGAATTTTAAGTTTTGGAGAACTGTTATCTTCACAAATTATTGCTGTTGCAATACAAGCAGTATTACCAAAAACTCAATTTAAAGATAGTAGAGAAATAATTAAAACCAATACAAATTTTGGTAAAGCATCTGTAGATTTTAAAACCACCAATGAATTAATTATTAGCTATTTTCAATCAATTAGTATTCAAGTTGTCGTTTTTCCTGGTTTTATTGCTTCTTCAACAAATGGAAACACAACTACTTTAGGTCGTGGAGGCTCAGATTATACAGCTGCAATTCTAGCAGCAGCATTACAAGCACATAGTTTAGAAATATGGACAGATGTTAATGGAATGTTTACAGCCAATCCCAAAATTGTAAAACAAGCACAGCCAATTGCTTCCATCACTTATCAAGAAGCCATGGAATTGTCTCATTTTGGAGCTAAAGTCTTATATCCACCTACGATACAACCTGTTTTAGACTTAAATATTCCTATTTGGATAAAAAACACATTCGAACCTGAAGTTTTAGGAACTTACATATCAAATCAATACAAATCCAATGGAAACCCAATAAAAGGAATTTCTCATATTGAATCTATTGCTTTGATAACACTTGAAGGATCAGGCATGATAGGTGTTTCTGGTTCTTCTAAGCGTTTATTTGAAACACTTTCAAATCATAATATTAACGTTATCTTCATTACACAAGCCTCTTCAGAACATTCTATTTGTATTGGAATTCAAAACCAAGATGCTGAAGCCGCTAAACTTGCAATAGATGGCACTTTTGAAATTGAAATTGCACAACATAAAATAGATGCCTGTATTGTTGAGGAAGATTTATGCATTGTCGCTTTAGTTGGAGAAAACATGAAAAATCACCAAGGTTTAAGTGGCAAAATGTTTAGTACTCTAGGAAAAAACAATGTCAATATTAGAGCCATTGCTCAAGGAGCTTCAGAACGAAATATTTCAGTTGTTATCGCAAAAAAAGATGTACACAAGGCACTAAATACTTTACACGAACGATTCTTCGAAGATAACACGAAACAATTGAATCTCTTTGTAATGGGAGTAGGCAACGTAGGTGAAAAATTTATCGACCAAATATACCAACAAAAGGATTTTTTAAAGGACAACTTAAAACTGAATGTACGTGTTATTGCTTTATCAAACTCTAGAAAAATGCTTTTTGATCCTGAAGGTATAGATTTGAAAGACTGGAAAATAAAAATTAACGAAGGAGAAACCGCGAATAGAGAAAGCTTCATTAATAAAGTAAAAACTTTAAACTATAGAAATAGTATTTTTGTTGACATTACTGCAAACAGTGAAGTAGCAACTATATATGATCAATTTTTAAAAGAGAATATTGCAGTTGTAACTTGTAACAAAATTGCCGCTTCATCAGAATATGACAACTATAAATATTTAAAAAATTTATCTCGTAAATATAATGCTCCGTTCCTTTTTGAAACCAATGTTGGTGCAGGTTTACCAATTATAGATACTTTAAAACACCTTATTGTTTCAGGTGATAAAGTTCATAAAATTCAAGCTGTTCTATCAGGTAGTTTAAACTTTATTTTTAATAATTTCAGTGAAACTTATTCTTTTCATGATGTAGTAAAGGAAGCAGGTGTTCAAGGTTTCACAGAACCAGATCCTAAGATTGATTTAAGTGGAATTGATGTGGCTCGAAAAATACTTATTCTAATCAGAGAAAGTGGTTACGAAATGGAAATTGAAGACATTCAAAATAATTGTTTTCTTCCGGAAGAATGTATGAACACCACAACTAATGATGCATTTTTTGACTCTTTAGTGAAACATAATGCGCATTTTGAAAATTTATTGGCTCAAGCCAAAGCAAAAAACAGCCGATTAAAATTTGTAGCTTCCTTTGAAAATGGAAAAGCAAGTGTAGGATTAGAATTTATTCCGTCTGATAGCCCATTTTATAATTTAGAAGGTAAAGATAATATTGTTCAGTTTTATACCGATCGCTATGTAGACCAACCTCTTTTAATTAAGGGTGCTGGTGCTGGTGCAGCTGTAACTGCTTCTGGAATATTTGCTGATGTGATTCGAATTGGTAACTTTTAAAAATGAACTTATGGAAGTACGTGTATTTTGTCCAGCAACTATAGCCAATTTAAATTGTGGGTTTGATGTAATGGGCTTGTGTTTGGAAAACATTGGTGATGAAATGATATTTAGAAAAACCGCTACAAAAGGGATACAAATTACAAATATAACGGGAGCAGATTTACCATATGAAGCATCAAAAAATGTAGCCGGTGTTGCAGCTTTAGCTGTAATAGAAAACAGAGATATTGATTTTGGTATAGCCATAGAAATTCACAAAAAAATAAAAGCAGGAAGTGGCATTGGTAGTTCCTCTGCTAGTGCAGCAGGTGCTGTTTTTGGTGTAAATGAATTACTAGGAAAACCTTTTTCTAAACCTGAATTAATAGAATTTGCTATGAAAGGAGAAGCTTTAGCTAGTGGAAGCGAACATGCAGATAATGTAGCACCCTGTTTATTAGGTGGTTTTACCTTAGTGAGAGGTTATCATCCTTTAGATGTGATTAAAATAACGAGTCCTGAAAAAATGTATGCTGTTGTTTTACATCCTCATATAGAAGTTAAAACGGTGGATGCCAGAGCGGTTTTAGAACCTTCCATTCCTTTTCATAAAGCCATAACACAATGGGGAAATTTAGGCGGTTTAATTGCGGGTTTATATACTCAGGATTATGCTTTAATTAGTCGTTCTTTACAAGATGTAGTAGTAGAACCTTTTAGAAAACATTTAATTCCACATTTTGAAAAAGTAAAACAAATAGCACTCCAAAACGGTGCTTTAGGATCCGGTATTTCGGGTGCTGGACCTTCCATTTTTGCCTTATGTGAAGGCAAACAAATAGCAGAAACCGTTGCTGAAGCGATGCATAAAGAATACTCTAAAACACAAATTCCTTTTGATATTTACCTTTCCAAAATAAATGATAAAGGAGTTACACTAATATAAACAAGCATTATCTATTTACCATGCAATACTATAGTTTAAATAATAAAAAACATTTAGTTTCTTTTCAAGAATCCGTAACCAATGGTTTAGCTCCAGATAAAGGGCTTTATTTTCCTGAAGAAATCCCAAAATTAGAAGCTTCTTTCTTTGATTCTATCGAAAGTCTATCTCATGAAGAGATTGCTTTTAAAACAATTCAACCTTATATTGGAAATGAAATTCCTGAAAACGATTTAAAAAAAATTATATCAGAAACATTATCTTTTGAATTTCCTTTAGTACAAATTGAAATCAATGTCTTTTCATTAGAATTATTTCATGGGCCAACTATGGCATTTAAAGATGTAGGCGCTCGATTTATGTCACGTTGCTTAGGCTATTTCAATAAAAACAAAGATACTAAGAATACAGTTCTAGTAGCCACTTCTGGCGATACAGGAGGTGCTGTTGCGAGTGGTTTCTTAGGGGTTAAAGGCGTGGATGTTGTTATCCTCTACCCTTCTAAAAAAGTGAGTGATATTCAAGAAAGACAACTTACTACATTAGGTCAAAACATAACGGCTCTAGAAGTTGATGGCGTTTTCGATGATTGTCAGGATATGGTTAAAAAGGCCTTTTTAGATCAGGATTTAAAAGATAAAAAACTCACCTCTGCCAATTCAATTAATATTGCACGTTGGTTGCCTCAAATGTTTTATTTCTTTTTTGCTTACAAAGAATTAAAAAAATACAATAAACCGATTATTACATCTTGTCCCAGTGGCAATTTTGGTAATATATGTGCGGGTATTTTAGCCAAAAAAATGGGATTACCCATTCACCATTTTGTAGCCACTACCAATGCAAATGATACGGTGCCAAGATTTTTAAGAAATGGTGTTTACCAACCTAAACCATCTGTAGCGACTATTTCGAATGCAATGGACGTAGGGAATCCAAGTAATTTTGTTAGAATTCAAGAAATGTTTGCTGACGATTTAAAGGCGTTTGAAAAAGATTTTTCCTCTTATTCTTATTCCGATGAAGCAACCAAAGAAATCATGCAATCGATTTATTCCAATTCCCATTATATTGCGGAACCACATGGAGCTGTGGGTTATTTGGGCTTACAAAGAGCATTAGCATTACAACCTGAAAGTATCGGTTTCTTTTTAGAAACGGCTCATCCTATAAAATTTTTAGATATAGTTGAACCAACATTGTCAGTTACATTAGAAATACCAAAACAGATACAAAGTGTTTTAAATAAAGTAAAACAAAGCATTCCTATTAAAGATTATTCAGATTTAAAAGATTACCTTTTGAAATAGAGTTAAAACTATTCTAATAATTGTATAAATTTTATTCAAAATGATATAAAACAATAGGCCAGTAATTTTTTCAATTTTACCAAATGTTAAAAACAATATTTTTTGACTTTTCAAAAAGTATCGATAAAATGAATTACTATGAAACGAATTACTGGCTTATTATTTCTATTTTTTATTGCATTTACATCATGTAATAAAGACAACACATCAGAACAGCAGCCTACGTTAAAAAGGGCTTTACCTGAAAGAATTAAACCAAAAGAGTATACTTATTCATACATTAAGACTAAAAATTTAGCAATTGATTCTTTATCTACAAAAGAACTAGATATTATATTAGCGGTAAATAGAATGGATAAAGCAAATCTTAAAAAAACTGATTCTATTTTACTTCCAACAGATCTTTCTGGTGATATAGAATTTTACTTACCTTTTCCATTAGAGGTCAAAACATTAGATTCAATTAAAAAAATAATCTTTTTTTCCTACCCAACCGAAACATTTGCTACTTATGAATATGGAATTCTAACTCATGAAGGACCTACAAATATGGGGAAAGAAAACGCACAAACGCCTACAGGCTTATTTTTCACTAATTGGAAAGCAAAAGAAACAACTAGTACTGTTAATGATGAATGGTTGTTAAAATGGAATTTTAATGTTGAAAATAGTCTTGGGGTTGGTTTTCATCAATATGAATTACCTGGTTATCCTGCTTCGCATTCTTGTATGCGATTAAGACAAAAAGATGCTGAAATGCTTTATGATTTTGCTGAACAATGGGTTTTAGAAAATCAAGATGTTGTAAAAATCAAAGGAACACCCGTAATTATTTTCGGAAAATATGATTTCAATGCACCTAAACCTTGGTTAACCTTAAAAAGTAATCCTAAAGCATTGACAATAACTGAAGAAGAACTAGAAAAAGTTATTGCACCGCATAGGGACCAAATTAGAAAAGAAGAAAAAATAAGAGATGAATATAATGCAAAAAAAGTATAAAAATTGATTAAGAAAAAGAAAAATTAGCAATCTCTAGTAAAATGTCTGATAATAATATGTTTTATCAGACATTTTTATATCCACTAAATTTAATTAATTTAGCACCACAAAATTTAAATGATGAAAAACACAACTTTATCTCACATTCACGAAAGTTTAGGAGCAAAAATGGTACCTTTTGCAGGATTTAATATGCCTGTACAATATGAAGGTGTTAACATTGAACATGAAACTGTAAGAAATGCAGTAGGCGTTTTTGATGTTTCACACATGGGAGAATTTTTATTAACAGGTAAAAATGCTTTAGCATTAATACAAAAGGTTACTACAAATGATGCCTCTGTTCTAGAAATTGGTAGAGCACAATACTCTTGTTTACCTAATAATGAAGGCGGAATAGTAGATGATTTAATTGTTTATCGTATTAAAGAAGAACAATACCTTCTAGTTGTAAACGCATCAAATATAGACAAAGATTGGGAATGGATTTCAGCTCACAATAATTTAGATGTTGAAATGAGAAATCTTTCTGATGATTATTCATTATTAGCCATCCAAGGTCCTAAAGCAGTTCAAGCGATGCAATCTTTAAGTTCAATTGATTTATCAGCTATTAAATATTATCATTTTGAAGTGGCAGATTTTGCTGGATTTGAACATGTTATTATTTCAGCCACAGGATATACAGGTTCTGGAGGTTTTGAAATTTACTGTAAAAACGACCAAGTAGAACAAATTTGGAACAAAGTATTTGAAGCTGGTGCTGCTTATGGCATAAAACCTATTGGTTTAGCTGCAAGAGATACTTTACGTCTAGAAATGGGATTCTGTTTATATGGAAACGATATTAATGATACTACTTCTCCTTTAGAAGCTGGTTTAGGATGGATTACTAAATTTACTAAAGATTTTACTAATTCTGAAAATCTAAAAAAGCAAAAAGAAGAAGGCGTTTCACGCAAGTTAGTCGCTTTTGAAATGATTGAAAGAGGTATTCCAAGACATGATTATGAAATTGCAGACGCTAATGGTAATATTGTAGGTATAGTAACCTCAGGAACTCAATCGCCTTCCTTAGGAATTGCTATTGGTTTAGGCTACGTACCAACATCTTTATCTTCTATTGATTCAGAAATTTTTATTCGTATTAGAAATAAAGACATCAAAGCAAAAGTGGTTAAATTACCCTTTTATAAAAAATAAATATGAGAATAACGACACTTTACTTCTTATTTTTTTTTCATTTTATTTTTTCACAAAGTAAACAAGAAAACTGTGTCACTATTACAAAAATAAATTTGCTTATTCAAGACTATCATTACCAACCCAAACCTGTTGATGATAGTCTTTCTTTATATGTTTTTAATACCATAATTGAAAAATTAGACAGAGAGAGAAACATCTTTTTGCTTTCAGAATATAAAAATCTTTCCAAGCATAAATATAATATTGACAACTATATTTTAAATCAGAATTGCTCTTTTCTTGATGAATTTACAGTTTTTTACAAAAAAGGCTTAGAACGAAAATTAAAAATAATTGATCAGTTAGAAAAAGAAAATATTTCTCTAAACACAAATGATACTCTTTTTTTTACTAAGGGTGAAAACTCTTTTTATAATGATGAGAAAGGAATTAGACGCATTCTGAAAAAAATGATTGTTTATGAAAGTTTAAGAAATATTGCGTTGCTTAGCACTAATTCAGATTCCCTAAAACTACATTTTAACAAACTAGCTATACAAGAAAAAACGAAAACATTTGGCATCTTCAAATGTAAAATTCAAAGTCTTTTAAAAGATGAAAAAAACTTTCATGAAGAAATAAAAAGAGTATTTTTTAAAGCATTTTGTAACTATTTTGACCCACATACTGATTATTATTCTTATGATGATAGATCCAACTTTCTCTCAAGTTTAAACTCATCTAATAGTTCTCTAGGTTTACTGTTTGAAGCTAATGAAAATGATGAAATTTTTGTTAATGAAATTATTCCTGGAAGTATTGCTTTTGAAAATGAGAAAATAGAGACTGGTGATCAAGTCATTAAAATAAATTTTAAAAATGAAGAGTATTTGGTTAATTGTAGCACTTTTGAACAAATTTCAAATCTAATTAGTTCAGATAATTATAAAGAATTAGAATTTACATTTAGAAAAAGAAATGGTGAAATCTATACTGCTTTGATTGAAAAAAAAATAATGAAAGCAATAGAAAATACTGCCTACAGCTATGTATTAAATATAGATAACAAATTTGGCTATATAAAAATCCCTAGTTTTTATTCATCAGATTTTAGTATTAATACTTTATCTAACGATGTTGCAAAGGAAATAATAAAATTAAAAAATGATAAAATAAAAGGTCTTATTATTGATTTACAGTTTAATGGCGGTGGAAATGTAGATGAAGCCATAAAACTAGCAGGAATGTTTATTGATGTAGGTCCAATTACTATAGCAGTAGATAATAAAAAAAACAAAACCATTTTAAAAGATTATAACAGAGGAGTTATATTTAATGAACCTATAGTAGTGTTAATTAATGGATTTTCAGCTTCAGCTAGCGAGCTCTTTGCCAATACATTACAAGACTATAATAGAGCATTAGTAGTAGGTAAAACATCCTATGGAAAAGCCAGTATGCAAAGTATAGTTCCATTAGATGATACAGATTCAAATACAGATTTCATAAACTTAACCATACAAAAATTTTACAGAGTAACTGGAAAAAGTCATCAAGCAACTGGTACAATACCCGATATAGAAATTCCCTATTTATTTGAAAAAATAGTTCCAAAAGAAAAACAATTCAAAACAGTTTTAACTAATGATGAAATTGTTTCCAATTCTAGATATAAAAGCTATGAAAATGACTTTTCTACTGTAATTCGCTCAAGCAGAGAACGAATTAAAGAAAATCCTTATTTTAAAAAAATTATAAATCTTAATAACGAAATAGACAACTTAGTAACAAATAAAAAAGAAAAAATAGTATTATTAGATTTTAATGGCGTTCTAAATGATGTTCATGAAACATCTAACTTATTTAATAAGGCTAATGAACTCATCAAAGAAAAATTTAATTTTACAGTTGAAAATAATTCATATGACAATGAAAACAACTTCAAAACCACTTTTTCAGACAAAATCTCAAAAAAACAAATAGAAGAAATTCAAACTAGTGCAATTATCAATGAAGCACTTCAAATATTAAATAATATAACAAAATAACAATTATGTCCTTTAAAAAAAGTTTTTTTTTAATCCTATTTTTTATCACATTAAATAGTTTTTCACAAAATATTGCCACTCCTATAGACTACTTGTCCTATATTTCTAAAGAGCAACAAAATATTGCAAAAAATATGTGGAAATATACTAAATCAGTAGCACATTCAAAAAGTGCTAGGAAAATAGATGCAACAAGAAAAAGCCTCCTTAATTCCATTCAACTTGCTAAAAAAAATATATCTGGATTAAAAGAAGGGTATAAAAGTGATATAGAATACAGAGATGTTGTTATTAATTATTTGATTTTTTCTGAGAATATGATTAGTCAAGATTATAGCAAAATTATAGATATGCAAGAAGTTGCAGAACAATCTTATGATTTTATGGAAGCTTTCATTATGACTAAAGATTTAGTAAATCAAAAAATGGCTGAAGAATATGAAAAAGTAGATGTTGCACAAAAAAGTTTTGCTTTAAAATACAATATTATTTTAAATGATTCTGAATCAGACATTGCAAAAAAGATGAAAATTTCAAATGAAGTATTTCAATATCAAAATGAAACTTATTTAATTTTTTTCAAATGCAATATTACAGATGCCCTCCTTTTAGCTTCTGTACAAAAAAAAGATATTGCTGCCATTCAACAAAATTCAAGTACATTATCAAGTTATGTTGATGAAGGTTTAGAAAAATTAAAGACTATGAATTCCTATAACAATGATGCTTCATTAAAAAACATTACAATTAAAACATTAGAGATGTATAAAAAAACGAATGAAGAATATGTTCCAAATGTAATTGATTTTTATATGTTTAATACTAAATTTCATGAAACAAAAACAGCTTTGGAAAGTAAATCCGCAAAGGAAAGAACTAAAGAAGAAGTAGATAATTTTAATAAAATGGTTAATGATGTAAATAAAAAAATTAATGATTTTAATAATTTGAATGTCCAAATAATTAATCAAAAAAATAAAACCATTGCCGAATGGAATGCTACTTCAGAAAAATTTATTTCAAAACATGTTCCAAATGATTAATTACAATTTGAATAATTGGTAATAAAACTTATTTTTGCAATATAAATTAGAGTAAAAAATCAGAAATGGGAAGAGCATTTGAATTTAGAAAAGCACGTAAAATGAAACGTTGGTCTGCCATGGCTAAAACGTTTACTAGAATAGGAAAAGATATTGTTATTGCTGTAAAAGAAGGCGGACCAAATCCTGAAACAAATGCCAGACTAAGAGCGGTTATACAAAATGCTAAAGCAGCAAATATGCCTAAAGATAACGTAGAACGCGCTATCAAAAAAGCATCTGATAAAGACACGGCTAACTATAAAGAGGTATTATTTGAAGGTTATGCACCACATGGAATTGCCATCTTAATTGAAACAGCAACAGATAACAACAATAGAACAGTTGCTAATATTAGAAGTTATTTCAATAAATGCAATGGAACTATGGGAACACAAGGTTCTGTTGAATTTATGTTTGATCATACATGCAATTTTAGGATACCTGCTGAAGGTCAAGATGTAGAAGAACTAGAACTTGAAATGATTGATTTTGGGGTAGAAGAAATTTTTGCTGATGAAGACGGAATTGTAATGTATGCCCCTTTTGAAAGCTTTGGTGCCATCCAAAAAGAATTAGAAAATAGAGGTTTAGAAATCTTATCCTCTGGTTTCGAGCGTATTCCCCAAGTTACTAAAGAATTAACAGCTGACCAAGTCGCCGATGTTGAAAAACTATTAGAAAAGATTGAAGAAGATGACGATGTAATGAATGTGTATCATACGATGCAAGAGAATGTAGAATAATGAACTATTTAGAATGGAATGAACTAGATTTATTTTAATTTCAAAACATATTTAAGTTTTTTCTAAAATCCATTCTACATTAATAAAAATAATCTTAAAAGCTATTTCTTTTGAAATGGCTTTTTTTGCATATTTTCAAAAATTGCAATTTATATAAAAAACAACAATTATTTGATACTCAATAAATTTTATTTAAAACAAAAAAAGAATAACATTTGTAACATAAAATTTACTCTTAATAATTTTTAAAATTATGAGCTTCATATTAATTGCAATATTTATTCTAGGTTACTTACTTATTACCATTGAGCATAAAATAAATATAAACAAAGCAGCTATTGCTCTTTTAACGGGAGTAATCTGTTGGACAGTTTATATTTTATCAAACTCCAATCCTGAAAGTGTTGTTCATGAATTGATTGAACATTTAGGAGATATTTCGCAAATTTTATTTTTCCTTTTAGGAGCTATGACCATAGTGGAATTAATTGATTCTTATAATGGTTTTGATGTTATTAGTAAACAAATTAAAACCACAAATAAAAGAACTCTGTTAATTACTGTAAGTTTTATAACGTTTTTCTTATCTGCTATTTTAGACAACTTAACAACTACTATTGTTATGGTTACTTTAGTAAAGAAGTTACTTGAAAATAAAGAGGACAGATGGCTATTTGCTGGAATGATAATCATAGCAGCAAATGCTGGTGGTGCATGGACGCCAATTGGGGATGTTACTACTACAATGCTATGGATTGGTGGACAAATTTCTGCAACGAATATTATGCAAAAGCTATTTATACCAAGTTTAATAAGCATGATAGTTCCATTACTCTTAATAAGTAGAATTGTAAAAGGCAAAATTGAAAAAACTAGCTTTATTACAGAAACAAAAATTCCAAATTATCAAAAAAATATAGTTTTTTATCTTGGAATTTCTGCTTTAGTTTTTGTACCTATTTTTAAATCAATAACCCATTTACCTCCTTTTATGGGAATATTAATTGGCTTAGCTGTTTTATGGATTGTAACAGAATACCTCGATAGAAAAAAAGAAAATGATGAGAAAATTTCTGTTACTCATGCATTAAAAAAAATAGATACTCCAAGTATTCTTTTCTTTTTAGGAATTTTAATGTCTGTAGCAACATTACAATCAACAGGAATTTTATCTAATCTTGCAAGTAGTCTAAGTGAAAATATAGGAGATTTAAAAATTATTTCAATAAGTTTAGGTATTTTATCAGCTATAATTGATAATGTTCCTCTAGTTGCTGCATCTATGGGAATGTATGATTTACAAACATACCCTATGGATCATTATTTTTGGGAGTTTATTGCTTATTGTGCTGGAACGGGTGGAAGTATCTTAATTATTGGTTCTGCTGCTGGTGTTGCTGCAATGGGATTAGAAAAAATAGATTTCTTTTGGTACTTAAAAAAAATCAGCCTTTATGCTTTAATTGGTTACTTAGTGGGTGGAGGTGCTTACATCTTACTTTTTACTTAATAATTTATATTTTGTTTAACTATTTTTAAAATATACTTAAACAATTATTTCGTATCTTTGAGATAAAATACGGGTCATGGCAAAGAAATTAAATCTCACCAAAGAAAGAATTCTTTCAGAATATTCAAAATTTGTATTAACGGAAGGGAAAAAACCAAATTCTATTTATCAGTTCTGTGAATATCTCAAAGTTGATGAAAGCACATTTTATGGCTTTTTCACCTCTTTTGATCAACTAGAAGCAGCTGTTTTTATCACTTTTTTTGATTCCACTTTATCTCTTTTGGAAAACAGTGAAGAATATGCAACTTATGATTCAAAAACTAAATTATTAAGTTTTTATTTTACTTATTTTGAACAAATGACGGCCAATCGAAGTTTTGTGATGCATTTACTCCATGAGGACAAAAATCAATTAAAAAATCTTAAAAAGCTAAGCCATCTCAGAATTAAGTTTAAAGGTTTTGTGGATGCATTAGGTATAGAAACTTTAAAAATACCACAAGAAACCTTTGAAAAATTCCAACAAAAAAGCATTTCGGAATTGAGTTGGATTCAATTTTTAATGACCTTAAAATTTTGGATAAACGACACCTCTCCTTCTTTTGAAAAAACCGATGTGTTTATTGAAAAATCAATTCATGCTAGTTTTGACCTTATCGATATGACTCCTTTAAAAAATATTATCGATTTCGGAAAATTCCTTTGGAAAGAAAAAGTTTCGATGTAACAACGCCTTTCATTTCACTCGTTTAATTTTTAAAACGTAATTTCTAAAATAGCCTTTATGAAATCTATCGATAGTATTCCAACTTCCAAAATACAACGTGCCTCAAAATTAATTCAGACCGGTGCAAAAGTAGGTGTGAATTATTTGAAATATTATGGTGACAAACTAACAAAAACAGAAGAAGAAGCTAAAGAGAATTTAAACCTTTCGAATGCGGAAGATATTTATGACAGCTTAAAACAAATGAAAGGAAGTGCTTTAAAAGTGGCTCAAATGCTTAGTATGGAAAAAAGTATCTTACCCAAAGCTTATGTAGAGAAATTTTCTTTATCTCAATTTTCTGTACCACCTCTTTCTGCTCCATTAGTTTTAAAAACTTTCAAAAAGTATTTTGGCAAAAGTCCAAACGAAATTTTTGATACATTTAATCTGGAAGCCATTAATGCTGCTAGCATTGGTCAAGTACATCAAGCAACATTAAATAAAAAAAAATTAGCTGTAAAGATTCAATATCCTGGTGTTGCTGAAAGTATTTCCTCCGACTTAGCATTAGTTAAACCTATAGCAATTAAAATGTTTAACATAAAAGGAAAAGATTCTGATAAGTATTTCAAAGAAGTGGAAGAGAAACTTATTGAAGAAACTGATTATATCAACGAAGTAACGCAAAGTAAAGAAATAGTAGCAGCCTGCCAACATTTGCCCCATCTTCAATTTCCAAATTATTATGAAAAATGGTCTTCGGAACGAATCATAACTATGGATTGGATGAGTGGCAAACACCTTTCAGAGTTTAGCGTTTCAAATACCAACACAATATTAGCAAATACAATCGGACAGGCTTTATGGGATTTTTATATGTACCAAATACACGTATTAAGAAAAGTACATGCTGATCCTCATCCTGGAAATTTTTTGGTATCTGAAGAAGGAAAATTAATTGTTCTCGATTTTGGCTGTATGAAAGCGGTACCCAATGATTTTTATATTCCGTATTTTGAATTGGCTAAAAAAGAAAATATAGATAATCCAGTTGTTTTTGAAGAAAAACTATATCAGCTTGAAATTTTAAAACCAGAAGATACTGCTAAAGAGAAAAAATTCTTTACCGAACTCTTTCACGAAATGTTGAGTCTCTTTACACAACCTTTCCATCAAGAAACATTTGATTTTGCTGACGAAACTTTTTTTGGCCAAATTGCCGAATTAGGAGAACGTTATTCTAAAAGTAATGAAATAAGAAACATGAACGGAAATCGAGGTTCCAAACATTTTATTTATATCAATAGAACCTTTTTTGGCTTATATAATTTAATGCATGACATAAAAGCCAATGCAATTCAAATTAATAACTTTAAAAATTATGTTGTTTAATACCACATATGTAGATAATACCATCACAAGAGAAATCAATACATTATTAGGTAAACCTTACTCCTTTCTAAAAGCGATACAATTAAAAGGTACTGGTTCGCATCGAATGATGATTGAGGAAGTGAGTCCTCATTTTAGGAATGTGTTAAATACCAATTCGGATATTAATTATGCAAATATAGAGCTAAGACCCAAAGGTATTATTTTACATATTAATAAAGGTTTACAAAATTATTCCTGGCTTATTCCCTATTTCAAACTTGCGCTCTTTCAATCTGAAACACTAAGTATTCACGCCGATGGTATGTTTATCAAATTTAGGAACAATCAATATCTAAGAAAAAACTACAGTTTTTTAGCAAAGATTTTACGTTTAAAAGAACAATATATTCAGTCCGATTATGTTAATATCTCTAACACCTGAGCAAATTGATCGTATTATAGAAATGGCTTGGGAAGACCGAACTCCTTTTGAAGCCATTACCTTTCAATTTGGTATAACCGAAATAGAAACCAAAGCATTAATGCGTAGGGAATTAAAACGTTCCAGCTATGAATTATGGAGAAAAAGAGTCACCCATCGCAAAACGAAACATCAAAAATTAAGAAATTTCGAAGAAGGCAGATTTAAATGTACCCGACAAAGACAGATTTCAAATAACAAAATCGCAAAAAGATGATTTATTTTACGCTATCTTTTCTTTTAGTATAGTTGAATAAATAATCGCCTTTAGGTTTTCCTAAATCAAACGAACTCCATTTGGTTAAAAAACGAGTACTTTGTCTTGCTTCATTTGGATCCATTCCTTCATATTCAATTCGATAAATAGCAGAATACATTTCCGCTCTACCAACTCCATGGTAACAATGAATCAAAACAGGATAATTATCAGGGTTATCCATTATTTCAAAGAACATTTTTAAATTATGTTCTTGTGGTACTTGGTCAGAACCATTATTAAAATAATTAATACCATCTAGCTTAGCAATCGCTTCTTTTTCAGCAGTTAATTCTTCAGGAACTTCAGGATTATTCACATCATCACCTGTTCCAGGAAAACGCAAATCAACTACGCTTTTAATATTGTATTTTTTAATGTATTCTGGCAACTCATCAGGTGGTATAACTCCGCTTTTAAATACTTTACCTTCCGTAATAGTTTCAAAGTTATGATTGATATTCATATCATAATAATACTTTCCTCCAAAAAAGGCCGCAACAATCAGTATTAAAATTATTATCTTCTTCTTCATTTTCTTTTAAATATCAAATTATTGAATACTAGTTAAATTTTTGTCTATAATCCTATTAAAATAATCTTGAATGAATGCCTTGCATTGTATTTCTAATTCATTCATTTTTTCATTCCTCTTTTTGATTAAATTATTTTCCAATTTTCTATCTTTAATCTCAAAAAAACCAATGGCTTTAGAACCATCAAACAAGCAAATATACTCATCTTTCATAAAATAATAATTATTAGAATTATAATTAATCAGATAAGGTGCTATATCCTTTTCTTTTGTTAACAAGCTCCTACCCCAACTTCGGAAAGGTTTATCATAACCGATTAAATCCATAACCGTTGGAAAAATATCCATATGTTGAGCTATTTCATTACTTTTCCCAACTAAGTCACTATTAGGCTTATAAATTAATATGGGAACAGCTAACCTATTCATAATATCATGATAATAATTCTCATAATAATTTACCTGATTACAATGATCAGCTGTAATTATAAAAATAGTATTTTCAAACCAAGATTGTTTTTTTGCGGATTCAAAAAATTTCTTAAAAGCAAAATCTGTATAACCTACACATTGATGCATAGGTATATCTCCTTTTGGAAATTTTCCTTTATATTCTTCTGGAATTACATAAGGTTCATGAGAAGTTACAGTAAAAACTGTGCTGAAAAAAGGGGTTTGTTTTTTGCTAATAACTGTATTCATATATTGCAAAAAAGGTTCGTCCCAAATACCCCATGACCCATCAAAATCAGCATCATTATTATACTCTGTTTTTCCATAATAGTGATCAAATCCTAAAATATTTCCATATCCAAGAAAGCCCATGGAACCATTGGGCGCACCATGAAAAAAAGAAGTATCATAGCCTTTGCTTTTCAAACAGGAAACCATCGACTCTATTTTTTGTCTTGCATAAGGAGAAGAAGTAAAAGCGTCTTTAAAAGAAGGTATTCCAGAAATAATTGAAGACATCCCATGAATAGATTTATAACCATTTGCATAAGCATTGGTATAAATCATACTATGCTGCGCTAATGAATCTAAAAAAGGAGTATAACTTACATAATCCTTAATAGACACATCTTGGTTAAAAGCCCCGCAATATTCGCGCCCAAGGCTTTCAGTTATTATCAAAACAATATTGGGTTTAGAAGGATTATTATTCTGATAGCTCTTTATAGGCTTAAAATTCTTTTCAATCACTTCTTGTGAAATATTAAAATCCTGTTTTTTAAAAGACTTAACACGAATTGTTCTTAAAAAAGTAAAAGGAGAATTCAAAACTAAATCTGCTTGTTGCACTTTTGTTACATGTCTATTGGCATCAACTAGATTTATAGGTCTTGTACTCTTTTTAAAATCACCTCTTATTCCTCCAACAGATAAAGTAAGAATAATTATTAACCCTATAATTGACTTAGCAATATATTTAATCTTAGAATCTTGTCTTAAATTATGCTTTATTTTTATTTTTTTATATAAAAATATCCAAATTGCACTTATTAATATATATAAAAGAAACACATGCCAATAGGTAATTAAAAAACGAGTAAACATACTTCCTTTAGATTCTTCATGTTTAACAATATCCCAAGCAGCCAATGTTAATCTAGAAAAATTGTATTTATAATAGATAAAATCTATAAAATTTAATGCATAAAAGATTAAATTCGAAATAAAATAAAACCAAAATAAGAAATTCTGATAACTCGCTTTTGTATTAATAAAAAATGGTAAAATTGACAGTAAAATAAAAATCCCATTAATATACAAAATAGCTGTTGTATCAAAAGCTAAACCATGATAGGAAATTTTTAAAAATTCAACCATGCTATCCACTTCTACAACTTTGGAATTATATAAATAAAAAAGAACGCGAGCAATAAAATAGAAGAAATAAACTAAAAATATACGATACAATAATACTTTATACTCTTCTAACCGAAAGAATGATTTCATTAATTAAAATATTTTAAATGCAAAAATAATAATAACTAATCAGCATTTCACATTTTTAACTTGGGTTTAATTTATTTACTATTCTATATTTCTAAATAACTGTAAAATTACACTATAATTCATGTGACAAATTTCATAAAATAGGTCAAATTTTATTCTTTTTTAACCAATTCATAGATTATTTTTAATCGACAGAACCTATTTCATTCAAAACTTATATTTACTATGCGTGCATAATATATTAATTATCAAATATTTAATTCTTTTATTTAACATATTCATAAATAATTGGTTAATTAATAATATTTTTATAATTTGCATACATATAAAAATATAAATCTATGTCTACCATTACCCGTTTGTTTGATTTCCCTTATCACCAATTAGAAAAATATAATTTATCTGATGCCCTTGTGACTAAATATGGTGAAGAATGGATAAAAACATCTACTAAAGAATACCTACAAAAAGCAAATACTGTTTCGAGAGCCTTATTAAGATTGGGCGTTCAGAAAAATGATAAAATTGCACTTATTTCTTCAAACAATAGAACTGAATGGAATATTTGTGATATAGGTATATTACAAGTAGGTGCACAAAATGTTCCAGTATATCCTACTATTACTGCTGAAGATTATGAATATATTTTAAACCATTCAGAATCATCTTATTGTTTTGTTTCTGACCAAGAAGTTTTCGATAAATTAAATTCGATAAAAAATAATGTACCATCTCTAAAAGAAATATATTCTTTTAATGATGTTAAAGGTTGTAAAAATTGGAAAGAAATTTTAGAATTAGGCGAAGATGAATCCAATCAAGATGTTGTTGAAGACAGAAAAAGTAATGTTACAACTACAGACTTGGCAACAATTATTTATACATCTGGAACCACTGGAAGACCAAAAGGTGTTATGCTTACACATCAAAATATTGTAACAGATGTTTTAATGAGTTCTCCAAGAGTTCCTTTACGTGATGGAGATGCAATAGCTTTAAGTTTTTTGCCTATCTGCCATATTTTTGAAAGAATGCTATTATACCTTTATCAATATCATGGAATTTCGGTTTATTTCGCTGAGAGTATAGAAAAAATGAGTGAAAACTTAAAAGAAGTAAAACCTCATGTAATGACTGTTGTTCCTAGATTATTAGAAAAAGTATATGATAAAATATATGCAAAAGGAACTGATTTAACGGGAATTAAGAAAAAATTGTTCTTTTGGGCTTTAGATTTAGGAATGGAATACCAACCTTATGGAGAAAATGGTTTTTGGTATGAATTTAAATTAAAAATTGCTAGAAAATTAATTTTTTCAAAATGGCAAGAAGGATTAGGAGGGCAATTGGAATTATTAGTATGCGGAAGTGCTGCCTTGCAAACAAGACTTTCAAGAGTATTTTGTGCAGCAAATATACCCGTGATGGAAGGTTATGGGCTAACGGAAACCTCTCCTGTAATTTCTGTAAATGTAATGAAAAACAGAGGCTTCAGAATTGGATCTGTAGGTAAAGTTTTAGAAGGAGTTGAAGTAAAAATTGCTGAAGATGGAGAAATTCTTTGTAAAGGACCTAATGTTATGGTTGGATATTATAAAGATGAAGAAAAAACAAATGAAGTTTTACAAAATGGATATTTCCATACGGGTGATATTGGCGAAATTGACAACGAAGGATTTTTAAAAATAACCGACCGTAAAAAAGAAATGTTCAAAACTTCAGGTGGTAAGTATGTAGCACCTCAAATACTTGAAAACACTTTAAAACAATCCCGTTTTATTGAACAAATTATGGTTATAGGTGATGGTGAAAAAATGCCAGCCGCATTTATTCAACCTAATTTTGAATTCATTAAAGATTGGGCCAATAGAAAAAATATAGCTATAGGTTCTACAAATGAAGAAATCGTAACTAATAATAATGTAATCGAACGTATACAAGAAGAAATTGATCACGCAAATGAAAAATTTGGAAACTGGGAAAAAGTAAAACGATTCGAATTAACTTCTGATATTTGGACAATAGAAAGTGGTCATTTAACACCAACTATGAAACTTAAAAGGAAAATAATTATTGAAAAATATAGAGATTTGTACGCTAAAATATATAATTAGTATACTATTATTTAAATTGTATAACTATTAGAAAAAATGCTGTAAATAATTTATCCATTCATTATTGAACTTTGCAATATTAACATTAAAACAAAATTCAATGAAAAAGATTTTTTTATTATTTGCAGCTACAACATCATTATTTTTAACATCATGTAATGATGATGATTCTAATCCTAACGCACAATACTCTTACAATGTAAGAATGACAGATGCACCAGCTCCTTATGATGCAGTGTATATAGATGTTCAAGGAGTAGAGGTCATTGGTGCAAATGGATCAAGTGCAGTTCTTGAAACAAATGCACAAGTATATAATTTATTAGAATTATCAAATGGTTTAAGTATTGAAATTGCAAGCGACAATATTGAGATACCTAATGTACACCAAGTGAGATTAATTTTAGGTACGAATAATTCAGTAGTTGTAGAGGGACAATCTTATCCTTTAAGTACACCTAGTGCACAACAATCTGGATTAAAAATTAATGTAGATCAAAACTTAACAGCAAATGTTGAAAATACATTATTAATAGATTTTGATGCACATCAATCAATTGTAGAAGAAGGAAATGGAACTTACACATTAAAACCTGTTTTACGTGAAGTTGAATCTGATGTACAAGGAAATATTCAAGGTTCTTTAGCAGTTACTGGAGTTAGAGCTACTGTTACTGCAGAATCAAGCACTGGAGTAGAATATACAACTATAGTAAATGAAAACGGTCAATTTAAATTAAGTGGTTTACAAGCTGGTACTTATACTGTAACAGTTACACCTGCTACTCCACTACTACCAGAAATAATTACTAATGTACAAGTAACTATTGGCGCAAATACTCAATTAGGAGTAATTACTTTGAACTAATAAAAAAAAATATAAAATAAATTAAAAAATACTATGCATGCATAGTATTTTTTTTTATATTTGCTAAAACGATTTCGGAATGCAAGATAAAACTATCGATTATATTCTAAGATATACATGGCAAGCAGTGGCAAGAATGTACAATGAAGAAGCATCTAAATATGGTGCTACCATGGCTACTGGTTTTGCTTTATTAAGTATAGATAAAGAAAAAGGAACACCTTCTACCATGTTAGGCCCAAAAATGGGAATGGAAGCTACTAGTCTAACCAGAACTCTCAAGTCTATGGAAGAAAAAGGACTTATCACTCGTAAAAAAAATCCTTCGGATGGTAGAGGAGTTATTATTCAACTTACAAATGAAGGTCAGGAAAAAAGAGAACTCTCAAAAAATACGGTATTAAAATTTAACGAAACAATAAAAGAACATGTTTCTGAAGAGAAACTATTTCATTTTATGGAAGTGGCAGAAGTAATTAATGAATTAATTGCTGATAAAAAGATTTATTCAGAAGAAGAATTTGAAAACAAATTATAACCAAGTATATGAAGCGTAATATTAAAAAAGTTGCTGTTATTGGTTCAGGTATTATGGGAAGCGGAATTGCTTGTCATTTTGCAAACATCGGTGTTGAAGTATTATTATTAGACATCGTTCCAAGAGAATTAACAGAGGCTGAACAAAAAAAAGGATTAACCTTAGAAAGTAAGATTGTTAGAAATCGTTTGGTAAATGATCATCTGGCAAATGCTTTAAAATCGAAACCATCTCCTATTTATCATCCAAATTTTGCCAATAGAATTACTACGGGTAATACTACTGATGACATGCCTAAAATAGCAGATGCAGACTGGGTAATTGAAGTAGTTGTTGAAAGATTAGATATTAAAAAACTAGTCTTTGAACAAGTAGAAAAATACAGAAAACCAGGTACCTTAATTACGTCAAACACTTCTGGTATTCCAATTCATTTTATGAGCGAAGGAAGAAGTGAAGATTTCCAAAAACATTTCTGTGGGACACACTTCTTTAATCCTGCACGCTATTTAAAATTATTCGAAATTATTCCTGGACCAAAAACGTCACAAGAAGTATTGGATTTCTTAAATAGTTATGGTGAAAAATTCTTAGGAAAAACTTCAGTAGTTGCAAAAGATACTCCTGCCTTTATTGGTAACAGAATAGGAATTTTTGGAATTCAAAGTTTATTCCATCAGGTAAAAGAAATGGGATTAACTGTTGAAGAAGTAGATAAATTAACAGGGCCAGTGATTGGTAGACCAAAATCTGCTACTTTCAGAACAGTAGATGTGGTTGGTTTAGATACTTTAGTACATGTGGCTAACGGTATTTATGAGAACTGCCCAAATGATGAGTCTCATGAATTATTCAAACTACCTGCTTTCGTTCAAACCATGATGGACAACAATTGGTTGGGAAGTAAAACAGGACAAGGTTTCTATAAAAAAGAAGGAAAAGATATTCTTACTTTAGATTTAGACACATTAGAATATAGACCGAATAAAAAAGCTTCTTTTGCAACTTTAGAATTAACTAAAACTATCGATAAACCGATTGATCGTTTTAAAGTACTAGTAAAAGGTAAAGATAAAGCGGGAGAATTTTACAGAAAGAATTTTTCAGCAATGTTCCAATATTGTTCTAACCGTGTTCCTGAAATTACAGAGGATTTCTACAAAATCGACGATGCAATGAAAGCTGGTTTTGGTTGGGAAAATGGTCCATTTGAAATTTGGGATGCCATCGGTGTTGAAAAAGGTATTGAATTAATGAAAGCGGAAGGATACGAACCAGCTGCTTGGGTTACTGAAATGATTGCTTCAGGAAACACATCTTTCTATTCTGTTAAAGAAGGAGCTACATATTACTACAATATTCAGTCTAAAAAAGCAGAAAAAATTCCAGGACAAGATGCTTTTATTATCTTAAATAACATTCGCGAAAGCAAAAAAATATGGAATAATAGCGACTCTATTATTACGGATTTAGGAGATGGAATCATCAACTTAGAATTTACATCAAAAATGAATTCTATTGGCGCTGGTGTACTTCAAGGTATTAATAAAGCGATTGATATTGCTGAAAAAGAATATAATGGTTTAGTAATTGGCAACCAAGGAGCGAATTTCTCAGTAGGAGCTAATTTAGGAATGATTTTCATGATGGCTGTAGAACAAGAGTATGACGAATTGAACATGGCTATCAAAATGTTCCAAGACACCATGATGCGTTGTCGTTATTCTGCAATTCCAGTTATTGCTGCTCCTCATGGTATGACATTAGGTGGTGGTTGTGAATTAACAATGCACGCAGACCGTGCTGTTGCAGCTGCAGAAACCTATATTGGTTTAGTAGAATTTGGTGTAGGTGTCATCCCTGGTGGTGGTGGTTCTAAAGAAATGGCTTTAAGAGCTTCTGACTTATTCCGTAAAAATGATGTGGAATTAAACGTTTTACAAGAATACTTCTTAACTGTAGGTATGGCTAAAGTAGCTACTTCTGCTTATGAAGGATTTGATACTGGAGTTCTTCTAAAAGGAAGAGATATGGTTGTTGTAAACAAAGATCGTCAAATTGCTACAGCGAAACAAGTGGCTTTACAAATGGCAGAACAAGGCTATACGCAAGCTCCTAGAAGAAAAGATATTAAAGTATTAGGAAAACAAGCTTTAGGTATGTTTTTAGTTGGTACTGACAGTATGGAAGCTGGAAAATACATCTCAGAACATGATAAAAAGATTGCCAATAAATTAGCTTACGTAATGGCTGGTGGTGATTTATCTGAACCCACTCTAGTTACAGAACAATATTTATTAGACCTTGAAAGAGAAGCTTTCCTATCCTTAACTGGTGAAAGAAAATCTTTAGAGAGAATTCAATACATGTTAACGAAAGGGAAACCATTAAGAAATTAGATTATTTGATAATTAGATTTCTAGATTGTTAGAAGTCCAAAAAATCAAAGAATCGAAAAATCAAAAAAATCGAAAATATGAAAACAGCATATATAGTAAAAGCGTATAGAACTGCAGTAGGTAAAGCACCTAAAGGTGTTTTTCGTTTCAAAAGACCAGATGAGTTGGCTGCAGAGACTATCGAACACATGATGAAAGAATTACCTAATTTCGATAAAACACGTATCGATGATGTCATGGTAGGTAATGCAATGCCAGAAGCAGAACAAGGATTAAATGTAGGTCGTTTAATTTCATTAATGGGATTAAAAGTAGAAGATGTTCCTGGTGTAACAGTAAACAGATATTGTGCTTCTGGAATTGAAACTATTGGTATGGCTACTGCCAAAATTCAAGCTGGAATGGCCGACTGTATTATCGCAGGTGGTGCAGAAAGTATGAGTTATATTCCAATGGGTGGTTATAAACCCACTCCAGATTATAAATTGTCTAAAGAAGGGCATGAAGATTACTACTGGGGAATGGGATTAACAGCAGAAGCAGTTGCAAAACAATTTAATGTTTCTCGTGAAGATCAAGATGAGTTTGCTTATCATTCTCACATGAAAGCTTTAAAAGCACAAGCTGAAGGACGATTTGATGACCAAATTGTACCGATTACAGTAGAAGAAACTTTTGTAAACGAAAATGGTAAAAAAGAAACTCGCTCTTACGTAGTAGCAAAAGACGAAGGACCTAGAGCAGGAACTTCAGTTGAAGCTTTATCAAAATTAAGACCTGTATTCGCTGCAGATGGAAGTGTTACAGCTGGTAATTCTTCTCAAATGAGTGATGGAGCCGCTTTTGTTTTAGTGATGAGTGAAGAAATGGTTAAAGAATTAAACTTAGAACCTATTGCTCGTTTGGTAAATTTTGCTTCAGCAGGTGTTGAACCTAGAATTATGGGTATCGGACCTGTAAAGGCTATTCCAAAAGCTTTAAAACAAGCAGGCTTAAAACAATCAGATATCGATTTAATTGAATTAAACGAAGCATTTGCTTCACAATCTTTAGCGGTAATTCGAGAGTTAGGTCTAAATCCAGAGATCATCAATGTGAATGGTGGTGCCATTTCTTTAGGACATCCTCTAGGTTGTACTGGTGCTAAATTATCAGTTCAATTATTTGACGAAATGCGCAAACGTGGTAACGCAAAATATGGAATGGTAACCATGTGTGTAGGAACTGGACAAGGTACTGCGGGAATTTATGAGTTTTTAAAATAAAAAAAGGAACACAGATTTAAGAAATCAGAGAAATTTTTAAAATTTTATTAATTCCATAAATCTGTGTTCCAAAATAATAATATAACAAATTATAAGTCATGTCAAATATTATCAGAGGAGGTCAATTCCTAGTTAAAGAAACAAAATGTGAGGACATCTTCACACCTGAAGATTTCTCAGAAGAGCAAGTTATGATGCGTGATTCTGTTATCGAATTCGTGGATAAAGAATTATGGCCAAATAAAGAGCGTTTTGAGAAAAAAGATTATGCACTTACTGAAGAAGTAATGCGTAAAGCAGGAGAATTAGGTTATTTAAGCGTTGCAGTTCCTGAAGCATATGGAGGAATGGAAATGGGTTTTACCAATACCGTTTTAGTTTGTGACTACATTTCTGGAGCAACTGGATCTTTTTCAACAGCTTTTGGAGCACATACAGGAATTGGAACCATGCCAATTACCTTATATGGAACGGAAGAGCAAAAACAAAAATATGTTCCTAAATTAGCTTCTGGTGAGTGGTTTGGTGCCTACTGTTTAACAGAACCAGGAGCTGGTTCTGATGCAAATTCTGGTAAAACAAAAGCGGTTTTATCTGAAGACGGTACTCATTATAAAATTACTGGTGGAAAAATGTGGATTTCGAATGCAGGTTTCTGTTCGGTTTTCATCGTTTTTGCACGTATTGAAGATGATAAAAACATTACTGGTTTTATCGTTGAAAATGATCCTTCAAATGGAATCTCTTTAGGAGATGAAGAACATAAATTAGGGATTCGCTCCTCTTCTACGCGTCAGGTTTTCTTTAACGAAACGAAAGTTCCTGTAGAAAATATGTTAGCCGGTCGTGGTGAAGGATTTAAAATCGCCATGAATGCTTTAAACGTAGGACGTATTAAATTAGCTGCTGCTTGTTTAGAAGCACAAAGAAGAACGATTTCTGGTGCAGTGAACTATGCAAATGAAAGAATACAATTTAAAACACCTATTTCTAGTTTTGGAGCCATCCAATCTAAATTGGCTGAAATGGCAACCAATGCGTATGCTGGTGAAAGTGCTACTTATAGAGCAGCCAATGATATTGAAAAAAGAATTAATATTAGAGTAAGTGAAGGAAATTCGCACCAAGAAGCCGAATTAAAAGGTGTAGAAGAATTTGCAATTGAGTGTTCTATCTTAAAAGTGGCGGTTTCAGAAGATGTACAAAGCTGTACAGATGAAGGAATCCAAATTTTTGGAGGTATGGGATTCTCTGAAGATGCTCCAATGGAAAGTGCTTGGAGAGATGCTCGTATTGCTCGTATCTATGAGGGTACTAATGAAATCAACAGAATGCTTTCTGTAGGTATGTTAGTGAAAAAAGCGATGAAAGGTCATGTGGATTTATTAGGTCCTGCAATGGCTGTAGCTGAAGAATTAATGGGTATTCCATCTTTTGATGTGCCTGATTATTCAGAATTATTTGCTGAAGAAAAAGAAATGATCGCTAAATTGAAAAAAGTATTCTTAATGGTTGCTGGTGCTGCTGTTCAAAAATATGGACCAGAATTAGAATCACACCAACAATTATTAATGGCTGCTTCTGATATTTTAATCGAAATTTATATGGCAGAAAGCACCATTCTTAGAACAGAGAAATTAGCTAAGAAAGAAGGTGCTGATAAAGTTCAAGAACAAATTGCTATGGCTCAATTATACTTATATCATGCAGTTGATACTGTGAACCAAAAAGGTAAAGAAGGTATCGTTTCTTTTGCTGAAGGCGATGAACAACGTATGATGTTAATGGGACTTAAGCGTTTTACAAAATATACCAACATGCCAAACGTAGTTGGTTTAAGAGAAAAGATTGCAGCAAAATTAATTAGCGAAAATAAATATTGCTACTAAGAAACTGTGATTTTTTGGTTTAGTTTGTTTAAAAATCCACTTTTTATCAAAGTGGATTTTTTTATTACATTAAATAAAATGAAAAACTATTATAATGGAACTTCCATATCTTCGATAGTTAGATTTTCACTTTCATTTTTATCATTATTAATTTCTTCTTTCTTATTAAAAATTAAACCTATCATCATCATTAAAGCAGTTAATACAATCACTTGTATAATTAGAGCTTTATTTACCAAAGGGATTTTACTATCCTCAGGAATACTTAAAAATAATAAAATAGTAATTAATCCTCTAGGAGCTATAAATAATAATGGCATTAATTTTACCTTAAAAAACTTTAATTGTAATGCTCTTACTAAATAAATTAAAACTACTATACCAACAGCTAATTCTAGCGTATGTGGATTTAAAATATCTTCTGTTTTCATTAAAAATCCGAATAAAAGAAAAAATAATGAACGAACAAGAAAAGCAGCTTCAATAATCAATTCTTTAAACTTTTTTACCTCTTTATCCAATGAACGTGGTTTTAAATATTGAATGGCTTTAAATCGCTCAAATTCATCAAAATTACCTATAAATAAGCCAAACAACATAATAAATATTAATGCTGGTAAATGATAAATCTCGGAAATAGCAAAAATCAATATAATCAACAAAACGATAGGGGCAAATTTTATATGGTGATCAATTCTACTTAATAAAAAGGCTAAAAAAGCGGTAGCTATAAAAGAAATAATAAGCATCAATATAATTTGCAATCCAAAATGACCTAATGTATCAAAATCAATCACAGAATTTAATGCAATAAAATTAAAAAATAAGACACCTAAAATATCAGATAAACTGCTTTCATAAATTGCAAATTCCTTATTATACGAATTTAAATGCCCTACACTAGATATTGCAATGGCACTACTAATAATACATAAAGGAACAGCATTTATTAAACCATCTTTATAACTTGAATCTAAAAAATAATAAAAAAAATGTCCTATCAAAAATGCTGTGATAAATAATGGAATCACAGCTGTAATTAATGTTTTTCTTACAAAAGGTATTTTCTTTTTATTTAATTCTAATTCCAATGATCCTTCTAAAACGATTAGTACCAAACCAATTGTTCCAAAAATGGGTAATAATGAATTTAAATCGGGAATTACAATATGAAAAACATCTGTTATTTGTTTCACAACCCAACCCAATAACAATAGCAAAATAACAGACGGTATTTTGGTTTTTGATGAACTAATTGTAAAAGCATAGGCTAATAATAGTAATACACAAATTGTAATAATTATAGCAAAATTCATACAAGAATATTTTTTAGCAAGATATAAATACTTTGTAAATTTAACGATATAGAAACAAGATTTTTTTAAATTTGTCCCAATAATTTTAAGATGATAAACCCTTCGATAAACGGCTGGATAGACAAATTTTTCATAGAAAATCAAAGCAATTTTAACGATTACTCTGATTATGAATCTTTTTATTATGACTTAAGAAAATCAGGATTTATTTATGGACATCCTATATCCATAGCTTTAAAAAAGCCATTAGATTTATCTGGATTATCATTAGATGAAATCACTAAAATAGCTTTCTTAAATACTTTATACACTATTTATTGTCTAAACAATAAAGAGCCCCATATTGAACACTTTCTTAAAAGTATCAATTCATTTTATAAATCTATACAAAATGAAAATTATAACTTTCTGACCAAGTTATTACCTACTTCTTCAAAAAGTTCACAACTTGAGAGCATTATAAACGATCGCATACAAACCAATCAAAATATTATTACAAAGAGTTTTTCACATATTGTAATCAATGCCATGCTCTTTTTGGATGTTTTAGCCTATGATCAATTTATTACCAATAAAGATTTTTCAGAAAAATATTTAAAAGATTTTGAATCGAGTTGCATGAAAATTGTATCATTAGCTTTTCAAATTAAAAGCAATAAGACCAAATATGATGAACTCCTAATAAAATTATTTGAAAACTCTTTGCGCTATTCTAAACTTCAAAATATTAACACATTAACAATCAATGATGTAAATTTCAATAAATTTGAAACTATAATTGAAAAACTATATATACTAGATTTAGTAGAAATGGCTGTGTGGAGCGATTCTAAATTAGATTCCTATGAATTAGATTTTCTTACGAATGTAACCATAGAACTCAATATTGAACCTCATTTTTTAACAGAAAGCATTTATACTATTGAAGATTTTATTTCGAAAAATAAAGAAGAAATCTCCTATTTTAATTTTTCAAACCCTGTAAAACACTTTTATGATCAAACCAATAAAACGGTATCAAAATTAATTACCAGAAATAAAAAAAGATTAATAAAAGAAATTTCTGAAAGTAAAGAACTTATGGTTTTGTTAGCAAAATCAACCACAAAAGAGTTAGATAAAGAAGAAAAAAAGAAAGTAAAAAAACAGTTATTAGATATTTGTAAAACCATACCCTCATTAACCATTTTTTTACTTCCTGGTGGTGGAATTTTATTACCTATTTTAGTTAAGTATATTCCACAACTTTTACCTTCTGCCTTTAATGAAAACTTAGAAGATTAATTATTTTCCGAAATATAATTGATACACTTCATCTAAATCTTTGTTAGAACTAAAGTTTACATTTAAATCAGTTACATAACCCGAGTTTAACCCATATACCCAACCGTGAATATGCAATTTTTGCCCATTTTTCCATGCACTTTGAACGATGGAAGTTTTTGCCAAGTCAATTACTTGTTCTTTAACATTTAATTCCACAAAACGATTGAAACGTTCATTCTCATCTGTAATGGCATCCAATTCTTCATTATGAAAACGATACACATCTTTAATGTGTCTAATCCAATTATCTATAACTCCTATTGAATCGTTACCCATTGCTGCTTTTACTCCACCACAACCATAATGCCCGCATACTATTACATGTTCCACTTTTAACGCATTCACGGCATAGTCTAAAACACTTAACATATTCATATCTGTATGCACTACCATATTCGCAATATTTCTATGCACAAAAACTTCTCCTGGTTCTGCACCAATGATTTCATTTGCTGGCACACGACTATCTGAACAACCAATCCATAATAAAGGAGGTTGTTGCCCTTCGGCTAAACGTGCAAAATAATTTGGGTTAATCTTCAGTTTTTCTTCAACCCACTTCTTATTATTTTCAATTATTTTTTTATAAAATTCTGGCATACTACATTCTTTTAATGTGATTTCTTCTTTAATTTAAAAAATTCAATAAAACTTTTAGGATTATCTACTATTCCTCTTTCTGATTTTAAATGAATAAAAATATTTTTATTTCTTGCTTGAACTACAAAATCTTCTAAAATCTCAACTATATCATAATCTAAATAAGTGGTTTTAGTAATGTCTAATTCTAATCTGCAATTATCCGGTAATGAAAATAATTCCTTTTGAATAGAAGCCTTATTTAAAAACGTAATTTCTTCTGCAAAAGTCATTTCAACAACATTTTTATTATCCGAATCTTTAATATTTAAAAATAGCGAATTTTGATAGCTTTTTACAAGTATAACTATAACTCCCACTATTAATCCAGCTCCTATTCCCCATAAAAGATCTTTTAGAACAATAACTAAAATAGTGACTATAAAAGGAACAAATTGCGTCCAACCTAAATTGTACATTTTCTTAAATAAGGTAGGTTTTGCCAATTTAAACCCTACAATAATTAAAACAGATGCTAAAACAGATTTTGGAATATGATTTAATAATGACGGTATTACTAATACAGCTAACAATAACAAAACGCCATGAAAAATAGCCGAAAATTTGCTCTTAGCATTAGATTGCACATTTGCTGAACTTCTCACAATTACTTGAGTTATAGGCAATCCTCCTATAAGACCAGATAAAATATTCCCAAAACCCTGTGCAAATAATTCTCTATTAGGAGGTGTAATACTCTTTTCTGGATCTAGTTTGTCTGTGGCTTCAACACTTAATATTGTTTCAATACTAGCTACAAAAGCTAACGTAAAGGCAATAATAATAACATCTGATGTAAAAATATTACTGAAATCTGGGAAACGTAAAATAGTATCAATTTCAGAAATACTTTTAAGAACAGGTATTTCAACCAAATGTTTTCCTTCAATGGCTAAATCTTTAGTTTTACTAAAAAGTATTTGCAAAATAGTACCAATAAAAACCGCTACTAAAGAACCTTGAATAATCTTAAAAAATGAATGTTTTTTAGCTAATATGGTATCCCATAATAAAATTAACAATAAACCTAAAATTCCTATTATTAAAGAACCTAAAGTAATATTATCTATAACATGTGCAATAGCTGAAAAGGTATTCTCACCAGAGATACCCCAAAAAAAACTATCGGCACCTTCAGCTTCTAAATCATATCCAAAAAAATGAGGAATCTGTTTTAAAATAATAATAATCCCTATCCCAGTTAACATTCCCTTTATTACACTATTAGGAAAATAATAACCTATGACACCCATTTTTAAAAAGCCAAAAATAATTTGAATTACTCCTGCCAATACTACTGCGGATAAAAACAATTCAAAACTTCCCAATTTAGCTATAGCAACTGCAACTATAGCAGCCAATCCTGCTGCTGGTCCACTCACTCCTATTCTGGAACCACTTAATGTACCTACAAATATTCCACCTATTATACCCGCAATTAAACCCGACAATGGTGGTGCATCGCTAGCTAATGCAATACCCAAACATAATGGTAGTGCAACGAAAAAAACAACAATACTCGCAGGAATATCGTTTTTTAAATATTTAAACATGTAAAATTAATTTTAAAAATAGTAGTAAACAATTAACAACTTCTTTTTAAAATTATATTGGGAGGTGGAATAAAAATAGAAACTTTGTATTTACAAATTATTAAATCATCTACAAGATTAAAAGCAAGATCCTTTTTCTTTTGAAAAATTAATTCATAATGAGGCATCGTTATTTGTGAAACAAGTTTTATTTCTTTACACGAAAACTCACTCAAATTTTCCTCTTCTTCTTCTAAATCATAAAATGAAGTAATCGAAACCTTTTCAGCACACAAACTTATTATGGTTGGTGTAGTCAAAAAGATTAAAAAAAATAATAAACTTATTTTACAAAAAAACTTCATATAGCAAATATAAAGCTATTATATGTATAAGTAAACTTTTTTTTATTTTTTTACTATTCTTCCAACCATGCTTGAAACATCCAAATCATTTTTTCTTGCTCTTTTATAAAATCGCTTATCATCGAATTCGTTCCTTCATCGTTTATTTCATCTGAAAAATGTAAAATTTCTCTCTCAATTTCTAATAAAGTAACTAATGATTCAATAACCAATTGTACAGCTTCTGTATCCTTCGAAATATTTTCCCCTATTCTTAAAATATTTTTTTCTAAATATGCTTCAAAAGTATGTGAAGGCTTTCCTCCTAATGTAAGTACTCTTTCTGCTATTAAATCAATTTTTAATTGACTATCATTATACAATTCTTCAAACTTTAAATGCAAATCAAAAAAGCGTTTTCCTCTTATGTTCCAATGCAATCCTCTCAAATTTTGATAATGCACTTGAAAATTTGACATCAACACATTCAATTTTTCTACTATAACTTCAGATTCTTTTACAGACAAACCTAACTTATTAATTTTCATATTTTTACATTATTGATTTATTTATAACCAAAATTATTTCAAAAAAAACAGGTTTTATCATAAGTCAAATTGATAGTTTTTATATTTTTATCAAAAAAAATGATACAATGACCATTACTCAATTATATTATGTTTTAGCGGTTGCGGAACACAAAAATTTTACCTTAGCTGCCGAAAAATGTTTTGTAACGCAACCCACGTTAAGTATGCAAATTCAAAAATTAGAAGACGAACTAGACGTTTTAATTTTTGATAGAAGTAAAAAACCCATTCTACTAACAGAAGTAGGACAAAAAATCGTTAATCAAGCTAAAAATATAGTTAATGAAGCTGGAAGAATAAAAGATATTGTAGATCAACAAAAAGGATATATTGGCGGTGAATTTAAAGTAGGAATTATCCCTACAATTATGCCTACATTATTGCCCATGTTTCTTACTAATTTCATTAATAAATACCCTAAAGTAAATTTGGTTATTGAAGAAAATACTACTGAAGACATTATACAAAAGTTAAAAAACGGACACTTAGATTGTGCTATTGCAGCAACTCCTTTGGAAGAAGAAAATATAAAAGAAATTGTTCTCTATTACGAACCTTTTGTAGCGTATATACCAGAACATCATCAAAATTTTGATAAAAAAGAAATCGAAGTAAGTGACTTAGACTTGGATCGTATTCTTTTATTACAAGATGGACATTGTTTTAAAAATGGCATTTTAAATCTTTGTAAAAACAATTCCTATTTAAATGAAAATCATTTTCAAATTGAAAGTGGTAGTTTTGAAACTTTAATAAAATTAGCAGATGAAGGGTTAGGAATAACATTATTACCTTATTTACATAGCTTAGATTTAAATGAAAAAAACAAGTCTAAACTAAAAGAATTTAAAAACCCAAAACCTTCAAGAGAAGTAAGCTTAATTTACCCAAAGAACGAATTAAAAATTCATATTATAAATGCTTTAAGAGACACAATAGCTGGTGTAGTAAGAGGTGCCATCGCTTTTCATGATGTGGAAATTATAAGTCCAAAAGCCAAAAAATAATAAAAGGAGCATTTGCTCCTTTTTTTAATTTATATAAATTAAACATTGCCTTAATTCAGGTTTTTCTTCGGTAAATTGTAATAACCAATCTCGTAATTGGTCAATTTCATATGGCAATAAAACTTTAATTGCCTTTTCTAATTCTTTACAAAATAACTTAGGGTCAAAACTCACTCTTTCAAGTATAGCTTTTGAATAGGAAAACATAGATCTAGTCATTCTAATTCAATTAATGTTTGTTAAACGTTGTAATAAGAACATATGGTAAAAATAGCTTTTTTTTTAATAGAATGCGTTTATTTTTTAGTAAAACTATGCTAAATTTTTGCTAAAATTTCTTGTTCCACCCTTATTAAGCTAGCTATCAAAATTTTACAATATATTTTTTTTACCTCTTAACATTTCTCTTTTTCCTGGCGCACCAGGCAATTTCTCAACTTCAAAACCACTGTCCTTCATTGCATTTTTAATACTAGTTCTACAAGCATATGTTACTAATATACCCTTGTTTTTTAAAGCAGCAAACATTTTCTTAAAAATTATTTCAGACCACAATTCTGGTTGTACTCTAAAACCAAAAGCATCAAAATAAATTAAATCAAATTGATTTTCTAGAGTAATTTCTTCAAAAAACTGCTTCCTTTTGGTAATCGAAAAATAATCCGAAGCTATAAAAGGTTTTTCCCATTGCGATTGGTGCATTTTCAAAAATAGATGCTGCATTTCAGGCTCCTCTAATTGCATAGCATAATTTAACTGTTCAATTTCATCTAATGAAACTGGATAAGCTTCAATTCCTGTGTAATGAATATGCTGTTGTCTTTTATTCGCTTCTAATAAGGTAATAAATGCATTTAAACCTGTGCCTAATCCAATCTCCATAATAGCTATTGCCTCCTCATTTTGAAAAAGATCCAAACCATTTTTTATAAAAACATGTTTGGCTTCTTGAATGGCTCCGTGCTTAGAATGGTAACTTTCATTCCATTCGGGTAAATGAATACTTGCCGAACCGTCGTTTGTAATAATAATTTCTCTTTTCATAGCTACCCTTTAACAGAAAAGTTACCTAAAAAAAGTCCATTTTGTCAAACTGAACTTGTTTCAGTTTCTATACTAATTCCATTTTAGTATTTATTTAGATTCCGAAAACGAAGATGCAACGAGCTTATATAAATTCGGAAAGACAAACAGAATCTTTTTAGATAACTTCCTTTATCACTATTTAATATATAATTTTTTAATTTTGGGTATGGGACCCAAACATTTTTGCTGATGACAAGCAATACAAGCATCTACAGCCGCATTAAAATGATCTTTCCTTTCCAATGAATCTTCAAAAATTAATTTTTCTGCTTCAATAAACTTTCGCGCTTGTTCATTAAAAAAATCATCCCTATCTGAAGCCTCTGTTAAAACTGCCGTATGAATATTTAAAAAATATTCGGGAAACTCAGCAATCGTATCCCCTTTAATAATTTGCTGCTTCAATTTGTTGTTTTCAGCATAAAATTGTTCCATTAAACCCGCCATTTCTGAAAACTCATACATTTCAAATTCTTCTTTGTCTTCTTCTACACTAGTTGCGTTCTTTTGGTTACAACTAAAATAAAAAAAGACAAGCAATAGTAATAATTTACTTTTCATTATTTAGCAATTAAAACACCATCAGCCATAAAAGAATAAGTTACTTTTGGCTCTTTAATACTATCTATTGCTTCTTGCGATTTTCCTGCATCTTTTGCATAATGTTGCAAGTCTTCCACACTCTCTACACTTACAAATGCTTTACCATTTACAATAACTTCTTTATCGGTAGCATTTTTAGGAACAAAAAAACCATAGTCTTTAAATTTAACAAAAGTCTCTTTATCATTAGCTAATCCTAAAGTCATCCAACATCCTTTTTTCTGACATACATTTTGAATAGTTGATTTAAATTTTACATTAACAGTATCACCTTCTTTTAAGCCTTCAAACTTTTTCATCATTTCTTCAGAAGTTAAAGCACCCTCTTCATTAATTGCGTCTCCAAAAGAAGCATATTTACTTTCACTTGGTGTATCAGCTACAGGAGTTTCTTCTTGTTTTTTATCTTGACAACTGATGTAAAAAGCTGAAAAAACAGCCATTAAAATAATTTTTCTCATTGATTTGTTGTTTTATTTAATACAAAAATAATTTAATTGTTTAAAATTATACTTTTTTTGCACATAATACTACTATTTATTTTCTTTAACAAACAAAAAGAACAAATCTTTTTTTGTTAAATTTGCAATGAAAATCAAGAAGTAAATATTTCTATTGATTTTTTTATACTAAATCAAGATAAACAACTAAAAAAATGGAATTAAAAACGATAGCAGATTTAGATATCAAATTAGCTACTACTTCTAAAATTAATGAAGTAGATTTTGAAAATGTGAGCTTTGGTAATGTATTCACAGATCATATGCTGGTATGTGATTATGAAAATGGTGTGTGGAAGAAACCTTCTATAGAACCGTATGCTCCTTTTATGATTGATCCATCTGCTAAAGTATTTCATTATGGACAAGCTATTTTTGAAGGGATGAAAGCCTATAAAGACGAACAAGATGACGTTTGGCTTTTTAGACCAGATCAAAATTATGAGCGCTTTAATAAAAGTGCCGTAAGAATGGCAATGCCAGAAGTACCTGAAGAAGTCTTTTTAGGTGGTTTAAAACGTTTACTTGAAATTGAGAAAGATTGGGTAAAAAAAGGAAAAGGGAATTCGTTGTATATTAGACCTTTTATGATTGCATCGGGTAAAGGTGTAGTAGCAGCTCCAGCGGTTTATTATCGCTTTATGATTATCTTATCTCCTGCTAAATCCTATTATTCTGGTGAAGTGAAGGTATTAATTGCCGAGCATTATAGCCGTGCTGCTAATGGTGGTATAGGTGCTGCAAAAGCAGCAGGTAACTATTCTGCACAATTTTATCCCACCAAATTAGCGAATGAAAAAGGGTACCAACAAATCATTTGGACCGATGATGCGACGCATACCAAATTAGAAGAAGCGGGTACAATGAACGTATTCTTTAGAATTAACGATACCTTATATACAGCACCTACAAGCGAACGTATTTTAGATGGGGTAACCCGTAAAAGTTTGATTGACCTTGCTAAAAGAGAAAACATCAACGTAGAAGTGCGTCCGGTATTAGTTGATGAATTAGTTGCTGCGGCCAAAAACGGTACCTTACAAGAGATTTTTGGAGCTGGAACTGCAGCTGTGGTCAACCCAATTGTAGGATTTGAATACCAAGGTACCTATTATGAATTACCAAAGTTAGACCAACCAATTGCTTTAGCATTAAAAGAAAAATTGAATAACATTCAATATAAATTAGAAGAAGATACTTTTGGATGGACGGTAAAAATCTAATAACTGATTTTTAGCTGCCCATATTTATTACAACATATAAACCCTGCGCTTACTGCATCAAAAGTAATGGCAGGGTTTCTTTTTGGTAGCGTACTCTATTTTCTTATCTTAGGGTGTGTATACTTTTAAGATAAAAACAGATAATTTTACCTATTGTAAGTAGCAATTAGAAACCTTATATTTGAAGAACAATAAAAACACAACAAACATTCGCATATACCTCCCAAAATGGGTAAATTGGCGCTACGCAATAGCGCATATATACTAGTTAGCAGATATTTTGGAAGAACTTAAACGTAAATTTGAATCAATTAAATGGTGAATAAAATTTTAGGAATTGGCATTGATCAATATTTAGATGGAAGAATTAAAAAATTAAATAATTGCCAAAGTGATTTAAATAAATTAGTTAATCTATTACAATCTAAATATCAATTTGATGAAGTAGAATTATTACTTCAAAAAGAACAGACTACGAGAAGTTTTATTTACAAAACAATTTATGAATACATAATCAATTCTTTAGATGACGAAAATTTAATAATTTTATTTTTAGGTCATGGTGAATATAACCCCAGAATTGAAACATCTTTTTGGCTTCCTTCCGATGCTGATATTAATGACCAATCAAGTTGGATTTCTACACTTGAAATACTAAATTTTGTAAAAAATGCAGACCTATTGCATTTTTGCTTAATATCTGATAATTGCTATTCAGGTGCAATTTTTCAAGAATTCGAAAGAGGTGGTGGAATTAAATCTTTAGAAAATAGAAAATCAAGATTTGCTTTAACATCAGGAAGTATAGAAAAAGTTAAAGATGGAAAAATAGGCGAATCAAGTCCGTTTAATAAAGTTTTGTGTGAAATATTAGAAGAAAATCAAGAAGAAGAAATTTCAATAGAAGTTATAGCAAATCAAGTAATATTAAAATTCCCTAAAGAAATAAGTCAAACACCCCGAAGTGGTACACTTAATGGTTTAGGCCATGACGGTGGGGCTTTTATTTTAAGATTAAAAGAAACAGATTCTAAAATCATTAAATTTAAAGAGATTGAATTACCTCTAAATATTTATAATAATGTAAAAATTGATTATAAATGTACCATACCTTTTTTTGAAGATAGTGATAAGTTCGATTGCAATAATATTAACATTAATCTTCAAAATGTTGTTTATGAAATTTTAAGTGATTTAAGAAATGATTTAATTGATGCAGAAAAGGGTTTAAATGAAATTCCTCAAATATCAGATTATTTTTATGAAATAGGTTATAATATACACCTTATTTCCTCAAAGTTCATAAGTGTTGATATAGTAACTTTTAGTTCTCTAGGTGGTCCTTACCCTAGAAATCAAATTATTTCCCTAAATTATGTTTTATCTCCTGAAAGAAAGATAAAACTAAATGACATCATTGAAATTGATAATGAAAAATCTTTTTTTGATTCAATTATTAAAAAGTATTCAGAAGATGGTGAACATAAACAGATATTATTAGACCATTTAAAATATTATTCAATAAATGGAATACAGTTTTCAATAAATGAAAAAAGCATCGGAATTTCTTTTTTAAATTGTATTCCAAAAGTAGTTCAATGTTATGCTTTTATAGATTTACCTTTAGAAGATTTTAATATAGATTTAGGTGAAATATATAATGTCAATTAAAAACATCTGCCAACCACCATTTGGCTCAATTGCTGGTTTTTCCAAAATTGAAATAATGAATTCACGCAGAATGTTTTATTTTAACAGAAATAATCAATTCGCTTTGGCCTCAACTAAGCCAAGCTGCAAACCGTTATACTATATATTAAAAAAACGACATCACAAGAAAATGAATATAGAAAATTTTCAATTTGTATTAATTACAGTCAACACTCAAAATGACTCATTTGATGTAGTGAAACCAATTATTCATCACAAAAATTCTCGTCGCCATAAAGCTAAAATAGTATTAAGTAAGGAAGAATGTGAAGAAACTAAAATCTCTTGGCGACTAAGAAAATATATCAGACCTGTGATATATGATGGTTTAGATTTCACTCCAATGTCAGCAAAAGATAGACTAACAGATGAAATAACAGCGGAAAAAATCGCAAAGTTTCTTAATGATGATTTTGTTTTTGATTTTGAATATGAACCTAATGAAAATGATGAAATAAGAATGGAAATTCAATATGTAATAGAAAACATAAATGGTAAATTTAGACGACCTTACATTAATTATTTTGTTTCTTTTTTATATAATGGTGAAAAATGGATAGTAAATAAAGGCTTTGACCATATTCATAATCATTACGAAGAATTTAAAGAAGGAATTGTAAAATACATCGTATAACAGGCGTAACTGTTGCACAACTATCATTTTTTAAATAAAATTTCAAAAAACATAAAATTCTGATCTTGTTTAAGCACTTATAAGCGAGGTTTGTTTTTAGTTCCTATACAAATTTCTAAAATTTAGGGTGCTTAAATTTGAAATTATGAAGTCTGTAAATACCATTTTTACAAAAGCTAAGCGTTTCAGTTGTTTAGGGGAAATAACTTGGAATATAATGTTTTTTTGATGGTAAATCAAATATTTAGCTTCGCTAATACTTCATAAACTTCAAGTTCTATTTCTTTCTTTTTAAGAAATTATTTTGACTATATTTGAAAATAATTTGTGAAGTTTTTTCACAGACTGGCGTTATAAGCCATTTTAAGACGACCATGATAAGACAATTTTTAACCATATTCATTTTGACGTTTTTCTTTTCTTGCGGACAGAAAAGTAACAACATTGAAAGTAAAATTGACACCATTGACAATTCCTCCGTTGATACTTTTTCAACACAACCTATTAACAAACAAATCGACCAAGACAAAAATTTCAGTTATGACAATCAAGTATCAAGTCTAGGTATTGGTTTAATCATTGCACCACCAAAATTTGAAATTTATAATGACAGTTTGCTGAGCGAAAAAATCGCAAGTTGGGACATGTATGAAGATGAAACTAAAATAAATATATGCTCAAAATTTTTCAAGCCTGACTATGGGATAATGCATTTTGTGTGTATTGCAAAAAGTGAAAAAACATATAAGGTTTTAGTGAACTTTTCCGAAATTAAATATTTACCTAAGACAAAGAAATATGACTTCAAAACTTGGGACGAATACATATCTCAATCTTTCGGAATAAGAAGGCTTACAAACGATAATGTAGTAATTTCAAAAAACTACACATTAAGAATTAAACCTGAAGACAATGCAGACTCATTGGCAATTCCTAAAGGACACGAGTTGTTTTGCCCAATAGAAATTAAAGGTGATTGGATTAAAGTGAGATATGATTGTTTCTACAATGACGAAAATAATTCATATGAAGGTGAACCTTGTCAAAATTACATTGACAAATGCAAAAATCCATTGACGGGTTGGTTGCGATGGCGACTTGAAAACCAATTACTTATTGACATATTTTTGATGCCATGACAATAAAACGGCTTATAACAGTACCTAGGTGTCACTGGCGGATTTTGTTTCAAAACTTCAATCTTGTAAAAACTAAAATGTTAACTTGGGGACAACAATTAAACATAAAATCCAGCGCCGCCTAGCTGCGAACCGTTGGCAGTAATATTAAACCTCACGTTACAATGAAAACACTTTTTAAACTATTGGCTTTTGTTTTAATAATCCAATTTACATCTTGTGAAAAGGATGACATTAATTCTGTTTGCAATGGAAATTGCACAACAATTAAAGGTAAAATTCTTAGAGCAGATAATTCTGGCATTGAAGGAGTCGAAGTAACATTCTCATATGTTTTCTTTGCTCCTTACAGTTACAGAAGAGTTATTGCGAAAACTAAAACCGATGAAAATGGGAATTATGAAATGCAAGCTTTTATAAAAGATAGTGAACTTGGGACAAGTGAAAAATTTCAAATTTTAGTTGATAAAGTGAAAATAGAAAATTCTTTAACTGCTAATTATTTAAAACCATCCGAATTACTGCAAGAAATTGTTCCAAAAATTGAAGAAATTATAATTCCAGGTATTGAAAATAGAAATGAAATTATTAGCGTACCAAATTTTAAGATTCCTTATAAGACCGATTTAACAATTAAGCTAAATAATTATATCTCAATTGTTCCAACTGATAGTTTTGGTTTTGAACATAGAGTGGAATATGGATTTGAAAATCAATTTATCTTATGCAAAAACGAACAATCGACGGGTCTTAATTCAACATTTAATTTTACAACTGCGATAGGTAATAATCGAGTGCGAATATTTAAATGGAAAAATAATGTTGACACATTCTTTATACAAGATATTAGTTTAACATCAAATCCATCGAATCAAATAATAGAATTTGAATATTAAAAATACTACTGCCAACAGCCGTAACTGTTGCACAACCTCTCCTAAAAGCTAAATTTTCTAAATAAATAAAAATATTGACCTCATTTAAAGTGATTTAAACGAGGTTTGTTTTTTAAAATTACGGGCGTAAATCCTATCTTTTGTAGATCAATACAACCCACAAAAGCATCTATAAAGCGCACAAGATTATCTGGGGTAATTTTATCTTCTAAGTTGTACAGATATAACTGATTACGGGAGATTCCTTGAATGTGTTACATTATTAAATACACGAAAATTCGCCTTTTATAACAACTATTTTGGTTATATTTGGAGAGATTTGTGAAGTTTTTTCACAGACTGACTTTAGCGGTAATACACTCACAGAACCTAAAAAACAAATGTAATAAATGAATAAAATTTGGAAGTTAAACGAATCAAAATCTAACAAACTGATTTTAATACGAGAAAAAGTAATCTATAAAGGAAATCCGAAAATAGATGATTTAAATCGAGTGAATTCAGAAACTACTGATTTTAGTTTCTTAAAAGATTTATTCAGTATTCCATATTCATACATTAAACAAATAGAAAACCAAAAAGGCAAAAATTATATCAAAATATTTTTTGGAAAAGACTCACAAGAAAAACTATATATCGACAATGAAAACATTAAAAACGAAGTTTTTGAGTTTATAAAAAGTGAAAACAAGAATTTAAAATATAGTTCTGAAATTCCAAGTATTAAAAACTATGCAAAAGGACAACTTTTTGCTTTATTAACTTTAACCGGAATTTTTATTTGGTCACTATATTTGGCTATTCAAATTGAAAGTGGTGTAGAATACGAACTTGTTGGACACGGAAATCCAGGTATTACAGGAGTTGTACTTATAATTTCAAATCTTGGAAGTCTTAAAATTATAGTTGGATACATAATTCTTTTAGTTTTAGCTATATTAGCATTAAAGAATAAGCTGAAATCTAGAAGTGAAACAGAATTTCTTAAAAGATAAAAAAAGTACAACTGCCAACAAGCGTGGCTGTTGCGCAACTAATCAAATGCAATAATTCTAGATTTTCAATCATTTTTAAAAAATAATAAGCGTTAAATCAAGTTTTATGATTCTATAAAAACATAAAATTAGGCATTTAATAGAAAAACAGCAATTGTACAACAAGCACAACGGTTACAAGTAATGGCTTGTTCTGTACTATTCCGAAAATTGTTTCACCATTTCACACTTTGTGCTTGTGTCTCCGAATATTCTAAAATAAGTTTATATTTGTTATGGTTTGGTGTTGATGTAACACTACTGAGATCAAGCTCGAAAACGTTATTTACAAATCTAACCGAACAGCCTTTATAAATAAAAACGCATTGACAATCAAACAGACATATCAAATTTTTCAATACAAACAGAAGGCAAATTTCATTTTTGTGACTTGTATAGTGCTGTTCATTTTTACAAACGTAATATTGGATTTTTTATCTACCTTATCCCAAAACAGTTCATTTTACATTTCAGAATCTTTACTGTTCAGTTCTTCTTATTGGCTTTTGTTTCTGCCTTTAATGACATTAATTTTAAAGATGATACAGGAAACAGAAAGATTAAATCTGAAATTAATTTTTGTAAGTTTGGCAATTATATGTCATTTGTTTTCATATCCTGCGTTGGTTTGGATTATTTCAAATTTTTTTTACTATCACACTTTTGATTATTGGCAGACTTTCAATTTTGGATTATCGGCTTATTTTATAAAATCGGTAATTATTTACGGCTTTTCATTTTTGGCGTTTACACTAATTAATAAAAAAATCCAATTATCACAGATAGAAAAAGAAGTAGAAGCAATAACTCATAAACAAGATTTTATAAGTTCAATTTTAATCAATGACTCCAATAACAAAAAAATATTGATAAAGGTAAATGACATTCTTTATCTTTCGGCTAACACACCCTACGTTAGCATTTATATTTCACAAAAAAAGTATCTGCATACTGAAACTTTGAAGTCCTTAGAAATGCAATTAGACAATAAACAGTTTGTCCGTATTCACAAATCTTATATGGTGAATATCTATAAAATTTCGACAATCGAATCTCGAAAAAATGGAGATTATGATATTACACTTTCAGATAACACAATATTACGTTTGAGCAGGAACTACGCTAAAAATTTCAAATCAAAATTCTCTGATTTCCATCAGCTCAAAACAAAATAAACTCACCATACTATATTTCATTTGTACAGAAGGTAAATAAAAGACATTTTAGCAGTCAAAATATCTAACAATGAAACAATTATTTAAAATCGGGGGTTTTATTATTCTATTCCATTTTTTGACAAGTTGTAACGGACAGACAAAATCTGAAAGCAATCAAGCTGAAATTAAAGAAGTCGAGAACAAACTTGTTGGTGGTGGTTGTGAAGGTTGTGAACTAATGTATGTTGGAATACCAAAAATAATTCTATCAGAACACACAAGTAATGGTTGGATTAAAGGCAAAAAGAAACTTATCCTAACAGGAAAGGTTTTTCAAATTGATGGCAAAACACCTGCATCTGATGTCATCATCTATTATTGGCATACTGACGATAGCGGATTGTATTCATCAAACAAGGAAACACCTGAACAAGCAAAGAAACACGGTACATTGAGAGGTTGGGTAAAGACCGACAAGAGTGGCAACTATACAATAAAGACAAGCAGACCTACTGCTTATCCTAATGATAATATTCCACAGCATATTCATTTATCAGTAAAAGAACCAGACATCACTAACGAATATTTTGCCGATCTTTATTTTGATGATGACCCATTGTATCTTAACCATAAGAAGAAATATGGCAAACTTGACAGAGCAGGAACAGAACTACTAAGAATTGTTTTAGACGGAAACATTCAAATCGCAGAGCACAATATTATATTAGGATTAAATATTCCCAATTACCCTATTAAAAGCAAAACAGACATTCAATCGGGTTTAAATATTGGAGAAGACCAACCTTCATTTATACCATTTCACGCCTTTGGACCCGACAAAGGAACAAGGACTTGCCCTGTTTGTAAATATGGACGCTATCAAGGAATTGTATATTTTGTTGGTAAAAATCCAAATTGGGACGAAATCAAAAAATGGCTTAAACAATTAGACAACGAAAGTATATCAAGAGAAAAATATCTTAAAGCATACTTTGTTTACGGGAACTCAAAAAATTACAATAAACAGGCACGACAGATAGAGTTAGAAAAAATCGGTAATGAATTAGGACTTAAAAAAATTGCTTTAACTTTTGTGTCTTCATTTGCAGATACAGAAAGTGAAGCAAATCGCAACAAAATAAATGTGAGTATTGAAAACACTTTTATTATATACAAACACAGAACAATCGTTGATAAATATATAAATCTAAAACCAACAGAGCATAATTTTAAGTTGATTAAAGAGGTTTTGGACAGAACAAAAGGAAATTATTTTGACCTTAATGAACCAAAACACGAATGAAAAAAAAGCTACATATAAAAAGGTAACAGTTGTACAACTACTGTTTTTTCAAAATAACTCTAAAAAAATAAGAATCAACCTTTTAAAATCCATTTAAAAGAAGTTTGTTTTTTAAATATAATTCAAAATTTTAAAATTTGATAGCTTACAATCGAGTTTTTAAATTTAAATAGACCGTTTTTACAAAAGCTAAACGTTTCAGTTGTTTAGGGGAAATAACTTGGGATATAATGTTTTTTTGATGGTAAATCAAATATTTAGCTTCGCTAATACTTCATAAACTTCAAGTTCTATTTCTTTCTCTTTAAGAATTNATATAAAGATGCTAATCAACTTTTAATTGATTTAGTAGAAAATGGAAATTTATTAGCTGGCGATAAAAAAAATTATTATAAAGAAATATCATTTACTTATGAAAAATTAAATGACTATAAAAATGCGTATATATATAGCAAAAAATATATAAAAATTAATGACAGTTTAGTAGAGAGTCAAACCCGTAAAGAAATATTAAAATTAGACAAAAAATTTAATGTTTCTGAAAAGGAAAAGAAAATACTATTACTTGAAAAAGAAAAAAATGAAGCCGATTTAAAAGCAAAAAACAATAGATTATACAATTTAATATTGGCCCTAATTTCAATTATTTTACTCTCTTTGATATTCTTTCTTTGGAAATATTTAAAAAACCAAAAATGGATTACTAAACAAAATGAGGCAAATTACAAACAGCAATTAAAATTTATTGAAAAAGAAAATGAATTGCAAATTATGCAAGCTGTTATACAAAGTGAAGAAGCTGAAAGAAAAAGAATTGCTCGCGATTTACATGATGGCATAGGCAGTAGACTTTCCTCTTTAAAAATGCAAATAAGCCAACTTTCCTCAAAAGATATTCCAATGCTTGAAATAGAAAGAATTACTACTGATCTAAACAATTCTATTTCCGATTTAAGACAAACCGCTTATAATTTAATACCAGAAACTCTTCTTAAATTAGGCCTAGAATTAGCATTGCAAGATTTGTGCATTTCTATGGCAACAGAAAAAATGCCAATAACATTTTCTGCATATGAAATTCAAAAAAACATAAAAGAATCTAATCAAATTACAATTTATAGAATTGTACAAGAGCTATTATCTAATGCTTTAAAACATTCTAATTGTGATGAAATATTTTTAGAATGTAGCCAAAATGATGATTTATTTTTAATCTCATTTGAAGATAACGGTATCGGGTTCAACCCAAATAATATGAATAATTTTACAGGATTAGGTTTAAAAAATATTCAAAATAGAATTGCTATTTTAAACGGTAAATTAGACTTAAAATCTTCTAATTCTGGAACAATTTTTAATATAGAACTACACATTCAAACAAACCATGAATAAAATATACAATACACTAATAGTTGATGATCATCCAATAGTTATTGAAGGGCTAAAAAATTTATTATCGTCTTTAAATAATATTAATGTAAAAGCAACTTTTAATAAAGGAAACTGTATTTTTAGTTACACTGATTTATCCTCTATAGACATTATCTTTTTAGATATTTTCTTAACTGATAATAACGGTATCGATATTTGTACCAAATTAAAAAAAATACATCCAAAAATAATCGTATTAGGCATAAGTAGTCAATCGGAAAGAAGTATTGTAATGCAAATGATAAAAAATGGTGCAAATGGTTATCTCTTAAAAAGTGCATCCATGAAGGAAATTACTAAATGTATTGAAGATGCTATAGCAGGTAAACTAGCTTTTTGCGATGAAGTAAACAAAATAATAAATAAGATAACAATTCAAGATTTCAAAGCAATTCCACGCTTAACAGTAAGAGAAAAAGAAATTCTGCAATTGTTAAAAGAAGGCAAATCAACACAAGAAATAGCAGATCAATTGTTTTTAAGTTATCTCACAGTACAAACACATAGAAGAAACTTATTATCTAAATTTCAAGTAAAAAATGTGGTAGAATTGTTAAACTTTATTAAAGAGAATGGACTAATTTGATATACAATCTAGTTTTTTTATATTTAATTTTTTTTAAACTCACATTCTTGATAAAGCTTTACTGTACTTAAAATATGTAGCCTTATTGTATTTCCTTACTCTAATATTATTTATTTTCAATCTCATCATCTTTAAAAAGTTTACTGGTATAGTCTAATAATTCTGTATTACCTAATGTTCCATGTCCTGGTACAATTATTTTTAAATTTGGGTATTCTTTTTTAATCTTATCTACTGTTCTAGACCATGTTGCTGTATTTGCATCACCTAAATATCCTTTGGTAGCGTCTAATTCTTTTATAAGACAACCACCAAACATTATATTATCTAAAGGATAGTAACCTACAATATTGTCTCTAGTATGTCCTTCACCAAAAAATTTTGCGATAATAAATTCGCTTCCTATGCTTAACTTTAAAGAATCATTAAAACTATTTTGTGGCACAGTATAATGATTAGCTTTGGCTAAATCTATCGTTTTAAAATAAGCATAAGAAGGTATTTTTTGTTCATGAAAAGCTTGTAAACCTCCTAAACAATCATCGTGAAAATGAGTTGGAATGATTGCTTTTATATTACAATTCAATTGTTTTGTAATCCATTCCATTAATTCTTTAGAGGCTTTATCTGTAGTAGGCGTATCAAAAACAATTGTTTCATTATTATTTTTTACAATTAAACCATTGCAAGGAACATAACCAAAATCTTCCGTTTGAAGAAAAGAAGTATGTTGGTACGAATTTTTAGCTATTTGAGCGATCACTAAAGTTTCCGTTTTATAAATTTCTTTAGGCATAAACTTTTCTTCCTTTTCAGATTTACAACTAATAACTGTAAAAGAAAATATTGCAAGAAAGTAGAATTGAAATATAAGTCTCATCGGGTACTTTAAAAATTAATTGTTTTCGTAAAATTCTTTTAATTTTCTCATTACTATTCTTACACCCATTTTGGTATCGATTGAATAAGAATTAGTAAAAATTATATATGCTTTGTTTTGAATCCTATCTATGTGTACCAGTGTATAATAAGTCCCAGCTGTACCCGAATGAGTTGACAATTCTTTTTCATTTTCATAAATATTATACCAACCTAAGGAATAATTTTCTATCCCTTTATGTATAAATTTATAAGTTGAAGCTTTTAAATAATTGTCTTCTCCTTGTAATCCTCTTAAATTAAGCTGAATAAATTGTATGTAATCTTTCAAATCACAGTTTAAATCTCCTGAAGGTTCCGTATAATCTAAATGATAATCGGTCGTTGAAGGAACGGGAATTAGTTCATCATTTTCAAAGGAATGCCCCCAAGTATCTTTATTTTTTTGATTTTCTGGCCATGAAAATTGAACATTTAATTTTAAATCTTTATTAAAAACTTTATTTACCAATTGTTCCCATGTTTTATGAGTAACTTTCTCTAACATTAATGTAGCTAAAGTATAACCCGCATTAGAATACACAAAAGGGTTTTCTTCATCAATATCAACTGGTACTGTGGTTAATACAAATTTTCCAAATGCCATTCTTTTCTCTTTTTTTGAACCTTTAAAATTTGGAATTTCGGGGTCATTTTCTCCTTGAAAAGGTTGAATTCTCGCTTTATGAGAGAGTAATTCTTGTAAAGTTATATTTGCATATTCTAATCTACTTTGGCTTTTCCATTCAGGAAATAAATCAAAGAAACGAGTAGTCCATTTTAATTTGCCTTTTTCAACATATTTAGCTATAATAAATGCAGTCATTGCTTTGGTATTGGAACCAAGATGAAAGCGATCATTTACAGTAGCAGAATCATTTAATAAAATCGAATGTTTTCCAAGCGCATGTATTTCTAAAACTTTTTTACTATCTACTACTGCATAACTTAGCTCAGGTATTTTATATACAATTCTTACAGAATCAACGAATTGTGTCGCTTTCTGAGCTAAACACACAGTAGTAAGTAAGAAAACAAAAATTGAAATTACTTTTTTCATATTTGCTTGAGAATTTATTAAAAATTAGAATAGCAAAAATAAAAGTACATAATTACTTTATCTAAATATTTTAGCATATTTATTTTAAAACAACTAAAATATCTTAATTAATAATCAACTTCTTTCTTTCTCCTTTAAAATGCACCATATAGATACCCTCATCTAGCCTACTCAAATCGGCTATTTGTGAACGACCCTTAGCTACTTCTTTACCAGTAAGATCATAAACAATCCATTGGTATTCTTGGTTAAAATAGATAAAATCAGTAGTAGGATTAGGATAAAAAGAATTTAAAGATTTTTCATTTGAAACTAAACTTTGCCTTACATTAGAAGCAGCAGTAAAGTGAAACCAGTTTAAATTAAATCCGGCTCTAACTACTTCTAGTTTTATGGTGTGCGCTCCTTGAGGCAAATAGATAATTTCTGTAAGTGTCTGCCAATTTTGCCATCCATTAGTAATTGGTAAATCGATTGTTTTTTTAATCTGATTATCTACTAAAACATTTATTCGACCACTAGAAGAAAGACTGGCTACCCTAATATCAAAGCTATAATTATTTGAAGTTGCTACTGTAACATTATATTCTAAAATATCATTTACATCTAAATAACCCACATTTTTTCCACCACCAGCATCAGAAGTATCTTCTAATTGAATTCCATAAGAAAAAGAATAATTTTCTGCTTCAATTTTTCCAGGAATAACTAAACCAGAAGGAGGAAAATTTGGCTTAGTAAGTTTGAACCAATTCAAGTTAAAACCACCTGTTACCACTTCTAATCGAACAGTATGCAAGCCAGAAGATAAATTGATGCTTTTAATAATAGTTTCCCAATTTTGCCATCCGTTAGTTAGTGGCATACTTAAAGTTTGATTGTACTGCCCATCAACAAACACATTCAATTGTCCATTGGCACTCATACTTGCTATTCGCAATTCGAAAGTATAATTATCTGTAGCTGAAATATTAACATTATAATCCATCCAGTCATTTGGTTCTAAATATCCTACATTTTGCCCCAAACCACTATCTGTAGTGTTTTCTAATTGTGTTCCAAATTGACTCGCATACTGTTCTGCCTCAATTGTACCAGGAATATTGTGTGTAACGGGTAAAGGTGGATTGTTTTGGAAAGCATATTGCACTTGAGCTACTATAGGAAAATGATCTGAAGCGACAGGAGTTTTAATAACCCATGAATTTTGAGAAGAATAATTCGAATTATTCACACAATAAATATAATCAAATTTTGTTCCAAATCCTGTATCTACATTGCCTGAAGGGAAAACATCTCTGTAAGTATCTCTACATTTAATAGGATTATCTGAGCCATTTTTCATCCAAAGTGTAACAGAATCTCCTTCATTTGAATTAAAATCCCCTGTAAGATATACTGGATCAGATTGTATGGCTCTATTAGCCATTCTTTGAGCAAGTAACTTCATACTTTTGAGTCTTTCATTAGGTAAATCTGGAGTTGGAAAATGAGCATTAAACAGATAAAATCCTTTACCTGATGATTTTTCAATTAAATGTACATAAGTACAAATTCGATTATAAGCTCCACCAAATCGAGAAGGTGTATTAGGCGTATCTGACAACCAAAAATTTCCAGAATTAGCTGTATCTAAATTGTATTTATCTCCTTTATAAAATATCCAAGAACCTTCTCCATTGTCACCACCATCTCGACCTATACCAAACCATGCATAACCCGTTTGTTGAATTAAATAATCTCGCTGATAATTTACAGCCTCTTGTGTTCCTATTATATCTGCTTGTGTGGTATTAATTATATAAGCTGCATTTGCTTTTCTTCCATCCCAATTAGTACTATAAGGTTGTTGCACATTAAAAGACATGATTTTGAGATTCAAATTTTGTGATGCAAGAATCGTGATTTTGCAGAAGATAACTAGCAAAATCAACAGTTTTGGTTTGTTTGTTTTCATATTTAGAGTTTGTTTGTTTGATAAAAATTTAAACGTCTAAAATAAGAATAATAATCCTTTTTTAAACATGTCATTATATTGCCAAATAATTAATTTATTTTTAAGAAAACACCTTCAATTGTCGCATTGTGACCAAACTGTCCAGAACAAAATCCTTTAGTATAATGTATTGAAACAAAACCTTTGTAGAAATTTACTTTAAATTCACAGTCATCAGAATCTGGAATATTATAAATAAAACTATTGTTTATTAAATTAATAGTGTCTTTTTCTACAGAAGCTATATTACGTGCTGGATCGCTTGTAACGCTAAAAATTTCAAACGCTACTTGTTTTTCATTAATTTTTTCTATTGAAAACTCTCCCTGAGAACCCGCTTCACTATAAGCATATCGGTAAGTACCAAAGATTTTTTTATCCTTAACTTTTATTTCAGGTATTACAACAGTTGTATCTTTTATAGTTAAATCTAAAGGATAATTCTTTCTACTTTTGGGTGAAAACCATTCGCCTACAAAACGATTTTCAGAAGAAACAGTAGCAGTAATAATTCCTGTTATATTTCCAGAAGAGTCAAATTCTAATAAACGAAAATTATCATCTTCTAGTAGGTTTCCAATAATCTTTATAGGTTTTTTTTCTTTTGTATTAAGGTATAAAATTTCACCAACTACAATATTGTCTTCTATTTGATAATGTAAAAATATTGGAATAGATTGATTAATGTATCCTTTCCAAAATACTTCTTTTTTTTCATTTTTTTCATACGTAGCAATTGTAGTTGAAAATGTATCTTCTTTAATTTCTTCTAAAGAATTTTCGTTCTTATTTTTAGTTTGACAAGCCGATAGTAAATAAATTAAAATAAATGATACAATTCTGTTTTTCATGTTTGAATGTTTGCTTTAAAAATAAGCAAAATCTTTGTTGAAATATAAAATTATTTCAAGTTTTAGTTCATTTTCCAAAGCGTTTTAAAAGTGTTTAAATTATCTGAAGTAATGTCTTCATTTGCCATAAAAACAGCCCCTTTATTTTCATCGGGATCAAACATTAAAACACTTGACGCACCTAAATCGGAACCAGTATGTCCAATCATTCCCGATTTAAAATAAATGATAAAAACACCTATATTAGGCTCTTTTTCTTTTATGTTTTTGGGTTGCAAGCTTGACGAATTAAAGTTTTTAGAAAAATAGGTTTGCCAGCCTTTGGTACTTAATAAATTACTTTTTCCATTATATCCTTTAATAAGTTCGATAAGATAAAGTGATAAATCGGTTATGGTCGTCTTTAACCCACCATCAGGGTACGTATCATAAGAATACAACTCTAATTCATTGTCTTTTTCGTCATATAGCGTAGAAAATTGATTTAGATTAATTTCATGGTGAAACCAACCTGTATTTTTCATTTGTAAAGGTATAAAAATATGCTCTTTAGTGAATTCATTAAAAGGTTGGCCACTTACTTTTTCTACAATATAGGCGGCAAGAGCAGCTCCAATATTACTATAAGAGTAACTTTTACCTGCTTTATTTTTACTGAATAAAGTAGCTACTGTTTCTTTATTTACATAAAAATGGGTATAATAAAAATCGTGAAGGCTTTTTTGGGGTAATTTCTCGAAGGTATAAATGCTATTATATATAGCTTCGTTATCAATAATTCCAGAAGTATGGGTTGCTAAATGACGCAATGTAATGATATTGTTTTTTTTAATGTGCGGATTTTGAATTTTGAAATCAAGATACGAGTTAATATCGGTGTCTAAATCTAACATTCCTTTTTCTTGAGCGATCAGCAATGCTAAGCCAATAAAAGTTTTACTTACCGAACCTATTGGCTGAATCGTATTTTTAGCATATAATTTTTTTTCAGCATAATTAGCGTAGCCATAAGTTTCCATAGTAACAATACTATCCTGATTAACGGTTGAAATAGCATAACCTGTAAATGCATTATCTTGACTAAAAATTAGTGTAACATTACAAAAAAATAAAAAACTATAAAATAGATGGAAATGTTTCATTTGTTAAATTGTTTCTTATAAGACTTTTTAAATTCTTTTTTGTTACCAATATTATATTTTTTAACAACACAAAACCCTTACTATATGAAATAATAAGGGTTTCTAGATATTTTAAAAAAAATTATTTAAAATCCGTTTGCGATAGCTAAAAAATCATCCGCTTTTAACGAAGCTCCTCCAATTAAACCTCCATCTACATCTGGTTTAGAAAAAATCTCTTTTGCGTTTTCAGGTTTTACACTTCCACCATATAAAATAGTTAAGTTATCCGCAACATCATTTCCATATACTTTTGCAACTAAATTTCTTATGAAAGCATGCATTTCTTGAGCTTGTTCTGGTGTAGCAGTCTCACCAGTACCAATAGCCCAAACTGGTTCGTAAGCCAATACAATACTAGACCAATCTTTTTTATCTAAATGGAAAAGCCCGTCTCTTAGTTGATATTCAACTATATTAAAATGATTATCTGCCTGACGATCCTTTAACTCTTCTCCAAAGCAAAAAATTATTCGCATTTCATGTTTTAAAGCAGTATCAACTTTATTTGCTAATAAAGCATCTGTTTCATGAAAATACGCTCTTCTCTCGCTATGTCCTAAAATAACCGTTTTAACACCTATATCAGTTAACATACTTGCCGCTATTTCACCTGTAAAGGCACCGCCTTCAGCCTGATGCATATTTTGAGCTGCTACTGTTATGCCTTTCCCTCCTACTTTGTCTTGAGCAGATTTTAAATTTACAAAAGTAGGTGCTACAATAATTTCAGCCTTAGTTTCCTGTTTTTTTAATAAAATTTCATCTAGTAAAGCCAAAGTTTCTGTATTCGTCTTATGCATCTTCCAGTTACCAGCTACAATATTTTTTCTCATTATTTCTAGTTTAGTTTGTATATATAGTTTGTAAAAAAAGAATTCGTTTATTTTTCTAATCCTTTTAATGTACTTATTATTTTACTATCATCAGCTTCAATAGCTTTAAACAGTACAATTTTTCCTTCTTTATCCAAAATCATATATCTTGGAATCCAATCTAATTTTATAGATGTACCAAAAATGCCTTTCATACCATCTGAAGTTAGATAATGTTCTCCTTTGACTTCGTATTTTTCAATTCCTTTTAACCAAGCGTCATATTTCTTATCCATAGATATGAATAAATAAGTCACATTTGGAAATTGGTTTTGCAACTCTTTTACTTTTGGCATCCCTTTTATACAGTCAGGACACCAAGAAGCCCAAACATCAATTAAAACAGTTTTTCCTTTATATTTTTCAGTAATTTCTTTGAATGTAATGTTTTCATTATTTGTAGTAATCATTACATTTTCTAAGGCTTCTTTTTTAAATTCTGTATCTTGAGCATTAGAACATGAAGTTAGAAAAAGCGTTAGTCCTATAATAAAAAGTATTTTTTTCATTGTATATTTTTTTTCAAATGTACTATTTAAGAATTCTAATTTAGTTAGAAAAAAGATAAAACCTCTCTTTTGTTATTTAGCTAACTAATTTTCCTCGATTTGTGAGAAACTTTAATTAGTTTAATACCACTTTTTCTAAATCGTTAAAATGTACTTTTTGCACAATTGTACCTTTTTCTAAAATCACAATTCCAGGGTTGGCTCTAACAATTGTTTTTAAAGTAGTAGGATCACAAAAATAAAAATCATAAGAAAGATTGAATTTCTTTTTTGTTTCGCTTATCAATGTTTCATCAGAAGCGGTTAACCCAATCACTTGATACCCATTTTTTACAGCTCTTTGATTAAAATCTTCTAATTTTTTCATCCCTTTTTCCTTAGACTTGTTCAAATCATAAGCTATAAGAAGTACAACCTTAGGTTCTTGTAAGATAGTTTCTACATAATTAGAGCCGTCTTTTTCTATTGTAAAGTCATGAATAGGTGGCACATAACCTTCTTTTATTAATTTATCTTTTCTATCTACAAATTCTGCACCTTCAGGGATTTTATTATTCATTACATCATTGTAAGGAATTTCAGTATTTACCCCGTTTACTTTGTAAATAAAAACCATTTCATATTCACTTTTAGGAGCTCCATCAGGGATTTCCATACCTTTTTGAATATTATTTCCTATTTTATAAGCTCTAAAATCAATTATTGGTAAATGCTGTAAAACATAATAGGCCATAAATAAACATAAAGAATAAGCAGCAAAAACGGACAAGTTTAAAGCTGATTTTCCATATAAAGGTTTTATATAATTTTGATTAAAGAATAAAATTAAGATTAAAAATAATAAAATAAGATCTTTAATAAAAGATTCGAAAGGAGTTAATTTTAAAGCATCACCGAAACAACCACAATCTTTTACTTTATCAAAATACCAAGAATAGAAGGTTAGAAAGGTAAAAAAAACTATCATTAAAAGTAAACTCCAAACTGTAAATTTAGTTTTAAATCCTATGAGTAACATGACACCTAAAACCACTTCAAAAATGACAATAAAACAGGATATGATTAAAGCAGCTGGAACAAGAAATTCCATGTTTAAAACATTGGCACTAAAATATTCTTCTAATTTATAAGAAAAACCAAGTGGGTCATTAAGTTTAATTAATCCAGAAATAATAAATAATACTCCTACTAGAATTCTTGCTATTTGTGTAACTATATTTTTAAAATTCATAATTTATAATTTACAATTCCTAATTAAAGATTAGCTTTTCCTAAATGAATTAGTGCAAAAACGGAATAATTTATCATATCTTGATAATTCGCATCGATACCTTCGGAAACAATTGTTTTTCCTTTATTGTCTTCAATTTGCTTTACACGTAATAATTTTTGCAAAATTAAATCGGTTAAACTACTTACTCGCATATCTCTCCAAGCTTCACCATAATCATGGTTTTTATCTTCCATTAATTTTTTGGTCAATGCAATTTTAGTATCATATAATTGAACCGCTTCTTCAAATTCTAAATCGGGTTGAGTTGCTATACCCTTATCGATTTGAATGAGTGCCATAATACAATAATTTATGATACCAATAAATTCTGATGTTTCATCTTCGTCAATTTTTCGCACTTCGTTTTCTTGTAAACTTCTTATGCGTTGTGCTTTAATAAAAATTTGATCTGTTAAAGAAGGTAAACGAAGAATCCTCCAAGCCGTTCCGTAATCTTTGGTTTTTTTAGTAAACAAATCGCGACATATAGCAATTATAGCATCATATTGTTGAGAAGTATTCTTCATTTATTGATATATTTTGTATGAAATTTTTTCAAAAATAAAGAATATAGTATTAAGATTAAAGCATTAATTAGAAAGATTTTTTTTCAACCTGAAAGAATTATTTCTTTTTAAAATTTGCTATACCTTCTTGCAACCAAGCTTTGTATTCTTCAATATCAGGTGTATAACCGACTGGTTCATTTAAATCTTTTCCTTCATTATCCAATACAACATAGTAAGGTTGGGAATTAATATTGTATCTCTCAATTTGAAATTCTCTCCATTTTTTACCAATGGTAGTTACCTCATTACCAGATATTTTAGAAACATAAACTTGTTCAGCTGGTAACTCACGTTGATCATCTCCATACAAAGAAATTAAAACAATTTCATTCTTAAGCATGTTAAATATAGCTGGATTAGACCAAACATTTTCTTCCATTTTTCTACAATTAGCACATGCATGACCTGTAAAATCTAATAAAACTGGTTTATTTACTTTTTTTGCATAGGCAATCCCCTCTTCATAATCATGAAAAGCCATTAAACCTAATGGCCCTTTATGTACATTTTCTGTAGTTTTTTCTTTAGAAAAATCGGCTATTATAACTTCATTTTTAAACCCAACACCGTCAGGACTTTCACTGTAGGTCATTGGAGGTGTATAACCACTTAAAATTTTCAAAGGTGCACCCCACAATCCTGGAATTAAATAAATCGTAAAAGTACTAACTAACAAAGCCATAAACAATCTACCAACTGAAATATGATTTTGAGGAGTATCATGAGGTAACGTTAGTTTTCCCAATAAATAAAAAGCCCAAGTTCCAAATACAGCTATCCAAATTGCTAAGAAAACCTCTCTTTCTAACAAATGCATTTGTAACACTAAATCGGCATTAGATAAAAATTTAAAAGCAAATGCTAATTCCAAAAACCCTAGCGACACTTTAATCGTATTTAACCAACCGCCTGACTTAGGTAGTGAATTCATCCATCCTGGAAACATTGCAAACAACATAAAAGGTAAAGCTATTGCGAAAGAAAAACCAAACATTCCTACAATAGGGCCTATACCTCCTTGCCTTGCAGATTCTCCTAATAGCGAACCTACTATAGGACCCGTACAAGAGAATGAAACTACTGCTAATGCTAATGCCATGAAAAATATTCCCACTATTCCACCTCTATCCGCTTGTCTATCAATTTTATTTAGCAAAGAATTTGGTAAAACTATTTCAAAAGCTCCCAAGAATGAAGCTGCAAATATTATTAAAATGACAAAAAATATTAAATTAAACCAAACATTAGTAGAAAGTGCATTTAATGAATCAATTCCAAAGATAGCGGTAATGATTAAGCCTAAACCAACATAAATTATGATAATTGAGATCCCATAAACAATCGCATTTCTGATACCTTGAGCTCTATTCTTACTTTGCTTTGTAAAAAAACTAACTGTCATTGGAATCATAGGAAAAACACATGGAGTTAATAAGGCTGCAAACCCCCCTAAAAAGGATAAAATGAAAATCGTCCATAAATCTTTTTTCTTTTCCTCTTTTTCATGCTTATTAGCAATTTTTACAAACTGAGAATTAGAAGATTGAATAGTATCCTTACTTTCAGTAGCAATCACTTCAGAAACTATTTCTTTTAAAGAATCTACTTTCTCGGCACTTACAACGACCTCTTTTACTATTGAAGTTTCAGTTGGTTTTTTATTTTCAATTTGTTCCTCTTCCGTTTTTATTATTGGTAGAATAAACGTTAAATTATCATCTTCTTGCACACACCTACCGTCAATACAAGTTTGTCCTTCTAAAGCAACTTTTATTTCTTTCAATGCAGGATTAGTAACTTTTATCGTTTGTTTGAATTGCGCAGTATTTGTAAAAAAATACTCATCTACTTCAAAAATTTCACTGTATTCTTTATGATAATTACCTTGTTTTGTTTTACCTACTAATAAATAATCTTTTCCAGCGTTTTTGAAGGTAAAAACTAATGGTTGTGAACCGCCATCTGGAGTATTTAAAGCATATAAGTGCCAGCCAAATTCAATTTGGGCATCCATTACTAGCTCAAATTCAGTATTGGATTTTTGGGTTATTTTGGTTTTCCATTTTACTACATCGACAATTTGGGACTGTCCTAAAAATGAAAATAAAAATGCGAAAGCAACAAGTATTTTTTTCATTATTTTAATTCTATTTTTACTATTTCTTTTGTTTTTGAATGTGCCAAAAATCGTTGATCTGCTCTTTTTCCAATGATCCAAACTATTTCATTATTAGAAATTAACAACCATTGTTTTTCTTTATCTAATAAGGAGTATTTTTCATCTTTAAAATATTTACTCAACTTTTTCTTTCCTTGCATTCCTGAAGGAAAAAAATAATCTCCTTCCTTTTTTTTACGTATTTCAAGGGGAAAAGATAACTTATTTTGGTCTACAAAGATACTATTGTTACTTGGTTTTAAAATGTTATCTGTCTGACAAAGGGTAATATTTAAGGGAAATTTAAGATTCTGAGTTATTTCTTTAATATAATACACTTCTTCTGTTTCAACTTTATTTACAGGAGTAAGTAATACATAATTCCTATCTTTTAAAAGTAAATATGTGGAAGAAAAAATCTTTTTCCCAGCTTGCGCATGTATCAAATCATAGATATCATCCCAAGCCGTAAAACCATATTCTTTCAGCCATTGGTACAAATAAGCTTTATAATTAGTATATTTCAGTATCTTTTCACAATCAAATTTAATTGTATTACCTTCTATCATTGCAACTTTTTCAAATGCTATTTTACTAGATTCGTTAACCAATTGTGCTACTTGCTGTAAATGAGTTATAGTATTTTGAAAACCAGTTAAAAAACTTGGATTCAATTCTTTTAAAACAGGAACAATCTTATGTCTTACTTTATTTCTCACATACTTATCTGAAGCATTACTAGCGTCTTCTCTCCAAATAATCTGGTTTTCTTTAGCATAAGATTCGATTTCGATTCTTGAAATTCCTAAAAAAGGACGAATAATTTTTCCATTTTGAGCAGGAATACCAACTAATCCTTCTAAACCAGTTCCTCTAGAAAGATTAATCAAAAAGGTTTCAACTTGATCATCTAAATGATGGGCAGTAACTATAAAATCATAATTTTCTTGAATCAATAATTCATGAAACCAGTCGTAACGCAATTTTCTAGCTGCTATCTGAATAGAAAGCTTTTTTTTATTAGCATAACTTTCTGTATCAAATGATTGCAAAAAAAAAGGCACTTGTAATTCGTTTGCTTTTTCTTCCACAAAATAAGCATCTGCATTACTTTCATCTGCTCTTAACTGAAAATTACAATGAGCCACACCTATTTCTAATTGCAGTTTTTTACAAACAGAAAGCAATACCATGCTATCAATGCCTCCACTAATGGCCAAAAGAAATCTTTTTTCTTTTATAAAAGAAAAATTTCTTTCAAAATGTTGTTGGATTTTTTGTAGCATGACCAAAAATAAGAAATTAATTGTTTTGCAAAACCTCAAACATAGCTTTTGCTTTTAACAAACATTCCTCATACTCACTTTCTGGAATGGATTGAGCTGTTATTGCACTACCCACAGAAAAAGAAAGATATTGCTTTTTAGCATTATATAAAATACTTCGAATAACAACATTAAAATCAAAATCTCCACTCGGTGTAAAATAGCCTACTGCACCGCTATATAAACCCCTTTTAGTAACTTCTAACTCTTCAATAATTTTCATAGCTGAAATTTTAGGTGCACCCGTCATACTTCCCATAGGAAAAGTGGTTCTAATAATTTCTATCGGTGAAATAGTAGCATCTACTGAAGCTACAATTGTAGAAATCATTTGGTGTACTTGCTTAAAAGTATATACTTCACATAATTCTTCAACAACCACAGAACCTTTTGTAGCTGTATGAGATAAATCGTTGCGAACTAAATCGACAATCATAATATTCTCAGAACGCTCTTTTTCGCTATGGATTAATTCCTTTTTCAAAAAATCATCTTGTTCGAGATCAAAACTTCTTCTGGCTGTACCTTTTATAGGTTGAGAAATTACTTTTTTTCCCACTTTTTTCAAATAGCGTTCTGGTGAAGCCGAAAGCAAATACTGTTCTTTATTTTTAAAAAATGTTGCAAAAGGTGGTTCCGAAATAGCATCTAATTTTTCATAAACCGCTATAGGATTAATTGTTGCTTTTTCAGCAAAAAATTCCATACAAAAATTAGCCTCATAAATAGATCCTAAATGTATATATTCTAACATTTTTGCTACTTTTTGAAGATAATTTTTTTTAGAGATACGCTGTTGAATAGTTGTTAATTGATGCGTCTCTTTAGAAAATGGAATTTCAAAACTTGAAATGATTTCAAAATCTTCTTCAAATTCATCATCACATAAATTTAAATATGACATTACCAATTCTTCACCTTTTAGAAGAAAAATTTTTTTCGGTTGAAAAAAGAATAAATCTGCAAATTGCAAACCATCAAAATTTTTTGACCGCAAATTTTCCGTATCATTTTTCAAATCATACGAAAGATACCCAAATAACCAATCTTTACTATGCGATTGATATTGGTACAAATCTTCAAAAGCATTATTATAATCTGTTATAATTGAAGTGAATGCATCTACAGCAACTATACAATCATAAGAAGTATAATTTTGCTGATAATCATTAGAATCTAAAAAAGCAACTTCTCTAAATTGATTTGACCAATGTAAAAGTTGCTCTTTTATTTTTTTCGGATTTGAAATATGTTTTGTAATGTGTGTTCTCAATTGTAAATCATAACTTGGAAAGCCAAAATTACAATTAAAAAAACAATCTATTTGATAAATTCAACAATTAAGTTACATCCATTTGCTAATAAGTTAGTATTCGAATCTGATGAATTTGAATAAATACTTACTGCTTGATAAGCTGTCAAATTAACTAATTTAACTATAGAAACCGTTCTAGTTTCTCCATTTGAAATAGAAGTATAAGTTCTTGTCCCTGGAATTTCAGTTCCATAAATTCCTAAATAAAACTCAGGACTAATAACACTCCCCGAATTTTTTCTAAGAGAAACAGTATAAGAAATTCGATACAAACCTGTATTTTGTACTTGAATAGCAGTAGAATTTAAGGTAACTCCATAATATGCTCCATTAGTATTTAAAATTACTGCACCCAAATTTAATGGAGCAGTAAATCCACTATATATTTCACCATAATATTTCTTAGTATTCAAATCTGTCCATGTGGCTTTTCCATTAGCATCAGAAACAAATACTTTACCCGTTCCTTGATTGCCATCTACAATTTTAACTCCTCCTACAACATGCAATCTTTCATCTGGATTATTTGTTCCTATACCCACTTTATTGTTAGAATTGGTTGAACTACCTAATATTATAGAATTAGCTTGCGTTGCTGTGGATAAATAACCAATAGCAGTAGCATTCTGACCACTCGCACTAGCTTGACTTCCTAATGCAGTAGCTTGTTCTCCCGAAGCCACAGAAGCATTTCCTAAAGCTAAAGCATTATTGTTAGTAGATGATGCACCTACACCAATGGATATAGAACGATAACCTGAAGCCGTTGCTATACGTCCTAACGCAATAGTCTCGTTATTACTAGCTGTAGCATTAATACCTAAAGCAAAAGACTGGTATCCACTTCCATTTGAATAATTTCCAATAGCAACTGCTTCGTTTGAATTAGTTGCCGTAGCATTAGTCCCTATAGCTACCGAATTATCATTGTGTGAAACAGCTCCTCGACCTATTGCAATACCTCCATTAGGATGAAATCTTCCAAAAGCATTGTTATTGATTTTAAATGTCAAAGGGTTATAATTATTTGTTCCCAAATATTCATTTCCAGTACTAAGTGTGTTTCCCGTTAAATTCCAAGCATCTGTTGATGCTCCTATAGAACTTGCAGATTGATTTAATCTTTTCCAAACGCCTTCCCAATAATAAAAGCCAGGAGTCACATCTGAAATAGTAGCGTTATTATAAATTAATAAACTGGTGGCTGGATTTGCAATTGTTGAATTATCTGTAGTAGATTGTAAACTTACTCTTGGAATAAGTAAACCAGAATTTGAACTCTTTATTTCTAAAGCTGAAGATGAATGTGGAGCTGTTGTTCCAATACCAACTTGAGCATTAACAAAAAAAGAAAAACTTGATGCAAATGTTAATAGCATTATTTTTTTCATGATAATAAAAAAAGGTTAATAGCGACACAAAAGTATAAGAATAATATGATGAAAAAGAATTAATTAACTATTTTTTATACAATGGGAAGTTTTAAAAAAACAAATGGGTTTTAAAAAAAATGAGATATACAAAAAAAATAAAGAATATCATTTTTATACCCCTACTAAATTACGAATATGATAATTTTTTTTCTAAAATTTACTAATATTTCAAATCAAACGTTTTCGTTAAAAAAGGGCAAAAAAAAGGTCTTAATTTGTTATATTTGCCTCACTAAAAATTAATTAAAATAAAAACATAATTCATGTCAAACCAACCAAGAATCATTTATACGATTACTGATGAAGCTCCTATGTTGGCTACTCATTCATTTTTACCTATAGTTAAAGCTTTTTCAAAACCTGCAAATATTACTTTAGAAACAAGAGACATATCATTAGCGGGGAGAATTTTAGCCAATTTTCCAGAATTTTTAAACGAAGATCAGAAAATAGCAGATGCATTAACCGAATTAGGTGAATTAGCCACTTCTCCTGAAGCTAATATTATTAAATTGCCAAATATTTCCGCTTCTGTACCACAATTAAAAGAAGCTATTACAGAGTTACAATCTCAAGGATTTGCTGTACCAAATTATCCTGAAGAGCCACAAAATGAAGTAGAAAAAAACATTAAAGCTAAATATGCCAAAGTGTTAGGTTCTGCAGTAAATCCAGTACTACGTGAAGGAAATTCAGATCGAAGAGCACCTAAAGCGGTTAAAAATTATGCTAAAGCACATCCACATAGTATGGGAGCTTGGTCTAAAGATTCTAAATCACACGTTTCTCATATGAATTCGGGTGATTTTTATGGCACAGAAAAATCTATAACAGTATCCGAAGCAGGTAGTTTTACTATAGAATTCACCAATGCTTCTGGAACGACTAAAGTATTAAAAACAAGTTCTCCATTAAAAGCGGGTGAAATAATTGATTCATCAGTAATGAGTATGAATAAATTAAAAACATTCATTGCAGAACAAGTTGAAGATGCAAAAGCAAAAGGAGTTTTATTTTCTGTTCATCTAAAAGCAACTATGATGAAAGTATCTGATCCTTTATTATTTGGCGCTTTTGTAGAAGTTTATTTTTCAGATGTATTCAAAAAATACGCTACCGTTTTTGAAGAATTAGGAGTAGATACTCGTAATGGTTTGGGTGATGTTTACACAAAAATTCAAAATCATCATTTAAAAGCTGAGATCGAAGCTGCTTTACATGCAACTATGGAAAATGGTCCATCCCTAGCCATGGTTAATTCGGATAAAGGCATTACAAATCTTCATGTTCCTTCTGATGTAATTATAGATGCATCAATGCCTGCTATGATTCGTAATTCTGGACAAATGTGGAATGCAGCTGGTAAATCTCAAGATACTAAAGCGATTATTCCAGATCGTTGTTATGCTGGAATTTATCAAGCAACTATTGATTTTTGTAAAGAAAATGGTGCCCTAGACCCAAAAACTATGGGAAGTGTTCCCAATGTGGGATTAATGGCTCAAAAAGCTGAAGAATATGGCTCTCACGATAAGACTTTCCAAATTACAGAAAATGGAAATGTGTCTGTTAAAGACGCAAATGGAAATGTATTAATGGAGCAAATTGTTGAAGCAGGTGACATTTTTAGAATGTGTCAAGTAAAAGATGCACCTATTCAAGATTGGGTTAAATTAGCTGTGAATCGTGCTAGAGCTACTGGTTCTCCTGCGGTATTTTGGCTTGATGAAAATAGAGCTCATGATAGCGAATTAATTAAAAAAGTAACTACTTATTTAAAAGGTTATGATACAAATGGATTAGAAATTCATATCATGAATCCTGTTAAAGCTACTCAGTTTTCTTTAGAAAGAATTGTGAAAGGATTAGATACTATTTCTGTAACGGGTAATGTTTTAAGAGATTACTTAACTGATTTATTCCCCATTTTAGAAGTGGGTACATCTGCAAAAATGCTTTCAATCGTACCATTAATGAACGGTGGTGGTTTATTTGAAACTGGTGCTGGTGGTTCTGCTCCAAAACATGTGGAACAATTCATTGAAGAAGGTTATTTACGTTGGGATTCTCTAGGAGAGTTCTTAGCATTAGGAGTTTCATATGAGCATTTAGGCAATACATTTAATAACCCTAAAGCTTTGGTTTTATCAGAAACTTTAGATTTAGCAACAGAAAAATTTTTAGAAAACGATAAATCACCAGCTAGAAAGATTGGAGATATCGATAATAGAGGTTCTCATTTTTATTTAGCTTTATATTGGGCCAATGCTTTAGCTAACCAAAATAAAGATGCTGAATTAAAGGCTATTTTTACACCAATAGCAAATGAATTAAATACAAATGAAGCAAAAATCAATGATGAATTGATTGCTGCACAAGGTAAACCACAAGCAATTGGTGGTTATTATCATCCAAATTTCGATGCTACCGATAAGGCTATGCGTCCAAGTATAACTTTAAATACCATTTTAGCTAAACTAAATTAAATGTTAGCTTAGTTAAATAAATAAAAAGAGCGACCTTATGTGTCGCTCTTTTTATTTATTTATTTATTTAATTAGACAAGTTCATTCTTTCTTATCTTCTTCTAATGTTGGAGAATCATCTTGAACAACAACAATTTTAGCTAAAACACCTGTAGTTAAGTTCCATTCATTACTTGTAATTAAATTCCCTTTATCATCATAAACACGAAAAGCAGCAGTATTTGGACCAGAACTTCCTTGATTTAATGCTAAAAATTCAATTTTATTAAAACCTTTGGATAAATCCAAATAATATTCTTTTGAAGCTGCTTCCAATAAAATCTCAGGGATAAAAACGACGTCATTTACCAATATACGAACTCTATCGCCATCTGGATATTCATGATCTCTACATACAATTTTAATATATTTTGCTTTAGTGCTAAATTGTCCTAAAAACTGATTACTCTTAAAACTTTCATCTATAGGCTTATCATGTAATTTTTTATTTAAATTATCTTTTAATTCATCACCAGGATTTTTAAAATCTTTATTATCTTCCAGAATACTTTTTGATGTAGAAGTATTATTTAAAACTGAATATTTTTTTAAATAATTATCGTCTTTATCTAAGACGCTTTTATATTGCAGTGAAGGTAACGAAGAAGATGAATTTGTAGATGTATTAGACTCAAATGGATTACTTAATTGTAAATTAAAAACTTGTTTTTTCTTATCTATTTGAGCAGATAAGCTAATGGAAAACAAAATCAACACTATTAGTAATTTCTTCATTTCTAAATTCTTTTACAACAAACGTATAATTAACTCCATAAATACCATAATAATTAACCATACATTAACAGATTTCTTATTAAAAGTACAAAAAAAATATTCAATTTTGTAAAACAAAAATGACAACATGAGCAAATCTATAAAATTAGTTTTACTATTTCTTCAACTATTTCTTTTTAATTTTCTATATTCTCAAGAAAAATTTTCCATTAGCGGAACTATTTCAGATGTGAATACAAATGAAACATTAATTGGCGTAACAGTAATTATTGAAGAATTAAAAACAGGAACAACCACAAATGAATATGGTTTTTACTCTATTACTTTACCCAAAGGCAACTACACCGTTAGATATACATATATTGGTTTTCAAGACATTATTGAAAAAATAAATTTGACTGAAAATACTAGGAAAAACATCAGTCTAAAAGAAACAGATTATCAACTAGATGAAATTATTGTCTCGGAAAATATTGAAAAACCTAACATTCAAAAACCAGAGATGAGTGTGAATAAAATTTCTGTGAGTACAATTAAAAAACTTCCTGTAGTACTAGGTGAAACTGACATTCTTAAATCTATATTAACCTTACCTGGAGTAACCAATGCAGGTGAAGGACAATCTGGTTTTAATGTAAGAGGTGGTGCTGCCGATCAAAATTTAATTTTATTAGATGAAGCTACAATTTATAACTCTTCCCATCTATTCGGTTTCTTTTCAGTATTCAATGCAGATGCTATTAAAGATTTAAAACTATATAAAGGTGGAGTTCCTGCCCGCTTTGGTGGTAGAGTGGCTTCGGTTTTAGATATTTATCAAAAAGACGGTAATAGTAATAGTTTTCATGCAAATGGCGGAATTGGACTCATTTCTAGTAGAGTTTTGGCAGAAGGTCCAATTGTTAAAGAAAAAGGATCCTTTTTAGTGGCGGGAAGAAGTTCGTATGCCCATTTATTTTTAAAATTAACAGATAATCAAAATTCGGCTTATTTTTATGATTTAAATACTAAATTAAGCTACAAACTAAATGAAAATAACAACTTGTATCTTTCTGGTTATTTTGGTAGAGATGTTTTTAGCTTAAGTGAAAGTTTTGTAAATACTTATGGAAATTCGGTTCTTAATTTACGTTGGAACCACCTATTTAATGATCGATTATTTTCCAATTTATCTTTTATTTACAGTGATTATTATTATGGTTTAACACTTGATTTTGTAGGTTTCAATTGGGATAGCGGTATTAAAAATTACAATTTAAAATACGACTTTAAACATTATTTAAATGATCGAACAAAATTAACATATGGTTTAAATGCAATATATTATGATTTCAATCCAGGAAAAATAGAACCTAATAATGAAGATTCTTCTATCAATCCAGATCAATTAGACAAAAAATATGCATTTGAACCTGCATTCTATTTAGATGCTGAACAAAAATTATCCAATAAATTTTCTATTAATTATGGTTTACGTTATAGTTTATTCTATCGTTTAGGCTCACAAGAAATAAATGTGTATGCAAATAATGAAGCAGTATCGTATGATAATGAATTAAAAATATACGAGAAAGCGACTCCTATTGGTACTAAAAAATATGGAAAAAATGAAGTGATTGCAAACTTTAGTAATTTAGAACCACGTTTATCAATGGCATATATTCTGAATGAAAATCAATCTATAAAAGCAAGTTATAATAGAATGACGCAATATTTGCATCTTATTTCAAATACGCAATCTCCTACTCCATTAGATGTTTGGGCACCAAGTGATGATTTCTTAAAACCACAAATTTTAGATCAGTTTGCCATAGGTTATCAAAAAAACACAAAAAACGGGAAATATTCATTTGAAATTGAATCTTTTTATAAATACGTTAAAAATCGATTGGATTACATTGACGGAGCCGATTTAATTGCAAACAATGCTATTGAACAAGTTGTTTTAGCTGGAAAATCGAGAGCTTATGGTTTAGAAATTTTAGCTCGAAAAAATGAAGGCAAATTAAACGGCTGGATTTCTTACACTCTTTCGAGATCAGAGCAAAAAACTGCAGGAAGAACAGCTGAAGAAATTGGAATAAATAATGGCAATTGGTACAAAACAGGTTGGGACAAAACACATAATTTATCAGTAACTGGGGTTTATGAATTAAATGAAAAATGGAGTTTTGGAAGTATTTTTTCTTTACAAACAGGTCAACCCGTAACCTATCCAAACGGACATTATGTTTACCAAGGTATTTCTGTACCTAGTTATGGAGCAAGAAATGCAAATAACTTACCTATTTATCACCGTTTAGACATTTCCGCAACTTTAACACCTAGAAATAATACTTCTAAAAAAATAAAAGGAGAATGGGTTTTTGGAATCTATAATCTATATAGTAGAAAAAATGCTGCTTCAATCAATTTTAGACAAAATGCCGACTCCGGAAATAATGAAGCGGTTCGCTTATCCATCTTTGGAATAGTGCCAAGTGTAACTTATAATTTTAAATTTTAAAAATAATGATACGAATTATAATAAAATTATCAATAGCAATAATTGCATTCATTACATTTCTTTCATGTGAAGATGTTGTAAATATTGATCTAGATACTGCTAGCCCTAGATTAGTTATTGATGCTGCTATAAAGTGGGAAAAAGGTTCTGTAGGAAATAACCAAATTATCCGTTTGACTAAAACAGGTGGTTATTATGATTCTCAAACACCTATCGCTTCAGGTGCTACTGTTTTTATAACTCATAACGGCAACACCTATAATTTTATAGAAAATCCTGGAACTAGCGAATATATTTGTACCAATTTTAATCCGGTTATAAATGACACTTATACTTTAACGGTAGTCTATGAAGGCCAAACATATATAGCTACCGATCAATTATATGCCACTCCAGATATTACATCGATAGAACAAACAGTAATAAGCGGTTTTGGTGGAGAAGATAATATTGAAATAAAATTCTTTTATCAAGATAATGGTGCCGAAGATAACTTTTATTTAATTGGTTTTAAAAATACTGCTATAGCTTTTCCTGAATATGGTGTAGTAGATGACGAATTTTTTCAAGGTAATCAAATGTTTGGTTTGTATATAGATGATTTAAAATCGAATGATGAATTAGTATTATCTCTTCAAGGTATTTCTTCAAGATATTCTAATTATATGGATAAATTATTAAATATCGCTGGAACTGATGGAGGAAATCCATTTACAACTGCTCCAGCCACTTTGAGAGGAAATATTATAAATCAGAATAATCCGGATAATTTTCCATTTGGTTATTTTAGTCTTGGAGAAGTGGATACAGAAAATTATACGGTACAATAATCTAAACATTTTATATCTTAGCATCCTATTAAAAACTATTTATGTCTTCGCATCATATTGTCAGGGATGATCAAGAACCAGCATTAATTATTGCTAACGGTGCCTCTTGCACTGAAGAATTATTAGGACAATTACTAGAATGGTCACCTTTGGTAATTGTCTTGGATGCTGCAATCGATCGCGTTTTAGATTTAGGAATAAAAGTAGATGTATTATTAGGTGATTTTGATCGTGGATTTAACTTTGAATACTATAAAGAAAGTCAATATCCTATTGAAATTGTACACACGCCCAATCAAGATAGAACTGATTTAGAAAAAGCATTCGATTATTTAATTGAGCGTGGTATTCCTGCAGTAAATGTCATTTGGGCTACAGGAAAAAGAGCAGACCATACGATTACCAATGTAACCAATATTGTGAGATTTAGAAATGAACTAAAGATTGTAATTTTAGACGATCATTCAAAAATTTTCTTACTGCCTAATAAATTTGAAAAATGGTATCCAAAAGACACTCCTCTATCACTAATACCTATAGGTGAGGTTTCCGGAATTCATTCGAAAAATTTGTACTATCCCTTAGAAAATGACACACTAACTATTGGTTATAGAACAGGTAGCAGTAATCATGTTACTGAAGATGGTTTGGTAATTATAGAACACCAGAAAGGTGATTTATTATTAATGGAATGTTGGGATTAAAATTCCTAAAAATATTCCCAAATATCATTAATTGACAATTATTTTTTTTCTTATTTTTTCTCTTTCAAAAGACAATTGAACTAGATAAATACCTTTATTTAAATTACTTATATCTAAGTTTTCAAGTTGTTTAGGATTTTGTAATTCATTACTATATACCACTTTACCAAATATATCTAAAATTTCAATTCTATATTCATTTGCTGGCTGTGTACCAAAATTTACATATAAGTTTTCTTTTACAGGATTCGGAAAAAAATGAATAGCATCTTGAGGTAAAAAGTCATTTTCGTCTAAAGTAGTTGCTGCAACAGCAAAATGCATCATAGCTCCTGTAGCTGCTTTGGCTACATTATAATTATAAATTGGATCCATATTGACTAATAAATCTGTAGCCGAATGCTTATGTGTAGTTTCATTGGTCTCAAAAAAACCAGTTATCACTTCATTATTATCCTCAAAAGGCATATAATCTGAAGCATAGGCATAAGATAAGAACGTATTTAATGGCGAATATAAACCTACGCAGGTTATTAATTCGTTTGTAACTATATTAGATGCTGCGTTATTAGTTGTGGGTGTGCCTGTATCTCTTTCACAAGTAATGGTATTATTTGTCATTCCAGCAACTCCTCCTACTTCATCTAAATTAAAAACTAATTTTATATCTAATTTTGGATTCGTGGCATTTACAACCGAATTCACATAATGTTGACTTCCTACCAAACCATCTTCTTCTCCACTAAAATTGATAAATTTTATCGAATATTCAGTAGGAATGTTTTGTAATAATCTTGCTACTTCAAGTATAGTTGCCACACCACTTCCATTATCGTTAGTTCCAGTTCCAACGATAGAATCATAATGACCGCAAATTATTACAAAAGTATTTGGATACAATGTACCCACTTTGGTTACAATTAAATTTTTACAAGTAAAACCACCATTAGTAAATATATCTTCTTGAAATTGAGCTACGGTATAACCAAACCCTAGGTATTTATTTCGTAACCAATTATAAGTATTTTCCAAAGGTTGAGTTCCTCTTCTTTTAACTCCTAAATTTTCAAATTCGGTTAAATAATTAGTTATATTTGTTTGCGAAACTTGATTAGAAACATCAGCATAATATTGTATAAAAGACTGAGACAAAGCAAAATTTGCGTAAAATAAAATTGTGAAGAAAAAAGTAGTTTTAGTTTTCATGTTTTTGTTAATGTTTGTTAAACAATAATAATAAAATAGCTATAACAATCCAACAATAAAATTAAGTATCTAAAAAAAAAAAATACAAAAACTATTTATTTATTACATCTATAGCTTTATAAAATCGCTTAGAATAGTGATCCGAATTTAATTCACTTATTACTACTTTCATAGCTTTCCCTGAAGAAGCATGAATAAACTTGGATTGTAATCCATTGGCTTCACACACAATGCCAACATGTCCTATAGTTGTAGTATCCTTATAACCTGTAAAAACTAAAACATCTCCTAAAGCAATAGAATCAATAGCTATGTGTTTTCCAAAATTTTTAAAACCACTTGAACTACGAGGCACTTGAATATTAAAGTTTTTATAAACATAATTGACAAAACCTGAGCAATCAAATCCTTTTTTTGGATCTTGACAAGAATATACGTAAGGAACATCGATAAACGTTTTTGCGAAATCTACAAGTGCTTCTCGATTGATCTCTTGGCTAATTTCTTTCCCATTTCGTTCTTCTCTTGGTAATAATATTTTAAGCTCTTCCAGTTCTTCTATCGTTAATATTTTTTTATTGGGTTTAGATTCTTTGACACCCTCTTTTTTGTTATTTTCTAAGCATTGAAAACTAAACAAAACAAAGGTTAGTATAACTAAAAAATTCAATTTCATGACATTTATTTTGTACATATAATCAAAAATAATGATTTCTAATTTGAATACTGTTAAAATAAAATAAAAGACAACAATTGCTTATCTTTGTTAGTCCAGTTATAGTAAATAAATGACTTAGCAAAGCTAATGCAAAAAATTAAAATACATGAAATTTGAAGTAGTATCAGAATATAAACCAACCGGAGATCAGCCTCAAGCTATTGATAAATTAGCAAAAGGAATACTTAATGGTGAAAAATATCAAACTTTATTAGGAGTAACCGGTTCAGGAAAAACATTTACGGTTGCCAATGTGGTGCAAGAAGTACAAAAACCCACTTTGGTTTTAGCACACAATAAAACATTAGCTGCCCAATTGTATTCTGAATTCAAACAATTTTTTCCAAATAATTCTGTACAATACTTTGTTTCTTATTATGATTATTATCAACCTGAAGCATTTATTCCTGTAACGGGTACCTATATAGAAAAAGATTTATCTATTAATGATGAACTAGAGAAATTAAGATTAAGTACAACCTCTGCGTTACTTTCTGGACGTAGAGACATCATTGTAATTTCCTCAGTTTCTTGTTTATATGGTATAGGTAATCCTGTAGAATTCCAGAAAAATGTTGTTAATATAGAACGCAATCAAGTTATTTCTCGTACCAAGTTCTTACATCGTTTGGTACAAAGTCTTTACGCTCGAACAGAAGCAGAGTTCACTCCTGGAACTTTCCGAATAAAAGGCGATACTGTGGAAGTATTTCCAAGCTATGCTGATGATCCTTTCCGAATACATTTTTTTGGAGACGATATTGAAGAGATTGAATCCTTTGACTCTCGAACATCTAAAGTGATTGAAAAATATGAAAAACTGAATATTTATCCAGCGAATATGTTTGTTACTTCTCCAGATGTATTACAAAGGGCTATTTGGGATATCCAACAAGATTTAGTAAAACAAGTCGATTATTTCAAAGAAATAGGTAAGCATTTGGAAGCCAAAAGACTAGAAGAACGAACTAATTTTGATTTGGAAATGATTCGAGAATTAGGCTATTGTTCTGGTATTGAAAACTATTCTCGCTATCTAGATGGTCGTGCTCCAGGAACTCGTCCTTTCTGTTTATTAGATTATTTTCCTGATGATTTCTTAATGGTTGTTGATGAAAGTCATGTTACTGTTTCTCAAGTCCATGCGATGTATGGTGGTGATAGAAGTAGAAAAGAAAATTTAGTGGAATATGGTTTTCGATTACCTGCTGCTTTAGATAATCGTCCGTTAAAATTTGAAGAATTTGAGGCACTTCAAAACCAAGTAATTTATGTTTCTGCTACTCCAGCTGATTATGAATTAGAAAAATCGGAAGGAATTTATGTGGAGCAAATTATTCGTCCTACTGGTTTACTGGATCCTATAATTGAAATTCGTCCGAGTGCTAATCAAATTGATGATTTAATTGAAGAAATCCAATTGCGTTGTGAAGCAGACGAACGTGTATTGGTAACCACATTAACAAAAAGAATGGCAGAAGAATTAGCAAAATATCTTACAAAGGTTGCTATTCGATGCCGTTATATTCATTCGGATGTAGACACTTTAGAACGGGTTGAAATCATGCAGGATTTACGCAAAGGGCTTTTTGATGTCCTTATTGGTGTTAACTTATTGAGAGAAGGTTTGGATTTACCAGAAGTTTCTTTAGTAGCTATTCTAGATGCCGATAAAGAAGGTTTTTTAAGAAGTCATCGTTCATTAACACAAACTGTAGGTCGTGCGGCACGTAATGTAAATGGAAAAGCCATCATGTATGCCGATAAAATTACCCAAAGCATGCAAAAAACGATTGATGAAACGAATTACAGAAGAGAAAAACAAATGAATTATAACCGAGAGCACAATCTAGTCCCAAAAGCATTAAATAAAAGTTTAGGAAATGCGCTTAGTGGTAATTCAGTTTCTACGCATTACTATGAAAAATTGGAATCTAAAGCGGCTGAACCCGAAAGCGAATACTTATCTAAACCAGAAATAGAAAAGAAAATTAGAGAAACTCGAAAAGCTATGGAAAAAGCGGCTAAAGAACTCGATTTTATGCAAGCCGCTAAACTAAGAGACGAAATAAAAATTTTACAAGAAAAAATATAAACAACTATAAATAGATATTTAGTTATAGCACAGTATAAAAACACTTAGGTAAATATCACACTTTTACAAAAGTACAAACAAACAAATAAACAGTTTTTCAAACATATTTTATCTTGAAAAATGAGATAATAAAAATAAAAACTAAATTTGCGACTAGATATCTTTAGATAAAAATGAACAGAATTAAAGAAGTACTTGAAGAAAAAGGGATTAAACAAACTTGGTTAGCTGAACAATTAGGTAAAAGCTACAATATGGTAAATGGTTATGTACAAAACAGACAACAACCAAGGCTTGAAGTACTGTATGAAATTGCAAATATTCTAAATATTGATGTAAAAGAACTTTTAAAAACTAATGAAGAAATTTACAAATGCAAGTAGTTATCGATATATTAGAAAATGAGTTAATCGAGAAATATCCCTATATTCTTGAAATATTACTTCGTGACCAAACAACTCAAAAAAATATTTTTTGGGCAACGGATAACTATGACCATTTAGGAGATTCGTACAAATTTGCTTCTGAAATATTACCTGAGTTAATCACGGGAGAAAAAGGCAATGTAATAATGCCAAGGGTTCACAAAGATAAAATCTTGCAATTATCACGCTCCAAAGAAATGGCAGAGGTTTTCACTCCTTCTTGGATATGTAACGCACAAAATAATTTGGTTGACAATTCTTGGTTTGGAAAAGAGGGCGTGTTCAATAAAGAAATCCTGAAAAAGAATGGCACTAAATCTTGGGAGACAACAAAAGAAAAAATAGTTTTTCCTAAAGGCAAAACTTGGCAAGACTATGTTCGTGATACACGATTAGAAATTTCTTGCGGAGAAGCACCTTATCTTGTTAGCAGATACGACACGACAACAGGGGAGTTTATACAAATTGAAAACAGAATTGGAATTTTAGACAGAAAGTTAAGAGTTGTAAATGAGAATTTGGACTCAATTCCTGAATGGTTAAAAGCGGTTGAAACTGCATATAAAGGCACTTATGGCTTTGAGTGGCAAGGAGATAGTTTACTATTGGCTCGTGAAGCATTGCTAATTACATTCATTGAAAACTTTACACACAAATTTAAAACTGAACCGCCACTTGATTACATACAAAATATTGCAACAATCATTTCTTGGAATATTTGGCAAATGGACGGTCTGAAAGGAGTTATTCCGAATAGTTGCAAAGATTATACTATTAAAATAGCTGATTTTTTTGAAACCAAAACAGAAATAAAGAAATGCAAAGGTTGTGAAAATCAAAATATAAAGTCGCACAATGGCATATATTGCAACATTATGGATTGGGATATAGAAAAACCGATAAAATTTATATCTCTTTTAGGAAAGTAAAATATGCTAGAAACGAATAATATAAATGTAGATATACTTGATGAATTAATCATTGGAAGAGTAGAACCTCAAATCTATGCTTTTACAACTGAAACAATTCCAAACTATTTGAAAGTTGGCGATACCTATCGACCAATTGAAACCCGCTTGAATGAATGGCGAAAACACTTTCCTAACCTTGAAAAGAAATTTGGAGATGTTGCAAAAGTTAATGACGAAACTTTTTTTAGAGATTATGCCGTTCATTTTTTTCTTGAAAACGAATTAAAAAGAAATCGATTAAAGCCTAACACTTTAAAAGGAATTCCATATTACTCCAATGAGTTTTTTGAAAACGCAACTGAATCAGATTTGCAAGATGCCATAGAAGATATCAAAAGAGGGCATCAAAACAGCGAATCAAAATATCAATATTATCGTTTTGATGAAAGCCTTTTACCCATAAAGACTACTTTCAAAAGAACTGAAAATTATCCGTTACGTCCCAATCAACAAAAAACAGTAGACAATTTCCGAGAAGCCATAAAAAATGGAAGAAAAAATTTGCTGATGTATGCAGTAATGCGTTTTGGTAAATCATTTACCTCCATGTGTTGCGCTGTTGAAATGAATGCTAAATTAGTCGTAGTAGCTTCTGCAAAAGCAGATGTAAGAAATGAATGGAAAGAAACAGTTGAAAGCCATATTAAATTTGATGGCTATTGTTTTTTAGAAAGTAATGATTTGCTTAGAAATGAATTAATTATTGCCGAAAAACAAAAAGCAAACGAAAAAATCGTTTTGTTTCTAACCTTACAAGACTTGCAAGGCGATAAAATAAAAGCAAAACATAAAGAAGTCTTCGAAAATCAAATTGACTTATTACTCATTGATGAAACACATTTTGGTGCAAGAGCCACAGAATATGGTAAAGTTTTAAACGAAAAAAAATCAGATACAGAAAAGTTAAGTGCTGCTCAGCAAAAAAATGAAGAAAAGCTCAATGAGATTTCAATAGATAAAATAGATGAGATTGAAAAAGCTTTAAACGCAAAAATCCGCATTCATCTTTCGGGAACTCCGTACCGCATTTTAATGAATAGTGAGTTTACCGATGAAGATATTATTGCCTTCTATCAATTTACTGATATTGCAGAAGACCAAACACAATGGGATTTAGAAAATCTAAACAAAGACGAAATCAAAGAATGGGATAATCCTTATTATGGATTCCCGCAAATGATTCGTTTTGCATTTGATCCCAATGAATCTTCCCGAAAAAAAATGGAAGAATTGAAAAAAAATGGCATAACCTATGCTTTTTCAGAACTTTTTAGACCGCAATCCATAACCAAAGACACCGATACAAATCTTCATCAAAAGTTTATTCACGAAAATGAAATTCTAGACTTACTAAAAGTCATTGACGGTTCAGAGACGGATGAAAATGTATTGAGTTTCCTCGATTACGAAAAAATTAAAGAAGGTAAAATGTGCCGTCATTTGGTTTGTGTTTTGCCGTACAGAGCATCTTGTGACGCATTGGAGGAACTAATCAAAAACAACCAATTTAAACATCTTAGCAATTACGAAATCATTAATATCTCTGGAGTTGATAATGAAAAAAGCTTCAAAGACACACAATCAGTTCAAGCCAAAATAAAAAAATGTGAAAGTGAGAATATAAAAACAATCACTTTGACAGTAAACAGAATGCTTACTGGTAGCACTGTTCCCGAATGGGACACGATGCTCTATCTGAAAGACACAGCTTCTCCTCAGGAATACGACCAAGCCATTTTTCGTTTACAAAATCAATACATCAAGGTTTTCAAAGAGCCAAGCGGTGATGTGGTTAAGTTCAATATGAAACCACAAACCTTATTGGTTGACTTTAACCCGAATAGAATGTTTGTAATGCAAGAGGAAAAAGCTCAGATTTACAACATGAATACAGATACAGACGGAAATCCTAAATTAATCGAACGGCTTAAAAAAGAATTAGAAGTTTCTCCTATTATTCAACTTAATAAAGACAAACTTGTTCAAGTAATTCCTGCGGATATTTTAAATGCGGTTAGAGAATACTCAAGCAATCGAAGCGTTTTAGACGAAGCTAAGGCAATACCTTTAGATATGTCTCTTTTAAAAATTGATTCGATAAGACACGAAATTGAAAGACAAAATGAAATAGAATCTAATAAAGGTTTGAAAATAGAACCTGTTAAGAATCCGAATGGCGGAGATGGTGTAGAAATAGAATTACCAACAGGAACGCAAAAACCAGAGGGCGGTGAAAAGCCTACTGAGGATGAGAAAAAACAAACTGAGAAAGACAATTATGAAGCCATTATCAGGAAAAAATTTGCTAGTTATTATTCTAGAATATTGTTTTTTGCATTTTGTACTGAAGCACAAATAATTTCATTACAAGAAATCATTAATTTGATTGAAAAAGATAAAGAAAGTCAACGCATTGCTAATAATTTAGGTCTCAATATTGAGATATTAAAATTATTAAGAAGCAATATAAACCATTATGTGTTGAGTAATTTAGAATATAAATTACAAAACATTAATGATCTAGCAAATGATGAAAATTTAGAGCCTAAGGAAAGAGCAGGCAGAGCAATGAAAAGATTTACTCGCTTATCTGAATCCGAAATTGTTACCCCAGAATTTGTTACCGACAAAATCATAAACGGTTTGCCAGCAAAAGCTATTGACAAGAATACAATGCTTTTAGATATTGCTTCCAAACAAGGCGAGTTTGTGTATGCCGTGTATAAAAAATTTGGCAAAGTTGTCGCCAACAATTTCTATTCCATACCCACCTCAAAGATTGCGTATGAGTTTACTAGAAAACTGTACAAACTACTAGAATTAGATGTAAATCGAATTGAAGCCAACTACACATCCTATGACTTAATCAGTGAAAAAAAATTCATTGAAAATGAAACCATTAAAATAAACAACAAGAATATGAAGTTCAATGTAATTGTAGGCAATCCGCCTTATCAAGATACAAGAGAAAAAACAAGTGATGCTCCAATATATCATTTGTTTATGAATATAGCATTTGACTTGGCTGAAAAAGTTTCCGTTATAACACCAGCTCGTTTTTTATTTAATGCTGGTAAAACACCAAACGAATGGAATAAAAGAATGTTATCAGACAAACACTTTAAAGTCTTATGGTACAATAATAAAAGTTCTGATGTTTTTAACGGTGTTGATTTAAAAGGTGGTGTTGCCATTACCTATAGAGATAAGAGTAAAAATTTTGGTAAAATAGGTGAGTTTGTAGCTCAAGAAAACTCTAAAACTATATTAGAAAAAGTTAAATCTATAAATTCTGAATCATTGAGTGAATGGGTTTATTCTCCTGAAAGCTATAGACTAAGTAAACAACTACATACTAAAAAGCCAAGCATTGAATCTAAACTTAGTAAAGGTCACCTTTATGATTTAACAACTAATATTTTTACAAAACTTCCTGATATTTTTCTTGAAAATAAACCGAATGACAATTTTGAATATATACAAATTTTAGGAAGAGAAAACAACAAGAGAGTTTTAAAATGGATAAAACGTGAGTATATCGAATTTCACCATAACTTAGACTATTTTAAAGTTTTTCTTCCGAAGTCTAATGGAACTGGAGAGTTTGGAGAAAAGCTATCAACTCCAATTATTGGAAAACCTAAAAGTGGACATAATCAAACTTTTATAAGTATTGGAGCATTAAAAACAAATGAAGAAGCTGATAATTTATTAAAATACATCTCAACAAAATTTTTGCGAATGTTATTGGGAACTTTAAAGGTTACTCAGGATAATAAAAAGGATGTTTGGAAGAACATTCCAATACAAGATTTTACACCTAATTCAAACATAGACTGGTCTAAATCAATTTCTGAGATTGACAAACAGCTTTATAAAAAATACAAATTATCTCCAGAAGAAGTTGATTTTATTGAAGAAAAAATTAAACCAATGGATTAATGATGAAAGCAATAAAATACGAAAAAGATGCGGTTTTAATTCAAGATGGTAAAATCAATGCATGGGTTGATTTATGGGTTGAGAATGGAGATACCATTTGTGACTGGAATAAAAATGATTTAATTATGACAGACCCAAATGATGTTGCTTTGAAAAAATGGCAAGATAATCTTGAACATTTTGAAAACGCAACAACAATTGCAATTGAAACTTTGGAAAAGGCAGGAATTATTTATCAAGATGAGAACGGCAAATGGCATCAAACAGAAAAATACTACTCTATTAAAGGTCAATTGTCATAAAATAAATCAAGCCAAGATGCCACTTCAAAAACATTTTGATTTGTTCCCGTTCAAAACTTCACTTCGAAATCTGACACTAACTAAAATAAATTGACACTTGGCATCGACAAACTATTGTACGTTAAATATAAACTGACACAAGACGAAATAAAAATTTTACAAGAAAAAATATAAACAATTATAAATAATTGTTTTACAAAATACGTATCTTATTGATAATTAGTCAAATTGAAAAATAATTTTTGATTAAATACAATCTATATTTTGTTTTCAATCCACATTTAAGTAATTATTATTTACAATTTAAGTTTATTAATTTGTTAATAAAATCTTAAAATTTTTAATTTAATAATTTCATTTCGCAAAAAAATATTTTAAATTTGTGTATATAATTTCATAACTCATAACACAATTCCCATTTTATTCGGAAAACTCCTCCCTTAAAATCAAGCAAATAGGCAAAAAGCTTTAGGGAATTGTGTTTTTTTATTCAAATTCTAAGAATTATATTTAAATTTAACCCTTTACCTTTAAATATAAAATTGGAATGCTACACTATAATCAAGCTCTAAAAGAGATTGGAAAGACTTTTTCTAAAGATGAAATTAATTTTTTAGAAATTAAAGAAGCTATTGACGAATTTAAAAAAATAGTTACAGAAATATCAAATCTAGATTTAGAGGATGAATTACACAAACAATGTATCTATTTAACAAATGGTAAAGCGCTTGGAACAACTTGGGCAGCTATGTGCTTAGACGATATAATACGAACAAAAATGTTTATTAAAGGTATCTTTAAAGCCATTAAAAAATTACAAAAACAAAACAAACCAATTCATATAGTTTATGCAGGAACAGGACCATATGCTACCTTGCTTTTACCTGCTTTAGCCACTTTTAGTCCAGAAGAAATTAAGGTTACATTAATAGAAATTAATACAGAAAGCTTTAACTATATGAAAAAAATCATTGAAAAGTTAGGCTTTGAAAAACATGTAATTTCATTTGAAAATGAAGATGCTACCACAATTAAGATTAAAAATCCTGGAAACGTGGATATGATTGTAAGTGAAACTTTACAATGTGGTCTCATCAAAGAACAGCAAATTCCAATAACTATTAATTTATTAAAACAAGTACCCAAAAAGACTGTATTAATTCCTGAAATGCTAGCCTTAGATGTTTGTTTATTGAATTTTGAAAAATTTAAAAGTAATTCACTAATTACTAATGAAAATACCTATGGTCATTTTTTAGGTCGTCTTATAGAAATTAATAATACTGCAAATGAAAAGTATAATTTACAATCTGATGCAAAAGAATCACAAATCTTGGAAAACAAACAATTTCAAATTCCTCAAGAAAAAAAACAAGATTTTGATGCAGTTGCCTTAATTACTCGAATTACCGTTTTTGAAAATGAAAAAATCAATTTGAACGAAAGTGGTTTAACACTTCCTATTTTATTAAATAAACACAAAGATTTATCACAATTAAATACTTTTACTTTGTCATATAAAATTGATAAAGTTCCAGGATTTACAATTGAATGGCACTAATTCGATTAGATTAATTATAAAATACTTAAACAATTATCTGTTTCCAAGTGTTAAAAATAGAGGCTTTTTAGAAATTGCCACTTTACTTATTTATATTATTAATTATACCCTTTGAAAATAAATACAAAAATTAAGATACATTATGAACATAAAATCCTTAATCCTATTATTAATTGTCATTTTTAATAATATTCATGCAACCAACGTTCAAACTGACTCTTTAATTTCTGTTTTAGAAAATGAAATACAACTAAGTAAAAAATATGTTGCAAGTAAAGAAAATAAAATCAAAAATTTAATTTCACTTTTAGAAGATGAAAAAGCCAATTTAAATAATCAATATTTTATAATTTCTAAAATTATTGATGAATACCAATATTATAGTTTTGATAAAGCTTTAAACTATACGGAAAAGAACCTCAACATTGCATTAAAACTGAAAGATCAATTTAAAATTTTAGAATCCAAACTTAAACTAGGAAGACTTTTAGTCGATTCAGGAAGATATAAAGAGTCATTGGATATTTTAAAAGGAATAGAGTCTAAAAAATTAAATGCAAAATTACTTCGAGAATATTATTTTATTCATAAAGAAGCTTATTCAGGATTAAGTTTTTATACCATGGTTAAAAATCGAAAAACGGATTACAATACTTTGTATTATAAATATGAAGATTCACTTTCAAAAAAATTAAAAAAATCATCTTTTGAAATACTTTCCTTATTAGAGAAAAAATACCGAGACAATAGAGAAACGGAACAAGCTTTAGACATAAATTCAAAAAGACTGAGAAAATGTAAGATGGGAACAAGAGAATTTTCATTAGTAACTTTTGAAAGATCCTTATTATACCATCTTTATAACGATACGAATAATCAAAAAAAATATTTATGCTTATCCGCTATTTCTGATATTCGTTCTAATGTAAAAGATAACGCATCTCTAACGGAATTAGCTATGATTTTATATTCAGAAAGTGATATTGAAAGAGCACATAAATTCATCACTTTTTCAATGGATGATGCCAAATTTTATAATTCACATTTACGGTTTGTGAATATTTCAACTATTCTTCCTGCTATCACAATGGCTTATGAAAATAGAATAAATGACCAAAAATCAGCACTTAAAAATTTTATCATTCTTATTAGTGCCTTGGGAATCATTTTATTAATAGTGGTATTTTATATTTTCAAACAGAATAAAAAACTTTCATTAGCTAAAAATAATCTGAATGAAGTAAACGAAAAATTAAAAAACTTAAATAAAGAATTAAACTTCAGCAATAATGATTTAAGTAAAATAACCCAATTATTAGCTGAATCTAATGATATTAAAGAACATTATATTGCTACATTTTTAAATTTATATTCCGAATACATTGACAAACTAGATATTTACCGAAAATTGGTAACCAAATATATTATTACAAATAAAACGAATGAACTTTTAGATTTAACTAAATCGAAACAAGTCATTGATAATGAGTTAAAGATTTTTTACAAAAATTTTGATGAATCCTTTCTTCACATATATCCCAATTTTATTCAACAATTTAATGATCTCTTAAAAGAAAATGAAAAGATTGCAGTAAAAAACAGTGAAGAGCTTTTAAATACAGAATTAAGAATTTATGCTTTAATAAGATTAGGTATCACAAATAGCGCGAAAATTTCAAAAATATTAAGATACTCAGTAAATACAATCTATAATTATAGAGTTAAAATTAAGAATAGCGCAATTAATCGTTCTGAATTTGAAAACTTAGTAAAAAAAATAGAATAAAATTTCATTTTTACCAATTAATAAAACAAAAAAACGTTTATTTTTTTACTTTTTTTTCTACTTATCACTACTTTTTTTTGAAATATAAAAAATTTTAAAATACTGATATTCATTATTTTATATTATAAAAATTAAAATAAAAATCTACTTTTTTACTACTCTTAAAAAAAGAGTAAGTGACAATTATATACTTTTGGATTAACAATAATTTAACAAAGAACTACAACGTTAGAGTAGGTTAAATTTTAAAACAGTAATTAAAAAATTATTAACCCATATTATATAATTGTATGATTTTACACTGCAAAAAAAAGACAGAATTATTTCTTCTGTTTCTTCTGCTATCATTATTAACTTCTTTTGCTCAAGAAAAAAAGATTAAAGGAAAAGTAGTAGATGGCAATGGTTTACCCGTTCCTGGTGCGTCAATAGTCGTAAAGAACACTTCTATTGGAACTAATTCAGACTTTGATGGTCTATTTGAATTGCAAATAAATGATGATCCTAATATTATTTTATTAGTTTCTTACATTGGTATGAAAGCACAAGAAGTCATAGTAGGTAATCAAACTAATATAAATGTAGTTTTATTAGAAAATATTGAAGACTTAAAAGAAATAGTAGTAATTGGTTATGGAACTCAAAAAAAGGGAGATTTAACGGGAGCTGTTGCAACTATCGATAGTCAAAAATTGCAATCGAGATCAGTAGGCCAAATAGGTAGTTTAATACAAGGTCAAATAACGGGCGTACAAGTACTAAGTAGTGGTGGCAAACCTTCTCAAGGTTTAAGCATTAGAGTAAGAGGTACATCATCTATATCCTCAGGTAGCGAACCATTATATGTAATTGATGGTGTACCTACTTCAGATACACGTTCTTTAAATCCAAGTGATATAGAAAGTATTACTGTATTAAAAGATGCTTCATCTGCTGCTATATATGGTGCACAAGGTGCTAATGGTGTTGTTTTAATTACTACCAAAAGAGGGACCTCTGCAAAGCCCACTGTTACTTTTGATACTTATGCGGGTATTTCTCAGGTTTGGAAAACACAGAAAGTATTAAATGGAGAACAATATCGCGATTTAATGACCGAATTAGGCTATAATACCAATTGGTCTCAATACAATCATAACACAGATTGGCAAGATAAAATCTTTCAAAACGGCTATACTCAAAACTATCAATTAGCTGTATCTGGCAAAAACAATGGTACAAACTATTATGTTTCTGGAGGATTTATCGACCAACAAGGTGCTGTAAGAAGTGCTGAAATGACTCGTTACAATTTTAAAATTAATCTTGACCAAGAGATTAATAATTGGCTATCTGTCGGTACTCGATTGGCTTATACCAAGTATTCGGATGTCGATATAAACGACAATAACAATGTAAATGTGGGTGGTGTATTACTTGGTGCATTAACCACTCCTGCAGTTATTGACACATATAATTCCGACGGAAGTTTCACCAGCAATCCATTTCAAAATTGGGAAAATCCATTAGCCAGTACAGATGGTTTAGATAGAAAATATAAAAACACAAGAATATTAGGAAACTTATACTTACAAGCAAAAATTTTAAAAGATTTTACTTACAAAAGTAATTTTGGTATCGATAATGGAAATGGGATGTACAATGCCTTTTTAGACCCTTTTAGAACGGGTTATGGAAGAGCTATTAAAGGACGTGCTATTAGAACTACTAATGAAAATTTCTTTTACATATTTGATAATACGTTAAACTACAAAAAAATAGTAGATAAGCATAATATTGAAGGCTTGGTAGGTGGTGTCATTCAAAAAAACACATATGACAATTCTAATCTAGAGGTCCGAAATTTTGCTAGCGCAAGTATTACAACTCCTAATGGAGGTTCTGAAATTATTAGTGCTACTGCAACAAAATCAGAAAAATCAAATGTCTCTTTTATTAGTAGATTAAATTATGCTTATGATGATAAATATTTACTAACAGCAAATTTCAGAGCAGATGCTTCAAGTGTTTTTGGTCCAAATAATAGATGGGGTTACTTCCCTTCTTTTTCAGCTGGATGGAAAGTATCCAATGAAAACTTCTTAAAAGAAAGCAATCTTATAAATAATCTCAAATTAAGATTTGGATGGGGAATTGTAGGTAATGATCAAATTGGAAACTATGCTTATTATGGTCGAATCGGAAATGGATCAAATTACCCTATCGGAGGTACTACTCAACCAGGAAGTTATCCAGCTACTTTAGAAAACTTATCTTTAAAATGGGAGGAAACAACGCAAACTAACCTTGGAGTTGATTTAGAAATTTTAAAAGGAAAGATTAAATTAACTGCAGATGCTTATGTAAAAAAAACCAAAGACTTACTTTATAATGCTCCTCTACCTACATCTTCTGGATTTGATCGTGCCTTACAAAATATTGGTGAGGTGGAAAATAAAGGCTTTGAACTAGGTATCAATACAATTAATATGGATTCCGATTTTAAATGGTCGAGTGGTTTAAACATTTCATTTAATAGAAATGAAGTTATTAATTTAATTGGTGAAGATATTTTATTAGGTTCTATTGCAGGTAGAGGAAATGCTGTTCTATTGAAAGAAGGATTACCATTAGGTACTTTATATGGCTATATTTTCGGAGGTGTAGATCCTGCAACGGGTAATGCTTACTACATCGATAAAAATGGAAATTCTACTTTTACTCCTTCAGATGATGACAGAGTGGTAATAGGTGATGCTAATCCAGACTTCATTTATGCCATTAACAATAGTTTTTCATACAAAGGTTTTGGCTTGCAAGTATTGTTAGAAGGAACCTATGGAAACGATATGTTGAATGCTACACGAATTGAAACGGAAGGAATGATTGATCCAAAAAATCAAAGTATAGAAGTGTTACATAGATGGAAACAACCTGGTGATATAACTGATATTCCAAGAGCAAGTTTTGGAAATACAGATAACTCAAGAATTTCAACTCGATTTATTGAAGATGGTTCCTATTTAAGATTTAAAGCCGTAACCTTCAGTTATAGTTTCAACCAAAAAATTGTTGAAAAGTTAAAACTATCCAACTTCAAATTATATGTAACTGGTGAAAACCTAATTACACTTACTAATTATAGTGGATACGATCCTGAAGTAAATGCTTATGGAGGAGCTAATGTAGAAAGAGGAATCGATTTTGGTACTTATCCACAAAGTAGAACAGTTTTATTTGGAATGAATGTTTCTTTTTAAAAAATTTAGTATGAAAAAATTTAATATAACAATCTTATTATTTACAATTATCACTATAAGCTCTTGTGATGATTTTTTAGATCTAAAACCTATTTCTGAAGAGACTAGTGGCAATGGCTATGAAACAGGTTCACAAATTGAAGCCGCATTAGTGGGGGCATATGAATCGTTTCAATCTGCAGAATATTATGTTTGGGATAATATCCTTTTTTCAGATGTAAGAGCAGACAATGCTTATGCTGGTGGAGACAATCCTGAAATATTTAGTATAGATAAATTAGAAGTAACTCCAACCAATTCAAGATTATTTAGAAACTGGTCAAATATTTACAATGCCATTGCTAAAGCAAACTTAGTAATTGACAACGTAGATGAAATCAATGACCCTTTATTAAATGATGTAAGAAAACAACAAATAAAAGGAGAAGCTTATTTTTTAAGAGCATATCATTATTTTACATTAGTCAAATTATGGGGAGGTGTTCCCTTAATTACTAATTATAGTACATCAGCTGAGCCATCTGAAGTAAATGTCCCAAGAGCATCAACCGAAGAAGTGTATGCTAAAATCATTGAAGATTTACAAATTGCCGCTGATTTATTACCAGACACTTACGGTTCGGATGCAAATATTAATAAAGCAAGAGCTACTTCAGGTGCTGCAAATGGATTATTAGCTAAAGTATATGCTCAAAAACCAAACCCAGATTACCAAAAAGTATTAAATCATATTCAACTAGTAGAGGGTAGTGCAGCAAATTATACCTTAATTAATTATGCGAATTTATTTGATGGAAATAATTACAACAATGCTGAATCTATTATTGAAGTACAATATTTAGGTGGAAATGAAGGAAACTATGGCCCTCAACTGTTACTACCACCTTCTTTAACAGGTGATAGTTGGAGAAAGTTTGTAACACCCTCTCATAATTTGATTGATGCTTTTGATGAACAAGCTGATAATGTAAGAAAAAATGCAAGTATAAAATTCGAATCGGTGCAATGGGTTGATGAGTATTGGGGAAATGCAATAGGAAGTAGTATTCCATTTAGTTACAAGTGGAAAATTGCTGGTGGGTTTGCCAGTTCCAACCGTCAGTATTTGTTACGATTAGGTGATATTATCTTATTAAAAGCAGAAGCATTGAATGAATTAGATCAATTAGAACCTGCAGCTACAGAAGTTAACAGAATAAGAACAAGGGTAAATCTACCTGATTTAACAGCAAGTCAAAAAAGTTCAAAAACGGTTTTAAGAGAAACTATTTTGAAAGAGAGAAGATTAGAATTATTTCAAGAAGGACATCGTTGGGACGATTTAGTACGATACAATCAAATTGTTTTAACCATGAATAACCTTATTGAAATTGATTTAAGAAATGGTAATCCGGTTAATTACAACATGACTCAAGCTAAGATTTTACTTCCCATTCCACAACAAGAAAGAGATAGAAATCCGGCTTTAACTCAAAATCCACTATAAAACTGCTATTATGAAAAATTATTATAAAATATTTTCCTTTATTATTATTTCGAGTTGGTTCTTTTTTAGTTGTGAAAAAGACAATCTTGATCCATTAGGAAATTGGAGTTTAACACCTCCTTCTTTAATCATACCTACAGACGATATTGCGATAGAATTGGACGAAGAAACACCTAATGAAACAGTAACTTTTAATTGGTCACCCGCTTATTCTTCTGCCAATTTTGCAATAACCTATAGTGTTGTAATTGACACTTTAGGTTCTACTTCTTTTGAAACGCCTATTTTAGAAATAACATCGGGAAACTCAGGCAAAGATTTGTCGCTAGCAATATCACACAGAACATTAGACGAATATTTATCATATAGTGGATATCCGATTGATAATTTAGCGGGTTTAAGTTGGAGTGTTAAGGCAAAATGTTTAGAACGAGTAGCTTACGCTCCAAGCAATTCTATTTCTTTAAAAAGATTTTCTACAGAAATTATTCCAATTAAATTATATGTTTCAGGAACTGCAACAGAAAACAACAATGATTTAAGTAATGCTATTTCCTTAAAAAGATTAAACAATGCTTCTGGTTTACCCTCAAATGTACATGAAGTATATACTCGATTAACAGCAGGTAATACCTTTAAATTTTATAGTGAAAAACAATTACCTTGTCATCAATATGGTACAAATTCTAATAGTGAATTAGTAAAATCCGGGCTTCCAATAACAGTTACCGAATCGGGAGAATATAGAATTAGTGTCGATTTGGATAACGCAACCTATAGTTTATTAAAAATAGAAAAATGGAGCGTTGTTGGAAGTCCAATTAATAACGGTTGGGGTGGTGATGAACCTTTAACCTATCAAGGTGGAGGTATTTGGAAAGCTTCAATACAATTAGTGAATACAGGTGGATTTGTATTTCGTGCCAATGAAAATTGGAGTTATCTTTTAAAAAGAGTTGTTGGAACTACTAATCGAGTTATAATGGAATCTCAAGCTACATCACAAGGTGTTAGTTATGAGGACATTCCTTCAAATAATTTAGGTCATTATTTTATTACACTAAATTTATCAGCAACTGGATACACTTATAGTATGGAAATAGATAACACAGCTCCAGATCCAATTGCTACACCAAACCAATTATTTTTATTTGCAAACGGAACGATGATTGAGCAATTCAATAAATCGGGAGACACCTTTAGTTTAAACAAATTTATTCCTTTACAAGCCTCGGTAAATTACTCATTAAACTCTGAATCAAATGGTTCGGGAACTAGTTATGCTATTAATGGAGTACTTGGTGATTCTAGCACTCCAGATGCGGATAAAGTAATTGGAAATAATACTATCACAGAAAGTACCAATGCCATAACAGTTACTAATGATCGTGCTTTACGATTAACCATTGATTTTAGTCAGTCTAAAGTTAATTGGGAATATTACAACTTCAAGTTATTTCATTGGCAAACATGGGAGAATAGAGATGAATTTGTAATGACATACCAACACCCAAACACCTACACTATTACAACTGCTTTAAATGCTAACTATGATATGAAATTCATCAGTCCATGGGATTTTGATATGGGGTCAACAACTCCAACCAACCTAACTGGAACTATTACTAATGGTGGTGGTTCAAATATTAACAACATCACATCAGCTGCCAATTATTTGGTTACCATAAACTTAAATGATGATTACCAGTCTGGAACATACACTTTTGTACAACAATAATTCAAAAATATACTTATGCTTAATAGAATTGCTTTAAAAACATTCAAATTTATAATGATTCCTTTAATTGTTCTTTCCGAGAACAGTTGCGATGACAAAAATTATCCTTATTATCCACCACCTACAGTAGAAAATGTAAATGCAAAATTTTACTTAACTACACCTAGTAAATCAAGTCTAATGGCTTTACAAAGTAGTGGTATACAACCTTTAACACAAAATAATAATTTTACTATTACGGTTTCTGAAAACACTACGTATCAAACTATGGATGGTTTTGGCTATTCCTTAACTGGTGGAAGTGCCCAATTAATTAATACTATGTCTCCATCTGCTAAAAACAACTTATTAGAAGAACTCTTTGGTACTGGAGAAAATAGTATAGGTGTTAGTTATTTGAGAATTAGTATAGGGGCTTCCGATTTGGATGCTTCAGTATTCTCTTACAACGATTTACCAAGCGGACAAACAGATGTAAATTTAGATCAGTTTTCTATTGCTCCCGATTTGGCCAATTTGATTCCTGTTTTAACTCAAATTAAAGCAATTAACCCCAATATTAAAATCTTAGGTTCTCCATGGTCTGCTCCTACTTGGATGAAAACCAATCAAGCTACAGTAGGCGGTGAATTGCAAACCAATTACTATGCTACCTATGCGAACTATTTTGTGAAATATATTCAGGCAATGCAAGCGAATGGCATTACAATTGATGCTATAACGATTCAAAACGAACCCGAAAATCCATACAACAATCCTAGTATGGTAATGACCGCTCCGCAACAAGCTGATTTTATCAAAAACCACCTTGGTCCTGCCTTTGCTTCAAACAATATTTCCACAAAAATTATCCTTTTTGACCACAATCTAGACCATCCTAATTATCCTATTTCAATTTTAGATGATGCAGTAGCCAAAAATTTTGTTGACGGTTCAGCCTTTCATTTGTATGCTGGCCAAATTGATAATATGACACAGGTTCACAATGCGCATCCAGATAAAAATGTATATTTTACAGAACAATGGATTCAAGCACCAGGTAATTTTGCAGGAGATATTAAATGGCATTTTAGAGAATTAATGATTGGTGCACCACGCAATTGGAGTAAAACAGTATTGCAATGGAATTTAGCGGCTGATCCTACCAATAATCCGCATACACCGGGCGGTTGTACAGAATGTCTTGGTGCTATTACTATTGATGGAAATAATTACCAAAGAAATCCTGCGTATTATATTATTGCACACAGTTCTAAATTTGTACCTTCTGGTTCTGTAAGAATTCAATCCAACTACTCTATTGAATTACCTAATGTAGCTTACAAAACGCCTGATAATAAAATTGTAGTTGTCGTTTTAAATAATACAGACACTCAAAAATCTTTTAATATAAATGTTTCAACTGAACCTGTAACTACAGTTCTACCTGCTGGAGCGGTTGCTACTTATGTTTGGTAAAATGAAAATAAAAATGAAAAAAACATCCTTATTTATATTTGCCCTATTTAATTTAATTACAAATTCTTGCCAGCAATCTAATTCATCTATTACTGAAAAAGCACCTGTAATTGAAAAACAAGAAGTAACGATAACGACTATAGAAAAAGCTCAAATTTATACCACGGCTGAAAATACAACCTCGCGATTAAGTTTGTCAGATACAAAAAGCTTTGGGACAACACAACAACCTAAAGAAATTGAAACTTTTATTACGGTAAATGATGCGCTAGAATTCCAAACTTTTTTAGGAATTGGTGGTGCTATTACGGATGCTTCCGCTGAAGTATTTGCCAAACTAAGTGAAGACAAACAACAAGAATTTTTAAATGCCTATTATAGTGAAAACGGGAACAATTACAATATTATTCGTACCAATATGAATAGTTGCGATTTTAGTTCAAACAGTTATACTTATATTGAAGGTAATGATGAGAAATTATCAACTTTCTCAATAGATGTAGACCAACTTTTTAAAATTCCATTAATCAAAAAAGCACAAAAATTAATTGGTAACGATTTGGTTTTTTATTTCAGTCCTTGGAGTCCACCCGCATTTATGAAAAGTAACCAAAACATGCTTCAAGGCGGGCAATTATTACCCAAATATTACGCTTCTTGGGCAACTTATTACACTAAATTTATTAAAGCCTATGAGCAAGAAGGCATTCCTGTTTGGGGACTTACCATTCAAAATGAACCCATGGCTACACAAAAATGGGAATCTTGTATTTATACTGCTGAAGAAGAAAGAGATTTCTTAAAGAATCATTTAGGACCTACTATGGTAAAAGCAGGTTTTCAAGATAAGAAAATTATTGTTTGGGATCATAATCGAGATTTAATGGTACATCGTGCAAACACAATCTTTGACGATAAAGAAGCCTCTAAATATGCTTGGGGAATGGGTTTTCATTGGTATGAAACTTGGACCGGAGCTGAACCAAAATTTGACAATGTGAAAACTGTACATGAATCTTATCCAACAAAAAATCTATTATTTACAGAAGGTTGCAAAGAAATATTTAACGCAACTGAATATCAAAAATGGAGTCATGGAGAAAAGTATGGTAAAGCTATGATTAACGATTTTAATAATGGAACTGTAGGTTGGACTGATTGGAATATACTATTAGATGAACATGGTGGTCCCAATCATGTAGGCAATTTTTGCTTTGCGCCTATTCATGCAGATTTAAGTAAAAACGAATTAATTTATACTCCATCCTACTATTATATTGGTCACTTTTCGAAATTTATTCAACCCAATGCCAAAAGAATAAGTACAGCAACTAGCAGAAGTTCTTTAGAAAGTACTTCTTTTAAAAATCCAAATGGACAAATTGTAACCGTAGTAATGAATTCAACCAATGCACCAATTACGTATAAATTAATCCTACAAAATAAAGAAATCACTGTAGAAATTCCTGCCCATGCGATTCAATCAATAGTAAGCCAATAAAATACCATTTAATTAAAGTAGAATAATGTATTATATCCAGAAATCTATTATTTAATACTGTAAGACATATACTAGTCAATTGTCGCTTTTTTTAATAGATAAAAACAAAAATTAATTCAAAACAAACACATGAAAACATTAAAAAACAGAAAGGCAATTTGGCTTAGTATACTCTTATGGTGTACAGCCATACATTATGGACAACGTTTAACTGTTTCGGCAACAGGAAGTAAAATTTTAAAAGAGGGAAATCCGATTACACTCAGAGGAGTTAATTTTGGTAATTGGCTTTTATGGGAAGGATACATGATGAATTTAGACCAAAACGGTATAAAATCCCATTCTCAGATACGAGCTGGGTTGAAAGATTTATTAGGAAATGATGAGACAAAAATTCAAAATTTTGAAACCAATTGGAGGAACAATTATATTACCAATGCTGATTTTGCTAGAGTAAAAGAATTAGGCTATAACGTTATCCGAATTCCATACCATTATAATATGTTTTGGAATAGCAATTCTAATACGATTAAAAATGATGGTTTTATTTGGCTAGACAAAGCCGTTAATTGGGCAAGTGCCAATAATATTTATGTAATTTTATGTATGCATGCAGCGCCTGGATACCAAAATCCTGACCATCATTCCGACAATCCTGGAACTAATGTCGCTTTCTGGGGAAATAATTGGGCCAATGTAGAAATAGCTAAAAAAGTTTGGAAGCATATTGCCAATCATTATAAAAACTATGCAGGAAACGAATGGATTGCAGGTTACGATTTACTAAACGAACCTAAATTAGACATTCAATCGGAAAAATATAAACTGAAACTAGCTTACAAAGAAATGACTGCTCAAATACGCTCGGAAGACAGCAATCACTTAATCTTTGCTGAAGGAAACTATTATTCTAGTGACTTTTATGACATGCAAGAACGTTGGGACAATAATTTAGTTTTTTCAAATCATTATTATGGCTCTCAAGGGGAAAGCGATCCCAATCCAAGTTTAACAACCATAAAAAATTTGGCAAACAATTTAAACATTCCTTTATGGACAGGAGAATTTGGGGAAAATACAGCTACATGGGTAAAAGCAGCTCGAATCGATTATGATACACAAAATGTAGGTTGGGCTTTTTGGGCATGGAAGAGACAAAATACAGACCGTTCTATTTATTCTTTTAATAGTACCTCTGGATGGGACACTATAACCAATTATCTTAAATATGGAGGAACAAAACCTTCTGCCAGTAACACAGAATCTTGGTTAAATGGCTTGGTTAACAATATAAAATTGACTAACACTACTTATAGAAATGCCTTACAAGATTTACTAATTCCTTCAAAACCATTAAATCAAACCGTTTGGTTACGCAACAACAATCAATATGTATGTTCCAATAATGGTGTGGGTCCCATTACTGCAAATAGAAATACGGCAGATTTATGGGAAAAATTCACAATTGTAAATGCTGGCGATGGTAAAATAGCGCTTAGAGGCAATAATGGAAAATATGTTAATTCTCAAAATGGTGCTACTCCTATGACATGTTCAAGCAATGCCATTGCGGGTTGGGAAGCTTTTGAATGGATTGAAATCAACGGACAAATAGCTTTAAAAGGATTCAATGGTAAATTTGTAAGTTCGGAAGGTGGTTCTGGCTCAGGGATGAATTGCAATCGAGAAACAGTTTCTGGTTGGGAAGCCTTTGATTGGTCAACCACTTCCACATCAAGAATGACAGAAACAAATAGCAGTATAAAACAAGATAATAACATTCTTTCTGAAATTATACTTTATCCAAATCCTGCTAATGAAAGTCTATTTTTTCAATACAATAAAAACATTGGTAACCCAATAATAACTATTTTTAATTTATTTGGACAAGAAATTCTTTCCTCTGAAGGAAGCACAAAAGAATCTATCAATATAAGTCATCTCCCCTCTGGAAATTATCTTTTTAGAATAGCCAATTCAACAAATACTTTTCAAAAAACGATTCCTTTTATAAAAAGTTAACTTTCTATCTAAATTCTAAAGAAGCTGTCAAAAAAGTCTTGTTTCTGTCATACCAGATTCATTTAACTTTGTTGAATCTCCGAATTTCGGAATCTAAAAATAATTAATCATAACCGACTTAAAGAAATTGAAATAAGTTCTCAAGTTGACAAGATTATACTTTTTTGACAGCTTCTTTCTCATTATATCAAATTTAATTAATTTACATCTTAACCTATTTTTTTAATAATAACCTAAAGAGAAAATCTAAACTATTTGTAAAAAACACAAAAAAATGTAACTTTATCTTGTTACAATTTTATAAAAACCTACGCCTAAATAATCGTAGCATTGTAAAAATAAAAAGATGAAAAACATTTTTATACTCACACTTAGTTTTTATATTACTTTTTTAGGATTCTCTCAAAAGAAATCAAGTTCAGATTCCTTAACATTATATTTCCAAAAGGCAGATTCAACGTATAACATTTTAAATTATAAAATATCTCTAGAATACGCGCAACAAGCCTTAAAAGTAGCAAAACAAAAAAATGATTCCTATGTTATTAATGAAGCAAAAATTAAAATTGCAAGCGCTTATCAAAAATTAAGATTACAGGATTATGCTTTAAAAATCTTAAATGAAATCACTTTACAAAAAAATCCTTCTAAAAAAGAAATAATACAATTTGCTACCATTTTAAATGCTAAAGGGAATGCGTATTACTCTAATTACGAAGATGATTTAGCTATCAGTCATTACTTAAAGGCTGATTCTATCAGTGAGGCTTACAATTATAAAAATGATTCACAAATTAAGGCTTTACAGAATATTGGTCTAATGTTTCTTAGAGGTTATAAAACAAAGAATAAATCGGGTTATGGAAGAGCTAAAGATTATTTTAAAAGAGCTTATGATATAGCCAAAGCCACTAACTCTTTTACAGAAATGCATTTCTCAGGTTTGTATTACGGTTCAACGTTTGTGGAAACTGAAAATCCTGAACCTCAAATAGCGCTTACGTATTACAATAATGCTAAAAAGTATTTTGAAGCAAATAATCTGATTAAAGAATTAAATGATACCTATTGGGCTTTTGCTTCTTTATACCGTAGATTAGGTCAGAATGATAAAGCAGAAACCTATTATTTAGAAAATATTGAAAAAAACAAGTTATATCCTAACCTTATCAATCTAGGAAAAGCATATTGGGCATATGCCAGTTTTTTAAATGCTATACAAAGTAATGAAAAAGCTATAACTGCTTACCAAAATGCAATCTCAACTCTAAAACAAGAAAAAAACACCGATTTAGGAGTGCTATCCGATTGTTTATACCATATAGCCAATCTTTATCATTCAAAAGATCAAAATGCTTTAGCTTTTGAAAAAATGAATGAATATATTATTTATAAAGATAGTGTTGATAGTAAAAAAAACAGTATTAGTTTTAACGAACTTGAAATCAAATATCAAACTGAAAAAAAAGAACAAGAAATTGCTTTGCTCACTTCTAAACATCAAGTAGCTCAAAAACAAAAATATATCTATATAACTATTTCCTTATTATTATTAGCAACAGGATTATTTCTGTTTTTTGGTTATAAAAATAAAATCAGAACTGCTCAAAAACTGAAAGAAATAAACACTTTAAAATCTCAATTTTTTGCCAATATTTCTCATGAGTTTAGAACACCACTTACCTTAATTAATAGTCCACTACAACTTTTAAAAAAGCAAGCATCTGATACACAAGAAAAACAATTAAAACTTATTGAAAATAATTCAAATAGAATGTTAGAACTTGTAGATCAGTTACTAGAACTTTCCAAAATAGACAGTGGCCAATTGCAATTGATAGTAAAAGAAGGAAATCTGAATGATTTCCTACATAGTATTTCAGAACCTTTTCAATATTTAGCGCAAGAAGCAAATAAAGAACTAGAACTTCACTTTGATATTCCAAAAGAAAATTATCCATTTGATAAAGACGTTTTAGAAAAAATCACAACTAACCTACTTCATAACGCCATCAAATACAGTGATGAAGCGACACCTATCAAAGGAGAGTTTTTAGTTGAAAATCAAACTCTTAAAGTAAGCATCCGTAATTCTAATGCAACACTCACAAAAACTGATTTACAAAGGCTTTTCGATCGTTTTTATCAAAAAAACACCCATCAAAAGGGTGCAGGTATTGGATTAGCTTTAGTAAAAGAATTGATTGGTTTATATGAAGGAACGATTCATACAAATTTAGAAAATGATCTATTAACTATTGCTTTCGAAATTCCATTACATATGCATCTTAAAAATGCGATTATTAGCCATTCCAATGAGAATGAATTTGTAAGTAACTTGCTAATTTCTCAAGAACAAAATAATGAAATAAGTGATGAACTTCCTGTACTTCTAATAGCTGATGATAATGCTTCTATACGAAGTGTTCTTAAAGATATTTTCAAAGATGAATTTAAAATTTATGAAGCTGAGAATGGAAAAGAAGCATTAAAAATTGCTGAAAAAGAAATTCCAGATTGCATTGTTTCTGATGTTATGATGCCAAAAGTAGATGGATTAGAATTTACCAAACAAATAAAATCTAATGAACTTACCTCTTTTATTCCTGTCATTTTACTAACTGCCAAAACAACTTCAGAAGTGCATTTAGAAGCAATAAAAAATGAAGCTGATGCCTTTCTTACCAAACCTTTTCAACATGAAATTGTAAAACAAACCGTCCTACAACAAATTATTGAAAGAAAAAAACTACAAAAAAGATACAGTCAGGAACTTATTCTTAAACCTACAGAAGTATTGATCAATTCTGTTGATGAAAAATTCATTTCAAAATTAGAAGAAGTCATACATAGTGAAATAACAAATCAAGAATTTAATACAGAAGCCTTTGCAGAAAAAATGCATATTAGTAGAATGCAGTTACATCGAAAACTAAAATCCCTTTTCGGAGTTTCTACTACAGAATTTATAAGAAATGAACGCTTAAAGATTGCTCTTGAATTATTAAAAAATGAAAAATTAACCGTTTCAGAAATTGCCTATTCTGTTGGTTTTAACGATGTCTATTATTTCTCCAAATGCTTTAAAGATTTGTATCAAAAAGCCCCTTCAGAATATTATAAAAAATAAAAACATCTTTTAAAGTCTCGCAAAGCCTCATTATAGAGGCTTTTTTTATTTGTTACAATGTTACAAAAGCTTGTTACAATTTCACAAAGTCTCTCTTTCATTCCTTTATAATTTTGGGATATCAATAATCATAAAATGCCCAATAAAAAAAAATATAATTATGAAGGTGAATTAAAAAAAATACCCTCACAAAAAATTTTAATAAATATAAATCACCTAGAAAAAGGCGAATATGAATTAAATATTATTCACAAAAATAAAGTCTTAAAAAAAACAAATTTTAAAAAAAAATAAACATGAAAACATTCCAAACTTTTTTGCTAGTTAATTGCATGCTATTAATCACATCTTGTAATAATGATGACAACTCTAGTCAACAAGGCTACTTCCCAACGCAAATTATTTTAACGGATGACTCAAATTCAGTAAATGATAAAACAGTTAACATAGAGTATAACACCGATAATACGATTTCAAAAATTGAAATACAGGATAATCAAGGAGTAAAAATAAAACAATATAATTATACCAATGGTAAAATAACGAGCGTAAGCAATTCTGGTTTTCTATCTGGACCAGAGGTTCGCACGTTTGTTTATAATGCTTCTGGAAAATTGTCTTCTATTATTGACGATGTGAGCGGAACAATCGAAACTTTCCCGATTACTTACAATTCTTCTACAAACACTTATACACTTACAGATGGTGGCGATAGCAATACGGTTGTTTTAGATGCTAGTCACAACCCAATAGTTTATTCAAATACCTTTGTCGCTTCTGATTTAATACTAACACTAGATAGTAATAGTTCCGGTGTATTTAAAAATGTTACTCCGCAAATCGCACTTCAATTCGATCTAGGCCTATTTAGCGGTCATCTCTTCTATTTTTTCAGTCAAAAACAAATCAATCATTTTCAATATGGTGTTCAAAACTTTGATGTGATTAACACAAGAGATGCAAATGATAATATAACTAATGTATTTTTCAATTTTATAGGTGGTGGAAGTGAACTAAATATAACTCATCAAAAAAGAAATCTGAACTAAAAAATTGCTTTTTAAAACACTTGCTTTTACTAATTAAAATTGCTATAAAATGAAAAAAAATAGAATAACACTAATATCTATTATTGCAACATTATTTTTATTAAGCTGTAATAAAGAAGACCAGCAACAAAGTATAATCTTACCTACACATATTGAAATGGTCTACCCCTCATCATCAGCATCCTACAAAACAATTGATATAAGTTATAATAGTGATTTTACTATTCAAAAAATCATTAAAAACTTAAGTGGAGATTCAAAGATTAATTACGATTGCACATATAATGAATTACAATTATTATCTAATTTAAAGATTACTGAAATTCCATCAGGTGAAGAGAGAAATTACACTATAGAATATACTAATGGAATTGTTTCAAAAATAACTGAAACAACTTTTGATTCAACCACAAACTATAATATCGACCATAATAACAACACCAATACTTATAAATATAATTTCCCTTACACTTGGAAATTTAATGCTGCTAATGACTTAGAATATTATCACTTTTCTAGTACTACTTTATTTGAAATAACCTATGATGATGGAGCAGCTTTCAATTATTTTATGAAACCACAACCTATTTTAGCTTTACTAGACACTTATTTTGCTGAAAATTTTTTTCAAGATTTATACTTTTTAAGTAGCAAACCTATTCTCAAAACCAGATATGAAGATTTCGTTTCATCAGACATTATAGAACATAATTATATCAATACATTCAATACAACTAATAAAATAATTAAGTCCGAAATAAGCCTAAATTCTGCTACAGAACCCTTTTTAATTAAAACTATTTCGTATCAAGAAATCAACTATTAATTATTAAAATTTATACCTATGAAAATTACAAATATTATTTTCCTCATTATAGTACTCTTTTCTAGTGCAAGCAATGCGCAATTTCTAGACAAATTATCAAAAAAAGCCGAAAGAGCTGCGGAAAGAACTGTTGAACGAAGAGTCGAAAGAGAAACAGAAAAAAAGACTGATCAAGCCATGGATAGTGTTTTCGGATCGGATAAAAAAAAGACTAAAAAAGAAAAAAAATCAAGTAAAGAAAGCTCTAGTTCTTCTTCTTCTTCAAAAAAAGGGCAAGATATCGTTACAGGAAGTAGTTTTTTCCCAAATGGAGACATTATTTTTTCGGATGATTTCAACCAAGATAATTTTGGAGATTTCCCAGCGAATTGGGACACGAATTCTGGTGGAGAAATTATAAAAGTGGGACAAAACAAAGCTTTCAAATTGAATCCAAACGGAACCTATTCCGCTAAAACAAATAAACTCCCAGAAAATTATGCTTTAGAATTTGATTTGGTTACAGAAAATTTAGATTACAAAGGCTTATCTGGTTCTCAATTTGGCATAAACTTTTCAAGTGAACAAACTTTAAACAAACCAAAAAATGGTGGTAAATTTAGCTTCTCCTTATGGAAAGGATCAACTGTTTGTAATCAAATAAATGTGCAAAATTGGGGGAAAACAAATGCCAAAATTGACAATAATATTCCCTTTAAAATGCAAGAAAAATTTAATACTACCACACATTTTACTGTAGTTGTAAATGGGAATCGTTTGCGTGTTTTTATTGATAATGAAAAAGCAATTGATTTACCTTCTTTCTTAAGTAATAATTTTGGCAACTATATTCAATTTTATTTAAAAGGAACTGATCCAAAAGAAAACCATATTGCAGCTATTGCAAATGTAAAAATAACGGAAGAAGGAGAAGATTTACGCTCCTTAATTCTAAAAAGAGGTTTCTCAACTACAAAAATTTTATTTGATTCTGGCTCGGATAAAATCAAAAAAGAGTCGTATGAATTTTTAGATAAAATGGCAAAAGTATTGCAAGACGATAAGACCCTTCGCTTGAACATTATTGGTCACACGGATAGCGATGGAGATTCGGTAAAAAATATGACTTTATCTAAATCAAGAGCAGCCGCAGTAATGAACTATTTTATAGACAATAAAGGATTAGACAAAGCTCGCTTTATGTTTCAAGGAAGAGGTGAAAACGAACCTGTTGCCGAAAATAATTCAGCAGAAGGAAAAGCTAAAAACAGACGTGTAGAGTTTCAAAAAATATAATATTTGAAATGAAATTAGCAGTCAAAATTATACTCGGTCTAGGTGCAACAACCGCATTAGGAATGGTTACAGGTGTCATTCCAAATCCTTTTGAAATACCTACAGATGTTCCCCTTCATTTACAACACGAAATGAAAGTAGTATGGAATTATCATGGCAAACAGCAATCTGTACCCACTATTGAACAAGGTACTCCTTTTGACGATTCTAAATATTTTGATTTAAAGGCAAAAATAGCCATTAATCCTATAGAACCTCAAGGTATCTTTAAATTTGATTATGAAATAGAACAATATATTTCCATCAACAATCAATCTGGAAATTTTACGTATAAGGTAAACAGTAATGATAACTCTATGTACATTCATGGAACAGATATTGAAAACAACGACTTGTTCCAACCTTTAAAAAACAATCCGTATGCGCAGCAGTATAAAATTAATTTTATCATTCGTAATGCTCAAAATGATTGGTATGCTTTTGTAGAACATCAGGAAAAAGGAAAAATCTGTATTAAAATGCCTTCTGGTTTTACTTTTTCAAATGTATTTACGGATACCTATAGTAAAAGTTTAGAAGTTTTAAATAGTGTCAAAGCAAATGCGAACACTGTTAGCAATAGTAGTCCGCTCGAACCTTACAGCGGTACATTTACTGATGAGGATGGTTCGCAAAAAAGAATTACCTTTTGGTTTGCCAAAGAAGAAGCCCAAATTCCAACGGGTGTTCCTCTAATGGGATTTGGAGTAGGTATTTTTAAAGATGCGTTAGAAAAAAGACAAAAATTTTTAGCGGTAACAGAAGCTGAAGATGCCGTTTCTAAATTAGTACACCTAGAACAAATTGAAGAATGGGGAATTAATACAGATGGTTATAAAATACTCTCTTTTGATTTTCATTTACCATCTGGTAAAGCTAAAACTGAGGATATTGTCAATTGGCTAAAAGGAAAACAAGATGAAATCGCGCAGTTAAGAGTGGCAATAAAAAACTGCCCATCACATCAAGCAGGAAGCGATTGTAGAAAAAATTATGAAAAAAGAATTAAAGAAGTACAAGATGAAATTGCTTCTAGAGCACAAGAGCTGGCAACTCAAATGATGCCAACTATGAAGTAAAAAACCTAACGAAAAAATCATTAGGCTTTTCTTATCTTTTCTAATTTAATTAACCAATTTCTATAAAACGTTTAGGTTTAGGTAATGCTTCTTCTCTTTTAGGAAGTGATATCTGTAATACTCCATTCTCATAATTGGCTGTAATATCTTCTTCCTTAATCGTTTCTGGCAAAGTAAACGAACGCTTAAAGGATGAAAAACTAAATTCTTTTCGAGTATACTTTCCATTCTCATTTTTGTCTTCCGTTTCTAACTTTCTTTCTGAAGAAATGGATAAAATATTTTCATCCAACTCTATCTTAAAATCTTCTCTTTTTAATCCTGGAGAAGCTAATTCAATCGTAAAATCAGTTTCTGTTTCTTTAATATTAACGGCAGGAACTGTGTTTGAAAAACTTTGTACACCACCCATAAAATCGGGTTTGAAAAATTCATCCATTACAGATGGGAAAAATAATTTCGGATTTGTTTTTACTAAGTTCATATCTGTATTTTTTAATTAAACATGTTTCCTAAACATATTCAAATTATGTTCCAAAATAAAAAAAAGTCAAAATGTCTCTAATTTTTCTTTTTCAAAAGACATTTTGACTTAATTTTAAGATTTTTTTAAAATACAACTGACTAAATTTCAGAAAGTTAATTATGTTGTTCAGCAAAAACAGATAACAAAATTTCACCATCTATCATTCGATTAGGAGACTTTTTCATTAAATGTAAAACTCTTTTCATTGCATAGGGATTTAAACCCATATTTATTCCAATTTCATTAATTTTGATTTCCTCTCTTTCATGTAATACTCCATCTGCATGCATTAATAAAGCCAAACGATAAAATTGACATATGCGATTAAATTCATCTTTTATTACTTTCGTCTCTCCACGTTTTTCAAAAAGTTTATGAAAAGTATCTTTGTCAATTTCTAATTCTAAAGATATCATCTCAATAAAATCATATTCTCTATCATGCAATTCACCATCTACTAAAGCAAAGGCTATCATTTCTTGTAACAAACTTATTTTTTCTTGGTAGGTTTCCATCAAAGCAGTACTTTTATTACGTTTTATAAATCAAATATAATTAAAAATGAAAAAACTTAGCTTTCTTTTCATTATCTTTTTTTTAACATCTGTATCTCTTTGGGCTCAAAAAAGATATTCTCCATTTGAAATTAAAGCTCCTCAACTCGATACTATCAAACGTATTTGGGTGTATCTTCCCTTAGATTACAATGAATCTGAAAAGAAGTATCCTGTTTTATACATGCACGATGCACAAAACCTTTTTGATGAAAAAACAGCATTTTCAGGTGAATGGAAAATTGATGAAACTCTAGACAGTTTACAAGCTAAAATCATTGTTGTAGGAATTGAACACGGTAATGAAAAAAGAATAGAGGAACTTACACCTTATAAAAATGAGAAATATGGTGGTGGTAATGCAGATAACTACTTAGATTTTATTGTGTCCACATTAAAACCGCATATCGATTCCATATATCGTACCAAAACAAATTCTAGAAATACAGGAATTATGGGAAGTTCGCTTGGTGGATTGGTTTCTTTTTATGCGAGTCTTAAGTATCCAGATATCTTTGGAAAAGTGGGCGTTTTTTCTCCTTCTTTTTGGTTTACCAATGACATTTACACCCTTACAGAACAAACTAAAAAAATAGACACCAAATATTATTTCATGTGTGGAGACAATGAAAGTGAAAGTATGGTTGATGATATGAATCAAATGATTCACCTTATCCGACAAAAACGATGCGATTGTTTGCACCTACATAAAACAAAAATTGTGGCCCATGGAAAACACAATGAAAAACTTTGGTCAAAAGAATTTGCAAAAGCGTATCTTTGGCTTTTCTAAATAAAAAAATATAATTTAATTAGTTTAAGTAGAATATTAATACTTCAGTTCGAGTGATTTTATAATAATATAGAATATAAAATGCTATATACATAACAACATACGTCAGTTCGAGTGTTTTTTATGGAATGAAATGGAATAAAAAATGTATCGAGAACTTAAATTAAACAATAAAAATAATTAAAATGACAAATAACGATATCTTCAAAAAATTACGCGTAGCACTACAATTAAGAGACGATCAAATCGTAGAAATATTACAATTAGTAGACTTTAGAGTGTCTAAAGGGGAATTAGGAAACATTTTCAGAAATGAAAACCATCCTAATTATGTCGAATGTGGTGACCAACTGCTACGCAATTTCTTAAACGGCTTAGTCATTCATTTAAGAGGCACTAAGGAAGAACCTAAAAACCCTATGGAGGTTATTAAAAGTCATAAAAATACGCCTGCTAAAGACAGTACTACAAAAACCGAAGAACAACCTAAAAAACCTACTTTTAAGAAATCAGAAACGAGTTTTAAATCAAAACCAAAGAAAAAACCATTTCCTAAAAAAGAACCAGTGGTAGAAAAAATACGTTTTAAAAACGGAAAAAATAAGTCGAAAGAGTAACACCTTTTGTCATTCCGAACTTGTTTCGGAATCTTTTACATATTGGATATAATGTTATTATATTCAAATTTTATTTAGAAGCTGAAACAAGTTCAGCTTGACAAATACATCGTGTTATCATAGAGAATTTATTGCAGAATATCACAATCCTATCTGTATTAATGCATGAAATCCGCTTAAAAATAGAGTAATTAAAAAAAAATAAACATCAATAAACTCTTTTCTTTAAAAACCATTTCCTTTTTGTATTTTTGAACACCGTAAATTTGTGTTCTTGAAATAAACCTAACATACATGCAGTTTAAACATCCTGAGATTTTATACTTTTTGTTCCTATTGGTTATACCAATTTTAGTCCATTTATTTCAATTACGTCGCTTTAAAAAAGAATATTTTACCAATGTAAAACTTCTACGACAACTTCAACAACAAACTCGAAAAAGTAGCACCATAAAAAAATGGTTACTGCTAGCAACACGTTTACTTCTTTTAGCATTTTTAATTTTGGCTTTTGCCCAACCTTTTTTTACAGCTAAAGAAAGTAAGAGTAAAGACAACGAACTAATTATTTTACTTGATAATTCCTTTTCTATGCAAGCCAAAGGGGATCGAGGAGAATTATTAAAAAGAAGTGTACAAGAAATCTTAGAAGCTTTTCCTGAAAATCAAACTTTTTCCCTTCTTACAAATGATGTTGCCTTTTGGGATATTGACCGTAAAACAATTCAAAGTGAACTTCAAAATTTAGATTATGCTGCTTTGCCTTTCGAATTGGATTATTTACTTACACAAATTGAGGCAAAAAAACCCAATACTAAAAAAGATTACATCATTATAACTGATGCTGTTGGTTTACAATCAAAAAAGATAGAGGCACTAAGCAAAGAAAATGAAGTATATTATAATAACCCTTTAGCTGAAAATAAAAATAACATCAGTATTGAAAAAGTTACGCTATCTCAAGTTTTAGAAGCTTTCTATGAAATTACCATTACAGTAAAATCATATGGAGAAAACAACGATCCCGTTTCTTTAGCTGTGTACCATCAGGAAGCACTATTAGCTAAATCTCAAATAACTTTCGATACTTCGGAAAAAGAAACAAAAATCAATATTCCAAAAGCTGCTTTTCATGGCAAAGTAACCTTACAAGACAATAGTTTGGAATATGATAACTCATTTTATTTTAGTATTTCCCAACCCAAAAAACAAAATGTAATTTGTATTGGTACCCCAGAAAAAAATAAATTTCTGAATAAAATTTTAACCGAAAAAGAATTTGTTGTAACCAATACCGAATTAGCACAACTGAATTACAATGCTATTGAAAACCAACAAACCATTATTCTAAATGAAGTTAATGAAATTCCTCAAGCATTAGCTACTACTCTACACTCATTTTATAATAAAGGTGGCTCCATTATTATCATTCCTTCAGAAGAAACCAATATTCAGAATATAAACAGTTTCTTCAAAAACTTTGGGAACTACCAATTTTCTCAGAAAGACAGCAATGAAAAACAAATTACTAAAATCAGTTTCAATCATCCTTTATATAAAAATGTTTTTGAAAAGAGAATTAGTAATTTCCAATATCCAAAAGTGAAACATTTTTTTGCTTCTAATGGGAAAGGATTACCCATTTTACAATTTGAAGACGATAGTAACTTTGCTTTTTCGGTAACGAATAAAATAGGTAATTTATATATTTTTACAGCTCCAATAAACAAACAGAATTCAAATTTTCAAAATTCTCCTTTAATTGTACCTACCATTTATAATATGGCTCAAGCAAGGAATAATTTGAAAACAAATACATTTACTATTGGCGAAAACGAATCATTAATTATAGATGCTACTTTATCCAAAGATGAAGTAGTTAATATTATTAATTCAGAGCACAGTTTTATTCCCCAACAGCAAATTGTGAATACCAAAGTGAAACTTACTTTTGGAGACTATCCAGAAAAAGCTGGCAATTATACTGTTAAGCAAGCAGATAATAACATTCAGGAAATTAGCTTTAATTATCCTCGAACAGAAAGCGATTTGAACAACAAAAACAACACATTATTTGATAAAGCCACTCACGTAAATGATGTAGCTACAGTTCTTAATGATTTAGAATCGAAACGAACCGATACTGCATTATGGAAATGGTTTATTCTAGGAACTCTCCTATTTTTATTGATTGAACTACTAATACAAAAATTTGTAAAATGACAACCGTTTTAATTAAACAAGCAACTATACAAGATCAAAACAGTTCGTTCCACAACCAAACCGTAGATATTAAAATTGAAAACGGTATCATTACTGAAATTGCAAAAAACATTGCAATTCCTGAAAACGCAACAGTAGTCGAAAAAGAAAATTTGCATGTTTCTTCTGGTTGGTTTGATTCCTCTGTATCTTTAGGCGAACCCGGTTATGAAGATCGCGAAACCATTGCACACGGTTTAGAAGTAGCTGCAAAAAGTGGTTTTACAGCAATTGCTTTGCAACCCAATTCTACTCCGGTTATCGATAATCAAGCGCAAGTAAAATTTGTTTTAGAAAGAGCCAAAGATCAAGCTACTAATTTGTTCCCTATTGGCGCCTTAACCAAAAATAGTGAAGGACAAGACTTAGCCGAGCTTTTCGACATGAAAAATGCGGGTGCTATTGCCTTTGGAGATTACAACAAAGCCATTCAAGATGCCAATATTCAAAAAATTGCACTTCAATATGTACAAGATTTCGAAGGATTGATAATTAGTTATTGCCAAGACAACTCCTTAAAAGGAAAAGGAATTGTAAATGAAGGTATTGCCTCTAATCGATTAGGCTTAAAAGGTATTCCCACATTAGCAGAAGAATTACACATTGCGCGTAACTTATTTTTATTAGAATATACAGGTGGAAAAGTACACATCCCTACCATCTCAACGCAAAAATCGATTGCCTTAATTAAAGATGCAAAAGCCAAAGGTTTAGAAGTAACGTGTAGTGTTGCGGTGCATCATTTAGTGTTAAACGAAGAAGTGTTAACAGGTTTCGATTCTCGATACAAAGTAGCACCACCTTTACGCGATGAAGCCACTCGAAAAGCTTTGATAGCAGCAGTTTTAGACAATACGATTGATTGCATTACTTCCGATCATAATCCGTTAGATATTGAACATAAAAAATTGGAATTTGATATGGCAAAAGACGGAACCATTGGGTTAGAAAGTGCTTTTGGAGCCTTACTTACAGTTTTACCTTTAAAAGTGGTTCTCGAAAAATTAATCGCAGGAAAAAATATCTTTGATTTACCAAATCATTCTATTGAAATAAACACAACAGCCGAACTAAGCTTCTTTACACCAACAGGCGAAAGCACGTTTACCAAAGAAAACATTTTATCTAAATCCAAAAATTCAGCTTTCTTAGGACAAAAGACAAAAGGAAAAGCCTACGGAATTTATAACAACGGTAAATTGGTAATCTAGAAATTAAGAAGAAAGAAGGAAAAGGAAAAAGGAAGAGAAAAACAACCTTCAACAAATAACAGACAACAATTAACAATCAACAGTCAACAGACAACTGATAACAGTTAACAGACAACAACTTTAAACTTTAAACAAAATGAATATCGATATCGAAAAAGGAAAAAATGCAGCTATAGTAAGCTATATCACCATTATAGGAAGTGTAATTGCTATTTTTATGAACCAAGAAGATAATAAAAGCGAATTTGCTAGTTTTCATATTCGTCAAGCTTTAGGCATTTTTTTAACGTTCTTTTTATTGGGTTATCCTATTGGTTATTTCAACAGTTGGATGGTCACTTCTGCTTTTTGGTTATTTATTTTTATCTTATGGATTTATGGCTTTTTAGGAGCACTAAATGGTGAAAAAAAATTGGTTCCTTTAGTAGGTGAATTCTATCAAAAATTGTTTAAGAGTCTTTAAATAAAACAAACAATCACTGAAAAGATCAGGATAGAGTTAGTATAATAGTAATAACTTTTGCCTTGATAATCTATACATATATCCAATTTACAAAAGAAGATAATCAGAAAGCAGAAAAAAAGCAACGATTGGAAATGGCTTTTGATGGATATGTTACCAATATTATATTAGACTCTTTAACTCCTAGAAGAACATTAAAAAGAACTATAATACTTAATGACACCCTATTTATAATTGATAAAGAAAATAAATTCTTCTTTGACAAAGTAAATCTGGGTGATTATTTAGTAAAAAAAACGATAGCATGGCAAGAATTAATCCCATTTTCTACAATTATTTAGAGAATTATAATTCTAATTAGCATAATTTTATTAAAATTACTAAAGAACTATTAAATCCAATAATAAGTATATTTGTTCTGTAAGATTGTTATTCCATGTTAGATACAGCCCTCGTTTCACTTCATAAAACAGAATCTATTACAGATTTCAACCCAAAACGGGTCAAAAAGTATGCGCTAATTTGGTGTCAAGAAGGAAATCTTACTCTCGAAGTAGACCACAAAATGCTTACCTTATCACAAAACCAAGTCGTAACTATAACTTCAGGACAGTATCACGCTTTTAAAAATACTAAAAATAGTAAAGGCTATCTCTTACAGTTTACACTCGATTATATTTGTAAGACAGAAAAAGATATCGAACTCATCTTTCAAAACAGTCTGTTTTGTCACTTTGATTATAACGAAATTATTTCGTGTACCAATAAGACAGAAATTGAAGAGCAATTCCTTAAAATTGAAAATGAACTGCGATGCAAACCCTATCAATATCTTGAAGCTATTCATGCTAGAATCGAATTGCTACTTTTTACAGTCAATAGAGCCAAAATTGAAAACGGTGGTGAAATTTGGAAACCAGAAGCGCTTTTCTTACGCTTTTTAGAATTCGTCAGAAATCATTTTAAAAAGAATTACACGCTAAAAGAAATAGCGAAACAATTACAAACGACCGAGTTAAAACTTAACGAATTGGCAAAATTACATGCTGGCAAAACCGCACAAAATGTACTTTTTGGATTGGTAATTTCAGAAGCAAAACGCAAATTGCACTATGAAAATAAAAGTATAAAAGAGATTGCTTATGAATTAGGTTTCAAAGACCCCTATTATTTTTCAAAATTCTTTAAAAATCATACACAAATTTCCCCTACCGATTATCTAAAAGAAAAAAGTATGTAAATCTTACATCAAAAACACAACATTTTCCATTTTCTCAGGATTACGAATCACGCAACTTTGCATCATTAAAGAAAAACAATTTAAATCGTAATTCCATGAACATCGAAAAATTCATTTGTAGAAGCAACCAAAAAGAATGGCAACCTCTAATCGAAAACGAATTTCATTATGAAGGTATTTGGGTCAAATCATTATATTTTGACACAAAAACCAATCGATCGAAAGCCATTTTATTAAAATTTGAAGCAGGTACTTCTTATCCTTTTCACATCCATCCAGCTGGTGAGGAAATACTAGTTTTAGAAGGCAGTTGTATCATTCAAAATGCTACACTAAACACAGGTGATTATCTATTTACGCCACCTCAAGGAAAACACGGTGTAACTTCTAAAACAGGTTGTACCTTATTTTTATCCATACCAGAAGAAGTTATTCTAATACCAGAAGAAAAGGAAAAATAAAACGGAATGGTTTTCATTCCGTTTACTTTGTTTTTAATACCCAAAAAACAGTATCTTTCCACTTTATTTTTAATATGACAAAGTTTATAGTTCAGCGCGTAGCAGTGCTTCTAGGAATATTTTTAATTCCTTTTTTATTGTTTTCACTACTTTTCAGTGAACCAAGTGCTGCTTTAGGTGCTAGTATAATCTCATTATCATTAGGCATACTATTCATTTCCTTTTTTATTATTTTCCTTTTTGTAGAATGTATAATTCTCCTAAAGAAAAAACAGAAAAAAAAGGCGCTAGTCGATTTTCTAATCGCATTTCCTTTACTAATAATAGTCCTACTCGTAATTAATCATATTTTTTTTAGAATCTATTTTTAAAACTAAATAAAAAGTGTCTTATACTATAAACATAAAAGAAGAATGCCAGGAAAAAAGAATATTGGGACGTAAGAGAAGAACAAGTAATCGAAAAATAGGAAAAAAATCGCAGGTTGGATTACGATTTTAGACCAATTCAAAACCACTAAAAAAAATCCAATAAAGTAAAAACATAACTTCGAGAGGAATATCAACTTCCAAGATATTGGGCAAGAACCCTAACTACTTTGTATACCAAAAGAAAAGATTCTTAAAAAAAACTACCGCAATTCTTCAAAAACGAATCGTAAAAAGTAAATACATATCGTACAAATGCAAAAACGCATCGGTAACTTTCGAAAAAACATTAACAGTTTTCAAATATAGAGCTACCCTTTTAAAAAAGCATTCACACTTATAATCAACTGATTTACAGCAAAAATTCAAAATAAAAACAAAAAAACTAATTTTTACAAGTCTGTAATTTCGAGTTAAATTTTATTTAACTTTGAGTTATATAACCGAATAAATTATGACAAAAAAATTACTTACGCTATTAACTCTTATTCTAGGGTTAATCATGGGTTATTCTCAAGCAGAATTAACCACAACTGCTCCATCTGCAAATTCCACAACTGGGCTTCGTGCTCCAAATGGAACAACGGCTCATACAACCGTACGTGGTGTTATCATAGTAACAGCAGCCGAACTAGCTGATATTCCTAATGGAACAACAATTTCAAAATTAGGCTTTATTTTGTCTGCTGCTGCAACACCAGGCCCATCAGGAGGAAACATACAGATGTATCTACAAAACACAGCTGATGTTACAAATCTTAAATCAACAACTTGGTCAACAGTTATTTCTACTATGACTAGTGTTTACAATGGATCTTACACAATTCCTTCTGTAGCTGGCTCGGTTGACGTTACATTAACCACTCCTTTTATCTATACTGGAGGATCTATTTATGTAGCCTATGATTATTTAGGATCCAGTTTTACAACAACAGGAGGTATATATAGTGCAAACAATTCTCTTTCTAGTGCGTGGAAAGGTGATGTAAGCGCAACAACTACACCACCAGCAACATTAACTCAATCTTCTTCGTTTAGACCTTCAATTCGTTTTTCATACGATAATCCTTTTACAAATGAATTAGCTGTTACTGGTATTGCAGGAGAAAAAGGTGTTTTCAACAATACAATAAGTCAAAATCAAATTGTAACAACTCTTATTAAAAATACTTCTTCTGGAACATTAACAAATATTCCAGTAACGTTAACAATTACAGGTGCAAATCCTTACACTACCACTCAAAGTATTCCTACTATTAACGCTGGTGAAACCATTACATTATTGTTTCCTAATGTACCTACCATAAATCTTGGTGCACAAACCATTACTGTTTCAATCCCTTCAGATGAAAATCCTGCAAACAACAGTCTCACATTCAATCAAGATATTCAATGCAATAAAATCGGATATGCACAAGGCACCACTCAATCAAATGGAGTTGGGTTTAATACAATTGGTGGAGTGATAGGTGTAAAACATGTAATTCCTAATACAATTGAAACTCATGTAAAAACAGTTTCCAATTATTTTCCAGTAGCAACATCTAACTCTGGGAACACAATAAAAGGCTTATTATTAGATACTAATGGTGTTAAAATTGATTCTACAGAGGTAATTACAATAACTCCAGCAATGTTAGGTACTAAACAAGATTTTGACTTCATTAATGGAGGTATAAATGTAGCTGGACAAACCATCTATGTTGGTTTTAGACAAGTTGCAAATACAACCACAGGATATTTCCCTTTTGCAAACCAAAATAATTCTTATGTAGATCCTAACGCTGCTGCTACATTCGGTTTAAATGGTGGAGTTCCAAATCCTGTAGGTTCTGGACTTGGTTATCTAATGATTGAAGCTACTTTTACTTTCGGAGGCTTTGATGTAGCAAACTCATCTACTAATGGTACAATATGTTCAAATTCAACTCTAAATATTACACCTATTTCAGGATATTCAAATTACGAGTTTTTTATAAATGGAAGTAGTGTACAAAATGGTCCATCTGCCACATATACAACAGGTCCTATAACAGCAACAACAACATTCAATGTTAACATTACAAACGGATCTTGCGTTCTGAGTAGTAATACAACTACAATAAATCCAGTAACAGCTGAAGCGGGTATGGTACAAATTAGTGGAACAACAGATACCTCAACAACTATCTGTGTTGGAGAAGGTATAGATGATTTAATTGATGTTGAATTCGTAGATGTAGGAGTATTGAATGGAGAAAATTATACTTGGATTATAACTGATCAGGCTACTGGGAACATTCTGGCAACACCTGCAACCGGACCTTTTAATTTAGAAGCTGCTCCTCCAGGAAACTGTGACATATGGTACTTAAGATATTATGGAGATATAGGTTTAGGAAGTGCTACAAACGTTAGTCAATTAAGTGGATGTTTTGATTTATCTAATCCAATATCAGTAACTAGACTTTCTGGAACAGATTGTGATGCTTTAAACACTAACAATTTTAGTAACAACCAAATCTTTAATGTTTACCCAAACCCAACATCAAATATTATAAATATAGAATATCTCGGATTGAAAACTTTAGATGTAAATATTACTATTAACACTGTTTTAGGCAATGAAGTATTTACTAAAAAATATGAAAAAATTCAAAATCATATTAGTTTAAATTTTGATTCTTATCCTAATGGTACTTTAAAATGGAAGACAATAAATACTTAAAAGACATCCAAGAAATTAAAGAAATGATGAGTAAATCTACTCAATTCATTTCATTAAGTGGACTATCTGGAATACTAGCAGGAATATACGCTTTAATAGGTGCAGCATATGTAAATTATTTAATTAATACTCATTATGAGAGATATATCACTTTAGAAAGTAAGACTTTTAGATTAATTATTTTAACTGCATGTATCGTTTTTTTACTTTCTGTGGGTACCGCCTATTTATTAACTGCAAAAAAAGCAAATAAAGCAGGTGAGAAAATTTGGAATCCTACATCAAGAAGAGTGTTGATAAATTTTTTAATTCCATTAATAACAGGCGGTATATTCGCTTTACTATTATTAAAAAACAAGCATTATGGTTTAATTGCACCCGTAACTCTTCTATTTTATGGACTAGCCTGCTTAAATGCTAGTAAATACACTTTAAGAGATGTAAGATATCTTGGCATTACTCAAATAGTTTTAGGCCTAATTGCAGTTGAATTTTCAGGATACGGTTTGTATTTTTGGGTTATTGGATTTGGTTTATGCCATATTTTATATGGAAGTATTATGTATTATAAATACGATAGAAAAATTTAAAAAAATGAAACTCAAAAGATTATCTGTATTTATTATTTTGCTACTCTTTTTAGGAGGATTTACATTCGCTTTTTTATCAAAAAAAGTACATCCCTCTTTCAAAATTACAAATAATAAAATTCAAAAAACATTTAAAGATGGAGATATTATTTTTCAAACTTCTGAATCAGCGCAATGCGAAGCGGTTAGAATAGCAACAAATTCAAAGTTTTCCCATTGTGGTATTATTTTTATAGAAAAAGAAAAAACGTATGTTTATGAAGCTGTTCAACCTGTAAAAAAAACACAATTAGAAGAATGGATTAAACAGGGTCGAGACCAAAAATATGTGGTGAAACGTTTGCAAAATAATGATTCACTTCTTACTAAAGATATGGTTAAGAAAATGAAATTATATGCAACCACTTTGATGGGAAAAGATTATGATTTATATTTTGAATGGTCAGATGAAAAAATATATTGTTCTGAATTGGTTTGGAAAATATATAAAGAAGTAGCAAATGTTAGTCTGTGTCCAACAAAAAAATTAAAAGATTTTAATCTGGTTCATCCTTTGGTACAGAAAATTATGAAAGAACGCTATGGAAATAACATTCCTTATGACGAAGAAGTCGTAGCTCCCTCACAACTATATGATTCAAATTTAGTAACTACTGTTTTTGATAATTATTAAAATTTAAGTTTATGATAATTAAAATTGGCAACCTATTATTTAAAATAAAAAAGTACATATTCCCTATATGTGTTTTCTTGTTATTTTTTATATGTGCAGCCAATACGACGATTAAAACAGCAACAAAAAATAAAATTTTTTCAGAAGTTACTATGCTACCTAAAAACAAAGTGGGTGTCGTTTTAGGTACAGGAAAGTATTTAAAAAATGGTACATTAAATTTATATTTTTCCTACCGCATAGCCGCGACTGTAGATTTATTTAAACAAGGTAAAATTGAATATATTTTAGTTAGTGGGGATAATAGTACAGAAGAGTATGATGAGCCTAACGACTTTAAAAAAGAATTAATTGAGCAAGGAGTTCCAGAAGATAAAATAGTTTTAGATTATGCAGGTTTTAGAACATTGGATTCTGTAATTAGGGCAAAAGAAGTTTTTGGTTTAACTAATTTTACTCTAATTTCGCAACAATTTCATAACGAACGAGCACTTTATATTGCTACCAGAAATAATATTAACGCTGTTGCCTTCAATGCCAAAGATGTTTCAAAATATTACGGAATAAAGGTACAAATTAGAGAATATCTAGCAAGAACGAAAGTTTTTATAGATTTATTTTTCAAAGTAAAACCAAAATTTTTAGGACCAAGAATTACAATTGGATAACAAAAAAATAAAAAGTGAAAAACATTATTCAAAATATAAACAAAGCCTTTGATCACCGCATTCGTTTGGGAATCATGTCTGTGTTAATGGTTAATGAAAATGCTGATTTTGCTACTTTAAAAGAATTATTAGGTGTTACTGATGGAAACTTAGCTAGTCATGCTAAAGCCTTAGAAAATGAAAATTATATTATGGTTGAAAAACAATTTATAGGTAGAAAACCAAATACAAAATATATAGCCACAAAAGAAGGTAAAAAAGCTTTTCAAGAACACATTGAAGCACTTGAAAAATTAATATCGAAAAACTAATCTATTTTTTTATTTAATAACTTTGAAATACAAAGTACTATGAAAAAAAACAAAACACATATTATTATACTCATTTTTGTCTTTATTTTTTTAAAATTTCTTTTTTCTATAGCAAATGTGGATGAAATACGCTTTGTACTTTATCCCGTTTCAAAAACAATTGATTTTATAACTAACACTAAATCTATTTATCTGATTAATAAAGGTTTTTTTAATTCTAACTTAAATTTTATAATTAATAAATCATGTTCAGGAATTAATTTTTTTATATTGTTTTTTATCTGTGTTTCTTTCAGATTATCAATACTAAAAAAACAACTCCCATTATATAAAAACTTGTTTTTTTCGAGTGTGTTTTCTTTATGCATTACCTACATTGCTAATACTTCTAGAATACTCTGTTCTATTAATTTACCTTCTGAGATAACCTTAGATCCAAAAATTACCCATCAAATTATAGGTACAGGAGTGTATTTCTTCTTTCTACTATTTTTTTATCTATTATTTGATTATTCACTAAAAAACAAATTCATAAAATGAAAAATTTAATACATCCTAAGTGGGTTCTTTTTTTAAATTCTATTCCACTTTTAATTTTTTCGCTACTACTCTATTCCGAATATCGTGTAATTAAATCGCTATTAAATGATGGAAACATTTATCTATGGAATAAATTGGGTCTTATTTTATGTAGCTTACTGTTAATTAATATAGGCTTTGCAGGATATCATTTTTTTAAAAAAACCAACTTAAATATAGTTTATGCACTTTTTTCCAGTGCATCATACCTTTGTTTTGCTTACTATTATTATCAAAACTTCTCTGATATTATTCCTTCTTCAATACCCAATTGGATGGTCTCTGGAAATTTATTTATTCATATGATTACCTTTATAATGCCTACATTAATTCATTCCATAATAATATTAACACTTCATTTTACAAGTAATCCCTACAATGCAAAAATTTTTCCAAACTTTATTGCTTTACTAGGTATTCCAATTGGAACCTATTTACTATCTCAAATTGGTTTACCCATTTTACACCAATTAGAAGAGAATTTTTCAATTCATGTAATTGTTATTGCCTTTATATTGGTTACTTATATTTTTATTTTCTTTCTCATACGTTTTTTCTATTTACTCGCTTTAAAAAAAGAAAATGTATGGGTAAAATATAAATTATTATGGATGATACCTGTTTGCATTGTATTTCCTTTAATTGGCTTATTAGTGAATAATGGGATTTACGCTCCCTCAGATTTATTTAAAAACAGCCACGGTATTTTTGGAAACTTTAACGCTGTCTGGTTTTATGTATTTGCTTTTTTCAATGGTGTTCTTTTGTGTTTACCAAAATTTGATAATTACAAGCTTAGGCTCTTAGTTTTTGTTTTAAAAGTCTTCTTGTTTGCTTATATCATTTACTTTCTACTTGTTTTTCTTCCCTATTTACCTTTCTCATTGATTGGAATTGTAGCTTTAGGATTAGGCTTTTTGATGTTAACACCAATAATGATATTTGTAATTCAAGCTCAACAATTGCATAATGATTATATATTTTTAAAAAGAAATTTTTCTAAAAGTGTACTTCAATTTATATATATAGTTTCGTTTTTAGGATTGCCTTCAATTATAACAATTAAATATATTAATGATCGAAAAGTGATAAATGATACCTTAGAGTATGTTTATAATCCGAATTTTGAAAAAGAGTATAACATTGATTTAAAATCCCTAGAAAACACGTTATTTGCCATCAAAACAAACAAAAAAAGAAACGATGAATTTATATTTGGAGAAAATCTACCCTATCTAAACTCCTACTTTAACTGGTTAGTTTTAGACAACCTTATCCTTTCTAATGACAAAATAAAACAGATAGATTTAATTTTTTTTAATCAGGAAAAGAAAACAAATTATTTTACAAATGAACAAAGCAACCCTAATTCAGTAAAAATAACGAGTGCTTTTTCTCATAGTGTATATGATAAAAAAAGAAAATTTTGGAAAAGTACTATCGATTTAGAAATTACTAATTTTGATTCAGATTTTTCTGAATATAGTACGCAAATATATTTACCAAACGGCTGTTATATTAGTGATTATTATCTTTATGTGGGTAATAAGAAAAAATATGGATTATTAACAGAAAAAAAAGCGGCTCTATGGGTTTATAACTCCATTAGAAATGAGAATAAAGATCCTGGATTACTGTATTATATAAATAAAAATAAAGTTTCTTTTAAAGTATTTCCCTTTTCAAAAAATGAAAAGAGAAAAACAGGAATAGAATTATTACATAAAGAACCGATAGAATTATCTATTGAGAATCAAAAATTTAATCTTGGTGAAGCGACTTCTATAAAGAGTACAACTACTGAAGAAAATAATTTATTTGTATTAGCATCTGAAAAGAAAAATTTAGAAAAAATATATAGAAACCCCTATTATCATTTTATCATCGATGCCTCTAAAAATGGAGCAAAAAATATAAAATCATACAATAAAATCATTGATCGTATTCATTTAGATCAGCCTTTAAATTATAAAAGTAAAATTAGTTATGTAAATGCCTTAGTAAAAACATATGACTATGAAAAAAATGGGTATAAAACTATCGATTCTAATGATAATGGTTTTTATTTAGATAGAGGCATTAAACAAGTTTTATTTGATAACTATAAAAATCTTGATACGCTTACTTACCCTATAATTGTTGTATTAACAGACGAACTTAAAAATTCTATTTTGGAAAATGATTTTACAAATTACATGGAAAATTATTTTGAAGAACCTCTTTTTTATAATATAAATTCTAAATCAGAGATAACAAGTCATTCTCTTTTACATAAGCCACTTCATTCAATAGATACTATTTCTAAACTGCCTTATGAAAATAACATTCATTGCTTAAAATATTCAATCGAGAATCGAACTTATTTACTAAAAGATGACAATCAATTAAGCTTGTTACCTAATACCAAAATAAATTGGAATTCCATAACAGAGAAAAATTGGATAAATGGTTTAAAAATGCAATCACAATATCAAAATTCAATATTTTATCCTAATGAGGTTCAGGAAGAATGGCACAACTTAATTCGATCAAGTTTTACTTCACATATTATGAACCCTTATACCTCCTTTATCGTGGTAGAAAATGAAGCACAGCAACAAGCTTTATTAAAAAAACAAGAAAAAGTATTAAAAGGTAATAAAGCCTTGGATTTAGATGAAGAAACAAACCAAATGTCTGAGCCTTCTATATTCATACTGATAATATTAGTTTTATTGATTACTATTATATATAAACAATCCTAAAGTGTTGCTTTTTTTTAAGCAAAAACTTTGAAATACAAAGTACTCTAAAATATTATGAAAGATAAACTTATTGAAAAAATGTACGAAATATCAAAAAAACCATACCAAAAATGGTTGAAAAAAAACAAACCTTGGAATATATCTTCCAGCGAATTAATGGTCTTACCTGAAGCTTCTCTTGGTTATGAATTGGGTAGTTTTCTGTTGCGTTATAATTTTCAAATACAAGAAAAACTTGAAGATCATGATGTAATACATGTTTTAACTAACACCGGAATTTCTGTCGTGGAAGAAATTGGTATGCAATATTATTTATTGGGTAATGGTAAAAAAAGCTTGTATCTGTTTTTAGTTATCATTACTGGATTTCTCTTTTATCCCAAACAAATAGATTACTATTTGATTCAGTATCAAAAAGGGAAAAAAGCACATCGCTTTTATGATTTAGATTTCTATAAAATGCTTACAATTCCAGTTACAAATCTTAGAAAAACTTTTAATATCATTTAATATGCAACTCATAATCAACGCTTATTTGTCAAATAAAAAAAACAATAGCTTTTTATTAACATTATATCTCTATTGCGCTTTTTTATTACTTTGTAGAGCTAAATTAACTCAATCGGTTTTTTATTTCTTTTTGATTTGGAATGCCTTCTTGGCTACAATTCCATATCTCATTTTGTTATTAGCAAAACAGAAAATTATACTATTAGAAAATTCAAAAATAAGAATCCTAGTCTTTTTATTATGGTTGCTATTTTTACCTAATTCGTTCTATATTGTTACAGATTTTGTTCATTTGCCAAAGGGAAACTCAAATTTGTTTTGGTTTGATTTAATTTTATTGTTTTCATTTTCTTTCTTAGGCTTCCTATTGGGATTATTAGCGCTTCAGGAATTTAAGAATTGCTTCTCTTTATTTATTTCGACAAAAATCTTGCAATATAGCATTCCTGCCATTTGTATGTTAAATGGTTTTGGTATCTATCTAGGACGTTTTTTACGATTTAATAGTTGGGATATACTTACTAATCCTTTCCCGCTTTTTATAGATTCCTTTAAATGCTTACTTTCTACAGAAGCCTTATTGTTTTCAATGCTTTATGGCAGTTTTATCTATCTCATTTATCTTTTTAAAAACATTTTTTATGGAAACTAATTTTCATTTCAAAGAGTTACCCTTTTCAACACAATTAGCTATTACATCCTTTTTAATAGGTACTTTTCTGTTCTTATTGTATTTTATTTTTTCGGAAGCACTTGTAATTATGATTATAGGTTATGTCTATTTATTTCTAGCTGTATTAATTAATCTTATTACGCTTTTGCATTTAATTTATCTTCTTTCCAAAGAAGAAAATACGGAAGATTTAATCATTAGAATACTAATTCTGTTATCTAATATTCCTATTGCCTTCTTATATGCCTATATAATAATTAATAGATAACCGAAATGGAAGATTATAAAAATAAAATTATTTATGATGGGAAGTTTGCAAGATTTTTTGCATTAGGCTCATTTATAATTGGAAGTGTCCTTTTTTTAGTCTTTACAATTACACATTATGAAATTCTAATTGTAATAGGCTTTTATTATGTTATAATAGCTTTTTTTCTAAATCTAATTTTACTATTAAACACGATATACAATCTCATTGTGTACAAACATTTATTTCTTTTTCAATTAGGTACCATTTTAATTCTTCTTCTAAATATACCTATTTCAATTTTTTATGTGGATTTATTACTTAACAATTTAAATATCAATCTTTAAAAATTTAATTTTATGGAAAATTCAATAGAACAACAAAAAACAAGTAGTACTGTAAAACCTTCTTTTCTACAAAGCAATACCGCTAAAATGATTATGGTAGGCATACTTACCCTATTCTTATTAATTCCGCTTAATTTAGTACAAGATCTGATTAGGGAACGTTCAGATCGCAAAAATGATGTTACTCATGATGTGGCAGCATCTTGGGGAGAAAATATTCATTTTTATGGTCCTATTCTTAAAATCCCTTACAAAACGTACTCAGAAACAGCAATTGTAGACGAAAAAAGTAGAGAAACTATTATTCAGAAAAAAGCTACTATCCAATATGCATATTTCTTTCCTACAACATTAGAAAACAAAACACAAGTAAAAAAAGTGGATGATATTAAAAGAGGTATTTACAATCCAATTGTTTTTAAAGCCAATATGCAATTTAACGGTACTTTTGAAAATGCTGCTTTTGAGAAATTAAATATTAAACTAGAAGATGTAATTTGGGATAAAGCTTCAATTATTATTAAAACGACGAATTTAAAGAGCATCAAGAGTGACTTAAAAGTAAGTTTAAATAAAAAAACGTATACCTTAGAATCGAAGTCAGATGAAGATAATTACTTTGGCACATTGGAAACAGAGAAATTTATTTATACTCCAAGTCAAATACTAGATTTTAATTTTAAAATGAATTACAATGGTAGTGATAATATTGAGTTTATCCCTTTAGGTAAAACAACTACAACGAGTATTGATGCAAATTGGGATTCACCTAGTTTTATAGGTAGTTTTTCTGCCAATGATACTACAAAAGAAATTACCTCTAAAAAATTTCATGCTGATTGGAAGATATTACATATTAATCGTCCATTTTCGCAACAATATGATAATAAAATTCCAAATTTAAAGAACTATTCCTATGGTGTTAAATTGATAGAAACGGTAGATGAATATCAGCAAAATGAACGAGCTTCAAAATATGGTTTTTTAGTTATTGGTCTTACATTCTTGGTATTTTTTCTAATTCAAACCATCAGCAAAAAGAACATACATATTTTTCAATACACCATGATTGGTTTAGCCTTAATTATGTTTTATACACTATTAATATCTATTACAGAACATTCAAGTTTTACTATTGCATATAGTATTGCAGCTAGTGCAGTAGTCATTATGTTACTACTCTATTCCATTTCAGTATTAAAAGAAAAGAAATTTCCTCTATTTATTGCTACTTCACTAACCGTATTATATAGTTTTATATTTGTTATTATACAATTAGAAAATTACGCACTATTAGTTGGCAGTATCGGTTTATTCTTTATTTTAGGTGCTGTGATGTATTTCTCGAGAAAAATTGATTGGAACAACAATTAAATGAACAGTTATGCATAAAATAGAAATATATAATGTATTAAAATTTGCTATAGCTGGTGCTATCTTAGCTTTAGTGCTAATCTCAATTTTAATTTTTAGTGTCCCAAACCCTAATCCTGAATGGGGAAAAATGTGGTTTATTAAGCCTTTAATCATAACGCCATTTATAACTTCAATAGGTGGAAGCCTTTTTTATATCATTAATGCGAAGAAAAGAACGTCAAAAATTTTAAATTTTATTTTATTTATGATAAGTATTTTTGTCTTACTTTTCTTTCTATGGATAGGTACTATTTTAGGCTTAGATGGCACTTTATGGAATTAAAATTAAAATCCCGAACTAGCTGTAAACTAGTTCGGGATTTTATCTATTTTATAATAAAATTAGAATTTATAATTCTTCAGCAAAAGTATCATGTTGCCTTATATCTCCCGAATTATAACCTTTCATAAACCATTTCATACGCTGTTCAGAAGTACCATGAGTAAAAGAATCAGGAACTACATGACCTTGCATTTTACTTTGAATAGCGTCATCACCTACTGCGTGTGCAGCGCTTAATGCTTCTTCAATATCACCTGCTTCTAAATATTTTTTATTATAATGGGCCCAAAGACCCGCATAAAAATCGGCTTGTAATTCTAAACAAACAGATAATTTATTAGCATCTGCTTGACTTCTACCTTGTTGTGCTTGTCTGACTTTTTGAGAAGTTCCTAATAATGTTTGTACATGATGTCCTACTTCATGAGCAATTACATAAGCGATAGCAAAATCTCCTCCTTTGGCACCAAAACGAGTTCGTAATTCTTCAAAAAAGCGTAGATCCATATATACTTTTTTATCAGCAGGGCAATAAAAAGGACCTGAAGCAGCGGTTGCACTACCACAAGCTGTTTGCACTGCATCGGTAAATAAGACCATTTTAGGCTTTTCGTAGTATCCTAGTTGATTGTCATTAAAAACTTGAGTCCATGTGTCTTCAGTAAATGCAAAAACAGTCTTCACAAATTCACCCAAAGCTTTCTCTTCAGGAGTCAATTCTCTTTGTACTGTTTCTTGTTGTGCACCAGATTGATTCATTTGTTCTAGCATTGGAGCAAGAGTTTGTCCTGTTTCGCCACCAAAAATCTGTAGTAGTAAAACTATGATTCCTATTACTCCTCCACCTGCAACTACTTTGCCACCAGTGGACATTCCTCTCCTATCTTCTACGTTATCGCTTTGTCTTCTTCCTTGCCATTTCATATTAATTTGTTTTATGTTTTCTCAAAGTTAGAAATAAATTTTAAAATGTATTCTTATTCTCCTTCAACCTGTCCAATTTCATCTAAAACATTGTACTCTTCTACACCTACAATGTTATCATAAATTGAAAAGGCCATTGCATTAATTATGGGTAAGGTAAAGAAAATTCCAATACAAATGGCTATTAGTCCAACAAACATCCCTATGACTGCTATTAAAATAGCTAAAAATATAGGTAATGGTTTTTTGGCTACTAATAGAACACTGTTTTTTAATGCATCAGAAAAATTTTGCTCCGAAAAAATAACTAAGGGTAAAAATAAGATAAAAAAGACAGTTGCTATATAATGAACAATATAGACTAAGAGAACTAATCCCATTCTTTCAAGAAATAAATTAAATATTAGCGTGGTTAAAGTTACCACTATAGAACCAAGAATAATATCCTTAATATACTTACTTTTAAAATACTCAAATAAAGTATTTATTTGCAGTTGTTGTTTATTTTTTGCTTGTAAGCATAACTTCAAAAAACCAGCATTTATAGGTGCCACTATTGCTGAAACAATAATGGAAATAATACTTATAGAAATTATATATATAGCACTTGTTCTCGTTTCTTGCAATTCAATTGCCCATTGAGCCATATTAGATGCTCCAAATGCAATTATTAAGATAAAAAAGTACAAAGCTGCAAAAAAGATACTTATTAATAAATATCCCAAACCAGCAATTAGAAAAATTTTCTTATAAATTTCGAAGCAATCTTCTATTAATTTTCCTAAATCTAAATTATAACCATTTCTAATTTTTTCGCTAATCTTGTTATTCATGTTTTAATTATTTTTTGTAAAAATAATTTTTTTTAACACAATTAGAAATTTAAAATTAAAAATAGAATATAAAAAGGGTGATTTTCCCCTTGTACGATTTTTACAATACAAATACTTTTGCCTCATAAACTTTAATAAATAAACCCATTATGAAAAAAATTAACAATCTTCTATTAACTAGTTTGTTTCTTCTTTTTTTATTTCAATCATGTACTGAAGTAGAAGTAAAGCATGATGAACCAACCCAGTTAATATCTAATAAGGTGGCTAAAGAATTAAATCAAAACTACAATAGAACAAGACATAGCATAATTTCGCAGACTATAAATAAAGAAGATGCAAATTCTGCTTGGTATTCTTTAGAAGAATTAGAAAATTATATTTATTATGTAAAAAAACAAGGTAAAGAAAAAGGATATGATGTAGATGGTATTCGTTTCTATTTAGGTGCCTATCCTGATACACAAGAATATGATACTAAAGCCAATATGACGACTATATTTTTAACTCCTACAGGTAAAAAAACATCTGTACAAAAAGGAAGTGTTTTGAATTTACCTGCGATGATGCAAACTTCAGAAGAGAATGCTGATATTGAAGAAATTAGTCCAATGAACTTTGGTACAATGGGGCATCCTCCTAAAGCAATTTATCCATCAAATTAAAATCCTATATAATTAATCAATAGAATTAAGGATTAACCTAATAACACTTAATTCTATTGATTTTTAATATTATAATAATTAATGTTAGAAAATTTAAGATACTTCCCAGGTCTATTCGCCTTTATCTCAACAATTATTGGTTTGTTAAATTGGTCCAAATTACCCAATTATAAATCTAAATTAACGCTATTTACTATAGCTTTAACGCTATTCATAGAAATTTCAGGTCCATTATTTAGCCTTTGGACAGGCTTATTAAATTACTATATCTTTAATATCTACATTTTTATTTTATTTCAATTATACTTTTATATTTTAGTAAAGATTTTAAAAAATTATCGTTGCAAAATTTTAGGGTCTTTATTTATGATCATTTATACAATTTGTTTTATTTTAAATTTAATATTTCAGTTAGAAACATTAGGTCACGACATCTATTCTGGTTTGTATTCCTTAGGTGTATTTATGTTTATTATACTCTCGACATTTTATTTTATAGAGTTGTTTAATTCAAGTAATGTTTTAAATTACAAAAAGAATATATTTTTTTGGTTTATTATTGGTGTTTTATTATTTCATGTACCTTTTTTACCATTCATGCTTTCCTTAGAGTGGTTTTTAATTGAGTACATTTCATCCATTTATTTGATTGTGCTTTTTATATTAAATTTAATAATGAACACTTGTTTTATAATCGGATTTTTATGGACAGAGAAGAAATACAATTACTAGTCATTTCGTTAAGTATCGTATTTTTTACTTTACTAGTAGTCCTTTTTGTGCTTTTTTTTTACTTCCAAAAAAAGAAAACACAATTCTTAATCGATAAAATGGAATCCGAAATTCATTTCCAATCTGAACTAATCAAGACAAGAGTAGAAATAAAAGATCAAACTTTAACTGAAATAAGTAAAGAACTTCATGATAACATAGGACAAATTATTTCGGTAGCCATTATGCAGCTCAATATGTATACTCAAAGAGATGAAACGGTTACCAAAACAGATTTAGAAGAAGTGAAAAGTGTTATGGCAAAATCATTAGATGAGATTAGAATTTTATCCCGAATTATTAATAAAGATAATTTAATAAACACTAATTTTATTGAGTCAATTGAAAATGATTTTAAAAGGATTGAAAAGTTAAAGAATATTGAATGTAAGCTATATCTTAATTGTAATTTCCCAAAAATTAATGTAGAACATGAATTAATTTTGTATCGTATTTTTCAAGAATCTATACATAATAGCTTAAAACATTCTTCAAGTAAAAAATTAGAAATGAACATTAGCTGTGATGACGAAATTCTTACAATTCAATTGAAAGACTTTGGAATTGGTTTTGATTCCAATCAAAATTATAAAGGTTTAGGATTAAACAACATAAAATTTAGAGCAAAATTAATTGGGGCAAATTTATCTCTAAATTCGAACGAAAACGGCACAGAAACTCTCTTACAATACAACTTAAACAAACAAGATGAAAACAAAGAAAAAAGTAATAATAATTGATGACCACTTATTATTTTCACAATCGTTAAAATATTTAATTAATAGTTTTAACGACTTCATGGTAGTTGATAATTATGAAAACGGTAAAGATTTTATTGATAGTGTTATGGCAAACAAAATCAATACAGATGAAATAGAACTCATTCTTTTAGATGTAAACATGCCTGTTTTAGACGGACTTAAAACCATGGAATGGATTAAAAATAATAGAGAAGATTTAAAAGTAATTGCATTATCTGTTAATGATGATGAAGAAACCATAATTAAAATGATTAAGCATGGAGCAAAAGGTTATCTTTTGAAAGACACATCTCCGCAAATATTTGAAGAAGCTTTAAAAACGGTTTCAGACAAGGGTTTTTTCTTTACAGAATTAGTTTCTGGGCTACTGGTTAATCGTTTAGATAATAATAACCAAAAATTGGAATTAAAAGACAAAGAAATACAATTTATCAAACACGCTTGTACAGAAAAGACATACAAAGAAATAGCTGATGAAATGTGTTTAAGTCCTAAAACGATTGATGGTTATCGAGAACATTTATTTTGTAAATTAGAAATTAAAACGCGTATAGGCCTGGTTTTATATGCCATTAAAAATAAAATTGTTTGTATTGAATAAATTATCTTTTCACTTTTATCCCCACTCCAAGTATATTAGGTAAATAAGCAATATTTTTCTTATTTTCTATACTAATATTATACTTGCCTTTTTTTAAGTGTATCTTACTTTTGAAAGTATAATATAAATCACAAATATCCCCGCTACATTCTCCTAATTCTTTTCCATTTGCATCTTTTATTTCTAAATTAATTGGAATGTCTTCTGTATGTCCATCTGGAAATGCTATACTTATTTGTAAAGGAATCATTTGAAAATTATAATCATAAATATGACTTAAGTGCAAAAGTATGTCTCCTACTTCATCTTTTTCAATAGTGAATGAAAAATTTTTAGTGTCATTAGAATCCCATCTGTTATTTTCAAAATCAGAAGTATATTCACTATAAATCTTATTTTGGTCACAAGAAAGGAACACTATTGTAAGTAACAAATAAAAACCAAATAATTTCATGATTATATTTTTTATAAAAATAAAAAAAAGACCTGATAAACAGGTCTTTTCAAAAAATATTTTTAAAGATAAAAATTAATCTTCTTTTTTAAATTCAGCCATTTTTTTAGCTTCTTCTTTGCTCATTGTGTCATTCATTATAGGTGTTGCAACAAATAGTGAAGAATAAGTTCCCACTAGAATACCTACTAAAATTGCAAATACGAAACCTCTAATCGTTTCACCACCGAAGATAAAGATAGCAATCAATACCACTAAAGTTGTTGCAGAAGTATTAATCGTTCTACTCAAAGTAGTGTTTAATGCTTTATTTACCAATCCTTTAAAATCTGGTGAAGAATTATAATCTAAATACTCTCTCACGCGGTCAAATACAATTACCGTATCATTTAATGAGTAACCAATAACGGTTAAAATTGCAGCGATAAAAGCTTGATCAATTTCCATGTTGAAAGGTAATACAGTATAAAAGAATGAGAAAATACCCAATACAATAATTACGTCATGTGCTACCGCTAGTACAGCACCAAGACCAAATTGCCATTTTCTAAATGAAACCATTAAATACAAGAAAACAACTAAAAGAGAACCTAAAACCGCCCATAAAGAGTTAGTCTTAATATCTTTAGAAATTGTTCCAGAAACTTTAGAAGAAGACATGATTCCTACTTGTTTTCCTTCGTATAAGTTTACAAATTTTTCATAAGTTAAGTCAGATGGTAAATATTTCTTCAAAGCATCGTGAAGCATTTTATTTACTTCTTTATCAACTCCTTCTCCTTCTTCATCAACTCTATATTTTGTAGTTATTTTAAGCTGATTGTTACTTCCATATACTTTTGCTTCAGCACTTTCAAAAACAGCAACTAAATCTTTTGTTACTTCAGGAGCTGAAACAGCTTTATCAAAACGAACTTGATATGTTCTACCTCCTACAAAGTCAACTCCGTAATTTAACCCTTTCATAGTTAATGAAGCGATACTTAAGATTAATAATAATCCTGAAACCGCATAAGCAATTTTTCTTTTTCCTAAGAAATCGAAATTTAAATTTTTAAATAAATTCTTAGTTAAAGATGTAGAGAAAGTAATATTTTCATTTCTTGATAGACTCCAATCTAAGAAAATTCTTGTAATGAAGATTGCCGTAATCATAGAAGTTATGATACCAATTAATAAAGTGGTAGCAAAACCTTTAATTGGACCTGTACCAAGTAAAAATAATATTAACGCTGTAATAAAAGTTGTTACGTTTGCATCTACAATTGAAGACATAGCACCTTTCCATGTATAAGAATAGTTTACTGCTTCTTCTACTGTTTTACCAGAATCTAATTCTTCTTTCGCTCTTTCATAAATAATTACGTTAGCATCTACTGCCATACCAATGGTTAATACGATACCTGCAATACCAGGTAAAGTTAATACCGCTCCAAAACTAGCTAAAGCTCCAAAAATGAATAATATGTTTACCAATAAAGCTAAATTAGCATAGAAACCAGCTTTACCATAGTACACTACCATCCATAATAATACTAAAGAGAAACCAATGATGAATGACATAAAACCGCTATCAACAGCTTCTTTTCCTAAAGATGGCCCAACTACTTCAGACTGTACAATATCAGCTGCTGCAGGTAATTTACCCGCACGCAATACATTCGCTAAGTCTTTTGTTTCGGTTACTGTAAAACTTCCTGAAATTTCAGAACGTCCACCAGTTATAGCTCCTTTACTTACACCAGGTGCTGAATAAACAATATTATCTAAAACAATTGCAATAGCATTTCCTTGTTGAGAAACTTTACCTGTTAATTTTTCCCATTCTCTTGAACCTGCTCCATCCATTTGCATAGAAACAGCTGGTTTACCTAATTGATCGAATGTATCTGTAGCATCTACAATTACACCACCACTAATAGGTGCTTTACCATCTTTACCTGTTCTTTTTAATGCATATAATTCAACGATCCCAGGTGTTTTTTCATTTTCCTTACCCCAAACAAATTTCACATTTGCTAAGGCATTTGGTAAAGTTTTCATTACATCTTTTCTTCTTAGGTAATTTCCTATAGTAGCAGTATCTGTTACTTTAGCATAACCTAAAACTGAAAACCCTTGTTGTTGAGTAATTTGAAACTTATCAAATAAAGGATTTACTTGAACTTTAGTTGTATCTGCTTTATCAGTTAATAAAGCATCTAAATCTTTTGCTGTTGAATCTTTTACTGCAGTATCTTTAACTACTTCATTTTTAACAGTTTCTGTTTTTTTCAAAACTTCGTTAGCTGAAACTAAGTAATCACCTACTTCTTCAATTTTATAGGTTTCCCAAAATTCTAATTTTGCAGTACCTTGTAATAATTTTTTTATACGATCTACATCTTTAGCACCAGGTAGTTCTACTAAAATTCTTCCTGAATTTCCTAATAATTGAATATTAGGTTGCGTTACACCAAATTGATCGATACGCTTTCTTAAAACTCCAAAAGCACTTTCAACTGATTCAGAAACTTTTTGTTTAATAATAGGCTCTACTTGAGCATTGGTCATATTTCTATTAATTTTTTCTTCTAAATTTCTGTTTCCGAAGATATCATTATTAGCTAATTTAAGATCTGATTTATTTGCTTGTTCAAAGAAAGCATCTATATAATCTTGATTTCCTTGTTGATTGATTTTAGCATCTTCTAAAACTTTTAAAAAGTCTCTGTTCGTTGATTCATTAGCTAAACCAAATAAAATATCTCTAACAGATATTTGAAGAATTACGTTAAGACCTCCTTCAAGGTCAAGACCTTTATTAATTTGGTTGTTTCTTACTTCTTCATAAGTGTTCCAAAGAAATACTTTTTCTTTACTTTTTGCCAAAGAATCAAGATAAGATACTTCTTTTTGAGTTTGAATTTCTTGTGGAAATTTACTTGCAAAACTCTTTGCATCTTTCTCAATTCCATTTGCTACGAATGTAAAAGATAATTGGTAAATACATACCAAAGCAAAGATAATTGCGAAAAATTTAATTAGTCCTTTATTCTGCATTACTACTAAAATTAATTATTCTTTTTTTTATAAAAACGGACAAATATATAATTTACAATAGGATTAACCAATTTTATTTCTTAATAAAATTGGTTTTTATTAATATTTTCCTGTTGATAACTAAATATAAAAAAACTGTCAAATAGAAATGACAGTTTTAACATCTGATAATGAAACTATTATAGTACTGATTTCAAATCAGCATTCATATTTCTAACTGCATCAGCACTCTTAGCAAATAATGCTTTTTCCGCATCATTTAATTGAATATCTACGATTTCTTCCACTCCATTTTTACCAATAATACATGGTACACCAATACAAATATCATTTTGTCCATATTCACCTTCTAACATAACAGAACATGGAATCATTCTTTTTTGATCATTTAAAATACTATCTACTAAATAAGCTACCGATGCACCTGGTGCATACCAAGCAGAAGTTCCTAATAAACCAGTAAGGGTTGCACCTCCTACCATTGTTGCAGATGCTACTTTATCTAATTCTTCTTGCGATAAGAAATGAGAAACAGGTGAACCATTATAAGAAGCTAATCTAGTTAAAGGAATCATAGTTGTGTCTCCATGTCCACCGATAACCATACCTTGAATATCATTACCTGGTTTTTGTAAAGCTTGTGATAAATAATATTTAAAACGCGAACTATCTAAAGCTCCTCCCATACCAATTACTCTGTTCTTTGGCAATCCAGTAGCTTTTAAAGTTAAGTAAGTCATAGTATCCATAGGATTAGATACTACTACAATAATAGCATTTGGAGAATGGGTTAATACATTATCAGCTACCGATTTCACAATTCCAGCATTAATACCAATTAATTCTTCACGAGTCATTCCAGGTTTTCTAGGAATTCCAGAAGTTATTACTACCACATCACTACCTGCTGTTTTAGAATAATCATTTGTACTTCCAGATAATTTTGTATTAAATACAGTAGTTGTTGCACATTGCATGATATCCATGGCTTTTCCTTCTGCAAAACCTTCTTTGATATCTAATAAAACTACTTCACTAGCAATTCCTCTATACGAAATAACATCGGCACATGTTGCACCAACATTACCTGCTCCTACTATTGTTACTTTCATTTTTTTGTTTTTGATTATTTATAAGTTAAAATTGATATTGTACTCCAAAATTGAGATTCGCAAATTTACCAAAAGCAAATGAACTTTGCAATGCAAATTTATTTATATGATACACTCCTGTAATTTCAAAAATAGTATTTATCTTATCTTTTTCAATTCGAGTGAGCAGTTCATTAATTATTTGTTGCACTGGGATTAATTCTTCAATACTTCCTTTAGGTCCATTAACAAGATATTTAAATGTACTATGATTAACAATAAAATTACCATTTAAATCTAATCTCTTAAACTCTTTAGAAAAAATAAGATTCAAATGCCAAGTATCCACAATTCCATTTATTCTATTAATTCCTAAATTTCCATAAGCCGTATTAATATCTAAGAAATCAAAACTAACATCTGCATTCGAATAAATACCCGCTACAGCTAAATGCATTTTTTTTGTTTCCCAATTCTCAAAATGTTGACTTAGATTATATTTTAAGCCAGCTCCATATACTTGATAATTTCCTTTTTTAAGTTTGGTTTTTGGAGAATATCGACCGATAAATTCAAATCCGTAAGGCAATTCCAAACCAGCTTGTAGATAAGGATAAATAATGGTTTCTTGATTAACACCTCCAGGAGTCTTAAATCGAACTTGTTCACCTCCTAATTCACCAATTAAATAACTAGAATTATTATTCCCTAAAGCAGAGGGAACAATAACACTACTTGATCCTTCTATTTCGAAAAATTGAAAATCAGAATTCTTAATTTCAAAGTTACGATCATTATTAGGAACAAAAAACATATTAGTATGAATTCCTAAATTTAATTTCCATTTCTCTCTTTTCTTAGGAGACAAAACCCAACCAGAAGAAGCTTGATAGACTGCTGCATCAGTAATTGGAATAATATATTTCTCAGAATAGAAAAGGGCATCTGTCAACAGATACCCTATTTTCTCTATATCATTAGAATTTTGCGCATTTATTTTTAAGTAAAATACGATTGCAAATAAAAAAATAAAGAATTGCTTCATTTACACATCAATTTTAGCGTAAACTGCATTTTTTTCAATAAATTCTCTACGTGGTGGCACCTCATCACCCATTAACATTGAAAAGATTCTATCAGCTTCAGACAAACTATCGATAGTTACTTGACGTAAAGTCCTATATTCAGGATTTAATGTAGTATCCCATAATTGTTCCGCGTTCATCTCTCCAAGACCTTTATAACGTTGAATATTTACTCCACCACCCATTTGCTGAGCTATTCTATCACGTTGATCGTCATTCCAAGCATACTCTTTTTTATTTCCTTTCTTCACCAAGTATAAAGGTGGAGCAGCGATGTAAACATGTCCTCCTTCAATTAACTCTTTCATGAATCTAAAGAAGAATGTCAAAATAAGTGTAGAAATGTGAGAACCATCGACATCAGCATCACACATAATCACTACTTTATGATAACGCAATTTCGATAAATTTAAAGCTTTACTATCTTCTTCTGTACCCACAGTAACTCCTAAAGCGGTAAAAATATTTCTAATCTCTTCGTTTTCAAACACTTTATGTTGCATCGCTTTTTCAACATTAAGAATTTTACCTCTTAATGGCAAAATAGCTTGAAACATTCTATCTCTACCTTGTTTAGCTGTACCACCTGCCGAATCTCCCTCTACAAGGAAAATTTCACATTTTGCTGGATCTTGCTCAGAACAATCTGATAATTTACCTGGTAATCCACCACCACCCATAACGGTTTTACGCTGTACCATTTCTCTAGCTTTCTTAGCAGCATGACGTGCCTGAGCAGCTAGAATTACTTTTTGTACAATAATCTTAGCATCATTAGGGTTTTCTTCTAAGTAGTTTTCTAACATTTCTGCAACTGCTTGCGAAACTGGTGAAACTACTTCTCTATTTCCTAATTTTGTTTTGGTTTGACCTTCAAATTGAGGTTCAGCAACCTTTACAGAGATAATCGCTGTTAATCCTTCACGGAAGTCATCTCCAGAAATTTCAAATTTCAATTTATCTAATAACCCAGAAGAATCTGCATATTTTTTCAGTGTTCTCGTTAATCCCATACGGAAACCTTGCAAATGTGTTCCACCTTCATGGGTATTAATATTATTTACATATGAAAATATGTTCTCAGAATAACTATCATTATAAATTAAGGCCACTTCTACTGGAATCTCTCCTTTTTCGTTTTCCATTGAAATCACATGTCCGATGATTGGCACTCGATTTCCATCTAAGAATTTAACAAACTCTTTAAGACCTTCTTTAGAATGAAAAACTTCAGAAATAAAATTACCTTCTTTATCAACATTTCTTCTATCAGTAAGCGTAATGGTAATCCCTTTATTTAGGAAAGACAATTCTCGCATACGAGCAGCTAAAGTATCATATGAATATTCTAAAGTTTGTGTAAAAATGGTACCATCTGGTTTAAAAGTAACCATTGTACCTCTTTTATCTGTAGTTCCAATTTGTTTAACTGGATATAAGGATTTACCTCTTTCATATTCTTGTTCCCAAATCTTTCCTTCTCTAAAAACGGTTGCTTTTAAATGATCAGACAATGCGTTAACACAAGAAACCCCTACTCCATGAAGTCCTCCCGATACTTTATAAGAATCTTTATCAAATTTTCCTCCTGCACCAATCTTTGTCATTACAACTTCTAATGCAGAAATCCCTTCTTTTTTATGAATATCAACAGGTATTCCTCGACCATTATCCTCTACAGATATAGAATTATCTTCATTAATTGTTACAAATATTGTATCACAATGTCCAGCTAAAGCCTCATCAATGGAATTATCAACTACTTCATACACTAAATGATGCAATCCTCTAACTCCTGTATCGCCAATATACATAGAAGGACGCATCCTTACGTGCTCCATTCCTTCTAATGCTTGGATACTATCTGCCGAATAATTGTTCTTCTTAATTTCTTCACTCATATTTTAATTCTTAAAACTCATTATGTTTAACAGACAAATATAACTATAATCAAAAAAAATCAACTCCTATTCATTTGTTTTTGCTTAGAAGTTATTAACAAATGTTGAAAATATCTATTTTAAGATGGTTTTAAGCGATTAAAAACAAAAAAACGTCAACAAATACCGTCGACGTTTTAAAAACAAACCATAACCAAGATATTTAAATCACATCTCAATTCTTTTTTTATCAAAAAAACTATATAATTTTTTCAACAATAACATATAACTTACTGATTTTAAACTTTAGCCATTTTTACATAAGCATCATCATGTACGTTAGCTACCGCTCTTCCTGATGGATCATTTAAGTTTTTAAATGCTTCATCCCATTCTAAAGCTACTTTTGTACTACATGCAACACTTGCTTCTTGTGGTACACTTAAAGCTGCCGCATCACTTGGAAAATGTTCGGTAAAAATGGAGCGATAATAATATTCCTCTTTTGAAGTAGGTGTTTGAATTGGAAACTTATATTTCGCATTTGCTAATTGTTCGTCTGTAATTTCTTTGGCAACCAACTCTTTTAAAGTATCAATCCAACTATATCCAACGCCATCACTAAACTGTTCTTTTTGTCTCCAAGCTACACTTTCTGGTAGCATGTCTTCAAATGCTTTTCTCAACACCCATTTTTCCATACGTTCTCCATTGATCATTTTATCCTGTGGATTAATTCGCATCGCAACATCCATAAATTCTTTATCTAAAAATGGAACACGCCCTTCAATTCCCCAAGCGGCTAGACTTTTATTAGCACGCAAGCAGTCATACATATGTAATTTACTCAATTTACGAACCGTTTCTTCATGGAATTCTCTTGCATTAGGTGCTTTATGAAAATATAAATAGCCACCAAATAATTCATCAGAACCTTCTCCTGATAAAACCATTTTTATTCCCATTGATTTAATTACACGCGCCATTAAATACATTGGAGTTGATGCCCTAATGGTAGTTACATCATAGGTTTCAATATTATAAATTACATCTCGTATTGCATCTAAACCTTCTTGAATTGTAAATTTAATTTCATGATGAATGGTTCCTAAATGATCCGCTACTTTTTGAGCCGCTTTTAAATCTGGTGATCCTTCTAAACCTACTGCAAAAGAATGTAATTGTGGATACCAAGCATCTGCTTTATCTTCTGATTCGATTCTTTTTTGAGCATACTTTTTAGCAATAGCAGAAGTAATGGAAGAATCTAAACCTCCCGAAAGTAAAACCCCATAAGGTACATCACTCATTAATTGTCTTTTTACTGCCGCTTCTAAAGCTGTTTTTATAGCCTCAATACTCGTTGCATTCTCTTTTACAGCTTCATATTCTGTCCATTCTCTATGGTACCATTTTACAAATTCTCCGTCTTTACTTGACATATAATGTCCTGGAGGAAATAATTCAATTTTAGTACAATATCCTTCTAAAGCTTTTAATTCTGAAGCTACATAAAACGTTCCGTTTTGGTCCCAACCAATATATAAAGGAATAATTCCCATGTGATCACGAGCAATGAAATACTCATCTTTTTCCACATCATAGATAGCAAAACCAAAAATCCCATTCATTTCATCTACAAAATGTACTCCTTTTTCTTTGTATAAAGCTAAAATGACTTCACAATCGCTTTCTGTTAAGAATTCATATTTACCTTCAAATTGCTTGCGTAATTCTCTATGATTGTAGATTTCGCCATTAGCTGCTAAAACTAAACTTTTATCTTTTGTAAATAAAGGTTGTTTTCCAGAAGCTGGATCAACAATAGCCAAACGCTCATGCGCTAAAATAGCTTTATCATTACTATATATTCCACTCCAATCAGGACCTCTATGACGAATAATTTTTGACATTTCTAAAACTTGAGGTCTTAATACCTCAGCTTTTTGTTTTAAATCGAAAGCACATACAATTCCGCACATTTTATTTCTATTTTATAAAGTTGATACGTTTAAAAAATGTAATCTTAAACGTGATTATTATTTTATTGATGAAGCAAATTTGAGATATTAACTATAAAATATAAACCATAAATAAAATATTAGTTATAATATAAAATATAAAACAGTAATTTAATTACAAATAAAAAGTAAAAAGGAAGTTTTTTATTGCAGTAGGTTACAATTTATAAAAAAACCACTCCTAGGAATGGTTTCAAATTTATTCTATATCTAAGATTCTATAAGTTGTAGTATTAAATTGGACTTCATCATTTACTTTCCTTCCTATTAACTGTATCCCTAAAGGCGATTGTGGAGATAAAGCAATTATTTCTTTTCCTTCTATTTTTATTTTTGGTAAAGCCAAACTAACAAAAAAAGTTAAAGAATTTGTATACACCAGACTTCCAAGACTAACTACTAGATTCTTTTGGGAACAATCAATACTATCTAAAATGGCTTTTTGTTCTAATGCCTCTTTCACTTTTTGGCTTAATTTTTCTTGCTCCAAATGCATCATTGACAAAGCCGTTTCGTGCTTATCTCCTGCTGAACCTTTGGCATCGTTTTGAGCATCTATTGCTAAATCGGCAATAGTATCTTGTAATCTTTTTATTTTTTCTAATACTAAACTGTGATAGTATTGATAAACTTTTTCTTTTAATGTCATAATTAGAATAATTACCGTAAAGTTCAAAAACAAGGCTCTAAAGAAGCAAGAATTATTTTTTATCCTTATAATATAAATCTTCAGCTTCTTTTTTGTATTTTTTAAAAATATCTTTTCCAAACTTATACAAAACCAAATCATTCATAGTTTTTGAATAACATTGAGAAAATTCAGTAATTACACAACTTACATTTTTAGTATTAATTCCGTATTTGTTCTTAATATAGTTTTTGATATATAAGCTTAATTCAGGATTACTTTCAAAAATTAAACCATATGAAAAACAATTGTATATCCCATTTTTAAAATCATTTTTTGCTTGTTCAGTTCCATTTTCGCAAGTAACTTTTCTCCAAACAATAGAATCACTTTTATTAAAATTTTCATTTTGAGAAAAAACAAAACTGATAGACAATAGAAATAATATGTAAATAATCTTTCTCATAAAAAGTATTTAAAACTTAAGAATCCTTTTATTAAAATCAAAATTCGTTATACAAATGCCGAAGTTTCAGAATCGGAATAACGAATTATATAGATTGCTTCGTTCCTCGCAATGACTTTAAAAATCGAATTTATAATTTGCGCCTAACAATACTTGAACTCCTTGTACAGGATAGTTTGCCCAGCGGTTGTATTGCTGGTTTGCTAAATTATTTCCTCTTAAAAAGGCTGTTAATCGTTCGTTATATTTATAGCCAATATGCGCATTCAAGTCGAAATAACTATCTAAGGTTACTTCTTGCAATTGGAAATTTGGTGGAAAAACAGCACTTATATCTTGTACAGAAACGCGATCTTTTCTTTCTCCTACAAAGAAAATATTCGCTCCCGCATACCATTTATCTGTAATATCAAAATCCAAGGTTGTTCCAATATTCAATTGTGGTAAATTCCAAGCTTCTGCCTGGTTATCTGTTGAATAATTATTATAAGTACCATTTATTCCGAAACTGACATGTTTTGAAAAATCAGCTTTAATTTCTCCAAAAATACTAGCTGTTTTTACATTATCATACACTACTTCAAAAGAATTTCCATTGGTATACCCTTCTGTATTTGCATTACCAAAAACATAGGTATTACTTACAAATAACGGTTTGTAATCTTCATTTTTAATACTTCCTCTCAAATTAAAAGCGACTGCATTGGCTAATTTACCTTTTAAACCAACATAAATATCGTATTTATTATCGGTTGGTCCAACTAATAGTGTTGGTGAAACAAATGGATTTTGGTCCACAAATTCAGCATAGGAATTTTGGTTTAAACCTCCTTCAGCACCGGCATAACCCACTAAAATGTCACCTACAATACGATATGACGCTTTTACATTTGGATAGACAAATATTTTTCCATCACTTTCACCATTAATTTTTCCAGTAGTATAAAAAACACCCACTCCTAAATTAACCGATAAATCATCTTGTTGGTATAAAATACTTGGTTTTGTTCCAAAAATAACATGACTGTATTTGATTTCTTCATTACCTTGATAATCCTTTTCAAAAGTACCACCTACATAATCTACGATAAAATTGGCTTTAATTTTTTGTTCCATTACATCGATATCAAAATTTGGTTTTACCAAAAAGCGATTCTCTCCTGAACCAAAAGCATCAGAAAAACGTTTGAATTGTAAACTTGCTTCATTTAAAAAGCTTTTATCCATCGTTAATTTTCCTCCTAGAGCAATTGTATTGTAGGATTGCTGTGGATCGATGACTCTAATTTGATCATCCGTAAAAACAATATTTTCTGTTGGCAAACCGTACCAATTGTAAATTTGGTTTTTCAGGCCTAAATCTACATTCCAACTCATGTCTCTCTCACGAGAACCGTACGTTACATCTAAATTTGTATTATAATATTTATCATCTAAAACAACATCTTTAATACCTCCTTGAGAAGACAAATGACGTAACATTCCGCCTACATAACTATTTCTTCCGAAGTTTTCTGTAATAAATAATTCTGCATTAGCCGTAGCATAATTACCAAAACCTAAAGTAGCATAATTTCTATAATTTTTTTCTCTTTCCGATTTGTCAACGGCTGCTGCTTTCCCTTTAGCTGGTGTAAAAGTGGATGCTACTGGAAAAGAAAAAATATTGTATTTAATTTCTTCTTTTTGCATGTTATCTTCATCTTCCAAAACAGGAGTTTCTTTCACCTTAAAGGCATCAGAAATTGTAGGTGTATAGGCTTTTACAATATTCACTACTTCCGAACCTATATTTTCGTCTTTTACTTGAGAAAACGAAGCATACGTTAGGAACAAAGCTATAGTTGTTGAAAAATATATTTTGATTTTGCTCATATTTTATATTTTTAAATTGTCTGACTTTGGTTACCCAAAATAAAACAATAGTAGAAACGAATTAATTTGATATTGATGAATTGGTTTTTGATTCTTCTGCTTTGATGATCGCTAATTCTTTTTTAGCTTCTTCAATAACATCTGGATAATCAGTAAAGTTTTTAATCACACTATCTAAGATATAGGTGGCTTGAAAACTATCTTTTAAACCGTAGAAATTCTTAGCCATAATTACTAAACCTTTCGCTCCGTAATATTTATAACCCGAATAATCTTTCGCAATTTTTTGAACAATTGTATTAGACGCTTCAAACTTACCTTCTTTATTTTTAAAGTAAGCATCATAATATAAAGCTTCAGCTGCAAGTTCCCCTTTGGCAATTTTTAATAAATCGGCATAGGCTTGTTTTGCTTTTGCTTCATCGTTTGCTTTTATGGCAGCACGTGCAACGATAATTTGCGCATCACTTTTAATTCGATTATCAATTTTATCATTTGTTAATACTTTTTCAGCATAAACCACTGCTTGATTATAGTTCTCTTTCTCATAATACGACTTCATCAAATTAGATTGTGCATAGGTAATATTCTGAGGGAAATCTGCTTCTGATTCTAAACGTTTTAAAACAGGAATAGCTTTGTCATAATTTGCAGCTTTTAAATGCACCTGACATAAACGTGCTAAAGCTTGTTCTGTAAATTCATTTCTAGGCTGATTGATTACATACTCATAATGTTTTATTGTATTGTTTTCTAATCCATCCGCGTAGTATAATTGCGCCAAATAGAAATTGGCTTTTAAAGCATGCAAACCATTTGGAAATTTAGCCACATAATTACTAAAACCTGAAATGGCTTGTTTTGCATTATTTGTTAAGTATTGCTTTTCAGCTGATTCATAGGTTGCATTATCCAAATCAGCATCTGAGACCTCAACAAAGTCTAATGTTTTTACCCATTGTGAGTATTCATCTACTCTACCGTTATCGATATAGATTAAACGCGCTGTAGTAACTGCTTGTAATGATTCTGGAGAATTTGGAAACTCAGCAGCCACTTTTTTGAACTTCACCAAAGCAGGTTCGCTTTTGTTATTATTATAATAAATTAACCCTTGTTTTAGAATGGATTTAGCTACATAGGAACTTGATTTGTAGTTGGCAATTAATTTATCATAAGTCGCAATAGCTTTAGATTCATTTTCAACATTTACATAAGTATTACCTAATTCATATAAAGCATCGTCAGCATATTGAGAATTCGGATATGCTTTTACAAATTTTTCTAAATCCTCAATTTTTTTATCATTTTTCCCAACAAAACCATAGCTAATTCCTTTTTGAAAAGCCGCATAATCTGAATTCACACTGTTCATTTCAATCGCTTTATTATAGGCTTCCATAGCTGGCCAATATTTTGCAGAAATAAAATTACAATCCCCTAATCTTAGGTACGCATCCGATTTTCTAACATTATCATTTTTTACTTCACCAATAAAATTGGTAAAATGATTTATAGCATTCTCATATTCTTTTAATTTAAAATAAGCATATGCTAAATTGTAATTTACATTGGTTATTTCAGGAGTTGAAGCCGCTTGGTTGTTGTTGATAAACTGTTTGAAACTCAACATGGCTTCATTGTATTGTTCCAAATTGTATTCTGTTTCCGCTTTCCAAAAAGTAGCACGAGCAGTAAACTTAGCCTCTTTATTTTCTGCTATAGATTTTTTAAACAAATCATAAGCCTCTTGATAATTACTATCTGTATATAATTCTAATCCTCTATAAAAAAGTACTTTCTGATAAGCCAATCTATTTTCTGGTGCTTTATTTTTTTCTAACAGACTTAAAGCTTCTTTGTAATTTTTTGAAGTGATGTACGAACTGATTAAAAGCGAATTAATTTCTTGTTTGTAAGAAGTATTTGGATATTTATTCAAATAAGCATTCAAAACTTCTGGAACTGATTGGTATGGGTTACCAATTTCGTAACTCAATTTAGCATAATTTAAAAAAGCATCTTCTTGAATTTTAAGATCAAAATCCATTTCTGAAGCTGTTTTAAAGGCATTTAATGCTTGTTGCTTCTTATCCGTTTTTAAATAGCTTTCTGCTAAATGATAATAGGCATTTTGAGCAACAAAGTCATTACCATTAATAATTTTATTAAACTGAGCAATTGCGTTTTCATAATCTTTTTGTTGATAATAAGCATACCCTAACTGATAATAATCGGTATTATTCCATTTTCCTTTTTTGCCATTATAATCTAATAAATAGGGAAGTGCTTTATCATATTCTTTTAAATTAAAATAACTTTCTCCAATAATTTTAGACAATTCACTTTTTTCTACTGCATTAGATTTTGGTAATTGTTCTAGACCTAAAGCAATGGCTTCTTTAAATTTGCCTAATTTAAAATTCATATCCGCTTGAAAGTAACCCATTTTTTCCTTGTACTTATCTTTGTCTTGTACTTGGTCAAAATATTGATTAGCATTCTCATAATCATCTGTTTCATAAGACATATAACCTAAGTAATATTTCGCTTGACTACCATAGGTTTTAGAATTAATCACTTTATTAAAATATTTAGACGCTTCAGAAGTATTTTTTGCAGTAAAATATACATATCCTTTTTGAAAATTATATTTTTCTTGATCTTCATAAGACATAGCACTATCGTCTACTTTATCAAACCATTCTAAAGATTTTGCATAACTTCCTTGATCAAAATAGTAATGAGCAACTTCAATATAAGCTTGATTTTGTTTTGTACTTGTGGGATAATCTTCAACAAATTGTTCAATTAAATCGTCAGCTCCCATTTGATTTAATCGAATAGCGCAATTCGCAATATAATAAGCGCAATCCGCTTTTATTTCATCATTGCCAACACTATTTTTAACCTTATCAAATAGAATTTGAGCCGATTGGTATTGTTTATCTTTATACAAGGACACTGCACGGTCAAACTCTTTTAAATCGTGAGTGTAAATAGTAGATTGTTGTGCCCAATTAGTTAAGGTCACAAAAAATAGAAAGAAAGAAATTTTTAAGATTTTTATCATTTCAATGTTTTTTTTCATAGACTTCAAAGATAATGTTATCTAAAAGAGATAACGAAGTATATTAACATATTATTGTAAATAATTTATAAACAAATAATGTTTGAAAGCCTATTTTTTAACTTAATTGATTATAAATTTTGAAAGCGTTAAGTAAGTTCTTATTTTTACAACTTAAAACTGTTATATACTATGTCGCAAAGTATCCTTTCATTAAAAGATATTACCATTTTTCAAGAAAAAAATCCTGTATTAACTAATGTTAATTTAGAAGTAAAAAATGGAGAATTCATTTATTTAATTGGTAAAACGGGTTCGGGAAAAAGTAGTTTTTTAAAAACTTTATATGCAGACTTACCGTTAACTACAGGTGAAGGAACAATTGTTGATTACGATTTAAGAGATTTAAAAGAGAAAGACATTCCTTATTTAAGAAGAAAGCTAGGAGTTGTATTTCAAGATTTTAAATTACTACCCGATCGCAATGTAAAAGAAAATTTGTTGTTTGTACTAAAAGCAACTGGCTGGACAGTTACAGAAGAAATGAATGTAAAAATAGATGAAGTTTTAGATAAAGTAGGAATGAAAAATTACCAATCTAAAATGCCTCATCAACTGTCAGGAGGAGAACAACAACGAATTGCCATTGCTAGAGCACTTTTAAACAATCCTGAATTAATTTTAGCAGACGAACCTACTGGTAACTTAGATCCACAAACCAGTGCAGAAGTAATGGATGTGTTAAGAAAAATTAATAGTACAGGAAAAACGATAATTATGGCAACACATGATTATGCGTTATTATTAAAATTTCCTTCTAAAACACTAAAGTTTGAAGGAGGTCAGGTTTTTGAAGTGGTACAAAGAACGGTATAATGTTGTCCATTTTAATTCCAACATACAACTATAATGTTTACCCATTAGTATTAGAATTAAAAGAACAGGCTGATACTTTAGCGATTACTTATGAAATCTTGGTACAAGATGATAATAGTTACTTATTTTTAGAAGAAAATGAGAAAATCAATGCGTTAAGTAATTGTTTTTTTGATGTGAATAATGTAAACCAAGGTAGAGGTAATAATATTAATCTTTTAAATTCTAAAGCAAAATATGAGTATGTGCTTATAATGGAAGCAGATGCATTTCCTGAAAAAAAAGAGTATTTAAAAATTTTGGTTTCCGAAATTAAACCCAATTTACCTATAATTTTTGGAGGAGTTTCGTACCCTTTGGAAAAACCCAGTCATGAAAAAATATTAAGATGGAAATATGGTGTTAATAGAGAGATAAAAACACTAAAAAAACGCAAAAGTTCCCCCTATAGCTTTGTTTTTTCATGGAATTTACTTCTACAAAAAAATATTATTTCTAAAATACCTTTTCAAACATCTATAAAACATTATGGATATGAAGATGTTTTGTTTATTAAAGATTTAAAAAAAAATAAATTAAAAATTCATCATATTGAAAATCAATTAATTCATTATAATTCTGAATGTAATTTAACTTTTATAAAGAAAACCGAAACTGCTATAAGAACTTTGAATGAGTTGGTTAAAAATGGTAATTTACAATACAAGGATACAAAAATTACTACATTCTATCGATTACTATACTTATTTGGTTTAAGAAAAATTTTCTTAAGTATATTTGAAAAATCAACTGCCCTTTTAATAAAAAAATTAGATTCTAAAAATCCCAATTTATTTTATTTGGATTTTTATAAACTAGGGTATTTTTGCTTAATTAATAAAAATAGGGATGTATAATATTGTAAAAAGAATTATTAAAAATAGTATTCCAAAACGTTTGGTTTATAAAATTGAACCGTTTTTAAGAAAATTGTACTCCTATTCTAAAAAAGGAAACAACCATTTATGTGTCATTTGCAATTTTAAAATGAAAGAATGGGTACAATTACCTAATCAAGATAATTTATGCCCTAACTGTGGAAGTCTATCAAGAGACCGAAGGCTGTATTATATTCTAAAAGAAAAATATTTATCTAAAAATTATACTATTTTAGATTTTTCTCCTTCACGTTCATTATTTCGTAAATTGAAAAAAGAAAAAAATATTGATTATTTAACAAGTGATTTATCCGGGGATTTTATTGCTGATACAAAATACGATATTACAAATATTCCTAAAGATACAAACTCTTTTGATTTAATTCTATGCTATCATATTTTGGAACATGTTATTGATGATCAAAAAGCCATTTCTGAATTATATAGAGTTTTAAAACCCTGTGGAGCAATACTAATACAAACTCCTTTCAAGGAAGGAGAAATCTATGAAGATTATACCATTACGTCTGAAAAAGAAAGATTTATGCATTTTGGGCAAGAAGATCATGTTAGAGTATATTCTGTTTTAGGATTAAAAGAAAGATTACAAAAAGTAGGTTTTAAAATTGAAGTTTCACAATTTAAGAAAGACGAATACTTTGGTTTTTCAGATAATGAAAGTGTTTTAATAGCAAAAAAATGAACATGCCTTTTTTTTCAATAATTATTCCTGTTTACAATAAGGCTGAATATATTCATACCACTTTAAAAAGTGTCTTTGCACAAAAATATCAGAATTTCGAAATTATTATTGTTGATGATGGTTCTACAGACGAAAGTATTAAAAAGATAAATCAAATTACTGATAGCAGAATAACCCTATTTAAACAAGAAAACAAAGGTGTTTCAACTGCAAGAAATTTAGGTATAAAACAAGCTAAAGGTAAACTAATTGCTTTTTTAGATGCCGATGATTATTGGTTACCTAATCATTTAGAAGAACTATTTCTGCTTTATTCTGATTTCCCAAATTGTGGAATATATTGTAATTTATATACAATTAAGACAACCGAAAAATATTTTCAAGAAATCAATTTTAGAGGAATTGAAAAAAATTTTAGAGGAATTGTTCCTAATTATTTTTATTCAAGTAAACCTTTTAGAATAGCATGGACATCTGCATTAGCTATCCCTAAAAACATCTTGGATTTGATTAATGGATTCAATGAAAATAGTACTATAGGTGAAGATATAGAGTTATGGACCCACATAGGTATAAATTATCCAGTAGCATTATCCAATAAAAAAACAGCAATATATAATTATCATATTCCTTTTAGTTTAAGTAAAAAGAGAATTGATTCTGTTCAGTTAATGAATTTTATTCAATTTGAAAAAGATGAACTTACAAATAAATATTTAAAAGAGTTCTTAGATGTTTATCGATTTTTTTACGCAATTCAATTTAAAGCGATTGGGAACAATAAAAAAGCTCAAGAATTATTTAAAAATATTGACAAAAGAAACATTGGATTACAAAATTTACTGCTATTTTTTTTACCATCAGCCTTACTTAAATCTCTCTATTTTATAAAACAAAAATTGAAATATTTAGGAATAGAATTTTCAACATATAATTAATTACTATGGCTATAAACTCCAAAAACAGCATCGCTTTTTAGATTATTGCTTTCTAAAAAAGTGTTTTCTTCATTTAGTATTTCAGTAATTATTTCTTTCGTTTCTTTATCTTTATTTAAAAAATTATGGGCAATTCCTTTCAATAATGGCTGTATAATATTCCAACCTAATTGTTTTTCTTCTAAAACTTTAAAATTGGAATGTAATGCTGGTACCAAATTAATAGAATCGGGTGCCTCGGAAGGATCAACTGCAAACATTCTTAAAATACCTGGGCGATATACTTTCTTTTTTTCCAATTTACTATTGGGAAAAAATTTATATTTTGAGGGTATTTTTCCTAAAATTTCATTACATTTTTGTAATTGATTTTCTTCCCATTGTAGTCTATTTGGTCCAGCATATTCAAAAACAATTAAAAGCCCGTTTTTTTCTAATAAAGGTTTAATTGTATTCCGAAGGAATTGATTAATATTTTCAAAGTGATGCAAACTGGAATCAAATAAGATAATATCATATTTTTCATCCTGAAAATTAACTTTAAAAAAATCAGAAGATACATAATCTATTAGTTTCTTTTCTTCCAAAGCATATTTTTGTGCATTTTTTATACTTTCAGCAGAAATATCAATTCCTAAAGCCCTATCAAATTGAATGTAATTGCAAAAATTTCTTTCATGTTTCCCCTCACCACAACCTATAGATAATAAGCGATACGATTTATTTTTATCAAAATATTTTTTAGATACATACTCTTCATATTCCATCTTCTCATTGCCAGTGATAATTTGATTCCAATGTGCTCTAATTTCTGGAATTATCCAAAAATCAGATTTTGTAGTATAATTATCCCATTTAGAAGAAACTCGACTTGACGAATTGATTTTAAGCAATTTAAATAAAACTTTTTTTAATCCACTATTTTTAATTTTCAAATATAAATCGATACAATCTCCCAAATTGAGTAAAGAAGTTTTATTATTTAAAAGCATTAGCGTGTTTGTAAAAATTCGTTAAAATCTCTTATATAATCCTCCTCATCAAAAACATCAGAAGCGATAACTAAACAAACGGAACCAGAAGAAAAATTATCCAATTCTCTCCAAACACCATTTTCAATTAATAACCCTTCGTAAGGCTTACTTAATGTAATTCTTTGCTTGGTTATTCCATCAGTAATAATAACATCAAAGCTTCCTGACAAAGCAACTAAAAATTCTTGCGTTTTTTTATGAGAATGTCCTCCTCTTTCAGCACCTGCAGGGACATCATATAAATAATAAACTCTTTTTATTTCAAAAGGAACAATTTCTTTTTCAATAACCGATAAATTCCCTCTATTATCTTCTATTTTTGGTATTTTAATAAACTTTATTTTATTCATTTCAATATCGAATTCCATCTTTCTAGTATTACATTATTTTCAAAATTAGCGACACTTTTTATGCTTTGCTTTTTATATAATTCAATAAATTTAGGGTGTTGAATTAACCATTCCATCTTATTTTGCAGTTCAGAAAAATTTTGGTTTTCAATTAATAATCCATTTTCATGGTGAACTATCATTTCTGAAGGTCCAGTTGGGCAATCAAAAGATATCACAGGCGTTCCTACTGCCAAAGACTCTAAAATAACCATTGGAAATCCTTCAAAAGCACTACATAAAATTGAAAACATTGCTTTCTTTTGGTAAACATACGGATTATCTTGAAATCCCAAAAAGTGAATCATTTCATTCATCCCAAGGGTATTGCATTTTTCCTTTAAAAATTTCTCTTGCTCACCTTCTCCTAAAAAAAGCAAATGTATATTATTTATAGGTAAAATAGATGTTGCATATATTTCTATTAATTTATCAAATTGTTTCTCTTTGGCTAATCTTCCTATAGCTATAATAAAATTAAATTGTGGCATATTACTCGTTTCAGCTAATGAAAGTTGCGTCACTTTTTCAAAATCAAATCCATTTGAAATTACTTCAATAACTACATTTTGGAATTTATTTTCTAACTTTTCTTTAATATTCTTTGAAACACTAACAAATGTATTTACTTTTTTTAAAATTAATTTTGCAATGAAATTATATTTTGTAAAATAGGCATTAATATTAGCACTATGAATAGTATATATAACTTTGGTTTTTGAATAGAAGACATATAAAAATAAAAGTTCCATGAACGGATTCAAACGATATCTAAAATCAATAATATAGTCAAATTTATTTTTTTTAAGAATGGCATTTAATTTTAAATATTTTGAAATTTTGTTCTGATTACCTAACGTAATCAATTGACCTCCATTTGGGTAACAAACTTCTTTGTCTAACACTATAGTTACCACTTCATAGTTATTATTTTCAAATAAAATAGAAAGATCACTCATCACCTTTTCCAAACCTCCATAACAAAACTTATAACCAATAAGCGCTATTCTTTTTCTATTTGTATTATTAGAATCCATCTATTTCATTACAATTTATTAATTTAGCCGAAAATACTCTTTTAAATTTGATATGCAAAATTTACCTTTAGTAAGTGTAATCTGTATTTCTTACAATCATGCTCCATATATTGTAGCATCTTTAAATTCTGTTTTGCAACAATCCTATCCTAATATTGAATTATTAATTGCAGATGATTCTAGTACAGACGATTCTAAAGAAGTAATTGAAAACTGGATAAAAAAAAATCCAAGTATACCATTCTACCCTAATCATACAAATTTAGGCAATACAAAGACATTTAACAACATGTTAAAAAAAACAAATGGAGAATATATTATTGACTTGGCAGCTGACGATGTTTTACTTCCTAACTGTATTGAAGAGCAGATAAAAGCTTTTCAGAATACAAAATTTTCAAATCTTGCTGTGGTATATGGAAATTTGGAATTAATAGATGAAAAAAATCAGTTTATTTCATATCATTATGCTTCAAATGAGCATCCACAAAGCGGTAATATTTATAAAATGGTAATTGGTTTATCTCCTAAAATTTGTTCGGTATCCTCTATAATTCGAAAAGATGTTTTAGAAAACATAGGTGGATATGATGAAAATTTGTCTTATGAAGACTTGGATTTATGGATAAAAGTTTCAAGAAAATATGATTTTCAATACATTCCCAAAATACTTGTCAAAAAAAGGGAACTTAGTAACTCATTAGGGGCTCATTTTTACAAAAGAAACAATCCTAAAACAAAAAAACTACACGAATCATCCTATAAAATATTACATAATGCTTATCGCTTAAACCAAACTAAAGAAGAACATAAAGCTTTACTTCAAAGGATAAAATATGAATTTAAAATAAATATTCATTCTAGAAATTATAACTATATTTTGAAATATATCTTTTTTTACATAAAAGTATTTTTTAAATCTTTATAAATTCATTTCATTTTTAATATTAGTAAAACTTCCAAGAAATAAAAAAGGAATACTTGTAATTCACAAACATTCCTTTTCATACTTTTTGAAAAACGATTATTGTTTAATAAACTTTTGTTCAAATACTAAACTACCATCTTCAGCTATTAACTTAAGGAAGTATATACCTTTTTCAATATCCTGTAAAAGAATATTAATCTTGTCGGATTTATAACCTTTTTGGTACACAAGTTTACCGCTTAAATCTAATATAGATAGATTATATCTTATTCCGATTTTGTAAGTAGGCAAATCTATGGTAAAATTACCATTATTAGGATTAGGATAAAGTAAAACATGATTCTTCCTTTCTATTGGTTCATCAAATGAATTATCTAATGCATTAGAATTTTTCATTGCTTTTGAAACATAAATATCACAAGGCTGAATTCTTGCTAAAAAATTAGCTCCCAAACTGATTGTAGTTCCCGCTTTAAGCAATATACTACTATTAGCTAACATAGTTATATTGTTTGATGCATTCAAATTATAATTAGTTTGACTAATAATACCTTCATAGTTAATGTATGTAAAATTCGCATTGGTCTCTGAATTTAATACTAAAGTTTGATCACAGGTGGACATATCTAGTTCCGGTATTAGTTGTGGTAGTCTTGAAATTAAAAACCCATTTAAATATACTATATTTATATTAACTGTACTAGTACTAAAGCTATCTTGATTTTCAATTTTATGCACATATTTATTTTTATTAAAAGAAGTAGCATATGATGTTAATAAGATATTTCCTTTTCTATCTTTCTGAATATAACCAAATTGTGAAGTAGGTGTTGTTGAAGCTAGATACTCATTTAATACTCTTACTGGAGTGGCATTATTTGTTAAGTCCTTTACAAGTACTTGCCCATTCACGTTTTGTCCTATATTAGTAAACTGATTTCTTACATAATATAATTTTTGTGAATCATTTGAGATTTCAAAGTCATAAATCCTGTAGCCATATCCAGATAATACTTGATAATTGGAAAAAGCACCTGTATTAACATTAAAATCTAATTTATAAAACTTAAAAGGAGATTGAGCAGGATCATCATTTGTTTCACTGTATTCTAACCCAATTAAAAAATTAGTATTAGGCGCTACTCTTATTTTTTCACCTTTATTACCTGTTAATGTACCTTGTGAACTATTCCAACTACTAGGAGAATAGATTTGATTATTGGAAAATGTAGATTCAACAGGGACAGTATTTAATCCTTGAATATCTATTTTATAACTCAACATTTTATTTTTATACTGAACTACAACCCAACTATTATCATCTGAAGCTTTTGTAGCAGTTAAAGATCCATAATATAAATATGCGTCTAATGAAGCTCCATTAGCATCTTGCAAGAATTTTGTAAATGTTGTAGTACCATATTGTAAATCCTGATTACCTAAATCAACTACATACCCATTAGGATAACTTGCATTAAATTCTACAATAGAATACACATATTTAGTTGGAAATATTGTATTACAAAGACAAGAAATATTATAGGATGTAAAAATATAATACTGATTTATATTACCTAGATTTTGTACGATTATTGTGTTTAAAATATCATCATTATAGCCATTAGAAACAATTAATCCTTGCAAAATATCATCCCCATTATACATAATATTGTTATTCTTATCCCAAACATCTACACCGTTTGTAGAAAACAATACATTCCCATTACTATCACTTGCAGTTGCATACGCATAATTAGCATTATTGGTTACTACTGCCGTTGGTGTTGCATTTGAAAAATTGAGATCAGTTTGACCTAATTTCCAATGATTATTAATTAAATTTTGTGCAAATACGAAGGCACAAGAAAACATTAATACTAGAAAAATAATTTTTTTCATCATTATTTGAAATATTATTTATTGTTCTTTTCTAGCAATATTTTCATCTGAGCTTTTAATTCTTCTATTTCTTTCTTTTGTTGAATTAGATAAAGTGTTAATTCTTCAATTTTTTCTTGTTGCATTTTTGTAATTTCTCCAACAAAAAGTCCTTTTTCTTCAATGTCTTGTCCAGATGGCATATTTATTAAATGACCTTTTTCTTTAATATGATTTTCAACTTCATCTAAAGAAGGCAATTTATAATCGTCATTAAATACATAATCTGCCCAAGTTGTGTACACTTTAACTTCTTCTGCTCTCATTTTTCCTTTCACTGATAAATTAAAAGTGTCAGTACCATCAGTAGCGCTTGTTGTACCTATTCCTAGAAAAGAGTTAGATTTAGCTAATTGAACAGAAACATTATCATTTCCATCTTCATAAACTCTGAAAATCTCTTGTTGTAATCTATTGTACATGATTAAATTTGTCGCTCCACCTGTACTTGCATACATTCTAAATCTATCCATATCTCCTCTATCCACAATGTTAAACCAAATAGTTGATTGAGGATTAAAATTAGAAGCTGGAAAATCAAAAATATTAACCATTCTTGTATTAATATAACCAGGCCCAGAACCAATTTTAGATCCAGCTGCAAAAAAAGTACATAAGTCATTTCTTTCACCTGGTTGAAAAGAACTCCCATCTGGTAAATCACTAGTAAAAATACCTTTTTCACTTTCTATTGCTCCTTCCACTTTTGCACTTCCATCTTGTACAAATAATTTATGTCCTATGCTGTTAGGATAATCTGCATAACCTCCAATCATCAGTTTTGAATTTGGTTTTCCTAACTGCAAAAAAGTGTAATTATTACCGTCTTCATATCCTTTAAAAATTTCTTCTTGAATTTTATTATTCATATGTAATCCACCACCACCATCTTGTTGACATGAATATACTAATCTTGCTATGTCATTTCTGTTTTGAAGGCTAAACCATAAGGATGGTTTTGGTCTTGAAGCATTACTTGGCATATCAAAAAAGTTGAAAGTTTTTGAATTATTTAATGGATCCACTATAGTTCCTGCAGATAAAACATTAGTTTCAATAATTTCTTCATTTGTTGTGCTAAAGTTAGTTCCATTAGGTACAGATTTAGAAAAAGAAGCTTTTTGTGCTCTAATATCTCCATTCACATCTAATTTATATTCAGGGTTGTTTGTGCCAATACCGACATTAGTATTTGAAGTCGAAGCATTTGGCAATACACTTGAAGCTCCACCAACAGATGTATTAATTTGAGCAAAAGAAAAAGTTCATAAGAAAACTAATCCAAGATAAATTTTTTTCATGTTTTTATTATTTAATGTTGAAACAAAACTATATTATAAATGTTTCTTTAAATAAAATAAACTGTTAAATAAAATGTAATTAAAAAAAGTTATTCTTTAAATAATTATCCAAAATTTCTTTTTCACCTTCCCAATCTCTTGTAATGTTTTCTTTTACTAATTGCGCTGGAACACCGCCAATTAAAATAGCATTCCCTAAAGAGGTATAATCTTTATTACACAAGCTATTTGATGCAACTGTACAATAATCTGGAGTAATTGATTTGGATAAAAACGTAACTCTATTGCTTATAAAATTATAATTTCCGATTCTAATAGGTGCATGCAAAGGGAATTTTTGTTGGGTTACTATATCCATCATTTCATGAAAATTCGTATCAATAACCTGACATTCAGAACCCAACCTAGCATACCTTCCAAAAACAATTTCTTTGGTACAAATAATTTTTCCTTTAGAAGCAATGGATGACATGTCGCCCATTTTTAAAACAGCTTCTTTTGTTACATAAACAAAATAATCTTTCCCAAACTGAACATGTCCTTCAAAAATAATAGTTCCTGCAAACATTATTTCTGCAATTCCACTTGAAAGCGTATTCATTTCATAGGGTTTTCCAAAACCAATCATTCCGGTTTGTATGGGAGCATTAATACTTATTTTCCCCGATATATTTTGAAATTTTACGCTACCATAAAATAAAACAGGCATCTTTTTAGCAATAGCAAAAGGAAATTTTTTAAAGTTAAAATAAACCGATTTGATCCAATTTACTTGTAATACTCTTTTTATTTTTGATACTATTTTCATTTCTTAAATAAATCTTTTAAAACCACTAATTTATTAATTTCATAAAATGTATAACTAATACTTAAAATTAATAAAATAGTAATCAAATATAAATGAATTTGAGGTGACAAGCGCATAATAAAAAGTGCAACTAGTAAAGTGAGAAATTGGGACACAAATAAAACGATATCCTTTTTTTCAAAAAAAGTCATTTGATATCTATTCTTAGCAATGAGATAAACGCCTGTTAAATGAAGAAAAAAATAAACTGCAATGGCTATTCCCATACCTTTAAATGCTCCTATTTGATAACCAAAATACAACATTAAAAAATACAAAATATTAAAACCTAATGAAGTTTTCATAAAAACCTTAGAATCAGCTTTTGCAATAAATAAGTATCCAATGGAAAAAGAAATCGCCTTAAAAAAAATACCTATAACAGCCCATTGTAATAATTGATTTACCTTTAGAAACTCTTTTGAAAACAGAAATTGGATAATAAACTCACCAAAACCAATAAAAAAAATAACAACAGGGACTATTAATAAAGTAGTAACAATGGCTTGTTGTTTTACCGTAATGGCTACTTTGCTATTATCTTTTTCTAAACTTACTAATCGTGGATAATATTCCAAAGACATGGCGTTAAAAAGAAAACCCACATAAGTATTTAAAATAATATTTGCCACATTAAAAAGCCCAACATTTTCAATACCATCATGTTTGTTTATTAGGATTTGTAATGTATAATTGACTAACAAAGGTAAAAAAGACATCATCATTAATAAGCTACCAAAATAAACGATATCTTTTCCTTGAGAAAGAGCTTGTTTAAAGCTTAAAAAAGTATTAAAAACTTTGATTTTTTTTACAAAAAACCAACATACCATCGTATTGACTAAAGCTGTAATTATTATAGATGGAATGATAAAATCTTTTTTAAAAAAATAAAAAAAAGGAACGGTAAAAAACAACCCTAGTCCGTTAGATAATAAATTGGATTTGGCTAATTTCTTAAAGAGGCTTTTACCTTGTAAAATAGCATTAAAAGCACTTGCAATCTGTTTAAAAAAAACAGCTAATCCTATAAAGGCTATAAGATACCAATTGTCATACGTAAAATATAAGTATTTACTTATGATTGGAGAAAACAAAACAGTTGCTAAACATCCTAAAAGACCTGTTAAAATCGATAATTTTAAAACCACTTGTGCATTAAAATCGCTATTTTCCTGACTCGCAATTGCTTTAACGGCACTATTATCTATAGACAAACCAGAAATGGATTTAATTAAATCAACGATGGAATTCAACATTCCAAAAATACCATACCCTTCTGCCCCAATGAAAATTGATAACAGTTTATGTTTAACAAATGAAAAGAAAAGATTTACAAATTGCATACTTCCAAAAACAGAAGTTGCCAATAGAATTCTTTTATATGTACTCTTTTCTTCACTCACTTTTAAAATTCATTTAAAACTTTAATTATTTTTTGAATTTCTTCTTCTTCTAAAACACTATTTAAAGGAATACTCAACACCTCCTCATGAATTTTTTCAGTTAAAGGAAATGACAACTGATTCCATTCATGCAAAGCTTCTTGCTTGTGGGGCGCAATAGGATAATGAATCAGCGTCTCAATATCATTTTCTTTTAAATAATACATCAACTTATTTCTATCCTTTGTTCGAATTACAAACAAATGAAAAACATGATTATTACTTCCATCCCAAAAAGGAAGTTGTATTTTTTCATTTTTTATTTCTCTTAAATAACGTTGTGCCAACTGTCTTCTTTTTTCATTTTCTTTTTCTAAATCAGGTAATTTTACATTTAAAAAAGCAGCTTGTAATTCGTCTAATCTTGAATTGGTTCCCAAAATTTCATTCTCATATTTAACTTTCGAACCGTAATTACGCATTGAAAAAAGTACCTCAGCTAAAGTTTGATCGTTTGTCGTTATGGCACCTGCATCTCCTAAAGCTCCTAAATTTTTACCTGGATAAAAACTAAAACCAGCTGCGTGTCCTAAATTCCCAGCTTTTTTAATTATAGTTTTTTCACTTCTAACTTCTAACTTCTGACTTCTAACTTCCAAAACAGCTCCATGTGCTTGAGCGGCATCTTCAATAATTAATAAATTATACTGTTCTGCAATACTGTTAATAGCTTCCATTTCAGCTAACTGACCATATAAATGAACTGCTAAAATTGCTTTGGTTTTAGAAGTAATTTTTTCAGGAATTAAACTAGGATTTATATTGAATGTTTCCTCTTTTGGTTCAATCAAAATTGGAACTAAATCGGCTTGTAAAATAGCTAAAATACTGGCAACATAGGTGTTTACTGGAACTAATACTTCATCTCCTTTTTGCATTTTACCTAATTGGATATATCCTTTAAAAATAAGCACTAACGCATCTAAACCATTACCTACTCCTATACAATATTTTGTTCCACAATACTCCGCAAAAGTAGTTTCAAACAATCTCACTTCTTCCCCTAATATATACCATCCTTTAGCTAAAAAAGCATTCATTTTCTTTTGAAAATACGTTTCATAAGGTTGATTTACTGTATGCAGATCTAAAAATTTTATCATAAAGTAATACTATAAGTATCTTGATTATATAACGAGCATCCTAATTCTTCTTTTTGATTTAACAACCCAGGATTAAAACCTAATTCGTTGTTCTCTGTACATGTTCCCATATCAAAAAAATCACATGAATCTTTATATAATTCAATTAATTTAAAATATAAAAAATCCAAAGCCCTTATTCTTTCTCCAGCATCAGTTGTGGCTCCGTATTGAGATTTTATACCTGTTTTAGTTATAAAAAGAGTTATTCCAGCAACTATTTGATTATTATAATAAGCGTTATATTGTATTATATTTTCAGGGAATTTTCTTGCTAAATAAATAATTTCATCTAAAGTGTGTACAGGCTTTACACTGTGTTTTGTTTCTAATCTAGGAATTAAAACTTGATTCCAAAAAAGGGAAAAATCGGTTTCTTTTTTAATTTTTAAGTCCAATTTTTCATTTCTCTTGTAATGCTTGAGTTTACTTTTTGAAATTTTATAGTCTTTATAAAATGGAATGCATAAATTTAATTCTCTCTTTACTAATGTAGCTTCCCATTGTTTCAAAATAAATAAATATTCTTCTGACGGCAAACTCTGGTAATACGAATTAATGGGTTTATATATAAGTTTAACAAAATTATTCTCTTTAAGAAAAGAAAAAAGCATTTCAAATATTAATTTTACTTCCGCAAATTTTAGATTTTTATATAAAACTAAACCTCCATAAGTTAATCCTTGATGAGAATAAATCGCATTACCTACTCTATTTCCAGGCAAAATGGCTTTTAAATTATCTTTTTCATCAAAAATAAGTATAGAAAAATCTTCAAATCGATCACTATGATATTCCATATAATCTCTATGGAATAGAAAGGTGGCGTTTTTAGCCTGAGCTACAAATTCATTCCATTTTAAATAATAGTCTGTAGTATATTTTTTTACTTGATACGTTTTCAAATGCTTGAATTAAACCCGAAAATTACTAATTTTTTACTTCATGTGTGTTGAATTGGAAACATTTTATTAAATTAATTAGTATCTTAGGACATATTTTAAGTTTAAAAACGTGTGAAGCAAAAAAAATACTTCTTTATTTACCTCTTTTTGCTAGTTTTCCCAATTTTAATGAATGGGCAAGACATCACTCTTTATACTCAAATTAACGGTCGTTACGATTTTACGTTCATTGGTAATACCATGAATTCAGCTGAAAATAATATAACTGCAGGATTAGTTACAGGTACTTCTTCTACTGCAACTCTTGCTTTAGATGCAAATGATACTGTTATTAAAGCTTTTCTGTATTGGTCTGGTTCAGGTGATGGTGACTTTAGTATTGATTTGAATAGCACAACTATGACTCCTGATCGAACTTTCAGTCATACTCGAATTTCAGGAAATAATCAAACTTTCACCTATTTTAGTGCGTTTAAAGATATTACAACATTCATACAAACTAACGGAAATGGAGATTACACTTTATCAAATTTAGACATCTCTGCTTTTGAAGTATATCATAAGCAAATCTCTACTAATTTTGCGGGTTGGGCTATTTTAATTATTTATGAAAACAGTAATTTACCCCTAAATCAAATTAATGTTTATGATGGGTTACAAGGTGTTCCGAGTAATTTAAGTATTGATTTAACCAATTTATATGTTATTGATAATAATAATGCTACAGCTGGATTCATAGCATGGGAAGGTGATGCTTCTTTACCTACAGAAACTTTTGCTATTAATGGAACCGTCATTAGTAATGCTTCTAATCCAATCAACAATGTTTTTAATGGAACCAACTCTATAACTGGAGCATCTGATTTATACAATGTTGATTTAGATATCTATGATATTGAAAATTATATCCAAATAGGGAATACGAGTGCAAATATAACTTTGTCTTCCTTTCAAGACTTTATAATGATTAATACTGTAGTAACTAAATTAAATAGTCAATTACCTGATGCTACCATTACAATAGACAATTATGAATTAGCTTGCAATAGTCGGGAAATTCCCATTACCTTTACTGTATATAACGTGAATAGCACAGAAATTTTAGCAGCAAATACTCCTATAGCTTTTTATGCAAATGGCGTATTGGTAGGGATTTCACAAACTCAAAACACTATTCCTATAGGTGGAAATGAAACTGGAAGTGCAATAATAAATATACCTAATTCAATTTCTAACACTTTTACTTTAACAGCAGTAGTGGACGATATTGGAAATGGTACAGGTATTATTACAGAATTAGTTGAAACCAATAATAATGATTCTATTGATATCAACTTGTGGCTATCTCCTACTTTTAATACATTACTACCTTTAATGAGTTGCAATTTAGGGTTAACTAGAGGAATATTTGATTTTTCTGAATATGAAGAACAAGTCAAAACAAATCCATTGCATCAAGTAAGTTTTCATGAATCCTACGAAGATGCTTTAAATAATACTAACCCAATATTCAATACTGCAAATTATGAAGCCATAAATACCCCTAAAGAGATTTTTATTAGAATAGAAAACGAAAATAATTGCATAGCCATTACTTCTTTCTTTCTTGAAGTTGAAAATTGTCCACCTAATATTTTTAATGCTGTTTCTCCTAATAATGACAATTTAAATGACTCTTTTTTTATTGATGGATTAAGAGACGTTTTCATCCATTTTAAACTTGAAATATACAATCGTTGGGGTAAATTACTTTGGGTGGGAAATAATAACAAACCCGACTGGAATGGGTATGTAGAAGAAGGTATAGGAACTAAATTAGCTCCAGATGGCACATATTATTATATCTTATATTTAAATGATTCTAGTTATCCAGAACCTATAAATGGATTTTTGTACTTGAGTAAATAATTACATATTTTGTGTATAAAAATTATAATCCTTTAATAGCGTTCGAATAAAATCTTGATCATTTCCTGATTGATTTTTAATCCCTGTTACAGCAATTACTTTTTCTCTTAATTTTATTAAAGTACTATAATCTCTATTTCTAATTGCCAATTCAAAAGTTTCTTTAATGATTCGCACATCATTATCCGATAACTTAATAACCAAAGGATAAGTGGGTATATAATCTTCATTTACCTCTTGCAAGATAGTGTGATTAATATTGATATTATTTTTCAATGAAATAACTGCAGTTCCTGCACCCATATCTCCTAATCTTTGATTTCTTCCATTAAAAATAATTGCTATCAATCCTACAATAGAAAAAGGAGGAACCACCTCAATTAAACGAAATAACCATCGAATTAAATAGTCTCCAAAACTGGCTTGATACCCATCTATTTTTATGACTTTCATTTTCATAATTCTTTTTCCAATAGTTCTTCCTTCCCATAGACTTTCTTGAATGAGGGTATAGAAAAAAACAGGTAAATAAAGTAGTATATAAACAGCCATTGCTGACCAGTGATCTAATTTTAGCAAATAGCTTTCTAAACCACTTAAATCGATAAAATATCCCATAACAATACTATAAGCTAACATTACCAGAAAATCAAGTATTTGACCTAATAATCTTTCTCCAACTGAAGCAGCTGTAAAATTTATTGAAACATTTTGTGTTGTTGTTATAGTTAATTGTGACATATTTTTATATTTTAGCACCTCATGAGAGAAGTAGCATTTATTAAACAAAATAAAGAAAAATGGCTTGAATTTGAACAAGCTATTTTTGGTAAATCTAAAAAAAATCCAGATGAATTAGCCAATTTATACATACACTTGGTTAATGATTTGGCTTATGCACAAACTTACTATCCTAAAAGTAAGACTACTGTTTATCTAAATTATTTAGCTTCGCAAACCTACCAAAAAATTTATAAAACAAAAAGAGAAGATACAAATCGTTTATTATATTTTTTTAAGACCGAAGTTCCTCTTCTTGTTTATGATTACAGAAGATATATTTTATATGCTTTTATCATTTTTACTATTTTAACTTCAATTGGTGTGGTTTCTGCATTAAACGACGACACATTTGTTCGTTTAGTTTTGAGTGATGATTATGTAAATATGTCTTTAGAAAACATTAAAGAAGGAAATCCAGTTGCTGTTTACAAAAGTGGTAGTAATTGGGGTAGTTACATAGGTATTACATGGAACAACTTAAAAGTAGGTGCTTTATCATACTTTTCTGGTATTTTTATCGGTTTAGGTACTTTCTACTTTTTTATAGAAAATTGTATTATGGTAGGTGCTTTTCAAACTATGTTTTATAATGAGAATGTTTTTTGGGAAAGTGTAAGAGGTATTTGGATTCACGGTTCAATGGAAATTTTTGCTATGATTATAGAAGCTGGAGCTGGTTTTGCATTAGGAGCAAGTATTCTTTTTCCAAAAACATTTTCGCGCTTTAATTCTTTCACCATTGGATTTAAAAACACATTTAAAATTTTCTTAAGCACTATGCCTTTTACCATTATGGCTGGCTTTCTTGAAGGTTTTATTACAAGATATTCTATAAACATGCCTCATTTTTTAAGTATTGGAATTATTTTAACCACGCTAAGTTTAATTAGTTTCTATTACCTAATCTATCCATTTATTGTCTTTAAAAAAATAAAAAAATAAGATGTTTCAATTATACCAAAAAAGAAATTTTAGCGAATTCATAAGCGATACTTTTGCATTTCTGAAGGAAGAAGGTAAAAATTATTTTAAAAACTATTTCATTATAAATGGTCCTTTATTACTTATTTTATCTGTTTGTGTTTACTTACTTACTAAAGTGTACATGGAAGCCGTTTTCTCGTCTATGATAAACGATAATATTAACTCAAATGGATTATTAAATGACTTAATGAATAATATTCCTTTATTTATAACTTTAGGATTATTGTCTTTTTTATTAATTATCATCATTAGCATGATAAATTACTCATTTCCTATTAGTTATTTAAAACTAGTAGGTACAAAGTCTGAAATTACCACACAAACCATTTTTGATTTAATGAAAGAAAAAATAGGTAAAACCATTGTATTCTTTTTCGCCTCATTGGTTATTTTTATGCCTATTTTAGTAATTGCATGTATACTACTTGTCCTTTTGTGCTTTATAATAATTGGTTTCCCTTTATTTTTTATCGTCATACCTGCTTTTTTTAGTTGGGTTAAACTCAGCTATTATGATTATATTTCATCAGAATATAGTTATATGAAATCGGTAGGAAACGGTTTTGACTTATTGCGTTCTAAATTTTGGCCAATTGTAGGTTCAACTATCGTAATGTATATCATTTACTATATTATTTCTTCTGCAATAACAATGATTCCTTATTTGTTTGGTATTTTAAGCTTTTTTACAGATTTAGATAGCAAACCAAATCAAGCTGAAACGCTTTCAATGATGAGTATTCTTGTTACTATGGTAATGGTAATTTCAATTATTTCAAGTTATACTTTACAAAATCTTATTTTTATTAATCAAGGTATTATTTTTTATAGCGTTACAGATGAAAAAGAAAATATTTCTATTAAAAGTGATATCGATTTAATTGGATCTGAAAGTGAATAAAATAATCTGTTTATCTTTTCTATTCTTTTCTTTAATTGGATTTGCACAATCTGATAGTTTAGCTATTGGAGAAACTAAAGTAGAAAATGATACCATTAAAAATAATCAAGAACATTCCATCATTATTGATAGTATAGAAGATATCAATCCAAAACATTTTGAAACAAATTTCAAAGAAAAATATACTTCAAATGATTTTAAATATGAAACACTAATCGATTCTAAACAACAAACCGCTTGGGATCGTTTTTGGAAAGCTGTAGATGATTTTTTCAGTCGTCTATTCGATTTTAGAAATTCAGACAGTCCTCTAACTGGATTTGAAATCTTCATGAAAATAATAGCTTTCTTAATCATTGGTTTTGTAATTTATTTAATTGTAAGAGTAATTATTGGCAAAGAAACATATTGGGTTTTCTCTAAAAATAAAAAGAAAATAACTGTTTCTGAAATGGTTGAAGAAAATATCCATGCAATCGATTTTAATACTATTATTTCTAAAGCAAAAGAAAATAAAGAATATCGTTTAACCATTCGTTATTATTATTTATGGTTATTAAAATCATTATCTGACAAACAAATAATTGATTGGGATATCGAAAAAACAAACTCAGATTATTTATATGAAATACAATCTTCTGTAATACAGGATGATTTTAAATATTTATCTTATCTGTATGATTATATTTGGTATGGAGAATTTGATATTAATGAAACCGATTTTTTAAAAGCTGAAAAAGCTTTTAAAGAAGCAATTACAAGTAAAAAGTAATGCCGAAAAGTATAAAAATATATATTTTTATCTTAGTTCTTATTCTTATCGGAATAATAACTATAGATGCAAATAAACCAAAACCTGTTAATTGGAATCCAAGTTATAGTGTAAAAGACAAAATTCCATTTGGACTATTTGTTTTTAATCAAGAAATAGATTCTTTATTTAAAAATCAAAAAATCCAACGTTTTGGAGTTACTCCTTATGAATTTTTTGACGACAAATATTCTTATGAAGATAGTACATATACCACTAATGGAAATGTATTATATATAGATGGCGCTTCAAATTTAGATGATGAATCTGTTCAAGAACTATTGTATTTTGTTTCTCACGGTAATACTGTTTTTATGAGTGCTACCCATTTTCCAGCCAAATTAAGAGATACATTACAATTTGAATATGCTTATAATAATATATACTCAGATTCTTTATATTTATCTGTAAATAAGAATAATGAATTTAGTTATCTCAAAGGAACAGATAATGTTTATTTTTCACAATTTGATTCTACTAAAACAGAAATCATTGGACATCAAAGAACCAAAAAATCAGATGCAGTTGCTAATTTTATAAAAATTCCTCATGTGAATGGTTATTTTTATCTTCATACCCAACCTGTAGCTTTTACCAATTATTACTTATTAAAAAAACAAAACTATAAATATACAGAACAAGTACTTTCCTATATTGAAGACGATACTATTTTTTGGTACTTAGAAGGCACACGAGATCAAATAAAAAATAAAATGGGGTATATTTTTAGTCAACCCTCTTTAAATTGGGCATGGAAAATAGGAATTATAAGTCTTATCGTTTTTCTTTTCTTCAATGCAAAAAGGAAGCAACGTATAATACCTATAGTGGAGCCAATAAAAAATACAACAGTAGATTTCACTAAAACCATAGGTAACTTATATTATCAAGAAAAAAATCATCAAGATATTATTAATAAAAAAATAAAATTTTTCCTTGAAAAAATACGTAACGAATATTACATAGACACTTTTGATTTAAATGAAACTTTTGTAAATCGTTTGCATCAAAAAACAGGAAAAAATAAAACTGAAATCGATACGATTGTGCAACTCATTAAAAAATACAGAAATCAATTAGAGAGTTCAGAAAATGATTTGGTTACTTTTAATAAAGCATTAGAAAAATTAAATTTATAAATTAGAGAACAGTAAAATGTTGTTTTAATTGCCAGAAAAATAGAATTAAGTAATAAAAAAGCATATGGAAAATAATTTCGAAAATAACGAAAACCAAAACGAAAACACTCCTGAAAACTTGTCAAACCAATCATTGGAGCCCACTTTTGAACAAAATATAGTAGAATCTTCAACTGTAAATGAAAATTTTAATTTTCAAACTCGCATTAATTTAGCTCCTTTACAAGAAAGTGTAGATAAAGTAAAAGCAGAAATTGCAAAAGTTATTGTAGGTCAATCTAAAATGATAGATCAATTATTAGTGGCTGTCCTTTCCAATGGGCATGTTTTACTAGAAGGAGTTCCTGGTGTAGCAAAAACAATTACAGCAAAACTACTTTCACGCACACTAAGTTTAGATTTTAGCCGAATTCAGTTTACACCTGATTTAATGCCTTCAGATATCATTGGTACGTCTGTTTTTGATTTATCTAAATCCTCTTTTGAATTTAAAAAAGGGCCTATTTTTTCAAATTTTGTATTAATTGACGAGATTAACCGTGCTCCTGCAAAAACTCAAGCTGCACTTTTTGAAGTAATGGAAGAACGTCAAATTACAGCAGATGGAACAACTTATACTTTAGATTTACCTTTCTTGGTTATTGCAACTCAAAATCCAATCGAACAGGAAGGAACGTATCGTTTACCGGAAGCACAATTAGATCGTTTCTTGTTTAAAATAAATATCGATTATCCAAATTTAACAGAAGAAATTGCCATTCTTCAAAAGGAGAATGAATTACAAAACAATGATAAATTAGCTGCAATTGCTAAAATTATTGAAAAAAGTAACATACTTCAATTTCAAAGTCTCGTTAAACAAGTTCTAATCGAACCTCATTTAGTAGAATATATTGCTAAAATTGTATTAAATACACGTCAAAATCAATTTTTATATTTAGGAGCTTCTCCAAGAGCTTCTATTGCAATTTTAAATGCTGCTAAAGGTTTTGCTGCACTTAAAAATCGTGATTTTGTAACACCAGAAGATATTAAAGAAGCTGCCATTCCAGTTTTACAACACCGTGTTGTAGTTACACCTGAACGCGAAATGGAAGGTGTAACAAGTACAGCTATTATTAAACAAATTATAGATTCTGTAGAAATTCCAAGATAAGCAATTATAAACTCTCGTATTACAAGTTCAGAATGAAACAATTTTTAAAACAACTCTATCTTAATAATTTCCTTTTTTATTGTCTTATAGGTAATATTACCCTATTTGTTGTTTCTTATTTGTTTCCAGTACTTTATAATGCTTGTTGGTACATCTTATATGTCCTATTAGTTTTTTTTATCATCGATATTCTTCTACTTTTTGTGGGAAACAAAAAACTAGATGCAAATCGAATTACACCTGAAAAGCTTTCGAATGGAGATGAAAATCCTATCATTATTAAAATAAAAAATAAATATACCTTCCCTATTACACTAAAAATTATTGATGAAATTCCTCTGCAATTTCAACAACGTAATTTTGAAGTTATTCGAAAAATAAAAGCTTCATCTACCGATGAATACCAATATTTTTTACGACCTACTGCACGTGGTGAATATATTTTTGGAAATGTCAATTGCTATGTAAGTTCTCCTTTACGTTTGGTTGCTAAAAGATATACCTTTGATAAAGATGAAATGGTACCTACATATCCTTCGTATATACAATTACGCAAATATGATTTAATGGCTTTTTCTAATCAGTTGTTTCAATATGGTTTAAAAAAAATAAGACGTATTGGCCACACTATGGAATTTGAACAAATTAAAGAATATGTGCAAGGTGATGATATACGTACTATCAATTGGAAAGCTACTGCCAAAAGAAACCAATTAATGGTTAATCAATTTCAAGACGAAAAATCACAAAATGTTTACATGGTAATAGACAAAGGTCGTGTCATGAAAATGCCTTTTAATGGATTAAGTTTGCTTGATTATGCAATAAATGCTACTTTGGTTTTATCGAATGTAATTATTAAAAAGCAAGATAAAGCAGGAATGTTTGCTTTTTCAAAAAAAGTTGAAAATCGTGTTGTTGCTGAAAAAAGACAAAGCCAAATGCAAAACATTATGGAGAGTCTCTACAACATTAAAACCGACTTTTTTGAAAGTGATTACAGCCGTTTGTATGTAGATATAAAAAAACATATCAATCACCGCAGTTTGATTATATTATATACTAATTTCGAAACCTTAGATGCCTTACATCGTCAATTACCTTATTTAAAAGGAATTGCTAAAAACCATTTACTTGTTGTTGTTTTCTTTAATAATACAGAATTAAATGACTTAATTGAGAAAAAAGCAGAAACGGTTCAAGAAATTTATGACAAAGTAATCGCTGAAAAATTTGCCTTTGAAAAAAGACTCATAGTAAACGAATTGAGAAAATATGGTATTTATTCTGTTTTAACGCAACCTGAAAACTTAACTCTAGATACGATTAATAAATATTTAGAAATTAAAGCAAGAGGGATTTTGTAAATGAATTCATTAAATGAAATAGAAGCCCTCGACTTTATAAAAGAACATTTTATAAAATATGTTCAAATTGTTCCCATAAAGCTTCTTATTAGGTAATAGATACCTCTACGCAGAAAATCTAGATAAGTTAAATATACTCTTAGACTATTTCATAGAGAATAAAAAATTGTATGAAAATCCAGAAATGGACTTCCCAAAAATATTCTATTCGAAAAGGATTGAAATTGTAAATAAAATTGAAAAAATCATCAAAGAAGAAATTATTGGAAATTCTTAATTAAAAAAATGAAAGCTATACTTCTATTTATACCAGCTTTATTATTAATTAGCTGTAATGAAAAAAAACAAGATTCAACATCAGAACCTTTTGAAGAAAATATACAGATAAGCATCCCTTCAGAACAAGAAACCACTTTTGAAGAAAGTACAGACACTATAGTTTATGATAACAACTACTATCCTATCGACTCACTTTTAAGTGTAAAACTTCTTGCTGAAAACATTTTTCATGAAGACGAAGTAGAAATCAATGATATAAAGAAAGATTGGTATGGTCTATTTATTAAAGAAAATGTTTTTTATCTAAAAAAAACAAAACTTATAACAAAACGAGTAAACGATCCCATTTTAGATGAAAACGAAAAGGACAAAACGGCTTGGGATATTAGTTCTGAAATAAAAGATACATCTATTATTCTCATAGAAAATATACCCTTTTTATCTGAAGGCAAAATTAAGAATTATGCTTTATCTCAATATATTTATCCTAACGATACTCTAAAATTTAATTTTTTAAACAAAGATTACATAATCTACGCAACGGGTAGTAAAAGAAAAGAATCGGAAAATTCTAATGGGTATATCGTTTGGAATTATAAATTATATTTAACTACTGTAAATAATGGAATAGAACACACTGATTTGTTAGTTGCCAAGGGTCGTTTTGATGATGCAATGATAAACATTATTTTTGCAGGTGATATCGATCAGGATGGTAATCTCGATTTGCTTATCGATACTTCTAACCATTATAATGTAACAAGTCCTACATTATATCTCTCAAAACCTGCAGAAGAAGGACATTGTATTACTCCTATAGCTACTCATACTAGTGTAGGTTGTTAATACTTTCATTTTTACATTCAGACAAATTAAGTTTAACGCTAGATTAACTACAAAATGGTCATCTCTTTTCATCAATAAACTTAACTTGAGCAGAATTTAAAAGCAAAAAAAGGGCTTAAAGATGGATTATCAAATTAAAGAAAGTGCTACAAATTATAATCCAAATTTGTATATCGAAAAAGCGGTTGAAATTATTAATAAACAGTAAATTAACTCATATCTTATCGTGGTATTTTTTATTTATTTTTACGAAGAAAAAAACAAAAAAGATGCCCTATTAAACTATAAAAACATTAAATTAGTAATCTAATTGAAGTAAAATTTCCTCTATGCATAAGTTCTTCCTTATAATAACTGAAATAATAGGTTGGATACAAATAGCCCTCTCTCCCACTCTAATTGGATTAGGCTTTGGTGGTATTACCTATTATTATTTTCCGAATATAACAGGAATGCTATTAGGCACAGTGATTGCGACTATAGGGTTAATTTTAGGAATTATTTTGGCTAGTAAAAAATGGAAAAATGAAGGAACGATTTCTTTTTTATCCAACATAAGCGCTACACCTGAAATAAATACCTCTCAAAAAGAAAAAAAAACACTCAAGCAAATAAAATAGAATTTATATATTTTAATAAGAAAATGAAAAAAATAATTTTATACACACTCTTACTAATTTGTAATTTTTCTTTTTCTCAAGATCATACTGAAAAACCAAACTATAAAAAAATTGAGAAAAACAGCAAAATAAAAAATTCCAATCTTTTTTATGAATCTTTAATGAATCGTTTTACACAAGCAGATTCAACAATGACCCTTGAAGAAAAAAGACATTTGTATTATGGTTACACTTTTGATAAAAATTATTCACCCTATTCCCGTTCAGATTATGAAGATAGTTTACGAGTTGTTCTTCAAAAAGAGCAATTAGAAATTAGTGATTTCAAGAAGATAGAAGAGCACACAAATCAAATTTTAAAAAAAGATCCATTGGATATAAAAGCAATAAGTTATCAATTATTTTCATTGGAACAATTAAATAATAAAGAACTATTTGAAAAAAGATTAATTCAATTAAAAATTATTTTAGATGCTATTGTGAGTTCTGGAAAAGGAATAACAAAAGATGATCCTATCTATGTTATCAATACCTCTCATGAATATGAACTATTAAACCTTTTAGGATTTCAATTTGGTGGTTCACAAAGTTTAATTAAAAATTGCGACTACTTAACTCTTGCAGAAAATGATGCCCATTTAAAAGGATTATATTTTGAAGTAAGCCCGTGTTTAGATCATTTAGCAAAAATGCTTAAATAATTATTAGTTCTTATGATAAAGAATAAAATGCAGTTGGAAAATAAGCCATAAAAATTATTTGTATGAGTGTAATCTTAAAAATTGTAAGGTTTAAAAGAAAAACTTAGATTTGAAAACACAAATATACAACAGTCTAATACCCTAAAATGAAATCAAAATACAATTATGTTAAAGGAAAATCAATCTTTATCATTTCGCTATTAGTTATTGGTATAACAATTTTTACAGTATATGTAACCGGAATAAATTATGATCGAAGTATAACTTCAAATTTTTATATCTCCTTAGGATGCATTGCCACTGTTCTATTTTTCTTTATGACTTACGGACTATATAATGGTACTAAAATAATAAATAACTTTCCCAAATTTCGAAATTTTAAAAGAGGAAGTTTAATTGATACTACTTCTGTTGCTATCGAAACTCCCATTTCTGAAGTTGGAGAAGGAATAGGTGGACTTATAATATCCCTATTATTATGGGTTGTAATGACAATTGTAATGGTTATATTACTTATAATTTTAGAAGCAATATTCTGGTTTACCCTTTTTATACTATTAACTATGCTCTATTGGGTATTTTTTAGAGCATTAAAATTAGTATTTAACAAATCAAATCAAACAAAAGGAGACTTAGGTATTTCATTAATTTATTCCGTGATTTATACACTATTCTATACTGGTTGGATTTTTGGAATAGTTTATTTAGCTCAAATAGTAAGATAAGTCAAAAATCAAATTTCAAAAGATCAATATTAGAAACCTCTTAAAAAAATACTTTTATTATATCAATAATCTAGTTAGATCTATTTTGCCTCAAAAGCCCCTTTTTATTGTCATATTTACATCCTAAAACAATCTTTTAGAAATCGTATTTTTAAGATTTTTAAAATAACAAATTATGAAACAAATTTTCATCAATCTACCTGTTAAAAATACAGCTATAGCACAGCATTTTTATACTCAAATAGGCTTTACGTTAAATCCTTTATTTACATTTGAAAACCAAATAAGCATGAATTGGGGAGACCAAATCTTTATCATGTTACAAACCTATGAAATGTTCTTTTCAAAACATACAAAAAGCCCCATAGATACCCAAACACATCCACTAGTAACATTTACTTTACCTATTGAAAAACTTGAAACCATAAATACCATCATGGAAAAAGGATTACAAGCAGGTGGAACAGAAATATTTCCTCCTATTTCAGAAACATTCATGCAAGGAAGAAACATTAAAGACCAAGATGGAAACCAATGGTGCCTCCTCTATTTAAATATCCAAAAATTTAAAGAAAGTGTGGGAAAATAACGTTTTATATGTACTACTTTTAAGTACTTTTTACCTAATTTAAGTACAAACTAACTTGTCACTTCGAGCGCAGTCGAGAAGCTTATTTATAATATCAGTAAAACCAATATATAACACTATCAATTGAAGCAAAGCATTGTCACTTCTAACGCAGTCGAGAACCTTATCTTCAAAACACATTATTCTTGCTAGATTTGAAAAAAAAAGTATAGATTTGAAAAAAGTAAAATTAAATGTCCCTATATCTAATTACACAGTGGTGTTTCTTTGGCTTTGGAGTGTACAACCTCATCTATCTACTTTGCAAACATGTTCCTTTCTTAAAAAAGAAAACCAATCTACTTGCAATAGACAAAGCAGCAACTACAACCCTTATTATTGCAGGAATCATTTATACACTTGTCTTCATAAAGGATTGGGTTCTTATTTTCATCCATTCTGAATCTGAAGAAAATCAACATCTCTTTTCTAGATTAAAAGGTCCGTATGGTTTTTCGTTATATGCACAACAACTCAGTTATATTATTTGTTCACTCTTATTCATCCTAAAATTTGTCCAAACAAAAAGTATCATTCGCTTCATTTTAGGTTGTATCTTGATGCTTAATTTTGAAAGAGTCGTCATCATAATTACTTCTTTACATAGAGATTATTTACCTAGTTCATGGACCATGCACCAACCACTTTTTGGGGCTTTCTTTCTAGATTGGTTCATAAAATTCTTTATATTCTGTAGTTTTACAACCGTTTTATATTTTCTTCAAAAGACAAAAAAATAAAACCTCCCTTAGTTTTTCTAAAAGAGGTTTCATTTGCTAATAACCAAATTTACATATTTAACCAGCAAAACATACGTATTGATTTCTAAATGCCAATTTCTCATTTCAAATTCAATAAGTATTTATGCTTTATAAAGCTTTTTTTATCCATAGGCAGTTTCTTTTTTAGTTAATACAGTTTGTTTTTTTCTTACTCTTAATAAAAGTTATTTTCTTATCTTGTAGTAAAATTACATTTCTTACCAGTATCATTTCATGCTTTTCGATGAATCAAAAAAAAGTTTCGATAAATAACATAAATGATGAGATAAACTTCCTAAATCAGTATTAAAAAATGAATGCTCGTTTCGATTTGAATTCATATAAATTGTATATTTATCATCATTATTTTTTTATGAAAAACGGGTATCTATTCATTATATTTTCAACCTTTTTATTAAACTCCGCATGGCTTTGGAGTCAATCGTTAGCAAGTAATAATACCAAAGCGCAAGCTCGATACAATCTTGAAAAATCTTTTGCTGATACGCATAGAAAAACTTTCGCAATTACAAGTTGGGCTGGAGCCAATATTAATGAGCTTGTTGAGCAATGGGGAAATTATTCAAATAGCACAGAATTACCAAATGGTTTAAAAGTATATACTTATGAAAAGAGATTCTCTGGTAGTGGTGGAACCTATAGAGAGGGATACACCATTTCAGATCAATATGGCAATATATTAGAACAACAAGCTGCACAAGACAATACTTATTCCTATAATTTTGTAGATTATTATGAGTTTTATGTAGATAAAAACAATATTATTCTTCACGTTAAAATTGGAACCCGATGAATAAATCAATGCTTTCTCTCTTTTTTTGTTTTATATTATTTTCCCTTTTTAGTCAAGAATCGTATTTTGAATGTAATGAAATAGACATTTATATTCCTAATAAAACAATTGTTTTACACTTTGATAATCTCTCAAAACAAGATATCGAAACAAAAATTCATGCTTTCATTAAAGAAAAAAATTACACTTTCAAACCATTTTATTCTAATGATAACCGAATTGCTTTTCGAGATTTTCGATTTATTTGTACCAAAGAAAAATGCACATCTGATGTTATTGCTAAAAATATTTTTTTTATAGATTATGATTCTCAATGGATAAAAATTACTTTAGAAAAAGAAATATATTCCTCCTATTTTAGTGCAAAATTATATATTAATGAAAATGATGATGTTGCATCTGAAAATAATATACCTTTTGGAATATATAATTTCCAAATTTCAGAAAAATACGCTAAAGAATTTCCAGAAGCGATGTACATCTATACTAAGAAGGGAAAAACGGTAATCCAAAGACCAGAAATAAAAGAATTATTTTTAGCTTTTTACAATCAATACATTATAGATCTTAAAAACTATATTGAAAAATAATATACCAACTTAAAAAACGATTCAACCATTCTGTAATCCTACTTTTTTATTTAAAAATTAAATTTATCAATTACATATTAACCGTAAGCTTTGAAAAATAATAACACACCTAAATTCTATGGTTTAGACCATTTAAGAACTCTCGCAATAGTATTAGTCCTTTTTTTTCATTATTATATTTTAAGTGGTGGCAAACCTAAATGGCTTCCAGATACTTTTAGTTTTGGATGGACAGGTGTTGATTTGTTTTTTGTTTTAAGTGGTTTTTTAATTGCTTCCCAATTATTTGCAGAAATTAGAACAAAAAAAGACATTTCATTAAAAGATTTTTTTATCAAGCGTTTTTTTAGAATAATTCCTGCTTATGCATTCACTCTTTTACTCTATTTTTCCATTCCTTTTTTTAGAGAAAAAGAAAGCCTTCCTCCATTGTGGAAATTTATAACTTTTACCCAAAATTTCGATTTGAATTTAAAAGATTTTGGAACTTTTTCACATGCTTGGTCACTTTGCGTTGAAGAACATTTTTATCTTTTTTTACCATTACTTTTAATTTTTCTACAACTAAATGGTTGGATTAAAAAATCCTATTTTTTATTAATAGTTTTATTCCTATTTGGATTCTTAATACGATTCTATAGTTACAATCATTTCTTTATCCCAAAAATAGAAGATGAAAATAACTGGTTATATTGGTACAAATACATTTATTATCCTACTTATAATCGTTTAGATGGACTTTTAGTAGGTGTTTCAATAGCAGCAATATATCAATTCTTGCCTGTTTTCTGGGAAAAAATCACAAAATATGGCAATGCGTTTTTAGTCATAAGTGTCGTTATTTTATCTCTAGCCTATTCTATTTGTTTAGACCCCATGACATTTTTGGCTACTATTTTTGGCTTTCCTTTAATTGCTATAGGATATGGATGTATGCTTATAGGAGCAGTTAGTCCAAATACATTTTTATATAAATGGAAATCTAAAATAACCACTTTTATTGCAACACTTTCCTATGGTATTTATCTAACTCATAAAGGAATTATTCATTGTACACATCAATTATTGGTTTCATACAATGTAGATGATAATTTATTGTTATTAATAAGCACTGTAGCTTGTATTGTATTTGCTTATTTATTATATATATCTATTGAAAAGCCTTTTATAAAAATTCGAAATAAAATTATTAATTCAAAAAAAATATGAAAAAAGTTATTATCCTATTCTGTTTATTTTATCTTTTTTCTTGTAAAGAAAAAACAGTTGACAAACCAACTCTTGAAATAAACAATTCTACGCTTATTGAACCTGTGGAAGAAAAAAACCAGGTTCTAAATGAAATGGTTGAAGAAGGTATAAAAGATACGTTAAATACATCTAATGATCCTATTGTTAACCATTATATCTGCTACAAAGATAATGAAGTACCTTCTAGAATTATTTGGATTAGTTTTACCAAAGATGGAAAAGCTATTCAAATAAAATATAAAGGACAAAAAGAAGCGATTAACTTAACTTTTGTTTCAGAAGATATAACCGAAGAAGGAGCTCATCCAACCATAGAGACTATTTATGATGAAGTATATAACGGAACTAAAAATGGCACATATATACTAACGCATTCAGGTGTTTGGGACTATGTGAGCTATACCAGAGAAAAAGATAAAAAGCAGTTTCAATTTACCATTGACCATGAAGCTAATCCATACGGAAAAGAACCTTGTTTTTAAAAATTTGAATAGCTAATTATATGAAGTTTTTGACTTTTGACTTTTGACTAAAAAAACCCTTGCTTTAATAAAAAACAAGGGTTAAAATCTAATAACAAAAAAACTATAAAAACTAAAAAATACTACTTCACAAGAAGCTTACTCGTTTTATATTCATAACTAGAACTAACTAGGTTACAGAAATATAAACCAGTATTTAAATTATCTTTATCGATAATTAATTCATTTTTACCAACTACTGTATTAACATGTAATTGTTTTACTAAAGCACCTAACTGATTGTATATAGATAAGGTTACTTTTTCTGCTTGAAGACTTACAAATTGAATTACTGATGCATTATCCATTGGATTTGGATACAAACTCACCTCTTCTAAATCTTCTAAACTATAAATTTTTACTTTCTCTTTTGAAAAACGTACATTTTCAATCTGCATTTCTTTGGTAACTAAAGAGCCATTTTCAGAAATCATTGTAAAAACGAGTGTTTTAATATCATTTAATTCTAATGTTCCACCAAGTGTAGAAGTAAAACTAGATAAAGGCAAGGCATAAGTTTCAAGATTATTTGTCAAATCAATTGTAGTTCTAAATTGTGATTCCCATGTATTAATACTTCCTTTTACTAAAGTAATCATCATTTTCCCTGTTCCTTTTGCTGTAAATTTAAAACTCTCATAATCAGACAAATCAACAGTTTTAAATCGTGGTGTAAGTCCTCTGTAAACCGCAACATATTCACTAGTATTAGCAGACAAAATTATATTTCTTTCAATTCCAAAAGCATCATTTTCATAAGAAGTCGTTTGCGGTACTACTAGAAATGAATTTATTTGAGTGCTTGAAGCAGCATCATCTACACCCCATGGTCCATCAGATAAAAATAAATCATCTGGAGTGTGTATGCCGTCACCTATTCTAAAACCTACATCAAATAAATTACCTGTTGTAATACTTACAGATGAAATAGTATTATTTTGTAACAAAATAGGATTTGAAACTAAATTAACTGCATTGGTCTCCGAAGTGCGAATACCTGCATCAAAAATAACTTGTTCAGTCTCATTGGTATTTACAATATCTAATTGTAAAACACCATTCATATACTTACCTTTTCTTACAAATACGGTTGGCGCTGGTGAATTGTTATAAGTTGTTATAGGTCTTTGTACATCTATTAGATGCAAAAGTTCAGTACCCATATAAAATAAATTATCTAAAGAATTAGTCCAAATTTGGAAATTATAAAAACTCACATTCGATTCATATTTATCTAAATTCCAATGACTCTCAATCCCAAAATTAGTTTCATTTTGAGTTAATTTTGCTGACAAACTCAATACATATTCAATAGAACCATCTGCATTCTTTATAATAGATCGAATAAAAGGTTGGTCATTTATTTCTATGGTGGAAACATTGAGTAATTCTGCTCCAATTAATCGGTCGCAAATATATTTAGTATGCTCATAAACCCCATTATCCGTTTTTAAAGCCAAAACTGAAGCAATAAGTTTATTATTTTTTAAATAATCAGCTGCATAAACTTCAGTCGCATTCGTAATTCCTAATAAATCATTTGGAGTCGTTTCTAATACTTCATCTTCATCCATACTTCCTAACGGTATAAAATCTATCAATTGAAAATCGGCATTTGCATCTCTTCTAACACAATAATTACTAGATTTTGTTAGCCTTTCTGCATTGGTATAGTCAAAAGAATAATTAGATTTTACTCGATTAAAATTACGCTTTTTAATCAAATCTACTAAACGATTATTACTTTCTAAACCTCCTTCATTTCCACCACTCACAGCATCCATGACAGGACAAGAACCAAATCCCGAACAAGAAGGATCATCACAATCCACTAATCCATCTCCATCATCATCAATTCCATTGGAACAATCTTCCTTAGGTACTGAGGCTGTTGGACAACGTGCTCCATCATTACTCGAACTAGAAGGTCCAAAAGCAAATAAATTAGAACTAATCGAATTTGAACCTGTTAAGTTTTGAACTTGATCAATAATATATATTGTTCCTGTTTGATTAGAAGATACATAAAATGCACCATCTGAATCAAAATAAACCGCACCATAAGTATAATTCATTCCAGCTAAAATAGGAACTTCTCCTAAAGAAGTTACCACTCCATTACTCGGATTTATTCGATATAAAATATTGGTAGCTTGTTCTACACTATATAATTGTCCATCTACAGCATTAAAAGCCCAGTCATGAACATTTAAACTTAAAGAAAGACTTTCTGTAGATAAATATTGCGTATAGGTTGGAGAAGAAGGATTCAAATCTACTTTGTAGTAAGTACTACCAGAAGCTTTAAAATAATATATACCATTACTACTTATATCTCCAACATATTTACTTCCTGTAGTCAATTCAGGTATGTAATAAGTTGTGACAGAAAAATCATTACCAATTCTTACAATAGTATTAGAAGGTGTACTTAGATAACCCCACATGTAGCCATCTGTAGGATTATAAGCTGCTGCATTAATATTTCCAGGAGTAACATCTGTTGCCACTAGGGTTGAAATACCTGATGCTAAATCTATGGCATAGATATCATTCATCTGGAAAAGATAAGCGTTTTCAACGCAATTAAAAGGTTCATTTTGAGAAACCACTTTAGTATTGAAAAACAGAAATCCCAGAATTAATGCTCGTAGTAAAAAAAGTTTAGTAAAGTTTTTCATGGCTTTTGCTTTTAAATTATAATTAAAATTACATCAACCATAGGAAATGAACTTTATTTTTAGATAAGTAAAAAGGTAGTTTCGTTAAACAAACACAATCTATAGATAAATGAAAATTGTCTAATTTTAATATATTTTCACAAAAAATATATGCAAATTGATATAAAAACAAAAAACGTTAAAAAAATCTAAAAATAAAACCCCTTTAATCAGCTAAAAGGTAATTCTTCCTATATTTAATCCCTAAACCAAACCTAATCAAAAATAGACTTATGAGAATCTATACGTTCTTATTTGTTTTATTATTATCCTTTTTTGGAAACGCTCAAGATTACTTTCCTAAAAATGATGGTGTAAAACAATCTTTTAAAAACCATGTTGCCATTACCCACGCAACTATTTATGTGTCACCCACACAAAAACTGGAAAATGCCACGCTTTTATGTAAAGAGGGTAAAATTATTGAAGTAGGTACCAATGTTACCCTTCCTAAAAACGCAACTATCATTGATGCTACTGGTAAAACCATTTACCCTTCTTTCATCGACATCTACAGCGAATTTGGTATCGATAAACCGCAACCTGCTCCAAGAAGAGGTTTCGTAACCCAATACGATGCTTCTAGAGAAGGTTACTATTGGAACGACCATATCAAACCAGAATTCAATGCGTATGAAAATTTAAAATACGATGATAAAGCCGCTGGTTCACTTCGTGAAGTTGGTTTTGGAACTGTTCTAAGTCATTCCAATGATGGTATCATTGCAGGAACCGGACTACTTTGGACTTTAAATGATACCGATAATAATTCGAAACGAATTTTAAATACGAAAGTTTCGCAACACTTTACTTTCGATAGAAGTAAATTAAGCAATCAAAGTTATCCTTCTTCTTTAATGGGAAGTATGGCTTTAATTCGCCAAGTGTACCACGATGCAAAATGGTATGCAACAGGTGCTTCAAAAACGAAAGATTTATCGTTAGAAAGTTTCAATGCCAATAAAAACTTAATTCAAATTTTTGACGCAGGTGATATTTTAAACAAATTAAGAGCAGATAAAATTGGAAAAGAATTTGGTGTAAACTATATCATCAAAGGTAGCGGAGACGAATTCGAAAAGATTGCCGAAATTAAAAAAACAGGAGCAACCTATATTATTCCTTTAGATTTCCCCGAAGCGTATGATGTTTCTGATCCTTATTTGGCACAGCAAGTGAGTTTAAGTGATATGAAATTTTGGAACCAAGCCCCTTTCAACTTAAAAATATTAGCCGAAAACAATATCAATTTTGTGTTGACAGCTAACGATAATAAAAAACCAAAAGACTTTTTAGATAATCTTAGAAAAGCTGTTTTATATGGTTTACCCAAAGAAAAAGCCTTAGCAGCTTTAACGGAAACACCTGCAAAAATCTTAAATCAATCAGATGCATTGGGTGTCTTGAAAAAAGGAGCTTTAGCTAACTTTATCATTGCTTCTGGAGATATTTTCGACGATAAAAGTACCATTCATGAAAATTGGGTGCAAGGAAATAGAAATATCTTAGACAAAATGAATGTGGACGATATTCGTGGTACTTATGATTTGGTGTTTAACCAACAAACATTTGAGCTTGCTATCACAGGTGAATTAGACAAATTAGATGCAAAAATTAGCAAAGACAGTATCAACTACGGAACGAAATTAACCTATAAAGAACCTTGGATTACTTTAGTTATTAAAACGAAAGATACGACTACAACTTCTTTTTATCGCTTATCAGGAATAAAAAACAAAACTACTTTAGATGGAAAGGCAGTGCTTGAAAATGGTGTAGAAACCGCTTGGACAGCTACAAAAAAAGAAGGTAAAGAAGATAAAAAAGAAGACAAAAAAGAAGACAAAAAAGACGATAAAAAAGTTCCAGAAATGGTTCCAGTTACCTATCCAAATATCGCCTATGGAAATACAGTAAAACCAACGCAAGAAACCATTTTGTTTAAAAACGCAACGGTTTGGACGGGTGAAAAAGAAGGAACGCTTACAGAAACGGATGTATTAATTCAAAACGGTAAGATTGCGCAAATTGGCAAGAATATTTCAGTTCCAAATGCAAAAATCGTAGATGCAACTGGTAAACATTTAACAGCGGGTATCATTGATGAACATTCGCATATTGCTATTTCTAGAGGTGTAAATGAGGGTGGCCAAAATTCCTCAGCAGAAGTAACGATTGAAGACGTTGTAAACTCTGATGATATTAATATATACAGAAACCTTTCTGGTGGTGTTACTTCAGCGAATCTATTACATGGTTCTGCCAATCCAATTGGAGGTCGTGCGGCATTCATAAAATTAAAATGGGGTTACACTCCAGATGAAATGCTAGTAAAAGACGCTCCTAAATACATCAAATTTGCTTTGGGAGAAAATGTAAAACAATCCAATTGGGGAAGCGGTCGTTTTCCACAAACTAGAATGGGTGTGGAACAAGTATATGAAGATTATTTTTCAAGAGCCTTAGAATACAAAAAAGAATGGGCAAACTACAATGCAAGCAAAGCAAAAAATAAAGTAGCGCCTCGTTTTGATATTGAGATGGAAGTTTTAGGACAAATTTTAGATAAAAAACGTTTTATTACTTGTCACTCTTATGTACAATCTGAAATTAATATGTTAATGAAACTTGCAGAACGTTTTAATTTCAAAATCCAAACGTTTACTCACATTTTAGAAGGTTACAAAGTGGCTGATAAAATGGCAGAACATGGTGTAGGTGGTTCTACTTTTGCAGATTGGTGGGGTTATAAATATGAAGTAAAAGATGCAATTCCTTACAATGCTGCTTTAATGAACGGTCAAGGTGTGGTCGTTTCGATCAATTCTGATGATGCTGAAATGTCTCGACGTTTAAACCAAGAAGCAGGAAAAGCAGTAAAATATGGGAATGTTTCAGAAGAAGAAGCTTGGAAATTTGTAACGCTTAATCCTGCTAAATTATTACAAGTAGATGATAAAGTAGGTAGTATTAAAGTCGGTAAAGATGCCGATGTGGTACTTTGGACCGCAAATCCATTATCTATTTATGCCAAAGCAGAAAAAACCATAGTAGACGGAATTATTTTCTACGATTTAGAAAAAGAAAAAGCAACACTAGCCTCTATTCAGAAACAAAGAAGCGAATTGACTAACAATTTATTAGAAGCTAAAAATAAAGGTTTAAAAACTCAAGCTCCTAAGAAAAAAGATGTGGGGCATTACCATTGTGATACCTTAGGTGAAAACTGCGTGGTTTCTCATGCTAAATATCAATAATTTGTAAAGTACGAAATCTTATGAAAAAATATATATTTCTATTAGCAGTCAGTTGTTTTGCCTTTGGCCAACAAACACCTGCTCCAAAACAAACCCAAACGATTTTAATTACCGGTGGAAAGGCACATCTAGGTAATGGAAAAATAATTGAAAACAGCATTATTTCTATCAAAGAAGGGAAAATTGCAATGATCCAAGAAGGAACCAATTTCAAACCAGAAAAGCATGATGTGTATATTGATGCATCAAAAAAACATATTTATCCCGGTTTTATTGGTGCCAATGCTACATTAGGTCTCGTTGAAATTGACGCTGTAAAAGCTTCTAATGATGAAAGTGAAATGGGCGAAATGAATCCTCATATTAGGAGTATTATTGCTTATAATACAGAATCCGGTTTAGTGGAAGCTGCCAGACCTAATGGTGTGCTATTAGCACAAATTGCGCCAAGAGGCGGACGCATTTCTGGAACTTCATCAGTAGTACAATTAGATGCTTGGAACTGGGAAGATGCTGTTATTAAAGAAAATGATGGAATTCACTTAAGTTGGCCAAGAAGTTTCTCTAGATCAGGTTGGTGGGCAGAACCAGGAGGTATCGAACCTAATAAAAATTATGACAAACAAGTTACTGAAATTCAAGATTTCTTTAATGATGCGAAAGCTTATTTTGTAGCCAATCCTGCTGTAAGAGATATTCCTTACGAAGCTATGAAAGGATTAGACACAGGAGATAAAACACTTTTTGTACATGTTGATGGAGAAAAAGAAATTGTGGATGCCATTGTATTTAAAAAGAAAAATAACATTCAAAGAATGACTTTAGTAGGTGGTTATTACGCTTTTAAAAACATTCCATTATTAAAAGAAAATAATGTTTCTGTTTTATTAAGAAGGGTTCACGACTTACCATTATTAGAAGATGAAGATGTAAATCTACCTTACAAAAACGCTAAGCTATTAGACGATGCAGGAATTTTAGTGGGACTTCAAAATGCAGGTGATATGGAGCGCATGCAAATTAGAAATTTACCTTTTTATGCAGGAACTTGCGTAGCTTGGGGAATGGAAAAAGAAAAAGCATTGCAATTAATCACTTCAAATACAGCTAAAATTCTAGGTATCGATATACAATATGGTACTTTAGAAGTAGGAAAAAGTGCTACCTTATTCATTTCTGAAGGAGATGCACTAGATATGACTTCCAATCAGGTTACTCAAGCTTTTATTGATGGCCGAAACATTAGTTTAGAAAGTCATCAAACCGAGTTATACGATCGTTATAAAGAAAAGTTTGAAGCTCAAAACAAAAAGTAAAAATAACTAGATTTAAATATTAAAAATCTCACTATCATTCTTGAAGTGAGATTTTTTCATTTATAGAAAATACAATTATCTTTTGTAATTTTGCATTCAAATAATTTCTTTGATGAAACAAATTACTTCTGCACAAAATTCATATATTAAATCATTAGTTCAATTACAAGAAAAAGCCAAAACCAGAAAGCAAACAGGTACTTTTCTTATTGAAGGAAAAAGAGAAATTGAATTAGCCATCAAAGGAGGTTATGTCTTAAACACCTTACTTTTTTGTCCTGATGTAATGCAAAATACAGATTATCAAAGTTTCGAAAGTTCTAATATTGAAAGAATTGAAATTTCTAAAGAGGTATATCAAAAATTAGCGTATCGAGACACCACCGAAGGTATTTTGGCTGTAGCCCAATCCAAATCATTGCATCTATCCGATTTAAAATTAAGTAAAAATCCTTTAGTATTAATTGCAGAAGCTCCAGAAAAACCTGGCAATATAGGTGCCTTATTACGAACCGCAGATGCGGCTAATATTGATGCGGTAATTATTGCCAATCCAAAAAGTGATTTATACAATCCAAATATTGTACGTTCTAGCGTAGGGTGTTTGTTTACCCGACAAATAGCAACTGGAACTTCTGAAGAAGTGATTGCCTTTCTAAAAGAAAATCAGATTGCCTTTTATAGTGCTACTTTACAAAATTCTAACGAATACCATAAAGTAGATTATACTACTCCTACTGCAATTGTAGTAGGTACAGAAGCAACAGGCTTAACAGAAACTTGGAGAAAAGAAAGTACTCAAAATATCATAATACCTATGCAAGGGGAAATTGATTCCATGAATGTTTCTGTAGCAGCAGCCATTTTACTTTTTGAAGCCAAAAGACAAAGAGGGTTTTAACAAAAGTGGTTGTATTTTGGTGAGTAGTTGTTGGTTGCTAGTAAAAGGTAAACTTTTAACTAAATTCTGATTTCAAAATTCCCTATTGCACAATCCATAACTTTGTCTTAACTTTAACTGTTATTAAATTGCCCTATGACTGAGATTGATTTAGAAGCAGAAAACAAGGCTATTGCTCAAGAGTACAAAGAACTACTTCGCATTAGTTATCAAACACTTACAACAGAAGATAAAAAGTTAATCCGAAAAGCTTTTGATGTTGCCGTAGACGCACATAAAGACCAAAGAAGAAAATCTGGTGAAGCCTATATCTTCCATCCTATTGCTGTGGCTAAAATTGTAGCTTCAGAAATTGGTTTGGGTGCCACATCAATCGCTGCAGCTCTAATGCATGATGTAGTAGAAGATACAGACATAACCGTTGAAGATATTACCAAAATGTTTAATCCTAATATTGCAAAAATTGTAGAAGGATTAACCAAAATTGCTAAAGTAAAAACGGATCAAGACGTTTCTGTTCAAGCAGAAAATTTCCGTAAAATGTTACTTACCCTTAATGATGATGTTAGAGTAATATTGATAAAAATTGCTGATCGTTTGCACAATATGCAGACTATGGATAGTATGGCAGAATACAAACAAGCCAAAATCGCTTCTGAAACGCTATATATTTATGCTCCTTTAGCCCATCGTTTAGGCTTATATAATATAAAAACACAATTGGAAGATTTAGGTTTAAAATATACAGAACCAGAAATTTACAAAGAAATTGTAAGCAAAATTAAGGAAACCAAACAAGAACAAGATGCCTATATAAAAACTATTTCTGATGTGCTATCAAAATCTTTAGAAGAGGAAGGGATTAATTTCACCATTAAAGGACGACCAAAATCAATTTATTCCATTCGTCGAAAAATGAGAGCTCAAGGAGTAACTTTTGATGAAGTATATGATAAATTTGCTTTACGTATCATTTATAAATCCAATCCTCATGATGAAAAATTTTTAGCTTGGAAAATATATTCTGTGGTTACCGATCATTACCGACCTAGTCCTAGTCGTTTGCGCGATTGGATTTCGTCTCCAAAATCAACTGGATATGAAGCACTTCACATTACGGTGATGGGACCAAAAGGAAGATGGGTTGAAATACAAGTTCGAAGTGAACGTATGGATGAGATTGCAGAAAAAGGATATGCAGCTCATTATAAATATAAAGGTGTAGGTGCTGAAGAACACGGATTAGAAATTTGGCTAAACCAATTGAAAGAAGCACTCGAAAGTCAGGCTGCCAATGCTGTAGATTTTGTAGAAGATTTCAAACTCAATTTATATTCTAAGGAAATTTATGTTTTTACGCCTAAAGGTGATTTAAAATCACTTCCAAAAGGGGCTACAACTCTTGATTTTGCTTTTAGTATTCATACAGATATTGGTTCCAAAACAAGAGGAACAAGAGTAAATGGTAAATTGGTTCCTTTAAACTATGTTTTAAACAGCGGTGACCAGGTTGAAATTATCACTTCACCCAACCAAAAACCTACAGTTCAATGGCTAGATTATGTAACCACTTCTAGAGCGAAAAACAAAATTAAAAATTCACTCAATGAAAATACTAAAAAAGTAGCTGAAGAAGGAAAAGAAATATTAAATCGTAAACTTCGTCACCTTAAAATAACATTAAACGAAACTACAGTAAACGAGTTAGTTAATTATTTTAAATTACAAACTAGTTTAGATTTATTCTACCGTGTAGGAATTGGAGCTATTGAAAATCAGAAATTAAAAGATTATGCGGCACAAAAAAGCAATACTTTAGTAAACTTTTTAAAAAAACCTTTCAATAGAACTAACAATTCTAAACCAGAACAAATCGAGAAAAATGAAATCAGCAAAAAATATGATATGCTGGTTTTTGGTGTGGATCAAGAAAAACTCGATTATAAATTGTCTTCTTGCTGCAACCCGATTCCTGGAGATGAAGTTTTTGGTTTTATCACAATTAGTGAAGGTATTAAAGTGCATCGTAAAGATTGTCCAAATGCAATTAGTTTACAATCTAATTATGCCTACCGAATTATTCCAGCCAAATGGATAGATTCAAGTCAAGAAGAATTTAGAGCCATGTTAAATATAACCGGAATGGATACTTTGGGGCTAACTAATGAACTTACTAAAGTCATTTCTAATCAAATGCATGTAAACATAGAAAACATTGCTCTTAGTGGAAAAGCAGGTGTTTTTAATGGTAAAATTACCGTAATTGTTCCCAATAACACGATCTTAAAACGACTTATTGACAACATTAAAAAAGTGGATGGAATTGATAAAGTAACTCGCATTTATCAAAATTAACCCTCAAATAAAAAAACAAAGGAATAGATTTTCTCAAACTTATCAAGAAGTTTTGTTAAAAAAAAATCTTAACTAATAGGTAGTAACCTTTAAGTTTGCCTATCTTTGCATTTATTTAGTTAACCAAATGGAAAACAATAAAAATCAAGAAATTGTAAAAAACGTATTTACCAAATACCTCGAAGAAAAAGCACATAGAAAAACCCCAGAGCGTTACGCCATTCTTCAGGAAATATACAATTCAAAAGAACATTTTGATATTGAATCACTTTATATCAAAATGAAAAATAAAAATTATCGAGTAAGTAGAGCGACACTTTACAACACTATTGAATTACTTTTAGAATGTGGTTTAGTTAGACGTCATCAATTTGGCCAAAACCAAGCGCATTATGAAAAATCATATTTCGACAAACAACATGATCATATTATTTTAACCGATACTGGCGAAGTAATTGAGTTTTGTGATCCTAGAATACAACAAATTAAACAAACCATGGAAGACATGTTTGGAATAAACATCCAAAATCATTCTTTATATTTCTATGGTACAAAAAAAGAAACAGAAATTAAATAACTGCTTAAATAAACTAAACGACAAACAACTAAGATTACAATGACCGTAGATTTATTATTAGGGCTTCAATGGGGTGACGAAGGAAAAGGAAAAATCGTCGATGTATTAACTTCAAAATATGATATTATTGCTCGCTTTCAAGGTGGACCAAATGCTGGCCACACTTTAGAATTTGATGGTATAAAGCATGTTTTAAGAACCATTCCATCTGGAATTTTTCATAAAAATGCAATTAATATTATTGGAAACGGTGTTGTAATTGACCCAGTGGTCTTCCAAAAAGAATTAGAAGGTCTTGAAAAATTCAATATGGATGTAAAATCTAAATTATTTATTTCAAGAAAAGCACACCTTATTTTACCTACTCATCGTCTTTTAGATGCAGCATCTGAAGCATCAAAAGGAAAAGCAAAAATTGGTTCTACTTTAAAAGGAATTGGACCCACTTACATGGATAAAACTGGAAGAAATGGTTTACGTGTAGGTGATATTGAATTAGAAGATTTCAAAACACGTTATAGAGCATTAGCTGATAAACATGAAGCTATGATTGCATTTTATGATGTTGCTTTAGAATATGACCTAAAAGAAATGGAAGAAGAATTTTTTGATGCAATTGAAGGATTAAAAAAACTTACTTTTATTGACAGTGAAGAATATTTAAACAAAGCTTTAAAAGAGGGAAAATCAATTCTGGCAGAAGGAGCACAAGGTTCACTATTAGATGTAGATTTTGGAACGTATCCATTTGTAACTTCTTCAAATACTACAGCCGCAGGTGCCTGTACAGGTTTAGGAATCGCTCCTAATAGAGTAAAAGAAGTTTATGGTATTTTTAAAGCCTATACAACTCGTGTAGGAAGTGGTCCTTTCCCTACCGAACTTTTTAATGAAGAAGGAAAAACCATGGCACGTGTAGGGAATGAATTTGGTGCAGTAACTGGACGCCCAAGAAGATGTGGATGGCTAGACCTAGTAGCTTTAAAATACGCAGTGCAGGTAAATGGTGTAACCCAATTGTACATGATGAAAGGAGATGTATTATCTGGTTTTGAAACGCTAGATATTTGCACTTCTTACAAATACAAAGGTAAAGAAATACAACACTTACCCTATAATATTGAACCAGAAAATGTAGAACCTATTTTTACAACTATGAAAGGTTGGCAAGCAGATTTAACTGGTATGACAACTTATGAAGAACTTCCTATTGAATTAAAAGAGTATATCGAATTTATTGAAAAAGAACTTGAAGTACCTATTAGCGTAATTTCTGTAGGTCCAGATAGAAAACAGACCATTATAAAATAAAAAATTGAAACGCTTTCTTTATGAAAGCGTTTTTTATTATAAAAAATTCTTAATACGATTCGCTTCTTCTTCTTTTTACTTATTTTTGAACCAAAATTAATAGTTTGAAAAGATTCACTTATTTTATTTTAAGTTTTTTCCTTTTAGGAATAGTTGCCTTTGCACAAAAAAACACTTCTGAATCTAAGAGTAAAAACATTGCTCAAGAATCAGATAAAATTATTATTGAGCACTCCGATTTTATTGACATGAATCAATATGAAATTCCTGGTGCAACAGTATTCACTGGAAATGTAAGAGTTATTCATAAAGGTACGAAAATAAACTGCAATAAAGCCTACTATTTTACAGATGAAAATTATGTAAAAGCATTTGGTAATGTGCAAATTAATCAAGGCGATTCCATTACAATGAACAGTCGTTATGCAGAATATGATGGAAAAGACGAGTTTGCTTTTGCAACTGGAGACGTTTACTTACGATCTCCTGAATCAACTTTAACAACTGATACCATTTTTTTTGACAAGAAAAAACAAGTAGCATTTTACAATAGCTATGGTACCATTGTAAATAAAGAAAATACATTAAAAAGTAAATCAGGTCGTTATTATCTAGATTCAAAAAAATACCAATTTACTTCTTCAGTAACTGTTACAAACCCTAAGGCAGTTATAAAGACAAATCATTTAGATTTTTATGAAAACTCAGGCCATGCCTATGTTTTTGGACCATCAACTATTACAAGTAAAGACAATATAATTTATACCGAAAATGGTTTTTATGATACCAATAAAGATATTGGAAAACTTCAAAAAAACAGCAAAATAACTTATGACAATAAGATTATTGAAGGAGATGATTTATATTATGATCAAAAAAGAAATTTTTCAAGAGGCATTAACAATGTAAAGATAACGGACACCATTAATAATATGGTTGCCAAAGGACACTATGCTGAAATGTATCGAAATACTACTACTAGAAAAGATTCCATTATTTTAACCAAAAGAGCCGTGGTTATTACTAAAGTAGAAAATGATTCTTTATATATGCATGGAAAAAAAATATTAGTAACAGGTCCTCCTGAAGATCGAAATATAAGAGCTTTTAACAACGTTCGTTTTTATAAAACAGACATGAGTGGAAAATGCGATTCAATTCATTCGAATAACAAAACTGCTCTTACCCAACTCATTGGAAATCCTGTTTTATGGAATAATGATAATCAGATGACAGGAGATGTAATGCATCTTATCGGAAACAATACTAGTGAGCAATTGGATTCTCTTAAAGTGATTAATAATGCATTTATTGTACAAAAAGATTCTTTAAGTGAAAATGGATATAACCAAATTAAAGGACAATATCTCTATGGCAAATTTAAAGAAAACAAATTGAGCGAAGTTGATGTTATCAAAAACACCGAAGTGATATACTATATGTATAATGATAAAAATGAACTAGTAGGCATTGACAAAAAGAAATGCAGTAAACTCAATTTTGTTTTTGAAAATAACCAAATAGTCTCTCAAACTGCTTTTACTAATGTGGAGGCTTTTACTTATCCTGAAAGTGAATTTCCAGAAAATGCCAGAAAACTCAGAGGATTTATATGGAGAGGAGACGAACGTATCAAATCTAAAGATGATATTTTTCCAGAAGATGAAAATAAAATCCATGAAGAAATATTAATCCAAAGTAAAAAGAAAAGCTTGGAAGAAGACACACCTATGGAAATTCTTCCAGAAACTTTAGATTTTGACAAAAAAAATCCAAAACCTAAAGAAAAAAGTAAAGAAAAAAAGTGATAAACCATTCGATTTATTCAACTTAAAATGATAGACGATTTTTTTAAATATCAAGCACAAACTTCACCTCACCCTTTGGCTTTAGAAATTTCTTATGCTGAAGGAAGTTATATCTATGATTCTCAAGGAAAGCCTTATTTAGACTTTGTTGCAGGTGTTTCAGCTAATACATTAGGACACCAGCCTAAAAGAGTAAATGAAGCAATCAAAAACCAATTAGATCGATATTCTCATGTTATGGTATATGGAGAATATGCTCAAAAACCAGCAACAGAATTATGTAAATTATTAGCTTCTCACCTACCTAATCCTTTAAACAAAACCTATTTGGTAAATTCTGGAACAGAAGCAATTGAAGGAGCATTAAAATTAGCTCGCAGAGTTACTGGAAGAAGTCAATGGATTTCATGTCATCATGCTTATCATGGCAATACAATGGGAAGCATGAGTGTAATGGGATATGAAGAAAGAAAACAAATTTTCAGACCTTTAATTCCCGATGTTGATTTTATCACTTTTAACAACGAAGCTGATTTACAAAAAATAACTACCAAAACAGCTGGTGTACTACTTGAAACGATACAAGGTGGAGCTGGTTTTATTCAGCCTGAAAACGATTATCTAGTAAAGGTAAGAAAACGTTGTGACGAAGTAGGTGCCGTATTAATTTTAGATGAAATCCAACCCGGTTTTGGTCGAACAGGAAAGCTATTTGGTTTTGAAAACTACAATATGGTTCCAGATGTTGTTGTTATGGGTAAAGGAATGGCCAGCGGTATGCCAGTAGGGGCTTTTACTGCATCATCCGAGATGATGGATTTATTAAGTCATGATCCTAAACTAGGACACATTACTACTTTTGGAGGTCATCCAGTTATTGCTGCCGCTGCTTTAGCTACTCTCCAAGAAATTACAGAAAGTAATCTCATGGAAGAAGCATTGGAAAAAGAACAACTTTTTAGAAAACTATTGGTTCATCCTCTGATTAAAGAAATTAGAGGAAAAGGCTTAATGCTCGCTGCCATGACAGAAAGTCCTGAAATTACGAACCAAGTCATTTTGGAATGTCATAAAAAAGGACTTATCTTATTTTGGCTTTTATTTGAAGGAAAGGCCATTCGCATCACACCACCTCTTACAATTTCAAAAGAAGAGATCGAAAAAGGATGTGGCATCATTCTTGAAGTATTAAATAATATTAAATAATATTAAATAATAGGCTAGATTTAAAAAAACTATTACTTAGAATTTATCTATTAGTATCCTAGTCGTAATTGTTAATTAAATTGTTTAAAACAATTCGTATTAAAATTGCAAAAAAAAATTAAAAGTCTTATCTTTAATATAAGACAAAACTTATAAAATTGAATGGTATGAGATTGAGTCATGAAGAAGAAGAAAACAATTTATCCTTATCTAAATTTGAGTCAATGCTAAAAACGAATAAAGTTTTTTTCTTTGATTCAGAAGAATTTGAAGATATTATTCTTCATTATATGGATACAGGCCGAATGAATTTAGCTAAAAAAGCATTAAAATTAGGTCAAGAACAACATCCAAAGTCAACAGGATTAAGGCTAGTACAAGTAGAAATGCTAATCTATGAGGATAAATTAGATATAGCTGAAAAAATCCTCACCGAATTATTTGCTATTGAACCTACCAACGAAGAAATTTATATTCAACAAGCCAATATTTTTTCGAAAAGAGATTTACATGAAAAGGCAATAGAGTCTTTAAAAACAGCATTAGAATTTACCGATGATTACGCAGATGTATTTTCTATGATTGGTATGGAATATCTTTTCATGGATGAATTAGAAAAAGCGAAAGAATATTTTATTAAATGTTTAGATGAAGATCCAGAGGATTATTCCGCTTTATATAACATTATCTATTGCTTTGATTTTTTAGATCAAAATAATGAAGCTATTGAATACCTAGAGCGTTTTATTGATAAAAAACCTTATAGTGAAGTAGCTTGGCACCAATTAGGGAGACAATATTATGCTTTAAAAAATTATGAAAAGTCCGTTTGGGCTTTTGATTATGCTACCCTTATTGATGAATCTTTTTTAGGTGCCTATCTTGAAAAAGCCAAAGGACTTGAAAAATTAAAAAGATATGAAGAAGCCATAGTATGCTACAACGTAACTATGGAGTTAGATGATGCAACCTCTTTTGCATTATTGAGAGTAGGTAAATGTTACGAGAAACTTGGTGAAAAAGAAATCGCATTAAAATATTACCTTAGAACAGTGCATGAAGATCCACTTTTAGACAAAGCATGGATTGCCATTACTGATTTTTATATTCGTCAGAAAAATTTCCAAAAAGCCATTTATTATGTTAATAAAGCTTTAGGAATAGATGGTGATAATAGCCTATATTGGAAAAGATATGCAGCTATCAATCAAGGATTGCAATTTTACGAGGAAGCAGAACTTGGTTACAGAAAAGCCTTTGAAAATGGAGATATTCATTTAGACACTTTTATACTTTGGTCGCAAATGTTACAAGAATTAGGAGAATATGATAATGCTATAGAAATTCTTTTACAAGCCTCAGAAGTTTTTCCAGATGAATTTGAAATTGAATATCGTCTAGGTGGATTATATCATTTAAATAAAGATACTAAAAAAGGTAATTTTCACCTAAATAATGGTTTGAGAATTAATTTCAAGAATCATACGATTATTGAAGAAAATTTTCCTACCATTTGGAAGAAAAAAACAGTTCAAAACATTATAGAAAAATATAGAAACTAAAAAATAGTTTCTATAAATTTGCCATTCAGAGTTTAAAAATAATATTCTGAATGGCATTTATTTTGACAATATGAGAAAACTTTATCCCGATTATTTATTAGTAGCTTTAAAAGGTCTTGCTATGGGCGCAGCTGATGTTGTACCTGGCGTTTCTGGAGGAACCATAGCTTTTATATCTGGTATTTATGAAGAATTAATTGACAGCATAGATAAAATTAATTTTTCTACTTTAAAAAGTATAAAAAAAAATGGCATAAAAGCAACTTGGGCTGCTATAAATGGAAATTTTTTATTTTTTCTATTGCTAGGTATTGGAACAAGTATTTTGACTTTTTCTAAAATAATTACCTATTTATTGGAAACTAAGCCTATATTAGTATGGTCGTTTTTCTTTGGGTTAGTTTTAGCTAGCATTTTATTTATTTGGAAAGAAGTATCCTATTGGTCATGGAAAGCCATTCTTTCACTTTTAATTGGTGTCACAATTTCATATTATATCACCATTGCTAGACCTACAGAATCACCTGACAGTCATTGGTATCTCTTTTTATCAGGATTCATTGCCATAATAGCTATGATTTTACCAGGAGTTTCGGGCGCATTTATTTTACTGCTTATGGGTTCATATCAAACTGTCATTGGTACAATAAATCAATTTAGAGAAGGGATTTCAAATATGGATTTTGAAATCATTGGTCAAGCATTATTAAAATTGATCACATTTGCAATTGGTGCAGTTATAGGACTAAAATTATTTTCAAAAGTATTAAAATGGATGTTTTCTAAGCACAAAAATACTACACTTGCTTTATTAATTGGATTCATGATTGGTTCCTTAAACAAAATATGGCCTTGGAAAGATATATTAGAGTATCGAACTAATAGTCATGGGGAAACGGTTCCTTTTATAGAAAAAAGTATTTTTCCTCAAAACTTTCAAGGTGACCCACAAATTTTAACAGCTATAATTATGGTAATTTGTGGATTTATGCTAATTTTCGGATTAGAAAAGATAGCTACTCGATTAGGTAAAAATTAATGAAGTATGTCCAAAAAAAAGAAAAACAAAAAACAAATCAAGTTTGGTTTAATTGGAAAAAATATTAATTATTCTTTTTCAAGAAAATACTTTACTGAAAAATTTCAATTACTTCATTTCGACAATTGCGAATATTTAAATTTCGATATTCAAAATATAAAAGAATTCCCTAAGCTTTTATCTGAAATAAAAGGTTTAAAGGGTTTAAATGTAACTATTCCTTACAAAGAAGAAATAATTCCTTACTTAGATAAATTATCAAAAAATGCAAAAACAATTGGTGCGGTTAATACCATAACTATTTCAAAAAAGAAAAAACTAAAAGGTCATAATACCGATTATTATGGATTTAAAAAAGCGATTAAACCTTTGCTAGAAGATGGTCATAAAAGAGCACTCATTTTAGGAACTGGCGGTGCTAGCAAAGCCGTTGCTTTTGCATTTAAAAAATTAAAAATTGAATATGATTTTGTTTCTCGTACCCCAAATGAATTTCAATTCTCTTATGAAGAATTAACAAAAGATATTTTTGATGAATATCAAATCATTGTTAATACAACCCCTATAGGTACTCATCCTAATGTTGACAATGCTCCTTCGTTAGATTATTCCTTTTTTTCAAAAAACCACATTGCCTTTGATTTAGTTTACAATCCTGAAGAAACTACTTTTTTAAGAAAAGCAAAAGAGCAAGGAGCTAAAACTAAAAATGGCTATGAGATGCTTGTTTTTCAAGCAGAAAAAGCTTGGAGCATTTGGAATGGTTAATCTCAACAGTAGAAATTTATAAGATTCTTTATAAAAATCTAAGAAATAATTTTAGCACTATTTTTTTATTGCACTTTTAAAAAAACACCTTATTTATAAGCTATCTTAAATTGCTCTTACATTCTAAATGAATTACAGAAAAATAGTACTCAAAAAAAACCTACAGTGTACTTACACATAAAATACAGGTTTTTCTTTGAATTTTGCACATCCTTTAGTATCTTCGGTCGCAATTAGTAACCTTAAGCATGTAAAGATGTTAGAAGAAAAGAATGATAACCTGCAAAACGCAGACGGAAAAAACGAGCAAGAGTCTCAAGAGAATGTAATCACAATTAATACATCCGCATTAGATGAAATTGACAATTCTAATGCAGAAGAAAATGAAGACGACTCTATTCAGGATAAACATATTATCCCTATGCTTGACTATGATTCCCTTACTATGGAAGAGCTAACTAATGAACTAGATAAGTTAGTTCATAATCACAAAGTAATGGCTATCAAAGATCACGTAGAAGAAATTAGAAAATCATTTATGAATCAATACCATCATTTAATTGATGAAAAAAGAGATGAATTTAATGAATCTAATACTGATGAAACTGCAGTTTTTGAATATCATTTTCCACTAAAAAATAAATTTGATGCCGTTTACGAAGATTATAAAACCAATAGAAATAATCATTACAATCAATTACAAAAGAATTTAAAAAACAATTTAGCTGTAAGAAATGAGATTATTGAAGAACTAAAAAATTTAGTTGACGGTACTGATGAAACACTTTCTATTGCTGATATGTTTAAGAAATTGAACGAAATTAGAGAGCAATGGAAAGCAGCAGGTGCAATACCAAGAGACAAATATAACATTGTTTGGAACAACTTCCATTTTCATATTGAACGTTTCTATGATTTGATTCACTTAGATAAAGAGGCTCGTGATCAAGATTTTAAAAACAATTTAGAACAAAAGCTAGCTATTATCGAACGTGCAAAAACATTATTAGATGAAGCTGACATCTTAAAAGCATTTCGCGAACTACAATTACTACATCGTGTTTGGAAAGAAGAAATTGGCCCAGTAGATCGAGAACATAGAGAAGCTGTATGGAATGAATTTAGCGAAATTACCAAACAAATTCATGATAGAAGAGAAGCCTTTTTTGGTGAAGCAAAAGAAAGAGAAGTTGAAAATCTAGCTAAGAAAAAAGAAATTATTGCCCAAATTGTTGGTCTAGGGAATGAAGAAATTCAATCACACAATGGATGGCAATCTCAAATTAAAAAAATGGAAGCCCTAAGAGAAAGCTTCTTTAAAGCTGGAAAAGTTCCTGCAGAAATTACAGAAGATACTTGGGCAGAATTTAAAACAGCTGTTAGAAATTTCAATGTAAATAAAAATGCTTTTTACAAGGACATAAAGCATGAACAACAAGAAAATCTAAACAAAAAACTAGCTTTAGTAGAAAAGGCAGAAGCTCTAAAAGATAGTGAAGACTTTAGAGCAACTACTCCAATAATGAAGCAAATTCAAGAAGATTGGAAAAAAATAGGCCATGTACCTCGCAAATTCTCGGATAAAATTTGGAAAGATTTTAAAGATGCCTGCAACCATTATTTCGACCGTATGCATACCGTAAGAAATGCAGAAAATGAAGATGAAATTAAAGCTTTTGATGATAAAAAAGAATATCTAGAAAATTTAAAATCATTTGAATTAACGGGTAATCACAAGACAGATTTAGAAGCAATTAAAGCACATATTGAAGTATGGAAATCATTGGGTAAAGTTCCTTTCAACAGAAGACACATTGAAGGTAAATTTAATAAAATTTTAGATGCTTTATTTGAAAAATTAAGTCTATCTAAAAAGGACACAGAAATGATGAAGTTCAATGCTAAATTGGATCAATGGGTTGAAAATGAAGATAATAGATCTTTAGAAAAAGAACAATTCTTTATTAGAAAAAAAATTGACGAAGTTCAAAATGAAATTTTTCAATTAGAAAACAACATCCAATTCATAAGTTCTAGTTCAAAAGGAGAAAATCCTTTGATTAAAGAAGTTCAAAAAAGTATCGAAAGACATAAAGAAGAATTAAAACTTTGGAAAGAAAAATTAATTAAACTTAGAGACATCTAATTTATTTCCATTTTATAAAATTTCACTCCCATATTACTCTCATGTAAATGGGAGTTTTTTTTTTATCAAAAAAACACCTTACTAGAAGGCATTTTGTAAAAAATACGTATAAATACGTACTAAAAAAGCCCAAAAATACGTATAAATACGTATTGCTAAATCCTTGTCTATAAATTAACTTTGGTAATGAAGGTGTAAAAATCTTTTCAAGAGTATCATTTTATTGCTAGTTAACCAAATAACCAATTAAAATGAATCACTATGAGAAATTTAAAAATTAGCATCCTAAACAATGCCGGAAAGATGACAGGTTTTCTTGTCGATAGAGAAATTATGAGCGGGCTTTACATCACTTTCGATTTCTCTAAAGTAACACAAAATTACCAAAGTTTTGATATCAATTATCAAAACAATAAAAGAGTACAAATGAACAGTGTTGTTCACAATATGGATGAAATAACTATTGTGAGTACTCAATTAGATGAAGACAATCATGTACAGTTTCTTATTGAAGAAAATCTATCATTAAAAAAATTAAGACGAATTCCAGAAAATATAATTCCACTAGAGTTTAAAAAAATGATTAGAAATGCTTACAAAACCTATTGTGAAAATAATTTCTACCCTAGTGTTGCATCGTAAATAAGATTTCTCTCTCCAAATAATTTATGTTTGAATGGTCATTTAGAAATAAATTTCTAAGTGACTTTTCTTTATATATCAATTATTTTGTAATATTGTTTAAATCCAAAGTTTACTTTTTTACTTAAAAAACAAGACTTTTACAATAGCAACTAAAAATTCAATTACTTAAGACAATATACATCTAATATGCTACAACTTAACTTCTCGCCTTTTCCTATTTTAGAATCTGAACGATTACATTTTAGAGCTCTTCAACAAACAGATGTTAACGAAATTTTTGCTTTAAGAAGCAATCCTGAACTTATGCAATATATTCCAAGGCCCTTGGTAACCAATTTAGAAGAAGCGATGGCTCATATAAAAATGATTCAAGATAAAGTTGAAGCCAATGAAGCAATCAATTGGGCTGTAACTGAAAAAGGAAAAGATAAACTAATTTCTCTAATCGGGTTTTATAGAACAGAATTAGACAATTACCGTTCTGAAATTGGTTATATGCTTTTACCTGAATATCAAAACAAAGGTTATATTACTGAAGCTATCCAAATCCTATTAAATTATGGGTTTGGACAAATGGGATTACATTCTGTAGAAGCAATCATCGACCCAAGAAATATTGCTTCAGCTAAAGTTTTGGAGAAAAATGGCTTTAAAAAAGAAGCTCATTTTATTGAAAATTGCTTTCATAATGGCGAATTTTTAGATAGTGTACATTATAGTTTATTAAAAAAACATCATACTTCTAAATAACATGAATGTATTTGAAAAACAATTCAAAGAAATAAAAGAGTTGCTTCAATTTGAAGACTTCAATGCTGTGGTAAAAAGAATTATCGATTTCACTTTAGACACAGAAGACATTATCTTTTATAAAAAAACTACGGCTTTTTTAAATTGGTTAGACACTAACGAAAATAATCTAACTGAAAAAAAAATAAAGTTAGAAACTTTACTACTTGAATTACATTCTTTTTTAAGTCTTAAAAATATTTCAGAGCATCAAACTATCATAACGGTCCACAACCTAAAAAAAAGATACAACTCAAGTTTTTCACTTGGTCCTATTCAATTGGAAATTAAAACAGGTGAAATTATTGGTCTAGTTGGAGAAAATGGTAACGGAAAAACAACTCTTTTAAGAAGTTTGTGTGGTGAACTTACTCCTACTGAAGGAAGTATAAAGTACCATTTTGATTATGATGATTTGTATGATTTGCGAACAAAACTAGTTTATATTCCACAAAGAACAGAAACATGGAGAGGTAGTATGTATGAAAATCTAGAATTTACTGCTAGTTGCTACGGTTATTTACCTGAAGAAAACAATGTTGTTATCGATTTAATAATTACTCGTTTAGGGTTACGAAAATTTAGAAATCATAACTGGAGTGGATTATCTTCTGGATATAAAATGCGTTTTGAACTAGCTCGAATGCTACTTAGAAGACCCAAAATTCTTTTAATTGACGAACCTTTGGCAAATCTAGATATTTTGGCTCAGCAAACGATATTAGATGATTTTAGAAATATTGCTAATTCTCCTTTTCGACCTATTGCCATTGTTTTAAGCTCCCAACAATTGTATGAAGTAGAAAAAACATCAAATCAAGTCGTATTTTTAAAGCAAGGTTTTCAGAAAAATTTGAACACAGAAAATAATAATATCAAGAATTGCATTATTGAATTTGAAAGCCCCACAAGTATAAGTGATTTAAAAACTATTTTTAATAGCCTGAGTATTATTTCATTGGAACAAAACGGAGGAACATACATTGCTACATTCCCAGAAAATATTACGATAAATGAGTTCATGAAAACCCTAATCCATCATCATGTTTCTATTTCTTATATGCGAAATATATCTAATTCTACCCGTCGCTTCTTTGTCAATTAATTCCTAAATCACATGTTAAAAAACATACAGAAACAACTTCTATTAAAATATCCTTTGCTTTGGAATACAAAATTTATTCCTATGCTTATTCTTGGAATACTCTTTCATTTACTTTATTTTACTTTAGGTTATATTGATGGAACGATAGATTTTTCTAATCAACAAAATATTAATTTAGAAACTTTTACTGTTTTATTTGGTATATTATTCAGCATTATAACTATTATTCTTTGGCTCGTATTTTATTTTAAAAATAATGCCTTAAAATCATTTTATAAAAAATCGAAAGAAGCTATTTTTTATGAATGGCTTCAAATTTTTATCATTTGTTTACTATTAACTTCTTTCTATTTGCCCTTCCATTTTGGAAAACAACTCCATCAAAAAAGTTATTTCTCTTTAGAAGAAACTAAAAACAGATGTCGCATCATCAGTAATGCCGATTTTTTTATAGATGGCAGTTTTGGAGCCACTGAAATTGACTCTTTAGCTTCAGGTCTTATTGACAGTTTAGGGAATAAAGTTGATTTATATAAAGACAATCAATATACAGGAAGGCAAGATTATATTTATTTCGATTATGTTCTTTTCAAAGGCAAAAAATATAATCAATATTCATTAGTGAATCGTAATATTTTTGATTTTAAAATAAATACAGAAGAAGAAGATTCCATTCAAAGAATTACTGTTCAAAATTGGCTACATACTCATGATATAGTAGCTGTTAAAAACTTAATGGAAAGCCATTTAAAAATTTTAAAGGAACATCATTTAGAAACAAATCTAACTTTAGAAAAATGGTTTGAAATAACTTACAATAGTCCCGATTTTGTGAAATTTCAATATATCAAACCTCAATTAAAAGATTATGGTGAATATGAACCTTATAATAGATATGAAGAAAGCTATCAGCAACCTTATCAAAAATATGAGAATTCAAAATATTCAAAATTTTACATCCAACAAAATGTATTAAAAGAAAAATATGATATTGTTTCTGATGCTCATGTGAATCCTTATTTTGATGGCAAAGAAACTGTTATTTATTTATACTTAGGTTTAGGTTTATCTTTATTGGTTTTTTCATTTAGAATCACATCAGGTAAAAGCTGGTTAATCGCTTTAATAACGACTGGAATTCTAAACATTATCTTTGGAATCTTTTCTGCATTAAGTAGTAGTGAAATAACTTATATTATTTTTATACTACTAATAATCATGGCATCTTCAATTTATTTTTTATCGATTCTTTATTCACGCCAGTCTGTAAAATTAAGTCGCATAGTATTAAATATACTACTTTGGTCATTTTCATTTTTTATTCCTATTATTTATATTCTAGTATTAGCGTATTATGACAAAAATGACAATTACATTAATCCTTCAAAAGAGCGTGAGTGGTTAAGAGAACATTTTTTAGATATGTGGTGTTTTAACTTTGTATTTATTGTAATTTTACTTTTCTTTCTTTCTACAGCTATTAGAAACTGGAAAGGGTTAGCAGAAGAATAAGATGATAGTAACATTAAAAAATAAAAACATTTCAGCATCCATTTCAACTTTTGGTGCAGAATTAGTGACACTTTACAAAGATGATAAAAATTACATTTGGGAAGTGGATACACAATTTTGGAATAAAACATCTCCCGTTTTGTTTCCTATTGTTGGCAGATTAAAAAATGACACTTATGTTTATGGTAATAAAGAATATAAACTTTCAAGGCATGGTTTTGCCAGAGATAATGACTTTTCAATTGTACATCAAAAAGAGGACGAAGTTATTTTTTCTTTTACACATAATGAAGAAACCTTGGAAAAGTATCCCTTTCAATTTGAATTACAAATTGGTTATTTAGTAACTGCTACTGGTATAAAAGTAAATTATAAAGTTTATAATGCTAATACTTTTGATTTACCTTTTTCAATTGGAGCGCATCCCGCTTTTGCCCTATCCCATCCTATTGAAGAATATGATTTACATTTTAATAAAGACGATACATTTAAAAGTCATCTACTTTTAAATGATTTGTTTTCAGGTAAAACTAAAACCATTCAATCAAATAACGGAATTATTCCTCTAAATTATAATTTATTTAAAGAAGATGCATTAGTATTTAAAAATTTACATTCTTCTGAAGTTATTGTAATGCATCAAGGAAATCCTATGTTAAAAATATCATTTGAAGGTTTCCCTTATTTAGGCATTTGGACCAAAGATAACGCTCCTTTTTTATGTATTGAACCATGGTACGGTCATGCAGATGATATAGAAACTGATGGTAATATATTAAACAAAGCAGGCATTCAATTATTACCCCCAAATAGCAAATTTGAATGTTCCTTTTTTATAAAACTATACTAACTAAAAAGAGCTGTTTTTTTAAAACAGCTCTTTCCATTTAATCAAATTATTTTGTGAATTCGGTTTAAAGGTATAACTACTCCTTGCTTCAAAATAATTCGATTATCTGTTACTCCCCAAATCGTTGTCTCGGTCATTTTTAAACTGGTATCATCTTCAAAATAAATTTTCATCTTAAGATGTTCCAAATTCCCTAAAGCCAATGCTCTTTCAAGGTCGTTCTTACGCTGAACAACTTCTTCTTTTTCTTGTAATACTTCTGTATTAGGAAAATGCAATGAATTAATAAATTCTTTGTCAATTTGTTGGCATTCTAATGTCATAATGAGAAAATATTTGGGGTTAATAATATTAAATATACAAAAAAAACAATCACTTTGCAAAAACAAATAAAAAAGACCGCTTTAATTTTATTTAAAACGGTCTTTTTAGAATTAATAATTGAATGAAACTATTGTACTGCTAGCGAAGCATTTATATTGCCATAACCATATTCAGAACTCTTATTAGGGTATAAAGAAGATGATTGTTTTAGTTTATTTAATACTTGATCTTTATTCCAACTTGGATTTTTTGACCATACTAATGCAGCCATTCCTGCAGTAGTTGCTGTAGCTACAGAAGATCCACCTACATAATCAGATTGATTTTCATAATAACTTAATACAGGGGTATTATTTCCAGAACTGGATCTTTCCATAACCACAGTAAAATCGATTTCGCTACCTGAATGGCAATTAGAACATTTATTGTAACCCGATCCTTCTTTAATTCCTGTGACTGCAACTGTTTCACTCATCCAAGCAGGAAAAATTACACCTACAAAATTGGTAAAACTAGTAGAAGTTCCTCCTGCACAGAAAATTAATTTTCCTTTCCCATAAGCATATTTAACTCCATCTTCAATTCTTCCAACAGAGAAAATATGTCCCATAGACATTGAAATAATTTTTACAGAAGAGTTATTTCCTAAACCAGTAAAGGCATTTTGCACCCCTTTTTGTTCATGATAACCATCCAAAACTACATTTGCAGCCGCTCTATATGAAATTAGGTTTGCATTATAAGCTACTCCTACTGGTAACCCTTTATTGTTTCTCGGAGCTGTAGCTGTAGCGTTCATACTTGTCCCATGACCACATTGATCGTTAGGGCCATCTGTAGAAGTTGACCAAGGCCAAATAGAATCAACATAAGTACCAAATTTTTGAACAGTTCTACCACTTGAATCACCATTATTGAAATTACTTCCTAGTAAAGATTGGTTTGGAGAAAGACCAGAATCTATTACGCCAATTGTAACTCCTGAACCGGTGCTTTTGCTCCATGCACTAGGAATGTTATGTTGATAAAAACTCCAAGGAACTTTAGCATTTGGAGTAACTGTAGTATAATCAGCTGAACTTAACGTTGCAGCATCATAACCGCATCCAGAAGACCCTGAACTTGAGCTTTTCATAGCTCCATTTTCTTCTTCATATTGAAAAAAATGATAATCTCCCGGTTCAATATATCTTACATTCTTATTATTTCTTAACGCATATAAGGTTTTTTGATCTTTAACAATAACATCTATAATATTTAAAACTGGATCACTATAGATTAATATTTTTTCAGAGGGATTATTTTCGTTGTTTGAAATAATACTTAATAATTGTTTCTCAATGTCTGAAGATTTTGATGAAGATTTTTCAAAATCAGAATTATTAATTCCATACCCTATCGTAACAAGATTTTGACCGTGTTGAGTAGCACTCCATAACATTTGAAGCGAAGCATTTTTCCAATAAAATTTTCCAGTGCTTTGTAAAGTTGCTTTTATCTCATCATTAATTTGTCTTGTCGTTAACAATTCTTGATTGAAATTTTGAACTTCTTCTAATGTGTTATTCTCAACAGCATCTTCTGTACAAGAAATAGATAAACCTAGAAATGCTAAAAAGCATATCCTGAAAATAGTTTTTTTCATATTAATTTGTTTGTTGTTAGGTTTACGAATTTAATAATTTTTAATATAAAAAAATAAATATTCAATATTTTTTTATAATTATTTTTAAAAACACAACAATTACCAATACTCAGGAATATTTTATACAAAAATTTCTTAATATAATTATTTGGATTACATTTGCAATCCCATGCAAAAGACGATAAACATACTCAACAAAAGAGCCAAATTCGATTATGAATTAATCGATAGATATACTGCTGGAATTGTTTTGACTGGAACAGAAATTAAATCAATCCGTTTAGGCAAAGCTTCTATTGCAGAAAGTTTCTGTGAATTTAATAATAACGAACTGTTTTTAATTAATTCCACAGTTGAAGAATATCTTTACGGAACACATTACAATCATAGAGCAAAAAGCGAAAGAAAACTATTACTTAATAGAAAAGAGTTAAAAAAACTACAAAAAGATAGTGATAATAAAGGGTTGACAATTATTCCTTTACGATTATTTACTAATGAAAAAGGATTGGCCAAACTAGACATCGCTTTATGTCGTGGTAAAAAGAACTATGACAAAAGGGAAACGATGAAAGAAAGAGATACCAAAAGAGATTTAGATCGAATTAAAAAATCATACTAATTTTTATCTTCTAAAAGTGGAACAAAACGAAATTCTCCAAACTCATGTTTTTCAAATTGAGATTCGTTTTTTCTCACAAGTAAAGTCATTATTTGATGTTCTTCACCTAATGGAATAACTAGCTTTCCACCTATTTTTAACTGAGCCATTAATGCAGGTGGAATATAAGGTGCACCAGCGGTAACAATAATACTATCAAAAGGAGCATATTGTGGCAAACCTTTATAGCCATCTCCAAATGAAATATGTTTGGGCCTAATTCCTAATTTTGGTAACAATAAAGAAGTTATTTTAAAAAGTTCGTTTTGTCTTTCTATGGTATATACTTTGGCTCCCATAGTGCACAACACAGCAGTTTGATAACCACTTCCAGTACCAATTTCTAAAATCTTATGTTCTCTCTTAACTTCTAATAACTGACTTTGAAACGCAACGGTGTAAGGCTGAGAAATAGTTTGCCCAGCAGCTATTGGAAACGCTTTATCTTGATAAGCAAAATCTTCAAAGCTTGAATTTAAAAAGAGATGACGCGGAATTTTTTTAATAGCATCCAATACATTTTTATCTGTTATTCCTTTTTGCTCTAATAATTTAGCAAGCTGATTTCTAAGTCCTTGATGTTTGGGTGTATCTTTCAATTTATAGGCTATTAGTTTTGGGTAAAATTAGGAGTTAAAATCACAAAAAACAAGTCATAACCTTTAAAAAAAATACATTCTGTCTCTAAAAAACTACAAACAAATATGTATTTTTGTTGAAAATACTTTATTATGTTAAAAGTTGGAGTTCTAGGTGCTGGTCATCTAGGAAAAATACATTTGCGTTTATTAAATCAATCTTCAAAATATCAATTAGTTGGTTTCTTTGACCCTTTCGAAGAAAATGCAAAAAAAGTAGCAACCGAATTTGGTTATAAAAAATTTGATTCTATTGAAGCCTTAATAAACGAAGTAGATGTTGTCGATATTGTTACTCCTACCCTTTCTCATTATGATTGTGCTGTAAAATCAATTGAAGCTGGAAAGCACGTGTTCTTAGAAAAACCGATTTCAAATACAGTTGAAGAAGCTGAAAAAATCATTGCATTGGCACAAAAACATAATGTAAAAGGTCAGGTAGGTCATGTAGAACGATTTAATCCTGCGTTTCAAGCTGTAAAGGATAAAATTGAAAACCCAATGTTTATTGAAACCCATCGATTAGCTGAATTTAACCCAAGAGGCACAGATGTACCCGTAGTTTTGGATTTAATGATTCATGATATTGATGCTATTTTAAGTGTGGTTCGTTCCAAAGTAAAATCGGTTAATGCTAGTGGCGTTGCTGTTATATCGGATTCTCCAGACATTGCTAATGCTCGAATTGAGTTTGAAAATGGCTGTGTTGCCAATGTGACTTCGAGTAGAATTTCGATGAAAAACATGCGTAAATCACGATTTTTCCAAAAAGACGCTTACATTTCTGTAGACTATTTGGAGAAAATATGTGAAGTGGTTAAAATGAAAGATGCACCTGAAATACCTGGTGATTTTGATATGATTTTGCAAAATGCTGAAGGAATAAAAAAACAAATCTATTTTGACAACCCTAAAGTAAATGCTAATAATGCTATCTTAGAAGAATTAGAAACTTTTGCAGATGCAATTAACAATAATACAACACCAATTGTAACCTTGGAAGATGGTACCGAAGCTTTACGTGTAGCCTATATGATTATTGAATCGATGGAAAATAAATCATAATGAATAGAAAAGATTTTCTCTTATTTTTTATATCAAAAAGAATCAAACCATTTTTAATTCTATCTTTTTTATTTGTTGTAATTTATTTTTTCATTCAAGTTATATTTAATAAAGACAGCAATGAAAGAAACATTTTTATTTTATGCAGCTTAGGTATTGGAATAATTGTAGCATTCATGACTGTCCAATTTTTTGTAAGAAAAATTAAAAATCAGCTCTCCTTAAAAGCTAAAATGATAGTCAATTCAATAGTACTATTTTTTAAAATCTTAAGTATACTTTTTTTATTAGGCTTGACCATTCAACTTATAATAGAGTCTAAGTTTTTAGAACTTTTCATGATGTTAATTACTGGCCTAACCTCATTTTTAATATATACTAAAAAAACAAAACTCAATTAATACAATGAAACAAATAGCAGTTATAGGTGCAGGAACTATGGGCAACGGAATCGCTCATACTTTTGCACAATCTGGATTTACCGTAAAATTAATAGATATCTCAGAAGCCGCAATTGAAAGAGGCATGACCACAATAGCTAAAAATTTAGATCGAATGGTAGCCAAAGGCAGTATTACTGAAGACGATAAAATAAAAACGATAAGCAATATCATTACCTACACCGATACTAAAGATGGTGTTGTGGGTTGTGATTTAGTAGTTGAAGCAGCTACTGAAAATGTAGATTTAAAATTAAAAATCTTCAAACAGCTAAGTGACATTTGTGATCATAATGTGATTTTAGCTACCAATACCTCTTCCATTTCTATTACACAAATTGCAGCACAAGTAGTACACCCTGAACGTGTGATTGGAATGCACTTCATGAATCCAGTGCCTATCATGAAATTAGTTGAAATTATCAGAGGTTACAATACTTCTGATGAAGTGACCAAAATTATCATGAACTTATCTGAAAAATTAGGAAAAACACCAACAGAAGTGAACGACTATCCAGGTTTTGTTGCGAATCGTATCCTAATGCCAATGATTAATGAAGCTATCGAAACTTTATACAATGGTGTTGCTGGTGTAGCAGAAATTGATACCGTAATGAAATTAGGAATGGCACATCCAATGGGACCTTTACAGTTAGCCGATTTTATTGGTTTAGATGTTTGTCTTTCTATTTTAAACGTTATGTATGATGGCTTTAAAAACCCAAAATACGCACCTTGTCCTTTATTAGTAAATATGGTAATGGCAGGAAAATTAGGTGTAAAATCGGGAGAAGGTTTCTACGATTATGCTGAAGTTAAAAAAGCAGAAAAAATTTCAAAACAATTTATAAAGTCGTAAAGACTAATGTCAAAAGTCTAAAAGTTACATTTTCGACTTTTAGACTTTTGATTTTTAACTAAATTATGAGTAAAATAATTCCTTTTAAAGCGGTTAGACCAGCATCGGATAAAATCGGTTTGGTTACCTGCAGAAATTATGACGATTATAGTCCGGCCGAGTTAGCCGCATGGCTGAACTTCAATCCGTATTCGTTTTTGCATGTAATTAATCCCGCCTATGCGCATTCGCAGAAAATTAGTTGGGACAAACGCTTTAAAGGAGTGGCTCTAAAATACAAGGATTTTAAAAACGAAGGCATCTTCATTCAAGAAGAAAAAGCGGTTTTTTATGTCTATGAAATTCAAACAAAAAATCAGACATTTACAGGTATAATTGCAGGAACTTCTGTTGAAGATTATCAAAAAGATGTAATTAAAAAACACGAAGACACCTTACAATATCGCGTGGAATTATTCAAAGATTATTTACATCAAACCCAATTTAATACCGAGCCTGTCTTAATTACCTATCCTGATAGTGTGGAAATTAATACTTGGTTGTTATTAAAGAAACAAAGCGTACCCATTTATGCTTTTACGACCACTACTAAAGAAAAACATACGCTTTGGAAAATAGATACCCAAAGTGATATCGATTGGCTACAAGACTATTTTGAGAATATACCTAATCTATATATAGCTGATGGACATCATCGCTCTGCTTCAGCTGAAATGCTTTACGAGCAAGATAAGAAATTGGGCAACCCAAATTTAGAATATTTTATGAGTTTTTTAATTGCCGAAAGCAATGTTAAAATTTATGAATTCAATCGAATTATTAGAGATTTAAACGGACATTCCAAAACAAATTTTCTCACTTTATTGGAAGAATATTTTATTGTAAAGCCAAAAGAACAAGAACTTTGGAAACCAGAAAATAAATTTGAATTCGGTATGTATTTGGATGGCAATTTTTATGCATTATTTTACAAACATCCCCTACAAGAAAACACAGAAAATTCAATTTTGAATACTTTAGATGCTCAAATTTTATACAATACGGTTTTACATCCTATTTTAGGAATTGGAGATTTACGTAATGACGAACGCATTGAATACATCCCTGGAAAACAATCCATTACCACAATTAAACAAGTGATTGATGAAGGAGATTTTGAAGTAGGTTTTATGCTCTACCCTTCTGATATTTCAGAGATAAAAACATTGGCCGATCATAATTTGATTATGCCTCCAAAAAGCACGTATATTGAACCTAAATTTAGAAGTGGTTTGATTGTGTATGAATTGTAACTTTAGAAAAACGAAGCAAAACATCGGTCCAACTAATCCAAAATAGTAAAAATGTCCATAGCAACTAATCTCAACGACATAAAAAAAACGATTCCTCAACAAGTGACACTTGTGGCGGTTTCCAAAACGAAACCTGTTTCAGATATAATGGAAGCTTATGAGGCTGGCCAACGTATTTTTGGTGAAAACAAAATCCAGGAAATGACTGAAAAGTATGAGCAAATGCCAAAAGATATTGAATGGCATATGATTGGTCATGTTCAAACCAATAAAGTGAAATATATGGCTCCTTTTGTGAGTCTAATTCATGGTGTTGATAGCTTAAAACTATTACAAGAAATTGACAAACAAGCGGCAAAAAACAATCGCATTATTCCCTGTTTATTACAAATGCATATTGCTGAAGAAGAAACGAAGTTTGGATTAGATGAAACGGAATTAAATGAGATGCTGAAACAAGTTCAGCATGACAAGTATGAGAACATAAAAATAGTAGGATTAATGGGAATGGCTACCTTTACAGAAAATCAAATTCAAATTCAAAAAGAATTTCAACATTTAAAAGCGCTTTTCGATAGCTCAAAAAGGCATTTTGATGCTGTTCCATGTGATAATGTGGACTTGAACATACTTTCTATGGGCATGTCGGGAGATTATGAATTGGCTATTTCTTGTGGAAGTACCATGGTTCGAATAGGAAGTAGTATATTTGGAAATCGAAATTATCAATAAGTCAATGCGAAAATATGTCAATTTTCAAAATACTGAATATTAACAACTGAATACTTAATTTGTACGCAATACTCGACATAGAAACAACTGGTGGGCAATACAATGAAGAAGGTATTACCGAAATTGCTATTTATAAATATGATGGTCACGAAGTAATTGACCAATTTATTAGCTTGGTAAACCCTGAAAAGCCCATACAACCTTTTGTAGTTAAATTAACGGGTATTAATAATGCTATGTTGCGTTCTGCTCCTAAATTTTATGAAGTAGCCAAAAGAATTATTGAGATTACTGAAGGCTGCATTATTGTGGCACATAACGCTTCATTCGATTACCGTATTTTAAGCACCGAATTTAGAAGATTAGGTTATACTTTTAAAAAACCTACCTTGTGCACAGTAGAATTAGCAAAAAAACTCATTCCAGAACAACCATCATATAGTTTAGGAAAGTTAGTGCGTTCCTTAGGCATTCCTATAGCAGACAGACATAGAGCTAATGGAGATGCTATGGCCACAGTAAAATTATTCAAACTCTTACAATCAAAAGATTCTGAAAAAGAAATCCTAAAAAGTTTCATTAAAACCGAAATTAAAGCAGGGATGTCTCCTAAATTATTGGATATTGTAGAAGCTGTTCCTTCCAAAACAGGTATTTATTACATACATAATGAAAAAGGCGACCTTATTTACATTGGAAAAAGTAAAAATATTAAAAAAAGAGTCAATCAGCATTTTACAGGAACTTCAAATAAAAGCAAAAAAATTCAACGTGATGCATATACAGTTACCTATGAAGAAACAGGAAGCGAATTAATAGCACTATTAAAAGAAAGTGAAGAAATAAAAATTAATAAACCTACTTATAATCGATCCTTAAAAAAATCCTTATTTGCTTGGGCTTTGTATGCTGAAAAAAACGAAAAAGGCTATATCAAAATCACCGTTCAAAAAGTTGATGGTAGAAAAAAGGAAATCACATACTTTACTTCCTTACTAGAAGGCAAAAATTACTTATTTAAAATTACAGAAAAATACAACCTTTGTCAAAAAATAAACGGTTTATTTGATACTAAGAATGGTTGTTTCCAATACGATTTGAAACAATGCTATGGAGCTTGTATCGATAAAGAAAACCCTGAAGAATATAATACTCGAGTGAACCTATTTATACAGGAAAATACATTTGGAAAAAGCAATATGATTATTATAGATAAAGGAAGAACCCATGATGAAAGAAGTGCAATTGTAATAGAAAATGGAGCACTCAAAGGGTATTGTTTTTATGATTTGAATTATCAAATAACAAATTTAGATATTTTAAGAAAAATAATTATACCCATGGAAAATAATCGCGATTCAAAAAATATTATTCAAGGTTATTTAAGAAAACATAAAGTAATGAAAGTGATTCCTTTTTAATCTATTAAATTTGTATCATGAGTAAAGAAAGAAGCACTTTTCAAACATTTAGAAAAAAAACATATATAGTTATTTATGGTACTAATACCGTAGCTGGCAAAGCATTTGATCTTATTTTATTAGGTGTTATTTTACTCAGCATCTTGCTAACCATGATGGAGACAGTCCAAAGTTTTGAAACCAAATATCACGACATCAGGATTGCATTAGAATGGGGAATTACGATTTTTTTTACCATAGAATATTTTTTGCGCATTATATCTATTAACAAGCCTTTAAAATACATTTTTAGCTTTTACGGAATTATCGATCTTATCGCTACGTTACCCATGTATTTAGCTCAAGTCTTCGCAGGTTCAGGAGTGTTGTCTATTGTGCGTTCCCTACGTTTATTACGATTATTCAAAGTATTGAATCATCCTCAGTTTACAGGTCAATCCCAGCAATTAAAAGATGCTTTACTAGCTAGTAAAGGTAAAATTTTGGTATTCATTTATTTTGTTTTAATCAGTACGGTGCTCATTGGTTCCATCATGTATGTGGTAGAAGGTCGAGAAAATGGTTTTACCAGCATACCCACCAGTATTTATTGGACCATAGTAACCTTAACAACAGTAGGTTATGGTGACATTTCCCCTGTAACACCCTTAGGACAATTTTTGGCTTCCTTAGTTATGATCTTAGGTTACGGGGTAATTGCTGTACCAACAGGAATTGTTTCGGCTGAATTAGCCAAAACTGATCAAAAGTTAGCTCTCGTTAACAAAAATCCTTGTGCCGATTGTGGTGCTGAAGGGCATCAAGAAAACGCCAAGTTTTGTTATAATTGTGGTAATAACTTATCTGATGATTAATTTGGAGCTATATCCTGCTGTACACTATATCTGTCATTACTTCGTTCCTCGCAATGACAGGATGCCGTTCCCATCAGGGCTAAAACGACAATAATTTTTAAATACAATTAAACAGTAATATTTTGAAAAACTACCTCATCACTATCATAGGACCCACAGCTATTGGAAAAACAGCCTTAAGCATTCAATTGGCACACTATTTTAATTGCGAAATTCTTTCATGTGATAGCCGTCAGTTTTTTAAAGAAATGAGAATTGGCACAGCAGTTCCAAATAAGGAAGAATTAGCTGCTGCTCCACATCATTTTATACAAAATAAGAGCATACAGGAAACGTATTCTGTGGGTGAATTTGAAGAAGAAGCCTTGGCCAAATTAGATACACTTTTTCAAAAGAATCCTATCCAAATTATGGTGGGTGGATCGGGTTTATATGTTGATGCCGTTTTAAAAGGCTTTGATACTTTTCCCGATATTGAAACAACTGTTCGTGACCAAATTAACGCGAACTATGACAAAGAAGGCATTTCCTATTTACAAGAGCAATTACAAACCTTAGATCCTACTTATTACCATACATTGCTAACAGAAAACCCACAAACCCTTCAAAATCCGCAACGAATGAAACGTTTTATAGAAGTTTGTTTAGGAAGTGGCCAACCTTATTCGAGTTTTATTGGTAAACGAAAGAATACGAGAAACTTTACACCTATTATCATTGGTTTAGAAGCGGACAGAGCGGTAATGTATGAACGCATCAATAAGCGAGTCGATTTGATGTTACATGAAGGTTTAGTAGAAGAAGTACAGCAATTGGTACCTTATAAAAGCCTAAATGCTCTACAAACTGTTGGTTACAGAGAATTATTTGATTATTTTGAAGGGAAAACAACTTTAGAATTTGCCATTGAAGAAATTAAGAAAAATACGCGTCGTTTTGCTAAAAGACAAATTACCTGGTTTAAACGAACTGAAAATGCCAAATGGTTTCCCTACCAAACCAACGTTCAGGAAATTATTAATTACATCAAATTACAATTATAAATGCCTATTTCAACCAACTTTACCTCTATTTTAGAACAAGAACAAGAAATCACATTTTTGCATTGTTATCCTAATGGGTATTTAAAATATACCGATTTGTGCAATTTACTTCAATTAACTGCTGGCCTTCATGCCGATTTGGGAGGCATTAGTTTTACAGATATGCAAGCCTTTAACCAGGCTTGGGTAATGAGCAGAATGCGTTTGGAAATAAAAAAACTTCCTAAATGGCGCGATGTGGTTACGATCAAAACTTGGATAAAAACTTTAGAAAATTCACGCTCGGTTCGTTGTTTAGAAATGTATCTGAATGATGAAAAAATTGTAGGTTGCGAAACTTTTTGGGCTGTGATCAATACGCAAAGTAGAAGACCCGAAGCCTTAGCATTGCCACATGAACATTTTGAAAAATTTGATACTAATGCAACGCGTGTGCCTACTAAAAAAATTGATTCTAGTTTCAATTTAACTACTATTGGAAAAAGAAAAGTGGTTTTATCAGATTTAGATGTTGTAAATCATGTAAATAATGTAAAATATATGGAATGGTGTCTTGATTTTGAAAATCCAAAAAAATTACTGAATCAAGAAATTGCTACTTTAGACATCAATTTTATAAAAGAGTTCAACTGGAATGAAGAAGCCATTATCTATAAAGAAGAAATAAATCAAAATGCTATTTACAGTATTTACAAAGAAGACAAGTTAGCTTATACTTTAGAAATTACTACAAAAAACACTTAGGATTGTTAATAAAATTGTGTAAAATATATATCTTAACAATTATTTAATACCAATTTTATCTTACATTTATAATAAGTTATATTAAATATAATCAATTTATCTAACTCTATTACCTAATTTTAACCAGAAATATATGATAAAAAAAATACTTTTAATAGATGACGATCAAGTCACCAATTTTTTAAATAGAAAATTAATTGAACAAAGTAGCACACCTTTAGAAGTAAAGTCTGTAAATAATGTATCTGATGCCATTACATTTTTAAGGGAAAATAAAGATATTTGGATTCCAGATGTCATTTTTATAGATATTTTTATGCCTATAAAAAGTGGCTGGGATTTTTTGGAAGAATTTCAACAAGAGTTTGAAAGTCATGCAACCACTATTAAGTTATATATGCTCTCTTCTTCCACTGAAGATGAAGATATAAACAAAGCGAAAGATCATTTTTTAGTAAAAGACTACATAACTAAACCACTAACTTCCAATATTTTAGGAGATATTTTAAGTTGAATTAAGAAAAATTATAAAAAATGCTTCGAAAGAATTCGAAGCATTTTTTTTATTTTGTCAAATGGGCTTTTTATTGTTGTTTTTTTGGTTTGGTTTTATTTTTTTACTACTAATCTAAAACCTTCGCCATGAATGTTTAAAATTTCTACATTCTCATCGCGTTTCATATATTTTCTTAGTTTAGCAATATAAACATCCATACTTCTAGATGTAAAATAATTATCATCTCTCCATATTTTTGTTAAGGCTAATTCTCTAGGCATTAAATCATTTTCATGTAAGGCAAGCATTTTTAATAACTCACATTCTTTTGGAGATAATTTAATAGGCTCTTCTTTTTGATAAGACAAAAAGCGTAATTTAGAATTCAAATGAAATTTACCAATTTCAAATTCAAATTTTGTATTATCTGGTTTAACTTCTGAAGCTTTTCTTTGAATAATAGCTTTAATTTTCATTAATAAAACCTCAGAATCAAAAGGTTTATTAAGATAGTCATCAGCTCCTACTTTATATCCTTTTAAAACATCTTCTTTTAGTGTTTTAGCAGTTAAGAAAATAATAGGGACTTCCTGATTTTTTTCACGAATTTCTCTAGCCAAAGTATACCCGTCTTTGTAAGGCATCATGACATCTAAAATACATAAATCGTAAATGTCTTTTTTAAACTTTTCAAATCCTTCCATACCATTTTTGGCTAGGGTAACATCAAAATCATTTATAATTAAATAATCTTTTAGTATCGCACCAAAATTGGGGTCATCTTCAACTAATAAAATTTTTCTTGTTTCCATATTTCTAATTTATTAAGGGCATTTTTAATACAAATACACTTCCTTTTCCTTTCTCACTTTCAACATAGATTTGTCCGTTATGATCTTCTACAATTTGTTTTACATAAGCTAAACCTAAACCATGACCTTTCACATTATGTAAATCTCCTGTATGTTCTCTATAAAATTTTTCAAATACTCTTTTTTGAGCAACTTTACTCATTCCTGAACCTTGATCTTTAATTTTTATAACAATATAATCTTTAATATTTTCAACATATATATCAATTACTGGTGCACCTGGAGAATATTTTACTGCATTATCTAAAATATTTACCAATACATTCGTAAAGTGTACTTCATTTAACAAAATGGTTGATCTTTTTGCATCTATATGCTTTTTTATTTGACCACTTCTATCTTCTACAATTAAGCTTATATGTTCAATAGCATTGTCAATTATATTTAAAATATCCATTGGCTCTTTTGAAATATCTAATTCTTTTTTTTCAAGCTTAGATATTCTTAACACATTTTCAACCTGTGCATGCATACGTTTATTTTCATCTTTAATCATTTGAAGATAACGTTGAACTTTATCTTTATCTTCAATAATTTTAGGATTTTTTATAGCATCGAGTGCTAAATTAATCGTTGCTATAGGTGTTTTAAATTCATGCGTCATATTGTTGATAAAATCAGTTTTAATCTCAGATATTTGTTTTTGAGTTATTAACTGATTTAATGCACTTGAAAATGTTAATACAATTATTAATGTAAATAAAATAGATAATACCGTTATACTTAAAATAGATGAAAAAAAGAACTTACTTTTTTGTGGAAAAGTAACCAGCAATTGATATTGACTCATTCCTTCATTATCTTGAAATACTGGAATTCCATAAGTAGATTTTTTATCGTATTTAAAAAGGTCTGAACGAATTTTCGTTGCTAAACCATTACTATATATTGCAAACTCATAAGGTGTTTTAATTTGATATTTTTCTAATTCACTCTTTAAAAATTTATCTAAATCTTCTTTACTAATTCTATCTTGAATAGGCCTTTGAGAAACAATATCTTTAAAAAACAACTGAAAATTAGCTTCATCTAATGTCGATAAACTTCCTTTTTTTTCAATAGTTATATCTGGTTTTTTATTCATTTCAATAGAACTATTGTCTAAAGCAGTACCCGCATAAATTTCTGTTTTCCTATTAGCTAAAATATTCCCAACTTTAATTGTATCTGCATTTTTATCAAAGAACGAACCACTAATTCCATAATCCTGTGAGACTAAAGAACTGGTATAAATGATAGTTTCATTTGTTTTTTTATTTCGCTCCATAAAGAAAAATTCTTTCAAAGTTTTTTCTTCTGGATCTTTACCAATACTATCTCTAATTTTATAATATTTCCTATAAAAAGAATATAATTCTTTATTGTTTATATTTTCTGCAACATTAACAATTATCTGTTGAACATGTAATTTAAACTCTTCTTCACTTTTCTTTAAAGAAGTATTTATCCAGTATAATTGTACTAAAATAATTCCAATGAGTGAAACACTCATTAAGAATACTAGTAGTCTAAACCTTTTTTTGTTCATCTATACAAAATTAGTATTTTAACATTTAGCCAATTAAAACATTAACCAAAGATTAACATTAATATCATTTTTTACGATATATTTAAAAAATTAAGAATTTTATCAATCTCTTTAAATGTGTCGCTAATTTTAACATTTGTTACAACAAAATCACTTTTCATTGATTTTTCTTCATCTGAAAGTTGATTTTTCATCCTTTTTATTATTTCATTTTTACTAATATTGTCTCTTTTCATTATCCTTTCAATCTTTATTTCTTCAGGAGCAGTAATTAGAATTATTTTATCACATTCTTTGTTCCCTCCTGTTTCAAATAAAATAGCAACTTCTTTAATAATAAAAGGAGAATCCTTATGTTTTTGAAGCCAATCTATAAAATGAGTTTTTACTTTTGGATGTACAATTTCGTTCAACTGTTTAAGTAAAATGGGATTGTTAAATACAATGGCACCTATTTTTTTGCGATCTAGTTGCCCATTATCGAGTAGCACTTTTTCGGTAAACATTTTTTGTATCTCATCAATAACTAATTGTTCAGACATGATTTTTTTTGCTTCATCATCGGCTATATATATAGGTATTCCTTTAGAAGCAATATATTTAGCTACTGTACTTTTACCACTACCTATACCACCTGTCAAACCAATTATTTTTGTCATTTTATTTTAAAAAAAAGTTCTGGATGCGCTTTTTCTGGATTCAATTTAAATAAGAAAATATTTAAGAATGAATTTAAAAATCCTATGCCATAGCCATAAAATTGAATAGCTGTTGCCACTATAGAATAAAACGCGATAATAATATTTTTATTTTGTAATAATGATACTACAAAAATCATTCCAAAATAAAACAAATATACGCAAAGAGGTAAAAAGAATGAAAACAGCAATAAACACAAACTCATTACAAAACCTAATAAAAACAAAGTAGGAAACCAAAAAGTTATTTTTGTATATTTTGGATACCAAAAATTTAATATAGGTCTTGCTTTTCCAAACTTATTTACTTGAATATAAAATTTATTCCAATCGATTCGTCGTTTATGATACACAAAAGCTTCTTTGATTAGTTTGGTTTTAAAACCAAGTTCCCATAATCTAATAGATAAATCAGGGTCCTCTCCAGGATGTATATTTCCAAAACCCTTCGAAGCCTCAAAAGCTTTTTTAGATAATCCCATGTTAAAACTTCTAGGTTGAAATTTATCTATTTTTTCACTACCACCTCTTATACCACCAGTTGTTAAGAAAGAGGTCATTGAAAAATTAATTGCTTTTTGAATATTAGAAAAAGATGATAAAGCACTATCTGGACCACCAAAACAATCTACAAATTCTTTTTTTAATGAAGTTGATACATTAAGTAAATAATCTTGAGGCAAGATGCAATCAGAATCTAAAATTATAAAGTAGTCTCCTTTTGCTCTTTCCATGCCATAATTTCTAGAATTCCCTGGTCCAGAATTAGGTTTAAAATAATAAGAAATGAACAATTTCGACTCAAACTTTTGTATAATATGATGACAAGGAATCGTTGAGCCATCCTCGATAACTACAACTTCAAAATTTTCGGAGAAATTAAAGCGGGTCATACTTTCAAGTAATTCTTCAATTTCATCAGGCCTATTATAAACAGGTATAATAAAAGAAAAAAGCATCTTTGTTTTTTTAACAAAGATACTCTTTATAAACTCAAGAACACATCCTAAATTAATTTTTTACTTACTATAATTAATAAGTAAAAGATTTAGAAATATATAGAAACATGAAAAAAGGCTAATAGCATGTAATTATTGAGTAACTGTTAATGTCTTAGTAAAACTATTTTTATTTGTTGTTATTTTTAAAAAATACACTCCCGCTTTTAAAAAATTTTTATCCATTTTATATTTATGAGTAGTATCAGCATTTATATTTTCTAATTGCATATCTCTCATTAATTGCCCATGCATATTATACATTTCAATAGTTATATCTGTTGGATAATTAAAAGATAACTCTATTGTAAAATCATCTATTACTGGATTTGGGTAAATATTTATTAAAGCTGATTTTTCTGTATAAATTATATCAGAACAAGTTAAAAAACCGTTATCTGTATTTCCTCCATCAAAGTTTTCATTTATAGCAGTTGCAGTTGCATTCAATTCACTAAAAGAATACCCTGTAATACATCCACCTATTGCACTATTAGCTAATTCCAAGAAATCATAAACAGTCATACCTTCAAAAACACCCTCATTAATTATTAGGTTACCCAAATAAATAGCATTGGAAGAAAAGTCTTCATCATATTCATCAAAATAAACTGCTAAAGTTATACCTACCAGTTGTGCTGCCAATACATTTTTATAAGTTCTACCTGGATTAATTAATACTCCCTCATTTAATGCTCTTGGTGTTGACCCTGATGGCAAAAAGTTATTAACAGCTTGCGAAGAAGTAAATAACAAAGTATTTTCGTTACATCCTATTGTTAATCCGTTGGGAAATGCAAATTCAAAAAAGGCATCTCTGTAGCAACCCGGATTTTGTCCATTACAATTAGCTCCCCATCCTCCTATTGTAAATGTTTTAAATCCTTCACAATCTTGAGCGATTAAGGAAGTGGCATTTAAAATTAAAAATGTAATAATTAGAAATAATTTTATTTTCATATTTGTTTTGTTTGTTTTGTTTGTTTGACTCTTATAAAACATTTTACAATAGATTTACCCTACCTCTTTTCAAATTTTATTGTTCTAATTAAATTCATTTTAAATTTTACACATTACAATATTATTTAATAATAAATTTTATGTTTTTAATATATTTGTCATTAATTAAAAGAATAAATAAAATGTCCCCATTTATAACAAAAAAACACTTACTAGTAATCGCATTATTTTTGCTATTTTTTATCCCTCAAGATTTGTATTCACAAGGTCCTCCACCTTGGGCACCTGCACATGGATATAGAGCTAAAACAAAGCATATTTATTTCCCAGATCAAAATTTCTATTATGATATTGAAAAAAAAGTATATTTGTATTTAAGCAATGGTAGTTGGTCTGTATCAGTAAGCATTCCGTCATCTTTGGGGAATATAAATTTAACCAACGCACGTAAAGTAGAGTTAGAGATTGGAGGCCATACACCTTACCAATATAATGACAAACACATTATAGCTTATAAAAAACCTAAAAAGGAGAAAAAAGAAAAAAAAGGGAAAGGCGATAAGCATTAAAAGAAACTGTCCAAAAAGTCTACAAAGGTGCCCTTTTGAATTTATTATAGAATTTGAAAATATTGATTATTAGTCTAATTTAGAATCTGAAACAAGTTCAGATTGACAAAAATCATTACTTTTTGGACAGCTTCTTTTACTAAATACTTGCTATTTCTTTTAGTTCATTAACAAATCTTTCTGCAAGTATATCGGCTTCTTTTTGAGAGGGAGCTTCTGTATAAATACGAATAATAGGCTCTGTATTAGATTTTCTAAGATGCACCCATTCTGTAGGAAAATCTATTTTAACACCATCAATTGTAGAAATATCTTCATTCTTATATTTATCAGTCATTGATTTTAAAATTAAATCTACATCAATTTGAGGTGTCAATTCAATTTTATTTTTACTCATAAAATACTGAGGATAACTGGCTCTTAATTCAGCTACTGTAGTATTTTGTTTTGCCAAATGTGTTAAAAACAAAGCCACACCCACTAAACTATCTCTACCATAATGACTTTCTGGATAAATAATGCCTCCATTTCCTTCACCTCCAATTATTGCATTGGTTTCTTTCATTAAGGTAACCACATTTACTTCACCCACAGCACTTGCTTGGTATTTTCCTCCATGTTTTTCAGTAATATCTCGTAATGCTCTTGAAGAAGACATGTTTGACACTGTATTCCCTTTGGTTTTACTTAAAACATAATCGGCTACAGCCACTAAAGTATATTCTTCACCGAACATTTCGCCATCATTTGAAATAAAAGCCAATCGATCCACATCTGGATCAACTACAATTCCAAAATCTGCTTTTTCTTCTACGACCAATTTACAAATGTCTGCTAAATGCTCTTTCAAAGGTTCTGGATTATGAGGAAAATGTCCGTTTGGCTCACAATATAGTTTTACAACTTCCACTCCCATTTGTTCTAATAAATTAGGGATAACAATACCTCCAGAAGAATTTACACCATCAACAACAACCTTAAATTGTTTTGCTCTTACAGCTTCAACATCTACTAAAGGTAATGCTAAAACTTCATCAATATGGATATCCATATAAGAAGAATTCTCTGTAACTTCTCCTAAATGATCTACATCGGAAAAATCAAAAGCTTCTTTTTCAGCAATATTCAATATAGTAGCTCCATCTTCACCATTTAAAAACTCTCCCTTATTGTTAAGTAGTTTTAATGCATTCCATTGTTTTGGATTGTGAGAAGCCGTTAAAATAATACCTCCATCCGCTTTTTCTAAAGGCACTGCAATCTCTACTGTAGGCGTAGTCGATAATCCTAAATCGATAACGTCAATACCTAAACCTATTAATGTATTTTGAACCAAATTATGTATCATTGATCCAGAAATTCGAGCATCTCTTCCAATCACTACTTTTAATTTCTTATTTGAAGATGTTAATCCTATGGTCTGTTTTAAAAATGTTCCATAGGCAGATGCAAACTTTACGGCATCAACTGGAGTAAGATTATCACCCACTTTTCCTCCTATAGTACCACGAATACCAGATATTGATTTTATTAAGGTCATATTATTATTAAATTTTGATGAGCAAAGATAAGACAGTTATGTTTTAAAAAAAAATTGACAAATTTTCCTATATTTACACATATCAACTATTTTCAAATCATATTATAATGAACTTTCTTGCTCACATTTATCTTTCTGGAGATAATGATTTAATAAAAATCGGGAATTTTATGGCAGATGGAATTAAAGGTGACGATTATAAAAATTATAGTACAGACTTAAGGAAAGGAATTTTATTACATAGAGCAATTGATTCCTATACTGATTCGCATCCTATCTTTAGAAAAAGTAAACATCGTTTACATGAGCATTATGGACATTATTCTGGTGTCATAATGGATATTTTTTATGATCATTTTCTAGCAAAAAATTGGTCCTTATATTCGGATATACCTTTATCGCAATATGTCTTTAATTTTTATAAATTATTAGAAAACAATTTTGATATTCTTACTTTACGAATCCAGAAAATGTTTCCTTCTATGGTAAAAGAAAATTGGCTAGTTAGTTATGCAGACATTTACGGTTTAAATAAAATCTTGTACCAAATGGATTATAGAACTCAATTTCAGTCCAAAATGCAATATGCAACAAATGAATTACGAGAATATTACGAAGATTTTGAATCTGAATTTTTTATTTTTTTTGAAGATATTCAAAAGATGGTTTCACAAAAAATAGATAATAATTAGTGTAATTTTTCATTATAGTTTAAATTAGCAAAAATTTAGATTTGATAATGTCTACAGCTAAAAAAAAAACTATATTTCAATCATTAAGTAAAAACTTCAAAAAATTAGAAAGATTAGTTTTCGTACTTAAATCACTACTCACTCCACGTCAGTTTATTTATTTTTCGTGTGTTTTAGTAGGTATATCTTCAGCATTAGCAGTAATCATACTAAAAACGTTTGCACATTTTGTTTACAATTTTGCCCAATATCTAAATAAACTTTTACATCTTCCTTACAGTAATAGTATTTTACCCATACTAGGTATCTTATTAACGGTTTTTATAATAAAAAAAATATTAGACGGTTCTATTCAAAAAGGAACATCTCATATTATGTATGCTGTAGCCAAAAAAGGAGGTATCATGCCCATAAAGCAAATGTATTCACAAATTTTGACGAGTTCATTTACTGTTGGCTTAGGTGGAAGTGCAGGATTAGAATCTCCTATTACCATAACGGGTGCAGCATTTGGCAGTAATTATGCACAAAATTATCGATTAACATATAAAGACCGATCTTTACTTCTAGCCTGTGGAGTTGCTTCAGGAATTGCTGCAGCATTTAATGCTCCTATTGCTGGTGTTCTTTTCGCTATTGAAGTTGTTTTAGCCGAAATTAGTATTACAGCTTTCATTCCTATAATGATTAGCTCTGCAACTGGAGCACTAGTATCGGCTATTATTTTAAATGAAGATATATTATTAGTCTTCAAGAAAGGTGAAGATTTCGATTATCATAATATACCTTATTATATTTTATTAGGTATATTATCAGGTTTTTTATCTATTTACTATGCTAGAATTTTTAGAAAATTAGAACATTATTTTTCAAATCTAAAAATGGGATTATATCGAAAAGCAATTTTTGGTGCTTCGATTTTAGCTGCTTTAATTTTTTTATTTCCCTCATTGTTTGGTGAAGGATATGAAAGTATTAAAACATTAGCCAATTCAAATCCAGGAAAAATATTAGAAAACACTTTACTTCATGAATACACTTCTAATAATTGGGTATTATTGTTTTTTGTAGGGTTAACGATGATGATAAAAGTTTTTGCGACAGGATTAACACTAGGTTCAGGTGGAAATGGTGGTAATTTTGCTCCCTCTTTATTTGTTGGTTCCTACTTAGGTTTTTCTGTTGCTCAATTATGTAATTTACTAGGAATTACAAAAAATTTATCAATAAGCAATTTTACATTAGTAGGTATGGCTGGAGTTTTAAGTGGATTATTTCATGCCCCATTGACCGCTATATTTTTAATTGCTGAAATAACGAGCGGTTACAATTTAATGGTGCCTTTAATGATTGTTTCTTCGGTAAGTTTTGCAATTTCCAAACGATTCGAACCCTATTCTTTCGACATTAAGCATTTAGCAGATAAGGGAGAAGTTTTTACCAATGATAAAGACAAAAACATACTAACTTCTTTACATATTTCAAGTTTTATCTTAACTAATTACAAAGCTATTTCCGAATCCAATTCACTAGAAAGTTTGGTTGAAATTATTAAATTTTCAGATGATACTATTTTTCCAGTTTTAAATGAAAAGAAAGAACTATTAGGTTTAATTCATTTAGATGACAACAAAATAAGAACTATTATTTTTTCTGCTTTTAAAGTAAAATATACTTCTACACATGAAATAATGCAAGCTCCAAAAGAGATTGTATTACACAATGAAAGTATTGAAAGTGTTTTGGAAAAATTTGAAAAAACGGATACCTCTATATTACCTGTTTTTAGAAATGGAATTTTTATCGGTTTCATTAACAAAATAATGATTTTAGAAAAATATAGAAGTCAATTAAAAGAAATGGTAATAGAATAATTTTTTTTTGAACTTTTTTAATAATATATTTAGAATCCTAATCTTACAATTATGAAATCAAATTTATTATTACTTGTTATCTTATTAACCATCTCTGAAAACTTTGCGCAAGAAAAGAAAAAAGAAAATTTTAAATTTAATAAGGAAAACTTCTTAAAAGAATTATCAGAAAATGCATGCGAATGTATTGACTCAATAAGTACTTATAATAAAATTAAAGATTCGATTGCTTCTGAAATAAATACTTGTATAGACAAACAAGTTACAGTTTATCAATTTGGTTTACAAATTGCAAATATTGAGATAGATACAGAACCGGCAAATGATAGTACCAAAACAAAAAAGAAGGATGTAAACATAGTTATCGCCTCTAATCCAGAATCAAAGCAATATAAAGAAGCCTATTATGAATTAGAAAGATATTTATTAAATAATTGTGTCGCTTTAAAAAGTAAAATTGCTACAAATGACAAATTGAATAATAATTCACTATCTAACAACACATTAGCTTTAGAATATTACAACTATGGCTTAGAAGCCTCTGAAGCTGAAGAATACGAAAAAGCAATTAACTTCTATAAAAAAGCGGTAACAGTTGATCCTAATTTTGCCTTTGCATACGACAATATGGGAGTTTCATATAGGAAATTAAATCAATTTGATGAGGCGATTAAAGCATATGAGAAATCTTTAAAAATTGATCCAAATGGACTATTACCTTTACAAAATATTGCCATCGCTTATTCTTATAAAAAAGAATATAAAAAAGCGATTAAAGCTTATGAAAAATTAAGAGATATTCAACCCGATAATCCTGAAGTATTTTATGGTATTGGGCTAATTTATTTCCAAAACCTAAATGATTTTGAGAAAGCTTTAGACAATATGTGTAAAGCCTATATAATTTACATTCAACAAAAATCACCTTATCGTTCTGATGCCGAAAAAATAATACAAATGCTCTATTCAGAATTTAAAAACAAAAATAATTTAGAAACTTTCAATAAGATACTTGAAAAAAATAATATCAATCAGAACTAAAAAAAGCCCAGATAAGGGCTTTTTAATTATTTATTTTGTATAAAATTTCCAATCAAATTCATCTTGATTCGTAAATACTGCTCCAATTTCAATTTTAAAAACCTGATCATAATCCACATTTACAAAAAGCCAAGAATCTTCAAAGAAATAATTTTCTGTTCCATCTACTATTTCTGTTTCAAAATCTTTTAACTTGTTATTTTGCAACAATTGATTTACTTCATTCCAAGATTTACCAATTATTTTAGTGTCAAATAACTCCAAATCTTCATTTATTGAAGTAATGTATCCTAAGCGCAATTCCTCTTCGTCATAAAAGGTTAAACGCATTTTATATGTATTATATACATATACAATATTATCTTCTTCATCAATATATTGTTTGTTTGGTTTACCATAAATAGCTTCTACATCTTTTTGCTTCATTCCAAACAGTAATTGATCTATTCCATATTTTAATTTTACTTTCATACTAATATATTATAAAAAAACTGCCTCTTTCAAGGCAGTTTATATTATTTACATTTTAAAACGCTTTCTGTCGTTTTCATTTAAATAAATCTTACGCAAACGTAACGATTTTGGGGTTACTTCAACATATTCATCTTTTTGAATATATTCTAACGCTTCTTCTAAAGAGAATTTTATTGCAGGAATAATTCTCGCTTTATCATCAGCTCCAGAAGAACGTACGTTCGTTAATTTTTTAGTCTTCGTAACGTTTACCACCATATCATCACCACGAGAGTTTTCACCAATTACCTGACCTTCATAGATATCTTCATTAGGATCAACAAAGAATTTACCTCTTTCTTGTAATTTATCAATTGAATAAGGAATTGCTTTACCATTTTCCATAGAAATTAAAGAACCACTTAAACGTCCTGGAATTTCACCTTTATAAGGCTGGTATTCAATAAATCTATGAGCCATAATAGCTTCACCTGCAGTTGCTGTTAACAATTGGTTACGTAAACCAATAATTCCTCGAGAAGGAATATTAAATTTAATAATCATTCGCTCTCCTTTAGGTTCCATACTTAACATTTCTCCCTTACGAATGGTCACAAATTCTACAGCTCTACCCGATAAATTTTCTGGTAAATCGATTGTTAATTCCTCAATTGGCTCACATTTTACACCATCAATTTCTTTAATAATTACTTGAGGTTGTCCAATTTGTAATTCATATCCTTCTCTTCTCATGGTTTCAATTAAAACCGATAAGTGAAGTACTCCACGACCAAAAACCAAGAATTTATCAGCACTATCTGTTTCTTGTACACGTAATGCTAAATTTTTCTCTAACTCTTTAGTCAAACGATCTTTAATATGACGAGACGTTACAAATTTACCTTCTTTACCAAAGAATGGCGAATCATTAATAGTGAACAACATACTCATCGTAGGCTCATCGATTGCAATAGTTTCTAAAGCTTCTGGATTTTCAAAATCAGCAACAGTATCCCCAATTTCAAATCCTTCTAAACCAACTAAAGCACAGATATCTCCTGCGACAACTTCAGCTACTTTTTTACGTCCTAAACCTTCAAAAGTATGTAATTCTTTAATTTTAGATTTTATAATTTTACCATCTCTTTTTACCAATGAAATGTTCATACCTTCTTTCAAAACACCTCTTTGCAGACGTCCAATAGCTATACGGCCTGTAAAACTTGAGAAATCTAACGAAGTAATTAACATTTGAGGTGTACCTTCAGAAACTTTAGGTGCTGGAACATTCTCTAAAACCATATCTAATAATGGTTCAATATTTTGAGTTTGATTTTTCCAATCATCCGACATCCAGTTGTTTTTAGCTGAGCCATATACCGTTGGGAAATCTAATTGCCACTCTTCTGCTCCTAATTCAAACATTAAGTCAAAAACTTTTTCATGCACTTCTTCAGGAGTACAGTTTTCTTTATCAACTTTATTGATTACTACACATGGTTTTAAACCTAAACTGATTGCTTTTTGTAATACAAATCGCGTTTGAGGCATAGGTCCTTCAAATGCATCCACTAATAAGCAAACACCGTCAGCCATATTAAGTACACGTTCCACTTCTCCACCAAAATCAGCGTGACCTGGTGTATCAATAATATTAATTTTAGTTCCTTTGTAAACTACAGATACATTTTTAGACGTAATTGTAATTCCTCTTTCTCGCTCTAAATCGTTGTTATCAAGGATTAAATCACCTGTATTTTCGTTTTCACGAAACAATTGACAGTGATACATAATTTTATCAACCAATGTAGTTTTACCATGGTCAACGTGTGCAATAATTGCGATGTTTCTAATAGACGTCATTTAACTATTTTTTTGAAGGTGCAAAATTAAGGTATTTTTTTGGATAAAACACTATATATGAAATAAGTAAATTACAAATAACACAAATATAACATACAAAAAAAGCTCTCAAATTAGAGAGCTTTTAAATATTTTTACTTTATAAATTATAAAGATGCTACGTGCTTAGTTAATTTTGATTTTAAGTTTGAAGCCTTGTTCGTATGAATAATATTTTTCTTAGCTAACTTATCAATCATAGAGATTACTGAAGACAACTTTGATGAAGCTTCTGCTTTGTCAGTAGCTAAACGAATTGATTTTATAGCATTACGAGTTGTTTTATGTTGGTATCTATTTAATACTCTTTTTTTCTCGTTACTTCTAATTCTTTTTAAAGCAGATTTATGATTTGCCATTTTGTACTTTTTTTAATTGTAATAATTATTATAAACTACTAGTTAAAAAAGAAAAACCTCCCACAATTACTTTTAAATAATCACTTTGGTTTTAACTAATAAAATAAATCTTTGAGACACTAAAGTTTTATTTTATAAAACTATTTCACAACTAATTTGTAGCCCGTAGGGGAATCGAACCCCTCTTACCAGGATGAAAACCTGGCGTCCTAACCGATAGACGAACGGGCCATTGAGTAAAATTTGTAGTCCGTACGGGAATCGAACCCGTGTTACCAGGATGAAAACCTGGCGTCCTAACCCCTAGACGAACGGACCATTATTTCTCTAATGCGGATGCAAAACTACAACTTTTTTTTATTCCTGCAAGCATCTTTAGAAAAATTTTTATTTTTTTTTAATATGCCTTAGCAAAAAGCACTCTTCCTTTTGACGGAAGCCCAGTAAAAACGCAGCTTCCAGCTTCTTCTACTCTATTTAAAGGAATACAACGAATAGTTGCTTTTGTAAGATCTTTTATCTTTTCTTCAGTTTCAGCTGTTCCATCCCAATGCGCAGAAATAAAACCTCCTTTGTTTTCTAAAACATCTTTAAATTCGTCAAATGTATTTACTTCTGTTATATGAAGCGCTCTGTAATCTACCGCTCTAGTAAATAAATCCTTCTGTATAGTATCTAACAAGTCTTGAATATAAGACTCAATACCTTCTTTAGTCACTAATTCTTTTGTTAATGTATCTCTCCTCGCTACTTCATAGGTTCCATTCTCTAGGTCTTTAGGACCTATTGCCAAACGCACAGGAACACCTTTTAATTCCCATTCTGCAAATTTAAATCCTGGTTTATGAGTATCTCTATTATCAAATTTAACAGAAATATTTAATTTTCGCAACGAAACAACTAACTTATTTACTTCTTCCGATATCGCATCAAATTGTTCTTCGTTCTTATAAATAGGTACAATAACCACTTGTATAGGCGCTAAATTTGGTGGCAATACTAAACCATTATCATCTGAATGCGTCATAACCAAGGCCCCCATTAAACGAGTTGAAACACCCCAAGAAGTTCCCCAAACATGTTCTAGTTTTCCTTCCTTACTTGTAAATTTCACATCAAAAGCCTTAGCAAAATTCTGACCTAAAAAATGAGAAGTTCCTGCCTGCAAGGCTTTTCCATCTTGCATTAAAGCTTCAATACAATACGTTTCATCTGCCCCTGCAAATCGTTCTGATTCTGTTTTAAGTCCTTTTACAACAGGAATTGCCATAAAATTTTGAACAAAATCAGCATAAACATTCATCATTTTTTCAGATTCTTCTATCGCTTCTGCTTTACTAGCATGTGCGGTATGTCCTTCTTGCCATAAAAACTCTGCTGTTCTTAAAAACAAACGGGTTCTCATTTCCCAACGCACCACATTTGCCCATTGATTTATTAAAAGCGGTAAATCTCTATAAGATTGCACCCAACCTTTATAAGTACTCCAAATGATTGCTTCACTAGTAGGTCTTACAATTAATTCTTCTTCTAACTTAGCTTCTGGATCAACTATCAATTTTCCCTTATGATCAGGATCATTAGTTAATCTATAATGAGTTACTATAGCACATTCTTTAGCAAAACCTTCTGCGTTTGTTTCTTCTGCTTCAAACATACTTTTAGGAACAAAAAGTGGAAAATAAGCATTTGTGTGACCCGTTTCTTTAAACATTCTATCTAATTCACCTTGCATTTTTTCCCAAATTGCATATCCGTAAGGTTTGATAACCATACATCCTCTAACTCCTGAATTCTCGGCCAAATCAGCTTTAACTACTAATTCGTTATACCATTTTGAATAATCTTCTGCTCTTGTTGTTAAGTTTTTGCTCATTATCTAGGTTTTGGCATAAATTTTGTTTATATTTATTTTAACTAAAAAGTTACGCAAAACTAACTATTTTTGTGATGTCCAACAATAAAAAAAAACGTTATGAAAGTTAATTTACCATTTTTAAGAAAATTTCACTTGTTTTCTTTAACAGGAATTCTAAGTGTACTTTTCGTTTCATGTGGTTCTTACCAAAATTCTTCTTATTATGATAATGATGGAGTGTATGGTTCTAATCAAAGAAACGAAAGTAATGTTGAAAATAAATATTCTGAACAAAATATGGAGAAATCTAATAAATATTCAGAACAATTTAGAAACATGCAAAACGATTACACTTACTTTACTGATGTTGACAACTACTCTTCAGAAGAAAATGATACTGTAGTAACAGTATATAGAAATTATGATACCAATTCCCAATATGCTGGATGGGGAAACAATTCTAGCAATGTCACTATCAATTATTATGACAATTGGGGTTGGAATAATTGGTATTCTCCATATTGGGGAATAGGTTGGAACAATTGGTATGGTTCAAGTTGGGGATGGGGTTATCCTTATTATGGTGCTTCATGGGGATGGAATTCTTGGTACGGACCTAGTTGGGGATGGGGATGGAATTCTTGGTATGGCCCAGGATGGAGTGGTTATTATAGCCCTTACTATTCTGGATATTATGGTTACAATGGATATTATAATAGAGGTGGTAGAAATATAGTTTACAATTCTGGAAGAAGAGGCGGTTCTAGTTATTACAATTCAACTAATGGAAATCGTTATTCAACCAATTACAATAACGCAAGAAGATCATCTAACACTTCAAGCAACTTCAACGGAACTAGAAATTCAGGAACAAGAAATACCTATTCTAACACAAGAAATTCTTCTAGCACAAGAAATACATATTCTACGCCTAGAAATAATTCATATTCTAATTCAAACTCCTATTCAAATTCTCCAACAAGAAGTAGTAGTTCATCTACTAGAAGCTCTGGAGGAAGTTACACTCCTTCTAGAAGTTCAGGCGGTTCTTATGGTGGTGGCTCATCGTCTGGTGGTGGCAGATCATCAGGAGGTGGTGGTGGCCGATCTGGAGGCGGAAGAGGTGGAAGAGGATAAAATTTCCCTATACATTGTTATAACTTTTAGGCCTATTTTTAGATTAGATAAGTATGCCATTTTTTTAAGCAGAAACTAAATTTAGGTTAAAATAAATTGCTAAAAATAAAATTCATGAAAAAAATATATATGCTACTTCTTCTCACTTTTGGTTATACAGGAATGAGTCAAGAAACTACAGTACAAGACGCTTTACGTTATTCTATGGATAATCTTACAGGAACAGCACGATTTAGAGCCATGAGTGGAGCATTTGGATCCTTAGGAGGAGATTTATCTGCCATAAATATTAACCCTGCAGGTTCTGCCATTTTTAACCACAATATGGCTTCTATAACAGCAAGTAGTTTCAACACTTATAATAAATCTAATTATTTTGGTGGAAGAACATCCGATAGTTATAGTATTTTGGATTTAAACCAAATAGGTGCTGTTTTTGTATTTGCCGACCAAAGTGGAAAAACAGATTGGAAAAAGTTTTCTTTGGCTATCAATTATGAAAATACAAATAATTTAGATGATAGGTTATTTTCTGCTGGTACAAATCCTAATAACACAATAGGTAATTATTTTTTAAATTTTGCACAAGGAATACCTGTTTCGGTCTTAGATAATTATACTTATGCAGAATTAAGTTTCCCTGAACAACAAGCTTATTTAGGCTACAACACCTATCTATTTGACCCAGATTCTCCAGACACTTATACTAGTAATATTCCTCCTGGAAATTTTTATCAAGAAAATTATATTGTTAGCAATGGTTATAACGGTAAATTAGCCTTTAACTTTGCTACTTCTTATAAAGACAAACTTTATTTGGGGCTAAATCTAAATGCTCATTTTACAGACTATGTAAGAAAATCAACCGTTTTAGAAAGAAATCATAATGACCCAAATATTGGTGTTACAGAGATTAAGTTTGATAACGAATTATACACTTATGGTGCTGGGTTTTCAATGAATTTGGGTGCTATTTTTCAGCCTATTGAAGAATTACGTTTAGGTGTTGCTTACGAATCTCCTACTTGGTATCGTTTAAATGATGAATTATCGCAGAGAATAAGAGCCGTTTCTATTGATGGTGCAAATACCTATGTTGATAGTTTTGATCCTAACGTATTGAATGTATATCCTACTTATAGATTACAAACCTCTCAAAAGCTTACAGGTAGCGCTTCTTATATATTTAAGAAAAAAGGGCTTATTAGTATAGATGCTTCTTTAAAAGATTATAGTATTACTAGATTCTCTCCTACTAATGATCCTGCTTATGTGAATCTAAATTCTTTTATGGCTGATAATTTAAAAACATCATTAGAAGTACGTATAGGTGGCGAATATAGAATTAAGCAATTTAGTTTACGAGCAGGTTATCGTTTTGACGAAAGTCCTTATAAAGTAGATTATGCTCTTGGCGATTTAACTGGTTATTCAGGAGGTGTAGGATTTAACTTTGGAGAAAGCAAATTAGATTTAGCTTATTCTCATACTGATAGAAATTACAATCAAAATTTTGTTTCTTCTGGCATGAATGATACTGCAAGGATTAGAACAAGACAAAATAATGTAACGCTTACTTACTCTATTAATTTTTAATAACTCTACAAAGTAAGTATTTATTCAGATCCTTCTTAACAGAAGGATTTTTTTTTACCTTATGCTTACAGCTAGCCCTGATTGTAGTGACATCCTCTCGATTTATCGAGAGATAAAACGGAAAGCAGGTAGAAACTTTAAAAAAACTCCCGAATGCTAATGCTTCTAATGAATAATTTTATGTAATTTTGCGCCCTAATCTTCGGGTGAATTTTAAGTATATGAGAACCAAATCGTTAAAGAAAAATAAAATCAATGTCATTACACTAGGATGCTCTAAAAATGTGTATGATAGTGAAGTTCTAATGGGACAATTAAAAGCTAATGGCAAAGAAGTGACTCATGAAGCAGCAAATGATGAAGGAAATATTATTGTAATTAATACTTGTGGTTTTATTGACAATGCTAAAGAGGAATCGGTAAATACGATTTTAGAATATGCTGAAAAAAAAGAACAAGGCTTAGTTGATAAAGTATTTGTTACAGGCTGTTTATCTGAAAGATACAGACCCGATTTAGAAAAAGAAATCCCAAATGTGGATCAGTTTTTTGGAACTACTGAACTCCCTTTGTTATTAAAAGCTTTAGGTGCTGATTATAAACACGAATTAATTGGAGAACGTTTAACGACTACACCAAAGAATTATGCCTATTTAAAAATATCGGAAGGTTGTGATCGCCCTTGTAGTTTTTGTGCCATTCCATTAATGAGAGGTAAACACATATCCACTCCTATTGAAAAACTAGTAATTGAAGCTGAAAAATTAGCCAAAAACGGTGTTAAAGAATTAATTCTTATTGCTCAAGATTTAACTTATTATGGGCTGGATTTATATAAAAAAAGAAACTTAGCGGAGTTACTTGAAGCTTTAATAAAGGTAGAAGGAATTGAATGGATTCGTTTACATTATGCATTCCCAACTGGTTTTCCAATGGAAGTTTTAGATTTGATGAAACGGGAACCAAAGATTTGTAATTACATCGACATTCCGTTGCAGCATATTTCTGATAATGTCTTAAAATCGATGCGAAGAGGTACAACCTATGAAAAAACGACCAACTTATTAAAAGATTTTAGAAAAACGGTTCCCGAAATGGCTATACGTACCACATTAATCGTTGGTTATCCTGGAGAAACAGAAGAAGATTTCCAAATTTTAAAAGATTGGGTAACTGAAATGCGTTTTGAACGTTTAGGTTGTTTTGCTTATTCTCATGAAGAAAATACGCATGCATATAGTCTTGTTGATGATATTCCAGATGAAGTAAAACAACAACGTGCTATGGAAATTATGGATATTCAAGCACAGATTTCTTGGGAATTAAATCAAGAGAAAATAGGTAAAATTTTTAAATGTGTGATTGATAGAAAAGAAGGAGAATATTTTATTGGTAGAACAGAATTTGATAGCCCAGATGTAGATAATGAAGTATTAGTTGATGCTTCCAAACACTATTTAAAGACGGGTGATTTTGTACAATTAAAAATTACTGATGCAACAGAGTTTGACTTGTATGCTGAACCTGTAAATTAAAAACACTAAAGCAATTTATGCAATCTTTTTTAAGAAAAAACAAATTAATTGATAGTTTAAGTTTATCCTTACCAAGCAATAAAGCAAAATTTATTGAAAAATTTAAGGAAAATGTAGAACCTTCTGATTTGTCATTTACTCCTTTTGAAGCTTTATCTAATAGCCCTTATATTTATAAAGGAAATATATTAGAAAACATCTTTACAATTCAAAAAAAGAAAAAATTATTTGCTGCAAAACAAACTCATCCTATTGCTACTGGAAAGATAATAGAAAATATAAATGGTATTACTGTTACTATGGAAATTAATGGCATTTCGCCAATAATGAAATTTTTTTATGGCTTTTTAATTTTCTTCTATTCTATTTTTATTCTTGCCATACTTTCTATTAGCTTTATAGATAGTTTATTTTCTTTAATTGCATTTCCATTTATAATTATTCATGCTACCCTAATGTTTACAATTCCTTTTTTTATGATAAAATCATCTGTAAAAAACTTCAAATTGGAAATTGAAAGAGAATTTTATTTTTGGATAAAATAAAAAATTATGGATTCACTATCACAAATTGTTTTAGGCGCTGCTACTTTCGCTTTAGTAAAAGATAAAGAAATTGGTAAAAAAGCTTTGCTTTATGGAGCTATTTTAGGCACAATTCCAGATTTAGATGTAGTGCTTAACTCTTTTTTTGATCCTATTCAACAATTAGCTATTCACAGAGCATTTTCACATTCTATCTTTTTCTCTTTTTTACTTAGCTTACTTTTTGCTAAATGGTTTTCTTACAAATACAAAACATCCTATTTATCTTGGTTTTGGGCTAGCTTTTTAGCCTTATTTACACATCCTTTATTAGATATTTGCACTACTTATGGAACTCGCATTTTATACCCTTTAAGTAGCTCTTTTTACAGTTTAGACAATGTATTTGTAATTGATCCATTATATACTATTTGGCTTTTAATTGGATGTATTGTTTTGCTCTTCATGAAGAATCAAAACCCTAAAAGAGATTTAGTTATAAAATGGGCTTTAACTTTATCAACAGCCTATTTAATTTTTGGATTAGTAGCTAACTTATATGTGCGAAATCATTTTAAAAATGAATTAGAAAGACAACAAATTAGTTATAACCAATTAAAAATCGTTCCAACACCTTTTAACACAATACTTTGGCAAGGCATTGTAAAAACTAATGAAGGACTTTATTTTGCCGATTATAGCTTACTTGATTCCAAAAAAACACTTGACTTTCATTATGAAAAAAACAATATAGCTTTCTTAGAGAGTAAACAAAATCTAAAAGAATTAGAGCCGTTTTTTAATTTTACAGAAGGATTCGCATTAGCGCGTGAGGAAGATGGAAAAATGAGCATATATGGTACGAAATTTGGACCTTTAGCTATTGAAAATGACAAGGCAATATTTCTATTTCCCTTAACTTTTAATGATGATGGCACTTATGTTTTAGAGCAAAAAAGACCAGACAATTTTAGTGAAATATTTAAAAAACTTTTTATTCGTCTAAAAGGGAATTAAAAATTCTTTATGCGGCAATATTTAATTTTACAATCTACTAATTTAACTTTATTTATTTCTTTTTCTTATGACAAATATCATATGAAAGATGCTTGATACTATCTAATTTTGAAAATAGATAATAAAAAAGAAAAATATGATTACAAAACATCAATTAGTGGTTGATTTTCCAGAGTTTGAAACTAAAATACACGATTTAAAATCTTCTGATGCTCATTTTAAAAAGCTTTTTGAAGAATATGATTCGGTAGATCATCAAATTTATCGTATAGAATCAGAAGCTGAACCAGCTTCAGATGACGTTTTAAATAGTTTACGAATGGAACGTGTACACAAAAAAGATGAGATTTACACTTATTTGAATAACAATTAATTTATCAATAACTAACTAAAATTTGATTAAAAAACCCTTTTGTTTATGAAAACAATAGGGTTTTTGCTTTTTTATTGTTGATTTATTTGTGTTTTTCCAAATGGCTTTCAATCTTTTTTAAGATTTCCATCTGTTTGGCTTGACTATCAAATAACACTTTAATTTGTTCCTGAACTAATAAATCTAATTTTTGATTTAAAGAACGAATTTCTAATTCTGCTTTTAAATTAATAAGATAATCATTTTCACTTCTTTTGCGATCTTTTTCTTCTTGCCTATTTTGACTCATCATAATTATGGGAGCTTGTAACGCAGCTACACAAGACAAAACTAAATTCATTAAAATAAATGGATAGGGATCAAATTGATCGCCTTTTGGTACTAATACATTAAAAAGAATCCAAACAGTTAAAAGTGATAAGAACGAAATTATAAAAAGCCAACTACCTCCAAAACGAGCTACTTTATCAGATATATTTTGACCTTTGGTGACAATCTCTTTTGGAGGATGCAACAGGTTTTGAATAATCAGATTTTCATCTTCAATCGTTTTCTTTACTATTTGCTGTAATTTTATGATTTGTTCGCTTTCAGCATTTAACAGCTTTTCTATGTCTTGATCCATATAATTTATATCTTATTCTTTGTTATATTACAAAAAAGGGATTATTATTTTCTTAGTATTTTTTCCATCTTCTTGCCTTTAGCCAATTCATCCACTAATTTATCTAAATAGCGAATTTGTTGGGTTAAAGGTGTGGAAATTTCTTCAATACGATAACCACAAATAACACCTGTAATTAAATTTGCCTTTGTATTGATTTTTGCTTCTTTAAAAAAAACCTCAAAAGTTACTTTTGTTGCAATATAATTATCTATTTCTTCTTTTGAAAAGCCAGTTAACCAATTCGTAACTTCATATAATTCGGAAAGCGTTCTTCCTTTTTTTTCAATTTTTGTAATATAATGTGGCCATACTGATGCTAATGTTAATTTGGCAATTTTCTGATCGTGTTCTGGTGTAGTATTCATAATTGCGTGATTTTATTTTACTACAATAAATTATAATTTAGCTATTTAATTCTTATTTTAAATAATTAAACTAAAAAACATTGGTAAGATAAAATTACTCCTTTCAAATAAGTTACACAACACTTTTGAGAATTTGTTCCAAAGGCAAATGATCTCCATAATGTTTTCCATAATAAGCTATTGCAATATTTCCACTTGGATTGACTAAAAATTCAGCAGGTAACAAATTAGGATCAGCATCCACCGTTATATTTTTATATTTTCCTCTTAAAGCTTTGTAAATTAAAATGGGATGTAATAGCAATTTTAGAGCAGCTAAATAGGAAGAATGGGTAACTTGATATTTTTGAAAGATTATCTTTTGAGGATCCGCAATTAAGGGAAAAGGAGCCGTTTCCTGTCCTACATATTGCAACATATTTTGAATTGAAGAGGGCCAAATACTAATGATTTCTATATTTTTTTCTTGAAAATACTTATAATTATGCATCAATTCTCTAGTACGTAACACACAAAATGGACAAGCGGCAAATCTATGAAAGGAAATATAGGTCCATTGGTTGTTTTTAAACTCGATTCGTTGAGCGTTTGCTATTGCATTGGCACTAAATATAGGTGCCTTATCTCCTTTTTGTAACATGATTTTATTTATTTTTTAAAGTGAGTATTTTAAATATATAATATTGTGCGATGATTAATAATGGTACGTATAACGCAATAGTAAAATAATTAACACCGAGTGGTAGAAGATATACTTTTGCATACATCGCAAATACTAATGCCAAAACCATATCAACACAACTAATGATGCAAAACACGTTTATGAACAAAGTGGTAAAGCGACTTTTATTTTTAATTAACAATAGCGTGATTAAAGCAACAATAGCAGCTAAAAAATCACCGTGAGCAACAATTTCTTTAACTTTTTCAGGGAAATTTTCTGCCACTTGACCAGGCATATATAATGAAAGTGGCAAATAGCGAAATACATTAATAAGAAATAAAATTTGAAGTATTTTATATTTCGAATAGATTCCCATTTTGGGTTCGAGATACCATTTCCCTAAAAGAAAAAAAACTACAATGCTAAAAGTACACTGAATAACTAAAACGAATAACGGATTCATATGATTCTGCTTAAATTAACAGAACAAATGTATGTTTCATCCTTTTGAAATTTTAGGATAAAAAGTTCAAAAACTATGATTTTAAGTTCAGTTGGCTATTTGATGTCCGTTTCTATATGAGGAAGGAGACATTTGGTAATATTGATGAAATACTCTAGTAAAATAAGAGCTATCTTCATACCCTAGTTGGTAACTAATCTCTGCAATAGTAAAATGAGAAGCAACGAGTAAATCTGCTGCTTTTTTCATTCTTTTTTCTCGAATATATTGAACAGGAGGCATTTGAAAATGCAATTTAAATTCTCTCTTAAAAGTCGACATACTCATTCCTGCCAGTACTGCCATTTCTTGCAGATTACAATTGGTAAACAAATGCGCTTGAACAAGGGCTGTAAGAGCTACTTTTCTAGGAGAAAACAAATGTGCAAAAAGCCCAATAATTGTTTCTTTTTTATCTGTTTCAAGTAAAAGTAGAATTAACTCTTTGAGTTTTAAATGAAGTAATTCGGCACTAACAACCTGTTGGTTTTCAAAATAGATTTCGATACTTTGAATAAACTGATTGATAAGATTTTTTTGAGGAATTTTTTTAGCAAAATAAGGTTTTTCTGCCACTTTTATAAAATCGGGAATTTCGTTTTTATAAATTTCTTTAAGTATTTCGGGAAAGAGATGAATAACATAAACTTCAGAAATTGCTAAGCTTGCCTTATTTATAATCTCAGCAAAATAAGTTCCACATTTCAATACAACACTTTCTTTTGTAGCAATATGCATTTGCTCTGTGGCTGTAATAATGGTACTACTACCCTCTTTAAAATAAAGAAAACAAGCTTCATTTTGAAAAACAGGACTTTGCTTTAAAGAGCCTTTAATTTGTAGCCTTTCAATTACTGTTTTGTCTTGTAAACGAAAATATTGATGAGATAAAATCATTAGGACAAACTAATTTAATAAAGAAAAATTTGCCTACTAACAATCATTCGCTCAGCACCCTATTCACTTGAACAATTCTAGAAGCATAATAAGGTTCTTTACTTGATGAAATCATTACACCTGAAGAAGTTGAAGAATGAATAAATTTAATTTCGTCTTCATTAACTTCTGTAATTAAACCTACATGAGAAATACGTTTTTTACTACCCGTTGCAAAGAAAATCAAATCTCCTTTTTGAGATTCATCTAGTGCAATTTTTTCCCCGTATTTAGCTTGGTCCACAGAAGATCTTGGCAGATTCAAATCGATTTCTTTAAAAGTTGTACACATTAAACCCGAACAATCAAAACCATTTGGAGTGGTGCCTCCAAATTTATATTTAATTCCTATATATTGAGACGCTTTTTCGATTAAAAAATCGGCTTTAGAATTAAAGTCACTAGACATTTTTTCTACAGTTTCTTCTTCTTCATAGGAAAGTTGATTACCCGAATTAGAATTTGTAGCAGCAATATTTTCATTATCTTTCTTTATAACAAGTTCGTAACCTACAGGAAAATCAGACGGTAAATTAGGATTTAATACTTCTAATTCATGAATTGTAATTCCATACAGTTTTGCAATACCATATTTTGTTTCTTTAGGTTTAATCGAATGAAAAATTGTAAATGAATCATTATTTTTAACTTCTAACACTATAGTATTTTTCTCTTTTTCATTTTTTTCTTCCTTTGCTTCTGATACGATAGCTACAGTTTGATCTTGTTGATTAGAAAGAGACACATTACTTTCTGGTTGGATAGTGAGTAGCATTCCTGGTTTAATTTTCTTTGGATTAACCGAAGGATTCAATGCTTGTAAATCTTCAATAGCTAAATCATATTTTTTGGAAATACTATATAGAGATTCACCTTTAGTTACTTTATGCGACTTTGGTTTATTTTGATTTTCTACAATTTGTATCGTATTCTTTGGAATATTTACAATAGAATTAATCTGTAATGACTTCCCTTTTAAACTAGGATTAAGTTGATAAATATTTTCAACCGAAGTATTATATTTTCTAGCAATAGCATAAATAGTTTCACCAGAAACAACTTTATGTTTATCTTGGTTTTGACCAAAACTAAAATTATTAAATACTATTATAAAAAAAGATATTATTTTCAGTTTATTCATTATAAAGGATTTCTTCTATAGAGTTTATTTTTTAAACGGGTAAAATAGTAAATTATTTTAAGATATCTTCAATTTGTTGCAATTCATTTGAAGAAAATTCTAATTTTTTCAGACTACCTATACTGTCTAATAATTGATTAACAGAACTTGCTCCTACGAGAACTGTGGTTATTATTTCTTTCTTAAGTAACCAAGCTATTGCCATTTGAGCTAACGTTTGGCTTCTTTCTAAAGCTAAATTATTTAGTGCGCTAATTTTCTGAAGTTTATCTTCAGTTATTTCAGAAGATTGTAAATATCCATTTGGGTTAGCTGCTCTTGAGTTTTCAGGAATACCTTTTAAATATTTAGTGGTTAATAAACCTTGTGCTAAAGGAGAAAAAGCAACACATCCTAATCCATTTGTTTGTAAGACATCTAATAATCTTTCTTCTACCCAACGTTCAAACATAGAATATTTAGCTTGGTGTACTATACAGGGCGTGCCTAGTTCTTTTAATATTGCAATTGCTTTCTCTGTTTCTTCTGCGCTATAATTACTTATTCCAGCATACATTGCTTTACCCGAACGTACTGCATAATCTAAAGCCGACATTGTTTCTTCAATAGGCGTATTGGGATCAGGGCGATGGGAATAAAATATATCTACATATTCCAAGTTCATTCGTTTTAAGCTTTGATTTAAACTTGAAATCAAATATTTTCTTGATCCCCATTCTCCGTATGGACCTTCCCACATTTTAAATCCAGCTTTGGTAGTAATTACTAACTCATCTCTTAGAAAGCCTTTGAAATTATTTTGTATAATTTTTCCAAAGTTTTCTTCAGCCGAACCTGGAACAGGCCCATAATTGTTTGCTAAATCAAAATGAGTTATTCCTTGATCAAAAGCTTTCAAAGCTATACTTTGAGCATTTTCAAAACTGTCTACAGAACCAAAATTATGCCATAATCCAAGAGAAATTTGTGGCAATAACAAACCACTTTTTCCGCATCTATTGTATTTCATTGAAAGGTATTTTTACAAATTTAGGAATCCTATTATAAAAAAAGAAAAAAAATACCTTTATGTTTTTGTTATTCTTTTTTGAGGTATTTTCTAATTAATATATAAAGTTTCTCTTTATCAATAGGTTTAGATATAAAATCATTAAATCCTGTAACATTAATTTTTTCAATTTCTTCTTGAAAAGAATAGGAAGTTTGAGCTATAATTGGAATATTTTTATTGAATTCTCTAATCTTTTTATACGCTTCGTAGCCATCAATAATTGGCATCTTAATGTCCATTAGAATTAAATCTATTTCATTATTCTCTTTGCAAATTTCAATTGCCTCTTTTCCATTATTAGCTCTAAGAACTTTAAAATTAAAAATTTTAAGCAACTTTTGAATTAATAGATAATTAATATTATCATCTTCAGCAACTAATATAATTTCTTCTTCACCTAATTCTATTTTATCTAAAACTACTTCTTTTTCCTCAGTAGTATTTATATCGAATACTAAAGGAATAGTAAAAGAAAAAGTGGAACCTAAACCAACTTCAGATTTTAAGGATATAGTTCCTCCAAGCATCTCAATATAAGCTTTTGATATTGCTAACCCCAGTCCTAATCCTTTATTATCTTCATCGGTTAAAAAATCAATCTTATTGAAACGAGAGAAAATTTTCTCCTGTAATTCATCTGGAATGCCTCTTCCTGAATCTCTCACTGAAAAATGAATGAGTCTATTTTTTAAATCAAAGTTGTAATCTAAAACGATAAATCCTTCTTCTGTAAACTTAATTGCATTAGTTAATAAATTAGTCAAAACCTGATTCAATTTTACAGCATCAGTAATTATGTTTTGTTGTGCCTCTATTTTAGGACTAATGAGTTTAAAATCAATATTTTTATAGTTTGGCTGAGTAACTTTTATCGATTCAAACGTAGCTTGAACCATATTTTTCAAATTGATACTGCTGTTTTTAGGTTCTATTAAATCAGAATCAATTTTAGACATTTCTACTAAATCATCAATAATATCGATTAAACTTTTCCCACTTTTTTGGATGATTTTTAAGTATTCTTCTTTTTCCGATTCTTTCAAATCTTTTTTCAGCAATAAATCGGAAAAACCCATAATAGCATTCATAGGAGTTCTAATTTCGTGTGAGAGATTCATTAAGAAGGCCGATTTGAGTTTATCACTTTCTTCTGCTTTCTTTTTAGTTCTTTCTAATTGAATTTTTTGGTTGTAATTTTGCTCAAATAACTTTCCAATATATCTAAATTCTCCTCTTATCCTTTTCAATGAGTCTATCGCAGACATATTTCCTTTTTCTAATACTTCTTTAATTAACCGAATAGGCTTTTGTGCCCACTTTTTTGCATAGTACAAGAAAATTAAAATTGATAAACAAAATGCAATAGACATGATATATAAAATTCTTCTTGTTCCCGAAAAATCGACTTTGGCTACTCTTTGGAATAATAATGCCCCAATATCTTGTCCTTTTATATTCTTTATTTTTTTTATATAATGGATGTTTTTTTTATCTAAAATTTTATTTGGATTATAAAATTCTACAGACGCACTACTAACATTCTCAATATTTGAAAAATATTTTTTATCCAATAGTTTGGCTAGAAAAAAATAGCCTTTAGGAGCTGTTTTATTTTTAAAAGGATCTAAAGAAGAATGAATAGTTGCTCCATATACAACAACAATACCTTCGGGTGTTTTTGTATAAAATTTAATTAGTTTATCATTTTTTAATTTAGGAAAAACTTCTTTAGGAATAAAATTTTTAGAATTTATCTTAGTAGTTGAAGCCTTACAAATAAATTCTTCATGCATCGTATAAACATCAATATAATCGACTTTATATGAATCTATTAAGTAAACTACAGAATTATCAAACCAATCTATATTTTTATTTTCAACAAAATTAACTAAATCATCCCAATAGGTTATCTCGTTAATTAAAGAGATATAAGATTCCGAATTAAGTTCCATCAAACCATTAATTTCTCTCTCGAGACCTAAGGAAGATGTTGTATAAAACTCTTTTTCTTGTTTCTGATTAAAATAAAATAAAGCTGTAAATAAAAGTATAAATCCAATAGAAACTACTAGTAATAAGAAAACTACTTTAGAATAAGTGGTAACTCTTAGGTTTTTTCTAGCAGTTGCAAATGACATAATTTAAGTTTGATACAATAAACTTAGTTAAAAAAATAATTATTACAAAGATAATTAAGGATTTTGTAATAATTTTTATAAAATTTTATTTACAAAGTTAGCAAACCATTACTTTTTAAGATTTCCATAGGCTTGGAAAACCAAAATAATTCAAAATCATCAAAGTAAGTTTCAAAATCCAATTTCATTTGGCCTAATGTTGTTATTAGTTTATTTTGAAGTGCTAAAATTTCTAGAAAGCCACACAGCCATTCCCCTTTTTCTTGGTCTAAAGCTATTGAAAAAGTATTGATTTTATCGTAAAAAGTAAGTTGGAGCATTTCCCAAGATTTACCTTTTTTAGTCTTTATTATTCTTTCTTGCGTTGGTTTTCCACCTAACCAAATCACTTTTATATTTGCTTTTATTGTAAAAACCGCTTCTTTTTCTAAACAAGTTGCAATAAAATCGGGTTGAATTTTTGTCTTAGGAATTTTAAAATCAAACCAATCTTGTAACTCATAATCAAAACAAACACCGTGCATATAATTGAACAATGACTTCTTTAATCCAAAACTAAATTTGTCATGATTAATACCTGTTTTATCTTTAAATGCGATGTCGTTGTTTGCAAAAGTAATTTGCTTCGCCAATTCGCTAAAGCTCGTACCATTTTGTTGCGGAATAACACCAAAGGCATCTGGATCAAGCCCAACAGGACTATGAGCTGTCATGGCAAATTGGTGCCAAAAACCTGATTGAATAATACCTAATTCGAATAATTGTCTTACCATTTCCAAACTATCCACCGTTTCTTGAACGGTTTGCGTTGGGTAACCATACATTAAATAAGCATGTACCATAATTCCATTCACGGTGAAATTTTGGGTAACTTGGGCTACCTGTTCAACAGTTACTCCTTTCTTTATTAATTCTAACAAGCGATCGGAAGCGACTTCTAAACCACCCGAAACAGCAATACAACCAGAAGTTTTTAATAAATAACACAAATCGGAAGTAAAACTTTTTTCAAAGCGGATATTAGTCCACCAAGTAACAACTAAATCTCTTCTCAAAATTTCGAGTGCTACTTCTCGCATTAAGGCTGGTGGAGCCGCTTCATCTACAAAATGAAAACCAGTTTCTCCCGTTTGTGCAATTAATTCTTCCATTCGATCCACTAAAAGCTTTGCGGCAATAGGTTCGTACACCTTAATATAGTCTAATGAAATATCACAAAACGTACATTTTCCCCAATAACATCCATGAGCCATGGTTAGTTTATTCCATCTACCATCACTCCACAAGCTATGCATAGGGTTGGCTATTTCAATCACTGAAATATATTTATCCAAAACTAAATCAGTATAATCTGGTGTACCTATTTCACTCTGCTTATAATCTTTTTGTAAGGAATTATTCTTATAGACAACTTCCTTATTTTCCAGAAGAAAGGTGCGTTTCAATTGGTTCTCGACTCCGCTCGAACTGACTAAAGTATATAACAATTCTACTGGTAGCTCTCCATCATCTAATGTAATGAAATCAAAAAACTCAAACACGCGTTTGTCTTTCAAATCTCTTAATTCGGTATTTGGAAAACCTCCACCCATTGCAATTTTAACAGCAGGAATATTTTCTTTAATCCATTGTGCACATCGAAAAGCGCTATACAAATTACCAGGAAAAGGAACAGAAAATAAGACTAATTTTGGTTCCACAGCTACTACTATTTCCTTTAAAAGTTTTAAAGTTATAGTATCGATGTAAGTAAGTTCTTTTTGTAATTCGTTGTATAATTCATCAAAAGAATTGGCACTTCGTCCTAATCGTTCTGCATAGCGACTAAAACCAAAATTAGCATCGACACATTCCACTATAAAATCAGAAATATCTTCTAAATATAATGTGGCCAAATGTTTGGCTTTATCTTGCATTCCCATGGCTCCAAAAGCCCAAGTAAAACCCTCTTCATCTTCATTAAAAGCGTTAAATCGTGAAGCTTCGGGTAAGAAATTACCACTACAAATTTGCCTTGCTAGAGAGGCATTTTTTCCTTGTAAAAAAGCAATTGTAGCTTCAATTGTTTTACCATATTCTTGTTGGAGTGCAAAAATACGTTGCGCGTTCTCTGACCAATCTTTTTTAGATTGTTTGGAAGCATATTGAAAAATATTGGTTAATCCAGATTTAGAAAATAATTCTAAAATCACTTCTATTCCTAAATCCATTTGAAAAGAAGAAATATTTTTGGTATTCAAAAAACCTTTTAAATATGCCGTGGCTGGATACGGAGTATTCAGTTGGGTAAAAGGTGGAGTGATTAATAGAATGTCTTTCATTGTAAATTAAAATGAGGACAAAATTACTTTATCTGTTTTAGATAATACTACTTTTGTTAAATTTTATGCACTTACTTTAGATTAACTGACTTTAAAGAGATAAAAAAGAAGGCTGTAAATAGTTATTTACAGCCTTCTTTTTTTATCAAAATTAATTACTACTCTACTATTAATTTTCTTTTTTCGTTATTAATTAATAGGGTATATATTCCTGATTCTAAAAAATCGATAGGTATGATTTCTACTTCCGCTTTCGCTTTAATTTGCAATCTATTTTTTCCCTTTTCATCAATAATTACAATCTGATCATCTAGTTTAACACCTTGTAAGGTAACTAAATCTTTAGCTGGATTAGGATAAACCCCAATTGTTTTGTCTTCTTTTTTAGCGTTCTTTTTATCTTTATCCTTTCCGCCTCCTTCGTTATAATCATTTTGAAAAAAAACTACATCTTTAGAATTTGTAACTCCTTTAACTTCATTACTAGTAGTTGTTTCCTGAGCGAATATGCATGACGTGACAATACAAGTCATGATAAGACTTAATTTCATTTTTTTCATAATTGCTTTTTTATAGTTTATAATTGTGTTTTGTTTGCGATACCAAAAATATCTTTTAATTATAACGAAAAAACAATTAGGTTTATTTTTTTATTAAGAAAATTTGTTAATAAGTTTAACTTTTCGTTAATAAATTTATAAATAATAATCATCACAAATTCTTAGTGATTATAACTATATCCATTCTTCTGCTTCTTTATAATTTTCAGTAAAATAGGTTAAATACTGTACCAGTCTCGGTTTACTACCTCTATTAGGAGTAGCACAATGTGGTAAAGCCTGATGCCATATAATAAAATCACCTGCATTTCCTATAATAGGTTTTGGTTTTAAAGTTTCTAATGCTATTTGTCTAGGATTGTCATTAGGTCCTAAAGATTGCATCCAATTTTCAATTTTATGATGAAAACCAGGAACACAATGAAAAGCACCATCATTTACACCGCAGTCTGATAAATACAACAACCCTTGCAAACGAAAAGGGATCGGTTGTTTTAGGCTCACATCCCAATGCAGATTACTGCCTAAAAAATTATACTTGTCTGTAATAGGAGGGTTAAAACTTACTTTATCTATTGTTTTAAAAATTGCATCCGTGCCGTATAACTGTTCGTATGCTTTTTTAATTTTTAAAGACGCTCTGTTTTTTTCTAAAATGGGATGATTAAAAAAATGCACCATGAGTCCTTTTTGCGCTTCGTGAAACGTATACCAAGTAGTATTATCCTCAGGATTTTTCTCTAAAAAATCCCAAATGACCTGTTGTGTCTCTAAGCAATCCTGAATTGGAATAGCATTTTTTACAATCACATAACCATTGGTTTCCCAAAATTGCAAATCTTCAGCTGTAAGTACATTTTCTTCATACTTTTCAGAATCAAATGCCTTACTATTTGTAGTAATCCATTGTTTAAAATCTTCTAAATTAGGTTTTGTTTCATATATATATTGCAAAGTAAGTTCCATACTAATTCCTAAACGATACAAATAACCCGTTTCTTCGTCCCAAGTTGTCGTTTGATTAGGGTCATTTTGCAAGGTTCTTCTCCAAAAATTTGAAAGTATAATCTCATCCATTTGCACGATTGTTATTCTCAAAAATACTTGATTTTCTATATAAAAAAAAGAATTTCATACAAGATGAAATTCCTTTTTACTGCTTTTATTTATTTTAAAAACCAAATTAGATGAATTTAATAATAAATTATTCCATTTACAATACTATTTTGATTTTTAATGTGCCATGTTAAATTTAAAAATATATCCTAAATTCTATAAAGGCCTACACAATCCTTCAAATGTTCCAGAAGTTACACAGTAACTCCCTCTTGGACAAGACCCATCTGGCCTACAAGCTAATCCTCCATTAATGTTCTTTTTTTCTTCATTACTTAGTACTTTAATTCCCGTTTGATTGAAAACTTTTTTTAACATAATTTTAAAATTTATAGTTTGAAATATTTGAATGCTTCATTTTTAACATTAAATTTCCTTTCCTTTCATTACAAAATTAACAAAAAAACATACCTTAAAATTATTATTTGTGTTAAAAAACATACATTTTTATTGTAATTTTACCAAAAAACACCGTTTTTTTTATTTTTTCTTTTTGTCTTTTTTAGATTTCTTACTTTTTTTCTTTTTAGGTTTTAGGAGTGCTAGTTTCTCATTGATTCTTTTCTTAGTTTCTTCCAAATAATACGTATATTCATTTGAAACGACTAGTAACTGCAACTCTTTCAAGATTTTTTTGGCTGCTTTAAACTCTTTTTTTATCTCTAAAAATTGAATTTTCTTCATCAAAATCTCAACTTTATTGATTCCTTTTACCGTTAAAGCAAAGTCAATCAACGTAGCGGCTTCCTCAAAATCTTCATTCCACAATAAGGTTTGAATGTAAAAAGGATACACTTCAATCGCATTAATATTTATACCTAAGGCTTGTTCATAATAATTTTTCGCTTCCTCATAATGAAACAATTGCTCGGCTTGTATTCGCGCATACAAACATAAAGCGGTTGTATTCTTATCGTCATAAGATAAGGCATAATCTAAAGACTCTATGGTTTCTTCCAAACAATACGGATAATTATCCATCGCTTGAAACAAATATTTATCTATTGATTTCATATCTAGTAATTAGTTTTTAGTAATTAGTGGTTAGTAACGTATACTCTTTCCTCTTTCCTCTTTCCTCTTTCCTCTTTCCTCTGTCTTGGGCGTGCCCTTTCAGGTCAGGCTTTGCGCTACAAGTCCTCATTCGTTCCTCATTGTGGGCTTTTCGCTGCAATCCTTCACGCAAAAAAGTGCTATTCCTTATAATCTTGTCGTTTCAATTTCAATCGCTCTTTTTTATAACTTTTATCCTCTTTTTGCTTCTTAAAATCGGAACCTTCAAAAACCCGAACAGGATTACCGCGTTCTATTTGCATTTGATTCGACCAAGTATGTTGCTCCTGATTTTTAAATTGGTTCCAATTGTTTTCTTCAATCTTCTGTTTTAAGCGTTCCGTAGCTAACTTCTTATTTTGATGTTGTGATCTCGAATCCATAGCAACTACAGCAATACCTGTAGGAATGTGTGTCGCTCTAATGGCAGAACTCACTTTATTTACATGTTGGCCACCTGCACCAGAACTTCTCATGGCTTGGTATTGCACGTCTTTTTCATGAAATGCAGTATCTTTTGATTGTTCAATTTCAAAAATACCTACAAACCAATTCTTACGTTGGTGAAACTTTCGAAACGTACTCTTACCAATCCATTGAATGGCGCCTACCCAAGAAGCAACAAAAGTGCTTGCATTTTTACCTTCCAGTTGAATAATAGCTGTTTCAACCGTTCCGTTTTCCTGACCAGCTTCGCGTTGCACAACTGTTGCTTTTAGCTGTTTTTCATGAGCTTCTTCCAACACTTTTTTTACAACCTGAGCTACTACCCAAGTACATTCTGCTGGACCTCTTCCTGAGGTGATTTGTATTAGCCTCACCTCAATCCTCTCCAACGGAGAGGAAGAAAGTGACTTCTTATTATTATTGTTCATAATTTTACTATTTTGGTATTTCAGAGAGTTCTTTTCTTCCTATTGGATTGATTCCTTTCTCTAAAAATTCCTTTGCTTTAATTACCGCCCAACATTTATCGCTGGAATGTATATTAGAATAAAAACGCAATAACATTTCTGGAGATACCACTGTAAAACCATTGCATATTTCCGTTTGTAAATCAGCTCTTTCAAAAAAATCAATTGTAATTCGAAATGCTTTTTCATTAGTTATTGCAATTACTTTTTCATATCTTCTAAAGTTTTCTGCACTATACAAATAATCATATCTTGTCCAAACTTTTTCAAAACTGTTTCCTAATAACACTTCCATCACTTTTGCTACATTTTTAGGATGTACAAAAATGTCGATATCTTTATGATCGTGAGCGTGTTTATACTCTATATGATTGGGTATGCTCATAAAATGCCAGGCCCAACCTCCTGAGAGAACGATGTACTCTTTTAAAAGATGTAAGATTTTTAAACTTTCATCGATTCTATTTTGATTCCATAGTTCACCATATCTGTTTTTATTATGTGGTGCTCCCATACTTATTATTTATTATAAACATGTCACTATTAAAACATGCTTCATTTAAAAATTCATTCCTTATAAGAATGTTCTCGATACTTTTTTGTTTCGTTTCACTACACAAAAACACTCGAACTGACGAGTAACTAGAGTTAACTACTTCATCTCTCTTTCCAAAAATTCGATTGGCTTCCTGTTTAGCCCCGATTGTAGGAAGTAGCTCCCGATATTTCGGGACTACTTCGAAAAGCGGGAAAATGGTGAGCCAAAAATGCCCAAACCATTCGCTCCTACAAAAAAATTAGCGATCCATTCGTACTATTTTAGGGGTAAATGTGCCTAAAACCTCCACTAATTCCGATTGTAAAGCCATTACTTTGTGTATGTCTTTATACGCCATTGGAGCTTCGTCTACATTGCCTCCTATTAATTTCACATCTTGTGCGGCCAATTCTTTTTTAATCTGACTTTGCGTAAAATTTGCTTTGCATTTGGCTCTTGAAAACAAACGCCCAGCTCCGTGAGAAGCAGAATCTAAACTGGCTTCATTTCCTTTTCCCATAACGATAAACCCAGGTGCAGTCATGGAACCAGGAATAATGCCTAAAACTCCTTTTTGCGCTGGGGTTGCTCCTTTTCGATGCACAATGCATTCGTTACCATCAACCGTTTCTTTCCAAGCAAAATTGTGATGGTTTTCTATCGTAACCACTACTCGTTTTCCTAAAGCTTTGGCTATTCTTCTGTGAATATCATCGTGACACGCTTTGGCATAATCACCTGCTAAATTCATCGCCAACCAATATTCCTGACCATCATGTGTATTCAAATCGAGCCAAGCTAAATACTGTACATTTTTAGGCAACGGACATTGTTTGGTTGCCAAATACGTATAATGCTTCGCAATATTTGCTCCCAAACCTCTTGAACCACTATGTGATAATACCGCTAAATATTCTTTAGGTTCTAATTTCCATTCGGGTAAGGGTTGCTCTAATTTTACAATACCAAATTCCACAAAATGATTCCCTCCACCAGATGTACCCAATTGTTTATACGCTTTATCTTTTAACTTTTTCAGTAAAGGAATTGTATCAAACTCGTTGCGATAAAACACCTCATGATCGGCTTTGATTTTGTGTGTTTCATACATACCAAATTGGGTATGGTCTTTTAAAATCGCTTCCAATTGATGGTCTTTTCCTTTTAAAAAAGAAGCTGGTAAATCAAAAATGGACAAACTCATTCTACAACCAATATCGACACCTACGCCATAAGGGATCACTGCATTTTCAGTTGCCAAAACACCTCCAATTGGCAAACCATAACCAGAGTGTGCATCGGGCATTAAAGCACCTTTAACTGCTACGGGTAATTTTAAAGCATCGTACAATTGAAACTTTGCTTGTTCATCGATTTCATTTTCTCCAAAAATGGAAAAAGGTGCTCTTGTATTTTTTAATTGGTTGAATTTCACTTGAACCGGATTTACCAACCCTTCTGCTACTTTTCCCCAAGTACCATGCATTTTAAACTTTTCTGGATGCAATAAAACCTCTTTGGCTTCATTTAAAATACTTTCCTTTTTTTCTCTTTTTCTGTATCTATTAATTTGCCCTAAAGCAATATTGATGGCGTTATTCTTTGGAAAGCCTAATTTGATTAGGTCTTTTCCTGATAATTTATTTCCCATGAAATTTTCAATAATGTTAAAATTAATTACCCAATAATTATTCTATTCTTAAATGTCTTCGCAAAAGTGTAGCAACCATTAAGCTAAATAGCTTTAAAAAAAGCATTTAAGTGATTCAAAACCTATTCTCGATACACTTTTTCTTTGAAAAAGCACTCGAATTGACGGTTTTGAATACAGCACAATGAATTAGGTAAAACCGCATTATCAAAATGATAATGTAAAAGTTCGTGTATTTCGGGAATTTTTGAAGGGTCTAGAATTAAAAAAGCCCGAATCTAAATAGCTTCGGGCTTTTTCATATCTTTGATTCTGATTTTAGGAATGAAATAAACCACGAAGAAAAGCGGCACCAGTACTTACTGATGGGTTGCTTTGAAAGTATAAATTGAATAATGTCATTTTTTCTTCGTTTTTAATGTTATTTTTTTCTGGGACAAATTTTTGTAATTATTTTTCACATTTCCAAATTTATTTTTAAAAAAAATTTTTTTTGTAGTAGAAAAACTATATTAAGTGAATGTTAAAGCGTTTAACATCTTGTTTTAATTTCTCTATTTTTACAAAAATTTTAACCTATGCCAACCGACTGTATCAGCTACCAAAATTCAGGATATTTTTCAGATTTAATGATAGATTATTTAAATGAAAAAGACGCATTGAGGCCGCTGTACCATCGCTTTCCTAAGTTAGAAAATTTTAAAGACCAACTCCTTGAAAAACAAGATAGTTTTACTCTAGAAAATAGAATTATTTTAGCTACTTCATTAGAAAAACAATATTCAAATTTTGAAGTTTCTGAGTTTACTTTAAAAAACATTCAGCTTTTAAAAAATACGACTACTTTTACCATTACAACCGGTCATCAATTGAATTTATTTACAGGTCCGTTGTATTTTTTATATAAAATTATTTCTACTATTAATTTATGTAAAGAATTACAAAAAAAATATCCAGAAAATAATTTTGTACCTATTTATTGGATGGCAACTGAGGATCATGATTTTGAAGAAATCAATTATTTTAACCTAAATGGGAAGAAAATACAATGGAAAAAAGACAGCTTTGGGCCTGTTGGTCGCTTGTCAACGGAAGGTTTAGACGTTGTTTTTGAGGAATTTTCAAAAGCCATTGGGATTAGTGACCATGCCCATTACTTGAAAAAAGTGTTTCAAAAAGCCTATTTAGAGCATTCTAATTTAGCTGATGCAACTCGTTTTTTGGCAAACGAGTTGTTTAAAGAGGAAGGCTTAGTTATTGTGGATGGTGATGATAAAAACTTGAAACAACTCTTCGTTCCCTATGCAAAAGAAGAATTGTTGCATCAAACCTCAAGTACAGAAGTTTTACAAACGAATGAAGCATTGCGTGACTATAAAATTCAGGTAAATCCTAGGGAAATTAACTTGTTTTACATTGAGGATCATTTGAGAGAACGCATTGTTTTCGAAAACGGCCAATACAGCGTTTTGAATACTAAAATGACTTTTTCAGAAAAAGAAATACTTGCCGAATTAGAAAATCATCCCGAAAAATTTAGTCCGAATGTGATTTTAAGGCCTTTGTATCAAGAAGTTATTTTACCGAATTTATGCTACATTGGTGGTGGCGGCGAATTGGCGTATTGGTTACAATTACAATCTAATTTTAAGGCAAATAAAGTTCCTTTTCCTATTCTTTTGTTACGCAATTCGGTGCTTTTGGCAACCGAGAAACAAGCCCAAAAAGCATCTAAATTGGATTTAAATTGGTCTGATTTATTTCAAAAACAGCAGGTACTTTTAACGGATAAAACCAGACAATTGTCGCAATTTACGATTGATTTTTCAGAGCAAAAAGAACATCTGAAACAACAATTTGTTGGGTTAAAAGAGATGGCAAAACAAACGGATAAATCCTTTATTGGAGCTGTGGAAGCACAAGAAAAAAAGCAATTGAAAGGATTAGACAATTTAGAAAAACGCTTATTAAAAGCCGAAAAGCGTGTTTTAGCAGATCAATTAGAACGCATCACACTCTTACAAAATGAATTATTTCCTGGCCAAAGTTTACAAGAACGAAAAGTAAATTTTGCTGCTTTTTATGAAGCTTTTGGTCCTAAATTAATTGAAACACTTTTGGAAGAGTTGAACCCTTTGAAACAAGAGTTTAAAGTTGTTGTTTTGTAACTATAACGAAATCAATTTTATTCTAACTAAAATGTAAAATGAAGCAAAAACAAATCCTTATAAAATCTTTTTTTACTGTCGTTTTTGCATTACTAGTGAGTTGCAATGATTCAAAAAAGGAAAAAACAACTATTAATGATGAAATATCTTTAACAGAAAGTGAAATAACAGAAAATACTAATCAAAAAGATAGTATTGAACTTTCCACATTGGTAAAGAATGTCTATAAATTTCACTTAGAAGAGAATCTAGATGATTTCCCTTATGAATATGGAAATGCATTAGACACTATATTTACAGGAATTAATTGGGATACTTATAATGAGAACATTACCAAATTAAAAAAGATTAATTATTTTACAAATACGTTTTTTATTTCTCACCAAAACATTGCAAATACGATTGACACGTCAATAAAAAAAGCGGATATAAAATGGAGAAATATAAACAATGGAATTCCTTTATGGTCAACAGGTGCTGATGATTGGTGTGGTTGTCAAGATTATCCAGACGATTACTGGAATTTATTGATGATTGATGATTTAAAAATCAGTGATAATTTCGCTAGCTTTTGTTGGACTTGGGATAGAGAACGTTCTCATAAATACAAAATGACTGCTAAAAAAGTTGACAATAAATGGTTTATTGATTCCATGGAAGGGTTTAATCATTTTGGAACAATTGAAGATTACAATACAATATTACAAGAAAGCAATTGACAACTTATTAATATTTAATATTTATGATATACAGTTAGTGTTTAAAAATCGTATAAAATGGCAACAATAGATCAATATAAACATAAATTATTAGATTTTTTCATTTGCCCAAGTGATTACAATTTAATAAATGGTAATACTACTAGACAGATTGCAATTTATCAATTAGAACAAGATATACCATTTGATGAATACCGTTTTGATGGAATGAAAGGAGACATACTCGTTGGTGGTGGATCAGGTGAAGCAGAATCGTTTAGAATCTCTAAAAAAGCAATCCCTTTTTTCAAAGATAAAGATTTTGAAGATTTTGAAGACCTTGATGAAATTTTCAAATCATTTTGGTCCTCTAATTTTTCTTACATATTAGGCAATGGATTACTAAAATTAGGATGGACACCAAATGAATCTATGGAATTATGGTTAGCTGAAGAGATAATTAATCAACTTCTTTCTAAGAAAATTTTAAAACTATGAATCCAATCATCAATTCAACCGAACTTCTCGCTTTACTAGAAACTAAAAATCTAATACTCATCGACGCTAGTAACGGTAATAACGCTTATGACAACTATTTAGAAAGTCATTTACAAGGTGCTTTATTTGTCGATTTGAATACACAATTGGCAGCTATTAAAGAAGATGCTGCTGAAGGTGGTCGTCACCCCTTACCTACTTTGGAGCAATTTTCAAAAGTTGTTGGTACATTAGGCATTACTCCAGAAAGTCATGTGGTGGTGTATGATGACAAAAACGGAGCGAATGCAGCGGCTCGTTTTTGGTGGATGCTAAAAGCAGTTGGTCATGAAAAAATTCAGGTTTTAAATGGTGGCAGACAAGCAGCGGAAAAGATAGGTTTTCCCATGGAGAAAGGCAATAAAAAAGCAACACCAGTAAGTAATTACCCTTTCAGCAATTGGCAATTACCACAAGTTACATTGAATGACGTAGAAAAAGCGACCACAAATCCTGATGCAATTATAATTGACGTAAGAGAAACGGCTCGCTATAAAGGCCATGTAGAACCTTTAGATTTAATTGCGGGTCATATTCCGAATGCTGTGAATGTTCCTTTTTCGACTAATTTGGATGAAAACGGGTTGTTTTTGTCTCCTTCACTATTGAAAGAAAAATACCAAGCTATTTTAGGAAATATTCCCGTTGAAAATCAAATAGTACATTGCGGTTCTGGAGTTACGGCTTGTCATACCCTATTAGCTATTGCAAGTGCTAGCTTACCGATGCCTAGTTTGTATGTAGGCTCTTGGAGTGAATGGTCGAGAAATGGAAAAGAAATTGTGACCGAGGAATAAGTTGTTTTTCATATTTCTAATTAATTCCTATAGAAACATATCAAAATATTTTTATAAAATTTGTTATATCAAAAAAATAAAAAATCATATTTAAAAAAATGTTTATCTCTAAAAAAATTCTTTTTCTTCTATTCTTTTCCATTGTTGCAAATTCTCAAAATATCTTTACTTATGAAAAAGAAGTTGATTCCATTGAAAATTATATTTCCACAGAAATCAATATTGATAATACAATTAAAAAAATAATACTCTCTGGTACGCTCCTACAACCTAAAAAAGAATTCAATAAAATAGTAATTATAGTTCCAGGAAGTGGGAAAGACACAAGACATTCCCATTTCAAATTGGCAGCTAGTTTATTAAAAGAAGGAATAGCAGTATATCGATTTGATGAAAGAGGTATTGGCAAATCGGGAGGCAAATATTCTGAATTGGCAAAAGATTTATCAGAAGATTTAAACTTTGTCTTTAAATATTTAAAAGATTCCTATAAAAATATGAAAATAGGTATAATAGGTCATAGTCTTGGAGGAATCGCAACTTTAGATATTATTCAAAATAAATCAATTCCTGATTTCATTATTTTAATTGAAACTCCAGTAATAAAAAATGGTGCTTTTGTTACGAATCAAATAAAAATGGATTACGAGAAAATAATTCCTGAAATTATGAGAAAGGATAAATCTAAAGAAGAAACTTTAGTATTTCTTGATGGCCTATTCAAAATTATTTCAAACAATGAATTATTTAACCAAAGTAATATAAAAAAATATATAAAAGAAAAAGGGTTTAACAAAAAATGTTCAGCAATTATTCAAGATGATCTTTTAGTTGAAATGTTAACTACTAATTTAGAAAGTGTAGTAGAAACTATCTCAATTCCTGTACTTTATTTAACCGGTACAAAAAATAAAATTATAGACTATGAGAAAGAAATAGATTTACTTCGAAAATTTAATAATCAAAATATTGAGATTCAAATTTTTAAAGATCTCAATCATTGGTTGACCGATAAAAATGCTGTTATTGGAGACTCTTTATATAACATGGACGAAACAGCACTTAACGCAATAAAAAAATGGTCAAATAATAAATAATTAGGCTTGCTTAAAAAAAACCTGATTTAAACAACGACAAATCAGGTTTTTTATATTTTCTTAAGACTCTATATCTTCTTCAATTACAAATTCGTCCACTGTTTCTTCAAAATCCAATGGATCTTCCATTTCTTGTATTTCTAACTTTGAAGCTTTTACAGCGTTAAATTTTTCTAAGGCTTCTAAATCGCCTTCTTCTCCACTAAAATAAGGAAAAACATCCATGATTGGAGATTCTGCAATTGCAGGAATGGTATAATCACCCATGGTATTTTGCATTGCATGAAGCGTATTATCGTAGGCTTCTTTTACATCATTGGCTTGTACCAATAAATAGATATTTGTTTTGCGTTCTTTTCCACTTTCTTCATCATAAGCCACTAAAGCAACTTTAGATTTGAACCATCGATCCGCTTTTTCAAATGGATGAATTTCAGCATAATTAGCAAATTTTATATTGGTAATCTTAAATTCTTCGCTCACATACGCTGCCATTTCTTCATTGATTCTTCTTTCCGCTTCAGTATAAGAAATCGCATCGACCAAATAAGGTTCAGTTACTACTTTCTGCACTCCGTTTTCATCTATTTTTCTATACTTTACTTTACATTCATACCAAGTTGCACTCATATTCTTTATTTTTTAAGGAGGCCAAAGATACTTTTTAATCAAAAAATAGGTTGTTAATTTTCAAAATAGATATTCACAATTTGAAAATTAATCTCTTTCATAAAATAAAGCCTTGTTCGTTAATTAAAATAAATATTACAAGAACACTATTTAATATATTAATATTAATATCTTTAATTTTTATCAATTTTATTTTTATGTTTTCATTCTTCAAAAAAAATCTGTAATTCCTGAATTCGAATTTATAAATATATTTTCTGAAAAAGACTTTTATTTTGTTCGTACAAAACAATGGATGTGGATTACAAAAGAAGAAATCGCTTTGGTTCATAAAGACGAAAAAGGTTCTATTAAAACAACTACAATGGACTTTTGGTTCCAAGAAATGTTTTTAGATGCTGATGGTAAAAAGACTATTTCTGAGTATTTATTGTTTCTTATAAAACAATTCCATGACAGCAAAATGCAAATCCCTGATGATTTAGATCAATTTATGATTGAAACTCTTTTAAGTTTAAAAAATGATTTAAATGCAATTGAATTTACTCCAATGCCAAATCAACTAAAAGAAGAATTCAAAAATCCTATCGAATAGTTTTTAAACTCCAAACAAAAAGACTACTTTTGCACCAAATTTTAAAAAAACAGAAGAAACGTTATGGCAACGAATAGAACTTTTACAATGATTAAACCAGATGCTGTTGAAAACGGACATATTGGTGGTATTTTAAACATGATTACTGAAGGTGGTTTCAGAATTGTAGCAATGAAATTAACACAATTAACTGTTGCAGATGCTCAAAAATTTTATGCGGTGCACAGTGAAAGACCATTTTTTGGTGAATTAGTTGAATTCATGACAAGAGGTCCTATCGTAGCGGCTATTTTAGAAAAAGAAAATGCAGTAGAAGATTTCAGAACATTAATTGGAGCTACAAATCCAGCAGATGCAGCTGAAGGAACTATTCGTAAAAAATATGCTACTTCAATTGGTGAAAATGCAGTTCACGGTTCAGATTCTGATGAAAATGCAGCTATTGAAGGTGCTTTCCACTTTGCAGGAAGAGAGCAATTTTAATTTTCAGTTGAAAAATTAGCATTCAAAAATTATATCGAACTGGAAATACAGTTCAACAAAAAAGTCAGTGTCTCTATTTACACTGACTTTTTTTATCCCTTTAATTCTTTTTCATTATTTTATTTATTTTTTACTTTCAAATGATACTAACACAGGCAAATGATCACTTGGGTATTTAAAATCATAAAAATCATCAATTATGGCTATTTTTTTTACTTGTAACTTACTTTCTTTCGTAGAAAAAATATAATCGATTCTATTTTTAACTTCCTCTTGAAAACGAAACGCATTCCACGTACCTTTAGGTCCGTATGGTTTTTTTACTGTTTTTTCATAAGTATCCCACAAATTTTCTTTTAAAATAGCAATCGTTTTTTCTTCTTTAGGAGCATTAAAATCTCCCGTTAAAATAAAAGGGATTGCTTTTTGTTGATGTAACTCATTGCTAAGACTAACTATCATTTCAGCTGATTTTTCTCTTGCTTGCAACCCTTGATGATCCAAATGCGTATTGGCTATCCAATATTCTTTCTTGTCTTTTTTATCTTTAAACCTTCCATAAGTTACAATACGATGGCAAGCTGCATCCCAACCTTTAGACATTTTATTTGGGGTTTCGGATAACCAAAGCGTATGTTGCTCTTCCACTGTAAAGCGTTTTTCATTGTATAAAACACAGGAATATTCAGCCCATTCTCCCTCTTCTCTTGGCAAACCAATAACTTTATAATTAGTCAAATAAGTGGTTATGTAATCCAATTGAAATTTTTGAACTTCTTGTAAACCAATGAAATCTGCTTCATAATAGTCTAATAAAGCTACTAGTTTCTCTTTTCTGTTTTCCCAATTATTTTCTCCATCTTGAGCAGAACCCAAACGAATATTATAACTCATTACATTCATTTCAGTTTGTGCCAAAATACAATGGCTTACTAATGTTACAAAAAGCGCTACAAAAAATTTCATTTATTCTACTTTTATAATTTCTGTTCTTTCACTAATTCCATTTGCATTAAAGGCTTCAATTTGGAAATAATAGGTGTCGGTTCGATCCATTCCTGTAAAGAAATAATCGTTTTTTCCATAAACCATAATACTTCCATATAATTTATCTGGACTTTTACCAAAATAAATAACATAACCATCAGCGCCTTCATTTTGTTGCCAACGAATCCACGAACTTCTTCTTTCTCCAAATTTATTTTTATCTGCTCGAAGTACCATAAAGTTTTCTACTTTTTTAGGAGCTACTCCATTTCCTTTACCAAAAATTCGAAAACCACTTAACGCAAATTTTCCGGTAGGCATTTTTATGTTTTCTAATTTAAGGTAGCGTGCTGTTGCAGGTTGCACCAATTCTACATAATCATGAGGAACATCGGTTGTATTATTACTTTTATCAACAATTACTTTCCATTTCTTTCCATCTAAAGAACCATAAATTTTGTATTGATGAAAAACACCTAAACTTTTACCTGTAAAAGTGGCATCTTGATCTGCGTAATTAATCTGAATAGCGTTTATGGTTGCTGTTTCCCCTAAATCGGTTTGAAACCATTCTCCTTTATTTCCTGATTTAGCGCTCCAATAGGTTTTCATGTCTTCATCAACTGCAAAATTCGGTTGGTAGCCACCTAAAGTTGAGGAAACTTGGACCGGTTTATTATAGTTTAGCAACATCCAACCACTAAATAATCCTTTAGTAAAGTCTTTTCCTTGAGCAAATTCTGGTAAGAATGTAGGATAGTCTCCATAAGCTGTGTTACAGTACATCACATCATCTTGATCAAAACCTGAAGGCCATATTCCGATACGTCTTTCAAAGTTATTTTTTTGTCCTAAAATTAGAGTTGAAATATGCCACCAATTCCCAAAATTATCTTGATACGTAGCACCATGACCCGCACCACGTGCAAAACCACCTGGTTTATACGAAAAAGGATTATGCGATTGATAAGCAAAAGCATCTAATGGATCTTTACTGGTAAAAACACCGTCAGCATAACCACTAAACTCGGTAGCTGGAGCTCCATATTGTAAATAATATTTCCCATTATATTTTGTCATCCAAGCACCTTCCATAAAAGGTTGTAAAAAAGTATTGTCGTTATATTCTCCAAAACGTTCCCAACCATGATCTTCAGGATGTAAGGATATCATGGGTTTTACAAATCCTTCAGATTGCAAAGTCTTTGTATTGATTTCTGTTCCTAAAATTGGAAATTCATTACTCGAACCCCAATACAAATACAATTTATCTTTCTCTTCATCATATAAAAAGCCTGGATCCCAAGCGCCTACTTTAAAATCTTCTACTGCTACTTCCCAGTCATCAGTAGTACCATCTTTGGTTTTAAACAAAGAAAAATAAGGTTTATGAGTGGAACCAATTAAATACATTTCATCTTTCATTACAAAAGCTGCTGGAGCGCATAATTCGTCATACACTTTGGAATCTGCTTTTAAAAATTTTCGAGAAACAAAATTCCAGTGTAGCATATCGGTACTCCACCAATACCCCCATTGATTGGTTGAAAATAAAAAATATTTCCCTTTAAAATTTACAATTACGGGATCTGCTGTAGCTCTATGTTTTCCTTGAGCGTATAAATTAGGTATAGGTGTATACCCGTAATCTATGTTTATAGGATTACAAAAAGTTTTCTGTTGAGAAAAAACATTTGTAACTATTAAAAAGAAAAGTAATGTATTAAAAAATTTATTTATCATAGTATAAAATTAAAAAAATACCCTCAAAAATCGTTTGAGGGTATCCATAAAAATAAAAGCAGTTAATTAACTAACTCAAACAACATCTTATTTTTGGTATCAGAATTGGTCCCAATAAAAACCTCGAATTGTCCTGGTTCAGCTACAAAATTCAAATCGAAATCATAAAACTTCAAGTCCTCTTCTGTAATTGTAAAGGTTACCTCTTTTGTTTCTCCTTTTTTAAGAAATATTTTTTGGAAGCCTTTTAGTTCTTTTACCGGTCGAGTTGTAGAACCAACCAAATCTCTGATATACAATTGCACTACTTCTTTCCCATCATATTTACCAGTATTCGTAACTTTTACACTAGCTTTGATGATGCTTCCTTTTGCTATTTTATTACTAGAAAGTGTTACAGGAGAATATTCAAAACGGGTATAACTAAGCCCAAAACCGAAAGGATATAAAGGGGTATTGGCAACATCTAAATAATTGGATTTAAACTTTTCAAACTCACCTTTTTCTATTTTCTCAGGACTTAAAGGCCTACCTGTATTCTTATGATTGTAATAAATAGGTACTTGCCCTAAATTTCTAGGAAATGTCATGGATAATTTTCCAGAAGGATTAACATCTCCATATAATACTTCTGTTATAGCTGGACCAGCTTCTGTACCTGGAAACCATACATTTAAAATCGCATTTGCTATATCTGATTCTTCAGTAATGGCTAAAGGTCTTCCCGTAAACAATACAAGAACAATGGGTTTATTTAAAGTGCTTAATTTTTTTAATAAATCTTTCTGTGCTTGTGGAATTGTAATATCAGAACGACTACTACATTCTCCACTCATTTCAGCAGCTTCCCCAATAGCAAATACTATTACATCTGCTTTTTTAGCCACATCCATAGCTTCTTGATGCAATTCTTGATCAGAACGACCGTCACGTTGAATTGCTTTTCCAAAGACACCCACTCTTTTTTCAAATTCTAAATCATAATCTAAATTACATCCTTTAGCATATACTAAATTAGTTCCTAATTTTTCAGAAAGGCTGGTTTTTAAAGCAATTGCGTTTTCAAATTTGGTAGCCACACTCCAGGTTCCTGGCATGTTTTCTTTCGCATCGGCTAAAGGACCTACAAGTGCCACTTTTTGATTAGCTTGTAAAGGCAACACTTGATTTTCATTTTTTAATAACACAAAAGATTCTGTGGCAACTTGTTGTGCAAATGCTCTATGTTCTTTGGTAAAAATTTCAGTCTTCGCTCTATTTTCATCACAATATTTATATGGATTTTCAAACAATCCTAATTCATATTTGGCTTCTAGAATTCGTTTTACGGCTGCATCTAGTTGATGCATACTCACTTTTCCCTCTTCTACAGATTTTTTAAGTGTTTTTAAAAACCCTTCTCCCACCATATCCATGTCTATACCAGCATTTATCGCCAATGCAGAAACTGTTGTTAAATCACCCATACCATGATCAATCATTTCATTAACACCTGTATAATCGGTAACAACAAAACCATTGAAACTCCATTGGTTACGTAAAACTTCGGTCATCAACCATTTATTACCCGTTGCGGGAACACCATCAACCTCATTAAATGAAGCCATTACTGAACCTACTCCTGCTTCAATTGCAGCTTGGTACGGTTTGAAATAATAATTATACATACTGGTACGACTCATATCTACCGTGTTATAATCTCTTCCAGCTTCTGGAGCGCCATATAATGCAAAATGCTTTACACATGACATAATAGTTTGAGCATTTTTTAAATCATCTCCTTGATACCCTTTTACCATGGCTTTAGCTATTTCACCACCTAAATAAGGATCTTCACCTCCACCTTCAGCTACTCTACCCCATCTTGGATCTCTAGATAAATCAACCATAGGTGAAAAAGTCCAACAGATTCCATCTGCACTTGCTTCTTTAGCTGCAATTTGAGCCATTTTTTGAGTTAATTCCATATTCCACGTACAAGAACTACCTAAAGGAATAGGAAAAGTAGTTTCGTAGCCATGAATCACATCCATACCGAAAAGTAAGGGGATTTTTAGACGGCTTTTTTCGACTGCAACACGTTGAACATCCTTTATTTTAGCCACTGATTTTATATTAAAAAGTCCGCCTACTAATCCTTCCTCTATTTTTTTTCCAATGTTAGAATTGGTAGCTTGTCCTGTAGTAAAATCTCCTGCGCTTGGTAAGTTTAATTGCCCTACTTTCTCTTCAAGAGTCATTTTTGCTAACAATTCGTTAATGAATTGTTCTTTGGACTTAAAATTTTCAGTAATCAGTTGCTTTTTTTGGGCACAACTTGTAAATATATTTATAACTAATATTGTTATAAAGTATCTTAATTTCATTTTAGATTAATTTATTGTATTAATTGGGCTTTTTTTGTTGCAATATCCATTCATAAATAACATCATTATCATATACTCTAGACCAGCTATCATGGTTTGCGTCATCAAAAATGGTTAACGCTATATCTGTACTGCAATTTTTTAATTTTTTATAAATTTCAATTGAATAACGAACATCAACCACATCGTCTAGTAAACCATGAAAAATGCGTGTAGGAATATCTTTAATTTTACAATTTTCTAGCATGGGTACACGATCTACAAAACCTGCAATAGGGACTAAAGCAGCAAACATTTCTGGGTGAGCGAAAGCTAAATTCCAAGCGCCCCATGCACCCATACTTAAGCCTGTTAAGTAAATTCTACTTTTGTCTATATTCTTATTTTCTTTAATGATTTTTTGAATCAATTGATATAAAGATTCGGATTCCCAATAGGTCTCTTTGGGACATTGAGGAGCTAAAACATAAGCATCTAATTCATGATTCTTTAAATATTTAAATGGCCCGTGAACCTTTACTAATTCAATATCTGTACCCTTTTCTCCAGAACCATGAAGAAAAATAAGCAATGGTTTCTTTTCTTCTCCTTTTGGTTTGTGCAATGCGTATAGATATTGATAAGAGGTTTTAATATCCGTTTTAAAACTTTTATTACTAGTTTGTCCAACATTTTGTTGACAAAAAACAAACAATATCAAATAAAATATATTTTTCATTAAAAACCGTGTTGAGATGATGAAAATCCTAAATTTTGTAATCCATTTTGTATTTCAGGAGCTTGCATGAATAAATTCCATAGTAAACCTGTTCTATGATTTTCAATCATTGGTGCAATCGTTCCTTGGTCTATCGCCAAATATCTTTGGGTTACCCAATTATATTGAGGTGAAAATGCATCATAAGGTCCTGCAAATCCAACATATTGATTTTTCTTTTCTTGATATAAATAACGTAAAAATCGCATGGCAGCATCAGGTTTATAAGGAAACGAAGACAAAGCTGCAGTTGGAGAAATAACCCCTTTATCGTTATTGGGTTGGTGAGCAGAATATCCAGTAGACCCATCTGAGTTTCTTGTGTAACTAGCCGTTAAGCCCCAACATTTATCACTATATCCTTGCCAACCTTGTGGGTTATTCACACAATAATTGTACATTATATCAGCATGATTTTTGGTTAAATCCCAATAATTTGCATATTGATCACTTAGACCTCTTGGATCTAATCCTAAGTAAGAATAATGTGCCCAAAACATAGGGCCTACATTTCCTGAAGCGCCATTATGATTAAAGACTAATGGAATATCGTACTTTGATCCACTACTTACTATAGCTCCATTTCTTGCCCAACCTTGTTGATATACTTGAGGTATTATTGCATGTGTAGGAGAAGCTGCTGCCATAAGGTATGTAATTAAACATTCGTCATACCCTTGAATTTTATGATTTAGTTGCCATTCATAATTAGGAGACCAATGCCAATAAAGTACATTTTCACCTTTAGTGTACCAATTCCATTCTACCCCTTTCCATAAATCATCTGCCTTTTGAGCTAAAGCTTGTTCAGAAGCGTTTCCATTCTTAAAATACTCTCTAACAGTAATTAGTCCTTCACATAAAAAAGCAGTTTCTACTAAATCACCTCCATTATCCACAGTACCGAAAGGGATAACTTGACCAGTAGATCCGTTTAACCAATGTGGCCAAGCTCCGTGAAATCTATCTGCAGATGCTAAAAAATTTAACGCAATGGATAATCTAGAAACAGCTTCTGGTCGAGAAACAAAACCTCTTTCTATTCCTACTAAAATTGTCATTAAACCAAAACCTGAACCTCCAGTTGTGACTACATTTGCTTCAAAGCTTGGATTGTCAACTAAATACCTTTCACGTGCTAGTTTAGAATTTGGATTAGCCCAATCCCAAAAATACTTAAAAGCATCTTGTTGTACTTGATCCATTAACTGTTCGTCAGTAAATGTAGGTGTTTCATTTTCAACATTCGATGTCGAATTATCCGTGCAACTTGCTGAAGAAAATAGGGTAAAAATAAATATAAGTGGAATTAATTTCATGATAAAAAAACCATCAGACTATGATTTAAAAACATAGCCTGATAGTGAAAGTTTATTGGTTATTAGTATAGAGTTCTTGTACATCTGTTGCTGTTAAAGCAATATTATATAATCTAAATTGATCTAAACCACCTTTCCAATTAGAGTACAACCAATTATCTCCATTTGAATTTTGTGATTGTGGTCCATTTCCTATTCTGAAAGACGAGATTTTAGAATTATCAAGTGTTAAACCTCCATGAGTTCCCCATGTTTTAGTTCCATAAACTTGCCCATCAATATATAAAGTCATAGTTGATGTAGTGCCATCATAACTAAAAGCAAAATGATGCCATTGATTATCTAATAAACCTTCAATTGAATTAGCTCCTTCCCAAGTCATCCAAGTATCTGACATATCGGCATCAATCATTACAAATTTAATAGCTGCTGCTGTTGCAGAACCCGAATAAGAATCAAATAATAAGAACATAGTTGAATTAGACCAATGCCCGTTAGTTGAAGGAATACTAAAAATATGTTCTGCTCCAGGATTTGAACCATTTCTTGTTTGACCATCATGTTTTTCCCAAAAAGCAACTGTAAAACTACTAACTGTAGATGCCCAATCGTTTGGTTTCGCATATTGAATTTTAGCATCCGTTACACCATGAAAGGCTTTTCCTGAAACGCCATCAATTTGATTAAATCCGTTATCCGTTGGAAATTTAGCTCTAATCATATCTACCGCATTAAACAAATTACTCTCATTTTGAAAATCAAATGGAACATAAAATTTTAAAGGGCCTCCAGCAGGATTTTCGTCTTTTGGGTAATCTCCTAAAGCTGGTTCATCCATATTTTGACAACCTACAAATAATAAGCTACCTAAAAGCAAGGAAAATACAGTATAGTTTTTAAATATTTTTTTCATCTTATAAAGTTTAATTGAAACAATTTATCTGTTAATAGTTTGGGTTTTGAACTAAAACTCCCCCTGATTGATCGATAGCAAATTGAGGGATTGGATACCATGCATTTCTAGATTGATAACCTAATGGTCCCAAAACAGTTATTGCATCTCCCCAGCGTACTAGATCATAGAAACGTTCGCCTTCCATAGCAAATTCTACTCTTCTTTCTTGTTTAATTGCGTTTCTTACAGCAATTTGATCAGTAGCAACAACATCTGGTAATACACTATTATTTCCATTTCTGGCTCTTGCTCTTACCAAATTGATATAATCAACTGCAGTTGAAGATTGTCCTTGTTCATTTAATGCTTCTGCATACATTAATACCACATCTGCATATCGTAAAACTTTAATATTTGCCCAATGATTTTTATTCTCAGAATATTCTGTTCTTTCTGCAGGTAATGTATATGCTTTTTTATTCCAGTAAGGCTGTGCTAATGGTGGGCTACTTGGTACTGTTAAACCATAACCATCATTTTGACCTGAGTATAAAATTGTTGCTTCCTTTCTAGGATCTCCAGATTCAAATGCATCTACTAAGCTTTGTGTAGGTACGTTAAAACCCCAACCTAAATCCCAAGTTCCTGATCCTCTAACTCCTTGAGTTTCCCAATAATTATTAGAATAATTTACGCCAGCCAAACGTAAAAATTGAACTTCAAAAATTGACTCGATTGAATTATCTCCTTCTTGAAGAAATAAAGTACTAAAATCATTATGTAAATTATATCCATAAGACATCACTTCAGAAAATTCATTAGCCGCTGCAGACCAATTTTCTTGATACAAATACAATTTTCCTAATAAAGTTTGAGCGAAACCTTTTGTAGCTCTACCTGGGTAACTTGGCCAAGTAGTTGGTAAATATTGTTTAGCAAAAGTTAAATCGGCTACAATTTGAGCATCTACCTGAGCTACAGTAGATTTAGGTGCAATTTCATCTGCTGGTGTTTGCACTTTATTTAAAATAATAGGTACTTCTCCAAAATCTCTTCTTAAATCAAAATAGGCAAAAGCTCTAATAGCCAAAGCTTCGGCCTTATTAATCATCGTACCTTCATCGGTTAATCCTGAATTCTCAATAGCATCAACTAAATCATTACAAGCATAAATTAAACGATAATGCCCTTGCCAATTTCCTTTGGTAATCCAACCTTCCGCTGCATCATAATTGAATGAATCAAAAATATTGCCTAATGAAGCGGCATCGGTAACGGTACTTCCTTTAGCTGCATCATCTGAACGAATACTTTGAAACCACACTTTTGAAAAATCAGTAATACCTCCTTCAGTTCTTAATTTTCCATATAAACCAAAAGCAGATTCTTCAAAACCTCCTGCTCCTAAATCGCCTTCTGCTGCTACTCCTAATGGTTTTTTATCTAAAAAATCGTCATCACAAGAAATAATTCCTAGAAATAATAAGGATGCGATTGATAATAATTTTATACTCTTTATTTTTTTCATGACAAGTTTTTTTTTAAAATGTAACATTTAAACCGAATGTAGTAATTACTGGAACAGGATAAGAACCACTATCTACACCAAATCTTGTAGGACTACCGCCAAATTCTGGAGTAAATCCGGAATTATTTTTCCATGTAATCATATTCTGTGCATTGATAAACATTTTTAAACTTTTTATACTCAATTTATTCAAAAATGCTGTGTTAAAATTATAACCCAATTGAATATTTCTTAATCGTAAATAGCTACCATCTTCAATCATATAAGAAGAATTAAGCCTATTATATCCAGAGCCATCATTTACTCTTGGTTCCCAATTAGATGTTCCTTCTCCTGTCCATGCACCTAATCTATCCGTTCTATAATTAAATTGCGCGAATGAAGAACCATTTCCCCAAGATCTAAAAATTTCATTTCCATATACACCTTGGAAGTCTAGTCCTAAATTCCATCTATTATAATTTATACTTGCAGAAAAACCGTAGGTAAAATCGGGTGTTGGATTACCAATATTTGTTCTATCATCTGGAGTAATTTGTCCATCACCATTTACATCTTTGTATTTTAAATCACCCACTGTATAATCACCTAGTGTACTTATAGGAGAATTTAGAATATCTGCATAGGTTTGATAAACACCTTCAACTTCATATCCATAAAAATAACTAATGGGTTGTCCTGCATAAGTTCTCGTAGGGTCAGAAAAATATTCGAACCCATCTTGGTATAGGCTAACTACTTTATTTTTGATGGTTGTTAAATTGGCAGATACTGTATAATCAAATCCTTCTTTAACTGTATTTTTCCAGGTAGCTACCAATTCAAATCCGTGATTATTAACCTCACCTACATTCCCATAAAAATTATCCGTTCCGCTAATAAAGGCTAATAATCCTTTTGTTGTTTTATCATAATAGTTTGCTTCAAAAGATAATTTATTGTCAAATGCACCCACTTCTACACCTATTTCTTTAGATAATACCGTTTCCCATTTTAAATCACGATTAGTTCTAAAAGCAAGTATATAAGCCGGAACCAATTCTTCTCCAAAAACAGCACTTTGCCCAGGAACATATAATGGATAAGTAGGATAATGCAATGAAGTATATTGATTACCTTGCTCTCCCATTGAACCTTTTAATTTTAGATAATTAACATATTTATTTTCGAAGAATTTTTCTTTTGAAACTTCCCAAGCAGCCCCAACAGCCCAAAAGTTTTGTGATGTTCTAACTTCAGAAGATTCATCGTTTCTAAAAGAAGCATTCAGCATATATTTACCATCATAATTATACAAAACACGTCCTAAATAAGATAGAGTTGCTCTATCCCATTGATCAGAATTAGAAAAACGAGTTTCTGGATCTCCATAAGGGAAAACATTTAAATACCACCATCTTGGGTCATTTGGAATTTGATTTGTATCTACACCATCACTATTATAGCTTGGTGCATATTGAGATACTGTACCATTCATTGCTGAAAAATATTCTTCGTATCTTGTATTTCCAACAAGTAAAGTAACATCATGCTTACCAAATGTATTTTGATACGTTAATGTATAATCTTGTTGTAAATTTTGCTTATAGTTATTGAATTGATTCACTTTAGTTAATACATTACCTGAATAAGGTGTCAAATTATCTGTTTCAGCTGCATAAACATTAAATACAGGTAAATAACCTCTACCTTTATAAAAATCAAGGCTTGCCATATAAGCACCTCTAAATTTAAAGTTTTTAAGAAAAGTTAATTCACCGTAAATATTTCCTACGATTTTTGTATCTCTATTTAATTGTGTACCACTTTTACCCTCTACTTCTAATAGCGCATTTCCTAATTGAGCTGCTCCCATATCTGTAGGCAATTGATTATAAACTCCTAATTCATAATTATAAGGAGTAGCTAATGGGGTTGTATTTAAAGCTGTAGTAAACCCTCCTAACCTAGGCAAACGAGCGTCTAAAAAGTTTGCGTTGATACCCATCTTTAAATATTTGGATACCTTTAATTCATCGTTCAAATTAACAGTAAACTTTTTATATAATTCATTTTTAATTAATCCCTCTTCATTTGAATAACCAAAACCAGCATAAAAATTATTATTATCAGTGGCATTTGAAAAAGATAAATTATGATTTGTAAACAATGCATTATCATTAGAAATTTCATCTACCCAATCGGTATTAGCATTATATAAATTATAATATGGGTATGGAGAAGCACCTTGATTTGCACGTTGCATATCATATAAATATTTAAATTCTTCCCCATTAGTCATATTGGGCTTGCCTGTAATATTTTTTATTCCAATTGTAGAGTTGTAGGAAATTTGTGTTTCTCCACTTTTAGCTCTCTTAGTTGTAACTAAAATAACTCCATTTGCACCTCGAGCACCAAATACGGATAAAGAAGATGGATCTTTTAAAACTTCAATTGATTTTACATCATTCGAATTCACAAAATCCATAGTTTCAGAAAAAATACCATCAATAACATATAAGGGTTTTGACTGATAAAGACTTATAGTTCCTCTTATACGTACATCAGGTTCAACACCCGGTTGCCCAGAATTTACTACACTTAATCCAGCTACTTTACCTTGTAAAGAATTTAAAATATTATTATTGGGTTTATCTGCAATTTCTTCACCTTTAATACTTACAATTGAACCTGTAAGATCACGTTTCTTTGCTGTTCCATAACCAATCATAACCACTGTTTCAAGTTCAGTTACACTCTGTAACATAGTAACTTTCATACCTTTAGAAGCTATTAAAATTAATTCTTCCATGCCTACCATAGTAAATTTAATCTCTTCTCCTATTATACCTTCAATAGAAAAGCTACCATCAAAATTTGAAGTTGCAAACTTCTTGGATTTTAAAGTTTGGACATTTACTCCTGGTAAAGAGTTTCCAAACTCATCTACGATTGTACCACTGATCTCTTGTGAGAAAGAAATAGTAGAACAAATCATTGTAATTAACAATAGATAAATTTTTCTCATTTTTAATTATTAAATTTTTGTTAAGGTTGATTTATCAAATTTACAGCTACAACGTTATAATTAGCAAAAAATTAAGCACTACACTACTACATCAAAAAAGTGGAAAAAAAAATTAAAATACTGATTATTAAATAAATAAATTTAAAATTAATATCAAAAAACACATCAAAAAGAAGTAATTAAGATGTATAAATGATGTATTAGAATATAATATATTTTTGAATAAAAAAATATGATTTTAATAAAAAACAGATAATTATAATATATTATTCATAAACACATTTAGATTTTCTGAAGGATCTAAATTCATTTTTTTTCTAAGACGATATCTATGCAATTCTACTCCTCTATAACCAATATTCATTAAAGGCGCTATTTCTTTGGAAGATAAATTCATTTTTAAGTAAATGCATAGTTTAATATCTTTAGAAGTAAGATTATGATATTGATGTGATAATTTCTTCACAAAATCTTCATTACTTTTCAATAAATTATTTTCAAATGATTTCCATTCGTTTTTGTTAATACTATTGATTTTAATTGCCTTATTAATTTTCGATTTTAAATTTGCCGAAGAGGTTTCTGAATCTAATATTTTTTGAATACTTTCAATTAATTCTGATTGTTTAACAATAGATAATGATTTGCTAGCTAATTCATTAGCTTTACTTTTAACTTGATTTTCCAGAATATGTTTTTCATATTCCTGAATTTTCAATTTATTTTCAGCTTGTATTTCTAATTTACTAATCTCGTTTTTGTGTCTAAGTTCTTCTTCTTTTAATTTAAGTTTTTGAACATATTTTATTTTATTCCATTTATAATATAAAAACAGAATAAATCCAAAAAGTAATACATATAATACTTTCATCCAAACGGATAAATACCAAGGATTCAAAACACTAAAATTAAAGCCTTCAATTTCAATATAATTGCCTTTTTCAATAGTAAAAATTTTCACCTTATGTAACCCACTTGATAAATTTTTAAATTCAATTAATCCGGTTGTCATTTCTATTATTTTCTCATCATCTAAGCTATAGTATAATATAGCCTTTTTACTTCCAAAATATTCGGAAATAACATAAAACGACAATTGTTCTTTAAAAGGAATTGCTTCCTCTTTATGCACTAACTTATTGTTAGAATCGTATGCTTCAATTTTTATCTTTTGATTTTGAAAATTATAATTTAAGGAATCAATTTGTAAAAATCCATCATCCATATTTACTAAATATTTCCCATCTATTGCAAAAACTTTAGTTTTATTATTTATCAATTTACCCTTATAATATTGTGTTGGAATAGGTGTCCAATTAAACATATCTTTGTATTGATTGATAATGTATAATGTCCCTTCTCTATTAATCATAAAAGCGTTTTCATTGATGGGAATAATTTCCTGAATATCTTTAAATTGCTGGTTGAATGCTTCATGTAATTTTAATTTCTCCTCTACTTGATCTAAAAAAAACCATTGATTATTAATGTAAAATAATTCGGTTCCTTTATATTCGAAAAGCATAATTCCGTAATCATTTTTAATATTATTTTTTTCGGTAAGATTTGTTATTTTTTTAAATGTATCATCAGAATTTAACTCTAATTTATATAACCCTCTATACCCATCAGTAAATAAAATTTTAGATGCAGATAATTGAACGAAATCGCTAACTGGCTTCATTTTTTCGTTCAATTTTTTTGAAACTTTAAAATCGGAATCATAGAATTTATATAATCCAATATAGTTTGATTGAATATATCCATCACTAAATTTATTTTCTTTTAAATTCCATCCTCCAACTAAATTACTCACCTTCTCATACTGATTATTAGCAGAAAATTTAAAAGTACCTTCATTATGCCCAATTATAAATTTATTGTTTATTGCAGAAATATTCCAAACTTGTCCTTGCGAATTAGGTATTAATTCTAACTGATTTTTTAAGGCTTTAAAAACACCATGGTTAGACCCTAATAAATATCCATCATTGTATTTAGCTATACTATATACCGTTCCTAGATGCCCACTATTATCTAGAAAAATTTTATATGGCGAATTTTGTACAACATGCGATATACCATTATCAAGACCCAACCAAAAATTCTTTTCTTTATCTACATAAATATTTAACACCGAATTATTTCTCAATGAATTATTTCTGTTTACATTATAATATTCGTCTGTTTTTAAATCAACAACATATAGGCCATTGAAAGCTGTTCCTATAAGCATTTTATTTTCAAAAATTTTAGCAGAAATGATTATTTGAGTTTTTAATTTTTCATTTAAAGCATGCTTCCAAGGCATTAATGCTTTTTCATTTTTTTTTACAAAAACGCCACTTTTCTGAGTGAAAAAATAATATTGATTTTCATCCTTTTCAATCCCGTAAATAATATTATTATCAATAACATTATACGTTTCTTCTTTTTCAAAATTAACTCCATCGAAATTATAAATCCCTTTTCTTACCGTAGCAGCAAAAATTTGATTATCTACGACAAAACAATACGATATCTGAAAAGGAAATTCTTTTTTTTGAATCGTTTTTTGATCGTAAATAAAAAGTTCGTTAAAACTTTGAAAATAAATTTTAGAATTTAATTCAAAAATTTTCCAAATTTCTTCGCTTTTCGAATTATTATCAAAAAAATTATTGGGTTCAGAAAGAGAAATATAATGCATTTTTCCTTCTATTCTTTCCCAATATCCAAATTCGTTATAAGAACCTGTATATATTCTTTTTTCAAAAGAAAAGACCGAACGTATAATTGATTTATTTGGTAAAGTATACTTTTCCCATTTTACTCCATCAAAGCGAATTAAAAAACTATTATTTGCAAAATACATAGCGTTGTCTTCCCCTTGCGTAAGACTCCAAATCTGATTATCACCATTGTAATCTTGTTTGGAGAAATTGTTTACAAAAGGTAAAATTCCTTGGCTACTTATTTTTAAAGTGCAAAAAAAGATGAGAATGATATAAAGACTTAGTGTTTTCATTAACTATTTTTTTCTAATCAAATATAACATAAGTTCTTATAAATGAAAAAATCCTAATGTGATTTAGGATTTTTTGAAATTAAAATATATTTAAAATTACTCTTTTTCATCCACATAATCTTGTAAATAAGAAAAACGTGGAGTTAATTTACCCTTTTCAGTAATTTTTGCTCTTTCTAAAACACCATCAGCATCACCATTATAAAAAGCAGGAATAACACTATTTAAAAACATTTTACCAAAACCTTCACTAGCGTCTTTAGGTAATTCACAAGGTAAATTATCTACTGCCATTACCCATATCGCAGATGGATGATTTAAAGAGACTTCTTTATGCTCTTTAGGCAAATAACCATATACAGGGTCTGCTATGGTACTTGCTCTTAATGTGCAAGCAACTGGACCATCGATATCGCAAGAAATATCTGCCACAACTTTTAAACTACATTTAGGCGATTGCAACATTTCTTTAGAAAGTATGATAGGTGCATTATTTCCATGGAAATGTCCTGCTATAAACAGGTCTGAAACTTCCGCAAATCTTTCAAAATCGGAAACATATTCCTCAGGATTATTATAAAAATCATGCTTATCTAATACTTGTCCATCTTTTCTCTTATTATAATCCAGAACATCTATCATCGTGTAAACAGGTTCAGTGTATTTTTTTGTCAGGTAATTTTCTACCGAAACTTGTTTAATTTTCATGGCATCTAACATCTCTTTTGCTCCGTGTGCCACTTTACCACTTCCGGTCAAAACAATCTTTATATAAGGTAATGGGTGTCTTTTTAATCTTTCTATTAATGCTTTTTGATCTGGCAATGTTTCAGCCTTGGCTAGATTAAATAAGTCATATTTAATACCAAAAGCTCTTATCCCATTATAAGCACCCACTATTCCTGCATACTTACCAAAACCTATTAATCGCCCATTATTATTATCTACTATAGTTTCATGATCATATAAAACTATGTTTTTATCTAAAACTGCTTTTAGCAATTTTCTATTGTAGGGTTGTTTTTTAATTGTATGTGAGAAAAAGAAGTATTTTTTTTCGGGAATTAAATCATTGATTGGAACTTCTTTTACTCCTAATAAAATATCACAGTCTTCCATATTGTTAGTCACTTCAAAACCTTTCTCTATGTATTCTTGATCTGAAAAAATTCTTATATCTGAAGATTCAACTTTTATAGTAGCTTGTGGAAATTCATTTTTAAAATTAAGTAATTCATTTGGTGAAAAAACCACACGTCTATCTGGAGGGTTTTTACGTTCCTTTATTATTCCGAATTTCATTTGTTAGTTTTAAGTTAAGTTTTATCAATAATGTTACAAATATAACTTTATAGATTTCTAAAAACAATTTTTTTTTAATGGAAAAAATAATGTAATTTTGTCACACTTTTAGAAGCACTATTAATTTAGAATAGGAAAAGGATTTCATTTCTAAATTCTAGTTTCTAAATTCTTATTTCATTTGGGGTCGACTGGTTTTGACAGCGAGTGGAATTGATTAGTAAGCACGTCGAGCCAAGTATGGTAGGCTCGTAAATATCTGCTATACAAACATTAAACGGCGAAAATAATTACGCTTTAGCTGCTTAATCCGAAGTTTAGTACGATTTGCCTAGTTCCAACAAGGTTGGAAAGCTAGATTCACCTCAACATCCTTGGTTTATGGAGTTTGATTCAGGTGAACCGTAAAAGTAAACCTAGGAAAGGTAAAGCTTTAAATCCTTTCTGACAACTAACAAAGCTAAGCAAAGAGTGGCTGTTTCTGGTCTTGCTTTTTGTCGAAAATTCAAACAGAAACTAAACGTGTAGAAAGCTCTTCGATTGCTTGTTTGGACGAGAGTTCGATTCTCTCCGACTCCACAAAAAACCCTGTAAAACACTTATTTTACAGGGTTTTTTATTGTACAACTTTTATTCTTTAAAACTGATAGACAAAAATGATTGAAGATCCATAACTGTCAATTGCTAGACTTACATCAATGTTTCTTTCATATTTGGTAGTAAATAAGTACGAACTCGAAATGCCAATAGCAGCTCCTGCTACTACATCGATAAAATAATGATTTTTAGATTCTATTCTCGAATAACCTGTAAAAGCGGCTAAGGCATAGACTGGAATACCGTATTCCCAACCGTATCTTTTTTGAATAAAAGCAGCACTTTGAAAGGTTATAGAAGTATGTCCGGAAGGGAATGATTTAAAATTCGCTTGATTGGGTCGTTCTTTTTTAATGATTAATTTTAAAGCTTCGGTTGTAACTGCATTTACTAAGAAACCTTTTGAAAATTGCTTCACCCCTTTGTAATCTTTAATAAATATAGTGGTTGCTATAGTAGAAATTGGAAGTGCATATAATAAAGCATCACCTGTAGACTCAGCAAAAGTACTTTGTACTTGTGTATTTCCCCATTGGGAACACAAAAACACGAATAGAAATAAAAATTTTCTCATTTGCAAAGATTTAAACTGTAGTTTAAATTTAAAAAAAATCAGTACTTAATTCAAGTATTTTGGTTCTATACGTAAAGTCTTAATCAAATTTTAAGATAAACATAGCTATCTGTTACATACCATTTTCAATGATTTTCCAATTGAATTTACTCATAATTTTATAACTATTGATACAAATTTTATAACTCCTTTTCTCTCTACAAAAAGTAATTTTGAGTAAACTAAAAAACATAGAACATGAAAGCACAAAATCAAAATTCGCAACGCGTAAACAAAAATGGAGCCGATCATCGTAGTGATACTAGAAAACATCAATATAGAAATCATGATGATGTATTAACGAATGATGAAAACTATGATGTGGATACTCAAAAATTTATTGGTGAACAACCCGATTGGGATGACAAATTAAACAATGAAGAAAAAAATTAATACTTCATTCTAAATTAAGAAAGCCTGTTTTAATTAATTAAAGCAGGCTTTCTTATTCTCATTCTATTGTATTATAATAAAACTTGCTTTAAACCATCGGCAACACTTATCCATAACAAATTGTAGAAGGATTTTTCAGGAACGCGTTCTACTTTAACTGATACTGCTTTTAACTCTTCTCCAGAATCATCTTTTACGAATAAATTTCCTATTGCTGTTAAAAGACCGTTCTTTTTGTAGCGTTTATTATTTTGATAGATTTCAACTTTTAAGTCATCATATTTTAATGCAAAATCTCCTTGGCTCATCTCATTATTTCCACTGAAATTAAAATACACTTTCTCTAAATCGCCTTTCACAACAACATTGAGATAGGGTTTTGTAAAATAGACTAATTTTTCGGCATTAAAATGATTTATTTTTCCTTTAATCTTAAAACCATCTGTACTATCTAACACATTAAAAGACCAATCTACATCTAAAATAGACTCTTCCATAAATCGGGACTGAACACTTATTTTTGTATCAGGTACTTTTGTTTTATGAACACCACTTTGTATAGAGGTTGCTTTTAGGTTAAAAGCATCAAAAATTAATTTTCCTGGACCTTCTTCAAAGGTTTTTTCTTCTTCATATACTATTTTAGATTGTGCTATTTTTAACATATCAACTTGTAAATCAAAAGGAAGATTACGCAATAATTTGTTATATAGTTTCTTCTTACTTAAATCGTCTTCTGGCATTTTGCCTCTATAAATAGTGGCTTCCAATTGGTCAAACACTATTTCTGGAATTTTACAAAAGAAAACATCTTCATGGAAACCCCAATGCATTTCTTTCAAGGAAATTTGCTTCATCCTAAGGTTATACAAATCTCTTTCTTTCGGTATTTTTTGGACAAAAACTTTTCTTGAATAGGTTGGTTTTAGCTCAAGATCATCCATTTGCAAAGCGGTATTTGTTGTATTGAATTTTGAAACCTTCAAAGTGTAAAATTCGTTAACCTGATACAAAAGATGGGTACAATTAATACTGTAATTTTTATAAGTAAAAGGAATTTTATTTTGCAAAGTCTTTTCGTTTAATACTAAACCTTCAACTTTTAAATTAAGCTGTTTTAAAGAAGCTAAAAGTTGGTCGTTTTCGGCTTTTACAATTTGTACGTTCCCTTCTCTTAAATAAATAGCATTCACCACAATAATTTTTTCAAAAGGTTCGATTATTTTAGACTGAATACTTTTAGCATGGGACAGCACCTCATCGTTGTTTTTATGCAGTATAATTTCTGGTGCTACAATAACGAGTTGATCTGCTTTAATTTTATCTCCAAACAAAATACTCAAGATGCTAAAATGAGCTACTTTTATTTGGGGTACTTTAGCATATATTCCAATTTTTTTATTGGTATTTTCAATTTCTGTTTTAGGAGCGACCGAAACATCAAATACTTTTAATGTTGTATTCCAAAGTGAAATATCTATATCTTTATACGCTATGTTGTAAGCAGAATTATTTTTATCAGCGATTAGTTTAGGCAATTTAAGTTCAATCCATAGATTAAGACCGAAATTGAGTATTCCAAGGAACAGAATACCACCAATTAAAAAAATAGCTATTTTTTTTATGCGTATCATGCTTATTGTTTATAAGCATACTAAAGTACACATTTTTTAAGAACAAAACGGGCATTGTATAAAGGATTACTAAATTTAAATAGTAAGCATTTCCTATTTAAAGAAAAAACCTGTTTCTACTTTCGAAACAGGTTCTTAAAACTAACTCTTTACTACTCTATTTAACTTAATGAAAAGAGAATTAGAACACTATCATTTTTACCCGAGCCTTCCACAAAAATCATTAATTCTTCTAATTCATCTTTTTTGTTGGTTTTCATTAAAAAACTAGCTTCTTTACCATTAGCTGAATATTTCATTAATTGTTCCAAACTCTTATTCTTTTTATATTTTTTAGCAACTGCTTTCATATCACCTCTAAGCTCATCGTTTGAAGTTGAAAAGACTTTTACAAATTCAATTTTTTTCAAAAAATCGATAATTTTCTTATCTTCTTGATCTTTTCCATTGGTGTTTATTTCTAAGTCCGAAAATAAATCTTTGTTGATTACAAAAGAAGACACCTCTTTATTGTTTTCAAATTTTTTAAAGGACTGACCAAAAAATAAATTAACACTACATAACAAGACTAACGTGCAAAACAAATTTTTCATAATTATCTGGTTTTATTGTTATTATAAAAAGCTAGACGACACAGATAAAGTTTTGTAACAAAGAAGCTGTACAAAAAGTAATGATTTTTGTCAATATGAACTTGTTTCAGATTCTAAATTAAAAAATAATCAATATTTTAAAATTCTAAAATAAATTCAGAATAACACCTTTGTTGACTTTTTGGGCTGCCTCTTTGTATTTTTAAAAGAAGAGTAGTTTTATCTTACCACAATTTTCTTGTGTACTTTAGAATCTTGATCCGATACTGTAACTAAGTATATACCAGATGGCAAATCAATTTCCAAACGTGATTCTTTGTCGAATTGATGTTTAACAACCACTTGACCTGATAAATTGATTATTTCAGCAATTGCTTGACCTTTTACACCCGAAAAAATCAAATAATTAGTTGTTGGATTAGGATACACTTTAACTTGATTCGTTTCAAAATTTTCATTAGACAAGGTAAAAGACCATGGTTGTCCAAAATTAGCACCAAATATATAATTGGCCAACTGAGGATAGTCGATAAACGGATTTCTATTCAATTGCCAAGTGTAGATGTAATTGTTTCGATGCATTTCAAAATCATCAGGTGGATCTTGTGAATTCCAAGTTAATAAAGTAGCTAAATCGCCCATTTGTCCTACAATATTATCAGCTGGATTACCATTCACTAAGTTTAATCCGTTATAACGAACTGCCATATAAAATAAAGCTCTAGCCACATCTCCATGCCAACTTCCTTGGTTTCCTGATGGACCATTATAATCTACTCCATAATCTCTATTACTTCTGGTTGAATTTTCCGCACCGTCTTCTGCTCTTATATGATGTGCATCACCATGTCCTGCTAAAATATCATTGGCATTAGTAGGTAACCAAACATTTATTCCATCTGCTGAAGAGGAAGTCCCATCTGAAAATCCTCCTCTTGACTGTGGAAAAATATGTTCTCTATTCCAAACACCAATATTACTTGATCCCGTTTGATAATCCAGAATAGCTCTCGGACTTTCAACATACATTTGCCAAACTTGGTTAGAGTTTAAAGGATTTTTATCGGCTTCTTTTAAAATATATTCAATATCACCGTAATTATGAGCATGTACTACACTATAGTTCGCTATTATATTTTGCAATGCTTGTTTTAAATTTGCTCCTGAAACCCCTTCTAAGTTGTCATAATAACCTGCCGGAGTGGTAGGAGTTACAAAACCATAAGTTGGATTTAATGGTGTTCCATAAGTTTGTATTACATAATCATTATCATAAACCCTTACAATAACATTATTATTAGCTGAAGCGTAACCAAAAGGAAGTGACTGTACTTGAATTAACATTTCCTCATCCCCTTCGTCCGTTATATCATCGTATATTGTTACAGAACGTTGTGCAGATGTTTCTCCTACAGGAATAGAAACTGTCTGATTAACTGACGTATAATCATTAACCATAAAATTACCATTTACTAAAGTGTAATTAAAGACTAATTGTTGGTCTTGAACGGGTGTGTCTGTCGAAAAAGTAATTATAAAACTTTCTCCTTCAATATAAGAAGTTTGAGGAATGGAAACAGTAACATAATTTATTACCACACCAGTACCATCATTATTCACACCTGGTGTAGGAGGTTTTGCTTCATAAGTACCATCGTTTTTTCGTTGTACTGAAGTAGATGTAGATTCTCTTGTGCATAATGTGATTCCAAGAATTGACATTAAGTTAACCGGTTGACTCGTTGAATTGGTGTAAGCTAACCCATCTATCAGATTCGTTGTCGTAGCCAAAGTTCCTGTCGATGTAGCAGCATCAAAAGGAAAATCGGAAGCATCAGCTTGATAAAGAGCTACTACATCTGGACCATTTTGAATCGCTCCATTATAGAAAACACCCATTGGTGCAGGATTAACAGCACTATTCCCAAAATGAACTATTCCGTTAATATCGGTAGTGTAACCATCTAAATCAATAGTAAAATAACTCGAAGAATTGGTTTCATTAAAAAAAACTAAAACATAACCGTCTAAAGAAAAGTTTGGTGAACTTGATTTTAATTCAACAAATTCTAATTGGTCAGAACCAGGATTATCTGCATCAATTTCATTGATAACAATTTGTGAAGAACAAAATGAAATACAAAAAAGAGCTAGTAATAGATGTAATTTTTGGGGCATCATATTTTCTTTTTTTTTTACAAATGTAGGTATTAAGATTTACTTCCTTTATGATAAAGCGTTGATTTTATTAACATTAAACTACTTTAATGAAAATATAAAGCGATTTTAAGGGTAAAACCTACAAAATGACGCAACTTTTTAGTAAAATTGTAATCTTTTAATTAAAAACAAACTTGAAAATTAAGAATTTATTATTTTTTTTGTTTCCCTATTTATGCTTTTCACAGCATAATTCTGTTATTACAGCAAGATTGAATCATGAAGACAAAACCATTTTGGTGCAACATGAATTAATTTATAACAATACAAGTAACACCATTCTTAATACAATTGCTCTTAATGATTGGAACAATGCCTTTTCAGATAAAAATTCTCCCTTAGGCAAACGTTTTTCTGATGAATATACCAGAGCATTTCATTTAGCAAAAGAAAATGAGAGAGGTTATACCCAAATTATCAATGCAAAAGATTCAGAATTTAAAAATATAAATTGGACAAGAGCTAAAAATAATCTTGATGTAATCCTTTTGGAATTAAACGAGCCTTTAAAGCCTAATACTTCTGTAAAACTTTCCTTATTCTATAAAGTAAAAATTCCTCATGAAAAGTTTACAAAATATGGGTATGATAATGATGGAAATATCTATTTAAAAAATTGGTTTCTATCTCCTGCTCGATTTGAAAACAGACAATTTATTATTTATAGTAATGAAAATTTAGACGACATTTCAAATGCTCCTACAGATTATAAAGTTACATTAGAAGCTACTAAAAATGTGTTTATTGTTTCAGATCTAATTCTCGAAAAAACTGCGAGTGTTACTAATGAATTAGATAGTCATACTTTTTACGGACACAATAAAACCGATTTTACCATAAGCATCAATCCAATAAATGAGTTTACATATTACAAAAACGATTTAACAGAAGTAGTTACTAATATTGAAACAAAAATTGATGACGTCAGAAAAGCATTATTGATTGATAAAATTACTCATTTCGTAACAGAAAAGACAGGTAGCACTGCTACAAAAAAACTCTTGGTTTCTAAAGAAGACTACAGCCGTCAACCTTTTTATGGTTTGAATCAATTGCCTTCATTTTTAAGTCCTTTTTCAAACGAGTTTATGTTTGAACTCATGTTTCTTAAAACATATACTAATGCATTTTTAAAAGATAATTTATTAATAAATCCAAGGAAAGATCAATGGGTTTTAGATGCTTTTCAAGTTTTTATCATGATGAAATACATCGAAGAATTTCACCCTGATACAAAAATGACAGGTAATTTAGCCAAAATAAAACTCTTAAAATCATATCACTTTATAAATTTAGATTTTAATCAACAGTATAATTATTTGTATATGCTTATGGCTAGAAAAAATCTAGACCAACCTCTAAATGAATCTAAAGATGAATTGATTAAATTTAATGAGCAAATAGCTAACAAATACAAAGCAGGCTTAAGTATAAATTACTTAAATGAGTATTTAGGCAATCACATTGTTGAAAATTCAATTAAAGAATTTATCACTTTAAATCAACTTATTGAAACCAGCGCGCTTGACTTTGAAATAATCTTAAAAAATAATACAAAAAAGGATATTAATTGGTTTTTTAATTCTATAATAAAAAGTAGAGATTTAATCGATTTTAAGATTACTAAAATTTCTAAAGATGATGAAATCATTACTTTAACAATTAAAAATAAAACGCATACTGATGTTCCTATTTCCTTATATAAATTAAAAAATGATTCAATAATAGAAAAAAATTGGATAGAAAATATCAAAACGGATAGCACTTTTACTATTAAAAGAAATGATGCTACAAAATTAGTCTTAAACTATTTTAATGAAGTTCCTGAATATAATTTAAGAAACAATTGGAAATCATTAAAAGGATTCTTTTTTAATCACAGACCTTTAAAATTTAATTTTTATAAAGATCTTGAAGAGCCAAATTATAATCAGTTGTTCTATGTACCTGAATTTGAATTTAATTTATACGATGGTGTTGCTTTTGGTATCCGTTTTAATAATAAATCGATACTCAACAAACCTTTTACTTTTAGTGTAGCTCCTTTTTATTCTACCAATACAGGAAAAATTATAGGTAACTTTTCAGTAGCTGTAGATGACTATGTAAGAGATGATAGTAAATTATATCGAATTTTGTATGGAATTAGTGGCAATCAATCTCATTATGCCCCAGATGCTAAATATACCCGAATATCTCCAACAGTTCAATTTATTTTTAGAGACAAAAATCTAAGAACCAATAAATCCGAAAACATAACAATTAGAGAATTATTTATAGATAAAGAAGCAACTCAAGGATTAAAAGTAAATACAGAAGCTTCTCGATTTGCTGTCTTTAGTGCTTCTTATACAAATTCACAATCAGAAATTACTAAAGTGTTTAACCTATCGAATCAAGTACAAATTTCAAACTCTTTTGGAAATGTTACTTCAGTTATAAATTATAGAAAATTATTTGAAAATAATCGACAAATTAGTTTGCGCTTATTTGCAGGTAAATTTATTTATTCTAATAAAAATGATACAAATTCATACAGTTTTGGTTTAGATAAACCCGTAGATCTAACGTTTCAAACGAATTTATTAGGAAGGAGTGAATCTACTGGCCTTTTTAGTCAACAATTCGTATATTCAGAAGGAGGATTTAAGTCAAAATTAGATACGCGATATGCAAATAATTGGATGACAACCCTTAATGCTTCACTAAATGTTTGGAATTGGATACAAGTATATGGTGATGCCGGATTATTGAAAAATCATTTTGAACCTACAAAATTTCGCTATGATTCTGGAATCCATTTAAATCTTGTACCTGATTATTTTGAGTTGTTTCTACCTGTTCAATCTTCGAATGGTTTTGAACTAAATGATAAAAATTATCAGCAAAAAATTAGATTTATTATCACTATTAGTCCAAGAACATTAGTTTCTTTGTTTACTAGAAAATGGTTTTAATGCTATTTTCTTATTTTTTTAAACTTTTTTCAACAAAACAACAATATATCAACAAATAAATATAGTATTTATATTAATTTACATGTATTTATAATAATTATTAATATTTTAAATTTAACACTATTGCTTTTTACGTCGTGTTTAACTATATTTGTGGCAACATCTAAATTAATATTATGAGTAATTCTGTCATAAAAGAAACTTTATCATTTCAAGATTTTAAAACTGAAGTACTTAGAGACTACAAAACGGCTGTTATAAGTAGAGAATGTAGTTTATTAGGGAGAAGAGAAGTTCTTACTGGGAAAGCCAAGTTTGGTATCTTTGGAGATGGAAAAGAAGTTCCACAATTAGCTATGGCTAAATCTTTTAAGAATGGCGACTTTAGATCAGGATATTATCGTGATCAGACTTTTATGATGGCTATTAATGAATTAACTATTGAACAGTTTTTTGCTGGATTATATGGGCATACCGATATCCGTTTTGACCCAATGAGTGCAGGACGACAAATGGGTGGGCATTTTGCTACCCATAGTGTAGATGATAATGGAAATTGGAAAAACCTTACACAACAAAAAAATTCTAGTGCCGATATTTCTCCAACTGCTGGTCAAATGCCTCGTTTATTAGGACTAGCTCAAGCATCTAAAATTTTTAGAAATGTAAAAGAGTTAGAAAATCATAATCAATTTTCTATAAATGGAAATGAAATAGCATGGGGAACTATAGGAAACGCATCAACCTCTGAAGGTTTATTTTTTGAAACTATAAATGCCGCTGGAGTATTACAAGTACCCATGGTAATGAGTGTTTGGGATGATGAATACGGAATTTCGGTTCATGCGAAACATCAAACTACAAAAGAAAATATTTCTGAAATTCTGAAAGGATTTCAAAGAGATGACGAAAATAAGGGATACGAAATTTTGCGTGTAAAAGGTTGGGATTATCCTGCATTAATAGACATTTATGAAAAAGCTGCAAAAATTGCAAGAGAGGAGCACGTACCTGTTTTAATACATGTAGATGAATTAACACAACCTCAAGGGCATTCTACCTCTGGAAGTCATGAAAGATACAAAAATAAAGAACGTTTAGATTGGGAAAAAGAATTTGATTGTATCGAACAAATGAAACTTTGGATGATTAGCAATAATATTGCTACAGAAGAAGAAATAAATGATATCAATTCGGCTTGTAAAAGAGAAGTTCTAGAAGGCAAAAAGGCGGCTTGGGCAGCCTATAATGACCCCATCAAAAAAGAGTTACAGGAATTAGTTGAAATTATCCAAAAAATTGCTAAAACAAGCGTAAATAAAGTTTTTATTGAAAAACATGCTAATGATTTAGCTTCTATTAAAGAACCCATTAGAAAAGATATTTTAACAACAGCTAGAAAAGTACTTCGTCTAATTAATTCGGAACAAACAAAGAGTATCCTTGGAAACTGGATTTCAGAATATTTAAAAGTTATTCAACCCAAATTCAGCTCTCATTTATATTCGCAATCTTCCTATAATGTTCATAATGTTAAAGAAGTGTTGCCTACTTATGATGAAACAAGTGAAGAAGTAGATGCGCGTTTAATTTTAAGAGACAATTTTGATTATATTTTTTCTAAATACCCTGAAACATTAATCTTTGGAGAAGATTCGGGTAATATTGGTGACGTAAATCAAGGTTTAGAAGGCATGCAGGAAAAATATGGTGAATTAAGAGTTTCTGATACAGGAATTAGAGAAGCTACCATTTTAGGCCAAGGTATTGGTTTAGCCATGAGAGGTTTGCGTCCTATTGCAGAGATTCAGTATTTAGACTATTTATTATATGCATTACAAATCATGAGTGATGATTTGGCTACACTTCAATACAGAACACACGGCAAACAAAAAGCACCATTAATCGTTAGAACTCGTGGTCATCGTTTAGAAGGTATTTGGCATGCTGGTTCTCCAATGGGAATGATTATTAATGCTGTTAGAGGAATGCATGTTTTAGTTCCTAGAAACATGACTAAAGCAGCTGGATTTTACAACACTTTATTAGAAACAGATGAACCGGCATTATTAATTGAATGTCTAAATGGTTACCGTTTAAAAGAAAAAAAACCAACTAATATTGGAGAATTTAAAACACCTATAGGTGTAACTGAAACAATTAAAGAAGGTAAAGATATTACTGTAGTTTCTTATGGTTCCACATTACGCCTAGTAGAACAAGCAGCTAAAGAACTATTCGAAGTAGGTATTGATGTCGAAATTATAGATATACAATCTTTACTTCCATTTGACATTCATCATGACATTGTGAAAAGTGTAGCAAAAACAAATAGATTATTAGTAGTTGACGAAGATGTACCTGGTGGAGCTAGCGCTTACATTTTGCAAGAAATACTTGAAACTCAAAAAGGGTTCTATCATTTAGACAGCCAGCCTCAAACACTTTCTGCTCAAGCTCACAGACCTGCATATGGTACTGATGGTGATTATTTTTCGAAACCAAGTGCGGAAGATATTTATGAAAAGATATATGCTATTATGAACGAAGCTAACCCTAATAAATATCCAAGCTTATATTAAAATTCAAAAAAGAGGCTGTCCATAAAAATACAATCTTGTCAAGCTGAACTTGTTTCAGCTTCTTTAAAACACTGATTATTACCATTTTTAGTTTCCGAAATCGAGGATTCAACGGAGTTAAATAAATTCAGAATGACAAAAATAAGACTTTTTGGACAGCTTCTTTTTTAATCAAATTTCTTTCAATACACTAACTAGATAATCTATTTCCTCTTTAGTATTAAAATGGCTAAAAGAAATTCGTATGTTAGGTTTTAATTGATCTTCTGAACTTAGAAATTCAGCTAAAACATGAGAAGGCTTATTACTACCACTTTGACAAGCACTTCCTCTAGAAACTGCTATTCCTTTCATATCTAATAAAAAAAGTAACATTGAGGTTTTCGAAGAATCAAATGGTAATACAACATTTATTATATTATAAAAAGTGTGATTACCAATAATTTTTATACCTGGGAATGTTTCTTTTAAGGTTTCGGAACAATATTTTTTTAAATTTTCAATATAGTTTTGCTCCTTTTCTAAATTCAAATAAGCCAATTCAAGTGCCTTTGCCATAGCTACAATTTGATGTACTGCTTCAGTACCCGCTCTAAAACCTTTTTCTTGCTCACCTCCATATATCATAGGTTGCAAAATGGTATTTTTTTTGATGTAAGCAAACCCTACTCCTTTCGGCCCATGAAATTTATGCGCAGTAGCTACCATAAAATCGATATTTAATAAATTCATATCTAATACAAACTTACCTATAGATTGCACAGCATCACAATGAAAATAAGCTTTCTTTTCTTTACAAATTTTACCCACCTCGTCAATAGATAAAATCTCACCTGTTTCGTTATTTACATGCACCAAAGAAACAAGGGTTTGACTTCCATATTCAATCGACTCATTTAATATAGATAGATCAATACTTCCATCATCTAAAATTGGCAAATAATTAATTTTAATACCATATTCTTTTTCTAAGGCTAAAATCGTATATAAAGTAGCATGATGTTCTATTTTAGAAGTAATAATTTGTTTTATACCTAAATCTTTTACTGCACTTCTTAAAATCCAGTTGGTAGCTTCTGTTGCACCAGAAGTAAAAATAATTTCTGAAGCTGTAGCATTCATTTGCTTAGCTATTATTTTTCTAGATGATTCTAGAACACTTTTTGCACTCCTACCAAAACTATGAGTTGAAGATGGATTGCCAAAATTTTCATTTAATACAGAAACCATTTCATGTATTACTTCTTCTCTTAATGCTGTTGTAGCCGCATTATCAAAATAAACTTTAGTCATAATTAAAACATTATTACAAAGATAATACAATCAAGAAAACATATAAGAATAATAAATTACCTCTTATTCGATTTAAAACATTTAAAGTCATTAGCAAATTATTTTTATTCCATTTTAACTAGGAAATAACTACAAAAAAAGCTTTTTAAAACATTACATGTATAAAGATAACACCCAAAACAAAGTTTAACAAAATCGGCAAAAATCTTGTAAACTTTTTTTAATCATAGTTTTTATTTTTACTTTATTAATTAAAAAATGATTACATATTCTAATTAATAGTGTTCATACACTTTACAATATGAGGTCAATTTAACGTTCAAGACCTATGGAACAGAAACAACCCAAACTATGAAAAACTTTACTTTATCATTCTTTTTAGCAATTGGATTTTGCTTTTATGGTTACTCTCAATGTAATGACGGAACGATTACTGGGTATTTTACAATTATCTTAGGACAACCTACCACTTTTACAGCCACGCCAAATGCACAATGTGAAAATTGTTATGATTGGGATATAAACAATCATTTAACTTCCACTGAAAATCAGACCATAGGTAGCTTAAAAATTATTGGAACAGATACACAAAAAACACTAACTATAGAGCCCACAGCCGTTGGTTCATTTTCAATACATTTAGCCTATATAGATGAAAAAGGGTATCATACGGCTACATTTATGGGAAATGTGGTTAGTCCTACAGAAATGATTTCTAATCAAAACCAAATAACTTTAGTAAAAGAAAAAAAGAAATTAAAATAAAAAACGCATCAACTTAACAAACAACTATAAATAATTTTCTTGTATTGAACGACCTCTGATTTTTTAGAGGTCGTTTTTTTTTATTCACATAAGAAGCGCAGAAAAAACAATGCCTAAGCGAGTTATAAACAACCATTTGTCGTCAAAAAACAACACTTAATCTTATTAAAATAAAAAAATATGTTAAAAAATCAAAAATATATTATTACATTTATAAAACAAAATGCAATTTTAATGTTAAAAAACAATAAAAATAATTATTAAAAATGCATTAGGTCGCATAAATGTTCAAGACCTTAATGGAACAAACAAAGCCTCAAAATATGAAAAAACTAATCTTTTCTATGTCCTTAGTAATTGGATTCTGTCTAGCAGGATTTTCTCAATCAAATAATGGAAGTATTAATGGCTATTTTACAGTTATTTTAGGACAACCCACAACGTTTTCAGTAAATACTTTTGAAAAATTAGATACTTATGAATGGAGTGTGAATACCAATCTAACTCAAATTAAAAACAAGAAGAATTTAGGAAGTTTGAAAATAATTGGAAAAAATGATGAAAATTTATTAATTGTAGAACCAACAGCTTTAGGTGTTTTTTCGATTGAAGTAGTTTATACAGATTCAAAAGGTTATCACACGGCTAGTTTTATTGGAAATGTAGTTAACCCTATAGACATTCAAAAAGAAGAAAGCATTACTTCTTTAGATGAGTCTAAGAAACAAAATAAATAATTGTTTAAAATTAAAAAAGGCGACTAAATTATATTTAATCGCCTTTCTATTTTAGATTACTATTCTTATTTTTTCAACAACTTACTTGTCGTAATTTTTCCAGATGCAGTTTCTATAATTACAAGATACATTCCTGCATTCAAATGAGAAATATTATTGTTAACTCGATTTGATTCAAACACTTTTTTACCTGTTAAATCAGTAACCGTTAATTTCTTAAGTTGCTCATTATTTAATTTTACATCAAATTGATTATCAACTGGATTCGGATACAACATAACATTTTCCGATTCAAATGTTGCACTAGATAAAGCAGCTGGTGCTTGATACTTCAATCCTAAAATTTCTTGTTGCGTTAAAGCTCTATTAAAAAAATAAAGTTCGTCCATAGTTATTGCAGCTGTTTTAGAAGACATCGGCATACCATTTGCAGGGTTATCAAAACCGGTTCCTAAATAAATTTGATCCGAAATTTTATTCAAAACATCACCAGCACCTAAATAAAGTATTCCTGCATAATCGCCATTAATATAATACGTTAATCTTCTTGTTCCTCCTACATTTTTAAAAACCAATGCATGATGATTCCAACCGTCTTCTTGAGCATAAAAAGCATAATCCTCTAAATCTGAACCTCCGCTAGAGCTTCCAAAATTATAAAACAACCCAAAATTGTCTTTTGGTGTACCGCCATAAAAACGCTGTCTTACATACATAGAATTAAACAACTCGATACTTGTTTCATAAGAATTAGTTAAGGTAACATCCCTTTTTTGCCAAAATGCAACCGTAAAATTATCATCATTAATTACTTGATCTAAGGTTTGGTTTACAAAACCACCAGTTAATGTAAGTGCAGACCCTCTATAACCACCATTATAATCTCCACCAATAGGAATACTAGGAATATTTGTAAAACTATGTGCATTATCGTGTGAATTTAATGATGATTCAAAAGGAAAATAAGCCACTAAATCATTAGTATTTAAAGGACTTTCCTGAATATAATTGTTTAATACTTGTGTTTCAGTTAAAGCTACATCATATATTTTCAAATCATCAAACAAATAAGTATCATATTGATTCATACTTGCACAATGCTTTCCTAAATAAAAAAGATTTGACAGTGTCGTCCAACCTGAAGTAACGGTATCAATTACTAATTTACCATTTCTATACGTTTTAACAGTAGTTCCATCAAATGTCATTACATAATGATACCACCCGTCTAGTGGATCTGTAGACAATTTAATATAATTTCTTTCATTGGTCGCTGATGAATAGTCATAACCGTATGAATAAGAAATCATATAATTTTTTCTTTGTTGCAAACCAAATCCTCTTCCTGGATTCTCAGTTCCATAAAAAAACAATCCAAAAGTATGATTAGTAGAGATAATGTGGTTGTATTTTACCCATACAGAAACTGTTCTGGGAGAAGTTCCTACTGGTAATGCAGGCAAGGTAGCTCTATAATTATGCGTATTACCTACTTTTGCAAGCGCACCATTTGCTGTACCATGACGATCGGTAAGATAAGTTGCTCCTATTGTTGAATTTTGCGAATAAAATTCGGCTCCAGTAATGTTTGTTGCTTCATTTAAAGTACCGTTGAATGAGTATTGATAAATAGGCGTTTGTGCTACTACATTTAAGCTAGTCAACACTAAAAAAAGTAAAATTTTCTTCATAATATTCTTATTTTGAGTACAAATTTCTCCTATTCATATTTGTATTTTATTTTGAATAAGGTGAAACCCTCTTTTGAGTTTGTGAAACAAAAAAACCTGTAAAAAATTACAGGCTTTTTCGATTAACACTTAAAACTTATTTCACAGCTATTTTTTTAAATTCTGCAAATTCTGCATCGGTTAAATCTTGATCTGCAAAAGAAAATCCATTGTAATAAGGCTTATCATACCCTGAACCATTATATTTTCTTCTTAAATTAGCTCCTATTAAATAATACTTTCCTCTTACATCCTTTTTCATAGCTTCTGGAGAACGCTCTACCACAAACCAATAGGTAGCTGATTGATACAAAGGCACTCCTGTAATGGCATGAACGGTTGTAAACCAACCTGCATTTGGAGCATAACCATATTTAATTGTTTTTCCAGCTGATAAATCATTTGTCATTCCAGATTTAGCAGTAGTATACCATTCCTTAGAAGTAAAAAATTCACCAGAAGTTGTTCCTTTTGGTTTCGCTTGATTACCAGCTCTTGCAGCAGCAGCCATAGAAAAATATTCTTTTGGAATGTATTTTTTCTCAATTGTTTCTATCAACTTTTTACCTGTTAAACCTTCTAATTGTTTTATATCTTTAACTAAAATCAATAATGTTTTTTTAGGCTCTTTTAAAAACCCATTTACTTCATTAGATATATCATAACTATTCGATACTCTACTATCAGGATAAGGTTCTTGCGTGTTTAAATCATAATTATCTTTAATCCAACCTTTATCATCGCGCATATTTCTTGGATAATTCAAAACAAACATATCTTGTTCTGGACTTAAAATTTTTCCTGGTGTTATTTGATACAATAATCCGTGAGCACTTAATAAGTTATTTTCGTAAGGATACAAATCGTAACGCATATATGATTTATCCGCGCTTTCTTTTGTCCAAATAGAAGTTACCACATTCATACCAGGAAAGGTCCTTGATTCACTTTTGTATGTGTAATCGTTCCAACGAACAAATACTTTTTCAACCGTATTAAAAACTGGTGAATATATATAGTAATATCCTGAAATCTTTTTAGCATCTTTTACTTCTTCATTCTTGGTCCAATCTTCATTTTTTACCGTTAAAGTTCCGTCGTAATTAAAATTCTCTAACGCTTCTTGAACTTGAACCGTTAAAGGACTTTTGCTTTTTTTAATTTTAGAATCGGATTTAGATTCTTTAGAATCAGAAGAATTCTCTGTTTTATCCTTTTTTTTGCTTATTTTATTTTTTACAAAATCACCCAATTGAGCATTTGTTTGCAAACAACTTCCTAATAGCACAAAGGCTAAAAATGCTTTTACGTTCATATTTAATTTACTTTATATTACTTAATGGAGCAAAATTGTTAGTTTATCAGAAAAAAACATGTTGTAAATAAGGTGAAAGGTGAATTTCAGTTTGTGAAATTCACTTTTAAAATTAACTTTATGAATTACATTTGCATAAATCATATATATGAAAAGGTTTATTTTCAATTTTATCAATTTATTGCTTGGTGCCACTATGTATGCACAAGGAGTTTTTTTTGAAAATATAAACCATCAATATGGCTTACCTTCCGAAAACATATACGACATTTATAAAGATTCAAAAGGATATATTTGGAGTACTTCAGAAATAGGTTTATTACGCTTTAATGGTAAATCATTTCAAGTCTTTGATAATTCTTCTAATCTTTCAAAGTCTGGTTCTTACATTAAAGAAGATAAGTTGGGGAGAATATGGTATCAATCTTTTGATGGATATTTTTTTTATGTTGAAAATGACAGCTTAAAACAATTACATTCGAAGGAAAGTTCTGGTTTTAAATCGTACAGTTTGAATTCTAAGTTCCTTTTTAGAGTAATTGATAACGGTATAGTTCAAATTGATTTAACTTCATTAAAGCAAAATCTCCTTATAAAAGGAAATAATTTTGTTTTTTGTCACCTTATAGACGAATGGTTGTATTATGGAAACCAAGTGGTTTACCGTTACCATCTTACTCAAAAAAAAATAGAAAAGGTTTGCAATCTCAACAGAAATTTTAAATCCTTAATTACATTTTCAAATGATCGTTATATTGCATTTGCAGATCGTAGTACGCCAAAAACGCCATTTATAATTTTAGATAATTTAGGAATACATACCCAATCCTTTTTGGATTTACCAGAAACTTTACAAAATGTGTATTTACTTCCTAATGAAATTTGGTGTTTTACAAAAAATGGAATTTACCGATTTGATTATCAAATGAAACCATTACAAAATTCCCATTTTTTAGAAGGAAAAAATGTTTCAAGTTATACTAATGATTCAAATAATTTTATTTGGATAGGATCACCTACTAATGGCATGTATGTAATAAAGGACTTGTCAAGTCACGAATTTTATTTAGAAAATGACGAATTTTCAAGTATTTCTAATAAAGACAAAAAAATATATACTGGTACAAATAGTGGAAAAATATATGCACATTCTCTCGATTTAAAAACAGAATTATTTTTTGATACGGGCGAAAATAATCACATCTTATATCTCGACTTTAAAACTTTTAAAGATTGGATTTTTTTTACTGGTAATGGATTTTATGCACAAAATATAAAAGAAAATAAAGTTAATAGAAATTACACTTCTGTAAAAGAAATTACAAAAATTAATGATACTACTCTAGGGATTGCTGCAACAGGTTATGCAGGAAAAATGGATATACATTCTATTGCAAATGAAGAAATACTAAAGAAGAATATCATTACTAATTTACGTGCAAAATCTTGTGTTTATTCTGCATCAAAAGAAACACTTTATATTGCATCAAACAAAGGATTATTTAGCATAGATAAAGAAAATACCATTTCACAAATTCAACATCATAATCAAAATGTATTTGCTAAAAAAATTGTCAATCAAAATGATACATTATGGGGAATAACAAATAATGGCAAATTGTTTTATAATAAGGATAAGCTTTTTAATTTCATAAATCAAAAAATAATTTTTAGTCATATTAAAATATTTAATAATCAAATTTATTTGGGTACCAACAATGAAATTTATAATCTCAAAGGAAGTAGAATACAAAAAATTAATAGCATTGGGAGATTTAATCCTATCATTGACTTTGAAATTATAGGCCAAGATTTATATATAAT
>NZ_LR733556.1:2576635-2598043 GCF_902506265.1 Flavobacterium sp. 9AF | reverse complement strand
CATATATACTCCACTATTAAGATCAGATACATCAAGATTAGAAATAGTATTATTCACATCTATTTTCTTAATCATTCTTCCATTTAAATCAAGAATAGACAAAGACTTGATTTCTACAATATCAGAATTAACATTTAAAATATTATCTACAGGTATTGGATATATAGAAAAAGTATTGGAAACTGTTTTAAAATCATCAGTTCCTAATAATGTATCTGTATTAGTAGCTCTAGCCACAAAATTATCGAAAATAATAGTTGAACTTACTGTATTAGTACTTGGTGCTTCTTGTGCAAAATCAATTTCAATTATATTAGTTGGAGCTTCCCAATAAGCATTATTAATAGTAACAGTAGCGTCTGAACCTACTTTCCAGTAAGGTTGACCAGTAGTTGAATCATACCCAAAACCAACTCTATACCATGTGTTAGGATTTAAAATTAAATCCGTATTTGAAGCCCCTAGGTTAATTGTAAAATGATCAGGAGTTCCTCCATTATTTAAATAGGCAATCCCTTTTAAACTTCTTGTGTCCATCGCATAAACAAATCCAGATAAAATATTATAATTTGAATCATATAATTGCATACCTACAGCAGTTGTACTTGTAGTAGTTCCACCTGTGTAGAAATCATATTCAACTTCTACGTTGTTATTTCCTGCTGTTCTTGCTCCCCAAGCAGTAGCAAAACCATCTAACCACATATATCTACTCCCTTTATTACCATCTGGTCCAATTAATTGTAATCCATTTGTTGTTGAATTACCTGATGCTACAATTTGAAAGTTTGAAGCAGCTGCATTGGTAGAAGTTGTTGGAGCTGTACCGTTACTTGAGAACGTTAACCAAGAACCTTGACCACCGGTCATTCCTGTAATATCAGTTCCTATATTGCCAACACTTAAGGAATTAAATGATTCATTTTGTAATATTTGAGCAGATAACAATCCACTAAAACTTAATGTAATTAATAGTAAAGTTTTTTTCATTGTTTTTAATTTGGTTTAAATTATTTGTTGAAAATACAAAAAAAAGTTTCAAAACGACAAGCTGAGTTAAATTTTTAACTTTTATTTAAAAAAAAGCACCAATTTAATTGGTGCTTTTTATATTTTTTGTTATATGTTTTTATTTCTATTTTTTAATTATCTTTTGATTAAATATACCTTCCTTGGTCTTAACCTTTAGAAAATAGATACCCGAATTTAATTCAGAAATATTTAAAGAAAACTGATTTACTGCATTAACGTTAACTTGCTTTACAGTTCTTCCATTAATATCTAAAATAGATATATTATCAAAACTTACAGAATCACTATTTATAGAAACAATATCATTAATTGGATTAGGATAAATCTTAAATTTAGATGCTAAAAAAGTATCTACAGATAAAACTTCTGAAACCGAAAAATTATCCATAAATAAAGCTTGTCGACCAACTGTATTTGCAGGAGATGTGTTTTGAACACCAAAATAATGAGCTCCGGTAAAAGATGGAGTAAATGTATAGGTTTTAAGAGTCCAAGCAGTATCAGTAAATGAAGCTTGTGTACCAATTGGAGTCGTTTGTGAAGCCACTGTTTGTGCATTACCAACAGCTAAATTATAACTAGCAGAACCAGTCGAACCATTATCTACATAATTTCTTACATAAAAACTAACTGTTACGGTTGAACCAGCAGTTAAATTAACTCCACGTGAAATTACCCAATTATTTGCAGCTGCAGTGGTAACTCCAGAAAGAGAATATACAGAAGCAATTCCGTCTTGAACAAATGTTCCTGCACCAAAAATTCCTACTTGCCAATCGCTACCCGCAGGTGTCCCTGTTTCCAATTTCCATCCTAAGAAAGGAAACGATTCTTGTTCAAAACTGGTATTATATGGTGCTACTGTAGGCTCAAATATTGTATTAAAAGAGAATGGACCATTCCATGCACTATAATTACCTCCACCACAATTAGTACGAATATAAAAATCATATACAGAACTTGGAGATAAACCTGTTAAATTATAAGGACTAACTACAGATACTCCTGATAAAATAGTTCCTGTACCTTGAGTAAAACCATAAACTCCGTATTCTATTTCTACATCACTTCCTCCAACACCATTCCATGATAAGGTAGCACTATTTAAAGTTGCGTTTGAAGCATCTAATTCAATAGGTCTTGCACATGAAACTGATTTCCCTAATTTTGTTATCGGTCTAAATGATGAAGCTGTAGTAGTTGTAGGAGGAGCAGTATTTGATTGAGCTCCTTTTAAACCGTTTAATACACCTGTAGAATTACATGCAACAGTAGCATTAGTAGTAGCTATTGCACCAGACACATTAGAATAATCAAAAGCTACATATAACCCACCTCCAGTATAAGTAAAAGGACTTCCTCCAGAAAAGGGGATGCTTAAATCTCCGATTGTATTTGGAATTGTCAAACTACTATTACTTACTGTTGTCATTCCTGTTATAGCAGTTGTCCAAGTCGTGCTTTTGTTATTTGCGGTATCAGAAGTATTTTCTAAATAAAGAATTAAATTTCCTGTGGTGGTTATATCTTGTGCTGCTAAATAAGTAAAAACTATTCCATTGATTACATCTCCGCTAACGATACCCGATCCATTTATCTCTGTTGCAGGTATTAAATAAACACTTCTAGCATATCTTCTCGAACCTTGCGGAGCTCTTGCATTACCTGAAGTTCCTCCATCATAATCAACTACGTCATAATAATCTGATTGAGCATTAATACTTGTAGAAAACAAGACTAATAAAAACAAGATAGAATTTTTAATTAAAAGTAAAGTTTTTTTCATATTTATTATTTTAAATTTTATAGTAAATGTAAATCAAAAAACAATACAATGTACTTGTAAACAACTAGCAAATAAAGATTTATCTAAAATTTAAAAAACTAATTTAATAAACTCATAAATTACGAATAATTTACTAGAAATTAATAAAAACAAATATTTATGCAAAAATAATTATTTGTTTATCAAATAATAATCTGCAATTACTAAAGCTGCCATTGCTTCAACTATAGGAACGGCCCTCGGCACTACACATGGATCATGTCTTCCTTTTCCTTGAAGATTAATAATTTCTCCCGTTTTTGTTAAAACATCTTGTTTTTGAATAAGAGTGGCAACAGGTTTAAAAGCAACTTTAAAATAAATATCCATTCCATTACTTATACCTCCTTGAATTCCTCCAGAATAATTAGTTTTAGTTGATCCATCTTCATTAAATAAATCGTTATGTTGACTACCTTTCATTTTGGAACCTTCAAAACCACTTCCAAATTCAAATCCTTTAACCGCATTAATTGACAACATAGCTTTACCTAATTCTGCATGTAATTTATCAAAAACTGGCTCACCTAACCCAATAGGAACATTTTGAATAACACAAGTAATAGTTCCTCCAACAGTATCTCCTTGTTTCTTTATTTCTTTTATATAGCTTTCCATTTCATGAGCTATTCCTAAATCTGGACACCTTACAGCATTTTTTTCAATATTAGAAAAATCAAGTTCTTTATAAAGTTTATTTACGGAAATTTCACCTACAGATGAAACATAAGCTGTAATCTTAATTGAAGGAATAACTTGTTTTGCAATAGCTCCAGCTACTACTCTACTTGCCGTTTCTCTTGCAGAACTTCTTCCACCTCCTCTATAATCTCGTAAACCGTATTTCTGATCATAAACATAGTCTGCATGGCTCGGTCTATACGTTTCTTTTATATCCGAATAATCATGAGATTTTTGATTTGTGTTGGGAATTATAAAGCCAATAGGAGTACCCGTAGTTATCCCTTCAAAAATCCCTGATAAAAATTGCACTTCATCTTCTTCTTTTCTTTGTGTAACTATACTAGATTGGCCTGGTTTTCTTCTTTGCATTTCATTTTTTATTGCATCAAAATCTAATTGTATTCCTGCTGGACAACCATCAATTACACCGCCCAGTGCCTCTCCATGCGATTCTCCAAAAGTCATTATAGAAAATTGTTTACCAAAAGTATTTCCTGCCATATTTCTTTAGTTTGTATTTGTTCTTACAGTAAAATTATTATTGACAAATTTATGTAATATTTAATCCGTATTAAAATAATGTTCTTTTTTTAGCTTACAATTAATAAAAATGGATTATTTTGACACAATTACTCTAAATAATTAATATAAATTATTTAATTATTAAAAAATTCTATATTTGTCAAAATCAATATTACTTATATGAAAAATTTACTCTATTTATTCTTTACGAGCTTATTTATAATTTCTTGTTCAAGTGATTCTACAACAGAAAATAATGAAACTGCATTATTTGAAATTCCTTTTGAAACAAATAATTATTGGACTTATAATATAGAAGATACTTCTTTAAACACAGGAAGAGATTCTTTATTTGTTGGGAACGACACAGTTATCAATGCTATAACTTATAAAAAAATGAAAGTACGAGATAATCAAGCCACAGGTTTTTTCTCTAATTCACTTCGCAATAATGGTGCAAGAGTACAAGGTAATAAACTATATATTTCTGGTGATTTTTCTGCCAATTTAGGCCAAACCAATCCATTAAATTTTAATTTAGTATTAGATGAATTTATTGCATTTGATGCTGATGCTCCGATAGATGGCAATCCTTCTGTTAGAACAGGTAGTTTTCAACAAACTGTAAGTACATTTCCTTTAACTATAAATTACACACTTAAATCTGTTGGTGGACAGAGTTATTCTAATTACACTTCTCCCAATGGCGATACTTATACAAATGTAAAATCTGGAAAGATTATTTTAAATCTCACTATAACCACAACACAAGTTCTTTCAGGAATTCCAATTACTGTTTACGTATTACCACAACAAGATGTTTTAGTTTCTGAACAATTTGTAGCTAAAAACATAGGAGTTGTTCATACCCATACACAAACAAGTTATGCTTTAAACTCGCAATTACCCGCAAGTATTTTAAATTCCTTAACTTTTCCTACTTCATATAATAGTACTCAAAATGAGTATCTTGACGATTATTTAGTAAATTAAGTAGTAATTTTGTAACTAAATATTATAATTTTATAAATAAAGTTTCGTTATAAATTCTAATTTTGTAACAAACATTTTAAAAAAAAACAAATGAGAAAATTATTTTTAACTGCTTTTATGCTAGTAGGATTGGCTTTTAGTGCTCAAGCACAAGACATATCAGAAAATGCTTTAGGACTTAGATTAGGAGACAATGATGGTTTCGGTGGAGAGATTTCTTATCAAAGAGGTTTATCAGAAAATAACCGTTTAGAATTTGATTTAGGTTGGAGAGATGGAAATGGTTATAGTGCATTTAAATTAGCGGGGTTATACCAATGGGTTTGGAACATTGAAGGAGGTTTCAATTGGTACGCAGGTGTAGGTGGAGGAATAGGTAGCTGGAAATCAAAAGATTTCTATATTAATGGTGAAAAATATAAAGGTGATAGTAACACCGTTGTATTTGCTGCTGGAGATATTGGAATTGAGTACAATTTTGACATTCCTCTTCAATTATCATTAGATTTTAGACCAGAATTTTATTTTTCAGATGGAGTAAATGATGATTTTGGACCAGACATCGCTTTAGGTATCAGATATAGATTTTAATTAATAAATTATGAATTGTAAAAAAGGAACTTAAAAGTTCCTTTTTTTATTTTATAGTATATTTATTTGCTTTTGGAATAATTGCTATACAATAAGGATTTGTTAATGCCATAGTAACATTTTCTCCTTTTTTTGGAAAGATTTTCTTTGAATAAATAATCAATTCCTCATTATTAAATTCAATTCTTTCAATATCAATAGCATAGCCTCCTGTATTTTTTTGACCTAAATATAAAATAATAGCTTTTTTTTGATTGAATTCTAAATTAGAAATGTTATTTATTTGATCAGAAATATTTAGCTCATCTATTTTAGTAAAAAATACCTCTTTATCATCTATAATTTCATAACTAAACTCATCTTTTCCTCCATATTCTGAAGTATAGATAACTTGATAATTTAAATCATCTTTCAATTCTTTAATCTGTAACGTCATATTTGCAGTATCCCTATCCGATTGCTTTTGAGTGCAACAAGATAAAAAAGATAAAAAAGATAAAAATAAAAGGTTTATATATAATAATTTCATCTAGAATATTCTTTAATTACTTCTTCATAAACATTCTCATATAAAGGAAGTATCTTTTTGATATCAAATTCTGAAGCTTCTGTTAATGCATTTCTTTTAAAAGTATTTAATATTTTATCATCTTTTAAAATAGAAATAGCGTTTTCACTCATTTCCTTCACATCGCCAACATTACTTAAAAACCCCGTAACACCATTTCTATTTACCTCTGGTAAACCACCAGAATTACTAGATATTACAGGAACACCACATGACATCGCTTCAAGAGCCGCTAATCCAAAACTTTCTGTCTCAGAAGGTAATAAAAATAAATCTGTTAGACATAAAATCTTATCAATCTCATTACTATTACCAAAAAATATAACTTTATTTTGTATCCCTAAATCCTGACATAGCGTTTCTGCTTTTTCTTTTTCAGGACCATCTCCTACCATCATCAATTTAGAAGGAACTTGTTTTTGAATTTCATAAAAAATCTTTACTACATCGCCAATTCTTTTTACTTTTCTAAAATTGGATATATGAGTAACTACTTTTTCTTCTTTAGTTGCCATTAAGGATCTATAACAGGGATCATTAACATCGAGCTTTTCTTTATTAATTTCAATAAAATTAGGAATCACTTTAATATCTTTTTTTATATCAAATAATCTATACGTATCATCGCGAAGACTTTTTGAAACACTGGTTACCACATCTGATTTATTAATACTGAAACTAACTGCTGGTTTATAAAAGGGATGATTACCTACAAGCGTAATATCTGTACCATGAAGCGTTGTTACCATAGGTAAATATATTCCTTCTTCTTCTAACATTTTTTTTGCCATATAACCAGCATATGCATGAGGAATCGCATAATGTACATGTAGAACATCTATTTTGTGCAATTTAACCATATCTACCAGCTTACTAGATAAAGCTAATTCATAGGGTTGATAATGAAATAAAGGATATTCTGGAACGTGAACTTCGTGATAAAAGATATTTTGATTAAGCAAAGCTAGACGAACTGGCTGACTGTAAGTAATAAAATGTATCTGATGGCCTTTTTTAGCTAATTCAAGACCTAATTCGGTTGCTACAACGCCACTCCCTCCAAAAGTTGGATAACAAACTATAGCTATTTTCATATATGATTACAATTTAATTGATTCATATATTTTAATGATTTAACAAAATTAAAAAATCTAATGTTATTAAAAGATATATAATATTTCATGGATTGAGTTTAGAAATATAAAAGTAATATATTTTTCGTTCCTCAATTTTTAAATATTCGTTAAATTATTTTTTAAAAGCACTTTCGTAAGTTAAAATCCAATCTTGTGCAGACATCTTTTTCACTAATTCACCTATTAATTCGAATGGTATATCTTCTTGTTTTTTAAATCGCATACAACTTTTACCTATATCTAACTTTTTTTTAGAAAATTTAGCATATTCCGAAATAAACCAATTGTACAATTCTAAATTAGCATAAATACCCATATGATAAAAGTTAATACTATTCTTTTGAGAAGCAAAACTCATAAACGGAAGAGGCAATTTAGGATCGCAATGATAACCAGAAGGATATATATCATGAGGGACAACATAACCAATCATTCCATAACTCATCGTCTCTTTAAAATCTTTTGGCAAATTTTTAAGGATAGTTTCACGAAGTTTTATAATTGCTTCTTTTCTTTCATCTGGAACTTCATTTATATACTCATCTGGATTTTTAGCTTGAGAAGTCATATTTAGTTTATTATGGATTCGTAAATTACTTTTTGAATATTTTCTCTAATATTCTCTCTAGATAAGACATTTGTTTTTGCTTCTGGATATGTTCTGTTTGAAAGAAAAACATATACGATTTCACTTTCAGGATCAGACCATGCCATAGTTCCTGTAAAACCTGTATGTCCAAAACTATTCATAGAAACACAACCACATGTTGGCCCTTCTTCTCCTAATTGCGGTTTATCAAATCCAAGACCTCTTCTATTTTTATCTTTACAATAATAACAAGTATTAAAAGCATTAAAAGTCTCTTCAGAGACAAATTGATGATTTCCATAATTCCCTTTTTGTAAATACATCTGCATCATTTTAGCCACATCTAAAGCATTTGAAAATATTCCTGCATGGCCTGCAACTCCACCTTGCATAGCAGCGCCCATATCATGAACATAACCCTGAATAGTTTGAAATCTATAATAATCATCAATTTCTGTAGGTATAATATTCTCTTTAGAAAATCTATTCAATGGATTGTAAGTCATAGAAGTTAGACCCATTTTGGAATAAAAATTAGTATATGCCAATCGATCTAAAGTTTTACCTGTTTCTTTTTCTAGATATTCTTTCATTAATATGAATGAAAAATCGCTATACTTGTAAGTAGCTTTACGTAATAACTCGCTGTCTGCAATTCTTTTTATAATTGTATCATTGTATGTTTTTATTAAAAATAAATTTTCTGCAACCTTTATAGGAAACTCTTCAGAAAACTCTTCCTTATATAATAATTTACTAGGCTTACCTAGAGAATCTAATGTTTCTTTATAAAAAGGTAACCAAGCTTGAAATCGGGCTTGATGAGTTAACATATCCTGAAAAGTAGCATTGGCCTTGTTTGAGTTTTTAAAGATAGGCAACATATCTTTTAATTTTGTCTTCAAATTTATATTCCCTTTATCATATTGTATCATAATATTAGGTAAAGTAGAAAGTATTTTTGTTAAAGAAGCTACATCATATAAATCTGAGTTTTTAACTGGCAAAATAGTGTCGTATGTATGGTAACCAAAAGATTTTTGATAAACGACTTTACCTTTCCTTGCCACAACAATTTGTGCCCCAGGTGTCATTTTTTTTGATACGGCATAATTCGCAATAGAATCTATTTTAGATAGAATTTTTGAATCCAAACCTACACTTTCGGGTGCATCAAAACCTAAAATATTTAATGGCTTAGTTATTATACCATCATTAACATAAAATTCTTTATTTATAGATACTGGTAATTTGCCTTTTGTACCTATAGCTCCAAAAATAGTTTCTGCAGCAACTGTATTAGAAAAATTATTATTTTGATAAGCTAGGATAAGACCTTCAAAATGTGAAAATTTAGCTATTTTTAATAATGAATAAGGTTTAGCAAAAATGGTTACAATAACTTTATTTTCTTTGGCTATTTTATTTAAAATCTCTATTTCATTTTTATCAAAATTATGATTTTTCCATGCTCCATCTTCTTTATGATAGCCAACAATAATTTTAGTAAAATTTTCCATTTCTTCTAAAGCTTTATCCATATCGGTAATGTCTATTTCTTGAATAGCTGTATATTTTCTTAATTCATTTAAGAAATAATCAGCATTTCCATCACCAATTTTGACAAAGCCAATTCTTTGATCCTCCAATTCTTTTATAGGAAAAATCTTGTCTTTATTTTTTAAAGCTGTTATTGCATTTTCATATAAAGAGTAGTTCATTGCATCGTATTTTGACTGATTTAAATCTTCATACAAATTTGATAATGCAATTGGTTTATAATTATTTAATCCTGCTAAATACTTATATTTCAATATTTTCTTAACTGAATAGGCTAAACGTTCTTCAGTAAGTTTTCCTGATTTAAATGCTTCAGTAAATTTTTGTATGGCTACAGGAACATTTTCGGCAAATAATAAAATATCATTGCCAGCAAGAAAGGCTTCTAAATCTATGTCTCCTGGTTTTTTAAAATTACTTGCCCCTTTCATATTAAGAGCATCTGTAAAAATTAGTCCTTCAAAGTGCAACTCATTTTTTAAAATATTGGTAATTACATTATATGAGATTGAAGTGGGATACCCTTTTCTTGACTCTAAACTAGGAACATTTAAATGAGCCACCATAACACTAGCTAAATCATTTTTTATTAATTCTCTATAAGGATATAGTTCAATTGAATCAATACGTTGTTTAGAAAATTTTACGATAGGTAGTGTATGATGTGAATCTGTTTCGGTATCGCCATGACCAGGAAAATGTTTCGCTGTTGCAAAAACTCCTTGACTTTGTAATCCTTTAGTTAGAGCAATGGCTGCATTGGTAACATTAATTTTATCTTCTCCAAAAGAACGATTGCCGATTATTGGATTATTTGGATTCGTATTGATATCAACTACAGGTGCAAAATTAAAATGAATACCCATTCTTTTCGATTGCTCACCCATTTGTGCCCCCATCTTTTCAATTAGCTTAAAATCTTGTATTGCTCCTAAAGTCATATTCCAAGGATATCTGTAAGTAGAATCCAAACGCATACTTAAACCCCATTCCGCATCGATGCCTATGAATAAAGGAATATTAGCTTTCGACTGATATCTATTAGTTAATTGAGCTTGTCTTACAGGACCTCCTTGAAAAAAAATGAGTCCACCTACTTTGTATTTTTCAATTAATTCATCAATTTCTTTATTATGTACTTCATTTTTATTAGAATATGCAGCGACCATAAAAAGCTGTCCTACTTTTTCTTCAAAGCTCAATTTATTATATATACTATCTATCCATTTTTCATGAGTAGGACGATTAGAAACTTGGGAAACACTTATTTGGCAAATAAAAATAAAAAAAAATAGATAACGCATTGGTAATATAGTATTAATAAAAAACATCATTAACAAAGAGATTAATGATGTTTTCAAATATAGTGAAATAATAATAAAATTATCTTAAATCTTTTATAATGCCTTTTAATTATTAATGTAAATCAATATGTTTATCGTGGTAACCTAATAAATAAAGAACACCATCTAAACCTATACTAGAAATAGCACTTTGCGCATTATCTTTTACCATTGGCTTAGCGTGAAAAGCGATTCCCAATCCAGCAAGGTTAAGCATAGGCAAATCATTTGCTCCGTCACCTACTGCGATAGTTTGACTAATATCAATTCCTTCTTTTATGGCCAATTCTTTTAAATATTCGGCTTTTTTGTTACCATCAACAATTTCGCCTATATAATTTCCAGTAAGAACACCGTCCTTTATTTCTAACTCATTAGCAAATACATAGTCGATACCTAATTCTTTTTGAAGATAGTTCCCAAAGTAAGTAAATCCACCTGAAAGTATTGCCGTTTTAAAACCATATTTTTTTAATGTATCAATAAGTCTTCTAGCTCCTTTTGTGATGGGTAAATTAATAGCTACTTCTTCAAGCACACTTTCGCTAAGTCCTTTTAAGAGTTTCATACGTTGTACAAAACTTTCTTTGAAGTCTATTTCTCCTTGCATTGCTGATTCCGTAATTTTTCTTACTTGTTCACCTACTCCAGCCAATTCTGCTAATTCATCAATTACTTCGGTTTGAATTAAAGTGGAATCCATATCAAAACAAACCAATCGTCTGTTTCTTCTATAAATTGTATCTTCTTGAAAAGCAATATCGAGATCTAATTCTCTAGAAATTTTCATGAATTTTTCAGTAAATTCAGCTTTATTATCAATAGCTCCTCTAATTGACAATTGAATAGAAGCTTTTGGATACGAATCTTGTTTAACTAATGATACTCTACCCGTTAATCTTTTAATAGCATCTATATTTAAACCTTTTTCATAAATCACTTTGGTAACTTCAGAAATTTGTTTAGCAGATAATTTTTCTCCTAATAAGGTTACAATGTAGCGGTCTTTACCTTGATGTGCAACCCAATTCTCATAATCATCTAGTTGAATAGGTTTAAATTTTGCTTTTATACCTAATTCATACGATTTGAATAATAAGTCTTTTAAGACCGCTGCCGATTTTTTACCAGATTCTATTTGAAAAAGAATTCCTAAAGATAGGGTATCATGAATATTGGCTTGACCAATATCTAAAATTTTAGCATCGTATTCAGATAAAACAGCTGTCAAAGAAGAGGTTAAACCTGGTTTATCTTGTCCCGAAATATTGAGTAAAAAAATTTCGCTAGCCATTAATAATTACTTTTTTAAAAAAAACGATTATGCCAACTTTCACTTGCAGGAACAATCCAATAGTCTTGCCATTCATCAATTGTATTTACTAAATTATTAAAAACAATTGTATTAGCTGAAACCGCTTTTTCTTTAGCCATTTTCTTAAATTCGATTAATGTTTTATGAGCAATATGTTCACCTAATTTAAAAGTCACGTTCATTTTATCCAATAAATCGATTTGATATTTTTGCTCTAGACTTTGGATAAATTGTACAGATGCATCTATTGAACAACCTGTAGCTGCTTGAACATCTTGATTAACAGCTATAATTATAAAACGATTATATTCTATTTTAAATGATGCTTCTAAGCCCTGTCCATGAGCTGACCAATCTGCTATAAAATCCTTTGTAGCTTCTTCTATTTCAGTAACCTCGTTATCACTAAATTTTCTGTTTGATTGATAAATCCAAATTCTGGAATGACCTGGTAATGTTTCGAAAGGTACGTACATTATAATTTTTGTATATCGCTAATTATTTTAAAACTTTCGTATTTATTAGTCTTAGCATTATATAATTCAGCTAGAAAATAATAAACTTTTATTTTATCATTTGCTTTTAAAAGTTTATCTACAATTAAATAAGAGTTATCAAAATTATTAATCAATACAAATTGATGTGATTTACCAGAGGTTTCTTTTAAATTTAAAAATAAAAAACCTTCTATATTTGTATTAACAAAACTTCCTTCTATCTCTTCATCTTGATAAGTAACATCTTCTGTATCATCAGAACCAGTATGATCTATTAATTGCATTAACAAATTAGGACATACTACCGCTACTTTTTCACCAACATCACCTCCTATTTGTTCTATTTTAGAAATATAGTCTTTACCATAATGTTTTTCAACATCTGCTTGATGTTTATTTACAGCTTCTAAAATACAAAGTCCTAATGCTAATTCATAATTATCTTTAGTAAGTTCTTTATCTTCAGAACATTTACATGTTAATTCAGCTAATTTTGTTTTCAATTCATCTTTAGTTAATTTTTGAGAAAACAAAGGAGTGATTGAAAAAATAATAAGTAAAATAAATAGTTTTCTTTTCATATTATAAATCTTTAGCATTAGCAATTAACTCAGCGACATCCATCACTTTTACGGTATTTTCTTTTTCTTTAAATTTAATACCATCGGTCAACATAGTGTTACAAAAAGGACAACCAGCTGCAATAATCTCTGGAGCAACATCTAAAGCGTCTTCTGTACGTTCTATATTAATATCTTTATTCCCTTTTTCAGGCTCTTTAAACATTTGTGCTCCACCTGCTCCACAGCACAATCCATTAGCCCTTGAGCGTTTCATTTCTACAAGTTCTGCATCCAACTTTTGAATTAAATCTCTGGGTGCTTCATATACCTGATTTGCTCTACCTAAATAACAAGGATCGTGAAATGTAATTTTCTTTCCTTTAAATTGGCCTCCTTCAATAGTTAGTTTCCCTTCTTCTAGTAGAGATTTTAAAAACTGAGTGTGATGTACTACTTCATAATTACCACCTAATTCTGGGTATTCATTTTTTAAAGTATTAAAGCAATGAGGGCAAGCTGTAACAATTTTTTTTATTTCATAAGCATTCATAACTTCAATATTAGTCATGGCTTGCATTTGAAACAAAAATTCGTTTCCTGCTCTTTTTGCAGGATCACCTGTACAACTTTCTTCGGTACCTAAAACAGCAAAAGAAACATTTGCGTTATTTAAAATTTTTACAAATGCTTTGGTTATTTTCTTTGCTCTATCGTCAAAACTTCCTGCACAACCTACCCAAAACAGAACTTCTGGCTGTTTTCCTTCAGCCATCATTTCAGCCATTGTTGGCACAATAATATTATTATCTGACATATTAAAATATGATTTTGATTAAGATTTTATTACCTAATTTGATTTTTAATTATCATTTATAATATTAATCATCAAAATTTTGAATGGTAAATTTTTTATTAGTTTTCGTTTTTCCAATTCAATCGATCCATCTGGTTATATTGCCATGGAGCACCGTTGTTTTCTATATTTGTCATCATATTATTTAGCTCCATAGGTGCAGCACTTTGCTCCATTACTAAATAACGTCTCATATCCATAATAATTGATAAAGGACTTATATTAACTGGACATTCTTCTACACAAGCATTACAAGATGTACAAGCCCAAAGTTCTTCAGTGGTAATATAATCGTTTAACAACGTTTTACCGTCTTCTACAAAAGTTCCTTTATTGGCATCAATATTTTTACCCACTTCTTCTAATCGGTCACGAGTATCCATCATAATCTTTCTTGGAGATAATTTTTTACCTGTTTGATTTGCTGGACAAGAAGAGGTACATCTTCCACATTCAGTACATGTATAAGCATTTAATAATTGAACCCAATTTAAATCTTGAACATCAGAAGCACCAAATTTTGCAGGAACCGCATCTGGGTTCGCTGGTGCTGCAAATGGATCAGCTGACGGATCCATCATTAGTTTAACTTCATTAGTTACACTTTCTAAATTATTAAACTGTCCTTGAGGATTTAAATTTGCAAAATAGGTATTAGGAAAAGCTAATAAAATATGTAGATGCTTAGAAAAATATAGGTAATTTAAAAACACCAAAATTCCGCATATATGCAACCACCAAGCCGCTCTTTCAATCATAAATACGGCACTATTATTCATTCCATCGAAAATTGGAGCAATAAATTGGGAAATTGGAAAACTTCCAGCTTGATGATAATGGGAAAATCCACCTGGAACAAATTGCAAATGATAATCAGCTGCATTCATTAACAGGAATAATGTCATTAAAACCATTTCAAAATAAAGAATATAATTAGCGTCTTTTTTAGGATATCCTTGCATTTCCGGTTTCCAAAAACGTTGCAGTTTGGTAATATTTCTTCTAATCCAAAATATAATTACTGCAACCAAAACTAGAAAAGCTAAAATTTCAAAAGAAGCAATTAAAAAGTTGTAGAAAACACCTAAAAAGTTAAATACTCTATGTGTTCCAAACAAACCATCAATAATGATTTCTAAAACTTCTAAGTTTATAATTATAAAACCAACATATACAATTATGTGCAAAAAACCTGCTACTGGTCGTTTCACCATTTTTGATTGTCCTAAAGCAATCATCATCATGTTTTTCCATCTTGCTGATGGATTATCATTTCTATTTACATCTTGACCCAATTTTATATTGCGAATTAATTTTCTTACGTTTTTAGTAAAATAACCAATTCCAATAACTAATATGATAGCGAATAATATATTAGGTAAAATACTCATAAGGGTTAATCTTTTAATTTATTCTAAATTTATTTGGTTTCAGGTGCTACATATGGTTTTTCTTTTTTTCCAAAAAGAGAAACATTCACATATCTTGTAGGATGTAATCTTAAATCTTGAAGTAACAATTCTAATTCTTTAGAAGCTTTAGTGAAATTATTATACATGGCTTCGTCATTCATTAATTTACCCATTGAACCTTTACCACTTTCAATCCCTTTCATTATCTTATCTACACTGGCAAGGGTTTTTTCAAGATTTTTAACAGTTTGTCCTAGATTCGCTTTTGCTAATGAATCTGACATTACAGCAAAATTAGCAGTAGTTTTATCTAAATTATCAAATGTACTATTAAGTTTATATTTATTTTCAGCCAATAATGAATTAACATTTTTAGAAATTCCACTGAATTCTTTCATTGTTTTATTCAATTCAGAAATACTACTTTGTAAATTTAATTTTGTCTGTTGATCTAAAATAGTATTAAAATTAGTAAATAAAGCATTCGCATTATCTAATAATCGTTCTATTTTATCTTTTAAAGGTACCATTTGTTCAGCTAAAGCATCGGTAAGCCCTAATTTAGATCTTGATTGAAGAAACCCACCAGATTCTATTAAATCTGAATCTTCATCATTAGGAAAGATAATAATTTCTTTTCCTCCTAAAGGTGATGAGCCAGATAATTCGGCAACACTGGATTTTGAAATAGGGTAATCGGAAGTAATGGCAATTTCAACTTGTACCTTCTTATTTTCTAAAAAATGGTACGAATTTACTCTTCCTACATTTACCCCTTTTAATTTTACTACAGAGGCAGGTTCTAATCCTTCTACTGAATCATAAACAACGTATATTTTTTTACTCGAATCAAATAGGTTTCTACCTTTTAAAAAATTATATCCCCAAATAAACAATAAAATGGAGGAAATTACTAAAATAGCGGTTTTAATTTCTCTGGTTAGTTTCAAAACAAATTATTTTTAACAAAAATAGAACTTTATTTTATTTAATAGCATCTGACAAGTTAATTTTTACTCCGTCTTTATAAGCTACAATAAAAGCTGATTGAAAACCTTTATTTTTAGCTTCATTTAATTTCATTGAAGCTTTTTCATAAGTATCCTCAGAACCAAAAAGATACTTATATATTTTTCCAGATTTTTCTATTTGCACCCCATTTAACCCTTTAAAATTTGAAGATGTAGTGGCTATTTTATTACTACTAGCAGATAATTGTACTTTGAATAATAATCCGTTTTTAACATTTTCGTTCACTGGAACTGTAGTTTCTTTCACAATATTTACCTTCTCTTCTACTTTAGTAGGTTCATTAACCGTATTTTTGACAGGAATAAGATCAGAATTTGCAGATTTAAAATATTGTTTTTTATAAGATAGGATAGCATCACCAATAGCTTTAGCTACTTCATTTTGTCCTGCTTCCGTATTTAAATATTCACCTTCTATTTTATTAGATAAAAAACCTATTTCAATAAGAACGCCAGGCATATAAGAAGCGTCTAATACCCATAATGGAGCTTGTTTTACACCTCTACTCTTTTTCTTAAGATCATTAGTAAAATTTTCTTCTACAAAAGCTGCTAATTCAATGCTTTGATTTAAATATTCTTCCTGAAGTATCTTAAGTCCTATTAAAGACTCTGGTTTATTAGGATCGAAACCTTTATAATTTTCTTTATAATCTTCTTCTAATAAAATTACTGAGTTTTCATTTTTTGCCACTTCTAGATTAGTAGCACTTCTACTTAATCCCATAACAAAAGTTTCTGTTCCAAATGCAGAGTAATTTTTAGCAGCATTACAATGAATAGACACAAATAAACTAGCATCTTCTTTGTTTGCATTTATTGCCCTATCTTTTAACTCAACAAAAACATCCGTTTTTCTGGAATAGAAAAAATCAAAATCGCTATCCTTACTCAAATATTCGCCTACTTTAAGAGTAACTGATAAAGCTATTTTTTTTTCTACAAATCCATGGTGTACATTTCCATAGTCTTTACCTCCATGACCTGCATCTAAAACAACTTTAAATTTAGCCTTATTTTGACTAAATGAATTAAAAAAAACAAAAATTAAACTTATAATTAGCAAAGCTTTAAAGTTATTTTTTAAGTAAGTAGTATAGCAGTTTTTTATTAGCATAGTTATAATTTTATTAAAAGCTTATTTTTACAAAAAAATATATGTAAGTTTGACACTTCAAAAAGTAAGCCAAATTTTTACAAAAATACTATTATTAGCGTTGTATACAAAGTTATTTCATATCGTTTTTTTAGCATTTTTTCTAATTATTGGAAATAATGTTATGTATTCACAAGAAATAAAACCCAAAAAATCTTTTACGAAAGATAAAGAGGTCAAATCGAATGATACCATAAAAAAGACTTCCGTTGTTATAGATTCAGTAAAAACTAGTAAAGATAGTATTACTGAAAGTATTGAAATTAATATTCAAAAACAAGATTCTTTAAAGAAAAAACCTTTGCTTGAAGATATTGTAAAAAGAAAAGCAAAAGACTATGAAAAAGCAGATCAAAAAACAAAAGAGCTTACTCTTTACAACGAAGCAGAATTATATTATACTGATATTGAGTTAAAAGCAGGTATAATAGTCCTGAATTATGAAAAAAATGAAGTATATGCGGGTCGTATTAAAGATAGTTTAGGTAATTATACACAATACCCTGTTTTTACTCAAGGAAGTAATGTAATTGAACCTGATTCTATTCGTTTTAATTTTAAAACAAAAAAAGCATTAGTTTGGAACTCTAGAACAAAACAAGGAGAATTAAATATAAAGGCTGAAATTTCGAAAAGAGAAAATGACTCTGTAATCTTCTTAAAAAATGCTAGAATTACTACTTCTAAAAATATAGAAGATCCAGAATATTATTTTTTGGTTAGAAAAGTAAAATTTGTACCTGGAAAAAAGGTTGTTGCTGGATTAACCAATTTAGTAATTGTAGACGTTCCAACGCCTGTTGGTTTACCATTTGCCTATTTTCCCATGACAAATGAAAGTACTTCGGGCTTTATAATTCCTACACCTGGTCAATCCAACCAACAAGGTTATTATTTACAAAATGGAGGATATTATTTTGCTTTAAGTGATTATTATGATTTAGCTGTTTTGGGTGATTATTATACCAATGGCAGTTATGGGCTTCGATTTGAAAGCAGTTATGCCAAAAGATATAAGTTTAACGGTAGAGTAAACTTTAGATTTGAAAATAATATTCAAGGTGAAAAAGGACTTCCTGATTACATCAAATCAAAACAGTACAACATTCAATGGTCACATAGCCAAGATTCCAAAGCAGCCGCAAATTCTAGATTTTCTGCTTCAGTAAATCTAGGAAGTAGTCAATATTTTAGACAGTCTGTAAATTTAGCTAACATTGGATCTGGATTAAACAATAACTTAAGTTCTTCGGTTTCCTATTCTAAAACATTTCAAACGGTTCCACAGGTTAATTTATCTTTGTCTGCCACTCACAATCAAAATACTAATACTGAAATAATCAACATGACACTTCCAACGCTACAGGCAAGTGTTGATCGTATTTTTCCTTTTGCACCGAAAGATGGAATAAAAAAAGGATTCATTAAAAATATCAATTTACAATATAATTTAAGAGGAGAAAATAGAATTGCAACAGCTGATTCTTTATTTTTTAAACCTCAAATGTTTAGAGATGCCAAAACTGGTTTTCAACATTCTGTTCCTATAAGCACTAATTTTAAAATATTTAATTACTTTAGTGTTACTACTGGAGCTAGTTATAACGAAGTATGGGCATTAAACACGATTGACAAATATTTTGATCCTATTGAAAATAAAGTAGTTACTAAAGACGTAAGAGGCTTTGACGCTTTCAGAACCTATAATTTTAATGCTAGCATTGGAACGACTATATATGGTACTTTTAAGTTTGGTGATGATAAGAAAATTCAAGCTTTGAGACATGTCATGCGACCTAGTGTTTCTTATGGTTACACTCCAAGTTTTGATCAATATTATGACACTTATGCTATTGATGCGACAGGCAATACCTATCAAGATTTCACACGTTTTGAAGGTGGCTTATTTGGTACGCCAGGTAAGAGTTATTCTAATAATATGAGCTTTGCTCTAAGTAATACATTTGAAGCAAAAGTAAGGGATAATGAAAGTGAAAAAGGCGAACCTAAAAAAATAATGTTATTGAATAATTTAAATTTTTCTACAAGTTATAATTTGGCAGCTGATTCTTTAGCATGGTCTCCTGTTAGAGTTAGTGGAGGAACGCAATTATTTAAACAAAAAATGAATGTTAATTTTGGTACTACTTTAGATCCATATGCTATAGATAATTCGGGAAGAAGAATAGAGAAGTATAATATTGATAACGGTGGTAGTCTTTTTAGAATGACAAGCGCTAACATGACTATTAACTATGGTTTTTCAAGTGCTGATGGAGATAAAAAAGATAATGGATCAAAACAAACTGAACAAAATGGTGGTCGTCAAGATGATTTATTTGGAACTGGAACCAATTTAAATGATAATAGAGAAAGTCTTTTTAATGACGATGATAAGGAAGATAATAGTAATGAAGCATGGTACAATACGAAGTTGCCATGGGATTTAAGGCTAGCCTATTCAGTAACTTATAATAATAGTAACCGTCAAAATGAAATTGCTTCACATTCTTTAATGGTTTCAGGAAATATTGAATTAGCACCGAGATGGAAAGTAGGTATGTCCTCAGGATACGACTTTAAACAAAAAGGGGTAACATTTACTCAATTACGTTTTGAGAGGGATTTAGAAAGCTGGAGAATGAATTTCAATTGGGTTCCTTTTGGGACAAATACTTATTGGGGATTCTTTATTGGTATTAGCTCATCTGTATTGAGTGATATTAAATGGGAGAAAAATCAATTACCAGATCGCGTCTTTAGATAATGTAATTAAAAAATAAAAAACATGAAAAAAATAATTTTTACAGACAAAGCTCCAGCACCCATTGGACCATATAATCAGGCAGTTTTAGTAGGCAATACATTATATACTTCAGGTCAGATTGCAATTAACCCTACAAATGGTGAATTAGTTCTTACCGATATAGAAACCGAGACAAAACAAGTAATGGAAAACATGAAAGCTGTACTTGAAGCAGCAGAAATGACATTTGAAAATGTAATCAAAACGAGTATTTTTATTAGTGATATGAATGACTTTGGGAGAATAAATTCTGTTTATGGAAGTTATTTTGATGAAAAAAACGCTCCTGCAAGAGAAACAGTTCAGGTGGCTTGTTTACCAAAAAATGTCAATGTAGAAATTTCAATGATAGCAATTAAATAATATAAGAATTAACTTTTTTTCTCACTGAATCTCATTCTTAAAAAGTTTGAGATTTTTTATTCCCTTTAAATGAAAGTTATAACTACAATTCTATTCTATGTTACCTATACTTGTCTAAGTATTTTTTTTCTTTGTTTCTCATTTATTTAAAAATTGGCGGAAGACCAAATTCTAATTTAGCTGGATCGTTTCACGACTTTATAATTTTAACAGTTGGAACTATTTTAGGTATAATTGCTGCAACGTTATTTTTCCTAGTAAATTATTATTTTGTTATTAAAAAGAATGCATCTGGTGTAAATAAAATTGGATTACAAATTGTATTACTCTTACTCTCTTGCTTAATTGTACATGAAATTCATCACATTCTAGAATTTGATTTAGATATTATATAAAAATAAAAAATCCCAAGTTTTACTTGGGATTTTTTATATATCACTAAAATTATCTCTTTATGATAAAGCTGCTTTTACTTGATCTGCAGCTTCTTGGAATTGAACAGCTGATAAAATTGGCATTCCTGAATTATCAATCAATTCTTTTGCAATTTCTGCATTTGTTCCTTGTAA
>NZ_LR733556.1:2504135-2571635 GCF_902506265.1 Flavobacterium sp. 9AF | reverse complement strand
TTGATTGGCCTTTCACCCCTACCCACAGGTCATCCGAAGACTTTTCAACGTCAACCGGTTCGGACCTCCACTATGTGTTACCACAGCTTCATCCTGCCCATGGGTAGATCACACGGTTTCGCGTCTACCATTACTGACTCAAGCGCCCTATTCAGACTCGCTTTCGCTACGGATCCATACCTGAAGTACTTATCCTTGCCAGCAACGGTAACTCGTAGGCTCATTATGCAAAAGGCACGCCGTCACCCCACGAAAGGGCTCCGACCGCTTGTAAGCGTATGGTTTCAGGATCTATTTCACTCCGTTATTCACGGTTCTTTTCACCTTTCCCTCACGGTACTGGTTCACTATCGGTCTCTCAGGAGTATTTAGCCTTAGCGGATGGTCCCGCCAGATTCACACAGGGTTCCACGTGCCCCGCGCTACTCAGGATACTGCTATCTATATCTTCTCTTACTTATACGGGACTATCACCCTCTTTGGTTAACCTTTCCAGGTTATTCTAATTCAATCCGCATAGAATATCGCAGTCCTACAACCCCAAAATTGCCGTAACAACTCTGGTTTGGGCTAATCCGCGTTCGCTCGCCACTACTTACGGAATCACTTTTGTTTTCTTCTCCTCCGCCTACTTAGATGTTTCAGTTCAGCGGGTTCGCCCTCCTATCGGAGTAATGCATCTTCAATGCATTGGGTTGCCCCATTCGGATATCTACGGATCAATTCGTATGTGCCAATCCCCGTAGCTTTTCGCAGCTTATCACGTCCTTCTTCGCCTCTGAGAGCCTAGGCATTCCCCATACGCCCTTATTTTGCTTATTGTACTTACGTTTTAAAGTATTACTTACGTAACACCCAAAAAATTTGTGCTTTCTATTATATTTTTGTATCTTTTCTCAATATGTCAATGAACTTTTATCACTCTCGTGATTCGTGGAGAATATCGGAGTCGAACCGATGACCTCCTGCGTGCAAGGCAGGCGCTCTAGCCAGCTGAGCTAATCCCCCAATTTAAATTCAGAATTATGAATTCAGAATTATGAATTGTGAATCCCAACCTCTAGAATTTCCTCTAAATCTTAAAATAGTAGTCCCGGGCAGACTCGAACTGCCGACCCCTACATTATCAGTGTAGTACTCTAACCAGCTGAGCTACGAGACTCTGTATTTTAGATTCTTTTTTTTGAACTAACAGCGAGAGTAAAACCCCTAAATTAAATAACTATTATCTTTTCTCTAGAAAGGAGGTGTTCCAGCCGCACCTTCCGGTACGGCTACCTTGTTACGACTTAGCCCTAGTTACTAGTTTTACCCTAGGCAGCTCCTTGCGGTCACCGACTTCAGGCACCCCCAGCTTCCATGGCTTGACGGGCGGTGTGTACAAGGCCCGGGAACGTATTCACCGGATCATGGCTGATATCCGATTACTAGCGATTCCAGCTTCACGGAGTCGAGTTGCAGACTCCGATCCGAACTGAGACCGGTTTTAAAGATTCGCATCCTATCACTAGGTAGCTGCCCTCTGTACCGGCCATTGTAGCACGTGTGTGGCCCAGGACGTAAGGGCCGTGATGATTTGACGTCATCCCCACCTTCCTCACGGTTTGCACCGGCAGTCTCGTTAGAGTTCCCGACTTCACTCGCTGGCAACTAACGACAGGGGTTGCGCTCGTTATAGGACTTAACCTGACACCTCACGGCACGAGCTGACGACAACCATGCAGCACCTTGAAAGACGTCCGAAGAAATACCTGTTTCCAAGTACGTCGTCTCCCATTTAAGCCCTGGTAAGGTTCCTCGCGTATCATCGAATTAAACCACATGCTCCACCGCTTGTGCGGGCCCCCGTCAATTCCTTTGAGTTTCACACTTGCGTGCGTACTCCCCAGGTGGGATACTTATCACTTTCGCTTAGCCACTCAATCCGAAAACCGAACAGCTAGTATCCATCGTTTACAGCGTGGACTACCAGGGTATCTAATCCTGTTCGCTACCCACGCTTTCGTCCATCAGCGTCAATCGTTTGTTAGTAACCTGCCTTCGCAATTGGTATTCCATGTAATATCTAAGCATTTCACCGCTACACTACATATTCTAGTTACTTCACAAAAATTCAAGCCCTACAGTATCAATGGCAGTTTCCTAGTTGAGCTAGGAGATTTCACCACTGACTTATAAGGCCGCCTACGGACCCTTTAAACCCAATGATTCCGGATAACGCTTGGATCCTCCGTATTACCGCGGCTGCTGGCACGGAGTTAGCCGATCCTTATTCCTACAGTACCGTCAAGCTCCCTCACGAGGGAGTGTTTCTTCCTGTATAAAAGCAGTTTACAACCCATAGGGCCGTCTTCCTGCACGCGGCATGGCTGGATCAGGCTTGCGCCCATTGTCCAATATTCCTCACTGCTGCCTCCCGTAGGAGTCTGGTCCGTGTCTCAGTACCAGTGTGGGGGATCTCCCTCTCAGGACCCCTACCCATCATCGTCTTGGTAAGCCGTTACCTTACCAACTAACTAATGGGACGCATGCTCATCTTGTACCGTTGGAACTTTAATAATCAGAAGATGCCTTCCGAAGATACTATGAGGTATTAATCCAAATTTCTCTGGGCTATCCCCCTGTACAAGGTAGATTGCATACGCGTTACGCACCCGTGCGCCGGTCTCAAGGAAGCAAGCTTCCTCTACCCCTCGACTTGCATGTGTTAGGCCTGCCGCTAGCGTTCATCCTGAGCCAGGATCAAACTCTTCATCGTATGTTTTTAATATTGTACGATAATTCGCTAACTTAATTCTTTTCGCGTCTTACTCTCTTAAATTTTACAATCTAAATCCTAAGATTTAAATCGTGCTGTCAATCCAATATGTCTATGAACGTGTCTTCTTGTTTTTCGCTTGTTTCTTAAAGCGGGTGCAAAAGTACAACTTATTTTTAATCTGGCAAGTTTTTTTGAAAAAATTTTTAATTTTTTTTCTTCAAACTTAAACCCAAAATTTCAAATGAACGTCGCAACTATTTGCGGGTTGCAAAGGTAAATCCTTTATTTGATTCTGGCAAATTTTTTTTGAATTTTTTTTTCGTTTTTTTTACCAATCTTAACCTCGCAGCTAATCTATCAATTCCTTTATGAACTTCCCTGTTAATGCGGGTGCAAAAGTAATTCTTTTTTTGAAACTAACAAGCTTTTTTTAAAAAAAAATTTTCTTTTTTTTCTTGCCTTAACTTTCGTTAACTGTTTCAAAATTTCTCAATGAACTTGCCTGTATTGCGGGTGCAAAAGTAGTATCTTTTTATTACAATCCTAATCTTTTTTAAACTTTTTTTTGCTGAATTTTTCTTTACATTGATTACAAGCAACTTACAAAATAAAAAAATACAACTTTTTATTTTATTGCTTAAAACAATCCCCTTTTTAACGATTTTCTAATAACATGACTGTACTATATATATGATATAAAAAAAAGACTCTTGAAAAACAAAACCACTCGCTTAGCCCCGATTGTAGTGGCATCCTTTTTATTTTTTTACCTAAAAATAAAAAGATAACATGACTGTACTATATATATGATATAAAAAAAAGACTCTTGAAAAACAAAACCACTCGCTTAGCCCCGATTGTAGTGGCATCCTTTTTATTTTTTTACCTAAAAATAAAAAGATACAACGAAAAGCGGGAACATAAATCTTTATCTTACCTAAGCCGTGCTCCTGAAAATTAATAAAATAGTATACCTATATATATTGTGTTTGTTTTTCTATTGTATTATATTTGCACCTCATTAAATTTTAACAAATGATAAAGATTACTTTACCGGATGGTTCGGTTAAGGAGTTTGCAAATGGCACAACTCCTATGGATGTCGCTTTGAGTATAAGCGAAGGTTTAGCAAGAAATGTAATTTCAGCTGCTTTTAATGGTGCAACCGTTGAAACCTCTACTCCACTAACCACCGATGGTTCTCTTGTATTATACACTTGGAATAACGATGAAGGCAAGAAAGCATTTTGGCATTCTACATCACACGTTATGGCTCAAGCATTGGAAGAATTATATCCTGGCATAAAATTAACGATTGGTCCAGCAATTGATAATGGCTTTTATTATGATGTTGATTTTGGAGATAAAAAGATTACAGATGCGGATTTTAAGAAAATAGAAGATCGTGTTTTAGAAATTTCAAGAGAAAAACATGAATTTAAAATGCGTTCGGTTTCCAAAGCAGAAGCTTTAGCCATGTATAAGGACAATGAATTTAAGACTGAATTAATTGAGAATTTAGAAGATGGCACAATAACATTTTGCGATCATGCTACTTTTACAGATTTATGCAGAGGAGGTCATATTCCAAACACAGGAATTATTAAAGCTATGAAAATACTTTCTGTAGCAGGTGCATATTGGAGAGGAAACGAAAAGAACAAGCAATTGACTCGAGTATATGGAATTTCATTCCCTAAGCAAAAAGATTTGACCGAATATCTTCAATTATTAGAAGAGGCTAAAAAAAGAGATCATCGTAAATTAGGAAAAGAATTAGAATTATTTCATTTTTCCCAAAAGGTAGGACAAGGGCTACCATTATGGCTACCAAAAGGAGCTGCTTTACGCGATCGTTTAGAGCAATTTTTGAAAAAAGCGCAGAAAAAAGCAGGTTACGAACAGGTGGTTACTCCACATATTGGTCAAAAAGAATTATATGTTACTTCTGGGCATTATGCTAAATATGGTGCAGATAGTTTTCAACCCATTCACACACCTGCAGAAGGAGAAGAGTTTTTATTAAAACCTATGAATTGTCCACATCATTGTGAAATATACAATGCGCGTCCATGGTCGTATAAAGATTTACCAAAACGTTATGCAGAATTTGGAACCGTTTACAGATATGAACAGAGTGGAGAATTACATGGATTAACTCGTGTTAGAGGTTTTACGCAAGATGATGCTCATATTTTTTGTACACCCGATCAATTAGATACTGAATTCAAAAATGTAATTGATTTGGTTCTTTATGTCTTTGGTTCTTTAGGATTTGAAAATTTTACAGCTCAAGTATCTGTGAGAGATTTAGAAAATCCAGATAAATATATAGGAAGTGTAGAAAACTGGGAAAAAGCAGAAAATGCCATCATTAGCGCAGCAAGAGATAAAGGCTTGAATTATGTCATTGAACCAGGTGAAGCTGCATTTTACGGCCCAAAATTAGACTTTATGGTTAAAGATGCTTTAGGTAGAAGTTGGCAATTAGGAACGATTCAAGTAGATTATAATTTACCAGAGCGTTTTGAATTAACATATAAAGGTAGTGATAACGAATTACACAGACCAGTAATGATTCACCGTGCGCCATTTGGAAGTATGGAACGTTTTATTGCCATTTTATTAGAGCATACAGCAGGAAATTTCCCCATTTGGTTAATGCCTGAACAAGCTATAATATTGTCTTTGAGTGAGAAATATGAAAATTATGCTCAAAAAGTTTTAAATTTGCTAGAAAATTACGAAATTCGCGCCCTATTAGACAATAGAAATGAAACTATTGGTAAAAAGATACGTGAAGCAGAAACGCAAAAGTATCCTTTTATGTTGATTGTTGGGGAGGAAGAAGCGAAAAATGGCACTATTTCCGTAAGAAGACATGGTGATGATGGAAAATCAAATGAAACAATGACTGTTGAAGCATTTGCTGAAATAGTTCAAGAAGAAATAAATAAAACATTAAAACAATTCTAAGTTTAACTTAAATTTTTAAAGCCATAGCAATTAAAAACAACAGAGGTAGTAATCCTCGCGAAGAAAAGAAAGCGACACATCGAATTAATAATTTAATTCGTGTTCCTGAAGTACGTTTAGTAGGTGAAAACATTGAACCAGGAATTTACAAAATTAGTGAAGCATTACGTCTTGCAGAAGAGCAAGAAGTAGATTTAGTAGAAATATCTCCTAATGCTGAGCCACCTGTTTGTAAATTGATGGATTATGGTAAATTTCTTTATGAGCAGAAAAAACGTGAAAAGATGCTAAAAGCAAAATCTTCTCAAGTTGTTATTAAAGAAATCCGTTTTGGTCCGCAGACAGACGAACATGATTATGAGTTTAAAAAGAAAAATGCCATTAAGTTTTTACAAGATGGGGCAAAATTAAAAGCATTTGTTTTCTTTAAAGGACGTTCTATTATATATAAAGAGCAAGGACAAATTCTTTTACTACGTTTGGCTCAAGAGCTTGAGGAATACGGCAAAGTAGAACAATTGCCTGTTTTAGAAGGAAAACGAATGATTATGTATTTAGCTTCAAAAAAGAAGGTAAAATAAGAAAATGACATCTTGTTTAGGTATCTAAAGAATCCTTAGCAAGTTTTGATAAAATATAAGTAAGACAAATTAAATACAGGAAGAAAATGCCTAAAATGAAAACAAAATCTAGTGCTAAGAAACGTTTCAAAGTTACTGGTTCTGGAAAAATTAAAAGAAAGCATGCTTTTAAGAGTCACATTTTGACTAAAAAATCTAAAAAGCGTAAATTAGCTTTAACTCATTCTACTTTGGTTCACAAAACAGATGAGAAGAGTATTAAACAACAATTGAATATTATTTAATTTGTTGTTTAGGTTTAAATAAATTAATAACCCTGGAGTGGGCGAATTGAAATTACAATTCAAAAGTGTTTAAAAACCGCCTTACTACAAAAAACATTTAAAATTATGCCAAGAGCAAAAAACAGAGTAGCTAGTAGAGCTAGAAGAAAAAGAATATTAAAACAAGCCAAAGGATTCTTTGGAAGACGTAAAAACGTTTGGACAGTAGCTAAAAATGCGGTAGAAAAAGCAATGGCTTATGCTTATCGCGATAGAAAGCAAAAAAAGAGAAACTTCCGTGCTTTATGGATTATGCGTATTAACGCTGGTGCAAGATTACACGGTATGAGTTATTCACAATTCATGGGTAAAATTAAAGCTAACAATATCGAATTGAACCGTAAAGTTCTTGCAGATTTAGCTATGAATCACCAAGAAGCTTTCGCAGCTATCGTTAAAAAAATTAAATAATACGTCAAACCAGTTTATCTTACTTATATAGAAGTCCCAATCATTAGATTGGGATTTTTATTTATATTTGAATTAAAAAAATGAAAAAAATACTTTGCTTTCTTTTTTCTCTATTCATAATAGTAAGTTGTGAAAAAAGAAAACAGGAATCGATTGAATTAGAACAAGACATTGAAATAAGTAATGACAGCTTAAAAGAGGTAGAAATAACTACTTTAGATACTATAAAATCAAAAATTCCAAAACAATTATTATCTTCTATTGAAAAAGACTATAAAGACAAACAGTATATTATTATCGATTTTTACCTTGGTTTAATAGATAATAATGAAACAGAAGACGCTGTAGTAATTATACAAGAGAAAGATAAGTCCTCCGAAATATCTGAAAGTATTTTAGTATATCAAAACATCTCTAACTCGTATGTCTTAATGGCACATAATCGTTCTTTGATAACAGAAGAATACTATTTTTCTTCAGATGAACCAACAAATGGGTCTAAAGAAATTGAAATAAAAGATCATTATATAAAAATAAGGATGTTTTGTTATGGTCCTTGTGGTAATACATTTTTAGATTTTAAATTTGAAAATGATGATATCCTATTAATTAATTTTTCAACTTATGATATAGGTGCAGGTTCCCAAATAGAACAAGAATATGATGTTGAAAATGATATTGTAAAAATTATTACAACAAATACCATGACAGATGATATGGAAGTTACTGAAGAAGAGTTTGCATTTAATTATAGTAAAGGTAAAAGTATTCGATTTATAGATTTAAATACCAAAGACCTCTTCAAAGCGTTAATTAATTTAGAATCAAAAAATATTTTATAGCAATTTTAATTTTTTCCAAATTGGAAACAAAAAAACAATTACATCCAAGAAACAAACATAATTCTGGTTATTCATTTCAAGAATTAATAGCTACAAACCCTTCATTAAAGGAGTTTGTCTTTATAAATAAATACGGCAATGAAACCATCGATTTTGCAATACCAGATGCGGTTAAAGCTTTAAATAAAAGTTTATTATTATCCTATTATAATATTTCATTTTGGGATATTCCAAAAACGAACCTTTGCCCTCCCATTCCAGGTAGAGCAGATTATATCCATTATATTGCAGATTTATTAGCTGAATCAAATAAAAAAATAATTCCAAAAGGAAGAATTATAAAAGGTTTAGATATTGGTGTGGGAGCTAATTGTATTTATCCAATTATAGGTAACAGTGAATATGGTTGGCAATTTGTTGGAACAGAAACTGATGTTCCCTCATTAAAATCCTGTGCTCAAATTGTAGAAAAAAATGCCTCATTACAAAAAGATGTCACTTTAAGAATTCAGTCAAACAAGAGAAATATATTTAAAAATTGCATTCTTGAAAACGACCGTTTTGATTTTGTTATTTGCAACCCACCATTTCATAATTCTAGAGAAGAAGCTACAAAAGGTACGCAAAGAAAACTGAAAAATTTAGGCAAAGCTCAAGAAGGTAAACCCATTCTTAATTTTAGTGGACAAAATAACGAATTATGGACCGAAGGAGGCGAACTTGCATTTGTTACCAATATGATTTATGAAAGTGCTCATTTTAAGAAACAATGTCTTTGGTTTACCTCTTTAGTCTCAAAAAAAGAAAATCTAAGGTCTTTTTACAACCATTTGAAAAAAGTAAATGCCCTAGAAATTAAAACTATTGAAATGAAGCAAGGAAATAAAATAAGTCGTTTTATTGCTTGGACATTTTTAAATGAAGAACAAAGAGAAAATTGGTCAATAATCCATTGGAAATAAAAAAGGCTTCTTTTTTAAGAAGCCTTTTGGAAATATTATCGTTTTATAACCTTACTAACCGCTGTACCTTCATTTGCGTCTATTTTAAATAAATAAATTCCCAATGGTAATGTCTCAATATTTAAGGTTTTATTTGAATAATTTAACGATTCATTCAGTAAAATTCTACCATTCATATCAATTATTTGTAACTGAGGATTTGTTAAAGCGTTAAATTGAATAGTTACCTCATTTCTTGTTGGATTAGGATAAATATTTAATTGATTATTTATAGCAAAATCAGTTGCACTTAAAAATGGCGAACAATTGTTACCTGTAACAATTGGCGATCCTGAAATCCAATTTGACGTTACACCATTTAATGAAAAATCTGTTAATGTTCCATTATAACCATTTCCAGAAGCATCTGTTAAAGTGATTACACTATTATTGTTTTCGCTATCCACACCTTGATTAAATTGATAATAAGCAACTAATCCAGTTTGAGTGCTAGGATTAGCTAATTCACAATTTTGATTATTTTGAAGTTCAGACAGAGATAAAGGCCTATTCCATACACGTACTTCGTCTAAATTCCCTTGATAAAAATCAATGGGAGTGGGTAAATCATTAATTTCTCTAGCACTTAAGCCATTACTTTTGGAATTATATTTATTCGTCAAAGGTGGAGCAAAATATTTATAACCATTTGCCCCAAGAAAAATACTTTGTGAACTAAGAAAATTTATATCAGTAGTACCCGTTACATCAAGAACACCATCCACATATAAAAAGACATTGTTATTTGTAGCATCTGTTTTCACAATTGCTATATGATGCCAAACATTATCATTAACAGTAATATTCCCAGTAATTACATCATTACCATTACTGCTAGGTCCATAAATAGTGTGAACTATTAATCTTAAATAACCATTTGCAATAGTTATTCTAGTTCTATTAAAATCATTACCTGTATCAACATCATCATCCCTCATCCAAGAAAATAAACAAGCATCTGCACTAGTTGTATTCGTTTTTATCATCGCTTCAAAAGTGAATGCTTCAGGTCTTTCAAAATTATTTAAGACCACAAAATCGTCAATACCATCAAAATTTAAATGAGATGCCGCTGCTATAAAAGATTTAAACCATAAGTCATATTCATTGTAAGATTGACTATTATAAACATACAATGTTCCATTGGCATAAGTACCAGTCGCACCATTAGTAGTTCCTAAGAAAATTCCACTACCTGTAATACCGTCTAATCGTATAGTGTATGTCGCATTTGCAGAAATAAGAATGTTAGATGTAATAGGTATTATATATTCTCCATCAGCTGGAGAAGTATTCAAAGTGAAATTTTCAGTACCAAGAATAGTTCCATTATAACCTTCTCCTTCATAGATGGTTAATTGAAATTCTCCAGCAACGTAATAACTTGCGTCATCATTATAAAATACATTTATTTGAACTAATCTACCTGTTAATCCAGCAATAAAAGATTGTCCTACGTTTTGAGTAGGAGATACAACAAAACCACCTCCACCTGTTCCTGCAGGTGTATTGAATTGATCTAAAATTTGTCCAAAGGAAATTAAATGAACAAAAAGTACCATTAATAATAAGTAATGTTTTAGTTTCATAAGATTAGAGCTTTATATTTATAAAGCAAAATTAAACTAAAAAAAAAGACTTTTTAGTTTTTTGGGACGGAACGCAGAAGTTTGTATATTAATTTCAAAGTAAATTAAATTTAAAATGGAATATATTATGTTTTTTGTTTTTTCTTTCTAGCCGCAGGAAATAATACATTATTTAAAATAAGACGATATCCAGGAGAATTTGGATGCAAATCTAAAACTGTAGGAGCATCACCTACATGGTGTTGATAATCTTCTGGATCATGTCCTCCATAAAAAGTAAACATCCCTTTTCCTTTTGTACCATGAATATATCTTGCTTCTCCATTAATTTTACATTCACCTAAAGTTAACACATTAGCTTTTACAGTACTTGCATTAAAAGCTGTAGTTTGCCCCATAAAACCTTTTACTAACTGGGTATGATTTTGGCAGAGCATGGTGGGAATTGGATCCCATTTTGCTGAAAAATCCATTAGAGAAAAATAATCTTTTTCAAAAGGAACTCTTTTTTTTACTCGATCTTCAGTAGTATCAATATTTGAAAATTCGTATTTTTCAGGATTTCTCTCAAGAATAAAATCTTTAAAAGCAAATGAATTGGTATAATCTATCCTTGTTTGATAATTAGGCGTACTAGGATCTCCATCAAACATAGACTCACAAATATCTACACCTTCAGCTGCTAATGCAATATCAAAACTATCTGTCGCAGAACACATGGCAAACATGAATCCTCCTCCAATAACATAGTCACGAATTTTAATTGATACAGCTAATTTTTCTTCTGAAACTTTAGAATAACCCAATTTTTTAGCTAAATCTTCCGCTTGTTTTTTTTGTTCAATATACCAAGGTGCATTTCTATAAGCTCCAAAAAATTTACCATATTGTCCAGTAAAATCTTCATGATGCAAGTGCAACCAATCATATAAAACCAATTGATCACTTAAAACTTCTTCATCATATATTTCAGTATAAGGAATTTCTGCATAAGTTAAAACCATAGTTACTGCATCATCCCAAGGTTGTTTGCCTTTAGGTGTATAAACAGCAATTTTAGGTGCTTTTTCTAACACAACAGTTTCCATATTTTGGGATGGACTACTTATTTCTTCTAAGATTGAATTGGCAGCAGCATCTGATAAAATTTCGAAACTCACGCCTCTTATTTGACATTCTTTTCTTATAACACCATCGTCGGGTAAAAGGAAAGCCCCTCCACGATAATTGAGTAGCCAACTCACTTTATAACTTTTATCTAAAGCCCAATAGGTTATTCCATAGGCTTTTAAATGATTTTGTTGTCCCTCAGCTTCCATTGGCAACAAAATAAAAGAGGCATTCGCTGAAAAAGTGAATAATATAAATACTATGAAAAGATATTTTTTCAATGCAACAACAGTTTTTTCAAAGATAAATAAAATGTTATATATTGAATTTAAAAATATCATAAATTAATAACTAAGTTAAATCAAATTATGATTTACATTTTATCAGTTATATTCTTTAAAGTTACAATTTTATTTTGAATAGCATAAACAACTAATCCTGCTATATTTTTAGATTCCGTTTTTAGCAACAAATTGTTTCTATGTCCATCCACAGTTCTCGGACTAATAAATAGTTTTTCAGCTATTTCATTGGTACTTAATTGTTCACAAATGAGTTCTAATATTTCTTTTTCTCTGGTAGTGAGGTATTCTTCATCAAAAGTACTTTTGGTTTTCTTTGTACCAAAAATTAACCCCTCATGAATAATACTCATAATTAAATCGTTGTAATAAAAACCTTTGGATGCCACTTCATTAATGGTAGAAATCATTTCTTTGGGTGAGGCATTTTTGACTAAGTAGGAAGAAGCTCCTTCTTGAATCATATTGATGATAAACGGTTTAGTATCATAACTTGTTAAAGCTATAATTCGTATTTCTGGAAATTTTTTATGAACTTTTTTTGTTGCTTCTACACCATTTAGCATAGGCATTTTTAAATCCATTAAAATAATATCAGGTAAATTGTCTTGATTTTCGTTTAAATAATTGACCAATTCTTCACCGTTAGAAGCTTCATAAATAATTTCGATGTTACTTTCTCTCTCCAGCATAAAAAGAATTCCCTTTCTAAAAAGAAGTTCATCATCTGCTAAAATAATTTTTATAGTGCTCATTGTCGATCGATTTTAATCAAAATATTTTGATTTCATTAAAAACTTAAAGTTACTTGTACTCCTTGGTTAACTGCACTATCAAATTTAAATTTACCATCTAAAAATTCTACTCTACTTTCTATATTTTTCATTCCTAATCCTTTTTTGGCATTTTCCTTTTGCATATCAAAACCTACTCCATTGTCTTTATATTTTAATAATCGATTTTTTTTCTTCTTTTCCAAATAAATATCAATTTTTGTTGCTTTACCATGTTTAATAGAATTATTAACTAATTCTTGAATAATTCTAAAAAGATGCAAATGCGTTTTTCTATCAATTTCATCAAAGATTTCCTGTTTAAATGGATTAGAATAATTTACCATAAGGTCACCTGGAATAGTATAATTACTACAAAGTTCTTCAATTGCCACATGAATTCCAAATTCTTCAAAGATTGGTGGCAATAAATCATGAGAAATTCTTCTGGTACTTTCTAATACTTTAGCAGAAACATCAACAATATTAGACGTTATATTTTTAATTTCTTGCTCAGAAAGATTAGGAACTGTTAAGAAATGACTGTTTAATGAAATAATGTTTATTTTAGAACTAATATCATCGTGCAAATCGCGTGCTATCCTTTTGCGTTCTTTTTCTTGTGTAAGAATCGCTGCATTCAACATTTCTTTTTGGTATTTAATCTCTAAGTCTTTTTTTTCAATTTCTTTTTGAATAATTTTTTTTCTGGAATAATAGATAAAGACCAATAGAGAAACCGTTAATAAAATAAAAGCAATAAAAGTGTAAACAATTGCTGATACAAGTTCTCTATCATTTATCATAATTTAATTCCTTTTTATTGTAAAAAATTTCCTTCCATTCTAGCAGTATAAATATTTGATAAATTATATAAAGAAAAGAATTTAAAATCCATATTATCTCACTTGAAGCAAGTTCTAATCTTGTAATTAAATTCCCAGAAATAAATAATACTGTACTACCAAACAAATATAATAGTATTCCAGTATTTAAATAATAATATTCTTTCTTTTCATTTAGAATATTATAAAAATGAAACATAGAAAAAATAATAATAAGGAATGAGGTAATAAAAATTTCAAACAAATTAAACTTATCAAATGACTCAAAGTTTAAATAATATTGTAAACTGAGTATTCCTAAACAAAGTGGTACGGTAATTTTAATTATTTTCCTTTGAAAAGAATTATTTAAAATTTTGTAATAAAAAAGACTTAAAAGAAGAAATTGAATGATAAAATAAAAATGAGACAAATAAAGATTATTTTCTTTTAAATACTGTAAAACACTTACAAATATTTGGATAACTAAAATACTTAATAAATAAAAACTAAAAATTTTGATAGGTGTATCAATTCACTTACTCCTGCCTCTCAAACCAATATTGCTTGTAATGGTGGATCAAATGGTGCTGCAGCTGTGAATGTAGCAACTGGTGGTGCTGGTGGATATACTTATAATTGGACTCCTGGTAACCCAACTGGTGATGGAACTCCTTCTGTAACCGGTTTAACTGCTGGTACATGGACTTGTACTGTAACCGATGCGAATAGCTGTACTACTTCTGTTAACTTTACAATTACACAACCAACAGCTTTATCCCTTACTCCTGCTTCTCAAACAGATGTAGCATGTAATGGAGAAGCGAATGGTGCTGCGGCTGTGAATGTAGCAACTGGTGGTGCTGGTGGATATACTTATAATTGGACTCCTGGTAACCCAACTGGGGATGGAACTCCTTCTGTAACTGGCTTAACTGCTGGCACATGGACTTGTACTGTAACTGATGCGAATAATTGTACTACTTCAGTTAACTTTACAATTACACAACCAACAGCTTTATCCCTTACTCCTGCTTCTCAAACAGATGTAGCATGTAATGGAGAAGCGAATGGTGCAGCAGCTGTAAATGTAGCAACTGGTGGTGCTGGTGGATATACTTATAATTGGACGCCTGGTAACCCAACTGGAGATGGAACTCCTTCTGTAACCGGTTTAACTGCTGGCACATGGACTTGTACTGTAACCGATGCGAATAGCTGTACTACTTCAGTTAACTTTACAATTACACAACCAACAGCAATTGACAATACAATTTCTGAAAACACAACAGGAATTCTATCAGCAAATGCTAGTGATGCAGGTATGACTTACCAATGGTATGAATGTCCAAATACATTATTAGTTGGAGAAACCAATCAAGATTTTACACCTTCAAGTCTTGGAGATTATAAAGTTTCTATAACTTTTAATGGATGTAATGTAGAATCAACTTGTTATACCGTTACAGCCTTAGATATAAAAGGATTTGAAAACAATATTAATTTTATCATTTATCCAAACCCTAGTAATGGAATAATTACAATTGAATCGGATAAAGAAGATGATTTTGTAATAGTAAATCAACTAGGTCAAACTGTTAGAAATTTCAAGGTGGTTTCGAATATTGAAAACAATATTAATATTGATAATTTAGCAGATGGTATCTATTTTATCAAGAGTTTATCGAACAATCAAATGAAAGCTCAGAGACTTATAATTAAAAAATAATGATTACTTTTAACTAACGATAATTTTAAAAGTGGTTGTTATGAATTCTCGTAACAACCCTTTTATTTTTTTATCAGTATTACTGCATTAATAACCAATCCAAACATTATGGAAAGAAGAAATTTTGTAAAAAAAATGAGTGCCTTTACAACTGGTTCACTTTTATTATCGGGTTCCAATTTATACTCATTTGAAACAGAAAAAAAAATTAATAATAAGATAAATTTATCATCAAGTTTTTCAAATAGAGAGATTATTCTTAAAGGTAATTTTGTTGATGCGATAACTTTAGAACCAATTAATAAAGTTTCCATGAAAATAAAACCTCTCAAAAGTAGATTATCATATGATCAATATTTAGAGACTGAAGATAGCTTTTATGAAATTAAAACTGGCTTTTCTAGTATAAACAATAAAGTTATAGAAAAAATTGAAATTGAAATAACTGCTGAGGGCTATAAACCATTAATAAGTGAAATATATTTATCAAAATTTGGTTGCAATATACATTGCTCTATTTGGAAATATAATCCAAATTTAAAAATTGAAGATAGTCCAAAAAATGATTTTAGAGAAAATTATACTTTATCAAAATTTAATTTTCATTTAATAAAATAATAATGACAAACAAAAAGAGATTTCAAATTGAAATCTCTTTTTTTATTGATTTTTTTAAAAAGGTACATCAGAATCATCATCGTCAGAATTAAAACTACTGCCAAAAGCTTCATTTGGAGAAGGTAGATTAGGTGTTGCGAATGGGTTTTGATCATCTAAATTCATTTTAGAAGGTAATTCATCAAATGGAGAACTAAAATCATCTAGATTATCAAATTTTCCTAAACTTCCCACAAATTTCAATCGGATGTTATCTAAACCACCATTTCTATGTTTAGCTACAATAAATTCCGCTTGACCTTGAGTAGGGCTTCTTTCCTCATCATCCCATTCATCAATTTTATAATATTCTGGTCTATATATAAAAGATACTATATCTGCATCCTGTTCAATAGCTCCCGATTCCCTTAAATCTGAAAGCAAAGGTCTTTTACTTGAACCACGTGTTTCCACAGCACGAGATAACTGAGAGAGGGCAATAACAGGCACATTTAATTCTTTAGCTAAAGCTTTTAAATTCCTAGATATAGTTGAAATTTCTTGCTCTCTATTACCTCCTCCTTTTCCATTTCCTCCTGCTGTCATCAATTGAAGATAATCAATTACAATCATTTTAATTCCATATTGAGAAGCTAATCGTCTAGCTTTGGCACGTAAATCAAAAATCGATAAAGAAGGTGTATCGTCTATATACAAAGGCGCTTTTTCTAAATCTTTTACTTTAATAGACAATTGTTCCCACTCGTGTTTTTCTAATTTTCCAGTACGCAATTTTTCAGAAGACAAACCAGTTTCTGAAGAAATCAATCGAGTAATTAACTGTACTGACGACATCTCAAGAGAGAAAAAAGCAACAGGCGCTTGATAATCAATAGCCATATTTCTAGCCATAGATAGTGTAAAAGCCGTTTTACCCATACCAGGACGCGCAGCAACAATAATTAAATCGGATGGTTGCCAGCCAGAAGTTAGTTTATCTAAATCATGAAAACCGGTAGGAATACCACTCAAACCTTCTTTCCCTGCTATTTCTTCAATTCTTTTTTTGGCTTGAATAACCAAACTTTGAGCCGTTTCTGAACTTCTTTTAATGTTTCCTTGCGTTACTTCGTATAATTTAGATTCTGCTTTATCTAACAAATCAAAAACATCAGTCGTTTCATCATATGATTCCTCAATAATTTCACTAGATATTTTTATTAAACTTCTTTGGATAAATTTTTGTAGTATAATTCTAGAATGAAATTCGATATGTGCGGAAGAAGATATCTTTTGGGTTAATTGAATCAAATAAAAATCTCCTCCCGCTAAATCTAATTTACCATTTTTCTTTAATTGAGCAGAAACCGTAAGTAAATCTATAGGTTGTGTATCATTAAACAATTGCACAATAGCCTCAAAAATATACTTGTGCGATTCCTTATAAAAAGCATCTGGTTGTAAAATATCAATTACTTCATCAACTCCTTTCTTATCAATCATCATTGCACCTATCACAGCTTCCTCTAAATCAACTGCTTGTGGAGGCAATTTTCCTCTTTCTAAATTAATTATAGTCGTTTTATCTACTTTTAAAGGACTACTATTTCTGATATTTTCCATAACGCGAAGGTAACCAAAATTTAACTATTTTGAATTGTAATTATTAATATCGGTCTGTTAAAAAACTGTTTATAACCTCTTTAACTTTGTTTATAACGCAAAAAAAATCCGAAACAATCATGCTTCGGACTTAAAATCGAAGGCAAAATGAATTATTCTTTAAATTCACCCATTTTACTATATTTATCCATACGTTGCATTATCAAATCTTCTGTTGATAACTCTTTCAATTCGTTATATGCTTTAGTAATGTATTTTTCAACTGTTCTGAAAGTGGTTTCTCTGTCATGATGCGCTCCTCCTAATGGTTCAGGAATAATATCATCAATCAATTTTTGTTTTTTCATATCTGTAGCAGTCAATTTTAAAGCTTCAGCAGCTTGCTCCTTATATTCCCAACTTCTCCATAAAATAGAAGAACAAGACTCAGGTGAAATAACTGAATACCATGTATTTTCTAACATATATACTCTATCACCTACTCCAATACCTAAAGCACCTCCAGAAGCTCCTTCTCCCACTATAACAGTAATAATTGGCACTTTAAGGCGAATCATCTCCAAAATGTTTCTAGCAATAGCTTCACCTTGACCTCTTTCTTCAGCCTCTAATCCTGGATAAGCACCTGGAGTGTCTACTAAAGTAACTACAGGGATTCCAAATTTTTCTGCCATTTTCATCAAGCGTAATGCTTTTCGATAACCTTCAGGATTTGCCATACCAAAATTACGATACTGACGCGTTTTAGTATTATATCCTTTTTGTTGACCAATAATCATATAAGATTGACCATCAATCTTTCCCAATCCTCCTACCATTGCTTTATCATCTTTAAAAGCACGGTCTCCGAAAAGTTCTAAGAAAGTATCTCCACACAATGCCTTAATATGATCCATAGTATAGGGACGATTAGGGTGTCTTGACATTTGAACACGTTGCCATGCAGTCAAATTCTTATATATATTCTTCTTAGTTTCTTCTAATTTTTTTTCTATTTGTTGACAGGTTTGAGTAACATCAACATCTGATTCTTGGCCAATGATAACACATTTATCTAATTGGTCTTCAAGTTCTTTGATAGGTAATTCAAAATCTAAATATTCCATTGGACTAAATTTTGGGTTTCGTTTGTCTTTACAAAGATAAAATTTTCAAATTAATTAACGTTGTATTGACGCTGATTTAGTTTTCTTTTTTTATAATTTTTAACAACACCATTAGCAATAACTGTTGCTAGAATAATGAATGCTCCCACATAAAACATAGAATTCATGTGCTCGGAGTCACTAAATATAACTAAGGCTAGAATAATTCCATAAATTGGTTCTAAATTAATGGTTAACATAACCGTAAAAGGACTTATAATTTTCATCACTTTTACAGAAGCCGAAAAAGCATAAGCAGTACATATAGATGAAAGCACTAGTAACCAAATTAAATCTTTAGTAGATAAAGAAAAAAAAGAGGCATCAAACTTTTGATTAAATAACATAATACAGCTTAAAAATAGTACACCAACACCTAATTCATAAAAAGAAATAATATTTGCATTGTATTCTTTAGCATATTTTCCATTAATTACAGAGAAAAGAGCAGATAAAAATGCGGAAGTTACAGCAAGATAGATACCCATTTTATACTGCGTTTCAACTTTAAAAATAATACTTAAACCAATTACAGTTATAATTCCAAACAAGACTTCATAACCCACCACTTTTCTTTTGTATAAAATGGGTTCAATTAAAGAAGCAAAAAAAGCCCCAGTAGACAAGCATGCTAAAGTTATAGAAATGTTAGACACTTTTATAGCTTCATAAAAAGTAAACCAATGTCCAGCAATTATAATTCCTGATAATGCAAATCCTACAAAAGTTTTCAAAGAAATTTTAACAGATTGCTTTTTTAATCCTATAAATAAAGCAATAAAAATAGTTGCAAAAAACATGCGATACCAAACTAAATCTAATGCTTTTAGAGAAATTAGTTTTCCTAATATAGCCGTAAATCCCCAAATAAACACAATTAGATGAAGATGCAAATAATTCTTTAAATAGTTACCTTTTTGCATTGCGAAGTAAATAAAAAGCTAAAGTACCAAAAACAATATTAGGAATCCAAACTGCTAACAATGGTGAGAAATCTGAATTTTCTGCTATAGTACCAAATACTTTGTCAAAGAAAATAAATGTAAATGCAATTACAATTCCAATTGCCAAATTAACTCCCATACCTCCTCTTCTTTTCATAGAGGAAACTGCTACTGCAATAATAGTTAAGATAAAAGCCGAAACGGGTAAACTAAATTTTTTATACAATATAACTTGATATGCATTAATACGAGTATTTCCCTTTTTCTTTTCTTTATTAATAAAAGAGTACAATTCGCCAATAGTCATAGTTTCTGCTATATAAAAAACGGGGGTCAACTCATCAGGAGCGAAACTATAATTAACCTCTTTTTTCTCACTTGATTCTAAAATGTCATTATTTATACCTACATCTCTCTTTATATAATTATACAAAGTATAATTTTTATTTTTTTCATTATATTTTATTCTATTAGCATTTACTTTCTCTACTAACTTGTTGCCTTTAAATTTTTCATAAGTAAAATTAAAACCTGTTTTAGATAAAAAATTATAATTACTTATATAAATATATTCACCTTCACTTATTTGTCTAAATATATCAGATGTTTCCATCGTTTTACTACTATTTCCTCTCAAATAGGTATTCCTAAAATCCAAAAATCCTTTACTTGCTTTTGGCACCAAGAAAAAACCCATCAATAGAGCAAAAATACAAACGATTGTTGCTCCAATTAAAAATGGTCTTAAAAAACGCTGGAAAGAGATACCCGAACTTAATATAGCTATAATTTCAGTATTATTCGCTAGTTTAGAAGTGAACCAAATAACGGATAAAAACAAAAAAATAGGGAATAATAAATTGGCAAAATAAATAATAAAATCTCCATAATAGACAACAATTTCATTAAAAGGAGCTTTCCGCTCAATCATTCTGTTTACTTTTTCTGAAACATCAATAACAATTCCAATTGGAATGAATAAAAGTAACATTACAGAAAATGTAACCAAATAACGTTTTAAAATATATTTGTCTATTAATTTCATTTTGCAATTTGCTTTATAATCGTTGACTCATTTGAATAACCATCTTATCTTTCCATTCTCTAAATGTACCCGCGAGAATTTGTCTTCTCGCTTCACGTACTAACCACATATAGAAGCCTAAATTATGAATGGTTGCAATTTGCTTTCCTAAAAATTCATTAGCAGCAAATAAGTGTCTTAAATAAGCTTTTGAATATTCTAAATCTACCCAAGTATGCCCCATTTCGTCAATGGGTGAAAAATCTGCTTCCCATTTTTTATTCTTAATATTTATAGAACCGTTTGCCGTAAATAACATTCCATTTCTAGCATTTCGAGTAGGCATTACACAATCAAACATATCGATTCCTAAAGCAATATTTTCTAAAATATTTATGGGTGTACCAACTCCCATTAAATACCTTGGTTTATCTTCTGGCAAAATAGCTGTAACAACCTCGGTCATGGCATACATTTCTTCTGCGGGTTCTCCTACAGATAATCCTCCAATAGCATTTCCTTGTGCACCAGCATTCGCTATATATTCAGCAGATTGTTCTCGTAAATCTTTATAAGTACTTCCTTGAACAATTGGAAAAAAAGTTTGTTCATATCCATATTTAAAAGGCAATTTATCTAAATGCGTAATACATCTATCTAACCAACGATGTGTCATATGCATCGAACGTTTTGCATATCGATAATCACAGGGATAAGGGGTACATTCGTCGAAAGCCATGATAATATCTGCTCCAATGGTACGCTGTATTTCCATTACATTTTCTGGAGAAAAAAAATGATACGAACCATCGATATGAGATTTAAATTTTACACCTTCTTCTTTAATTTTTCTATTCGAAGACAGTGAATATACTTGATAACCTCCTGAATCAGTTAAGATATTTCTATCCCAATTCATAAACTTATGCAAACCTCCTGCTTTTTCTAAAATATCCGTTTGTGGACGTAAATACAAATGATAGGTATTTCCTAAAATAATATCTGGATTAATATCGTTTTTCAACTCTCTTTGGTGCACTCCTTTTACCGATGCAACTGTTCCAACTGGCATAAAAATAGGTGTTTCAATAACACCATGATCTGTCGTAATTTTTCCAGCTCTTGCTTTACTTTTTGGGTCTTTACTTAATAATTCAAACTTCATATAAAAATTTTACAGGGCAAATATAATTGTTTTCCAAACGAAGATTTATAATTTATACTATTATTTAACAGATAAGAACAGAAATGACATCATAATTATAGAAGATTTGATAAAAAATATGTAACTTAAAAAAATTAAAAAAGTAAGAACTTTGTATGAAACTTATTTAAATATTCTATCATGAAAAATATAAAAAATCCAAAAGAAAGTGAAATTGAGTCTAATTTAAAAGACTTAAACTATCCTGCATCTGAAGACATCTATAATCAAGACAAAAAAGAAATGGATGTGGATCCAGAAGACACTTCTAAAGTTAAAAAAAATCCTCAAGCTATTGATAAAACTGTAACTTTGGGTGCTGATTTAGATGTTCCAGGAGCTTCCTTAGACGATCAACAAGAAGCCATTGGAAGTGAAGATGAAGAGAACAACTATTACAGTCAGGCAGACACAAAATAAACAATACTATGATGTCTATAAAATCTACAAATCCTTTTACATTAGAAATTTTAAAGTCTTTTGACGAAATGACTAATGAACAAATTGATCATGCTCTTGAAAAAGCACATACTGCATATTTAAACTGGAGAACAAGTAGTTACCAAGAAAGGGCTACTATTTTAAACAAAGTAGGTACTATTTTACGTTCCAAAAAAGCAGAATTATCCAAATTAATTACCTTAGAAATGGGAAAACTTTTAGCACAAGCTGAAAGCGAAATTGATTATGCTGCTTCTATATTTGAATATTATGCAAAACATGGTGAAACATTCCTTAAAGATGAAAAAATAGAGGTTGATTCAGGTGAAGCTTATATAAAAAAAACACCTATTGGTGTTTTATTAGGAGTTGAACCATGGAACTTTCCGTTTTATCAGGTAGCTCGTTTTGCAGCACCCAATATCATGATTGGAAATACTATTGTATTAAAACATGCTTCTATAGTACCTCAATGTGCTAAAGCTATTGAAGATATTTTCAAAGAAGCTGGTGCTCCTGAAGGCGTATATACCAATTTATTTGTAAGAGGTTCCAAAGTAACTAAACTTATTGCAGACAAACGGATTCAAGGTGCCTCTTTAACTGGAAGTGAAAAAGCAGGTTCTGAATTAGCCATGATGGCTGGAAAATATATAAAAAAATCGGTATTAGAATTAGGAGGAAGTGATCCTTTTATTGTTTTAGAAGATGCTGATATTGAAAGGACCGTTTCTTTAGCTATAAAAGGGAGAACAGTTAACAATGGACAAAGTTGTATTGCGGCCAAACGCTTTATTGTGATGGAAAAAATTGCTTCCGAATTTTTAACTCAATTTAAAACCGCCATGAGCAAGTTAAAACTTGGTAATCCTTTAGAAGCGGATACAGAATTAGGGCCTCTCTCAAGTGAAAATGCACTTGAAACTATATTAAAGCAGGTAGAAACTGCTGTTTCAGAAGGGGCAAAAATTGAAATTGGTGGAAAAAGAGCGAAGCTAAAAGGGGCTTTTATAGAACCGACAATTATTAGTCATATTACGCCAAAAATGAAAATCTATAAAGAAGAACTTTTTGGACCAGTAGCTAGTTTTTATATTGTTAAAACTGTAGAAGAAGCTATAGCTTTGGCTAATGACACTGAATTTGGTTTAGGAGGCTCCGTATTTACAAAAGATATTGAAAAAGGAAAGGAAATAGCACATCAAATTGATTCTGGAATGGTTTTCATCAATCATCCTACTAAATCTTCAGTCGAACTTCCATTTGGTGGTACCAAAAGATCTGGTTATGGAAGAGAAATGTCACCGTTAGGTATTGATGAATTCGTAAATAAAAAATTAATTCGCATTCTTAAAGAAGGTGAAAGCTTATAAAGAATTTCTTTTATAAATTTTAATTAAAGTAAAATTCAAAAAACATAAAATACAATCCTTTTTTTATTTGTTTCTTTGCAACATAACAATTGTATTTTATGTTTTCTTTTTTGAAGTCGTTTACCAAATTTGAAAAAATCATTCTTCTAACAATATTGGTTGTATATATTCACAACTTGTTTTTAGATATTATGGCTGTAGATGCAGCACAATATGCAGGAATTTCAGCTGAAATGGCTCAAACCAATTCCTATTTAGAAGTCAAAGAATTTGGAAAGGATTATTTAGATAAACCTCCATTATTGTTTTGGCTCTCAAGTACTAGTATAAAGATATTTGGTAGTTCAAATTTTGCTTACAAACTACCTTCTTTTCTATTTTTACTGTTTTCCTTGTATGCTTTATACCGCTTTTGTATCCTTTATTATACTCCAAAAATAGCCAAATATGCCTTATTCATATTAGCAACCTCTCAAGCTTATTTTTTAATGACCAATGACGTACGAACAGACGCTATTTTAACCTCTTGTGTTATGGTTAGTTGTTGGTTATTTGGACTGTATTTCTCCTTTGGAAAAATAAAGCATCTTATTTTTGCTTCTGCATTTATTGGACTGGCCATGTTAGCGAAAGGCCCAATTGGATTGGTAGCTATCTTGTTCCCTATTGGCATACATCTTATTTATAAAAAGCAATGGAGGCATCTATTTTCATTCCAATGGCTTTTAGCAGTACTTGTTGTGGCATTAGTATTATTTCCCATGTCGTATGGTTTGTACCATCAATTTGATTTACAACCCGATAAAATTACAAATGGAATCAAAGGACAAAAAGGATTGTATTTTTATTATTGGTTGCAAAGTTTTGGAAGAATTACGGGTGAAAATATTTGGAACAATAATACTCCTTGGCATTTCTTTATAGGAACTAGTCTATGGGACTTTTTTCCATGGTTTTTCCCTTTACTATTTGCAGTATACTTTAAGATAAAGCAATTATTTTTTGATAAAAAAGCAAGTCCTGAAATTATCAGTTTTGTTGGTTTTACCGCTTTATTTTTCTTTTTATCACTATCTAAATACAAATTACCACATTATGTTTTTGTAACCTTTCCTTTTGCAGCTATTTTAGTTGGTGAATATCTATCCAAAATTTCAATGAAAAGCATGAAAAATTGGATTGTAGTGAATGTAAGTTTTGGCTATATCGTTTTGATACTTCTTATTATATATCCAATTCTTTTTTTTAAAGAAAATTATTTTCTGCTAATTATTTTAATACTAATACAAATTTTCATTCTTTTCTTTTTCAGAAAGAAATCTGAAGATTTTATTATACAATACATTAGTCCCATACTCATTTTAAATGTATTAATGTCCTTTCTATTTTACCCAAAATTAGTCACCTTCCAATCAGATGCCATGGCTGCAAAATGGATTCGAGAAAATCATCCTTCAGAAAAGGTCGTATTATATAATAAATCTTCCCATTTATTTAATTTTTATTCCCAAAATTCGTTTACCAAAGTCATTGGTAAAGAGGAATTAAAAAATTGTAATGAAAAAACTTGGATTTATATAAATGAAGAAGAATTAAAAGACATAGAAGATTCCAATTTGAAAATAATTTCCAAAAAAGCATTTAATCAATATCGCATCACCATTTTAAAACTGAATTTTTTATTAGAAAACAAGAGAAAAGATGTTTTAAATTACCGATATTTAATCCAAATAGATCAATAGAAAATGGAAAAACTATCCATTATAATTCCGGCATATAACGAAGAACAGACCATTCATCTTATTCTAGATAAGATTAAAGACGTTAGTCTAATAAATTCCATTCAAAAAGAAATTATAGTGGTAAATGATTGTTCCTCTGATAATACAGATCATGCCATTCAAGAGTACAAAGAACAAAATCCTGAAGTAACACTTCAATATTACTCTCATGAAAGCAATAAAGGCAAAGGAGCCGCCTTACACACAGGAATACAAAAAGCCACAGGTAATTATATCATTGTTCAGGATGCCGATTTAGAATATGACCCACAAGAGTACAATATTCTTTTAAAACCCATAGTTGAAGGCTTTGCTGATGTAGTTTATGGCTCAAGATTTGTAGGAGGAAAACCGCACCGCATTTTATTCTTTTGGCACACCATTGGCAACAAGTTTTTAACGTTTGTATCCAATATGTTTACCAATCTTAATTTAACCGATATGGAGACTTGCTATAAAATCTTCAGATCAGAAATCATTAAAAACATTAATTTAAGAGAAAAAAGATTTGGTTTTGAACCAGAAATTACCGCTAAAATTGCTCGAATATCCAATATTAGAATCTATGAAGTTGGTATTTCATATTATGGTAGAACCTATCAAGAAGGAAAGAAAATATCATGGAAAGATGGTTTTAGAGCTTTGTATTGTATTCTAAAATATGCCATTTTGAGGATGAATTAACCTAACAATAAATACTACAACCTTATTTTTCAACATAATAAGTCGCATTTTATTGTAGATAACTTTTGAAAAGTCCTCAAGATTCTCTTGAAATTAATAATAATAATCTGCTTATATTTGTGCTTTTAAATTTTAACATTAAAAATGAAACCAAACACACAACAACTACAAGAATTAACAGTTCAAGTAAGAAGAGACATTTTACGAATGGTACACGCTGTAAATTCAGGACATCCTGGAGGATCATTAGGCTGTACCGAGTTTTTTGTAACCCTTTATCAACACCTTATGAATCGCAAAGAAGGTTTTGATATGGATGGCAAAAACGAAGATGTTTTCTTCCTTTCAAACGGACATATTTCACCAGTTTTTTATAGTGTTTTAGCTAGAAGCGGTTATTTCCCAGTTAGTGAATTAGCTACTTTTAGATTATTAAACTCAAGATTACAAGGTCATCCTACAACACATGAAGGCTTACCAGGAATTCGAATGGCTTCTGGATCATTAGGTCAAGGATTAAGCGTAGCATTAGGTGCTGCACAAGCAAAAAAACTAAATAAAGATTTAAATTTAGTATATGCACTTTTAGGTGATGGCGAATTACAAGAAGGTCAAAATTGGGAAGCGATTATGTATGCCGCTGCAAAAAAAGTAGATAATCTTATCGCAACAGTTGACCTTAACGGACAACAAATTGATGGTTCTACAGATGAAGTTTTAAACATGGGAAGTGTAAAAGCAAAATTTGAAGCTTTTGGTTGGGACGTTCTTGATATTAAAGAAGGAAACAATATTGATGCTATTATTGCAGGAATGACTGATGCAAAATCGAGAACAGGTAAAGGAAAACCTGTATGTGTTTTATTACATACTGAAATGGGTAATGGTGTAGATTTTATGATGCATACACATGCATGGCATGGTAAAGCTCCAAATGATGAGCAATTAGCGAATGCTTTAGCGCAAAACCCAGAAACTTTAGGTGATTATTAATAATGTAAATTTTATATAAATAAGAAGTACAACTTATTTTATACCATTTATAGCATACAGCAAAATTAAAATGAAAAAATATACAAATACAGGAAATAAAGATACTCGTTCAGGATTTGGTGCAGGACTAACTGAATTAGGTCAAAAAAATGAAAATGTAGTAGCACTTTGTGCAGATTTAATTGGTTCTTTAAAAATGGATGATTTCAAAAAAAATCACCCAGAACGTTTCTTTCAAGTAGGAATTGCAGAAGCCAATATGATGGGAATTGCTGCTGGTTTAACAATTGGTGGAAAAATTCCTTTTACGGGTACATTTGCTAATTTTTCAACCGGTAGAGTGTACGATCAAATTCGTCAATCTATTGCTTATTCCGATAAAAACGTAAAAATCTGTGCTTCACATGCTGGTTTAACTTTAGGAGAAGATGGTGCAACGCATCAAATTTTAGAAGATATTGGTTTAATGAAAATGTTGCCAGGCATGGTTGTAATTAACCCTTGTGATTACAACCAAACTAAAGCAGCAACCATTGCAATTGCAGACCATCACGGACCTGTTTATTTGCGCTTTGGAAGACCAAGTGTTGCTAATTTCACTCCTGAAAACGAACCTTTCGTAATCGGAAAAGCAATACTTTTAAATGAAGGTTCTGATGTAACCATTGTAGCAACCGGGCATTTAGTTTGGGAAGCTCTAATTGCAGCGGAAAAATTAGAAGAAAAAGGTATTTCAGCAGAAGTTATTAATATTCATACTATTAAACCATTAGACGAAGAAGCAATTTTGAAATCGGTTGCTAAAACAGGTTGCATTGTAACTGCTGAAGAACACAATGTTTTAGGAGGTTTAGGTGAAAGTGTTTCTAGAACTTTAGTTTTAAATAATCCTGCTCCACAAGAATTTGTGGCTGTAAATGATAGTTTTGGTGAAAGTGGAACGCCTGCTCAATTAATGGAAAAATATGGATTAAATGCAGACGCTATAATTAAAGCAGCTGAAAAAGCTATAAAAAGAAAATAATTTTAAGTCTATCACAACATAAATAAAAAAGCCCAATTTTTAAAAAATTGGGCTTTTTTATTTATTGTATTTTTGATTAATGACAAGAATTGTCTAAATGCTTTTTCACAGAACCACTTCCACAAAATGGAATATTATTAAAAGAATAGTAAACTATATTTCCATTACCATCATTAGATTGTATAATTTCAAATTTAGTAATCACCCCATCATTATCATCGTCTCTATCTAAAAAATCAGGTATATTATCTCCATCAGTATCATCATTATAAAAATCACCATCTCCATTAATATCTTCATAATTACTCAATATTCTGTCACCATCTTGATCGTTTTCTTTTCTATTGAACAATTTAATTTGAAATACCGCTGGATTATAAGAAACACCATTTATATTAGAACCGCTAAAGTATCCTAAACCAGAAGGAATAAACACTAAGACATTACCATAATCGTTATGTGTTAATGTTCCATTACTATTGAGAGCAGAAGAAGCTTCTGTCTTAATTTTAGTCAACACCTGTCTATAACCTGAAATAGATACGGGATCAAAAGCGGTTGTTTGAGGATAAGTAAACCACATTCCTTGATTATTTTGATCAAACACTTCATTTTCCAAATCCCAACCTTTATAAGCTGTGAAAACAGAATCCACTTGAGTTGGATACGCTCCTCCTCCTTCATTTAAAATAATATAATATAGTTTATATTCCACTACATCGGTAGAAACCCCAGTAATATAACTGGATACTCTCACATCATTTTTAACAATCATAGATTGTAATGGATAAGTAGTATTATTCCATATAGAAGTTTGTCCATTATCTATCTCTTTTACTGAGGCATTTAAATTTACATCTACAACTAAGTAATTTTCTTGCAAATAAGCCTCAATCTCTGCTATATCTTCATTATAAACTTCTTGACGATCTCTTAAACTAAATGTAGTATCAGCTCCATCATCTTTTTTACAAGATACTAATAATAAAATTAAACTAAGTGTTAAGCTAATCTTTAAAATATTCTTCATTTTCATAAAATTTGAGCCGCAAGATACAATTTTCCTTTATTTTTGTATAAAAAATTAACATTGATTTTTGAATCCAATGAGAATAGACAAGTATTTATGGTGTACTAGATATTTTAAAACGCGAAACATGGCTACCGAATCAATAAAGAAAGGTCATGTAACCGTAAATGGACAAACAGCAAAAGCTTCTAGAGAAGTATATCCTACAGATAAAATAGTTTTACGCAAAGACCAGATTAATTATCAATTTACCATTTTAGATATTCCACAAAATCGAGTGGGTGCCAAATTAGTAGATGTTTACAGAAAAGATACCACACCTGAAGAAGCATTTGCTCATTTAGAAATGCTAAAACTAAGTAAAGAACATTATCGTGCCAAAGGGGAAGGAAGGCCTACCAAAAAAGACCGAAGAGATATAGACGAATATACTAACGATATTGATTTTGAAGATGATTTTGAATAAAGAATATTGGGAAAATAGATATCAAAATAATGATACAGGTTGGGATACAGGTACAATCACACCGCCATTGAAAGAATATATCGACCAAATTAAAGATAAGACAGCTAAAATTCTAATTCCAGGAGCTGGGAATGGTCATGAATATGATTATTTAATTGAAAAAGGCTTTAAAAACACTTATGTAATTGATATTGCAAATTCACCAATTGAAATGCTAAAATCGAAACACAAAGATTTACATAATCAAATAGTCTTAGATGATTTTTTTAATCTTACCAATGCTTATGATTTAATTATTGAACAAACATTTTTTTGCGCATTAGAACCTAAACTTAGAGAAAAATATGCTACAAAAATGCATTCTCTACTAAAACCAAAAGGAAAAATTATAGGTTTACTTTTTGATTTTCCACTAACAACTGAAGGGCCTCCTTTTGGCGGTAATACAGATGAATACTTGCAATTATTCTCCAGCCTATTTACAATAAAAAAACTTGAAAAAGCATATAATTCTATAAAACCACGTCAAGGAAGAGAACTCTTTTTTATATTTGAAAAAAAATAACAACACATGCAAAATATTATCTTAACCCATCAAGAAATCGAACATAAAATCAAGAGAATAAGTTATCAAATTTTTGAAACTTTTGTAGATGAAAAAGAGGTTATTGTAGCTGGAATTTCAAAAAGTGGGTTTATACTCGCCCAAAAGATAGCTAAAGAACTAGAAAGTATATCCGATTTGAATGTGATCCTTTGTGAAGTTTATATTAACAAACAAAACCCTCAAGAACAAATCACAACCTCTATAAGTTCTGAAACATACAAAAACAAAGCACTAATACTAGTTGATGATGTCTTAAACTCTGGAACCACATTAATTTATGGTGTAAAGCATTTTTTAGACGTTCCTTTAAACAAATTCAAGACTGCAGTACTTGTAGATAGAAATCACAAAAAATATCCTGTGAAAGCAGATTTTAAAGGTCTTTCATTGTCTACCTCTTTACAAGAACATATCCAAGTAGTTTTTGAAGATAACAATAGTTATGCTTATTTAAGTTAGTTTGTTATTAATTTCTTCACAAATAACACGAATTGATTTATTATCAATTGAAATTATATTTTGTGCTTGCAAATAATAATAGCTTCTATCGAAAAGATGTTTAGTAATATACTCCTCCAATTCTTCTTTATTTAAATTTGAAATAAGGGGTCTATTTTGTTTTTCGTTTAACAACCTCTCAGTAAGTGTGACTATAGATCCTTTTAGATAAAAAGACAACACTCCCTCTTGTTTTAAAATCTCGTGATTATTACCATAGCAAGGAGTTCCTCCACCTAAAGCCAAAATAAATTCATCGTTATTGCTTACAAAATTTTTAAAAATTAGACTTTCAATTTTTCTAAAATAAACTTCGCCTTTATTCTTGAATATGTTTTTTATAGTATCTTTTTCATTTTCTTCGATAATTTTATCTAAATCATAAAAGGGAATTCCTACATTTTTAGAAAGCTCTTTCCCTATTGTTGATTTACCCGAACCCATATAACCAATTAAAAGTATTTTCATGTTTTAATAATTAACTTAAAATTAAGCAGTTAAAAAATAATTTAAAAAAAAAGACAAATTTATAAGAAAAAAACATTGGAAAATAAATTTAAGTTAATATATTTGCACCCGCATTCAAGGAAACAAATCGACTTGGTAGCTCAGCTGGTAGAGCACATCACTTTTAATGATGGGGTCCTGGGTTCGAATCCCAGCCAGGTCACTAAGAAAATCCTTACTGAATGCATCCGACTTGGTAGCTCAGCTGGTAGAGCACATCACTTTTAATGATGGGGTCCTGGGTTCGAATCCCAGCCAGGTCACTAGAAAAGTTATCCACATTAGGATAGCTTTTTTTGTTTTTGGCCATGTGGAGGAATTGGTAGACTCGCCATCTTGAGGGGGTGGTGTCGCAAGACGTGTCAGTTCGAATCTGATCATGGTCACTTAAAAAAGTCTTAGTCTTTATTTACAAAGAGTTAAGACTTTTATTTTTTTAAAATCTAATCCCACCATTATTCAGCTTTTGTTCTTTTAACCAACCGTATGCTTTAAACAGCCTTCCATTATAGGTTATAAGGTTATCTACTTATTTTATAAAAAATCAATGCAACACTTCTTCATGTCTTTTAAAAGAGCATTCTAAATTTCTAATCATTAACTAAATCAAAAAATCCAGCCTTAAATAGTAATTCTATATTTAGAAACAAAAAATTATACAATAGTAACTTACAAACATGTTCTTTAATAAACCATTCCTGACACAAACGCTAGGAATGAAGCAATTAATATTTTATTTTTTAATCTTTCCTATTCGTATTTAGTCCCATCAGTTGTATAGATATACTCATCAATAACTTCAGAATCAAGAGTAATATCTTCACCGTCTTTAATTGATTAATTGCTTTTGAAACTGAAATATGTCATTTTTTCACGATACAACGTCATTAACAACATTAAGTGCAATCAATCTATAAAAACAAGAAATAAACATCAACAACCAAATGAATTTATTTATAGAAAGTTAAGATTTTGTTAAAATATATTTGTAAATAAGTTCATAATATAAGTAAAATGCATATTTACAAGTATTGTAGTCTTCAAATTAAATCCCTTACATTTTAAGAAATCATTTTAACTATATTTGAAAATAGTTTGCTTGTATTTTATAGAATGTCATTAGCAAATATTTTTTTAAATCGATATATGAAACAACTTTTAATATTTACTTTGTTAATTTCAAATTTATTTTTGCTTAATATATCTAAAGAAAAGATGATCCTTGGAGAATGGAGATATGTAAAAACAGTATTATCAATAGAGAAAATCGGGGACAATCTTTATCAAAAAAGAACCTCAGGATTTATTGGTAAAACTATACTTGAATTCAAAGCAAATTATAATGGTACGTGTATAAATACACAAACTAAAATTGCCAATCAGTTTACTTGGCAAATTAATAGAAAAAAATATCGTTAACATATTATGGAGATGACCGATCTTTAAAGTCATTTGATGGCGAATTTGAAATTAAAATCTTGAATAAACATAAAATGGAGATTTTAAATTTGAAAGATAACAAACTGTTTATTTTTGAAAGATAGTTACCAAATCTGTATGTATTGTACAATTATTTTTCCAATACAACTTTAAAAAAACATAAAAATCAACCTCTTTTAAAGCAACTAAAGGAGTTTTTTTTTTAAGATATTGAAATTTAATAGCTTACAATCGAGTTTTTAAAGTCTTGATAGACCTTTTTTACAAAAGCTAAGCGTTTCAATTGTTTAAAGGAAATAACTTGGAATATAATAGATGGTTTCTTGATTGTAAAGCGCAAATATTTCTAAAAAGAAAAAAACGAATAATAAACTATCACAACAATAAGCCAACAATCGTCTATCTCAATTGATGTTATTCAAATAACCTACCAACAAAATCTTGAAGAACGCAACAGGATCAATACTTGCCTGACTTCCTTTACCATAATACTTTTTTGTAGCCATAAATGAAATGTAAATCGAGTTCACTTAACAATTTTCTGTAATAGTTATCTAGTGGAACCAAATCCAACAAATTAACCGAAACAAATAACTCTGGGGTAAAATTCTTCTTTCCTTGCATAATTAAATTTACAAAAAAATACCATTTGAAATGTTTCTTAATTGTTATATTTGATTAGTTGTGCAAGATGCACAGAAACTTGGCACTAATTTTTCATCCTAATAAAAAAATAACTTTTTTGATAATTTTACCAAATTTTGGTAACTTTGCTAAAAATTAAAAATCATGGGACGAAATACATCTGTTTCTTTGGGAGATCATTTTGAGAATTTTGTTGATAACAGAATTACCGAAGGTAGGTTTAAAAATGCAAGTGAAGTTATTCGAGCTGGATTAAGACTTTTAGAAGAAGAAGAAAACAAGATTTTGGCTCTAAAAAAAGCTATTAATGAAGGGGTTCAAAGTGGAATTGCGGAAAATTTTGACCCAAAAAAACATCTTGAATCTTTAAAAGCCAGAAAACGAAATGGCTAAATATCTTCTAACTAATAAGGCTGTTGAAGACTTATCCAAAATTTGGGATTATACATATGAAGTTTGGTCGGAAAATCAAGCAGATAAATACTACTTTGAATTATTAGGTGATTGTCAAGCATTAGCCGAGAATCAAAATTTAGGAAAGAATTATGATGAAATAAACAATCAAATTTTAGGATATAATTCTGGGCAACATATTATTTTCTACAGAATATTAACCGCAAATGAAATTGAAGTTACGAGAGTTTTACACTCTAGAATGGATTTAAAAATTAGAATTCAAGAATAAAACTACTGCTAATAACCAGTAATTGTTGTACAACTACATTATTCCAAAAAAACTTCAAAAAACATATTATAAAAACCTTTTTTAAATCACTTTAAAAGAGGTTCTTTTTAGTTAATGTTAAAATATAGAGTTTTTGAAGTCAAAAAAGCGCGTTTTTATAAAAGCAAAGCACTTCCCTTGTTTTAGGGAATAACTTGGGATATAATGGATGTTTTTTTGATCATAAATAAGCATTTATTCAAAAAAAACGCATCAATAAACTATTACTACAATAAGCAATTAATTGTCTATCTGAATTAATATTATTCAAATAACCCACCGACAAAATCTTGAAGAACACAACAGGTTCTTTACTCTCTTGCCCTTCTTTGCCATAATACTTTTTTGTAGCCATAAATGAAATGCAAATCGAGTTCACTTAACAATTTTCTGTAATAGTTATCTAGTGGAGCCAAATCCAACAAATTAACCGAAACAAATAACTCTGGGGTAAATTTTTTTTCCTTGCATGATTGAATTTACAAAAAAAGGCTCTTTTCAAGGTTTCTTAATTGTTATATTTGTGGAGTTGTGCAAGATGCACTGACTTTAGCTGCCATTAAACAAAACTCGAAGTAAACTTAACTTAAATGAAAAAAAATCTCTTACTGCTACTTACTTTAAATTTAAATTTTGGGTTTGCTCAAACGACTAAAGAAAAGAAAATCATTGAAAAAGCGGAAAACTATATAAAACAAAATGGGTACACAAACGAAGAGTTTAAGTTTGACAAAAAACAATTTAATGTAGATATTGTTGACCAAAGCAATCTTGATGAAATATTAAAAAAGCGCAAGGGACGATTAAATTCAAAAGCTGTCTATTTCAAAAAATGTGATAAAGATTACATCGTAGATTTTGAATATTCAAAATTAGATTTAAAAGAAAGAGATTCAATAGCTTTGAAAGCGGTATCAATTGATAAAAAAACTGGCAAAATGAGTATATTTCATGAAAATATTCTAGTACCATTTTTAGATTTAAAAAAAGAAACTAATTATTAACGGTAGCTAACAGCGGTGCTTGTTGCGCAACTCAAAAATTCTAAAAAAAATATAAAAAACAAACTACTAAACAAATAAGCATTGAAAGTCAAAAAATTAAAAACACAAACATCCAACATAAAAGAAAAGCAGACTCAAAAAAGAGCTGTACTACTAGAACAGCGATTATAATTCAGTATTTATAGAAAATAGAAATATCTGCATTTACTTCTTTCTTTTCAACTTTTACTCTCTAAACTTTTCGATATATTTGTAAATCTGTGTAATTAAATATTCAATAATGTTTAAAATTTACAAGACATTGAAGACAATTTTACTTTATAATACAACAACATTGAAAATATGAATGAAAATACTATTGACAGTTTACGTGCAGCATTAAAACATTCGTCTGATAACATTCCTTTACGATTATTACTAGCAGACACTTTATTGGCTTTAAATAGACTCGAAGAAGCCGAAATAGAATATTGCATACTTCTTAAAACTTCAAATGACAGCAAAGCTAAATTTGGACTTGCTACCATTTTCTATAAAAAAGGGAATTACTCTGCATGCAATGTTATTTTGGAAGAAATAATAGAAAAAGAGACAAATGAAATAAATGTTTATACGCTTTACGCTAAAGGGCTTTTGAAAGAAAATGCAATCAACAAAGCAATTGAAGCTTATAAAAAAGCATTAACTATTGACCCTAAATACTTTGATGCAGAACTTGACACGCAATTGAGACAGAAAGGAACTTATGAGGTCATAGAAACGGAAGAAGAAATTGATTCTCGCTTTTTACAAAAACCTAATATCAATTTCAGCGATGTTGGTGGCATGGAAACTGTAAAGAAAGAAATCGAACTTAAAATAATAAAACCGCTACTCCATCCTGAGCTCTATAAAGCATATGGAAAAAAAATAGGAGGAGGTATTTTACTCTATGGACCACCAGGATGTGGTAAAACTTTTATTGCTAAAGCAACAGCAGGACAGGTAAATGCAAAATTTATTAGTGTGAGTTTGAATGACATTTTAGATATGTGGATTGGAAACAGCGAAAAAAATCTACATGAAATATTTGAGTTAGCAAGACAACACTCACCTTGTGTCTTATTTATAGACGAAATTGATGCTTTAGGTGCAAGCAGAAGCGATATGAAACAATCCAGCGGTAGACATTTAATCAACCAATTTTTACAAGAACTTGATGGTATTGACAATACAAATGAAGGTGTTTTAATCATTGGCGCAACAAATACTCCTTGGAATCTTGACCCAGCTTTTAGACGACCTGGACGTTTTGACAGAATTGTCTTTGTTCCACCACCAGATATTACAACTAAGGAAGCTATTTTAAGATTAAAACTCAATAATAAGCCAACAGAAACTATTGATTTGCTAAGTATTGCAAAAAGAGCAGAGAATTATTCTGGGGCAGACATTGATGCAATTATTGACATTGCGATAGAACAAAAACTTGAGTCTTCTTTTAGCGATGGGATTCCAAAACCTCTTGAAACTACTGATTTATTAAATGCGCTAAAGAAACATAAACCAAGCACACAAGAATGGTTTTCGACCGCCAAGAATTTTGCGCTGTTTGCAAACGATTCTGGGCTTTATGATGACATTCTAACTTATTTAAAAATTAAGAAATAAATGACAGAAGATAACAGACTATCAAAAGTTGAAATTCTAATACAACAAAAAAAATTTCAAGAAGCAGAAAGTATCCTTTCTGATTTAATAACAGAAGATTCTAATAACATTCACTTCTTGTCATTATTAGCAGAAGTAAACTTACAACAAAATAAATTTGATATTGCTAATAGCATAATAGCAAACGCTATCGGATTATCTCCTGATTCTGCTTATTTATTCTATATAAAATCTCGTATAGAAATACACCAAGACAAATTGAGTGAAGCAGAAAAATGCATTAATCAAGCCATAGAAATTGATACGTATAATGCAGACTTTTTTGCATTACTCGCAAATATTAAACTCGGACGGAAGCAGTATATGGAGGCTTTAGAAATAGCAAATAGAGCATTGGAAATTGATGCTGAAAATCTGTTGGCTCTAAATGCTAGAAGCACTACATTAAATAAATTGAACCGAACTGAAGAAGCATTTGACACAATTGAAGGAGCACTACACGAAGACCCAAACAATGCATATACTCACACCAATTATGGTTGGGGTTTACTTGAAAAAGGGAACCATAAGAAAGCACTACAACATTTTAAGGAAGCACTTTCCAATGACCCAACATTTGAATATGCGCAATCAGGTATGTTAGAAGCAATTAAAGCAACTAATCCTATTTACAGGTTGTTTTTGAAGTATTCTTTTTTCATGAGCAATCTCACTGCCAAATATCAATGGGCTGTAATCATAGGGTTTTATCTTGGTTTTAGACTATTAAAAACAATTGCTAGAAATAATGAATCTCTACAACCCTTCTTAATACCTCTAATTATTGCTCTTGCTTTAATTGCATTTTCAACATGGATAATTACACCAATAAGCAATCTATTTTTAAGATTTAATAAATACGGAAAATTACTTCTTAATAAAAAGCAGAAGATGAGTTCAAACTTTGTTACTATAAGTTTGGGGATGTTTTTAGTTGGATTAGTCTTGTATTTTATATATTCAGATGAGAGAATGTTAACAATTGCCGTATTTGGTCTTGCCATGATGCTACCATTAGGAACAATGTTTTCACCCTCAAAAAACAAATATGGTATATTAATTTATACAATTATTTTGGCTGTTGTGGGACTTACTGCTATTGGACTGACTTTTTTGACAGGAAATATGTTTAACTTAATGACTATGGTTTTCATTTTTGGGTTTACTGCATTTCAATGGTTAGCGAACTATTTACTAATTAAAGAAAACAACCTATAACAAGCGATAGAGAAACCATTTTCAACAATAGTTTGCCAAAAGGCTACTTCTTAATTCTTTAATAAAAATAAGCCACTAAGGTAATGTTGTTTTATATTTGTAACTACTTGTTTTTTTTAAGTAAACCATAGCGAGCCACATAAAAGCATGTGAAATTTTAAAGAAAATATACTTAAAATATGCACTATGAAAAAATTACAAATTACTATTTTCTTTATTTCTTTTCTTTTTTTAAATACTAATTTATTATTTAGTCAAGAAACTGCTACTTTAAAAGAAATTGAATTTCAATCAAAAGTACTAAATCAGAAACGTCCAGTTTATATTTATTTACCAGCTGAATATGATGAAAGAGATTTAGTTGCTTATGATGTAATGTATGTTTTTGATGCCCAACATAGAGAAATTTTTGATTTAGTCCATTCTGCTTTAAATTTTATAACATTAGAAAAAAAATTCATTGTAGTTGGAATATCGTCTCCAGCAAACGAAGAATTAGAATATTATAGAAATTATGACTATTTACCAAAACCAATAAATGTTCCATTAGAAAAATATAATACAGAAAAGCCAAACGCAGAAAATTTTGGAAAATATTTTTCAGAAGAATTAATACAATTTGTGAATAATAATTATCGAACAACTAATGTTAATTTCTTAATTGGTCATTCATTAAGTGCTTCATTTGTATTGGATAAATTTTTACATAATGTTGACTTGTTTAAAGGGGTAATCTGTGTTTCTCCAAACTTACGATATGATGAGAATAGATTGGCTAATGCATTTTTAAAAATAGATTTTAACAAACCCACAGAAAATAAATTTATTTTTATTAGCCAAGCAGATGAAGACATTACATTTGGCAAAACATGGATGGATGCAAATGAAAAAATTAAAAATTTCACTGAAGAATCTGAGAATTTAGGCAGATATCGTATTTATTTCAAAAATTATCCAAATTACAACCATTACTCTACAGTTTTACCTTCAATTTCGGAAGGCTTGCAATTATTGGTTGAATTCATATCTAAAAACCCGTATCAACTAAAAAATGATTTTAAAGAAATTACCATTAAAGTCACTGTTCAAAATAAAAACGATGAAATTTTTATTGCAGGAAATCAAGAAAGTCTAGGTAATTGGAATCCATCTAAAATACAATTTAAATACATCTCTGAAAAAGAACGAGAAATTGTCGTAAAAGTTAAATTTCCAATTGAATTTAAATTAACCAAAGGAAACTGGGAAAGTGAATTATTCACAAATCAAACGGGTAATATGGGTAGAAATATTGTAATAAACAATCTCAAAACAAACATATTACATTTAAAAATTATTGAATAACAAACTGTTCATAAAAACATTCTATTTCTCATATAAATATAGGTTAGATAACTACAACATGATGAGTTTATGCACAGAAATTAAATCTATATTTGTCATAAATTTGATAGCTTCACATTACTACATACCAACGAATGGTTAATGAATATGTAAAGACTAAATTATTTTAAAAAATGATAAATAAAATTGTAAAATGTACATTCCGAAAGTAAACTTAGCAACCGACAAAAATGAAATTCTTGAATTTATGAAACGCTTTAGTTTTGCTACAATAATAACTTCTAAGGACAATTTTCCAACAGCAACACATTTACCATTTGTGGCAACTATCCGAGAAAACAAAATAGTTTTGACTTCACATTTTGCAAAAGCAAATGAACATTGGCAAACTATAGAAAACAATACTGTTTTAGTTATTTTTAGTGAACCTCACGCCTATATTTCAACTAAAAATTATGATAAAGAACTAAATGTTCCAACTTGGAATTATATTTCAGTTCATGCTTACGGACAAGGGAAAATAATTACCGAAACTGACCAAACATTTGAAGTTATTGAATCGACAATTAAAAATTACGAAGCAACATATCTACAAAAATGGGCCCATTTTTCTGAAGATTACAAATTAAAAATGTCAAAAGGAATTGTGGCATTTGAAATACTTGTTACTGATTTGCAAGCTAAAATGAAATTGAGTCAGAATAGAACAAATACAGAGCAAAGAAATATCATTAACACCTTATCAAAAAGCACAGACACAAATGAAGTAACTATTGCCGAGTATATGAAATATAACTTGTCAAAAAAATAAATAAGTTTACAAGTCTTCTTCTAATTTAAAAACATTCAAGTTGATTTAACTAAAATTAAAAACAAGTATGAAATATAAAGTTTCTATTTTATTATTAATCTTCAGCCAATTTATAAAAGGTCAAATTTTCTCAAACTATATAGACACTAACGATAGTAACATAAAAAAAGCCGTTGTTTTTTATAAACAATATGTATTAGAATTTGAAAATGGGTCCATAGATTATAAAAATTATTGGTCTAAAAAGGATTATGAAAAATATGAAACTCCTGATCCCATAGTATATTCAATATCTTCAGACTATCCAACTTATAATTTTGGTATTCAAAAAACTATTTTTTATGCAAGAGCATTTTCTAATTATGTGCATTTGAAAACATTAATGACGCAAACCGATTCATTCAACAACATATCGGTTTATGCCATTACAAATCATTATATTTCAACAAATAATGAAGAAAACAAACTCTATTTTATTAATCCAATGGAGGTTAATTCACAATTGTACACATCAAAAACAAACGGAAACATTACCTACCACTTTTTAAAAACACATCCGTTTGACAAAAATAAAAGCGACCAATTAATTGCTTCTCTTAAAAAATTTGAATCCGATTGGGGTTTTAATCCAATTAAAATTGATTATTTTTTTACTGACACTCCAGATCAATTAGGTACAATGAGAGGCCTAGATTATTATTATGGTATGGAACAAATTTTTCCTTCAGGCATGGCATTTCCTAAAGATAAAATTATCTATTGTAATGGTTCAGGTGAAAATAATTTTCATGAAATTTTACATTTATACCTCAATCCATTATATGAAAAATCGCCAATTAATCATGGGCTAATTTATTATTTAGGTGGTTCATTAGGTCATAATTTCAACTTCTTAATTAGCAAAATGAACGAATATTTGATTAAATATCCCAATACAGATTTAAGTGAGTTTGAAACTCTAGAAACAAAAGACATCACCTTGCATATAAATCATACTGTAATAGGGCTAATTTGCAAGATTATTGATAAAAAAGAAGGTGTTAATGGTTTAAAAAGGCTCTTAACCTATGATAACATGGAAATTTTATTTAAAAAAGAGTTCAATCTTCAAAAAAAAGACTGGCATCATTTTTTAAAAGAAGAATTCAAAAAACAAGACACAAGTAAATTATAATAATCATACCTGTTTAAGAGGTTAATTGGTTACTAAACTAAAAAATTCATTGGTTATAATTTAAAAATCTCATGAAGAATCAGATTATAATATTATTTACATTTTTTATACTAACTGTTTCTTGTAAAACTGGTGTTGAAGTAACATTCACAAATCAAAGCGAAGAAGATTTTGAAAGGCTAACAGTTGGAATTTTTGAAAAGAGATTTGATTTTGAAAATTTAAAAAATGGACAAACTACTCAACCCATAAAAGTAGAACAAATTTATCCTTATTGTTATGCCAAAGCTGTAACGCAAAATGACACTATTCGTTTTATACCTATCGATTATATAGGTGAGAAACTAAGAAAACAGGGAAAATTAAATCTAAAAATTTATATTGACTCAACTTCTAATAAAAAACGCCAATTAAATTTTATAACTGAAAGAAATTGATAAACCTATTACAGCTAAATATTTTTTGTTTTTAATGAAATATAATTTTCCATCTTTTGATTTAAAATATGGCTAGTACTTTGTTTATATAAAAAGAATATGAAATGTAATTTTATCAATAATAACTAAATAGTACTGCTTTTTATTTATATTTGATTTGCATTGTTGTATAAACTTGGTCTTCATTTTATTTGAAACTATACCCAAATGAACATATTAAAAAAAGGAGAGTTTTTTGGAACACATTATCAAAAGTCCACTTTTCAAAATATTATTATAACTGATACCGAATATACTCATAGTAAAGTAGATTGGCATTACCATGAAAACCCATATTTTACATATTTACTTGAAGGCAAACTTTTTGAAGCTAACAAAAAAGAATCATATTATTTGTCTCCTGGAAGTTTATTGTTTCACAATTGGCAAGACACTCATTATAATATAAAGCCTCCTGAATATACAAGAGGATTTCATATTGAATTGAATGATAAATGGTTTTCAAATTATGACATAAAAACAACCGACTTTGAAGGTAGTCTAAATATCAAAAATCCTTTTACTAAAATTTGGATGAATAAAGTGTATGTTGAATCTAAAATAGATGATCAATATTCTAATTTAAGCATCGAAACATTACTAATTGAGATTTTTAGAAGCATAAAAGAACACAAAAACAAAAGCACTAAAAAACCAGAATGGGTAAACAGGCTTCGTGAAATTCTACTTGAAGAACAAATTGATTATTCTTTGCAGAATTTAAGTTCGCTTTTAGGAATTCATCCTGTTCATTTATCAAGAGAATTCAGTAATTATTTTGGAACAAGTCTTGGAAATTATATTCGACTATTAAAAATAAATAAGGCTTTTCATTTAATCATCTCAAATAAATTTTCAATGACAGAAATATGTTATCAATGTGGATTTTATGACCAAAGCCATTTCATTTCAACTTTTAAAAAATTTTACAATTGCGCACCTTCAAAATTATTTAAAAATAGAAGTAATGTTAATTCTATACAATTTTGATAGTGATAAAAAACGCATCTTTGCCGCTTCTTTTTAAATGTATTACAAAATGAAAATTCAAAATATTACCTTCATTTTTTTGTTATTCTTCTGCTTTTTAATTAATGCCCAAGATATGTCTGAATATACAGATAATTGGGAAGGAAAAATTGAAAACTCAAAGATATTTAATATAAAAGTTGAAATACTAAATATTAAATCAGAGAAAGCTTTTGTCAGAATTTCTAACACTAAAAACAATATAGATTTCCCTGTTCCCATCAACTTAAATAACAATTCTATCAAAATAGCATTCTCAGAAAATTTTTCATTTGAAGGAGTTCTTTCAAAGGATAATAAAGAAATTAATGGTTTTATTAAATCGGGTTTACTACTCTATCATTTAAAATTAACACAAAGCAATCACAATAGTTATGTAGGAAATTGGAATATTTTGATGATTGATGAATTAAAATCACAAGATTTATATTTAAGTATAGAAAATGGTTTACAAAATGAATATCAAGCATATCCAATTTTAGGAGACAATCGTTTCACAGGAACTTGGTGTGACAATTTTCAAAAAGATAACAATGTTATTTCTTTTTTAGATTTTAAAACAGGGCTTCATTTCAAAGGAAAATTAGAAAATAAAAAAATTCAACTAAATATATTTTTAGATAATTTTTTAATCTCTGAGATAGATTTAAAAAGATCTCAATCGGATTGGAAAATAGGAGACTTTAAAATAGAAAACACAAATTCTGTTTTAAAACTTACCGAGATGGAAGATCTTATTTTTAAGGATTCATTACCTAATACTCACTCCGTTTTAATTTCTAGAAAAGGAAAACTTTTTTATGAAAACTATTTTAATGGCTATACAGCAACTATTCCTCATGATATGCGCTCGGCATCTAAAAGCATTTCTTCGGCCATTATTGGTATCGCATTAGATAAATCTTTGTTTAAAAATGTTAATCAATCTATTTTTGATTTTTTATCACCAAAGTATCAGACACAAAAAGACAGTTTAAAAGCAAAGATTAACATTCAAAGTCTTTTAACTATGAGTTCTGGATTAGATGCTATTGATTATGGAAAAAATGCGAATTCAAAATCCCCAGCAACTGAAGAAAATTTTCAAAGAACAACGGATTGGACAAGATCCGTTTTGTCTGCTTCGATGATAAATGCTCCAAATACACAAGCCAATTACGGTTCTGCTAATCCTTATTTACTTGGAATTGCAATGGATTCAATAATAAATGAGCCATTAGAATTGTTTATGGATAGAAATCTATTTCAAAAATTGCACATTTCAAATTATATTATACAAACAGATTTGAAAGGAAAACCTTATTTTGGCGGTGGTATGTATCTAACTCCTAGAGATATGTTAAGTTTTGGTGAACTCTATCTAAATTATGGAAAATGGAATTCGAAACGCATTATATCAAGAAAATGGGTAAACGACTCATTTAAAAATCATCATGCATTAGAAAATACAATAGACAAGAATGGATATGGCTATTTATGGTGGCACAATACCTACTTTTCTAAAGGAAAAAAAATCAAAACTATTGAAGCAAGAGGCGCAGGTGGTCAATATATTTTTATCATTCCAAGTTTAAAAGTAGTTGTGGTAATTACTTCAGGAAACTTTAGAAATGGAAAAACACAGCAACCCGAGAAAATTTTTGAAGACTACATCTTACCTAACATAAAAAAATAAAAAAGTGTTTTTATTCAATTTTAATTATTGCCATTAATCTTTGTTTTTTCAGAAAGGAATATACAGAGCAAAATAGTCTGTAAAGCCTAATCTTTTCAATGTGATTTTTGCATTTATTTAGCTACAATTTTAGAAATAAAAAAACAAAAAAATCGCCCTAAAATAAGCTTAGTTTTACTTATTTTAGGACGAATGATTCACAAAAAATTAAATATTAAAACCTCCAGAAACTTCTATACGCTGTGCATTAACCCATTTTGCTTCTTCACTACACAAAAAGGCCACTACTCCACCTAAATCATCTGCATAACCTATTCTACCAAGCGCTGTATTGCCTGCAATTATATTTTGCAAATCGGGTGAGTTTCGAAGAGCTCCTCCTCCAAAATCGGTTTCAATGGCTCCTGGTGCAACCGTGTTAACTCTAATCTTTCTATTACCAAATTCTTGTGCTTGGTAACGAGAAAGACTTTCTATTGCCGCTTTCATAATTGCATAAGGAGCATAATTAGGAAAACTAAATCTTGCCAAACCAGAAGATATATTAACGATACTTCCACCGTCTTCTAAAATTGGTAACAATTTTTGTGTTAAAAAATAAGGTGCTTTTAAATGAATATCAACCATGTTATCAAAAACAGCTTCACTAGTATCTACTATACTTGTATGAGCCCCTACACCAGCATTATTTACCAATGAATGTAAATGAGTAACCCCATATTTCTCTAATATTTCTTTTACTTGATTTACCAATTGATCATAACTGTTTATATCTACTACATCCAACTGCAAGGCTTCAGCATTTTTTCCTAAAGATTGGATTTCTTCAACCACTTTTTTCGCTGCTTGCTCTTGACTATGATAAGTGAGTATAATATCAAAACCTTTTTTTGCTAATTGTGTAGCCATGTCTTTTCCAAGTCCACGACTTCCGCCTGTTACTAAGGCTACTTTACTTGTTTTAGTTGTCATTTTTCTACGTTTTTAAATGTATGACAAAGTTCCCATTTAAAACAATATAACGTTTGCAAACAACAATCTAAAAATTGTAAAATTCAATCAATTTCTAAACTTTAACGGAGAAAGATTTGTTTTCTTTTTAAAAAAATTTGAAAAATGTGCCACCTCATCAAAGCCTAATGTATAAGCAATTTCAGAAACATTCCATTGTGTTTGTTTTAAAAGAATTTTAGCTTCTTCTACAATTCTAGCATTAATAATATCACTAGTACTTCGTCCTGTTGTCTCTTTTAGAACTTTATTAAGATGATTTGTATGTACACCTAAAATCGTAGCAAATTCAATAGGGTTACGCAGAACTACTTTCTGCGCATCATTTTCAATAGGAAATTGTCTTTCTAAAAGTTCAATAAAAAGCGTGGTGATTCTGCTGGCCGCATTAGTGGTGCTTTGCATACTAACAATGGGTTTAAGTTTTTGACCCGTATGAATTAATTGCATTAAAATATTTCTAAGCAAATCATATTTATATTCATAATCTGAAGACAATTCAGTATCCATTTTCTTAAATATCGCTTCTATTTCCAAATATTGTTTGTCATCTAATTGATATATAAAATCGCTTGAAGGCTGGTATATTGGCAATTCATCGATATGCAAACCCATTTTTGATTTAGACATAAACTCTTTAGTAAACACACAAAACATACCTTGCTGGTTATTATCTAATGCGGTATATCTGTAAGGTATTTTGGGTGATGCAAATAAGATGCCTTGTTGCTCAATCAATATCGTTTTATCTGCATATTCAACTAAATTTTTCCCTTTAATCAGACTTATTTTATAATACAATCTTCTATTGTAGCTCATTTGACATTTAGGGTTGTCATCAAAATAGAATTTTGCAATATCAAACACATTAAAATGACCTAAATCGGAGTGATTTTTATTATCTAGAAAGTAATCTAACTGACAACTAGATTGCCCACATATATCTTTATAAAAATCCTTTATACTTACACTTTCCATATTTTGCAAATTTCAAATAATACAAAAATACAAAATAGGGATAACATATATCTAAAAATTTAAATCATCGATTTACATTTGGTTTTCAAACGCATCATAAAATACTATAAAACAACTCCAAGTAATTCATAAATTTCCTTTCTCCCTCTTGCTGTCAACACTAATTCTCTTGAGAACTGTACCTTTTTAAACCACTTTTTATGAAACATACTCATTAACCAATCTGCACCTAATTGTCCCGCTAAATGAGGTTTTCTTTCAGACCAATCCAAACATTGTCTAGTTAAAGGCCTGCGAATCGTATTATAGTTTTCTTTTTTAATTCCAAAATTTTCAAACCACTCCCAACCTTTATTTGTTACCAGATAGATGTTTCCGCTCTTTTTTACCATATCTTTTTTTTCCAATGCCTCAACCAATTGAACACCTACAAAACCTGCCAAATGATCATAACAGGTTCTACAAAATTTTATTCCAACAGGCTTGATTTCTCTTTCAGAACGATTTATTTTTGATAACTGTGCCAATGATTCTATAACATAAGCTACTTCTGCATTTGCAAAGGTATAATAACGATGACGTCCTTGAATTTCTACCTTTAGCATTTCGGCCTCTAATAATTTAGACAAATGATTACTTGTTGCCGTAATTGAAATATCTGCAAATGCGGCTATTTCTGATGCAGTATACGCTTTACCATCTAATAAAAACCATAACATTTTAGATCGAGAAGGTTCGCAAATTAATGCACTAATTTTAGAAAAATGATGCAAAACTTCCATACTTCATTATTGAATGAAATGTAAAAGTAGCAAAGTCTTTACATTCGTACAAACAAAATTAATAATACTATGATAGTCGTACTTTTTGAAGCTTTTCCTGTTGATAATAAATGGGAAGAATATTTAGATTTAGCAACAGAATTAAAACCAGAATTAATAAAAATCGAAGGATTTATCGCTATTGAACGATTTAAAAGCGTATCAAATCCTAACAAAATACTTTCTCTCTCCTTTTGGAAAGATGAAGCTAGCATTCAAAAGTGGCGTACACTAGAATTGCACAGAGAAGTACAAAAAAAAGGGAGAAATAGCATTTTTAATGATTATCAAATACGAGTAGCAACAGTTATTAGAGATTACAGCATGAATCTAAGAGAACAATCTCCTGAGGACAGTAAATTAGTTCATCGTTTAAAAAAATAATCATGAAAGATATCGAAATCATTTTAGAAAATAAAATAGGACAACTAGCCCTATTAGGCGAAACATTAGGCAAACATAAAATTAGTTTAGAAGGTGGTGGTGTGTTTACTTACAAAAATGTTGCTGTTGCGCATTTTTTAGTTGAAGATGCTGAGAAAGCCAAACAGGTTCTTAAAGAAGTTGGGATAAACTTAATTAAAATAAATGAAGTCATTATTCAAAAACTTAGACAAGATGTTCCAGGACAATTAGGACAATTTTGTAAACGTTTAGCTGAAGAAAATATTTCTATCTTAGTTCAATATAGCGACCATTCTAACCAACTCATCATTGTTCCTGATCATTTAGAAAAGGCAAAACAAGTTTCAAAACTATGGATGCAAGAATGGTGGACCTATTAATATCAAATTATAAAAGTCAATAATTCTTTGTTTCAAAAAATCGGATGTTTGTAATATATTTGTTTACCCTATTCTTGAAAACAATTCACTTTTTTTTAGAATAAGCACAAAACAATTGTAAACAAGTAATACATTTTCAAATGTCTAAACTAAAAAAGATAAGAGAAAAAAACAATTTAACGCAAGATGAGTTAGCAACCCAATCTGGTATTTCTGTTAGGACCATTCAAAGAATTGAAGCAGGAATTACACCAAAAGGACACACGCTTAAAGCTCTCTCAAAAGCATTAAAAATAGATGAAACTATATTAAAAAAAGAGGCAGAAGAAACAATAGAAAAACCATCTACTGCTTCTTTACAAATCTCAAAAATTAAAATTATTAATCTTATTTCTATTTTATTTTTTATACCTCCTTTTAATATTATTGCTCCTTTGCTCCTTACCTATCTTTTAAAACAAAAAAATGCCTTAACAAAAGGTATCATTTCAATTCAAATTCTATGGACCATTATTGCTCCTGTCTTATTCATGCTAAGTGCTTTCGCTAAAAACTGGTTTAATCTAGGAAATAAATTCACTTTACTAATAATGGTTTTCTTAGTAATAACCAACCTATTTATAGTTTTAAGAAACGCTGCAGCATTAGACCAAAAGGGAAAACTGTATTTCAAATTAAATTTCGATTTCATCTAATTATTAGCTTGTTGTCGTGGCATTGTCAGGTTATTGACGGGTGTTTTTTTAGATTAGTCAATCAAAACTTCTGAATTTTGTCTAAAAAAAAACATGATCCGTATTGTTACTCTTATTTTCGTTTTATCCATTTTGAGGTTGGATGCCCAAATTGACAAAAACACTAGTTTATTTACCGATTTAAAAAAAGAAGACAGTATTTTTTTTGAAAGAGGTTTTAATCAATGTGACTTAAATTATTTAAAAAGCAAAGTAGTTAACGATTTAAAATTTTATCATGACCAAGGTGGCTTTCAAGACAAAAAGACTTTCTTTGAAAACATAGAAAAATATATTTGTTCAAATACTGAAAGCAAACCCATTCGTAAAGTAGACATTAAAAGTCTTGAGGTATTTCCGCTTTATAATGATGAACAGTTATACGGTGTCATACAAAAAGGAATTCATCATTTCTATCTTAGACAAAAAGATAAAGAAGATCTTTGGACAAGTACAGCAAAATTCACACATGTTTGGGTGCTAGAAAATGAAACATGGAAATTAAGTGAAGTTTTAAGCTACGACCATCAAAAGCCTATTTTAGAAAATAATACTCAAAACATTTTACAGCTATTAGAACAAAATCATGTTCCAGCAGTAGGATTAGGCATAATAGAAAAGGGTAAATTAACTAAAATAGCTGTTTACGGAACATTAGACAAGAAAAACATTGCTCCTTATAATACTATTTTTAAAGTTGCATCCTTAACGAAACCAATTGTTACTTTAATTACTTTAAAATTAATAGATAAAGGTTTATTAGAATTAAATGAACCGCTATATAAATATTGGATTGATCCTGACATTAAAGACGACAATAGATATCTTAAACTAACTCCTAAGATAATTTTAACTCATCAAACAGGATTTCCTAATTGGCGTTATCTTGACAAAAAAAACAAACTCAGGTTTCAATTTGAACCAGGTACAAAATATCAATATTCTGGAGAAGGATTTGAATATTTAAGAATTGCTATTGAAAAAAAGCTAAACAAAAGCATAGAACAACTAGCCAAAGAATTATTATTTAATCCACTTGAAATGAATGATACTTTTTTTTGGTGGGAGCCAAATGTAGAAGAAAGTAGATATGCTCAAAATTTTAATATGACAGGTGATAAAATTGAAACCGATAAATATTATGAAGCAAATGCAGCTGCAAACCTCCTTACAACAGTAGAAGATTATGGAAAGTTTTTAGCTTATGTTATTAATGGTGCGGAAATTTCTAATGAATTATTCCAAGAAATGATTAAACAACAGATTAAATTAAAAGAAAATGATTTTTTTGGTTTAGGATGGGAAATACTCACTGGTTTTAGTAATAATGAATATGCTTTATTACATACAGGCAAAGATCCTGGTGTAAGCACATTGGCAATTTGGTTTCCTCAATCTAATAATGGATATGTTATCTTCTTAAATGGTGATAATGTAAATTCGGTGTATGAATTTTTATTATCCAATAAAGAATTCTATTTTGGAGAAGAATTATGGAATAAGAGATAATATATTAATTTACTATCAATAGGATAAAAACTAAAATAGAGTGATAGCTAAAATTATTTTTCTTTGACTTTAGAATAATTTTATACTTTTAAAGGGAATTTATTAATTCTATCAAAACTATGACAGAAAAATTAACTACTCAACAGAGAAAAAAATGTTTTGATATACTATTCAAAGAAAAGATTGTTCCTTTTTTTGAAAATAGAGGATTTGACAGATATTCAAAAACTACCAAAAGAATTTACAAAGATTTAGGATCCAATTTAACTGTATTTATTTATTTCGAATACAAAACATTTGGAAAAGGGTTTTATGACATTACTATATCCTATTATGATTCCGATTTTGGAAAAACAGAAGAGGACACTTATTTGGTTATGGCACAAATAAAAAAACCAACTATAAAAGGAGTTACAGAAAAAGAATTAGAACAATCAACCGATAATTGGTTGGTTGAAATAGATTCCAAGATTATTCCATTTATAGAACAACATGCTACTCATAAGGCTATTTTAAATTCCAATTTATTTTATATATCGAAATTTCGAGAAAAAGAAAGATTAGACATATTAGAAAGAAAATCCAAATAAGATGTTTTGCTTTTTTTAAAAAAAGAACAAATACCCACTAATATAATTATATTTTCTGTTTTTTTTTAAACTAAAGTATTTTATTTTAATTTCTTTTTTACTTTAGATAACTATTTCTGAATCTATTTTAGAATAGCTACTAAGCAATGCAAACAAAAATATTTTATCCTAGAAATCCTTTAGTAAGAGAGTGTATTCAATATTTTTTGTTTATCACTAAAAACGATAATGAATATATTAGCCAGTTATGTTATCCTAACACAAATCATTGCCTTGGTCTAATAAAAAAAGGGCAAATAGTTGCAGTAAACCATTCAGAATATCACATCCTATCTTCAACAAAAAACAGTAGTTACCTTACAGGTATTTATAAAGAGCCCATAAAAATAATTGCAAATCAGCCTTATCAGGAATTATGCATCAATTTTAATCCTATGGGATTAGAAGTTTTTTTTGGAGAAGGCTTCTCAAAAAATATTTTTCAAAATGATATTTTAAATACAAATAAAAATTGGGATTCCCTGTATGAAATAGTGTTTAGCAATAATCCTTTAGAGAAAATTGTAACCGAAATGGAAGATTTTTTTATTCCATTGATACAAGACAAAATGCTATACAATACTTTATTATTCAATAAAACTTTAAAAGCTACTCAAATGGAAGAATTAAATGATTTATTAAACAAAAGCTACCGATCTACTCATAGGTATTTTGTAAACCAACTTCAAACTACACCAAAAGAATACTTACAAATAATTAAAGTTAGAGAAGCAATGCCAATGATTTTAAAAAATATTCCACTTATAGAAATATCAGATCTATTAAATTTTACAGATCAAGCCCATTTTACAAAAACATTTAAAAAATATACTTATGTAACTCCTTCACAATTTAAACAAACAAGCTCACATGTAGAAGACACACTCATTTGGAATTTAGAATAAAACTTGGCAGATTTTTACAATTACAAAAGCTTCAAGAAAGATACATTTGTATCATCAAAAGATAACAAATGAAAAATTATAAAATGCATATTCTAATAGTGCTTCTTTTAAGTTTTACTATTACTTTTCAAGGACAAAACAGCACCTCAATTTCTAATCTACTTAAAGACACACCTTCACTTACTACTTCCCAAATGTTAGTTGATTACGATTCTTTGGTTTCTTACATTAATCAGGTAAGTCCAATTGTTCAATTTAATAAAGAAGTAAGAAACATAGATTTTAACAAACATGCTAAAAAAATTAGATCAAAAATTAACTCAAAAACAACTAAAGAAGAATATTTATTTCTAATAGAAAAAACTTTAAATGCTGCGCAAGATGGACACAGTAATAGATTAGGTCGTTCTCTACTAGATATAGTTAAAACGGTTTGGATTCCACAAAACATAGTTACAGGGATAGACACTTCAGATTTTGTTCATAGTTATAAATATGATAAGTATATTAAAGACCATTTTTATACTAAATCCAAACTAGAATTAGTATATATAGATGGTGACTATTACAATCTATTACCCTTTTCTTATAAAGGAAAAGAATATCCCGCTTCAATGAAATTAATAAGTTGTAATAATCAAAAAATACATTCCTTTGTAAAAAATATGGAGCAACTGATATCTCCTTTAAGATGGGATAGAGTTCATAAAAAGGTGTATAATGAAACTTTTTATACCGTTGCAGAAATCTATAACAATGATGTACTAAAATTCACTTTTCAAGATCCAAACAAGCAAGAAAAAATTTTAGAATTAGTCAGAAATGACACCGTTACTTTTCTTGAAGACAAAAAAAATAGTTTTGGTTACAACAACAATTTAGCATCAGTAATCACACATTATTTTGAAAAAGAAAAAATATTTTATGCCAAATTGCCTGCTATGGAAGAAAAACTAGGTGATACATTAATTCATCGTTTTCAAAATATCTTAAATCATTCTTCTATAAAATCTATTGTATTAGATGTGAGAGGTAATGGTGGTGGTAGCGATTATACTTATGGTAAATTTCTAGGAAAGATAATAAAAGACACTCTCCAATCTAATGTAGTCGTGGGACGCATATTTAGTTCATTAAACTGTAAATATTTTGAAATGAATAAAGATTCAATTGTAAAATATGGTCTAAGTTTAACCAAAGATGGAATTAAACTAAAGAACCTTTCTATGTTCTATAATATTATTCCAAACTATTCTCATTTTTATCCTGAAAAAGAAACTTTACCTTTTGAAGGAAACATTTACCTATTACAAGACCGGTTTATATATTCTGCAACTAGTAATTTATCTAGTCTAGCATATAAAATGGATCGGATTATTAGTATAGGTGAAACCCCAAATCTTTTGGGTGGTATGCAAAGCATTACATCTGTATTTTGTTTACCTTATAGTAAGGTAATTTTTAGAATTGAACCACAAATAGATTTTACAGATTGTAAAACAACAACCGATTTATTCCAAAATCAAGTAGAACATTTTATCACTTACTCTATCGATTTCTTACATGAACGCACTATTACTGAGGAAGCCATTTTTGGAAAAAATTTCTTAATACAAAAAGACCCTATGTTTAAGAAAGTTCTAGAAATTGAAAATCAATAAAATGAGTTCCGTTTTCATTTAAAGCTATATATAATGGTATTTGTAGCTGTTTTTTCAACACTTTCTTGGGAAAGAATTATTAAAAAATTAGCCAACTATTTACCTTTTCAATATTATATAAAACGACTCGTTCTACAAATTACTGTTCTTATTAACAAAAAAAAGCAACTCATAACCATTTTTATAAACAAACTTCTATAAAAAAGTAATTTTAGTTTCTGATACAATTATTTAATTCACCTAAAACTAAAATTATGAATAACACCATTTTTACTGATGCTACTGTTTCGAACACTAAGAACGAAACTGCTTCGTATATCCAAAACCTTTTGAATCAATGCAATGATGCTAAATTTTTAATTCCTGTTAATCCAGACACTCCTAAATTAATTCCTTTTAATGGATATTATAATCTAGATTGTGCACCAGGAGCATTTTTTGCAATCGATACAAATATGATTGTGAGACCTACTACAACAAATCCTGAATATGATTTATCTTTATTACTATCTTTAGATGGTAAAACATCTACTCGATATGCGTTTACAGGTAAGTTTGATGGTACATCCTTAACACAAAAATGGTCCAATGGTTTGTCTATTAATCTAATTTTTGCTCGCAATAATAATTCAGGTGGACCCACAGTTAGTTGTTCTGGAAATATTACCTTACCAGAAAAAACACCAATTAGTGTGAAAGGAACTACTTATAACAATCCTATTCCTGTTGCATTATTTACAGGAGAATATTATGAAAACAATAATGAAAATATAACTAAAGTAATGCAAATTGATGTAAACAATCAATTACATTATGACAATGGCACAAATAACGGCACGTTACTTCCAATACCCACATACATATACAATTTAAATATGTATTATTTTTCATTTTTTCAGCAAGATGGAACTCAAGTAAAATTAATTATGGGAACAGCTTCTGCTAAAGGTTTTGCCTGTAACAACATGATTATTAAAGATAACAAATTAATTTCTAGATCCCTTACAACTATTCCAACAGGAACTTCTCCTCAACCTAAATGGTTTGATTTAAGCGGAATTAATTTAGCCGATTTTAGTGGTTATTACCAAACGCCTTTACCTGCACATCCACTTGCTTTTGTATCTATTGAAGCGCAATATATTAGTGAAAAAATCATTGGTGAATTTGATCTTTATTTTGTGATGATCAGTTTTTCTTTAGATGGCAAAACTTCCACAGGATTTTATTTCGATTTTTTAGCCGATATGCATTTTGATAATAATACCAATACACTTACAGTTCCAGCAACCGCTACTTATCCACAATTGACACTCACTTTCAACCGCAAATATGATGCTACAACAGGCTCATTAGTCACTGTTTCAGGAACAATTGGCACTACTCCTATTTCAGGAAATACTTTATTTAACCCTGTTCCATTAACAGTTTTTGGTGGTGTACCAATGACAAATAGTACAGGTGAATCTGTTATTATTAATAATAAAAGTAGCATTACTTATACCAATAACAACGATACAGTAACCTATAATAGTATTGTATATGTGCCCATTATGTATATTTTAGCCGCACCTGCCAATAATCCAAAATTAGTTTTATCTCTAGGAACAGATGGGTTAAGAGGAAATGCAAGCATTGTGATTAATGACCCTAAAACGCCTAATCAAAAAACAACGTCTGTGTATGCCATTAATGGTCCAGAATAATAGCCAATTGCTATTTTGCTTTTTCAACTGTCTAATGGTTTTATTTATCATTGGGCAGTTTTTTATTGCTACAAAATCATTTACACCCATTTTATTATTTTATTCACAATTGTTTGATGCTTAAACTAAATAATTATTTTCTAATTTTGAATCTATTATTAGTATTATAATGGAAAATGAAGATATAACACCCTCAATTGAGAAAAAACTCATTGAAACTCAGGTTTTAAAAGATATTGTATTAGAAAGTAGTTCCGATTGTTTAAAAATTTTAGACACTGAAGGTCGTTTACAATTTATGAATTTCAATGGAATGTGCACCATGGAAATAGATGATTTTAGTCAAATCAAACATCAATATTGGTGGAATTTGTGGGGAGATGAAAACAAAACACTTGTAAAAAATGCTGTTAATAAAGCTTTAACAGGAGAAGTTACAGAATTTTCGGCCTATTGTGAAACAGCAAAAGGCACACCTAAATGGTGGCATGTGACTATTACACCTGTTGCTTTAGAAAAAGGAGATGTATATCAATTGCTATCAATTTCTAAAGACATTACAGAGCTTAAATTGTCGGAAGCAAAAATTAAAAATCAAAATATAATATTAGAAGATAAAGTTCGCTATCGTACGGAAGAATTACTACAGAAAAATATAGAGTTAGAAAAAAGAAATAAAGAACTGGCTATGTTTAATCATATCGCAAGTCATGATTTACAAGAGCCACTTCGAAAAATTAATTTTTTCAGCAAACTTATTTTAGAAAATTCAGATTTAGACGACAAAGCCAACATTTACTTAAACCGTATTTTAGATGCCAATCAAAGAATGCGCAACCTAATTGAATCTTTACAAAAGTTTTCTTCAGCCAAAGATATCAATCAAGTATTAGAAGATTGCAACTTAAACGAATTGATCAATTACACCAGCGAATATTGTAAAGAATATCATGATTCCGTTAATTTTAAAATTGAATTTCATGATTTACCTACTATAAAAGGTCCAAAAGTGATAATTACCCAACTTATCATCAACCTAATAGAAAATGCTATTAAATACCGTAAAGAAAACGTTCCTTTACAAATAAAAATAAGTTCGGAAACCCTATCACAGGAGCAAATTAATTTCCCAACAAATCCTTCCATTAAAACGTTTTATAAAATTAAAATAGCAGACAACGGAATTGGGTTTGACAACCAATACCGATACCAAATTTTTGAACCCTTTAAAAAATTGCATTCAAAAGATGAATATGCGGGAACAGGAATGGGATTAGCCATTTGTAAAACTATAATGGAAAACATAAATGGATGGATTGAAGCTGAAAGCGATATACAAGAAGGAAGTAATTTTTATTTGTATTTTCCAAAAGGAAACTAATTTTTATAAACAAGATTAAAGTTATATTTTCTCACTTGTCAATTTTAAAGCTTTAAAAACGCTCCTTTCAGAAATCAGTAAATAATGAAACTATTTCCAGAAAAAGACATAAGTATTCCCTTATCAGAAAATCATCATAACCTAATTGTAAACTTAAAAAAAAATACAATTGATAGTAAACAGTTTACAGGATATTGGGAAAATAAAACGTTTGTAGGTGAAATAGAAACCAATACATTTACCATTCAACTATCTAGTTTCTTTGGCAATTTTTGTATCATAAAAGGACAGATATACCCAAACAAGTTAACATTGCATCTTTGTACAGGTATGAAACTAAAAATATTCTTTACGCTTTTTTCAATAACGGTTGCACTTATCTCAATTGACTTGCTAAACAGAAAAGAATACGGTTTAATATTCGCATTTATATTTATTTTGCTTCTATTTAGAAGCATTATAGAAATAGGATTTCGAATTGTATCCCAAATGTCTTTGAAAAAAATAAAAATGTTTAAAAATAATCTTCAATAAAATTAAAAACAATTATATGAATTTTAGGAAAGAACTAGAACCCAATATTGAGAAATCGGAACGATTATTCCCTATAGTATTAGATCTCATCTCAAAATTTGATGAGGCTTTCGATGCCTTTAATGTAAAAAAAATGGATGATATAATAGATCAAATCAATCTTTTAATTGATAAAGGAATAGATAAAGAAGATATCTATGAATATTGGGGTTATACTTCTGCTGAAGATTTAGCATTCGGACTTACTTTAACTTTACCTAGGCATGTATTCCCTATTACAGAAGAAGAGCTCTCAGAAATTAAAAATAGAATTCAAATTCTTCTAGAAGCAGATGAAAATATGGAAAAAAGTATTTCAACTTTCTTATTTAAAAATGAAGTATCGGTTGCAAGTGTATTAATAGGAGATTATTATGAATTAATTATAAATCATTATAACTCTTCACGACCAGATAACATTATTTATCTTTAAAAACCTTTAACTTTGCGCAACAACATTTAGCTTTTATTAATGTCTTCTACTGTTTTACATAGCGAAAATTTATCCATCGGTTATACCCATAAAAATCGATCAAAAATTATTATTGAAAATTGCACTATCGATTTAAAAGCAGGTCAATTAGTAGCACTTATAGGAGCAAACGGAATAGGTAAATCCACCTTATTAAAAACATTAACAGGAATTATTCCTCCCCTAAAAGGTGAAATACTATTACAAGGGAAATCTTTAAAAAAATATACCCCTAGCCAATTAGCGCAAGAATTAAGTATCGTTCTCACAGAACATTTACCACCAAGTAACTTATCCGTATATGAAATTGTGGCTCTTGGCAGACAACCTTATACCAATTGGTTAGGCACATTAGCAAAAGAAGATAAAGAAAAAATTGACCGAGCTATTGCACTAACTGGAATAGCTAATTTCATTGATAAAAAACATTACGAAATAAGTGATGGCCAACTTCAAAAAGCGTTAATCACGAGAGCTTTGGCACAAGACACAGCCATTATCATTTTAGACGAACCTACTACACATTTGGATTTACTTCATAAAGTATCCTTACTGAAATTACTAAAAAAATTAACGCAAGAAACTGGAAAAACAATTCTTTATTCTACCCATGATATCGATTTAGCCATACAACTGTGTGATGAAATGATAGTTTTAACACCTAACCAATTAACAAAAGGACAACCCTGTCAATTAATTGAACAAAATGTTTTTAATGAATTATTTCAAAATGAAGCCATTACCTTCGATAAAGAGTTGGGAAAATTTAAAGTGCAATAATTCCACAAATTTTTTAGGATTTGTTTTTCCTATTTGCGCTTCTATTTCACTAATTTTATAAAAATTTTAAATATGAAAAAAATTATAATACTACTCACACTTATTCATTTTTCTATGCAAGCGCAATTAAAACCAGTTGCTTATAATGATGGCGGTCAAAAATTAGAAGGTTTTTTTGCAAAAGCTACAACGGCAAACCCAAAAAATATAGGTATCATCGTTTTACCTGCTTGGATGGGCATCGATGCACATGCAAAAGAATCTGCAGAAGCATTAGCTAAATTAGGATATCATGCTTTTGTTGCAGATATTTATGGTGTAGGAAACACCCCAAACAACACGACTGAAGCTGGAAAATTAGCTGGCTATTTTAAAAACAGTTATAAAGATTACCAAAGAAGAATACAATTAGCTATTGATCAATTAATAAAAGAAGGAGCAAATCCAGATGAAATTGCTGTAATTGGTTATTGTTTTGGTGGTAGTGGTGCTTTAGAAGCGGCAAGAGGAAATTTAAAAGTAAAAGGAGTGGTTTCTTTTCATGGTGGATTAGGTAAGGACCCAATGCGTCAAACACAACCCATTACTCCAAAAATATTAGTGCTACATGGTGCAGATGATCCTTATGTACCACAAAAAGAAGTCTTAGCCTTTCAAGATGAAATGAGAATTGGAAAAGCAGATTGGCAAATGAATTTTTATGCAAATGCGGTACACGCATTTACTCATAAAGACTTAAGTACAGACAATAGTAAAGGCGCTGCTTACAATGAATTAGCCAATAAAAGAAGTTGGGAAGCGATGAAAGCCTTTTTTACAGAAATTTTCAATTAAACCATAAATATCCCTTCTAGAAGAAGGGATATTTTTATAAAACAATTTCTTGAACTTCTTGAACAGCCCCTACACTTATTCCTTCCAAATGCATTTTCCCTACTCTAACGCGAACCAATCGTAATGTGGGAAAGCCAACAGCAGCTGTCATTTTTCTTACTTGCCGAAATTTACCTTCGACAACCGTTATAGAAACCCAAGAAGTAGGTCCGTGTCGTTTATCTCTTATTCGTTTTCCAGAACCTATATAATCTGGTAATGAAGTAATTAATTTTGAGTTACAATTTCGAGTTAAGTATTTGGTTCCATTGATCCCTATTTCTACTCCATTTTGTAATTGGTCAACAGCTTCTTGAGTAATTACACCATCTACTTGTGCATAATATTCTTTCTCAACTGTTTTACTTCTCACATGTTCACTCACTCTCCCATCTGTAGTAAGCAATAACAAACCTTCCGAATCTTCATCAAGTCTCCCTATTGCCATAGTGCCTTCTGGAAAAGGATACAATTCGCCTAATAACTTCTTTTTTCTTTTCAGTTCATAAATAAACTGACTCAAATAGCCATGCGGTTTATGAAGTATAAAATGTTGGTGACTCATTTTTATTATTTACTGCAAAAATACAGTATTCAATTTATATAAATTCTGGTTTTAAAGTTGAATTAATTCCTTAAATTTACAATTGAAATTATTTACTTTATATGTCGCAAATTATTTTAGTATTAGCCGTATTCATCCTCGCCTTAGCCATAGGTTTTTACCTTGGTAAATTACTTTCTAAAACTCAAGCACAAGCTGAAAAATCTTCTTTAGAAGAAAGGGTTTCTGGTTTAGTAAACCAAATCGAGCAACTTAAAAATCAATTGTTATCCGAAAAATTACAGTTTGAAAAAGCCTTAGCGCAAGTTCTTATCGAAAAAGAGAATCTTCAAAAAGAGAAAGAATCATTATCCATTCATTTAGCCAAAAAAGAAAACGATTTTGATAATTTATTGGAACGTAATAAAGAGCAAAAACAAGAAGTAAATGAGTTACAAGAAAAGTTTACGAAAGAGTTTGAAAATTTGGCTAACAAAATCTTAGAAGAAAAAACCACCAAGTTTACAGAACAAAACAAAGAAAACTTAAAAATAATCTTAAATCCTTTACAGGAAAAAATTCAACTTTTTGAAAAAAAAGTAGAAGATACACATAAAGAAAGTATCGATTATCACGCAGCATTACGTCAGCAAATTTTAGGTCTGAGAGAAATGAATGATAAAATGTCGAAAGAAACGATTAATTTAACCAAAGCATTAAAAGGCGATAGCAAAATGCAAGGAAATTGGGGCGAATTGGTATTAGAGCGTGTATTAGAAAAATCAGGTTTAGAGAAAGGTAGAGAATATGAAGTACAGAAAAGTTTTACCAATCAAGAAGGAAACAGAATGATGCCCGATGTAATTATCAATCTTCCTGATGGTAAAAAAATGATTGTAGATTCTAAGGTATCTTTAACGGCTTATGAACGATTTGTAAATGAAGAAGATGAGGTAGCTAAAACCGTCATATTAAAAGAACATGTAACTTCGGTAAAACGTCATGTGGATCAATTAAGTGAAAAAAACTACCACGACATTTACCATATGGAAAGTCCTGATTTTGTATTGCTTTTTATTCCTATAGAACCTGCTTTTGCGTTAGCCTTAAATGAAGATAATACTTTATATAATAAAGCATTTGAAAAGAATATTGTAATTGTTACACCTTCTACTCTATTAGCAACTTTACGAACGATAGATAGCATGTGGACGAATCAAAAACAACAAGAAAACGCTATAGAAATTGCCAGACAAGCCGGTGCTTTGTATGATAAATTTGAAGGTTTTGTATCCGATTTAATTAAGATTGGTAAAAAAATGGACGAAGCAAAATCGGAATATGGCAATGCAATGAACAAATTAGTAGATGGAAAAGGGAATTTGATTACAAGTGTTGAACGACTGAAAAAAATGGGAGCTAAAGCTAAAAAAGCATTGCCAGAAAATGTATTAAAACGAGCATCAGAAAATGATAGTAACGCAACAATAGAAAACGAATAAATCATGACAGTATTTAAAAAAATAGTTTTTTTTGGAACCCTATTAACCGTCCTATCTGTAATAGGATATATGTCTTATGTGTATTATGTTCCATACAGTGAAGGAATTCGTTCTGGAGAATTAATAAAAATTAGCCACAAAGGATATTTTGTCAAAACTTGGGAAGGAGAAATAAGCCAAGGAATTTCTGGAGCACAAATTTTCAAATTTTCTGTTTTAGATAATGACAAACCTATAATTGATAGTTTAAAATCTTTACAAGGAAAATTTGTAAAAGTAGAATATGTAGAGCGCTTACGAACTTTCTTTTGGTGGGGTGATACCCGTTATTTTGTAACCAAAGTTGAAAAAGAAACCTCTCCCTATTTTAATAATGGCGAGTAATGAAAAGAGTGTTATTTTTCTTATTATTAGTAATCTTTTCTCAATGTAAATCGAGTAAAACTTCTATTTCACCCATTTCAAATAACAAAATTGCAATTGTTATTCATGGAGGAGCTGGAACTATTTTAAAAGAAAATCTCACCCCCGAATTAGAACGAGAATATAAAAAAGCTTTAGAAGAAGCCATTCGAACAGGCTATACTATTTTACAAAATGGAGGAAGTAGTTTAGATGCTGTAGAAAAAACCATTAATGTTCTTGAAGATTCACCGCTTTTTAATGCAGGTAAGGGAGCTGTTTTTACCAATCAAGGTAAAAATGAATTGGATGCCTCTATAATGGATGGCAAAACTTTGAAAGCAGGTGCCATTGCTGGAGTTACTACTGTAAAAAACCCAATCAATTTAGCCAGAGCTGTCATGGAAAAATCGGAACATGTAATGCTAGCTAGAGAAGGAGCTGAATATTTTGCCCTCCAAAATGGAATTGAATTAGTTGATCCGTCCTATTTCTACACTGAGAATAGATATCAATCTTTGCTACGTGCTAAAGAAAAAGAAAAAATTGAATTGGATCACAACGATAAAGCCGAATATTATGATCCTACTATAAAAGACACAAAATATGGCACAGTAGGCTGTGTTGCTCTAGACAAAAATGGAAACATTGCTGCTGGAACCTCAACAGGTGGTATGACCAATAAAAAATGGGGGCGTATAGGAGATGCCCCAATTATTGGAGCGGGCACTTATGCCAACAACAACACTTGTGGTGTTTCTTCTACAGGTTGGGGCGAATTTTTTATACGAAATGTAGTAGCTTATGATATGGCCGCATTAATGGAATATAAAAAAATCTCTTTAGAAAAAGCCAGCCATGAAGTGATTCAAAAAAAGCTAACCCAATTAGGAGGAACAGGTGGCATTATTGCTTTAGATCAAAAAGGAAACATAGTTATGGAATTTAATACTCCAGGCATGTATCGAGCAGCAATTGACACAAATGGAAAACTAACACTTGGTATTTATAAAACAAATGAATAAAAAAGAATCAAACACTGTTGATGCTTCAAAAGTTACTTTAACCGAATTGATGCTTCCTTCACATACTAATTTTAGTGGTAAAATTCACGGCGGTTATTTGCTACAATTAATGGATCAAATAGCTTTTGCGAGTGCTTCAAAATATTCAGGCTGTTATTGTGTTACAGCTTCGGTAGATACCGTTGATTTTTTAAATCCTATAGAAATTGGAGAATTGGTCACACTAAAAGCATCGGTAAATTACGTAGGAAATACTTCAATGGTTGTAGGTATTCGAGTCATTGCTGAAAACATACAAACTGGCGTAGTAAAACATTGCAATTCCAGTTATTTTACTATGGTAGCCAAAGATGAAATGGGTAATCCTACAAAAGTACCGCAATTAATTCTCTACCATTTAGAAGAAGTGAGACGTTTTTATGAAGCCTTAAGACGTATTAATCAGAAGAAAAAATTAGCCTCTTTAGAAGAAAAATTCGATTATCAATCTAAAGAAGCCTTAGATTTTTTAAAAAGATATAATGTTGTAATTGCTATCAAATAAAATATTTTAGGCAGAGATTTTACTTATTAGAATAATCTCTTTTCTATCAAATTTTAAATAACCTTCCTCTTGCAACTCGTTTATCAAAATGTTTAGCGTTGGTCTAGAGGTACCAATAAGTGTCGCAATTTCTTTTTGAGTAAAAGGATGTTTTATTACCGTATCACCTGAAACTGCATTTTTATATCCATAATCTAACGCGAGTTCATTTAAATATTCTTTTAAACGGGTTTTAGTATCTTTAAATAAGAGTAATTTTAATCGACGTTCCAATCGTTTTAGTCTAAAACCTATAAACTTATAAATTTTCAAACTTAATTCACGATTTCCTCTAATTAACTCAAGCATTTCATCGGCAGCAATAGGACAAATTGTAGTATTATTCTCTAGCACAGATGCAAATTCGTTTCTTCTTTCTTCTCCTAAAATTGCTTTTTCACCAAAGATTTCTCCTTTAGATAAAATAGCCGATATGATTTCTTCTCCTTCTTCATTGATATAACCAATTTTAATTTTACCGTTACTTACCAAATAAATTTTATCCGCAGCATCATCTTCAGTATAAATCAAATCATTTTTTTTATAATTTTTAAACGAATGATTATGACCCGCATCTTTAAATTTATGGGGACACATAATATGGAATAAATTTACATCTTCAAAATACCAAATGGAGTTCATTAGCAATTATTTTAGTACATCAAAAATACTGATATTATTATAATAAAAAAAAGCTCCAGACATTCTAGAGCAGTTTTATCATTTAATTAACTTATTTCTTTATTTCTTTTACTCGCTCTCATTTTTATGAAAAACTTTTATTAATAACATACAACCAAGATATATTAAAATACGGTTTTATAAAGTAGCAATTACTTTTTCTTACTTGATTTTGCTAAAGGATTAAAATCCAAACAGCGTTGCAACCAATAATGTAAATCCTTCGGTTTTAAAAAACCATTCTCGGTGACATATACATATCCTTTCATTGATTTCCCTGTAAATTCCATGGGAATTACATTGTCTTTTTTTAAAGCATGAGAATACTGCTCTTCTCCTATTCTACATAATAAAAAATCTTCACCCGTTTCTTTATCGATATGATTACAGCAACACATTTTATCATCTACCATAAAACAAATGCCATTAAACATCTTCTTTTCATAAAAGGGAACATCTTTCTCCTGAAAAAAAAGCCTGATTCGCTGAATTGTGTTTTCGTTAAAAGCCATAGCTATTTGATTTTATTGTTATAAATTTAAATAAAAAACAGCTCTTCATAAGGGTTACCCACTTATTTCTTTTCATTTCTGATTTACTTTCATTTAAAAATCAAATTCTGATAGTTTTAAATCAGCAGTAGTATAAAGTGCATAATGTCCAATATTTTATATGCTTTTGAAACTCCATAAGCTTACGATATTTTCCTGATGATGTCTAATGAGGTACATAAAGTAGTATGTTTTATTTTTTTAGATTGAGTAAAAATCTTTCTAAAGAATAAAACATTTCAAGATACTCTTTTTAATTTATTAAAATAGATTATTTTAGTTATTATTTTTGTAAAAAAATTAACTCCCATCTTGATTTTCATTAATCAGCTGAACCATTTTAAAATTAAAAAACTCCAAATCTTTTTCAATTGTTGAAAAAAAATCAATATCTGCATTTTCTACAACTACTATAGCATTTTGTAAAACTTCTGCACCTTTATCTGTAAGCGCTATAATTTTAGCTCTAGTATCCATTCCATGTTCTTGTCTCGTAATAAAATCTTTTTCTTCTAATGTTCTTAATACTTTTGAAACCATCATTCTATCTAAATTAGCTTGATTAGCAATATCAACCTGTGTAACTGCATTACTTTTCTTTGAGAGCCAGCCTAAAGAAGCTAATAAAATAAATTGAGTTGATGTCAAATCTAAAGGATCTAAGACTCTTTTTTGTTTACGTTGCCATAACATTGTAAGTTGTCCTAATAAATAGCCAGGGCTATCATTAGGTGATTTAAAATGGAAATCAATCTTTTTAGACATAATTTTGTAGCATTTTTGATGAGATTAATTGAAAATCGTGTTCCTTGATTTCAAAAATACCAAATCGAAATGGATAACCCCAATTTTTTTTGTTTTGAATAAAATCTAACTCATCAATTAAGGGAAGTATCGATATATCATCACATTTTAAAAACATAACATTACGCCTTGAAGGGCAAAAATTTTCGGAAACTTGAACCTGATATATATCGTTATCCACAACTTTTCCTAAGGCTGTAAATTCTTGACATTTTTCAAATCCATCCATTGTTAGTTTACTAGAGTAATAAATTAAAAAATCATCTTTTCTCATCTTTTTCAATGGAGTCACTTTTCCATGACAAGCTTGTGAAATACCTTCAAAAACTCCTTTTTTAACATGATCTTTTGAAGCTACAATTATCCAATATTTTATTTCTCTTTCTTTCATTTTATTTCAAATTCAATTTATTCATAAGTCTGTTTTAAAAAATCATAAATTGTTTTTGTTTTTCTTCCTAAAATCATCTCTAAATCATTTGTTTGATGATCAAACTCACCTTGTGCAATTGCTAAACTGAATGAACTCAACATTTCAATAATATGATTTGGCACACCAAATCGATTCATAGTATTAACAAATTCAGGTACTTCTGGAGAATTATACTCAATAGTAACCTTTAAGATTTTGGAGAGGTTTTTAGCAATTTCAGAAAACGAGATAGATTCACTGCCATTAAATTCGAGTGTTTTATTTAAATAGAGGTAAGGATTTAAAATAACTTTTACCTCAGCTTCTGCTAAATCGTCTTTAGGAACAAATGAAGTTATTCCATTGGAGGTAGGTAAATAAATAGCCTTATTTTTTACTAATTGATTCTTATCGCCAATCAACATCTCTATCACTTCAGCATATAAATTATGTCTAAAAATTGTGTAATTTATTCCAGAATCTTTTATAAAATTTTCTGTCTGAATATGAGAAGCAATTAAAGTAGCTATAGGTGATACATTACTCTCATTCTTTCTTACTCCGCTAGTATATAAAATATGTTTTATACCCACTTTTTTGGCAACATCCACTACATTCTTATGAAGTTCTGAACGATTATTATCATCTCCTGCTGAAACAAAATACAAAGTATCTATGTCTTTAAAAGCATTTTCTAAACTTTCAAAGTTAGCATAATCACCTATTCTTAATTCAAGACCGTCATTTTTATATTGATTAACTAACTCATTATCTAAATCTCTAACTAAAACAACTAGATTTTTACTTGCTACATTTTGTTTTAAAAGATTAATAACTTTACTTCCCAAACCTCCAGTTGCTCCAGTAATTAATATCTTATTATTCATATTCTTTATTTTTCATTTAAAAAAGTAAGTTTATAACCATCAATATCTTTTACATGAAAAGCTCTACCAAAAGGAGTTTCAATAATACCTCCTATTGTATCTATGCCCTTTTTAAGTAATTTTTCTCTTATTTCATCTACATTTTCATCAACTGCAAACCAAACTGCAACTCCTATTCCTACTTGTCTATCTTCAAGAGATTCGAGAGGTGTACGTATTGCAAAACTTGCTTTTCCAGAATTGTACTTAAAAACGCACGCTTGTGGATTCGTAGTTTCAATTTCAAATCCTAATTTCTCCACATAGAATTTTTTAGATTCTTCTATTTCTTTCACTTGCAGTGATACAAAAGTTAATTGTCTCATTTATTTATCATTTAAATTATTGTTGTCGCAAATATAATATATACAACAACAATAAGCAACTATTTTTCAGTTTTTATTTTAAACATATAATCAATGTATAATATATTGTAATTAATACATCTGAAATTGAGTAATTATCCTATCTTTTAGTGAATGGTAAATGACATGGATTATTTTATTTAATAATCAGTTATAAATTAGGATAGATAACTTTATATAAATAGTAAAGTTTATAAATGAATGGGGTTTGAAATTTTTTACTACAATAATCTTTTTATTTTCTTTTTTATTTAACAAAAGAAAATAAAAAGATACAGTGACTAGCGTAAGATAATGCTACTGTAAACTAATTTATGTGCTTCTAAAAAAAAATAGTATTTAATTATAATTTGATTAATCAAAAGGTTCTCGATACATTTTTTATTTCATTTCATTACATAAAAAACACTCGAACTGACGAATACTCATAAAACGAAATTACAATTCTCGATACATTTTTTATTTCATTACTTTACATAAAAAACACTCGAACTG
>NZ_LR733556.1:2464571-2504076 GCF_902506265.1 Flavobacterium sp. 9AF | reverse complement strand
GTATATAGATTTAGATTATGATAAAGAATATAGTTATCTCGATTTCTCTGAAAGACAACAAGATTTTGTTTTTAGTTATAAAAATTATGATGACATATCTGTAATTTTGAACATCCCAGAAGGTTATACCGTTAAGAAAATACCAAATAATATCTCTATAAATACAACTGATTATGAAATCGCTATCACTTATGAAGTGAAGGCAAATACAATCGTTTATCGCAAAGTATTTAACTTTAAAGAAGGAATCATTAAAAAAAATGATTTAGAAACAGCTAAGAAAAATTTTGATACCATAAAACAACTATACGCTGAACAAATTGTCCTAATTAAATAAAATTAAATGAAAAAAAAACACCTACAAGTATTATTCTTCTTTTGTATTCTATTTATTAATGCCCAAAACAAAGAAGAAATAAAAAATTTCTTTTGGAATGCTAATGACACCTTCGGTTCTATCAACAGTGTACCTGAAAAATACAAAAACGAATCGGCAGTTATTATTTATAAAAATGAAAATTATGATTTTCATAAATTTGGAAAAAGCGTCACCTATACCTCATCTGTTAGAAAGAGAATAAAATTACAAGATCAAGCTGCAATAACAGAATTTTCAGAATTTTCATTTAAGGATCGCTTCTATAGTAATAAAGGTTTCTCTTTAAAAAGAGGAACCATAACTTTAGGAATAAAAATTATAAAGCCAGATGGTAAAGAGATAGAAATAGATGTAAATAAAGAATCAGTAAAGGAAGATGATGCAAAAAAAGTGGCTATTTCAAATTTAGAAATTGGAGACATAATCGACTTTTATTATCATTCTGTTGAACCTTTTAAATCTATTTCAGAGTTTGGTTTTGAACCAGTTGAAACAACTTTAGGAGAAACTTACCCCATTCTAGACTTAAAAATAACTTTTCAAACAGAAAATGATTTCTTTGTTAATTTTAACTCATACAATGGTGCTCCTGAGTTAAAGAAAATAGAAACAAAAAAAAGTAACGAAAGGAAATATGAATTAACAGCAAGTAATGTCGCTAAAAATGATTTCCCAAGATGGTTTTTACCTTTAGTTGAACTTCCTTGTTATAAGTTTCAAGTATTTTTTGCTAGATCAGGAAAATTTGAACAACGTGCAGATGCTTTTTTATCTGAAAAAGAAAGTGAAATAAAAGAAACGGTTAGTAAAGAGGATATTCTAGACTACTATACTAATAAATTTTATCCTAGCGGAAATTTAAACGATGTAAATGATTTTCTAAAAGGCAAATCATTTGCTTCAGAAGAAGAAAAATTAAAAGAAATTTATTACTTCACACGTCATCAGTTTTACACCAGATATATTGAAGCCTATATTCTAAGTGAAACCAAAATTATTCCGTTTCCATATGAATTGTACGAATCATATCCTATCTTTTTCAATTCCGAAGAACAGTTTATTCGTTATTTTATGGCATACTTAAAAAAAAATGATATAGACTATGATATTATTGTTGCCACAGGTAGAGAAAATGGTCCTATAAAAGACATCCTAATTCAACAAAATGCTAGAGTTTTATTAAAAATAAATACGAAAGAACCTATTTATTTTGGAATCTTCACTCCCTATTCTTTACCCAATCAATTTGATACAAGTTTAGAGAATACCAATGCGTATGCTTTAAAAATTACTAATAATAAAAAGGTAACTGATATTGAAGAAATTAAATTACCTGGTTCTTCAAATGAAAATAATATTTCAAAAATAGAGATAACAACCCATTTTGATCCATCAAACAATTCTCTTAAAATAGATAGAACCACGTCACTCTATGGGAATAATAAAAGTTTTGAACAATCTAATAAAATGAATTTTTATGATTTCATCAATGAGGATTATGAAAAATATGGTACGAAACCTCTTTTAGATTTGGTTCGTAATAAGAAAATGAAAGATAAATACAAAAAAGAGTATGATGCTTTATTGCAAAAAATGAAAGACAAACAAAATGAAAATCTAAAAAAGGCTACCGAAGATGAATATGAAATTAAAGTAGAAGATTTTTCTTTCGCTATTCTAAATACTGGTAGATATAGTGAAACAGAACCATTCAAGTATAAAGAAAATTTTACTATAAAAGATTATTTTATAAAGAAAGCTGGAACAAATTATATTATAGAAATTGGAAAACTGATAGATTCACAAGTTGAAATAAGTGAAAAAGAACATAAAAGAGATAATAACATCTATTCCGCATTTCCGAGAACTTTTAATTATGTTATCCATTTCTCAATCCCTGAAGGTTATAGTGTTACAGGATTAGAAAAGCTAAACAAAACAATACAAAATGAAACAGGTAGCTTTATTAGTACAGCTATTGTAGATGGCACAACTTTAAAACTTGAAGCTACAAAAAAATACAATCATGATTTTGAACCAGCGGCAAACTGGCAAAAAATGATCGCGTTTTTAGATGCTGCTTACCAATTAACTCAGGAAAAAATATTGCTAAAAAAGAATTAATAATATCTACAATAATAAAAAAAGAAGCTGTCCAAAAGTGCAATCTTGTCATTCCGAATTTATTTAACTCTGTTGAATCTTCGATTTCGGAATCTAATAATAGTTGAAAATCAAATAATTTATAGAAGCTGAAACAACAAGTTCAGCTTGACAAGATTGCACTTTTGGACAGCCTCTTTTTTAGTTTTCTAATCTCACTAGTTTTTAATCACTTTAGTACTTTGTATTTTCCCATCTACAGTTACATTTATTATATAAGCACCCTTATTTAAACTAGACATATCAATCGTTGCTGTTTTTTGATTACTAATTTTTTCATCAATCATTACTTGCCCTAATAAATTAACAACCTGCACGTTAGTTGCTTCATATTTCATTTCTAAATTTAAAATAGAGCTTACCGGATTAGGATAAAGTTTTACAACAGATTCATTTGAAAAATTCCCTTGAGATAAATTAGGAACTGCAAATTTGATACTCGCTGCAAAAATATTTACTACACCCACTCCAGAATCTTTTTGAAAAGTTACAGAAGAAAACGTCTTTTCTTGATTCGCTAAATCAATATCTATTGAAAGTTCATAAATACGTGGATTTCCACTAGGATTTTCAATAACATCTGTAGTAGTTTTTACTCTACCCATTCCTGATATTGCAATAGGTAAACTAGTTTGGTTATACCAATCTGGAACCAAAGTAGCAGGAATAATTTGGCTTGAACCATCATCAAAATTTATGGTACCTGAAACTGTACTAGAACCACTTCCTGAAGTAACTAAAAAATACAGTTTTTCAGCAGGATAAATAGTTTCAAAATTCAATGTACCACCATTTGCAGCACCTGCTGTAGCAATACGCAATGAATTATTACCATCGTAAGGTGTATTTAAGGGACTCATTTTAAAAATTAATCCAGAAACACTTGAACTATTTATAACTCCGTTACTTGGTAAACCAAATGTTAAATCCGCATCTGTTGCATTTACTTTAAAATCTTTAGACATATAGACAAAATCTGCTCCGTCTATATCATTTGTTGTAGAACTCGCAGAAGGTCCTACTCCATTTGCAATCACATCATCTGTTAAACCTGTACTAATTTCTAAATCGAGATAGCCTCCAAAAACAAATGGTCCAGACCAAGGACTATATCCTGTTCCATTATCACACACGGTTCTTACATAATATTCAGCTACTATACCAGGTGTATAAGTTGCATTATAAGAAGAACTTACTACAACATTCCCATTTGTTGGCGTACCTGACCCTGAATTTTGAACAGCAATTTCCCATTCAGAACCTGTACCTGCGTCCCAAGATAAAACAGCAGTAGTTTCAGTAATATCATTTGCAGATAAATTAGTTGGAGCATCACATAAAGGAGTCCCTTCAGTCATTAAATCGTCTATGAATAAATAAAATTGATCTGTAGAAATGGCTTGGATAGCAAAATATATAGTTTGTCCTATATAAGGTGAAAGATCATAGGTGTATTTAGTATAAGTAGTAGAAGGTCCAATATTTGAAGCTAAAACTTCTGTAAAATCAGCTAATTGATTTCCTGTTGTTGAAACCAACACATTAAATCGATCGATATAAGTAGCACTGTAATTTCGAGACCAAAAACTAATTAAATCACTTACATTAGCAGTAACGGTAAAAGGTGGAGTAATTAATAAATCGTTATGAGCTGTCGTACTATAGGTTATCCTAGCAAATTTAGTTCCTGTATGCGGATAATTAGGAAAATTATTTTGAACAGCCCAAGTATTAGCATCACCTCCATTATACAACGACCAACAATTAGGAATTGCCCCTGTTGCTGTATTTTCAAAATCTTCATTAATACTAATAGCTGCACCACAAGCTGTTGTAAAAGTAAGTGTTGACCAAGTACTAAATCCATTTGCTCCACAATTATTTCTCACATAAAAAGTATAAACGGTATTGGCATTTAAAGACGTTGCATTAACCGTAGCAGTAGTTATTGCTGTTCCAGAAGTAGGTGCAGGATTGGCAACTGGTAAAATAGCATATTCCCAAGCTGTTCCTGAACCAACATTCCAAGTTAATGTAGCATCGGTAGTTGTTATTCCATTAACAGCAAGACCTGTAGGAGCTACACAAGCTACTGTTGTTGTAAAAGTATAAGGACCAGCCCAAAAACTATACCCACCTGAAAGACAAACTGTTCTTACATACACACTATAGGAAGTTGAAGGTGTTAAATTTGTAAATTGATAAGAATTAGTAGCCGAACTAGTTCCAGAAGCTGGTATTGGATTTCCCGTAGGAACAATAGCTACTTCATAAGTATCATTTGCATTTGCTCCAGTCCAAGATATTGTAGCATCAAAAGCATTTACGGCGGTAGATGTAATTGCTGATGGACCTGAACATTCCGGAACTAATTTTCCTGTTACTGCAAATAAATTAAAAATTCCACCACTAATTTTTTCTACTGTTATTCCAGACACCGTTTTTCCGTAATTACTAGAACTTAGTGCTAAATCTAACTTATAAATTCTTGGATTATTGGTAGGGTTTTCTAAGGAATTATTATTTCTATTTCCTCTACCAATTCCAGAAATAATTGTAGGTAAAGCGGTTGAATTATACCAATCTGGAATATTTACAGCTGTAAAAACTTGTGAGGTAGCATCAGTAAAATTCACTGTTATCGTTACACTAGAAGCACCACTACCCGAAGTTACAGCTAAATGCAAGGTTTCAAAAGAATCTAATTCTGTAAATGTTAATGCAGACAATCCAGCTGCTCCATTATTTTGAATACGAAGCACATTATTACTATCATAAGAAGCTAAATTATAAAACAAATCACTATTTGCAACGGTTAATGTTCCATTTGTAGGCAATCCATAAGTTGTAGGTGTTGATGCAGCTGTTGCTTGGGTACCTTGAGATAAAAAGCAAAAACTTACTCCATCTACGTCGTTATTTGTAGTGGTATTAAAACTTCCTACACCATTCGCAATTACGTCTGCATTAAAACCATTTACCGTTAAAGGTAAATAACTAGCAGGATCATAAATGGCAGATATACTATTCTTTTTTAAAGGAGGATCTAATTCTTTTATACTCGAATTAGCTAAGGAACTAAAAGAAATAAGGAGACCTAGAGCATAAAAAATACGCCCATAAATAGAATAATTTTTTTTCATCATATTTGTAGTTAAACGTTTGAAAAGTAAAGATATAGAAAAAAAACTATGCAACTAATTTTTATATTATTTCCATCAAAATTTTAACTAAACCAAAAAAAAATCACAAATTAAAAAAAATTATACCTTGAAATTGTGAAATATTGAAAAGTAAAACAAACTCCTTTTTTCTTATAAAATTTAAAAAATTAATAACAATAAATTGTATCTTCATTCGCTCAAAACCAAATAAACTATCTCTTGAACGATTTAAAAAAATACTTTGACCAACCCTATCTTTATTATTATAGTGGAAAAAAACTGCTACAAATAAGTTTACTTCTTTTTTCTTTATCCTTTTTATTCAACTATGTTATTCAGCCTTTTGAGATGAATCATAATGAATTAAAATTACCTTTTTTTATTGTTGCTTTAATTCATTCTATAACACCTATTTTTATCTTATTTGTATTAGCTTCTATTAGCAATCAATATCCAAAAACCATTGAAAACTGGACCGTTAAAAAAGAATTATTGCTCATTTCTATCTTATTATTTTTAACCGGAATCGCTCATTTTTTATTGCGAGATGTTTTATATAATAATCCTTTTAATGGAACATTACATTATTTATTTGAAGAAGTTTTTCATGCTTTATTAATAGGTCTTCTATTGGCTTTTGGTGTAATTTCTGCCAATTTAAATATTCATTTTTTAAAAAATAGCGAGAAAGCCTCAGAATTAAATTGCAAACTAAAAGACAAAGAAATTGTTTTCAAACATTCTGAAATTGAAATTGAAACCGATGTTAAATCGGAAGCTTTTACCCTAGTTGTCGAAAATTTCATTTTTGCAAAAGCTGAAGGAAATTATATTGAAATTTGGATGACAGAAAATGAAATTACAAAACCTTTTGTAAAAAGAATGAAACTAAAAGATTTAGAAAATTACTTATTTTCTTTTCCGGAAATATTTAAAACACATCGCTCCTATTTATTAAATAGTAATTTTATTAAAAACGTAAAAGGCAATGCCCAAGGATATAAAATTCAGCTAAAAAACTGTGAGGAACAAGTACCTGTTTCTAGAAATTACTTATCTTTTTTTGATGACAAAATGAATAGTTAGTATTGCTATTCATCACACATTATTGCATTTCATAAACACTATTTGCATTTCAACACAAAAAGTTGTCTTCTGTACCAAACTTTTTTCTGCTATTATTTTTCCCTTAAAATTTGCATAAAAAACAAATAAAATGGAAAGACGATACGACTTAGATTGGTTACGAGTAATAGCATTTGGCTTACTCATTTTTTATCACATAGGGATGTTTTTTGTTCCTTGGGGATGGCATATTAAAAACAACACCATTTATGAATGGTTAATTTATCCTATGTTATTTTTAAATCGGTGGAGAATGCCTTTATTATTTATTATTTCAGGTATGGGAGCTGCTTTGTCTTTACAAAAGAGAACTGGTTTACAATTTTCAAAAGAACGATTTATCCGATTATTTATTCCTTTGGTATTTGGCATACTAGTTATAGTTCCTCCACAAGTGTATATAGAAAGAATTGCCTACAATGGTTTTACAGGAAACTACTTTGATTTTTGGCCTTCTGAATCTTTTATAGGAGAATATCCTACAGGTAATTTGAGTTGGCATCATTTATGGTTTTTACCCTACATTTTTACATATTCTCTCATTTTGTTGCCTCTTTTTCTTTATCTTAAGAAAAAGCCAAATACACGATTCATTAATTGGCTATCCAAAAAAGTGAGTTCACAATATAGTATCTACCTATTCATTCTACCTTTATTCCTAATGGAAAGTTTCTTAGACCCATTTTTTCCAATTACACATAGCTTATTTGACGATTGGTTCAATTTTTTCTATAATCTTGTTCTTTTTCTTTACGGTTTTATTTTCATTACAAAACAAGAACTCTTTTTTAAAACAGTAAGTACATATTATAAAACGTATTTTAAAATAGGCATCATGGCATTCAGCTTATTTTTATATCTTATTTCTTTTCAAGATGGTTGGCAAAGACATTTTTTAGAAGCTGCAGTTAATCAAATTAATATGTGGTCGTGGCTACTTACTTTTTTTGGCATTGCTGCTATATATCTAAACAAAAAAAGTAAAATAATAGCCTATTGCAATACAGCTGTATATCCATTTTATATACTTCATCAAACAGTAATTGTGGTTATGGCATATTATATCAAAGATGCAGAATGGAACTTGTTTACTAAATTTATTTTTTTAGTAGCAACTACATTTTTAATATGCTTTATACTATATCATTTTATAATAAGAAAAATAAGAATACTACAATTTGTTATGGGTGTTAAACCAAAAGAAAAAGCATCTAATAAGGTAATAATTAACACCAATTAATTTTTAAGCAAAATAAAAAATACTGAAACAACAGAATTTTCTATCTTTAAAGGTTTACAAATCAAAAAATTACATAATTCAATTAAAACTATAATTTTGGTTATCCAAGAAAAAAAAATGAAAGCACTTGAAACCCAACTTCAGTTGTATTTTGGCATTGTACAGCAAGAGGAATTGCAAAATATAAGTTCCTTTTTTAAGCACAGAAGTTTAAAAAAAGGTGATTATTTACTAAAATACGGACAAAAATGTCAAGAAATGTGCTTTATTCAATCGGGATTACTTCGCATTTTTGTAGATACAGAAGACAAAGAAATTACGCAATGGATTGCAACACCAGATTTTTTCTTAACCGATTTAGGTGCTTTTATTTTTGAAACCAATTCGAGATGGTCGATTCAAGCATTAGTTCCAACTGAAATCTATGTTATTAATAAGAAAGATTACCAACAAATTAGTAAAGTGGTACCTAAATGGAATGAATTTGAAAAATGTTTTTTAACCAAATGTTTTACCATGATGGAAGATCGTATTTTCAGTCACCTATCTATGACAGCAGAAGAAAGATATGCTTTGTTTTATGAAAGTAATAAATCGCTGTTTAATCAAGTTCCTTTGCAATATATCGCTTCTATGCTAGGGATGATTCCTGAAACATTTAGTAGAATACGAAAAAAACACCACGCCTAATTTCTTGACATATATCAAGTAAGGACACAAAACTTATTACCAACTTTGTCTTATAATTTTAAAAAAACTTTATATGAAAACAATGCTTAAATTAGAAGAAGTGGGGTTATTTGTGGGTTCTCTCTATCTATTTTCACAATTATCTTTTGCTTGGTGGTGGTTTCCTTTATTATTATTGACTCCCGATGTAGGAATGCTAGGCTATCTCATCAATTCTAGAATGGGTGCGTGGACATATAATGTAATGCATCATCGACTTGTAGGAATAGTAATTCTCCTCCTTGGTAGCTACATAAATAATAATGCAGTAACTTTAGCTGGGGTTATTTTATTAGCTCATATTTCATTTGATCGAATCTTAGGTTATGGTTTAAAATATGAAGATTCCTTTCATCATACCCATTTAGGTACAATTAAAAATACGCCTTCCCATTTGTAATATGAAAATTATATAATACTTGCTTATTAAATCATAAATCATTAACTATTTGAATGTTATACTTTTGAATAAAACAATGAAAACATGAAAAAGCATATTATTTATTTACTAGGAAGCATCGTATTTCCATTGGCAATGGAAAGGCAAAATGACATTAAAACGGTTATCGCTACAACTGTAAAAACAGAAGAACCCGTTCAAGGCGAGCGTACCAAAGGTATTACCGAAGTAAGAGACACCGTAAATGGAACTGTACTTTTTACTTTATATGATAATGTTTTAATTGAAAGTACATTAGCAAAAGACAATTGGGTTCAAATAGGTTTATTCCCAGATAATCCCGAATCAGATTATGAAAATTACACTCTTAAAAAAGGAGTTAAAATTAAAGTGGACGGAAAAATAATAGGAGAAACAAAACAACCTGTAGAATTATCACTTGGAATTGTAGGTTACATTCCTAAAAATCATATTCAATCCAAAACCATTGTAGAAAATGCTTTCGAAAATTATTTGATAAAAAATGAAAATAGCAGAAAATTAAAAGATTGCCAACAATTTATATCCAATTTTAAATTAGAAAAAGACACACAATTTGAAGGCTTAGAAGTATATTATAATTATGAAAATTGGATGGAAGACCCTTCTCCTATTATACGTTATGCATTGGTTTTTCAGAATAATACCCTGGTAGCCATTTTGCATTCGAGACCTATTAATACTTCTAAAGGAACAGATTACAAAATAGACAATCGCTTAAGCTGTTTTGTATTTAACGATGTTGCTCAAGCTGAACACATTGTAAAAACATTCAGCCAATTTACCAGTGCAGTAGATTAAGAATTATTATAATGATCAAGTGTGCTTTGAATACATGTTTGTTCTAGTGCTAAAGTTTTCAATTTAATTTCCAATCGATATTGTTGGTTTAAATTATACGTTTTAATTGTTCGTAGTGCATTCTTTTCCATCATAGAAAGTGCTGCTTTCTCAAAATAATCATTTTCCTTTTTGGTTGTAACCAAATGAACAAAATCTAAAGTATGTAGTGCAGCTTCATACTTTTTTTTCATTTTTTCCAGTTTTTTTAGCAGTTTGTACACTTTTAATTTGCACTTGTTTAAGTAAATCAAGCAAGTCCAATTTGTGCAATTCCTCCTGCTTTTTTTCTTCTGCTCTTCTACTTTTAGAATATACGGGTAAAGCTATAGATAAGCTGAGCAATTCTTGCAATCTTTCCTTAGAATGTAAGGGTAAATCGCGTTTCCCTATCTCATACAAAGACCATTGCACTCTAGTTGTGCGCAATAACATTGCCATCTCATCTTGGGTAACCAACAAAGGTTTTGGAAACAAATGATTCTTTCTCATATTTTTTTGCAATTACAAATGAAGTGGTAGCAAACTTTTTTTATTTTTCAAAATGCTACCCATTTCGTAGCAATCTGAAAATAATTTTTGATTTGCTACACCATTTTAAAAACACAAAAAAAATGCCATATTGATTATTTAATAGTAAAAAAACTAAAGTCCAGTTATTGTTAAAAAAAAGTCCCACCGAAGCAGGACTAAAGATTTTCATCGTTCCAATGGATTATTTAAGAATAAAAGAGAAAATAGGCTTCACTACGGTTTCCCGTAAAAAAGTCTAACAACAACCCTATACTTTTATAAAATATAATTGTTCAATTAATACTACGTATAAATACGTAGTAAAAACCTTAAAAAATACGTATTTATACGTATTGTGAGAGTGGGTTGGAAAGGTTAGATTTGAGTAAAGTAAAAGTCTTGATTTATATATTCTTAAAACTAAAATTTCATGAGTACACAAACTATTATAACCATTTTATCAATCACTCTACCATTAATCGGTGCCGGAGTTGGGTTTTTAATTAAATACAGTATTGAAAAGAAAAAAGAATTAACAAATGAAGTCACAAAAGAAAGGCGAGATATTTATCAACAATATGTAAATTTAATGATTGGACTTTTTGCAAGTACAAAAACAAATACTACAAATTCAAGTGATAAAATGTTAACTGATTTGTTTGAATTTTATAAAAAATATGTTTTATATGCTTCTCCAAAAGTAATCAAAGTATATTCTGATTATTTTCAATTTTTGTATAGACAAAATGATAATGACGAAAATGATTCAAAAAAACATTTACAGTATATGACAAAAATAATGCTTGAAATGAGAAAAGATCTTGGTTTAAAAAATAATGGACTTGGTAAAAATGGAGAAATGCTTATGAGAGCATTAATAAAAGATTATGATTTACTTTTAATAAAATAATTAAAAAATCATACTATTTAAACAACTAATTACATTTAAAAACACTCATTTCAAATCAGATCGTATTTTGTCAAACAAACTCTGCTATTTAAATAATTTTGTTAATTTGATTACAATTGCGATAAACTAATAAAACAAAAATGAATAAGGTAATATCCAATTTTAAAAAAAATGTAAATAAAATTAATTCAATATGTGATACATACCAACCTTTGCTACAATCAATTGGATTTATGTTAGGGTTATATTTAATTTTTTCTACTTATCAAAGTATTAATATTTCAAACGAACAGTTAAAGATTGCATATGAAGAATTAAACATAATAAAAAAACAAGAAATACAAAAACAATTACCTATTTGGGAATTTGAAGTTAATGATTCTTTATCATTTGCACATTTAAAGCCTTTTTCTCCTGATGTAAAATTGGAACAAGCTACTGCATACTTTTCAAAAAAACTTTTTTATAACAAATTAACTAAATGGAAAATCGACCAGCCTAAATTCAATTTAAATTTATCTGCATTTAAGTCTTATGCAACAAAGTTTATTTTAGAAAACACAAAATATTCAGACTCAACTTTAAGTGTTGGAATGAGAAATGATTTTCCCATAGGGTTAGAAATTAGTTATGTTCAGTTTGGTGAGTTAAAAAACATTTATGCAATTTTCACAATTCAATACACTTCTGTTAGAACTTCAAAAAACTATGTATCTATTCACTTAGACGGAATAAGATTTAATAGATATATTTATAATGATGAAAATCTTATAAGTGAACTAGATCAAATTATTGAGAATAATTATTATGGTTTTAAATATTAATTTTTCAAAAAAAATCCCAATCTTTCGATTGGGATTCTCATATATTATTTACTTAAATACATTTTTCTTCTGGAGTACAACTCATAGAATTGGTCGTCTTTTAAGTCGTCTATGAACAAGATGCTTTCTCCTGTCGATTTCATTTCGGGTCCTAACGCTTTGTTCACGTTTTTAAACTTACTAAACGAAAATACCGGTTGTTTTATCGCAAATCCTTTTAATTGTGGATTGAAGGTAAAATCGGTTACTTTGTTTACACCTAACATTACTTTAGTTGCATAGTTTACATACGGTTCTTTGTAGGCTTTTGCAATAAATGGAACAGTACGTGAAGCTCTTGGATTGGCTTCAATAATATATACAATATCGTCTTTTATCGCAAATTGTATGTTGATTAAACCAACCGTTTTTAAAGCAATGGCTATCTTCTTTGTATGATCTTTGATTTGTTGCATTACAAATTCCCCTAAGTTAAAAGGCGGCAAGGTTGCATTGCTGTCTCCAGAATGCACACCACAAGGTTCAATATGCTCCATAATGCCTATGATATACACATTTTCACCGTCGCAAATAGCATCAGCTTCTGCTTCGATAGCACCATCTAAATAATGGTCTAACAATAATTTATTTCCTGGAATCGATTTCAACAAATCAATAACGTGTTCTTCTAACTCTTGTTTGTTGATTACAATTTTCATCCCTTGACCTCCTAATACATAAGAAGGACGAACTAATAAAGGAAAATCTAGTGAATCGGCTAATTGTGAAGCTTCTTCTGCACTTTCCGCTATACCAAATTTTGGGAAAGGAATTTGCAATTCGGTTAACAAATCAGAAAAACGACCTCTATCTTCTGCTAAATCTAAGGCTTCAAAAGAAGTTCCAATAATTTTCACTCCGTTTTTCGATAATTTTTCTGCTAATTTTAAAGCGGTTTGCCCTCCTAATTGCACAATAACTCCTTCTGGTTTTTCGTGTTGGATAATATCATAAATGTGTTCCCAATATACTGGTTCAAAATACAATTTATCAGCCGTATCAAAATCGGTAGAAACCGTTTCCGGATTACAATTAATCATAATGGTTTCGTAACCACATTCTTTAGCAGCCAAAACGCCGTGAACACATGAATAATCAAACTCAATCCCTTGTCCTATTCTATTAGGTCCAGAACCTAAAACTACTATTTTCTTTTTATCGGTTACGATACTTTCATTGTGCACATAACGCGTACCGTCTGCTTTTTCAATTTCAGCCTCAAAAGTAGAGTAATAATAAGGGGTTTGTGCTTTAAACTCAGCGGCACAAGTATCTACTAATTTATATACTCGGTTTATATTTTGGTCCTGACGTAATTTATAGACTTGACTTTCCAAACAACCCATCATGTGCGCAATTTGTCTATCGCCATAGCCTTTTTGTTTTGCTTCTAGTAGTAATTCTCTTGGAAGGGTATCAATTTTATAATTGGCAATCTCTTTTTCTAAATAATATAGTTCTTCATATTGTTTCAAGAACCACATGTCTATTTTAGTAATCTCATGAATTCTACTTAACGGAATTCCCATAGCAATCGCATCGTAAATTACAAATACACGATCCCAACTCGCATGAGTTAATTTGTCAATGATTTGCTCGTAATTTTTATAACCTTTCCCATCTGCACCTAATCCATTTCGTTTAATTTCCAAAGATTGAGTCGCTTTATGCAAGGCTTCTTGGAATGAACGACCTATTCCCATGACCTCACCTACCGATTTCATTTGTAAACCTAATGTTCTGTCGGCTCCTTCAAATTTATCAAAATTCCAACGTGGTATTTTTACAATAACATAATCTAACGTAGGTTCGAATAAAGCAGAAGTAGATTTAGTAATTTGGTTTTGCAATTCATCTAAATTGTATCCCAAGGCTAATTTTGTAGCTATTTTTGCAATTGGATAACCTGTTGCTTTTGAAGCTAGTGCAGAAGAACGAGACACACGAGGGTTAATTTCTATAGCAACGATATCTTCTTTTTCATCTGGAGAAACAGCAAACTGAACATTACAACCTCCAGCAAAATTTCCTATGGAGCGCATCATTAAGATAGCCATATCACGCATTTTTTGATACGTTGTATCCGATAATGTCATGGCTGGTGCTACTGTAATACTATCTCCCGTGTGAATTCCCATAGGATCCATATTTTCAATAGTACATATAATAACTACATTGTCATTTTTATCGCGTAATAATTCTAATTCATATTCTTTCCATCCTAAAAGTGCTTTATCGATTAACACTTCGTGAATAGGTGACATTTCTAGACCGTAAGTTAATTTTTCATCGAATTCTTCTTTTGTGTGTACAAAAGCAGCTCCAGTTCCTCCCAGTGTAAAAGAAGGACGAATTACTAAGGGGAAACCAAATTCTTGTGCAATTTCTTTTCCTTTTAAGAAAGAGTTAGCTGTTTTAGCAGGTGCAGCTCCTACTCCAAGTTGCTCTAAAAGCTGTTTAAATTGTTCTCTATCTTCTGTAATATTAATAGCATTAATATCGACACCAATTAATTTAACTCCAAAATCTTCCCAGATTCCTTTTTCATCTGCTTCAATACACAAGTTTAATGCAGTTTGTCCTCCCATAGTAGGTAAAACAGCATCAATTTGTGGATGTGCTTTAAGGATTTCAATAATTGATTTTGTAGTTAAAGGTTTTAAATAAACATGATCAGCCATAGTGGGGTCGGTCATGATAGTTGCTGGATTTGAATTAATTAGAATAACTTCTAATCCTTCTTCTTTTAAAGAGCGAGCCGATTGCGAACCTGCATAATCGAACTCACACGCTTGACCAATTACGATAGGACCTGAACCTATAATTAAAACCGATTTAATAGAATTGTCTTTTGGCATTGTGTAGTTATTGTTGTGTAGTTATATTATTGTTTGTTATATAAATTATTATTTTCTGCAATTTTATTTTCTCAAAAATAAGAAGATTATCTCTAATCGACTTCCTTTTCATTTTTTAAAACACTCTTTATCAACATCTTTTATATTAATGCAAGAGAATTTATTGTATTTACCACTTCTAGGTTAAAAAAAAGGTGTTACTAAAAAATAGTAACACCTTATATTTTTGCCTGGTAAAAGAACATTATTTTTTATGTCTAGGTTCGCTAGAAACAGTCAATTTGTGTCTTCCTTTAGCTCTTCTACGAGCAAGCACTTTTCTTCCGTTTGCAGAAGCCATTCTTTCCATGAAACCGTGCTTGTTTCTTCTTTTTCTTTTTGATGGTTGAAATGTTCTCTTACTCATTGCTTGTATTTTTAAAATATATAAATAAAATCAAATTTTTAACTCATGGTTTACCTTTCCGTAAAACCGAGTGCAAATATACAAAGTCTTTTTTCAATAGCAAGCACTTTTTTAAAAATATTTTTAATTGATTTTATTACCTTTGCAACTCTTAAAAAAATAATTATGTTCAACAAAAATATCAAATTAGTTTTAGCAGGGTTAATCATAGCCTTTGCCATCTATCAATTTACAGAAAGCAATATCGGAAATGGTATCTTTTTAATATTATTATCTACTATTTTCATCTTTTTATATTTTAAAAACGAAATGATTTTATTGGCTTTTTTAAAATTAAGAAAGCAAGATATGGATGGTGCAAAGAAATGGTTAGATAAAATTAAAAATCCTGAAAGCGCTTTAGTAAGAAAACAACAAGGTTATTATAATTACTTAAATGGAATTATGGTTTCTCAAACAAATTTAAATCTTGCTGAGAAATTTTTCAAAAAAGCCATCGAGTTAGGATTATCTATGGATCAAGATTTAGCTTTAGCGAAATTACAATTAGCTGGTATTGCTATGACAAAGAGACGTAAAATGGAAGCTAATAATTTACTTACAGAGGCTAAAAAACTAGACAAGCACGGAATGCTTAAAGATCAAATTAAAATGATGAAAGAGCAAATGAAGAGAATCTAACAATTTCTTCTTTCGATACATTAAAAAAGCACTCGTGGAGTGCTTTTTTTTATTGAAGTTGTCAAAAGTAATAATTTTTGTCAATCTGAACTTGTTTAACTCTGTTGAATAAATTCAGAAGACAACTTGTAGACTTTTTGAACAGCACCTATTCTATTTACTATATCCTTCTGTAGGAATAGCTATTTGATATTTTTTTCTTGCTTTGTTAGGTAATGATTTATCTCTTAACCAAGGGTTGTGGATTTTTAATATCTTATAATTTATTCCTTGAGCCAAAGCAAAATCAGCTAAATCTGTTACAGTGGAATCTACCTCTATCTTTTTTACTGGAATTTCTGAATATAAAGCATGAGAAGGTATTTCAAAACCATATTTTTGAGGATTTCTCATAATTTCCTTTAAAGCGAGGATACGATATACATAACGAGCAGTTTCTTCATTTAATAAAACATCATAATAACTACCTACTTTTTGAGCATCTAATTGTTTTTGCACTCCGCCCATACCTCCATTGTAAGAAGCTGCAGCCAAAGTCCAACTACCAAATTTTGCATAAGCTTCTTTTAGATATGAACATGCTGCTTCTGTAGATTTCTCTAAATCATAACGTTCATCTACAAAATCATTTACCTCCATTCCTTTTTCTTTAGCCGTGGTAGGCATAAATTGCCAAACACCTCTTGCTCCAGCAGGAGAAACAGCATTTACCAAACTACTTTCGATTACTGCTAAGTATTTAAAATCATCTGGAATCCCATTTTTTGCTAATATGGGTTCAATTATAGGAAAAACTTTATTAGCCCTTTTAATTACTAAAGTAGTGTTTGTATGATAATTAATATTGGTAACCATTTCTCTATCTAGCCTTTCCTCAACATCTGCCATATAGGTTGGCACTTCTTCTTCAGCAAAATTCATTTGTGTAGGATATTCTACATGAGCTATTTGAGCTACGTTCGTTTTTGTAGCATAAATAAATAAGGCACTAACCGAAATTACTGCACTAACTAATACCATTCTTTTTACGACATCCTTCTTCATAATTTAAATTCTTATTGGTTAATAATTTTGGGCAAATTTTCATTCAACCATTTGTATTTATTAATAATCATTATGTGAGTTCCTCCTTTTATAACAATTGCATCTTTTATATTTTGAATTGGAAAAACAGAATCTTCATCACCATGAATATGTACTATTTTCTCATCTATTTTATCTCTTGACCATAAAATTACACATTCTATCGCCCAATCCAAATATTTTTTATCTCTAACACTCAAATATTTTTCATATAATTTAAGTCGGCTAGCAACAATATTATCTCCAAAAGCATATTTGACCAATAATTCTATATTAGATAATAGACTAGTGGGTATCAATTTATAGGCCAAAGTTTTTTTAGCAATTTTCATACGACTTGGCATTTCTTTATATGTTTTTACACTTGAAATAATTATTGTCTTTTTCGTCTTTATAATTTTAGACATTTCTTGAACTAATATTCCACCAAAAGAAACACCTATTAAAACTGGGTTTTCATGCTTAATTTTCTTAGTCATTCGAAGCGCATATTCTTCTAGAGGTTCTTTTGTTTTTGGTACAAACCATTCTAAGTAGTACATCTCAAAATCCTCTTCAGGTAATTTAATATTTTCAAATATAGTAGGACTTGCTGCCAAACCTGGCATAAAGTAAACAGGTATTTTAGCCATTTTATATTTAATTAGAATATAAATGTAGTACAAATCTTTCAATTACAGAATAACCTTGGAACATTTAAGAATAAAAAATCATAAAAGTTAAAATTATTTGATATTCATTATCAAATCATTAACTTTGCGCCATGTTTTATTATTAATCTAATAATTTAGATTACTATAATTTAATCTTAAAGCATTAACCAATGGAAATTAAAGACAACGAATTGTTGAGACAATTTGAAACTACTACCGAATCTGGGTTAGTCTCTATCGAATATTCTTTACAAGAGCGAAAAATATTTCTAACAAAATTTTGTGAAAACGAAAATTCAGATGAAGAAATGCATCAAGAATTTATTAAAAATGTGTTAGCAATGGTTGAAGAAAGAAACTTAAAAGTTGTACCTACACATTTAAAATTAATAAAATTCTTTAGAAAGAACAGAAAATACCAAGAAATGTTACCTCCAGGAATTAAAATATAAAAAAACGTCTCTTTTGGAGACGTTTTTACATTTAAATGTTAGAATTTAGTTATTGTTTATTAATTCTAAAACAATTACACTTGCTTCCCCTTCTACAGTTAAATCATGTCCAGAATCATTTGATGCCGCTGGAACATTAAAAGAAAATTTAAAATCTAACTTATTTTTTTCATTATCAAAGTTATAATCCGAAATTTGCGCATTTGTAGTTGAATAATTATCTGAAATAACAAAATATTTTAAATCATCGCCAATTAGAGCAAAATTTTCAATTCTAAAAGAATTTAAAAGTACAGTTTGTGAAGCTAATCCAGCATTGGTCACATCTAAATTAAATGAAACCGTAGATTCTTGAAACACATCATCTGGCGAACTTAAATACCTTAAAACGTTGAATGTTAAATTATCTCCATTAAACTGTACCGAATTACTACTTGAGTAGTCAGAACCTTCTACTGAAGTAAATTTAAAGGCAGTCGTTTTAGAAAAAGGAACATTATCTGGTCTAGTACCTGTAAGTTTTAGATTTACAGCACCAAATTTTGCTATTTCTTCGAATCCTACACCATCTTGACCATCTTTACCGTCTTCTACTGAGCAACTTGTTAACACTACTAGAGAAAAGCAAACTAATATTGCTTTAGTTAATTTTGTAATCATTTTTTTGTTTATTAATTTCAGGCAAAAGTAAGTGGGCTTTAAAACAGAAAAATCACTATTTCTAGTGATTTTTCTGTTTTATTTAACAAGCTGTTGTTATTACTTCACTTCACGAATTCCTTTTACAAAAATCCATTTCATAAAAATTTTTTCCCCTTCGTTTGTATTCATATACTGAAATTTTGGTGAAAAAATTAAAGAAATTATAAAAGCTGGACCTGCTATCCAAAAACCAATAAGTGTTGTAAAAGTCATGATTAACAAATAAGATGGAATATAAAATGCCGAGAATCCGAAAAGATTATATAAAAATGTCTTTGTTTTTTTACTCATTATCGTAATTTTTAGTTATTTGTATCTGTTTGAAATTTTGTACGTTTACTTCCTTCATACATTTCATATTTTACCAATCTAGCTTCTAGTTTCCCATTAAAAAGTTTGATTTTTCTACTGGGTTTTAAGCCTACAAATTTTAACGCATCAAGATTAGCTGTAATAAACCAAGCACTCGTATTAGGATATTTTTGTTTCATAGTATCACCTAATTCTCTATAAAAACGTTCCATTTGTATATCTAAACGTTCTCCATAAGGTGGATTAAACAACATATGTAAAGACCCTTCAGTCATTTTTTCTGTTTCGAAAAAATTAGCTTGTCGAATGGAAATATAACCATCAAGGTTTGCATTACGAATATTATCTTTGGCTTTAGTAACAGCACTTGGCGCTTTATCATAACCTGTTATGGTATAATGAAATTCACGTGTTTTCTTTAGTAATGATTCCAAAACTTTATCAAATAACTCACTATCCCAATCTTGCCATTTTTCAAAAGCAAACTCTTTTCGATTAATATTAGCTGGAATATTGCAAGCTATCATGGCAGCTTCTGCCAAAATGGTTCCACTACCACACATGGGATCTAAAAAATGACTGCTTCCATCCCAACCCGATAATAATAACATTCCTGCTGCTAAGACTTCATTAATGGGAGCAATATTCGTAGCCGTTTTATAACCTCTTTTATGCAAAGATTCTCCGGAAGTATCCAAAGAAACGGTTACCATATCTCTATCAATATGTATATGAATACGCAAATCGGGAAAGTCTTTATCAATATTGGGACGTTTACCAGTTGCTTCTCTAAATTGATCTACTATAGCATCTTTCGTTTTTAAAGCTACAAACTGACTGTGATTGAAATGTTCCGAATGCAAAGTAGTCTCGACTACAAAAGTTTTATATTCTGTGAGGTATTCAGACCATTCAATTTTTTTAATCCCTTCATACAAGCTCTTGTCATTATACGCTTTAAATGTTTTGATTGGTTTTAATATTTTTAAAGCAGTTCTTAAAGCTAAATTAGCTTTATACATAAATCCTTTATCACCTACAAAGTTGACAACTCTTGTACCCATCTCAATTTTTTGAGCGCCTAATTGTGATAATTCTTTGGCTAATATTTCTTCAAATCCAAATAAGGTTTTGGCAACCATCTTGAAATTATTTTCCATAATTTGTAAAAATCGAAATTTTAAAATCCCCCAATTCCAAAAAAATATCATTTTAAAATGGTTTTATGGAATTAAAGTGCAAAAATACACTAATTTTATTCTAAATCTTTTATTTGTTTTATTTAGAAAGAATGAGCCTACATTATTAGATAATAATTTTATATGAAAGTAAATTTTATGTAGGTTTGCAAGATTAATTAGTGCGAAAAGAATAATGACAGAAAACAAAAACTCAATTAACCAAAAATGGTATGCTTCATGGTTTGACACTCCTTTTTATCATATTTTATATAAAGATAGAGATTATCAGGAAGCGCAACACTTTATGGACAATTTAACAGGATATTTGAATCTTCCTGATGAAGCTAAAATTTTGGATTTAGCCTGTGGAAAAGGAAGGCATTCTATTTATCTAAATTCTTTAGGATATGATGTAACTGGTGCCGATTTATCTGAAAATAGTATTGCTGAAGCCTCAAAATTTGCGAATGAAAGGTTACAATTTAAAGTGCACGACATGCGTCATACATGTGAGGAAAAATATGATGCCATCTTCAATCTTTTTACCAGTTTTGGCTATTTTGAAAAAGACGAAGATAATCTAACCACTTTAAAAGCCATTCATAACAGCTTAAATGAGACTGGTTTTGCTTGTATCGATTTTATGAATGTGGATTATGTCATTGCGAATCTCGTCCCAGAAGAAATAAAAACGGTTGAAAATATTGATTTTCATATTAAAAGATATGTAAAAGACAATCATATTTTCAAAGAGATTGATTTTATATATGAAGGAGAAAAATATCACTTTACTGAAAAAGTACAAGCCCTTCGTTTAGCCGATTTTGAACAAATGATGGAAGAAGCTGGGATATATTTACTGGATATTTTTGGAAATTATAAACTACAAAAGTTTTATAAAAACGATTCAGAACGTTTAATTATGATTTTTAAATAATGGATTACAGTGTCTATTTTTTACCCTTGCTTTCAGTCTTACTAGGTTATCTGATTGCGTTATACTTACGACCTAAAAGCAAGAAAAATTTAAAACTATTATTAGCATTTAGTGGTGCTTTCTTACTATCCCTAACTGTCATGCACTTATTACCTGAAGTGTACGAATCTGATGTACATCATACAGAAAACCATCATCATAATCATACTAGTGCTATAGGTATCTTTATAATGATAGGTATAGTTTTCCAAATTGTTTTAGAATATTTCTCTAAAGGTGCGGAACACGGTCATGTACATGGACATCAAACCTTACATCAAATGCCATGGCTATTGTTTTTTAGTTTAGGCTTACACGCTTTATTAGAAGGCATGCCTATAAGTGCCCATAATCATTTAGCTTATGGCATAGCTATTCACCACTTCCCTATTGCAATTATCTTAACCACATTTTTTATTAATGCGCAATTGAATAAAAAAGCGATATTCTTTTTTATGCTAGTCTTTGCTACGATGACACCCTTAGGAACTTTTTTATCAAATCAATTACACTTTTTAAATCAGTTTTATACTCAAATTTCAGGAATAGTTATTGGTATTTTATTTCATATTTCTTCTACCATTATTTTTGAAACAAGTGAAGGCCATAAATTTAATTTAGCCAAACTTACGGTAATAGTTTTAGGAATTGTTTTAGCTTATTTTGTGTAGTAGATAAATTCTAAAACTAAAATTCACAATACCCAAAAAATCTTTGTATTTTAGCTTTTTATCATTAACACAAATGAATTTCACCAAAACCACTGAACAAGCCTCTAAATATGAACATTTAGAACATATGTCGGTTCATGATTTGTTGGCCAATATCAATAAAGAAGATCAAACGGTTCCATTAGCTGTTGCAAAAGCACTTCCTCAAATAGAGACTTTAGTTACCGAAATTGTTACTAAAATGAAGCTTGGAGGCCGTCTTTTTTACATTGGTGCGGGTACTTCTGGTCGTTTAGGCATAGTAGATGCCTCAGAATGTCCACCCACTTTTGGAGTACCTTTCGATTTAGTAATAGGCATTATTGCTGGTGGTGATGCTGCAATACGAAAAGCTGTAGAAAATGCAGAAGACAGCACAACACAAGCTTGGTTAGATCTACAAGCATGGCAAATCAATATCAACGATGTTGTAATAGGTATTGCGGCTTCTGGAACGACACCCTATGTAATTAAAGGGCTTGAAAAATGTAATGAAAATGGCATTAGTACAGGTTGTATTACTTGTAATGCTGGCAGTCCTTTAGCCTTAACTGCTCAATTTCCTATTGAAGTAGTCGTAGGACCAGAATTTGTTACAGGAAGTAGTCGAATGAAAGCAGGAACCGCTCAAAAGCTAGTCTTAAATATGATTTCGACAGCTACGATGATACAATTAGGAAAAGTGAAAGGTAATAAAATGGTTGATATGCAATTGAGTAATGAAAAATTAGTAGATCGTGGTACCAAAATGATTATGGAAGAACTTACTATCGAATACGATTTAGCGAAAAAATTATTATTAGAATACGGCAGTGTTAGAAATGCTGTAACAAACTATAAACCCTAAACATTTAAACCTATGAAAAAATCGATTCTTCTTTTTTGTTTACTTTTTACTGGTTTCATTTTTTCTCAACAAATTGAAATAAGAGACAACAAATTTTATGTGAATGACGCATTAGTTTATAAACATGAAATAACAAAAACACTAGCTGCAAATCCTGAAGCACTACAATTATATAAAAAATCTAGAAGTAAAGAATCTGTAGGAGGATTACTTTTAGGAGGTGGCATCGGTTTAATCGTAGGTGATATCGTAAAAGGTTTGGTTTCTGATGCAGATTATCCTTCTGGTTTCACTTATGTAGGTGCAGGATTAATTGCTGTATCTATACCCATATTATCTGGTAGAACCAAAATGAGAAACAAAAGTATTGAACTTTATAATGAAAGTGTAAAAAGTAATTCTAATAGCTTAGGATATCAGTTTGACATGAAAGTGATTACTAATTCTAATGGTATTGGATTAAATATCACTTTTTAAATTTGAGAAAAAGAAAAAAATATTATAACAGCAAAGGGTTTCTTTTTGCTTCATTAATTACAACTTTTCTAGTAAGTGGTTATTTTTTGTTTTCTAATAAAACGTTTCAATATTGTTCCTATGAAAAATATCTTTTAGGTATTCCTGATTCGTTACCCACAATATCTATTGATTATAACCAGTACCAAAAAGATATCTTAGAAGAAATAACAATAAAACTGAATCAAGAAACCTGTTGTAAAACCCACGAGTTTCTTTTAAAATTGAGTACCAATGAAACCGTGAATGTAACACTTTTTAATCATTGTAAGAGTTGTCCTATAGTATGTGGTGGACGATTATTTACTCGTGTTTTAATCAATCGAGACAATCAGGTTTTAATTAATGAAAGACCTATTACAAAAAATTCATTGGCAAATTATATTCATGAGTTTTTAAAAAAACCAGATACCGATTATAACTATGTAGAAAATTGCCTTCTAGATTGGGATTTAACCACCAATAAAGAATCTATAGAACAAGCTTTTATCGACATTCAAAAAGGATATTTAAAATATTATGAAGAAATCGCACAAAAAGAATTTGGCAAACCCATTTGCGAACTCACAAAAAATGAAATCGAAAGTATAAAAAGAGAAAAATCTAGTATTTATTTAGGTGTTGGCTATAGGATTCACGAACCTCCACCTCCACCTTCAATAGAATAATAATATGGGAACCAATAAAAAACTACTCGCAAAAGGAATTAAATACTTATCTGGTACTTTACCCCTTTTATTTATAGGACCAATTGTCATTAATAGTTCGTTTAAAAATGAGGAAAGTCCGCTTTACCCTTATGTATTAACTATAGGAATTATCATTTGTGCTATTGCTATTTATCTTGGATTTAAAGGAATTAATATCATCATGAAAAGCTTATTCGATGGAAACAAGTAATATTTATTTAGAAAGCGTTAAAAAACAAATGCTTTACTATAAAACTATTGCCGAAAAAGCAATAGATCAATTAGAAACCCAACAATTATTTGTAACACCAAATAATGACACCAACTCTATTGCTACCATTATCAAACACATGCATGGCAACATGTTATCGCGCTGGACTGATTTTTTAACTACTGATGGTGAAAAAGAATGGCGAAAAAGAGACGAAGAATTTGATGCAATTTTTGAAAAGGAAGACAAAAATAGTTTACTCCAACTTTGGGAGGAAGGTTGGCAATGTTTTTTTAATGCAATTTACAATTTACAACCCGAAGATTTATCGAAAATAATCTACATACGCAATGAAGGACAAACAGCTTTAGATGCCATCAACAGACAATTAGCACATTATCCATATCATATTGGTCAAATTGTTTTTTATGCTAAAATGCTGAAACAAAGTGAATGGAATAGTTTATCGATTCCTAAAAATAAATCTAACGAATACAATGCAGACAAGTTTTCTAAAGAGAAAGAATGGAAGCATTTTACGGATGATGAACTGAAAAAATTACAATAGCAATTTCAAAAAACAAATTTAAAATGCGCATCAAGAAACACAACATTTTCTTATTTTTATTAGCCTTATTTTTAATTTCTTGTTACGAACAAGAACGTAACTGTAAAGATTACAAAAGTGGGAATTTTGAATTTACTCGAGAAATAGATGGCAAAGTGGAAACTTCTTATTTTGAACGTAACGATTCGATACAAATTGAAACATTTAGAGGTAAAAAAGATACTTCTTCGGTTCGATGGGTGAATGATTGCGAATTTATTTTAAAAAAAATCAATCCAAAATCTATGAATGAAAAAAAAGCCATTCAAATTAAAATACTCACTACAAACACAAAAGGATATACTTTTGAATATAATGTAGTAGGACAAACAAAAAAACAACAAGGAATTGTAACAAAAATGAACTAATTTACGTTTAACAACTTTATTTTAAAACTAGCTCAAATTAATTTAAACTTATTTGTATGGAAATATTAACAAATCCAGATGCTTGGATTGCCCTTTTAACCTTAACTTTTTTAGAAATTATTTTAGGAATAGATAACATTGTTTTTTTATCTATTGTTTCAGGAAAATTAAAAGCTGAAGAACAACCTAAAGCAAGAAGAATAGGTTTATTATTAGCCATGCTTTTTAGAATTATTTTACTTTTTGGTATCACATGGGTAATGAGTTTAAAAGAATCCTTTTTTGATTTTGATTTAGGATTTTTCTCAGGAGGCATATCTGGGCAAAGTTTGATTATTTTTGGAGGTGGTTTGTTTTTATTATACAAGTCTGTTTCTGAAATTCATCATAAACTAGAAGGAGAAGAAGAAAGCACTACTGGCAAAGCAAGTAATGGATTAGCTGCTGCAATCATACAGATTGCTTTATTGAACATCGTCTTCTCGTTTGATAGTATCTTAACAGCCATTGGTTTAGTAAGTTCTGCCGAACCACCAGCAGGTTTTGGTTATGCAGGTTCTTTAGAAATAATGATTATGGCTATTATTCTTTCAATTGTCGTAATGCTTGCATTTGCTGGACCTGTAAGTAAATTTGTAAATGAACATCCAACCATTCAAATATTAGGTCTATCGTTTTTAATTCTTATTGGTGTAATGCTTTTAGCAGAAGGTTCCCATTTAGCCAACTTTAAATTTGGTAATGATATTGAAGTACACAGTATTCCAAAAGGATATTTATATTTTGCAATCTTCTTCTCATTATTTGTTGAATTCTTGAATTTAAAAATGAAGAAAAACAGAAATCCTGTTCAATTGAAGAACAATACTATAGTGGATGAAAAATTAAAAAACGATGATTTTCTAGATTAATTGAATAATATGAGTAAAATTGTAATTACCTTTCTACTTTTTATTAATGTCTATTTTTCTTTTGCCTGTCTAAATGGTGAAACAAAAATTCTAGAAAACGGCGCAATTATATATGAAGATTATGAAAGCTCTATCCCTTATGGACATCAATTTTATCTTGAAAATGTAGTTAAATTAAAAAATCAATTAGATAGCTTATATAAAAAAACAGGCAAAATAGCATATTTATCTGATTTGGGTTATCTATTAACTATTGAAGGAAAACTAATTGAGGCGCGTGATTTATATTTAGAAATAGAAAAAAAACATCCTAATCGTTATTCTACAGCTTCAAATCTAGGTACAGTTTATGAACTTTTGGGTGAAAATGACAAAGCTTTATTTTGGATTAATAAGTCTATTTCTCTTGATTCAAAATCGCATTTTGGTTCTGAATGGTTACACTCAAAAATTTTGGAAGCTAAAATAAAAGGTGAAGTCTTTTATAATAGTAAATTTTTATTAGATATTGATTTTGATAAATATAGTTACCCAATATCAACTCTAAGTAAATCTAAATTACATAATGTGGAATCAGCACTTTATTATCAATTGAATGAAAGAATTTCTTTTATCAAAAGTAATGATCCAATCATAGCAGTTCTTTTATTTGAACTTGGGAATATAAATATGTTAAATAAAGATTTTAAATCTGCTGAAGAAATTTTTAAAATGGCTAAAGAATATGGATTAAAAAACGAACTAATCTCTACAAGACTGGCTTATATAGAAGGTTATTCAAAAGGGCAAACAGATAAAAAAAACGATAGAATTAACCCAACCAATATACAATATAACATACCGAAAACCATCTTGTTAATTCTAATTATCTCTTTCCTTATTGGTTTAGTTTATTATTTTTTCATAAAGAAACACAAGAAAATATAACAAAAAAACTCCCACATTTTGGGAGTTTTTTTTTGCTAGAATAGTACTTTTTTAAAAAAAACTTAATGTAAAGCATCTATTCATTATATTAAGTGAATTAAATGTATAAAAAAAACTCTTTGCAAAGAGAACATTAGTTTTTCTACTTAAGTATTGAATTTATAAACATAATAAAGCAATTATCACTTGGAAGGAAAAACTATACAACTCTAAAAAAGAAACGTCATCATGATTAAAACAAAATATATTTCTTTTAATAATAGGCTGAAATTAACAATTTTTATTTTTTTTATCATTTTTTGATTAAATCGTATTATTTATTTACTTTAATTTAAAATAGTTTTGTTTATAAATACATACGCTAAATCATATGAAGATAACCTCATTATTAATACTTGCTTTTTTATTTTCCTTTTCTAAAGACCACAATAAAAATGTAGAAAAACAATTTATCTATAAAGGAAGACTAGAAGTAATTAACAAAGATCATGTAAAGCTAATTGGGTCAGCTTCTTCCATAACTTTTAATTTTTCTGGAAATGAATGTGCTTTGTATTTAAAGAGTGAAGATAGTTATGAACATCATAATTATATTTCTCTAGAACTAGATGGAAAATATATGGGAAGAATAAAAATCGAAAAAGGAGAAACTAAAACTTATCCTATTGAAATTTCAGAGAAAAGCAAAGCTCACCAACTTACTATCTATAAAGCTACTGAAGCTGCAAACGGTGTAGTTTCATTTTTAGGAACAACGGCCAAAATTATCAACCAAAAGACTAAAAAAAGTAACCCAAAGAAAATAGAATTTATTGGCAATTCCATTACTTGTGGAATGGGAAATGACACCCAAGAAATACCTTGTGGAACAGGTGAATGGTATGACCAACATAATGCCTATTGGGCTTATGGACCTATTTTATCTAGAAGTTTAAATGTAGATTTTCTGTTAAGCTCTGTTTCAGGAATTGGGATGTATAGAAATTGGAATGACGAAAACATAGAAGAGTCGATAATGCCTGATGTTTATGAAAATTTATATCTAAACAAAGAAAATCCAAAACCCTACGACTTTAACTTTAAACCCGATATAATTAGTATTTGTCTTGGCACGAATGATCTTTCGGAAGGAGATGGCAAAAAAGCGAGATTGCCATTTAATGAAGAAAAATATATTAACAACTATATCAATTTCATAAAAATGATATACCAGCATCATCCTAAAGTTCAAATTGCATTATTAACTAGTCCTATGGTTTCGGGAGAAAAGAATAAAATCTTAGTGAATTGTTTAAACAAAATAATTGCTTCTTTTGAAAACGATAAAAAACATAAAAAAATAGCATTATTTGAATACCAACCCATGATTCCTAAAGGGTGCGGTTATCATCCAGATATTGAAGATCATAAAATAATGGCAGCGCAATTAGAACCTTTTTTTAAAAAATTGATTCATGAAAAGTAAAATTATTCTATATACTTTTTTATTGTTTTCTCATGTGATGATGGCAACTATATCTTTACCTAGTTTCTTTTCGAATGGAATGGTTTTACAAAGGAATAGTGAAGTGAAAATTTGGGGTTGGGCCAATCCAAAAGAAGAGATAATAATTACAACAAGCTGGAACAACAAAATTTATAAAACTACAGGAAGTAATCTAGCTGATTGGAAAACAAGCATTACAACACCTAAGGAAGGTGGTCCCTATTCAATAACTATCAAAGGATACAATGAAGTGATTCTTTCTGATATTCTAATTGGTGAAGTTTGGCTTTGTTCTGGACAATCTAACATGGAAATGTCCGCTAATTGGGGTATTGAAAATGGAGATGACGAAGTAAAAAATGCCAATCATCCCTTCATCCGTTTTTTCTCTATTGAAAAAGCTGCTGCGCACACTTTACAAAATAATTTAATAGGAAGCTGGAAAACATGTACTCCCGAAGTAATGAAATATAGTAGTGCTGTAGCTTATTTTTTTGGAAAACGATTACAAGAAGATTTAAAAGATGTTCCTATAGGATTACTTGTTTCTGCATGGGGCGGAACACCAGCTGAAGTTTGGATACCAGAAAATGCAATAGAATCGGATAAAAAAATACTTGAAGAAGCAAATAAAAGACCCGTTTCAGAATATTGTCCAGTAAAACCAGGACTAACCTATAATGCTATGATTCATCCTTTAGTGGGGTATAAAATAGCTGGTACAATTTGGTATCAAGGAGAAAGTAATGTAGGTTCTAATCAATATGATACTATTTTTTCACTTTTAATCAGTTCTTGGAGAACATTATGGGGATATGATTTCCCATTTTATTTTGTACAAATTGCGCCTTTTAGTATGGGGGAAAATCATTTTTCAGGAGCTATTTTAAGAAATTCACAACGAAAAACCCTTAGGGTAAAAGAAACAGCTATGGTTGTAACAAGTGATATTTCAACCATTGATGACATTCATCCCAAAAATAAAAAATCCGTTGGAATACGATTGGCCAATGTAGCTTTAGCTAATATTTATAAAACAAATCCAGAATTAGTAAATAGTCCTATACTTGACAAGATTGAGGTAAAAAAAAATAACGTATTTGTGTATTTCAATTATTCTGAAGGATTACATTTTAAAGATAAAAATGAGAATTCATTTGAGATAGCTGGATCAGATGGCATTTTTTATCCAGCAAAAGCAGTAATTAAAAACGATATTGTAATCGTCACATCAAATAAAGTAAAAGACCCTATTATAGTTCGATTTGCTTGGAGCAATACGTTTCAAACCACTTTAGTAAATAAATCCAATTTACCCGCTTCCTTATTTGAAAGCGAATAATAATATAACATGAAAAAAATTAAATATTTCCTCTTACTAGCAGTAATTCCCCATATGAATGCACAAAATAAACCTTATTTAGATACCACTAAAACGATAGATGAAAGAATAGCGTTACTAATGAAAGAAATGACGTTGGAAGAAAAAGTGGGACAAATGAATCAATACAATGGATTTTGGGAAGTAACAGGTCCTGCACCCAAAGGAGGTGATGCTGAAAAAAAATACGAACACCTTCGCAAAGGCTGGGTGGGTTCTATGTTGACCGTTCGTGGGGTTAAAAATGTTAGAGCAGTGCAAAAAATCGCGGTGGAAGAAACTCGCTTAGGAATTCCACTTATTATCGGTTTTGATGTAATACACGGGTATAAAACAGTAAGTCCAATTCCCTTAGCAGAGGCTGCAAGTTGGGATTTAGAAGCCATCAAGAAATCTGCACAAATGGCTGCTGATGAAGCTTCTGCATCTGGTATCAATTGGACATTTGGACCAAATGTAGATATTACTCGAGATGCTCGATGGGGAAGAATTATGGAGGGTGCAGGAGAAGATCCTTATTTAGGAAGTAAAATTGCCATAGCAAGAGTAAAAGGGTTTCAAGGAGACACAAAAGAAGATTTATCAAAAGTAAATACTATAGCGGCTTGTGCCAAACATTTTGCAGCTTATGGTTTTGTTGAATCGGGTAAGGAATATAATATTGTAGATATGAGTATTTCTAATTTATACAATCTAGTTTTACCACCATTTAAAGCTGCTAAAGATGCAGGTGTAAGGACTTTTATGAATTCTTTTAATACTTTAAACGGTACACCAGCAACAGGAAACAAGTATTTACAACGAACTATTTTAAAAGGAGAATGGAATTTTGATGGCTTTGTAATTTCAGATTGGGCATCAATTAGAGAAATGATTAACCATGGTTTTGCAAACGACCCTGCAGATGCTACCCTTAAAGCGATAAACGCAGGATCGGATATGGATATGGAATCTTATTTTTATGTTGCAGAGTTAGTTCATTTAGTAAAGTCAGGACAAGTCAAAGAAGATTTAGTAGATGATGCTGTGAAACGAATATTACGCGTAAAATTTGAATTAGGTTTATTTGAAAATCCATATAAATATTGCGATGAAGAAAGAGAAAAAAAAGTAATTGGAAGCAAAAAAAACAATGAAATTGCTTTAGATGTGGCTAAAAAATCGATTGTTTTATTAAAAAATGATAACCAACTTCTACCATTAAAAAAAACAGGGCAAAAGATTGCTTTAATTGGAGCTTTAGCAAATGATAAAAATAGTCCATTGGGAAGTTGGAGAATTGCATCTGATGACAATACAGCTGTTTCTGTTTTTGAAGGCATGCAAAAATATAAAGATAACCAGTTGATTTATAAAAAAGGGACTGATTTAACAATTGGTAAAACAAGTTTTATAGATGAATTAACTTTTAATACTACAGACACTTCAGGTTTTGAAGATGCTATAGCCTTAGCTAAAAAATCAGATGTAGTTGTCATGGTTTTGGGAGAACATGGTTTTCAAACTGGAGAAGGAAGAAGCAGAACCGATTTAAATTTACCAGGAAATCAACAACAATTATTGGAAGCTGTTTACGATGTTAATCCAAATATTGTACTTGTTTTAAATAATGGACGTCCTTTAGCATTGCCTTGGGCTTACGAGCATATTCCTGCTATATTAGAAGCTTGGCAATTAGGAACTCAAACTGGAAATGCTGTTGCAGAGGTTTTATATGGAGATTATAATCCAAGTGGGAAATTACCAATTTCCATTCCAAGAAATGTAGGCCAATGTCCTATCTATTACAACAGCTACAATACTGGAAGACCAATAAATTCTGACAATAATGTATTTTGGTCTCATTATATAGATGTTGAAAAAACACCTCAATATGCTTTCGGTTATGGATTAAGTTATACTACATTTGAATATAAAAATTTAAAAATAAATAAGATCGATTTTGCCTTAAATGAACCTATTCAAATTACTATAGAAGTCACAAATACAGGAAAATATGATGGTAAAGAGGTTGTGCAATTATACCTTCATGACGTAACTGCAAGTTTATCAAGACCTATTAAAGAACTAAAAGGTTTTGAATTAGTAAATCTAAAAAAAGGAGAAACAAAAACTGTTATTTTCACCTTAACCCAATCAGAATTAGGATTTTATGACAACAATGGGACTTATCTTATTGAATCTGGTATCTTCCATATCATGATAGGTGGAAATTCTGAAACAGGATTAAAAAGTAGTTTTAAATTAAATGAATAAACCTTATAACGCTTACTAAGAAAAGAGGCAATCCAAAAAGTCTGCAAAGGAGTCTTTCTGAATTTATTTAACTTCGTTGAATCTCGATTTCAGAATCTAAAACAAGTTCAGATTGATAAAAATCATTACTTTTTGGACAGCTTCTTTTATATCAAGTAATAATTGCATTTGCTTTTTATTCTTTGTCAATCCAACTACTAAATTCTTTTATCATCTTTAGCGTTGTTGTATCAGTTGAAAATACTGAATATAACCCTTGCGGTTCTTGTGGAGGATCTGTATTAAAATCATCACCTTTTTTCCATTTACTGTCTTGAGGATTGTTTTTTCCTATACCAGAATATCCCCAAAAATTTAATGCTACAAAAGATTCTTTCTTAGTAATTGCCTGTTGCAATCGTTTGAATACCGCTTTGTAATATTTATTTCTATAAGTTACTGCTTCATTTCTGTCAAAACTAACTTTATCTCTAGGAAAACCAAATTCTTCTAATACAATTATTTTATTCAGATCTTTTGCTACTTGAATATGTTCATTAATATAATCAATGGTCTTTTTTATAGAGGCCTTTGTAGTCTTTTTTTCGTTATCAACATCATACCAACCCCAATTTTTGGGCCAAATGTGCATTGTTAAATAATCTATATTAGGGTTTTTATGAGTTCTTTCAAAAGTAGCTAAATCATCATTCGAACCTGCTTTACCTTCCGAACCAGTTGTAATCAAATGATTGGGGTCTAATCTATTAATTTCGTTTACAACTTCATTTATCCAATTAGTAAAAGCGTCTTCATTATCATGGCTAAAAACTCGAGGTTCGTTTGCTACTTCCCAAGACATAATAGTTGGATCTTCTGTATATTTCAAATTGGTATATGAATTTGTTCTACCTAAAATAAATTGAATATGTTTTTCAAAATCTTTCTGACAAGATTTACAGGAATGAAACTGTTTAGTATAGTTCATAAATTCTGGCCATGTATTAGGGGCAATGTTTGGATTAGGTACAGCATCATACCCATTCCATTCTAAATATTTAGCCATTCCACCAGACCATTCCCAATTATTATTCAAAAATAAAATGGCTGTTAAATCTCTTTTCTTCATTTCAGCTAAAAGAAAATCAAGTCCATCAAGTAAAATTTCATCATATTTCCCTTTTTCAGGTTGCAAAGCAGGTGTAACTGTATAATCTTGGTCACCTCCTTCTGCTCCTACCAATATTCTTAAATTAGTTATACCATAAGTTTTTAATTCATCTAATTCTTTCAATAATCTTTCTCTATCACCATTTTTAGCACCTATCATAGCTCCATACCAATAATTGGTTCCAATAAAATGATAAGGTTTACCTTCTTTTATAAAATTCCCATCTTTAATATGAATACAATCCATTTTATTTTGAGAAAATACTGTTGAAACAAAAAGAAGCAGAATATATTTTTTCATTTGCATGATACATTTATTTTAAAATTAAACTTTATTATTCGGTCAATTTATACCGAATTGTTACTTACGAAAATTATAACCGTTTTAATAATTCAATACATGCTCTTCCATTATGGTAGGGACATTTCCAAAACCCAACTTTATCTTTTTCTATTTTAGAATAATCTGAAGTTACTCCCCAAAACCATTCTCCGTACTTTTTATCTTTAATGTGATTTTGGAAGAAAGTAACATTCTTTTCAACAATAGCAAGATACGATTCATCATGAGTTAGTTGCCATGCATTTACCATTCCTATCCAAAGCTCGGCTTGAGGCCACCAATGTTTTTCAGCAATTAGTACGTCATCTTTTGGGTTATATTCATACCATAAACCGCCATCTTTATCTAAACCTTCTTTAGTTGCATTTGCCATAGCAATGGCATAAATTTTATATTTATTTATTAAATTCCTATCATCAATTCTAGTGGCACACCAATATAATAACCAAGCCGCTTCAATATCGTGTCCATAAGAAATAACATCTGGTTTTTCAATCCAATTTTCGTCGAAAAAAAGTTTTAAATGAAACGTTTTTAAATCAATAAAATAGGTTTCAATAATCAGTAACAAATTAGTTATTTTACCTTTCAAATCAGTATTTGGCCAAACTTCATATAAATTAGCATATGCTTCTACAATATGCAGATGCGTATTCATGGTTTTCTTTTCATTGGCATCTTTTTCGCTCAAACGAAGGTCTTCAATGGGTTGCCAATCTTTGGTAAAAGCTTCAAAATACCCATTGTTTTTGTGATCATAACTATATCTTTCAATATTCTCGTATAGATTAATGGCTAATTGCAATACGGCTTCATTTTTAGAAATCTTATAATATTCAGATAAACCATAAATGGTAAATGCCAAAGCATAAATTTGTTTTTTAGTGTCTTTTGGTTTACCATTTGGATAAATACTCCAAAAAACTCCACCATTTACTGTATCTACAAAATGGGTATCAATGTAATGAAAAGCGCTTTCAGCAAGTAATAAATGATTGGGGTCATTTGTAATAGTATAGACAGCCGAAAATGTCCATAAAATTCTAGCATTTAAAACAACTCCTTTTTCAGAATCATATCTTTTAACTTCATTTGAGTCAATTTGACCAATAAAACCTCCATTTTTATCATCTATACTATTATTTTCCCAATAATACAAAAGCGCTCTTAATTCGTCTTGAGCTACTGATTTCAACCATTGATGATTTGATGCCACGTTAGCTAATTTTTGTATTACTTTCTATTTGTTTAATTATAGTTTCTACAGATGAAAAGGACGTAAATTTATCCTCAGGAGTATGAATGATATAATCGACTAATTTATCGATAGTTGATACTGCTACATGCATACGAGTATCAGATGAAGCATAATAAATATAAACTGTTCCATCTGTATCTGCAATCCATCCATTAGAAAATAAGACATTGGATACATCTCCAACACGCTCTTCGTTTTCAGGAGCCATAAAATGCCCAGCTGGAACATGAATTACTTTAGAAATATCATTTAAATCAGTCATAAAAAGATATAACGTATAACGAAGTCCTGCAGCTGTATTACGCACACCATGTGCTAAATGCAACCATCCTTTATGAGTTTTAATAGGTGCTGGACCTAAACCATTTTTTAACTCATAAATCGTATGATAGACTTTTCCGAAAATTATTTTTTCATCAGTTACTACTGGATTTTCCATGTTTTCTATATAACCTAATCCTATTCCTCCTCCACTACCTACATCAATAAAACCATCTTGCGGACGAGTATAAACGGCATATTTTCCGTTTACAAATTCTGGATGAAGAACCACATTGCGTTGTTGACCAGAATTTGACACTAAATCGGGCAATCTTTCCCAATCAATTAAATCTTTTGTTCTAACAATTCCTGCATTAGCTACAGCGGAACTTGTATCACCTTTTGATGCATTAGGATCTTTTCTTTCTGTACAAAAAATGCCATAAATCCAACCATCTTCATGATTTATCAAACGCATATCATACACATTCGTATCAGGATTTCCTTCAATTTGAGGAATAACACAAGGTTTATTCCAAAATTGAAAGTTATCTATTCCATTTGGGCTCTCGGCAATAGCAAAGAATGATTTCCTATCATTTCCTTCAACACGAACACAAAGTAAGTATTTATCATTCCATTTCATAGCTCCAGAGTTGAAAGTAGCATTGAAACCAATTCTTTCTAAACCAAAAGGATTTGTTTCAGGATTAAAATCGAAACGCCATTCTAGAGGAATATGTGAAGGAGTTACTATAGGATTAACATACCTTTGAATGATACCATTACTCCTATTTGTAGGACTATTTTTTTGTTTAATTAAGTTATTAAAAAAATGGATTTCTTGCTCTAGATTTATTTTTTTATCTAATTGATTTACTTTCATTATATAATACTTGAAATTATTATTCTTCTAATTTGTTCCACCAATATTTTTTTAACAATAAAATACATAACACTAAAATAACAAGTGTAATATATATAGGTGTACTTTGTCTAAAAATGAGATACATAGGTAAAATAACTAAAGTTGTTTGAGCGATGATTCCTATAACAACATTGAATATATCTAACCCCAAATTTTCATTTCTTTTGAAATCTGGATTTTCACTATGAATTTTATCGTAGATAGGTTTCCAAAATCCCCATGGTCTTACATTTTTATAAAATTCCATTAAAATTTTATCTTCAGTAGGAGGAGCTGAAAAAGTTCCAACAATACAACCTATTAATGAACATATTAACAATAACGGAAATAGATACAAGGCATTCACATCTGGAAATAATATGGGAACAAAGTACGCTGCTGCTAAACCAGTAACCATTCCCCAAAAGAAACCTTCTCCATTAAATCGCCACCAATGCCATTTTAAGATATTAGCTCCTACATAACTTCCGTAAAGCACTGAAACAATAATATTTAAAACAGAATTAACATCTTCTGCAAAAAAGCCCAAAACAATGCTAATTGCAACAACAAGAATACCTGTTAAATAATTCATGTTCTTTATTTGATTTGCAGTAGCATTGGGGTTTTTATACTTTAAATAAATATCATTAACTAAATAGGCTTGTGCTGCATTTAATGTTCCTGCAAATGTGGACATAAAGGCTGCAATTAAACCTGCTAATAAAAGTCCTAGTAATCCCACGGGCACAAATTCATTAATTGCAGTTGGCAATAACAATTCAAAATCAATAGCACTAGAAGCATTTAATAAATCCAATTTTTCGTAGTATACCAATGCTAAAGCAGCAAAACCAGCAATCATTAAATAACGTATAGGCATTAATATAACAGAAACAAATCCACTCATCTTTGAAGCTTCGGCAGGTGATTTTGTAGATAAAATCTTTTGCATATCATATGTTGGTGCTGGACCGGCAACACTTACCAATATTCCTTTAAAAAGCATCATAAATAAGAAAGTTGAAAACACTCCAAATCCATCACTTTTTATTCTTTCATTCACTTGAGGAATTATTCTTGACCAATCCATACTTAATTCCCCTATAAAAGGATTCATCCAACCATCTGGTACTGATAATGTTCCTGTTCCAACAGCTTCCCAACCTAAATAACCAATTACAAAGGCGGCAACTGCCATAATAGCAAATTGAACAACATCTGCCCATACTATACCAGACATGCCTCCTAAAAGTGAATAAAAGACCGCAAAAAGTGTAAAAATGGTGCCGTAAAAATGAGGTACATATTCAGATGAAATACTAAAAGGAACATAATTACTTACCATTTCCCAGGGTATAAAAACTTCAATAAATTTACCTAATCCTATGAACCCGTAAGCCAAATAGCCTAAACAAACTACTAAAGCAAAAAGCACAACAATTATATGTGATAATTTTGATCCTTTGCCAAATCCAAATCGTGTTCCAATCCATTCGGCTCCAGTAGTAGCATTTGAACGTCTCAACCATTTAGACAAATAGACCATTAAAAAGATTTGATTAAAAACAGGCCATAACCAAGGTATCCAAGCACTTTTAATACCATAAACAAACATTAAAGTTACTAACCATATTGTTCCCGAAATATCAAACATTCCTGAAGCATTTGATAAACCCAATAAATACCATGGAATAGATTTTCCTCCTAACAAGTAATCTTCTTTACTTTTTTGAGCTCTTTTTCTTAGCACTAGTCCAATAATTATAATGGTAATGAGATAAAGTAAAATAATAAGAATATCAATCGTATGTAATTTCATATTTTATGTTACTGTTTAATTTTTTTATATAAATTTAATTGAGAAACCTCGTTTTGAAATAATGTGTTTTCTAAATTATAAAAACTAATAAAATCTTTCTCGGAAATTTGCCCATTATAAGGAACATAATAATGCATCTTATTTTCTTTTTCTTGCCAACCATGATTTCTCCAAAGTAAAACATATGAAATTTTATATTTACCTATAGCACTCAGCAAAGTCTCTGTCCAAAATTTTTCATAAGGAATTGCTTCATAACCTGTTTCAGCAAAAGCGGTAATTTTATGATTTTCATTTGCTATTTCATCCATAATTTGAAATTGTCTTTGACAATCATTTACATAGGTAGAATCTTCTTTTGGATTTTTATAGATATATTTATCAAAACTAATTATATCCACAAAATTATTTCCAGGATAATATTCCAAAAAGCTTTCTTTAGTAGAGAAATCGGCAGTATTATATACTATAATTAGATTGTGTACATTTTTGATGTTACGCCAATAATTAATTGTAAATTCCCATAATTCTGTAAATTCTTTAGGACTTGCATTATTTTTACACCACCAAAACCAATTACCAGTTAATTCATGAAAAGGTCGGTATAAAATTGGAATTTTTTTACCATCATTCCCTTTCAAAGAATTAAAAAAATCAGCTGCTTTATCCAACCAACTTATATATAATTGATGTTTTTCTCCTTTGGGTAATATGGAAGCAAGAGAACTAGGAGTAATATCCCATGAATTATTTCCTGTTTGAGGATTATTCATGTGCCAACTTATAGTATTCACTCCACCTCTATGATATACCTCTATAATCCAATTTTTCATTTTATCAAAAGGGACACCGTCTATATTTTGGGGTAAATTATTCTCTAAACCACCTATATCCCAACCATATACAGCAGGATAATCGCCCGTCACTTCTTTTACATCACTCCTATCCTTCTCATATTTCCATTCCACACCATAAGCTAAATCATCTTGATGACCAAATAATATTCCTTTCTCCTTTATTTTAAATAAATTATCATATAAAATCTTTGTTTTCCTAGTCGCTTTTTTATCACTAATAGAAGAGTTGAAACCTTTCACAATTGAGCAAGACACAAGCAATTGAAAAAAAATTAACAAAAAATATATTTTAGAGTTAGCCATTGTTTATTATAGTAAATAGTTTAAGAA
>NZ_LR733556.1:2440195-2464471 GCF_902506265.1 Flavobacterium sp. 9AF | reverse complement strand
ATTCAATACTACAAAACGAAATACATTTAAAGTTGCTCTAAACAATGCATTAAACTTATACAATCAAATTACAAACGAGTTCAATGTTGAAAATGCTACTTTATCTGAAATTGAAAAAAAATATTCCAAATTAGAAACCTTATTATTAAAAGTAAAAGAACAAAAGAAAGTTTTAACCCAAAAACTTACATCTTTATCTTCAAAAGTTTCAATAGCTCAGGATGAGTTAAAAAACAATTATGCAGATATTAAATTTTGGGATAATATTGAATCTCAAAAAACACAAGAATCTTGTCCTTGGTATTCCCAAAAATTAAAAAAACTCAATTCAGAATTATTTATCATTTCTTTAAAATTACACGAAGTATTTATTTTAACAGCTAATGCAACTTCAAGTAGAATTTCTACAACACTTGCTGGTTTCTTTGAATATTTAAAAGGAGATAAAAGCGTATCCCGAACGGAAGTGAAAGCAATGTGGGATTCTTTCTTTTTAGTAATTCCTGTTGTTTCTTCAACTTTTGCTTCGATTCAAACTATGTTTAAAGATTTGGAGCAAGAAGATTTACCTTGGCTATTTATAGATGAAGCTGGTCAAGCTGTACCACAAGCTGCAATTGGTTCAATTTGGCGTTCAAAAAGGGTTGGGATTGTTGGAGATCCATTTCAAATTGAACCAGTAGTTACTATTCCAAATACAATTACAGATAATATCAGTAAATATTTTGATTTAACCAATCAACAAGTAAATTCTGAATTATCTGTTCAATCAATGGCAGACAGAATAAATCCATTCGGTACAAATTTAACCATAAACAGTAAAAAAGAATGGATTGGAATTCCTTTGAGAGTTCACAGAAGATGCATTAGCCCAATGTTTGAGATAGCAAATTCAATTGCTTATGATAACACAATGTATAATTCAACCCAGAATCCCAAAAATGTGTCAGTAAAATTTCAAACAAAATTTATTGATTGTAAAGGTAATGTTGAAGGAAGACATTTTGTTCCTGAACAAGCCGAAATAATAAAAGATATATTATTAGATGAAATCAAGAGTATTGAGGATTTTCCAGATATTTTTGTAATTACTCCATTTAGTGAAGTGAGTTATAAACTTAATACTTTTTTATTCAAGTATTTGATAAATGAAATTAAAAAGTATAAAGAAATAAAAACAGAAGAAATAGGTGATTGGCTAAAAAGTCATATTGGAACAGTACATACATTTCAAGGTAAACAGGCAGAAGGTGTAATATTATGTCTTGGGTTGGACGAAAAATCAAAAGGAGCTGCAAACTGGGCTTCTCAAAAACCAAATCTATTGAATGTAGCGATTACAAGAGCAAAATATAGATTTATAGCTATAGGAGATAAAGATATTTGGTTTAATCAACCGTATTTTACTCAATTGAAAGTTTTGGAGAAAAATGTAGGGAAACACTAAAATGTTTATAAGTAATAGCCCTTAAAGTGATAAAAAAAGTATAAACATGAAACAAAGGTTAGTGTAAAACAGTGAAATTAGAGTATAGAATCACCAACTGTTCATAGCCAAAATCATTATAAAGCATTTTAAAAGTCTACAGCATTAAAATAAATAAAAAAGAAATATGGGACAATTTAGAGACTTATCAATCAAGAAAGTAATTGAAGAATTAAATCAAAGTTATTTTTTACTAGACATTCAACGAGAATATGTTTGGCTTAGAAAAGCAAATGAAAAAAAGATCGAGCAACTTTTTGATTCAATTCTTCGCGGTTATCCAATTGGTTCGTTTCTGTTTTGGAAATTAAAGAAAAACGACATAGAAACAAACAAAGAAGCAAAAGAAGATTCTGATAAACTGAATTTTCAACTTTACAAGTTCATTGAAAACTATGACTAAAGGAAAACCCATAACGATAAGGTAAACATCGAGCAAATTAATGCAGATGACCTTTCAATTGTTCTTGACGGACAACAGCGTTTGACTTCATTATACATCGGATTAAAAGGAACAAGAACACTCAAAAAACCAAAAGCTTGGTGGGATAACCCAAACGCATTTGAAGAAAAACAGCTGTATATAAACCTTCGATACCAACCACAGGAAGAAAACCCTGATGATAATTATGAATTTGAGTTTCATAAGAAAAAATCAATACCAAAAAATGATGAAAGAAATTATTGGTTTAAAGTCGGTAAAATTTTAGACTTAGAAAGTATTTTTGAGTACGCTACTGATAATAGCCTTTCAAAAAATGAAGCACAAATACTTGAAAAACTAAAAAATGCTTTTTGTACAAATAGTCTAATCTCATATTTTGAAGAAACTGAAAAAAATCTTGACAAGGTTTTAAAAATATTCATCAGAGTAAATAGTGGGGGAACACAACTATCATACTCTGACCTTCTGATGTCCATCTTGACTGCTAATTTTTCGTCAGACATTAGAGATTTAATGAACAAATTTGTTGACTCAGTTAGAGACCAAGGATTTGGAGTTATGGGACGAGACCAAGTTTTAAAAACTTGTCTCTTATTAACAGAAAGCAATCATATTTTTCAACTAAAAAATTTCAGTAAAAGTAATATCAATAAAATTGAAGATAATTGGGAAAAAATAACAGAGGCTGTTTTCAAGGCAATAAAATTATTGCAAGAATTTGGATATACAAATCGACTTTCATCTGCCTACATATTATCAATCTTAGCTTATTACATTTTCATAAACGAGAATTACACACAAGACAATAAAGAGCAAATGTTGAATTTTGTTCGGAACACCCAAATAACCAGTTACTTTACTACTTCATTGGATGGTAAATTAGAAGTTGCTGCAAAGACCCTAAGGGATTCAGACAATTTCAAAGACTTTAATGAGAAGTTATCTAATAGTAAAGTTCAACCATTAAAAATTTCGGGTGATGACATTGAAAGAATGCTTGACTTTCAATATGGGAATCCTGCAGTTTTGCCTATTCTTCAAATACTTTATCCAAACTTGGACTTTAAAAACTCAACGTTCCACATAGACCATATTTATCCCAAATCTAAATTCAATGCAATAAACCTAAGTTTACCAATTGAATACCACGGAAAAGCGAATTTCTTATACAATTTACAATTGTTAGAAGGAGACGAAAATCTTGCTAAGAAAGCAAAAGATCCTGAAATATGGCTAGACGAGCATTATCAAGAAGATACAGACAAAATAAAAGCTTATAAAGAACGAAATTACATTGAAACCAATTTTGAGTTGAATTGGAAAGAAATAGATGAATTTGAAAGACTAAGAAGTGAAAAACTTAAATTACAATTAGAAACAATATTTGGACTTAAAAAACAGAATACCAGTACCTAACATTATGTATAAGTAATAACGGTTTCAGTACTAATTTGAAAAGTAAAACTAAGAGTCTAGGTCAGTGCTATCTCAAAGTTTAGTGACTTAAAATCTGTTACATACACTTGACCGTTATACAACACTCTATGAAAAACAGCATAAATAATCTGAATTTAAAATGAAAAAAAATTTTACTTTACTACTTTTTAATTTATTTATTCTATCAAATGCACAAGTTGTTTTAAAAAACAATGGTGCTCGTAAAATTTACGTTGCAATTGCTTATTATGACAAATCTTGGACTACAAAAGGATGGTTTCAAATTGAACCTAACCAAGAAGCAAGCGTTTACACACCAAAAATCTTTGGAAATACAAATTTCTACTATTGTGCAACAATTGATAATTGTGATATGGGAATTTACGGTTCAACTCCATTATTAGTTGACAAATTTAATGCTTTTACTTTCCCAAATGCAGATAATAGCCAATCTATAAATAATCAAAATTTATCAAAATATAAATTTATAAAAACAACAATTAATAGTTTTCCAGATAAGACATTAATTAATTTAAACTATAATTTAATTTGTAATGGAAAAAAGCAAGGAAAATGGCGTTTAGGCCTTGATAAAGAAGGAAATTTTGCAGAAGTTGAAGATGATATTAGATTTTATCGAGATATAAATTTTGAAAATGGGATTCCAAAAGGCTGGGTAAAAGATTATTACTCTGACGGTAAATTAAAAGCAGAATTTAAACTCTTAAGTTATGAACCATTTCGATATGATGGTAATTGTACTTGGTACAAACCTGATGGAACAATTGAAAAAGAACAAACTTACAAAAATGGAGTTGTAATTAGTCAAACATCATCAGACTCTAGTGGAGATATTATAGAAAAACAAGCAACATATGAAATTGTAAAACTACCTATCCAAAATGTCTATATTAACAGTACAAGTAATGAATATTGGAAAGGTGGCAACTCAAAGACAATAATTCCAGTAGATTTACCTGATGGAACAGTTGAATGGTATTATGAATACACTTCTTCTCGTAGCAAAGAAAAAGTTCAGTCAAGTGCAAATAATTTCAAATTAGCAAGTGATTTATCTAATTTAATTGACAAAACGGGCTTGTTAAATATATCATTAAGTATGTTGACTACACCGCCTGGTAATGATGTTTGTGACATTTTTCTTTTTGAAAGCGATTATTACAACAACTTCTTAAACGGAACAAGTTTTAATCATTACCCAATTGGTACAAGACAAAATTTTAAATCAGGTGTAGTTCAAATACGAAATCAACCTTTGAGAAAACCTATGATTGGAGTTAAAAACAATGATTTAAGTTATGGCATAAATGTATCTATTCAGATTGTTGCTGTTGTTGCTAAAATATAAGAGCATTGTATAACAATAGCTTAAGTAATTGACTTAGTTTGTAAATGTTGGGGAATTTGTTCCACTAGTTAGCAATTTATGCTCGTGTCACCAAATCCCCTAAAATAAGCTTCTATTTGTTATAACACGATATTTAATGCTACTTTAAACCATTATTGGCTATTTTAAAAACCCACAATTGTAACAAACTATTTCTATTAAAGACTAATTAAAAAAGAAACTATGGAAACAAGTAGAAGACTTTGGCTAAAAAAAATAGGTATAGGAGTTGCTGGAATTGGATTCACAAATTTTAATTCGTTTGCTTCAGCACCAGCATCAGAAAATTTAATTCCTAGTTTTGAAAGTGATACTAACTTAATTTTTCTACGTTCAAATGAAAATCCATACGGTCCTTCTCCATTAGCAAGAAAATCATTTGTAGCTAATGCTAATATTAGTAATCGGTATAATTGGGATATTGCTGAACAACTCATTTCTGATCTTGCAAAAAAGAATAATGTGAAATACGAAAACATATTATTGGGTGCGGGTTCAACTGAAATTTTAGATTTGGTCGCAAAATGGGTAACTCTAGAAAAAGGAAATTATGTAATCGCAGATCCAAGTTATGATTATTGGACCGCTACATTAGACCATTTAGGTTTAACAAAAAAGAAAGTACCCCTTACCACAGAAAAGAAAATTAATTTACAAGCTATGTTGGAAGCTGTAAATGAAGATACAAAACTTGTTTATATCTGTAATCCAAATAACCCAACAGGAACAATTTGCGAAAGAAAAGCATTGGTAGAATTTGTAACTAAGGTTTCACAAAATACGATTGTATTAATTGATGAGGCCTACTTAGAATTTACGAAACAACAATCTCTTAGTAGTATTATAAATGACAATAAAAATATTATTATTGCCAAAACATTTTCTAAAATGTATGGTTTAGCTGGAGCACGTATTGGATATGCCATTGCAAACAAAACAATAATTGATAATTTGGCTAATTTGCAATCCAACACAAATAATAGTGTGAGCGTATTGTCTAAACTGGCTGCTATAGCTTCCTTAAAAGATGATACATTCATTTCAAGTTGCTATTCACAAAATGAAAATGTAAGGCAATATACAATTAATGAACTAGAAAAATTAAATTGTGAGTGCATTTACTCAAATACAAATTTTATTTATTTTTCAATTGCAAAATACAAAAAAGACTATTTTAAACAATTAGAAATCAACAGAATTCAAGGAGGAAGAATATACGAAGAAGAAGGCCAATGGACAAGGATTACTGTTGGTAAAATGGATGAAATGATAAAATTCATTAAAGCTCTAAAATAAAACAATTCTTAACACACCTAACTATTACAGAGATATATTAAAAAAGAATATATCATATCCTTTATTTTAAAGAAACGACTTAGGTCAAAAAGACTAGTTTTTTCATAGTAAATCGTAAGTATGTATTTCAATTCTATTTCTTTTATTCTAAGAAATTAATTTGACTATATTTGAAGACAGTTGGTAAACTTTTTTGTTTACTATTTTAGTGACAAACCTTCCCAAACTCACAAAAGAAAACAGAACATATAAAAAAGTAAAATGAAAAAATCAATTCTGATATTAATTTGCCTCTTTACTATACTTATTAGTCAAGCACAACAAACTGATTTAGAAGTCAAAGCCTTAAAAATAGACATTAACGCAAATGGAATAATCGATGAAATAAAACCAAGTACTGATGCACTTCATTTGAACATTGACAATAAAAGCTATACAATTCCTTATGAACTTTTAGGTTTTGAATTTTTATCCAAATTAAGTTTTATAAATAATGTTCTAATTATATCTGGATACAACAGTGGAACTGGAGCTTACAGTTGGACTTATAAATTCAGAAATAATAAATTAACCAATAAAATTGAACTGATTGGTTATGACGATTTCAATAAATGGGTTTCAGGACATATTAAAACCAGTATAAATACTTTAACAAATAAATGGGAAGTGATAATAGAAGAATATAATCCTACCAAAGAAATTATGGAAACTAGTAAACACACAGGAAAAATTTCAATTAGAAAAATAGGTTTAACAGACATCAAAGAACAAGACATACAAAAACTTACAGAAATTGGTATGAAATACTGGAACTAATAAATATGTCCGCTACACAATCCAGTAAATGTTTCACAACCCTCATTTTCTTAAAACTTACCCAAGTTTCAGGATTTTTAAAGGAGGTTCTTTTTTAATTTGAATTACAGAATAACTTACAATCGAGCTTTTGAAATTGCAAAACATCGTTTTTATAAAGGAAAGTATTCCTTTTTGTTTAAAAAAAACAATTTAGGTTAAAATACTTGAATTTTCATGATAATAAGTCTGTATTTCAATTCTATTTCTTCTATTTTAAGAAATTAATTTGAAGATAGTTGATGTGCTTTCAAAGATTGATGTTAATTTTAAGTTCTCAGTAAAATCGAAAAAAATATAAAAAATAATTATGACTAAAAAACAAATAAGCCTTCATTTAACAATACTCATTGTTGCTTTTGCTTATTCTTTTTTGTGTATTCCAAAAAAATTTGAAACCGAAGGAGGATCATGTTATCAAGGAATAACTACTGCGATTATTCGTTTCTTTTTAATCGTTTGTTTCTTCTTAAATTTACTATCGATATACTTAATTTACTATAAATCGAAAATAGAAACTGCAAAAGTATTATGCATACTTTCGCTAATAATTTGGACTATTGGCACTTTTATACATTCTTATGAAAATATTCGAATTGGAATTATATACTTTACTCCTTTTATAATAATGAATTCTCTTATGTTATTTCTATTTAAAAAACAAAAAAGTAGTGTAAAAACAAGATAAGAAATAATCCCATACTAACAAACTAAACCTGAGGCACAATCCTCATTTTCTTAAAACTTACTCAAACTTCAGGAGTTTTAAAGGAGTTTTTTTAAGGGTTTGGCTTTTTTGAGTACGCTTTTTTGGCTCCTAAGTACACCCTGTAAAGGTCGGGGTCGCATAAGTAGCTCAATACCTTTTTTAATTTCTAATGGGATGCTTAACAGCATGACAAGATTGAAGATAGCCTATCAAATTAGGGATAAAACACACATTTAGTTAAATTATAGAGCTCCATTTATTCTAAATTTGAATACTTTTAAGAACGAAAAGTCTGAATTTTTATACAGACTTTTTTGTTTTTAGCGTATTTTAGTGATTGAAATTGGTTACCATGAAAAATATATTCTTATTTCTAATTTTCCTATTATTTGCTTCTTGTGCAAACAAGGAAAAACAACTTGTGGGACATTGGCATGAATATCAAATAGGAAACCCTGATTTTGTATGTTGTCATAACATTACAGATAGTACCTATACAATTACCATGAATGTTTTTGACTTCATAACAGATTCTATTTTAAAAAGAGGAATTGACATACCTAAAAACGAGGTGTTTACACCGCAAAAGAAAGGTGCTTTTGGTTATGATATAAACGATTTTTTCACTTCTGACTTTAGTGTAAAAGAAAATAAAGTATTCATTGAAGATTCCATCTATTGGGTAAAACAAAAAGAAGATAATGCAACATTTATATCTCACTTTTCAATGGGCCTTTTGATAAATATTCATCCTTTTGAAACAAATGAAACTAAATTTGACTATAATTTAAATAAAATATCAAATCTAACATTTATTCATATTGGGAAACTAAAAAATACACCTTTAAGTCTTACAAAAAAATATAACCCAAAAAATTATTATCTTCAATTAAATGATAAAATATCTTCTATTTCAGATATTAGAGAATTTGTTTTAAGTGAATCAGAAGAAACAAACGCAAGCTCACAAATTTTACTTTTAATTAATGCTGATAAAAATGTGTCTAAAGAATTTTTATTAAAATTAGAAAATGAAATTCTAAATAGCGGTTATGCAAAAAATCAAATTTATTATTTAACTGTAAATCCAGAGAAAAGAGTTTATGGTTATAATCATGTTATAAATTTTATTCCAAAATAAATATTCTTTTAATAACCTCTCAAATTAAAGTACTTGAGAGGCAATCCATTACAATGTTGTTCCTCCATCAATAATAATTTTTTCATTTCGAAGAACGGAAGAAGCTTCAGAAACTAAAAATGCAACAATGGGTGCAATGTCTTCTGGTAAAACCACTCTTCCAATAGGTGAAGTAGTCGCAAAATGATTTAATAAGTTATTTATTGCTTCTTCTGTCATTCCCGATTTCTGTTGAATAGGTGTATGGGTAACTCCTGGACTTACAATATTTACTCTTATTTTCCTAGATGCTAATTCTAAATTTAAAACTTGGGCTAACGATTCTAAAGCTGCTTTACTTGCCGTATAAACACTCGTATTAGGAAAAGCTTTAAAAACAGCTATCGAAGTATTCAATACAATACTTGATCCTATGGTAAGTAGTGGTAAAAACTTTTGAATAGTAAAAAATGCTCCTTTAAAGTTGATATTCATGGTTTCATCAAACAAGGATTCGGTTGTATTTTCAAAAGAAACCGATTTAAAAATTCCTGCATTTATAAATAGACCATCAATATTTCCATGGTTTTTTTCGATTACATGGACCAAATTGTCTATTTCATTTAATTTGCTCGTATCAGAAACGTATCCGTAGGCTTTATTTTGCAATTCTTGCATTGCTTTTTCTAGATTTTCTTTGTTTCTTCCTGTAATAATAACTTCATATTTTTTTTCAATTAAATATTTTGCGCAAGCTAATCCAATACCGCTTGTTCCTCCCGTAATTATAATTTTTTTATTCATTTTGTATTTATTTTCAAACAAAACTAAATTATTACTAACTTTGAAACAAGTACTTACTAAATGGTAAGTTACTTACTTCAAACTCGGAAAATGCTCATTTCTATGCAAACAGAAGAAAAAAAAATTGAAAAAAAATACACTTATGCTACAGAATGCCCTATCACTATTTTTATGGAGGAAATTGGTGGTAAATGGAAACCTGTTATAATTTGGTTATTATTAGAAAATGAAATTATGAGATTTAATGAATTGGACAAAACAATTAAAGGTATTAGCCAAAAAATGTTATCGCAACAGTTAAAAGATTTGGAACAATTAGAAATTGTAATTAGAAAATCGTATCCTGTCATTCCTCCAAAAGTAGAATACAGTTTAACCGAAAAAGGTAAATCTCTTGCCCCTTTGTTAAAAGCCATGAAATCTTGGACATATAGTAATATTATGTAACTATCTTATTTCCCTAATACATCCTTTTTAAAACTTTCAATGGCTCCTTTTACTCTTTTTTCAGCTTCTACAATTTTAATAATTTGGGTTTCAACTTTCCTATTCTCATTTTTTCCATTTATAATATTTTGTATCGATTTAGGTGAATAAGGCTTCCCTTTTATATTAAAAATTTTCTTTTTATTTAAAATAGGAATAATTTTCCGACTGGGTTGCTTGCCTAGATATTTTATAATAATCTCTTTTTCAAAATCTTGAATCATAATCATTACCTTAAAATGAAAACACAAAAATTAATTAGTAATAGTACTTTTTAACTTATCTTCTATACTTGCAACGCTTATTTTAAAATAACAAGCGCCTCCTATTTTATAGAAACGTTCAAAATCAAAAAACAACGTGGTCAAAAAATGAAAACAGGCTAGCTTATTTAAGTTTTCCCCTATTTGAAGTAGTAAATGAGGAATGGCTTTCATACAATAGGCTCCAATAAAATTAAAGTAATCTATTTTAAATTGTTTCAAGTAGCAATCTATATTTTCCAAAATCTCAATTTGAATAAATAAAAAATCCTCTATCGTTTTTGCTCTATGCAAAATTTCACCTATTTCATGATTTGTGTACATGCAATTATTTTTAAAAAATTAATAATTCATTTAAAGGCAAACACATGACAATAAATTTTTAAATAACTAAAAATTTAGAATTCAATTGTTTATAAAAAATCAATAGGTTTTCATCAACATAGCGCATAAAATTACGGAATAGCGCATTTTTTTACTATATTCGCTTTACCTATTGATTCGTTTTAGAGTAGTTTTTAATTCGTTTTGGTGTAGCTAATATACAAACAAGTTTTTATTTTACAAACATATTTTAAAAATAATGCAAACTTTTTTCAAAAGATTATTACAAATAGTTGAATTTCAAGGTTTTAAAAATATAAATGATTTTGCTTTGAATGGTTTAAACTATGATAGTTCAAGTAAATTAAATCGTTTGAAAGATGAAAAAAACAAACCTTCTGTAGAAATCTTATTAGATATTGCCAATTGTTTTCCAAAAATAAATATTCATTGGCTACTTACTGGTAAAGGAAATATGCTTTTAGACAAAGAAGAGAGCACATCTCTTTATATTAATGAACCTGCTGAAGAATATGCATTGGATAAAAACGCGCAATTAGTTAAAAATGTAGCCACACTTAAAGAGAACATCTATTTAAAAGATGAATTAATTAGAACCTTAAAAGAGAAAATCGAACTTCAAGAAAAACAATTTTTCCCTTTAGAAGACATTATTAAAAATCTGGAGAAACGTATTAATTCTATAGAGCAATTTACCATCTTAGCAAAAGAAAAATTAGATATTAAATAAAACGAAAGGTATTTTTAAGTCAATAAAATTAAAACTATTCTTTTGATTTATTTGGCATTGCTTTTGTGGAATAAAAAACATCACTTTTAATTCACAAAAAAATGAAAAAAAACATCTATTATTTTTGTTTGATTTTGCCTCTTGTTTGTACCAATTGTAAAGAAGCTCGTTACAATAAAAGCCATGAATATGAAGAGGTTGAAGCCGTTGAAGCCGTTGAAGCTTTTGAACCCTACATTGAAGAATTTAATGAAACTTTAGAAAATAACAATGAAAGTTATGCGGAAGTGGAAGAAAGTCCTTTTCAATCTCCCAAAGAAAATCCGCTTTCCACTTTTTCAATAGATGTCGATAATGCTTCCTATACAAATATAAGACGTTTTATTAATAATGGACAGAAAGTACCTAAAGATGCCGTAAGAGTAGAAGAAATGATTAATTTCTTTACATACAATTATCCAGAGCCAAATGATAATGTTCCTTTTTCAATTAATGCAGAATATAGTGATAGTCCTTGGAATAAAAATCACAAACTATTAAAAATTGGTTTACAAGGAAAAAATATTCCTACTACTCATTTACCCAACTCTAATTTTGTCTTTTTAATAGATGTTTCTGGTTCTATGAGTGATGAAAATAAACTTCCCCTTTTAAAAGAATCCATGAAGATTTTAGTCAAACAACTTCGCAAAGAAGATAAAGTTTCTATAGTGGTTTATGCAGGTGCCGCTGGAGTTGTTTTACCTCCTACTTCTGGTGATGAAAAAGAAGAAATAATAGATGCTTTTGAAAACTTATCTGCTGGAGGCAGTACCGCTGGTGGTGCAGGAATAGAATTAGCCTATAAATTAGCAGAACAAAATTTTATTAAAGAAGGAAATAACCGAGTGATTATTGCTACAGATGGCGACTTTAATGTTGGCACTTCTTCAGATACTGATATTACTAAATTAATTGAACAGAAAAGAAAAACGGGTGTGTTTTTAACTGTTTTAGGTTTTGGAATGGGGAATTATAAAGACAGTAAAATGGAAATTTTAGCAGATAAAGGAAATGGAAATTATGCATATATTGATAACATTCAAGAAGCCAATCGTTTTTTAGGTAAAGAATTTAAAGGGGCTATGTTTGCCATTGCAAAAGATGTAAAAATTCAAATTGAATTTAATCCTAAAAATGTTCAAGCTTATAGATTGATTGGATATGAAAATCGAAAATTAAATGACGAAGATTTTAAAAACGATGCTATTGATGCTGGTGAATTAGGAAGTGGTCACACCGTTACTGCTTTATATGAAATTATTCCAAAAGGTGTCGAAAGTAATTATACAATCTCTCAATTAAAATATTCTAAAAACACAACCGAAGTTGAAAAATCTGCCTATAATAATGAGTTAGCTACAGTAAAATTCAGGTATAAAAAACCTGATGAAAACAATAGCAAAGAAGTTATAAAAACAATAGAAAACGGCTCTATTCCATTAGAAAAGAGTTCGGCAGATTTTAAATTTTGTACAGCTGTAGCTTGGTTTGGTTTAAAATTAAAAGAGTCGAAATATATTAGTAATACAACAACTGAAGACATTAAAATGTTAGCTAAAAAAGGGCTTACCAATGATGAAGAAGGATATAAAACTGAATTCATAAGACTTATGGAAACGGTTAATTAGTAATAAAAAAACCTGAAACAAATGTTTCAGGTTTTTTTATTTTTTCACAATTCAACTTCTATAAATTCCAAACGCACACTACCATCTTCATCGATGTGTGTCAATTTTATCTCATGTAATGTATTGGCTAATGCTGGATTCCATGGTGTTTTTACTTTTACATAATTTTCAGTAAAACCATGAATATAACCTTCTTTATTTTCACTTTCAAACAATACGGTTCTTTGTGTTCCTATTTGGCTTTCATAGAACGCTCTACGCTTTTTAACCGATAAGCCTCGTAGCATTTTACTGCGTTTTGCACGCACATTTTTAGGCACTACTCCATCCATTTCAGCTGCTTCAGTATTATCTCTTTCTGAATAGGTGAAAACGTGTAAATAAGAAATATCCAAATCATTTAAAAAGTGATAGGTTTCTAAAAAATGTTCGTCTGTTTCTCCTGGAAAACCTACAATTACATCTACACCAATACAGGCTTGAGGCATTACTTCACGAATTTTAGTCACTCGATCTACATACAATTCTCTCAAATAACGACGTTTCATTTTTTTTAGAATGTCGTTACTTCCTGACTGTAATGGAATGTGAAAATGAGGTACAAAGGCTCTAGATTTTGAAACTAAATCAATGGTTTCATTTTTTAACAAATTCGGTTCAATGGAAGAAATTCGCAAACGTTCAATACCTTCTACTTTGTCTAATTCGGTGACTAAATCTAAAAAAGTATGTTCGTGTTTTTTATTACCAAACTCTCCTTTTCCATAATCTCCAATATTGACTCCAGTTAAGACAATTTCTTTAATTCCTTTAGCCGATATTTCTTTAGCATTTTTTAAAACGCCTTCCATGGTATCACTTCTTGAAATTCCTCTCGCTCTAGGTATGGTACAATAAGTACATTTATAATCGCACCCATCTTGTACTTTTAAGAAAGCACGTGTACGATCGCCTATAGAATAACTTCCTACATAAAAATCGGCTTCTTCAATTTCACAAGAATGCACTTCTCCCATGTCATTCTTAGATAAATCGTTGATATAATCTGTAATTTTAAATTTTTCGGTAGCGCCAAGAACTAAATCTACCCCATCAACAGCTGCTAATTCTTCAGGTTTTAATTGTGCATAACAGCCTACCGCAGCAATAAATGCTTTATCATTAAGCTTCATGGCTTTTTTAACAATCTGTTTAAATTGCTTATCTGCATTATCTGTAACCGAACACGTATTAATTACATACATATCTGCCACATCTTCAAAATCAACTCGTTCAAAACCTTCGTCTTGAAAACTTCTCGCAATAGTAGAGGTTTCGGAGAAATTCAATTTACAGCCTAAAGTGTAAAAGGCTACTTTTCTTTTGTTTTCCATATATTAACTCAATTAATGAAATCGTTGTCAAAAAATTGAGGGTGCAAATTTACATTATTTTTATAATTATATAAAATTTATAAATAATTCTGTAAGACAATTTTAGTGGGTAATTCAGAAATTTGAAGTAATAAAAAATCAAAACGTTATGTCAAAAGAAAATTTATTTAGTAAAGACGCTATAGAAAAGTTAAAAGAATTATCTGAAAAAGCCCGTACCTGTATGTTTGTAACTAATTTAGATAAACAACCTCCATTTAACTCGAGGCCAATGAGTTTACAAGAGTGTGATAATGAAGGCAATTTATGGTTTATTAGTAGTAAAGAAAGCAATAAAAATATGGAAATTGAACGCAATAATGACGTTCAGTTGTATTTTATGAATAATGGAGATTATGAATACCTTTCTATACTTGGAAATGCTTTCATTTATGATGATAAAGACACTATTGATGACAAATGGTCTCTGTTTGCCAATGCTTGGTTTGATGGCAAAGAGGATCCTAATGTAAGCATCATTAGAGTGGAACCAAGAGATGTGTATTATTGGGATACCAAAGCTGGAAAATTTGTATCCATGATGTATTTTGTATCTTCCATTCTTATGGGTAAAAAAACAGATAATAAAGATGGTGTAGAAGGTAAAATACACATCTAATTAAATAAAAAATAACAAAAAATATAATCCCTACTGTTTTTTGTAACCTTAGAACCTTTTTCACCGTATAATAATTAAATACTAAATATTGTTATATGGCTGGAGAAGGTTTTATGATGAATGCAAATACAAGTTTAAAAAACAATAGAAGAAATAAAACTTCTAGACTTGAAAAATTTGTAAACACAACGTCAAACGAAAATTCGGAATTTGTAGATTCTAAAAGTGCTACACCTGAACAATTAGCTGAAATTAGACAGCGATTACAAGAAGAACACAAAGCAATTCAAAGAAAGAAAATTACGCTAACTTTCAGTATTCTTGCGGTTATCCTAATTATTCTTGCGGTTTTAAATCACTATTTGTAAAATATCTTTAAAATTAAAAAATATGGGAGGATATTATGGTTCACCAGCAACAATTCTAAAAAACAATAGAAACCTACTTAAAAAACACGATCGCAATAAATGGAAAAATTTGCAAACTTCCTATAGAAAGGAACTAAAGGAAAAAGAAGCTTCTCCAGAATTATTAGCAGAAATTAGAAAAAAATTCCAAAGGCAAAGAAGAAATAACATTATCATTCCATTAGTATTAACTCTTATATTTGCTTTTTTATTCTATTTTGGAATAGCTTATTATTTTAATTTACCCTAAACTTATTTCATAATGCATGAGGAATTATACCTCAACTAGTTCATTCGTCTATTTAAAAGTTCGTTCGTATAAATTTTATTTCGAATTAGAAACATCTATCTACTTTTACATCAATTAATTAAACATTATGAAAAATCTAATTATTAAAGGCACTTTAGTAGCCTTATTTTTTACAGGACTTATTAGTTGCAGTAGTGATGACTCAGATTCAGGACCAGTAGTTGCTCCAGAAGAAAACCCACTTGAAAAATACATCAACGAAACAGGTTTTACAACTATTACTAATTTTGTAAATGCTGGTGACTATGAATTCGGAATGAGATTTAAGCCAACAGTTAATGGGACTATAAATAAAATATTTATAAAAATTCCAGATGCACGTACAAATTTAAGAGTTACAATTTGGGATGTTGCTGAAGGTATAATTTATAGAACTGAATTAATACCAACAGTAACCGCTAATGTTGAAGCATCAAAAACAATAGCTCCTCTTGCTTTGATTAAAGACAAGGAATACATGATAACTTACAACAGTAATGATTGGTACAAAAGACACAAAGCTGATGATTCAGACATAACTTATCCTATAATCGCAGGAAACATTACATTTACGGGTTACGGATGGAAATCTGGTACAGCACAGAACTATCCAACAATTTTTGAGACCGACTATTATGCTGGCGATTTAAGCTTTGCTTTTCAACCTTCTTTATAAAAAAAAATGGGAGATTAAATCTCCCATTTTTTTTTATTCCTTTCTATATTTTTTAGTTGTTTCAAAAACATATTCCAAAATTTTTGCTTCTTGCTCAGTAAATTCTATTTGCCTTCTATTCATAACTATTTTAGCCGTTTCAAAGGCTTTCTTAGTTAAATATGTTGTAAAACCAGAAGCACCACCCCAAGAAAAACTAGGTATAAAATTACGCGGAAATCCACTTCCAAAAACATTAGCAGAAACTCCTACAACTGTTCCTGTATTAAACATGGTATCAATGCCGCATTTACTATGATCACCCATCATTAAACCACAAAATTGCAAGCCAGTTCTAGCAAAACTTTCTGTTTCATAACTCCATATACGCACCTCTTCATAATTATTTTTCAAATTGGATGTATTAGAATCTGCTCCAATATTACACCATTCACCTAAAACGGAATTACCCAAAAAACCGTCGTGTCCTTTGTTAGAATACCCAAATAAAACCGAATTATTGATCTCTCCTCCTACTTTACAATGTGGTCCAACAGTTGTAGCTCCATAAATTTTGGCACTCATTTTTACCTGAGCATTTTCGCATAAAGCAAATGGCCCTCGAATTACAGAACCTTCCATAATTTCAGTGTTTTTACCAATATAAATAGGTCCTGTAGAAGCATTTAGGGTGACAAACTCTAATTTTGCCCCTTCTTCTATAAAAATATTTTCTGGAGCAATAACATTTACACTTTTAGGAATAGGTTGTGAATGTCTGTCTTCTGTTACCAATTGAAAATCTTCACGTATAGCTTCACCATTTTTTGAAAAAATATCCCACGTATTTTCTATTCGAAGGATTTCTTCATCATAATCAATCAATTCATAATCATCAAAATCTACTTCTTCTTGAGTATCATTAGAATAAAATGCAATAATCTCTTCACCTGCAATAATAGCTTGTTTGGGTTCAAGGTTGGTAATCATTTCTACCACAATTTCATTGGGGAAAAAAGAAGCATTTATCATAATATTGGCTTCCATTTCTACCATAGGAAATTTTTCCATTAAATATTCTTCGGTTAAAGTAGTGGTCGTATAACCTAAATACTTTTCCCATTTTTCTCTAATGGTTAAAATACCTACACGAATATCCGCTACGGGTCTAGTAAAAGTAAATGGAAGTAAAGCATTTCGAACGGTTCCATCAAAAAGTATATAGTTCATTTTTAACTAGTTTAAAGATTGAAAACATAAGAAAACTGAAACGTTTTTTATGTAAGCCAAAGTTACACGTTTTAAATTATATTCATAAAAAAACCTTCCGAAAAGGAAGGTTTTTTATATTCAGTTACATTTCGATTATTTTTTATCGAATTTAGCATATTTGCTTTTGAATTTATCAATACGTCCTGCAGTATCAATAAGTTTCGATTTACCTGTGTAAAAAGGATGAGAAGTTCTAGAAATCTCCATTTTAAATACTGGATACTCTACTCCTTCATGCTCAATTGTTTCTCTAGTTTCTACTGTAGATTTAGTAATAAATACATCCTCATTTGACATATCTTTGAAAGCTACTAATCTGTAATTTTCTGGGTGAATTCCTTTTTTCATCTTGATAAATCTTTTTTTATTAATGATTATAAATTGTTCCGCGGCTTCTTTATTTTTATTAAAAAAGGTGTAAACATTTTATAACCTTTTCGTTTATAATCTTTTATTTTGAGAGTGCAAATTTACACTAAATTTTTAATTCACAAGCATTGGTGTAACTTTTTTTTATTTTTTTACACTAATAAACAAAAACTTTATTATTTCTATATTTGTAAACTATTAAAACGACTAAACCATGAACGAAATTATTAAAAAAAACGCTATTAAATATGGTATTATTTCAGGAATAATTGGAATTTTATCGATTATAATACCTTATGTGACCAATTTAGGTCTACTTGTAAAATGGTGGTATGGCTTATCTTTATTACTTATTTACTTTATAATCGGATGTTTTTTACTAATTAATACAAGAAAACAACTAAATGATGTTTTATCTTTTAAAGATGGATTTGTAACCTATTTAATTTCCGCTTTGATAGGTATATTTATAGGCTTACTTTTTAATATTCTTTTCTTTAATTTTATTGACACTGAAGTTGCTCAGCAAGTAAAAGAATTAAATATTGAAAACACAGTAACAATGATGAAAAAATTTGGAGCACCTACAGAATCAATCAAAGAAACTGTTGAAAAACTAGAAAATTATAACCAATTTGGAATTACAGAACAACTTAAAGGTATAATTTGGAGTTTATTGGGTTCAACAATTTTTGGATTAATTTTAGCTGCTATATTTAAAAGAAAACCAAAAGAACAAATCTAAAATATGAATATATCCATAGTTATTCCTTTATTAAACGAGCAAGAATCGTTACCCGAATTACATAATTGGATTGTAAAAGTTATGACAAGTCATAACTTTTCTTATGAAATACTGTTTATAGACGATGGAAGCACAGATGCTTCATGGAGCACTATTGAACAACTTTCAGAACAAAATTCTAATGTAAAAGGTATTCGCTTTCTTAAAAATTATGGTAAAAGCCAGGCTTTACATGCTGGTTTTGCTAAAGCTCAAGGTGATGTTATTATTACTATGGATGCCGATTTACAAGATAGTCCAGATGAAATTCCAGAACTATACAATCTGATTCATAAAGAGGGATTTGATTTGATTTCTGGGTGGAAGAAGAAAAGATACGATTCGGTACTGTTTAAAAACATTCCTTCCAAATTATTCAATTGGGCTGCTCGAAAAACATCAGGAGTAAGATTGAATGATTTTAATTGCGGCTTAAAAGCTTACAAAAACGAAGTGATTAAAAACATTGAGGTTTCTGGAGAAATGCATCGTTACATTCCTGTATTAGCTAAAAATGCAGGATATTCAAAAATTGGTGAAAAAGTAGTAATTCATCAAGCCCGAAAATACGGTAGTTCAAAATTTGGTATGAGCCGCTTTATTAATGGTTTTTTAGACTTGATTACTATTTGGTTTTTATCTAAATTTGGAAAACGTCCCATGCATCTATTTGGTGCATTAGGTGTAGTAATGTTTCTAATAGGTTTTGTTGCAGCAGGAAGTATTGGTTTTATGAAATTATGGAAACTATATCATCATGAACCAACTATTTTAGTAACCAATAATCCTTGGTTTTACATTGCTCTAGCTACCATGATTATAGGAACTCAATTGTTTTTAGCTGGATTTTTAGGTGAAATTATTTTACGAACAAAAAGTAACGAAGAACGATATAAAATTTCAAAAATAATAACGTAATAGCCCTGATAGCAGCGGCATCCTTTTATTTTTAACGGAGCTTGTCGAAGTAAAAATAAAAGATATAGCGAATAGCAGGAAAAAGCTACAAAAAATATATATTATGCACATCGACAAACAAATTTTAGAAAAAGTAAATGAATGGTTAACACCTACATTTGATTCCAAAACAAAAGAAGAAATTGAAAAAATGATGACAAGTGCTCCCAAAGATTTGGAAGATTCTTTTTATAAAAATTTAGAGTTTGGTACAGGTGGTATGCGTGGTGTAATGGGTGTAGGCACTAATAGAATTAATAAATATACTTTAGGAAAAAACACACAAGGGTTAAGTAATTATCTTAAAAAAGTATTTGCGGGTGAAGAACTTAAAGTAGCTATTGCTTATGATTGTCGTCATAACAGTAATACTTTAGCAAAAGTGGTGGCTGATGTTTTTTCTGCCAATGGAATAAAAGTCTATTTATTTTCAGATTTGAGACCTACACCAGAATTGTCTTTTGCAGTACGCTATCTAAAATGTCACGCAGGTATTGTATTAACGGCTTCTCATAATCCACCTGAATACAATGGTTATAAAGTATATTGGCAAGATGGTGGTCAATTAGTGCCACCTCAAGATGGTGAAATTATTGATATTATAGAAAATCTTCAATATAGCGACATTTTATTTGATGCAAATGCATCATTAATTGAATATATCGATCAAGAAATTGACGAGGCCTTTTGTCAATCTACAATTGAAAATGCTAGCTTTTCTACACCTCAAGAAGCTAAAGACCAACTAAAAATTGTTTACACTTCTTTACATGGTACTTCTATTAAAGCGATTCCTAATGTATTAGAAAAAGCGGGTTATAAGGATATAAATATTGTTGAAGAACAAGCTGTTCCTGATGGTAATTTCCCAACGGTTAAATCCCCAAACCCTGAAGAACCAGAGGCTTTAACCATGGCTTTGACTTTAGCAGATAAAATAAATGCTGACATCGTAGTAGGAACTGATCCAGATAGTGACCGATTAGGAGTTGCGGTACGTGATTTAAACGGCAACATGAAGTTATTAAATGGCAATCAAACAATGGTTATCATGACTGCCTTTTTGTTAGAACAATGGAAAAGAGCTGACAAGATTACAGGAAATGAGTTCATTGGCTCGACTATTGTATCTACTCCTATGATGTTAGAATTAGCTTCAGAATATGGCATTGAATGTAAAGTAGGCTTAACTGGTTTTAAATGGATTGCAAAGTTTATCAAAGATTTTCCGAATCAAAAATTTATAGGTGGTGGTGAAGAAAGTTTTGGATACATGGTAGGTGATGCAGTAAGAGATAAAGATGCTGTTGCTGCCATTTTATTAGTTTGTGAAATTGCTGCACAAGCTAAAGCTGCGGGTAGTTCTTTGTTTAAAGAATTAATTAATTTGTCATTAGATTATGGCTTTTATAAAGAATACTTAATTTCTATAACTAAAAAAGGAATTGAAGGTGCTAATGAAATCAAACAAATGATGATCGATTTACGTGAAAATCCATTGAGAGAAATTAATGGACAACGTGTGGTTTGTATTGAAGATTACCAAAGTTCAAAAGCATTAGACTTAATGAGTAATGAAACTTATGAGATTAAGATTCCAAAATCGAATGTATTAATTTATTATTTAGAAGACGGAACAAAAATTTGTGCAAGACCAAGTGGCACAGAACCTAAAATCAAATTCTATTTTAGTGTAAATAGTCCTTTAGAATCTTTGGAAATGTATCAAAAAACAGAAGAATTTTTAGATCAAAAAATTAAAAATATTATTGCTGAAATGCAATTAAATTAAATGAAAAAAAGTACATTTTTTAAAATTTTAAAATATGCTCTTCCTTATAAAAGATTTGCTTATTTAAATATCTTCTTTAATATTTTATATGCGTTTTTTAACGCGTTGTCTTTTGTCATGCTAATTCCTATGCTAGATGTAATGTTTGGCACGACAGAAAAAATAGATACAAAACCTACATTTACTTCTATTACTAAGATAGGCAAATATCTTAAAGAATATCTAGATTATACCATAACAATTGTAAAAGAAGATAATCCTGAAAATGCACTTCTTTTAATGATTGGATTAGTTATTTCAACTTTTCTTTTAAAAAATTTATTTAATTACTTAGCAATTTATAATGTCACCTTTTTAAGAAATGGAACTTTAAGAGATTTGCGTATTGCATTATATAAAAAAGTGATTCATTTGCCTTTAGGTTTCTATTCGGAAAAACGCAGAGGTGATGTTATGGTTCGATTAACAAACGATGTAGGAGAAGTGCAATTTTCTTTTTTATCTATTCTAGAAATTATTTTTAAAGAACCACTAACTATACTTTTTACCTTAGGTGCCATGTTTTACATGAGTACAAAACTTACCATTTTTGTTCTTATATTCATACCTCTTTCTGGAGCACTAATTTCTAGTTTAGGTAAAAGTTTGAAGAGAAAATCAAGTAAAGTACAACAAGAGTCGGGTGTTTTCCTTTCTATTTTAGATGAAACACTATCGGGTTTACGAATTATTAAAAGTTACAATTCTGAAAATAATTTTAAAAATAAATTTACTGAATCGGCAAATAAGCTATATCGTTTTTCAAATAGTTTATTAAACAGAAATAATATTGCTTCTCCACTAAGTGAATTTTTAGGTATTGTTGTTATAGCCACTTTACTTTGGTTTGGAGGAAAGATGGTTCTAATGGATCATACACTAAAAGGATCTGATTTTATTGCTTATATGGGATTAGCATATGGTATATTAACTCCTGCAAAAGCGATTTCAAAAGCTAACTATACATTAAAATCGGCTATGGCTGCTGCAGATAGGGTATTGGAAATTTTGGAACAAGAAAACACAATAACATCTAAAGAAAATGCCTTTTCTAAAAATGATTTTCAAGATAAAATTTCGCTTTCAAATGTAAACTTTGCTTATCAAAACGAACCTGTTTTAAATAACTTTACCTTAGATATTCCAAAAGGTAAAATGGTGGCTTTAGTAGGACAATCGGGAAGTGGAAAAAGTACAATTGCTAATCTTCTAACCCGTTTTTACGACATTCAAGATGGAAAAATTGAAATTGATGGCGTGTCATTAAAAGATTGGGATTTGCCAGCATTAAGACATTTGATTGGGTTAGTTACCCAAGATTCTATTTTATTTAATGATTCCATCAAGAACAATATTCTAATAGGCAAACCAGATGCATCAGATGAAGAAATCATTAATGCTTTAAAAATTGCCAATGCTTATGAGTTTGTAAAAGATTTGCCTAATGGCATTGAAACAAATATAGGTGATGCGGGTGGAAAATTATCTGGTGGTCAAAAACAAAGACTTTCTATAGCAAGAGCAGTCTTGAAAAATCCTCCAATTATGATCTTAGACGAAGCCACTTCTGCACTAGATACAGAGAGTGAAAAAATTGTTCAAGATGCTTTAGAAAACATGATGCAAAATAGAACTTCAATTGTGATAGCACATAGATTATCGACAATTCAAAAAGCAGATATCATTGTTGTTATGCAAAAAGGAAAAATTGTAGAGCAAGGAACTCATACAGAATTATTAGCTAAAAAAGGTACTTATGCAAATCTTGTTACTTTACAATCTTTTGAGTAATTCATTATTTAAAACACTAATAATAAACATAATATAAATTTAAAAAGTTTTTTTATCAAAAATTAGTACATTTGAGAGTAATTCTTTTTGATATATGTATGTCAGTACTTCCGATATTAAGTTAACTGCAAATGACAATATAATCATTTGGAAATATTTGGATTTATCCAAGTTTTTAGCCATGCTTCTATCGCAACAACTATTTATGTCTCGATCGGATAGATTTGAAGATCAATATGAAGGTACATTTTCCGAACCTACATTTGAAGAAATAAAAAAAATTGCTGCAAATAATCCGAGGTTTTTAGATTACTACAAATCACATCGTGAAAAAGTAGTGATAAGTAGTTGGCATGCTAATGAATATGAATCTTTTGCAATGTGGCAAATTTTTACAAAAAACAATGAAGGTTTAGCCATTCAATCTACTATTGGAAGACTAAAAAAGGCCTTAGAGATTGAAAAACATTTTGAGCAATATATTGGCGAAGTGAATTATATTGATTACAAGAAAGAATATATTCCGTTTGAAGACACCTTTTTTCCTTTTTTATTTAAGAGAAAAAGTTTTCAATATGAAAGAGAAATCAGAGTAATTTCGGATGTAAGTCATACCAATATTTCAATTAAAGAAGGACTAAAAATTGATGTGGTAATTAATCAACTCATTGAAAAAATTTACATTCATCCAAAAAGTGAGAATTGGTATAAAAATTTAGTAGAACAGATGGTAAAAAAATTAGGATACGAAATTGCAATTGAAAAATCCGATTTGGAAAGTGATATTTTAATATAGAAATTAGAAGTCAGAAGTTAGAATTTCATAGGATTTACTT
>NZ_LR733556.1:2352784-2440099 GCF_902506265.1 Flavobacterium sp. 9AF | reverse complement strand
AGTAGAACCTCCTGGATTTGCTGTAACTGTCCAAGTACCTGAAGATGGCAACCCGCTTAATGCAACACTTCCTGTAGCTACCGAACATGTAGGTTGAGTAATAGCCCCTACAACAGGTGCTGAAGGTGTAACTGGTTGTGGATTTATAATCGCATTTGTTGAAGCTGTAGAAATACATCCATCTGAATTTGTGACTGTAAAACTATATGTTGTTCCAGCTGATAAACCTGTAAAATTAGCACTTGTTCCCGTTCCTGTTATAGTAGAACCTCCTGGATTTGCTGTAACTGTCCAAGTACCTGAAGATGGCAACCCGCTTAATGCAACACTTCCTGTAGCTACCGAACATGTAGGTTGAGTAATAGCCCCTACAACAGGTGCTGAAGGTGTAAGCGAAGCACTAATACTAAATGAATTAGAAGGATTAGACGTACACCCTCCACCACCAACAGTAGCAGAGACAGTGTATAAAGTACCAGCTGTTAAATTATTTATACCCCCTCCAACTCCAACATTTGGCCCAGAAGGAGAAAAAGAATATGTAACCGAATTATCATAATTTGTTACTGTAGCTGTTCCTGCAGTAGAACATGTTGCCGAAGAAGTTGATATAGTAGGAATTGCAGGTGGTGTACAGCCAATAGTAATTATTAAATTGGCAGTAGCAGTATTTCCTGATCCAGGTATATTATCGCTGATGGTATATGGAATAGAATCCGTTAAAGTTTGTCCAGATGTTAAAGCTAATACGGCTGGATTGCTTGAATTTAATGTGTAAGTGTAATTACCATTAGCATAAATAATAAAAGTTCCATAAGTACCCGCTACTGCTATGCCTACATTAGATGTTGACCCATTAACTTCTAAAACCCCTGAGGCCTCATCATCTTGCCACAATAAATCGGTAACTCCTGCAATTTGTCCACCAGGGTCAGCTGCAGTAGCATATGGACCATAATTATAATAAAATTCTAATTTATCAATTGGACTATTAAATGAAATCGTTACATTTCCATGAGCGTCATTAGGAGGGACACTTCCTGTTCCGTAAAATGTATCATTACCTACTTGAACAATCGATCCAGCAACTTGTTTATTGTAATTTACAGTTGTTCCTGATAAACTACCTACCACTCTCATCTGATCTTCCCAAGAGTTTCCTTGAGAAAAATCAATATCAGAAATTGCAAACGCAAGATTTGTGATAGGCTTACTAAAATTAATTGTTAATTGATTATCTCCTGCAGGATTTACCGCTGGGTCAGAAACAAATAATAAATAACCAGAATGCCCACCATTAGTTGTAAAGTCAATTGTTTGGTTTCCAGCACCACCTACCCCAGCTGGCGTATTTTGGACAAAAGATAATGTAACGCCACCTAATGAACGGTTAGTCCCGTTTATTGCTGCACCATTTGTATATTGACTTTCCCAAACAAATAAAGATGAATTTCTATCCAATCTATCTAAACCTAACCCACTGTCATCTGTAACCACATTACCAGTAGCGGTAGTATTTGTTCCCACTGTTACTGAATTCGTATTATCAGTAGCTATCGGTGGTTCCGTTACACCATTTATTGTAACTGTTAAATATCCATAGTCAAAATTACCTACATTGTCTCTAACTTTATAAGCAATTATATCCGTAATATTTACACCATTCTTTAACCCTCTTACAGTTGGATTATTTACATTTACAGTATAAGAATAAGCTCCGTTACTTTGAACAGTAATAGTCCCGTATGTGGTATTATAAGCTGTTCCAACAAATGATGTATAACCATGAACTTCAGAAATAGTTTTTGTATCTCCTGATGTTGCATCTGTATCATTTGTAACCAAGTTTCCTGTTACTGCTATAGCTGAATTAGCGACAACAGAATTTGTGTCATCTACCGCTATTGGATCACTACCTGTCGTTAAACTAGTATAAGCAGACAGTGTATTATTTGGATCAGTTACACTTACAACTGCATAACGACGAGTATCTCCTATAGCAGGATTTGTATGTCTATAATATTGAAACCTCAATAATGTTTCTAAATTATCGACAAGCATAGGTTGTCCAAAAACTTCGGTGATATCAAAAATATAGGCTGTAGCATGAGAAATTCTAAAAGTATTTGTTCCCACAACAATATCATATGTAGTAGCCGATGTTGTACTAATTTGATAGTTACCTAAATTCGTACCTGTAGTATTGTAAATAAAAAAAAACTCGTTTGCAGTATTGGGCACACCCGTTGGAGTCCCACTAGTATTAGTTGAAAACGTTATCCTTGCAGTTGTTGCAGTCCCTGTAGATGTAATAATTTCTGTATTGTATGTACATGGAGGATAAATTGTACCCGCTGCATTGACCATTACTTCATGATTTACACCAGGCATAGGGCCATTTAAATCAATACTTGATACAGTTTTAGAAGAAGATAATGCGTTTTTTTTATTACTGTTTAAAATAGTCTTATTTACTATTTTATTTTTAGAAACGAACTCTTTTGATAAAGATTCTTGATAAAAATTTTCCTCTTCATAAATCTTTAAGTTATTTTTCTCTTGAGCAAAGAAAAGATTAACAACTAAAAAAAGGAAAAAAATTAAATAATTTAGACTGAATAATTTTTTAATCATATTACTGCATTTAGATAAATACTATTATTAGACTTAGTTTAAACTTACTGATAAAATTTATTTTTTTAATTATTTTAGAAATATTTAGAAATCATAATTCTTACATTTAAATCTAAAATATTTTAAAAAATTTAAAACTATTACAAAGTAACAAATTATAATTTATTTAACAAATAAAAGATTATTAACATTTACTTAAGCCTCTATAATAAAGCTACATAATAAATTTATCATTTTAAATTAATTTCGACAAAAAAACAAGAAATATCGGTGAACAAACTTAACCTATAGATATATTGTATATCTATTACACTTATTATATACGATAAAAAAAAAATATTGGTTTTACAAAAGATTATATATTTGCAAAAAAAATTGTAATGAGCTTTAAAGAAGAGATAAAGAAAAGAAGAACTTTTGGCATTATATCACATCCTGATGCTGGTAAAACAACATTAACCGAAAAATTACTTTTATTTGGTGGAGCTATACAAGAAGCAGGAGCTGTTAAAAGCAATAAAATAAAAAAGGGAGCTACATCCGATTTTATGGAAATTGAACGCCAAAGAGGAATTTCTGTAGCTACTTCTGTTCTTGCTTTTAATTACAAAGATAAAAAAATCAACATCTTAGACACTCCTGGTCATAAAGATTTTGCTGAAGATACCTTTAGAACTTTGACTGCTGTTGACAGTGTAATTGTAGTAATTGATGTTGCAAAAGGTGTTGAGGAACAAACTGAAAAATTAGTTGAAGTTTGTAGAATGCGAAATATTCCAATGATTGTCTTTATCAACAAATTAGACCGTGAAGGTAAAGATGCTTTTGATTTAATGGATGAAGTAGAACAGAAATTAAAATTGAGAGTTACTCCTTTAAGTTATCCAATTGGAATGGGTTATGATTTCCAAGGTATTTACAATATTTGGGAAAAAAACATTAATTTATTTGAAGGAGATAGCAGAAAAAACATTGAAGAAACCATTGCTTTTTCTGATATTGAAAGTAAAGAATTAGAAAAAATTATAGGTGAAAAACCAGCAAAAAAATTACGTGAAGAATTAGAATTAATTAGCGAAGTATATCCCGATTTTAATGAATCAGAATATTTAGACGGAGAATTACAACCCGTTTTCTTTGGTTCTGCTTTAAATAATTTTGGAGTACGTGAGTTATTAGATTGTTTTATTGAAATTGCACCTACTCCACGAGCAAAAGAATCGGATACTCGATTGGTAGAGCCAGATGAAGAAAAATTTAGTGGTTTTGTATTTAAAATTCATGCCAATATGGATCCTAAACACAGAGATCGATTAGCCTTCGTTAAAATTGTATCTGGAACTTTTGAAAAAAACAAACCTTATTTACATGTGAGACATGGTAAAAACGTAAAATTCTCTAGTCCGAATGCTTTCTTTGCAGAAAAAAAAGAAATTGTTGACATTTCATATGCAGGTGATATAGTAGGACTTCATGATACAGGAAATTTTAAAATTGGTGACACATTAACCGAAGGTGAAAAAATGAATTTTAAAGGTATTCCAAGTTTTTCACCAGAACATTTTAGATACATAAATAATGCTGACCCTTTAAAAGCTAAACAATTAGAAAAAGGTATTGACCAATTAATGGACGAAGGTGTAGCCCAATTATTTACATTAGAAATGAATGGAAGAAAAATAATTGGTACAGTTGGAGCTTTACAATATGAAGTAATTCAATACCGTTTAGAACATGAATATGGTGCAAAATGCATTTATGAAAATTTTCCTGCCTACAAGGCTTGTTGGGTAAAGCCAAAGGATCCAAAAAATGAAGAGTTTCAAGAATTTAGACGTGTTAAACAGAAATTTTTAGGCCATGATAAATACGGGCAACTTGTATTTTTAGCCGATAGCGAATTTTCAATCCAAATGACTAAACAAAAATATCCAACAGTTGAGTTATTTTTTACTTCAGATTTTCGTATTACATAATTTTTTCATATAATTGTATATTGATGAAAATCAATTTATCTGCTAACTTTAACCTATCATAAAATGAACTCAAAATTACTATCTATTTACTTGACTATACTTATGTCATTGTATAGCTTTGTAGGTTTTGCTCAAGTTGATCCGCCTGCTGATGACGATCCTCCTGCTGCTCCAATAAATTCACAATTAATATGGCTAAGTATCGCAGGAATATTATTTGCTTTATACGCATTTAACAATAAATATCAAAAAATAAAAAAATAAAAAAAGTTGCTTTAAAAAAGCAACTTTTGTTTTATAATAAAATACAACTTGTTTCAAAAGTTTTCTAAAGATCATTAATATTTTATATTTAATTGTGATGAGATAAACTATCTGTTTCTTTTTTGTTCTCTAGCTAACAAGGTATTCTTTAACAACATTGCAATGGTCATTGGACCCACACCACCTGGCACAGGTGTTATATAAGAAGCCTTTTTAGAAACATTTTCAAAATCTACATCTCCTGTAATTTTATAACCTTTCTCAGAATTTTCATCAATTACTCGAGTAATACCCACGTCGATAATAACCGCATCATCTTTAATCATTTCTGCTTTTAAATAATTAGGAACTCCTAATGCTGTAATAATAATATCCGCTTGACTCGTAATTTGATTAATATTTTTTGTATGACTGTGAGTTAGTGTTACAGTTGAATTTCCAGGAAAGCCTTTTCGTCCCATCAAAATACTCATAGGTCTTCCTACAATATGACTTCTCCCAATTACAACCGTATGCTTACCTTTCGTCTCAACATTATATCTTTCTAATAATTCCAAAATCCCAAAAGGAGTAGCTGGTATAAAAGTAGTCATATCTAAAGCCATTTTACCAAAATTTTCAGGATGAAAACCATCTACATCTTTACTTGGGTCAATAGCTAAAATAATTTTTTGTGTATCTATTTGCTTTGGCAAAGGTAACTGAACAATAAAACCATCTATAGCATCATTCTCATTAAGTTCCTTAATCTTCTTTAAAAGTTCAGTTTCAGATGTTGTACTCGGCATTTTAACTAATGTAGACTCAAAACCTACCCTTTCACATGCTTTTACTTTACTGCCTACATAGGTTAAACTTGCTCCATCATTACCTACAATTATTGCTGCCAAATGAGGAACCTTCTCGCCATTTTCTTTCATTTTCAAAACTTCTGCTGCTATCTCATTTTTGATATCATCAGAAATCTTCTTACCATCTAATAAATTCATTTTGTTGTTGTTAGTAGTTATTTTATACAAAAAAAGAAGACGCGAAAATTCACGTCTTTATATTATCTCATTCCTTTCATTCCTCCCATCATCTTCATTAGATTCTTTCCTCCACCACCTTGCATCATCTTCATCATCTTACTCATCTGGTCAAACTGCTTCATCAATTGATTTACTTCTTCAATTTTTCGTCCAGAACCTTTAGCAATTCTATTTTTACGCTTAACATCTATAATTGAAGGCTTACTTCTCTCTATTGGAGTCATCGATTGAATAATCGCTTCAATATGTTTAAATGCATCATCTTCAATCTCTACATCTTTTAAGGCTTTCCCAGCACCTGGAATCATACCTACAAGATCTTTCATACTACCCATTTTTTTAATTTGCTGAATTTGTGAAAGGAAATCATCGAATCCAAACTCATTTTTAGCAATTTTCTTTTGTAATTTTCTTGCCTCTTCTTCATCATATTGTTCTTGCGCTCTTTCGACTAAAGAGACAACATCTCCCATTCCTAAAATTCTATCAGCCATACGAGAAGGATAGAAAACATCAATCGCATCCATTTTCTCCCCTGTACCAATGAATTTTATAGGTTTATCTACAACAGATTTAATTGAAATTGCAGCTCCTCCTCTTGTATCTCCATCTAATTTGGTAAGAACAACACCATCAAAATTCAATCTATCATTAAATGCTTTTGCTGTATTCACCGCATCTTGACCTGTCATGGAGTCAACTACGAATAAGGTTTCTTGTGGCTGAATCGCTTTATGTACATTAGCTATCTCTGTCATCATTTCTTCATCAACAGCTAAACGACCCGCGGTATCGACAATAACCACATTAAAACCATTAGATTTAGCGTGTTTGATCGCATTTTGAGCAATCTCAACTGGGTTTTTATTTTCTGGTTCAGAATATACCTCAACTCCTATTTGTTGTCCAACAACATGCAATTGATTAATTGCTGCTGGTCTATAAATATCACAAGCAACTAATAACGGTTTTTTGCCTTTTTTAGATTTTAAAAAATTAGCTAACTTTCCAGAAAATGTAGTTTTACCAGATCCTTGTAAGCCTGACATTAAAATTACTGTAGGATTACCAGATAGATTAACTCCTGCAGCATCGCCTCCCATCAATTCGGTTAACTCATCCTTAACAATCTTAACCAATAATTGCCCTGGTTGCAAAGTAGTTAATACATTCTCGCCTATTGCCTTTTCTTTTACTTTTGCAGTAAAATCTTTAGCTATTTTAAAATTAACGTCTGCATCTAAAAGTGCTCTTCTAACTTCTTTTAAAGTATCCGCAACATTTACATCGGTAATTTTACCATGTCCTTTTAATATATGAAAAGCCTTATCTAATTTATCAGTTAAATTATTAAACATAATAGTATTTGATTTTAATAAGTGGCAAATATAAGACAAACTGTAAAAGTTTCAAAGTGAGTAGAAAACTTGTTTAAATAAAAAAACCAGTCTTATAAAAAGACTGGTTTGAATAGAATTGGGGACAACAAATAAAAAACCAAATTTTAATTCTTCTCAAACGTTAAAAAGTCTGTACCACCATTTCCACCGCTTACATCTACTAATTCAATTTTAGTAGATGAATAGGATTGTATATCCCAATCATCTGTTAATTCATTTGAAAACATTTCAGGTGAAAGGAATGCTATATTAAAATCTAAATCATTACTAGAACTATCATCATTTACATCCGTATTGGTAACAGACCAAGTTCCTGTGTAAGTATTTACTCCATTAGAAGCTGTTAAAACATTAGATGCTGCGAATGTGAAATTATAGCCTGCAAAATTTGCAGTTTCATTATTTCCAGAATCTTCATATAATGTAATCCTCCATGTTCCTTGACTAGCCGCATTTATAACTGGAGTAGGGTCTTGATTTGATGAAGATACATCATCATCATTACTACATGTTGAAGCTACATTTAATATAAAAATGAGCAACAATAATGGCAAAATTTTAATTCTTTTCATGTTTATAGCTTTTAATTGTTTGTTTAATTTTTTTCTAGATACAAATAATTATTTCCGCCATTTCCTTGACCTACCAAACGTAATTTTACAAGTGTAGTAGAATATTCCACTACTTTCCACTTTTCTTCCAATCGTTCCAACTCGTTACCATCTAAATCTATCTCTAATTTTCTTTCGCTCGAATTAGAATTAATTTTCCATTCTCCATTTATAGTACTGTTATTTCCTGTAACTTCAATATCTTCGTTATAAAGAAAAACAATATTATAACCGTTAAAATCGGATGTTTGGTTTTGGTTATTCTTAAAAAAATAAGCGACTTTCCATGATCCATCTGTTATAACACTTTCAAGAGTAATTCCACTATTTTGATTACTTCCACAATCTTCTAATGCATCTTCCAAAAAACTTTCAAGTTCTTCGTTTGAGTTCACAACCGTATTTTGATTTGCATTGTTAACAATTGAAACTGGATAAACTATTGAAAGTAATAATTGTTCATCCACATCGTGTAGAAAATTATACATCTGTTGATTAGAATGTATTGTAATATTTCCTGTTATTTGATTAATACTATCGTAAGTAGTAAAAATTATTGGATATGCAAATGAGACACAATCAATTTCATGAGAATCATGATCTTCCTCTTCCTCACAATCTTCCAAAACATCATGTAAATCATTTTCATTTGAAATTATTAAGCTTTCAAAATTTTGAAACTGAATGGTTATTGGAAAAACGAAATTTACAATATCATCATCATTTGAATTAGCATTAATTGCATCATCAACCAACTGATAACCTGCAGCATTCAAAACAGTAATTTGTTGTCCATTCACAATTACTTCTACAGGTAATTGCACTGTAAAACAATTTGAGTTATCTAAAACATTATCATGTGAAGTAGGATTTTGAGCCACTCTAGACATTAATCGAAACAAAGGAGCTTTAGCCGAAAGACTAGTCTCATCTTGCACAATTTCGTTTTCTTCTTTTTGACAAGCAAAGATCAAAACAAAAAGAACACCTATAAATCCTACTTTTATTAATTTACGCATAATAATATTTTAATTATATAAAAACAAATTATAAGCAACTAATACAATTAAACACCAAATTAAAGATTGTATAATTACATAATTTACTCTTTTTTCTTCAAACGATTTTTTATTCAACGGCATTCCCATTTCAGAAAAATTTAAATTATTAAGTTTATTTTTTTACATTTGTTTTATATAAAACAGTTCTATTAACTTTTACCCTACCTGTTTTTATATATTTTTTTAATGGAAGAGAAAAATAATATTTGTGAGGAGAAAATTTTTACTGCTTTTTTTAAAAAAAATGTAAAACCATTACGAAATTATATATTATATAAATTTGGCAATGAAGAATTAGCGGAAGATATAGTTCAAGAAGCTTTTACCAAGCTTTGGCAGAATTGTAAAAATATACCCATTGAAAAAGGAAAGTCATATATTTATAGAGTGGCTAACAACGCTAGCTTAAATGTAGTTTCTCATCAAAAAGTGGTTTTAGAATACACAAAAAACAATGTAAATGATGAAAGACATAATGAAAATCCTGAATTTTTATATGAGCAAGAAGAATTTAAAAAAAAATTAATAAAAGCCATTAATACTATAAACGAAACACAGCGTATTGCTTTTTTAATGCATCGCATTGATGGAAAAAAATATGCTGAAATTGCAGAAGAATTAAATATAAGTGTTAAAGCAGTGGAAAAAAGAATTCATTTAGCTTTAATTCAAATAAAAAAAGAAATAGTAAATTTCAAGTAGGGTAAAACGCTATTTAATTGTTTACTAATTAAATAAAAACTAAAAATGGAAGAAAAATACATACTTGCGAAATGGCTTGAGGATGATTTATCTTCAAAAGAGTTAGATGATTTTAAACAAAGTCAAGATTTTGCTATATATCATTCTATTAAAGAATTTTCGTCTCAATTACAAACTAAAGATTTTGATGAAGATAAATTATTAGATAAGATAAAATTCATAAAAAATGATTCTTCAAAAATCATTCAAATAGGTCAAAATTGGTTCTTTAGAATTGTAGCTTTAATACTTATTTCTTTAGGTATTTTCATGTTTTATCAAGAAAACAACAATACTATTGAATTTGCCGAAAAAGGGGACAAATCCGCTTTTTTATTGCCTGACAACTCAGAAATCACACTAAATTCTGAATCGGAAATAAAATATAAAAAAGAAAATTGGTCTAAAAACAGAAGCCTACATCTTAATGGAGAAGCCTATTTTAAAGTAGCCAAAGGAAAAAAATTTGAGGTCATTACCGATTTAGGAAAAGTGACCGTTTTAGGAACTCAATTTAATGTTAAAGCGAGGAACAATCGTTTTGATGTTATTTGTTTTGAAGGAAAAGTCAAAGTTTCAAAAAACAATAAAACGCTTATATTAAAGCAAGGAGAAAAAGTTTCTTTTGAAAAATCAGATATGATTTTTAACAAAAAAACTTTAGAAAGTATGCCGAGTTGGTTGGAAACAGAATTATTCTTTGAACAAGAACAATTTAAAAATATCATTGAAGAAATAGAACGTCAATACAACATTACAATAAACCATAATTTAAAAACCACTAACCAATTATTTACTGGAAAAATACCCAATAACAATGTAAAAATTGCTTTAGAAATTATCGCCTCAACCTATAGATTAAAACTGATAAAAAATTCTAATTTTCAATATGAATTGAAAAACAATGAATGAAATTTAATCTGTTTATTTCATACTTTACATGCATTGCCCTTATACTGAATAGTTTTGCTCAGGATAAGGGCAATACTATTGAATTAAAAACAATCTTACAAGAAATAGAAAAAGAAGAAACCGTTACTTTTAATTATTTAGAAGAAGATATTGCATTATTTAAATACATTCCTCCTTCAAAAAAATTAGATTTAAATGACAAATTAAATTACTTAGCAAGTCTATCCAATTTAAATTTTCATTTTATTACAAAAAATTATATTTCAATCAGTTCCAATCCCAATACTAAAATTTGTGGTTATTTATTTGATTCTGAAACAAAAGACAAAATTACAAATGCAACTGTGCACTTTCAGAACACTAATATTTTCTCTATTTCAGATGACAATGGTTACTTTGAAATCGTTTTTAAATCTAATAATCCAATAGAAGTAAACCATCTTAGTTATTATAAAAAATTCCTAGATTATAAAAAAATCAAACCCAATCATTGTATTGAATGGTTTTTAGAACCTCAATCTAGTCAATTAAAAGAAGTTATCACACCCGTATATCTTACAAAAGGAATAAGTAAAAAAAGAGATGGAAGCTTTGAAATTCAATCACAAAAATTTTCTATTTTACCTGGATTGACAGAGCCAGATGTCTTTCAAACCATGCAACAATTAACAGGTATTAATAGTGCCGATCAAACTATTTCAAACACAAATGTAAGAGGTGGCTCACACGATCAGAATTTATTTTTATGGAATGGCATTCGCCTGTTTCAAACAGGGCATTTCTTCGGTTTAATTTCAGTTTTAAATCCTAATTTACCTAATAAAATTAAGATTATCAAAAATGGAACTTCTGCATTTTATGGCGAAAGTGTTTCAAGTACTATAGCAATTTCCACAGAAAATAACTTCACTAATTATGATTCATTTGGTCTCAATTTAATTAATTTCGATTTTAACAAAAAAATCAAAACTGGGAAAAATGGCTTATTAACTATAAGCGCCCGAAGATCCTACACTAATTTTCTCGAGACTCCAACTTATAATGATTATTATAAAAGAATTTTTCAAAACACCATTGTTACTTCCATAAGTGATAATCAGGATGTCTCTTTTAATTCTGATGTAGCTTTTTATTTTTTTGATACATCTTTACAATTGGATCAAAAAATTAATGATAAAAACACTATTCAAATCAACCTCTTAACCATTTCAAATCAATTAGATGTTAATCAATCTAAAATTGAAAATGACACAACTGTTGAAAAAAATAGTTCTTTAGATCAAGAATCTTTTGGTGGAAGTTTTTTATTTCAAAGAGATTGGAATAAAAACAACACCTCTCAATTTACGCTTTATGCATCTAATTATAATGTTCACTCTACAAATGAATCTATAAACAGTAATCAAATACTTTTTCAAAAGAATAGTATTTTTGATACTGGAATTCGTCTAGAGAATAAACACCATATTGACTCTTCCTTTATTTTTAAAAACGGATATCAATTTAATGAAATAGGTATTCGTAATATTGATGAAGTTAACACTCCATCTTTTTTTAGAAATAATAAAAAAGTACTAAATAGCCATGCCCTTATTACTGAAATTGATTACATCACAAAAAATAAAAAAACAGGAATTAACTTAGGAATTCGAAATAATTATATTTCTGAATTAAGAACATATCTATTTGAGCCTAGATTACATTACAATTATCAAATTAACCCTTTTTTTTCATTTCAATTATTAGCTGAGAAAAAACATCAAACAACTACACAAGTTATAGATTTACAGCAAGATTTTTTAGGAATAGAAAATAAAAGATGGATTTTAGCAGATCAAAACAATACTCCCATTATAAAAAGCAACCAAATTTCTTTGGGTTTTTCATACAAAAAAAACAATTGGTTACTATCTACAGATCATTTTTATAAAAAAGTTAAGGGTATAAATTCTAAAAGTCAAGGGTTTCAAAATCAGTTAGAATTCGAATCTATAACAGGTAATTACAACACGATTGGAGCAGAAATATTAATCCAAAAACAGATTCAAAACTTAACTTCCTGGATAAGCTATACTATTTGCCAAAATAATTATGATTTTGACTCTTTTGAACCCAAAAAATTTCCTTCAAATTTTGACATTCAACATAATATAAGCTGTGGATTAGTTTATAATTTAAACCTTTTAAATATTGCTTTGGGTAGCCGATGGTTTACAGGGAAACCAACTACCAATCCTTTAAATAATACCATTCAAGATAATAAAATTGTTTACAATTCTCCTAATTCTGATCGATTGCCTAATTTTTTTCAAACCAATATTTCTGCTAACTATACTTTTCAAATAAAAAAAACAAATCAATTACAAGTAGGTGCTTCTATTCAAAATTTATTTAATACTACTAACGTGATTAATCAGTATTTTAGAATTAATCAAAACACAAACACTATTGAAAAAATTAATACTTATTCTTTAGAACTCACACCCAATGCTTATTTCAGGTATTATTTCTAAAAATTTGCATTTTTACTTAAACTTCTTTCTTATAAATGAGTTAAAAAAAATTGAAACATTTCAAGAATTTATCCGACTAATGAATAAAAACTAAATTATGATTTTAACAACCACTCATTCTATAGAAGATTATAAAATTATAGAATACTTAGGCATTGTATCAGGAATTTCTGTTAATATGCAAACAATGAAAATGACTTTTAACATGAAGAAATATTATGCAGCAATTAGTGAAAGTATTGCTGAAGTAAAAGAGCAAGCCTTTGCTCAATTAAAAGAAAATGCTGAAAAATTAAATGCTAATGCTGTCGTAGGAATAAATGTTGACATGGAATTAACCACTAGTAATTATGTTACTGTTACTATTACTGGAACTGCTGTATATATTGCCAAAAGTAAATAGAAAACCACTTTCATTAATTCTGTTTTAACTTAAAAAGAAGCTGTCCAAAAAGTAATGCTTTTTGTCAATCTGAACTTGATTCAGATTCTAAATTAAACTAATAATCAATATTTTAATATTCTAAAATCGAAGATTCAACGAAGTTAAATAAATTCAGTATGACACCTTTGTAGACTTTTTGGACAGCCTCTTTTCTGTTTTCAATCAATCCTTTATTTTAAGAACTTTTCTTAATATATCTTCCATTAAACACCATTTAGTAAAGGAAGATTGCAATAAATTAGCGCCTACAAAAATCGTAAACCAAAGCCAATTTTGATTGACATACATCGCAAGTAATACGCTTACAATTATAAAAAATCCTGCTATTGCTCTTATTAATCTGTTTATCATTTTTATTCAATTATTATTTTATAATTTACGATAACTACATTTTCCCTGTAAGAGAATTTTTATTTTTTTTCTAGACTACATTGATAACTCAACATTCACAACAGCTACATGAACTCTTGACATAGCATGCTGTTTTTGATTAAATTGCTCTATTAATAAAAATAAATTAGTCACATTTTCTTTTTGTACAAAAGCATAATACATCTTAGAATCGGTTTCATTCATTTCAGATGCAAACCAATTTCCTTCAACATCTTCTTCTGTACTGTCTCGATAGCCTTTTACCTCTCTGTAAGAGTAAGATAAAATTTTAGCTTCTTTAAGCATTTTTTTGATTTCCTTATCAAATGCTTCAATGGCAGTTAGTATTACTAATTTCATATTTCTTTAAAAGTCACTCCATACAAACTCCCTTTTCGAGAGTTTGCTGGAATTTTTAAAAGTTAAACATTATCCTCTTTTTGTATTTCAGTATCCTTTTCATTTACCAATTTTGATTCCTCTCTATTTTCCCATTTTTTACGTTCAACAATATAATAGATTAAAGGCACCACAATTAAGGTTAATAAAGTTGAAACAATAGCTCCTGCCACTAATGAAATGGCCAATCCTTGAAAGATAGGGTCAAACAAAATAATCGAAGCACCAATTACTACCGCACCTGTGGTTAACAAAATAGGTGTGGTACGCACAGCTCCTGCCTCAATTATAGCTTGTTTCATAGGAATACCATCATTTAAACGAATTTCTATAAAGTCTATTAACAAGACGGAATTTCGAACCATTACACCCGCTAATGCAATCATACCAATAAAAGAAGTAGCTGTAAAAAAGGCACCTAATAACCAATGTCCTAAAACAATACCCACAAGTGATAAAGGTATAGCTACCATCATAACCATTGGTGTTTTAAAGTTTTGAAACCAACCTACAATAAGCATGTATATCACAATAATTACCACTAAAAATGCTGCACCTAAATCGCGGAAAACTTCTAATGTAATTTGCCATTCTCCATCCCATTTTACTGTAAAATCACTTTCATCGGAAGGTTGATCCATATACAATTCGTTCACTTTATACCCTTTTGGCAGGTTCATTTTTTGCAACTTCTCGTTCATACCTAAAATGGCATATACCGGACTTTCCAATGCTCCTGCCATATCTGCTAAAACATATACGACTCTTTTTTGATCTTTACGATAAATGGTATTTTGCAAGGTATCTGTTTTTACTTTTACCAAATCACTTACCGAAACTACATTACCTTGATTACCTTTTACCTTTAAATTTTCGATATCTTGTAATGATGTTTTATCAGCATCCTCTAATGATAACACAATGCCTACTGGATCATTGGAACGTTCATCATATAAATTAGACACAGGCATTTCTCTCAATAAATAAGTAAGATTACCCACTACTTGTTGCGGAGCAATTCCATTCAACATGGCTTTTTCTCTATCCACTTCTAATTTATATTCCACTTGAGGAGCTTCTACCATCCAATCTGTATCCACCACATCATTTGTAGTTTCTAAAATTGTTTTCACCTGATTGGCTACTTTAATTTGCTCTTCATAACTAGGGCCATATACCTCAGCTACTAAAGTAGATAAAACGGGTGGCCCTGGTGGTACTTCTACAATTTTAACATTGGCTCCATATTTTTTTGCAATCTTTTGTACTTGCGGACGCACTATTTTAGCAATGTCATGACTTTGCAAATCTCGATCTTCTTTGTGTAATAAATTCACTTGAATATCTGCCATATTACTTCCTCCACGCATATCATAATGTCTTACCAAACCATTAAAAGTAATGGGTGCTGAAGCTCCAATATAATTTTGATAATCTACCACTTCTGGAATAGTAGAAAGATACTGTGCTATCTCTTTTGTAACGGCTGCTGTTCGTTCTAAAGTAGTTCCCTCAGGCATATCAATTACTACCTGAAATTCATTTTTATTATCGAAAGGCAACATTTTAACCGCTACTGATTTTGTAAAAAACATAACCACAGATCCTAATAATAAGAAAATTGTAATTCCAAACATTAGATTTCTCTTCATGGAACTGTCTAATAGCGGTTGCTCTACTTTCTTATAGATTTTAAATATCCAGCTTGTTTCTAAACCATGTTCTGCTTTATGTTCCTGTTCGTCTTTCTCTTGTAATAAATGATATCCTAAATAAGGCGTAACTGTTAAGGCTACAAATAAAGACAACATCATCGCGATTGAAGCCCCTATAGGCATCGGACTCATATAGGGTCCCATCATTCCTGACACAAATGCCATCGGTAAAATAGCAGCAATAACGGTAAAGGTTGCTAAAATGGTTGGATTTCCTACTTCATTTATGGCATAAATAGCCGCCTGTTTGAATGGTAATCGCTTCATTTTAAAATGTCGGTGCATGTTCTCGGCAATAATAATACTGTCGTCCACTACAATTCCTACTACAAATACTAATGCAAATAGTGTGATTCGGTTTAAGGTATAACCTAATAGGTAATAACTAAATAATGTGAGGGCAAAGGTTAAGGGAACTGAAAAGAAAACTACCAATCCACCTCTCCAACCCATAGCCAGCATGACTAGAATGGTAACTGCTAATATAGCTACACCTAAATGCATTAATAACTCCCCTACTTTATGAGAAGCCGTTTCTCCATAATTACGAGACACTTCAACATGAACATCTGTAGGTATTAAATTCTTTTTTAAATCCTCAACCTTTACTAAAATTTTATCAGCAATTTGCATGGCATCAGCTCCTTTCACCTTAGCTACTGAAATGGTTACTGCTGGATATTCTGATTTGTATTTTTCAAACTGATCATTGGCTTTACCATAACCAAATGAAACATAATTTTTAGGTGTTTGAGGTCCGTCTTGAATGCTTGCCACTTGTTTCAAATACACTGGCCTATTTTGATTGACTCCAATCACTAAATTTTCAACATCTTCTGAAGTGGTTAAAAACTGACCTGTAGTAACTAAATATTCGGTATCATTTTGTACAAAATCACCTGATTGTGCACTTCCATTATTGGCTTGAATCATTTGCATAATACTTAAAGCATCTACTTTATTTTCAGCCATTTTATCTTTATCTAACACCACTTTTAATTCGCGTGTTCTTCCTCCTATTTCTTTGGTAATAGCAACATCTTTTACTTTTTCAATTTCTGAGGTTACTTCCTCTGCTATTTGACGTAATTGAAAATCATTGTAATTTTCACTCCAAAGTGTTAATCCTAACATGGGAACATCGTCTATTGATCGGGTTTTAACCATTGGCTGATAAACGCCTTGTGGAAACATATCGCGATGCTTCATTAATTCGTCATACAGTTTTACATAGGAATCTTCACTATTTTCTCCTACATAGAATTGCACTACCATCATGGCTTGACCATTCATAGCCATACTGTGAATATGCTCCACTCCTTTGATGTTGCCTATGACTTTTTCTAGAGGTTTAATTACTCTACTTTCTACTTCTTTTGGACTTGCTCCTGGATAGCCCACCATAACATCGGCCATGGGAACATTTATTTGTGGTTCTTCTTCCCTTGGAATTAAGAACGAACTGTATGAGCCAATAATCATCAACGCTACCATTAATAAAATGGTTAGTTTTGAGTTAATGAAAAAATGGGCTATTTTACCTGATATACCTTCTTGCATAATCTTAATGTGTTAATTTATTAATGTAGCAATGTGTTAATGTGTTAATGTGGCAATGTGCTAATGTGTCAATTAGTTAATTATCAAATTGATTTATTGGCTAATTGTCTTATTGACATATTGATTAATTGGCTAATTGAATTTTTGCTCCATTATACAATTTTCCATCTGCAGAAAGAATGTAGGCTTCCTCTGCAGCTAATCCGGATAAAACCTCAACTTGGTTTCCATAGGTTTTTCCTATTCGCAACCATCTTAGTATGGCTACATTTCCTTCTCCTACAGTATAAACACCTGTTAACTGACCTTCTCTTACTAAAGCACTTTCTGGCACCAAGACCGTAATTGTTTCTTTAACTGCTTTCTGTTTTTCTATAGGAAATTGCACATTTACAAACATTCCTGATAAAATTTTCGCGTCGCTTTTTTCTAAATCAATTTTCACTAAGTATTGTCCTCCTGTATTTTTAGCTGACAAACTTACTTCGCTTACTTTTCCATCTACTTCTATACCAAGCGATTTCACCGAAACTTTTACTTTCATACCGTTTGTTATAGCGGCAATATCACTTTCTGAAACCATAGCTGTTACTTGTAATTTTTGTACTCCTTCAACGCTTACTAGTGGCATTCCAGGATTAGCCATATCGCCTTCTTTTATAAAAGTATTAGTTACCGTACCACTAAAAGGGGCAGTGATGTTTGCATAGGCAAATTGGGCATTAATCTCATTGCGCATCTGTTTCGCTGCTTCCAAACCGGCTTGAGCCATTTCAAAACGGGAAGTCATGTCGTCTAATTCTTTTTGAGAAGCACTTTGTTGTGCAAACAAATTGGTAAAACGCTCATAATCCTTTTTAGCGTTGTTGTAAGCCGCAGTGGCTTGAATAATTGAAGCATCGACTTGTGCTTTTTTGGCTTGTAAATCGGTATTGTTGATACTTACCAATAATTGCCCCGCATTTACTTTTTGTCCTACTTTTACATTGACTTTGGTTACATAACCCATCATTCTTGTACTTAAGTTGGCACTACTTTCGGATTCTATCTTTCCACTAGCCGAAACATACGGATGGATATCATTTGTACTTTTACCTGCTACTTTTACAGCAATGGCTGATGTATTGTTTACGGCTTCTTTTTTATCACTTCCACAAGAAACTAGGGTAAGTGTTGTTGCTATAATTAGGGTTGTTATCTTTTTCATTTTTATATTGTTGTATGTTAACTGTTCTCTGTTTTCGGTTGTCTGTTTTCGGTTGTCTGTTTTCGGTTGTCTTGTCCGTTTTCTGTTTTTTGTTTCTTCCTAAAGTTCTTACGTCACTTCGAGTGCGAAGCGTATCGAGAAGTTTTTCTTTCTATTTTTTGTTCTCGATACATTTTTTATTCCATTGCATTTCATAAAAAACACTCAAACTGACAGCTTTACTCCGTTAAAAATCTCAAATACTCTTTCGTGAAATTATATTCGAAAACGGCTTGCAGGAATTCTAGTTCTTTTTGAGCCATTTGCGTTTCAGCCATGAGTAAATCGGTTGTTTTTTCTAAGCCTTGTGTAAAACGATTTTGACGAATTCTAAAGGCTTCTTGCGATTGTTCAAAAGCTAGTTGCGACAAGTGGACTTTGTTTTCAGCATCCGTTAATTGACGATTGGTTTTGTTTATTTCTAGTTGACTTTGTTTTTTGTATTGTTCGGTCTCTATTTTGGCTTTATTAAAATCGGCTTTGGCTTTTTGGGTTTTACCCATGTTTTTATAGCCATCAAAAAGATCCCAAGATAATTGTGCTCCTACTAAATATCCTTTGGCACTAGTTCCTAAAAACTGACGATCATATAATTGATAATTTCCAAAGGCATTCAATCTTGGTAAAAAGCCATATTTTGAAGACTGAACCATTTTTTGGTAGGCTTCAGTAGATTTTTCCATGGCTTGAATATCTTTTCGCGACGTATTCAAACCTGTTTCTATCTGTTCCAAAGTGATTTCGTTCGCTAAAGGTTCAGCAGGTTCATATATTTTACCATTGGTCTCTTCATTTAAAAGAAAAGCCAAATAATCGGACGCATTTTTCACATTACTTTTAGCATATTGCAATTGGTTGGTTATTTCATTTACACGTACTTGCACATTGAGTAAATCGGTTTTTTGAAGCAAGCCGTTTTTAAAATAGTTTTCAACCATTTTTAAATTGCCTTGTGCAGTTTCGTTTGCTTTTTCTAAAACCGTAACGGCTTTGTAAGCCAGTTGCAGTTGCATGTAAGCTTTGGAAACTTCTAAGATCAAATATTCTTTGGTTCTTTCGGTTTGCAATTGGAAAGCATCCATTTTTGCTTTTGCTGCCTGTCTTCCTAATAACCCATCGAGATTCACCAAAGGTTGTTTCACTTCGATAACCGTTGCAAAATTTTGTGTTTGCTCTGGATCATTCAATAATGCTGGATTAAAATCGGCTTGGGTTAAGATCTCCTGATTTAATTTGGAACCAAATGCCATTAATGGATTCGTAGTAACGATTCCTGTATATGACACATTTACATTAGGTAAAAATAAAGCATTCGATTGACGATAATCGGCTTTTGCAGATTGATAAGAAGCTTCAGCAGCTAACACTTGTAGGTTTTTTTCTGAGGCTTTTTGAACTACTTCTTCTTTTGAAATAGTTAATGTCTCCTGACTCAAAGCCACTTTACTCAAAAGGAGTATTCCTGTAAAGGAGAACCATTTTATTTTCTTCATTGCTATTTTGTTCTTAATTTCTGAAACAAAAGTACAATGGCAAAATGGCCCATTTGGTAACCAAAGTTACACAACCTTGTAACAAGAGTTACACTTTTAAATTATAAAACACTGAAAATCTTTTATTTAAACCGCAATTCACAATTAATAAGCTGAATTTAATTGGGTTGAAATGGAACTCGATTACTCGTTCTATGCAATCGATTCATAGAACTTTTTATTTGACACAGTGTTCTGTTTAATTGATACATAATTAACTGTATTGGTTACATAGTTAACAACGCTAAATTTGGTTAGAATATAATTTAAAAAGCTAGTTCTTGATACAATTTTAAAAATGGCTTATATATTAAATAAAAGATTATCTATTAATTAACTCTTTCATAAATTAATTCAGAATTCCCACATGAAATATAAGTTCTTCCATTTTGAGTTTCTTCTCCTAAATGCATCGTGTGCAATAAATTTGAATCTCTTGATTGGAAGGACCAAATTAATCTATCAGAAAATACAAAGCCTATGAATGAAGGAAATAGTTCTTCATTATCGTAATATCTAATGATTTCTTTTTTTATAAGCTTCCTTATTCCAGAAACTTTTTCTTGATCAAAAAATAAGATTTCATTCTCTTTAATTACAACTATTTTCTCAATAGCTTTTTTTTCATCTATTTCAGTGAAACCCCAATTACTTCCAGATTTTTTTAATTTCCATTCTCCTTGAATATTGTCTAAAATTTCTTTTCTAACCAATATTTTTAAGGAATCTGATTTTTTCAAGGCTATTTTTCCTAATTCCGATTGACGATCTTTATTGTATACATTAAAGAGTTTCACCATAGATTTCGCTCTGTTAGAATCATTCATTTCAGCAATAGTTTCTTTATACCATCTCTGTTGCTTATTTTCTGATGATTCTTGACTCAATAAATTTAAATGTGAACTTAAATAAATAAATAAAAGAAAGGATTTTCCCATTATGTTTTATTTTTTAGTCTTTTATAATTAATCATTTTGCTTAAAAATTATAGCTAGTTCTCTATACATTTTTTACTCCTTTTCATTTCGTAAAAAACACTCGAACTGACGGAATGCTGATTAATTGCGTTTGTTTTGAAAAACGTAATTTTGTTTATTTAAGGAAAGAGATTTGCTATTTAAGAATCGCCTTTATTTGCTTTTCTAAATCTTTTATTCCTTTAAATCCTTTAAAATTCAACTCTTTCCTAGTTACTTTTAATTCACTAATTAATTCTAGAACGAGTTCCAAAGGTTCTGCTTCAAACCCAAACATGTTTTGATCAAATTCCGTTCCAATGATAAGTCCGTCATGATCCATACCAATACACCAATTTTCTATAAATTCCACTAAAGGAATTTCAGCAATTTTATAATTGGACCATTCTTCTTTTATACAAGATTTTGCCAAAGCTATATCAGACCAAAAGCAAATAATACCAATGGGCTCCTCATCGTAGTTAATATAATTATTTGATGTAGAAGTTGCGTATCCTTCTGTATCTTTTAGGGTGTAAACAATAGAAGATTTACAAACGTTTTTTATAAATTTTTTATATTGTTTCTCTATTAAAATGGAGTCTTGAAGCATTTATCTTATTTTATGTAAAGATAGTTAGAATGGTTTATTATTTTACTAAAAAAGTAGATGAGAATTTTTACAAAAGCTTCTCGATACATTTTTTATAAAATAGCTATTCGCATTTTATAAAAATCACTCGAAATGACGGAGTGCTGATTTAAAACCATATTACATCCGCTTTGTTTGCTGTTCTAGAGTGAGAGTTCTCGATACATTTTTTACTCCATTGCATTCCCGTAAAAAACACTCGAACTGACGGAGTGCTGGTTACAAAAACAGTACCTTATCAGCAGGTCAGTTCGAGGGTTTTTGTGTAGAGAAACGAAACAAAAATGTATCGAGAACTTAAAATTTCTTCTTTGCTAAATTAGGTAAGTCATCAAATTCACCTAATATTAAAGCTTCTTTTTTTGCTCTTGACCATTTTTTTATTTGCTTTTCTTTTTGAATTGCAATAGTAATATCGGTAAACTCTGCATAGAAAACTAATAAAATTGGCCTCCTATTAAAAGTATAACAATCTTGAAAAATACCATTTTCATGCTGAAAAATACGTTGTGAAAGATTGCTTATAACTCCTGTATAATAAGTGTTATCAGAACATTTTAATATATATACATAAGAAGCTTCCATCAATATTTTTTTAAGTAAATTCTCGATACATTTTTTACTCCATTTCATTACGTAAAAAACACTCGTACTGAAGGTGTGCTGATTTAAATATATATTACATTCGTTTTCTTTTCTGTTATTGGTTCTCGATACATTTTTTACTCCATTGCATTCCGTAAAAAACACTCGAACTGACGGTGTGCTGGTTACAAAAATAGCACATAAAACCACTTTAGCAGCACGTCAGTTCGAATGGTTTTGTGCAAAGAAACGAAACAAAAATGTATCGAGAACTCATTTTAATTACTACACCGTCAGTTCAAGCGTTTTTAATTTTATAACTATATTAAAAAACTAATTTGTTATTAGAACATGTTGTATTGTGCTCTATTTTTTATCTTTTCATTACAACTATAGTTCCTCCATCTGCCATCCATTTATGTAAATAACTATAATTTTTATCAGCATAAATAGTTACCCCTGTTATCTCGTCTATACTATCAAAATGGAATGTCTTAATATCTACAATATCCTTTAATTCAGTAATGCTATCAATACCATTTTCTTTATAAACAAAACATGTATCACAAAACACCTCTTTTATCCAGATATCATAGGTGTTTTCAACATCTTCATTATTTAAAGACTTGAGATAAAGATTTCCGTTGGCATCAGCATACAAATTATCCCTAATAAATTGATAACCTGAATTATTACAAGCTATTAGTAAAATAAAAAAAGTAAAAAATAGATAATGCTTTATTTTCATAATACTTAAAAGGTTATATTTTTTACTTTAAACTCATTATTATTTCATTTAAGTTTTCTATATAGGGTTCACCAATTTCTTTATTTTCATTGTTTAATTTTATTGCTTCCGCAATGATGGTTTCCAAACTTAAATCGAGTGATTTTAAAACATCTGTCCAAAAATTTTTTCTCTCTAATTCAGTATGACAAGGCCCATTTACATTATTTCTTAATCGTTCAGGATCGATAATTAACAAATCATTATAGTCTATTCCTATTGCTTTTGCTTGTTGTTCTAACTTATCTCTTCCTTCCCAATTATCAAACCAATGTTCTCCGTAATCATTATCCAAAGTAAAAAAACGTCCAATCCAAACCACTTCGTTCCATTCATTTAAACCTAGTTGGTTTGCAATTCTTTTATATTCGGGTTCAACTATAAAACAATCTAATTGAGGAATAAACTTAAAAATCTTCATAATTTGATTTTATATTTTGCTCGTTTTTATGCAATCACAAAACTAACCTTTAATTTTCTAAAAGCTACCAAATTGTAATTCTCGAAACATTTTTTAAAATAGCTATTCGCTTTTTATAAAAATCACTCGAACTGACGCAGTGCTGGCTTAAATTTTTATTACATCCCTTTTGTTTACTGTTATGAGTTCTCGATACATTTTTTACTCCATTTCATTTCGTAAAAAACACTCGAATTGACGCTGTGCTAATTACAAAAATAATAGATAAAATTACATTAACGACTCGTCAGTTCGAGTGGTTTTGTGTAGTGCAACGAAACAAAAATGTATCGAGAACTCATAAAAGATTTCAATATAAATCTACTTTACTTCTTTATCTGCGCTTTAATTTGTTCGAAATACTTCGTATAATTCCCATAATCGATATGTTGGGTAATGCGATTATTTTCGATAGTGAGAATGGTTACAAAAGGAATGGCTACAAGAATGGTTTCATTTGTTTTTTCCTGAAACCAAGCATTGGGTAAAACACATTCAAAAGTAGAATTGATAATGGTATGATTTCCTGATGTAAAGATTTTTTCGATAACGAAATTCACGTAAGGAGGTTTGTCGTTTTTAAATTTGTCTTTAAAAACCGTTTTGAAGAATTGGTACACGTTTTCTTTTCCATCAAAAACAAAATCTTGTTCAAAAGCTGCTTTGGCTGTAGGATCTTCAAAATGAACCGCATCTGCATAAAAGGTTTTCATGGTATCAAAATCCCATTTCCCATAAGCTTGCATATACGCTAAAGCCAATTTTTCATTTTGACTTTCATTGGTTTGCCCAAAGGAAAGCGTAGAAAGAATAAGTAGTAACGTTAGGAATAGTGTTTTTTTCATTATATAATTCCATTTATATTAAAATCCAGCATCAATTCGTTTTTGCACATCGTAAACTTCTTCGTTTAAAAAAATTTTGTGATGTTTTGGCTCTTTAGAGGAATAAATTATTTTATAAAACCTACCTATAGTTTTTTCACCTCCATAGCCGTGTAAGTTTTCACTACTTTTAAATTGTTTTCCTTGAAACATAAAAACATAATAATAACGATTAAAACTTCTATTCTGCTTATAATCATAAACATAGGCAACCGAAACCACTTTATTCGCTTCTATATCCTCATTGAATTCTTTTTCCTGTTTTTCTTTTAGATAATACAATAATATAAAAAAAGTTAGTAAGAGAATAAAACCGATAGTTTGTTGTCTATTTTCTTTCATTTTTCGAATAAGTTTAAAATGCATTTCCTGAATTGAATTCCGTTTTACAACTAGATTTTTTTTAGCCAATTAATCCATTTATTCTGTAAAGAAACTAATTCTTCTTCTGTAGAATACATTGATACTGAACCAAAATTTTCACCAGAAATAATAGTTAACAATCGGTTTGCTCTTCCCGCTATAGTAAATAAATCATCTTTAGAGATCGCTCCATGACCATATCCTTTCATATCTCCACTTTCTATTCTTTCCCAAATAATTAAATCAGCACTATTAATCAAACCAATTTCTTTCTTATTTGTTATTCTTTCAATTAAAGGAATAATAATCTCATTATAATTATAAGCTATCCAATATTCTGCGATAAAAAGATACCCATATTGTTTATCATTATCAATCTTATCTAAAATAAAAGTTGCCGAATATTTTTTAATCTCCTCTTTTTTGTTAGGAAATAGTAATTCGTATTCTTTTTTCTGTTCATTTACAGCTTTTATAAATTGCTTTGAAAATTTAGGATTCTTTGGAAATTCTAATAACAATTCATCTACTTGAGCAAAAGATAAATGGGCTGTAATTAGTAATAAAATATTTATTTTCTTCATGTTATTATATTCATAAATTATTAAAAACAAAAAAACTAGCTTATTTCTAAACTAGTTTTTATATAAGTAAGCAAGATACCAAATTACAGTATATAATCGGTATTAATGAAATTACTTTTTTTACTGTCTAATAATTCTTGCAAAATGGCATTGTTATAGTCGTTATCTTTTGACGCAACAAAAGTTCGTATCGAAAACGAGCGCAACGCATCATGAATACTCAAGGTTCCTACAGCAGAATCTTTTCTTCCAGTAAACGGGAAAACATCTGGACCTCTTTGGCACGAACTATTTAAATTAACCCTACACACTAAATTAACTAAAACATCGATTAGCGGTGCTACTGTGGTAATGTCTTTTCCAAAAAGACTCACTTGCTGGCCATAATCGGAAGCTGCCATATCGTCTAAAGGCTCTTGAATGTCTTTAAAAGTTAAAATAGGTACTACAGGTCCAAATTGTTCTTCGTGATACACTCTCATGGTTTTATTTACAGGAAACAAAACTGCTGGAAAAATATAATTTTCCATGCGTTCGCCTCCTCTTTCGTTGATAATGGTCGCACCATTTGCTTTAGCATCATCAATTAATCCTTGAATATAATCGGGTTTATCCGGTTCTGGAAGTGGTGTTAAGAATACATTTTCTTCCCAAGGATTACCAAATTTTAGTGCATCTACTTTGGCTGCAAAACGTTTGTTGAATTCTGCTGCAATCGATTCGTGTACATAGATAACTTTTAAAGCTGTACAACGTTGTCCGTTAAACGAAAGTGACCCTGTAATACATTCGGAAACGGCTAAATCTAAATTCGCATCAGGTAAAATGATGGCTGGGTTTTTGGCTTCCAAACCTAAAATCAAACGCAATTTGTTTTTATTCGGATGTAAATCTTGTAAGGCAATCGCAGATTTACTATTTCCGATTAAAGATAAAACCGTAACCAATCCCGATTTCATAATGGGTGCCGCCACTTCTCTACCGCGTCCGTATAAAATATTGATTACCCCTTTTGGGAACGAACTTTGGAACGCTTGTAACAAAGGAGCTAATAATAAAACACCAAATTTTGCCGGTTTAAACAATACGGTGTTTCCCATAATTAAAGCTGGAATCAATAAAGAAAACGTTTCGTTCAAAGGATAATTATAGGGACCCAAACACAAAACCACACCTAGCGGACTCCTTTTGATCATGGCATTAATCCCTTGCACTTTCTGAAAGCGATTCCCTTCCTGATTTAAGGCTTTGTAATCTTTTATCGTGTCATAAATATATTCTACGGTTCGATCAAATTCCTTTTCGCTATCGGGTAAGGTTTTCCCAATTTCCCACATTAGTAATTTAACCACTTCCGTACGCGTTTGCTCCATTTGTTTTACAAATTGCTCCATGCATTTGATACGATCTTGTACTTTCATGGTAGGCCAATCACCCTGACCATTATTATAGGCTCTGTGTGAAGATTCTAAAGCAGCTAAAGCAGCTGCTTCATTCATATTGGGTACAGAACCCAATAAAGTAGGTTGGTAATTAGTTGTTGTAGAAATGGAAGAATATACCTCAGCGGTTTCTCCTTCCCAAATTTTAAGTTCGCCGTCTAGCAAATAGTCTTTCTGATGCCAAGGTTGTTGCAGTTGTATTTTTTCTGGAATTGTTGTCATTTTATTTGTTTTTATTTTATTGTTCCAATGCTTTTCTATACAAAAAAAGCTACTATAAAATTCCAACTATTTAACGGAAGAACCAAACTTTTTCAACTGAAATACAATTATTTGACGCATTATTATTGATAATTTAAAAAATGAAATACTTCAAACGTTTTCGCTTTAATAGAATAAACTATCTGTAAAGATTTCTTTCTGCGATTTTAAAAAGTGCTGCCATTTTTTGAAAATTATTATTATTTGATGGAACTGAAAATAAATGTCCAAAAGGAGAAAAATAATGAATTACTGTTTTGTTTTCTTTTTTTAGAATTAAAATATCCAATTTAGGATGATTTTCGACCAATTTACATTGTTGGAAATAGCTTTCCTTTTCTAAGTTTTGAAATGAGCTCAGCATATTTTTTTTATCGTCTTTACTAATATTAACCCTCTTTTCAGAATTTTTCCATTTCAGTTTAGCTAAAAAATCGGCATCAAAATCAATAGTAAAAAATGTTCCGTGTTCAAATCCTGAAGTATATTGATAATGCAACAACCCATTTCTTATTCTTTCAAATTGAGAAAATTCAGTTGCAAAAAAAGAATCAGTCTCAAACTCTTTATACATTTCCTTTAGAGTATACTCATTGGAGAACTTCACAATTTCACAATCATTAATAGTTTTTGGTTCTATAATTTCTTGTTTGGTTTTACACGAAATGAACATTATAATTACGAAACAAATACATCTGCTATACATACAAGGAAGAAGTTTATGTTTTAAAAATAGATATTAATTTTACATTAGGTAATTAATTAACAATTATTTATTGCTTTTCACGTTATATATTTTCAAACAACAACCATGAAAAAAACAGCCCTAAACTACTTCAAAACAGTAAGTTATTGTTTTGTAATTCTAGTATCTATAGCTTGTTCCAAAGACAATGAGGAAGAAGGCATTGAAGTACACAACCCTTTAGAAAACCCACAAGATGGACCACCGGCCGGAAATCCAAATGGCAATTCCCCCATTCCTGTAGGAGCAGGAACAGAAAGTGTTACTAATCCTGATGTCGTAGTCGGCAATGGAACACCTGAAAGTTGTACCTGTGATGCCGTTGTTGCTGCGGTTGCACAAGGAGGAAAAATTACTTTTAATTGCGGACCCAACCCTGTAACTATTGTTATGGATCGACCGGCACGTGTTTTTAACAATGCAAACCCTGATGTTGTAATTGATGGCGGTGGGTTAGTTACTTTAAGTGGTGGAGGTACCACTCGCATTTTATATATGAATACCTGCGATCCTGATTTAGTTTGGACGACAGACCATTGTCAGAATCAAGATCACCCAAGAGTTACGGTTCAAAACATTACTTTCGCAGACGGTCATAATATGGATACGGGTTCTTCTGGTGGTGGTGCGGCGATTTGGGCAAGAGGCGGACGTTTAAAAGTCGTTAATTGTCGTTTTTTCAACAATCGATGTGTAGGCACAGGTCCGGATGTAGGTGGTGGTGCTATTAGAGCCTTTAGTCAATACAATAGTTTACCCATTTATGTCGTGAACACCACTTTTGGTGGTGGCAGTATTTATGGAAATAGCGGTTCCAATGGTGGAGCTATTAGTAGCATTGGTACCTCTTGGATGATAATTAATAGTCTATTCTCATATAATAAAGCCATTGGAAATGGTGGTAATCCTGCACAAATTGGCACACCTGGAGGAGGAAGTGGGGGCGCTATTTATAATGATGGAAACGAAATGACGCTAACCATTTTAGGTAGTTTAATCGAACAAAATGAAGTAAATGCTTATGGCTCTTCAATTTTCTTTGTAAGCAATAATCATACAGGAGATATTCGAATTGATAATTCTACCATTCGAAATAATATTGGAGGTTCTTGGTATCCAGTATATCCGAGTATATCCATGCATGATGACACACCTATTGTTGTGACGAACTCAACTATTCAATAGTTATTCTAATTCAATGCACGTATAATTGAAGCTACTAAATAGTTCGCAAACTGTTTTAGAAATATTTTTTTCGGCCACAATTCGTAGAATATTATCACAATCTTCAAGATCGAAATTCCATCTTTGAATGTCTTGTATTTCATTTAAATTTTTAGAAATACTTTTAATTTGTTTTTTATCTTCAATTGAAGTTTTGAAAACGTAAACCATGATTTGTGCTATTTTTTATTTGCTTGTACAAATCTAAAATCAATTAGTGACAACAGTATGTCATGAGAAAATTTATTTTGAAAATAAAATTTTATTCTATTTTATTCCATCTTTTTGTATAGAACACTTTTAAATATAGAAATAGATAGCAGCAAAAATTAATAGAATATATATAGCTATTGATATATTTAAAAATAAATCAAAATAAATTGTTTTAAAAGAAATGGAAGATTGCTCAATATATAATTTTAAAATATACTTACAGGATGTAATAAAGAAACAAACGATTGATACAGCTATAATTGAAGCTATAAAAGTCATCATCAGTCTACCAAGAGTATATTGAACCGTAAAATGGTTCGTTAAATAATCAAATGTTAAAAAATTCAAAATAATTAGACCTAAAATAAGTATTAATCTTTTCATACTATAAATTTTGAGTTAAAAAAATAGGTTAAGAAGCAACATCTCACTCGAAAAAAGTTCAACTCAAAAAAATAACAAGAACATTATAAATCTGGTTTGGTAAAATTTTGTATATAAATTTATTCCTTTCAAACCATTAAATCAATACGTATTTATACGTATTTTTTTCATTTTTTTATACGTATTTATACGTATTTTCTTTATTCTACCTTCTTATAAACAAAAAAGAGCATTCTAAAATGCTCTTTTTACTAACCAATAAAAACTACTAAACATCATCTTATAGAATGACAATTAGTTTCTTGTTCCGCCATGCCCTCCTGCTACAATTTTTAAAATACGTATATTTAAATAGATAAATTTAAAAAATTGAATTATAGGATTCTTCATTTTAGCGTGTTGTGATTTTGATATTCTTTGTCCCATCTTACATTTTTTTTAAGTGTGAATTTCTGGTTGTACTTTGAGGTTAATCAATAATTTTATTCAGGAATTAGCCACCACAAAGGTTTCATCTTTGCTTTATAGATAAATGCGTAATGCAAGGCTAACTTAACCCAATGACCAGCAAGTCCTATATCTCCAAATGTTTTATTTATATCTCTTCCACCTGTATTTTTATATTTTATATAATCTGGTACGATGGGAAAAGTAGTTATACTTACGCCACTTCCTTGTGTCAATCCATAACCCGCAGAGGCAATACAAGCTGCTCCCATATTTCCTAATGACCCTTTGTGAGATAAACTTTGTTTTCCTTTCTTAATACTATCAATAATATTGTCGGCTACTAACTTTGCAGTAATTCCTGAAGGCATGCCTGTGCGAGGTGGTGAAGGAAAGATTTCTGTACCATTTTTACTCTTACGAGGTTTAGAAATAGAATGAGGAGGTGCAAAAGCAATACCTGGTGCAAAAATGTTCTTATAATTAGGATTTTGATACGTTTCTGGCCAATCTTGCACAGTCCATTCTTCATAAGGTTTGGCTGTATAATCAGCATCTACGATCATAAACCCTTTAAATAATTTGTTTGTGATATCGTCTTCTTCTTTATTATATGCTTTAAACCCATGGCCTGAAAATGCAGGAATTAGCATTGCAAAATCAAATGTTTCAGTTTTATATTCTCCTTCTAAATTTTCGTAATAAGCTATACCTTCTTCAATTTTTTGAACTCCAGCGCCTAAAATCCATTTTATTCCTCTGTCTTCAAAAATCATTTCAACCATATCTTTAGACTTCATATTAAAACCATTATATTCTAAAAGCATTCCATCCATTCCAAAATCACCTAACTCATATTCGTTAGAAATCCACGTAATTTCTACTTTATCTCTAATACCATATTTAACTAGTTCCTTTTCGACATTTAAAATATATTCGAAAGCAGCTCCTTGACAAGTCGCTTTAGCATGACCTGTCCCTATAAGAATTTTTGCTTTTTTATTGGTAGATTTTAGTTCATTGACTAATTTAAGAAATGCTTCAGAGGCATGTTCAGCATGGTCATAAGTACATACAGAATACACTTTATTAGTTGCTGGCAATAATCCTTCGGTTAATTCAAAAGCTAATTTGGGACCCGTTGCATTAATTAAATAATCATATGTTACTTTTTCCTGATTTCCTTTTTTCTCTCCATATACATATTCTACCTTTACAAAAGGTTTCTCGGAGTTTTCGTTACCTTCAGGATGAAAAGAAACTACTTTAGCTTGTTTATAACCAATATTTTTCTTTTTATATAAGGGTTCTAATGGGAAAAGAATTTGTTTTGATTTCATTCTTCCAATTCCTACCCAAATATTTGAAGGAATCCATTGATAATTTTTATTCGGAGAAACCACAAGTACTTCATGTTCTTTACCTAATTTTCTTCTTAAATGAGCGGCAGCAGTATGACCTGCAATACCTGCTCCTAATATTACTATTTTTGACATTTTATTATTAGATTTAATATCTTGAAAGATTACGATTAAACGCACCTAAATGATTATATGAAGCATTTAAAAGATTAGTATAAATCTCTTTTGCATAAACATTATTTGTTTTACTAATTGCCATTTGTAAATCATCAATGTCTTTTTCTTCAATATTTTTTCCTACTTCTAAAGCTTGTATAATTGAATTTGAACCTTTTTGAATTAAATCGTTGTAAAGATGTTGCAATTCTTGATTAATAAAGACTCCAGATTGAGAAGAAATTTCATAAGTGATCTCGTTTCTTTCCAAAAGTCTTTTTACAGCCTCCATATGCTTGGCTTCACTTTCTTTTATATTTCTAAATATTTGCAAATCCCAATTGTTACCTAAAAAAGAATAGATATCAAAAGCCATTTTTTCTTCTTCTAGCATAAACTTCATTTGGTTAATTTCTTCTTGGCTCAAACCTGTTACTTCCGAATTATTTTGGCAGGATATATAGGTTAATGAAAGAAGGAAAATTCCCAAAAGAATTAATTTAAAAGTATTTTTCATTGGTTTATTTTTTAAGATTACTATACAAATTTGCCATTATTTATTAGCTTGTACAGCTACATTTGTTACATAAAAAAAAGTGCCTTTTAGGCACTTTTCTTATAATAAAATTTATTTATATTAATAACTAGTATCGTCTAGTTTTACTTTACCATAAAAGGTTTTATAGAGAAAAATAAAGTAGGCAGCTAATAAAGGAGAACCTATAGCCACAATAGTCAGCATAATTCCTAAAGACTTTTGAGAAGACGCAGCATTATAAATGGTAACACTATGATTGGGATGTATAGTTGAAGGCAACAATACTGGATACAATTGGAAAGCAACTAACATTAATAAAAAGGCCATGGTTAATGAAGAAAAAATTATAGCATATCCATATCTCTTCTTTGAAACTAATCGCGGCACATTGGCTACTGCCAAGAATGCCAAAATAGGTAAAATAAAAAATGCAGGAGTTTCTTTAAAATTATCGGTTACTCCAGGTATAAAAACTAAAGTGTATAAAGATGTTATGGAAAAACTAATTATAAAGAAAATCATTCCTTTACGTAATAAAAAAGTAATTCTTTCATGTAATCTTCCTTCTGTTTTCAATAATAAGAAAATAGCCCCTTGTGTCATAAAAAGAAAAAGTGTAGTAATTCCTACCATAATCGCATACGGACTTAAAAATGATAGAAAAACACCACCTTGATAGCTAAACTCATGCCCTATTTCAAACCCTTCTAAAACATTTCCTAAAACGACACCTAGCAAAAATGAAATTAATACATTTGAAATAAAATAAATATAATCCCAAGTATTTCTCCACCACAACATTTCTTCTGCACTTCTAAATTTTATAGCCGATGATCGCAAAACCAACAACATTAAAAATAACATAAAAGGAATATACATAGCAGACAACATGGTAGCATACATTACTGGAAAGCCGGCAAATAGTGCTCCACCACCAATTATTAGCCATACTTGATTAGCATCCCAAATGGGACCAATAGCATTTATAGCTATTCTTCTACTTAAATCTTTTCTTAAAAACAAATGCCATGCACCCGCTCCATAATCAAATCCTTCTAAAATAGCATATCCTGAAAATAATAACCCTACTACTAAGTACCAAAGTGTAGGATAATCGATTCCTAAAAATGTTTCCATTTAATTCTTTTTTAAATAATTTCTAATGTATTTTCAGCTTCCTCATAAGGTCCGTGTTTAATTTTCTTATTTAAAGAATATAAAAACAATAAAAAAAGTAATGCATAAACTATCGTAAATAATACCAAAGAAAATACAATTTGATTTGCCGATACTTCTTGAGAGAAACCTTCACTTGTTCTTAAATGTCCATAAACAATCCAAGGTTGTCTTCCCATTTCAGCCGTAAACCAACCTACTTGATTGGCTATTTGAGGTAAAATAACAGAAAATGAAAAAATCCATAAGAGCCATTTCGTTTCAAACAATTTCCCTTTCCACCATAAAAAACAAGCATAGATTGTTAATCCAATTAAAAACATACCAATAGCAACCATAATATGATAAAATTGAAATACCGCATTTAGCTGACTTGGTCTGTCCTCTTTAGGAAAAGCATTTAATCCGATGATAGACTCATTAAAATCTTGATGTACTAAAAAAGACAACCCACCTGGAATTCCTAATCCTGTTACTTTCTGTTTTTCTTTGTCAACCCAACCTAAAATATATAAATCCGCTGGGGCTTCTTTTTCAAAATGTCCTTCCATCGCAGCTAGTTTTGCTGGTTGGTTTTTAGCAACTCCATCAGCAGAACTGTGTCCTGAAATCAATTGAGAAAAAGATATTACAGTTGCTACAACCAATGCCATTTTAAAGGCTTTCTTAGAAATATCAATGTATCTACCTTTCCTTAAATAATAGGCATGAACACTCAATACCATAAAAGCACCAGCTAAAAATGCTCCTTGCCATACATGAATGATACGATCTATACTAGAAGGATTAAAAACCATAGCCCAAAAATCAGTAACTTCTGCACGAGCATAAACACCTTCTCCTACAATATGATATCCTGCAGGAGTTTGTTGCCAACTATTCGCAACAACTATCCAAACGGCTGAAAACATGGAACCAAAAAAGACTCCTATAGTAGAAATAAAATGAATTCTAGGTGATACTCTATTCCAGCCAAAAAGCAGAATTCCTAAAAAAGTACTTTCTAATCCAAAAGCAAATAGTCCTTCCGCTGCTAAAGCACTTCCAAAAATATCACCTACATATTTTGAATAGATGGCCCAATTAGTACCAAATTCAAATTCCATAATAATACCAGTTGCTACACCTATACCAAAGGTAATAGCAAAAATTTTTAACCAAAATCGAGTAAGAATTTCATATTCTTTATTTCCGGTTTTAAGATATAAACCTTCCATAATAACCATAATAAGGCCAATACCAATACTTAAAGGAGGATAGATATAATGAAAAGCAACGGTAAAGGCAAATTGGATTCGAGCGAGTATTTCAACATCCATGATTGTAAATTTAAAGTCTTACAAATTTACCTTATTTTACCTTAAAAGATGGTAACAAGAGTTACAATTTTAAACAAAGTATCCTGTTAACTTTTCACTTAAAAATAAAAAAACCGCTAAAAAGCGGTTTCTATTATTAGGCTTAAAATTATTATTCTTCTTTTTTAGCTTCCGCTTTTTTTGAAGCACAACAAGAACCTTTTGCTTCACTGCCACAAGATTTTTTTTCTTCTTTTGAGCAAGAAGCTTTCTCTGTTTTTTCTTTTTCTTTCTTCTTTTGTTTTGGTTGTTGTGCATTAGCATCTACCGAAAACATAAAAGCTACAATAGCTAAAATACTTACAATTTTTTTCATTATTAATTTTATTTAGTTATTATTCAAGTTTATAAATATATAATTTTTTTTAAATTATTTGAGAATTATTTTTTTTGATTCAAAATATTTGCGATCAAAAATAAATGTCAGAACAACTGTCTCCTGATTTACTTCATCTAAGCTAAAATTCATTTCATTAAATCCTGTTTTTATATCTTCAATAGTTCCTTCTGAAAGTATTTTGCCATCTATACTTGAAATAATATATTCCAAATCGGAAACATAAGGTATTGTAAAATTTATTTTAACCCTATCATTTATTGCTGGATTAGGAAAAACTGAAAAAGAGAAAGGGTTAGTTCCATCAATTGCATTAGAATTGAGATTTTGATTTAAAATTAGTTTAACTTCATAGACCGTTGGATCTGCACTGGTTAGATTAGTTTGATTATCTGTAAAAGCAGAAGTAGATGTACTTTGAATTCCTCCAAAAATATGTCCAATAACAAATTCATTAGCTGTTATATTTGAAAGATTTATCACCTCATTTGAATAATGTGGAAGATTTTTATTAACTATAAATTCTGCTCCAGAACCTTTTAAGTTAGGCATTTCTATTGGTAATTGAAATTCGGATAATGCCCCATCCGAGGTTCTTGTCGTCCTACTAATAGTTTTTACAAAAGGAACCGTATCGTCTTGTATTAATTGTCCGTTAGAATAATAATATTGACTCATTCCTCCAAAAAACAAATTATGCATAACATTATCTATTGAATTATATAAACCAATTTTTGCAGAATGGTAATTACTCAAATACTGATTAAAGTAGGTTTGAGGAAAATAGCCATTAGACTTAACATCTATTGGATATAAAAATGGTAAATCGACATTAATTTGAAAAACCCCTGAAGAAATTGTATAGCCTAATTCTCCATTAGGGAAAACCTGAGGAACTAAATTATAATCTCTTCTATGTAAATGCACTGCATCAATAATCTCAGAATAACTAATTATAGAAAGTTGACTGTTACTATTGTCAATTTCAAATTTTCGTATAGAATTAGAATAAGTTTGCGTAAAAGTAGGATTATTCATAGGATTATATCTCCCATCAAAACGATGTCCTCCAATCAAATAAAAAAAGTTATCAATTTTACCCAGTTGCCCTCCAGTAATAGCAAATGAGGGATTACTTATTTGCTTAAAATATGTAGCGATTGGCGTATTATTGATAATAGCATTAATCAAATTTGGAACATGAATGGCAGTAAGTTTATCATGTGTAATATGATCATTGGCTGATGTTGAATAAGAATAACCTCCAATTACATACAAAATGTCTTCATCTTGATAAAAATTCATATTTGTGGATTGTAGTTGTTCTTTCAAACCTGTACTTAAAGAATTTAAGGAAACAAACCAAGTTTGTTGTGTATCAATATCGACCACATAAATTAAATCATTATTTTGATTTTCAGGAAAAGCATTAAAAGGTTGACGCGCATGAATCCCATCCTTTCTTCCTCCTATAATTAACCATTTACCATTGTCTTGAGCAAAAGCGTAGGAATGTAATCCAGGTAAGCCCGAAATAGAAATAGGAGTAAGTATTATGTCATAAGGAAAATTAGTTTGCCCTGATGTGGATTGATAAATAATAACTATAAAGACTAATCTGAAGAAATTTTTCATAACTTATTTCTTTTAGGCATTTCTTTACTATTATTTTCTATAGTATCTTTTGACAACTTATTTATAAGTTTCAGATTTAGCGAATCCTTTTCGACAGTAAATTCCATTCCGTTTTTACAACCATGACATTGAGCACATTGTGTTGTTTCATGGGTATTAAAATTATGAGATAAGTATTTATTTTTACTTATTTCTACAGTTGAATAAGCGGCTAATTCTTTCGTGTTATTTATCATTTCTTTCCCTAAAACCATTAGAGAAAAAAATAAGATTAGTAATATATTTTTTTTCATAAAAATTGTTATATGTAGTTACACTATACTATTCAAAGCATAGAAAAAATAAGTTCTAAAAAGTGTAACTAAAACTTTGGAGGGTTCCAAATAGTATTGTGAAAAGCACTGACAAAAAAAGACTCATAAAAAGAAGATTCTTTTTTTAATTCAAAATCGGTGTTTGAAATGGAAAGATTAAATGTGAGTGTTTTAATTATTTGTAAAGGGCTAAAACTTAGACTCATTATAAAATTCCCTTTTTCACATTCATTTTGCTTAGATGCATCGCAATTTTCTTCACATTCATTACCCAATTGTAGTTTTATGGCACGTACAGAAGGTAATGCCATTAAAACCATTAAATAAACTAATATTGCAACGCTCGTAAACTTCATTAATAAAAATTAAATACTATTTAAAATCAATACTTTAAATATATAACCATTGTTTATTATCATCAACTTACTTTATTTTATGTACTTTATTTGTCTTTTTTGGGAGATTTAACAAATAAATTGAAAAATAAACCACCCATAACTCCTCCATATAAAGTACTGTTTATAGGATGAGAAGTTATTGCACAAGTTCCTGAAGCACAACCTATATAATAATAGTAAGCATATCCAAAAATTAATCCAACCAAAATTCCTATACCAGTAATTATATATCCTTTTTTTGTCATCTTTTTTATCAAATATATAAAGCAATTTGAAACTTATAAGTAACTCATGTTACATTCAAAAAAAAGAGGCTTAAAAAGCCTCTTTGTATTCTAAAAGTTATTTTCTACATTCTTTGTGGAACTTGAATACCTAACAAGTAGAACGCATTTTTAATAGTATTTCCTACCATTTTAGATAATTGTACTCTAAAGGCTTTCTTTTCTAAATTTTGTTCAGGTAAAATAGGTACATTTTGATAAAATGAATTAAATTCTTTTACCAAATCATACGTATAATTTGCAATTAAGGCCGGACTATAATTAGTTGCTGCATTTTGTATCACTTCTGGAAATAATTGTACTTGTTTGATTAATTCTTTTTCTTTTTCGTGTAAAGACATTTCAATCCCACTCAATGTGACTGAAGAATAATCAAAATCAGCTTTTCTTAAAATCGATTGGATACGTGCATAGGTATATTGAATAAAAGGGCCTGTATTTCCATTAAAATCAACCGATTCTTCTGGATTGAACATCATTTGTTTCTTAGGATCAACTTTTAACATATAATATTTCAATGCACCTAATCCAATTACTTTGTACAAAGCTACTTTTTCATCATCTGAGTATCCATCTAATTTACCTAATTCTTCCGAAATCTTTTGAGCGGTTTCCGTCATTTCTTCCATTAAATCATCTGCATCAACAACAGTTCCTTCTCTCGATTTCATCTTCCCAGAAGGCAATTCTACCATTCCATAACTTAAATGATATAAATGTTCGGCCCAATCAAATCCTAATTTCTTTAAGATTAAGAACAATACTTTAAAATGATAATCTTGTTCGTTTCCTACAGTGTAAACCATACCGCCAACATCTGGATAATCTTTCACACGTTGAATAGCCGTTCCAATGTCTTGCGTCATATAAACTGCCGTTCCATCGGAACGTAAAACAATCTTTCTATCTAAACCTTCTGCCGTTAAATCAATCCAAACAGAACCATCAGAATCTTTCTCAAAAACTCCTTTCTCTAAGCCCATTTGAACTACTTCTTTTCCTAAAAGATAGGTGTTGCTTTCGTAATAATTAGGAATACTAAAATCAACCCCTAAGTTCTTATATGTCTCTTCAAAACCATCATATACCCATTGATTCATCTTTTTCCAAAGTGCTACTACTTCTTCATCACCAGCTTCCCATTTACGTAGCATTTCTTGCGCTTCTAGAATGGATGGTGCTACCTTTTTTGCTTCTTCTTCTGTTTTACCTTGAGCCATTAATTCGTTGATTTCGTTTTTATATTGCTTATCAAATGCAACATAAAAATTACCAACTAACTTATCCCCTTTCAATCCAGTAGATTCTGGAGTTGCCCCTTTTCCAAATTTTTGCCAAGCCAACATCGACTTACAAATGTGAATACCTCTATCGTTTATAATTTGTGTTTTATAAACTTTCTTACCCGAAGCTTTGATAATTTCAGCTACGGAATAACCTAATAAATTATTACGAATATGGCCTAAATGCAAGGGCTTATTTGTATTAGGTGAAGAATATTCCACCATAACAGCTTTATCATCTTCTTTTGGATTAACATAACCAAAAGTGTCCTGATTTTTAATACTATTGAAGAAATCAATATAAAAAGCATCAGCGATAACGATATTTAAAAATCCCGCTACCACATTGAATTTTTCAACTACGGGTACATTTTCAACTAAATAGGTTCCAATTTTTGTTCCTATTTCAACAGGGTTGCCTTTTAATGCTTTTACTAAAGGAAAAACGACCATTGTAATATCACCTTCAAAGTCTTTCCTAGTTGCTTGAAATTCTACTTTATCAATGGTTAAATTGAAAACAGAATGAACGGCTTCTAAAATGTGTTTGGTTAGTGTTTCTTGTAATGTCATTTTTCTTAATTTTTATGAAGGTGCAAATTTAATGAATAGTGATTAGTATTTAGTAATTAGTTTATAAAATTTCTGTTGTGTTAAAAAAAAGCTAAAAAAAAAATATTCCTGTAACAAAGCTTGAAAAAGCAAGTCTAGTATAGTATCAATCAAATCACGTTAAACAGTTATTAAAATGAAATTAAAATTATTTATTTTATTCGCCTTGAGTAGTTGGCACACATTATTTGCTCAAGTGGCAGGGAATATTACTGGAAAAGTAGTTGACCAAAAAACAAACGAACCTTTACCTTATGTAACCATTGTTCTTAAAAGTAATGATGTTGTAGTTACTGGAGGAATTACAAATGAATTGGGTATTTTTGAAATTAACAAATTAGTTCCACAAAAATACACTTTGGAAATTCAATTTATTGGTTACAAAACAATAACTAAACAAGTTGATTTGTCTGAAACAGCACGAATTGATTTAGGCATTATTGCTATTCAAGAAGATGTATCCCAGTTAGAAGGTGTGGAAGTAGTTAAAGAACGCTCTATTATGGAACAAAAAATAGATCGAAAAGTAATAAATGTAGGAAAAGATTTAATTAGTGCAGGAGCCACAGCTGGAGAGATTATGAATAATATTCCTTCTGTTTCTGTAGATGCACAAACCAATCAAATCACTTTAAGAGGAAATTCGAATGTTCGTATTCTAGTTGATGGCAAACCTACGAATATTTCACCTGAACAATTGTTAAAACAAATTCCTTCTGCTTCAATAAAACAAATTGAATTAATTACCAATCCTTCTGCAAAATACAACCCTGAAGGTATGAGTGGAATCATTAATATTGTTTTGCATAAAAATGCTAATGATGGCTTTAATGGTTCGGTCAATTCAGGTGTTACTTTTGGTAAAACGCCAAAAGCAAATTCTTCAATTGATTTAAATTACAAAACAGGCAAAGTCAATTTTTATGGAAATTATGGTTTTAACCACGGAAAAAATGCTAATAATGGCTACATAAATAGTTTTGAAACTAACAATAGAAACAGACAAGATTTTGACTTTAATAACAAAAACACATCTCACTTATTTAAAGTTGGTGTAGACTATTTTTTAAATGACAATAATACACTCTCTTTTTACACAACTCAAAATCTATTTTATGGTGATGGAATAGGTAAAACAGATGTGAATTATGAAAACCCTGCTACAGCTGATATTTTGCAATTATTTAATTCAAAAACAGACAATACTTCTCAAACTTATAATTTTGATTATAAACATAATTTCAAAAAAGAAGGAGAAAATATTGAGCTAGAAGTTAACTATAATACTAATGACAGCCCTGAAAGAACAACTTTTACTTTTCCTTTAATCCCTAGTTATACTTTAAATACAGTAGACAATACAGATGATAATATTTTTATTAATCTTGATTATGTTAATCCAATAAGTGAAACGGCTAAATTAGAAACTGGTTTACAAACAAGAATAGAAAGTACCGATAATTTATTAAATGTAAATGATTCTTACAATTCTAGCTTTAATTATGAAAGAAGAATTTATTCAGCATATGCAACTTATGGAAAACAGTGGAAAAAATGGAGTGCACAACTAGGTGCGCGCCTTGAAAAATTTGAAGCTGAAGCCGATTTCAATCAAGTAGGAAGTAATAAAGCCCATTTTTCTGATAGCTTTGTAACTGTATACCCATCTGGTTTTGTGAGTTATAATCCAAATGACAACCATTCCTTTAATTTTAGCGTAGCTAGACGAGTAGATAGAGCAAGTATACAACAAATCAATCCTATTAGAGAATGGTCCACTCCTACAATAGATTCAAAAGGAAATCCTGATTTGGAACCACAATTTACCAATTCTTTTGAGTTTAATTATACAAGGAGAACAAAAATTGGTTCGATAACCTCTGGTGTTTTTTATAGAAAAATTTATGATGAAATTAACCGATATATTTACGAAAGTCCAACTGATCCAAACAAAAATATTTTAAGTTATAATAATTTCAAAGACAATGACGCTTATGGGATGGAAGTTTCAGGAAATTTAAACTTTACAAAATGGTGGAGTGCAAATTTTGGTTTAGATGCTTATTTTAGAAAGATAAGAGGCGTAGTGGGTACACAATCTGTAGAAGCTGATGCAACAATTTTTAATGCAAGAATAAACAATACTTTTAAGGCAACTAAAGATTTACGTTTTCAACTTTTTGGAATGTATAGAGGTAAAGATCTTAGTTTACAATTTATTAGAAAACCAATGTGGAGAACCGATATTGGTACGAGTTATAATGTACTCAAAGGAAAAGGAACAATAAGTGCACGCTTTAGTGACCTATTTAATGTAATGAAATTTAGTTTCGATGGTGATTTGCCTTACAGACAAGTTGGTGCTTTTCATTGGGAAAGTCAAACGGTATATGTAGGTTTTAATTATCGTTTTGGTGGTGGAAAAAATAGAGCATTACAAAGAAAAGAAAGAGATGATAATCAAACCCAAAAAAGTGGTGGTTTATTGTAAAAATCTTATTTAAAAAGAAAAATGCGATTCCATTTTGAATCGCATTTTTTTATATTAAAAATAAATTTACCAGCGAATAATTGCGCTTCCCCAAGTAAAACCACTACCAAAAGCAGCTAAAACAACTAGATCGCCTTCTTTTATTTTCCCTTGTTCCCATGCTTCAGTTAAAGCAATTGGAATAGAAGCAGCTGTTGTGTTCCCATACTTTTGGATATTGTTATACACTTGATCATCAGTTAATCTAAACTTTTGTTGAATAAACTGAGAAATTCTCAAATTAGCTTGATGAGGAATTAACATATTAATATCAGAAACTTCTAAATTATTAGCTTGTAAACCTTCCATAATAACTTCACTAAATCGCACTACAGCATTCTTAAATACAAACTGACCGTTCATGTATGGATAGTAACTTTCGTCATTTGGATCATTATCAGCCAAAATATCCAAAACCCATCTTTTACCCATTCCTGGAGCAATTAATGATAATTCTTCTGCATGTTGTCCCTCAGAATGCAAATGAGTAGATAAAATCCCTTTAGTAGTATCCTCTTCTCTACTTAAAATTGCCGCTCCAGCTCCATCACCAAAAATAACAGAAACACCTCGTCCTCTTGTAGTCATATCTAAACCTGTAGAGTGTAATTCTGAACCAATCACTAAAATGTTTTTATACATCCCTGTTTTTATAAACTGATCCGCAACTGAAAGCGCATATACAAAACCCGAACATTGATTTCTAACATCTAAAGCACCAACTGTTTTTAAGCCCAAATCGCGTTGTACTAAAACACCTGGTCCAGGGAAATAATAATCTGGACTTAAAGTAGCAAAAATGACAAAATCAATATCATCTTTATCGATTTTTGCTCTTTCAATTGCAACTTTGGCAGCCTTTACTCCCATTGAGGTTGTTGTATCTTCTCCTCTAATCACATGTCTTCTTTCCTGAATACCTGTACGCTCTTGAATCCATTCGTCGTTGGTATCCATTATTTTTGACAAATCGTCGTTTGTTACTATATTATCAGGTACATAATATCCTAATCCTGTTATTTTTGAATGATACATTTCTTACACTTTTAATATTTTAAGCATGGCAAATTTAATAAATTATCATTTTAAATAAATTATTCAGCTCTTTTTTTCACTTATCTCAAATTTAAATAATTTATACTTACATTTTAACATAATTTACAGAATTAACGATTTTAATTTCAATATTTTTGAAATAACTAACCAATTTTATCATTACTAATGAAAGCATTTATTATTAGCGCTCTGCTTTTAACTGCTAGTTTAACTAGTTTTTCTCAGGAAAATATAACCTATCAAAAACCTTCTCAGGAAATTTTAGCGCTTGCAAATTTTGAAAGAGCACCTAGTGTTTCTATGGATTCAAAAAAAGAATTCATGCTTTTGAGCTATAGAAATACTTATAAAAAATTAGAAGAATTAAATCAAGAAGAATTAAGATTAGGCGGCTTACGAATTAACCCTATAACTAATATATCTAGTACTGTTACTTATATAAACAATCTTAAAATTGGAAATATAAAAACCAAAACTGAAACACAAGTTACGGGTTTACCAGAAAATCCAAAAATAACTAATATTTCTTGGTCTCCTAATGAAAAGTATATAGCTTTTACACATACAACTAATACAGGAGTAACATTATGGTATATTGAATTAGCTACTGCTAAAGCAACCCAATTAAGTAAAGTTTTTCTTAATGCGAATATGGGTAACCCTATAAGCTGGTTTAAAGACAGTAATGCTTTATTAGTTAAAACTATTGCAAATAATAGAACCGATTTGATAAATGGAAAACAAGAACTTCCTAAAGGGCCAACAGTATCCGAAAGCCAAGGTAAAATATCACAAAACAGGACTTATCAAGACTTATTGAAAAATAAAATTGATGAAGCCAATTTTGAAAATTTAGTAACCTCTGGAATCTATAAAATTGATTTAAAGGGAACAAAAACTCCTTTTAGCAAGACAGCGGGTATGTATTCAGACATTAGTTTTTCTCCAGATGGAAATTACATTATGATTACTTCTATAGAGAAACCATTTTCTTACTTAGTTCCTCTTAATCGTTTTCCTCAAACATCGGTAGTATATGATAAAGAAGGAAATGAAATAAAAACTGTTAATTCCTTACCACTAAATGAAATTACACCTAAAGGTTTTATGTCTACTCGTACTGGTAAAAGAAATTTATCTTGGAGAAATGATGTTCCTGCTACGCTTTTTTATGTAGAAGCACTCGATGGTGGTGATCAGGCGAATGAAGTTGAATTTAGAGACGAATTATTTTTATGGGAAGCTCCATTTACAAAAGATCCTCAATCATTATTAAAAGTAAAACAAAGGTTTGCTGGTATTCGTTGGGGAAATAATACAATTGCTGTTGTTACTGATAATTGGTACGATACAAGAAATAGTAAAACTTATCTAATCAATCCATCAGTGGAAGGTGCAGATCCAAAATTAATTTGGGATAGAAATTATCAAGACAAATATAGTGATCCTGGAAGTTTTGAAATGAAGAAAAATGATTTTGCCACTTATGTTTTAGCAATAGAAAACAATAAAATGTACTTATTGGGAGATGGTTATACCAAAGAAGGGCAATTCCCTTTTATAGATGAGTTCGATAGTAAAACTTTACAAACAAAAAGAATTTATACTTCCTCTTTAAAAGACAAAAAAGAAGACTTATTATCTATTGAAGATAGTAAAAAAGGAGATTTATTAGTTATGATTCAGTCAAAGAATGAATATCCAAATTATTATTTTAGAAATCTAAAAAACAAAAAACTCACACCAGTTACTTCATTTAAAAACCCTTTTGAGAGTTTAAACAATGTATATAAAGAAGTTATTTCTTACAAAAGAAATGATGGGGTTACGCTTTCAGGAACATTATATTTGCCTGCAAATTATGATAGAAACAAAAAAGACAAAAAATTACCTTTATTAATATGGGCATATCCTGAAGAATTTAAAGACAAAAACAGCGCAGGTCAAACTACTCAAAATCCAAACGAATTCACTTTCCCATCCTATGGTTCATTTGTATATTGGGTAACTAAAGGTTATGCTGTTTTAGACGATGCTTCTTTTCCGATTATTGGCGAAGGCACAACGGAACCAAATGACACATTCATCCCTCAGTTAGTTGCAAATGCAAAAGCTGCAATTGACGCTTTGGACAATTTAGGATATATTAATCGTAAAAAAGTAGCTGTAGGTGGGCATTCATATGGCGCATTTATGACAGCTAATTTATTAACACATTCTGATTTATTTGCTTGTGGAATTGCACGAAGTGGCGCCTATAATAGAACATTAACTCCATTTGGATTTCAAAGCGAGCAAAGGAATTATTGGGATGTTCCTCAAGTATATAATTCCATGTCCCCTTTTATGAACGCATCAAAGATGAAAACACCTTTACTTCTTGTTCATGGAGAAGCAGACAATAACCCAGGAACTTTCACATTACAAACAGAACGCTATTTTCAAGCTTTAAAAGGATTAGGAGCTCCAGTAAGAATGGTATTATTACCTAAAGAAAGTCACGGTTATGCTGCTGAAGAAAATATTTTTCATCTTCTTTGGGAAGAAGATCAATTTTTAGAAAAACACTTAAAAAATTAAAACTAATTTATAAATAGACTTGTAATATTTACAAGTCTATTTTGATTTTTAAACCTATTACAGCATTAGGTTCAATTTCATATTTGTTTTCAAAATAAATAATTTGATTTTGAAAAACAGATTCAATTAAATATTTATCACCCTTAAAATAACAATGCTTAACTATCACTTCAAAAGTAGATTGAGTAGCTATTTCTAATTGATGTGCATATATATAAAGGGTGTTACTTTCCCATTTTATAATATTTACTTCTCCAAATAATGATGCACTATAATAGGATGTAGGGTATTTATAAACCTCTTTTGTTGCTCCCATTTCAATCATTTGACCGTCTTTCATGATTAACACTTCATCACAAAAAGAAAGTACATCATTGGTATCATGTGTAGCCATAATACATGTAATCCCTTTTAATTTTAAATACTTAAAAATCCTTCTTCTAAGACTACTCTTTAGAAAATTATCTATATGACTAAAAGGTTCATCTAGCAACAACAATTCTGGTTCTAAAGCAAGTACCTTGGCTAAAGCCACTCGTTGCATTTGTCCGCCACTTAAAAACTTTACTTTTGTATTTGCTAAATGTATCATTTCTACAACTTCTAAAAGTTCATTTATCCTTTCATTTTTCTCCTCAGGATAAAAATTCGACAAAAATTTACCCACATTTTCAGCTACAGTAGTATATGGCATTAAGTCAAAATCTTGAGCTAAATATTTCATTTTAGGCATTCCAGGTACTAAATTGAATTTTGGACCTAGAACTTCTTCATCTTTCCAAAAAATAGAACCCGACTCTAAATCATACAATCCATAAATTAATTTTAATAGGGTACTTTTTCCACATCCACTTTCCCCTATTAGAGCTAAAAACTGACCCTTTTCCAAAGAAAAATGAATGTTTTTTATCAAAGGATTTTTAGTATATGAAAATAATATATTAGAAATTTTCAACATAGACTCACATTTTATCAAACAAACTTACAATAAAATCAATCTTCTTTTGTTATTTAATAAAGATAAAAATTGTTAATAAAAAGGATTTTATCAAATAAAATTAATTTCTATCTTGCGGCACCCTAAATAATAACCTATTAAATTTTAAAATGAAACGAAATTTCTTTTCAATCACTTTGCTTTTAACTTTATTTTTATGTTCAATCACTTCACAAGCTCAGTTTGGCATTGAAGTTAATTATGGCCTTAACGGTGTTACACAACCAAGTATCACTAATATATCTCATTTTGGAGGAGGAATACTATATGATTTCGATGAAACCTTTGGAGCAAAATTAGATTTTGGTTCTGATAAATTTAGAACTGATAATTTAATATACAATAAAGAATCGGGAATTAACATAACAAGATTTTCCCTTCAAGGTACCGTTAATATTTCAGATTTAATAGATCCAACAAGTTTATATAGTTCGTTTAACTTATCTGGCCATTTAGGTGGAGGTTATTCTTTTATTAAATCAACAGAACATAAAAACAATGATAATACGGTAAATGCTATCATCGGCTTAACACCTAAAATAAAAATTACGCAAGGATTATATTTTGCAATTGATGCCTCAGTAATTTTTAATCTTTCTCAGCATTATGGATTTGATGGTGAGTTTACCTATGACAATTATCCAAATTCCATTACAGGAATCATGTACAATGTTACAGGAGGTCTTATTTACAAATTTAATGAATACTATTAATCAAGTCTTTATAAATAGAATAATAATACTTTAATCCAAAAAGCCTGTTATTTTTATAACAGGCTTTGTCTTTTTCATAGCTTTTATCTTTAATTCTGCCCTTCTTTTTGAGCATCTTGTATCATTTTTTCATTAGCAACAATAGCAAATTCAACACGTCTATTTTTGCTTCTTCCTGCATCCGTTTCGTTATCAGCTATTGGGTCAGCTTCTCCCATACCTTTTATTACAAATCGAGAAGAGGATAGTCCTTTTTGAACTAAATAATTTTTTACGCTAGTAGCTCTTTGCTGAGATAAATTTAGATTATAATCATCAGCACCTTTACTATCAGTATAACCAAATATAGTAATATCTGTATCTGCATAATCTTTAAATACAGGAACTAATTTGTCTAAATTTTGTTTTGCCAAAGGTGTTAAAGTAGCTTTATTAAAATCAAAATTAACCGAATTTTCTCCCAAAACTAATTGGATACCTTCTCCTACTCTTTTTACCTCGGCACCAGGTAAGGCAGTTTCAATTTCTCTAGCTTGTTTATCCATTTTATTACCTATAACACCACCGGCAACTCCACCTACAACACCACCAATTACAGCACCTAAAGCACCATTACCACCTTTCCCTACATTATTTCCAATTACTCCACCTATAATTGCTCCACCTACTGCTCCTATAGCAGCTCCTTTTTGAGTATTATTTGAATTCTTTACTGCTTTACAACTATTTAAGCTTACTAGTAAACTCATTGATAAAGCAGATAATAGTATTATTGACTTTTTCATATTTTTATTTTTTAATTATTTCTTACAAATTGATAAGTTACATCGGTATTTTTTCCAGCTATAACTACATGATCTATCAATTGAAATGTTGATTCGGTAACATTTATTAGATCTAAAACATAACCCGACTCAACTTTCTTTGCTTTTTCTGCATCTAAAATTTTCATTACAAATCGACCCTCTTTATTAACATACCAAGTAATGGCAGATGAATATAAAGAACAAGCCGTATTTGTCAAGTTAAATGAACCTTTGTTGTTGTTTGATACAAAATTCCATCTACTTCCTACGAAACAGTTAGAATCAACTAAGTCAAATGATTTTAACTTAACATAATCTGAGTTTGGATAACTCACATGAGAAAGAATCCAATCTCCTTTTAAAGCTACTTCTGATTTCATATCTAATTTTGTTCCTACAGGAGATGTAGATTTACAAGATGCTATCGAAATAACTATACCTAGTATTAAAAATAATCTTTTCATTTTGTTTTTTTGTTTAAATTTCTTTTACAAATGTATAATGGAAAATTTCATTATTAGTTACATAATATCATTTTTCAATTCTAAAATTTCCATTCAGTCAATTTGTCAGTTTCTATAAATTGGTATTCCTTTTGTTAAGTTATTGAATCAAAAAGTATAATTAAAAAAGAATTAAATATGTCAAGTGGAAAAATAAATGTATCAGTAGAAAACATCTTTCCGTTAATTAAAAAATTTTTATACAGTGATCACGAAATTTTCTTACGTGAATTAATTTCAAATGCGACAGATGCAACATTAAAACTAAAACATCTAACTAGTATTGGTGAAGCCAAAGTAGAATATGGTAACCCAAAAATTGAAGTAAAAATTGATAAAGAAGGTAAAAAATTACACATTATCGATCAAGGTTTAGGAATGACCCTAGAAGAAGTAGAAAAATACATCAACCAAATTGCTTTTTCTGGTGCAGAAGAATTTTTAGAAAAATACAAAGATACTGCCAAAGATTCAGGTGTTATAGGTCATTTTGGTTTAGGTTTTTATTCGGCATTTATGGTGGCATCAAAAGTGGATATCATCACTAAATCTTATAAAGATGAACCAGCTGCTCACTGGTCTTGTGATGGAAGTCCAGAATTTACTTTGGTTCCTCATGATAAGACAGAAAGAGGTACCGAAATTATTCTTCATATCGCAGAAGATTCTTTAGAATTTTTAGAAGACGGAAAAATTAAAGGTTTACTTACTAAATACAACAAATTCATGCCTATTCCAATTGTTTTTGGAACTAAGCAAGAAGCGTTACCAAGACCAGAAGATGCTCCTGAAGATTATAAAACAGAATATAAAGAGGTTGAGAGCATTATTAACAATCCCAATCCAGCTTGGACAAAACAACCAAGTGATTTAAACGATGAAGATTACAAAAGTTTTTATCGTGAGTTGTATCCAATGCAATTTGACGAACCTTTATTTCATATTCACCTAAATGTGGATTATCCATTTAATTTAACAGGTATTCTGTATTTTCCAAAATTAGGAGCTGACTTACAAATTCAAAAAGACAAAATCCAATTGTACCAAAATCAGGTTTTTGTAACAGATAATGTGGATGGAATTGTACCCGAATTTTTGACTATGCTAAAAGGTGTGATTGATTCACCTGATATTCCATTAAATGTTTCAAGATCTTATTTACAAGCAGACGGAAATGTAAAGAAAATTTCTAATTATATTACTCGTAAAGTTTCAGATAAATTAAAATCGTTATTCAACGAAAATAGAACTGATTTTGAAGCAAAATGGAACGACATTAAAATTGTATTAGAATACGGAATGCTTTCTGAGCCTAAATTTTATGAGAAAGCAGGTGATTTTGTATTATACCCAACAGTTGATGAAAAATATTACACTTTAGCAGAATTAAAAGAGCAATTAAAAGATTCCCAAACCAACAAAGACGGAAAACTAGTTTTACTATACGCTTCTAATAAAGAAGCACAACACAGTTATATTGAAGCTGCGAAAGAAAAAGGATATGAAATATTGTTATTAGATAGTCCAATTGTGTCGCATTTAATTCAAAAATTAGAAGCAGACAATGAGAATCTTACTTTTGCACGCGTTGATGGTGATGTTATTGAAAAATTAATTCAAAAAGAGGATGCACAACTTTCAAAATTATCAGATGAAGAAAAAGAAAGTTTAAAATCGGTAATTGAAGCCAATGTTCCTAAAGAGAAATACAGTGTTCAATTAGAAGCAATGGACAGCAAATCAGCACCTTTTCTAATTACTCAACCAGAATTCATGAGACGTATGAAAGAAATGAGTCAGTCTGGTGGTGGTGGTATGTTTGGTATGGGTAATTTCCCAGAAATGTATAATTTAGTGGTAAATACCAATTCTGAGTTAGCGACTTCTATTTTAAATACAGAAAATGACGAAGTAAAAGCCAGTTTAGTAAAACAAGCCTTAGATTTAGCTAAATTATCACAAGGTTTATTAAAAGGAGAAGAATTAACTTCTTTTGTAAAACGTAGTTTTGAAACGCTGAAATAGTATTAAGACAAAAGAATTATGTATTAAGACAAACCTGCAAATTTTCACTTGCAGGTTTTTTTACTTTAATATTAATTTTTCAAACAATACTGTAAATCATAAAATAATGCGAAATACTTCCTCCTAAAACGAATAAGTGCCAAATAAAATGACCGTATGGAATTCGCTTAGAAGCATAAAAAAGAGTGCCTAATGTATAAAACACACCTCCAATTGCCATATAAGTTAAAGCTTCAGTAGAAAGTAAATCTAACAATTGGTTCAATTCAGCAACAACCAACCAGCCCATTAATAGATACATTATTAGAGATAATTTCTCTACTTTTCCTGTAAGAAATAATTTCATTACTAATCCTATTCCAGCAATACTCCATATAATAAAAAACAAACGCCAACCTGTAGTTTGTTCTAATGTAATCAAACAAACTGGTGTATAAGTTCCTGCAATAAGGAGAAAAATTCCGATATGATCCATTATCTGGGCCTTTTTCTTTCTCCCTTCATGTTCAATAGCATGATAAACCGTTGAAGCTGTATATAGAGCAATTAAAGAAAAACCATAAATCCAAATACTCAATGTACTAAAATGAGTAGCCTGTCGATTTTTTAACAATAAAACAACTAATCCAAACACTCCTAATAAAATACCTACTCCATGGGAAATAGTATTTAAAAATTCTTCCTTATTTTTGATTTTTAAACTCATACTATTTGAGACAACTATTTGACAACAAAGGTACTAAAATTACATGAAAGAAAAACCTATACTATATTTTAAAAATGATTTTGAATGGAGAAATTGGTTACATGAAAATCATACTAGTTTTGAAGGTGTTTATTTAATTTTTCACAAAGTAGCAAGTGAATTAGAAAGTATGCGTTGGGAAGAAGCTGTAAAAGTAGCTTTATGTTATGGATGGATTGATTCTACAGTAAAAAGATTAGATGAAAACAGTAGAAAACAATTATTTACACCGCGAAAAGACAAGAGTGCGTGGAGCAAATTAAACAAATCCTATATTGAAGAATTGCTAGAAAAAGAATTAATTCATGAAAGCGGCTTAAAAAAAATTACTATTGCTAAGTCAAATGGATCATGGGAAAGTTTAGATGCGGTAGAGAATTTAGAAATCCCTTCTGATTTATTGCGCTCATTTACTAACAACCCTACAGCACATTCCAATTTCTTAAATTTTAGTAAAACTTATAAAAAAGGATACTTGCATTGGTTAAATCAAGCTAAAAGAGAAGAAACAAGGCAAAATAGAATTCTTGAAATCATACTACTTTGTGAGAAAAATATTAAATCGAGATAGCAATAACTTAACACAAAATATTTAACAATATCTGCAATATTTTTGTAAATTTTAACCACTCATTTTATCTAATTTTATCATACAAACAACAAACATTTTTGATTTATGATAAAAATTTTTACAAAAAAATTTCATCATTTAATAATTTATTCTTTTTTCTTTATTTCATGTGTTAATAATAACACAACAGAGATAACAGATAACACTTATGAAATTAATTCTATAACCGATGAAATTTATAATCCTAAAAAAACAGGAAGAATAATAGAAGCTATTTATTTGGACAATAAAATAAAATTACTCGAAATTGAAAATAATAAATATTTATTTGATGGGGATATAGTTTTAGAAAGAGAGGATTTTAAATTATTAAATGAAAAAAAAGATGTAAATCAGTCGAAAAAAAACCTTTGGCCTGAAAAAAATATCCGTTGGAAATTTGCAGATAGTATTTCTAGCGATTTAAAAGAAAAATGGTTAGTAGCTACAAGAATGTGGGGTACACAATTGGATTTTAACTTTATTGAAATTTCTGAAAAAAAAGGAGATTATATTTTAATAAAACAAAATTATAATGGATCAGCTTACACAACCAGCATTGGCAAGAAAGGTGGTGAGCAAATCATTAGTATTGACCCAAGGTACTATGGCTCTGGAAATATAGCTCATGAAATTGGTCATTCGATAGGTTTATTTCATGAACAAAAAAAATCAGATAGGGATAATTTTATTAAAATAAATTATACTAATCTAAAACCAAATTGGGTTTCCCCTTATGAGAAGAGTAAAACTCGCACTACTACTCCTTTTGATTACAACTCCATAATGCTATATGGTTCAAGAGCGAGTGCTTCTGTGGTATATGATAGTAACACACCTATTATGACAAAAAAAGATGGTTCCATCTGGAATTTACAAAGAGCTTATTTATCAACTGGAGACAAAGAACAAATTAGGGCTATGTATAATGAAGAATAAAACTTTAACAAAATCTATAATTTTATTGTAAAACCAATTTTAAAATTCGTTATAAATTTGTAATCAACAAACAAACAGATCAAGCATGAAAAACCGTCTAATTTCTTTTTAGACGGTTTTTTCTATTTTATTAATTCCCAATTTGAATGTTATCTTCTTTTTTCTCCTTGTTTAACAAATTAGCATCTTCTTTTGCTAATTTATTTTTAGTAGGTATCTTATAATTTAAAGAAAATCCAAATCTTCTTGAATCGTATTTACTTTGCAACAATAAATCTGTTCCGGAAGAACCAAAACTTTGTCTATTTGTATTCAACAAATCATCAACATTTATGGATATAGATAATTGATCTTTGAAAAACTTCTTTGAAAAGGTTAAATCTAAACTCTGGTTGAAAGGTCTATTAGCAATAAAATAATAATAGTTTCCTCCTTTTGTATTATAATTATAATTAGCCACAAACTTTATTTCCTTTGGCAAAATTATTTGAGACATTAAATTAAACACCCAAAAACCTTTTGAATTTAAATCGGGTATTTCATGTAGTTGATACCCCGTATATACATATAAAAAATTAATCTTATCTGGATTAAAATCAAACTTCATAGTTTCTTTTAACCCTTTTGTAAATAACATATAGGGCAGTGGTAACCCAAGATTAAAATTATGAATCTTTAATTGATCAACGTTTATTGTAGTATTGGATACAGAAGTGTTGTTTTGCAATACTCTATTAATAACTTGATTATCAATCATACTCACATTATATCCTATAAATGCATAATCAAAAGCACTTATCTTTGCTTCAAAATTGTTAAAAATAGTGGGCTGTAATTGAGGATTACCCGAATAATTTATATTAGGATTTTGATAATTTGTATTGTTTGGATTTAAAGATGTAGTGCTTGGCAAACTTATCTTTTTATTATAATTTAAATTTAAAAATATTTGTGGTGCAAAATTGTATTGAATACTTGCATTAGGAAAAAATCTAAATTGATTAAATGGAATTAATTCATTTGTATCGGTCTTACCGTTTATAAAATAATCTTCTGTTCTACCTCCTAAAATAAAATCAAAATTTTTATACGAACTTTGGAATTCTAAATAAGTGGCTGCTGTGCGTCTAGAGTAATCAAGATTTGTAGTCCCAAAACTTTGTGTTTCAAAAGTAAGATTATCATATAATGTTCCAACACTCATTTTACCTTCATCTAAAATTTTTAGATCTTGAGAATAATCTATTTTAAAATTCACATAATCAAATTGAGAATTATTATCTAAAGCTATTGTATTTTGATTTCTAGAAAACAAGTTAAAATCATTTTTATTGGTATTATACATCAACCTAAAATCCAATTTTTTACGACTATCTTGAAATCTCTTTTGGTAAGTAGCTACGGCTTCTTGTCTCACATTTTTATTATTTGTTTTATCATCTGTGTTAAAACCAAGACCACTTCCTAACACATAAACCCTATTATTGGTAAAATTAACATCATAATTTATGAGCAACCTATCTCTTTTGAAATCAAACGTAAAAGCAGATTTTGCAAAAGTTGTACGCCCTATTCTATCAGAATCTGTATCAGACAATATGGTTTCAACTTGGTTAGCTACACTAGAAATAGTTGACCATAGTGCTGTTTCTCTATAATTTTGACCTAAGTTCAATTGCCAACCAAAGTATTTATTTTTTGAACTTAATAACAAACTATTATTAAACCTTGATCTTAATTTATCATAATTTGTAAAATTGGCTCCAGAAGAATAAGTAGCACTTAAATAACTCCTTGCTTTTTTACTCGTAATAATGTTTATAATCGCACCTCCTGATGTTGCTGGAAATTCGGCTCCAGGCTGAGTGATTATTTCAACTTTTTCAATACTATTGGCAGGCATACCTTCTAAATAAGCATTCAAATCATTTGAAGAAATATTTAACGGTCTTCCATCTAAAAAAACATCCAATTGTTTTCCTTGATACATCATTCCTGCTACATCAGAGACAATTAAACCTGGTAACTTTTTCAAACCTTCCATAACAGAACCAGTAGTAAGATGAGCTTGAGATTCAAAATCAAAAATAGTTCTGTCTGGTTTTTGTTCTATTGCTTTTTTTTGTTTAGTCAATACCACTTCACTTAATTCTACTTTTTTCTCTTCCGATTTATTTTCTTTTTCTTGTGAAAAGACTTCAATAGTGTAAGGGTTAAATAAAAACAAACCTAGAATAATTTTTTTTTTCATTTTTTAATTCAATCTATTATGAAAAGTTAGTCACATTATCGTAGTAATCGTTACATAAAAATTGATAAATACTTATATTTGATAAACTTTCATAAATTGTCATGAAACATCAAATCTTATTATTCATTTTTCTTCTCTTATCAACAAGAACTGTAAGCCAAGAAAATAAAAAATCACTGAATATTGGAGAAACTGTATCATTATACTCAGATATTCTTTCTCAAAATCGAATATTAAATATTTATTTACCAGAAGGATATACTCAAAATGACACCATTACATATCCAGTAATTTATTTATTAGATGGGTCCATGAATGAGGATTTCATGCATGTTTGTGGGTTAGTTCAATTTTTTAACCTTCAATTACAAATGCCAAAAACTATTGTTGTAGGTATAGCTAATATTGACAGGAAACAAGATTTTACTTTTCCAACTGAAATAAATGATTTAAAAAAAAGTTATCCCACAACGGGTGGTTCTGAAAAATTCATTCGCTTTATTGAAGAAGAATTACAGCCCTACGTTTCAAACAACTATAAGGTTTCGAATAAAAAATATATCATTGGTCAATCTTTAGGCGGTCTGTTAGCTACAGAAATTTTATTCAAAAAACCAGAATTATTTACGCATTATATCATTACTAGTCCGAGTTTATGGTGGGATGACCAATCCTTGTTACAAAAAGCCAACACATATTTAACCAAGATTCAAAAACCAGTTTATGTATTTGTAGCAGTTGGTGAAGAACATAAGATTATGATTAGAGATGCCAAAAACTTGGCTTCAGAATTAAAAAAATATCCGAAAACCATTCAATCAAATTTTCAATTTTTCTCTAAAGAAAATCATGCCACTATATTACACAACAGCTTATACCACGCCTTTTTATTAGAATTTCCCTATAAAGAATCCAAATAATCATTTTATGAAAACAATATATTTTTGGTTCGTTTTACTAACTTTTGCAAATGGTATTAGCCAAAATGAAACGGTAGTTCCAGCCTTTGATTTTTTAATCCAATTTACTAATTGTAGAGATTTTACGCTTTCTAAAAATCAAGATGAAATCTATTTTACCATACAAAATACAACGGAAGAAATTTCTCGAATTGCCTACAGTAAAAAAATAAAAAACAAATGGACAACTCCTGAATTAGTCTCTTTCTCAAGTGACCATAGAGACATAGAACCTTTTCTAAGCGCAGATGGATTGCGATTGTACTTCTCTTCAAACCGACCTTTGGAAGACACTTCAAACCAAAGTAAAGATTATGACATTTGGTATGTTGAAAGGAAAGATGCAAAAGAAAAATGGTCTCATCCCATTAACATTGGAATACCTGTTAATTCAGCTAAAGATGAATTTTACCCATCTGTTGCTTTAAATGGGAATTTATATTTTACTTCCGAAAATGATAAATCACTAGGTAAGGACGATATTTTTGTATGTTATTGGAAAAATAATTCTTTTACTAATCCAGAAAACCTTGGAACGGCTATTAATACTTCGGGTTATGAATTTAATGCTTTTATTGCTTCAGATGAATCCTTTTTACTTTTCACAGGTTACAAAAGAGATGATGGCTTAGGAAGTGGTGATTTGTATATTAGTTATAAAGACACAAATGGAAATTGGCAATTAGCTTCAAGTTTGGGAAATATAATTAATTCGAAAGCAATGGATTATTGTCCTTATTATGACAGAGATACCCACACCTTATATTTTACTAGTAAGAGAAATCATGTTACCAATAGACATTTTGAAACCATTGTAGAATTTGAAAAAGAAATCAATCAATATGAAAACGGATATAGTAGAATATATAAAATTAATATCAAACTATAATGAATTTACAGCCCATATTAAGTAATGATTTAATCCTCATACGTCCTTTACAAAAAGAAGATTTTAACGATTTATATGCTATTGCGTCAGATAAATTATTATGGGAACAACATCCCAATAATGATCGATATATCAAAGAAGTTTTTCAAGATTTTTTTCAAAAGGCCTTGGATTCTAAAGGAGCATTTGTAATAATTGACCAAGAAGATAAGAAAATTATAGGTTCTTCACGTTATTATGATTTAAATATAGAAAATAGCAATGTAGTTATAGGATTTACATTCTTATCAAGAAAATATTGGGGTACAATTTATAATGCTACAATTAAAAAACTCATGTTAGATTATGCTTTCAATTATGTAGATGATGTTCATTTTCATGTAGGAAAAACTAATTTTAGATCTCAAAAAGCAATGGAAAAATTAGGCGGAAAAATAATTGGACACATTACATCAAACAATAGGATTGAAGGAAATCCTGTATATGGAATTTCAAAAAAGGATTGGTTACTAAAATAAATTGGCACACTTGTTGGATAGAATTTGTTAAAAAATTAACATTTCAATTAAACCTTTTTTATCTTTTTTAATCTTATCTATAAACATAAAAACTTTGATTATGAAAAAATTAAATCTTATTACAGCTACACTACTTTTTGTTACAGCAACATTATTTCAATCTTGTAATAAAGACGAAGACACAATAACAGTAGACCAAGAATTACTTACAGCTAATGCACAAATTGATTTATCAAATGAATTAGATTTTGATTTAGGGTTAGACGTTGCTAATAATCAAGACACTTATTCTAATAGAAATGGAAATACAACCATGTCTTTTCCATCTTGTGCAACAATTTCTGTCCAAAGTGGTACTTTAGGACAATTTCCAATAACATTTGCAATTGATTTTGGAACAAATTGTTTACATAATGGTATTTTACGTTCAGGTATAATAACAATTACTTTTGACGATTACTTAATTAATTATGGTAGTCACATGACAATTGAACGTTCTAATTATTATGTGAATGGAAGAAAAATAGAAGGTACGGTAGTTTATGAAAATCAAACTAGTAATACACAAATACCTAAATGGTCAAGAACAGTAACTAACGGAAAATTAACAACTATTAGTGGCAATATTTTTACTTTTTACGGAACTAGAATTGTACAACAAATTGCTGGTGTAAATACTATTGATTTAAATGATAATGAATACGAAGTTTTATCTGGCACTCATACCGTAAATAGACCTAATGGTTCCTCGTTAACTGTTACTGTTGTTAGTCCTCTAATAAAAAAATATTCTTGTACTTATATTTCACAAGGGCAACTTAATTTACAAGGAGCTTTACTAGACGGAATTTTAGATTATGGAAACAATACTTGTGATAACCAAGCTACATATACGCATTCTAATGGAGTAGTTTACAATATTACACTTTAAAAATAGACTTTATGAAAAAATTCTTCACTTTAGTGTTTCTTCTAGGAATTAGTATAACTTTTTCACAAGAAAATGACCAACCAGAACATACTGGAGATAACTTTAGTCTTGAAGGTGCGTTAGCCATTTTTAAGAAATCTACAAATTTAGAAGATTTTGAAAAAATGATTAATGAAGAAAACAATAATGTAAACAATTTAGATTTAAATGATGATGGAGAAATAGATTATATTATTGTAAACGACATTCAAGAAAACGACACGCATGTTATTGTTTTAAGCACCTATTTAAATGACACAGAAAAACAAGACATTGCAATCATAGGAATTGAAAAAACTGGAAATGAAGAAGCTATACTTCAAATTGAAGGCGATGAAGATTTATATGCAGAAAATACTATAATAGAACCTTCTTCAATTGAAGAGAAAATAGATAAAAGTGGTAAAGGTCCAAATAGTTTTGAAGTTAACCCTACTGCAATCATTATAAATGTATGGTTCTGGCCAAGTGTACGCTATATTTACGCTCCAGGTTATGTTGTTTGGAAATCTCCTTATAGATGGAGAAATTATCCAAGAGGCTGGAAACCATGGAAGCCTTATGGACATACTGTTTTCTATACTCGATGTGCTCCTCATCGTGTACATTATATAAGAACACCTACAAGACGTGTAGTAGTTGCTAGGAAAGTATATACTCCTAGAAGAAGTCGTTCAACAGTTGTAGTACATTCGCGTAGAGGAACAACCGTTGTCCACAAAAACAAGAGAGGTAAAACTACAGTGGTAAAAACAAAAAAAAGAGCAAGGAGATAATTCTTAACTAATCGCTAATCTAAAAATAATGATTAGCGATTTTTTTTAATTTTTAAAATTTTCCCGAACTTTGAACATCACAAAAGAAAACAATGAACTTATCAATTGAAACTCCTGCACTACTTTTTTCTGCTACTTCATTAATACTTTTAGCGTATACTAATCGGTTTTTGACTATAGCACAAATCATTAGAAGTTTAAAAAAAACCTACGATCAAGAGGAAAACAAAGTAATTTTATTAGAAATAAAAAATTTAAATTTAAGATTAACGCTCATTAGATACATGCAATTATCTGGAGTAATGTGCTTATTTTTATCAGTATTTGCCATGTTATTATTGTTTTTAGGCCATCAATTAGTGGGCATCTATCTTTTTGGTCTTTCTTTGTTAAGTTTACTTATCTCTTTAGGGCTATCCTTTTGGGAAATAAGCATTTCAGTTAAAGCATTACGTCTTCATCTAAGTGATTTAAACGAAAAATAATTTAAGACAAAAACAGTTGTTGCAAAACATTTTTCAACTTATCTATTTCAAATGGTTTCCATAAAAATCCGTTAAAATAGTTATTTTCATAATTAGCAACAGTTAACATGGTATCAGCAGTTAATGCAATTACGGGTGTATCTTTATTCAAATTTTCAGTTGTCTTAATTTGTTTAGTAACTTCTATTCCATTCATATCAGGCATATGTATATCCATTAATATAAAATCATAGGATGTATTTTTTATCTTTTCCAATGCAATTTTACCATTTTCAACATGTTCCGATTGGATTTCCCATTTAGACAATATTTTTTGAAGTAAAACGGCATTTATAATCGTATCTTCTACAATTAAAACCTTTTTTCCACTAAAATTAATATTACTATTTTTACTCCATTCATTTACAGATTGGATTTGAATTTCACTTCTATGTAGTTTCATGACTAGTCCTAAAAAATCGATACAGATTTATTAGACAAAAATAATTAAATTAAACACTTGCAAGAACGTTCTTGCAAGTGTTTTTTCTTTTATAAGTTCTCATTTTTAGATTAGATTGTTGATGCATTTGATTTGGAGTTAACATATGATTAGAGTAGTGAGGTCTTTTTTGATTGTAAACTTGGATAACTTCTTTTATTATTTGTTTCATAATTGGCAAATCTTNATAAAAAACTATCTTAGAACATTGAGTATCTTTTTTAATTATCTGAAAAATTACAGATTTCAGACCACATTTATTTTGCTTAAAAGTAAAAAATATTATTATCTATTAACCACAAAAAATTATAAGATAATAAAAAGTATAGTATGATAAATAAAGATTCAAGTTTCTATGTTGTAGGTATTGGTGCATCGGCTGGTGGTTTAGACGCTATTCAACATTTATTTGACAACATTCCACAAGATACTGGAATGTCATTTGTAATTATTCAACATCTATCACCAGACTTTGTTAGTTTAATGCCAGAACTTTTGGCTAAACACACAAAAATGAAAATTTTCACTGCACAAGAAGAACTCAAGATAGAACCTAATTGCATTTATCTCAATCAAAGAAACAAAAACTTATTTATAAAAGATGGTAAATTACATCTCATAAACAAAGGACCAAAAGAAAATTTAAACTTTCCTATAGATATCTTTTTCCATTCGTTAGGCGAAGAATATAAAGAAAAATCTATTGGAATTATCCTTTCTGGAACGGGTTCAGATGGTTCTAGAGGTATAAAAACGATAAAAGAAGCTGGTGGCATTGTTTTAGTTCAAGAACCAGGTAGTGCTCAATTTGACGGCATGCCTAACTCGGCTATTGCTACGAATCAATTTGATTTTATTCTTGAAACGAAAGAAATTGGCAACACACTAAAAACGTTAGAAATGAATAGGCTTAGCTTTATTCAAGATGATTATAATCCCAAATTAAATGAAGAATTAATTCAATATATATTAACCGATATTTTTAATTATTCAGGTATAGACTTTAGAGAATACAAGAGAAATACGCTTCTACGAAGAATTGAAAAAAGAATGGGAATTAATAGCATTTACAAATTATTTGACTATTACAATTTCCTTAAGAATAATGAAGCAGAAAAAATAGCTTTACAACAAGATTTTCTTATAGGTGTCACTCGATTTTTTAGAGACGAAGAGGCTTTCCATATTCTAGAAGATAAAGTTATACCTACCATTTGTAAAAACAAAAAATCATTTGAAACCATTCGCATTTGGGTTGCTGGTTGCTCAACTGGTGAAGAAGCCTACTCTATTGCCATTCTACTTGACAATTATATTCGTTCCAAAAAAATAAACATTGATTTCAAAATTTTTGCAACAGATGTAGATGAAGTAGCCGTGAGTATTGCTAGTGCTGGATTATTTCATGTGAATACGGCTAATGAAATAAAGAAAAATTTCTTAGAACAATATTTTATTAAAACGGGTAATAAAATTCAAATTATTAAACGCATAAGAGAAAAAATAGTCTTTTCAAAACATAACTTATTTCTCAATCCTCCATTTATTAAAATGGATTTAATTTCATGTAGAAATCTTCTCATTTATTTAGATAATAAAGTGCAAAAGAAAATCATGGATCGTTTTCAATTTTCGCTAAATAAATTTGGTTTTCTGTTTTTAGGAAGTAGTGAATCATTAGGAGATAATGCTAAATATTACGATACTGTAGATACAAAATGGAAAATTTATCAAAATATTTCAGATGAAAAATCCATTCCTAAAAATGACAAATTAGAGAACAAGTTAGACGACTTAAAATTTAAAGCTTCTGAACATATACGAACAGGTCTTGATTTAAAATTTAAAACAAGTCCAGAAATTGTATTTCATAAATATTTAGCGAAAAAGTTTAGCCCAGATTCCATTTTTATAGACAATGAATACAATGTTTTATTTATAAGTGGTAATGCTGGCAAAAAGATTATTCAATCGGAAGGTGTGTTTCAAAATAATTTATTAAAAATTGTTAGTCCCAAAATAGCGGTAGCAATAAAAAATGGAGTTCAAAAATTAGAAACTGAAAATAAGCCCGTAGTTTTAAAAGATCTTATAAATAAAACAGAACATACCACTTTTGTATTTGATATTACAATTCACAAATCTAATGACTACAAAGAATTAATCAATACATATATATTGCAATTTAGCGAAGACAAAGAGGTTAAGGAAGAGGTAATGATTATTAAAGATATTCCTATAGACGAAATTTCTCGCCAAAGACAAGAAGAATTAGAAAATGAGTTAATTGTTACCAAAGCTGAATTACAAAAAGTTGTTGAAGAATTAGAAACCAGCAATGAAGAACTGCAATCTTCAAATGAAGAATTAATGGCTTCAAATGAAGAATTACAAACCACCAATGAAGAATTACAATCTGTAAACGAAGAACTATATACAGTTAATGCAGAATTACAAGAAAAAAATAGAGAATTACAAAATTTAAATAACGATGTTAATAATCTTTTAAATAACACAGATATTGGTACACTTTTTCTAGATGCTAATTTAAGAATAAGAAAATTTACGCCTACCTTACAAAAATTATTCAACCTTCAAGAAATAGATTATGGAAGACCTATTTCTAGTTTTTCTTCTAATTTCAATGAAGCTGCTTGGAAACAAATGTTAGAAGATTCAAAAATTGCTCTTGAAAAACTAGTTACTTTTGAAAAAGAAGTCATTGATAACAAAGAAAATCATTATTTAATTCGAATAATTCCGTTTATTACTAACAAAAAAGTAATTGATGGTGTGGTTATTACATTTGTTGATATTAATCAATTAAGACGCAAAGAAGCAGAATTATCAAAAAGCGAAACCCATCTTAAAAAAGCACAAGAAATTGCAAAAGTGGGAAGCTGGTATTTAGATATCGCTACAAATGAAGTTACTTGGACAGAAGAGTTATATAAAATGTATGGTTTTGATTCTGAAAAACCTGTTCCCCCCTATTCAGAGCATAAAAAATTATTTACAAAGGAGAGTTGGGAAATCCTGTCCTCTTCTTTAGATAAAACCGCAAAAGAAGGCATCCCATATGAGTTAGAATTACAAACTGTTCGTAAAGACAAATCGAAAGGATGGATGTGGGTAAGAGGAGAAGCTTTAAAAGATGAAAATGGAACTATTTATGCACTTTGGGGTGCTGCACAAGACATTTCTATTAGAAAAGAAGAATCTATAAAACTACGTCATTTTAAAAAAGCCTTTGATTCTACCAAAGAAGCAATATCTATAAGTACTAAAGAGGGTTCTCATTTTTATCACAATAAAGCCTTTACAAAACTTTTTGGTTATGAAAATGATGAGCTACCACATAATTCAGTTAAAACTTTATACAGTTCATCTTCCTTATCAGAAGAAGTCTATGGAAAAATTATGGAAGGCAAATCGTGGAATGGCGAACTAGAAATGATGAATAAAAATAATAGAAAATTCTCGGTTTCCTTAAGAGCAGATGCCATATTTGATGCAAAAAATAGAATCATTGGATTAATACAAATATATAGTGACATAAACGACAAAATAGAAGCTGATAAAGTAAAACAATTGCAGCACGCAAAAACACTAACCCTTTTTGACGCTATCAATCAAATAGTCTATGTAGTTGACCCTAAAACTGATGAACTCATTTTCACAAATAAAATTTTTAATGAAGTTTGGAAAAATAACACTCCTATTTTAGGCAAAAAAAGCGAAGAAATTATTCAAGGTAAGAAAACGGAAAAACAAATTATCTCCGATTCTGAAAAATCGAACTCTTGCATTTGGGATTACAAAAGTAAATTCAATAACAAATGGTATAGGTGCAATGAAAGAGACATTGATTGGATAGATGGAAGGAAATTGAAAATGGTAACTGCATTAGATATTACAGATATTAAATCGGTTCAAAGCGAACTCATAAAAGCTAAAGACAAAGCAGAAGAAAGTGATCGACTAAAATCGGCATTTTTAGCCAACATGAGCCATGAAATAAGAACCCCTATGAATGGCATTGTAGGTTTTACCAATTTACTTTTAGAACCTAATCTTACTGGAGAAGAACAACAACAATATATCGAAATTATACAAAAAAGTGGTTATCGCATGTTGAATACTTTAAATGATTTGATTGATATTTCTAAAGTGGAAACAGGACAAATGGAAGTTTACATTAAAGAATTTAATATATGCGAAGAAATTGAAAATAATTACGAGTTTTTTAAATCTGAAGCAAGACAAAAAGGATTAAATCTTATTTTAAAAAAACCCATAATTAAAAAAGACCTTATAATCTATTCCGATCAAAGAAAAATAAATTCTATTCTAACTAATTTAATTAAAAATGCTATAAAATACACCGATACTGGCACGATTGAAATTAGTTATTCTTTAGAAAATCAACAATTATTTTGCCAAATTAAAGATACAGGTATTGGTATACCCAAAAATAGACAAGAAGCCATTTTTGACCGATTTGTACAAGCAGACATTTCAGATATAAGGGCTTTTGAAGGTTCAGGACTAGGGTTAACTATAGCCAAAGCCTATGTTGAAATATTAGGTGGTACTATTGGGTTAGAATCAGAGGAAGGAATCGGTTCTATATTCTATTTTAGTATACCGATTCAAGATAACGAATCTAAAAAAGAAGAAAAAATAAAAAATGCTATCGAGCAAAAAACAGATTTTAGCCCAATAAATAAAGTACCCAAAATACTAGTTTCTGAAGACGATGAAACCTGTTTCCAACATTTAGATATTTTGTTAAAAGATGTAGTAGCAGAAATAATTCATGCTAGAAACGGATTAGAAGCCGTGGAGATTTGCAAAAAAAATCCAGATATAAACTTAATACTTATGGATATTAAAATGCCAAAATTAAACGGTTATGAAGCTACGAAAGAAATTAGGACTTTCAATAAAGACGTAACAATTATTGCACAAACGGCTTATGCATTAGCCGGTGACCATGAAAAGGCTATAAAAGCAGGATGCAATGATTATATTCCTAAACCTATTAAGAAAGAAAAACTCTATAGCCTTATAAAAAAATGGACCGATTAATACCGCTTCATTTTCTTCCTACTCTATTTAAATAGCAACTATACCATAAAAAAATAGTCACGCTTTTTTTAGAATTAACCATTAACCATTCATTTTAAATTTTCCTTAATTCATTCCTTTTTTTCCTTATTACATCGTTTTTAGATTGTATGAAATTCTCATACTTTCTAGTTTTGGGTTATTAAATAATTCAATTTAAAATAAAACAACAATGAAAAAAGAATTAATATTTTTAAGAACCTTTGCTGCTATCACTGCATTAGGAACAATGTTTTTAGCAACCTCAGCATTCAAAAAAAATGGAAATCAAAAATTTAGCGAAATAGATGTTGAACGCATTAACATTGTAGAAAAAGATGGTACCGTAAAAATGATTATAACCAATGTAGATAAATTCCCAAATGGCAATACAATTATTAATGGTCGCACCACAAATGAAACGAGAAAAAAACGCTCTGGCATGCTGTTTTTTAACGAAGATGGCATTGAGTGTGGTGGTTTTATCTATGATGGGGCAAAAACAAAAAACGGTCATAGCTCAGGGCTATCTTTAACTTATGATCAATATAATGGTGACCAAGTTATGCAACTATTAAACCAAGATTTTCAAGAAGGTGAGAAACGTTTTGTGAGTACCAGTTTAGTTTTTAACGATAGGCCGTCAAAAGAAACACAAGAAAAAAACGCAGAAATAACCAAAGAACTCGAAATACTTGGCAAAGAAAATCCCAAGTTAATGCAAGAAAAATACAAACAATATGAATCTGAAGGTATTATTGGTGGTGCACCTAGAGTTATGTTAGGCAAAACAAGGAGTTTGAATAACGGTTTGTTTTTGTTTGATGATAAAGGAAAGCCAAAAGCCATGTTTTATGTGGATAAAAACAATAAAGCAAAACTTGATTTTTTCGATGACAATGGCAATATCATTGCTTCTTTTCCAGAGCAAAAATAAAGAATTGAAAAAAAGAAATAGTGCTATATAGGTTATAGCACTATTTTTGTAAAAATGTTCAAACACTATGCAATTAGTAAAAAAAATAAAAGAGCATCGTTATTTTTTATATTTTATTTTTCTATTTGGATACGCACAATCGATTCAAATTAGATATCTTATAAGACGAGAATTAAGTGGGTATCTTTTTACTCCAGAAGCGGCTATTAGTAGTTTTATTAGTAGTTGTATCTTCTTTTCAATTATATTGTATCTCATTAAAAAATGGCAAAAAAAGAACCCGTTCAGTATAAAAAATGCAATAAAAACTTTCAGTATTGCAATACTAATCTATTTAGCAATTATTAATCTAATCGGTTTTGCCATTGCTTTCCTATTTAACAATATTGAAAGAAATTTTAATACTGAAACATTAACACACGCTATAGTTTCTTATTTTATGGATGCTATAATTTATGGTAGTTTTTTCTTGGCTTATTATTATCATTTACACAATAAAAAATACCTCAAACAACTAAACAGCTATAGCAATGCCCTTTCAGAAAGTAAAATTAAACAACTTAAAACGCAGCTTAACCCTCATTTTTTATTCAACAACCTAAATGTATTAGACCAGCTTATAGAAGAAGATAAAAATAAAGCTTCCGAATTTTTAAATGAATTTGCAGAAATTTATAGGTATGTATTACGAGTAAGTGATAAAAAAACAATTCCATTAAAAGAGGAAATTGATTTTATAAAAAAATATTTTTCACTTATTGAGCACAAATACAATTTGGCATTCCAATTAAAAATAGAAGAAAAAGAAATAATACAAAATCAATTAATAGTACCTTTAGCGCTTCAAATTCTTATTGAAAATGCAATTAAACACAATATAGGGAATGAAAAAAATCCAATTAAAATTGTAATTAAAATAGACAAGGAAATTACAGTATCTAATAACCTTAACATAAAACAAGTTCCTTTATCATCTGGCAAAGGTTTAGAAAACCTAAAAGAACAATATCTTTTATTATCGAAAAACAAAATACAAATAATTAAAACACAAGATAATTTTACAGTAATTCTTCCTTTAATTTCAAATAAAACGAATGAAAATAATTATTATTGAAGACGAAATTCCTGCTAGAAAAAAATTAAGACGTTTTTTAGAACAATTGAATACAAGCTTCGTTATTGTAGCAGAAATAAGCACCGTAGAAGAAGGCATCTCCACATTACAATCTGATCAAAAAATAGATTTAATCCTTTCAGATATTGAATTATTAGATGGAAATGTTTTTGAAATCTATTCTCAAGTTAAAATTACATGTCCCATTATTTTCACTACAGCATACAACGATTTTTTAATGCATGCTTTTGAAACAAATGGTATAGAATATCTTTTAAAGCCATTTTCTTTTGAACGATTTAAAAAAGCTTGGGAAAAATTTTTACTATTACAAAAAACAGCTAGTTCTAATAATGATATTCTTCAAAAACTAAATCAGATTTTAACCCAACCATTAGAAAAAACAACCCTAAAAAAACGTTTTACAATAAATACAAGTAAAGAAATCTATTTTGTTGAAACCGATAACATTTCTTTTTTTTCAGCCGAAGAAGGAGTAATATTTGCCATAGATATTAACTCCAAAAAACATCTATTATCACAAAATACGTTAAAAGATATTGAAACATTATTAGATAGTTCCTCTTTTTTTAGGATAAATAGAAGTGAAATAGTTCACAAAAAACATATTCTAAAAATAGAGAAATATGCTAAAAATAATTTAGCTATAAGGCTATTAGGATACGATAAATTTCTTGTAACAAGTCAAAGTCAAACTAAACTATTTAGAGATTGGTTAGAAATATAAATAGAAGTGTATAAAACAAAAAAAGGAAAGCTTTCACTTTCCTTTTTGAGCCGATGGAGGGACTCGAACCCACGACCTGCTGATTACAAATCAGCTGCTCTAGCCAGCTGAGCTACACCGGCAATTTTAAAAGGTAAACAATGTCTTATTTCATACGGTGTGTTACCTTTATTGCGGTGCAAATATAATTTTGATTTTTATATTTGCAAAGAAAAATCCGCTTTTTTTTATATTTTTTTTTAATTTAATTTGTTGATTTTTTCAACTATTTGATTTGCAGTATTTTCGTATTCTTTACGAATTTGTTTAAAATGTGCTTTTTTATTCTCTACCTCTTTTTTATTGATTTTTGTAACTAAAGCATCATAGTTATCATAGATTTCATCAATAATAGCATCTGTGTTTTCTGTAGGTTTTCCTCCATTAGTCATTTCCCACACATACACTACATTTACTAAATCACCTAAAACATAGTTGATTTCTTTTTTCAAGTTTTTAACGCTTGCCATTTTGTATTTATTTAAAATTTATAGCAAAATTAAACAATATATTTTAATGATAATTAATTAAATAGAAATTTCTAAAATTGTCGCATCACCTTGCAGTGTTAAATGTGCTATAACAGCAGGTAATAAAATGGTATTTCCAGCCTTCAAAACATATTTATCTCCTTCGTATAAAAATTCAAAATCACCTTCTGTACACATTAAAACTGTAAAAGCCTCTTGCTTTTTTTGCCAGTTAAAACTCCCTTTTAAAGAAATGAAATTAGTTTTAAAATAAGAGCAATCAACAACTTTATTCGAATCATTTATCGTATTGGAATATTCAATTTTTGAATCTGTTTTTTTATAATTTATAGCGTCAAGTGCTAAATCCGTGTGAAGTTCTCTTCCATTTCCATTTGCATCTACTCTATCCCAATCATAAATTCTATAAGTTATATCGCTAGTTTGTTGTATTTCTGCAATAACTATTCCAGCACCAATAGCATGAATCGTACCCGTTTCTAAAAAGAACACATCTCCTTTTTTAACTGGCACTTCATTTAAAATAGCAACCAAATTCTTATTTTGCAAATGATTTAAATAAGCTTCTTTATTTGAATCTTCTTTGAATCCAACTACTAAACGTGCATTTGCATCTGCTTGCATCACATACCACATTTCTGTTTTTCCAAAAGAATTATGTCTTTTTTTTGCTAATTCATCATTAGGATGTAATTGAATAGATAAATCTTCTTTGGCATCTATGAATTTAAACAATAAGGGAAATTCATTACCAAATCTTTCAATTACGGATTTACCCAAAAAATCTTCGCCATATAAGGCAATCAATTCATTTATATTTTTTCCTTTTAAAGTACCATTACTTACTACACTTACATCATTAGGAACAGTAGAAATTTCCCAACTTTCTCCAGTTATTCCTGAAGTGATTGTTTTGTTTAAATAAGTTTTTAATTTGGTTCCACCCCAAATACGTTCTTTAAAAATAGGATCAAATAAAAGTGGGTACAATTTCATATTATGTAATTATTTATTATTACAAATATCAATAAAAATATTCAACAAATAATTTAAGTTTCGTTACAATTCTAATTACGTTAGTTAACCATTTAAAATAATAAAACGTATGAAACTATCCAATCTGTCTGATTACATTTAAAGCAAATGGAATATGATCTTTTGCTTTCATACTATCAAAAATCTCAAGTACAATTCCTTCTTTATTTATTATATAGGTTACTCTACCGGGTAGCAATCCTAGCAAATTCGTAGGCACTTTAAACAACTTCCTTAGCGATTTGTCTTTATCAGATAATAAAATAAACGGAAGTTTATGTTTTTCAGCAAATTTCACATGAGATTTTTCAGAATCACCACTTATACCAATTACTTCCGCACCTAAATCTTTAAAATCTTCATATTCATCTCTAAAACTACAGGCTTGAGCAGTACATCCTGGTGTATCGTCTTTTGGATAAAAATAAATCACTATGGGTTTTCCAATTTGCTCACTCCATTTAAAATCTTCTCCATAATGATTTTTTGCAGTAAAATCGGGTACTTTATCTCCTATTTTCATAGTCAAACTCCTTTATAAGTTACATAATTTCGAGGTGTTTCATACAAAACCACCTCTATTTCCATATTTGAATCTAGATAAGGTCTTAATTTGTTCCAAATTACCACAGCAATGTTTTCTGCTGTTGGATTTAAATCTTTGAATTCGGGAACGTCTAGATTGAGGTTTTTGTGATCAAAAACATCTTCTACATGTTCCTTAATTAAATCGGCCAAGATTTTCACATCTATTACAAAACCGGTTTCTGGATTAATTTCTCCTGTAACACCTACTATTAATTCATAATTATGACCATGATAATTAGGATTATTACATTTTCCAAAAACTAACTTATTCTTTTCTTCAGACCAATCTTTTATATGCAATCTATGAGCAGCATTAAAATGTGCTTTCCTTGAAACTGTCGCTTTCATTTGAAATTAATTCGTTTAAGAATATTATATAGGTAAGAAAATTATAACTTATGATTTTCAATATAATGATAAAATTCATCAAAGATAATCTTAAACCAAACCGTGTAAACTTCTGGATTAAGAACCATATCTTCTTTTATATCTTCTATTTTCATCCATTTCCAATTTTCGACTTCATGTGTATTGATAACGGGTTTACCATTATATCTTCCTATCATAACATGATCTAACTCGTGCTCTGTTAAACCATTATCAAAAGGGGCTTTATAGATAAAATGAAAAAGTTCTTTTAAATCGGTTACAAATCCCATTTCTTCCATTAATCGTCTTTTACCTGCTACAATATTGGATTCACCTGGTCTTTGATGACTACAACACGTATTTGTCCATAATAGTGGTGAATGATATTTTTCTGCCGCTCTTTGTTGTAACATAACCTCATTATTATCATTTAAAACAAAAACAGAAAAAGCTCGATGTAAGAGTGCTTGTTCATGAGCTGCTATTTTTTCCATTAATCCAATAGCTTCATCATTTGTATCCACTAAAATTACTTTTTCTTCACTCATAATTATTTATTAATGTTCCAAAAATACAAAAAAAGTTTGGGTTATTCTTGGCTTTAAAAGTTTGTGACAAGATTAACAGTTGTATAATTAAGTATAATAAAGTAATTTAAAAATAAATCAATTTTACAATTCGCTACAAATAATATCATATCTTTGTAATCTATAAATTTTAAATTCTCCTCATTATTTTACCTTTTTTATACTTTTAAGTACTACTATAAGATATCATAATTGTTTTTTTAATTTTTTATCATCATAATAACACCTTAAAATTATAAATCACTTAATGGCAAGATCTCAAGAAAGTTTTAATAAGAAAGAGCAAGAAAAACTTCGCGCTAAAAAAAGAAAAGAAAAACAAGAAAAAAAGGAAGCAAGAAAAGCTAATCCTAAATTATCTGGAGAAGAATTATATGTATATGTGGATGAAAATGGTCATTTAACCAATACTCCTCCTGATCCTTCAAAAAAAGCAATTATTGATGCCGAAAGTATAGAAATAGGCATTCCTAAAAGACAAGAAACAGAAGAAGTAGATTTAACAAAAAAAGGGGTTGTCGACTTTTACAACACTTCGAAAGGCTTTGGCTTCATTAAAGAACTTGATTCTAACAACAAATTCTTTTTTCATGTAAATGGTTTAATTGATGAAGTGAAAGAAGGCAATAAGGTTACCTATGAACTAGAAAAAGGAGTAAAAGGAATGAATGCAGTAAATGTAAAAAAACACATTTAAACATGCATTATTAATATAAACCTAAAAAACACTTACCAAATAAGAAGTTTTTACAACAAACTCTCTTTAATTTTAATAGCACATTTTTCACCATCTATGGCTGCGGAAATAATTCCTCCTGCATAACCTGCTCCTTCACCACAAGGATAAAGACCTTTTATTTCTAAATGCTCCAAAGTAATTGGATCACGAGGAATTCTAACAGGAGAAGAAGTTCGACTTTCTGGTGCGTGCAAAATAGCTTCATTTGTAAAATAACCTTTCATACTTTTACCAAATTGCACAAAACCTTCACGCATAGTTTGGGTTAAAAAGGAAGGAAATACTTCTCCTAATTCTACAGAAGTAGTTCCAGGAACATAAGAAGTTTTTGGAATTTCAGTTGAAATCTTTTTTTGAGAAAAATCGACCATTTTTTGGGCAGGCACTTTTTGAGTCTTTCCTGCTAAACGCCAAGCTCTTTGTTCTATATCTTTTTGAAATTCCATTCCGGCCAAAGCGCCAAACTTTGCAAAAGGCTTAAAATCTTCTAATCGCAATTCAACCACAATTCCAGAATTAGCCGTTGCTTGATCTCTCTTAGAAGGCGACCAACCATTCGTTACCACTTCACCAGGACTTGTGGCACAAGGTGCGACAACACCACCAGGACACATACAAAAAGAGTACATCCCTCTACCTGCAACTTGTTTTACAATTGAATACGGTGCAGGTGGTAAAAATTCCCCTCTAAAATCACAAGAATATTGAATCTTATCAATTAATTCCTGTGGATGTTCTGCACGAACGCCTAAAGCAAACGGTTTTGCTTCAATGAAAATTTTCTTTCTATCTAACAATTCAAAAATATCTCTTGCCGAATGTCCGGTTGCTAAAATAATTTTATTTACCTCAATTGTATTCCCATCTTGCATTACTACTCCAGCTACTTCATTATTTTTAATTATTATATCAGTTACTTTAGTTTCGAATAACACTTTTCCTCCACATGCTCTAATTTTCTCTCGAATATCTTGTATAATTTGAGGTAATTTATTGGTACCAATATGAGGATGTGCCTCTACTAAAATTTCATCTGAAGCTCCAAAACCAACTAAAAGTCTTAAAATTCTATCTACATCTCCTCTTTTTTTGGATCGTGTATATAATTTACCATCAGAATACGTTCCTGCACCACCTTCTCCAAAACAATAGTTAGAATCTTCGTTTACAATATGATCTACATTTATCGCTTTTAAATCTCTTCGTCTTCCTCTTACATCTTTTCCTCTTTCCAAAACAATAGGCTTTAATCCTAATTCGATTAATTGTAAAGCTGCAAATAAACCCGCTGGACCAGCACCTATTACAACTACCTCAGAAGCATGAGTAACATCTGGATACTCGGGCAATTCTATTTGGGTTGAAATAAAAGCTTCGTCTTGTAAAAAGACGTTAGCTTTAATATTTATTTTAATTGCTTTTTGTCGGGCATCGATAGAGCGTTTTACCACTATTACCTTTTGAATCTCTTTTGGAGAAACCTGAAATAATTTAGCAACATGATGTGTTAACAAAACTTCGTTTGCTGCAACTTCTGGAGAAACTTGAAATTGAAATTCGCGTGGCATTCTTTATTTTTTTTTGCAAAAGTAAACATTTGTATTTAGTTTTTCACCCCAAAAGCACGCAAAGCAAAGGAAGCCAACCAATGTTCTCCTTCATAATTCCCATCTACCACAGAAGGTAATGAAAATTGCAAATGAGCGTCTGCAATCTTTTTTAAATAAGAAAATTTTTTAGGGTACTGTTTAATTAAAGCATATAGATTCCAAGCTCTACTAAAATTTAAACCATCTAAATGAACCAAATGTCCGTCTGTTCTATCAGAAACTTTAGCAGTTTCCCACTCGAAATTCTTTTTACATAAATGAGGTGCAAATTTTTCCAACCAAGGTAAAAATTCTTTTTCAGACAAAACACGTTGCATTAATCCAATTTCCTCCATACAAGGAGATAAAAAATCGGTACCACTAGGTTCCCATGTAAACGGACAATTTTCATCTGTACCATACATTCGTAAAGCATTTTCTTTAATTACATTTTGAAATACTACATTATTTGAAAAAACAGCATAATCCCAAGCATTTGTTAATCCAAAAGCAGTATTAGAATGTGTTCCTACACGAATAGGATATAATAATTTCGGTAAAAACTCAATATATCTTTCAATTAACAAATTGGTTAGTGGTTTTAAATTTTCAGATAAGGGCTTAGCAAATGGCTCTTTACTTTGCTCCAACTCCAATTGCAATTTTAGCAACCAATTCCAGCCATAAGTTCTTTCAAAAGATTTTTCGTGAGGTTTTTCAAAATAAAGTATTTCCTGTTCAATATTTTCTTTAGACAAGTTAGTTTGCAATTTTTGAATAATTAATTCTCTATTTTCTAAATTATTAAAGCTATTCAACAAGTACATTAAACTCCAATGTCCATGAACAGAAGAATGCCAATCAAAACAACCGTAAAAAGCGGGATGTAATGCTTTTGGAGAAGCTAATTCGAAATCATCTTTTAATAATTGATTTAGTTTATTTGGATATTCTTGTTGCAGACATTTAATTGGTAATGTAGCCAAATGATTAGCCTGTTCGAGAGTCAATTCTTGTGCAAAAAATTGGTTCACAAAAAAAATAAAAAAAAGAAAATATTTCATAAGACAAAGTTTTTCCAAATTTAATAAAAACCTACCTTTGATTTTTAACTCTTAAAAAAGCGTTTCAGAATGCGAAAAATAAAACTAATTTGGGATTTTAGAGGTATGGCAGCCGCAAAAACTGCAGAACATCATGAAATTCATTTAAAAGAATATATTCAAATTGAAAATTTAACTATCAACATAACTGGTTGGCAACCCATAAATGAAATGTATGCTATTGCTTATATGGTTGTGGAAGAAAAAGACATGATTGCGGTTCGAGATGCTTTAAAACCACATCGAGGAGAAGTCTATAATTCTTGATTTTTAACTTTTTGAACAAACTCCTTAGTTGTAATTCCTTCTCTTTTCTTAAACAATTTGATGAAGTAGTTAGGTGAAGTAAATCCTAATTCGTCAGCAATTTGGTTAATAGTACGTTTTCTTTCCACAAGCAAGCGTTTTCCTTCTAAAAGTAAGCGTTCAGTAATAACATCGGTTACTGTTTTATCAAGAATAGATTTTGTAATTCTGTTTAAATGTTTTAAGGTAATTGCCATTTTATCGGCATAATAAGAGGGTGATTTTTCTATTTTATAATGCTCTTCTAAAAATGTTTCAAATTGTTTTAATTTTAAATGATAATTTGAATTTACAATCAAAATTTCCGATTCATAACATCTTGTAATTTCAATAAGAATACAATCTAAAAGATTAATAAGTTTATTTTTTCTATAAATCTGATTATTCTCTTTTTCGTCCAACATCAAATTAAAATACATTTCTAATAGCTTACTTTTCTCATTTGACAATACAATTTCAGGATTATTCTGAAAAGATTTAAAAAAAGCATATTCTTCAATACTCTTATTTTTAAAATACAAATCAAAAATTTCTTTGGAATAGAAAACAATATATCCTTCAATATCTTGAGACAATTTCCAAGAATGCATTTGTCCTGGTTGCATTACAAACAAACTCCCTTTTTGAACTGGATAGTTTACAAAATCTATAGAATGTACTCCGTTACCCTGTGTAAAAAACACTAGCAAATAAAAATTATGTCTATGCAAATCTTCTATAAAACGATGTTTTTTTAAATGATTGGCAAAAGAATTGATATAAAAATTATTCTTAAAAAAGGTTTCTTCAAAATTTTCAATTTTATAAATAGGATAAATCATAAATGTCTTTTTTATACACTTTTTTGCGAAAATACAAAACTTCTATCTTCAAACTATCCTTTATATTTGCATTAAAAAACAAATGACACTTACTCTCTTGAACTTATTTAAAAATAGATGTCCGAATTGTACTAAAGGTAAAGTTTTTAAAAACGGGTTATTCAATATTGGTTTTGGCTTTCCAAAAATGAACACTAATTGTCCAAATTGTAATTTTAAATTTGAAAAAGAACCGGGTTTCTTTTTTGGAGCTATGTTTGTAAATTATGCTTTAGGGTGTGCAGAGGCTTTATTAACTTATTTTGTTGCAAATCCCTTTTTCAAAGCTACTTTCGATTTGCGAATTTTTCCTATCATTGGAATTGTAATTTTAGCTTTGTCCATTTTCAACATCAAACTTTCTCGCTTAATTTGGATTTATATCTTTAAGAATTACAAAAAATAAAAAACTGTTCAAAACATTACAAAAAAGAATATTCTTCATTGCAAATTTTGAACAGTTTTACAAAGTTTATTTAGCTTAATTGGCTACTTCACTAATAAATTTAATACGCATCAAACGAAGTTCTTCGGTATCATAATCTCCATCAAACTCTTTTAATGCATCTTTTATATTATCCGATTCAGATTCCATAAAATAATCATGAATTTCTTCTTGTTGATCCTCGTCTAAAATATCATCAATCCAGTAGCTAATATTTAATTTAGTTCCAGAATAAACAATTTGTTCCATTTCTTTCAACAAGCCATCCATATCTAAACCTTTGGCCTTAGCAATATCGTCTAAAGCTAATTTTCTATCTACGTTTTGAATGATATACAGTTTTAATCCAGAATTTGCTCCAGTCGATTTAACCACTAAATCATCAGGTCTAATAATATCATTATCTTCTACGTAACGAGCTATTAAATCTACAAAGTCTTTACCATATTTTTTTGCTTTCCCTTCACCTACTCCATGAATATTTCCTAATTCTTCAATAGAAATTGGATATTTTAAAGCCATATCTTCTAAAGAAGGATCTTGAAAAACAACAAAAGGTGGCACACCTATTTTTTTCGCCACTTTCTTTCTCAAGTCTTTTAGCATACTCATTAGTGCTTCATCACTTGTTCCAGAAGATTTCGCTGCTGCTACTACATTTTCATCTTCAGTTTCGCTGTATTCATGATCTTCAGACATCATAAAACTTTCAGGCTTATTAATAAATTCACCTCCTTTAGGAGTTAATTTAATTACACCATACGTTTCAATATCTTTTTTTATATATCCAGCTACTAAAACTTGTCTTATTAAAGCCATCCAATAGCGCTCATCGTATTCACTTCCTTTACCAAAAAAAGGCTGATTATCTATTTTATGCGCTTTTATAATAGCATTTACCTTACCAGTAAGCGCTAAAATAATTTCTTTAGATTTGAATAATTCTTTAGTGTCCCTAATTACAGATAACAATAATTGGACTTGATTTTTTGCTTCAACCTTATTTTTAGGATTACGCACATTATCATCCATATCTGCACCTTCTCCATTTTCTGAATCAAATTCTTCTCCAAAATAATGTAGTAAATATTTCCTTCTCGACATTGATGTTTCTGCATAAGCCACGACCTCTTGTAATAAGGCATAACCAATTTCTTGTTCGGCTAACGGCTTACCTGCCATGAATTTTTCTAATTTCTCTATATCCTTATAAGAATAATAGGCTAAACAATGACCTTCTCCTCCGTCACGTCCTGCTCTACCTGTTTCTTGATAATAACTTTCTAATGATTTCGGTATGTCATGATGAATTACAAATCGCACATCTGGTTTATCAATACCCATTCCAAAAGCAATGGTAGCTACTACCACTTCAACATCTTCCATTAAGAACATATCTTGATGTTTGGCTCTTGTTTTAGCATCTAGACCCGCATGATAAGGCACTGCACTTATTCCATTGACTTGCAATAATTGCGCAATCTCTTCAACTTTTTTACGACTTAAACAATAGATAACTCCAGACTTACCTTTATTTTGTTTTATAAAACGAATAATATCTCCTTCTATATTTTTGGTTTTAGGACGCACTTCATAAAACAGATTGGGTCTATTAAAAGAAGCTTTAAAAGTATTGGCGTTTGGCATATCCAAATTTTTCAAGATATCTTCTTGAACTTTAGGTGTAGCAGTTGCTGTTAAACCAATGATAGGAATATCACCTAATTGCTTAATAATAGATTTTAAATTCCTATATTCTGGTCTAAAATCATGTCCCCATTCCGAGATACAATGTGCTTCATCAATAGCTACAAAAGACAGTTTTACGCCTCTTAAAAATTGAATATACTCTTCTTTGGTTAATGATTCAGGTGCTACATATAACAGTTTGGTTACTCCAGAAGTAATGTCGCTTTTAACTTGATTAATTTCTGTTTTGGTTAATGAAGAATTTAATACATGGGCCACACCCGATTCAGAACTTAGCCCTCTAATGGCATCAACTTGATTTTTCATTAAGGCAATAAGCGGAGATACAACAATAGCAGTACCATCTAAAACTAGCGCAGGAAGTTGATAGCATAATGATTTTCCTCCACCCGTAGGCATAATTACAAAAGTATTATTTCCATAAATAATACTGTTAACAACTTGTTCTTGAAGTCCTTTGAATTGGTTAAACCCGAAATATTTTTTTAATTCTTTGTGTAAATCAATTTCGTTTGGTTTCATTCTTTATTAATATGATTTTACCTAAATTTGCAAACATAAAGATACAATTTTCTTTAATAAAACAAAACATTAATCTATTTTATACTTTGAACACTATATCAACGATTTTAAATTCGGCAAAAAATACTATTTTAACTGAGAGTAAGAGTATTGCTAATTTAACAGAGTATCTTACAGAAGATTTTGCGAAAGCTACTGAAATTATCTATAAATCTAAAGGAAGACTGGTTGTTACTGGAATAGGAAAGAGTGCTATTATTGCTCAAAAAATTGTAGCCACCCTTAATTCAACTGGTACACCTTCTGTTTTTCTTCATGCTGCAGAAGCTGTTCATGGCGACTTAGGCATGGTATTACCTGATGATGTTATTATTTGTATTTCAAAGAGTGGTAATAGCCCTGAAATAAAAGTTTTAGTTCCTCTTCTAAAACGTTTTGGCAACATTTTAATTGGTATGACAGCCGATTTGAATTCTTTTTTAGGAAAAGAATCGCATTATGTTTTACATGCTTATGTAGAAAGTGAAGCTTGTCCAAACAATTTAGCTCCTACAAATAGCACTACAGCGCAATTAGTTTTAGGTGATGCTTTAGCTGTTGCTTTAATGGAACTAAGAAATTTTAAAAGTGAAGATTTTGCTATATATCATCCTGGTGGTGCTTTAGGTAAAAAGCTTTTATTACGTGTCAAAGATATGTTAGACACCACACATACTCCTCAAGTTACTCCTGAAGCAAGTATTAAACAAGTTATTATGGAAATATCCGAAAAAAGACTTGGTGTAACTGCTGTTATTGAAGAAGGAAAAATTATAGGAATCATAACAGATGGCGATATTAGAAGAATGCTGAATACGAATGATACTTTTACGCATTTACAAGCCAAAGACATTATGACTAAAAACCCAAAGAGCATTCTCTCATCTATTTTAGTTTCTGATGCCTTAAGTATTTTAGAAAACAATGCTATAACTCAATTAGTAGTAGCAGACGATGGCATTTACAAGGGAATTTTACATTTACATGATATACTAAAAGAAGGAATTGTATAATGGCAAAGAAAAATTTAGGCGAAATGTCTTTTTTAGACCATCTAGAAGAATTAAGATGGTTATTAATACGTAGCACGATTGCAATCTTGGTTTGTTCTGTGGTTGCTTTTTTCTTCAGTGATTTCATTTTTGATCGCGTTCTTTTTGGACCTAAAAATCCTGATTTTTTTACGTATCAATTCTTTTGTGATTTAGCACAAAAATTTGGTTTAGATAAGAGTTTGTGTGTTACAGAAATTAATTTACCTATTCAAAATAGAGAAATGGGTGGTCAATTTTCGATACATATGTGGACATCAATAACTGTTGGTTTTATTTTTTCTTTTCCTTTTGTTTTGTGGGAAATATGGAAATTTATTAGTCCGGCTTTATATGAAAACGAAAAAAAGTATGCATCTGCATTTATAATTGTTTCTTCGTTATTGTTCTTTATTGGTGTTTTATTTGGATATTACCTTATTGCACCTTTATCTGTACAGTTTTTTGCCAGTTATATAGTGAGCCCAGAAATAAACAATTCGATTGATATTACTTCCTATATTAGTTTGATGAAAACCTCAACAGTAGCCAGTGGTTTATTATTTGAATTACCCATTATCATCTATTTTTTAACAAAAATAGGCCTAGTAACACCTCAATTTTTAAGAAAATACAGAAAATATACTTTAGTCATTGTATTAATTTTAGCTGCCATTATAACGCCACCCGACGTATTAAGTCAGATTATTGTATCCATTCCCATTATGATACTATATGAAATTAGTATTTTTATAAGCGCTGCTGTAGTTAAAAAACAAATTAGTACTACAAATTTAACAACCACAAAATAAACACCTATGTCTAATTTAGTTCAAGAATTTAATGATTATCGTGCTAAAATGAATGAAAAATTATTAGCCGATAACAACAAAGTAATCAAAAGAATATTTAATGTAGATACAAATGCCTACATGGCTGGAGCTTTGGATGTAAAAACCAAAGAACTCCTTGGTTTAGTTGCTTCTGCTGTTTTACGTTGTGACGATTGCATCAAATACCATTTAGAAACGTCGTATAAAGAAGGTATTACTAAAGAAGAAATGATGGAAGCTATGGGAATTGCTACTTTAGTAGGCGGTACCATTGTTATTCCACATTTAAGAAGAGCTTACGAGTTTTGGGAAGCTCTTGAGAATGAGCCAATGATTTAATGTGTCAATATGTCGATTTATAATTAACAAATAATTGGCACATAGGCGAATTGTCTAATTAAGACATTATTTATTATTTTTACAAAAAACTGGCACATTGCCTCATTGTCTAATTGACACATTACAAAATGAAATTAAGAGCAGAAAATTTAGTAAAAACCTACAAAAAGAGAAGTGTTGTAAAAGGAATTTCCGTTGAAGTAAATCAAGGTGAAATTGTAGGTTTATTAGGTCCAAATGGTGCTGGAAAAACAACTTCTTTTTACATGATTGTAGGATTGGTTAAACCCAATAGCGGTACTATTTATCTAGACGATATGAATATTACTAATTTTCCAATGTACAAACGTGCTCAAAATGGAATTGGATACTTAGCGCAAGAAGCTTCTGTTTTTAGAAAATTAAGTATTGAAGACAATATTATGAGTGTTTTGCAATTGACTTCTCTTTCCAAAGCAGAACAAGAAGCCAAAATGGAAGCTTTAATTGATGAATTTGCTTTGCAACACATCCGTACTAACAGAGGTGATTTATTATCTGGAGGAGAAAGAAGACGTACCGAAATTGCAAGAGCATTAGCTACCGATCCTAAATTCATCTTACTGGACGAACCCTTTGCTGGTGTTGACCCCGTTGCAGTAGAAGATATTCAAAGAATTGTAGCGCAGTTAAAAAATAAAAATATTGGTATTTTAATTACCGATCACAACGTACAAGAAACACTTGCCATTACCGATAAAACCTATTTAATGTTTGAAGGCGGCATTTTAAAAGCAGGAAAACCAGAAGAATTGGCAGAAGATGAAGTAGTACGACGTGTATATCTTGGACAAAACTTCGAGTTAAGAAAGAAAAAAATTGATTTTGAAGCTCCTAAAACCACAATCATTCATGGTAAAGGAGAACTTTTGAAACAGGAAGAGAATAAAGAATAAAGAAAAGGGTGTCGAAAAAGTCAGCAATCTTGTCTTGTCGACTAAAGGGAGAAATCACATAGTATTGATAATGTGACTTCTCCTGTCGTCGAAGTGACAAACTAAACGTTGAGTTATAATTTTTCGACACCCTTTTCTTCTAAGTTAGCTTATTACATCAATAGTACTAAAAACAGATACTTTCATCTAAGACTTTCATTTTTTCTTACTCATTTCCTCAGCCATTTTCATAGCATTATAGGTATTTAAAATTTTACCCGATTTACATAATTCGGAAAAATGAACTAATTCATTTTCTGTTCCTGGTTTAATAACTATTTTATCTATCGTAACACCTGATTCTAAAATTATTTTTTTTACTTCTTGTACGGTTAAATTAGGATAATACAACCAAATTAAAGCAGCTGTACCCGATACCATAGGCGCAGCCAAGGATGTTCCAGAATCATAGGTATATTGATTATCTGGAATGGCTACATAAATTTCCTCACCAGGAGCAAATATATCTACATTGTTTTTTCCATAATTGGAAAATGGGGAAACCATAGTACTATCTGTTCTTTTAGAAATAGAGCCAACAGTGATAAAATTTGATGAGAATTCATTTACTTCTCCATATTTTACATCAGTTGGGTAATATAAATTTGTATCTAAATTTTTACTTTCATTTCCTGAACTATGAATAATTAATATATTTTTATTTTCTGCATATTTAATAGCGTCATTAACCCATTCTTGCTCTAATGAAAACTCCTTTCCAAAAGACATATTAATTACTTTAGCCCCATTATCTACTGCATAATAAATAGCCATTGCAATGTCTTTGTCATGTTCATCTCCCGAAACAGATATGCTCAAAGGCATAATTTTAATTTGATTATGAAAACCATAAAGACCATTATTGTTTTCTCTTTTTGAAGAAATTAGACTTGATACTTTAGTACCATGAATTTCCAGTTTGTTAAAAGAATTGACTATGGGATTTCCATATCCTTTTTCTAATATTTTAGGATTATCTTTAATTAATCTCCTGTCAACAAAATCAATATTTAAATTTTGATTTAAAATAGAATCTTTTTGGCTTTTATTATACACTAAGTTTTCAATTGTCTTTTCGTTTTTTTCAATGTTTATTTTATAACTCAATAAAGCCCCAAAATCTTTATCGTTATCCATTCTTCTTTGCCAATACGATTTATCGTTTAATTTATACTTTATATATAGGCTGTCTAAATCTTTTAAAGTATAATCTTCTTTAGGGAAATATAGTTTTAAACTATCTGTAATAATAGGAAAAATAGATATGTCAAATTCTAAGGATTCTTTCCAATTTGTATAATAATTTACATAATACTCATGAAAATCTTTAGCAGTTTTATAAGTGTAATAACTAGCAAGAAGATTTTCCTGAATTTCGTTTGGATTTTTATTTTTAAATATACTATCCCATTTTTGAATAATCCTTACATATTCAAAATTGCCATAAACATAATAATCGCCATTGGGTTTGCCTACAAAATTCCAACCATTTTTATCATCTATATAACCATTTTTATCATCATCAATTCCATTATTTGGTATTTCATTTTTATTGACCCAAATATTGTTTTTCAAATCTTCATGATCCAAATCTATTTGGGTATCTAATGTGGCAACTATGATTGTGTTACTTGTTTCTTTAGAATTTTCACTATACCATTTTTCTAAAAAAATACCATTAGAATTATTATTTAATTGCCATTCATTTGTATTGACAATGTTTGATTGAGAAAAACAGTTTACAACAAATAAGAATGAAAGAAGGTGTATTTTCATTATTAATTCGTTTTCTTTCTACTCATTTCCTCAGCCATTTTCATAGCATTATAGGTATTTAAAATTTTACCCGATTTACATAATTCGGAAAAATGAACTAATTCATTTTCTGCTCCTGGTTTTACTACCATTTTATCTATCGTAACACCCGATTCTAAAATTATCTTTTTTACTTCTTGTACCGTTAGATTAGGATAATACAACCAAATTAAAGCAGCTGTACCCGAAACCATAGGTGCGGCCAAGGAAGTTCCAGAATCGTACCCATAATTACTATTTTTAATTGCAACATAAATATCTTCACCTGGAGCAAATAAATCTACATTATTTTTACCATAGTTAGAAAATGGGGAAACCAAGGTATTATCAGTTCTTTTGGAAATAGAGCCAACATTAATAAAGTTTTCAACATTTTCTTCCGATTTAAAATAATCAAAATCTGAAGGATAAAAGGGATTGAAATCTATATTCATAGAATTATTACCTGCACAATGAATTATTAAGACCTTTTTTGATTCTGCATATTTTATTGCATCAAAGACCCATTTTTTATGTATTGAAAATTCTTTACCAAATGACATATTAATTATTTTCGCACCATTATTAACCGCATAATATATTCCATTAGCTATATCTTTATCGTGTTCACTACCATTATTTGCGATGCAAATAGGCATTATTTTAATATTATTTGAAAAGCCTTTAATACCTTTTTTATTGTTTCTATTGGCAGCTATAACTCCTGAAACTTCCGTATTATGATTTAATTGTCTATCATATATGTTTAGTAAAGGGTTACCATAGCTTTTGGATAATTCATTAACATTGTCGCCAATATATCTTCTCTCTTTTAAATAAATATTCAAATTCGAATTAACTATAGAGTCCAACATTTTTTCATTTTCATCAATTTGCTCGTAATTACTATAATTAAGTTGATAAAGTGATTTTAAAGTAAAAACTAATGCAGTAAAATCTTTTGCACTAGCTTCTCTTATTTGATTAAATGTTCGGATATCTCCTTTTTTAATCGAATTATAAATACTGTCTAATTCTTTATACTTGAAATTATTATTTGGGTAATAATAGTTTAAACTATCTAAAGCTAATTTAAAAACTTCTTTAGCATATTTTAAAGAACTTAAATAAGGCTTATAATAATTATTCGCATTGTTATAGTAGTCTAAAGCTCTCTTATACTCCTTACGTTCTAATGAATCTAATGTATTGTTTTCGTAAGCATTTTTATTTTCTCTAACAATTTTTACATATTCATAGTTATTCCTTGAAGTATGATGTCTTCCTATAGTTCCTAAAAAATTCCAACCATTTATATCATCTATATAACCATTCTTGTCGTCATCAATACCGTTATTTGGAATTTCTTTTTTATTTACCCAAATTTGACCTAGTAAATCATTATGATTAAGGTCAATTTGGGTGTCTAATGTGGCTACAATGATTTCGCTTTTTGTTTGTAATAGTCTATTTTCCTCATATAACCTGATTAATGAAATACCAAATATTGAATCCTTTTCTAAATCTCTTTGATACCAAAATCTATCTTCATTATTAAACTTCTTTATCACTATATTATTATTGTAAATAGAGCAATTTGTGATGATTAATAATAATAAAAAGAAAATAACATTTTTAAACATACTCTGCTTTGTTTAGTTAAAATGGACTACAAAATGCAGTCGAATTAGGCTTAGGATTGCCAGGCCCTTGAATAATTGGACCAGGCTTTGGATCATCTGGCTTAGGTTTAGGATTTGGATTTTGTGTATTAGTTGTAGGGTCATTATCTCCCACACCTGTTCCTCCAAAAATTGTTTTCGGATTAGACAACTTCGCAATTTGGAATCTTTCAATTTGAAATTTTTTTTGATTTTTCATCTTTAAAACTTTTATAAATTCTTCTTTTCAAAGATATAATACTCTATCAAGTTTAATAAATAAATAAAAAACTACTAACCTAAATTCATGAATTTAGGCCAAAAAATAAAAAACAAACACTTAATATACAAACACTTAACCATCTTTTGTTTTACTAAGCTCTTTAATAAAAAAAGAGGGTTTCATTCCCGTTATTTTATCAAATGCAGCTGAAAAAGAATCTGAATTATTAAAACCTGCTTCTTTAGAGAGAGCATTTATAGTATAATTTCTATAAATTTTATTAGTATTTAACACTTTGATTATATACTGTATCCTTAATTCACTTAAATAATTAGGAAAAGTCTTCTTATTAGTAATATTAACAACTTTTGACAAATACTTAGTATTAGTCTCAAAAATTGAAGAAAGTTTTTCTAATGTCAAATTATTATCTAGATATTTTTTATCCTTTTCAAATAAAATTAATTTTTCTACAATATTATTAAAGACATCAATTGGCATCCCTATATCTCTATCACTATTTTTAATTTTACCTTCTGTTTTTTTCTTATTAATAGAGTTGTCAGAGTTCAATTCTTTGATAAGTTTTTCAAAACGAATTCTTAATTTTATTTCTTTTTTATATTGATAATACAAAATCATACTCAATGTAAGAATAAATATAAAAGTTAAGCTAAGGTAAAATTTTAGCGAACTACTTTTAGTATTAAGAGATTTAATAATTTTTTCTTTCTCAGCTAGCAATTGAGGTATTTCATATTTATCCTTTAATAAATCCCTGTAATGATTATTTTTAGATTGTAATATACTGTCAATTGTCACAAACTTATCAATATATAGCAATTGTCTTTTTAAATCTTTTTTCTTTTTATAATGCCTTATTAAATACTTATACGCATCTATAAATTTAGGATTTAAAATATTTGGATCATTAAAGAGAGAGTCCATTTTTTTATAATTGATTACTGCTAATTTAGAATTATATAAACCTTCATAATTTTTAGCTTTATAATAATATGCAGCAGCTAAATTACCTTCTAGGCGACAAGCTTCAAGTGTTGGAATTGCTTTATCTATACTATCAATGCTTATTTGAAATTTTTTATTTTGAACTTCAACGGCTGCTTGATTTAATGTAAATAAACAATTACAACATGTATAATCATTTTCTTTTGTTAATTTAAATCCTAATTTATTATAATAGGTTGCTGAATCAAGTTTATGTAAATCTTTATAATTACTTGCAATGGCAAATAAAGACCAATAATACTTTGCTTTTGCATCAAATTTTTTAATTTCATTACTTTCTTTGTAGTAATTTGATACTTTTAAAAAAAGTTTTATACTCTCTTCAAATTTTCCTAAATCTTCCGATTTAATAGTTGCGATTTTTTCTAATACATCAATATTTAAAAACTCTTTATTTTTTTTGGGGTTATTATATAT
>NZ_LR733556.1:2212514-2352684 GCF_902506265.1 Flavobacterium sp. 9AF | reverse complement strand
ATTATAGGCAAAGAAGCGAAAAGATTTTCATGATACTTTAAACTTGAAGAAGTTTCATTTTCAATATAATAATAATCAAAACTTGGAACTAAGACAATATTTTTTACAAATTTAAAATAATCCAAATTAAAAATCAAATCCTCTTGATAGGTAATTGCTTCATTAAATTTTATATTGTTTTTTTTTAGTATTTCTCGATCATATAATTTACAACAGGGTGAACTTAAGTTTTCAAATTCAAAAAGAGTTAATCTTTCATCTGCATTTAAATTATATCTACCATTTTTTAATAGCATTTGATAATTACTGTTTTTAGATTCTATACCTTGCTTTACATGACACATTCCGCAAATTGGAATCACTAAATTATCTCTTTTATCAATTACGTTGACTAAACTATTTACTATATTTTGATCCACATAATCATCTGCATCTATAAACATTATTTTACTTCCAGTAGCTTTTCTAATTCCAAAGTTTCTAGCTGCACTAACACCTTTGTTGGATTGATAATGGTATGCAATTCGGGAATCTTTTTTTAAATAAAATTCGCATACTTTTCTTGTTTTATCAAAAGAACCATCATCTATTAATAGTAACTCAAAATCGGCATAGGTTTGGTTTAATACACTTTCAATACATCTGGCAATGTAATTTTCTGCATTGAAACAAGGTATAATGATAGAAATTCTCAAACTACTTAATTTTATTTAATGCTTCTTTTAAGAAGTGATATGAAATATTTTTTAATGTGGCAATCTTTTTATTTATATCTGAATAGTTAATATTATTACTGTCTTGCCTAAATTTTTCTTTAATTTCATCTAAGGAAGAAACAATCTTATCTTCTAAATTTAACAGTCCTAATAAACTTTGAATTCTGGTTAATCCTCTATTATTTTTATTTATATAATAAACAAAATTCTTTTCAAAGATTAAAGCAAAACAAACACAATGATACGAATCGGTTACCACTAATTCAGCATTTGCGATGGCAGATATCCAGTTAGAAACACTTTTAAACTTTTTATAGGTTTTACCTAATATTTTTTTCTCTTCGTAATATATATCTTCACTAGTAACATTTAGTTTTTCAGACAAAAAAGCGATAGACTCAACAAAGTCTTGATCTTGATCTAATTTATAATATACTATTTTTCTTTCTGTATCTTTTTTTTGTATTAGTAATGCATCATAAGCCCTTTTATCTACTAATAGTGTAGGATCAAGTACATGCATTGCTTCCACGTTAAAAATATTTCTACACAGTGTTACGCCACTATCTTCTCGTACTGAAACTGCATGAAAAAGAGAAATTAATTCTTTATAACTATCAATTTCAGCATTGTTTTCCCAATAATCGATTCCAAAACTAGCCGCATAAGAAACCTTTATTTGGGTTTCTTGAGCAAAATCTAAAAAATATGCCTTTGGAAATTCACAATAAGAAGGTCTCCAAACTTGATCACTACCTACAATTAAAGCTGGATACTTATATGTATATTCTTTAAAATCATTGGTCACTTGAAAAAAGCTTCTATCCGATATATTCAAATATTTATTTCTAAATTTTTCAAATGGCTTACCTAAAATCATTTCTACAATTTTAGATTTCCAATATGTTTTAGGTTTTAAATCTATATTTTCAGCATAATATCCTATCGCCTCTAATGCTTGCTGTAGCGCATACGTTTGCAGTACAGCACCATAATTATTATTTGAAAAATGAAAATTTAAAAGTCCAATTTGTGTTCTATTCATAATCTTAAATTTCTACAAAAACTTCATCCAAATTTCTTCTTTTTGACAAGGTTACTCTAAAAATTTCTTGAGCAACACCAATAGGAATAAAACAAATAATTTTTTCAGATTCTGGCAATCGTAAAATCTGGTTTGCTTTTCGATCTTCAAATGTCATTTTTCCCCAATTAGCAGGACAATTCCCAATTTTATAATAATGTAAAGCATATAATAAATTCATCAAGAATATTCCACCATCAATATACATTTGATTTCTTTCACCAATGGTATAAAAATAATTCCTATCTACGGTTAAGAAAAGTAATTGGTTTACATTTTTTGAAAACCCTGTAAAACCTGCCTGTATCTCTAAAAGTTGATTAATTTTATTTTTTTCTTCAACATAATACACTTTAACACCTTGTCTATTACAAACTGAAGGAGCTGTTAAAGCAAGTGTTACTGCTTTTTGTATTAATTCTTTTTCAACAAAAGCACCAGTAAAATTTCTTACACTTTTTCTAGAGTGTGCAAATGTATAAAAATCTTGAGTTGAAGCTGCATAAAATTCTCTTGCAGAAAATTCTTGAAAACCTGTTTCGTGTTGCTTTATTTTACTTTTAAAAAGCAGGTAGTCTTCAATTGTAAAATAATCTTCAATTACACATTTTTGATTAAGATGTATTTCATAATAATCCACTAAAACGGAATAAGCAACCTCGATTTGCGAAGTAGTTTTTTCATTAATTAATTTATTTTTTAAATTAGAAATCAGCCGAATAACTCTTTCTTTCCCATATTTCAATTTAAAATCTTTATGAAGAAAACCTTTTTCTAGAGAGTGATAATCTAAAATAATTTGACATTCTAATTTATTAAAGTTATCTATCTTATAGATTATTGAATGTTTTTTGAATAAAACAAAATCGTCATAAAAATTTTGAATTAATAATTTATAACTGATAACCTTAGCAATAAACTTCAGTCCAAATATTTTAATGATTATATTTTTCATATATTTTTTTTAAAAAACCTTTTATTACATTTTTTTCACTAGCGTTAAATACTATTTTGTAATACATACTAATTGCTAATAAATTCATAACCAAAGAACTCAAAATCAATCCATTTAACACTTCAAACTTAAGTAAAAAGTACAATATAAATAAATGAAGTATTGTAAAAAGTAAAATTTTAAAAAGCACTTCTTTCAAAAAAGCAACTATATCCATGTTTATCAAATGCTTTAAAAAAAACAATCTAAGAATAAGAGTAATTATATTAATAATAATAATAATTTTAAAAATCACAACAATATCGTCGAGAAATTTTAATCCTAAATAGGAAAGTGGTAAACTAAAAAAAATAATGGTTCCTACTATTGACTGATACCATTTTATCTTCCCTGTTGCTTGAACAGCTGTCATCATTGGATTGGAAATACAATCGATTAGTATTCCGACTAATGCAAATTCAACAAATACTTCAGTATATTCAGGTGGATTTACTAGCCAAAAATTGAGTATGTAAGTATCATTCTTTATAAAGGGAACTACAATTATGTACATTAATAAAAAAGAAAACTTAGAACCACTTTTAATTAAATTAATTGTTTGATTAATTTCATTTTGTGCATACGTTTTTATTATCTGTGGGTTAATGGCAGTTTGAAAACTATTAATAAACATATTAACTGCATTATAAATTTGCATGGTTATTCCGTATGCAGCATTTAATAAAGTTCCAAAAAACAAATTCAATAATAAATTATTCCCTTGTAGTCTTGCTACTGAAGCAATATTACCAAATAAACTCCAACTAGAAAACGAAATCATTTTTCCTATTAATACTTTATCAAAGGAAAAATTAATCTTAATTTCTTTAAACTTTAAAATAACATAAAAAAAATAGATACAAAAAATTAAGACCGTTACTGCTAAAATTAAAATAGAATAAGTTATTAATTTATTTATAGGTGAAATACTTAATAAATAAACAATTACTAACTTTAAAACGGATTCTACAATACTAATCAAAGCAAAAACATGCATTCTTTCAGAAGCAACTATTAAGGCATTAAAAGGAACTTGAATAACACTAATTAAAAACTGTATTATAGCCAATTGAAATACCCAAAAAACTATATCTGCTATCGATTTATCAAAGTTTAATTTATTATTTAAATACCATAAACCAATTGATTCGGTTAATATTAGAACTATACATCCTATAAGTACATGAGTAACTACACTTGTATTAAAAACGACATGAAGTCTATTTTTTAATTCCCCTAATTCAAAAGTAATAAAACGCTGTGATGCTGCAGACATAGCCGCATTAAGAAAACCAAAAAAAGTAACAACACCTCCTACAACACTATAAAGACCATAATCGCTAACACCTAATTGTTGCAAAACTACTCTTGAAGTATATAGACTAATCAGAAGTGTTATGAACATCCTGAAATAGAGTAAAATCGAATTTTTCGCTATACGTGTGTTATTAGTAGACATTATTAAAGTCTTCCATTAGCCAATTTACCTAAACCACCTTTAACATCATAGATAATACTATTCTCTCTACACAAAATATCAAAATTAATTGATAAAAATTCTTTGTGAGCCACTCCTAAAACAATAGCATCATATTTTTCAGATGGTAAAACAGTAGTACTTTTTATATTATATTCATGTATTACTTCTTCTGGATTAGCCCAAGGGTCATAAGTAGTTACTTCAATTCCATATTCTTGTAAAGAAGAAATTACATCCACAATTTTTGTGTTTCTAACATCAGGACAATTTTCTTTAAATGTAATACCTAACATTAGGATTTTAGCTGTATTAACATTAATACCTTTTTTAATCATTAATTTAACTACTTGCGAAGCTACATATTCCCCCATTGAATCATTCAATCTCCTTCCTGCTAAAATAATTTCAGGATGATATCCTTTCTCTTGGGCTTTTTGAGCTAAGTAATAAGGATCAACACCTATACAATGTCCACCTACTAAACCTGGCTTAAAAGGCAAAAAATTCCATTTTGTTCCAGCAGCTTCTAATACAGCATGAGTATCAATTTCTAATAAATTAAAAATCTTTGCTAGTTCGTTAACAAAAGCAATATTAATATCTCTTTGTGAATTTTCTATTACTTTTGCAGCTTCAGCTACTTTAATAGTTGGTGCTAAATGAGTTCCTGCAAGAATAACACTTTTATATATCTCATCAACTTTTTTACCAACTTCAGGAGTTGAACCTGCTGTAATTTTTAATATTTTTTCGACAGTATGTTCTTTATCTCCCGGATTTATTCTTTCAGGTGAATATCCTGCAAAAAAATCTTTGTTAAATGTAAGTCCAGAGACACGCTCTAACACAGGAACGCATTCTTCTTCAGTAACTCCAGGATAAACAGTAGATTCATAAATTACTATGTCACCTTTTTTCAACACTTTCCCTACAGTTTCACTCGCTTTATAAAGAGGTGTTAAATCGGGACGGTTGTGCTTATCAACAGGTGTGGGTACTGTAACAATAAAATAATTACAATTTTTAATATCATCTAAATTGTTAGAGCAAAACAAACCTTTTTCATTAGTGTTTTTTTGTACCAGCACTTGTTTCAAAACATCATTTTCTACTTCTAGAGTAGTATCGATACCATTTTGCAATTCATTTATTCTTTTTTGATTGATATCAAAACCTACTACTGAATATTTAGTAGCAAATAATCGAGCTAATGGTAGTCCTACATATCCTAAACCTATAATAGCGATTTTATCTTTCATAATTTATGATCCAATAGATTGATAAATAAAGCCTATATTTTCCAACTGTTCTTTATTCAATAAATTCCTTCCGTCAAATATGAATGCGGGTTTCAACATACTATCAAATATTTTTTGCCAATCGTAATCCTTAAATTCATCCCATTCAGTTAATATAGCAATTGCATGAGAATTTTCCACAGCTGCATAAGCACTTGAGGCAACAAGAATGTACTTTTCATTCTCTTTTTCAATTCTGGTTTCTAAATAATTTAAATCTGAAAGTATTTGCGCTTCCTGAACTTGAGGATCATAAACAGCAACTACAGCCTGTTCACTTATTAAATCATCTGCTACATATATGGCAGCCGATTCACGAGTATCATTGGTATCTTTTTTAAAAGCCCAACCTAGAAAAGCGATTTTTTTACCAGAAACGGTATTATAAAGAGTGCTAATGATATTCTTTGAAAAGCGTCTCTTCTGGTGATCGTTCATTATGATTACTTGTTCCCAATAATCGGCCACTTCATTTAAACCATATGACTTAGCAATGTAAACTAAATTTAAAATATCTTTTTGAAAACAAGAACCTCCAAAACCAACAGAAGCTTTCAGAAATTTCGACCCTATTCTACTATCCATACCAATCGCTTTGGCAACTTCACTCACATTAGCTCCCGTTTTTTCACAAAGCTCACTCATCGCATTTATAGAAGAAACACGTTGTGCTAAAAAGGCGTTAGCTGTTAATTTAGACAATTCTGAAGACCAAACGTTTGTGGTTAAAATTTTATCTCTCGAAACCCAATTGGAATAAATATCTACCAAACTTTGAATTGCTTTTTGTCCCTCTTCTGTACTATCTCCTCCAATTAAAACTCTATCTGGGAAAAATAAATCTTCTACTGCTGTTCCTTCAGCTAAAAACTCCGGATTAGATAGAATTTGAAAACTTACCCCGTTTCCAGTATGATCTAAAATATCTTTAATCGCTTGAGCCGTTCTAACAGGCAATGTAGACTTTTCAACTACAATTTTATTATTTTTAGCAACTCTTGCAATTTGTCTCGCACAAAGTTCAATATATTTCAAGTCTGCAGCCATTCCCTTACCCACTCCATATGTTTTAGTAGGTGTATTTACAGAAATAAAAATCATATCGGCTTCATCTATTGCTTGATCAACTTCTGTTGAAAAAAACAAATTTCTTCCTCTAGCTTCTTTTACTACAACATCTAAACCAGGTTCATATACCGGTAATTTTGTTACATCTAAATCATTCCAAGCATTAATTCTATGTTGATTCAAATCCACTACTGTTACTTTAATATGTGGGCATTTCTGAGCAATTACTGCCATAGTCGGCCCGCCCACATAACCTGCTCCAATACAACAAATATTCTTAATCATAATTTATTTTAAATTTTCCCAATACCATTTAACGGATTCTCTTAATCCATCTTCCAAACGATATTTAGGATTATAACCTAACATCTTCTTTGCTTTTTCTACACTTGCTAATGAATGAGGTATATCTCCCATTCTATTAGGCCCATAAACAACATCTACTTTACTGATTTTATCATTATATTCAGATAAGTATCTTTTTAAATATTTCACTAAATCATTCAATGTAGTTCGATCTCCACAAGCTGTATTATACACCGTATTTACCGCTTGTTGGTCATCAACAAACATAGCTAACTCATTCATTTGAATAACATTATCAATATAGGTAAAGTCTCTTGAATAATTTCCATCTCCATTAATTACAGGGCTTTCAAGATTAATAAACTGCTTCACAAATTTGGGAATTACTGCAGCATAAGCACCATTAGGATCTTGATTTCTACCAAAAACATTAAAATAACGTAATCCGATAGTTTCTAATCCATAAGTCTTACTAAAAACATCTGCGTACAATTCATTAACATACTTTGTAATAGCATAAGGAGATAGAGGTTTACCAATAACATCTTCTATTTTAGGTAAAGATTCAGAATCGCCATAAGTTGAAGAACTAGCTGCATAAATAAATCTTTTAACATTAGCATCTCTTGCTGCCACCAACATATTTAGAAACCCCGAAACATTCACATCATTTGAAGTAATTGGGTCTGTAATAGACCTGGGCACACTACCTAATGCTGCTTGATGCAGAACATAATCAACATTATCTACTGCTTTTCTACATGTCTCTAAATCCCTTATATCACCTTCAATTAATAAAAAATTTTCACTTTGAAGAAAAATTTGAATATTATGTTTGTGACCGGTTGAAAAATTATCTAAACAAATTACTTTATTGTTCTTTTTCAAGAAATATTCACAGAGATTAGAGCCTATAAATCCTGCTCCTCCTGTAATTAATATTTTCTTATTTGTAATCACTCTTATTATTTAAAATTATTTCTTATTTTATTTAAAACCTTTCTCCATCCTTTTATTTTTTTCACTTCATCATGATAGCCTTCGCCATATGCACCATAACCATAACCGTATCCATAACCATAGCCATATCCATAACCATATTTAGCTTTATTTTGGAAACCATTAAATAAGATACTTATATTGTGTAATTCTCCTCTTTTATGTTTTTCATTAACCACTGACAACATTCCTTTTTTGGTAAACCCTTGTCTTGCAACATATAAAGTAGCATCACAATAATGTGCTAATTCTAAAGCATCTGATACTAAACCAACGGGTGGCGTATCTAAAATAATATAATCATATTTTAGTTTCAACTCTTCAATCATTTCTTTCATAGTATCTCCCATTAATAACTCGGCAGGGTTTGGAGGTATAGGTCCAGATGAAATAACATCTAAATAAGGAACATGGGTAGATTGAATTACTTCATCTATTTTTTTTTGACCAATTAAATAATTGACAACTCCAATAATATTATCAATATTAAAATCTCCAAAAATCCTTGGCTTTCTTAAATCTAACCCAACTATAACTGTTTTCTTTTCGCTCAATGCAAAAACAGTGGCTAAATTGATAGAACAAAAAGTCTTACCTTCTCCACTTACCGAAGACGTTAACATAACAATTTTTGCTCCCTCAGTATTTTGCTTTTTATACAAGAATTGTAAAGAAGATCGTATAGCTCTAAAAGATTCTGCCAAAGGAGATTTTGATTTTTCGAATACGGATAAGTTATTATCCGTGTTCTTTTTACCAACTACTCCAATAATAGGAATCTTTGTCAACTTTTGTATATCATCAACTGTATTAATATTATTATCCAATAAAACAATTATAAAAATAATTATTAATGGTAATAAAATTCCTAGAATAAAAGCTAAGATATAATTTACACTTGTTTTTGGTCCTCTTAATCCTCCTCCTACATCTTTAGCAGTATCTATAAAATCTATGTCCGAAATATTGGCTGCTTTTACAATCTCGGCTTCACTTCTTTTTTGTAGAAAAGTACTATAAATATTATCTTTTAAATTGTATTTACGAGAAATTTTAAGATGTTCCTGTTGTTGTTCGGGTAATTTACTTACTTCAGATTCTGCTTTAGAGATATTTCTATTTACAATATTTAAATCAATCAGTAAAGCGCTTTTAGAACTCGATATATTTTCTAACAATACTTTTTTAATAGCATCCATTTCAACATCAAACTCTGAAAACATTTTACCACTTTTGACAGCATAATTCAGTTCGGCACGTTGTTTAGAAAGCTCAATCAATCTTGAAACATTACTCACTATATTGGGATCTTCAATATTTGCCACTGTGGGTGCAGGCAAATTTGAAAAGTCGATACTTCTTTCTAAATAATTTTTTAAATTATCTAAATATTTCACTTTTCTAACAGCAACATCTTTCTGTACATCATAATCAGATATCTTTTGAGTTAGTAATTCTCCTCCTGCTTCCAACTCAAAAACATTTTTCCCTTTTCTAAAATCTTTCAATTCATTTTCTGCTTCTTTAATTTGGTTTTCCATAACGGAAAGAGTACTATCAATAAAATTAATGGTATTGGTTGCAAATAAATTTTTACTATTTAACTGATTTTTTTGAAGCAATTGTACGGTGGTATTCAAATACTCTACCAATCTGTTTTTATTAGATCCAATTAATTGCAAACTAATTACAGATTGAGCTCTATTATCTGCTGTAACATCTATATTTTTATATTGAGCTACCGTAGTATTAAAATCTTCAAACTTTATATAATATTCTTCATTAATATAATGTTTAGCATCAGGATGTAAATGCAATTTCATATCCAAAAAAGGAAGATTAACTTCTTGATCAATCTTAAACTTTTTAGTAAATACAGATTCTTCAATGTTCAATTCACTTCTAGAATTATCAACATAATGTATTAGACTTCTAGATTCAAATTCTCTAAAATCTAAACTTAATTCGTATTCTGTTGCATTTAAAAACTTAATTTTAATAGGAACAAAAGCCAGTTGTCCTCTATTTTTATTAATTTTAACATAGAAAGGAACATTTCCATAAGCATCTTGATAAAAATATTTTCCTTTCTTTAAATACTGAATATAGTACTCTAATTTATCTACTACTATTTCATTATGCGATCTAGATTTTAATGTAGTAATTACTGTTTGTACTTTATCGGAAACACCTCCCCAATTAAATACTAAGCTTGTATTAGAAGTAAAAAAAGGATTATTCTCATCTTTAACTACAATGAGCGATTCCATTCCATACACTTTTTCTTTTCTTATATTAACATTATATGCTATTAAAAAAGTAATGATTAAAGACAAAACAAACCATTTCCAATAACTGATTATTTTAAGAAAGAATCCTTTAAAATCAAAATTAGAATTAGATTCAAAAAAAGTAAAATCTTTTGCGTCTATCATTTTTTAATTATAAGTTTTTAGATAATAAAATAACTGTTGTAACTAATGACAATGCCGAAATTACTGTAGTTATAGTTTGAACTCCTGTAGTTCCTGTTCCCCATGATTTTTGTTTAAGAGGTTTTATATAAATATAATCATTAGGTTGTAAGTAAAAATAAGGAGAACTTATAGCTGTGTCTTTCGTTAAATCTATGGTATAAGTTTCATAACCTTGTGGATATTTCCTTATAACTTGTACCTCTTTTCTATTACCTGTAATAGTTATATCTCCAGAATTAGCAATAGCCTCCATAATAGTTGCTTTATCTTGATAAAGAACATTTGTTCCTGGATTAGTAATCTCTCCATTAATAGTATATCTCAATCCAGCAAGTTTAACAGTAACATATAATCTTGCTTCGTATTTAAAATAATCATCTAATAGCTTTTTCTCTATTATTTCTGTAATTTCTTCAACAGTATAACCTAACACATTTACATTACCTAATACTGGTATTCTAATATTCCCATGATCATCTACACTATATCCAGTAAAATAAAGATTTTGTTGCGTAACTTGATTTGTGTTTTGGTTTTGGGAAGTAGATGGATTAAACATATCTACCAATTTTTGGTCTAATGCTTTTATTGATACTGTTAAGATATCATTGGTTTGTACCCTATAAGGTTTAGAAACAATTTCGTTAACTTGATATTCCGTATTATTTTTTTCTGTTTTTTGTAAATACACCAAATCCTTATTTGGAATACAAGAAACTAAAAACAAAAAAATTAAGGTTATAGTTATACTATTTTTAATTTTCATTTTTCAACTTTAAATGACAAATATAGTTTTTAAGAATTAATCTATAGCAATATGTTTAAAATATATCAAATTTGTCTTATAGATTGTTCAAATGGAATTCTATGCATTAAACTTCTTCCTAGCGTAATTTCATCTGTATATTCTAATTCATCTCCAATCCCTATCCCTCTTGCAATAGTAGAGGTAATTACATCAAATTCTTTCAACTGCTTATAGATATAGAAATTAGTCGTATCTCCTTCCATAGTGGAACTTAATGCAAAAATTACTTCCAATACTTTTTCAGTTGCCACTTTATCTATTAAAGGCTTGATATTCAATTGTGACGGGCCAATTCCTTCAATAGGATTAATTTTGCCACCTAAAACATGATAAATTCCTTTGAAAAGACCTGTAGATTCGATAGCCATTACATCTCTTACATCTTCAACTACACATACAATTGTTTTATCCCTTTTAGGATTTGCACAAATAGCACAAACAGAAAAATCGGATATATTATAACACTCCTCACAGTACTTAATCTCACTTCTCATTTTATCAAGAGAAGTTGTTAAGTTATGGGTTTGTTCTTTTGGTTGTCTTAATAAATGCAAAGCTAATCTAAGAGCAGTTCTTTTGCCAATTCCTGGCAATTGAGCAATTTCATTTACTACGTTTTCTAATAATTTTGAAGGCAATTCCATAGGTACAAAAATACAAAACTCGGTTATAATATATAACATAAACTACTATATTTGCTTAAAAACAATTTAGTATGCAGCCATCAACCATTTTATTTTTTTTCATTGCTTATTTTTTAGTCTTATTTTCATTGTCCTATATTATTGGCAAAAAAAGTGGTTCTAGTAATGATACTTTTTTTAAAGCAAATAAGCAAGCAGCATGGTATTTAGTAGCTTTTGGTATGATTGGCACAGCCCTTTCAGGAGTAACATTTATATCTGTTCCTGGAGAAGTGGGTGCAGCTGCTGGGCAACAATTTAAATATTTTCAGTTTGTATTAGGTAATGCAATCGGTTTTATCATTGTTGCAACAGTACTTCTACCCTTATATTATAGATTAAATTTAACATCCATCTATACCTATATTGAAACAAGATTAGGCTTATATAGCTACAAAACAGCTTCTTTTATTTTTCTCTTAAGTAGAACTATTGGCTCAGCTTTTAGACTCTATTTAGTGGTAATTGTATTACAACATTTTGTTTTCGATCATTTTAAAATACCTTTTTTTCTTACTGTTCTTTTAAGTTTAGCATTAATATTTGCTTACACATATAAAGGAGGCTTAAAAACAATCATAATAACAGATACTTTACAAACTTTTTTCCTTGTTTCTTCTGTTTTTTTCACAATATACTTCATTTGTAGCAACCTAAATTTAGATATTTTTGAAGCACTAGAAACAGTTAAAGATAGTAGTTATTCTAAAATATTTTTCTTTGATGATTTTGTCACCAATAAGTTTCATTTTGTCAAACAAATTTTAGGCGGAATATTTGTTACTATTGCTATGGTAGGCCTTGACCAAGACTTAATGCAAAAAAACCTAAGTTGTAAAAACATTAAAGAAGCACAAAAAAACATGTTTACGTTTACTGGTATCTTTGTAATCATCAATTTGTTTTTTTTATCTGTAGGAGCGTTGCTATATATTTATGCATCAAAACACAATATCCAAGTACCCATTTTAAATGGTGTTGCTCGAACAGATTTATTATTCCCTGAAATTGCATTCAATCACTTTTCATTAGTACCAGCAGTTGTTTTCCTTTTAGGACTCACTGCCGCTACTTTTGCAACAACTGATTCGGCTTTAACTGCTTTAACGACTTCTTTCTGTATCGATTTTTTACAAATGGAGAAAAAAGTACAAAATGAAAAAATGGTAAAAACAAGACATACAGTTCATCTTGCTTTTACTATAGCCTTATTTTTTGTTATCTTATTATTCTATTTTATTAATGACGACTCTGTTGTGAGTATGATATTCACAATTGCAAGTTACACATATGGTCCTTTACTAGGGTTATTTACTTTTGGAATCCTATTTAAAAATAGAAATGTAAAAGATAAGATAGTACCTTATATCTGTTTGATTTCTCCCTTTTTAACCCTTATAATTAGTAAAAATGCATCAAAGTTATTACATGGCTATGTTTTTGATAACGAATTAATAATTATTAATGCATCAATTACTTGTATTGGATTATTATTAATTAGTAAGAAGACTAATATTGGTTAGTTGCTAACAAGACTAAAGTACAAGCTACTTCATATTGAATGTTATTTTCGTCTAAAAGGGTATAAAACTCAGGATTTTCAGTTCCTGGATTAAAAATAACACGTCTTGGTTGCAAAGAAATAATATAATCATAATATTCTCTTTGCACTAGTGGGTTGATATATAATGTTACAGTATCTATTCCTTTAAAAGGTATTTTCTCTGTTTCAATAGTAACGTCTAAAGCCATTCCTTTTTTTGCTCCAATAGCTACTACTTGATGGGTTTTACCAACTAAATTATGAATCGCTTTATAAGCATATCGCTCTTTATTTGTGGTAGCTCCAATAACTAAAGTTTTCATAGTTGTAATAAATGTTTATCAGCAATCATTTGTCAAAAAGTATCTGATTTTTCAAAAAGCTGCCTTTGTCAATGATTTTTATTTAATATTATGAGATAAAAGTAGTAAAATAAAATTTTAATTTTAACTTTGAAATAACTTTATTTTAAAACCTTGTTCTTAAAACAACAGTTTCTTTGCAAAAAAACTATGGAATTATTTATTTATGTCTTTGCCGCTTTATTTTCTGTATTAAATCCTTTAGGAGCTGTTCCTGTTTTTGTAGGATTAACACAAGACGACTCCAAACAAGAGCGTTCCAGAATTTCACTTTGGGCAGCTATTAATGTCGCAATTATTTTAATCATTTCTTATTTTATTGGCAAATACATGTTACAATTTTTCGGAATAAGCATTAATGCATTACGAATTGCAGGTGGTATATTAATTGTTAATTCTGGATTTAGTTTACTTTCAGGAAATTCTAGTAAAAGAAGAGGGATGAATAAAAAAGTTACTAATGATGCCATGCATAGAAATGATATTGCATTAACTCCATTAGCTATGCCTATGCTTGCTGGTCCTGGATCGATGTCATTACTTATTGCCATGTATCAAGAACAACCGGAAATTATACAAAAAGTAACTACTTGTATCGCCATCCTTTGTGTTTCTATAACTATCTTTTTAATTTTAAGAAGTGCTCATTATTTATCGAGAATCTTAGGTGCATCAGGATTAGTAGCCATTTCTAGAATTATTGGATTTATTGTTATTGCCATTGGAATCCAATATATTAGCAGTTCTATTGTAAACATATTTCAAACTATTTAACTTTTGTTGCATGATTTTTCTTAGTAACTTTAAGAAAAAATCAAAATATGAGAATTTTACTCACAGGTGCCAATGGATATGTAGGAAGACGCTTATTGCCTGAACTTTTACAAGCAGGACATGAAATCATTTGTTGTGTAAGAGATTACAATCGCTCCGGAATAGATCAAGAAACTTTAAAATTGGTACACATTTGGGAAGTTGATTTTTTAAACGAGCCCAATTATGAAGCTCTGCCACAAAACATAGATGTTGCCTATTATTTGATTCATTCCATGACATCGTCAACCACTGCTTTTGATGCAATGGAAGCGAAAACAGCTGCAAATTTCAATTTGTACATGCAACGAATGAACACCAAACAAGTGGTATATTTGAGTGGCATTATAAATGACAACCAATTATCTAAACATTTACAATCACGTAAAAACGTAGAAAAGATTCTATACCAAGGCACATATAATTTAACGGTCTTAAGAGCGGGAATTATTGTAGGCTCTGGGAGTTCATCCTTTGAAATTATTAGAGACCTTTGCGAAAAATTACCTGTTATGATAACTCCAAGGTGGGTACTCACAAAAACACATCCTATAGCCATTAGAAATGTTATTCAGTACTTAATGGGCGTTATGCTTCGCGAAACATGTTACAATCAATCCTTTGATATTGCAGGACCTGATATTTTATCCTACAAGCAAATGCTACAATTGTATGCTAAAACAAGAGGTTTTAAAAATTGGATAATTACAGTTCCAGTTATGACACCTAAACTTTCTTCCTATTGGTTGTATTTTGTAACCTCAACATCATATAAATTAGCGATGAATTTAGTAGATAGCATGAAAATTGAAGTCATTGCAAAAAAAAACGACCTTCAAGAGTTGTTACAAATCACTCCAATTTCCTATGTAGAAGCGATTCAATTAGCCTTTCTTAAAATCGAACAAAACCTAGTAATATCTAGTTGGAAAGACAGTCTTATAAGTGGTCGTTTTCGTAAAAACTTAACTGAATTTATCCAAGTACCCCAATATGGTTGCCTCACCGATCACAAAACCATAAAAGTAAAAAACATAAATAAAACCTTGGATAATATTTGGTCAATAGGTGGTTCAAAAGGATGGTATTACGGCAATTGGATGTGGAAAATAAGAGGCTTTTTAGATAAACTCGCTGGAGGTGTTGGCTTACGAAGAGGACGCACACATCCTACACACATAGACAATGGTGATGCGCTAGATTTCTGGAGAGTCTTATTAGCAGACAGAGAAAAGAAGCGATTACTACTATTTGCAGAAATGCGCTTACCAGGAGAAGCTTGGTTAGAATTTAGAATAGATGAAAACCAAGTATTGCATCAAATAGCCACCTTTAGACCTAAAGGATTACTCGGTCGTTTATATTGGTACTCATTAGTTCCTTTTCATTTTTTTATTTTTGGAGGTATGATTCGGAATATTGTAAAAACGGAGTAAAAATCTTGAAATCACTTTTTTATTTTATTAAATTCATCAAGTCGTTTACTATACATAGCAAAAATAATTATAGGATCCCAGTTTTCATCTTCGGTTTTCCCATGTCCTAGGGAAATTAAGCTTAATAATTTACCCTTTTTCGTATAAAACTGACAATTCCATTCCATTTGTGAAAAATGATTATGCGGAATATATTTTTCAGTCTCTTTAGCGTAAACCAAATCTCCATTTATTTCTACATACATTTCTTCATGATACAATTCATTTTTATAAGAGCTAATTTTTAAAACTCTCCCCTCGTTTTCAAAACTACAAACCTCCCAATTTTCTATTTCACTGTCAAAAGTAGTAACAGCAACTGTTTCAAAATAGCATTGGGATAAAGATTTTTTTACTTTTGAATCAGTATCAATTCGGATTTGCAACTCACTTTGCGCCCAAGAAGTCTGATTAAAAAAAATCAAAATCAATAAAAGAAATCTATTTTTCATTAAATAATACATATTGCAAATAAACCAAACTCATCAACTTTCAAAACTAAAAGTGTACTTGTTTCTATTGCTATTTTAATTTCATTAACTAACACTTTAGACAAAATTAATAAGTAAATATTTTTTTTCAAATAAAACAAACCCTTAGTTATTCAAAATCTGAGCCTTAGGTATCTTTATTTTCATAAAGAATCTCTTTACCTCTTATATAATTCTTTTTTTATTCTATCTATAGAATTTTGAAATTCAAAATTTTGAATGTTAGAAATTTGAAAAGGCTTCAAAAACATTATTTCTTTATCATTGATTTTTTTTAACAATCTATTATATGCTAGTTCTGCTTCATTTTTGTCTTTACAATAGCATAATTCTAAATTTAGATTTATATATTCAATTGGGTCTTCTTTTAAAATTTCTCCTTCTAACCAAGCGGTTAACCTACTTATTCTAATTTTATCCGAGCTATTAAAAAATTTAAACTCTTTACTTTCACTATAAAATAGATTACTAATATCAGATTTTATAAATAGGCTATCATAATAAGTATTTGATCTTCCATAGCTTAAATCTTCATCTATAATTAACTTATATTCATCAGTAAAATGAAAGGATTTTTTAATATTAGGCATATTAAAATATTTTAAAACTCCATTCAAATAATATTCTTTAAAATATTTTTCTTGATGTGTCCATTTTGATTTAGCGACTAATTTTCCACAAATAGAAAAGTTCTTCTTTATCCCTTTTTTTGATTCACTTTCTAATTCCCCATTTTCATATAATGAAAAACCTTCAGTAAAATTAATTCCAGTTTCTTTAAAATAAGAGTAGTCGCTCTTGAAATTACTTCTTATTCTCCCATCTTCAAACCAAGATTGAGTTTCCAATTGAAAACCATTAATCCTAAATTCTTCTAAAGACTTTTGACCATTATCAAAACGTGTAACTATATGAACTGCATTTCCTGTTTTATATTCGATTTCTTCATTTTGATCTTTAAAAATTCCAGAAAATGGTTCTCCATTATAATATACATCTAAATGTGAATCATATTCATTTTTAAATTCTAAATCATTATCGTCTGTAATTATAATCATCTTTGTTCCTTTTATAATTTATTAGAAGAATATAGAATATTTTATACTTATGTTTCTAACTACTTACGAAATCAGAAAAGTATGCACTAAATTATATAAAATCATTATAGTAAGCATTTAATAAACAAAGTCTTATTTGCTGAAATAAATTAACTAAAAGTAGGTTAATTACATTTAAGACAAGGTTTCAAAACTTCCAATCATGATGGAAGGCATTCGACTATTTTAACCTATCCTTTACTTTTCGGTTTCATTCCAAAATTTATTCAGATAATTAGCATATATAACCTCATTACCTGTCCAACCCGTTAATACTGCTGTTCTGTAGAGATTCTCTGGGATCGAAGAATTTTTATATCCCGCAACTTGAACAGAAAATAAATTTACTTTTGAATTTACCTGTTTTCTATAGTCAAGAAGTAATTTCAACACATCAATATAGTTCCCTTTAATCGTATAGTCTATGTATTCTTCTTTATTTACTCCGTATAAGCCTCCATGTCCAGCTTGCATATCTGAATAAATGAATATATTATCATACCAATCTTTATTCTTTATTGCATTTGAAAAGAAAATCCAAATTCCATTTTCAGTACCTTGTCCTTGTTGCTTTCCTCTTTCGCTTGTCTCATTGAGTTGATTTAAAATTCCATTTCTTTTAGATACTGGCTTGATACTTAAATTGTCTCCAAATACACCCACATATCCTTCGTTTGATTGAATTGCAGTAATTATTGATGATAAATTTGCAATTGTTGCCACAGTAACTTTCCCGTATTGTGAGGTAAATGCTCCCCAAGATGAACCGGAATTATCACATAAACATATCGTTTTACCGGGTAGTTCTGGAAAATTTTGCACGGCTAAATCTATACACTCTTCTAAGGAATCTAGTAAAAGCCCTTTAAAATAACATTCTGCATTGCTTATTTCAGTATATGCAGAATAGTATCTATAGGGAAATTGTTTACCTGTAACAACACCTTCCTTCAATTGTTTTACAATCTTATTTGCAAATTCGTTAGTGACTATATTTTCATCATTAATTTCAAAAATGTTTCTTAAATTTCTCAAAAGTGCCATGTGGGGTACATGTGTCTTAGAAAAAATTTCTTGCCAAGTTACCTTTTCAGACCTAAAATTTTCCCATGTCTTTTCAAAGTCAGTAACGGTAATTTGCCCAGTCGACATTAGTTCATCTATTATTTCATTATTAGCATGACAAATTCTTATAATGTCTATTATAGATTTTGATTTATATTTATTCAATTGGTATCGGCTGAAACTTTCAAGTTTATCTTTCCAAATTCGTTTTAGAATTGTTGGTAATCCACTTTTTGATTTATTAAAAAATATAAACAAATCAAATTGATTAGTTATATCGTCTGGTCTTATAATTATTTCTTTAGCTATTTCTCTTAATTGATTACCGTACTCTTTAGTAAAAAGTTGCCTTTCCTTGTGTAATATAGCTCTAACAATTATCAAACTCGGATTGATTCGCATTAGAAATTCATTTCTAAGCTGTTTTGCTAAGTCTAAAGTTCCTTTAAAGTCATAACTAAGTGAATCGTCAATAGCAGAAACAAAAATATCAGTTGTTGTTGTAGAATCATTGAATTCAATTTTCGTGGGCCAAGGAAATATCTTTTCAATATATTTTTCTGCACTATGAGAATCTCTATAATAAGATGGCTCACCAAAAATTGAACTGCCAGAAATTAATTTTAAAGTAGATAATGGATTTACTTTATAACTAATACCTTGCATGAAGTTTACCTCTTGTAATTCTTCAAATAATCTATACTTAATGTTTTCTTTTTTACTAAATTCGGAAAATTGACTCATACTTTTGGAGATAAAAAAAGCCCTAGAGAATATCTATACCAGGTGTTGTTTCAATAAGACGAAGTAACCCAATATACCGCTTCTAAGGCAATTGTAAACTTATGAAATATTTTTAATTTAACCTGTATCTTTTTCAAAATTAATTGAAACTTTTAAGCTAGACCTTAGCACTTTCATAGTATGCAAAATCCAAAGTTAGAAATTCGTGTAACAGGAAAAAACTTTTTTATTTATAACGACTTTTCCTATAGGCTTTTTTAATTTTCATTTCGAGAGTATCGATATCACATTCTAGAAAAGCACTAGAAATAATAATACTCTCTTTATACTCCCAATTATGAGCCCAGCGTAAAAATTTTTTTAATAGATTATCATTTGGACTTTGAATGCGTTTTCCATCTTTAAAAAAGAATTGAATACTTTTTTTCTTAAGTCTTTGAATTTTAGAAATTTCATCCCATCTTATTTTCCCTATTGCTTCATATCTGGAACGATCTATAATATATTCCTCACAAATAATTATGGCACACTTTCTTGGAAGAAGCACTACTATAGAATACAGACCCGCTAAAAAAAAGATACTTGTAATAATTCCAAACATCACATTTTTAGTTTCAGAGGACAAAAAATTACGCATAAAACGCTCCGGTTCTAGTATAAAACAAACGGATAACCTCAGGAGCACAATAGCTAATAAAATCCCTAAAATTATGCGTTTCTTATCAAAATTAATCCTTTCCTCCATTACAATTGTATTCTAAATTTTTAAATTATTCTCTAATCTTCTGCTGTTCCTTTTCTTGCTGCTGTGATGTCTTTTGGCAAATGCGCTTTTAATATTGAAATAGCTAGACTTTCTTGGTTTTCAATTCTTGCATACCAAAATCCTTTTGCCCAAGTACCTTTACCAAAATAGTCTTCAGGATAAGCAAAACTCAACAAAGTAGCTGTTCTACTTTTCAACCGTCCTATTTTTTGATGCAGCAAATTCGCTTCACACCACACTAGCATTTCCACTTTAGAAGCTTCAACATCAAGCCATTCTATTTCTAAACTAGCTACCAATCGATCTCCATTGGGTTGACACAAATCTAAAATATCTTGAGTCAAGTGAACAATTGCATGTTCATTAAACACAACCGCTTCTGCACGTTCTTTTTCATTTAAATAAACTTGTTGAAACGGTTTTGAAAGCTCAAATACAATACCTTGATTCTTTAACTCAAGATAGGCAAGCGCTAAATTTTCCCAATTTCCTTTTTTGTCCCAAACTGGAAAACTTTCAAAACTAGTCCAGATGACATGAAATAATTGTTTTTTATTCATTAGAAAAATATTAGAGAAAAAACAGATACAATTGATACTCTATTTTTTTTAAAATCAAAACAAATGTAAATGAATTAGGCTAGTTTTTGTATCCTTCCAACCAATAACTTCCTTTCTAATTCTGAATAGAGTTCTTTTTAAAATTTTGGTTTAACCAAAATGCAACAATAACAAAATCTTCTTTCTTTTCTATAAATGCTAAAATGCATTCGAAAAACAGCATTAAATGATAATTTTGTCCTTTATACTATTCCTCCAAAGGGAATTCAAACTTTTCAGAATAAGTGTCTACTATTTTACCTATTTCTATAAGCTTAAAATCTTCATATCTTTTTCCTATTAATTGAACACCTATAGGCAAACATTCTTTAGACAATCCCAAAGGCATAGTTAGAACAGGACTTTCAGTCAACGTAAAAGGAATCGTATAAGCTTGTGTTGCCATATAATAATGAATTTCATTCTTATTGACAGTCAAAGGCTCATTATAAATTCGAAAACTACCATATTGCCTACTTGGTGCATGATGTTTAAAAGCCATTACTGTACTTACTGGACAAATAAAAACATCATATTCGTTTAAGAAATTTTCCATACGGGTTATTAAACTATCCTGAATATTCAAAGCCTTCATATATTTCTCAACAGAAGTAGGTTTTACAATATTTTGATGCATAGGAACCTCTTTCAAAGCGCCTTTTGTAAAAGGCAAACCCAACCATTTAATAAAATTAGATGTATTGTATCCGCCTTGTGTAGCAACAATACTTCCCCATGTTTCCCAAGCTTGATAAAAGTTGATAGCAGGCACAGCTTTCACCACAAATGCGCCTTCTTTTTCTAATTTTTCAACATATTTTTTTATCGCATCTTTTATTACATTATCCACAGGAACACCTCCAAACTCATCTGTCCAAGCGATTTTAAGATTTTTAATATTCAAATCGTCTCTAGATGAATTTAGTGGTACAAGTTTTTGATCTGTAGTTGTAGGTTGAGTTATAATTTGTAATGCAAGTTCTAAATCATCAATATTCCTAGCTAAAGGACCAGCAACGGCTAACGATTTTAATCCATTTGTTTTTTCCTTAGGATCAGTCTGAATTCCACCTAAAGATACAGTTCCAAAAGTAGGCTTAAAACCATACACACCACAATAAGCAGCTGGAATTCTAATAGAACCTGCAAGATCATTTCCAAATGTTAAGGGTGTCATTCCTGTAGCTAATGCTGTGGCACAACCTCCACTACTTCCACCACTTGTTCTTGAAGTATCCCATGGATTATTTGTCGTACCAAAAATGGAATTACTCGTTTGCATATCCATTGCTAGAGTTGAAAGATTTGTTTTCCCAATGATAATTGCTCCTTCTGCTAAAAGAAGCTTAACAATTTCAGCATCTTCATCGGGAATATTATTTTCTAAAGGCAAATAACCAGCGGTAGTTTTTATTCCTTTGGTTTTGAAATTATCTTTTATTGTAATGGGTACGCCGTGCAACTTACCCCAAATTTGATGATTTGCAATTGCCAAATCAGCTTCTTTAGCTCTTTTTAATGCTTGTTCCTTTTCTAATAATACTATGGCATTGTAATTCGCATTTTGTTGCTCAATTTGTTCCACATAAGCCAAAACAACTTCATAAGAACTTATTTTACCTTCTCTAATTTCTTTTGCTAGATTACTTGCCGATTCAAATAATATTTTATTTTGTCCCAATGTTTGATGAATTAAAAAAGTTAGAAAAATGAATACAAACGTTTTTTTCATAATGCTTTTCTTTAAATTAGAATGCAAAATTGACTAACGTTTTTTAGAAATTCATTCAACTATTTTAATAAATCTTCTTTTTTCTAATCTGACTTAAATATTGAGGTGTAATATTTAAAAAAGAGGCGATAAGATATTGAGGCACCCTTTGCAAAATGTGAGGACGATTCTTTATCAGTTTCTCGTATCGTTCTGTAGGTGATAAAAATATAGTATCTCTAAGTTTTGCTTCCCAACAAGTAAATAGATATTCCGCTATCAATCGTCCGGCTCTTTCATAAGCTGGATTCAACAAATACAATGCGTCTAATTCCTTTTTTGAAATAATAAGCAGTTGAGAATTTTCTAACGCTTTAAAATTTTTATTGGCAGTTCTATTATTAATAAAGGCAGGATAATCTGCTAAAAAACAACCTTCTAAACAAAAGTCTTCAATAATTTCATTTCCTTCTTTTTGATAATAAGCATAAAAAGCGCCTTGAGTTACTAAAGCTACATTCCTGCATAATTCTCCTTCTTTTAATAGATATTCACCTTTCGCAATAGACAAAGGTTTCATTTTTCTGAAAAAATCATCTAATAATTCAGTGGGAAGATTTATGATTTTGTTTATTTCATTTGCTAAAAGTGCATCCATTTTCTTAAGTTTGCGAAGAATGATTGTCTGTTAAAAACAAGTTCTATCAAATATAGGTAAAAAAGGGTATCTAAAAATAAGTTTTTCACAACTAAATGAATGCTTACATGTTGCTAAAAGCAGGAACTTTACTTAGGCATTATTTATAAACTAAAACCATAAAGAAAGCTAATCAAACCCACTTTTAGCAATAAGTAATTGTATTATTTACTATTAACTTCCTTTAACATGAATTATATTCGGTTTTTCAGAATTATATTGCACATAATGATCTCCATTACTATAAACATTACATTCATATATATCACCTGTTTCATCAGTAAAATAATAATCATAATGTACCTGAGCAGTAAAATTCAGTACAATTTTATAATATTTATACCAAGGACGGTCTTTATCTAAACTATATCTTGAAATCCCTGTTGTAGCAATAAATGAACTATCCTGAACTATCCAATCACTACTATTCGTTGCTGGCCAATCCACTTTAATACTAAATGGTACTTTATCAGAGGTAGTTTCTAATCTTTCCGCATCCTCATGATAACCTACATGATACTCTTTCCCATTTTTACTAATTCTTTTTTCCCATACAATAGTTGTGATTTCTTCTAAATTTTTCATACTGTTTACTATTTAAATTCTTACTCTATTTATTAATAGGCTTTTCAGATTCCGCCTTATGATTTGAAAGTTGATTTTCATTCTTAATGCAACACAATAAAATTCGCACATCATGATTTACAAAAATCTTTTTATAACAGGTAGTTTGATTTTATAACTTATCGTTGCTATAAAAATTAATGTATTCAAATGTAACTTTTCAATTTCTATCTACTATGCGTATTACTACTTGTTCTTACAAATGCGAAAATCTTGTAATAAAGTTCTTTCAAATCAACGAAAAGAAAAAAATCATAAATAATAAACAACTCACCTCAGTAAGATCTGAAGTAAGCCTTTTTTTTGAAAGAGTATGCAAACCAAAGACTAAATTAACCCCATAAGAAATGCTTTAAAAGCTTTTTCCTTTATTTAGTTTTATTTGCTCTCAGTATTTGTTCGCTTTAATTGGAGTTTTTCAATGTCTAAATTGTCTGTAAGTTTTATGTTTTTTGCAGAACTTTTAAAAACATCATATTGAAAAGGAGGCTCTGCCCATTCCAAAGTATATTGATAAGCATCAACAATTTGATTTTCATCATTGGTTTTAATAATTAATATATCATTAAAATCTTTTATTACACTACCTTTTCCGTCATTGTAGCTACTTCCTTTATAGGTTGCCATAAATTGATAATAATTATATTTCCCCTTTACTGGCTCAAAAGCTGCAATTATTTTTTTTGGTTTTTTAAACAAACCCAAATAGCCATCTATATCCTCTAATTTTGAATAATCAAAGTCTGCATGAGTTGCTTGTTTTTTGAGTATATAGCGTTTAGGTTCATTTAATTGAGTGAATTCATAAACCATTAGCATGGATTGGGATCTACAAGAAATTAATACAAATAAAAGTAATATTAATAATAAAGATGAGTAGCGTTTCATAACATATTTTAATCGTTTGGTTTGTGAGATGTTTTTCAAAATAGTTGCTAACATTTGGCAGCTTGATGAATTGGTGAATTTAGCAGCGCTTATTTCATTTTAGAACAAATAATAGTTGGAAATCTGAATGTTCTAATTAGCATGTGACCACATATTTCTAACAGCTATTAAAAGTATTTATTTTTTTGCAAACTTATATTTTCGATAAAACCATCCTGTATTATAGTGTTCAAATCCTAAGTCTTTCACTTTTCTATTCTTTAATTCTTTTTCCAAAAGTTGCACATTTGAAACAAAACTACTCGTTATTTCAGCAACTTTTCCTTCAAAGTCATGATTCTGAAAATTCTAACTTTGCAAACAGGAAGCAAGAATTACACACTAGGCTTAAGTCGAATTGATGAAGTGATTTCAAGCTATCTTTTTTTACTTGCTGTAGCTCATTTTCTATTCATCTATTTTCAATTCAGCCCATTCTACGACATCAAATTCGTTCCTTCTTTTCTGAGTAAAATCAGTTTTATTGTATATCAAATTAACAGAATTAGTAGTTCTATCATAAAATGTAATCCAAGGAGATAACAGTTTATCTGCAATTTCAATCATTTGATGTATCAAGTTATTGGTCGGATTACAAGTAAACACGATTGTAATCTTAAACGAATCGTCAAACTTTGGATATTTGTCTATCTGGGATAAAGAATCAATGGATAAAGTGGATAAGATTAATTCAGAAAGTTTTTGAGCCTTATCTTTATTCTTTTGATTTCGTGTAATTACTATTAATCGCAGTCTGGTCATTTGTAATCTCTAATTTAATCATTTGCAATTTACTATTTTCAACTCGTTCCAGAAAGTAAGATACATCCTACTTTAAAGAAGGTGAAAAAATTAGTAAACATCCCTTTCTTTTAACTGATGTTGTAAAGAGTTTTTTATGTTATTACGTTCTAAAGATAGTATGTTAGATTTATTTTCAGCAAATTGGATTAAATCCAAAAGACGTTTATTTAGTGATTCATTCTTTTTCAATCTTTCTATAAGTTCAGATTTCTGAACAGAATTAACACAACTATAAGTCAATACGATTATTTTATCTAATGTTTGAATGTCAATCGGATTGAGTTTTGAAGATACTTCTTCGAATCTTTCTTCAGTAATTTCTAGAACAGATATAGTAAAATTGGCTTTAATAATACTATCAAGCTCGTATAATTCTTCAAGTTTGGTCTTCTTTTTGGGTTCGAAAAGATTTTCTAGGAACTCTTGAAATTTTTCAATTAATAAACCAATTGCTATTGCTCCTCCTTTTGACATCCGTTTTATATTCGTTTTATATTCGTTTCTTAAAATTCGTAACAATACATTTTACAACCTATACAGCAATGCTAATTTTATTTTTTGACAGCTAATGCAAAGGCTTGTTTCGCTTTTAGTTTCCTTCAAATATATCTTTTTCGATTTCTTTTTACAATATTTCTTAATGTGAAAGTATGCAATCAAAAACTTTAAACTTTGAGAAACAGAGGATTAATTGTAGTCCTGACTAGTATTGCGATATAGGAATTTTAATAAAACTATCATTGTGCCATTTTATTTGTAATGGTTCTCCTGCATCTTGTATTGTTTCTTCTGATACAGCCTTTCCTGAACCATAATTGATTATTTCAAATGGATGCTTGTTGATGTTGAGCAAAATTACAAGTCGACTTCCCTTACTGATTTTTTTACTTACAAACCGTGTATTTTCAAATGGTATGTTCTCTTTTTTATTTGGTTTTAAAAGTTGTCTTTTAGAATTGTCTTTGGCATAACTAGCTCTACCAACATAACGGGTAAGAAAAAAATATTTACCATTTGGCATTAGTTCGTATAATGCTAACGAAACATCCATATCTTTTTTATTAATAGTCGTCCAAAGATTGCCTGTAAATGAACCATTAATAATGAACTCCTTTTGAAAAAGCTTTGTAGTAAAAATCAATCCGTTACTTGCATCTAATGTGTCAAATATAATTTCTGGGGTATAATAATTATTTTGGTTTTCTCTATCTTTAAAATCTATCATTTGTTTTTTAAAACTTTTTTTACTTGGTTTTTCACTTACAAGCATTGTGTGATCTAAGTAAAAAGTTAATGTATCATTGTTTATTTTCTGTAATGATGATGAGTGTCTCCATTCATTAGTTCCCATTACTTGATAATTAACTTTATCTTTAAGTAATTCAGGTTTTGGTTTTCCTTTTAAAATGAAGTCAAGCCAGTCATAAGCTAATTTCTCCATACTAATATTGGCAACACTATCAATTTCATAGCCCATTATGTTTTTTGAAGGTCTGCGTTGTCCACCAAAATGGTCGTAAGGACCAATTACAAAATAATGATTCGCCTTTTTATTGTATTGATTGTGCAGTTTGAAATATTGCATAGCTCCAATTTGAGAACCATCATAATAGCCTGTCGTTGTTAAGATAGGAATATCTATTTTTGAGTATTCGTTAGGTGTGGGTACCATGGATTGCCAGTAACTATCATAAGCTGGATGAGATAGCCAATTTTGGAAAATTGAATTTTGAATTCCTGCTAAACTATCAAGTTTGTTGTAAGCTATCCCCTTATTGAAATAGTCAAATGGTAAACCTCTTGGCAAAAATTTATTTTTATAAATATTGTCATTGCTCCAACTTAAAATATGAGATAACGGAACATTGTTTTCCATTGGAAAATCATATCCTGGCATAACAGCCACTTGAGGAACAATCGTTTTTAAAGCAGGATGACTATTTTTTACAGCAGCCCATTGTGAAAAACCTGTATAACTACCACTATACATTCCTACGTTTCCATCGCACCATTTTTGTTTACTAATCCAATCAATTATATCATAAACATCTGTTCCTTCGTTTTCAAAAGGTTTGTATTCTTTTAAGTTTGTTTTAATCCCTCGAGCATATGCTATAACTCCTACATAATCTCTATCGGCTGATTTTTTACCAAATAAGGCATCGCTTGCATCCTGATAATAGGTTGTATAAAACAAAATAGCTGGCAATGGATGTGTATTTGTCTTTTTTTGAACTATTATTGCTGAAATATCAACTCCACTTCTTGTTGGAATAAGTACACTATCCCGAATGATATAAATACTATCATGTTGAGATTGCTGTTGACCAAACATTATTGAACTAATTGTCAAAATAAAAACGGTTAGTAAAAATCTCATAATTTATTATAGTTTGTCATTTGTTGTCTCGTTTGTTACGCTTGCCTCTCACTTATTTATACATCTAAAAATATCACTAATCTACCCTTTTTTTGAAAAGAAATACAAAGGCATGTTTCACTTTTAGTTTTCTCCAAATATACTTTTTTTGATTTCTTTTATAATACAGGTTTACACGCTACTTAAAATAAAAAACTCAGTCTTTATTGTACAAAGAGAATAAGCCTTTACTTATAATCATTGTTTTGCGGTTGGTTTTTGTTATTCAAATTTAGATATTACTTTGTTTTTGTCTTTCAAAAATATACTTAATTCGTTTCTATTTCTAAATGGGTGGAGCAATATTTTATTCCCAAAATCAAAAATGCTTAAAGGGGCGTAACTTTCGTTGTCCATTTTTATTAATTCTTTTTCCTCATGGTTGGTTCCCTCTAAATAATAGAAAGCATTTTTATCCACAAAAATCAAAATATCATTTTCATTTAAATATTCATGATAAAAATAGTCTGTTACTTCAAATACATATTCTTGTCTATCACTATTAATATGATTGTATTCAAATAAAAATTTATCATTTTGCCAATAAATTTCGATTCCAAAATGGTCTTGCTTTTTGATAGGGATTTTATCAGAGATTATGTCATTAATCAATTCCGACTTTGATGTAATGATTTTAGTAATTAAATCATCATTTGTTGCTATGGTTCGCAATGAATCTAGTAATGCTTCATCTTCATTATCATTTAGACCAATTGTTTTCTTGGAAACGTAATTGTTTGTTTTATCTTTATTATTTATAGTGAATTCCACAAATTTTAAAGTATTTACAATAGAAATTCTGTCTGCACAAATTCTAATAGATAGACCTGAGTTATTTGATTCATTATTGTATTCCGATTTAATCCCACCGATTATTTTGTAGTTCGAGTTATTGTATTCCAACAGATACAAATCATTTTTATATATGTTTCTGTAGTCTTGTACATATTCAATAAAGACCGTGTCTTTGTAATGCAAACGATCAGATAGTTTTTGAGATAATTGACCAATAATTTGGATTTTATCAATATCAGAATATTCAAATCCTGTTTTTATACTGATTTTCACATTACCATATATTTTTTGCATCAATATACCTTTATGAGCAAAGCAATTCAAAGAAAAGAATACTACTAAAATTCCAATTTTAAATTTCATTCTCTGTTTTTTAATAGTTGAGGCAAAACGTTACACAGCTCCTTGTAGTAGCAAATAAGTAGCACAATTATTTCTAGCTAAGATACGTTTTTTAGTAAAAAATCGAACGTGTTTTCTATTGTAAATGTAGCAATTGCTCCAAACCACTGTTATGCGTTCGGCTTTTATCATTTTCTATTTCTTTATGGTAAAAGCCAAAACCTCCATCCATACCAATATTGACTATAATAATATCCAAAATTTTTATAATCTGTATTATAATCAAGGTTTTTGGTTTTCAATATATTTATATAGTCATTTTCTTCTTCAAAAGTTTTGACGGAATTATTGACCAAGTCATAGACGAAATAGCTTCCTTCATAATTTTCATTTCCTTCACTAATAAAGCCATATACAAAATCATCTGCTATTATGAATCTGTCAATTTCTATCATACTTATTGGTCCTTCATCTTGGATATATGCTTGCATTCCATCTACTTCTTGAATTGCTTTTCCGTGTCCGATAGGAATTCTTGCACTGTCACCAAGTCCGTGGTCACCAAAGTGAGAAAACATAAAAAAGAAAAGAAAAATAGATATACATAGACCGCTTAAAACCCAAAGTTTAAGCTTTATCTTTGAAACTCTGTCGAACCAAGAATTTGGTTTATAAATTGCAATTATTTTAAAAACCAAAAGTGTTAAGCTTGCATAAATACAGCTTAAAATTGATATTTTAATTAGTTCAAATAAGAGGTGAAATAATGCCATTTCTTTTTTTTCTATTTTCCGTACAGTTTTTTAAGCTGATGCATATCGGTTTCGGGCTTTGCATTCGGGCGGGTTTTAGAGCTGATTATTTTCTGTTAAAGATAAAATTTCTTACGATTTATAAACGTGAATTTACTACAAAATTCGCAATCTTGTCAAACGCTTGTTAGCAGAAGTTTATTATTCAAAAAAAACATCGTCAATTTGTAGATTTTCAGGGTTGATTTCTACAGTAATGCTGCGCTCGTCTCTATGTTTATCATCAGTAAAACCCAATACAATTTCATATTTTTCATTATAGATAATTTCGTCGTTTTCAAAATCCCAGAAATCTTTTCTCCATTCTATTCCAATACTATCTAAATAAATTTCATTGCAAAGTCTTTTTCTTTCTTTTTCTCTTTTCTCAGGTTTCCAATGTTTAAGTGATTCATCGCTAAGTTTTTGAGATATTTCGACTTTATAATTCTCAAATTCATTTTTATTTAAGAAGTTAATTAACTTGATAAATAAATTTTCTAAATGAGTGAATTTTTCAAATCTATTAGTTCTCAGTTCATTAATGATCTTTTTTTCAACTGTGTTAGTAATCGCATATTGAATTCCAATTATATTAGGCAAGAAATCAAATTTGTAATCTCCATCAAAATAATCCTCTGATATTTTAGTATTTTTTAATATTTTACTTTCAAAATTCATATTTGTTTTTTGAATCGAATCTTCCTTAAATTTCTGCTAACGGTCCGCCGCTAAAGAAAGTGGCGTAACCCAAAACCAAGTTTACAAATAGTCTTTCCAATTTGTACGCCAATATTTTTTAATTAGACTGTAATCTTCAAACGGCAGTATAAACCTCAGCTGGGCATAACTAGTATATACACGCTACTCAATAGCGCCAATCTACCTTTTTTAGGATGTATATACCAAGGTTTGTTTCACTTTTAGCATATTCCAAATATACCTTTTCCAACTTCTTTTTACAATAAGCAGGCATACATTTTTTTACTTATTACTTTAAAGCTATAAGACTTTGTGGAGCGCGAACGGATTACACCCGAGGCTTCAGCCGAATAGACTAAGTAAATCCGTGCTATCGGGTTATCGGGAGTCCGAAAAATAACTTTATTGACTTTTTAGAACTAATTCACAAAAGATTTGATTCGTTTTTACAGTCCATTTTTCATTTTGAGGTTTATATTTTAATGGAGACACAATTCCAGATTGTCTCTTGATTTTGGATAAAGTGTAACCATTTTTTTTAATACAAATAGTCACACTATCAATCAGGACAATTTCTAAATCATCAGGAACGTAACTATCGTTAGACTCCAAATAGTGGAAGACTTTATCAAAATTGACTTTAGAAAAACATGCTTCTTTTTCTGATTTTTTGCAACCAAGAATTATTGATAAGAAAAAGAGTATTAAACATTCTTTCATTGAAACAGTATTTTTTTATCCAGCTACACAAAGCCAGGAGAATTTACGCTAAATTATAAAAACCATTGATTTAACTATTTTATAAATGATTTTTTTGTGTTAGTAAATTAACGAACAGTTATTAATTAGGCCTCAAAGACGGGAGACTTTGCAGAGCTAGGGGCTGGAAAAAAAACACTTTAAGTGGCTGAAAATTAGGCAATTGCGCTTACTTGCTGTTATAAAAAGTACTTATTTCAATAATTCTATTTCATCTTCTTTAAACCATTCTAAAGCCAATAAATTAATTTTTAGTTGGTCAGGTTGGTCTGTATAAGCAACAATTGCTAGACTTTTTTTTGCTCTACTACATGCCACATAGAAAAGTCTTGATGTACGATCTATTCCAGTTTCTTTTCCTACCGCAATATTATCTTTATCTCCTTTTGTTAACTCTTTTATTCCGAAAAGTTTGTCATAACTAAACATAAACCCTTTAGATTCTTCATCATCAACTATTACCATTACTCTTTCGAATTCCAAACCTTTAACACCTTGATGTGTACCGAAGTTAGAACTGTCCGATATGTAATTATTATAATTAATTATTTCGACAAAATTAGCATCGAGAGCTAAATCCCAAGCCAATAATGCTTCATCATCATTTTCATTTTCTTCTTCACCTTCGCTTTTTAACCTTTCAATAGAAATTTTAAGTTCGTTTGGAATTTTGAAAATTCCAGTTTTGGAAACCTCTATAATTATTTCTTTTAAAGTTGGCTGGTTATCATTATCCCATAATTTTAATAAACTATCGACATTAGTTTTAGCATTATTAAGAATTGTTTTTTTATCTGTTTCTTTAATTATATAATCTTTATCAAATATTGGTGATTCAAGTTTTACGATATTAAAGATTTCAAATTTATTCCCTTCTTTATGAGCATTATACAAAGGTAATACTATCTTCGTAAAGAAGTTAACAGAAGAAAGAGTTCCTTCTAATAAACCTTGCTTTAATCTGTCGACATTATATAGTGGCGTAAAAAAGTTATTAAACCTCATTCTTATAGCTGCCATATGATGCTCTAGTGTAAGAACTTTTACAGGAACATCATTTTTATCTTTCGAGATTAATTTGTCAATCCATTTTTTGTCGCCTGTAAAATCATACATTTTTTGTTTAATTGATTCTTCAGTCTCTATTTTATTTATACCGCGAGTAACTATGAATAATTTAACCTTCCCTCCAGAATTTTCAACACGAGCTAATTGTTGTTGTCCATCAATATCCATTCTTATTTTATTGTTCAATTCAATAATTCTAGATTTTGACCTATGATTCATTTGCTTTATTGGTTTTAACCAATCTTCAGATAAGTCTTCACCAAGTCTTTCTTTGCCATCACTGTATATACGTTGCATCGTATCACCAAACAATCCCAACATAAATGAATTTTTATATTGAAATTGAACCATAAATAAAGCCTCAATTAAATCCTTTTTAGTATCTTGACTTTCATCGATTAATACAATTGGATACTTGTTAGTCAAAATTTGTTTAAATAGATTTTTGGATGTTAGAAAAGAACATGCAATAGAAATAACTTCAGAATGATTTAGTGATGCTTTCGAGTAATTGTCACCATTTGGATTATATACAAATTTAGAAATTGATAATAGAGCAGTTAATCGTTTTTCTTTCGATTCTAATTTTTTTCTATTCGATATGGCTGTTTTATTATTAGGATCTCGAGCTCTTGACAATTTATCTTCTAGGTCAATTATTGATTCATTAATGTCTTGCTCAATCCATTTTTTTATATCTATTGTAAAGTTTTTAATTAACTCCCAACAGAAACTATGTATTGTACTGACTTCAAAAATTGAATCGTACGAAAGTCTATGATTGATTTCTTCCGCTGCTGCATTGGTATAAGTTATTATGGCAATTTTTTTATTGCGTATTTTATAATCATAACCGTATGATTCTTTAAATTTAGTTAAAACATTTACCAAGGTTCTTGTTTTCCCAGAACCAGCTCCTGCAAAAAGGAAAAAACTTTTTAATGATTTTGGATTTAAACAGTTGAAAATATCTTCGTCAACTTTTTTATCAATATCGTTGTCTTTTGCTATCATTTTATTGGAGTTTCTTGTTCTGCAATATTTTTTATTGGTTGTAAAAAATTCTCCAACCAATCTAAACCTTCTTTTATATATGTTGGTACATTTAGCTCTTCAGGAGCTTCTAGATACATTACGTCAAGGGCAAATTCAGCCTTCTTTACACCACTGCTGTTTATAGCTTCATAAGCCATTTTAGCAGAATTGATAGTATTAGGTTCATTAACAGCTTGAACCATCTTTTTTAATAAACCTGAAGTTGCATTTATTGCTTTAAATTTTTCAATATTTTCTAGAACAAGAGCATCTTCAAATGTATATGGATAAACTTTTACACCTGCAATATCAATTTCAGTTTGATAGGCAACTCTAACTGGATAATCTTTTAATAGCTTATCCTCTATCTTTAGACTAATTAAATCATCAATATTTGTTAAATTCGGATTCCAATTTTTTAAAGTATCATTATTAGTAATTTGATTTACACCTATTTTTGGTTGACACTTCTTAAAACTTTCTTTTGGAGGGGTTGTTGAATTATCTATTTGTTTTTCTTGGGAGTCAAGGTCAGTGATAATTAAAGTAGCTAAACCTAATTTTTTTATAAGTGGCTTTAACCTATGAGCATGACTTCCTCCAATTTCTAAAATAGTAATGTAACAACTATCAAGAACATTATGGTAATTTCTAATAAAATGTGGTATAAGCATTCTTTCTGCAGGTCCTTCCACTAAAATAGCCGCATCTGCAAAAAATAAATCATTGTGAGTTGTGTTTAGATATCTTATTACAAATTTTTCAGTTTCTTTTTCTTCTTTAATATAAGAATCGAAAACGGATTTTAAACTCAATACATCTGTAGTTGGTGTTGAATTAGCAGTATTATTTCTTTTAAAGTATCTTAAACTTTCAAATTTTTGATGAGCTATATAACTAGAATGTGTACTGATTACTAATTGTGTAGTAAACTCTTTATTTGCACCTAAATTTCCATGATTTCTTAATATTTCATACGCTTTTTTTATAAAAACTTGTTGCACTTGTGCATGTAAATGAGCTTCTGGTTCTTCAATCAGTACTAAGTGAATAGGTTCTATAATATCATCATGTTCAAATGTCTTTTTACCTTTCCTCATCCATTCATCTCGGTATCCAATTAATTTAAAAACGATAGAAATTAAGTTCTGATAGCCAAGTCCATTATATTTTTCTGGTAAGGATAGCCCTTCTAATAAATTATACCTTACAGCTGATTCATGATCTAGTCCATCAGTGGCTTTAATAAGAGATGATAATGTAATTTGGGGATTACCAAAACCAGGATAATTTAAAACTTTTAGTTCTTCAAGAGGTGCTTCAAAACTTGAAGTTAAGTTTTTATCAAAAGTATTTTGAGCTTCATTTAATTTTTCAATTGCTACTAGATCTTGTTCATTTGGGTCAATTGATGGATTTAAATGGCTTTCATAATATGAACGAAGTTGAGAAGATAATGATTTAGTACTATTTGCCTCTGGAGTGTCAGAATTTGCGTCACTAAATCCCCGTTGAGCATTTATTGTATTTATTTTAATTAGTCCATTTAGAGGATTTCCTTCAAGTTCGATATTGTTGTCTGAAATATTCTGGTCCTCGTCATGTTTATCCGGGTCCAATAGATATGATTTCACCTCAAATAACGTATTCAACTTTTTTTCGCAAAACTGCCAAAAATCAGCAGGCCAAAGCTCTATATTTTTACCTGTCTTTGTTATTAAGTCTACTATTTTCTTTCTCGATAGAACATATTCTTCAACTAATGATTCTAAGTTTTTTGGCTGTAAAATAAGCCTTATACCTATTAATCCTCCGCTCCAATCTAATGACGGAATTATATGACTTACATATCTTAATTCTGAAATATCAACATTAAACCATAAATCTAACGAAGGTAAATGAGGCTCTAATAATTTAAAGCTTTTTTCTTCTTCTTCTATTGTTTCTTTAGTAACCCAACTTTCAGCAATTTTTTTTAACTCTGTCCAATTTGTGATTGTAAAATCCTGAGTCTTAAATTGTTTACGCCCAAGGAAAGTTATAAGCGCATCCATAGCGGTAGTTTTTCCACTATTGTTTGCACCAACAAATAATGTTTCTTTATCGGAAAACTCAATTTTACAATTTTTAAGTTTTCTAAAATTTTTGATTCTTACAAAGTCAATTTTCATGGTTTATTTTAAATGAGTAGTGTTAGTAGCATTTCCCATAACTAGTATATACAAGCTACTCAATGCGTCAATTTACTTTTTAGAGTGTATATGCAAAGGTTATTTCAGTATTTCCAAATATAACTTTTTCAACCTCTACCCACAATACGTATTTATACGTATTTTTCACCCTTTTTTATACGTATTTATACGTACAAAAAAACATTTTAGTAAGAAATTTAGTTAACTATAAGAAAAAGAAACTGGCAAAAAGAGTACGAATCGACCAGCACCCTATAAAAACGTTCAACAACCTACTCTGTTCTAAAATTGTACTACTCAGATAGCCTAACTCCTACTCAGATGGCTTCGCTAAAACTCTAATAGTTTTAAACTATTCCAATCAAAAACAATACATTATAAAAAATATTTTATACCGGTTTGTACCACTACTTTTATATAGGTAAGATAAAAAACAGCGTTTTTTGGTAAAAAATAAGCACTCAATAAGCCCTTTTTGTGAGTTAAAACGCTATTCAACCAAAACCTTGGGAAGAAAAATAAAATTAAAAACGGTTCTCTAAACCTTCCGATTAGCATCGGAACACTCGAACTGATGGTTGCAATAACTGCATCCATACAAATTTTAATACAATAGAATTATAAAAACTTCCTATAAAGCACTTTACTTCTCAACACTATTTTGCGTCAGTTCGAGTGATTTTTGACCAAAACCTTGGGAAGAAAATGGTATCGAGAACCAGAAAAATAGCACTATACTTCTAATTAACTTCAAAAAAAAAGGAACCATAACGATTCCTTTGCCATATATTACGAATACTGTTTTTCTTTGACAACCGTACCATCTGCTGCATAGGTTTTCCAAACACCTCTTTTCTTACCATTCCAATTTTCTCCTTCTTGATACAAATACCTTTTTTGTAACGCTTTATCATATCGATACGTGCGCTCTTTTCTTTTAAAAAGCAAATGCCCGTTAGATTCAAAAAACTCGGTTAAATTTTTAGCGGTTGTATCTAATTCATAGGTCACTGATTCAGAACTAATCCATCCGTCTTTATTATAAGTAACAAAAGTTAAGACATTTCCATACAAACCAAACACAACGGTACTTATTTTGTTTCCCTTTCGGTCATAATGAGTCCATTCTCCTGTATAAGTTTCATAAGGCTTTTTCATATAACAATATTGTATTGCTGGACCTTTCCATTCCACAGTGTTTACCTTATAAAAAAGAGTAATACTGTCTAAAGGTGTGCCTTCTAATTCGCTTACCAAAGCAATAAAGCGTTCGGTATGTTGGGCGTATCCAAATTGACATAGCAAAATGAAAAGCAATAGTTTTTTTATCATGATATAATATTATTTAATGAATTACTTTACTTCTCAACACTATTTTGCGTCAGTTCGAGTGATTTTCGACCAACACTTTGGGAAGAAAATTGTATCGAGAACCAGAAAAATAGTAATAAAAAACCGTTCTCAAGACCTTCCGATTCGCATCGGAACACTCGAACTGACGTTTTTAATAACTGCATCCATACAAAATTTTAATAAAATAGAATTATAAAAACTTCCTATAAAGCACGTTACCTCTAAACACTATTTTTCGTCAGTTCGAGTGATTTTCGACCAACACTTTGGGAAGAAAATTGTATCGAGAACCAGAAAAATAGTAATAAAAAACCGTTCTCAAAACCTTCCGATTCGCATCGGAACACTCGAACGGATGTTTTATTTCCTTAATAAAACCGCTTTTCGCTGTTCTAATCTTTCCCTGCCTTTTTCTCGCAACAAATTAAAATAACTGGAGTTTTCCATCATAAGCAACAAATCCAACACTTCGCTATCGGTTAATGAAGCTAAGTCTTTCTGGAAATACTGTTTGCTAGCAGCTACAACACCCATAGCACCATTAGCAAAATTTATCTTTTGTAAAGCAAAATCCAAACATTTTTTTCCACCCACTTTACGAGTCGCTTCATACATAAAAATAGGAGGTGCAAATCGGTTGTAAGCATCAAAATAACCAGGATGCACATAAATGGTTTCGCAAGCACAAGGCTTTGGTTTACCAAAAAACCGAGACAACAAAGAAGCGGTATAGCCACGTTCCAATCCGTTCGGATTGATTTTCTCATATTGCTCATAAAAAGATTCTGGTAAAGCGGGTGCTGCCTGTATCGATGCAAAAACCTTTTCCTGTTTCGCTGGGGTCATTACCGAGTCAATTCCATTTCTTAAATAAATATAAAAACCCAACAAGAATAACAATCCAAAAGACAACGCAAATACAAGGGTATTTCTAATTTTTTTTCGCATGACTTTCAATGCTATTTTTTTGATAAAGCAATCTCCCAAAATTATTGTTTGATTAGTTTACTCAACTGAAAAACACCACTATTGGGTTTAGAAATTCTAATAAAATAAAATCCCGAATGCATATCAGAAAGCAATAAATTCTTTTGTAAAACGCCTTGTTTTATCATTTTTCCTGTAGTATCATAAATTACAAAGTCTAACGCACCATCATGTAAAAAAGTAACTTGATGGGTTGCTGGGTTTGGATAAAAAGCAAATTCTTGATTGGTATGTACCACATCAACATCTAAAGTACAACTGCTATTCATAGGAGTAAATGTAGCAATCCCAGAGGAAGCATCATCATAAGCATCGTATATCTTTGCAGCAACAACATTTGTATCGGAACTACACCAACAATTATTAGAAATATCTATAGGGTAACTATTTAAATATTTGAAATTGTATTCCGAATTATTACAAATCGTATTATCATGAATAGGGTTTCCTGAAATTTGTAATGGATAAGTCAATTCAATCCCAACAACGTTATTTTCTACTGTAGAGTGAGTCATGAAAAACCCATTTACCATGTTAATTCCTAAAACATTATCATGAATATGACAATAACTTACTTCTCCTTTCATGCTTACGGCTCTTATACTAAAATTATAAAATTCACAATTCGTAACATGCATATTTGGTGTAGATTCCCAACAATGTATTCCTTTTTCTCCATTGGAAAAAACACTATTAGTTACAGTTACATTTTGAGCATAAATGTATGCATAGGTATTATCATGAACACTTAGGTTATCCAAAATTACAGTATGTGTAGAATTACCATCGTGCCCATAAAAAGCAAAATCATTATATCGAATTTCAGAATCAACAATATTTAAAATTTCACCACTTGAAGGATTCTTGATTTCCATAAATCTAGTTGCATATTCTCCTATAAGATTAGAACCTAAAATTTTACCTCCTTGAGAATTTTCTATTTGAATTCCATACCAATCTCCTTTTGTAGGAGTTAAAGCATTTGAAGTAAAAGTTATTTTATCTTGGGCAGTCCCATTACAATAAAGCGGTCCTCTAAGAATTAACTTAGCGGCTACATTAAATTTTACTACAACACCTGGTTCAATAGTTAGAGAATAACCAGGAAACAAAGCAACATCTCCAGTTAAAACATAAGGACTGCCACTAACTGTCCAAATAGTATTACTAAAAATTCCTCCACTTACATTCGTTTGACTAAAAGCAAAATGAAATGAAACAAAGAATAACAGAAGTAATGTTTTTTTCATACAAAATAAAATTAAAGCAATTCATATAACTTTTTATCTTGAAAAGTTTCTTTTTCAGGATCTTAACAAAGATATATTAAACTTTTAAACATTTTAAAACAAATGAATGCATATCCGTATTTATTTAAACTACAACTGAATTATTCAAGTGTTTTATCTTGTTATAAAAAAATCCCTAAAGCAAAATACCTTAGGGATTATCCACCAAATTATAAATGACACTCAACTATTGAACAAAGCCAACAGCAACCGTGTTATTCGTTTGTGTATCAATTAAAATAAAAGCCCCATTTGCTTTATTCGTTGCAAAAGCATCCAAATACATGGGGTTGGCCAATTTTAATTGTACCAATGCAATATCGTTTAATTTCAATTCGTGTGAAGCTACATGCTCTAATGGATTTTCGGGTTGGATTAAATACTCAATCTCTTGAATCTTACACACTCCTGTGCGCGAACCCGTTTGTATATGATATTTCGCTGAAGTGTTCGCAGCTTTTTCATCTAACCAAACCAAGCGGGCTTTTAACTCTTTAGCAAAAAGATGGTCCTGACTTTCTTTTACGAATAACATGCCCCGACTGATATCAATATCATCTTTCAAACGCACTTGAATTGAATCTCCGGTGTGCGCTTCGTCTAAAGTGTTGGTAAACTTACGTACTTCCACTACTTCAGAAGCTTTTCCAGAAGGTAAAATCGTTAACGTTTCGCCTACTTTTACACTCCCCGAACTAATTCTTCCCGCATAAGCTCTATAATCAACAAAATTTTCATTTTGTACATGATATACTTGTTGTACATCCATACGGAAAGGTTTCTTATCTTCTTCTTTTTTGTTGAAACCATGCAATACGGTAGACAAAGTTTCTCCTTTGTACCAATCCATTTGCTTAGAAAAATGCACCACATTATCCCCTTTTAAAGAACTTATAGGAATAATGGCAATCTCTTGTTCCAATGGTTCTAATTGTTTAATCATTTTGTCAATATCAGCAGCAATGTTCAAATACACGTCTTCACTATAATCGACCAAATCCATTTTGTTGATACAAAACACCACCGATTGCAAACGCAACAAGCGACTGATAAAATAATGACGGTGGGTTTGTTCCAATAACCCCTTACGAGCATCAATCAAGATAATCGATAAATCGGAATTGGACGCTCCGGTTACCATGTTACGGGTATATTCAATATGCCCTGGACTATCGGCAATAATAAACTTTCTCACGGCTGAAGAAAAATAGATATGCGCGACATCTATGGTAATCCCTTGCTCTCTTTCTGCAATTAATCCATCGGTAATCACCGAAAAATCTAAATCTTCTAATCCTTTTTCTTTTGTTTTCTTGCGCACCAACTCTTCTTGTTCAATCGTTAGTGCATTGTTATCGTAAAGGAAGCGCCCTATTAAGGTACTTTTTCCATCATCTACACTTCCTGCTGTATTTATTTTTAGTAATTCCATTTGTTTTATTCGATAGTTTGATTATTGGATGGTTTGATTGGTAGATTATTGAGTAGGCCGAAGATATGCTTCAAAAAATCAAATAATCTAACAATCTAATAATCCTTTCATTAAAAATACCCTCCTTTTTTCCTTTGTTCCAAAGCAGCTTCCGAACGTTTGTCATCGATTCGCGCACCTCTTTCAGATGATTTAGAAGCTTTGTTTTCATACATCACTTCTTCAATAGTGGCAGCGTTGGAAACCAAAGCAGCGGTACACGTCATGTCTCCCACCGTTCTAAAACGAACGACGTCGTTTACAATTTCGTCGGTATCAACTAAATTCAAATAATCCGAATGCGCTAAAAAGGCACCGTCTCTTTTTACTAATTTTCTTTCGTGTGCGAAATAAATAGAAGGCAACGCTAAATTTTCTTGCTTAATATAACTCCAAACGTCTTCTTCCGTCCAGTTGCTAATTGGGAACGCTCGTACGTTTTCACCAAAATTAATTTTCCCATTTAAGATGGTAAACATTTCTGGACGTTGCTTTTTGGCATCCCATTGTCCGAAATCATCACGTACCGAAAAGATACGTTCTTTGGCTCTCGACTTTTCTTCGTCTCTACGAGCACCACCTATACATGCATCAAAGCCAAATTCTTCAATGGCATCTAAAAGCGTTACCGTTTGCAACGAATTTCGACTTGCATATTTCCCAGTCTCTTCCTGAGCTTTATTGGAATTGATACTATCTTGAACATAACGCACAACAAGTTCCACACCTAATTCTTCAATTAATTGATCTCTAAAAGTAATGGTCTCTGGAAAATTATGACCTGTATCGATATGCATAAAGACAAACGGTATTTTAGCAGGATAAAACGCTTTTTGCGCTAATCGTGCTACTGTTATTGAATCTTTACCACCCGAAAATAAAAGCACAGGCTTTTGAAATTGAGCTGCTACTTCCCTTAAGATATAAATGCTCTCGTTTTCTAATTCTTCTAAATAATTTCGCATTATACTTACTTTTAAAAATTAATTATTGTTTGCTATATGGATATGTAATCCGCATTCTTTTTTTCCGTTTTCCCACCACCATCTACCGGCTCTAAAATCTTCTCCTTCAGCTAAAGCTCTGGTACATGGAGCACAACCAATACTTAAATATCCCTTTTTATACAAACTGTTTAAAGGAATATTGTTTTGGCTAACCAAGGTTTCTAACTGCTCCAAAGTATAATGCAACAACGGATTGAATTTGATTAATTGGTTGTCCTCATCCCATTCTAAAAAAGCCATACTTTCTCTATTCTGAGATTGTTCTGCTCGTAAACCCGTTACCCAAACCGAAGCACCTTCTAAAGCTTTACGTAAAGGAATTACTTTTCGTACAAAGCAACATTTTTTTCGGCTTTCAATACTATCATAAAACCCATTAATACCATCAGTATCGATATACTGTTGAACCTCTTCCTGATTCGGTAAATAGGTTTTTATTTCTAATCCTTTGTATTTCGTTTGTGTTTTTTGAAACACCTCATAGGTTTCGTTGAACATTCTTCCAGTATCCAAAGTAAAAAATGAAAAATCATTTTTAAGAGGATACAAAAAATGAGTCAATACCTGATCTTCAATTCCGAATGAAGTAGAGAATACTTTCTTGCCTTCTACATTCTCATTTACAAAAGCCAAACTTTCTTCTAAACTTAATTCTTGTAAAACCGCATTAAGTTGGGTTAACCTTTCTTTTATTTTGTCCATTTTGCCCAAGCTCTTTCGTGAAAAAAGTACAATATCATTTTTGAAAACACCTCAAATCCTCCAATTGAGAAAGCGACTTTAAAGCTGCCTGTCATAAAATAAGACACTACCATTGTATCCATAGTTCCTACAATACGCCACGTAATTGCCTTATAAGCAGACACTTTAACCTCTTTTCCAAGTTCAAATGACTTTTTTGATCTAATCAAATCTAGTATCATAACTTTTACATTTATTTCATTTTTCAAATATACTATTAGTCTATCGATTTACTAGGGTATTTTTGAAAATTTTTTTTAAAAATTTGCTAAATCATATAAAGTCTTCTTTTCCAATACGTTAAGTGCGTTATCTCGCACCTGAATCATCAATTTATTTAACGAACAAGTTTCTTCGCTCGGACAATCGTCGCATTTTTCGTAGAAATTTAGACTTACACAAGGCAATAAAGCAATTGGTCCGTCTAAAAAACGGATAATGGTAGCCACAGTAATTTCTTTAGGGTTTTTTAATAAATAATAACCGCCTCCTTTTCCTTTTTTGGAGCCTACTAGACCAATTTTTTTTAAGTCTAAAAGAATCGCTTCTAAAAACTTTTTAGAAATATTCTCTTTCTCTGAAATTTCAGAAATAAGGACGGGCATTAAATCATCTTGCTTTGCAATATAAATTAATGCCTTAATCCCATATTTAGTTTTTCTTGATAACATTTATTCTGCTTTTGGTAAAAATACTTCTGCCATCATACAACGTGCACTTCCTCCACCACAAGCCTCAATAATATCCAAACTAGCATGCACGATTTTGCAATGTTTTTCAATTTTTTCAATTTGAGACGGTGTTAAACTTTCGTAAGCTGCATTACTCATAATTAAGAAACGTTCGTCACTTGCGCCTCTTACTTGCAACATATTTCCAGCGAAATTATTAACTTGTTCTTCGCTGATTACAATAACTTCTTTTCCAGATTCTTTCAATTTAGAAAGCACCATTTTTCTTTCGGCTTTATCATCGATACAATCCGCACAAATAACAGCAAAGGTTTCAGCCACACACATAATCACATTCGTATGATAAATAGGCTTGCGTTCGCCATTTACAGTTTGAAAAGCTTCAAAAATAACAGGATCGTATTCAAAATCTTCGCAAAATTCGATAAACAATTCTTCATCGGCTCTTGGAGATAACGCACAATAAGCAATTTGATTGGCTCTATCCAAAACAATACTTCCTGTACCTTCTAAATAATACCCATCTTCCTCAGCTTCGGTATAATCCATGATTTCGTTAATCACAAAACCATTATCTTCAATAATATCTAAGATATCTTCTCTACGTTCTAATCTTCTGTTTTCAGCAAACATGGGATACAAAACTACATCTCCTGTTTCATGGAAAGAAACCCAATTGTTTGGAAAAATACTATCGGGTGTATCTGGATTTACCGTATCATCTACAACAATAACTTGTATTCCTACCGCTCGTAATTTCTCAACATAGGCATCAAATTCAGCTTGTGCTTTTGCGTTAACGGTCGCTGGTAATAAATCATCCAATACTTTTTGATAATAATTATTTACAGCGGTTTGTTCGTTCATTCGGAAAGCTACCGGACGAATCATTAGTATGGTATTTGTTGTTTGATTCATTTTATTCTATTATAGGTTGTCAGTTTTCTGTTTTCTGTTTTCTTTTCTACTATATTGTGAGTTATTTTTTTCTATATCCTTTTCAATATCGACTTTAGGTTTTCCAATTATTCTCTACATATTTTATAAAATTAAATATTTTGGCTCCTAATATATCATATTCATTTATAAATCTATCAGCGTCTGATACTAAATCAGGATATAAACGTCTGATTTTAAGCAAATGTCCTTTTGTTTCTAGACAACTTGAATGTGAATAAACAAGAAACTTTATAAAATCAGCTTTATATTTTTTTCTACCATAACCTTCTACAATATTTGTAGTAACAGAATCCGAAGCCCTTCTTAATTGTCTTCCTAATTCATACATCTCATATTTTGGTAATTTTAAAGAATATAAATAAGCAATATAGAACAATTCTAATCCTAAATTATATATATCTAAATCTTTATAACTTTTCATCCTCTACATTTAAATTTTACAACTTAGAACTTAGAACCTAGAACTTCTCTTAATCTCTAATTAAAGGCAAGGTTGAACATCTTAAAAGTCCTTCTTGCTTTGCTATTTCTGCATACGGAATTTCTTCTACAGTGATTCCTTTGCTTCTCATCCAATCATTTAAACGTGTAAAATTCCTTTCAGAAACGACTACATCTGGTGCAATTGAAAAAATATTTGAATTCATATGATACATTTCTTCTCTATCAATATGGAATAAATTTTCTTTCCCAAAAAGATTTACTAAATACATATAATCGGCTTCTTCTCTAAAACCACTTTTATAGATAATACCTAAATTGGTTCCCAAAGGTTGAAAACAACAATCCAAATGTAATGCATTATCACGAGGTTCAATTTTAGATTTTACCAAATCAAATTCTTTTACAATTTTATGCGGAAACAAATCTTTAATATAATTTACGCCATGCATATTGGTTCGCGCTGTAATATAATCTTTATAATCGGAACCTTTATAGGTCCCAATAAAAATATAATCGTTCCAAACCATGACGTCTCCACCTTCAATATGGACTTCTTCTGGTGGTCTCACAATTTTATTTGGGTCGATTTGATCTAAAACATATTGAATGGCGTCCAATTCTCTTTCTCTATCGGGAAGAATATTTGCTTTTACAAAAATATCATCAATAACAAAACCGATATCTCTTGAAAAGATTTGATTGTAATTTTCAATAATTTCGGGTCTAAAAACCTGAACATCATATTTTTCAAATACCGCATTAAAAGCTTCCATTTCTTTTACCATATCCGCTTCTATTGGATAAGTTCCTGCTAATAAATGTTCTAATGATTTTGGATCATAAGCTTCCTCCACTTTAGGAGTTGGCCCATTACTAACTGCAGTTCCTAAAACAACAGCTCTTAGTCTTGAAGACTCGTTTTTAATATTTAATTGCAACATTTTTGGGTAATTAATTCGTCAATTATTGACGATCACAAGGCAAAGATAGAAAAAGGAATGAAATTGCATAATTCTAAAAAAATAAATCTTTATAAAGATAAAATTTATACATTTGATAAAAAACGAAAAATATTATGGGACTTTCAAATTTTTTTAATTCATTATTTGGCAAAGCCAAAGTAACTGCAGATGAGACAATTGAAAAAGCATCTGAATTTGCAACGGAAGCGAAAGAATCGCTAGAAGATTTAGCAGCATCTGCATCCAAAAAGATAGACGAGTTACACCTTTCTGAAAAAACAGAAGAGTTTATTAAAAATGCTAAAGAGAAATTAGACGAAGCAAGTGAGTGGGCGGAAGAAAAATCACAGCAAGCCAAGGAAGCTTTTGAAGAAATAATTGAAAAGGTAGAAGAAAAAATTGAAGAATTAAAGAACGATAAAAAAGAAACTAATCCTTCGCAGAGCGCAACAGAAGAAAAATCAACAGAGGAAGAAAACAAACCCACAGCATAATCTGTTTTTTAATAAAAAATCCGAGCATTTGCTCGGATTTTTTTATTTCTATCTTTCGTTGACCTCTTTAAAAGGTCTTAAAGGACTTCCTGTATATACTTGTCTTGGACGTCCTATTGGCTCTTTATTAATACGCATTTCTTTCCATTGTGCAATCCAACCTGGTAAACGACCAATAGCAAATAAAACAGTAAACATTTCTACTGGTATTCCCATAGCACGATATATAATTCCAGAATAGAAATCCACGTTTGGATATAAATTTCTTGATTTGAAATAGTCATCTTCTAAAGCTACTTTTTCCAATTGCTTAGCAATATCTAATAATGGATCATCAACCCCTAAAGCGTCTAAAACTTCATCTGCCGCTTTCTTAATAATGGTCGCTCTAGGATCAAAGTTTTTATAAACTCTATGTCCAAAGCCCATTAAACGGAATGGATCGTCTTTATCTTTTGCTTTTAAAACATATTTTGCTACATCACCTCCATTGTTATTGATTTCTTCTAACATTTCAAGTACAGCTTGATTAGCACCACCATGTAATGGTCCCCATAAAGCAGAAACTCCTGCAGAAATTGAAGCAAATAATCCAGCATGAGATGAACCAACGATTCTTACAGTAGAAGTGGAACAATTTTGTTCATGGTCTGCATGAAGAATAAATAATTTATCTAATGCATCCACTATTCTTTTGTCCATTTTGTAAGGTTCAGTAGGAATTTCAAACATTAAACGCATAAAATTTTCCACATAACCTTTTGTATTATCATAATAGTTCAAAGGGAAGCCCATTCTTCTTCTGTATGTCCAAGTTGCAATAACAAGGAATTTCCCCATGGTCTTACAAATGGCATCATATAACTCTTTTTCATTTTCAACATTCACAGATTTAGGATTGAATGCTGTTAGTGCACTAGTCAGAGAAGACAAAACTCCCATTGGATGAGCTGTTTTAGGGAAACCTTCTAAAATAGATTTCATTTCCTCATTTACTAGTGTGTGTTTTCTAATATCGTTCTCAAATTTTTCTAATTGAGCTTTATTTGGTAATTCACCAAAAATCAAAAGATAAGCTACCTCAAGAAAATCAGCTTTATCCGCTAAATCTTCGATAGAATATCCTCTATAACGTAAAATTCCTTCTTCTCCATCTAAAAAAGTAATTTCACTTTTGCATGAACCAGAATTTTTATATCCTGGATCTAATGTAATAGCACCAGTTGCACCACGCAACTTCTCTATATCGATAGCAACCTCATTTTCAGTTCCAACAATTACAGGAAACTCATACTTTTTGCCATCGATCTCTAATATTGCAGTTTTCGACATATATATTATGTGTTTTTTGAAAATTAGTAAAGTATTCTGCGAATTTAACGAATTCTAATGGAATTTTAAAGGAATTACTAATAATATATCGTTATCGTAATATTGTTTTTTATGATTTTTAAAATTAACATTCATAAAAAAAACACCTACAAAAATTTATAGGTGTTTTAAATAACATTAATTGTTTTTTTATTTTTGTTTAAAAGCTTTTTCGCCAGGGAAATAAGCAACTTCATTTAATTCCTCTTCAATTCTTAATAATTGATTGTATTTTGCCATACGATCTGAACGAGAAGCAGATCCTGTCTTAATTTGTCCACAATTTAAAGCTACTGCTAAGTCGGCAATTGTGTTATCTTCAGTTTCTCCTGAACGATGCGACATTACAGAAGTATAACCTGCATTATGAGCCATATTTACTGCAGCAATCGTTTCAGAAAGTGTACCAATTTGATTCACTTTAATCAAGATTGAGTTTGCAATTCCTTTAGAAATTCCTTGTGATAATCTTTCAACATTAGTAACAAATAAATCATCCCCAACTAATTGTACTTTATCTCCGATTCTATCAGTTAATAATTTCCAACCGTCCCAATCATTTTCGTCCATACCATCTTCAATAGAAACAATTGGATATTTAGCTACTAATTCAGCTAAGTAATCTACTTGCTCAGCAGAAGTTCTTACTTTACCTGTTGGCCCTTCAAATTTAGAATAATCATAGTTTCCGTTTACATAAAATTCAGCAGAAGCACAATCTAAAGCGATTTTAATATCTTCCCCAAAAACATAACCAGCATTAGTAACTGCTAATTTAATAGAATCTAAAGCATCTTCTGTTCCACCGGCTAAATTGGGTGCAAAACCACCTTCATCACCTACTGCAGTAGATAAATTCCTATCGTGTAATACTTTTTTTAAGTTATGAAAAATTTCTGTACCCATTTGCATAGCTTGAGTAAAAGATGTTGCTTTTACTGGCATAATCATAAACTCTTGAAAAGCAATAGGTGCATCAGAATGAGAACCACCATTTATAATATTCATCATTGGCACAGGTAAAGTATTTCCTGATACACCGCCCACATATCTATACAAAGGCAATCCTAACTCATTGGCTGCAGCTTTAGCCACTGCTAAAGAAACACCTAGAATAGCATTAGCTCCTAATTTTGATTTATTTGATGTCCCATCTAAATCAATCATGGTTTTATCGATAGCATTTTGCTCAAAAACAGACATACCAACAATTTCAGCAGCTATTGTTGTATTCACATTCTCTACAGCTTTTAAAACTCCTTTACCCATAAAAGCTTTTCCACCATCACGTAATTCAACAGCCTCATGTTCACCAGTTGAAGCACCACTTGGAACTGCTGCTCTACCTAAAATTCCATTTTCGGTAATCACATCTACTTCGACTGTAGGATTACCCCTAGAATCTAAAATTTGTCTTGCGTGAACTTTAATAATTATGCTCATTCTTTGTATTTTTAGTTAGTATTTTTTACGAATAATAACAAATTTAAAATTTAAAATGTAATTAAATTGTCAAATTCAAAAAACTTATAAACGATAACGTTTTAGTTAATTGAAGATTTTATATTTTCAATAAATTGATCAAAAAGGTAAGATGAATCATGTGGTCCAGGGCTTGCTTCAGGATGATATTGAACAGAAAAACAATTTTTATTTTTCATTCTCATTCCTGCTACTGTTCCATCATTTAAATGTTCGTGAGTTAATTCTAATTCTGGATGATTTGCCAATTCTTCTTTTACAACTGCGAAACCATGATTTTGAGAAGTAATTTCACCTTTACCTGTAATTAAGTTCTTAACTGGGTGATTAATCCCTCTATGACCATTAAACATTTTGTAAGTAGAAATACCATTTGCTAAGGCAATCACTTGGTGTCCTAAACAAATCCCAAAAAGTGGTTTATTTTCTTCTAGTATATCTTTTGCTACTTGTTGTGCACTATGTAATGGTTCAGGGTCACCAGGTCCATTTGACAAAAAGTAACCGTCAGGTTGAAAAGATTTTAAATCATTAAAACCAGCATTATAAGGAAACACTTTTATGTAACAATCTCTGTTTGCTAAATTTCTTAGAATATTTGTTTTAATTCCTAAATCTAAAGCTGAGATTTTATATTTGGCGTCTTTATTTCCAAAAAAATAAGGTTCTTTTGTAGAAACTTTTGATGCCAGTTCAAGACCGTTCATTTCAGGAGCATTCTTCAATTTTTCTTTTAAGGTTTCAATAGGAGTACCATCTGTAGATATAATAGCATTCATTGCACCATTTTCTCTAATATAACTAACCAAAGCTCTTGTATCTACATCAGAAATTACAATTAAATTTTGCTTTTTTAAATAATCAAATAATCCCTCAGAAGCATTATCTCTTGAAAAATTAAAACTAAAATTTTTGCAAACTAATCCAGAAATTTTCACACTATCTGATTCTACTTCATTATTATTAACGCCATAGTTACCTATGTGAGCATTTGTGGTAACCATAATTTGTCCAAAATAAGAGGGATCAGTAAAAATTTCTTGATATCCAGTAGTACCTGTATTAAAAGCAACTTCTCCGAAAGTTGTTCCTTCAATACCGATAGATTTTCCATGAAAAATTGTACCATCTTTTAGCAATAAGATAGCCTGTTGTCTTTTATTATATTTCATTTGTGTGTTGTTTGTGCAAATTTAATGCAAAAAAATTATTAAAGAGATAAATGATAAAAAATATAAAGTTATTAGTCAAAACAAAATTAACTCTATTCATTCATAAATTTCAAAATACTTACTATATCTTCTTCTTTTGAAAAAGACAAGTTTTTTTGCTTAACAAATTCCAATAATTTATCTTTTGAGTCAAAAGGAAATAAATCCAAAACAGACTTCTTATTTAATTTAAAAACAACTAGTTTGTCTTTAGTAATCAATTTATATTTAAGATGCAAAACATACTTTTTAGGGCTAATCACTTCTTTTGTCATAGGATTAATAACTGCATTTTGAACAGAAGCAAAAAAATGTTTTAACAAAGTATTTTGATTATTTTTAAACAGCATAAGAAAGACTTCATTTTGATAAATTTTATACTGTTTGTTATTATGTGTTATAAAGTCCAAGTTATCAAGATTATAAATAAAAATTGAATCATTAGATACTTTAGTAAATAATTGCTTATTTACTAAATCATAATTTAAATTTGAAATTTGAAATTTATTTCCTTTTAAATCTGTCACTATATAATCATCATACTCATTATCAAATAAATACTTAGAACCTTCGATTACTTCATTTTCATTCATTTTTGGCATCCAAATTCCATTACTTAATAAATTACCTGTTATTTGAGTAGTAAAATTTATTGAATTCTCTGATTCTTTTTTGTTTTGAGAAAATACTGAACTAGAGATTAATAGCAATAAATAAATAAATGCATTTTTCATGTCTTCTTATGTTTTATATTTTTTATAAAAAAAAAGGATAAACTAAAATAGTCTATCCTTTTATATTTTAATCATTATTTCATGATTATTCAGTAGCTTCAGAATTTTCAGAAGTTTCAGCAGCAGGAGCTTCAGTAGCTGGTTTAGCTTCTGATTTTTTTGCTCTACTACGACGTGTAGTTGCTTTTTTCTCTTCTTTTTTGTTGCCTCTGTATAATTCATTAAAGTCAACCAATTCGATCATCGCCATATCTGCATTATCACCTAAACGGTTACCCATTTTAATAATACGTGTATAACCTCCTGGACGATCGCCAACTTTAGCTGATACTTCTCTGAATAATTCAGTTACAGCATATTTATTTCTTAAATAAGAAAACACAATACGTCTATTATGAGTTGTATCTTCTTTAGATTTAGTAACTAAAGGCTCAACAAATTGTTTAAGAGCTTTTGCTTTGGCAACTGTTGTATTAATACGTTTATGCTCTATTAAAGAACAAGCCATATTAGCCAACATAGCAGTTCTATGCCCTTTTTGTCTGCTTAAGTGATTGAATTTTTTTCCGTGTCTCATGACGTTACTATTTAATCTTCATCTTGCTACAATCCGCTTTGGAGAGCAAAATATGAAGTTATTTATTCTTTATCTAATTTGTATTTACCTAAATCCATTCCAAAATTCAAGCCTTTAGCTGCAACTAATTCATCTAGTTCAGTTAAAGATTTTTTACCAAAATTACGGAATTTCATTAAGTCGTTTTTATTGAAAGAAACTAAGTCTCCAAGTGTATCTACTTCAGCCGCTTTTAAACAATTTAAAGCTCTAACTGATAAATCCATATCCACAAGTTTAGTTTTTAACAACTGTCTCATGTGTAATGATTCCTCATCGTAAGATTCAGTTTGAGCAATTTCATCAGCCTCAAGTGTAATTCTCTCATCAGAAAACAACATAAAGTGGTGAATCAACGTTTTAGCTGCTTCAGTTAACGCATCTTTTGGATTAATAGATCCATCAGTTATGATTTCGAAAACTAATTTTTCATAATCCGTTTTTTGTTCAACACGGAAATTTTCAATGCTATATTTCACATTTTTTACAGGAGTATAGATTGAGTCAGTAAAAATAGTTCCAATAGGCGCGTTTGCCTTTTTGTTTTCTTCAGCAGGAACATAACCTCTACCTTTTTCAATAGAAAGTTCCATATTGATAGTTGTTTTACTATCTAGATTACAAATTACGAAATCAGGATTTAAAATTTGAAAACCTGAAATGAATTTTTGAAAATCACCTGCAGTTATTTGTTCCTTTCCAGAAATTGAAATAGAAACAGATTCATTATCTACATCTTCTATTTGTCTTTTAAAACGAACTTGTTTTAGATTTAAGATAATTTCTGTAACATCCTCTACTACACCAGATATTGTTGAAAATTCATGTTCAACACCTTCAATTCTTACAGATGTAATAGCATATCCTTCTAGAGAAGAAAGTAAGACTCTTCTTAATGCATTACCAACAGTCAATCCATAACCTGGTTCTAAAGGTCTAAATTCAAATTTACCTTCAAAATCGGTTGAATCGATCATGATAACTTTATCGGGCTTTTGAAAATTAAATAATGCCATATTTCGACTAAAGTCAGTTTTTATTTGTTATACAACTCAACGATTAGTTGCTCTTTAATATTTTCTGGAATCTGAAGTCTTTGAGGAACTGAAACAAAAGTACCTTCTTTAGTTTCATTATTCCAAGTAATCCACTCATAAACTTGAGAAGAATTAGATAAAGATCTTTCAATAGCTTCTAGAGATTTAGATTTTTCACGTACTGCAACTTTATCACCAGCTTTTAAATGATATGATGGCACATTAACCACTTCACCATTCACAGTAATATGTCTATGAGTTACGATTTGACGAGCAGCTCTACGAGATGGAGCGATACCCATTCTGTAAACAACATTGTCTAAACGAGCTTCACATAATTGTAATAAGATTTCACCTGTTACACCAGAAGCTGCAGAAGCTTTTTCAAACAAATTTCTGAACTGACGCTCTAAAATACCATAGGTATATTTAGCTTTTTGTTTTTCCATTAACTGAACAGCGTATTCAGATTTTTTACCTCTCTTTTTTGCTAAACCATGTTGCCCTGGAGGGTAATTTCTTTTTTCGAAGGCTTTATCTTCTCCGAATATTGCCTCGCCAAATTTACGAGCAATTTTTGTTTTTGGACCAGTATATCTTGCCATTTTTAAAATTAATTAAGATAGTGATTATGAATTCAGGTCAAATTTATATCCTTCGATAATCGTTATTCTATCTTGGTTATACTTATAATTATACTCTTCTTCTTTTTGGAGGTCTACATCCATTATGAGGCATTGGAGTTACATCGATTATCTCAGATACTTCAATTCCACCATTGTGAATTGAACGTATTGCAGATTCTCTTCCGTTTCCAGGACCTTTAACATAAACTTTTACTTTTTTAAGTCCAGCCTCTAGTGCTACTTTAGTACAATCTTCTGCTGCCATTTGAGCTGCATATGGAGTATTCTTTTTAGAACCTCTAAAGCCCATTTTACCAGCTGAAGACCAAGAAATAACTTCACCTTTCTTGTTTGTCAAAGAAATAATGATGTTGTTAAAAGTAGCATTAATATGTGCTTCTCCTGTAGATTCAACGATAACTTTACGTTTCTTTGTTGTTGCCTTAGCCATATTACTTACTTATTATTTAGTTGCTTTTTTCTTGTTAGCAACAGTTTTTCTTTTACCTTTTCTAGTTCTAGAGTTGTTTTTCGTTCTTTGACCTCTTAAAGGAAGTCCTGCTCTATGACGGATTCCTCTTTGACATCCAATATCCATTAAACGTTTAATGTTTAATTGAATTTCAGAACGTAATTCACCCTCAATTTTAAAATACGATACAGCATCACGAATACCGCTGATTTCATCGTCATTCCAATCTTGAACTTTTTTATCTTCGCTAACTTGAGCTTTAGCTAAAATTTCTTTAGCTCTGCTACTGCCAATACCAAAAATGTATGTTAAAGCAATAACTCCTCTTTTCTGTTTAGGTATATCTACCCCTGCAATTCTTGCCATAATTATCCTTGTCTTTGTTTAAATCTAGGATTCTTTTTATTAATCACGTATAATCTTCCTTTTCTACGTACTATAATGCACTCGGCACTTCTCTTTTTTACTGATGCTCTTACTTTCATTTTACTAGCTTTAGTATCTATATGTAATTCTTGCTTTTGTTAAATCGTAAGGACTCATTTCAAGTTTTACCTTATCTCCTGGTAATAATTTAATATAATGCATACGCATTTTACCAGAAATATGAGCAATTACAACATGTCCGTTTTCTAATTCTACACGAAACATAGCATTCGACAATGCCTCAACTATTGTTCCATCTTGTTCTATTGCTGATTGTTTTGCCATAAAAAATAATTTAAGCTACCGCTTTTCTATTTTTACCAGTTTTCATCAATCCATCATAGTGTTTATTCAATAAATAAGAATTTATTTGTTGAATAGTATCAATCGCTACCCCTACCATAATCAGTAAAGAAGTACCTCCATAAAAATAACCCCATGCTCCTTGAACTTTTAAAAGACTAACAACTATAGCAGGAAATACTGCTATTAAAGCCAAGAATAAAGAACCTGGAAAAGTTATCAGAGACATGATTTTATCAAGGTAATCACCTGTTTCAACACCAGGTCTAATTCCAGGAATAAAACCACCACTTCTCTTTAAATCATCTGCCATTTTATTAGTAGGCACAGTAATTGCGGTGTAAAAATACGTAAAAATTACAATTAACAAAGCAAATACTATATTATACACTAATCCAAAAGGATTACTAAATGTACTAGCTAACGATTTAGCGGTATCAGATTGAGAAAGTCCAGATACAGCAGCAGGAATAAACATTATTGCTTGAGCAAATATAATAGGCATTACACCAGAAGCATTAAGCTTTAAAGGTATAAATTGTCTTGATCCCATCATATCTTGTTCAAAATCTCCAGAAACTGTTCTTCTTGCATATTGAACTGGAATTTTTCTTACAGCCATTACAAGTAATATACAAGCAATAATAATTATAAACCACAATACAACTTCAAGAACTATCATCATGATACCTCCATTAGCTTGAATAGTTCTTGAACTAATTTCTTGTATAAATGCCTGAGGCATTCTTGCAATAATACCAACCATAATTAATAAAGAAATACCATTCCCAATACCTTTATCAGTTATTTTTTCTCCTAACCACATCGCAAAAATTGTACCAGTAACAAGGATTAAAACTGAAGAAAAAAGAAATGAGAAAGAAGTAAATCCAAGTAAAAAGGCATCAGCTGGTAATGTTTTATATAAATTATAAATATAACCAGGGCCTTGTACTAAAGTAATCAAGATAGTAAGCCATCTTGTAATTTGGTTGATTTTTTTTCTTCCACTTTCACCATCTTTTTGAAGTTTTTGTAAATACGGTACTGCAATACCCATTAACTGAACAACAATTGAAGCTGAAATATACGGCATGATACCTAATGCAAATACAGAGGCCTGCGAAAACGCGCCCCCTGTAAATACATTAATTAACCATCCAATACCTTGATCTGTTTGATTAGTAAGATTTCCTAATTTAGTAGCATCAATACCAGGAAGTGTTACTTGAGCACCAAAACGATACACCAATAACATTCCTAGAGTTAATAAAATTCTATTTTTTAACTCTTCTATTTTCCAAGCATTGATTAAAGAATCTATAAATTTCTTCATTTTACTAAAAGGATTATAAAGTTACTACTTCTCCACCAGCTGCCTCAATAGCAGCTTTTGCAGTAGCAGTAAATTTGTGAGCACTTACTTTAAGTTTAGCTTTTAGCTCACCTCTACCTAAAATCTTTACTAAGCTATTCTTTGTAGCCAAACGACTATCAATCATTACTGATAAATCTAAAATATCAGTAACAATACCATTATCCACTAAAGATTGAATAGTATCAAGATTTACACCTTGATATTCAACTCTATTAATATTTTTAAATCCAAACTTAGGAACACGTCTTTGAAGTGGCATTTGACCTCCTTCAAAACCAATTTTCTTAGAGTATCCTGAACGAGATTTAGCTCCTTTATGTCCTCTAGCGGCTGTACCACCTTTACCAGAACCTTCTCCTCTACCTACTCTTTTATTTTGGTTGTGAACTGAACCTTCAGCTGGTTGTAAGTTACTTAAATTCATAACGAATATTATTATTTAGTTTCCTCTACAGAAACTAAGTGTTTAACTTTATTTACCATTCCAAGGACAGCAGGACTTGCGTCATGCTCAACAACTTGTCCTAATTTTCTTAACCCTAAAGACAATAAAGTTCTTTTTTGAGTTTCAGGACAATTGATTTTGCTTTTAACTTGTTTTACTAAAATTTTTGCCATTTTCCTTGAATTTTTAACTTTTAAATACTTTTTCTAAAGAAATACCTCTTTGTTTAGCAACAGTCAAAGCACTTCTCATTTGTAATAAAGCATCAAAAGTAGCTTTTACAACGTTATGAGGGTTTGATGAACCTTGAGATTTTGATAATACATCGTGTACACCAACAGATTCTAATACCGCGCGCACAGCACCACCAGCAATTACTCCAGTACCATGAGAAGCAGGCATTAAAAATACTCTAGCTCCACCAAATTTCCCTTTTTGTTCGTGAGGTACAGTTGCACTGCTTAACGGTATTCTTACAAGATTTTTCTTAGCATCTTCTACTGCTTTAGCAATAGCTTCAGAAACATCTTTAGATTTACCTAATCCGTGACCAACCACTCCATTTTCATCTCCAACTACAACAATAGCTGAAAAACCAAATGCTCTACCTCCTTTAGTAACTTTAGTTACACGGTTTACACTAACCAAACGGTCTTTCAATTCAAGACCACTTGGTTTTACTAGTTCTACGTTTTTATATTTTTGATACATAATTTCTTAGAATTTAAGTCCAGCTTCTCTAGCTCCTTCTGCTAATGATTTAACACGACCATGATATAAATACCCACCTCTATCAAAAGTAATAGTATTTATTCCAGCTTTAAGAGCTCTTTCAGCCACTAATTTCCCAACTGCATTAGCAGTTTCAACATTTGTACCTTTAGTTACTTCTTTATCACGAGAAGAAGCAGCAACTAGTGTAACACCGTTAACATCATCTATGATTTGTGCATAGATTTCTTTATTAGATCTAAATACAGAAAGTCTAGGTTGAGAAGCAGTTCCGCTTACAACTTTTCTAATTCTGAATTTTATTCTTTGTCTTCTTTCAGTTTTTGTTAATGACATAGTCTTAATTTTTAAGCTGATTTACCTGCTTTTCTTCTTAATACTTCACCTACAAACTTAATACCTTTTCCTTTATAAGGTTCTGGTTTACGGAAAGCTCTGATTTTAGCAGATACTTGGCCTAATAATTGTTTGTCAAATGATGATAATTTTACTATTGGATTTTTACCTTTTTCAGAGATTGTCTCAACTACAACTTCAGGAACAATTTCCATAACAATGTTATGAGAAAAACCTACAGCTAAATCAAGTCTTTGACCTTGATTTGAAGCTCTATACCCAACTCCAACAAGTTCTAATTGTTTAGTAAACCCTTCTGAAACTCCTACAATCATATTATTGATAAGAGCACGATAAAGTCCATGTTTCGCTCTCTCGTCTTTTTGATCTGATGAACGTTCAACGATAACTTGATTATCTTCAACTTTCACTGTAACATCAGAAAACTCCTGAGAAAGCTCGCCTAATTTTCCTTTTACTGTAATTACAGCATCTTTAACCTCTACGGTTACTCCTGCTGGAATTGCAACTGGATTTTTACCTATTCTTGACATTCCTTCGTCTTTAATATTAATATACGTAACAAATTACTTCTCCACCAACATTAAGCTGTTTAGCTTGTTTACCAGTCATAACACCTTTAGAAGTTGAAACAATAGCAACTCCTAAACCGTTTAAAATTCTAGGTAATTTAGTAGAGCCAGCATATTTACGCAAACCTGGTTTACTAATTCTTTGGATATCTTTGATAACAGACTCTTTAGTCTCTTTATCATACTTAAGAGCAATTTTAATAGTCCCTTGAACAGAACTATCATCAAATTTGTAACTTAAGATATATCCTTGATCGAATAAAATTTTTGTGATTTCTTTTTTCAAGTTAGAAGCTGGAATTTCAACAATCTTGTGATTCGCTCTAACAGCATTTCTAATTCTTGTAAGAAAATCTGCAATTGGATCTGTATACATATGTATAAATTTGCGGCTACGGTTTTCATTAGGTACTCACCTAATGAACCTTTAACCAATTAAAATTATTTTTTGGATTGCAAAAGTATAAAAAAATTGCGATATTACCAAGAAGCTTTTTTAACTCCTGGAATTAATCCTTGATTTGCCATTTCACGGAAAGTTACACGAGAAATTCCAAATTGACGCATATAACCTCTTGGTCTTCCAGTTAACTTACAACGATTGTGCAAACGAACAGGAGAAGCGTTTTTTGGCAATTTTTGTAATGCTTCATAATCTCCAGCTTCTTTTAAAGCTTTTCTTTTTTCTGCATATTTAGCTACTAAAGCTTCTCTCTTCGCCTCACGGGCTTTCATTGATTCTTTTGCCATGTCTTAATTCTTTTTAAAAGGTAAACCTAGTTCTGACAATAATGATTTTGCTTCTTTATCTGTGTTTGCAGAAGTAACAAAAGTAATATCAAAACCAGCAATTTTATTTACTTTATCAATATCAATTTCTGGGAAAATGATTTGCTCTAAAACTCCTAAGTTATAATTACCTCTACCATCAAAACCAGTTGATTTAATTCCACCAAAATCTCTTACACGAGGTAAAGAAGATGTAATCAATCTATCTAAGAATTCATACATTCTTTCACCACGTAAAGTTACTTTAGCACCTATTGGCATACCTTTTCTTAATTTAAAAGACGCAACGTCTTTTTTAGAAATTGTAGCTACTGCTTTCTGACCTGTAATTTTTGTTATTTCTTCTACTGCATAGTCAACTAATTTCTTATCAGAAACTGCAGCACCAACTCCACGGCTTACAATAATTTTCTCAAGTTTTGGAACTTGCATTACATTTTTGTAACCGAATTCTTCAGTAAGAGCAGAGATTACTCTACTCTTATATTCTTCTTTCAATCTAGGTATATAAGCCATTACTATAATACTTGATTAGATTTTTTTGAAACTCTTACTTTCTTATCTCCTTCAACTTTAAAACCTACCTTAGTAACTGATTTTGATTTTGGATCAATTAAAGATAAATTTGAAATATGAATAGGAGCTTCTTTTTTAACGATACCACCTTGAGGGCTTTTTGCACTTGGTTTAGTGTGTTTAGAAACCAAATTTACACCTTCAACTACCGCTTTATTTTTGTCACGGATAACGCGTAAAACTGTACCTTCTAGACCTTTATGATCTCCAGCAATCACTTTTACCACATCTCCTGATTTAATTTTTAGCTTTGTCATCATCTTTAGAATTAAAGCACCTCAGGTGCTAATGATACAATTTTCATGAATTGTTTTTCACGTAGTTCTCTTGCAACTGGACCAAAAACACGAGTACCTCTCATTTCACCTGCAGCGTTTAACAATACACATGCGTTATCGTCAAAACGGATGTAAGATCCATCAGCTCTTCTCACTTCTTTTTTAGTACGTACAACAACTGCAGTAGATACAGCTCCTTTTTTTACGTTACCGTTTGGAGTTGCATCTTTAATAGAAACTACAATCTTATCTCCTACAGAGGCATAACGACGTTTCGTTCCTCCTAAAACACGAATAGTTAAAACTTCTTTAGCTCCCGTGTTATCTGCTACTTTTAATCTTGATTCTTGTTGTACCATGGTTATTTCGCTCTTTCAATGATTTCAACTAATCTCCAACATTTAGTTTTAGATAAAGGTCTTGTTTCCATGATCTTTACTGTATCACCAATGTTACAGTCATTCTTTTCGTCGTGTGCATGATATTTTTTAGTCTTTAACACGAACTTACCGTATAATGGGTGTTTTACTCTTCTAGTCTCAGAAACAACAATAGATTTCTCCATCTTGTTACTAGTAACAACACCAACTCTTTCTTTTCTTAAATTTCTTTTTTCCATCTTTCAGCAGAATACAATTATTGTAACTCTCTTTTAGTTAATTCAGTTGCTACTCTAGCAACTTCTCTTCTGATAGTTCTAATTTGAAGAGGATTTTCTATAGGAGATATTGTATGAGCATTTTTTAACTCATTATATCTTCTTTTTAACTCACTAAGTTTTTGTTGTAACTCAGCTGCAGATAGATTATTTATTTCTGATTGTTTCATAATATTTTTTGATTATGCTTCGAAATCTCTAGCAACGACAAACTTAGTTTTTACTGGAAGTTTTTGAGCCGCAAGACGTAATGCCTCTTTAGCAACAGAAAGAGGAACTCCTCCAACTTCAAACATAATTCTTCCAGGTTTCACAACTGCAGCCCAATATTCAACTGCACCTTTACCTTTACCCATACGTACTTCAAGAGGTTTCTTAGTAATTGGCTTATCTGGGAAAATTTTAATCCATAATTGACCTTCCCTTTTCATGAAACGAGTTGCTGCAATACGAGCTGCTTCAATTTGACGAGAAGTTATAAAAGTTGAATCTAAAGATTTAATTCCAAACATACCATTTGAAAGTTCATGTCCTCTTTGAGACACACCTTTCATTTTACCTTTTTGTACCTTACGGTATTTTGTTCTTTTAGGCTGTAACATTTTTCTTTAATTTAAAAAATTACTTTCTTTTGCGTGAATTTGCAGGTTTAGTTTTTCCAGTAGATCCTGTAGATTTAGATTTTGGTTTATCCATACCTACTAACGGAGAAAGATCTCTTTTCCCATAAACCTCACCTTTCATTATCCATACCTTAATCCCCATTCTACCATAAGTAGTATGAGCTTCAGCTAATGCATAATCAATATCAGCTCTGAAAGTTGACAAAGGAATTCTACCATCTTTAAATCCTTCAGAACGAGCCATTTCAGCACCGTTTAAACGACCAGAAATTAAAACTTTAATTCCTTCAGCATTCATTCTCATTGCAGCCGCAATTGCCATTTTGATAGCTCTTCTATAAGAAATTCTGCTTTCAATTTGACGAGCAATGCTGTTAGCCACTAAATAAGCATCTAACTCAGGACGTTTAATTTCAAAAATATTGATTTGAATTTCCTTATCTGTAACTTTTTTAAGTTCTTCTTTTAACTTGTCTACCTCTTGACCACCTTTTCCGATAATAATACCAGGTCTAGCAGTAGTGATAGTAACGGTTACAAGTTTCAAAGTTCTTTCAATAATTACTTTAGAAACACTAGCTTTTGATAAACGCGCATGGATATATTTTCTGATTTTAAAATCCTCAGCGATTTTATCACCATAATCATTTCCTCCATACCAGTTTGAGTCCCATCCTCTGATGATACCAAGTCTATTCCCGATTGGATTTGTCTTTTGTCCCATACTGTTTATTAATTGCTTTGTGTGTTATTATTTGAACCCAACACGATAGTTACGTGATTTGAGCGTTTTCTAATTCTGTGTGCACGACCTTGTGGTGCTGGACGCAATCTCTTTAACATCATACCTCCATCCACTCTAATCTCTTTTACAAATAAGCCTGCTTCCTCAACACTAGTTTCAGTATTCTTCTGCTCATAATTATTTATAGCAGACAATAACAACTTCTCTAATTTTCTAGAAGCTTCTTTACTATTAAATCTTAATATATTAAGAGCTAATTCTACTTTCTGACCTCTAACTAAATCTGCTACAATACGCATTTTTCTAGGTGAAGTAGGGCAGTTATTTAACTTAGCAAAAGCCACTTGTGATTTTGCTTCTTTAATCTGCTCTGCTCTTTCTCTTTTACGAACTCCCATAGCTTCTTATTATTTTTTACCTTTATTTTTTGCACCCGCATGACCTCTGAAAGATCTAGTTGGCGAAAATTCCCCTAATTTATGTCCTACCATGTTTTCTGTAACGTAAACTGGTACAAATTGACGACCATTATGCACTGCGATAGTTTGACCAACAAAATCCGGAGTAATCATAGAAGCTCTAGACCAAGTCTTAATAACAGCTTTATTATCTTTCTCTATATTTTCTTGAACTTTTTTCTCTAATTTATAGTGAACATAAGGTCCTTTTTTTAATGAACGTGCCATGTTTATCTAATTATTTCTTTCTACGTTCTACAATATACTTATTACTTGGGTTAACTTTAGAACGAGTTCTATAACCCTTAGCAGGTAAACCTTTTCTTGAACGAGGGTGACCTCCTGATGAACGTCCTTCACCACCTCCCATTGGGTGATCAACAGGGTTCATTGCAACTGGTCTTGTTCTAGGTCTTCTACCTAACCATCTTGATCTACCAGCCTTACCTGAAACAACCAATTGATGATCAGAATTCGATACCGCCCCAATAGTAGCCGAACAAGTCAACAAGATTAATCTTGTTTCACCTGAAGGCATTTTAATTGTAGCATACTTACCATCTCTTGCCATTAATTGAGCAAAAGTACCTGCAGAACGAGCAATAACAGCTCCTTGACCTGGTCTTAATTCGATACATGAAATAACTGTACCTAAAGGAATTTTACTTAAAGGCAATGTGTTTCCTATTTCAGGAGACGCATCTGGACCAGAAACTACAGTTTGCCCAACTTGTAAACCATTCTGAGCAATAACATATGTTTTAGCTCCATCAGCATAAGCCAATAACGAAATAAAAGCTGAACGATTTGGATCATATTCTATTGTTTTAACTGTAGCTGGAACACCAACTTTTGTTCTTTTAAAATCAATAATACGATACTTTTGTTTATGACCACCACCTACATAACGCATGGTCATTTTTCCTTGACTATTTCTACCTCCAGAGTTTTTTTTCGGTGCAATTAATGAACGCTCCGGCTTATCAGTTGTAATAGTGTCAAAGCTATTCACAACTCTAAAACGCTGACCTGGGGTAATAGGTTTTAATTTTCTAACTGACATTTTCTATTAGATATTAGTATAAAAATCTATTGTTTCTCCTTCTTGTACTTGAACAACCGCTTTTTTATAAGCATTAGTTTTACCACTGATCAAACCACTTTTAGTGTATTTTACCGATCTATCAGCTCTATAGTTCATTGTATTAACACCAACAACATTCACACCATATGCTGCTTCTACAGCATTCTTAATTTGAATTTTATTAGCTTTTTTATCTACTACAAAACCAAAACGGTTAAAAACTTCACCATCTTTAGTTATTTTTTCAGTTATAATAGGCTTAATAATGATACTCATAACCTTAATTATTTACTTAAATTATCTTCAATTCCGCTTAAAGCACCCTCTAAAACAACTAAATTATTAGCATTTAAAATACCATAAGTACTTAATTCTGAAGAAGTTACTACTGATGACGTCTTTAAATTTCGTGACGACAAATATACATTTTTATTTGAATCACCCAACACAAATAAAGATTTTTTATTATCTAACCCTAAAGCTTTCAATACATTAATGAAATTTTTAGTACTTGGTGTTTCAAAATTAAAGTCTTCCAAAACTATTAAATTAGACTCTTTTGCTTTCAAAGAAAGAGCCGATTTTCTAGCCAATCTTTTTAAATTTTTATTCAATTTAAAAGAATAATTTCTTGGTCTAGGACCAAAAACAGTACCCCCTCCTTTAAATAAAGGATTTTTTGCACTTCCTGCACGAGCTGTACCTGTTCCTTTTTGCTTTTTAATCTTACGTGTACTACCAGTTACTTCAGCTCTCTCTTTTGACTTATGAGTACCTTGTCTTTGATTTGCTAAATACTGTTTTACATCAAGATATACAGCATGATTGTTTGGCTCAATTGCGAATACCGAATCAGAAAGTTGAACTTTTCTTCCAGTATCTTTTCCGTTGATATCTAATACTTTTACTTCCATTATTTCTGAATGATTACATAAGAGTTTTTATGTCCTGGAACACATCCTTTAACAACTAAAAGATTTTTATCAGCAACAACTTTTAAAACTTTGAGATTTTGAACTGTAACGTTCTCACCACCCATTCTACCAGCCATTCTCATTCCCTTAAATACTCTTGAAGGATAAGAAGATGCTCCAACAGATCCAGGAGCTCTTAAACGATTATGTTGTCCATGAGTTGATTGACCAACACCACCAAAACCGTGACGCTTCACTACCCCTTGAAAACCTTTTCCTTTAGAAACACCCTGAACATCAACAAATTCCCCTTCGTTAAACAAATCCACAGTTAGCACTTCCCCTAACTTGTAATCTTCTTCAAAGTACTTGAATTCAACAACTTTCTTCTTAGCAACTGTACCAGCCTTTTTGAAGTGACCTTCTTCAGCTTTTACAGAATGCTTTTCAGTTTTGTCATCGAAACCAAGCTGAAGAGCACTATACCCGTCAACCTCATTGGTTCTGACTTGGGTAATAACACATGGACCAGCCTCGATAACAGTACAAGGAATATTCTTCCCGTTCTCATCAAAGATACTAGTCATGCCAATTTTTCTTCCGATTAACCCAGACATATAAAACTAATTAATTAATTAAACTATTTTAACTTTTACACATATAAAATATATGCACTACCTCATTTTGAGGGTGCAAATATATAATTATTTTTTAATTCTCGCAAAAATAATTAGTTACCTATTTTACAAACAAAAAAAGGCCTTTATTTTTTTATTAAAAAAACCGTAGTACTAACATACTAACGGTTTTTCATATTATTTATACTGTTTTATTACAGCAAAAAACTTACACTTTAATTTCTACTTCAACTCCACTAGGCAATTCTAATTTCATTAAAGCATCAATAGTTTTAGAAGAAGAACTATAAATATCTAACAATCTCTTGTAAGAACTCAATTCAAACTGTTCTCTAGACTTCTTATTAACGTGTGGCGAACGTAAAACAGTAAAGATTTTTTTATTAGTAGGTAATGGAATTGGCCCAGTAACTACAGCACCTGTACTTTTTACAGTCTTTACGATTTTTTCAGCAGATTTATCTACTAAATTATGATCGTATGATTTTAATTTTATTCTGATTTTTTGACTCATTTTCTTAAGAATTAAGCGTTACCTTTTGCTTTTTTAATTACTTCTTCTGAAATATTAGATGGTGTTTCAGCATAGTGAGAGAACTCCATTGTAGATGTTGCTCTACCTGAAGACAAAGTTCTCAAGGTTGTAACATATCCAAACATCTCAGATAAAGGAACATCAGCTTTGATTGTTTTTGCTCCTGATCTATCTCCCATGTTATTAACCTGACCTCTTCTTCTGTTCAAGTCACCAACAATATCACCCATATTTTCTTCTGGAGTAATAACCTCAATTTTCATAATCGGCTCTAGAATTACAGCACCAGCAGCTTTAGCTACCTCTTTATAACCTAATTTAGCAGCCAATTCGAAAGATAATGCATCAGAATCCACAGGATGGAAAGACCCATCCAACAAAGTAACTTTCAAGCTATCAACAGCATATCCAGCTAAAGGACCTGATTTCATTGCTTCTCTAAATCCTTTTTCAACAGCAGGGATATACTCTTTAGGAACGTTACCTCCTTTAACCTCGTTAACAAATTGTAATCCCATTGCTGGTTTACCATCAACTTCATCCGCAGGCTCTAATCTGAAAACAATATCACCAAATTTACCACGACCTCCAGATTGCTTTTTATAAACCTCTCTATGCTGAGCAGACTTAGTAAACGCTTCTTTATATTCTACTTGAGGCTCACCTTGATTTACTTCTACTTTAAACTCACGTTTCATACGGTCTACCAAGATATCCAAGTGTAGCTCACCCATACCAGAAATAATAGTTTGACCTGAAGCCTCATCTGTTCTAACAGTAAAAGTTGGATCTTCTTCAGCTAATTTTGCCAAAGCCATACCCATTTTATCAACATCTGCTTTAGTTTTAGGCTCAATCGCAATACCAATTACTGGATCAGGGAATTTCATAGACTCAAGAATAATTGGGTGTTTTTCATCACACATTGTATCTCCAGTCTTGATATCTTTAAATCCAACAGCAGCACCAATATCTCCAGCTTCAATAAATTCGATTGGATTTTGTTTATTAGCGTGCATTTGATAAATACGAGAAATACGCTCTTTGTTTCCAGAACGAGTGTTCAAGATATAAGAACCAGCATCCAAACGACCAGAATAAGCACGGAAAAAAGCTAAACGACCCACATATGGATCAGTAGCAATTTTAAAAGCTAAAGCTGCAAATGGCTCTTTTGTATCTGGACGACGTAAGATTTTCTTTTGATCTTCTTCCAATAAATCAGCATCATCAGGATGAATACCTTCAATACCTTCTTTATCTAATGGAGACGGCAAATATTTACATACAGCATCTAACATGAACTGAACTCCTTTGTTTTTGAAAGAAGAACCAGCAATCATAGGGATAATTGCCATATCTATTGTTGCCGCACGTAAAGCCGTATTAATTTCTTCCTCAGTAATAGAGTTTTCATCCTCCATATACTTATCTAATAAATTCTCATCGTAAGTAGCGATTTCCTCTATAAGAATTGAACGATATTTTTTAACATCATCCACCATATCGGCAGGAATATCAATAATATCAAATGTAGCACCTTGTGTTTCATCATGCCATACAATAGCCTGATTTTTAACCAAATCAACAACACCTTTAAAATCTGCTTCTTCACCAATTGGCAAAGTAATTGCCACCGCATTAGATTTCAACATATCTTTTACCTGTTGACAAACTGCTAAAAAGTTAGACCCTTGACGATCCATCTTATTAACAAATCCCATACGAGGAACTCTATATTGATCAGCTAATCTCCAGTTTGTTTCAGATTGAGGTTCCACACCATCAACTGCAGAAAACAAGAAAACCAACCCATCCAATACACGTAATGAACGATTAACCTCTACAGTAAAATCTACGTGCCCAGGAGTATCAATAATATTAAAATGATAAGCTTGTGACTCTGGTAATAATTTACCTTGCTGAGTTGGAAAATTCCACTCACAAGTTGTAGCAGCAGAAGTAATAGTAATACCTCTCTCTTGCTCTTGAGCCATCCAGTCCATTGTTGCAGCGCCATCATGCACCTCCCCAATTTTATGTGATTTCCCAGTATAAAAAAGAATACGCTCAGTTGTTGTAGTCTTACCCGCATCAATATGAGCCGCAATTCCTATATTTCTTGTATATTTTAAATCTCTAGCCATTTCTTTTGTTTTATGAATTAAAATCTAAAGTGAGAGAAAGCTTTATTCGCTTCTGCCATTTTATGAGTATCCATTCTTTTCTTAACAGCAGCACCTTCTTCTTTAGCAGCAGCTAAAATTTCAGAAGCCAACTTACTAGCCATTGATTTTTCATTTCTTTTTCTTGCATATAAAATCATCCATTTCATAGAATAAGAAATTTTTCTATCAGGACGAATTTGCATTGGTATTTGAAATGTAGCCCCTCCTACTCTTCGAGAACGAACTTCCACATGAGGCATAACATTAGTTAATGCGTCTTTCCAAATTTCCAATGCAGTTTTTTCTGCATCTTGCTTTTTAGTTTCTACAATGTCTAATGCATCATAAAAAACCTTAAAAGCTGTTGATTTTTTACCATCCCACATCAAATTATTAACAAAACGTGTCACTAACTGATCGTTAAATTTTGGATCCGGTAAAAGAGGTCTCTTTTTAGCCTGTCTTTTTCTCATGTCTTTTCTTTAAAAGATTAATTACTTTTTCTTTCCAGTTGTTGCAGGTGCTTGTCCTGGTTTTGGACGTTTAGCTCCATACTTAGATCTACGTTGTGTTCTACCTGCTACTCCAGCAGTATCCAATGCACCACGAACGATGTGATAACGTACACCTGGTAAATCTTTTACCCTTCCACCTCTAACTAATACTATCGAGTGCTCTTGTAAATTATGTCCTTCTCCAGGGATGTAAGCATTTACTTCATTACCATTTGTTAAACGAACACGGGCAACTTTACGCATTGCCGAGTTTGGTTTTTTTGGTGTTGTAGTATAAACACGCGTACAAACCCCTCTTCTTTGAGGACAAGAATCTAAAGCAGCCGATTTACTCTTCTTAGTTATTTTGGCTCTTCCAGTTCTTACTAATTGTTGAATTGTTGGCATAATTGTTTATAAAATTACTAAAATTAATCCCCCTGATTCTATTTAAGGGGGTGCAAATGTAATTATATTTTTTTACAAAACAAATCTAAATTGTTTATTTTCAAGCTTATTAAAATTTTATTAACAAATATTTAATCTACATCGAGATTTACAATAAAAACTCGGGTTATATTTTAATCAGAAATCATTAAAAAGCATACTCTAAATTAGTTAAAAAGCCCTCAATAAACTCAAATCAAAATTTATTTAGCAAATTTGCGTTATTTTACAACAATGAGATTATTATACATAATATTATTCTTTATCAACTCAGTATACCTACAGAGTCAATCATTACAACTCAATATCAATGGAAAAACTAATAAAGAACAAAAAGTAATAGACAGTATTTCTTACACAAAAAAACACATTACAGTAAGCAGTATTATAGATGAAGTAAAAAAAATTGATTCAATATTAATAAGGATTGGCTATATAAATCATACCATTACCAAACAAGAAAAGATTAATGACAGTACATTTCTATACCAGTATCACTTAGGCAACCTTATAAAAAAAACTATCATAACAACTCGCAACATTAATGCGGAGTATAAAAACTTATTATCCATTCAAAAAGACACATTATCAATTCCTTTTTTTACAACTGAAAATTGTATAACCAATAAACTAAAAGAATTAGAAAAAAAAGGATATCCATTAGCCAAAATATCATTAACAAACCATCAGATTAAAGACAACGTCTTATATTGCGACTTACATTTCGAATTGGATTCAAAAAGAATGGCAGATGAAATAATCATACTTGGTTATGAAAAATTTCCAAAGAACATAAAAATTCAACTTAATAAATATATTAAAAACAAAACTTTCAATCAAAATTTAATATCAAAAATAAATAATCAAATAAATTCCCTTAATTATGTAAAACAATTAAAATACCCTGAAATTTTATTCACAGAAAATTCCACAAAAATCTTCACATACATAACCAAAACGAAATCCAACAAATTTGACGGCTTTATTGGATTTGCTAACAACAAAGAGGAAAAACTAGTTTTTAATGGCTATTTGGATCTCCTTCTTATTAACACCTTAAATTCTGGTGAAAAAATTAAATTTTTCTGGAAAAACAATGGCAATCAAGAAACTCTCTTTTCAATAGAAAATGAACTTCCATACCTATTTAAAACAAAACTCGGAATACAATCAGAATTAAACATTTTCAAACAAGATTCAAGCTTTCAAAATACAAAACTAAATTTAAATTTATCTTATCATTTCTCATTTAATCAAAAAGCATTAGTAGGCATACAAAAAACCACCTCTGTTGATATACAAAATATCAATTCAAACAATCTCCAAAACTTTCAAAATGTATTTTATACATTTGGTTATGAATACAACGAAAAAAACAACATTAATCAATTTAACGAACAAAAGACAAGGTTCGATTTTAAATCTGGATTAGGATATCGCACAAATAAAACAGAAAATAATACACAATATTTTGGACAAATCGAAGCATCTCGATTAATTGAATTAAACGATAAAAACAATATCTTAATTAAAAGCAATACTTACTACTTAAATAGCGACAATTACTTAACTAACGAACTTTATCGCTTTGGAGGGATTAATTCCATAAGAGGATTTAGAGAAAACTCTCTACAAACCAACTTTTTTTCCGGAATAATGACCGAATATCAATATTCAACATCTCCAAACTTACAATTATATTCTGTTTTAGATTATGCTTACACTCAAGATAAAACAATATTAAAAAATAACAAACTACTAGGAACTGGATTAGGAATCAAACTACTAACAAACAACGGATTACTTCAAATAATCTATTCTAATGGAAGTTTAAATAACCAAAAAATAAAACTTTCAAACTCAGTTATTCAAATTAGTTTTAAAGCAATTTTTTAATATTAATAATACTAAATGTTAAAAAAATATTAAATAATATTAGGATTAAAAGCTTTTTTTTTTGAATTTTGGGCAACTAATTCAAATTAACAAATATGAGGTCTAAATTTAACGTATTACTAACTGTATTAGTAGTAATGTTAGGGCAAATTGCTTTTGCTCAGGTAAAAACTGTCTCTGGTACAGTTGTAGATCAAAATGGGCTCCCATTACCAAGTGTCGCAATTCAAGAAAAAGGATCAGGCAATGGTACACAAACCGATTTTGATGGTAATTTTAAAATTGATGTAAAACAAGGTTCTATTCTTGTTTTTAGTTATGTAAGCATGAAGACACAAGAAGTTATTGTAAATTCTACAACTTTAAAAGTGACTTTGCAAGAAGACATAACTACATTAGAAGGAGTTGTTGTTACTGCTCTAGGAATCAAAAGACAAGAAAAATCCCTAGGTTATGCAAGCCAAAACATCAAAGGGGATGAAATGACTGAAGGTAGAGAATCTAACGTTATAAATTCTCTATCTGGAAAAATTGCGGGTGTTCAAATAACTAGCAGTAGCGGATCTGTTGGGTCTTCATCTAGAATTATCCTTAGAGGTATTTCATCCATAACAGGAAATACAGAACCTTTATTCATAGTTGACGGAGTACCAATGGACAATACTAACTATGGAAATGCAGGTTCAGGAGGAGGAAGGGATTTGCCAAATGGTATCTCAAATATAAACCCAGATGATGTTGAATCGATTGAAGTTTTAAAAGGACCAACTGCAGCAGCTTTATATGGTATTAGAGCTGGAAACGGTGCAATAATCATAACTACAAAAAGAGGAAAAAATTCAGAAAAACTAGGTGTAAGCTTTAATACAAACATAACTTTCAGTAATCCTTTGGTTTTACCAGATTATCAAAATTCCTACGGACAAGGAAGTGATCCAAACGGAGGATCTATCGCAAATTACTTCGAATATGTGGACGGTGCAGGAAGTGGTACTGGCGATGGTGTAGATGAAAGTTGGGGAGCACCTTTAGATTCTGGATTAGAATTTGTACAATGGGATTCTTTTAAATATGGTGGTGGAGCATCTCCATGGATTTCACATCCAGATAATGTTAAAAACTTCTTCAATACAGGTTTAAACATTAGCAATACTTTAGCATTTCAAGGAGGAAATGAAAAAACAACTTATAGATTATCTGTAGGTAATAGCGACCAAAAAGGAATGGTTCCTTTTACCGATTTCAAAAAAGTTAATATTGGCTTAAATGGTTCTCACAAAGCATCAGATAAATTATCAACCAATTTCAGTTTAAACTATGTAAATGAAAAAAGTAATAATTTACCTACGGTAGGTTATAACTCAGAAAACGTTATGCAACAGTTTATTTGGTCAGCAAGGAATATTAATTTTTCAGATTTAAAAGATTGGAGAAATTTACCATTATCTCCATCATATGACAATCTATCAGCTCAAGTTCCTATTAACTGGAATAATAATTTTCAAAACAACCCATATTGGGTTCTTGAAAACAACAAAAACACTTATTCAAGAGATAGAATATATGGCAATGTAGGAATGAATTATGATTTTTCTGATAAATTTGGTGTATCTGGGAAATTAATGATAGATCAATTCTCTCAACAAGAATCATTAATAAAAGCAGTAGGTACAAATGAAACTATTGATGGATCATTTCAAAGTGTAGCTAGAAGCTATAGAGAAACGAATTTGGAATTTTTAGCAAAATATAATAATTCATTAGGAGAAGACTTTAAATTCAATTTGAATTTTGGTTCAAATAGCATGAGAAGAATTAGAACGTTTAATTCTGGACTTGCACCTGCACTTGAATTACCTTTTTTATACAACTTATCGAACTTAAAAACAGGTTCAATTGCTCAACAAACTAATAATTACCAAGAGCAAAGAATTAATAGTTTACTTGGATTCGGAGATATTTCATACAAAAATGCAATCTTTTTAAACTTAACAGCTAGAAATGACTGGGCTTCTGTATTAGCAAAAGAAAACAATTCATTCTTCTACTATTCAGCAACATTATCTACCGTTTTAACGGATTTATTAAAGATTGAATCTGAAACAATTAACTTTTTCAAGTTAAGAGGTGGTTTATCTAAAGTAGGAAGATTAGGTGAAATTGGACCTTACAATATCAACACAACATTTGTATTAAACAATAATGGTTGGGGTAATCAAGCAACAAATAATAATACACAATTTAATCCTAATGCTAAACCTGAAAATGTAGTAAGTAGCGAAGTTGGATTTGATTTGTATGCATTTCAAAGTAGAGCAAAACTATCAGCAACATATTATATTCAAAAAAGTAATGACTTATTACTTGCTGCTGACGTTGATCCTGCAACTACATATCAAAGATCTTTTGGTAATTTTGCGCAAATGGAAAATAAAGGTTTTGAAGTTCAATTAGGCGTAAATGTAATTAAAAAGGAAAATTTCTTCTTTGATATAGACTTAAATTTTGCCACAAATAAAAATAAAGTTATAAGTCTGGGCGGCTTAGATTCTTATGAATTAGGAGGGCAATGGGGATTAACTTTACAAGCTCAACCAGGTCAACCTTTCGGTTTATTAGTTGGAAGAGGATTTGAAAGAAATGAAAACGGTGATATAATTTACGAAAATGGTTTACCTGTTGTAGATAATACTCAAAAGATTTTAGGAGACATAAATCCAGACTGGACTGGAGGTATAAATTTAAGTCTAGGTTATAAAGATTTCACATTAAGCTCTCTAGTTGACGCAAAAATGGGAGGCAAAATACATTCAATGACATATGCTTGGGGCAGATATTCTGGAGTTCTTGCAGAAACTCTCTATGGAAGAGAAACAGGAATAGTTGGAGATGGTGTTATTTCAGATGGAAATGGTGGATGGATTCCTAACAATGTTGTTACTGAAGCTAAAAAGTTCAATCAGGCTGTCTATGGCAATAACAATGAAGAAAGCTCAATCTTTGATGCTAGTTATGTTAAATTAAGAGAAGTAAGACTAGGATATAGTTTGCCTAAAAAATGGTTAGACAACACTTCTATAGATAATATTAAATTGTCAGTAGTAGCAAGAAATCTTGCAATTCTTTACAAGAAAACACCTCATATTGATCCTGAATCAGGATTTAGCAGTGCTAATGGAGAACAAGGACAAGAATTTGGTCAATTACCAAGCGCTAGAAACATAGGTTTTAACTTGAATGTGCAATTTTAAAAAAATAAAATATGAAAAACGTTAAATTAATTTTTATACTTTTTACGAGTTTACTTTTACAAAACTGTACGAGTAATTTCGAAGAAGTAAATGTTGACCCAAACAATCCTACTGAAGTGCCTGCACATTTATTCTTAGGAAATATTGTTAGAGTCAATCAGAATGCTATATACGACACATTTGTGGGAGGTGATATGGGTCTATGTTGGGCTCAACATTGGTCAAAAGTACAATATAATGATGAAGAAAAATACCTCCCTAGAAGAGGAGTCATAGATGGAATTTGGGATCAATTATATGCAGATGTAATTTCAGATGCTAAAAGTATGTATACAATAGCAGATAAGGAAGGCAACAATAATCTTAAGGGTATTTCATTAATTTTACAAGCGAATGCATTTCAAATTTTAACAGACATTTATGGTCCTGTTCCTTTCTCAGAAGTTGGTCAAGCTGGGAATTTAAAACCAAAATTTGATAGTCAAGAAGATGTTTATACTGGCATAATTAACTATTTAACTCAAGCGGAACAATTATTAGCACTAAATCAAGGTGAAGTTCCAAGTACTTCTGATTTAATTTATGGAGGAGATATTTCAAAATGGCGTAAATTAGGAAATTCCCTTAAATTTAAAGTTTTGATGAGAATTTCAAACAAAGTTAATGTTAGTGCTAGCTTGCAAGCATTAGTAAATGATGCAAATTTAATGGATTCTAATGAAGATAGTGCTCAATTAATTTATTTAGCTGCTCAACCAGATGCTAATCCAATTTATGAAACTATAATTTTTGGAAATAGAGCTGAATTTAAAAATAGTTCAGTTTTGGTTGATAAATTAACAACTCTTAACGATCCTAGAAGACCTATTATATCACAAACTAATAGCTCTGGACAATATGTAGGAAATATACCAGGACAAGAAAACACAAGTAATTATAATGGATTCTCTTCACCAGGTACATTTTATTTATCTCCAACTTTACCAGGTGTCATTTTATCACATTCACAAGTTAAATTCTTATTAGCTGAAGCTGCCAATAGAGGTTTAATCTCAGGTGGTCAAACAGCTGCATTTAATTATTATCTAGAAGGAATTGAAGCTAGCTTAGTCTTTAATGGAGTTCCACAAACTGAAATCGATGCCTACTTAGCTTTACCAAGTCTTGTATTTACCACTCAAGCAGACGGGAAGGTTAAAATAGGTGAACAAAACTGGATCGCTCTTTATGGACAAGGAGTAGAAGCTTGGACAGAGTGGAGAAGAACTGGGGTTCCTGCACTATCTCCTGCTTTAAATGCAGCAATACCAAGTATCCCTAAAAGATATTATTATCCAACTTATTCTATTAATATAAATAGAGATAATTATTTAGCAGCAATTGCAACTTTATCAAATGGTGATGAATTAACTTCATCAGTATGGTGGATGAATTAAAAAAAATATTATGAAAAAAATCAATTTATACTTAACATTAATTATAGCTGTACTTATAACTTCATGTACAGCCGATAATGATTTACTAACACAAAATGAGAATCAAGGCGGATTAGTAACTGTAAAATCAAAACTTGTTGGTTATGTGGTTGGCAACGGAGATACTTATCAATACAAGGCTAACTTTGATATCATTCAAGGTGAAGAAAAAACAACAAAAGTTGATGTATACAAATTTTTTAGTAAAAAAAATCTTGATGGAAGTTTTACAAATTCAAACAGAACTTTACTAAAGACATTAATCCTAGATACAGGGGTTTCGTTTAATAATTATGAATTCACATTTACTTATCCAGAATTAATACAAGGTTTATCAATTGGTGGTTCTCCACTTCCAACAAGTGATACAACATTACAAATAGGTGAATCTTGGACATTAGTTTTTGTTTCAACTTTGACAGATGGAAAAGTTCTAGAAAATGCTTCTACCGCTAAAGTTGCAGTAGGAACTAGATTTGCTGGTACTTATAAATGCAATTTTGGAGCATATTATAGATTAGGTGTTTTTTCAACTGGAACAGCTGATTGGCCTGGATCTACAACAATTGAATCTGTAGATGAAACCACTTATAAAGTAGTAGAATATTTTGGAATCTTTAACAATAATGAATACTATTTCAATATGGATTCTAATGATGTTATTACTTATCCAGCTAATAGACCTGATGGATCCCCACAATTAGGAAATGGACAACCTTTTATAACTTGTGCAACAAATCCTACTGATTTTGCTGATGTATCTATCGATTGTACATCTACATCAAATAGAGGAGTTAGAGATAATGTGGAAGGTAAAGATAAATTATACATGAGTTATGGATATTTCACTACGGGTTCAGGGCCAAGAGTATTCTATCATGAGTTAGAAAAAATTGTAAACTAAGAGACTAAAAATTATGAAAAATATAAAAATAAAATTGTTAGGATTAGGTCTTCTATTAACAATGAGTTGTAATACTGACGATCATACTGGAGACAGCACAAGAACTACTTCAGATGCTAAAGCTACATTAAATCTAAATTTTTCTCAATCCACAGTTTATAATGAAGAAAATCAAGATGTGTTAACTTATACAATTTCATTAGATAAACCTCAAATTGCTGATGTAGTTGCATACGTTTCTTTAGTAAGCGGTACTGCAACTGAAGGTGAGGATTTCAATTATGATCATTCCATTACAATTCCTGCTTATCAACTTTCAGCTACAGGTTCTATTTCCATTTTATATGATGAAACTTATGAACCAACTGAAACATTTACCTTGAAAATAGGAGATGAAAGATTTGCTAATGCTAATTTTGACCCTCAAGAAATAACTGTTCAAATAGGTAACAGCGATAACTTGAGAATTGAATTAAGTTGGGATGGTACTTTTAATGGTAATAATGGATCAACAGATTTTTGCGATATTGATATGGATTTAGAATTATTAGATTCTGGTGGAAACTATGTGGAAACAAGCTACAGTAGTTGTCCTGAAGAAATCATTATTTCTTCTCTTATGCCAGATGACACATACACATTAGTCGTTAGCTTATGGACAAATGATGGAGAAACCGCTGCAATTAATATTCCTGCAAATGTTGAATTTTCAAAAATTGGTGGGCAAACTCCAACAGAATCATTAGATGTTTCAAATTATTTTCTGCTTTCTGATGGAGGTTTAGATGATGGTAATAGTAATGCTTATATAGAATATACTATAGTTAAAACAGGACAAACTTACACTATAACAGACCAAAATAGTGCTCAAGTTTTTCAAGGTAGGTATAATAATATTTCACAAGCAATAAGGACAAAAATTTTAAATAAAAATAAAAAATAATTAATTTCATATTAAATATTAAAACCACCTCATTTGAGGTGGTTTTTTTATAAATTTGCACCATGGAAAAAGAGAATCAAATATTCGGAATTAGAGCAATTATTGAAGCCATTCAAGCAGGAAAAGAAATCGACAAAGTTTTTATTCAAAAAGAAAATCAAGGAGAATTAATGCAGGAATTGATGAAAACTATGAAAAAGGGCAACATTAATTTTTCATATGTTCCTGTTGAAAAATTAAACAGGTTAACTTCAAAAAATCATCAAGGAGCTGTTGCTACAATTTCTCCAGTATCTTTTTATGATTTAGAAACTTTGATTGAAAAAACAGTAAATTCACAAAAAAGTCCTCTTTTCCTTATCTTAGATCAATTATCTGATGCTAGAAACTTTGGAGCAATTATAAGAACTGCAGAGTGCACTGGTGTTAATGGAATTATTATCCAAAAACAAGGTTCTGCACCTGTAAATGGCGATACAGTTAAAACAAGTGCTGGTGCAGTCTTTAACGTTCCAATTTGTAAAGTAGAACACATTAAAGATGCCATTTATTATTTACAAGCAAGCGGAATACAAACCGTTGCAGCAACAGAAAAAACTGAAAACACACTTTATGATATAAATTTCACAAATCCAACTGCAATTATTATGGGAAGTGAAGACAGAGGTGTAAATCCATCTGTACTAAAAATTGTTGATCATAAAGCGAAACTACCAATGTTTGGAACTATAGAATCTCTAAATGTTTCTGTTGCTTGTGGGGCTTTTCTTTATGAAGCTGTAAGACAAAGAATTATATAAGAAGAAATTACTATTATTTTTTCAACCCCATAAATTCATAAATTACTTTTAAAGAGGAAGTAAAGTAATCTTTTATAGTTTCATCTGGTTTCGGTGGTGGATTGAAATTCCCTTTATCATCAAAATTCTTCATAAAAGAATCATTTTCAGGATTAAAATCTGGTCTTTGCCAATCATAAATTACTGGTTTTCCAAATTGTGGTGTTCTAATAATTAATGCGAGAGATAACCCTGTTAAAAAACCGCTTAAATGACCCTCCCAAGAAATTCCTTTTTCCACATTGGGAAACATATACCAAATCATTCCTCCATATAACAAAACAATTACAAATGAAAGAGCCATTAATCTAAAATATTTAGTAAAAATACCTTTAAAAAATATAAAACTCACTAAAACATAGATTAAACCACTCGCTCCTATATGATAGCTTGGTCTTCCTAATAACCATGTTCCTAAACCCGAAAAAAGAATACCAAAAACAATCACAATGACCGATTGACTTTTGTAAAAAAATCGTAAAAAAAACAATAAGACAAAAAGAGCTATCGAATTATTTGCGATATGACCAAGATTACCATGAATAGCCCAACTAAAGAATATTCCTTTTAATCCAAATTTTTCCCTTGGATAAATTCCATAATGATGAAAATTCAAACCAAAGAATTTTTCAAATACAAAAACAATCCAGAGCAATAGAATAAATATAACTGGAAGCACAAGTACAGACTGAGTAAATTTAAATTGATGATCTTGTATCGTTTGTTTCATAATTTAAAAGCTTTTAATTTGCTACATTATTATTTCAAATATAACACCACTCTTTATTATCCGCTTTTTTGTCATAGAAAGACTAGTGAAAGATTTACTTCAAATATTAAAAAATAAAACGACAATTTCTGAAGAAGATTGGTTATTCATCTCTTCTAAATTACAACAAAAGCAATTTAAAAAAAAAGAGTTTATTATTGAAACACATCAAATTGAAGATAAAATTTATTTTATTCAACATGGCATATTCCGTTTATACATTGAAATGCCGGAAAAAGATGTAACTATAGATTTTGGTTTTCCTAATAATTTTTTAAGCAGCTATTCTTCTTTTCTAACTCAAACCCCAAGTGTAGCCTGTATTCAAAGCCTTACAAAAGGAAAAGTTATTTTTATTACGCAAAAAGATTTGTATGAAATATACCAAAAAACAAAATGCGGTGAATCTATTGGAAGAATTTTTGCAGAAGAATTCTTTAGATACAAGTCTAAAAGAGAATTATCTTTTCTAAAAGATTCTCCCACTGAACGTTATTTAAATTTAGTTAAAGAACAGCCTCAACTAATACAAGAAATTCCTCAAAAATATCTTGCTTCATACATAGGAATTACACCTCAAGCTTTAAGTCGAATTAGAGGTAAAATTTAATCCCTTTCAAATTTGTTAACCGAAGTTCATTGTTTTGTGTAAGCAATCTGTATTTCTTTGTTATTGAATTAAAAAATTAAAAATAATGGAAACAACTCAAATGGAAACTTCTGAAACAAACGTGCTTAAAACAAGAAAGAACATTTTTGAAAACAAAGCTATTAAACCTACAAATGCCTTTATAGGTGCTTCATGGATAGCATTATTAACTGGAATGATTTCATATTGCATTGGTCTATGGAACGCACAAATGGAGTTAAATGAAAAAGGATATTACTTTGCTATCCTACTATTTGGACTCTTCTCAGTAATTTCAGTGCAAAAATCAGTCAGAGATCGAATTGAAGGTATTGCTGTAACAGACATGTATTATGGAATAAGTTGGTTTACAACTTTGGTATCCATATTACTCCTAATTATAGGATTATGGAATGCTGATTTACTGTTAAGTGAAAAAGGTTTTTATGCTATGTCTTTCTTATTAAGTTTATTTTCAGCTATAACAGTTCAAAAAAACACTAGAGATTTACTTGTAGTGACTAAGTTTGAAAAAAATAATGATTAAAATTAAATAAGGTTTGGATAAAAAATTCAAACCTTTATTTTTTGCTAATTTTTAAATAATGTAATTTTACATTATGGAAGCACCTTTAGCAGAACGAATAAGACCACAAACTCTAAATGAATATATAAGTCAATTACATTTAGTAGGTGAAAACGGATCTTTAACACATCAAATCAACAAAGGAATTATACCCAGTTTGATTTTATGGGGACCACCAGGCACAGGTAAAACGACTTTAGCTCAAATAATGGCACAAGAAAGCAAACGTCCTTTTTATCAATTGAGTGCTATTCATTCGGGTGTTAAAGATATTAGGGAAGTTATAGAAAAAGCAAAACAAAGTGGCGGATTATTTACAGCTAAAAACCCCATTTTATTTATCGATGAGATTCATCGTTTTAGTAAATCGCAACAAGACTCTTTGCTTGCAGCTGTTGAAAAAGGATGGGTTACGCTTATTGGCGCAACTACAGAAAATCCAAGTTTCGAAGTGATTCCTGCTCTTTTGTCAAGATGTCAGGTTTATATTTTAAATGCCTTTACAAAAGAAGACCTAGAAGCTTTATTAGAAAGAGCCATAAAAACAGATACTCTTTTAAAAACAAAGAACATTCAATTAATTGAAACCGAAGCTTTATTAAGACTCTCTGGAGGTGATGGCCGGAAATTGTTAAATATTTTTGAACTAGTCATTAATGCTTCTGACACTGAAATCATAGAGATAACTAATGAAAGAGTAACTCATTTAGTACAGAAAAACACGGTATTGTACGATAAAACTGGAGAACAACATTATGATATTGTATCTGCATTTATTAAATCGATACGAGGTAGTGACCCAAATGGAGCAATATATTGGTTAGCCAGAATGATTGAAGGCGGTGAAGATGTTAAATTCATTGCTCGTAGGATGCTCATTTTAGCAAGTGAAGACATTGGTAATGCAAATCCTACAGCATTAATAATGGCAAACAATACATTTCAAGCTGTAACTACAATTGGTTATCCAGAAAGCAGAATAATATTAAGTCAATGTGCCATTTATTTAGCTTCATCTGCAAAAAGTAATGCCAGTTATATGGCTATAAACAAATCGCAACAAGTGGTAAAACAAACGGGTGATCTATCTGTTCCTTTACACTTAAGAAATGCGCCGACAAAATTAATGAAAGAATTAGGCTATGGAGAAGAATATAAATACTCACATGATTTTCCTAATAACTTTGCTGAACAAGAATTTTTACCTACAGCATTAAGTGAAACTAAATTTTTCGAACCAGGTGATAACGCACGTGAGAAAGAACTGAGGGCTTTCTTAAAAAACAGATGGAAAGATAAATATAGATATTAAAAAAATTAAACAAAAAAGTGGTCCAAAAAATAATGATTTTTGTCAATCTGAACTTGTTTCAGATTCTAAATTAAACTAATAATCAACATTTCAAAATTCTGAAATTGAAGACTCAACGAAGTCAAATAAATACAGAATGATACCTTTGTAGACTTTTTGGACAACCTCTTAATTATTTCTAAAACTTAACCTCAACATTTTCAATGATTAACTTTCCTTTTTTGTAATATTCATAAAAATATTTTTCTCCTTTTTTATAAAAAATCCCATTGTCTAACATGCCTCTTTCAGCCAAATAAAGATCGGAAATAGTTGTTTTTTGAAGTTCAAAAATAACATTAGGGACTGCATTCACTAGTTTAAAGCCATTTTCTGTAGGCAAGGCAAATAATAAATTTTTATTGCTTGTTTCTTGAGTAATTGCAACCACATTATTTGAAAGCACTTTGGCCTCACTTATTGCAATTGTTTCATTTGAATTTGTAGTAACTGGAGTAGAAAACCTAGACTCAAAATCAATTTTCCCTTTCAAAGAGGTTAATGCTTCTCTAAAAACTTGCACATAGGCTTTTTCAAGACTCTTCTCTCTACTTACCGCTTCTAAACTATTCAAAAGAATCTTATTTTGACAATCTTTTACTTGAATAACAATCTTTGTAGCAAACATTGAATTATTTTCAATAGCATCTGCATATAATGCATTACATCTATCTCTAACTAAAATATCGGGTAAATCGTCTCCTTCAAAAAAAACAGTAAATCCTTCCGATTCAAAAAAAGATTTGGTTAAACTATTTAAATTAAATTTATTAGGTTCATTAAAAAAAGAAAATTGTTTAGGCACAATAACATATTTATACTTTTCTTGAGAATGAACAGCTATACTTAAAAAGAAGCAAATGATTAATACTATTTTTTTCATTTTATAAAATTTTTTTTAGTTCGATTAAATGATTTATTTGAGGAATGTTTTTATTTATCTCTATTTTCTTGTCATTAAAAAAAATAGCGTCTATACCAAAATTTAAAGCCCCTTCAACATCAGCTTCAAGGCTATCTCCTATCATAATACAGTCTTCTTTTTTAGCTTTTGCTAAATTTAAAGCATATTGAAATATGGTAGGATTAGGTTTTTTAACACCCGCTATTTCAGAATTTGTAATTGTACTAAAATAATGAAAAATATTGGAATTCTTCATTTTTTTATCCTGAACCAAATGAAAACCATTGGTAACAATATGCAACTGATATTTGTGTTTTAGATATTCCAAAATATCTATAGCGCCATCAAAAAGATAATTGCTATTGGGTAATAATTCAATATAATCATCAGAAATTTGATGCACCAAATCTTTTGTTATGGGTTTATTTAGGATTTCAAAAACATCATTTAACCTTTTAAATCTTAACTCTTCCTGAGAAATTTTATTCACTTGATAAAGCGACCAATAATACTGATTTTTAGGTACATAATGATGTAAAAAATCAGTTACAGAAAAATCAAAATTATACGTTTTAAAAATAATCTCAAAAGCAACCTCAGAATTCTTATCAAAATCCCAAAGCGTATGATCTAAATCAAAGAAAATATGTTTTTTGTTTTTATAAACCATTCTTATTTTAAATTTAATACATCACAAATTACTATCCTTATTACATTAAAATTAAAAAAAGCCCTTATGGGCTTCATTAATTTCCAGCAGTAATTACTGCATTTTCAATATGATAGATCCAATCTTCTACATCACTATCATTATATCTAAATTTTCCCTTTAAAGTTACAAACTGATCTGTTTTTAATTTTGGCAAATCTCCTTTGAATTGGATTCCCATTAATGTTTCTGGACCAGATTTTCCACAAAAGAAACAGGCGGCAAAAACATTTTTACTTATAGCATAATTTTTATTGTCTATAGGAATAATAAAGCCGCTTATAGTAACTTCTTTACCTTGTAAAGATTTTAATTTTGGATTAACAACAGGAAACATTATCTCTCCGTAAACTTTATCTGCTTTTTTGAGATAATCTATTTTCCCTAATAAACTCCAAGTTAAAGTATCTGTAAAAACTACTTTTTCTTTTTTATAAAATGACGCTTCATTTTTCTTTGTATTAAAACTAAATAAAGCTATTAAAACGAATCCAGCTATTGAAAACTTAATATAATTATGCATTGGCTAATGTTTTTGAAATATTTAATTGATATGCTTTTAAAGCGGGCAATAACGCAGCTATAATCCCAACAAAAATAGTTAACAAAAATAACACCCCTTCTTTATCCCAAATAAATTCATATGGATTAAAACTAAATTTAAAATCTTTTTCGGCAGATGTTGAAATATACCATAGTCCTACTCTACCCAAAACCGTACCAAAAATAAAACCTACAATACAAAGTAAAAGACTTTCTAGTATTACCAAACTTAATAATTGTAATCTTTTAGCTCCATTTACTCTCAATAAAGCAAATTCATTTTTTCGTTCTTTCAATGTATTAAACAAAGCTATAAATATTGAAATTCCAGAAATCAACATAATTCCATAAGCTAAATAACGCAAAGCATCAATACCTATACCAAACATTGATACTAATCTATTTACTTCTATTGCTGGAGAAACCACTTGCATTTTTGTATTTTGCGCAATAATTCTTGGCCAAGTAACTATTCCCATTTTATTTCTAAACTGCAACAAAACTGCTGTAATTTCCATATTTTTAGTATCCAAAGTCATTTCTTCCTCATCATGTTCTTTTTCATCATGATTATGCTCATCATGATCGTGTTCATGTTGATAATGTTCATCTCCTTCTTCGTGAACATGTCCTTCTTCACCGTGTTCTGGATTATGGCTTTCTTGTTCATGATGCTCCTCTTCATGGTTATCATGCATTTGCCAAACACTCGGAATTGTACACAGAATAAGATTATCAACTACTTTTCCAGTTATAGCTGTTATACCAACCACTTTGTAAGCATAATCTTCATGAACTTCTCCTTCTGCTGCATCACCATGAGAACCATAAAAATCATCTCCTATCTTAAGATTCATTTTTTTAGCCAACTCACCGCCCAAAACCACTTCGAAATTCTTTTTAAAAATATTTCCTTGAACAACTTTGGCACCATATTTCTCTAAATAATCTGGTGTAGTACCCACAATTTTATATCCTTTATAATTATCTCCAAAAGCTAACGGAATTGCTTTTTTAACAAATGGATGTTGCATCCAAACTTTAGCAGAATCATAATTAATATTTCCTGTAGGAGCATCAATTTGATAAACTGAAGATAAAATTAATTGTAATGGACTACCTTGAGCTCCAAGAACTAAATCTACACCATCAATATTTGAATTAAATTTTTCTTCGAACTGTTTTTCTAACAACACCAAAACTGTAATTATAGCAACACTGGCAGTTAATAAAATAATACTTAAAATAGTATTTAAAGGTTTGTACCAAATATTTTTCCAAGCTAATTTTACTATCATATTACACTAGAGTTATTCGGTTAATAAATTTTTCTTTAACACGACTATCATGAGTAACAATTATTAATGCGGCTTTGTATTCTTTTGACAAAGTCGTTAATAACTCGATTACTTTTTCAGCATTTTTATCATCTAAACTTGAAGTAGGTTCATCCGCTAATAAAACTCTAGGCTCATTCATCAAAGCTCGTGCTATAGAAACTCTTTGTTGTTGACCAATACTCAATTGATTTGGCAATTTATTTTCATGACTAATTATCCCTAATTGTTCTAAAAGTCTCTTCGCTCTTGATGAATTTTTTTTACCTGTAACTAACCAACTGGCCATTTCTAAATTTTCTAAAACGGTCAAAGCCGATACGAAATAAGATTTCTGAAAAACAATACCAATATTTTTACCTCTGAATGAATCATTTTTACTTTCTGATAAAGAAACTATATCGACATCATTTATTACGATTGAGCCCGTTGCAGGTCTTAACAATCCTCCTAAAAGATGTAAATAAGTTGTTTTTCCTTTACCAGAATCACCAGTAATTAATATTGTGCTTCCAGCATCACAATGTAAATCAGGCAATATAAAAGTTTGCTCTTTAGAATATGAAAATGTAATATCTTTTGTGCTTATCATAATTTGATATGCTAATTTTAATGTGTTGCAAGATAGTAATTTGAAAAGAAGAATTTCTTAATATTTTTAAAAAAAGGCTTCTGCAGTTTATAAAATTTAATTAATAACCTTAACATTAATAAATTATACCACAAGAAGCCAAATAGTTTTCTAATTATGCTTATGAAATTTGAAATTCAAAATATGCCCCAAAACCATACCTACTCCTCCAAAATACAATATATTAGTATGAAAATCTGTAAGTAATGAATATATGATACTAAAAAAAATAAGCGTAATTGATGCAATTAAAATAAGTTTCACGTAATTTTGTGTATTCGTTCTAACTATTTTTATGACAACAAATAATCCAATAGACGCAAATACAAAATCAACAAAGTGATTATGAGTTAAACCTATAGGAATGAATGTCAATAAAGGAAATAGTAAGCAATGTATTAAACATAGAGTAGCACTTGATATACCAATCCAGTCTAACAATTTTACATAGTTTTTCATATAAAAATTTTATTTAAACGCAACAATGTTGCAAATATATAATAAAAGTTACTATTTTGGACAAAAAAACAAGAAAAAGTAGAAAATCTCTAACAAGAGAAAAAATTATAAACTTACTAAAAGAAAAAAAAACAGCTCTAACGCACAAGGAATTTCAAGATTTTTTTAATAATGAAGTCGATCGAGTGACAATTTACAGAGCCTTAGATTTTTTAGTAGAAGAAGGCAAGCTACACAAAGTTGTTAATCTTGAAGGAGGAATTCAATATGCTCTTTGTCAAACTTGCACACATGAAAAAGAAACACATTCTCATAATCATGTTCATTTCTCGTGTTTAAAATGCAATAAAACCACTTGTTTAGAAAATGTTACACCAGAAATAAAGCTTCCAAAAAATTTTGAGACTACTGATATTCAAATTCTAATATCTGGCATCTGTGACAAATGTAACGAATAGATTTATTTAAAAATTCGCTTATCAAAAGGGAAATCTTCTTGTTGAATAATTTTTATCCTCTTAAAATCGTCATGAAAAGGGTTTAGTAAATAATTATAATCTCCTTGGACCACTGCTGAAGGTACTTTTAAAACAGCATTTTTCTTACTCCTTAAAAAATCATTACCAATTTTTTGTGTATCAATTAATTCTGGGAAACTATTCCAACCTACAGGTAATTTTTTCACATCTATCGTTTCAATAGCAATATCATCGGGAATAAAAACTGTAAGCATTACAAAACCAGATGGCAAAGTGGCCAAAGTAACATGAACCACTACCTCTGCCATAGCTAAAGCCCTACTCTGTGCAGTGTAAACAACCTCTATTCCTTTTGAATTCCATCTAGCACCTGTAATAGAAGCTCCTACTCCAGAAAGCTCAATTGGATATTTTTTATTAGCTAAACGAAAGACTTCCATCAGATAAATATTCCATATTGAATTTTATTCAATTCATTCATTACCATCTCCTTTCCATAGGAATCTTTCAATAACTCAAAAGGCTGTAGATTACCTAAGGCAAAGTTTGGAGTATTCAACCAAAGATAAAACTGTTCTTTACTATCAAAAACTTCTTTTCCCAAAGCAGTAACTTCAGCTAATTCCAATATTTTTTCGGTAGGAATAGGATCAAACACAAAATCCTTTTTAGTCTTATTGCGTTGTAACGTTCGTAATGATACACCTAAAAATTTAGCCCAATCTTCTTCATTAAATGGTGTGCGCTCTTTAATTAAATCATAAATCTCATAAGGCAACCCTCTTCTGATAGAATGCACAATCAACATGCGATTAGACAAGAATTTTTTATAGGTAATATTTTTATCTACTACTGTTAAATCCGATTCTTTTTCCACTTTTGAAACATACATCCTAACTGCCTTATCTATTTTTACATCTGAATTTGCAACTAACTTTGTCATACTTACGTCATTTGTCTGTAAAATTACGACAAATGTCTTAAAAAACAAATTTTAGTGTTATTTATTTTCTTTCGATTTTTTCTAACCATTTTACTACATCAGAGAAAACAAGATCCCAATTATAACTTTTTTCTAAAAAAACGCCCTCTTTATCATATTCATTTTTAAAAAAATTATGATCATAATCTGGGTATGCTCTTACAAAAAAATCCTTTTTCCCCTTAAATATAAAAGGAAGCAAATCATTATGAACAGCTACTAAATCATTAGTTCCATATGCAACAAGAATAGGTATTTTAATTTCTTTAAAAATTTCATAAACTAATTTCTCATCGTAACTAGCCCAAATGTACAATTCAAAATCTTTTTTATATTCAGCAATATTGTTAATATTTAAATAATCAGTTATAAGATTTTCAATAGTATGTTGACTTAATGAATCGTTATTTATTTCAAAACTTTCTATTCTCATTTTCAAAATTTCCTCAGCCGTTCTATTAAAAGGATCCGCTGACAAACACACTAATTTAGCTATTTTTTTATTTTTATTAGCTACATTTGCCGCTACACGATAACCTTCTGAATGCCCAACAAGGTAGATTGATTTTTTATCAACCCATTTTTGTTTGTATAAAAAATTAATAACTTCATTTGCCTGATTACTCCTATAGGTTAAATTATTATTTTTTATATATTCTATAGGGATATGCCCATTATTATCTTTATAACCTCTTGAATGTTCTTGAAAGTCACCAATAAATGGAATACCTTTTCGAGAAATGAATATTAAATTATACTTGGATAAATAATCAGTTGTTTTGAAAGGCAAAGAAACAAAAATACCTTCTTCATCTTTAAAAACAATTGGCAAAGGCAAAGAACCTTGTAAAAACAAAATGACAGGTTTCGGTTTGTTTTCTTTATTTATTGATTTTATAAAAACAATTGTATCAGACTTTAATCTTAACTCCATTTTTTCAAAACCAATTGCTTTTAATGCATCAGCTTGAGCAAAGCTTTTAAAAACGAAAAGAAAAAATAATAAACTACGGAACTTCATAATGTTCTTCAATAAATTTTAAATTAATACAATAACTCTAAAAAATTGTACGTACAAAAAATCATTACAAAATTCCTTCATCTGCAAAACTAAAATAACTTTTTTCAGTAACAATGATATGATCTAAAATTTGAATATCCAGACTTTTTCCTGCTTGCTGCATATTTTTTGTCAACTGTATATCTGCTTGACTTGCTTGTAACTTACCTGAAGGATGGTTATGAGATAATATTATTGCAGTGGCATTATATTCAAATGCTAATTTAAAAACAATCCTAAAATCTACCACAGTTCCTGTCAAACCTCCTTTACTAATCTGTGCTTTCTGTATTATTTTGTTTGCATTATTTAAATAGATAACCCAAAATTCTTCATGTGCTAGCTCACCAATTATGGGTTGCATCAATTCAAACACAGCTTTACTAGAGGTTATTTTTGACACTAAAACTGTTTCTTCCACTCTTCTCCTTCTACCTAATTCTAAAGCAGCTGCAATAGCAATAGCTTTTGCTTCCCCTATTCCTTTAAACTGAGTTAATTGAGAAATGGAAAGTTTTCCTAAAAGAGTAAGATTATTTTGTGTTGAGTTGAGAATGCGCTGACATAATTGAACAGCACTTTCATTTTTGGAGCCCGAACCTATTAAGATAGCTAGGAGCTCCGAATCAGATAAGGCACTTCTACCTTTAAGCAAAAATTTCTCCCTTGGGCGATCGTCTTCAGCCCATTGATTAATTGGTGTGTACATATTTTATTTGGCGTTTATAACAACAAATTAAATTTATTTTTTTTATAAAGTCAAAAAAAACAATAAAAAATGTAACAAGAAAGTACGAATACAAACTAATTAATAATATAAAAACAATAAAATATGAAAACTATTCAAAAAGTACTATTTGTAAGCTTCTTATTTGTGTCTACCCTATTATCAAATGCACAAACAGCAGATGAAGTAATTGATAACTATTTTAAGAACATTGGTGGAAAAGATAAATTTGGAAAAATTGATGGATTTAAAATGAATATGGTTACCAATTATAATGGTATAGAAATACCAGTTGAAGTATTCAACAATAAAGCCGGAAAAATGTATGTGAAAATTAATTTTCAAGGTAAAGACATCACACAGTTAGCATTTGATGGCAAAAAAGGCTGGTCAACAAACTTCATGACTATGAAAGCAGAAGAAATGGATTCAGAAACTTCAGAAAATATGTTGTCACAAATCGCTGATTTTCCAGATCCATTTTTAAATTATAAAGCAAAAGGATATACTGTTGAAATGCTAGGAAAGGAAACCAAAGAAGGAACAGAATGCTTCAAAATAAAATTGACAAAAAAACCAGTAAAAGTAGACGGTAAAATGGTTGATAATGTTACCTTCTACTATTTTGAAACTGAAAACTACGTTCCTATCCTGACAGAAACTGAAATTCAACAAGGACCAATGAAAGGGCAAATGTCGAAAAGTACCATGGGAGATTATCAAGAAGTTGATGGGATGTACTTCCCATTTAGTATTAACCAAGGTGGACAAGCTATGGTAGTTAAAAAAATAGAAATTAACCCAACAGTGGATACTAAAGTTTTTGAAATGCCAACTGAATAAGCATGAAAAAATATTATTTTATTTTAACAGCCATTACTCTTTCTTGCTTTTCAATTCAAGCGCAAGAAATTTCACTTAAAGGAAAAGAGTTATTTGGAGATTTAAAAGCACGACAAATTGGACCGGCAATCATGAGCGGAAGAGTATCTGATCTTGCGCTCCATCCAAAAAACAATCAGGTTTTATTACTAGGTGCAGCTGGAGGTGGCGTTTGGAAAAGTTCAGATGGAGGCGCTTCTTTTGTTTCTCTTTTTGACAAACACATTCAATCTATTGGTGCTGTCACATTTGACCCAAATAATCCAGACAACGTTTTATGGGTTGGAACAGGAGAAACATGGACTAGAAATAGTGTTTCTGTTGGGGATGGTATTTACAAATCTACCGATGGTGGTTTGAATTGGACTAATATGGGATTACCTAAATCGGAACGCATATCATCTATAATTGTTGACCCAAGAAATTCAAACAACATTTGGGTTGGCGTACTGGGTGCGCTATGGGGTGATAGTGAAGAAAGAGGTATTTACAATTCTACAGATGGTGGTAAAACTTGGAACAAACAATTTTATATCAACGCAAAAACTGGTTGCTCAGATTTAGTACTTGACCCAGCAAATCCCGATATCATGTATGCTAGTTTTTGGGAGTTTAGAAGAACAGCTTGGTCTTTTAATTCAGGCGGAATGGCTTCTGCATTATTCAAAACTATAGATGGAGGTAAAACTTGGAATAAAATCCATAACGGCTTCCCATCAGGTCAATTAGGAAGAATTGCAATTGCTGTAGCTCCTTCTAGTACTTCTATCTTGTATGCAGTTATCGAATGTGAAAAAGATACGGAAAAAGGATTATATAAATCAGAGGATGCTGGTCAAACTTGGAAACACTTAAATAATGACTTTGGATTAGTTGTGCGCCCTTTTTATTTTTCAAGAATTACTGTTGACCCAAAAAATCCAGATATTGTATACAAAGCAGGATTAAGTGGTTCCATATCTAGAGATGGAGGAAAGACTTTCAAAGATTTAGGAAGCATGCATTCTGATATTCATGACATTGTAATTGACCCTTATGATCCTAGCAGAATTTATGTTGGTACAGATGGAGGTCTATATAGAAGTTGGAATAACGGTAGTACTTTAGAAATTGTTAGTAATTTACCCATTTCACAATATTATCATATTACTTTAGACAACAAAGAACCTTATAACATTTATGGTGGTCTTCAAGACAATGGTTCTTGGTATGGCCCAAGTCAAAGTGAGGGTGGTATTGAAGCAAAAGACTGGGAAAGAGTAGGATTTGGTGATGGTTTCCGTGTATTAAAACATCCTACTAAAGACATCATTTACAGTGAGATGCAAGGGGCTGAAAACATTTGGCGTTACAATACCCAAACTAAAGAATTAAAAACCATTCAGCCTTTACAAGAAAAAGGAGTTGAAAAATTACGATTCAATTGGAACGCCCCTATCCTAACGAGTTTACATAATGAAGACCGTATTTATGCAGGAAGTCAGTTTTTACATGTTTCTGATGATATGGGAGCGAGTTGGAAAATCATTTCACCAGACTTAACTACAAATGATAAAAGTAAGCTCAACCAAGAAAATTCAGGAGGTTTATCTAAAGACAATTCAGGAGCCGAAAATCATTGCACTTTATTTACAATTGCTGAATCACCGTTGAATAAAAATATTATTTGGGTAGGTGCAGACGATGGCAATGTTCAAGTAACGCAAGATGGCGGTAAAACTTGGAAAAATGTAACTTCTAATTTTATTGGTTTACCAAAAAACACATGGTGCTATCATATAGAAACAAGTAATTTCAAAGAAGGCAGTGCATATGCTGTTTTTGATGGTCATACCAATAATGATGGTGCAACATATGTTTACAAAACAACCGACTTTGGCACCACTTGGACATCTATTGTTACCAATGAAATTGACGGATTTGCTCGTTGTATTCAAGAAGATTACATCAATGAAAACCTATTGTTTTTAGGAACCGAAAAAGGCTTATATATAACAATTGATGGTGGTAAAAATTGGTCAAAATTTGAAAACAATATACCTTCAGTTTCAGTAATGCATTTGGATTTACATAAAAAAACAAATGACTTAGTGATGGCAACACATGGAAGAGGTATCATTATTTTAGATAACATTGATATTTTAAGGCAAATTACGAATGAAGTCATTACAACTGATGTTCATTTCTTTAAAAGCAGACCATTTGTAAAAATAGAAAAATCTTCTTTTGGGGGTACTGCTACAGAACTAGAATTTGTTGGCCCCAACCCTAGCACAGCTGCACAAATTGTATATTACCTTAAAAAGAGAAATACATTTGGGAAATTAGAAATGGAAATTCAAGATAAAGAAGGAAATAAAATAGTATCACTTCCAGTGAGTAACCAAAAAGGAATCAATATTGTAACTTGGAATTTTAATGAAAAAGGACCTAAAGTAGCAGCAGGAAAAACATTAGACTATAGCGGTTTTACCACTCCATTAGTACCAGAAGGCACCTATAAAGCTGTTTTAACAAAAGGCAAAGAAAAATACGTTCATGAATTTGAAGTACAAAACGACCCAAAAAGTCCAATTTCTTTGGCTTCAAGACAAGAGCAAAGAAAAACGACTCAATTGCTTTTCGATAAAGTTCAAGATTTAGCATATATGGTCTACCAAATTGATGAAATACTACAACTCAATAGTTCGCTAGCTGAAAAAGATAAAGGATATAAAAAAGTGGCTACAAAATATGATTCTCAATTAAATAGCCTAAAAAACACTTTAGTAATTACTACAGGAGACAACTATGTGGGTTCTGCTGAAAAACAGTTAAGAGAAAAATTAGGTACTATATATGCATCTATTGCATCCCAATATGATGCTCCTTCACCTTCTCAAAAAGCCAACATTGAATCGGTACTCGATTTATTTAATAAAGCGGAAATAGAATTTAAAAAATTAGAAAAGAATGTTTTTCCGAAAATTTTAGAAAAAAACAAAAGTTTAAATCCAAATTATAAATTAAAGACTTTTAGTGAATTTATAGAAGGATAATCTAATTAGTAATTGAAAAGACCAATCGATGATTGGTCTTTTTTTATACTTTTAAATAGAAAATTTCGTTTGTATAAAAATAATTGTATATGAAAAACCTATTTTTATTCCTACTTTTTTGTTGCTTTTCTTGTCAAAAAAAACAACAATCTCAACCTTTGCTTACCACTAAGTCTAAAATTGTAACATTAAATGAAAATTTTCAACAGACTTCACTTTCTTTTGCTGAAAAACTATCTCAAGCCGCTATTTCTATCATTGATCCAGAGGTAGTTTATACTCCTTCTTATGTCACTTTAAAATATCCAAACGGAGATGTTTCACCTAAAACTGGTGTTTGTACTGATGTTATAATTCGTGCTTACAGAAAATTAAATATCGATTTACAAAAAGAAGTTCATGAAGACATGAAAGTTAACTTTTCTAAATACCCTAAAATTTGGGGATTAAAAACAACCGATAAGAATATTGATCATCGACGCGTACCTAATTTAGAAGTTTTTTTTGAAAGAAAAGGTAAAAAATTGGCTATTAGCCAAAACCCAAAAGACTATAAAACAGGTGATCTAGTAACATGGATGATAGGAGATAAATTACCTCATATAGGTATTGTAACCCATTTAAAATCGACAGATGGGAAACGTCCTATGATAGTTCATAATGTAGGTGGTGGTCAAGTGCTACAAGATTGTTTGTTTAGCTATACAATTGTAGGACATTTTACATATGAAAAATAATATACTAATTAAAAATGTGTTAATTACCAATTTGAATCAACACATCTAAAATTGGCAAATAGACTAATGAATCAATTCTTTCACCTCATCAAAATTCAGTCCACCATAATTTCCAGAACTCATTAATAGTAAAGCAGTATTTGTTAAGTTTTGAGAAAAAAGAAAATCTTTAAACTCAGTAGGATTGGTATAAATTATTAAATCTTTTCTATTAAATGAATTCGCAATTTGATCGTAAGTAACTTCTTCCAATTTTTTAATTTTAACTGCATCTGGTGAATAAAAAACAACTGCCACATCTGCACTGTCTAATGCTCCTTCATATTCTTTTAAGAAAGTAGCATTTAAACTGCTGTATGTGTGTAATTCTAAACAAGCAATTAGCTTTCTATCAGAATATTGGCTTTTAACAGCTTTAGTAGTTGCAGCTACTTTACTAGGCGAATGCGCAAAATCTTTATAAGCTACCTTATTACTACTTTCAGCAATTTTTTCTAATCGTTTACTCGCTCCTTTAAAGGTAGCAATAGCTTCATAGAAATCGGCTTCATCTACTCCCATACATTGGCAAATCCATTTTGCTCCAGCTAAATTACTTAAATTATGCGCTCCAAAAACTTCTATAGGCATTAATCCTTCTGGAGTTTCTAATAATGTTATACCATTTTCAACTGAATAATTTGGCGTTTGATATGGAATTTTACGAATAGGATTTTGTGCTTCTTCAGCAACTTGTCTTACTGTTTCATCTTCTTCATTATACACCAAAATTCCTCCATTGGTAATCTGACTAGTAAAAATTTTAAATTGGTCCACATAGTATTCAAATGTTGGAAATACATTAATATGATCCCATGCAATACCAGATAACAAAGCTATATTTGGTTGATACAAATGAAATTTAGGTCTTAAATCCAACGGTGAAGACAAATATTCGTCTCCTTCTAAAACTATAAAATCGTTTTCCTCGGTTAAGTGTACCATGGTGTCAAAACCTTCTAATTGTGCCCCTACCATATAATCCACTTTTATACCATGAAAATGCATAACGTGTAAAATCATTGAGGTAATGGTTGTTTTTCCATGAGAACCTCCAATCACTACACGAGTTTTATTTTTAGATTGCTCATATAAAAACTCAGGGTAAGAATAAATTTTCAAACCTAATTCTTTTGCCTTTACCAATTCAGGATTGTCTGCTTTTGCGTGCATTCCTAAAATAACCGCATCAATATCGGATTTGATTTTTTCTGGAAACCACCCCAATTCATTTGGTAGTAATCCTTTTCGGCTTAATCTCGATTTGGAAGGTTCAAAAATAGCATCATCGCTTCCTGTTATTTGATAACCTTTAGCATGCAAAGCTAATGCTAAATTATGCATGGCTGCACCGCCAATTGCTATAAAGTGTATGTTCATTAAATTTAGAAGTTAGAAGTTAGAAGTTAGAAGAATAAATCTTACAAACATCTATCTAAATTATTTATTATATTTTTCTGATTCTAATTGTGTAGCTTTAACTTTTTGTGGCAATTTCATTTTCTGATAAAGATTGATTAACCGTTGATAAGCGGTCTTAGAATGTGTTAAATTTACGCCTTTTATATAAAACTTTTCTGCAGTTGTATATCTTTTAAAATATTCTTCTATATGACCTTTAGCCATTATTCCATCAATAGTAGAAATAGTCATTAATTCATCTGCATATTTTTGAGATTTCTTTTCACTTCCGCCTAATATACCAGGTAATTCTAAATAAAGTATAAGTAATGCCCAGCGTGTATCGGTATGTTTTGGATCTAATTTTGCGGCCGTTTTAAAAGATTCCTCAATTTCATCAATCATTCCTAATGCTTTAAACTTACTACTCTCTTTGGCTTTCATACCCATAGCTCCTCCATATTTATAATGATAATTAGCATTGGTTGAAAACTTCTCTTTTAGGAGTTTATACTTCTCAATAGCTTCATCCCATTTTTTATAATAACCCGCAATATCCCCTAAATATTCTATAGCTTTATAATCTTCTGGATTCGTTTTTAAATGATTTTCAAAATATGTATTTGCTTCACTATATTTTTTCTGGTTAAACAATATTTGTCCTTTTTCAAAATTATTTTGAGAAAGAATTACAATAGGGAAGAAAAAAAACAAAATCTTGTACATACTATCTTTTTATCAAAATTAATGATTTTTGAATAATTTATTTTTCAATTTTGTATCGTTAATTTTCAACAACCTTTCTAAAATAACCACATTCATTGATAACTTCCTTATAATATTTTGTGTGCGAGAAATTTTGCTTCAGATTTTTAAATCCATTAAAATTAATAAAATCCACCTCATCAGGCAAAAATGCACTACTCTTATAAAATGTATTTCTTTCTATTTTGGTTAACAAATAGGTCGCTTTTGCTTTTTGTTCATCATTTTCAGCACTCTTCAAAGCTATAGTATAGTATTTTTTTGAAGAATTATTATTGAGAAGCATTTCTACATTTTTATCTCTAATATAATTACCATATTCATTTAAAATTGGATTATCATAAAAGAGTCTGGCATTCCCATAATAAGACATATTATAAAAAGCATTACCTAACAATATTGCATTATTATAAACATCCTTCCCATTATTAACATAATTTATCATTTCTTCCATCTTTTTTACAAATGTTATCTTATCATACTTAGTTTTTTGATAAGAAGCATGATCACAATCATTACAATCTTTAATTTTACCGTTGAATGGATTACCTAATAGTATGGTGCTTTTTGCCTCTTTTGTTTTTTCGAATTCTAAAATAGCCTTAGTTATATTTTCTTGATAGGCATACTTTATTGCTTGATATTCGTAAATATTTTCTAAAGTTATTGGATATAATTTTTTAGCAAAAGATTCCCAAGCAGTAAATGATTGTTTCAGTTGAAATGCTAACATCTTATCTAATTTATCTTTCGAATCATAAAAATCATCTTGTCTTAAAAACAATTCTGCCATAACTGCATTTCCTTGTTTTTTATATAAATTAGACAAATATCCTTTTGTCCAATTTTTTAAAAATTCAATTCTAAAAACAGCTGGGTATTCATTGGAACCATTAAAAGAAAATAACCATTCAACATCTGGCAAAATATTTTGTTCCGCTTTATTATCTATTTTTTTTGTGGCACTCACTTTATTAAAAACCTGAAAAAGTCGCAATTGATTTTTAGCCAATTCTGTATTGGGAATCGTTTTAGAAGCTTTTTGTAAATAACTTTCTGCTTTTGCGTTTTCTCCTTTTAATATTTCAAAATATGCTAACACTATATTCCATAAATGCGGTGTTTGTACATTCCCTTTTTTTGCAATTTTATCCACTAAACGATATAAATCTTCATCCAATTTATCTGAATAGATTAATGCAGTTGCATTGCTTTCCACATTATTCCATTGATAACTATTAATATCATTCTCTTGTATATTAACTGCTCTAGTTACTAAGAAATCCAAATGCGGGCTCATTGGGTCTACTTCGTAAATCTTACTGATAGCTGTATTTAAATCGGCATAATAACCATACAATGCCCATAAAGCGGCTTTTTCTTTATTATCTTTTGTAAAGGATAAAGCTTTTTGAAAATCTTCATTGCTTTGAGGATGAAAACAATAAGTAGCCACTGTGCGTAACGAAGGACAATTATTAAATACTTTACTATATAAATAATTTGATTTTGAATAATTTTTCATTTTGTATTCTGCACCTGCTGTGTATGCAATTGCTCTGTAATACAATTCGTTTTTAGGTTGTTTTGTTTCGGAAGTATCAAAAAACAAAATACACATACTTGGATCTTCTGAGTAAAAATAGGATTTCATAGCAAGAAACCAATACCTATTTTTTAAAAAGGGATCTTTTTCTTTTTCGTAAATTGTTTCAATATTTTTAGCAAAACTTGTAGGCATTTTTTTATCCAATGAAGCCTCGTAATCCCAAGATGGTTTTTGAGCGGAATATTCTTCTAAGGCTCTTGCTTTTGCCATAAACAAGAAAAAGCCTTTTACTTTAGCGTCATTCAAAGCATATTTCCATTTAGATAAATTGTTCCCTTTTAAAATGTCTTTCTCTATCTCTAGTAACTGACCCAATGATTCCTCATTTAGTATAAAATAGGTGATATCTTCTTCAGACATTTTATTTTTTAAAAATATACTCCAGTCTTCAACGACAGAAGAATTAAATCTTTCAGTATGACCATCATCATAAGATTCTTCTCCATAAAACATATTGATGCTATAGAATAGTTTTTTATAGGATGCATCCGTAACATAGGCTTCAGGAGCAAAATTGGAACTGGATTCATACCAATCCCATTCTCCCCATCCACATATCGAATAAATACTAGTCCCGAGTAGAATAACTGTACTAAAAATTAGCGTTGAAAATTTTGTAGAAAACATCGTTTGTAAATTTGTTTGTATTATAACTATCTAAATCGTAATATATTATTTCACTAGGCTTTTTTTCTAAATTATCATGCAATAATTTTGTCATTTCCATTAGTTTAGTAAAATTTATTTCTTCTATTTTTAACACATCAGCCTTTTTAAAAAAATAGCCTTGCCAAAGTAAATCTTCTTTAATTATTATTTGATTAGATGTGTTTACACTTTTAGCTTTTAGCTCGCTCACATCTTTCTTTGAAATCAAATTAACTACTTTACCATTTCTATATTGGATAACCCAAGAAAAAATAGGCAACGCTACTTTTAAGGGTAATGGATATTTTTTTAACGAAGGTAAATATTGTGCTGCAACTTTTTTACTATAAATAGAATTTTCCTCATTTTCATCTAATTTACCCATATTATAAAACATTAAAACACCATAATCTACTTGAGGAATTTCGGTTAAGGATGAATATTTTATTTGATGTAATCTTATGGTTGCGGAAAGAATACCTGCATACTTTTTCTTTAACTTAACCATAAAATCCATATATTGTCTTTTACTTTGTAAAGACCAATCACAATCAATTTGAATTTCACTATTTTTTAAAGAATATTTCTTATTAATTTGATTGATTAATGCTACCATTTTTGTTACCAAATCATCTGTATCAATTGGAGACAAGAATACCTCATTTTTTATAAAAACAACAGGAACTATTTCTTGAGACACAACAGCATCCTTAAAAACAATGGGTGAAACAGGCATCGGTTTACCATAAGTCATCTTTACATCAAAATATCGAACATATAATCTCTTAACATGATTGCTTTCTAAAATAGATTTTTCTAAATCATCCAATTTAAAAATAGTTTTCCAATAATAAAACGAAGCTTCTGGAATACTTCCTTTTTTTTGGCATCCTAAACTCATAAGTATTAGAAATAGCAAAAAGATTCTTTTCATAATTGGCCTTTTTTAAAAACAATTTTAATTAAATTGCAGGAAAACTCTTTTGATTTTGATGTAAAAATAAAGAAAGAAATGTGATTTTTAAAAAACATTCCCAACCTTTATTCTTTTTTTATCCTCTAACATAAAAACCTCTTTTATGAAAAAATATTTTATTCTAACGTTGCTCTTTCTAAATTCCTATTTATCTGCCCAAATCGAATTTGAAAAGGAATGGCAAGCCGTGTATAAATATGAATTAGATGGAAAGATTAAGAGTGCTTATGAACAAGTTCAAAACATTTATAAAAAAGCGAAAAGAAAAGAAAATGCAACCCAGACAATTAAAACATTTTTTTATATTTCTAAGTTTACTCAACAATTAGAAGAAGATTCTCAATTAAAAATAATTGAAAACTTAACTAAAGAATTAGAAACGGCAGACGAAACTTCAAAAGCAATTTATCATTATATCTTTGCTTCATTTTTAAACGAATACCTCAGCAAAAACAGATACAATACTAATAAAACAACAGATGTTACAAATGATAATGAAGCCAATTTTTTACTTTGGAGTGTTTACAAATTAGAAAGAGAAATTCAAAATCATTACGATTATAGCTTGACAAATATTCCTATTTTAATACAAAAAAACATCTTAGATTACAAAGATATTTTTATCATCTCTCCCGATATAGATGGAAAAAACTACAGTCTTTATGATTTTTTATGGAATAAAAACTTTGATTATTTTAAGAAAGATGTTAATTATTGGACTATTAAAAATACATCTCTAGACGATAAGACCTTATCCAGTCTTTATGCCCCTTCACCAATTTTTATTGATTTACCAACGGAAAGAATAACAAATTCAGCTTTTAAAAAAGTTTTTATATTACTTCAAGAATATGAGAAAAATTCGTCCAAAAATAAAACCGAAATTTATATTGACCGATTAAACTATATTCATTCCTTGTTACACAATGAAGAATTTTATATTCAAAATTTAAAAAAATTAGAAAAAACAACTCAAGATTCCTTTTTGTTACAAGAGATTAAAACAAACAAAGCCAATTATTTATATAATATCAACAGAAAAAATTCAGAAAAAAACTACTATGAGGAAATTCTTCAAATTTGTGATTCTGTTCTTCATTTAAAAAATAACATCAATGCTTTAGCTGAAGCAGAAAGATTAAAAAATAATATTTTAGAAAAAGAATTAAAGATTGAAACAAAACGTATTCTTTATAATAATGAACCCTCAAGAGCATTTATAGATTACAAAAATATAGACACTATTTCTTTACATTATTTCAAAATTCCTAAAGCTTTTAACAATCTAAAAGATTTAAACACTAAAGACTCAATTGTTTTCAATTTTATATCAAAAAATAAACCTGTAAGTACTTTTAAAAGAATATTACCCAGTCCAAAAAAGTATTTTCAGTATACTACAGAAATTTTATTAGAATCAATGCCTATTGGTGATTATTTATTAGTCATTCTACCTAATAATTCAAAACTTGAAAATAAAAATTATGAATATACTTTTCTCACCGTTTCCAATATTGCTTTTATAAGCGATAGCGATAGTAAAAACGATTATTTTTATGTCTCGGATAGAAAAACAGGGCAACCACTTCACAACGTAATTATTAAAAATAATGAAGAAACTAAAAAAACAGATGTTTTAGGAAAAGTCAGTTTTAAAAAGAAGAAATTTGATAAAAACAATTCCAAAAATCCTTCTTCACCAATCTATTTTATTACTCATAAAGACACCTTACAAAGTTCCTATAATAAAGGCTGGTTTTATCCTGAAACCAATTCAAAAGAAGACGAAGAAGAGGATGAGGAATTTGAAGCAAAAGCAAAAGTTTATTTTGATAGAGCCATTTATCGTCCTGGTCAAAAAGTATATTATAAAGGCATACTTATTCAAAACAAGAAAAAGCAAAAAAGCGTAGTCCCTTTTGTAACAGTATTAGTCACTATTGAAGACTCTGAATATAATACTTTAAAAGAATATGAAGTACAAACAAATGAATTTGGTTCCTTTACAGGTGAATTTGATCTTCCTAAAAACATACTAACTGGACAATTTACTCTTACTGTGGATGAACCAGATAATTATGAAAATGATAAAAAATACTACAATAAAAAAGAAGAGGAGCATTCTTTTTGGGATATAGTAGATTTTGATTATGATAGTAATTTTCATTTTCAAGTAGAAGAATATAAACGTCCTACATTTGAAGTTGTTTTTGAAACCATCAAAGAAAATTATACTATTGGAGACACATTAAAAATTATTGGTCATGCAAAAACTTTAGCAGGAAGCAATCTTACTCAAGCTAAGGTAAATTATACTATAGAAAAAAATGTATATAAAGAAGAATACACTCCTGATTCTAAAAGAAAAAATACTATCGCAACATTAGAGACTGATGCTCAAGGAAAATTTATTGTTAAAATTATTGCCAACGATTCTATAATTAATCAAAAGCAAATAGAAAAAATAATGTACACCATCAATGCCGAAGTAATTGATACAAATGGAGAAACTCGAATTGCTTCAAAAACCATTGAAGTGGGAAAAAAAATGTTGAATTTACAACTAAACCTTAACAATCTTATTCTTCACAAAGAAGATATGAACACTCTAAAAATAGAAGCTACAACATTAAATAATTACCCTATTGATGCTAAGGGAAATTTATATCTATCATTTATCGATAAAAAGAAGTTTTTAAAAGACAGGCAATTTAACTTTCCTGAAACGCAAACAATTAGCGAGCAAGAATTTAGAGAATTATTCCCTTATGAACCTTACGATAATGACCAACTAAATACAAATGAAAAAACAATAAAAACTATTCCTTTTGATACTAAAAACGAAAAAATCGTACCTCTTGATTTCCTTAAAGAATTAGAAGATGGAAGTTATAAAGTTATTGCTAAAGCATTTGATCATAATGGAAATGAGATTACCACAATAAATCATTTTGAACTAAAATCAAGAAAAAATATTTTTGATGAAAGCGTTCTTTTTACCTTTAAAGACATCACAAATCCGCAAAATGACTATTTTGAATTTGAATTTAATTCTGTCATTCCAAATCTATACATTTTCTCCCGATTATACATAGGCAAAAATTTGAATACCGAACAAAGTATACAATTAAAAAATAATAAAGCCATTTTAAAAATAAAAAAAGAACAAAATCTCAATAATGAAGACTTTAATTTTCATTTTTCAACTCATTATGATAATGAAATCTTTACAAAAATTTATTCCGTTTCTAAAGAGCAAATGGCTAAAAAATTAGATTTTGAAATTGTAAGCCTTCGTAATAAAATAGAACCAGGCAGTAAAGAAAGTTGGTCCTTTAAAATTGCAAACCAGCAATTAGAAACCGAAATTCTAGCAAGCATGTACGATAGTTCTTTGGATCAGTTCTTACAAAGAGATTGGGACACTAACTTGCATTTTTATTCTAATTACAATTCTCCTGACTACCCATCGTTTCAAAATTATAATAAAATAAATATCTATTTTAATAAGTTTCAACAATACTTTAAATATTATAACTATTATATCAAAAATCCTGATTTAAAGACATTTGGTTTTAATTTTAACGATTCTGATGACAAATACATTAAAGAAAAATATTTAAAATCAATCCAGCCATTAGCTACTGTTCCTAAAAATGCTAAAACAATTACTGGAACGGTGTATGATGCATTAGGTCCATTAGCTGGTGCCAACATAATCGTACAAGGAACTAATAGAGGCACAACAAGTGATTTTGATGGTAATTTTAGTATTCAAGCTGAAGAAAATGAAATTATAAGCATCTCTTATGTGAGCATGATTGATTCCTATTACACTGTAAAAAGCAAAAATGAAATTATTTCCATAACATTAGAAAATGATGTATCATCTTTAGAAAGTGTAGTCGTAGTAGGATATGGGACAACTAAATCTGTTTCTTTAACAAGTACTTCCACAACTGTTATCCAAGATTCAATTCCTCAAGACGCAAAATTTATTAGCATTTTAAGTGGAATGGTACAAGGTGTACAAGTTCAAGAATCTTTAAAAGGGAACACTTCTGTAATAATTAGAGGATATAATTCTATTGGTGAGAGCTCACAACCTTTATATATAATAGATGGTACTCCAGTAACATTTGAAGAATTCTCAAAATTAACAGTTGGAGATATTGGCAATTTTACTGTTTTGAAAGATGTTTCTGCAACGGCTTTATATGGTAACCGTGCTAGTGGTGGTGCAATTGTAATAACTACTAAAAAAGCGCTCAAAGAAGTTACTCAAGTTAAAACACGAACTAATTTTAATGAAACTGCCTTCTTTTACCCACAACTTAAAACAGATAAAGAAGGAAAAATTACCTTCGATTTTACCACACCAGAATCATTAACACGATGGAAATTGCGTTTATTAGGCCATAATAAAAATTTTGAAACAGGTTATTTTCAAAGTGATATTGTTTCTCAGAAAGATCTCATGGTAATGCCTAATCTCCCACGTTTTGTGAGAGAAAAAGATACAATAAGATTAGTTTCCAAAATTGTCAACATGACGAATGAAACTAAAACAGGAATAGCAATGCTCTTATTGTTTGATGCTGTTAACGGTAAACCAATAGATAGTATATCCTATAATTTTCCAAACAACAGAAATTTCATTTGTAAACCTAAAGAAAGTGTTTCGGTATCATGGACTATTACAATTCCAGAAAACTTAAAAGGCTTGCAATATAAAATTATGGCAAAATCTGGTAATTTTTCTGATGGAGAAGAAAATATCTTACCTGTTTTAAGTAATAAAATTTTACTCACTGAAACAATACCTTTATGGATAAGAGAAAAAAGTAAAAATGAATACTTCTTAGAAAACTTAAAAAACAACACGTCTCCAACACTTAAGAATCATTGTCTTACATTAGAATATACTTCTAATCCAGTATGGTTTGCCTTACAATCACTCCCTTATCTAATGGAATTTGAACATGAATGTGCTGAGCAAACTTTTGCTCGATATTATGCCAATGCTTTAGCTGCTGAAATCGTTTTTAAAAATCCAAAAATAGTAACCTTATTTGAATATTATAGAAATAATAAAAACACAAATAATAAACTAAAAATCAATGATGAATTGAAATCTATCTTATTAAGTGAAACACCATGGTTTTTTGAGGGTGATAATGAGGATGAAAAAAGAAAACAATTAGCTCATCTATTTGACACTGTTATGTTGCAAAGTAATCAGGAACAAATACTTAAAAAAATACACGAAAAATTACTGCCATCTGGTGGCTTTTCATGGTTTGATGGTGGTGAAGTCAATTTTTTTATTACACAGCATATTTTATCCGGAATGGGTCATTTAAATACTTTAATACCATCAGAAAAATCAAAATTTAAAGAAATTGTTTCAAAATCTTTACCCTTTTTAGATGAAAACTTTATTAATCAATATGATAATTCAAAAAAAACATGTAATCCAAATTCTTTTCTAGACATTCATTATTTATACACTAGAAGTTTTTATGTAAAAGACTATCCACTTTCTCCAAAATTACAAACTGCAATAACATTACAATTAGATCAGATAAAAAAGAATTGGCTTGCCTATTCATTATACCAAAAAGCACAACTTTCCTTAATTTTTAGTCGTTTTAGCGATTTAGAAATGGCTAAAAAAATAATTGTTCATTTAAAAGAATCTGCATCATTTAACAACGAAATAGGAATGTATTGGATTTCCAATACCAAAAGTATGTATTGGCATCAATCCCAGATAGAAACTCAAGCGCTACTTATTGAAGCTTTTCATGAAGTAGCAAACGATCAAAAATCAATCGATTTAATGAAAGTTTGGTTATTAAAAAACAAACAAAATAAAAACTGGCATACTACTAAAGCTACTTCCGAAGCCATTTATGCTTTATTATTAAAGGGGAACGATTGGACATCAGTAAAAGATAAAACTACATTTACAATTGGAAATAAAAAAATAGCACAAAATAAATTAGCTGAACAAGAAAAAGAGTTAGAAACTGGATACTTAAAATTAAATTGGAAAGAAAATGAAATTACTTCGGAAATGGCTTCAATTGAAATTGAAAACAAATCTGAAACCCCAGGATATGGCGGTATTTATTGGCAGTATTTTGAAAATCTTGAAAATATAGTAGAAAGTAACTCAAAAAGCGTATCAATTACTAAATCTTTATTAAAAAAAGACAAAACACCAGACGGAAATGTACTGCATTCATTAGATAAAGAAAATTTAAAAATAGGAGATATAGTAACCATCAAATTAAAGATAACTACAACTGAAGACTTAGAATTTGTTCACTTAAAAGATTTACGCGCTTCGTGTTTCGAACCTCTAGATGTAATTTCAAAACAGGAAAGATTGAATGATTTGTATTACTATAAAAGCACAAAAGATGTAGCGAGCCATTTTTTCTTTGACAAAATTAACAAAGGGGTTTATATCCTAGAATACGATGTACGGGTAAATAATTCTGGTTTTTTTAATGATGGAGTAGCTACAGTTCAGAGCATGTATGCACCTGAATTTTCCGCACATTCAAAAACTGCTCAAATAAAAATAGTAAAATAATAATTTTAACAATTAAAAAAATTCCTTTGTTTTTATTATATTTGAGTAATAACAAAAAAAAACAAAAATTATGGGATTATTTTCATTTGTAAAAAATGCTGGTGCTAAACTCTTTGGAAAAAAAGAAGAAGAAGCTCCAGTTGAAGAAAAAGCAGTTTTAAAAGCAAGTGCTCTTTTAGAACATGTAAAAGCATTAGGTTTAAAATACAAAACTATTAAAATAAGCCTTAAAGGAGATGATGTTATAGTAGAAGGAGATGTAGATGAACAAGAAGATGCAGAAAGAATTGTTCTTGCTATAGGAAATGTTGAAGGAGTGGATACCGTAGATAATCAAATGAAAGTGATTGCTCCAGAACCTAAACCAGAAGCCCAATTTCATACTGTAGAAAAAGGAGAATGGTTATCAAAGATTGCTGCAAAATATTATGGTGATGCAAATAAATACAATGTTATTTTTGAAGCCAACAAACCTATGTTAGATCATCCAGATAAAATTTATCCTGGTCAAGTACTTAGAATACCTAAAATAGATTAAATCATAAAAAGAAACGAACTTAAATTAAGTTCGTTTCTTTTTATAATTACTATCTTCTTCTTCTACCAAAATAACTGGTACCTAAATTTGTTAAGTTCATTGCAGGTTTAAATTCTGATTTCTTTTCATTGGTATCCTGCGAATAAAAATCTCCTCCAACTTCAACTAATTCTTTTTCTTCCTCTATATCATTAGCTATACTATCAAATGAAAAAACATCAGGTTGAGTAAGAACTATTTCTTCCTCTATTTCCACTATCTCACTAACTTTGGCCATATCTTCATATCCAAAACGAATTCTATTGAATTTTTCCATTTTTAAATTTAAAGATTCTCTCAAAACTTCTATATCTTTTTGATTTTCCATGACTTATATTTTAAACAAAGTTACAAAATTATTAACATTAATTACATTAAAATTGTAATCATTTTAACATTTAATAAAAAAAAGACCTTATCTTTGTAGGAATTAAACATTTAAAATCTAATATGTTAGAAAAACTACTTACAGATTACAATATTGACTCTGCTTTACTATTTAATTCCAATGGCGTTTTAATTGACAGTTCAAATCTTGACAAGCCTCAAACATTATCTGCCATGTCTAATATTATTATGGATATGTGTCAAGGATTAGTTGAAGAACTAAATGAAAAGACATTAACACAAGTAATTATAAAAACACAATCACTTTTAATAATAGCTAATAAATTAGATGGCAATCAATATTTAATGGTCGTTACTAGTGACATAACAAAATTAGGTCTTTTACTAAAAATTCTAGAAAATTTCAAAATCAATTAATTTAATTACATATGTCAGATTTCTTAACCAAATTCGGAGAGGATTTAAAAAATAATGTTTCAGGTTTTATCGCAGTAAGCATTACGGAAGTAAAAAGTGGTATGTCTTACTTTTCTTTATCTGCTGACTCATCTTTTGATCCCGAATTAGCATCTGCTTACAACCTAGAAGTTGTTAAAGCTAAATTAAACGCAATCAAAGCCTTAGGATTAAATCAAACTATAGAAGATATAATGATAAATTTAACATCGCAAATTCACATTATTGATGTTTCTGAAGCTGGGGATTATTTTATTTACTTAGCTGTAGATTCTAGTAAAGCTAACTTAGGTATGACTAAAGCGCTTTTAAATAAGTACAAAAAAGATATTATTGGTAAAATCTAATAAATCCATCTTCATAAATAAGAAAGGGAATGATTTTAAAATCATTCCCTTTCTTATTATGTATACCACTAAATGATTATTTAATAATTATTTTTTGAGTAGATGAATGCGAGTCATTTTTAACTACGACTGAATAAATTCCAGTATTTACATTATCGATTTTTACATCTATTATTTCCCCACTGTTAACCGTTAATTCTTTTTCAAAAACTTTTCTTCCAGTAACATCAAATACTACTATTGTAGAATTAGTAATACCATTTTCAAATGATATAGAAAAATTTCCATTATTAGGATTAGGAAAAACAGAAAAAGCAGTAGCCACTAATGAATTTAAACCTAATGTATTTTGATTAAAATTTGAAGCTATAGTATTCAAATGGGCTTGCATTCTAGTTGCTTGACCTTGAGTAAACATGTACATACAGCTATCATTAGTATAATCCATGTAATTCATAGTTAATTCCCTTGGTGTTCCGCTGCAAGTAGACAAATGATTAATAGAAGGACAACCATAATTGTCTTCATTATGAAGAGGTGTATCGGCTACAAAATCATCACCACAAAAAGCATCACCCCAAATATGCATTAAGTTTAAATAATGTCCTAATTCATGAGTTAAAGTTCTCCCTAAATTATAAGGCGCACTAGGAACAACATTACCACATCCTGAACCAGAAGCAAAAGCTGAATAATTAATAAATATTGCAGCTCCATCATTAGGATCAGAAGCAAGATATGCATAACCAAGCGTTCCTCCTGACAAGTTATCTACAACTATATTTAAGTAACCTGTCCATGTAGCATTCCAATCACTATTTGCAGCAAAATCATAACCTATAGTTACAGCTGGTTGACCATTAACTAAATTAGGATCTGTACCTGTTGGATGATTTTGAGTAGCTAAAACGAACTGAACATCAATACTACCATTATTGACACCTGGAAAATAAGAACCAGTAGTATTATTCCAAACAGAAATATCGGAATTTGTTCCATTGAAATCATTATTTAAAATATCGATTTGATTCTGAGCTAATGCAACCAAACAAGCTCTATTAGAATTGCTTTCTGAAGGAAAATGAACAGCTACAGGTATAAGTAATGTTATTTGAGGGTTTTTTGCTAGAGAATGATTTTCTAATCTCAATAATTCTTGATTAGATTTCTCTATTTGATTTAAATATTTTTGTTTCATCAATGGATTAAACATCATTTTCTGCATTTGTTCTACTGAACCACATCTTTTGACTTGAGCATTTGCAAATTGGCAAATAGAAACACATAATAAAAAGTAAATTTTTAATTTCATTTTTTAACTATTAATATTTTGATTATTATTCAACATTTTCCACAACTTATCTTTCAACTCCTGTAGTCCTTGTTGAGCGACAGAAGATATAAACATATAATTTATTTCTTTCAATTCGTTATCTAATTGCTTTTTCATTTCTAATTTTAATTCTTCATCTAACATATCTGACTTAGAAACAACTACCAATCTGTCTTTATCTAACATTTCGGGATTGTAACGTCTCAATTCATCCAGTAAGATTTCGTATTCCTTTTTAATATCTGTTGCATCAGCTGGAATTAGAAAAAGCAACGTTGAATTACGTTCAATATGTCTTAAAAAATAATGTCCTAGACCTTTCCCTTCTGCTGCTCCTTCAATAATTCCAGGAATATCTGCAATGACAAATGATTGAAAATCTCTATAAGCTACAATTCCTAAATTAGGCTTCAAAGTTGTAAAAGGATAATCTGCAATTTTAGGTTTTGCTGCAGTTAAAACAGATAACAATGTAGATTTACCTGCATTTGGAAATCCCACTAAACCTACATCGGCTAAAACTTTTAATTCTAAAATTACATCAAGTTCTTCCCCTGGAAGTCCTGGTTGAGAATAACGAGGTGTCTGATTGGTAGCACTTCTAAAATGCCAGTTTCCTAAACCACCTTTACCTCCTTTTGCAATTATTTTTGATTCACCGTGTTCAGTAATCTCAAAAAGAATTTCCCCAGTTTCTTTATCTTTAATTACGGTTCCTAGTGGCACTTCAATTATTTTATCTTCACCATCTGCACCGGTACTTCTAGAACTACCTCCATCACCTCCATGACCAGCTTTCACATGTCGTAAAAATTTCAGATGAAATAATGTCCAAAGCCCTTTATTACCTACTAAAATCACATGACCACCACGCCCACCATCACCACCATCTGGACCTCCTTTTTCTATGAATTTTTCTCTATGCAAATGTGTAGATCCTTTTCCTCCTTTACCCGAAGCCAAATATATTTTTACGTAATCTACAAAATTCCCTTCTGTCATAATATTTTAAACATTTGTTAACTCTAAATACTTTATTCGTATAAGCATTTAAGTTTAATTTTGTGCAAAGTTAAAATTAAAAATCTGAAAAACGATTAGTTCTTCTTTTAAAGCCTGAAATATTAGTATCTGTAGAAAATTTATTCTTCTTTTAGATAAGAGATAACTACTTTATCAACTGTAAGTCCATTCATTTCAACAACTTCAAACTTTAATTTGTTCCAAAAAAAGGCTTGTCCTACTTTTGGTATTGTTCCTAATTCTTTTATAATAAATCCACTTACAGTTGCTACATCATAATCTAACCAATATTCTTCCATTTCTAAGAAATTCAAACAATCATGAAAAGAATAACCTCCATCTACAATCCATTTTCCATTTTCATAAGGAAGTAATTTAAATTCATCTTCATCAAAATCTGAAGGAGCGCCAACCAATGATTCTAAAATATCATTCAAAGAAAGAACACCTTGAAAAACTGCATATTCATCAGTAATAAAAGCAGCATGATTTTTTGATTTTTTAAAATTATCTAAAGCTTTATAAACGGATGTATATTCTATAAAATACAAAGGTTCTTTTACAATCTTCTTTAATTCAAAATCAAAATTATCAATAGTAGCAAACAAATCCTTCAAAGTTACTAATCCTATGATATTATCTAGATTAGATTCACAAACTGGATAAACAGAATGCAAGTTTTCAATAATTTTAGCTTTGATTTGCTCTTTTGAATCGTCTAAAGACAAATAAACGATATAATTTCTATGAGTCATTAAAGAATTAACTTTTCTATCACCAATATGAAATACTCTCTCAACAATATCTTGCTCAATTTCTTGCACTTCACCAACTTCGGTACCCTCTTTAATAATTGCTTTAATTTCTTCTTCCGTTACTTTTCCGTCAGCAGTAGGCTTAATTTGTAATATTTTCAATAAAAATTCAGTTGAAATAGTTAATAGCCAAATAAATGGTTTTGTAACCAAAGACATGAATCGCATAGGAACGGCTACGATCTTCGCTATACTTTCAGGATGATTCAACCCGATACGCTTAGGTAACAACTCCCCTAGCACTAAAGAGAAAAAAGTTAAAATTACCACCACTATTGCTACAGCGATAGTATCTGCATAAGGTTTTAAAAATAAAAAAGAGGCTACAAAATTTTCTACATCAGCCGTAATTTTATCCCCTGAAAAAATACCTGTTAAAATACCTATAAGAGTAATACCTATTTGTACAGCTGAAAGGAATGTATTAGGCGAATTAGCTAAATCTAGTGCTACTTTAGCATTCTTATTTCCTTTCTTAGCTGCAGTTTCCAAGCGGTTTTTTCTCGAAGAAATTAAAGCTATTTCAGACATAGAAAAAACGCCATTTAAAAGTATCAAAAATAAAACAATTAATATTTCCATATATCTATCTATAAAAAAAGCTATGTTTTAATTATGTAAAAAACATAGCTTTTAAATTATTAAATTTTAAATTTATTTATACTAATGTATCTAAAACAACATTTAACCTTTCTGTAACTTCAGCAATTTCCCCAATGCCATTAACAGGTATAAATTTATTTTGTCCTTTATAATAGTCCATTAAAGGAGCTGTTTTTTGATTATACTCCTCATAACGATTTCTAATTTTTTCTTCATCTTGATCGTCTGGTCTACCAGAAGTTTTTCCTCTTTCTAATAAGCGTTGCACTAAAATTTCGTCGTCTGCTTCTAGAGCGACTGTAGCAGTAACTGCTTGTCCCTTTAAACTTAAAAACGCATCTAACGCTTCTGCTTGAGCGATAGTTCTTGGAAAACCATCAAACAAAAAGCCTTTAGCTTGAGGATTTTTATCTACTTCACTTTGTAACATTTGAATGGTTACTGCATCAGGAACTAAATCGCCTTTATCCATGTAGGTTTTAGCCAATCTGCCTAAATCGGTATCATTTTTTATATTATATCTAAAAATATCTCCAGTTGAAAGGTGTACTAAATTGTATTTTTCTTTTAAAAAATCAGCTTGGGTTCCTTTTCCAGACCCCGGTTTTCCGAATAAAACTATATTAATCATTTGTGTGTTTATATTTTCTTTTGCTAATTGATACACATCGGGTAAATTCCTTCCTAAACCATCATAATCCAATCCAAAACCAACAATAAAGCGATCTGGAATACGAATTCCTACATAATCTAATTTGATGTCTTTTTTGTAAGCTTCTGGTTTAAAAAATAAGGTTGCAATCTTTAAATGTTTTACTTTTTTCTCTTTAAAAATGGCTTTCAATTCTTCAACTGTATTGCCTGTATCAACAATATCCTCAACGATTACAACTGTTTTTCCTTCTATATCTTCATTGAGCCCAATTAATTGTTTTACTTGATTGGTAGACTGTGTTCCTTCATAAGAAGCTAATTTTACAAAACTTACTTCGCACATACCTCTATAGTATTTCATTAAATCAGAAATAACTTTGAAAGAACCGTTTAAAACACCAATAAAAACAGGGATTTCGTCAAAAAAATCGTCATCCATTTGTTTGGCCATATTTTGAATCGCAAAGTCAATTTCATCTGAAGAAATGAACGGTTCAAAATGTTTATCATGTAGTTGAATCACAGGATTTAGTTTTAAAAATGAAGGAACAAATTTAAGAAAGTAATCAGTATTTACCATTACCAATTGAAATGTTTTTTTATATTTTTTACTATTTTTATCAAATGAAATCCTCCTTTTATTTACAAATAGAAAACAGTACTGCTCATAGACATTCTAGAGACGAACTTTGCGAAGCAGCTTTATCTAGTACAGAAGCGCTTAAAGAACTTTTTTTATTTGCATTTGATATTGAAAACAAAAATCATTTTAAAGCCTGTTGGTCTTTAGAGCTTGTTCTCGAAAAAAACATCTCATTATTGGTTCCGCATTTAGCTACTTTTATTGAAAAAGTTAAATTATACCAACACGATTCTGCTTTACGTTCGATTTCAAAAATTTGCTTATTTATCTCAAAAAGCACAATAGTAGTAACAAAAAATCAAGAACAAGTGCTTGTTGAAGCCTGTTTAGATTGGTTGATTCAAGAAGAAAAAGTAGCTACAAAAGCTTATGCTATAAGAGCTTTGTATAATTTTAGTAAAAACCAACCATGGATAAAAGAAGAATTGCGCACTATTTTAGAGCAAGATTACAGTTTGCACTCTGCTGCTTACAAAGCCGTTGCTAAAGAGGTTTTAAAAAAAATTAATAAGTAAGCAATTGTGTAATAGTAATTGTCTAAGTATCTTTGCACAACTAACTACAAACAACAAAAAAAGAAACCTAAAAAAGGGTTCACACACAACAATGAATTATTTCTCATCAGACTTTAAACTAGGTATTTTAGGCGGTGGTCAATTAGGAAAAATGATGCTATATGACACCCGAAAATTTGACATTCAAACTTTTGTTTTAGATTCCAGCGAAGAAGCACCTTCACGTTTCGGTTGTAATAACTTCTACCGCGGCAGCTTAATGGATTTTGATACCGTATATCAATTTGGAAAACTAGTAGATTTATTAACTATCGAAATTGAAAATGTTAATTTAGATGCTTTAGACAAATTAGAAGAAGAAGGACTACCTATTTTTCCTTCTCCAAAAACGCTCCGCTTAATTCAAAATAAAGGAAAGCAAAAAGACTTATATGTAAAGAACCAAATCCCAACCTCTAAACATTTACGTTTTGTAGGATTAGATGATTTACGAGAAAGCATTGCCAAAGATGAATTGGATTTTCCTTTTGTTTGGAAGAGTGCCCAATTTGGTTATGATGGCAATGGGGTGAAAATTTGTCGTTCTGCTTTAGATTTGATGAAATTACCCGATGTTGAATGTTTGGCTGAAGATTTAGTACCCTTCAAAAATGAATTGGCTGTTATTGTTGCCCGAAGTTTTTCAGGTGAAATAAAAACATATCCTGTGGTTGAAATGGAATTTCATCCAGAAGCGAATCAGGTGGAATATGTGATTTGTCCTGCAAGAATACATGAAGCAGTTGCTAAAAAAGCTAGAGAAGTGGCTTTAAAAGTTTCGGAAACCTTTAATCATGTGGGTTTATTAGCAGTAGAAATGTTTCAAACTGAAACAGATGAAATATTGGTAAACGAAGTAGCGCCAAGACCTCATAATTCTGGGCATTATAGTATTGAAGCCAGTTATACTTCTCAATTTGAAAATCATATCCGTGCCATTTTAGACTTACCTTTAGGAAACACCGAAAGCAAAGTTGCTGGTATTATGGTCAATTTAGTTGGAGAAGAAGGACACACGGGTCAAGTGTACTATGAAAATATTGATAAAATTATGGCTATTGATGGTGTAACTCCTCATATTTATGGTAAAAGAGAAACCAGACCTTTTAGAAAAATGGGACACGTTACAATAGTTAATGAAAACATGGTAGAAGCCCGAAAAATTGCAGAGGAAGTAAAGAATAGTATTCGAGTGATTGCAGTTGATTAGATAGTTTTCGGAATTTTAGTCATGGTTTACAACAAATTAGGATAATCAAACAATTTTTCAAAATAAGCTTTTATGCGTTTGTTACTTTTTGTGTAATTAATTTTATTATCCTTCTATTTCAAATTTTACTATTTTCATTATATAAAGAGATACCGAATATAACTATAGGTTTCCCTTTTAAATTTTATTATACATTATTGCTAGATGAAAGAGATTTACAACATGTCTCCAATTTAGATTATTTTATATATGACTCTATAATTTTTTGGATATTATCTTTCTTATATTTCCAACTCAAAAACAAACTTAAACGCTTAAACCATTTTAAACAACATAAAACTAAAATAAACAATGAATAAAGTAGCCATAATCATGGGAAGTATTTCCGATATGCCAGTGATGCAAGATGCAATTGATATTTTAAAAGTATTTAATATCGAAACCGAAGTGGATATAGTATCTGCACATAGAACTCCTGAAAAACTTTTCGATTTTAGTCAAAATGCACACAAAAGAGGTATAGCTGTTATTATAGCTGGTGCTGGTGGTGCCGCACACTTACCAGGAATGGTGGCTTCCATGTCTCCATTGCCAGTAATTGGTGTTCCAGTAAAATCAAGTAATTCAATTGATGGTTGGGATTCAGTACTTTCTATTTTACAAATGCCTGGTGGCGTACCCGTAGCGACTGTAGCTTTAAATGGAGCTAAAAATGCTGGAATTTTAGCAGCGCAAATCATGGGAAGTAGTAACAATGAAGTGTTACAAACAATTGTTGATTATAAAGAAGGATTAAAACAAGCTGTTATAAAGGCTTCTGAAAGTTTGAAATAAAAAAATCCCGACGCAAACAATAACATCGGGATAAAAATCTATTCACAATTAAGTGACAACTATAAAAAAAATTCTATTTTGGGAACAAAAAGGCTTGTTGTAACAACTTTTTTGTTACCACAAATATAATCAGTTAATCGTATAAAACAAACATTTTGTCGGGTATTTTTTATGTTTTTTCAAAAAAAACCTAAAAGCCATATTTTTTAAATAAAATTCTTACATTTTTCACATTTATTACCTATAAATAGTACGAAAAATCACATAGAATTTGATGAGGAAAAGTAGCAATCAACTAAAATAAGATTGAAGATAAATTAGTATTTTTGAAAAAAAACCCGATGCAGGAACATCGGGAAATTTTTTCACATTTAAGTGACAACTATAAAAAATCAATTGAAAAGGGTAAAAGTTCTTGTTAAAAAAACTTTACAAAAACAAATTTAACCTTTTTATCGGTAAAAACAAACTTTTTATCGATTTTAATAATTTTAAAACACAGAAACACATTATAGAAATGAATATCTTAACACAAAAATTTTCTACCAAATATCAAACTGCTCCTTTTACAAAAATTGAAAATAAAGATTATAAACTCGCTTTTATCCAACTTATTAAGGATGCTAAAGAAGAAATTAATGCAGTTATAAATAATCCTGAACAGCCTACATTTGAAAACACCGTTGCCGCTTTAGATTTTTCTGGAAGTCAATTGGATCGTGTTTCGAGTATTTTTTTCAATTTAAATTCGGCAGAAACTTCTGAAGAAATGCAAAAAATAGCACAAGAAGTTTCCCCTTTATTAACAGAATTTAGTAACGACGTTACACTAAATGAAGATTTATTTAAAAAAATAAAGTTAGTTTATGATGCTCAAGACCAAGCTAATTTAACATTAGAACAAAAAACGTTGTTGGATAAAAAATACAAAGGCTTTGTAAGAAATGGTGCCTTACTTGATGAACAACAAAAGACCAAATTAAGAGAAATTGATACTCAATTAGCCAAACTCAAATTGACTTTTGGTGAAAATGTATTAGCTGAAACTAACAATTACCAATTACATATTACCAACGAAGCTGATTTAAAAGGCTTACCTGAAGGAGCCAAAGAAGCAGCAGCTGCATTAGCACAATCAAAATCAGTAGCCGGTTGGGTTTTCACGTTAGATTTTCCAAGTTATTTACCGTTTGTAACCTATGTCGAAAATCGTGAGTTACGAAAAGAAATCAGTATTGCAGCCGGTAAAAAAGCATTTCAAGACAATTCATACAACAATCAAAACAACATAAAAGATATAGTACGTTTAAGGCATGAAAGAGCCAATCTTTTAGGATATGCCACTCATGCTCATTTTGTTTTGGAAGAAAGAATGGCTCAAAATCCAGAAAAAGTAATTTCTTTTTTGAATGACATGTTAGAAAAAGCAAAACCAGCCGCAAGGAAAGAATTTGAAGAACTTACGCAATTTGCTAAAGATTTAGACGGAATTGATCACTTAGAAAAATGGGATGGTGCTTATTATTCAGAAAAGTTAAAACAAAAATTATTCAATCTCGACGACGAAAAACTAAAACCTTATTTTAAGTTAGAAAACGTATTACAAGGTGCTTTTACGATTGCCGAAAAATTATATGGTATTACTTTTAAAGAGGTTTTCGATATCGATAAATACCATCCAGATGTACAAACATTTGAAGTATTGGACTTTGAAAATAATTTAGTTGCTTTATTTTATACCGATTTCTTTCCAAGAAAAGGAAAAAGAAATGGTGCTTGGATGACCTCTTTTAAATCGCAATATATTAAAGATGGAGTAAACGAACGACCACACATTTCAAATGTTTGTAATTTTACGCCTCCTACTCCAACCAAACCATCGCTATTAACTTTTAACGAAGTAACGACTCTGTTTCATGAATTTGGTCATGGGTTACATGGTATGTTAGCGAATACGACGTATCCTAGTTTATCAGGAACATCAGTATATTGGGATTTTGTGGAATTACCAAGTCAGATTATGGAAAATTGGTGTTACGAACCTGAAGCATTAGCTTTATTTGCAAAACATTATGAAACTGGAACAATTATTCCACAAGAATATGTTGAAAAAATTAAAGAAAGTGCGAGCTTCTTGGAAGGAATGGCTACTATGAGACAATTAAGCTTTGGTTTATTAGACATGGCATATCATGGTAAAGCTACTCCAATAAATGATGTAAAAAGTTTTGAAGAAAAAGCTTTTGAAAGTACGAAATTATACCCTGATGTTGCAGAAAACTGTATGAGTACTTCATTTTCACATATATTCCAAGGAGGTTATTCTTCTGGATATTATAGTTACAAATGGGCCGAAGTGTTAGATGCGGATGCCTTTGCTTATTTTCAAGAAAAGGGAATTTTCGATAAGGAAGTAGCAACAAAATTTAAAGAAAATGTTTTGTCTAAAGGAGGAACAGAACATCCTATGACGTTGTATAAAAGATTTAGAGGTCAGGAACCCAAACCAGACGCTTTGTTAAAAAGAGCTGGTCTTATTGAATAAAAGGGAGTAAAAAAGTATATTTACATCAAAATTAAAAAAAGAAATGCAACATATTATAGATCGTTTTATCAGTTATGTAACGGTTGATACCGAATCAGATCCAAATTCAAACACCACTCCAAGTACAGCAAAACAATGGGATTTAGCCAATCAATTAGTGGAAGAATTAAAACAAATTGGTCTACAAGAAGTTACCATTGACGAAAATGCTTACATAATGGCTACTTTACCAAGTAATGTAGATCATGAAGTACCAACAATTGGTTTTGTTTCACATTTTGACACCACTCCAGATTTTACAGGTGCCAATGTTAAACCGCAAATTATAGAAAATTACGACGGTAAAGATATTGTGTTAAATGCAGTGCAAAATATTGTTTTATCCCCAGCTTACTTTGAAGATTTGTTACTTTATAAAGGACAAACACTTATTACTACAGATGGCACAACGCTTTTAGGTGCAGATGATAAAGCAGGAATTACCGAAATTGTAAGTGCTATGGAATATTTAATCCAACATCCAGAAATTAAACATGGTAAAATTCGTGTTGGTTTTACACCAGACGAAGAAATTGGTCGTGGTGCTCATAAATTTGATGTAGAAAAATTCGGTTGCGATTGGGCGTACACTATGGATGGAAGTCAAATAGGCGAATTAGAATATGAAAATTTTAATGCCGCTGGAGCCAAAATTACTTTTAAAGGAAAAAGCGTACATCCTGGTTATGCAAAAGGGAAGATGATTAATTCTATGCTTTTAGCTAACGAATTTATCTCAGCGCTTCCTGAAAATGAAGTTCCTGAAAGAACTAGTGATTATGAAGGCTTTTTTCACGTGCATCATTTAAATGGAAGTATAGAAGAAACCGTTTTACAACTGATTATAAGAGATCATGATAAAGATCTTTTTGAAGCTAGAAAAGAATTAATTCATACCATAGCTACCAAAATAAACAATCAATATGCAAAACAATTTGGAGAAGCCATTTGTATCGCAGAAGTAAAAGATCAATATTATAATATGCGTGAAAAAGTAGAACCTGTTTTTCATATTGTTGAAATTGCAGAAAAAGCGATGAAAGAAGTGGGGATTACCCCAATTATTAAACCCATTCGCGGAGGAACAGACGGTTCACAATTATCCTATAAAGGATTGCCTTGCCCAAATATATTTGCAGGAGGACACAATTTCCATGGTAAATATGAATATGTTCCTGTAGAAAGCATGGTAAAAGCAACAGAAGTTATCGTTAAAATTGCAGAATTAACGGCTCAAAAATAATACTATAAGAGGAAGCAAGCTTCCTCTTTTTTATACACAATTCTATGTCAGAAAAAAAAGTTTGGGATAAGACCAATCAATGGACTGAAGAACTAGAAACTTTAAAGTCCATTATCGAAAAAACCGATTTAGTCGAAACAACAAAATGGGGAACAGCCGTTTATACTCATAACAACAAAAACATTATAGGAATTGGTGGTTTTAAATCTTATTTTGGTTTGTGGTTTTTTAATGGCGTATTTTTAAAAGATGACAAAAAATTACTGGTGAATGCCCAAGAAGGCAAAACAAAATCGCAAAGACAAATGCGTTTTCAATCCAAAGAAGACATAGATGAAAAAACGATTTTAAGTTATATAAAAGAAGCCATTGCAATTGAAGACAAAGGATTAAGTATAAAACCAGAGAAGCTAAACTTCTATTCGGAAGCATTAGAAAATGAATTGGAAGCCAATCCAGAATTAAAAAAAGCATTTCTTTTGTTTACCCAATACAAACAAAACGAATTCACTGAATATATTGCTACTGCAAAGCAAGAAAAAACAAAACTAGCCCGAATTGAAAAAATCAAACCCATGATCCTAGCAAATATCGGTCTTAATGATAAGTATAGGTAAACAAAATGAAATATAAAGTTCCACTTTTAATTATCTTAATAATATTTCTTACTTGTAAAAAACAAGAAATTCGAAATGATAAAAATACCGCTTTAAAAACTGTTTATGATAGTATTAAAAATTTCAAAAAATTAGCAATTACAAATGATATTTTCTAATAACATGACTGTACTATATATATGATATAAAAAAAAGACTCTTGAAAAACAAAACCACTCGCTTAGCCCCGATTGTAGTGGCATCCTTTTTATTTTTTTACCTAAAAATAAAAAGATACAACGAAAAGCAGGAACATAAATCTTTATCTTACCAAAACCGTGCTCCTGAAAATTAATCGAATCGAATGGCTTTAACTGGAGTTATTTTTGTTATTATATAGGAAGGGATGATTAATATTAACAAACAAATAATTATAGTTCCTAAATTAATCAATACAATATAGAGTATATTAATATCTACTGGGGCTTCACTCACATAATAATTTTCAGGATCAAGTTTTATCAACCCAAAATATTTCTGTAGCAAAAGTAATACTAGAGCAATGGCATTACCCCACAGCAAACCTCTCACAATTAAATGCCCTGCATTGTACATAAATATTTTTCGAACATTCCAATTACTAGCTCCGACTGCTTTAAGAATACCTATCATTTGTGTTCGTTCTAAAATAAGTACTAATAATGCGACTATCATATTAATAGTAGAAACCAAAATCATTACTACTAAAATAACAATAATATTAAAATCGAAAAGCTTCAACCATTCAAAGATGCTGTAATACTTATCCAAAATAGTAATACTATTATAAGTAGGCGGTATTTCTTTATAGATTTCTTGTCCTTTTTGCTCAATCTGAGAAAAATCGTTTAGAAAAACTTCAAAGGAACCCACCTCATCTTTTTCCCATTTGTTTATTTTTTGAACATGTCTGAGATCACCTAACATAAAATTAGCATCAAACTCTTGGAACCCTGAATTAAATATCCCAACTATTTTAAAACTTCTTAGATTATAGCCTTGATTATCTTGTTTGATAAAATAAGTTCTACAAACGTCATGAAGTTTTAGATTTAATCTTTTGGCTAAATACTGGGAAATAACAACATCATCGGTTAACTTATTAGTCATATTAGGCAATTCACCTTCCACTAAATATTCAGCTATATTGTCCCATTTATAATCATTACCAACGCCTTTAAAAATAATACCTTCGACCGTTGCTTCGGTACGTATCATTGCAGCTTTGGTAGCTACAGCTTGAATATGTGTTACACCAGTAACTGAAGAAAATGTGGGATAAAAATCTTGTTGGATTGAAATAGGAACAGTGCTTACTTGTGATTGATTATCATCATGATTTGAAATGATAACATGACCGTTGAAAGCAGAAACTTTATCCCTGATTTTTTTTTGCAAACCTATACCTGTTGCAACCGAAATAATCATCATTATTACTCCAATTGCAATTGCCGTGATTGCAATTTTAATAATTGGAGAAGAAACACTACTTTTATCCTTTTTAGTGGTAACAAGCCTTTTGGCTATAAAATATTCTAAATTCAATCTGTTTATGCTTAGTAAATTGGTGTTCAAAAATACATTTTTATTCTTGGTTTTATTTATTTTTTCTTGTGGAAATTCTGTAAAAAAAACTGAAGTCAGTCAAAATAGAAATGAAAATATAATTCCAAACAAAAAACTATCCTCTCAAGAAATAAAGACTGGAGCTGATAATTATGAGGCGTATTTACCTTTATTAGAGAATAAAAAAATAGGAATTGTAACCAACCAATCCGGAATTTTAAGTGACGGTACCCATTTAGTAGACTTTTTATTGTCTAAAAAAATGAATGTAAAAAAAATATTTGCTCCAGAACATGGTTTTAGAGGTACTGCTGATGCTGGTGAAACTATAAAAAATGACAAAGACGTTACAACAGGATTACCTATTATTTCTTTGTACGGTGCCAATAAGAAACCCAAAGCAGAACAACTAAACGATATTGATGTTTTAGTTTTTGACCTACAAGATGTAGGCGCTCGTTTTTATACCTATATCTCAACCCTACATTATATTATGGAAGCTTGCGCAGAAAACAAGATTTCTGTAATCGTTTTGGACAGACCAAATCCAAACGGAAATATTGTAGATGGCCCCATTTTAGAGAAAGAAAACCACAGTTTTGTAGGAATGCACACAATTCCTATTTTACATGGCATGACCATAGGTGAATATGCACAAATGATAAACGGTGAAAAATGGTTAAAAGAAGGAATTCAATGTTCTTTAAAAGTTATTCCTTGTTTGAACTATACTAAAAATTTATCGTATGCTTTACCAGTTAAACCTTCTCCCAATTTACCAAATGCACAAGCTATCAATTTGTATGCAAGTTTATGTTTTTTTGAAGGCACGAATGTGAGTGTTGGGCGCGGAACGAGTACTCAATTTCAAATTTATGGTTCACCTTACATACCAAAAAGTGATTATAGTTTTACACCAAAACCCAATGAAGGAGCAAAAGATCCATTATATAATGGTGTATTATGTTATGGTGAAGATTTAACTAAAGTCACTAAAGTTAAACAGCTGGAATTAAAATGGTTGATTAAAGCTTATAATGAAACTGCTGATAAATCAAAATTTTTTAATCCATTCTTCACTAAGCTAGCAGGAACAAAGAAATTACAAGAACAAATTGAAAAGGGAATGTCAGAACAAGCAATTAGAGCATCATGGAAAGAAGGATTACATCATTTTAAAGAAATGAGAAAACCATATTTACTTTATGAGGAAAATTAGTTAACTAAAAAAAACTGTCATTTTTTACAATGGTAACTTTTCTTTCATTTTCTCCACTATATTAAAAGCAGCCGGACAAATAGCTACATTTTTCAAAGTTAAATTGGAAATTTGTTGAAACTTTTTACGATCTGTATGCGGAAATTCTCTACAGGCTTTTGGTCGAACATCATAAATAAAGCATTTGTTATCCTGATCTAAGAAAGTACAAGGTACACTTTGCAACACATAATCATTATCTTCATCAATACGCAAATACTGGTTTATAAATTGTTGTGGTTTTTGTCTAAAGAATTTAGAAATTCGTTCAATATCGGCAGTAGTAAATAAAGGCCCTGTGGTTTTGCAACAATTGGCACACTCCAAACAATCGGTTTTTTTAAATTCAGCATCATGTAAATCTTGCATTACATAATCTAAATTTTTGGGTGTTTTCTTTTTTAGCTTATCGAAATACTTTTTGTTTTCGTTATGCTTATCTTTGGCTTGTTTTTGAAGCTGTTCAAGTTGGTTTAACATGGTTTACTAAAGTTTACAATTGTCTTTTACCAAAAGTTAAACAAATTTAAACCTTTACATTCTTATATTTTTAAACTCCTAAACTTTTTTTATGAAAGATCTTTTTGGCAAAGCTATTTTAGATTATCAAACGAATAATAATCCTGAGCCTATTATAACCGATACTTCCATTAGTGATACAGACGAAATGGATGTGGGTTATTTGTTTCGAGATTTTAAGGCAATGCCAAAAATAGAGCAAAAAGCGTTACAATTAGCAAAAGGGAAAATATTAGATGTGGGCTGTGGAGCTGGAAGTCATGCTTTATATCTTCAAAATAAAGGATATGATGTAACGGGTATTGACATTTCACCAAATGCCATAAAAACCTGTAAATTGAGAGGCTTACAAAAGGCTTATGTCAAAAACATATTGGATTTAGATACTTTTAATGAAGAAAATAAATACGACACTATTTTATTATTAATGAATGGTACCGGAATTTTTGGTACACTTGTACAAATTGCGAAACATTTAAAACAGTTAAAATCTTTATTAAAACAAAACGGACAAATTTTAATTGATTCTTCTGATATTATTTACATGTTCGATCAAGATGAAGATGGTGCTTATGAAGTTCCTGCTACAGGTTATTATGGAGAATTAACATTTAGCATTCAATATAAAAATGAAACTGAGGACTCTTTTCCTTGGTTATATCTTGATTATAACACCTTACAAAATGCCTGTTACGCTAATGGGTTACAGTGTGAATTAATTTTAGAAGGAAAACATTTTGATTATTTAGCTCGAATTACTGTATAAAACAAATAAAAAACCCAAATTTAAATTTGGGTTTTACTTTATTATATAAATTACAATTACTGCATGTATTTCATCATCATTCCCTGTAATTCCATTCCCCATTCTTGAGAAGCATCCATATTTTTCTTAGTCAATTCACTTGCTTTTTCTGCTATTTTTTTACCAACTGGTGAATTGTAAAATTCCAACATTTTTTTGATATCATCGTGTGTATATACTTCCATATATACTTTTGCCATTTTATCATACAAAGAAGGTAATGATGCATCAAAATCTTTTGAAAAATCGGCTCTTTTAGATTCTGGAATGTTATTCATTATCTGTTCTTTTGCAATCTCCATCTGAGCAGCGGAACCAGATGCCTTTAGTACTTTTAATACATCAGCTTTAAAAGCATCTTGTGCTATTGCAAATTGTGCCGCTAACACAACAACTAAGGTAACTAAGATTTTTTTCATTTTGTATATTAAATTTATTTAAGGAATATTCAAATATTTATGAGTTTGCAGTGAAATTCTCCACTTTGGATTATTCATCACATAATCTATAATCAAAGGGGTCATTTCTTCTTTTTTACTCCATTCAGGTTGTAAAAATAAAATAGCATTTTTATTCACTTTAGCCGCTTGTTCTTCAGCAAATTGAAAATCATGCTTATTGTAGATAATTACTTTTAATTCATTGGCAATATCATAAGCACTTTGTACTGGTAATTTCATTTTTTTGGGTGACAAACAAAACCAATCCCAAGTTCCACTTACTGGATAAGCTCCTGAAGTTTCAATATGCACCTGTAAACCAGATGCTTTTAATTGAGATGTTATATAACTCATATCCCACGTAAGTGGCTCGCCACCAGTAATCACGACTGTTTCAGCATATTTTTTTGCATTTGCAACAATAACATTTGTAGCAGTTGGAGGATGTAAATCGGCATTCCAACTTTCTTTAACATCACACCAATGACAACCTACATCACAACCCCCAATTCGTATAAAATAGGCCGCTCTTCCTGTATGATATCCTTCACCTTGAATCGTATAAAACTCTTCCATTAAAGGCAACATTTCTCCTTTGTCAACTGCCAACTGTATTTCTTTTTGTAACATTTCTCATTAAAATAGTTTGCAAAGATACAATTTGAAGTTAGAAGTTAGACGTTAGACGTCAGAAAATTAGAGCTACATAAAAATAGCACACGATGGAATCTTGAAATTGTTATTGATTCTTGAAATTGTTATTCATAATGATTACATTTGAATTTAAATTTCACTAAAGATGAGCAAAACAGAAGATTTCAGTAAACATATAATTGAAGGATATACTTGTAAAGGGGATTTTATTACGCTTGGTGGTGCCATTTTGGATGGACAACCTATCCCAAATACCCATGTAAACATTCCCTTAAAAACGTTAAACCGACATGGTCTCATTGCAGGTGCAACAGGTACCGGTAAAACAAAAACTATTCAAGTTTTATCAGAACAATTATCGCAAAATGGTATTCCTGTCTTAATGATGGATATTAAAGGAGATTTTTCTGGTGTAGCAGTTCCTGGAGAAGAAAAGGCTTTTATAACAGAAAGGCATGCAAAAATAACTTTACCTTATGAAACCAAAGGTTTTCCTGTAGAATTAATGACTATTTCAGAACAAAATGGTGTTCGATTGCGTGCCACTGTTTCTGAATTTGGTCCGGTTTTATTTTCACGTATATTAGATTTAAATGATACCCAATCTGGAGTAGTATCGGTTATTTTTAAATACTGTGATGACAGACAAATTCCACTTCTAGATTTAAAAGATTTTAAAAAAGCACTTCAATATTCGACTGAAGAAGGTAAAGAAGAATTTGAAAAAGAATATGGACGAATTTCTACTTCCTCTACGGGTTCTATTTTAAGAAAAATTATTGAACTAGAGCAACAAGGAGCCGAACTCTTTTTCGGAGAAAAATCATTTGAAGTTGACGATTTAATGCGTATTGATCAAAATGGGAATGGGTATATCAACATTATTCGTTTGACAGATATTCAAGACAGACCGAAACTTTTCTCTACCTTTATGTTGAGCTTATTGGCTGAAATTTACAATACAATGCCTGAACAAGGTGATGCTGGAAGACCTGAGTTGGTTATTTTTATAGACGAGGCGCATTTGATTTTTGATCAGGCAAGCAAAGTGTTACTAGATCAAATAGAAACCATTGTAAAATTGATTCGTTCCAAAGGCATTGGTATATATTTCATTACACAAAATCCTATGGATGTTCCCAGTAGTGTATTGGCTCAATTGGGGTTAAAAATCCAACATGCATTACGTGCTTTTACAGCTAATGATAGAAAAGCAATTAAAGAAACTTCTCAAAATTATCCAATTTCAGAATTTTACAAAACCGATGAAATTCTTACTTCTTTAGGAATTGGAGAAGCATTTGTAACAGCGTTGAATGAAAAAGGAATTCCGACACCCTTAGCTGCAACAATGCTTCGTGCGCCAATGAGTAGAATGGATGTATTAACAGAAACAGAAATTAATGATGCCATTTCTAAATCTAAATTAACAAAAAAATACAACGAAGTAATTGACAGAGAAAGTGCTTATGAAATTTTAGGTAAAAAAATAGAAGAAGCACAAGAAGCTGCTGCAAAAGAAGAAGAAAAAAAACAAAAAGAGAAAGAAGCAAAAAAAACTAGTTCGTCTAGTAGAAGTTCTTCTACAACTAATACAGTTACCAAAGGGGTTGTAAAAGTATTAACCAGTGCCACATTTATTAGAGGAGCCATGGGCGTTTTAATGAAAATGCTAAAGAAGTAATAATTAGTCATTGCGAGGAACGAAGCAATCTAAAACTAAACTTCATACAAATGAAACCTGGATTCGTATATATAATTACCAATAAAAACAATACTACTTTATACATCGGAGTTACAAGTAATTTGCCAAAAAGGATTTTGGAACACATAGAAAAACGATATGAAAATTCATTTTCTTCTAGATATAATTTGAATAAATTAGTTTATTTTGAGCAATTTCAGCAGATTGGAGATGCTATTGCAAGAGAAAAACAACTTAAAGCTGGTTCAAGAGCTACAAAAATAGGCTTAATAGAAAAAACGAATCCTAAATGGAATAATTTATTTAGCGAAATTGAAAATATAATGATTGTTTAATTATAATGAGGAGATTGCTTCGTGCCTCGCAATGACATCAAAATGAAAAAATATACCCTACAAAAAGAACCTTTTGTAGTTCCTACTACCGATGGTAAATTAATAGAAGAACATCACGGTATTGTTGCCACAAATAATCATGCTATTTCTATTGCACATATGGTGGCACCTCCAGGTTGGAGTGAACCTTTTCAAACTCCAGAATTTGAAGAATATACTTACATTATCTCTGGTAAAAAACAATTCATTATTGAAGGTGAAACCCTAATCTTAGAAGCGGGTCAATCCATAAAAATTGAAGCGAATACTAGAGTACAATATTCAAACCCATTTGAATTACCTTGTGAATATTTAGCGATTTGCAAACCAGCATTTGATTTTCAGAAAGTGCATCGAGAGGAGGATTAGGTGTCTGTTCACATATTTCAGTTATCTGTTATAAGTAAGTTGTGTGTTTTTGGTTTTATGTTGTAAATTGGAAAGTTGAATTTTGAAGCTAAAATTGAATCATTCCTTTTTCATGTCTTTCAACAAACCTAAAGCAAAATAAATTACAATTCCTATTCCTATAACAATACAAAACCACATAAATAGATTCGTTTGCCAAAAAGACTTTCCTTTTATGTGTTTCTCTTTTTCTATTTTATGAAAATTAGTAATAGTAACTTTAGGCATTCCAACAGTAAAACTTTCCATAAAATTAACCAAATCATAGGTTGGTTTTGAATAAGTAGAATCAATAACCACTTCATACCTTTCATTGGTTTTTAATCTTGAAATAATAGTAATCGGATTTTGAAATAATTGGATATTTGTAATTTCTAAGGGTTGATTGTCCTTATTTTCAATTTCAATAGTGAATTCTTTTTCGTTCAAATTACTAACTTTAATTTTTGAATTCATTTTTGAGTTTAAAAGGAATGAACTTAAAAGTTGATTTCTTATAGTAGTTGTTTTTTTGTTTTTTATTTTTTCTTTTCTCGTAATAATAGCTTCACGTGCATATAATTCAGTTGCGATTTCAAAGGAAATTGCGTCTATTTGATAACTCTTTTCCGCAGAAAAAACAACTTGAGTTACTTTTCTTTGTTTATCTTCTGATATTTTATAAGCAAAGGCTGTAATTTCAATTTGCTTTTCAGCTAAAAATTGACTTTCATAAATTCCTATCGCTTGAACATTAATAGGAAGAGATTTTTTATCATTAAATTCAATTTTTAGAAATGGATAATCATTTTCAGGAAAATAAATCATCTTTTCTAATGCCGTTCCTTTGGTTGCTACCAAATTCCCTAAGGTTTCATTCGCTACTAATCCAAACCATTCTTCATCATTATAACTTCCACTTACATTATATTGTTTTGTTAATGCAGCATTGCTAATATTCAAATTGATGTGGTTAATTTTCTTTCCAGTTTCATTTTGAATTACAATAGATGTAATAGAATCTCTTATACTTTTTTTAGAAATAATCTTAAATGAAATATATCTTTCTGATTCTCCATTATAATTAGATATAACATAAGGAACTTCACTTTTATTAGTATCAAAAATTCTAAAATAACGTAAATCTTCTTGAGCAGCAGCCCTAATTTCAGGAGTAAGTTCTATTTGATATAAACTATTGGTTTGTATATTTTTTATTTCTCCTTTATAATTTTGGGACCACCCAAAAACTGAAACTACTAAAACTACTGAACTAATCCATTTTTTCATCTGCATTTGATTTTGGTTGTTCATCCACTACTAACTTTTTGATTTTTTGATATACAAAAGAAATAATTAAAATTAAAACACCTAATAGAATAAAGGCTATAATTTTACCCGTTTCGGAAACGTTTTTAATATCATACACAAATAATTTTAAAATAGTTATTCCCAATAAGGAAAGCGCAATAATACGAAGGTTTTTCAATTGTTTTTTAATACCAATAATTAAGAACGCAAAAGAAAACAAGCCCCACAGTATAGGATAGCCAATTTTTATAATTTGTCGTTTAATTTTTCCTAGTTCCATTTTTGTTGCGTATTCTCTTTCATATTGTAGCGTATATGTATCCGAAATTCCTCTTTTAACTAAATCAGCATTGATCTCTTTTATATCTACTTGATGAGTTGCAGAAAAATGTAATCCATGCACCAATATTTCATTACTCAAAACATAAACTGTTGCAAATACAAACAACCAAGGCATTATTTTCATTTGCAAAAACTGAATTTTAGGTTCAGACTTAGCAAGCTGTACTAATTGGTATCCGAAATAAATTAGACACCCTAATATAATATAATGAAAATAGAAAGCATATTTACTATTCGTATTTAAAGCAAAATTTTGAATCAGTTCATTATTTGGTAAACTATAAAAATCAACTATATATACTATTATGGAAAAAACACTAATACCTAATACTGCTTTTTGAAGAACGATATTCTTAAATTTATCAGCCAAAATAAGTGCAATAGCTATAAATACAAAATGATAAGTTACAGGAAATGACAAAGAAGATACTGGATTAAGTAAGTACTGACTTGATTGATAATTTACTTCTAAAAACCCAGTAAAATAAGTTGCAATAACCGCAATTATAAAAAATGCTTTTTGGTAAAAAGATATTGAAAATAAAGCGACTTTCACTTCGCCTTTTTCCTTTTTAAGTAACCAATAAGTTATAAAGAAAGACAAACTCACCACAAATCCTGAAACAAACAACGGATTTAAAATAACTGTTAAAGGAGTAACAGGATAATCGTATTTCGTCCAATCCAATAACAAACTGATAATTGTCAAAATCTGAACAATAAAAGCTCCTGTTTTAAAATACCCAATCTTCGATTTCTGAGACAACCAAAATAACAACACACCTTCAGCTGCCCAAAATATCGTAATTTGATTGCCTTCAAATTGAATAGGTATCGTTAAGGTAACAAAAGTAAGTGCTAACCCAATTAATAAATAAACAGCATTTTTATCTAAACCAAATTTCTTATACAAAATAGCAGCATAAACTAAGTTATAAACGGCTAATAATATGGTGAAAAGACCTTTAAAATTTACTCCCCAATTATGTATAATTCCCATACCAATTCCAAAAAAGAAGAAAGTATTTAGGATTAATATAAAATATTCAATTAAAGAGAAACTCCCTTTTTTTCTAATATTATTAATCACTAAAATAACGCTAAAAGTAAAGTAGAATAAGGTAGCAAAACCAAGGGCACCTTGATGAGGCAATTTATTATCAAATAATTCTCTAATGTACCAAGATAAAAACAGTAAAGTTGTAAATACGAAAGACAAAACAGTAACGACATTCCATTTTTTAAAATAGGCAATAGCTAAAATTCCACAGTTTAAAATAGCAATATAAGTAAACAAAACTATATAATTTCCGGATCCTGTACTTACCATAAAAGGAACTGCAAAACCTCCTATTAAAGACAAAACAGCTAATTCTTGACGATTGTACGAAACAGAGACCAAACTACTAAAAGCCGTAATCACAACCATTATGATAAACGCTACAGTTTGACTAAACAAATGATAATCATGAAAAGCAATAGAAATGGTAAAGTAAAAGATACTTACTGCTCCAGCAACTAACACAGAACTAAAAGCAGCGTAACTTTTCCTCAGTTTATTCGCAATAAACATTACTAGAGAACCTGCCAAAATTCCAATTCCTACGCGAGCGGGTTCGTTAATCCAATCTTTATCGATAGCAAATTTAACAAAGAAACTTATCCCTAAAACAAGAATTAGAATTCCTATTTTGTTAATCAGGTTTTCACCAATGAATTTTTCTAAATCGGGATTGTTCTCTTTAAAGGTTTCGTACCAAGATTTCCTAGGAACTAATATTGGCTTAGGAGAATGTGTTTTTTCTGAAATAGGTTTAGCTTCGATTTTCGCAACTATTTCTATAGGCTTCTCTGTAACAGGTTTTATAATTTCTGGTTCCTTTTGTTTAGGAACTACTTCTATAGGTTTTTGAACTATTACAGGTTCAACAGTTTGCTCTTTAACAATTGCTTCATGTCTTGTTTCTTTTACCTGTTCTTTTTCAAAAGTTTTAGTATCTAATTCCTTTTTAAGATCATTGAATTTTTCATGTAACTTATAAATAGAATTTTGTATTTCTTTATTCTTAGAATTTAAATTCGACAAAATAATTAACAACAATACTAAAACAATTAAAAGTAAAGCTTCAGCCATAAAATAAAGATTATATTCTATCAAATGTAATCTTTATTTTTGGAAGCAAAAAAATTAATTTTCTTTTAGCATAGCTAATATCCTATGTTCAATTGGTTCGGTTTCCCAAATTTGCTCAATATTATCTATGGTTAATATTTCCTGCATAATAGCATCTTGTTTGTCACCAATAGCTAAAGCTTCAGAATAAGGTTGATGACTAAAAGTAACCATACTATATAACGGTACCCATTTATCAGGATGTTTTTCAGAAAACCATCTTTCGATTTTTTTCTGTAAGATAAACTTCGGATTTGCCGTTTTAGAACTCATCTCAATAAAGTTTCTATAGGATAATTCCGCTATGGCATCGGTATCTGGTTTACGAGAATTTTCATAATCATTTAATAAGTTGGCCCAATCATCACCATATTTAGTCATCATTTCTTTTAAAACAGTAATATCTTCAAAACCTGCATTCATTCCATGTCCATAAAAAGGCACAATAGCATGACAAGCGTCACCTATTAAAGCCACTTTATCGGCATATGTCCAAGGATAACATTTCATGGTTACCAAATAAGACGTTGGATTTTTAAAAAAATCTTCAACCAAATTAGGAATTACCTCTTTGGTATCTGGAAAATGTTCGGCAAAGAAACGCACTAGGTCTTGTTCGTCTTTCAAGGAAGCAAAAGAATTGTCTCCATCATGAGGCATAAACAAAGTACAAGTAAAAGTGCCATCTAAATTAGCCAAAGCCATCAACATAAATTGTCCTCTAGGCCAAATGTGTAAGGAATGTTTGTCTAATTTATGCGTTCCGTCTGGATTGGCAGGAATGTGTAATTCTTTATACCCTAATTGTAAGAATTCTTGAGAATAGTTAAACATACTTTGTCGTTGCATGCGATGTCTAATTCTTGAGAAAGCTCCGTCAGCACCAAAAACCAAATCATGCTTTATTTCAGTCCATTCTCCTCTTTCTTCCTGACCTGTATGTAAGGTTGCAGTAGACAAAGTTACATCCCAAATCTTACTTTCAAAGTGAAAATTAATTCCTTCTGCAACCGCTAAATCAACCATTTTTTTATTTAACAAGCCACGAGACAAAGAATAAATCACTTCTCCATCTTTTCCATAAGATTGATAGGTTAAGGTATCCTGACCTGTATGAATACATCGTTTATCAACTGGAATACCAATTTTTATGATTTCTTGATCTAAGTTTACTTCTTTTAATGCTCGTAAACCTCTATCGGATAAGACTAAATTTATGGAACGACCTGTAAAATTTATTTTTCTGATATCTGGACTTCTATCATATACATCTACTTTATGTCCTGCTCTTTTTAAATATATGGCTAAAAGTGAACCGACTAAACCAGCTCCTACTACAGCAATTTCTTTGGGATTCTGCATTATTAACTATTTCTTCACACAAAAATAAGTAATAAAAAAGAAGCAAGCTAAGAGAAAAGTTACTTTTTTTATTTAGAAACATATTTTGTTTAATAATTTATTATTTTTGTTAAACAAAAATAACTTTTATTTTTCAAAAAAATGACACACAAGAAAGTACACTTACCAGAAAAAAAATGTAAAAAATGTGGGTTATTCTTTACATGGAGAAAGAAATGGATGAAAAATTGGGAGGAAGTAATGTATTGCAGTGAAAAATGTAGGAGAAATAAAATGAATACATAAATAGTTATTTGTAAAGATCAACTTCAAAATATAGAAATGAAAAATAATTTAGTCTGGTTTAGAAATGATTTACGTGTAGCGGATAATCTCTCCTTACTTAAAGCTATTCAAAACTCAAAAACATGTATTGGTGTGTATTGTTTTGATCCTAGACATTTTGCAATTACAAACTATGGCTTTAAAAAAACAGAAAAGTTTCGAGCACAATTTCTTATTGAAACCGTAGCTGAATTAAAAGAAAATTTAAAAAAGAAAAATATTTCTTTATTCGTTTATCAAGAAAAACCAGAAGATATAATTCCTAAATTAGTTGAAGAACATCAAATTGACAGCATTTACACTCAAAAAGAATGGACTAATGAAGAAGTTTGTGTGAGTCAAAATATCAAAAGTCAACTTCAATCTCAGGAAAAATTCAAAAATATTCCATTTGTAGAAAGTTATGATCAGTTTCTATTTTTACCTGAAAATATTCCCTTTGAAATAAAAACTATTCCAAAAATCTTTACCGATTTTAGAAAAAAATGTGAAAAAGAAGGTAGCATTTCACCAACTATTTCCATCCAAAAACAACCACATGAAAATTTTATTCCAAACAACACGCTCTTACCAACTTTAGAAGATTTAGGTTTTCAAACATTTGAAAAACATCCAAATACAGCATTTCCATTTAAAGGAGGGGAAAATCAAGCCTTACTACGTTTAGAAAATTATTTTTGGGAAACCCAAAATCTATCGCACTACAAACAAACCCGAAATGGATTAATTGGAACCAATTATAGTTCGAAATTTTCATCTTGGTTAGCCAACGGTAGCCTTTCAGCCAAAACTATTTATTGGAAAATTAAAGATTATGAAAGTGCTATAGGTGCTAATGAAGATACCTATTGGTTGTTCTTTGAACTTCTTTGGCGTGATTATTTTAAATATATTTCCTTCCAACAAGGCTCCAAAATATTTCAACTACAAGGCATTTTAGACAAAGAATACCATTGGAAGACTAATTCAAAAGCTTTTAACCAGTGGATTCTAGGGCAAACCAACGAACCTTTTGTGAATGCCAATATGATAGAATTAGCAAAAACGGGATTTATGAGCAATCGAGGCCGACAAAACGTAGCGAGTTTTTGGGCAAAAGAATGGCAACAAGATTGGAGAATGGGTGCTGCCTATTTTGAAAGCATGCTTATAGATTATGATGTGCATTCAAATTATGGCAATTGGATGTACACTGCTGGAGTGGGTAATGACCCTAGAGATAGAAAATTCAATATTCAAAGACAAGCAGAACTATACGATGCAAATGGTGACTATCAAAAACTTTGGTTAAACCAATGAAATAGAAAAGAATCATAACTAACAAATAATAAGCATGAAAAAACTGCGACTTGTACTAGGTGACCAACTCAATGCAAAACATTCTTGGTTTAAAGAAAAAAATAAAAATACCATTTATCTAATGGCAGAAATGCGTCAGGAAACCGATTATGTGAAACATCACATTCAAAAAGTAGTCGCTTTTTTTCTATCCATGCGCAATTTTGCTGAAGCTATTGAAAAAGCTGGGCATCAAATTGTCTATTTCACTATTTCAGAACCAAAAAACCTTCAAAGTTTAGAAAAAATAATCGCACAAGTTATTGAAGAAAAACAAATTGAAAAATTCGAATATCAATTACCGGATGAATTTCGGTTAGACCAACAACTGAAAGCAATTTGTAACAATCTAAAAATTAATTCTGAAGCTTTTGATACGGAACATTTTTATACTACTAGAACCGAATTAGCTACCTTCTTTGAAGGAAAAAAAAATCTTCTGATGGAAAATTTTTATCGCATGATGCGTAAGAAACATCATATTTTAATGATTAATGACCAACCTCTAGGTGGAAAATGGAATTTTGATCATAAAAATAGAAATAAATACAATGAAGAAATTGCAATTCCAAAACCCTTATTATATGAAAAAGACGTAACCAAATTGGTTGAAGAAATTGAAAAAGCGGGCGTAAAAACGTTTGGCTCCATTGATACAGCTAATTTCCCTTGGCCTACCAATAGAAAAGAAAGTCTTTCTTTACTGACCTATTTTTGTAAAAATCTTTTAGAACATTTTGGTGCATTTCAAGATGCTTTGTATAGTAACGATTCGTTTCTTTTTCATTCTCGATTATCATTTGCGATGAATTCAAAAATGATATCTCCAAAAGAAGTAATTGAAACGGTAGTTTCTTATTATGAAAAAAATAAAAGTACAATTGACATTGCTCAAATAGAGGGCTTTGTAAGACAAATTATAGGCTGGAGAGAATATGTAAGAGGTATTTATTGGAAAGAAATGCCAAAGTATGCTACGTTAAATACATTAGAAAATTACAATAAACTACCCGATTTTTATTGGACTGGCAAAACCAAAATGAAATGTATGCAACATAGTTTACATCAAAGTTTAAACGAAGCTTATGCGCATCACATTCAAAGGTTAATGGTAATTGGTAATTTTTCTTTGCTCACCCAGTTACATCCTGATGTGGTAGACGCATGGTATTTAGGAGTTTACATTGATGCTATAGAGTGGGTAGAATTACCCAATACAAGAGGCATGAGTCAGTATGCGGATGGTGGTATTTTAGCAACAAAGCCTTATGTTTCCTCAGGAAGTTATATCCATAAAATGAGTAATTATTGCAAAGATTGTCATTATAAAGTAAAAGAAAAAATAGGCAACAAGGCTTGTCCGTTCAATAGTTTGTATTGGAATTTTTTAGATGATAAAAAAGATCATTTTAAAAATAATCCAAGAATGGCAATGATGCTAGCACTTCTTGAAAAAATAAAACCTGAAGAATTATCCAAAATTAAAGAAAAAGCACAAGATATTATTACTAATCTAAACAAATATTAAAAAAGGGTTGAGACAAATTTTATCCCAACCCTTATCAACCTACCTAACCTAACTTTAACTATTCTTTCTTTTTCTTTTCGTCAATTATTGCTCCAGTACCAGCACCTACACCAGCACCTGCTAATCCACCAATGATGGCACCAGTACCTTTTTTATCACTTACAATAGCACCTGTTGCAGCACCTACTCCAGCTCCAATTAAAGCCCCTTTAGCTGCATTGCTCATTCCTTTTCTTTCAGTAACAGTAGTAGTTTGGGGATTATTATTTACATAAATTACTTCTTTCTCTTTTACTGTGACTAATTTCATAGAATCGATAACACGTTGTTTTTCTTGTGCTACTTGTATCGAATCTATAACTTCTTGTTTTGCTAGTTCCATTTCAGTATCAGTATGCTTACATGAAACTATTGAAATTAATCCTATCACTATCATTAACTTTTTCATAATTCTGATCTTTAAATTAACAATTCAAAATTACACGCAAAAGCCATGATTCATTTTACATTATTTTTTTAAAAGTTTATATTTAAACAATATTTGCAGAAAAATCTTATTTTTTAAACACTATTTTCTCTCCAACCTCCATTTTTTGTGATTTGGCAAAAGCTCCACACATTTGGAACAACATTCTTGCACCAACATTTCCATCCCAATCATTTTCTCCTGGTGCTACTTCTACTAAATCAAAACCAATAATTTCTTTTCCTGATTCTACTAATCGATTTAATAGATAAACAGCTTGCTCATAGGTTAATCCTCCTGGAACGGGTGTTCCAGTATTAGGACAATATAAAGCATCCATAGCATCGATATCAAAAGAAACACAAACTTTTCTTGGTAATGAATTAATAATCGTGTCACACAAATGTTGCCAAGTGTTGCCTTCAAACAATTGTTTTTTTAAATCTAAATCCGTATGCACTAAAACTCTTCCATTTTCTTTAGTAACAACATCGACTTCTTGTTCACAGAAATCACGAATACCAACTTGTACAATTTTACTAATTTGAGGCAATTGCAACGCATTATACATTATAGATGCATGAGAATAGGTAAATCCTTCATAGGCAATTCGCAAATCCATATGTGCATCTAAATGTAAAATACCAAAGCTTTCGTATTTGGATGCCAAAGCTTCATAATAACCTAAAGGTGTAGAATGATCTCCCCCTAAAAGGACTACTTTTTTCCCTTTATCCATCCAATATTGCACACGTTCTTTTACTTCTGTATGCAACTCTCTACACACTTTATTGATTTTATCTAAATCCGATTGCAACGCTGGAAAAGTAGCAACATCTTCACCATTTTCTAAGGCTTCAATAATAGGTTGTGCCAATCCTTTGTATTTTTCTGAATTTTTTGCCCAATGTTCAGGAACTTCGTCCATATAGATTCCTAATTTCCATAAATCTGGAAAATCTTGGTGTAATAAATCCACTTGAAAAGAAGCATCTAAAATTGCTTCTGGACCTTCTGATGCTCCAGCACCATAACTTACGGTAACTTCCCAAGGCACAGGAATTACAATGATTTCACTTTGTTCAGCTGAAAAAGGCAAGCCAAAAATGGTTGCATCCGCTAATCCTGGTTGACTCGGATCAAAGTTCTCTATAATTTGTTGTTTTGTCATTTTTGATTTTTAGATTATTAGATTTTTAGATTATTAGATTTTTGGAAATCAATTTGAACTCTAAAGAATGTTATTATTTTAATGTTGATTTAAATTTTGAAGTCATTGGTATAATTTTATTCAATTCATTTAATAGTGCAATTGAAGTTTCTTTATTAATTAAATCTAAATCAATTGCAATTAAAAGTTACGTTTCGATTTCATAACATGAACCGATGGCAATTTCAAGAAATCTAGAAAATTCTTTGAATCTGTGCATATTTTAATTATGTAAGTTTTTGAAACTTCTAATTATCTATTAATCGAACTATCTAATTATCCCTTTTTTTAATATTTGTCCAAATTCATACATGTCTTCGAAAGAAGAATACAAAGGCACAGGTGCTAATCGAATTACATTCGGTTCCCTCCAATCTGTAATCACTCCATTTTTCATTAAATACTCAAATAAAGCTCTTCCTTGTCCGTGTAAATAAACCGATAATTGACAAGCTCTTTCATTGGGATTACTAGGAGTTATAATTTCAAATTCTGTTCCTTCAATCTCAGCATCAATTTCGTGAAGGATGAATTCTAAATAACTCGTTATTAAATCTCTTTTTTTAATTAATTTGGGCATACCAATTTCAGCAAACATATGTACAGAAGCTAAATATGGGGCCAATGTTAATACTGGTAAATTACTAATTTGCCAACCATCAGCACTACGAGCAGGGTCAAAATTAGGTTCCATTAGAAAACGACGTTCCTTATTATGTCCCCACCAACCTGCAAAACGAGATAAAGTAGTGTCATTATGATGTTTTTCATGAATAAAGTAACCCGAAGCATTTCCAGGTCCAGAATTCATGTATTTATAACTACACCAAGCTGCAAAATCCACATTCCAGTCGTGTAATTTCAGTACGATATTTCCAGCAGCATGAGCTAAATCCCAACCTACAAAAGCGCCCACTTTATGTCCAGCTTCTGTAATCGTTTTCATATCAAAAACTTGACCGGTATAATAATTTACACCACCTATTAAGACCAAAGCCAATTCCTGACCAACTTCCTCAATTTTAGAAAGCACATCTTCGAGTCGAATATTGTGCTCTCCATCACGTCTTTTAATTTCAACGATAGCTTCTTTTGGATCAAATCCAATACTTTTCGCATGAAATGCTACTTGCGATTGAAACATATATTGATCGGATGGAAAAGCTTTTTCTTCACAAATAATTTTAAATTTTTTTGAAGAAGGTTGGTAAAAAGACACCATCAACAAATGAAGATTTACAGTTAATGTATTCATTACACCTACCTCTGTAGGTTTAGCACCTACAATTTCGCTTAACGGTTGGCAAAAACGCTCTTGGTAATCCCACCAAGGTTTGTCTGCATAAAAATGACCTTCTACAGCTAGGCTTCCCCAATCTTGCATAACCTCTTCTACATATTTTTTTGCAGATTTAGACTGTAAACCCAAAGAATTTCCAGTAAAATAAATTACATTTTTACCATTTACTTGAGGAAAAATAAATTCTTCTCTATATTTCGCTAATTCGTCTTGACGGTCTAATTCTTGAGCAAATTCTCTCGTATTTTGAAAATTCATTAGTTTTTATTTTAATGAGCGTAAAAGTATTGAAAAGTTTAAAGGTTTGAAAGTTTCTAATTTAGAAAGTTTGTTTAATAGGATTTATACTAATTATTTATATTCATTTTAAAAAAATTCTGAATGTATTAAATTAAAATTCCAAACAGTTTAAGAAAACCCGACTAACTCTGATGGAAGTGGTATCTTTTTCTAAAATTCATTTTTAGAAAAAATATAACGTACAGCAGGAAAATGGCTCACAAAAATTCCTTTTGATTGGTTCCAAAAAAAATCTCACCATTGCTGATGAGATTAAATTATGAAATAGTTATTTCTAACATTATAATATTAGCATGGCATCACCATAAGAATAGAATCTATATTTTTCTGCAATTGCTTCAGCGTAGGCTTTTTTCATTAAGTCATGGCCGCAGAAAGCTGAAATCATCATTAATAAAGTTGATTTTGGTGTATGAAAATTAGTAATCATACAATCTGCAATGCTAAAATCATAAGGAGGATAAATGAATTTATTTGTCCAACCCACATAAGGGTTTAATGTTTTAGCAGAAGAAACAGAACTTTCCATGGCGCGCATAGAAGTAGTTCCTACACAACAAACTTTTTTCTTTGATAATTTTGCTTTATTAACAATATCACAAGCTTCTTGAGTAATCACCATTTCTTCAGAATCCATTTTATGTTTAGATAAATCTTCTACTTCAACGGGATTAAATGTTCCAAGACCAACATGTAGCGTAACTTCAGCAAAATTAATTCCTTTAATTTCTAAACGTTTTAATAAATGTTTAGAAAAGTGCAAACCTGCTGTTGGCGCTGCAACTGCTCCTTCTTCTTTTGCATAAATGGTTTGATAACGCTCTGCATCTTCAGGAGTAACTTCTCTGTTAATATATTTAGGAATTGGAGTTTCTCCAAGTTCAACTAATTTTTCTCTGAATTCTTCATAAGAACCATCATATAAAAAGCGTAAGGTTCTTCCTCTAGAAGTAGTGTTGTCAATAACTTCAGCCACTAATGAATCGTCATCACCAAAATACAATTTATTTCCAATACGTATTTTACGAGCAGGATCAACCAAAACATCCCATAAACGTTGTTCTGCATTTAATTCTCTAAGTAAGAAAACTTCAATACGAGCTCCTGTTTTTTCTTTATTACCATACAAACGAGCAGGAAATACTTTAGTGTTATTTAATACCATAACATCTCCATCATCGAAATAATCAATAATATCTTTAAATAATTTATGCTCTATTGTACCTGTTTTGCGATTCACAACCATTAAACGAGATTCGTCTCTATTTTCAGCTGGAAATTCAGCTAATAATTCTTCAGGTAAATTAAAATTGAAATTGGATAACTTCATAGTTACATTTATAATTTAAAATAGTAGAAATCAGATTTTTTCTGAAATCAAAACGGTTGCAAATATACGATTGTGAAATAGGGGTTGTCAAGTAAATTGAGATTTATTTTTTAAAAATCTCAATTTACTTGACAACCCCAAGGG
>NZ_LR733556.1:2028820-2212414 GCF_902506265.1 Flavobacterium sp. 9AF | reverse complement strand
ATTAAGAACAACATGGATATACCTTAAAATGTTAATAGAGCTATCAACTTTAATTTTTAATAATTTTTTGACTTCCTTCCAATCCATTTTTGGTTTTTAAACTTAAAATATACATTCCTGAAGGATATTGACTTAGATTTAGAAAGTTGTTATTACTTTCCAATAGTATTCTACCGTCTAATGTATACAAAATCATTTTCTCAATTTGTTCTTTTGTATTTATAAAGATTATGCCATTAGTAGGATTTGGATAAACTGAAAAATCTGTAAATTGTGTGAAATGAGTATTGGTTAATGAGCCATCGTATTCATAAGCGCCTTTGTCTATTGTTCCTATAAACCTATTATTTCCTGCTAAATCCACTAAAATTGAAGAAGGAATGTAATTATTGTTTCCGGTATTAATTGCTGGAGAATTAAGCTGTAAAGTAAAATCTGTATTTAATAATGGATTAACATTTGCATTGGTACCCGTAGCATATCCTTCAGTAATATTATTGAGCATTTCAGGTAAATTGGTTACTGGAGAAGGGTGATAAAATGTTGGAATAGAAGATTGGTTTCCATTGCTAGCATTTCCAAAAAGTATATTATTATAAAATCCGCAATTACTAGCATTATCAAACCGTAATACTTGATTAGGCCCTCCTGAAATAGTTCCTCCTCTATTTTTCGAGAAAGTTGAATTAATGATGTCTATATCCAAACCATTTTGTGATGATCCGCCTCCATTTGTACTTGCGAAAAGATAAATTGCTGCAGCACCATTAGAAGAAACATTATCATGAAATAAACAATTTATGATTTTCCCTTTACCTATCCATTGTGATGCAAGTGCTCCAACATGCAACATAGCGCTTCCATTTAAAGAATTGTTATTTTTAAAAATACAATTTTCAAAGTTTACATCATAAGTTACATTAGAAGAACTCGTATTATAATATACCCCAAAAACTCCTGTTTCTACACCTGAATTATATTGAAAAATACAATTTCTAAAGGTAGCTGAAATAGTTTCTCCATTATTTTTTCCCATAACTTGTATAGCACCACCTCTCGTTCTATAAAACTGATTGCTTCCAGAAGTATTTGTAGTTCCATTTGCATTCCCTCCAGAAATAGTAAATCCATCGATTACTAAATTTTGTACACCATCATCTAAGATAATTGTATGATATTTATTATCACTTCTGGTATAATGATTATAAACAATATCGCTGGAATTAGTGGAATCATTTCCATTTGTATCTCCACTTATAATAGTAATATTATTTTGAGGATTTCTTTGTGATAAATCTGTCTCAGTACCATTAAAACCTCCGTAGATATTGGTATGAGAGAAAAACTCAAACCCTTGATATTGTTGACCTGGATATTTATATGTTCCAGACTTTACCCAAATATCTTTTTTAAATGTATTTAAGCTAACTGCTTCCCATAATGTAGTGTAAGCATTTGTCCAACTTGAACCATCTCCTGTTCCTGTTGCTACAGCATCTACAAAAATAGGCCCTGGAACCACATTTTCTTCAAACAAAGCATTTACATCAGTATCTGTTAATGCTACTTCATAATACCTAAAGTCATCAATTTTATCATTGTAATTAGTTGCGCTATTAAAAGGGTCTGAAGTATTAATCGCTCCTATAGATAGATTTTGTGAAGGATCCATTACCAATGGATGAATACTTCCAGGAGTAGTAGTTTCTTGCGCGGTCTGGGTCTCATCATATTCTAAATGATTATCGATATAGATTTTTCTTTTGTATGTAAATTGAAAATCAGAATCGACACCATTAGTATTTGGGGTTTCATTTAATGAAGTTTCAACTACAATTACGATATGATGCCATAAATAGCTATTATCTAGGTAACTAATTGGCGTTTCATTGTAGCTTTGTAATAAATAGGTTGGTGTTAAACGAACACGAGACAAAAATGCTAATTTACCATTTAGCAATAAAACTCTTGATCCAACATCTGCATAAGGATAATTATACGAAATTTGACTTAGAACGCACTTAGTTGATGCATTTGTCTCAGCATTAATCCAAAAGCTAAATGAATAACTTTGTACATTAGCTGAAGCTGTAGAACCCGATCGCAAAACAGCTCCGTTTAGTCGTTTAGCATTAGAATTTACTGGTAACGAATTTTGAAAGCGATCATTATCATTCACAGAAGAACCTGTTTGTAAAAGATCAACATTTCCGTTTTGTAATGGTGTTTGCACAGTTGATGTTAAACTTCCTCCTGTAAATAAATATTCTTTAATTAATCCATTTGTAGGTACTTGTGCAAAAGCAATAATACTACATAAAAGCCAAAAAGAAAGTAATTTTATTTTCATAATTTTTTTATTTATGAAACAAAATTGACTCGGAATGCTTTTAGTTTTTTTCTTTTTTTTCTGAAACGTCCTTTTTTTTTTCTGAACAGACTTTTTTAGAAAACATCATTAATTAAATTTAAAAATTCTTCTTTCTTCTCTTTTGAAAGAGGAATTGATTTATTGTTTTCCATAATTAGATAAAAGCCTTCGTTTTTTGAAAATTCTTTTAAGTGTTTTAAATTAATTAAGTAGGAACGATGTGGTTTATAAAAGATAGCTTTTTGCTGTAATTGCTCCACAAAATGTTTTAAAGGTTTACAAATTAATTGACTTTGTCCTTCTTTTAAATATACTTTAGTGTACATTCCATCGGCTTCAAATAATAAGATGTCATCATGTGAGACAAAAAGAACTCCTTTAGGGATTTCTAAAGCTATTTTATTTAGTGATAGCTGTTGAAAAGCTTTTTTTAATTCTTCCAAATTTTGATTTACTTTTTCATTTTCTAAAATAGTTTTTGCTTTTTGAACTGCTTGTATAAATTCTGTTTTATCAATAGGTTTCAATAAATAATCTACTGCTGCTAATTTAAATGCTCGTAAAGCATATTCATTATAAGCCGTAATAAAAATAATCTGAAAATTGATTTCGAAAGGTTGGAAAAATTCTAAAATTTGTAATCCTGAATATTTTGGCATTTCTATATCTAAAAAAACCAAATGAGGTTGTTGCTGTTTTATTAATGCTACTCCTGATTCTAAATCAGAAGCTTCAAAAATCTCATCAATTTCTTTACAATTTTCTTGAATGATGATTTGAATTAATTTCCTCGATTTTGCTTCATCGTCAATTATTATCGCTTTCATTTTTTTTAATAGGTATTTCAATTATGACTTTTGTACCGCAAGCTTGATTTTCTTTATTGTACAAATCATGTATGGTAACTTTAATTTTGTTTTTTCTCGTTTTATTCAATAAATCGACTCTTTTTTCGTTTGCTGATGTTGCAAAAGATTGATGATTTTCGGGTCTGGCATTTTTTATTTTTTGGCCTTCAATTCTGCCTACACCATTGTCAAATACTTCGCAAAATAAAATTGTTTTCAAAAGATAAAATTTTATTTCGAGTTTACGATTAGAAATCTTGTGTAATAAACCATGTTTTATTGCATTTTCTACATAGGGTTGAATAAAAAGAGAGGGAATATAAATGGACTGTTTTATAAGTTCATTTGAAAAAATTATAGTGTAATCTAGACTATCTTCAAATCTATCTTTTTCTAAATCCAAATAGAGTTGTAAGGCATTTATTTCGTTTTCTAGAATCACTTCTTGGGTTCTGCTATGATCTAAATACATTCTTATAAGACGAGAAAATTTTACAAGATAAGTACTAGCCATATCTTTTTCATTTGTCATTATATATTCTTGTATTGAATTTAATGCATTAAAAATAAAATGTGGATTCATTTGAGAACGTAGATTTTCCAATTGAGAAAATAATAATTCTCTTTCTATTTTCGTTTTTTCAAGTGTAAGTTGTTGTTCTTTTGCTTTTTTTTGATTTTTATAATTTTGGTACATCAAACTTGAAGCCAATATTACTATAACTATTATTGTGTAAAACCACCATTTTTGCCAAAATGGAGCATGGACAACGAAAATTATACTTTTCTTTTTAGAAGGCAAGCCATTTTTATGTTTGGCACGAACTTCAAAAATATATTGGCCTACAGATAAACTGTTATATCTTAAAAAATTGATTCCGTTATCTGTTTTTTGCCAATTTTTATTTTGAGGAAGTAACCTATATTCATAATCTATAAAGGATTCTTTTTGAAATCCAGTTACATTAAAAGCTATTTTAATAGAACTGTTATTAAAATCTAAATCATATACATTATTTATTTTTTGATTTATTCCATTTGTTTCGATATTCGTAAAAAAAATAGTTGGAGTAGGGTTATTTTTAAAAGATTTCCTTTTATCAATACGGTATACACCACTTCTTGAACTAAGAAATAAATAATTGCCTATAGGTTGTATATCATAATAATCATAGGTTTCTAAGCCATCACTTTTTAGTATATTGTCAAATTTTTGTGTTGTTTTGTTGAATCTTTGTAAACCTTTATTTGTTGTAATCCAAAGAAAGGAAGAGTCGGTTTGGATTTTTCCTAATTCATTCGATAGCAAACCTTCATTGGTAGAATAAGATTTGGTAATCTTATTTTTGTTTACAGATAAAAGACCGTTTTCAAAAGTAGCTATCCAAGTAGTTTTATCTGATACCATATCTATGGCAAAGACAGATTTATTATTATATTTTATAGGTTTATATGGTTGGGAATTATCATAAAAATAAAGTTCATCTACATAACCTACCCAGTATGCTCTATCATTATTTGATGTTGCAGTATAAGTTCTTTTATTTCTAATGATGGTGGGTTGAAAAAGATAAGGTTTAGAATTAAAATTAGGAATATTATTGAGTGATGTATTTTGAAGAAGTGGATAAGGTTGATCGATGAATTTTAATTTGAGACATTTATTATATGTTCCAAAAATAAGTGCATCTGGTGTTATAACTATTGTTTTTGCCAAGCTTAACTGTGGGGAATTATAAATCTCATTTTTTTTTATATTCCAAACATAACCATAATTTTCTTGGCTTATATAAATTTGATCTCTTACTGTATCCAATGCTATTTTGGTAACTTTAGATTTAGTTTGTAAAGGAAATATTTTTGTTTGTAAAGTTTTGGTATTTATCCAACCTACCTTACCATCTATTGTTCCAAATAATAATGTATTGGTGTCAAAATATTCAAAATCACTAATTATTTCATTTTTTAAGCTATTTGTTTTAACAATTGACAAATTAGGTATCACAAAAATTCCATTGTCTAGAGTACTAAACCAAAAGTTGTGGTTTTTGTCTTCTAAAATAGTAGTACAATTTTCATCCTCTAAGAGTTTGTTTTTGAGTAAAAATTCTTGATTAAAATTAATTTGGTAAACGAAAACACCTTTAGAAGTTGCTATCCAAATTTCATTATTATAATAAAAAAAATGATTTATTTGTAGTTGTTGTAATTCTTTAGGTGTTGCAATTTTTATCCACTTATCATCTAAATAAAGTTCGAAAAACTGTTTATTTGAATAGATTGAAAAAAGGATGCCATTGTTTAGTTGTAGAGGAGAAATTTTATAATTTCCTTTAGAGAGTATAGAATTAAAGCTTCTTATTTTTTTAAATGTGTTATTATTATAAGTTAGTAAATTCAAGCCATGAAGAAGGTATAATTTATTTTTATAATAAAAAGGGGCATGATACATAGAAGATTCAATACTGAAGTCTTTAATTATTCTTTTCTTTTTAGTTTTCAAATCTATTTCAATCAAGCCTTCTTCTGTTGCAATAAGTAAATCTTTATTATTGACTATAAATTCTGGAAGTTTACCACTAATGTTTTTTTGAAAGTCATAAAAGAGCTCCATTTTTTCATCTTTTATAAAAAAAATCTGTCCCGATATATTATTACACCAAAGCTTACCTTCTGAATCTAACGTTAATCCAAATACAGATAATCCTCTTTTTTTAGGATGATTAAAATGTAAAAACTCTTTTCCATCATAGCGATAAAGACCTTTATTTGCAGCTATCCAAATAAAACCTTCTTTATCTTCAATAAGATCATAAATTTCATAATCAGGCAAACCGTCCTTCTCGGTTATTTGAAAACGTGTAGGTGTTTGTGCCTGTAAAAGAATACCTACAAACAATAATATTATATGTAAAAAAATACTTTTCAAATTACATTAAAAAACACAAATTACAACTATATTTTTTAGTTGTTAAACATTTTTTTTCCGAAAAAGCTTTTTTCTTTTCTAAAGGTATTTTGCTCTAATTAATTTGAATTTTTTAAAAGCTCCTAATATTGTAAAATGAAAATAGTTAAATCAAAATCTTTTTAATTTCTGATTTAACTATTTTTTATAAAATATTTGACTAACTAAGGTAGTAAAACAGTGTCTATAACATGAACCACTCCATTAGAACATAAAATATCTGGAATTACCATATTGGCAGGAATAGTATTACTGTTTCCTAAAACAGTAAATGCACCATTCTGAAAAGGGCTATATGTTAAGGTATTACCTCCAGCTGTAATTGCTGTGGTATTCGTTTGTTCGCAAGTAAATGTTCCTCCATCAGCAATTGCATGATTCAATAATACTTGTTGTAAAAATGATGGATCCGCATTTGCTACTTGTTCTAGAGTTTCAAATCCAGCAGCTTTAAAGGCTGCATCTGTAGGAGCAAAAATGGTAAATCGATTGTTTTCATCTGCTAAAATGGGTGCCAAACCAGATGTAACAACCGCTTGTACTAAAAACGTAAGTTCGGGGTTTTTAAAGACTTTTGCATCATTCATTAATAAAGCAGATTCTACTATATTAACACCCGTTGCTAGCATTACTTTATCAATGGCATGAACAGTGCCATTACTTGCAGACACATTTGTAATTATAATTTTCGAACCATTAATATACAAATCACCTCCTCGCATTACAAAGCGTCTATCAAATCCTAAAGCGGAAGTTGATGTACCACCATCCATAATTTGATTGGCTAATAAATTTCCGTTAGAAACATGATATAATAAAGTATTTGTTAAAAAGCTATTTTGTAAAACACCTAAACTTCCTCCGTCTACTAGTCCTAGTTTAGCAAATGCATCATTAGTTGGAGCAAAAACAGTATAATCTCCCGAAGGATCATTTGGGTTTGGATTACTTAAGATTACAGCCACTCCACCTTGAATAGCAGCTGCTTCTAAGGTACTAAAAGCATCGTTTCTAACTGCAATTGAAGCAATGGATGGTGCTTCTTCTTTGTAATCATTATCACAAGAAGCAAAAGTTGAAAGTAACATTAAGGCAAATAAGGCACTTTTTATATTTATATTTTTCATTTTATTAATTTTTAGAATTAGTTATTAAAATTTGTATACTAAGGAACCGTAAACACCCGTTGCTTTTCCAATATTTCTTCCAGCTAACAACGTACTTATTCCAGTAGCTACTCCAAATTCTTGGTAAACCGGAACATACACGTTTGCTCCAATTTTAGTATAACTTACTCTTGTTGCTGGAAAGAAGCCTTGAAATCCTTCTCCTAAAATATCTACACCGCTAGTAGAATTTTGATTCGCTAGATAAGCATCTCCATAAAATTTAGAAACAGCGTACCCTAACTTAAGTTCAGATATATAAGAGTTTGGCACCTCATTAGAGGCGAAATTTCCGCCAAATTGTCCTGTAGCAAAAAATCCTGAGTCCATTTTGAACATTGCTAAACCAATGGCACTTACAGTAGTACTTCTGTTTCCAATTGCAATGATAGATTGTAATCCTTCATTTTCTTCATAACCTCCTAGAGGTGTTTTTACTCCTACAGCAGCTGTTAAACGTAAAGAAGTTGCACCGTAATCAAAATAAAATGGGTTATATTTCACAAAAACAGAAACATCTTGTACCCCGCTTCTTTTGTTTTCATAATCTAAATTATTCAACACTTCTTCAGAAGCATTTCCTTTTGAAGTAATATAAGGTAAAGAAAAAACTACATCAAGTTGATCTGTTACTCCATAAGTAGCATACAAAGAAGCGCTTGTAATTTGCACTTCATTAAAGATTGGCACTCCGTCTGCTAAATTAGGCACTAAATACACCTGATCATATTTCTCTGAATTATATGAAAGAGAAATATTTCCTTTCCCTTTCCCTTGCATGAATCCACTAATTGGACTTTGTGAATAAGCTGAATTCACATATCCCAATGTTGTTACAGCTAAAATGAATAGTAATTGTTTTTTAATCATAATATCTAATTGTTTCAGTTTTACACTTTTCTACACTTACGTAGAAAAGTTACGCTTGGTTTTAAAAAAGTTAAATTAATTTTAAAAAACATCTTTCTAGCCCGAATTTAGACACAAAAAAAGCCGAAAATTAATTTTCGGCTATTCTATTTTTAGTATTTTTTAATATTCTAATTTGGTGTAACCAATATATTTCGAGATGGTCGCTTTTCTTCTATTCATATAATTGGTAGATCGCACTGGATTGTATTTTCTAGGATTGGGTAATATTGCTGCAATGCCAGCGGCTTCATATTTAGATAAGCTTTTTGCTTGTTTATGGTACCAATATTTGGAAGCAGCTTCAGCTCCATAAATACCATCACCCATTTCTATACTGTTTAGATATACTTCCATGATTCGCTTTTTACTCCAGCATAATTCAATTAGAAAAGTAAAATAAGCCTCAAAGCCTTTTCTAATATAGCTTCTACCTGGCCAAAGAAAAACATTTTTTGCGGTTTGCTGCGATATGGTACTTCCTCCTCTGATTTTTTTGCCTTTCTGATTTTTTTCAAAAGCTTTTTGCATGGCTGAAAAATCAAAACCGTTATGCTCAAAAAATTTGCCATCTTCACTTGAAATGACCGCTTTTTGTAAGTTAGGGGAAATATTATCTATAGAGACCCAATGATGGGAATAACTCATTTCTTTACCATCAGCTTTTTGTTCTAATGCTCTGATTACCATTAATGGCGTAAAAGGAACTGGTACAAATTTGTAAAGTAAAACAAAAAAAATACTAATAATATTAAACCAAAGAATAGTTTTCCAAACGAAACGAAATAATTTTTGACCAAAAGTACGTTTTTTGGTCGTTTTTGTATTTTTCTTTTTCGGAGTAGTTTTTTTTGCCATACGCTATACTAATTCTGCTAATTCTTTACCAACTAAGCTTCCAATTGCCACACCCATACCTCCTAATCGCACACCACAATATACATTGTTAGAAAGTTGTTTTACAATCGGTTTTTTTTGCTTCCCAACACCCATAATACCACTCCATCGATGCTCAATTTCATGTGAAGTGTTTGGCAAAATTACAGTTTTTAACAATAGCTCCAACTGGTCTTGAATAATTTTTGTTTGAGTGAGTTCTGTAGTGGTTTCACCTTCAAAATCGAGATTTCTGCCTCCTCCAAAAAGTACTCTATTTCCAATATTTCTAAAGTAATAATAGCCTTCGTCTAAATGAAAAGTTCCTTTTAGATGCAAGTTTTCAATAGGTTTTGTAATCAACACTTGTGCTCTAGCAGGTTGCAATTCATTTTTAGTTAATTGAGCGGCAAATCCATTAGTAGCAAAAAATAATTTTTGAGTGAAAAATGAGATTTCATTGGTAACCACTTCCACCTTATCATTCAAATCGCTAAAAGAAGTTACTTGTTGTTGATTAAGGATTAAAATATCATTAATAACCGCTTCTTTTAGTAAAGCCTGCATCATATTTCCAGTATCAATTTGTCCTTCAAAAGGATTAAAGATAAGTGATTGGAAAACTGAATTAAAATGAAAATAATTTTCTTTTTTTTGAAATACTTCACTTTTAAATAAGGGTTTTAAAAGTGCATTTACCAAAGGGATTTGGTCCATACATTCTTCATAAAAAAGTTTATTTTCTTTTAAGAACAATTCATACCCACCATATCCTTTAAAATCTAAAGTAGTATCTCCTAATCTATTTCTCAACAATTCTAGACCAGTTACTCTTTTATGAATTAATTGGACTACTTCCTCTTCACTATGATTTTTTAGGTCATGAATTATTTCCGAAATACTCCCAAAACAAGCAAAACCAGCATTTTTTGTACTGGCACCTTGTGGTAAAATTCCTTTTTCTAAAACTAAAATCTTGGCATTTGGGAAGTTTTCTCTTAAAGTAAGAGCACAATGCAAACCTACAATTCCACTACCTACAATAGTGTAATCTACATGGGTAAACCAATTTTTTAATTCCCAATAACTAAACATTATGTGTCAGAATTTGTAGTTGCCTTTTTAGCTTTAATGGCTTTCATCACTAAAGGGAAAGTAGTAACAGCAATTAAAATAAGAATAATTTTTTCAATATGTTTTTTCAAATCAATATCAAATTCATTTAAAAACATATCATACAAATAATGTCCTGCAAAAACCAAAAAGAAAGACCACATTAAGGAACTCAACACATTATAAAACATAAATTTGGTTTTCTTCATATGTACTATTCCTGCTATAATAGGAACAAAAGTTCTAACAATAGGTAAGAAACGAGCATAAATGATGGCTTTACCTCCATGTTTTTGAAAAAATTCTTGAGATTGGAGTAGGTATTTTTTTTTGAAGAAAAAGCTATCTTCTTTTTTGTATAAGAATTGTCCACTTCTTGCACCAAACCAATAACCGAACATGTTACCTAATGTTGCAGCTGTTGCTATTAATAATGATAGTACAGTTACATTAGAGAAGTCGCTTGGGATAAAAAAGAAGGTTTGAACAAGCTCTCTGGAATAAATCCCTGAAAGAAATAGTAAACTATCTCCCGGAAGAAAAAAGCCTGCAAACAAACCTGTTTCTGCAAAAACGATGAACAAAACCATATAAATTCCTATTGGAATTCCACCAACTTCCATAGTTATATAAAACTCTGGATTAAAAAGTTTTGTCCATTTAAAGTCGTTCATTTTTTAAGATTTTGTTTCCCATTTGTCTATTACTGTTGTGGCAAGTGAATTGCCTAATACATTTGTCATACTTCTGGCCATGTCGCAAAAGTGATCTATTGGAAGAATCAAAGCTATTCCCTCAGGAGGAATTCTAAACATGGCGCAAGTTGCTACAATAACTATTAATGAAGCTCTTGGAACACCTGCAACGCCTTTACTTGTTAACATTAGAACTAATAACATAGTGAACTGTTCTCCTAACGACATCTCTATTCCATAAACTTGAGCTATAAAAATACTTGCAAATGTCATATACATCATGCTGCCATCAAGATTAAATGAATATCCTAATGGTAAGGTGAAAGATACTATTTTATTTTGACAACCAAAACGCTCAAGCTCTTCTACAAGTTTTGGAAATACTGCTTCTGAACTTGTGGTAGAAAAGGCAATTAAAAGAGGGCTTTTTATTCTTTGTAATAAAACAAATAATCTTTTTCCTAAAAATAAGTATCCAACAAATAATAGAATTAGCCACAAAACAATTATGCCAATAAAGAAAGCAAGAAGATAATTTGCATATAATCCAAAAATACTAAAACCATGTTTTGCTACAGCAGCGGATACTGATCCAAATACGCCAAGTGGAGCAACCCACATAATGTAGGTAACCATTTTTAATATTACATGAGATAATATATCTAATAAATTAATAATTTTTTTTCCTTTTTTATTCATTGAAGACAAAGCTATTCCAAATAAAATGGAAAAAATTACAATTTGTAAGATTTCATTAGTAGCCAAAGCTTCAAATAAACTTTTAGGAATTAAATGTTTAATGAATTCTTCTAATGAAAAAGATTGTGTTTTTTCTAATAATTCGGTAGCTCCATCAAGTTCGTTTAAAGAAATATCTGTTTTTAATCCTGGTTCTAAGGTGTTAACTAAAATGAGTCCTAATAATAATGAGATTAATGAAGCGGTGATAAACCAAATCATTGCTTTTCCTCCTACGCGACCTACCATTTTCAAATCTCCCATCTTTGCAATTCCAACTACTAAAGTGGAAAAAACTAATGGGGCGATTATCATTTGAACCATCCTTATGAAAATAGTTCCTAGTAATTTAATATTTGTTGAAAATTGATTTTGATAATTAGGGAACGAATAGTGAATTAGAGCACCAGCAAAAACTCCTATTAATAATGCTAAAATTATAGCAACGAATAATTTATTGTTTTTCACTCAAAAATGTTTTCGTAAATGTATGTAAAAAAGTTTATTATTCTAATTTGTTAACAGACTTTGCAACAATCAATGATACCGCTGCATCTCCTGTTACATTAACGGTAGTTCTGCACATATCTAAAGGCCTGTCAATTGCAAAGATTAAAGCCAAACCAGCTTCAGGAATACCTGCTTGTGCTAAAACAATAACTAGCATAACCATTCCTGCGCCTGGAACAGCTGCGCTACCTATTGAGGCTAAAGTGGCTGTTGCAATAATTCCTAGTTGAACACCAAAACTTAAATCCATTCCAAAAGCTTGTGCGATAAACACTGCTGCAACCGCTTGATATAAACTGGTTCCATCCATATTAATAGTAGCACCAATTGGTAATACAAAACTAGCAACTTCATCGTCTACACCCAAATTATCCACCACGCGTTCCATAGTTACAGGTAATGTTGCTGCAGATGAACTTGTCGAGAAAGCTAGCAATTGTGCAGGAGAGATTCCATTTAAAAAGAAACTAGGTGTTTTTTTAGTGAATAAATAAACTATTACTAAATAAACTCCAATCATTAATATTAAACCAAATAAAACGCATAATCCATATATAGCTAAAGCTTGAAACAAATCTAAACTTGGAGATTCAGCTACTAATGAAGCTAATAATGCAAAAACACCAAAAGGAGCAGCAAGCATAATAATGTCAATCATTTTTAAAATCACTTCGTTAAAACCGTCAAAAAAAGCTTTTACTGGTGCGCCTATCTCTTGAGGAACTAACATTAAAGCAATACCAAAGAAGAGTGCAAAGAAAATAACTTGTAACATGTTGCCGTTGTCTGCAGATGCGCCTATAATATTACTTGGTACTATATCTTCTAAAGCTTGCAAGGGACCTGCTTCTTTTTGTTTTTCAGCTGATGCAATTTTAGAATTTGCATCATTTGCATAACCAGTAATTAATTCTTGTCTAGTTTGTTCCGAAATATAATTACCAGGTTTTATAATGTTTACAATAATTAATCCTATTGAAACAGCAAGAACTGTAGTTATTAAGTATAAACCTATTGTTCTTCCACCCATTTTTGATAATTTAGAAATATCTTTTAAATCTGATACTCCTTTAATTAATGAGGCCAATATTAATGGTACTGCTATTAGTTTTAAAAGATTGATAAATATATTACCAAATGGCTTAATCCAATCAATAATTATTTCTTTACCCCATTCAAATTGAATTAAAACAACAGCAAATAATACTCCTAAAATCATTCCTAGCAATATTTGCCAATGTAATGCTATTTTTTTCATTTAACTCATATTTTTAAAAAGTGTGAAAATACGGATATTTTTTTAAAAGGGAGAATTAATTATTTTTTTAAAATTTAAAAAAAATAAGATTTTTATTGATAAAACTATTTGTTTTATGAATTATTTTCCGTGATTTAACCATAATTATATTTAAAATGTAATTTTATTCAAAATATATTACATATATTTGGCACGCTAAAAACAAAACAAGAACAAATTATGAAACAAAAATTCCTTTTAATTGCCGCTTTGGCAATTTCAAGTTTCTCTTTTGGGCAAAAAGGAGATTCTTTTTGGGTTACCACTCAAAAAAAGGCCAATTCTGAAGTAATTGCTAATAAAGTAATGATTAAAAATCCAACTCTTTTTTCTTTGGATTTTCAGAAAATGAGACAAAAATTGATTGCTGTTCCTGCTCCAGGTTCAAGAGCAACAGAATCAAATGTAATTTTATCTTTTCCAAATTCGAAAGGTATTTTAGAAAACTTTAAAATAGTTGAATATTCTAATATGGATGCTGATCTGGCTGCTAGATATCCTCAAATTAAATCATATGTAGGACAAGGTATTGAAAACCCAAGTTCTACAATATATTTTAGTATTTCTCCTTTAGGATTACAAGCGATGACACTTCATGCTGATAGAGCAGCTGAATTTATAGAGCCTTATACTAATGATTTATCTTCTTATACGGTATATAAAAAGTCTGATAAAAAAGCAGCTTTCTCAAAATTTGAGTGTAGTGTAATCGATGAAGTGAGTCACAAAATGTCTCCTGACGGAAGTGAACTATTAAGACCAAATGCAGACGATTCTAAACTAAGAACTTTTCGGTTAGCTATGTCAGTAACAGGAGAATATACGGCTTACTTTGGAGGAACTAAAGCAAATGCTTTAGCTGCTATAAATAACACTATGACTCGTGTGAATGGTGTTTTTGAAAAAGATTTTGGGGTTAGATTAATTTTAATCTCTAACACAGATGCTGTAATTTATACAAATGCTTCCACTGACCCTTATTCGAATGCTTCCACTGGAGCTGGAGGTGCTTGGAATAGCGAATTACAATCTACTTTAACTTCAGTAATTGGAGAGGCTAATTATGATGTAGGACACTTATTTGGAGCGTCTGGTGGTGGTGGAAATGCAGGTTGTATTGGTTGTGTTTGTGTAAATAATCAAAAAGGTAGCGGGTATACATCACCTGCAGATGGTATTCCTTCTGGAGATAACTTCGATATTGATTATGTGGCTCACGAATTAGGGCATCAATTCGGTGCGAACCACACTTTTTCAATGAGTAATGAAGGAACAGGAGCTAACATGGAACCAGGTTCAGGATCAACAATCATGGGATATGCTGGTATCACAAGTCAAGATGTGCAACCTCATTCAGATGCTTATTTTCATGCAATAAGTATTCAACAAGTAACGAACAATATAAAAAATAAAACTTGTCCAACAGTAACAGATACTGGAAATTCTGTACCAACAGCAAATGCAGGATTGGATTATACAATACCAAAAAGTACTCCTTTTATGTTAACTGGCTCTGGTACTGATGCTAATGGAGATGCATTAACTTTTTGTTGGGAGCAATTTGATAATGCTTCTTCTTCTCAAACTGGAGCAAGTTCGGCAGCGAGTGCTACAAAAACTTCTGGTCCTACTTTTAGATCTTATTCGCCTTCAACAGCTACAGTTCGCTATTTCCCTCAAATGGAAAGAGTTTTAGCTGGTGCAACAACAACTTCTGGATCAGAAATTACTGTTGAAGCTTTACCTTCTGTAGCTAGAACAATGAATTTTAGATTTACTGTTCGTGATAATAGAGCAGGTGGAAGTGCAAATAATAGTGACGATATGATTGTTACTGTTAATGGTACTGCAGGACCTTTTTCTGTGTCTTCTCCTAATACTGCGGTTTCGTATGCTGGTAATTCTTCACAAACAATTACTTGGAATGTTGCTGGGACAACAGCTAATGGAGTAAACTGTGCTAACGTTGATATTTTAATCTCTACAAACGGAGGTTCTACTTGGTCTACTTTGTTGGCAGCAACACCTAATGATGGTTCTCAAGCAGTAACAATTCCAAACACTCCTTCAACTCAATGTAGAATAATGGTTAAAGGTACTGATCATATCTTCTTTGATGTGTCTAATACTAACTTTACTATTACAGCAGGTTCAGGAGGTGGCGATACTACAGCACCATCTACACCAACAAATTTAACTGCATCAGGAACTACGCAAACTACCACAAGTTTAGCTTGGACAGCTTCTACAGATAATGTAGGAGTAACAGGATATGATATTCTTCAAAATGGAACTCAAATTGGTTCATCAACTACTACAACATATAATGTAACAGGTTTAACACCAGCAACAGCATATGCCTTTACGGTAAGAGCTAAAGATGCTGCAGGAAATATTTCTTCTGTAAGTAACACAGTAAATGTAACTACTTTAACGGGAACAACTGATCCAACGTATTGTGCTTCTAAAGGAAATAGTGTAGCTGACGAATATATAGGAAGGGTACAATTAAATACTATTAATAATGCTTCTACAGGTAATAATGGATATACAGATTTTACTAGTATATCTACAAGTTTGACACAAGGTACAGCTTATACTTTAACTGTTACTCCTACATGGACTGGAACTGTATATAGTGAAGGATATGCTGCATGGATTGATTATAACAAGGATGGAGATTTTGATGATGCAGGGGAATTAGTTTGGAGTAAAGCTGCAAGTACTTCAACTCCAGCTTCTGGAAGTTTTACAGTTTCTTTAACGGCTTCAACTGGAACAACAAGGATGAGAATTTCTATGAAATACAATGGTATTCCAACAGCGTGTGAAGCTTTCTCTTATGGCGAAGTGGAAGATTATACAGTAAATATTGTTGCTGGATCTTCAGATACAACTGCACCATCATCACCTACAAATTTAACTGCTTCAGGAACTACACAAACAACAACTAATTTATCGTGGACCGCTTCGACAGATAATGTGGGTGTAACAGGATACAATGTTTATCAAGGAAGTACTCAAATTGGAACTGCAACAACAGCTTCTTTTAATGCAACAGGGTTAACGCCATCAACTACTTATAGCTTCTCTGTTAAAGCTAAAGATGCTGCAGGAAATATTTCTGCTTCTAGTAATGTCGTAAGTGTAACTACTTTATCAAATACTGTTTCTTACTGTTCTTCACAAGGAAACAATACTAACGATGAAAGAATTGCTCGTGTAGTGTATGGTAGTATCGATAACTCATCAACTGGTACGGCTGGTTATGAAGATTTTACTTCCCTATCTACAAATGTTGGTAGAGGAACATCACAAACTATTACAATTACTCCTTTATGGACTGGAACTGTTTATAATGAAGGATATGCGGTTTGGATTGATTTTAATCAAGATGGAGATTTTGCAGATTCTGGTGAATTAGTTTATTCAAGAGCGGCTTCTAAAACAACTCCAATTAGTGGAACAATTACTATTCCTACTACAGCAAATTTAGGAGCTACCAGAATGAGAGTTTCAATGAAATATAATGCTATTCCTTCAACTTGTGAAACATTTACCTATGGTCAAGTAGAAGATTATACAGTAAATATTACTTCATCAGGTAAAGAAGAAAGCAATTTTGTTACACAACCAGAAATTACATTATATCCTAATCCAACATCATCTATTTTAAATTTAACTTCTGTTAGTGAGAAAGCTACTTTTAGAGTGTATAGTTTAGTAGGTCAAAATGTTTTGAATGGTAAAATTGCTAACAATTCTATTGATGTTTCTGTGTTACCAGCAGGTAATTATATAATTGAAATTTCAGATAATAATTTTGTAACAAGCAAACGCTTTATCAAACAATAATTTTAAAATATCTATTTACAGAAAAGACCTTCAATTTGAAGGTCTTTTTTATTTTATGAATTTCTAAACGTCTATTTCTTTAAAAATAACTAATTTTAGACTTTATAAAAAAGCAAACATAATGAAAAAAATAGCTTTAATACTTATTAGCATGGCAGGAATAACCGCAAACGCTCAAGAAGTTATGACCCCAGAATTATTATGGAAATTAGGAAGGATTTCGCCCTTAGGAATTTCTAAAGATGGAAAGAATATTATCTACAAAGTTAGTACACCTTCTGTTGAAGATAATAAATCGAATTCCGAATTTTTTAGTATTCCTATAGCTGGCGGCAAATCTATTAGCATTAATAATCATAAAGATTTACTATTTGATAAAAACAAACATGAGAAATGGACTTTAAGTAGTAAAGAAGTTAAAATAGATAAAGTTGATGGAAAAGATTTTTATCCAGAGTTGGAAAAATGTGATGTACAAATATTTAATGCTTTAGATTATCGTCATTGGGATACTTATAATGATGGTCATCATAATCACGTCATAATTACAAATGATAATAAAGAAGAAATTGATATATTAAATAACGAGCCTTATGATTGTCCTCAAAAACCATTTGGTGGTGATGAAGATTATATTTGGTCACCAGATGGTTCAAAAGTAATTTATGTGTGTAAAAAGAAAGAAGGAACAAATTATGCTACCAGTACAAATACTGATTTATATGAATACGATCTAGTTACTAAAAACACGACCAATCTTACAGAGAAGAATCTAGGTTATGACGTAGCTCCTCAGTTTTCTCCTTCTGGAGATTTGTCATGGTTGCAGATGAGAAGGGATGGTTATGAAGCAGATAAAAACGATATTATTGTTCGACATAAAGGAATAGATATAAATTTAACTTCAAATTGGGATGGCACAGTAGATAGTTTCACTTGGAGTAAAGATGGTAAAAAAGTTTATTTTTTAGCCCCAGTAGATGGAACTAAACAATTGTTTGAAGTCAATTTCCCTGGTTTAACCAAAATAGCTCTTCGTGTAAATCAAATCACAACAGGACATTTCGATATAAATCAAATTATTGGTTTTCATGAAGATATGATTTTAGTAACTAAAAGCGATATGAATCATGCTAATGAAATTTTTAGTTACGATTTAAAGAAGAAAAAATGGAACCAACTTACTCATGTAAATACCGATATTTATAATAAATTATCTTTACCCAAAATAGAAAAACGAATGGTAAAAACCACCGATGGGAAAAACATGTTAGTGTGGGTTATTTTACCTCCTAATTTTGATGCTTCAAAAAAATATCCTACACTTCTATACTGTCAAGGTGGTCCACAAGGAGCTTTATCTCAGTTTTATTCTTTTAGATGGAACTTTCAAGTTATGGCTTCTCAAGGTTATGTTGTTGTCGCTCCAAATAGAAGAGGAATGCCTGGACATGGGGTTGCTTGGAACGAACAAATTAGTAAAGATTGGGGCGGACAAGTAATGGATGACTATTTAAGTGCAATTGAAGATGTAGCCACAGAAAATTATGTTGACAAATCTAGATTAGGGGCTGTTGGAGCAAGTTATGGTGGATATTCCGTATTTTATTTAGCTGGGATTCATAAAAAGCGTTTTAAGACATTTATTGCTCATGCGGGTATCTTTAATACTCAAAGTATGTTTGGTACTACAGAAGAGGTGTTTTTTACTAATTGGGATATGGGTGGTGCATATTGGGAAACAAACAATAAATTAGCGCAAAAATCATATACTGAATTCAATCCAATTACTCTAATTAACAATTGGGACACTCCAATTTTTATTATTCAAGGAGCCAAAGATTATCGTGTTCCAATTGGACAAAGTCAAGAAGCTTTTCAAGCAGCACAATTAAAAGGAATTAAAAGTAGATTTATGTTATTTCCTGAAGAAAACCATTGGGTTTTAAAACCTCAAAATGGATTGGTTTGGCAAAGAGAATTTTTCAAATGGTTGAAAGAAACACTTTAAAACACAAACCATTTCATTTTTATGATTATGATGCCATTTGAAGAAATTGAGTTAACCGTTAAAACATTTCAAAAATTAGAGTTAAGCATAGAAGCTGCTAAATTTTTAATAGATATTTATGATTTAAATCATTCCAATTTTGATGGTTTTGAGCTTACTGAAGCAGCCCAGCCAGACTTTATTTGCTTGATTACAATAGGTGCTTTAGGAAAACCACAAAAAGTTCAAATTCCTAAAAATGTATTTGAATTTCCTCTAGTTTTGATTTTAAATTTGTTAGCTCATGAAATGCTTCATGTAAAACAAAAAGCTTTAGAAACATTAGTGGAAGACAAAAATGAAAGAGAGTGGCAAGCTTATTATGAAATGTTATTTCACACCAATTTTCCTAAAATACCAAGAGTATCCAATTTTTATCTTAAACATTTTGGTAACAAAGGCTTACAATATTATGCAAGAATGGGAGAGAATTCGGAATTACAATTGAAGTATTCAATGCAAAAAGAAGAAGTCGAGCGATTAATTAACAATTTATCATAAAAAAAAACTCCCAAATTTGGGAGTTTTTTTTAGTCTTCTATTTTTTCTTTCATAACGAAAGTTTCCATAAATTTTGTAGTGTAGTTTCCTGCTACATAATCTGGCTCGTCCATTAGTTGTCTATGAAATGGAATGGTTGTTTTTATTCCTTCAATAACAAATTCATCTAACGCACGTTTCATTTTATTAATTGCTTCTTCTCTGGTTTGGGCAGTTGTAATTAATTTAGCAATCATAGAATCGTAATTAGGAGGAATAGTATATCCAGCATATACATGTGTGTCAAGTCGAACGCCATGTCCTCCTGGAGAATGTAAAACGGTTATTTTTCCAGGTGAAGGCCTAAAATCATTATATGGATCTTCAGCATTAATACGACACTCAATAGAATGTAATTGTGGGAAATAATTTTTTCCAGAAATTGGTACTCCAGCGGCAACTAAAATTTGCTCTCTAATTAAATCATAATCAATTACTTGTTCGGTAATTGGGTGCTCTACTTGTATACGCGTATTCATTTCCATAAAATAGAAATTTCTATGCTTATCGACTAAAAACTCAACTGTTCCAGCACCTTCATATTTAATAAATTCTGCTGCTTTTACGGCTGCATCACCCATTTTATTACGAAGTTCATCTGTCATAAAAGGAGAAGGTGTTTCTTCTGTTAATTTTTGATGTCTCCTTTGAACTGAACAATCTCTTTCAGATAAGTGACATGCTTTACCAAAAGAATCACCAATTACTTGAATTTCAATATGTCTTGGCTCTTCAATTAATTTTTCCATGTACATACCATCATTGCCAAAGGCTGCACCAGCTTCTTGTCTAGCGCTTTCCCAAGCTTTTAATAAGTCTTCAGGTTTCCAAACCGCTCTCATACCTTTTCCACCACCTCCAGCAGTAGCTTTTAGCATTACTGGGTATCCCATTTCTTTGGCAATTTTTTGAGCTTGTTCAAAAGATTCTAAAATACCATCTGATCCTGGTACACAAGGAACACCAGCTGCTTTCATGGTAGCTTTAGCTGTAGCTTTGTCTCCCATTTTATCAATCATGTCAGCAGAAGCACCAATGAATTTAATACCGTGTTCTTCACATATTTTTGAAAACTTGGCATTTTCAGATAAAAAACCATATCCAGGATGTATTGCATCTGCATTTGTAATTTCTGCAGCAGCAATAATATTTGACATTTTTAAATAAGAAAGATTGCTTGGAGGCGGTCCAATGCAAACTGCTTCATCTGCAAAACGAACATGTAAACTATCAGCATCTGCAGTTGAATATACTGCGACAGTTTTAATTCCCATCTCTTTACAGGTTCTAATTACACGTAATGCAATTTCACCTCTATTTGCTATTAATATTTTTTTAAACATAATATTTTTAATTAGATAATTAGACAATATGTCAATTAGACAAAAAGAAGTTATTACTTCTAAATACTAATCTCTAACTTTATTAAGATGGATCAACTAAAAATAAAGGTTGATCGAATTCTACTGGAGAAGAATCGTCTACTAATATTTTAACTATTTTACCTGAAATTTCGGATTCAATTTCATTGAATAATTTCATAGCTTCAATCACACAGACTACATCTCCTTTAGAAACTGAACTACCAACTTCTACAAAAACAGGTTTATCTGGTGCTGGTTTTCTGTAAAAAGTACCAATTATAGGAGATTTTATAGTAATATATTTTGAACTATCATCACTATCTTTAGAAGTTGCTACAACTGCTGGAGCTGTTGGTGCTACAGGTTGATTTGCTGGAGCTTGAGGAAGAGCGTTTGTTACTGGTACATGTTGTACATAAGTAGTTGTGTTTTCTGCTCCTTCGTTAGTTGTTTTTATGGTGATTTTAAAATCATCCATTTCTAATTTTACTTCGGTAGCTCCTGATTTTGCTACAAATTTAATTAAGTTTTGAATTTCTCTAATATCCATACTTTTGAAATTTGGTTTGGTTTGTTATTTTTTATCGTAAGCCCACTTTAAATAGATTGCTCCCCATGTGAAGCCACCTCCAAAAGCTGCAAAAATAATATTATCTCCTTTTTTTAATTGATTTTCAAAATCACATAACAATAAAGGTAGAGTAGCAGATGTGGTGTTACCATATTTATGAATGTTTATTAAAACTTTTGATTCATCTACTCCCATTCTATTAGCTGTTGCATCAATAATTCTTTTATTTGCTTGATGAGCAACTAACCAGTTAACATCATCATGTGTTAATTGGTTTCTTTCCATTATTTTTTCACTAACATCAGCCATTCCAGAGACAGCATATTTAAAAACTGTTTTTCCATCTTGGAAAACGAAATGTTGTTTGTTTTTTACTGTTTCTTCAGATGCAGGTAAAATAGAACCGCCAGCTTCAATTTTAAGAAATTCTCTTCCTATTCCATCACTTCTTAATATTTCATCTTGAAGCCCAAATCCTTCTTCATTTGGTTCAAATAAAACAGCTCCACCACCATCACCAAAAATGATACATGTGGCACGATCAGTATAGTCTATAATGGAAGACATTTTATCTGCACCAATTAATAAAACTTTTTTATATTTTCCTGATTGAATATAGGCTGAAGCGGTAGACATTCCATATAAAAAACTGGAGCAAGCAGCTTGTAAGTCAAAAGCGAATGCATTAGTTGCGCCTATTTTTGTGGCTACATATACACCAGTTGAAGCTACAGGCATATCGGGTGTTGCCGTTGCCATAATTACCAAATCAATTTCTTTTGGATCAATATGGGCTTTTTCAATTAAATTCTGAGCAGCTTTTATTGCTAAAAAAGAAGTTCCTTCACCTTCTTCTTTGAGAATTCTTCTTTCTTTAATTCCTGTTCTTGTGGTTATCCATTCATCATTAGTATCCACCATAGTTTCTAATACTTGATTAGATAAAATGTAATCAGGAACATAGGAGCCAATTGCTGTTATTGCGGCTGTAATTTTATTCATAAAAATAATTTTTCTTTTTTAAGAATTGCTTATTAAAAAAGTGTTTGAAATTACAAAAAAAAAATCAAACCTGATAAAAATAGAGATTTTAACATAAAAAAAGTATATTAACAAAAAAACTCTCACTTTGTGAGAGTTTTTCTCTATTTTATTAAAGCAATTAAGCTACAGCTTCTGCTTTATCAATTACTACTTGACCTCTGTAATACATTTTACCTTCGTGCCAGTAAGCTCTGTGGTATAAATGCGCTTCACCTGTAACAGGACATGTTGCAATTTGAGGAACAGACGCTTTATAGTGCGTTCTTCTTTTGTCTCTTCTCGTTTTCGAGGTTTTTCTCTTAGGATGTGCCATTTTACTATATTATTTATCCGTTAATAGTTTTTTTAAATTTTCCCACCTTGGGTCAATATTTTTATCTTCACCTGCTGTCTTATCTTCTTTTTTTGGAGATAATTCATCTAATTTATTTAGAACATCTGTTTTTAATGTACCATCTTTAATGCCTGGATGTATCCTTTTGGCTGGAACAGAAAGAACAATCATTTCATATACGTATTGAGAAACATCTAGCTGAAATTCACCGTGAGGTAAAATGAGCAACTCTTCATTTTCATCATTAAATGATTCTCCAAAATTCACAATCAACTTTAATTTGCCTTTTATAGGTAAATCAAATGGTTCATTTGTTAAATCGCAAGGAACATTAACAATTCCCTTATGCTTAAAATTTAATTCAAGCATATTGCTTTTTTTTTCTAAAATTAAGTCAACTGTAACATTTACACTGTTAAAGTCTTCATAATTAAATTGTTCAAAGAACGAATTATCTAATTGATAATCAAACTGATGCCTTCCTATTTTTAATCCAGAAAACTGAATCAAATATGCTTTTAAATTTTTCATAACAACAGTTAACCTTTCTTTAAGGGTTGCAAAGATATAAAATTATTGTAAAATCAAACATGTTATAAACATTTTTTTGTTTACAACTAATTTTGTTTGGCTTTTAAGGGTTTTTTTGTAAGTTCTTGATATTCATTCCGATTCTTGTAAATATCTAATGCAAGATAAACAGCTTCTTTAAATGAATCATGATTCGCAATTCCTTTTCCTGCTATTTCATATGCAGTACCATGATCAGGTGAGGTACGAATACGATTTAAACCAGCTGTGAAATTAACACCCTTGCCAAAAGATAAAGTTTTAAAAGGAATTAAACCTTGGTCATGATACATCGCTAATATGGCATCATATTTTTCATGTTGTAAGGATCCAAAAAAACTATCAGAAGCATAAGGACCAAATACCATTTTTCCTTGATCAAACATTTTTTTTATGGTAGGCTTTATAATAGCTTCTTCTTCATTGCCAATTACACCATTATCTCCGCTGTGGGGATTTAATCCCAATATGGCTATTTTAGGTCTTGTGATTCCAAAATCTTGTTCTAATGTTTTGTGTATAGTATCTGTCTTTCTTTCTAATAATTCTGGAGTTAAGTGTTTAGAAATTTCATTTACTGGAATATGATCGGTTAATAAACCAATTTTTAATTTTTCATGAATCATAAGCATCAAAGCGCTACCAGATAGCTCTTTATCTAAATAATCGGTGTGACCAGGGAATTTGAAATCTTCAGATTGAATATTATATTTGTTAATAGGAGCCGTTATTAATACATCTATACTCTTTTCTTTTAATGCTTTAGTAGCGGTTTGAAAAGATTTTATAGCATATTTGCCTACTGTACTATCATTTTTTCCAAATTCAAGATTTACGCCTTCTTTCCATACATTTAGAACATTAATTTTGCCTAAAACAATTTGCTCTAAATTATCTATGCCTTGTAAATTAGAATCTAAATTTAAATTCTTCTTAAGGAAAGACATGATTTTAACATTTGCGAAAATTATAGGAGTGCATAATTCTAGCATTCTATTATCTTCAAATGTTTTTAATACTACTTCAGGACCTATTCCGTTTAAATCTCCTATAGATATACCTACAATTATATTTTCTCCCTTTTTAACCATAACTAGTTAGATTTATTCCTTACTTTTGAACCACAAATTTAGTAAAATAAATCAGTTATGTTTACAGGTATTGTTGAAACATTAGGAACTATAAAAGAAATTATCAAAGAAAAGGAGAATTTGCATTTGAAAATTGCTTCTAAAATTACCAATGAATTAAAAATTGATCAAAGTGTGGCTCATAATGGTATTTGCCTAACCGTTGTGGCGATAGATGGAGAGGTTTATACTGTGACAGCAATTAAGGAAACAATAGAGAAGACAAATATTAATTATTGGAATATCGATGATATTGTTAATCTTGAACGAGCAATGAAGTTAGGTGATAGGTTAGATGGGCATATTGTGCAAGGTCATGTTGATCAAACAGGTGTTTGTAAAGAAATAAAAGAAGCAGAAGGTAGTTGGTACTTTACTTTTGAATATAATAAAAATCTTCAAAATATTACCATTGAGAAAGGTTCTATAACGGTAAACGGAACAAGTCTTACAGTTGTAGATTCTAAGGAGAATGAGTTTTCTGTAGCAATAATACCATATACTTATGAGAACACAACCTTCAAAAAAATTAAGGTGGGTACTCTTGTTAATTTAGAATTTGATGTAATTGGTAAATACGTAAAAAGGCTACAAGACTTAAGACTCTAATCTTTATCTGTAAGATTCTTTTTTAGAATTTATTTTTCGAATTAAATAATAGCCGAGTAGTAATCCAGTTAATAGCAAAGCAATTACACCAGTGTCAATAGGTAATCCTGGTGGTGGTGTAGGTGGTGGAGGTGGTGGTGTCGAATCAGAAAAAGCATTCTGAAAAGACATCAAAACCAATAAAAGAATAAGTCTTTTGTTCATCATAATCTTCATTAGGTTACAAAAATATAAACTTTTTCTAATTAAAAAAGAAAATGTTCTTTAATATTCTGTGAATAAAAATTGAGGCCAATCATATTATTAATTACGAAAATATAAATATTTCTGTATTTAACAATTTTTTCAAACAAAAACTTTTAAAATTATTTTCTTTATAAAAAACAAAATAGCCTTTTTAAAAAGGCTATTTTGTTTTGTTGTGGTCCCACCTGGGCTCGAACCAGGGACCACCTGATTATGAGTCAGGTGCTCTAACCAACTGAGCTATAGGACCAGTTGTTTGCAATTCTATAAAAAAATGCTTACAACAAAAAAAGTCAGTGACTTAATTTTGAGGATGCAATATTACTACTATTTTTTTTTCAGTGCAACATTTTTTTGACTTTTATTTTATGTCTTCACAAAGTTCTATTAAAACACCGTTGGTTTCTTTTGGGTGAATAAAAGCAACCCATTTATTATCAGCGCCTTTCTTTGGTTTTTCATTTAAAAGTATAAAACCTTCTTTTTTTAGTCTTTCCATTTCTTCTAAGATATTTTCTACTTCAAATGCAATATGATGAATTCCTTCTCCTTTTTTTTCTATGAATTTTGCGATAGGACTATTTTCTTTAGTAGATTCAAGTAGTTCTATTTTATTTGGTCCAACTTGAAAAAAAGAGGTCATCACTCCTTCGGTTTCTACTTCTTCTTGTTTGTATGGTGCAATGCCCAATAGTTTTTCATAAATTATATTTGAAGTTTTTAAATTTTTAACCGCTATGCCAATGTGTTCAACTTTTCTCATTTTAAATATTTCTTTGTTTAGAATTATTACAAAATAACAAAAGATTGTTTTTCAAAAAAAGCAAATGAATTAAACTTTATTGTTTTATTCCTTATTTTTGCAAAATGGAAACGAATAGACAGAAAAAAATAGGTGCGCTTTTGCAAAATGATTTAGTGGATATTTTGCAAGGAGAAATAAGAAAAAACGGTATTTCTAATTTAGTTATATCTGTTTCTAAAGTTAATGTAACATCAGATTTGTCAATTGCAAAAGTATTTTTGAGTATTTTTCCAACAGATAAATCTGCAGAAATTTTGGATGCAATCAAAACAAATACTCCTTTAATTAAACATGATTTATCACAAAGAGTGAAAAATCAATTGAGAAAAGTTCCTAACTTGATTTTTTATATTGATGATAGTTTGGATTATATCGAAAAAATCGATAACGCACTCAGTGGTAAAGAAAATCCTGTTTTAAATCCTGAATTATTAGATAAAAGAAAAAAATCATAACAATTGTATTTTCCTTTTTACATAGCTAGAAGATATGCGGTAAGTCTTAGTAAAAATTCTGCCATAAATATTATAACAATTATTTCTTCAGTGGCTATTGTTGCAAGCGCGATGTCTTTATTTGTCTTTTTGTCTATATTTAGTGGCTTAAGAGACTTTACTCTTAGTTATAGTAATTCCTCTGATCCAGACTTTAAAATTACTGCTAAAACTGGAAAATCATTTGTCTTAAATAAAGAAGAAGAAGTCAAATTAAAAAGTACTAAAAAGATAATTCGTTTTAGTAAAATTATTGAGGATAGAGTCCTGTTTAAGTATAATAATAAAGAGCAAATTGCTTCAATTAAAGGAGTGGATAGTTTTTATGTAAATGTGACAAAAATCAATAATTATGTTTATGTGGGAAATTGGATAGCATCTAATACTAAAGAAGCTATTGTGGGTAGTGAAATTGCTAGAAAATTATCCTTAGGTTTATTTGATTACCAGCATTCTTTAGAAGTTTTTTCCCCTAAACCTGGAAGTGGTCTGATAGAAAGTAATGAAAGTGCTTTTAATATAATTGGATTACAACCCGTTGGAATGTTCAACATTAATGAAGATATCGATAATAAATATGTATTTTGCGATATTGAAATTGCGAGAAAACTATTTGGATTTAAACAGAATCAAATAAGTAGTATAGAAATAAAAAAAGACAGTATAGTATCTGATGAAGTGATAATTGCTGAATTGCAAAATATTTTTAAAAACAAAGTTGAAATTAGAACGAAAGTTCAATTAAATGATTCTTTATATAAAATGCTAAATTCGGAAAATTTGTTTATTTACCTTTTTAGTACACTTGTGGTTATATTGACACTTTTTTGTTTGGCTGGTGCTATTGTTATGATTATTATTGATAAAAAAGAAAATATTAATACACTTTATAATATTGGGTTAACATTTAAAGAAATAAGAAATGTTTTTTTTATTCAAGGCGTCATGATAACAGTCATAGGCTTGTTGTTTGGGATTTTGTTAGGTTGTTTGTTGGTTGTTTTGCAACAACAATTTTCTATCTTAATGATTACAGCAACTATAGCTTATCCAGTTAAATTTGATATTTTAAATATCTTATTAGTGATAGGAACAATAATTCCTTTAGGATTATTGTCTTCTTGGATTGCCTCTGGAAGAGTGAATAAAGAAATTTTAAAATAAAAAAGCTTCAACAATTTGTTGAAGCTTAAGTACCTTGGGTGGGAATCGAACCCACACTCCGAAGAACACGAGTTTGAGTCGTGCGCGTCTACCAATTCCGCCACCAAGGCATAAAACAAAATTATATAACGTTATTTTGTTTTTGAGAGTGCAAATGTAATTAAATTTTTAAAAAATAGAACTAAAATACTTGAAAATTTACTTTCAGAGTCCAAATTTATTTCTAAATTTGCACCTCGATAATAACAACACAACACTAAACAACTACTAAACAACAAATTAAGATGTCATACAACGAGCCTGAAGCAAAAATATTTGCATGTTCTCAGAGTGTGTACTTAGCCGAAAAAATAGCGAAAAGCTATGGAGTGGAGCTAGGTAATATTACGTTCTCAAAATATAGTGATGGAGAATTTCAACCTTCGTTTGAAGAATCGATTAGAGGGTTGCGTGTTTTTCTTGTTTGTTCTACTTTTCCTAGTTCAGATAATTTAATGGAATTGTTATTGATGATCGATGCAGCAAAAAGAGCATCTGCTCGTCATATTACTGCAGTAATTCCTTATTTTGGATGGGCAAGACAAGATAGAAAAGATAAGCCAAGAGTGCCAATAGGAGCAAAGCTAGTAGCTAAATTGTTGGAAACAGCTGGTGCTACACGAATTATGACTATGGATTTACATGCGGATCAAATCCAAGGTTTTTTCGAAAAGCCAGTAGATCATTTGTTTGCGTCTACGATTTTTTTACCTTATGTTAAAAGTTTGAATTTAGAAAATCTAACAATTGCTTCACCAGATATGGGTGGATCTAAAAGAGCTTATGCGTATTCTAAATTCTTAGAATCGGATGTAGTTGTTTGTTATAAACAACGTAAGAAGGCTAATGTGATTGACACGATGGAGTTAATAGGAGATGTTACTGGACGAAATGTAATCTTAGTTGATGATATGATTGACACTGGAGGTACTTTAGCTAAGGCTGCCGATGTAATGATGGAAAGAGGAGCATTAAGTGTTAGAGCCATTTGTACTCACGCTATTTTATCAGGCAATGCCTATGAAAAAATTGAGAATTCTAAATTATTAGAATTAATAGTAACAGATTCTATTCCTTTAAAGAAAGAATCAACAAAAATAAAAGTTGTTTCATGTGCTAATTTATTCGCAGAGGTAATGCATATGGTTCAAAACAACAACTCTATAAGCGGAAAATTTTTAATGTAATAGCTTATAAAAAAGAATTTTAATTAATTATATATTTTAACAATGAAATCAATTACGATTAAAGGATCAGAAAGAGAAAACGTAGGCAAAAAAGCAACTAAAGCCGTACGTGATGCTGGAATGGTTCCTTGCGTTATCTACGGAGGAAATCAACCAGTGCATTTTACAGCAGATGAAAGAGCATTCAAAGAATTGGTGTATACTCCAAATGCGCACACTGTTGTAGTTGAATTAGAAGGTAAAAAAATGGATGTTATCTTACAAGATATTCAATTTCATCCAGTTTCTGATAAAATTTTACATATCGATTTCTTCCAATTAAGTGATGATAAAGAAATTATCATGGAAGTTCCAGTAAAAGTTGTTGGTAAATCTCCAGGTGTAATGGCAGGAGGTGTGTTACGTTTAAACCAACGTCGTTTAAAAGTGAAAGCTTTACCAAAAGATTTGCCTGATTTTGTTGAGGCAGATATTACTCCACTTGAAATGGGTAATAAATTATATGTAACTAAATTAGTGACAAATAATTTTAAATTAATGCACCCAGACAATACTGTAGTATGTCAAGTAAGAATTTCTCGTGCGGCAATGAAAGCTGCTCAAGAAGCTGCAAAAGCTGCAAAAACTCCAGCAAAGAAAAAATAATTTTAAATTATTTAGCAATAATAAAGCATCAGTTTTACAACTGGTGCTTTTTTTATTTGAAACGAATGGTTTGGTTTTTATGTGTTATCCTTTTGCCTGCCATTCATTATAGTCACGATAAATCGTGAGCTATCATTCCTGTCAGGGTTAGATAGCCAACCCTTTACTTTTTGGTAAGTAGTAAAAAGGAAGTATTTTTGTAAACAAATGAGTGCAAACATATATGGAATGGCTAAAAAAAATAGTAAGAAAAAAAGATAATAAAATAGATTCTATGAAGAAATTTTTAATAGTTGGGTTAGGAAATATTGGATCAGAATATGTTAATACACGACACAATATTGGGTTTAAAATATTGGATTATTTAGCAAATAAAGAAGAAGTATCTTTTCAAACTGCAAAACTTGGTGATATAGCAGAAATTAAAATTAAAGGACGTAGTTTACTTTTATTAAAGCCTAATACTTATATGAATTTGAGCGGTAAAGCTGTAAAGTATTGGATGGAAAAAGAAAATATAGAAAAAGATAATATTTTAATAATTACAGACGATTTGAATCTTTCTTTTGGTACAATTCGAATAAAAAGTAAAGGAAGCGATGGTGGTCACAATGGATTGAAAAATATTCAATTGCTACTTAATACATCAGAATATCCTAGATTTCGATTCGGAATTAGTGATGCCTTTAAAAAAGGGCAACAAGTAAACTACGTATTAGGAGAATGGACTGATGAAGAAAAAGATAAATTAAAAGAACGTTTAGAAATAGCTTCAGAAATTATTAAATCTTTTGCATTAGCTGGATTGAGTAATACAATGAATTTATTTAACGGCAAATAGTTCATTTTTTATTTTATTATCTTTATTGTAATTAATTGTAGTAGAGATATGAAAAAAGTAAATCTAATCATCTTATTAGTATTGTTAACATCATGCAGTAATCTTAAAAAGAATAATGATAGCAACCAAAAAGAAAGTGCAATGATTGCTAAAAATACATTTTTATCTTGCCCTAACGATGGAATTTGTCAAGTTGAGAAACTTGAAAACAAAAACATTATTATTAAACAAGACGATTTGAATGGAATTTATTATCACACAGAAGATAATAATAATTTTTCAATAATTAAGTTCACTTATACTAGAAATACTGAAAAAGAGATTCAAGATAACAGTTATGTAGAAGAAATTATTTTTCAAATTCAAAATGACGCTGCTACTTTAAATCTTTTGGATTCAGAACTCGAAACTGTAAACATGTTGTTTGGTAAACATTGTTTCTGTAAAGGGGAAGCTGGATATTATAAAGTTGCTAATGGAAGACTAGATATAAAGAAAGAAAATAATCAGTATCATTTAAAATTTGATTTTCAAATATCTGCTACTTCTCATGTAGTTAAGACTATTGATGTCGTTATAAAATAAAAAACACCCTTTTTGTAATAAAGGGTGCTTTTTTAAATTTTATTAAATCATTATTTCTTTTATTCTATAATAATTCTTTTCACTGTTTTTGCTGAACCATCAGTAATTCCAACTATATAAACACCAGCTTCAACATTGCTTAAATTAATGTTTTGATTAAAGTTACCCGTATTTGAAAAAGATTTCTTAAATACTTGTCTTCCGCTAATATCAAAAACATCAATTGCGATGTCATTTGAAGATTTAGACATTAGTTTAACTGTGAAACTACCATTATTTGGATTTGGATACAATAGAAAATCTTCAAATTCGAAACTTTCTGAAGCTAGCGGTTGAGCTGTACAAATGTTTAAACTCCAACTATTTAATGAACCACCATCTTGATTAAATTCGTCTATAATTGTTAAAGTCCATGTTCCAGTTGAATTTTGATTGTTAAAAGCAGACAAGACTTGATCAGGTAATACAGTTCCAGAAATACCAGGATTATTTCCACAAACTAAAGCTGTTCCTGAATCGTCAAAGGTCGCAGATATACCGCTAACAGCTGCATTAGGATTGCATTCTCTTGAAAATAATTGAACTACAGTTCCTGAAGGACTTGTTAAAGTCGCTGTTAAATCATTTATCCAAGAATGGGTTATGTTCATTGTGATATTTACATCAGCTATTGTCCCACCAGAAGGTATATTTAATGTAGATGTTCCAACAAAAACTTGAGTAATTGTTGCAGGAATTGTCATTGGTACATTAGTAGATGAAGTGGTAGCACAAGAAATAACTCCAGTTGTAAATGTAAAAGGACTACCAAAAACACCAGTACAGGTAGCATTTTTAGGTAATACTCTCCAAAAATAATTTGTTCCTTGATTTAAACCAGAAACACTATAAGAATTTGTAGTTGTATTTCCAGAACTTACGATGTTGGTAAAAGTATTATTTGTAGCAACTTGAACATCGTATGATGTTGCATTTGGGTTAGGTATCCATGTTAAATTTAAAGAAGTGTTTTGTCCATTTGCATTATTAGCAGGATTTGTCAATACAACAGGGCTAATACCTATAGTAAGATAGAAAGGGACAGTTTTGGTAGTGGATCCAGAAGTAGCATTTACTAAAAGTTGATAATCTCCACCCGCTACCGCATTTAAATTTCCTAATGTTAATGTAACTGTACCTGCTGTACTAATAGGATTAGGATTAAAAGTTACTGTTGAACCAGCAGGATTACCTGTTATTGAAAAATTTGTACTAGAATTAAAACCTCCATAAGTTGCATAATTTATAGTGAAACTAGTCGAGTTTACAGAACATGCATAGGTGTTTTGGGTTCCTTCTATTCCTGAAAATGCTACAGAAAAAGATGAAGGAGCACTTGTAATAGTAAAATTACTATTTGAAATATCATAGAAAATATGATTGTATCCTCTTACCATTATCCTATTTTGAGTACCTGGATTATTTGGAACAGTGATAATTTCTGATCCATCATTAGGTACTTTACTTGCTAAAAGTATTGGATAAGTAAATCCTCCATCTGTAGAAAGTAAAATGTCTACATAAGAAGCATTAATTCCATTTGAATCTGTTCCTGCCACTGTCCATGTCACATTTTGATTAGTTCCTGCTACCCAAGAAACAGCTGTATTTGGTGTGTTAACTAAAAACGGACCTACAGATGCCGTTGTAACAACCATATCATCTCTTCCAGTTTGTCCTCCATTTGGTGTTCTATTATCTCTAACTGTAAGTGCAAAATTCATTGTTCTAGCTACATTAGGAACCACTTCCCATGTAGGAGCTAAATTATTGTTTATCACATCTTGTATTCTTGGCATATATCTATCAGGAGAAGCAATTGGTAATCTAGATCTAAAGTTTGGCCCAGATGTAGCTGTTTGCAAAGGGGGTTGAGTAGATATTTCAGTATTGGTTTGTTCCCAGCAATAGGTTAAAGCATCTCCGTTTGCGTCGGTTGCACTTCCTTTTAAAATGAAAGCGGTTCCTCTTGGAATAATATAATCTGGTCCAGCGTTAACCACTGGAGGAATATTGCCATTAGCAGTTGTGTTAGCACAACTTGTACCTAATAGTGTAGTAGCATTTGCTTCAGCAATACTTATAAAACTAAAATGGGCATCTGAATTATTTTGTACATTTTGTGGGGAACATATACCAGCATATGCCATGATTGTGGTTCCACTTCCGGGTTCAACAGCAGTGCTATTATTTCTGTTGCCACCACCACAACTGCCAGAATCGCCATTAAAAGTATGATTACATCCAAATTGATGTCCTATTTCATGAGCTACATAATCGATATCAAAAGGATCACCAACTGGTGCTGAAGATCCTGTTACACCTCTTGCTTTTTGATTTGTATTACACACAACACCAAGTCCAGCGACACCACCACCACCTGTACTTACTACATGTCCAATGTCATAGTTTGCAGAGCCAATAATGTTAGTAACATTGGTTTGGTTTTCACCTAGCATTGTTCCACCAGCATTATTGGTGTATGGATCTGTTCCTGAGTTAGTATAGATTATTAAATTATTATTGGCTACTAAATTTAGTCTAGCAGAGAAATCTCTTTCATATACACTATTCACTCTGTTAACCGTAACAGTAATAGCTGCTAACGCACCTGCGACAGTTCCGCCATGGAAAGCGGCATATTCACCAGTACAAGCCATAGCTAATCGGTAGATTCTAAAATTACCATCGCTCGCCTTATTTAATTCATTATTATCATTTATTGCTGATTTAAAAGCATCATGATTTATTTCATCAAAACCACATTCAAAAGTTCTTGTTCTTTGTAGATTGGCTCTGTTATAAACAATATAATTTTCTAAATTTTTGGTATAAGTGTCAATATATACAGTTCCTTGGACTCCAGATAGAATCATTGCATGAAGTCCAAATTCAGTAATACTAAACCTCATTGTTGCCGTAGGATCATCAATTCCTTTTCCTAAATAAGTTTTGATATCTGGAAATTTCATTGCTAATTCTGATTCCATTACTGGAGAATCATAAATTGTAAAGTTATTTAAAACTCCTTGAGAGTTTGGAAAAGCAAGAATGATATTAGAAGTTTGACCACTTAAATCATTCGGTGCCATTACTAACTTATTTTTTAAATCATTTAGATTTAATTTGTAAAGTTGGTAATCGGAAGGCATGGCATTTCTGTCCATTTTTGCAAGAGAACTAACTTGTCTCTCGGATGTTTTTTCCCATAGATTCTTTTGGGAATATCCATTATAATAAAATAATAGAATGAAAATTGTTAAAATAGTGTTTTTCATCTTGTATTAGGTTGGTTTTAAAGCAAATATATAAAACTTTTAATGTTTTCTTTGTTTTTATGCATATAAAATAGAATTTGTATTAAAATGGGGTTATTTTAATTAAAATTTTAGGGTAATTTTTGTTTTTAATTGTAACATTTATATAATTTGATAAACTAATACATTAAAACACAATAATTATGCAAGCACATGAAATAGATTACCAAATTTTTGGTGAAGAAATGCAATATGTGGAAATTGAATTAGATCCACAAGAGATAGTTGTAGCGGAAGCTGGAAGCTTTATGATGATGGAAAATGGGATAAAAATGGAAACCATTTTTGGAGACGGAAGCAAACAAGAAGGTGGTATTTTTGGAAAACTTTTATCTGCAGGGAAACGCGTTTTAACAGGTGAGAGTTTATTTATGACTGCTTATCAAAATATAGAGTATGGTAAGAAAAAAGTTTCTTTTGCTTCTCCATATCCAGGAAAGATTGTTCCTATCGATTTACAAAAATATGGAGGAAAATTTGTATGTCAAAAAGACGCTTTCTTATGTGCAGCAAAAGGGGTTTCTGTAGGTATTGATTTTTCTAGAAAATTAGGAAGAGGATTGTTTGGAGGTGAAGGCTTTATCATGCAAAAACTAGAAGGTGACGGTATGGCATTTGTACATGCTGGAGGTACATTGGCAAGAAAAGAATTGCAAGCTGGTGAAGTTTTAAAAGTGGATACGGGTTGTATTGTTGGGTTTACCAAAGATGTACAATATGATATCGAATTTGTGGGAGGTATTAAAAATACTATTTTTGGAGGAGAAGGCGTCTTTTTTGCTACTTTAAGAGGTCCTGGAGTGGCTTACATTCAATCGTTGCCATTTAGTAGATTAGCAGACAGAGTTCTTCAAGCTGCACCTCAAATGGGAGGTAAAGACAAAGGAGAAGGTAGTTTGCTAGGAGGATTGGGAAGAATGCTTGATGGCGATAATAGTTTTTAATAAAAAAACCTTCCTGTTAGACGGTCTAATAGGAAGGTCTTTTAAATATGTTTTTTAATTAAAACTGAAAACCAATTCGAACACCTCCAAAAACATTGGAAACAAAATCCGATTCTTTTTTTCCAGGATCTGAACTTGAACCTGTGTTGTTACCATTTTTAAATGAATATTCTTCGTCTTTATATTTTGTAGAAAGAAAATTTAAACCTGCTTCTACACCTAAGAATACTTTTTGTGTAATATAGTAATCAGCACCTGTAAAAATAGCTACACCAAACGAAGAATTTTTGGATTCAGTTTTCTGAAAATCACCATTTTCTTCATTTTCTTCATCTAATTCTTTTCCAAATCTAACTAGTAAGTCAGCACCTGCATATGTAGATAATCTATTAGCACCAGCAAAATGTTTTTCAATACCTAATTTAATTGTATTGGAAGATAATTTATCGGTGTAAGTTATTTGATTTGGTGATTGTCCTGTTACATCTTCATCATTTGAATTGTAAACACCCAAACCTAATCTAACACCTAAATCTTCTTTTAGAAAATACCTAAATTTAAGAACACCTCCATTTAGGTTGAAATTTGCATTGTTTAAACCACCTGTTAAACCTACTTCTGTAGTAATAGTACCTGTTGTGGGTTTGTAAGTAATTTCTTCTTGTGCATTGCTATTTTGATAAGCCAAAATAGTTAAAACGCCAATTAATAATTTTTTCATTTTTTTATTTGTTTATTGTTCACCGCAAAAATAAAAAAATAAAAAGAGTAAAATAGGGGATTTTTCCCCTATTTTTATTTTAGTTCTCTTATGCCCATATTATAAAGTGCAAAAGCTTGAATGTCTACATATTCTTGAATGATGGCTTCAGTAGATTTTCCAGCACCATGTCCTGCATTAACATCGATTCGAATTAAGGTGGGGTTTGGTCCTGTTTGTTTTTCTTGTAATTCTGCAGCAAATTTAAAACTGTGTGCAGGAACAACACGGTCGTCATGATCTCCAGTTGTTACTAATGTTGCTGGGTATTTTGTACCTGCTTTAACATTATGAACAGGAGAATAGCCTTTTAAATAGGCATACATTTCTTTGCTTTGTTCGCTGGTTCCATAATCATATGCCCAACCTGCGCCTGCTGTAAAGGTATGATAACGAAGCATGTCTAAAACTCCTACTCCTGGGAAAGCTACTTTCATTAAATCAGGTCTTTGTGTCATGGTTGCGCCGACTAATAGTCCACCATTGGAACGTCCTGAAATAGCTAAATAATCAGTAGAAGTATATTTTTCTTTAATTAAATATTCAGCCGCCGCAATGAAATCGTCAAAAACATTTTGTTTTTGCATTTGTGTTCCCGCATCATGCCATTTTTTTCCATACTCACCACCACCTCTTAAATTGGGTACAGCATAAATACCACCATTTTCTAACCAAACCGCATTGGCAACACTAAAACTTGGTGTTAAACTAATATTGAATCCACCATAGCCATATAACATGGTTGGGTTTTTGCCATTGAGTTCCATTCCTTTTTTATAGGTAATAATCATGGGTACTTTAGTGCCGTCTTTTGAAGTGTAAAAAACTTGTTTCGATTCATAATCTTCCGATTTGAAATCAACTTTCGGTTTTTGATAAATTTCAGATTTTCCTGTTTTTGGATCATAGGAATAAATAGTTCCTGGTGTGGTATAATTGGTAAACGAATAGTATAGTGTGGTTTCTTCTTTTTTTGCGCCAAAACCACTTGCAGTACCTATTCCAGGTAGTTTTACATCTCTAATTAATTTTCCATCATAATCATATTGTTTAATATAAGAAACGGCATCTTTCATGTATTTTGCAAATAGAAAACCACCTCCAGTTGAAGCTGATAAGACATTTTCAGTTTCAGGAATAAAATCAATCCAATTTTCTTGTTTTGGATTTTTTAAGTCGAATGTTACTACTCTTTGATTGGGAGCTTTGTAATCGGTTTCAACATAGAATTTTGTACCCACATTGTCAATGATGTTATTATTGGTTTCAAAGTTGTTTACGATATTTATAATTGCACCATTTTGGGATAAATCTTTATAATATAATTCATTACCAGTAGTTGAAGTAGAAGCAGAGATAATTAAATAATTTTCATCTTCAGTTACATAACCTCCTACATATCTTCTTTTTGCCTTATCTCCAAAAATAATTTTATCTTCTTTTTGAGACGTACCTAATTTATGGAAATATAATTTGTGCTGATCTGTTTTTGCTGATAATTCGCTTCCTCTTGGCTTGTCATAACTTGAATAATAGAAACCTTCGTTTTTATACCAAGACATACCGCTAAATTTTACATCTACTAATGTATCACCGATTATTTCTTTGGTATCTGTATTTACTACAATTACTTTTCTCCAATCACTTCCACCTTCTGAAATAGCATAGGCAGCTAAACTTCCGTCTTTAGTGAAATTGATACCACCTAATGAAGTAGTACCATCTTTTGAAAAGGTATTCGGATCTAAAAAGACTTCTTCTTTACCAGCTTCATTTTTTCTGTATAGAACAGATTGGTTTTGTAAACCGTTATTTTTGTAGAAATACGTATATTTTCCTTCTTTAAAAGGAGCTGAAATTTTTTCGTAATTCCATAAATTTTGCATTCTTTCTTTCAGTGCATTTCGGAATGGAATTTTTTCTAAATAGCCAAAAGTAACTTCATTTTGCGCTTTAACCCATGCTTTTGTTTCTTCGCTATGGTCGTCTTCTAACCATCGGTACGGGTCTTGAATTTGTTCTCCAAAATAAGTGTCGGTAGTGTCTACTTTTTTAGTTACAGGATAGGTAACACTCATGTCTATTTCTTTCATTTCTTTTTTTTCTTCTTTTTTGCAGCTGACAATAGTAATCACTGCGCAAAGAAAAGTGATTGTTTTTTTCATGGGTTAGGATTTAGTTGTTTCACAAAAATAAGTAATTGAAAAGGATGCAATTGTTAATTAAAACCTAATTTGATAAAATTTGTTTATTCTGTAACTTAAAAATCAAAATTCAAACCTAAAATAATATTTCTTCCCATATTTGGAATGCCATCATTTTTTAATCGAGATAAATGTGCAATGTAAGTTTTGTCTAATATGTTGTTTGCGTTTAAATAAATTCCAAAGCTATTTTTATTTATTTTTATAGTTCCCCCAAAACCTAAATTAACTAAGGTGTAATCTAAAGTGCGGGTTTCAAATGTGCTCACATTGTTCTGATTGAAAGTGTAATTTATTTGTGCAAAGCAATAGTTTTTGGTAAACCATTCCGAAATTTGAAATTCAGTTCTAATGTTGTTTTTAATTTGATTGGCAGGAATTAATGGTAAATAATTGCCGTTTTCTTGTTTTCCAGAAACAGTTTCAAAACTGCTTCTTAAGTGTAACCAATCCAAAGGATGAGGATGAAAATGAATTCCAGCTTCCCCACCAAATAAACTTGCATTGTTTTGAAGGTATTCATACACATCATTACCATCTATAATCGCTGAAGTAGGTGATATATAAATGTAATTAGAAATATGATTATAAAAACCGTTAATGAAAAACTCAAAGTGTTCGGTGTTGTATTCTATGTTTACATCCACTTGAAAGTTTTGCTCGTTTTTTAAATTGGAATTACCTATTTCGTATCGATTGCTTCCTTCATGTACTCCATTTGAGGTAAGTTCTGCCAAATTAGGTGCTCTAAAACCTGAAGCTACATTTATTCTTGAAATGATTTTATCTGTTATATTTGTTTTGTATCCCAAAGCAAAATTAAAACTTTGAAAACGTTTGTCTATTGGCGAAAAATAACCTTCTTCTCCTTCTTCTCCATGTGCTGAAGTTAAAATATTTCTTTTATCATAGCGAATCCCTATTTGAAGCGCATTTTTATTCCATTCATAATTTGAATTTAAAAAGAAACCGTAATCGTTTACTGTAGCATCAGGAATCAATAATTCTTCTCCAAAATTGGTATTGGTTTGATGCATTCCTTGTGTTCCTATGATTGTTTCGATGTTATTCCATTTCGGTAAATAATATTTTAGATTATAATTAACCGTTTTTAACTTCATATGTAAGGCAATTTCCTCAATGTCTTCTAATTCCTTTCGATTGTTAAAAATGTATCCAAAATCGGCTTCAATTTTAGAATTTTTGAAAAAGAATTTATTTGAAAGACTCAAAATGTGATTGTCAATATTTTGTTTTGGATACAGAGGAGTTCTAAATCCTGAAGTTTCGATTTCTTCTTCTGGTAATCCTAAATCTAAATTGTTGTAATTGTATCTAAAATCAGTAGAAAAATGAGAATTTGCATAACCAAGTCCATATTTTAAATCTTTCTCAATTGAACGAGTATTAATAATACGTTCTCCATTAGGAATTTTATAATCAGCATGAGAATTATAATTAGCCCTTACTAATAATTTCCAATTGTTAGGAGAAGCTTTAAAGCCAAAAGAAGTATTTGTACCTTGTGTATTACTATAGAATTGCTGATTTACATTGGTTGCAAATGTATTGCTTTGTGCAAACTTTTCTGGATTAAAATATAAAACACCACCAATTGCATCGGAACCATATAAAAGCGAAGCAGGCCCTTTAATGACTTCCACGCTTTCAATTCCAGAAGCACTTAAACCTAAACCGTGTTCTTCTCCAAATTGTTGGTTTTCTAAGCGAACTCCTTGAGCGTAAACTAAAATACGATTTCCACTTAATCCTCTAATTACGGGCTTGCCGATAGATGCACCTGTTGAAACTTGATTTACTCCTGCAATGGAAGCTATACCTTCTATTAAAGAAGCTGCGCCATTTTCTTGCATTTGTTTTACCGTTTGGTGCTCTACTTTCATTACGTTTTGCGATTGTATTTTGTTAAAGGAAGTTGAAACTACAATCTCATCTAAATGTTGCTCCTTTTCTGCTAATGTAAAGTCTAGCGTAACCTCTTTTTGATTGCTATTAATTTTTTCTGTTTTTTGTTCGTAACCATATAAATAAACAACAATTGTTATATTTCCCTTTGGAATATTGGTAATAGTGTATAAACCATTGTCATCTGTTTCAGTATATAAATTGTTTTCTATAATGTGAATTGCTACATTTTGTAAAGGAGTATTGCTAGTTGATGTAATTTTACCTTTTAAAGTGTTTTGTGCATAGTTGAGACCTGCTACTAGAAGTAGCATATATAAAAATATTTTTTTCATTTTTTTTCATTTAATAATATATAAGAATAGTTCGCAGATAAACTGTTTATCTGTGAAATGTATTTTGCTCTATTGTGCAAAATTGTGAATATGATTAAATGAAACTAGGTGGACCTCTTAACGAAAATAAACTTCCACAAAAGAATGAAAGCGCTTCTTTAACACTAAAAGAATACGGACTTTCTTTAAAAGGAACGTAGAAAGAATAAGTGAAAGTTTTTGGTGAAAGAAAAGAAGCAAATTTAAAATCACAAATGTGACACTCTTCTTTTTCTGTTATTTTTATTTTGAATTTTTTTTTATTTAATGCGCTATCCGTTTTTTCGATAATGGGATTGGAATGGTGATGCAAAATATGTAATGATTGATAGCTCACGGCTAAAATAACCGAAAACATCAATACAAAATTTAGTATGGCAATCTTTTGCTTCATGAAGCGCAAATATAATAACAAAAATCAATTGGTTATAAAATAATAAAGAGTATCTTTTTAGAATACTCTTTATTTAACATTTTTTATATTGAATTTAAACTAATTTGTTTTTAATTAAATATTCCGCTATTTGAATGGTATTGGTTGCAGCTCCTTTTCTAAGATTATCTGCAACTATCCATAAATTTAAAGTGTTGGGCTGACTTTCATCTCTTCGAATTCTTCCTACAAAAACATCATCTTTTCCTTCAGCATATAAAGGCATTGGATAAGTAAAAGTGTCTAAATTGTCTTGAACCGTAACACCATCTGTTTGATGTAATAATTGTCTTACTTCTGCTACATCAAAATCATTTTCAAATTCTACATTTACAGCTTCACTATGTCCGCCTACTACAGGAATACGAATAGCCGTAGCAGTTACTGCAATTGTTTTGTCATCTAATATCTTTTGGGTTTCACGAACTAATTTCATTTCTTCTTTAGTATACCCATTGTTTTCAAAAACATCACATTGTGGAATCGCATTTCTATGAATCTGATATTTATAAGCCATTTCTCCTTTTTCACCTGCATATTCATTTTCTAATTGCTTTACTGCCTTTACACCTGTTCCTGTAATGGATTGATAGGTTGAAACAACAATTCTTTTAATTTTATATTTTTTATGAAGTGGTGCCAAAGCCATAACCATTTGAATAGTAGAGCAGTTAGGATTGGCAATAATTTTGTCTTCTTTAGTTAATACGGAAGCATTAATTTCTGGAACCACAAGTTTTTTAGTCGCATCCATTCTCCATGCCGAAGAGTTATCAATAACGGTAGTGCCTGCTTCAGCAAATTTTGGAGCCCAATGTAAAGAGGTTTCTCCACCTGCAGAAAAAACAGCAATTTCAGGCTTCATATCTACAGCAGTTTGTAAACCAACTACTTTATAGGTTTTACCATTCCAAGCTACTTCTTTTCCAATCGATTTTTCAGAAGCAACTAAAATTAATTCGCTTACAGGAAAATTTCTTTCTTGTAATACTTTAAGCATGATTTCGCCAACCATTCCGGTAGCACCAACTACTGCAACTTTCATTTTTTTGTGAATTTAGTGATGCAAAAATATAGAATAATTTTGGTAGAATTACTGGAAAAAAAATATTTCACAAAAATTTATATTTGTAACATTTTTTTAAAAAAAATACCCTGAATCAATTTCAGGGTTTAGTTAGAATATGTAGTGTAGCGGACTATTTATTTTTTTAATAAATCTCTAATTTGAATTAATAATTCCTCTTGTGTTGGTCCAGCTGGTGCAGCAGGAGCTTCTGCTGGTTTTTTTAATTTATTCATAGCTTTGATAATCAAGAACATTACAAATGCAACTATTGTAAAGTCAATAACGGCAGTTAAAAAAGTGCCCCATTCTATAGCTACTTCTGGTGTTGTAACAGCTCCAGTTGTATCTACAATTGCATCTTTTAATACTAGTTTTTTATCATTTAAATCGATACCACCTAACAATAGTCCTATTATAGGAGCAAACATTTTCTCTACAAAAGCGGTAACCACTTTTCCAAATGCACCTCCCATTACAAAGGCAATGGCCATGTCCACTAAATTGCCTTTAAGTGCAAATTCTTTAAATTCTTTAAGCATAATTTTGTTTGTTTTAGTTAATTAAAGGGTTATTTATAAGCTAATTTAGTGAAAAAATTAACATATTTTTAATTTTTATAAAAAACCCGTTTCACACGTTGCGAAATTCCTGTTAAGATTTCGTAAGGAATGGTTTCAGTTACTGTTGCAATTTCAGTAATATTGGGGCTTTCCCCAAAAATAATTACTTCATCACCTGCGATACAAGAAATGGAAGTAACGTCTACCATAAGCATATCCATACAAATATTACCTAAAATAGGAGCTTTTTGATTTTTTATGACAACATACCCTTTTTCATTTCCCCAAGCTCTTCGAATACCATCTGCATATCCAATAGGAATGGTCGCTACTTTCATGCTTTTTTTTACCATGAATTTTCGGCTGTAGCCAATACTTTCTCCTTCCTTAACTGCTCTAATTTGAGAAATTACACTTTTTAAAGTACTTACATTTTGAAGATTGTTCCTTTCTGCTTTTGAGTTGCCCATGCCATATAATCCAATTCCTAATCGTACCATTTCTAATTGCATTTCTTGGGCATAATTAAAAATACCAGAAGTGTTTAAAATATGACGAATAGGTTGAATGTCTAAAGTTTTTATAATTTTTTGCGAAAGTGCATGAAAGCGTTCAAATTGTAACTGTGTAAAATCATCAAAATGGGTATCATCTGATGCCGATAAATGGGAAAAAACACTTTTCACAGTTACAAAATTATTGTTGCGTAAAAGAGAAATTAATGTATCCATATCATTTGCTTCAAACCCTAATCGATGCATGCCTGTATCTAATTTAATATGAATAGGATAGGAAGTAATATTTTTTTGTTGGGCCAATTGTAAAAAAGCTTGTAAACCCGTAATCGAGTAAATTTCTGGCTCTAAATCATAAGCAATCATGGCTGGAAAACTACTGTTTTCAGGATTCAATACCATAATGGGTAATGTAATGCCTGCTTTTCTCAATTCGATACCTTCATCTGCAAAAGCGACACCTAAATAATCAACGGAATTATGTTCCAGTAGTTTGGCTATTTCAAAACCACCATTTCCATAACCAAATGCTTTCACCATCACCATGATTTTGGTGTTTGAATGGAGTTTGGATTTATAAAAATTGAGGTTGTGCGTTAACGCATCCAAATTAATTTCAAGAACAGTCTCGTGCTTTTTTTCTTCTAGAAGCACCACAATTTCGTCAAAGTTGAAACTGCGTGCTCCTTTTATTAAAACGGTTTCATTTTGAAAAGATTGTGTATTGAACTGTTTTAGAAAATCTATAGTTGTGCTAAAAGCAATTATATTGGGCAATTCCGATAAATGTTTTGAAATGGTTTCCCCAATGACAATAATTCGGTCAATATTATTATTTTGAATGGCCAATGCTACTTTTTGATAGAGTTTATCAATAGGCAAACCTCCTTGGAAAATATCAGAAAGTATGATGGTCTTCTTAGAATGTAATTTTTGTTGCTCTAAGAAATCCAAAGCAATTTTTAAGGATTGGTAATCTGAAGAATAGGAATCGTCAATTAATACACAACCGTTAATTCCTTTTTTGGCTTGTAACCTAATTTCAACAGGATATAATTTTTGAATGCGTTCTTGTATAACTTGGGTATCAATTTTTAAGTACAATAAAGTAGCAATACACGTCATAGCATTGTTTACTGCGATGCTGTCTTGAAAAGGAATGGTTACTTCAAAACTGTTGTTTTGATAGTGTATTTGAATAATGGTTTTTTGGTTTTTTTGAGTTTTTATAGTTCCAAAAACGATTGCTTCTTTATCTGTAAGACTCCAAGTAAATGTGGGTACTTGAATGTACTTTTCCACTACTTCATTTTTTGGAAGAATTACCACTTCACAAGAAGTAAAAAGTTGGGTTTTCTCAACTATTTTTTCTTCTAAGGAATGAAATCCCTCTTCATGGGCAACTCCTATATGGGTAAAAATTCCAATAGTAGGACGGATTATGTTTTCCAAATTCCTCATTTCATTTTTTTGAGAAATTCCAGCTTCAAAAATACCTAGATTGTGATTTTCATTGGTTCCAAAAATAGACAAGGGAACACCTACTTGTGAATTGTAACTTTTAGGATTTCTTACAATACTATAATCCGGACTGAGTAAGAAATTCAGCCATTCTTTCACTATTGTTTTTCCATTGCTTCCAGTAATTCCAATGATGGGAAAATGAAAGAGGTTACGATAATATTTTGCCGTTTTTTGTAACGCTTCAGTAGTATTTTGAACTGCTAAAAATGTGGCTTTATCCAGATAATTTTCAGGTACTTTTTCTACTACAAAAAAGCGAACTCCTTTTTGTATCAGTTCAGGAATATAATGATGACCGTCATGGTTTTGCCCTTTTAAAACAAAAAATAAAGTTCCAGCATTATTTTGTAACGAACGGCTGTCAATTGAAATGTTCTCAATGGTTAAATCATCAGCGATACCTGAGATTTTTGCCTGGATATGAGGAATAATATTTTGAATAGAAAAGGTCACTTATTCTTTGGCTTCTTTGTTTTCTTTTAAAGCTTTATAAAAGGCAGCTCTACTAAGAGGTTCGTATTCTTCGGTTTCTCCAAGTAAAACTAATTTTTCATCTTGTGATTTCCTAAAACTATAGTTGGCTAGGTTTCCAGTTCGCGTACAAACCGCATGTACTTTGGTTACATATTCGGCTGTAGCCATTAAATTAGGCATCGGACCAAAAGGATTGCCTTTAAAATCCATATCCAAACCCGCTACAATAACACGAATACCACTATTCGCTAAATCGTTACAAACTGATACAATTTCGTCATCAAAAAATTGAGCTTCATCAATACCCACCACATCACAGCCTTGTGCTAAAATACGAATGTTTCCAGCGACAGGAACAGGTGTGGAACGAATTTCATTCGCATCATGCGAAACTACCATTTCATCATGATAACGAGTATCTACTTCGGGTTTAAAAATTTCTACTTTTTGTTTGGCAAATTGAGCTCTTTTCAAACGGCGAATTAACTCTTCTGTTTTTCCTGAAAACATCGACCCGCAGATAACTTCTATCCAGCCAAATTGTTCAGATTGGTTTACTGTATTTTCTAGAAACATTTTGTTTTTTTCAGTCGATTAATAGTATTTTCTGCTATTTTTGTAATGGGAACAAATTTATTAAAAAACCACCCATATATTCAATTTCTATTCTATAAAGTTATGAAGAAAAAATTAGAAGCCGAATTAATCAGTATTGCACATCGTGTTTTAAAATTAAAAAATCGTTCAGAAACTAAACAATTGCAAGAAGAAGCCAAAAAATTATATGAGCAATTAACTATTTTACGTTTCTACGAAGAAAATTTTGAAGCCATCAAAGACCAGGTTTCGCAAGAGGAATTAGAAGCAAAATTGGAAGCACCCGTTGTTGTCGAAGAAGTAAAAAGAGCAACCCCAATTGTAACGGAAGCGCCTGTGGAAATGAAAGAAGAAGTTGTTGAGGAAGTCGAAGAAATGGAAGAGGAGCCTATTTTAAAAGAGGAAGAGCAAAAAGAACAACCCGCTTTATTTGAAGGTGTGTTTATGAATGACTATAAAGAGGTTGATTTTGTAAAAGTCGAAGATTTACCAAAAGAAATTGAAAAAATTGCTGATGTTTCTTTTGAAAAAATTGAAACTACTTCGCCAGTAAAAGAGGTAATTGAAGAACCTATTAAAGAGATTATAGAAGCTATTCAACCTGAAAAGATAGAATCCGAAACTATTTTTGAAGCCAAGAAGACTTTTGATGAAGAACCGAGAACCCTATCGTTAAATGATAGATTAACCCGAGGCATTTCTTTTGGGTTAAACGATCGTATTGCTTTCGAAAAGAGATTGTTTGGCGGAAGTGCGCAAGATTTCAATCGAGTTTTATCGCAATTGAATACTTTCGATTCTTTCGAGGAAGCCAAAGATTTTATCAATGATTTTGTGAAGCCTGATTACGATAATTGGGAAGGTAAAGAAGAATATGAAACGCGTTTTTTAGAAATTATTGAACGCAAGTTTAATTAAAATAATGCATACATATCTGAAGTTTTTATATTGGATTTTTACTGTATTGTTTTCATTGCTAATGATATATTCATCAGTGATGTATCTCTCGAAATATGAAATAATCAAAAGTTATTTTGAAAAATTAGGATATCCAAATTATCTCATTTATCCATTGGCTGTTCTTAAAATAACTGGAGTAGTTGTGATTTTGACAAATTGGAACAAGACATTAAAAGAATGGGCTTATGCTGCCTTCTTTTTTGAAATTCTACTTGCTTTTTTTGCACATTATATGATTAAAGATGGTGGTCAAAATATGGCTCTTTTTGCCTTTCTGTTTTTATTGATTTCTTATTTTCTAGGTAAAAAAGTTAGAAGTTAATTATGGCTTTTTATGATTTGTCAAAAACAGAGAGAGAACAATTAGTAGCGCAAATTACTGAGGCAATTCGTTCAGATTTTAAAAATAAGTCATCCCTAAATTTAGAAGTCTATTTTTCTGATGAAGATACTTATATTAGAAAAAACGCTTATTTAGCAGTTGGTAAAATATATAATGCAAACCTCTATTTGCAACAAATTATTTTAGAAATGTTGCGCAACTTATTTGAAAGGGAAAATGAAAAAATAAGGCAAACGGTAGTGAATGCAGCTGGTGAAATAGGGAAATATTATTTTGAAGATGTAGTTTGGTTTTTTGATAATGGGTTGTTTGACGAACATCATTGTGTGCGCAATGCAGTAATTGGCTCTGTAAAAAAAATGAGCGAGAAAAATCCAAAACCAATTCTAAATTGGGCGAAACAATATTTACATCACGATGATAAAGAAGTAAGAAGAGAAATTTGTCATGGAATTGAATTGAGAGGAAGGACACATCCAGAAGATATTCTACCTTTGTTAAAAGAATTGCAGAATGATACCACTAAGAGGGTTAGGAATACTTTAATTCATGTTATAGGTCAAATAAGTTATAAGAAAAATTGCTTGCCTAAAGTAATTGTTCATCTAAATTCTTGGGAAAATAAAATGCTAGTTTTAGATGCGCTAGATGAAATTGTGGATGTGCATAGCGAAAAAAGATATGCCAAATTTAGCGCTTTATCACAAGAAGAGGTAATAACATATATTGATTTAAATTTTAAAAAATAATATGGGAAAACTTTTTTTAGTACCAACGCCAATTGGAAATCTTGAAGACATGACTTTTAGAGCCATTAAAGTGCTCCAAGAAGTGGATTTGATTTTAGCCGAAGATACACGCAATAGTGGAAAACTGTTGAAACATTTTGAAATTAACACACCCATGCACAGCCATCACATGCATAACGAGCATAAAACGGTGGATAATTTAGTAAAACGAATGCAAGCTGGTGAAACCATTGCTTTAATTAGCGATGCAGGCACACCTGCTATTTCCGATCCTGGTTTTTTGTTAACGCGTGCGTGTGTCGAAAATGGTGTGGCTGTAGAATGTTTGCCTGGTGCCACTGCTTTTGTACCTGCATTAGTAAATAGTGGTTTGCCCAATGATAAATTTGTCTTTGAAGGTTTTTTACCCGATAAAAAAGGAAGACAAACGCGTTTTTTAGCCTTGGCGGAAGAAACCCGAACCATGATTTTATATGTTTCTCCACATAAATTAAATAAAACATTAGCCGAATTGGTGCAATATTTTGGTGCCGAACGAAGAGTTACAGTTTCCAGAGAATTGTCGAAATTGCATGAAGAAACAATTCGTGGTACAGCTGAAGAAGTTTTACAACATTTTGAAGCCAAACCTGCAAAAGGAGAAATTGTGGTTTGTGTGGCTGGAAAAAATTTAAAATAAAAAAGTTTGAAATAAAAAAGTAATGGAAAAAATTCAAGAAAAATTAAAGCAGAGTCTCCCGTTGTTAAAAGAAGCGTCTAAGTTATCAGCTTCATCAGTTTTTAAAGTAACCAAAACCTTAATTTTCTTTATCGTTTTCAATTTGATTTTTTTGATTACAGGTTTAGTTTATCTATTTGTTGGAGATATAATTGCTTATAAAATAGTATTAGTAATTCTTATTTTAATTGTAGGAATAGTGTCTACTTTTCGAGCCACGACAAAAAGATATCATCAAGTGCTTCTTGAAGCAGGTAAAATTTACTTTGATAAATTAGAAACTTTCAAATTGAAATTCGCGGAAAGTGTAATCGATAAGTTAGAGGCTGGTGCAAAAACTAAAGCAGGAATGACCGTAAATCAAATTGTAAATATTCCTCAAATTATTAACAGTTCTTATGAAAATGTTCCCAAAATAATTGTAAAAGGGATTAATTATTTGGTTTCTAAAATTCCATTAGTTGAGTATATAGACGTTATTAATAAAGAGTTTATTTCACAAGAAAAGGAACAAAAAGTGAATTATTTAGTTGGAAAAACCAATGCTTTTTTCAACGAGAAAGTTTTCTCAATCAATCATGTTAAGACTATTCGAATCATTTTTGTGGTTGCTATTTTATTGCAAATAGCTTTTGTTTATTTCATTAAAAACTAGATACAACATGACAACACATTCAACCACTACCACTTGGAAAGGAAAAATGCAATTTGAATCTACAAATCCTAGTGGGGAAACCTTTTTAATCAATGCTGCTCCAGAACATGGTGGAGCAGGAGCTGGCTTACGACCAAAAGCATTACTGTTGTCATCCTTAGCAGGTTGTTCGGGTTTGGATGTGGCTTCTTTAATTGAAAAAATGAAGCTAGAAGTTAAAGACTTTAAAATTGAAACGATTGCTAATTTAACCGAAGAACATCCAAAAGTATACGATACGGTTACGGTTGAATATCATTTTTATGGGAAGAATCTAGACGAAAATAAGCTTCAAAAAGCGGTGAATTTATCGGTAGAAAAATATTGTGGTGTCATGGAAATGTTTCGACAATTTGCCAAAATAGAAATTAAAACTATTTTTCATCACGATTAATTCCTTCTTTTATATGACGATTTCTAATTTGATTGAAGCAGTCCAAAAAGCTGAAATGGTAGCTTTCTCAGAAGTAATTGCTACTATAGATACTCATTTTATATTTACACCAACCCCTTTTACAAATGGAACTGTAACAAACGAAGCCAATAGCAATAACGGTTCGTGTAAAGTGTTTTCTTTTGCTAAAATGTACCAATTAAATGAAAAAGACACCTTGTTTTTATTTGGGGAACATTATCAAAAAGTATTAGCAACACCAAAAGAAATGGATCATCAAAATATTAGAAATTTTATCAACTCGGGTTGGGAAGGTATTTCTTTTGAAGGAAATGCTTTGGAATTGAAATAATTCAAATTGTCATTTCGACTGAATGGAGAAATCGCATCAATTAATATCATGAATGAGTTTAATCCTCAATTAGGTTTCCATTCTTATTATGTTTATATTATTACAAATAAATATAGATCGACTTTTTATATTGGTATGACAAATAATTTGAAACAAAGAATGTTTCAACATAAAGAAAATTTAGAACTTGGAAATAAAACTTTTGCAGCTAAATATAATTTGCAATTTTAGTATATTATGAAAAATTTGTTTGGGTGGAAGAAGCAATTGCAAGAGAAAAAGAATTAAAAAAATGGCGTAGAGATAAAAAACTAGAATTAATAAAACGGTTTAATGCTAGTTTTGAGTTTTTAAATTATCATTTTGATTGAATTAAAGGTCTTTATGTGATTTCTCCCTTTAGTCGAAATGACATAGCAAGAAAATAAAATAATGATTTTTTAAAAATCAAATTCACTTTCAGGTTCGGATTTCCTATTTTTTTCGCTTACTAAATGAAGTTTTATTTGTTTTAAAGTGGTATCCTTTTCGATTTGGTATCTCGAATATATTCTTAAGCTATTCTTTGTAATATAATTAAAATAGAACTTTCTTTTGTAATTTGATAAATAAATTGTTCTGTCTGTTTGCCAAGTGCCTACTTTTTTGTTGAAAGAATAAATACTGCCCTCTTTTTTAAAAACTACCGAATCTAATGGTATATCTTGCAGATTTTTTTCACTTGAAAAGCTACTTTGAAGAGTGAAAACTTTATCGCATAACGAATCTATTTCTGTGTTTGTAATAACCTTCATTTTTGAAGGAAATAAATAAACTAAATCCTCTTTGTTTTGGGTACAATTTATAAAGAATAGTATACCAATGAAAGGTATAATTTTTCGGCTATACCATTTCATGTGATTGAAAATGTAAATCATATTTGTTTTTATATTGTAACCAACAACCAACAACCAACAACCAACAACTTTATTACTATTCCACTTGCAAATCCACAAAAGAAAAACTATTTCCACTGAACAAACCTTTATCAGAAAGTTTTAAATCTGGAATAACTAATAAAGCCATAAAAGAAAGCGTCATAAAAGGAGCATGCAAGGTGCTACCATATGATTTGGCTTTTGCATCAATTTCTTGGTATAATTTACCTGTTTCCCAACCGTCTTTGGCACTCATAATACCTGCAACAGGTAAAGACAATACCTTTTTTTCAGCACCATTTACGGCACAAACACCTCCTTTATTTTCGATCAAGAGGTTAACAGCGCTACAAATTTCTTCGTCAGAAGTACCTACGACAACAATATTGTGGCAATCGTGTGCAACCGAACTCGCTATAGCTCCTTCTTTTAAACCGAAATTTTTAATGAAAGCTACTGCTATTGGAGCATTTTCGTACCGATTTACTACTGCCATTTTTAAAATGTCATTCTTTGTATCTGAAACTAATTTTCCATCTTTTAAAAAAGCGTTATGATGGAGTTCATTTGTGATTAATTGGCCTTCTAGAGCTTCAATCACGCGAATGGTTTTGGCTGAACTCTTCATTTCAAAATCTTCTGGCTTTTTAAAAGAAGTGCTAAAATTATTAGGTGTTTCAAAATCAATATCTGCTATTTTAGAAGTGCCATTTTCGGCCACTAGTTCACCATTAATGTAGGTTTGTAATACTTGAAAATCAACCAAATCTTCCACTACAATAAAGTCAGCAAAATCACCTTCTCGTAAAATACCTACATTCATTTTGTAATGATGCACCGGGTTGATACAAGCAGCTTGCAATACTTTAAAAAGATCAATTCCTTTTTTTACAGCTCTAGCACATAATGCGTTAATATGACTGACAATTAAATCATCTGGATGCTTATCATCGGAACAAAACATCATGTTTTCATAATGCTCTGGCAATAAATCGATCAATGCTTCGAAATTCTTAGCTGCACTTCCTTCCCGAATAATTACTTTCATGCCGAGTGCTAATTTTTCACTAGCTTCTTCATAAGTAAAACATTCATGATCTGTTGTAATTCCAGCAGCAATATATTTTTGTAACGGTTCCCCTCGTAAGCCAGGAGCATGACCGTCTATTGGTTTGTTAAAGTGTTTAGCCCATTCCATTTTTTTTAAAACTTCGGCATCATCAAATAAAACACCAGGGTAATTCATCATTTCTGCTAAATAATGAATGTCGGGTGAAGCTAATAATTCTTTGATATCATTTGCATCAATAACAGCACCAGCAGTTTCAAAAAAGGTGGCTGGTACACAAGAGGGTGCTCCAAAATGAAATTTTAAAGGTACTTTCTTACTGTTTTCAATCATATAATAAACGCCTTCTTTTCCCAATACATTCGCAATTTCATGTGGGTCAGAAATGGTACCAATAGTACCATGTAGTACAGCAATTTTAGCAAATTCTGAAGGAACTAACATCGAACTTTCAATATGAATATGAGCATCGATAAAACCTGGAAGGATGTAGTTTTTTACTTGATGTTCTTTGGGTACAATGGATGTAATGTTTCCATTTTCAACGGTAATTTCTCCTGAAAATATTTTTTTGTTTGCGATATCTACAATTTGTCCTTGAATTTGCATGCTTTAGTTTTGAAAGTAATGAGTTCAAAATTAACTAAATTTTATTGGTATTAAAATAAGCCAACATCAATTTTAATAGTAAATTTGTTTTTCAATTGTATAAGCCAAAAAGAAAACTCAAATTTCTAAAATTAACAAACATGCGTTGGAACTTAAAATCAAAGCCAAATAAAGAAAAAGTACAAGCCTTACAAGAAGTTCTTCAGGTAGACGAAATCATTGCTACATTATTAGTTCAACGAGGCATTGAAACGTTTGAACAAGCTAAATCTTTTTTCCGTCCCACTTTAAATGACCTTCACGATCCGTATTTAATGAAAGATATGGATAAAGCAGTGGCTCGTATTGAAACTGCTATCGCAAATCAAGAAAATATTTTAGTTTTTGGAGATTATGATGTTGACGGAACAACGGCCGTTTCCTTGGTTTCAAGTTATTTAAAAACCGATTATTCCAATGTAGCGACTTATATTCCAGATCGTTATTTAGAAGGATATGGTGTATCATTTCAAGGAATTGATTTTGCAGAAGACAATGGGTTTACACTAATTATAGCTTTAGATTGTGGGATTAAATCAGTTGATCATGTGGCTTATGCAAAAGAAAAAGGAATTGATTTTATTATTTGTGATCACCATCGACCTGGAGCCATTTTGCCAGATGCCGTTGCTGTTTTAGATCCCAAAAGAGAAGATTGTACGTATCCTTATGATGAATTGTGCGGTTGTGGAGTAGGTTTTAAATTGATACAAGCTTTAGGGAGAAATAAGGGGCAAACGATTCAGGACTTAGTACCGTATTTGGATTTAGTGGCTACAGCTATTGCGGCAGATATCGTCCCCATGACTGGTGAAAATAGGGTTTTGGCTAAATTTGGTTTGGAAGTTATCAATTCGAATCCAAGACCCGGAATTAAAGCTTTGGTTCAAAATGTGAAAAAGAAGACTTTAACTATTACCGATGTAGTTTTCATAGTGGCGCCAAGAATTAATGCAGCGGGAAGAATAAAGCATGGCGATTATGCGGTTCAGTTGTTAACCGAGTTCGATTTAAAACAAGCCGAAACCTTTGCTCAAGAAATTGAAGAAAACAATGCAGAACGTAGAGGTTTAGACAAACAAATAACCAAAGAAGCCCTTCATCAAATTAAAGAAAACAAAGAAGAGACTCGATTTACAACAGTAGTGTATAATGAGGATTGGCATAAAGGGGTTATAGGAATAGTAGCATCTCGTTTGACAGAGACCTATTATAGACCAACATTAGTGTTTACCAAAAGTGGTGATAAGTTAGCCGCTTCTGCACGATCAGTTCAAGATTTTGATGTGTATCAGGCTTTGGAAGCATGTTCGCATCATTTAGAACAGTTTGGAGGGCATATGTATGCTGCAGGAATGACATTAAAAGAAGAAAAGTATTCGGTTTTTAAACAAGCCTTTGAAGATGTGGTAAAAGACACCATTAATCCCGAACTATTAATTCCTGAAATTACAATAGATATGGAAATTGATTTTTCGGATATTACACCAAAATTAATTCGAATTTTAAAAGAGTTTGAACCTTTTGGTCCCCAAAATATGCATCCTGTTTTTATGAGTACTTCAGTTTTTGATACCGGTTTTGCCAAAACATTAGGTAGTGAAGGTGAACATTTAAAACTGTATGTAAAGCAATTTGAAACCTCGCAGGAAGCAGGGATTGGTGCCATTGGTTTTGGATTAGGAAAATATTTGCCTTTGGTACAAAGTAAAAAAGAATTTCAAATGGCGTATGTAGTTGATGAAAATGAATGGAATAATCAAGTGAGTTTGCAATTGAATGTTAGAGCAATAAAAGAGAAAAATGGCTAAAAAAGACCCTTACGCAGCCTTGCGTTTTAAAGAATTTCGTTTTTTCTTATTCATGCGTTTTGCTATGGTTTTTGCTTGGGCCATGCAGTTTGTAATTATTGAATGGGAAGTATATAGTATAACAAAAGACCCGTTGTCCTTAGGATTTATAGGTCTAATGGAAATTATTCCTGCAGTTGCAATGGCATTGTTCGCAGGACATATAGTAGATCAAAACGAGAAAAAATCATTGCTAGTAAAATGTTTATTAGGTTTTTCTACAGTAAGTTTAGGGCTTTTTTTGATTACGATTCCTAGTATTCAAAAAGCATTGTCGGTTTCAAATGTATTGCTTATCATTTATGCATTGGTTTTTTTGGGAGGTTTGGTTAGAGCCTTTATAGGTCCTACAGTTTTTTCATTGTTATCCTTAATAGTTCCCAAAAAAACATATCCAAATGCTGCCACTTGGAGTAGTTCTACTTGGCAAATGGGCGCAATGTTTGGACCAGCATTGGCAGGGGTCTCAATAAGTTTTATGGGAGTTCATTGGTCCATGTGTTTGGTTTTTGGTTTTACAGTTTTGGCATTATTGGGGTTAAGTCAAATTGAAAGAAAGCCCATTTTAAATCCTAAAATTGGAGAGCCAGTCTTTCAAAGTTTAAAAGAAGGAGTGCGTTTTGTGTTTAAAAACCATACTATTTTAGGAGCACTTTCTTTAGATATGTTTGCTGTTTTGTTTGGCGGTGCAGTTGCGTTATTACCTGTTTTTGCCCAAGATATTTTAAAGGTAGGTTCTCAAGGCTTTGGTATTTTAAGAGCTGCACCTGCTGTTGGGTCTATTGTAACCATGTTGGCTTCAGCTTATTTTTCATTAAATAAAAATGCCGGTAAAAAATTACTGATTGCGATATTTATTTTTGGAGGAAGTATTATCCTTTTTGGTTTGTCGGAAATTTTTTGGGTTTCAGTCTTTGCTTTGTTCTTAAGTGGAGTTGCGGATGGGGTTTCGGTTGTTATTCGAAGTACTATTTTACAATTGCATACACCAGATCATATGAGAGGTAGAGTGTCTTCTGTAAATTCAATTTTTGTTGGTTCTTCTAACGAATTAGGTGCTTTTGAAAGTGGAGTAACGGCTAAATTAATGGGTGCAGTGCGAGCAGTTGTTTTTGGTGGATGTATGACTATTGGAACTGTTTTGGTAACTGCTTATGTGTCACCGAAATTTAGAAATTTGGATTTAGAGAAAGAGATAGAGGACTTGGAAAAAGAATCTTAATTTTTAAAATCTTTTAATTCGAAATGTTCTCCGTCAAAAACACCATAAGTAAAATAACCAATCCAATCTCCAAGATTAATATACTTTGAGTTTTCATTTAGGTCGATAATCATGGGTAAATGACGATGTCCAAAAACAAAATAATGGTAGTTTTTTGTTTCCAATTTTCGTTTGGCATATTGAACAAGCCATTCGTTTTCCTCTCCTAAAAATTTAACATCTTCTGCTCCAGAAATCAATTTGTTTTTAACAGATAAATATTGCGCTAAACGAACTCCAATATCGGGATGTAACCATCTAAAAAGCCATTTTGAAAAAGAGTTGGTAAACACTTTTTTCATTCTTTTATAGCCTTTGTCACCAGGTCCTTTTCCGTCTCCATGACCTATTAAAAAAGTTTTTTCATTAAATGTAAATTCTTGATTGTCATGATAAACAGGAATATTTAATTCTTTTTCAAAATAATCATGCATCCATAAATCATGATTTCCAACAAAAAAATAAATTGGTATTCCTGAATCCCTTATTTCAGCTAGTTTGCCTAAAACCCGAACAAAACCTTTTGGAACAACAGTTTTGTATTCAAACCAAAAATCAAACAAATCACCTAATAAAAAAATAGCGGTTGCATCTTGTTTTACATAATCTAACCATGCTACAAATTTCTGTTCTCTTGGGAAACTTTTTTCAGGAGTAGGAGCACCTAAATGTTGATCGGAAGCAAAATAGATTTTCAATTTAAACTTATTTTTTAATGATTTGATTTTGAAAAGCAAAAATAGATAAAAAAAAGGAGATTAGTTAATTGTTAATAAATGTATTTTAACGATGAAAAAATACATTTTACCGATAGATGTTTATTAACATTATTTAATTGTTAACTTTGAAATATTAATCAAATTTTAACTAAAACATTATAGAATGAAAAAATTACTACTTTTTTTCATGTCAATTTTAACTTTTGCATCCTTTGGACAAATGTCTGAAGGATTTGAAGGTACTTCTGTGCCAGTAGCAGGTCCTAGTCCAAGTGTTTGGGCATTGGGTTCTGGTAACTGGGCAGTATTTGACAATGGAATTGGAACCGCACAGCGTTGGGGTGTTTCCCCTGCAGGTCAACAGTATGCAGGTTCCAGAGCTGCCTATCTAAACAGAGAAAATGTTGTAGATGGTACACTTGCTGAAGATTGGTTGGTTACAGATTTTGTAACCGTTCCAGCTAACGGGCAAATTAGATTTTATACTAAACTAACTCAAGCAGGTATTCAAGGAAGTACTTTTTCGGTTAGAATAAACCCTTCTAATGGAACTCAAACTACTGCAGCAAATTATACGACTATTCAAACATGGGATGAATCTACATTAATGAATGGAACTACAGTTGCTGAGCAGACTACTTATATACAGAAAGTAGTTGATATACCATTGGCTACTTATCCGGTTGGTTCTCAAATTTATGTTGCTTTTGTAATGATAAATGACAATGGTGATAGATGGTTTATTGATAATGTGAATATTGATTCTAAATGTTTAGATAATACAAATTTATCTGCAACCCCATTATCTACTTCAGCTAATTTGAATTGGACTAGTCCAAGTACCGCAACGCAATGGGAAATAGAATATGGACCAAATGGTTTTACTCAAGGCACAGGAACTACTGTAGCTGTAAATTCAGGGCCTCCTTATAACCTTACTGGATTATCACCTTTAACTACTTATTGTTTTTATGTAAGATCATTATGTTCAAGCGACAATGTGAGCGGTTGGTCTGGACCACAATGTTTTACTACATCGGCATTACCACCAGGTTGTGGAGGTAACTATATAGATGAAGGTGGTGTTTCTGCTAATTATCCCAATAATTCAGATTATATAATTACATTATGTCCAGATAATCCAGGTGATTTTGTAACAGTTGTTTTTACCAGTTTTAATACAGAGGCTAATTGGGATGCATTATATGTTTATGATGGACCTAGTATTACTTCGCCACAAATAGCAAGTACTAATGGACCAGGGAATGTTCCTGGTGGTCTTCCTGGTGGTTTTTGGGGTACAACTATACCAGGACCTTTTGAGGCTACAAACGCGCAAGGATGTTTAACTTTCCGATTTAGAAGTGATACTTCTGTAACTAATCCAGGTTGGACAGCAAATGTTATATGTCAACCTTTTCCAACATGTCCTAAACCTATAGAGGTAACCTATACATCTTTAACTCCAGACAGTGGTACTATTACTTGGAATCATAATATTGGTGCACCAGAATGGGATATTTATATTGTGCCTGCACCTGCAACACCACCTACAGCTGGAACTACTCCAACAAATCAAGGTATTACATCTGCAGGACCACCATATTCTTACTTAGCTACAGGTTTACAATCTTATACTGATTATGTAGTATATGTGCGTGCAAGATGTTCGGCTTCAGATATAAGTGACTGGTCAGTAGGAACAACATTTACAACTGCACCAGATTATTGTGCTGGTGATCATTTTTATGATACAGGAGGATTAAACGGAACTTATGCCGCTAATGAAAATATTATAACAACGATTTGTCCAGATGTACCTGGAAATACAGTTGCTGCATTTTTTAATTCATTTAATTTAGATACTAATGATGTCCTAACTGTTTATAATGGTAGTACAACAGCTGCCCCAGTTTTAGGAACATATACAGGTACAAATCTACCTCCAATTTTAGTTTCAACAGCAGCAAATGGTTGTTTAACGTTTCAATTTGTATCTAATGGATTTACACAAACAGCAGGATGGGACGCATCAATTCAATGTATAGTGCCTCCAACCTGTCCTAATCCAACTAATTTAACTGTAGGTTTAATTTCAGATACAGGGGCAACTCTCTCTTGGAATGAGGCAGGTTCTGCAACTACTTGGCAAATTGTTGTTCAACCAGTAATTTTAGGATATCCAACAGGTGCTTCTACAATTATAAATGCTCCCACAATGCCATTTACGGTTAGTGGACTAGACCCTAATACGGCTTATGAATTTTATGTTAGAGCAGATTGTGGAGGTGGAGATTATAGTTTTTGGTCAGGACCAGCAAGTTTTACAACATTATTTCCAGGTTGTGGTGGATCAGTACCTGCGGGTGATGATGTGCCTCAAGCTGCACCTGTTTGTAATTTAAATGGTTATTGCGGAAATACTTCAGCAGCATACACCGATGAAAATAACTGGCCAGAATTAAACACGGCTTTCTGTGGTTCTATTGAAAATAATTCTTTTTTAATTTTCCAAGCTACATCTACTTCAATTTCTATGGATGTATTAGTAGGAAATTGTTTTAATGGAAGTGATATCCAATTTATGATTTTTAGTGCTGCAACCCCAGGTTCAGGCCCATTAAATGTTATTGGATGTTTCTTTCAAATGACTGTAGGTACAAATTCTTTAACATTTAATGGTTTAGTGCCAGGTCAAACATATTATTTAATGATTGACGGTTTTGCAGGAGCAGTTTGTGATTACTCGGTTACTGTAACTTCTGGTGGATCTACAACAACAGACGTTCAAATCACCCAGGCTAACACGACAATTTGTGTTGATGAGACTTTAACACTTGATGTTACAGGTGGTAATGGAGTATATAACTGGACTCCAAGTGTTGGATTAAATGCAACAACAGGTAATACAGTGGTATTCACACCTCCAGCTCCAGGGACATATACAATTAATGTCGAATCAACAGATACGAATGCACTTTGTGCTACTGCAGATTTTATTGAAGTAACCGTATTAGAAAAAACAATACCTTCATTTACTGTTCCTGGACCATTTTGTCAAGGAGATACGCCTGTAGTTTTATCTAATACTTCTAATAATGGCGTACAAGGAATATGGACACCTTCTGCAACTATTGACACAGCTACTTCAGGAATAACTCAATATACTTTTACCCCTGATGCATCTTTTCAATGTGCAGAAGTTATAACGATAGATGTCGAAGTTACTGCAGCATGTACATTCAACTCTATTGCTACTGCAGTACATATAGAAAGCTGTGAAACTACTCCAGGAGGTGAATTTTTTAATATTACTGGCTCAGGTACAACAAGTATTGGCCCACTTACAAATGTTTTTCCAAATAACGATTATGGTACATTTGTTCAAGGTTCAGGTAATTTATTCTTTAATGGAGCGGAGTTAAAATCTTTTAAAACTACAGCTTCTAATGTATGTGGTGCGAATCTCTATTATTCAATTTATCCGGTTGGTGGAACACCTTCTTATACACAAGTGCCAATGACACTTTATGATAGTTGTGTAACTGGGAATTTTCCAACTGGTGGTACATGTAATGATGGTGACCAAAAATGGAGAGTTGATTCAAATATTTTAAACATTAATTTAGCAGCTAATGCTCCTGGCGATTACATAATTGACGTTTATTTTGATTTAGTTGGAGATAATGATAGTACAACTGATTGTGATGACACTATAATCATTAATAATGCAGGAAATAATTTCAAAGCAAGTTTTACTATTCAAAATACACCAACATTTACATTCACTAATGAAGAATGTGGTAGTTCTAATGCATCTATAACTGTTTCTGGTTTTAATGCTGGTGATGTTTATAGCGTGACTTATAATGATGATTCAATAGCTGTAGGGCCAACAAACTTTACAGCAAATTCTAATGGAGAAATAATAATTACAGGATTAAATGCTGGAACGTATGATAATTTTAATTTTGAGATTAATGGATGTGTGATTTCTGATATGACAACAATAGTTATTACAGATTTTTCTCCTTCAATAACCCAAATAACAAACAATTCTGAAATTTGTTTCGGTGAAAATGCTGTGTTTACTGTTACTGGTACTCCAAATTTTCAAGTACAATACAGTATAAATGGTATGCCTCAAGCACCATTAAGTTTAGATAATACTGGAATTGGAACAATTACTGTAACTAATCCTGTAGTGGGTAATGTTAATCTAGCTTTAATAGACATACATAATGCAGTATGTAATATACCATTAACAAATACTGATATAGTGGTTGTGAATCCATTACCTACAATTACAAGTTTTGTTGCAGCTGATAATATTGTTTGTATTGGAAGTGATGCTCAATTTATAATAAATGGAACTCCAAATGCAACTGTAAATTATACTATTAATGGTAATAATAATCCTCCTTTAGTATTAGATGCAATGGGTACTCATACTATTACTATTCCAGCTCCAACCAATAATATAGAAGTACAATTGTTAGATATTACCAATAATACTACCACTTGTTCAAGCACATTAAGTGGTGTAACGGCAAATGTGACAATTGTTACAGTTCCAGTACCAACTGCATCTGTCACTCAGCCTACTTGTGCTGTTCAAACAGGAGAAGTAGAAGTGACTTCACCGTTGATTAATCAGTTGAATTACCCAACTGACTTGTTTATCTCTGAAGTTACTGATGCTCAATCTGGTTCTTTAACTTATATAGAGATTTATAATGGAACAGGAGCAACTGTAGATTTAAGCAGTTATAAACTAAGGTTATATAATGGAGGAGGTTATCCAGGACCAGCTACCAACGAATATGTTTTGTCTGGAATGTTAAATAATGATGACGTAGTGATAGTTAAAATTGGAAGTTCAGCTAATGTAGCTGGTATAGTTCCTAATTTGTCATTTACAGGTTTCAATATAAATAATAATGATAATATTAGATTGACAGACTTAGCTAATGTGGATGTAGATGTTTGGGGTAATACAGATGGTACTATTTTGCCTTATGGTGTAGGATATAATTATAGAAGAATAGCCTCAGGAACTATTTTACCTTCTACAACTTTTGATCCAGCAGATTGGAATGCTACAGATTGGACTACAACTGTATTTGATTATTCAGATGTAGGTAATTATAGTTTATTTTTATCTAGTTATCAATTTACTTTAAGTGATGGTTTAAATCCTATAGTACAAACTAACCCTTTATTTACAAATGTTGCACCAGGTGCATATACTGTAGTTGCTTTTGATTCTGTTACAGGTTGTACTTCAGATCCATTAGGTGTTGTGGTAAATGCACCTGTATTTAGTGAGCCAGTTTTAAATTTTACTTATACAACTCCAGTTTGTGAAGACCATGTTAATTTGCTTCCTGATACTTCTGTTGCTGGATTTACAACTGGGGGTACTTTTACATCTAATACTACTGGTTTAGATATTGATATGAATACTGGAGAAATTAATGTTTTAAATAGTACATCAGGTAATTATACTATTACATATTCAGTTCTTGTGGATACATCTAATTGTATTAATGCAGGTACTGAAACATTCGATATTGTAATTAATTCAAGTACAGTTGCAACATTTAATGTAATCTCACTATGCGAGGGATCTACAGATAATGATCTGCCTAGTAATTCATTAGAAGGATATACAGGAACTTGGGATGCAGTAGATATAGACACATCAGCTTCAGGTAATTTTACTTACACTTTTACCCCAGATGCAGGGCAATGTGCTAGTACTGGAACTTTATCTGTTGTAATTGATCAAAAAGCAATACCTACTTTTAATCCTATAGCAGAATTATGTTCGGGTTCTTTATCCACAGAATTACCACTAACTTCAATAGAAGGTTTTACAGGAACATGGAATCCATCTACTATTAATACCTCTTTAGTTGGGAATTCAACTTATACTTTTACTCCTGATGTTGCCTTTTGTGCTGCTACAACCACAATTGATATATCTATAAAAGGATGTACCATTCCAAAAGGATTCTCTCCTAATGGTGATGGTAATAATGATACTTGGGATTTATCTGCTTTTAATGTTAAAAAAGTGGAAGTGTTTAATAGATACGGTCTTAAGGTTTACTCTAAAAATGATTATGTTGATGAATGGGGAGGTAAACAAGATAATGGTAATGTATTACCTTCTGGGACATATTATTTTAGCATAGAATTTTATGACAGAGAAAGCTCTACTGGTTGGGTATATATCAATAAAGGGGAATAAAAATATTGCAGCTTTCATTGATAAAATGAAAGCTGCTTAATCACAAAATATTAATAATGAAAAAACTAATATTAGTTGCTATAATTGCGTTTGGTTTTACAATTGATACTTTAGCGCAACAAGATCCGCACTATACTCAATATATGTATAATATGAGTGTAATAAACCCAGCTTATGCAGGGTCTAAAGAAACGCTTTCAATGGGGTTGTTGTATAGAAAACAATGGATTGAAATTGAAGATGCACCTACAACCGCAACACTTTTTGGACATTTACCAACAGGTAAAAATGTAGGACTTGGATTATCTGTAGTTTCAGATAAATTAGGTCCAGTAGAAGAAAACAATGTTTTTGGAGATTTTTCTTATACTTTAAATTTAGGGGATGCACATAAATTAGCTTTTGGTATTAAAGCGGGTTTGACTATGCAGAAAATCGGTTTGCTAAGCGATGTTGATCCGTCTCTCCAAGATAATTTTATAATTGACCCAGCTTTTGGTCAAAATGTGAGTAATACTTATTTTAACTTAGGTTCAGGAATGTTTTTCTATTCTGATAATTACTATGTTGCTTTTTCTGTTCCAAATTTTTTAAAGAAAACACATTTGACAGTTAATGATTCAGGTAATCAATATGAATTTGGTGCAGAGACGAGTCATTATTTCTTAACAGGAGGATATGTCTTTGATTTAAACGATAAAATAAAGTTTAAACCTTTCTTTATGTTAAAATCTGCGTTTGAAGTATCTCCTTCTTTAGACTTATCTGCAAATTTCTTATTCAATCAAAAATTTGAAATTGGAGCTACTTATAGAATAGATGATAGTTTCGGAGCTATGATTAATTATGCTATTTCACCTAGTTTAAGAGTGGGTTACGCTTACGATCATATTGTATCTGATTTAAAAGTTACTACTCCATCTTCTCATGAGATTATTTTGTTATTCGATTTGAATTTATCGAAAAAAGTGTCTCGTTCACCACGATATTTTTAATTTAAAAGCGATAAGAAATGAAGAAACTATATATAACCTTAAGTTTTGTAATCGCTAGTGGAATACTAAGTGCACAAAACGCAAAAACAAAAGATGCTGATAATTTATACAATCGATTTGAATATATAGATGCAGCTTCTGCCTATTTAAAATTAACAGAGAAAGGAGTTGAAGACAGTTATATTCAACAAAGATTAGCCGATAGTTATTATAATGTTTTTAATACATCTGAAGCCATAAAATGGTATGCAAAATTAATTGAAAATAGTCCTAAAGATGCTGAGGTATATTATAAATATGCTCAAATGCTTAAAGCTGAAGGAAATTATGATGCAGCCAATAGACAAATGCAGCAATTTGCACAATTAGAGCCAAAAGACGAAAGAGCCGTTGCTTTTAAAAATGACCCTGATTATTTAACGGAATTGAAATCAAAAAGACCACTGTTTGATATCAAACCTTCAAGTTTAAGTAGTACTAAATCCGATTTTGGAGGTGTTATAAACGATGATAATACAATCTATTTTACTAGCGCAAGAAATGAAGCGAGAAAAACCTATGGATGGAATGATCAGCCTTATTTAGATTTATATCAGGCAATTTACAACGAAGACGGTTCAACAAGCGAACCTACTCTTGTAGAAAGTGTAAATACGAAATGGCATGACGGTCCTGCTACTTTTACTACAGACGGGAATACGATGTATATAACTAGTGAAAGCTTTAATGAGAATAAATTTGAAAAATCAGAAGATAAAAAATCTAAAATGGGTAGAATGTATTTATACAAGGCTACTAAAAAAGATGGTAAATGGTCAAATTTAGAAGCATTACCTATTAATAATATCGAATATTCATTACGTAATCCAAGTATTAGTAGTGATGGAAAGACGCTGTATTTTTCTTCTGATATGCCTGGTGGATTTGGTGGTGAAGATATTTGGAAAGTGAGTGTAAATGGTGATGAATATGGTACACCTGAAAATTTAGGCGATAAAATAAATACTCCAGGCAATGAGAGTTTCCCTTTTATAACAAGTGAAAACATATTGTATTTTTCTTCTGATGCTCAACCCGGTTTTGGTGGTTTTGATGTATTTGAAGCGAATCTAAATACTAATACAGTTCCTGTTAATGTGGGAGAACCTGTAAATACCAATAAAGATGATTTTGGATTTAGTTACAATGCTTCTAAAAAAATGGCTATTTTTTCTAGTAATAGAGATGCAGGAATAGATAATTTATATATGGCTACTCCTGTATGTGGAGTAAATGCTGTTGTAATTGTAAAAAATGCGACTACAGGTAAAGTAATTGAAAGTGCGTCAATAAAGGTTTTAGATAACTCTAATTCTTTAGTAGCTAATAGTTTTAGCGATGGTACAGGAAGTCAAATTTTTGAGATTGAATGTAATAAAGAATATAGCTTTAAGGTATCAAAAGAAGGATTTGAAGATGGAATATTTACTATGCCTGCCTCACCAAATGGTGTTGTAACTGTTGATGCTAATTTAGAACCAATTAAACCAATTATTACAGAGAAAGAGGTTATTTTACAACCTATTTACTTTGAGTTCAACCAAAGTAACATAACAGCTCAAGGTGCAGAAGAACTAGATAAATTAGTAGTAGTAATGAATGAGCATCCAGAGATGGTTATTTTCGCAAAATCTCATACAGATAGTAGAGGTAAAGATAAATATAACTTAGATTTATCCGATCGTCGAGCTAAAGCAACTGTTCAATATATTATTTCTAAAGGAATTAGTAAAGATAGAATTTCAGGACAAGGATTCGGGGAGAGCGAACCTAAGGTAGTTTGTGATGAATGTACTGAGGAACAACATGCTGTAAACAGACGCTCAGAATTCTTAATTGTAAAAAAATAATGAATTAGTTAATTGCAATTTTTATAGTTAAATTTAGAAGCCCTTAAAGTTATTACTTTAAGGGCTTTGCTTTTCTCATTTGCTTTTATTCATTATCTGAAGCGTACCATTCTGCAAATGAAGTTTCCGTTTCTTGAAGACGTAACGAATGCAATTGAATCTCTTTAGGAAGACGGTCTTGTATTTTTTTAGCAAAATCAATCACCATATTCTCACTGGTAGGTTGATAATCCACTAAAATTACATGATGTCCTCTTTCACTTAATTCTTTTGCTAATTCAATATGTGGGGTATTTTTATTAAAGACAGTCGCATGATCAAATTGATCTACAATCTCTTCTTTTACAATTCTTTTTAAATCGGTAAAATCGATCACCATTCCATATTTTACATTAGAAATGTCTGTTATAGGTGTTCCAATAACAGTTACTGAAAGCTTATAACTATGTCCGTGTACATTTTTGCACTTGCCATCATAACCATATAAGGCATGACCTGTTTCAAATGAAAACTGTTTTGTAATTCTAATTTTACTCATTTTTTATAATCCTATATTTCTGCAAAGTTACTAAATTTTAATTCTTGTTTTTTGTTGCTTTTTTCGCATTATATTTGCTCACTTTTTTTGAATAACATTATGAGCGAATTTGTCTTAATTCCAAAATATGAGAAGGTTATCCAAGACCTATTAGAACAGCAATATAGCATTGTTGATGATTTTTTTTCAGTCGATGAAGTAGAAAATCTTAGGGATAGTCTATTGAAAAAATATGAGGAAGATGAATTTAAAAAAGCAGCTATTGGCAATCAGTTCAATGAACAAATTATCAAAACAATTCGTGGTGATTTTATTTCATGGATAGATGAATCACAAAAAAACGAAGCAGAAGCTGTTTTTTTCGATAAAATAGAACATTTTACAAATTATTTAAACCGTACTTGTTTTCTTGGAATTCAAGAACGAGAATTTCATTATGCTTTGTATCCAATTGGAACTTTCTATAAAAGACATTTAGATACGTTTCAAAATGATGATAGTCGAAAATTATCCATTGTTTGTTATCTCAATGAAGAAGACTGGACCGAAGATTTTGGAGGCGAATTAGCCATTTATAAAGAAAATGAAACCATTAATGTATTTCCACTAAAAGGAAGAATGGTTGTTTTTGAAAGCCAAATATTAGAACACGAGGTAAAACCGGTTCGTAGAGAAAGATTAAGTATTACGGGTTGGTTAAAAACTCGAAAATTATAATTTTTAGGAGCACTACATTGTTTTTCAGTAGACTATTGCTCCCGTTTTACGCGTTACAAGGTAACTTGCTACAACCGGGGCTATTTTACAACAATAGCCTTTGGATAGCTTAATGTAATTATACTTTATTTTTGTTTAAATTGTGCCAATGCCTTTTTAGAAAAATCGGAAAGTACTAAACGACCAGAAATAGCGGCTCTTTCATATAAAAGTGTGTCCCAGTGTTCCGTTCCTTCCCACAAAACCTTTTTCATTTCTAACAATGCATCTGGATTATAACTAGCTAATTGTTCTGAAAATTGTAATACCGTCGCATCTAATGTCTCCACAGATGAAAAAACTTGTGAAAATAATCCTTTTTCGTTTGCCCAAGCGGCACTTTTCCATTGGGTAGCTTCTAATGTCATAACTGCCATTGCGGTTTTACCTATTTTCTTTGTAACAGCTGGTTCAATAACAAATGGACCAATTCCTATAGCGAGTTCAGATAACTTTATGGCTGCATTTTCATGTGCTAGCACATAATCACAAGCCGCTAACAAACCTACGCCACCACCAACTGCTTTTCCTTGTGCTCGACCAATAATTATCTTTGGACACTTTCTCATTGCATTAATAACATTGGCAAAGCCTGAAAAAAAATGATTGCCTTCTTCTAAATTGGATACTTGTAACAATTCATCAAATGAAGCTCCAGCACAAAAAGCACCTTCTCCTTCACTTTTTAGAATTATAACTGAAACAGTATTCAATTTTCCTATTCGTTGTATTTCTAATGTTAGCTTTTCCAGTTGAATACTTGGAAATGAATTTCCTGATGGATGAAAAAAGGAAATTGTAGCAATGTTATTATGAATATTTGTTCTAATAAAACTTTCCATATTATCTTTTTAAACTGAAATGCGATTTAAATTCTTTTATAGCTCCTTTGTCATTATATTCTAGCTTAAACCAATAATCAGTAGACGGAAGTAATTCACCATTATATGTTCCATTCCAACCTTCTCCATAGGGACTTATTTGTTTAATTAATTTGCCATATCGATCGAAGATATATAGTTTGGGTTCAAATGAAGAAGGTAAATTTTCAATATTCCAAGTATCATTATAACCATCTCCATTAGGGGTAAAAAAGGCAGGATAAGTAATGGCGTATAAGTCGCTTGAAGAAAGTATTCCACAACCTAAAATATCTCTTACATAAACCACATAATCTCCATTCGTCAAACTGGTAAAAATCGGACTAGATTGCCAAGTAATTTGGTCTAAACTGTATTCGTAGGTTCCATATCCTCCTGTTGCAAAAGTTTCAATAGTAGATAAACCTGAAGACAAGGTTGGATTAATTAAATTTGCTTCAAAATGCGCAGGTTCTGAGGAATAAGTTGCAACTATGCTGTCATAGTTGACACAACCTGTTGTATTGTCGGTAACTACTACTGAATATATTCCTTCTTGTGTTATTGTATATAAAGGGCTCTCATTTCCTAATGCATCTACATTTAAATTTGTTGGTGTCCATAGGTATGTATAATCTCCAGAACCTAAAGGTGTTGCATCGACTATTTGAGAGCCTAATCCACTAATAGGATCAACGCAAAGGGTAAAATCGATGCCTAAATTTAGTTCAGGAATGGCCAGAACATGAAGATTTAAATACGGACCTAAGCCAAAGCATTCATTATTTAAGCTACTGTCTATTCGTACCCATAAGGTTTGTGAATTTTGAATGGAGTTCCTGTAATTATTGATGTTTATAATCTGATTTTGTTCCGATAATGCATCTGTTTCATTTTCATAAAAAGTAACTATTAAATTCTGATTGGATGGAAATAAATTTTTAAAATGTAAAATTGCATCCCTATTTGGATTATTTGTGTCATTTAAATTAAAATAATCAAATCCATCATTGCTTGGGTTATTGTTATCGATAAAATCATCACATTCATATAAATCTAAAACGTCATTTTGTGTAAGTGTGGTTGCAGAAACAATCAAATGAATTTGAGCAATCCTTACACAGCCAGATGAATTTTCTACTCTTGCCCATACCATACTGCCATTTGCGGTTGTATAATTAATAGCATCAGGGACAAGATTGGTATTGTTTTGAGCTCCAGATGCAGACAAATGATAACTAAAGTTTAAAGTAGTATCATTTGATAATATAAAATTAGCCTCTGATAAGTTAAAACTTGTAATTGCATCATTATCTGTATCACATTGTTTTAATGTAACATTATTTGGAATAGCAGGTAAAGGATTCACTTTTAATTCCAATGAATTGATTGCTACACATTGAGTTAAACTGTTTCTAAGGCGTACAAAAATTGTTTTAGAATTAGAATAATAATTATTTGGTAGTGCATTAACCCCTAATTCTGCTTCATTTTGTAGTAAATGATAACTTAATACTATGTCTGTTTGACCTTGTAAAATTTGATTATTCTGAGTATTCAATATAAAGTTAGCAAAACCGTTTGAATCATCTCCATCATTGTTATTATCACAAATTTCATAAGGTGTAATTGAATTAATTTGAGGTAAAGAATGAATTGTAACTGATACTTTTGCTGAAACTGGTTCGCAAACACCATTAGGAACAATAGTATAAATATAATCCCCAGAAATATCATTAGCAGGATCTAATATGCCATTTGGTCTAAGATTACCGTTTAATGACCAAGTACCAGAGCTATCTGAGGTTCCTAAAAGTAAAAATAAATCTTCTGCAGGATCGGTAGGACAATATGATTTTGAATTATTATTTCCTGCGTCAGGAGCTGTTTCTATGGATACATCAATAGCTACACTTTCAATTGCTGTAAATCCATCACAAGTTATCCCATAGGTATAAGTGTAGGCACCTGAAAGATCTAGATTAGGGTCATAAATATTGTTTCCGCTTGCTAAGCTTGGATTCCATGTGCCACCAGGTAATGGGTTTCCTTCTATGGCTTCATATAAGTCGATTGTAGAATTTGAACATACGGTAATAAAGGTATCTCTAGGTTGGCTTCCAAACCCTGAATAATATCCACCATAACCTGCAGATTGTCCATCTGAACCGAATACTCCTACAGCTAATGCACCAGTTGATTCGACATTTATATCTCCACTTATTCCATCAATTCGATAAGTTTCCCATCCCGCATTTCCATTTACTGGTTGTGGGAGTGCTGTAGTCGAGTTTCCGTTAATAGTAATTGTTGAACCGGTTTCTGTTACTACGATTAAACCACTCTCAGTATATTGTTTGTTACCAATAAAATTATATTGGGGAATCATATTTACACTTTTTTGCCAATAACAACTTAGGGGTGGAATAAAATTTAAACCAGAAGTAGCGTCGTTTGTACTACCTGCTAAAATTTGATACAAATAAATGGGTTCTGTACTTTCTATGTACATATTATAATTTGTACCATTACCTTGATAATTGGAAGTTGGTATTGTAAAATATTCTCCAGCATTTAATGTGGTTATAGGAGTAGCATTTCCATTTACAAAAATTTGTGTATTATTTACAGTAGCAATAACAAGAGGTAACTCAGAGTTAGTGCTTCCATTTCCTTTTACAACTACATATTTTTGTCCAATATTATCAAAACCTACAATTTGATCTAAATTAAAATCTTGACCAGAAGCTCCGTTTCCAGGGTCAGGACCCGTTCCACCTGTTGCATTTCCCGTGTTGACTACTATAGGTTTGTCAGAAGTGATAAGAGCACCTATAAATCCCGTTAGATTCGCAACTATATTTGTATAACCAGACAATACTACAGATTGTCCCTTATTCAAATTGAATGTCTGCGAGCTTGCAGAAATAGTAGTATTTGAAGTAATAAATGTAACACCTGAATCATAATCTGAGACATTCACAGTAGTATTATCCTCAGTAGCCATAAAACTTGAAACAAAATTTCTAATTCCACTATTATATTGCTGAGGTAAACTACCTACTCTAAAAGTAGTGCCTAAAGCAGTCTTACCTTTTGGGACTAATATTTCAGCATGATTTTGTGATTGTACACGGAAGCTTACATAAAAGTCTTTGGCGGCTTCTAAAATTAAACCTTTATCGGTTTGAACTGTATTTATATCGTTCTGAGATAAAAACATTATAGATGGTTGTGTGTTGCCAATAGTTATTCTTATTGGATTGGATTGTGAAATAGTAAAAGGAGATCCCGCTATAGGAGTTCCATTTCCTAAAGTTATATTTACTTGGAAGGCAACAGTTTCTGGAGTTGATAAATAAATATAATGATCATTTACAGTTGAGTTATCTCTAGAATGCAAGGGAGGAATCCAATGTTTATTACTTAGTTGAGAATAACTAGTTAAGGTAAATAAAGTAAATGTTAAAATAGCTAGTAATTTTTTCATTTAGTTTGATGAAGAAGAATTAAAATTATGTAAATTTAAAAAGATTAATGGGTTTTATCTTATTTTTAAAAGTTAAAAAAAGGCTCGTAATTGTATATTTCCATTATGAATAACTTTACTTGTCTCTGATTTTCTCCCTTGATAGTTAATATTTATGTCTAAATATTTGGTAATGTTTTTTTGAAGTAGTAACCTCCACACACTATTTTTTCCTGCTTGTAACCCTTGCAACATTTGGAAAGCTACAGGAGACAATTGATTTCCATTAAAATCGTTATTGTAAAACGCATATTCTCCATTTATAGTAAATCCTTTTTCACTATTAAAGGAAAATGAAGTTCCCATTTTATTTTGACTTAAAGATTCTAAATCATTAATTGTGTTATTTTGATTTTGATGTTCAAAAAATAAATCCCAATTGGCATTTTTTGAAAATAAATAGGATAATTTCGGATTCAATGTGTAATTTTCAATTTCAAAGTTTCTGCTTATATAGTTTTCAGAGTTACTCTTTGTATTGCCAATGCTAGATTTAAATTGTATTAACCAATTTTTTGAAATTAAATGATCATATTGAAATTGGTGAGAAAAAAGACTATTACTATGGGTGCCTATATTTAATAAACTCTTAATTTTGCTATTCAAATAGGTATATATTATAGAATGTTTTTGTTTGCCACGATTGTAGAAAAGACTATTTCTAAAAGAATTGTTTAAACCAATGCTGTTTTCATTTTTTGAAAATGGATTCAAATCAAAATCAATATTGTTTCGTATATTTTTTCTTTCTATTAAGAATGAAGATTGATTATAGAAATAGGATAGTATTTTTTTTATGCCTATTTCATTTTGCCAAACTAAACCATTAAAATTTAATGATTGAGAAAATTTATTTTGATGGGTTCTAATAAAAATTTGATTTGGTAAAAATACTCGCACATATTTTGCTTGATCAGAAAATGTTGCTATTTCAAATTCTTGTAATTCTTGAATGCCATTGTTATTATAATCATTCCACATATAAATACCTTGACTAGGTTCAACTTCTAAATATGTAAATTCTTGTTGAGCGATTGTTCCAGAAGCTGTTTCGTAAGCTAATGAAGTTTGAAATAGATTTTTGTAAAAAGAAGTATTATACAAAATTCTCGAATTGAGTGAAGGTTCATTAGTTTTGTCTTCTGCATATTTTAAAACGCGATAGTTTGCAAAAAAACTCAAATTACTTTTTTCTGTCTTAATTAATTGTGACTTTACGTAATAAGAATCAGATTGGTTTACTCTTTTTATTTCACCATTTCTTAAACTATCATTTACTCGGTTGAAATATCCAATTTCTACATAAACCTTTGTAGAATCTCCTCTTCCCACAAAAGCCCCATACTCTATAAATTGCTGACTTAGATTGCTAAATTCATTAGTAGCTATAATTTTTTCTTTATTGTTCTCTAAACGTAAAGAAGTTCCTATCCAATTCTTATTAAAATGTTTTTTTATTTGTGAATAATTTCTAATAAAAGTAGAATTTGCAATACTGCTTTTACTATTTAGAGCACTAAAATTTGTACTTATAATTGTTTTTTTAAATTTCACAAGACCATCAAGTAAATGTCGGTTTCCTGAGAAATTTTGACTAAAATCGAGTTTTTCAAATTGATATTTTACTAAACCATTTTTTTTTAGACTCAAGTTTAGTCCTGATGTAAGCAAACTCTGATTTCCTAAAGGAGCATTTAAATTCCAATCTCTATTAAATTCAATATTAAATAATCGTTCAATTGTTTTAAAATCTTTATGGATTAATTGAAAATTAGTAAAACCATCTAAATTATACTTTCCAGTAAAAATTCTTTTGTTTAAATTAATTTTACCTGCAACTCCTTTATTATCATTGTCGTCTATACTTGAATAAAGATTTTTATCGTAATTGCTAACAGCAACTTCAAAATCTATATTTGTTTTTTCAGAAGGATTATAAGTACCAAGAATTGTTGCAATTTGAATTTTATTTGGTGCAACCAGTGGAATTATTGGTTCGTAATTGCCTTGTGGAATTCCAGCTATAGGCAAAACATATTCATATATTTTGCCTACAGTGTTATTGTTTGCTAAAATGTAGTTCCCAACATTTGATCCTACAAAGGTAAAACGCACATTGTACAATTCCTCATTCGGGTCATTTGAAAATTCAAACACTTCTGTACCAGCGATCATTGACTTGCGATAAAGAATTTTGTTCTCAGAATAAGTATCTTCGTATGCAGATGGCGCTATCATTAAATTTTGATTATCACCAGCATTTTTTAAAATAGTTACTTGGTCTTCTGATAAATTTTGTTGTAAAGGTTGATTTTTAATATCGTTTTCAGAATATATAAAACCACCAATTTTAAATGTTTCTTTTTCATGAGTTAATCCAGAATAAGCTACAAAACGAGTATAATTTCGATCAGAGAATTGATATTCAATTACAATGCGCATTTCAGAAGTAATTTGAAAAAGTGAGGTAAAAATAACTTCACCAGCGTTGTAATCTATAATATAATCTTTATTTTCTCCTCTTTCTAATAATATACCATTTACATATACACGCTCTGAACCAGAAATTACCAATACAAACAATTCTCCATTATTTCCTTTTAATTTATAAGGACCTTGATTACCTTCTTGGCCTGTAAAAGAACTTCTAGCATATTGTCCTCTAACTAAAGCCGCAGAGCCAAAAATGGTGGTTTTGTTTTCAGGAGTGCCTAAATGGAATTGAGTGGCTAAACCTTGTACTTTTTTATTGAAGTTTAAAAATTGAGATTGTCTGTTTTCTAAAAATAAATCACCTGCTTTAACACTCCATTGATTTGAAGCTAATTCAATAAATATTTGATCGAATTCATCTAGTTTTTGAGAATAGCCGCCCTCTTGAAGTGGAATGTTACTATCTTGAATAGAGGCTCTCAAAGTAACATCTTCGGATATTTTACCTGTTATTTGTAAATCTAAATTTGAATTTACTACTGTATTTTGATTATTACCTACAGTTATTCCTCTAGAAATGCTCCCCGATGTATTCAATCCATTAAAAGGTTGAAATTCTTGTTTTTTTTGATCTTTTAGGGTATAAAGTTCTCCAGCTTCGTTAGAAACCACCTTCGATTTATCATATATACTGTATTCTTTTGTTAAGAAATCTGGAAAGTTTAAATATTTAACAAGTAATGTATCTTGGTTGACTAAATTGTCTTTAAAAACAAGGCTTGCTCTTTGGAAATCAATATTATAAAATGTAGAATCAATTTTTTTTTGATTTTTATCTACTATTGAAAAAAATGCAGGATTAATACTCACTTTTTCTAAGTAGATTGTATCTTTAGAGATGATTATTTTTTTGGATTGAAGTAGGTTAGATGTTGTTCTTTCCTGAGCAAAAGCAACAGAAAAACCAAGAAAAAAAATCCATAAAAACCACTTTTTTAGCATAAATAGATAACTCCTATTTTTCAAAAGTAGTATTTATGGATTAATTAATTGTATATTTTTTTGGCTTATTACTCTTTTGTAATAATTTGTAAAGTTTCTCTAGATATTTGTTTTAGTAAAACTGTTTTATTTGTCTCCACTATTTGTGTTGCATTTTCATCAAAATGTCTGATAGTGTATAAAGATACGTTTTCATGGTAAGCAATCTTAAATTTTTGTTCTAATATTTCTTTTACGTCTGGGAAATTATGAAATTTATCTTCAATGCACACAGAGAAACTAATAGCCGAATTCTGAATTAAATTTACCTTTAATTTATGTTCGTGGAACAAAGCAAAAATCTCGCTAATATGTTCTTCCATTATAAACGAAAAATCTAAAGAAGAAAGGGATAGTAATAATTGATTTTTCTTAATTATATAACAGGGTAACTGCGGTTCTAAATCTGCTCCTTTGGAAACACTTGTACCTGGTAAAAGAGGATTAATAAATGATTTTACAAATAAAGGAATTTCTTTATTTTGTAACGGTTGTAATGTTTTCGGATGAATTACACTTGCACCATAAAAAGCTAATTCAATAGCTTCTCTATATGAAATTTGGTTCAAAAGTGCTGTTTCTTCAAAATAACGTGGGTCAGCATTTAAAACTCCGGGTACATCTTTCCAAATTGTTACACTTTCTGCATTAAGGCAGTAAGCAAAAATAGCAGCGGTATAATCTGAACCTTCACGTCCTAAAGTAGTAGTGAAATTATTAGAATCCGATCCTAAAAAACCTTGTGTGATGTATAATTCGTTTTTTTCAATTTTTTTATTAATCAAGTTTTGTGTTTGTTCCCAATTCACATTTGCATCACGATATGTGGTGTCGGTCTTAATGAAATTGCGAACATCAAGCCATGTGTTTTTAATACCTTTTTCGTTTAGGTAATAGCTTACAATTGAAGTTGAAATAATCTCTCCGTAACTTACAATTTGATCGTATACAAAATTATAATTTGGTGATTTATTGCTTCTTAAAAAGTATTCCAAATCATCAAAATGGGCATTAACAGTAAAGAATGCTTCATGATCTTCATCTTCAAAAAGATCATGTAAAATTTGGTTATGGTATTTACGAACTTCCTGTACGGATGTGTTTAATTGATTCGATTTTTCGAAATAATTTTTAATAATTTCTTCTAAAGCATTGGTCGTTTTTCCCATAGCAGAAACTACTATCAACGTATCATTGTAGCCTACTTTTTCTAAAACTGAAGTTACATTTTTTACACCATCTGCATCTTTAACAGATGCACCTCCAAATTTGAAAATTTTCATACTAATTAACTATTGTTCGTGTTATTATATTTGTTTTTTAAACTTGAAATGAAATTTGAAATTCCTTTCTCATTCATTTGTACTACTTTCCAATCTTTTAATACTGTTGCACCACTCTTTTCATAGAATTGGATTGCATGGATATTCCAATCTAAAACATTCCATTCTATTCTTTTTACACCTTCTTTATAACCTTGTTTAATAATTTCAGAATATAATGCAAAACCTGCACCTGTTCCTCTTTTATCTTTTTTTACCACTAAATCTTCAAGATGAATTGTTTTTCCTTTCCATGTAGAATAGCGATAGTAGTACAAAGCCACACCAATTATTTCATTGTCTTGCTCAGCTACAAAAGTTTGGAATAATGGCTTATCGGAAAAGCCATCTCGTTCTAAATCTGAAACAGTAACTTCAACTGCATTTGGTTCATTTTCAAATTCAGCTAATTCTTTTATTAATGCTAAAACAGTTGGCATATCTTCAATGGTGCCTTTTCGAATAATCATTTTTATAATTTTGAGCTAAATTACCATACTTTATTTATACAGCAAAAGATTAATTAGGTTATTTAAATGACAAAATTAAACATTATTTTATATTTTTTTAAAAAAATATAATTTTGTAACAAAGTTTTATATTTATGCTGTCTTAAATAAATCAAGACAGTATTCTTATTAATCAACTTAACTATATACAAATAGCTTTTAAAAAATTAAAGCTAAATAATACATGTTAATTATATTTCAGGATAGTAAGTACATAAATGTCCTGGTGTTCCATAAGGGTAACAAATACCATTTGAACAACATTCGTTTGCACCGCATCCTGTATTTGGTAAACTTAAATTACAAGCTCTTCTTCCTCCGTTTACCGCTTTTTGCTCATTCTTTGATAACACTTGAGCTCCTTTTAGGTTTAAAATTGATTTTTTCATGTTAGTCTACTAAATCGATTAATATTGGCTCACAAGTATTTGGATCAGGAACAGAACAACACCATGCCCCTTTAAGATATGGATATGAAGAATTGCAGCTCCCACCTAATTGAGACTTGCTTTTACAACAAATTGCCATACCTTGTGTAATACCTCCATTAATTTTCTTTTGCTCATTTTTTGACAAAGATTGAGCTCCTGTTAAATTTAAAATTGATTTTTTCATAATTTAAAATATTATAATTTGTTTATTTCTACATCTATTTTAAGTCTAATGTAGTTGGCCGACTATCGTTGCAACAATATCTTATACAAGAACTAATTCTTGTTTCTCTTCTATTTCTGATAAAAAATATTTCAACTCCCCTAATTCATATTCGCTAGGATACAAATTCCCATTCACAATCTTTACAGGTGTATAATTAAATTCATTCTCCAAGCACCATTCATATTGTTCTCTTAAATCATTTTCAACCGACATATCTAATGGTTCTTGCCATTTATCTGTCCATTCTTTTAATGTCATCCGCTTTATATGCCAATCTTCTAATGCTTCTAACACTTTTTGCTCATTATTCTTATTTATCTGAAGTAAACTTTTAGCTACTACTAAATAAGGATTGTCTGCATTAGAAATATTTAAATTAAAAAACAAATGCAAGTTTACTTTGTCAGGAAATTGTCGCATTAGACTAAGTCCTTCTGAAAAAGCAGTATGACAATGTCCACAACTAGGACTAAGTATTAAATCTACAGTAACAGGTGCTGAGGATTTACCTAATCTTATTTTTTCTAATCCTCTAAATCTATCTAATAAATCCACTGGTTTCTCTAAGGATGAAAAAATTGAAAAATTACGCTTAAATTTCAATAACTTTAAATTCTCTTGCTCTAACGTTACTTTTTTAAACAATACAGGTTTAATGGCAAACCAAATTGGTAAAACTATTACAAAGGCTTGCAGCAACGATTTATAATTAAAATTAAAATCTAATGTATAAATCATAAAAAAAATCGATTGAATAACTAGCAAACTAGAAATACCTAGACATAAAACACACCACTTATTTAATTTGATTTTTTGCAACCAAATAGAATACCCAACTATTGGTAAAGATAAAAGACTAATTAAATTTAATATAGGATATGCTCCTGGCGAAAAATGTAAAAACAACAAACTACTTCCAAAAAAAACAAGAGGTAAATCTGAAAAATCCAACCAAGAAGCAATGCGAGCACTATCCGATTTTAAAACCGATTCACAAGAAGTATTACTACTAAACGTACATATTTTTGAAACTACTCCTTCCGTTTTATTTAACTTCTCATCTATAATAATGATACTTAAAAATAACCCTACCGAATTAACTACTAAACTCAAAAACGATAAAAAATTATAAAATGGGTATTGCAATGCTAAAACTAGCAATAGAATTAAAAAACAGATAACATATTTATTACTAGTTACCTTCTTACTACTACTTACAACCTCATTGGGCTCTATCGCTACAACTATACCATTCCATTGCAATAAAAATTCATCTGTAGAAAGTTTCTTCTTCCCTTCTTTCTCTTTTTCTATCATTATAGACGAATCCTTTTTGTTTACCAAAACTATATCATCAGCAAATACGGCTAAAAAATTATCTGGTAACGCTGTAAATTGTTCCTTAGGAACCTGTGCGGCTACATTCTCTATTTGCAATAAATCTAATGAATCTGTTATTGCATATAAACTAGGATAATTCGGATGAGATAAATACAGATTTTCAAAACTAGTTCGCTCATTATTATAATTATTAATTTCTAAAAAATTTTCAATTAAATATTGCATACATTCTTTTGTTTGTTGAGACAAATATGTAACAAATAAGAAGGTAAAAAAAAGGCAATTCATTACAATTTATAAATTATAATACAGATAATTTATAAATTGTAAGTCTTAAACACAAAGCACAATATATTTAAAATCAGCTATTTAAACAAAATAAAACACCTTTAATCCTATGTAATAAAAAACAACAGTTCGTAGTACAATTAATTTATTACATTTGAGAAAACAATTTAATTACTGTATATATTATGAAAAAAACAAATGTGAAAAATGTAGTCGATTTTGAAAAATTTCAATTAAACAGCAAATCAAAAAAACATATTATAGGGGGAATTGATCCAAATAGACCAACAGCTCCTGTCCTTTTAGACGATGAATTCATAGAAGACCCAACAGATCCAACTTGGGCTGGTCCAGGTAGTGGTACTACTTCATCTTCTATAACTTTTAGTACGCTTACAAACGATAATGATGACACAGTTAATTTACCAAGTAGTCCATCTAATTAAAATCTTCATCCTCTAATTTTTTAGCAAATTGAACAGGACTTAGTCCTGTTTTTTTGCTAAAAGACCTTGTAAAAGAGGTAGCATTTTTATAACCAACACTTTCAGCAATTGCTTGAGTAGAATATTTCCTATATTTAGAATTAGTAATCATTTCATTAACCACATAATTAATTTTCAACTCGTTAGCATATTCACTAAAAGTCTTACTGAAATTTTTATTTACAATATAAGATAAATAAGTCGTATTTGTTTTTATTTTTTTTGCTACATATTGAAGCGTAAAATCTTGATTCAAAAAGATTAATTTATCTTCAATGTTTTTAAGACTATTTAGTATTTCTTTCTCTTTTTGTTCATCAATATTTATTGTCATATTTGAAGATACCGCTTCCTGATCATGATAAGTCAGAATCTCTTTTTCAACGTTTTGGATAAAATCCTCCTTTTGCTTAAGTTGATTCTTAAAATTCTCAATAATACTTTTATATTTTGCATTACTTTTTTTCTTTTCAATACTGTTTCTAATGAGTAATACCAATAATAAAAATACAATTACTCCAGCTGATAAATATAAAACGTTTCGCCAAAATATTTTTGCTTGATATCTTTTCTGTAAGAGAGTAATTTCTTCTTTTAATTCTAAATTATTTTGTATGGAATTAATTTTAACACTTTCTTCATTAATTTTAAATTCGTTTTTTTCAAAATTTTTTAAATAGATTTCTGTATGCTTTAATGTATTATCATAATCATTTAAAAACTCATAAATCTTTGACTGATAATAATTTGAATTAACGAAATTATATTTATCAATATCATGTACTACGTGTAAGGAGTCATATTTTTGGAAATAAGTTAGAGCTCTCTTATATTTTTTTTCCCAATAATAAAAATTTCCTAAATTATACAACCCAATAGCATAATCATAAGTTAAACCATGTTCAAATGATTCTGATACTATATTTTGATAATTTTTTTCTGCTTCTTCAAAATTTTCTTGGTGATAATAAACATTGGCAAGGTTGTTTTGAGCTTTAATTTTATTTGTGATGAGATTTTTTGAATACAAAATTGTCTTATTATAATAATATGTAGCCGAATCTAGATACGATTTATTTGTTTCATAATCTTGTTTAAAGCTGTATTCATAATATCGACCTAATGACAAATAAATATTACTTTTATTTAATTTATATTGTTCTGAGCTATAAAGATTTTTATTTTTTTCAACCAAATATTCAGAATACTTGGCTTTATTAATCGCAGTTTTATAATTACCAATTTCTCCATTAATCAATGCAATATTAGTATTAAACTTAACTGCCTGAACTATATCACCTACGCTAATCGATAATTTTTCACCTTCCAATAGTTTTAATAATGCTGCATTTAAATCACCTTTTTGTATATCACAGATTCCTTGATAATTTAAAATGTATGCTTTTGTCTTTACTTGTTCTTTAGAATATGGAAGTGAATTTATTAGTGAAATCGCTTTTTCAAATTGTTTAATTGATGCTATACTATCTCCTTTTATCTTTAATAAATAGGCTTGTGCTCCTTTAGAAAAAGCTTTATGAATTTGATTATTTGACTGACCAATTTTGATAGCAACCGCAAATGCACTATCAATATTAGTAGCCGTTTGTATTCTTAATTCATCTTGCAGTTTCTCATACTCATCAGGTAACAATTGTATTTCTTGTGTATAACCAGTAAGAGAAAATAAAAAAACAATACAAGTGAATACGTATTTCATAAGAATCAAATTAAACCTCAAAGGTATAATTTAATTTGTTAATTAATTTTTAAAAAGATAGCCCAAAAATTCATATTTCTGAGCTATACAAACTATTTATATATTTGAGATTTATATCTAATTTAACAATATCTACTTCTATTGGATTACAAATAAGATAAAAACATACTAATGGAATATTGCTTTTATTTAGTACTAAAAGTACAATTAAACAAATCATAGTTAAAATTCAGGAATGTATTATTGTTGTTTATTCTGCTCTCTTGAATAAGATTAAATTCCTGTGTAAATTAAAATTGATTTTTTCATAATTTAAAATATTATAATTTGTTTATTTCTACATCTATTTTAAGTCTAATGTAGTTGGCCGACTATCGTTGCAACAATATCTTATACAAGAACTAATTCTTGTTTCTCTTCTATTTCTGATAAAAAATATTTCAACTCCCCTAATTCATATTCGCTAGGATACAAATTCCCATTCACAATCTTTACAGGTGTATAATTAAATTCATTCTCCAAGCACCATTCATATTGTTCTCTTAAATCATTTTCAACCGACATATCTAATGGTTCTTGCCATTTATCTGTCCATTCTTTTAATGTCATCCGCTTTATATGCCAATCTTCTAATGCTTCTAACACTTTTTGCTCATTATTCTTATTTATCTGAAGTAAACTTTTAGCTACTACTAAATAAGGATTGTCTGCATTAGAAATATTTAAATTAAAAAACAAATGCAAGTTTACTTTGTCAGGAAATTGTCGCATTAGACTAAGTCCTTCTGAAAAAGCAGTATGACAATGTCCACAACTAGGACTAAGTATTAAATCTACAGTAACAGGTGCTGAGGATTTACCTAATCTTATTTTTTCTAATCCTCTAAATCTATCTAATAAATCCACTGGTTTCTCTAAGGATGAAAAAATTGAAAAATTACGCTTAAATTTCAATAACTTTAAATTCTCTTGCTCTAACGTTACTTTTTTAAACAATACAGGTTTAATGGCAAACCAAATTGGTAAAACTATTACAAAGGCTTGCAGCAACGATTTATAATTAAAATTAAAATCTAATGTATAAATCATAAAAAAAATCGATTGAATAACTAGCAAACTAGAAATACCTAGACATAAAACACACCACTTATTTAATTTGATTTTTTGCAACCAAATAGAATACCCAACTATTGGTAAAGATAAAAGACTAATTAAATTTAATATAGGATATGCTCCTGGCGAAAAATGTAAAAACAACAAACTACTTCCAAAAAAAACAAGAGGTAAATCTGAAAAATCCAACCAAGAAGCAATGCGAGCACTATCCGATTTTAAAACCGATTCACAAGAAGTATTACTACTAAACGTACATATTTTTGAAACTACTCCTTCCGTTTTATTTAACTTCTCATCTATAATAATGATACTTAAAAATAACCCTACCGAATTAACTACTAAACTCAAAAACGATAAAAAATTATAAAATGGGTATTGCAATGCTAAAACTAGCAATAGAATTAAAAAACAGATAACATATTTATTACTAGTTACCTTCTTACTACTACTTACAACCTCATTGGGCTCTATCGCTACAACTATACCATTCCATTGCAATAAAAATTCATCTGTAGAAAGTTTCTTCTTCCCTTCTTTCTCTTTTTCTATCATTATAGACGAATCCTTTTTGTTTACCAAAACTATATCATCAGCAAATACGGCTAAAAAATTATCTGGTAACGCTGTAAATTGTTCCTTAGGAACCTGTGCGGCTACATTCTCTATTTGCAATAAATCTAATGAATCTGTTATTGCATATAAACTAGGATAATTCGGATGAGATAAATACAGATTTTCAAAATCATCACTTACTGAGAGATAATTATTGATTTTTAAGAATTTTTGTACAATAGAAATCATATATATAATTAAAAAAAGGATAATACCTTTTAAACGAAAATTATCCTTATTTATTTGTTTTTAGAAAAGTTTACATAAAAATTATATCCTACATGGATCTGCACATGCTAAACTATAATATTTACATTGGTTTGTCATAGGATCAATACAATCTTTTAATTGTCCTTTAATTACTCTTTGTTGCTTTTTTGACAAAATAGTAACTCCTATCAAATTTAAAATGGATTTTTTCATAAGAATAGTGTTTAAGTGACTCACTTTCATTAATGAATCTATTCACACAATAATAGTAAATAAAAATAATTTTACTTTACAAGAAAACTACCAAAAATGTTAAATTCAAAAATCCCAGTTACTATATTCTTTAGTAGCTTCAAGTCTATTTTCTACAGCATCATCGAGAGAGGGAAAAAAATCGATACCTGTTAATTTTTCAATTTCATCAACTGTGGTAATAAAACTATATAAAGGCTTATTAGAATCTTCATGTGGTAATAAAAAACCAATCATCTTAGTATGATCTTTAGATAATAAAACCTTATAAAAATAGTTAGGTACTGCCACACTTTCGTATCCAATTGTCTTCAAATTATCATTTAAAACACCTCCAGTAATTACATATAGACTATCTTGTCTTTTGGCCCAATAACGTATCTTCTGTTCTAATCTATTCCATATTCCAGCATTAAAATCATTTTTTTGAGGTGAAATATTTGAAGTTATAAATGTTTCTTTAAAATCTTCATAAGAATGGGTTCTATCACCTGCTGGACATAAATGCCCTTTATTATAACCCGATTTTTTATAATTTCTCCAATCTGCTGCACCAGTAATAATCTCTTCATCAATTTCAAAAAAAGGTCTTTTATAATTATTTTCCATAATATCAGATGACTTTAAAACATAGGCTACCCATTCCGCTTGTTCATATTCTTCAGAATAAGACAAAGTATAAGTATGTTTTTTATAGACAGCACCTGTAGTATTTGTCGGTAAATAATTAAATTCTTTATTTGAAATCCCATTATCTTCACTTAAAATCTCTGGCAATTTGCTTACGTCAGTAATTTGCTTGCATGAATAAAAAACAAAAATGTTTAATATACAAATCAAAACTCTCATCTTATACATATATTAGGCTTTTAATTATCTTTGCATAGATAAAATTAAATAAAAAGAAATGAAAACCAAATCACTACTAATTGTTCTCTTATTATTAGGAATACAACATGTTTTTTCTCAAGAAGTTAAAGACTCTATATCTGTAGCAAAAATAAAGACGGAAAAAGAGTTAGAAATAGAAAAAGCGCAACTTAAGGCAGAAAAAGATAGATTAAAAGCAGAAGAAAAGGCAAAAAAAGAACTCGAAAAAGCAGAAAGAGATAGAGAAAAAATTGAAAAAGAAAAGGAAAAAGCCGAAAAGGAAAGGGAAAAAGCTGAAAAAGAAAGAAAAAAATCAGAGAAAAAGAGAGAAAAAAAAGAAAAAGAAATAGAGAAAGCAAAAGAAAAAAGAGAAGATGCAAAAAAGGATGTGGAAAAAATCAAAAATAAAATAGCAGGCCAAAAGAAAGACATCGAAAAAGAAAGATTGAAGTTTGAAAAAGATCAGATGAAAGGAAAACTAAGTCCAAATGACGAATTAAAAAGAAAAGAGAAAATTTTAAAAAAAGAAGAAAACTTACGCAAACAACAATCCAATTTAGATAAAGCGGAAAAAAAATTATCAAAATTAAACTAATCCAATCCAAAAATTCAATATAACAAAATCAAACCGTTTTAAAATAAAAGTGAAAATTACGCTACAATTTTAAATAAAAAAACCAGCAAAAATGCTGGTTTTTTTATGATAATGATAATTTTAAAAATTATGCTTCAAAAGGAACTATTGAAACATAAGATTTATTATCTTTTTTCTTTTGAAATTGTACAACACCATCAACTTTAGCATGTAAAGTATGATCTTTACCCATGTAAACATTTTCACCTGGATTGTGTTTAGAACCTCTTTGTCTAACAATGATGTTACCAGCAATTGCCGCTTGACCACCATAAATCTTAACACCTAAACGTTTCGATTCTGATTCTCTACCATTCTTAGAACTACCGACACCTTTCTTGTGAGCCATGACGTTATAAGTTTTATAAATTAATATTAAAATTAAACAGCTTTACCTCCGTTTAATTCGTCTTGTAATTTTTGTAATTCATCCCATTTTTCATCAGCAGCTAACTGTGCTTGTTGTGCCCATGTAGTAGGATCTAAATGTTGAACTTTAGCTTCAGCTGCATCTAAAATTTCTTTAACTTTATCTGCTTTTGTTTTAGCTAGTTTAGCAAAAGTATCAATACCTGCAGCCACTAATACATCAGCAGCTTTTGGTCCAATACCTTCAATTTTTTTTAAATCATCAGCCTTTTTTGAAGCTTTTGCTTTTGGAGCAGCTTTTTCAGCTACAGGTGCATCAGCTACTTTTTCAGCTTTTGGAGCAGTTTCTTTTTTAGGAGCTGCTTTTTTACTTCCAGAAGCTACAATTCCCTCAATAATGATTTGAGTTAATGATTGTCTGTGACCATTTTTCTTTTTAAATCCTTTTCTTCTTTTCTTTTTGAAAACGATTACTTTGTCACCTTTAAGGTGTTTTAAGACTTTTGCCTCAACAGAAGCTCCATCTATAGCTGGGGCGCCTAGAGTTACAGTACCATTATCGTCTAATAAAAGAACTTTGTCAAAAGAAACTTTGTTTCCTTCTTCTTCTCCTAAACGGTGTACATAAACCTTTTGGTCTTTGCTTACTTTAAATTGTTGCCCTGCTATCTCTACGATTGCATACATACGAATATGAATTTAGTTAATTTTTCAAGTGTGCAAATATACAACAATTTATCATTCAACCAACAAGTGATTGTTTTTTTTTGATCTTGTTCCATAAAGAAATTTATTTTTATCAAAAAGTGTAACATTATTCATCAAATAACGACACATTGAAAAAATAACTCAAATATTAACATATGAAAAAATCTTTAATGGCTTTGAGTACTGCACTTCTTATAGGTGGGTCGACATATGCCCAAAAAGTAACATTTGATGAATATGATTTAGATAACGGACTTCACGTTGTACTTCATCAAGACAATTCTGCTCCAGTAGTTATTACATCTGTTATGTATCACGTAGGAGCTAAAGATGAACAACCTAATCGTACAGGATTTGCTCATTTTTTTGAACATTTATTATTTGAAGGAACTAAAAATATAGAACGTGGTGAGTGGTTTAAATTAGTTACTGCAAATGGCGGTAATAATAATGCCAACACAACTGACGATAGAACATACTATTACGAGGTTTTTCCTTCAAACAATTTAGAATTAGCCTTATGGATGGAATCTGAAAGATTAATGCACCCAGTTATTAATCAGATTGGAGTAGACACACAAAATGAAGTAGTAAAAGAAGAAAAGCGTTTACGTGTTGACAATCAGCCTTATGGAAATATTTTTAAAGCAGTAAAAGAAAATATGTTTAAGGTTCACCCATATCGATGGACTACCATTGGAGAAATGGAACATTTAGATGCTGCAACACTTGAAGAATTTCAAGCATTTAATAAAAAATTCTATATTCCAAACAATGCAGTTCTTGTAGTTGCTGGTCAATTTGACAAAGAAAATGCAAAAAAATGGATTAAAGAATATTTTGGTCCAATCAAAAAAGGACCTGCAGTAGAACGTAAAACTTACACAGAAGAACCTATTACTAAAGAATTCAGAACAACTTGGGAAGACCCTAATGTTCAGTTACCAATGGTATTAGCTACTTACAGAACTCCATCCATGAAAACTCGCGATGCTAGAGTGTTAGACATGATTTCATCTTATTTATCTGATGGGAAAAGTTCAAAATTATACAAAAAATTAGTTGATGACAAAAAAATGGCTTTACAAGTTGGAGCTTTCAATAATAGTCAAGAAGATTATGGAATGTATTTAATTTACGGAATTCCAATGCAAGGCAAAACTTCAGATGATCTAATTAAAGAAATTGATGAAGAAATTGTAAAAGTTCAAACTGATTTAATTTCCGAAAAAGATTATCAAAAATTACAAAATAAATTCGAAAACCAATATGTAAATAGCAATGCTAGTGTAGAAGGAATCGCAAGCAGTTTAGCAACATACTATTTATTATATGGCGACATCAACTTGATAAATACCGAAATTGACATTTATCGTTCAATTACCAGAGAAGAAATTAGAGAGGTAGCTAAAAAATATTTAAATCCAAATCAAAGAATGATTTTAGATTATATTCCAGCTAAAGACAAAACTCAAAACTAATATTGAAGATGAAAAAAATACTATATATTGCAGCAAGTTTGTTTTTAACAATTACTATGCAAGCACAAGACAGACCACAACCTAAACCAGGACCAGCTCCAAGTATTAATATTAAAAAACCTGAAAGTTTTACTTTAAAAAATGGGTTGAAAGTATTAATTGTGGAAAATCACAAATTACCAAGAGTTTCCTACACATTAACATTAGATAATACACCTTATGCAGAAGGAAACAAAAAAGGATTATCTAACATTGTAAGTTCAATGATTGGCAATGGTACTACAACTACCTCTAAAGATGCATTTAATGAAGAAATTGATTTCTTAGGTGCAGATATTAATTTTTGGAATGAGGGGGCTTCTGCAAATGGTCTTTCAAGATATTCGAAAAGATTATTAGAATTAATGGCAGACGGTGCTTTAAATCCAATATTTGTACAAGAAGAATTCGACAAAGAAGTAGCAAAAGCCATTGAGGGTTTAAAAGCGGATGAAAAAAGTGTTACTTCTATTGCAAGAAGAGTGGAAGGTGCTCTAACATATGGAAAAAATCATTATAATGGGGAATATGTTACTGAAGAAACTTTAAAAAACATTACTCTTGATGATGTTAAATTAAATTACAACACTTATTTCGTACCCGGAAATGCTTATTTAGTAATCGTAGGTGATGTTAATGTAAAAGAAACTAAAAAAGAAGTTGAAAAGTTATTTGGAAAATGGAAAAAAGCTACGGCTCCAGCACTAACTTACTCTGACCCAGTTGACGTTCAATACAACCAAATCAATTTTATTGATGCTCCAAATGCAGTACAATCGGAAGTGGCTGTGGTTAATTTGTCAAAATTAAAAATGACAGATAAAGATTATTTTGCTGCCATTTTAGCCAATCAAATCTTAGGCGGAGGCGGTGAAGGAAGATTATTCCTAAATTTACGTGAAAAACATGGATGGACTTATGGATCTTATTCTAGTTTAGGTTCTGGAAAATATATCAATAAATTTCGTTCAGGTGCAGCTGTCAGAAATGCAGTTACTGACAGTGCCGTTGTTGAAATTTTCAACGAATTAAAAAGAATTAGAACAGAACTAGTTTCTGACGAAGAATTGCGTAATGCAAAAGCGAAATATGTAGGTAATTTTGTAATGCAAATTGAAAAACCAACTACTATTGCTAGGTATGCATTAAACAAAGAAACACAAGGATTGCCAGATGATTTTTATGAAAACTATATTAAAAACATTAATGCAGTTACAGCAGAAGATATTAAAAATGCAGCACAAAAATATTTTTTAGCTGACAATTCTAGAGTTGTAATTGTAGGTAAAGCAGCTGATGTTCTTCCTTCATTAGAAGCAATGAGCAAAAAAGAAAAACTCCCTATTTTATACTTTGATAAATTTGGCAATAAAGCAGACAAACCTGTAGTTAAAAAAGAAATTCCAGCAGGTGTAACTACACAATCTGTATTAAAAAAATATTTAGATGCAATTGGTGGTGAAAAAGCATTAAAGGATGTTAAGACAACAGCTATGTTTGCTTCTGGAACTATTCAAGGTCAGCCATTAACTTTAACAATAAAAAGATCAATTGGCAATAAAATGTCATTTGTTATTTCGGGTATGGGTATGGATTTAGGCGGAGTAAAGACTAATGGTATAAAAGCAAGAGAAATTCAACAGGGTCAATCAAGAGAAATAACGGATGCAGAAAAACTAAAAAAAATCACTGAATCTGCTTCACCTTTTATCGAACTTGATTTATTAAAAAACAATTCTCTTGAAATTTTAATTGAAAACATTAAAGGTAGTGATGCGTATGGTATCAAAAAAGATAAAACAATTTATTACTATGATGCCAAAACTGGTTTTAAAGTAGCAGAAGCAACAGAATTAGAACAAAGCGGTCAAAAAATGACACAAACTACTTATTTTGAAGATTATAAAGATGTGAAAGGAATCAAATTTCCATATAAAACAATTATGAATTTTGGCATGGATTTAGAATTTACTACTTCTGAAGTTAAAATTAACGAAGGAGTTACTGATAAAGATTTTGAATAATTCTATATTTATAAAAGATCTAAAAGCTCTCAATAATTGAGAGCTTTTTTTATCAACTATTTTTTCTACTCGACAAATAAACACCCAATAGCACAATAAACGCACCGCATGCCTGTATAAAATTTAAGCTTTCATTCATAAAGAAATAACCTAACAAAATAGCTACGACTGGAATAACATAAGTAACTGATGCTGCAAAAACAGGTGAAGACAATTGAATTAATTTAAAGAATAAGATATTAGAAAGACCAGTTCCAATCATTCCTAAAACTGCTATATACCCTAAAGATGTAATCACTTTTTCCTGAGTTGCAACAGCAAAAAAATCAGAAAAATAAAGTACAACTAAAGCAGGAATAAAAATAATTAGAAAATTACCCGTACTAATCGTTAAAGGTTTTAAATCGGATAAATATTTTTTTATTAAATTCACATTTATTCCATAAAATAATGATGCCAACAATATAAATAAAGCATAAGAATAATTTTCTGTTGTATTTTCTCCTTCTCCAAATAAGACCAACAGCAAACAACCTACAAAACCAATAAATACGCCAAAAACCTGTCTCCTTTCTACACTAGTTCCAAAAAGCAACAATCCAACTATAAGCGTATTTAATGGAGTAAGTGAATTTAAAATGGAGCTTACTGAGCCGTCAATTTTTGATAAAGCCAAGGCAAACAAATAAACAGGAAAAAAAGTACCACATAATGCGGTTAAGGCAATATATTTCCATTTATGTAAAGGGATTTTTGCTATTTCTTTAAAACCAACAACTATTAAAAAAAGACCTGCAAATAAAATTCGTAAACTACCCAATTGCACAGAATTAACTCCTTTTAAACCCAATTGCATAAGTATAAAAGAGCTTCCCCAAACACACCCCAAAAAAGCCAACAAATACCATTTAGTATTATTATTTTCCATAAAATCTATTTTATAATTCAAAATTCACATTTTATTTTAATTTGACCATCAATTTTTCCATAAATTTGTATTAATTAACAGAATAACATTTTTAAAATTCTTAAATATGAAAAATATCAAATTATTAGCTATCATTCTATTTTCATTCACTGTATTTCTAAGTTGTAAAAAGGAAGAAGCTACTAGCGTTGAAAAAACCTCAATAGCTCCAGAAAATCTAGCAACAGCCTCTTTTACGATTGATGGGATGACCTGCCCAGAAGGATGCGCAAAAGTAATAGAAAATAAACTAGTAGGACTTGAAGGGGTAAGTGAAGTAAAAGTTGATTTTGAAAACAAAACAGCTACAATAACTTATGACAAGCAAAAACAAACTCCTGAATCATTAACTGAGACAGTTGAAAAAGTTGGTGGTGGAGATTTATATAAAGTTTCAAATATAAAATCATAAAAAGACAAGGCTTTCTTTACAGACAAAGAGAAAAAGAAAAAATCTAAGGCAAAAGAAGGCACTACTGAAAAAAAAAGAAGAAAAGAAATCATGTTGTGCTGGAAAATCTTCTTGTAGCGACAAAAAAGAAACAGGAACTCTATAAAATAAGAAATAATAAAAAAAGGAACTATCGTTCCTTTTTTTATTTCCAATTTATTGTCTCTATAATATTTTGAATATCATTTTTTACGTAATCTGCTGCTGGTAAAATCGAATCAAAATTTGGCTTTGCGTAAAAATATAAACTACCAACAATAAAATTTTTAGTACTATCTGTTACATAAAATTGAGCATTTGTTGCCGCATTACCACCTACCTCATAAAACATTCCATAAACCTTTTTCTGTTTATTAATATAAGGTTGCTCAAGAATATCATCTGCTTTAATAACATGATCATAAGTTAATTTTTGCGCATCTTTTAATAAGTCGTCAATATTATTTTCAACTGGTTTATAAGTTAAATAGATTGTAGCTTTCATCTTTGGATAATGTAATTCAAAAGAACAATTTTCATTCGACTTTACTTTAACATTATCATTTATATCAAATGTAAAAGGGCAACTCCCACTTAAAACACCATAAGTAGCTTCGGGATAATCTAATCGCAATTGTCCTTTAGGTTTTGGAATAGTATCTTCACCACAAGAAATAAAAATCATTGAAAACAACAGCAAATAAATATTTTTTTTCATCTTTTAAACTATAGTAATTTTAATTTGCTTAATTCTTCTTTTATCTACACTTTCCACTGTAAAAAGGTAAGAATTAAATGTAATTTTCTGATTTTTTTTAGGAAAATTACCAGAGATTTCTAACAAAAATCCTGCTAGTGTTTCAGCCTCTCCTTTTTTATCTTCAAACTCAGAACCATTTATATCAATAATTCTATAAAAATCCTTTAAGCTTATTTTCCCTTCAAACAAATAATTTTTATCGTCTATCTGCGTATAAATAATATTTTCATCATCAAACTCATCGCTAATGTCTCCCACTATCTCTTCTAAAATATCTTCTAAAGATACTAATCCAGAAGTTCCTCCGTATTCATCTACCACAATAGCCAAATGATTCTTCATGCCCTGAAACTCTTTCAATAAATTATCTAACCTTTTGTTTTCAGGAATAAAAAAAGGATCACGAATTAAAGATTGCCACTCGAAATCTTTTTCATCGATATAAGGAATTAAATCTTTGATAAACAAAACCCCTTCAATCTGATCTATATTTTCGTTATAAATTGGAATTCTCGAATAGCCTTTTTCAACAATTTTAGGCATAATATCTAAAAATGTTTCTTCTTTATCTAAAGCAAAGATGTCTATTCTTGGACTCATTACCTGTCTTACTTCTGTATTTCCAAAAGTAACTATGCCTTCTAAAATTTTTTGTTCCTCTTGAGTTGTTTCTGCTTGATTGGTTAATTCTAAAGCTTGAGATAATTGATCCACTGAAAAACTAGTCTTTTGTGCACTAAATTTTTTCTCTACATATAAAATGATATTACGCATTGGAATAGTAAGAGGAGAAAGTAGTTTGTCTAAAATAGAAATAGGTAAATAAATTTTTTTTGAAAAATTAACATTATTTCTATTGGCATAAATTTTTGGTAAAACTTCACCAAACAATAATATTAAAAATGTAACAACCACAACTTCAAGTATGAATCGAAGCAAATTAGAAGTTACAGATTTAAATATCTTTTCACTTATAGAAGAAAATAAAATTACTACCGCAATATTTATAAAATTATTGGCAACTAAAATAGTTGCTAATAATTTTTTTGGTTTCTCTAATAATTTAGCAATTATCAAACCTTTATTACCATCTGTTTCTGTTAAATCATCAACATCTTTTTGTGAAAGAGAAAATAGAGCAACTTCAGAGCCAGATATAAATGCGGAACAGACAAGCAAAAATAACACAGCTAATAATCCTATTAGCAGCTCAAAATCGATAGTTGTTGTAAAACTGGAAGGATCAGAATCCAAAGTAAAATATATTAATTAAACATTAAAAAGGTAAATCGTCATTATGAGAATGCTCATTTAAGCTGTCAAAATTACTATTTTTTGATGATTCAGGAGCTTCTGGTTTAAAATTTTGTTTAGTTGCTTCAGATTCTTTTTTAGTATTCAAAAAAGTAAATTCAGTAACCTGAATTTCAGTAGTATACTTTGTGCTTCCATCTTCTGCTTGCCATTGACGCGATTTGATTCTTCCTTCTATGTAAATCTTATCTCCTTTAGAAAGATATTTCTCACAGATTTCAGCCGCTTTATTCCTTACAACTATATTATGCCATTCAGTTGATGTAATTTTTTCTCCAGTCGATTTATTAATATAAATTTCATTAGTTGCTAATGGAAATCTTCCTATACAATTTCCCCCATCAAAATAATGCATTTTAATCTCATCTCCTAAATGACCTATTAAAAGGACTTTATTTAAAGTTCCATTCATGGCGTATATAAATTTTAAATCAAATATAGTACTTTTTTTGGAGTTATTATAAATAATTTGAAGCTATAAAATTATGAATTACTACTGGCATGGGTAGTTTTAGCATCTCAAATAAAGGAATTGCTTCTGGAATAACTTTGTCATATTTCAATTCAAAAAAACGTATATGTAAATGTTGATGAGATAATTTATGTATTATTTCACTTTCATTTTTTACCACTAAATAGTTTGGATTATATTTTTTTTCTATTTCTAGAATAACATCCTCAATATTTTTATTGTCTTCAAATTCCAACAACGTAAACTCATATAAATTATACCAAATACCTTTATCTTGCCTTTTTGAAATTAAAAAATTAGATTTTTTATCCCTTATAACAAGATAATTAAAATAACGATTACTAGTTTTTGTCTTCTTACTTTTTACAGGGAAATCTTTAATTTTATTATGCAAATAAGCATAGCAATTTGCGTTAAAAACACAACTTGAACAATTAGGATTCTTAGGCACACATTGCAAAGCACCAAATTCCATAATAGCCTGATTAAATATAGCTGCTTGTTTAACAGGTAAAAGGTCTTGCGCTTTTTTTTGAAATTCTTTTTTTGTACTACCTAAACTAATATCTATATCCATCCCAAAAATCCTAGACAATACTCTAAAAACATTACCGTCCACTACTGCTATAGGTTCGTTGTATGAAAAAGAAGCGATAGCAGCAGCAGTATATTCACCAATTCCTTTTAAAAGAAGCAATTCAGTATAAGATAATGGAAATATTCCATTCCATTTTTCAACTATGGTTTGAGCTGCACTATGTAGATTTCTAGCTCGTGAATAATAACCCAAACCTTGCCATAATTTCAAAACTTCCTCTTCAGAAGCATTTGCTAAATCATAAACAGTAGGAAAACGTGTAATAAATGACTCATAATAAGGTTTGCCTTGTGCTACACGCGTTTGTTGGAGGATAATTTCAGAGAGCCAAATAAAGTACGGATTTGTAGTTTTTCTCCATGGCAAATCTCTTTTGTTTTGTAAATACCAAGCTATTAAGGTTTTAGAAAAATTCATTTTTAATTATTGGGAAACAAAAATAAAAATATTAAGGCTTAAAAATTAATTAATTATGATTGATTTATTATTTTTTTAATTCATATATTTGCAAACTCAAAAAAAGAAGATAAAAATATTAATACGAAAGAAAATGACGAAAGCAGACATTGTAGCTAAAATTTCTGAAAAACTAGGTCTTGAAAAATCTGATGTTCAAGCAACTGTAGAGACTTTTATGGAAGAAGTAAAAAACTCATTGGAAACAGGTGATAATGTATATTTAAGAGGTTTTGGAAGCTTCATCATCAAGACAAGAGCTGAGAAAACTGGAAGAAACATTTCAAAAAACACAACAATTAAAATTCCTGCTCACAATATTCCAGCATTTAAGCCTGCTAAAGTGTTTGTTGAGAGCGTAAAAACCAAAACTGAAGTAGCAGTATAAATCATTTATTAATCTAAACCAACAACGTTATGCCAAGTGGTAAAAAGAGAAAAAGACATAAGGTAGCAACTCACAAACGTAAAAAAAGAGCGAGAGCTAACCGTCACAAAAAGAAAAAGTAGTTTAAAACTACTTTTCTTTTTTTAAAGTTCTTTGAAATTAATCAGTTAAATGACTGATTATCGGGTAAAATACCTGTAAAATATTGTTTAATCCATCTGTACTATATAAGTAATTAGTAATTAGTAAACAGTAATTAGTATTTTTTCTTTAATACTTTTTATTATTTACAATTAACTACTAACTAAAAAAGTATGGATAAAAATGTACAGCGTGAACAAAGAATTAATCATTAGATCGGGTTCAGAAGCCGTAGATTTTGCCTTATTAAAAGATGGAAAACTAATTGAATTACACAAAGAAGAAGAACAGGGAACCAATTTTAGTGTAGGTGATATTTTTATTGCCAAAATAAGAAAGCCAGTTGCTGGTTTAAATGCAGCTTTTGTTAACTTAGGTTATGAAAAAGACGCTTTTCTACACTATCATGATTTAGGTCCTAATCTACCTTCCTTGATGAAATTCATTAAACTTGTAAGCGCAGGTAAACTAAAAGATTATTCACTCAAAAATTTTCCTTTTGAAGCTGAAATTGATAAAGATGGTGTAATAACAGATATTCTCAATGCCAATCAATCAGTTTTAGTACAAGTAGTAAAAGAACCTATCTCTACCAAAGGACCCAGAATTAGTTCTGAGATTTCTTTAGCCGGTAGATATGTCGTTTTAGTTCCTTTCTCAGATCGTGTTTCAATTTCTCAAAAAATTGATTCTAAAGAAGAGAAAGACAGATTAAAAAGACTCGTTCAATCTATTAAACCAAAAGGTTTTGGAGTTATTGTGAGGACAGTAGCTGAAGGCAAAAAAGTAGCCGAAATAGACAAAGATCTACAACTTTTATTAGAAAGATGGTCTGCTATGTGTAAAAGACTACAAACCGCTCATCATCCCTCAAAAGTATTAGGAGAATTAAACAAAGCTTCTTCAATCTTAAGAGATGTTTTCAATGATACTTTTTCAAGTATTCACATAGATGATGAGGAATTATTTATTCAAACGAAGGACTATTTGCAAGAAATAGCTCCCGATAAAGTGTCTATCGTAAAACACTATCAATCAAAAGATCTTCCTCTTTTTGAGAAATATCATATTGAAAGACAAATTAAAACTTCATTTGGAAAAACTGTCTCCATGAGTAAAGGAGCCTATCTTATTATTGAGCATACTGAAGCTTTGCACGTTATTGATGTAAATAGCGGAAATCGCTCAAACAAAGCATTAAGTCAGGAAGATACTGCTTTAGAAGTAAACATGATTGCAGCAGCTGAAATAGCAAGACAATTGCGCTTACGAGATATGGGAGGAATTATTGTAGTTGATTTTATTGATATGCAAAATGCAGATAATAGAAAAAAATTATATGATTTTCTAAAAGAAGAAATGAGTGACGATAAGGCTAAACATAAAATCTTGCCTCCTAGCAAATTTGGATTAATTCAAATTACTAGACAACGAGTTAGGCCTGAAGTAAATATTAAAACAAGGGAAGAAGACCCCAATGAAGACGGGAAAATAGAAGCTCCTATTTTAATTATTGACAAAATAACGGCTGACTTAGAAAGAATTATAAAAGTCCATAAAAAGGTGGTTTTAAACACGCATCCTTTTGTGGCAGCTTACCTTGAAAAAGGTTTTCCATCAATACGTTCAAAATGGTTTTTTGAACATAAAAAATGGGTGAAAATTATACCTCGTGACGCTTACACGTACCTTGAATATCATTTCTTTGATAAACAAGGAAATCAAATTAAATAAACTAAAAACCGCCTATCTTTAAATGGGCGGTTTTTTTTATACCTGAAGTCCACTGGACTTCCTCCTCTTATTCTCAAATCTCGTGACGCTTACACGTACCTTGAATATCATTTCTTTGATAAACAAGGAAATCAAATTAAATAAACTAAAAACCGCCTATCTTTAAATGGGCGGTTTTTTTATACCTGAAGTCCACTGGACTTCCTCCTCTTATTCTCAAATCTCGTGACGCTTACACGTACCTTGAATATCATTTCTTTGATAAACAAGGAAATCAAATTAATGACTAGTCCTAAAAAATCGATACAGATTTATTAGACAAAAATAATTAAATTAAACACTTGCAAGAACGTTCTTGCAAGTGTTTTTTCTTTTATAAGTTCTCATTTTTAGATTAGATTGTTGATGCCTATTCCATAATTGAAGGTAACAAAACTTACAATCCCCGAAAAACATAGTATATTTTCTCCTTTAATTTTTATACTACCTATATCGTAAACCTTTTGAGGTAGTAAATCTGTATTAGTAACGTTTTGAGTACTTTTTACATACGTTTTTCCATTAAAATTTATTGTATCTTGAGAAACATAATGAATTATATTCTTAAATGTACTAATTCCAATATATACTGAGACTATTTTTAAATGACATGCATTCGTAAGTCTATGAACAAGATCATCAAGGTAATTTTTTCTTACAATAAAAACAAAACTTTTCGACTCAAACCTCCAAATATCATAGTAAAAATCATCTAGATTTAAATTAGTAAAAGCTTTCTTAACTAAAATTAAATCGTTTTTTTCTACTATGTCAATTTCCTTCATTAATACCTTTTCTGTATTAACGGTAAGAATTACAGGTATGCTTGCTAATTTATTTAAAGCAATTGTTTCAAGAGAAGAAAAACTATAATAATCCTTAACATTTAGTTCTTCTTTCTTTTTTTGAACTAAAATAACATCTACTTTTTCGGTATTTTCGTTTGAAAAAACTTCAATACCTAAGAATTGATTTCCGATTACTATATTTTCAATTTTAGAAAAATGCATTAGTAAATAACTGTTGGTTTTATTATAACAGATAATTTTTTCTTAGAATCTTCTCTTTTTCTAGAGCTAAAAAACCATTTAATAATAGGGATTCTTGATAATAAAGGAACACCAGAACCTGTATCATTCTTTACTTTTTCTTCTAGACCACCTAAAACTATTAAATCTTGATCTTTTACTCTAATAATAGAAGTAAATTCTCTAGAATTAATACCTGGAGGCGCATCTTTATCTACTTTTTGTCCATTAAAACTAGATTGAATGACTTTAATATCCATAGTTATTTGTCCATCTCCAGAGATTAAAGGCTTAATGGTTAAAGATAGTTCAGCATCAATAGGTTGATAATTTTTTATTTCAGATGTTTGTGGAATTTGAGATCCATAATAATTTTGATTAGTTACTACATAATACGTTGTTTCCCCAATAGAAAGAAAAGCTCTATGTCCGTTAAGAGTGGAGAGCCTTGGAGTCGATCTAATATTTACAGAACCGTTACTTTCAAGAGCTTTTAAACTTAAGTAAAAATTAGGAACTACATTCCCAATATTTAATGATCCAAATCCGTCAAATCGATTAATAATTTTATTTAAGGTTTGCGCTCCTAAATTAATATCTGCTGTAGGAAAAACGGATCCACTTGTTGTTGTTGGTTTATCGCCAATACCTGCTGAAATACCCGTTTCAATGGTCGCACTTCGACTAACTTCTAGAAGCATTACCTCAATTAAAATTACTGGGACTGGCTTGTCAATATATTTTACAAAATTTTCAAATCGGATAATATTCTCTGAAGGTCCACTAACTATAAAGCTGTTCAATTCTGTATCAATTTTTACATCAATCCCTGCAAGTATTTCTTTAGGAAAAATTTCTAAAATACTGCTTCCTGACGTAGCGTTCCCACCCGAATTGGAATATGAAGCTGTATTTCTTGAAGTATCTGTATTGGAAGTACTATTATAAGAAGAGAGCGACGATAAATTATTTGACAATCTTCCTACAGATCTTCCACTGTCTTTACTAGGATCACCTAAAATTTCAATAGATCGATGCATCAAAGCTATTGCTTTAATATTTCTAACAATTAATTGATTTTTTAGTCCAAATATATAAATGTTATCTTTTTTAGAATATGTATAATCATTAGTAAGTATTGCTTCATTACTAACTGAATTATTATTTTGAGATGAAAAAGAATTGGGATTTGCTCCGTTTGAAACACTACTTTTACTTTCAAAAATTTTATTTAATAATTCATCAAATGTAATTTGCTTCGCTTTTAAAGTAGCATTTCCTGCATTTTCTAATGGATTTGAAATAAAGACATCTAAATTTAAATCATTACCAATATCATAAATTATATTTGAAATTGGTGTATTTTCAAAATCAACTTCTAATAGTTTTTTCTCCTGATCTAGTACAACAAAATAGAAATTTGATTTTCTAGATCGAAGTGGTTTTGAAGGCTTATTTTGACCTATGCTATTCTTATCGTTTGAATTTACACTATACTCTCCTCCTAAATTATCAAATAAATAAAAATTATCTTTAGTTTTTTCTACTTCCAAATTATTTGCAAAAGCTACTTTATTTATAGCGTCATCAAAAGGCATATCTACTATATAAGCAGTTAATAATTTATTTTCTAACCCAGGTGTGAAAACAATATTTTTACCCGTTTCATTTGTAATTTTTTTAAAAACATCATATAACTTATCCTCCTTCAAATTTAAAGTCAATAAATCTTCTGACAACTTATATTTTACATCAATAACTTTTTCTTTTATTATTTCGGCAGGTTTTTGATAAGGTTTCAAAGCTAATATGTTACCTGTAAATTCTATAGTTAAATTATATTCTTTACATAAAAAAACTAATAAATCTGAAACAGTAACATCAGAAAAATTATTAACTATCATTATTTGTTCAAAAGAAGGAGCAACACTTAAATTAACTTTATGAACTTCGGAAACTGCTAATAAAAATTCTGAAAGGCTAGCTTGTTTTATATTGATGTTTACTTTTTGAGCTAACCCTGGTGAATTAGGTATTACTGCTTGTATATTATTTTGAATTTGTTGAATTCTACTATCTTGAGCCTGTAAGTGCATCGTAATAAATAGTATAATTATCCAAAGATTTTTTTTCATTAGTTAATAAAATTTTTTTTTCAAAGATATAGTAATTAAATCATTAATAAAGAAAATACTTCTTCAACAGAGGTTTCTCCATTTTGAATCATTTTTAGTGCATTTGTCTTTAAGGTAGCAATATTGTTTTGATCCAAATAATCATTTATATTTGTTTTTCCAGTTTTTATATATTCTGATAACTCATTTGTTATTGGCAATATTTCATAAATTGCTTTTCTACCACTGTACCCAGTATAAAAGCAATGGTTACATCCTACTGCTGTATAATGTGTTTTTAAATTATCCGGTATTTCAAAACCACTTGGAAATAAGGAACGATGAACAGATTCCTCTTTTCTACAGGAATTGCAAAGTTTACGAACTAATCTTTGAGCTATACTACAATTCAAAGTACCAGCTATTAAAAAAGGTGGTACTCCCATATCTATTAATCTAGAAACTGTTGCCCAAGAAGAATTAGTATGTATTGTTGAAAGTACTAAATGTCCTGTTAATGCAGCTCTTACAGCCATGTTTGCAGTAGCTACATCTCTAATCTCTCCTACCATAATAATATCAGGATCTTGCCTTAAAAATGTTCTAAGTGTTGTTGCAAAATCAAGCCCAATACTCTCTTTTAATTGCACTTGGTTAATTCCTTCTAATGTATATTCAATTGGATCCTCTACAGTTAAAATATTAGTATTAATATTATTTAATAATTTTAAAGTTGCATACAATGTGGTGGTTTTACCTGAACCAGTAGGGCCAGAAATTAGGATAATTCCATTAGGTTTTTTAATACTTTCCAAATAAATTTTTAATTCATTTTTAGTAAACCCAAGTGAATCCATGTTTACATGAGTAGTATCTTTGCTTAGTAATCGAAGTACAACTTTTTCACCATGTAAAGTAGGTAAAATAGATACCCTAATATCAAATTCATCAAATTCGGTTGCAATGGTAATTCTACCATCCTGGGGTAATCTTTTCTCAGAAATATCTAACTGAGCCCTTATTTTTATTTTATTAACAATAATTGGGTATTCTTCATTTGAAATATGATATTGTTCTTTCAGTTTACCATCTAAACGGTATCTTACCCTTGCTTTGTTTTCATAAGGTTCAAAATGAATATCACTACTTCCTATTTCTTTAGCTGTTATGACTATTTTCTCTAAAAAATCATTAGTATATTCTATACTTGAAGGTGTAGTACTTGTTTTCTTTCTATAATTAGTTGACAAAAATTGATCTAAATCAGATGATTCAATTTTTGTTAAATCTATTTTTTTATCTAAAACAATTTCTAATTCGTTTTTTAAAGCATTCATTTCGCTTGAATCAGTATAAAATAAAACTATATCGTCTTTTGATAAAAAAACAGGAACAATTCTATATCTGTAAGCTTGCTCAGCAGTAATAATTTGTTGGTATGCTATTGGAATAAAAAAATCAGTCATTTAATTTATATAAAGAAAATTTCTATTTAAGAACAAAGAGATGAAAAATATTATTGCAAAAAAAAGTGCTATATATCCTGCCAAAGGAATTGTTTCTATTCTCAACTTTATACTCTTAACAAACAAGAAAAGAAGTAATGAGAAGAATAGTGAAAATACAAAAAGAATCCAAAAGGTAAATGTTGGTAAAGTAAAAGATAGAAAAACAAAAAGTAATAAGTCTCCCAAACCTATACTTTTATTAAAATATTTATTCTTTAAAATCAATTTGTAATATAAGAACGTAATTAAAATTAATACTCCAACTAAAATTAAGTTAATGCATGTATATATCATTATTATGTTCCAATGAAAATACATTTGTTGAATTATGACTCCTATTACCCCAACCAAAGGATATAAGAACCAATAAACTAATCTTTCTTTAACATCTTGATATAAAATAATAAGAAAAACTATAATTAGTAATAGTTTAAATAAAACGATCACCCCTAATCTTTTATTGTCTCTTTAGGAACTCCATCTTGATCAATTTCCCAAACATTAAATACACCATCGTTGTCAAAATCTGTTATCGCAGTAGCAGTAGCTTTAAAATCTGAGTTTGAAGATTGAATTATTTCATATACATAATTAGCACTTCCGTCTTCTTTAACCGTTTTTGGTTTCTCAAAATCAATCTCATTTAAATCATTACTATATTTTGAATACATAAAGTGATATTGTTTTTGTGAATTATAGATAAACTTAAGTTGTGTTTGAGCTTCTACACTTTTTGCTTTTGTAATCAGTGGCATTAAATTAGGTAGTGCTAACAATAGTAATATTCCTATAATTGCTAATACTATTAACATTTCTTGCAGATTGAAAGACTTAACCTTTTTTTTCATATTATACATTTTTACAAAAATAATTATAATTCTACATTTTCTCTATAAATAAAATTTAATAATCAATAGTTATTCATTCTCCTCATAAAAAGCATCAATGGATAATTTTTCTTGTTGTGAAGCCATTACAGCCAAGGCATCACAACGTTCATTTTGAGGATGATTATTATGGCCTTTAACCCATTTAAAATCGACTTGATGCTTCCTATACACTTTAAGAAAACGGATCCATAAATCTGGGTTTTTTTTAGCTTTAAAATTTATTTTTTCCCATTGAAACACCCATCTTTTTTCAACAGCATCCACTACATATTTAGAATCTGAGACAACGAGGACCTTCATTTTAGGATTTTTTAATTTTTCCAGACCTACAATAACTGCCAATAGTTCCATTCTATTATTAGTAGACAAACGAAACCCTTCATAAAATTCTTTTTTATAAGGAGTCCCCACTAATTCCATTACCACGCCATAGCCAGCAGGCCCAGGGTTCCCTTTGGCTGCACCATCTGTATATATATGTACTTCATGTGACATTTTTGACTTCTTATATTATTAGATTTTATAAAAGATTTACTAGATATTATTTTATCATAAAGTCAAAAAATCTAACCTTCTAATAATCTCTCTATTACCACTGAAAAAAACTCATGTTCCAATTGATGTACTTTTTCAGCAATTTGTTCTGATGTAGTACAATCCTCAATAGCAACTGCTTTTTGGAAAATAAAAGCACCCTCATCATAATTCTCATTAACATAATGAATAGTAATACCCGTTTCTACTTCTTTATTTTCCAACACCGCTTGATGCACATGCATACCATACATTCCTTTTCCACCATATTTAGGAAGCAAAGCAGGATGAATATTAATCACTTTATTAGGATACTGCTGAATAATGGAAGCAGGAAATTTCCATAAAAAACCAGCCAACACAATTAAATCGGGTTGAATTTCATTTAATACTTTTAAAACAACCCCATCATTAAGTTCTCCTTTATTGAAAACTACAGAAGAAATAGCATGATTTTCAGCAAGCTGTAAAACTTTGGCACGAGGATTGTTTGAGAAGATTGCGACTACGTTCCCTAGATTTGATTTTTTGAAATGTAATATTATTTTCTCGGCATTGGAACCAGTACCAGAAGCAAATATGACTATTTTTTTCATTATCCTGTAATTTTTATTACACAAAAAAAAGAATAATAATTGGTAAAAAATAGAAAAATGAAGTCTTTGTGAATTATTTTTTTTAATTTCGTAGTCTTATTTAGTAACAAAAAGGTTGTTTTAAAATAAAGTTTTTTATTTTTGCCAACAAATTAAATTAAAATTAAAAGATTATGTCAGACATTGCATCAAGAGTAAAAGCGATTATCGTAGACAAATTAGGTGTTGACGAAAATGAAGTTGTAGCTGAAGCTAGCTTCACTAACGATTTAGGAGCTGATTCATTAGACACTGTTGAGCTAATTATGGAGTTCGAAAAAGAATTTGATATTCAAATTCCAGATGATCAAGCTGAAAACATTGCTACTGTAGGTCAAGCTATTTCTTACATCGAGGAAGCTAAGAAATAATATTAGAAACACCCATTGGGTTTTAAAACCTTATGGGTGTTCTTGTTTCGCTTTGCTTTTAAACATTTAACAGAATTCTTAACTGGTATTACTAATGTTATGAAATCAGTTAAATAAGTTTTAATTATATTTTTTTATATATTTATAACGAGAAATTTATTTTATAAGTAGAAAACATTGATTGTATTACAATCATAATAAATAAACTATGTAATACCCATTGTTTCTTTTAGTATTAATTAAAAGCACTTTGGGTTTTTTTATATAATCAAAACATATCTATATGCAATTAAAGCGTGTTGTTGTAACTGGTTTAGGAGCGCTAACTCCAATAGGAAATAACATTCAAGAATATTGGGATGCGTTAATCAGCGGTAAAAGTGGTGCTGCTCCCATTACCTATTATAATACTGAAAAACATAAAACTAAATTTGCTTGTGAAGTAAAGAACTTTAAAGTAGAAGACTTCATAGATAAAAAAGAAGCAAGACGTTTAGACAAATTTTCGCAATATGCCATTGTTGCAAGTGATGAAGCGATTAAAGACGCAGGAATTACAGCGGATAATGTAAATAAACACCGCGTAGGTGTTATTTGGGGTGCCGGAATAGGAGGTTTAGAAACTTTTCAAGAAGAAGTTTTAAATTATGCTGCTGGTGATGGAACTCCTCGTTTTAATCCTTTCTTTATACCTAAAATGATTGCTGATATAGCTCCTGCTCATATTTCAATGCGCAATGGTTTTATGGGGCCAAACTATACTACCGTTTCTGCTTGTGCATCATCCGCTAATGCCATGATAGATGCATTTAACTATATTCGTTTAGGAATGTGTGATGTAATCATTTCTGGTGGTTCCGAAGCAGCTGTAACTATTGCAGGAATGGGTGGTTTTAATTCTATGCATGCCTTATCTACAAGAAATGAAAGCCCTGAGACAGCTTCACGACCTTTTGATGCTACTCGTGATGGATTTGTATTAGGTGAAGGTGCTGGTGCATTAGTTCTTGAAGAATATGAACATGCCAAAGCACGTGGCGCTAAAATCTATTGTGAAATAGGTGGCGGTGGACTTTCTTCCGATGCTTACCATTTAACCGCTCCACATCCAGAAGGAATTGGAGTTATTGCTGTAATGGAAAATTGTTTACGAGATGCTGGAATGAAACCAGAAGACGTTGAACATATTAACACACATGGAACTTCGACTCCTCTTGGAGATGTAGCAGAATTAAAAGCGATTAGTGCCGTTTTTGGAGAACATGCCAAAAAAATAAATATTAATTCCACTAAATCAATGACAGGTCATTTACTTGGTGCTGCTGGTGGAATTGAAGCTATTGCATCTATATTAGCTATTAAAAATGGCATTATTCCACCTACAATAAACCACACTACTGTAGATGAAAACATTAACCCAGAATTAAATTTAACTTTAAACAAGGCACAAAAAAGAGACATAAAAGTAGCGATGAGCAATACTTTTGGTTTTGGAGGTCATAATGCATGTGTTTTATTTAAAAAAATTGAAGCATAATTTTATGCGTAAATTCTTTAAAAAAATATTAAAAAACTCCCGTTCTCCAGAAGACGGGATTTTTTTTGATAAACTTACAAAAATACTTGGTTTTCAACCTATTACTTTAAGATATTATCAAAAAGCTTTTACCCATAGGTCTACAAACAAAATTGACGAAAAGGGGAACCCTTTCAATTACGAGCGTTTAGAATTTTTAGGTGATGCTATGTTAGGTAGTGTTATTGCTGCTCATTTGTACAATGAAGTTCCTACAGGAGATGAAGGATATTTAACAAAAATGCGATCCAAAATTGTAAGCAGAGAACATTTAAATGAACTAGGAAGAGATTTCAATTTAATACATTTTGTAGAAAGCAAAGTGAACCCACAACATTTTGGAGAAAACATACATGGAAACTTATTTGAAGCTTTTATAGGTGCCATCTACTTAGATCGTGGATTTCAATTTTGTGAAAAGTTTATTTATCAAAAAGTTATTGAACCTTATGTGGATATTCCTAAATTAGAAGGAAAAGTTATTAGCTATAAAAGTTTGGTTATAGAATGGTGTCAAAAAGAAAAGAAACAATTTAATTTTGATGTGTTTGACGATACCGGAATTGAAGAACAAAAATATTTTGGTGTAAAACTAACCATCGATCAAAAAATTGTAGCTAAAGGCAGAGCTACTTCAAAGAAAAAAGCGGAAGAAAAAGCGGCAAAAAGAGCCTATTTTGCCTTACAAGAAAAAATTAACAAAAAATAACATTTTAATTTCGACTACTAAATCGTTTTCGTTAGTAAACAATCCTTAACTTCTTTAAAAACAATACTATTTATATATATTAAATAGTATATTTACAACTTATTTTTAAGTTATGGCCATTCATAAAATTCAGATAAATGATTTTATTTCGATAGATTATGAGCTTATTGCCATTCATTCTAGTTTAGAAGATTATCGTTTAGTTTATTTTATTAATAAGCTAATACAAATTCAATTAAGAAAAAACGACTCAAATATTGAAATTGAAAACAGAGAAGGAAAAGGTATATTTAGTCATTTTATTTTTGATGATGAAATTCATGACATTATTTGGAATGTTTTCGAAAATAAAGCTACAGCTATAACTTCAGAAAAAAGCACAAATGGAATTTTTGACTCTATTGATATTACTATGTATGTTTTGCCAGAATATAAAAAAGCAGATTACATATTAAAAATTGAAAATATTGAACCCTCATTTTTCCCATTGGAAAACATAATTCAAAAACTTTCAAAAATAGACCAAATTTCAATGGTGTACCCAATTGATCAAAACAAACTTAAATCAAAAAATAATTTAATTTTTTAATTCGAATGCCAACAACAAAAAAGACAAAAATTGTAGCTACTTTAGGTCCTGCGACTAGTTCAAAAGATGTATTAAAAGACATGATTGAAGCTGGAGTAAATGTATTTAGAATCAATTTTTCTCATGCAAATTATGACGATGTTAAAGAACGTATCGACATGATTAGAGAATTAAATGAAGAATTCAATTACACTACTTCTATCCTAGCCGATTTACAAGGACCAAAATTACGAGTTGGAGTAATGAAAGAAGATGTAGTAGTCGCTAAAGGAGATAAAATTACATTTACTACAGCAGAAGATATATTAGGAACTGCTTCTAAAGTATATATGAACTATAAAGAATTTCCTAAAGATGTAAATCCTGGAGAACGCATTCTTTTAGACGATGGAAAACTTATTTTTGAAGTAGTTAAAACCGATAAAAAAACTGAAGTGGAAGCCGTAGTTATACAAGGTGGTCCATTGAAATCTAAAAAAGGGGTTAATTTACCAAACACTAAAGTTTCATTACCTGCTTTAACAAAAAAAGACATTAAAGACGCTATTTTTGCCATTGAAAACAAAGTAGATTGGATTGCTCTTTCCTTTGTGAGAACTCCGAAAGATTTGGAAGAATTACAAGATTTAATTGCTAAACATTCCGATCATAAAATTCCTATTGTTGCTAAAATTGAAAAACCAGAAGCAGTAGAAAATATAGATAAAATTGTTGCTTTTTGCGATGCTCTTATGGTGGCACGTGGCGATTTAGGAGTTGAAATTCCAGCGGAACAAGTACCCTTAATTCAAAAGAAACTAATTCATAGAGCAAAAACAGCTCGAATTCCAGTAATTGTAGCGACACAAATGATGGAAACTATGATTACTAGTTTAACTCCAACTAGAGCAGAAGTAAATGATGTAGCCAATTCGGTTATGGATGGAGCAGATGCTGTAATGCTTTCTGGAGAAACATCTGTAGGAAATTATCCGGTTCAAGTAATTGAAACCATGACACGTATTATAGAAAGTGTAGAAGACTCGCCACTTATTAAAGTGCCTTTAAATGCACCACATGTACGTACCAAACGTTTTATTACTAAGTCTATCTGTTATCATGCTGCGATTATGGCTGATGACATTGCTGCTAAAGCCATTACAACCTTAACTAATAGTGGTTATACTGCTTTTCAAATTTCAGCTTGGAGACCCAAATCGCATATTTTAGTATTTACTTCTAACAAGCGAATTTTAACGCAATTAAATTTATTATGGGGTGTGAGAGCGTACTACTATGATAAATTTGTAAGTACAGATGATACTGTTGATGATATTAACCAAATTTGTAAAGAAAGAGGTTATGTAAAACCTGGTGATATGGTAATCAACTTAGCGGCTATGCCCATTGTGAAAAAAGGTATGGTAAATACTTTAAGAGTTTCTGAAATTGAATAATTTTTATGCAATATAGATTAAAAAACACGCTCTTCAGCGTGTTTTTTTATTCCTCAAAGCAAGTATAACAAGCAACATCAACTTGTTTAACCTTTATTTTTCTGCCTTTTATTTCGTCTTCATCAATCAAATAAACTGTTTTTAAATGAATCGCAAAAAAAGTTTCCTTAAAACCATTTCGTTCAAAAAAATCATAATCTAAGATAACGTCTTTGTGTTTTTTTAAAAACGATTTTTTAGCTATAAATTCATCATTTTTAATACCTTTTTTTATGTTATCCCTATTTTTATAAGTATTACTTATAAAAATAATTGTATTTATAAAATTAGAATTAAATGTTATGTAATTCTTATTTTAAACTTAATAAATTGAGTATATTCGTAAGAAATTTTTAATTATGGAAACAACATTTAGAATTACTAATAATATAAGAAATCAATTTCTTTATTTTTTAGAAAAATATACGCTCGAACAGTTGAATTTAATGCCTCAAGGATTTAGTAATAATATTATTTGGAATATTGGACACTGTATTGCCACACAACAATCATTAATTTATAAGTTATCTGGTTTACCTATGCATGTTTCAGATACATTTATTGACACCTATCGTAATGGAACTTTTCCAACATGTACAACTACACAGGAAGAAGTAGATTATATAAAAAGTATTTTGTTTTCCACGACTGAAAAGATACAAGAAGATTTTGAAAAAAATATTTTTATTACTTTTCATGAATATACAACTAAAAGCACTGGATTTACCATTCAAAATGCAAGACAAGCTGTTGAATTTAATAATTTTCATGAAGGTTTACATCTAGGAATAATTTTGCAAATAAGAAAATTCCTTTAAACTTAATACATTTGTAAAAAATTAAAATAATGAAATTTAATACTAAAACAATACATGGTGGGCAACATCATGAAAAAGTTACAGGTTCGGTTATGCCACCTGTTTTTCAAACATCAACTTATGCACAAACTTCTCCTGGTAAACCTGTAGGAGAATATGAATATAGTAGAGCAGCAAATCCTACAAGAACAGCTTTGGAAGACGCTTTAGCAAGTATTGAAAATGGAACTAGAGGACTTGCCTTCGCTTCTGGATTAGCAGCTACAGATTCTGTTATGAAATTACTAAAGCCTAATGACGAAGTTATTGCAATGGATGATTTGTATGGAGGAACTTACAGAATGTTTGCCCGTATTTATCAAGACTTTGGAATTAAGTTTCATTTTGTTGATATGACTGATTTGCAAAAATTGGAAAGTTTAATTAATGCGAATACTAAGTTGGTTTGGGTAGAAACACCTACAAATCCATTGATGAAATTAGCCGATATTGAAGCAATTGCAAAGATTACAAAAAAGAATAACCTGTTGTTTGCAGTAGATAATACATTTGCAACTCCTTATTTGCAAAAGCCTTTAGATTTAGGAGCTGATATTGTTATGCATTCCGCTACAAAATACTTAGGTGGTCATTCCGATGTCATCGCAGGAGCTTTAGTTGTAAAAGATGCAGCATTGGGAGAAAAGTTGCATTTTGCACAGTTTGCGACTGGAGGTACACTAGGACCTATGGACAGTTATTTAGTTCTTAGAGGAATCAAAACCTTACATTTAAGAGTGCAAAGACATTGCGAAAATGGTGCAAAAGTGGCTGAATTTTTGAGCAAACACCCAGCAATTAAAAGAGTATATTATCCAGGTTTGGAAACACATCCACACCATGATATTGCAAAGAAACAGATGATTGGTGGTTTTGGAGGGATGGTAACTTTTACTTTTAATTCAGGAAAGCTTGAAGATGCTGTTCGATTTTTAGAGAGAGTTAAAGTATTTACTTTAGCAGAGTCTTTAGGTGGTGTTGAATCATTAGCAAATCATCCAACATCGATGACACATGCTTCAGTTCCAGCAGAGAAAAGAGCGGAAATTGGTATTACAGATGATTTAGTTCGTTTAAGTGTAGGTGTAGAAGATATTGACGATTTATTAGCTGATTTAGAACAAGCGCTACAATAACAAAATCTCTCACATTTTATAAATAAGAAAGCCTAGATTTCAATCTAGGCTTTCTTATTTACTATATTTTATATTTTTAATCTAAATAATAAATGTAACCAAAGTTTAACCAAAGATTCCAATCATTAGCTTTGTTTTCTTTATATAGATCTGGATTTTTTCTTAAACCATCAACCCAATCAGAAAAATAATATTGCCATCTTAATTCAACAAATAAATCTGAAAGTTCAGTTAATTTGTATCTTGTACCAACACTTGAAACTACAGAAAAGGTACTTCCACCTTCTGAAGAATAACCATCTGGCAAATAATCAGGATAAGTGGTAGCTAGAGTTCCCAAAGGTCCTAATTCAGAATAGGTATCATTTCTAAAAAACGAAAAATGTGCTCCTAAACCGATAAAAGGTCCCCATGCTCCTTCTCTAGCTGAAAATTCTCTAATGCTCCAAGGGTAATATTCTAATTGCATTCCTATATCTGTAACTTTAGCCTCGCCTTTCATGTTTCTTAATAAGAGACCGTTAGGAGAATCTTTTTCAGCCCATTTTCCAAAATGTTCAAGTTTTGTGCTATTGTATGATAATTCAGAACGAAGTTTAAAATGGTCATTAAAATAACTATCAGGGGTGTAGCAATTACATTCTGCTCTATATGCAAAATTGAGATAGTGTACAATTCCAAGAGCAAATCCTGTATTTCCCTTGTTAGTGTCAAAATCATGTCGAACTCCAAAATCAGATTGAAAGGCAACACCACCCACAAAAGCTCCAATTTCGTGAGAAAATCCTAACTGTGCGTTTCCATAAAATGGTAAAAAAACAGTTAAAAACAGTAGGTTCTTTATTATCTTAGGCATCTTAAAAGATTTTCATTTATAGACAAATATATAAAAACTAAAGACAGGTAAAAATTTTTTTCTTTTTTTTACCTAAATTTTTCTTAAAAAGTGTCATTTTGAGATGTTTTTTTTAAAATTTAAATACGACATGATTTAATATAATGTATATTTGCACCGCAGTTACGAAAACGTTTTCATTAAGGGAAAACGGAAGTAAAATTTATTACAAATTAAACCCTAAAATCATGAAAGAAAGTGTAAAATCTTTTATTGATTCGGTTGCTAAAAGAAACGCAAACGAACCCGAATTTATGCAAGCTGTGCAAGAAGTTGCTGAAACAGTTATTCCTTTTATAGAGCAAAACCCAAAATATCAAGGGAAAATGTTGCTGGAAAGAATGGTGGAGCCAGAAAGAGTAATTATGTTTAGAATTGCTTGGATAGATGATGCAGGAAATACACAAGTAAATAGAGGATTTAGAATTCAAATGAATTCTGCAATTGGACCCTACAAAGGAGGAATTCGTTTCCATCCTTCTGTAAATTTAAGTATTTTAAAATTTTTAGCTTTCGAGCAAGTTTTTAAAAACTCTTTAACTACATTGCCTATGGGTGGTGGAAAAGGAGGATCTGATTTTGATCCTAAAGGTAAATCAGATAATGAAATTATGCGTTTTTGTCAAGCTTTTATGACTGAATTATCAAGACATATAGGAGCAGATACAGATGTACCTGCTGGAGATATAGGTGTAGGAGGTAGAGAAGTAGGTTACATGTTTGGTCAATATAAAAAATTAAGAAATGAATTCACTGGAGTTTTAACTGGAAAAGGGATTACTTTTGGGGGATCTTTAATTAGACCTGAAGCTACTGGATACGGAGATGTTTATTTTGCTCAAAATATGTTAGCTACAAAAGGACAAAGTTTTGAAGGTAAAACTGTAGTAGTTTCAGGTTCTGGAAATGTGGCTCAATATGCCATTGAAAAAGCTACACAATTAGGAGGGAAAGTCGTTACTGCTTCAGATTCTTCAGGATATATTTTTGATGCTGATGGTATTGATGCTGAAAAATTAGCATTTATTATGGATATCAAAAATGTAAGATATGGAAGAATTAATGAGTATGTGGCTAAATATCCTAACGCTAAATTTGTTGAAGGAAAAAGACCATGGGAAGTAAAATGTGATATTGCATTACCATGTGCTACTCAAAACGAATTAAATGGAGAGGAAGCAAAATTGTTAATTGCAAATGGTTGTATTTGTGTTGCAGAAGGAGCTAATATGCCTTCTACACCAGAAGCAGTCGAAGCATTTTTAGCTGCAAAAATACTATTTGCTCCTGGAAAAGCATCAAATGCAGGTGGTGTAGCTACCTCAGGTCTTGAAATGTCACAAAATTCTTTACGTATGAGTTGGACTAGAGAAGAAGTTGACCAAAAATTACACAGAATTATGACTGATATTCATGAAGCATGTGTGCAATATGGTAAAGATGAAACAGGATTTGTAGATTATGTTAAAGGAGCAAATATAGCAGGTTTCGTAAAAGTAGCCGATGCTATGTTAGGTCAAGGAGTAGTTTAATATATCCAAGAATAATAATTTAGAGGCTTACATTTAATGTGAGCCTTTTTTATTTATATATATACCTAAAATATATTTTCAGCGTTTATAGTATATTTGTAAAAACTATGATAATGAAATTAAGATTTTTTCTTTTCTTTATATTTATTGGTCAAATTATTTCTGCTCAAGACAACCTTTTATGGAAAGGATATTTTTCTTATAATGAAATAGTTGATCTTGAGTCTTCATCACAAAAGGTTTTTGCAGCTACAGAAAATTGTCTTTTCTCTAAAAGCATTGGCCAACAAGATGTGAATATTTCGAACTCAATAAATGGTTTTAAACCTACTACTATAACGGCTATACATTACTCTGAAGATTATAAAAAAAGTATTGCTGGAAATAATGATGGTTTGTTATTAATTGTTAACGAGGATGGTACTGTAACTACTAAAGTTGATATTATTGAAGAAGTACCAGTAGCACCTAATAAAAAGAAAATTAATGATTTGTACGAATATAATGGCAAGTTATATATAGCAACAGATTATGGGATTTCAGTATTAGATTTATTAACTACTGAATTTGTATCAACATACTTTATAGGTACATCTGGAGAAGAGGTAGAAGTTTTACAAACAACAGTTTTGAACAATGAAATTTATGCCGTAACTAGACAATCAGGAATTAGAAAAGGACTTTTGACAAACCCTTTTCTATATGACTATAACCAATGGCAAACTTTTGATGCAGGTTATTGGTTAGGTATTGTTACGTTCAATAACGAAATAGTAGCAATGAATTCGAATAATATTACTTATAGATTTAATGGTACTTTTCAGCAGATTTTGAATCATAATCAATTTGGAAAAAAAATAAAGATTACGAATGACGAATTAATAGTCACCACTCAAAATAATATTTTTGTACTAAATAGTCAATATAGTATTATCACACATATAACAAATATTCCAAATTATAATGTTCTTTTTACTGCCGCAACAGTTATGGATGGTAAGGTTTTTATTGGAACAGAAAAAAATGGTGTATTTGTAACTGTGTTAAATAATCCACTTGTGTTTGAGAATATTTCACCTGATGGACCTTATAGAAATAGCATTTTTAGAGTAAAAAAAGCACCTAATTTATTATGGTCTGTTTATGGAGATTATACAAGAGATTATAATCCGTATCCTTTAGATGATTTACCAATTAGTCATTTTTCAAATGATACGGGTTGGGAAACTATACCTTATGATCAATTATTGGGTGCAAAATCAATTTGTGATTTAGTTGTAAATCCTAATAATTCGAATCAAGTTTATTTAAGCTCCTATTTTTCTGGATTAATAAAAATTGATGGCGAAGATATATCACTTTTAAATAATACTAACACAGGACCAAATGGTTTAGAAACATTAGTAATTCCTCCACCAGACCCGCCTGATCCTTCCTATATAGATATTAGAATTAATAGCCCAGCTTTTGATAAAAATAATAATTTATGGATTACCAATGCTTTTGTTGAAAGAGCAATTAAAGTTTTAAGAACAAATGGGCAATGGCAATCTTATAGTTTAAACGGAGTTACTTCTTCCTTTTTAACGGGAAGATACGGTCCAATGGCAATTGATAAAAACAACACCAAATGGATTCCAGCTTTTAACGAAGGAATCATTGCTTTTAATGATCAATTGAATAATAAATTTATAGTTATTAATTCTGAAAATGGGAATTTACCTGATAGAGTAGTAAATTGTGTTGCTATAGATAATAGAAATCAATTATGGATTGGAACAGCTAAAGGATTAAGAATATTGTCAAGTGTGGATCGTTTTGTGTCTGAAACGGAGTTATCAACCACTTCTATTATTATTCAAGAAGGAGATTTGGCTCAAGAACTATTTTATCAACAAACTATTTTAGATATAGAAGTGGATGGTTCCAATAGGAAATGGGTTTCAATCGCTAATGCTGGAGTCTTTTTAGTATCTTCTAATGGACAACAAACAATTTATAGGTTTACTAAAAATAATTCTCCTTTGCCAAGCGATAATGTGAATGATATTGAAATTGATGAGGTAACAGGTGAGGTCTTTTTTGCGACAGATAAAGGATTGGTATCCTTCTTAGGGACTTCAACTAAAGCTAGTAACGATTTAACAAATGTGTATGTTTATCCTAATCCAGTAAGACCTGATTTTTTTGGGACAGTTAAAATTGCAGGTTTAACCGATAAAGCGAATGTTAAGATTACTGATATTGAAGGGAATCTTGTTTTTGAAACTACTTCTGAAGGGGGTACAATTGAGTGGGATACACAAGCTTTTGGTAGTTATAAAGTATCATCTGGTGTGTATATGGTCTTTGTTGCTTCACAGGACGGCTTAGATTCCACAGTTAAAAAGATAATGATAATTCGATAATGTTAGTTAAAACAAAAGCAATTGTTATTTCCTCAGTTAAATATAATGAAAAAAGTTTAATAGTAAGATGTTTAACGGAATCTGAAGGTGTTCAATCTTATTTTATACATAATGCTTTTACAGGTAGAAATAATAAACAAAAGAGCGTTTTTTTTCAGCCTTTAACTCAACTTGAAATTGAAGGTTACCATAATAATAAAAAACACTTACAGAAAATAAAAGAAGTAAAAGTCGCATATCCTTACCATAGTCTGCATTTTGATATTGTTAAAACAACAATTGTACTTTTTTTATCCGAAGTGTTGCATCATGTTATAAAGGAAGAAGGTAAAAATGAAGAACTATTTCGTTATTTGGAAAGCGCTTTACAATGGTTTGATAATCACGATAAAGTCTTTAATTTTCATTTGATCTTATTATTACAACTTACTAAATATTTAGGTTTTTTTCCTCAAGAAAATTTAGATAATAAAATATTTTTTAATATTGATGAAGGTGTTTTTTCTGAAAAACAATCACTAAACGGTTTATCTGTTGAAAATACAAGACTTTTAAAAAAGCTAATGGAATTAAAATTTAATTCTACTGAAATGGTTTTTACTTCTTTGCAAAGAAGGCAACTTTTAAAAATTATGATTGATTATTATAGTTTTAATATAGAAAATATTGGAAAGATTAAATCCTTAGAAATTTTGTCGCAAATATTTGATTAATGTACAAAATGTAATAGTATATTAATCTATTATTATTATAACGAAAGAATTAAATCAAATTTAAAGAAAATGAGCCCGATAAAATATCGAGCTCATTATTATCAAAAGTAGTTCTAAATTTGCCTGACCCTTTTTAGGTGTGGTTTAATTTATTTCCCTTTTATTTTTTATAAACTTGCTTTTAAGAATTCTCTATTCATACGAGCAATATTTTCTAATGAAATACCTTTTGGACATTCGATTTCACAAGCTCCAGTGTTGGTACAGTTACCAAAACCTTCTTCGTCCATTTGTCTAACCATGTTTTGAACACGTTGTGTAGCTTCTACTTTACCTTGTGGTAATAAAGCATACTGAGATACTTTTGCACCTACAAAAAGCATTGCAGAGCCGTTTTTACATGTTGCCACACAAGCACCACAACCAATACAAGCAGCGGCCATAAATGCTTTGTCAGCGTCATCTTTAGGAACAGGAGTTGCATTCGCATCTATTGTATTACCTGATGTGTTTACAGAAACAAATCCTCCCGCTTGCTGAATTCTATCAAACGAACTTCTATCAACCACTAAATCTTTTACAACAGGGAAAGCTTTACTTCTAAAAGGCTCAATGTAGATTGTATCACCATCTTTGAACTTTCTCATATGAAGTTGACAAGTAGTTGTTCCGGTTTCTGGACCGTGTGCTCTACCGTTGATATATAAAGAACACATACCACAAATCCCTTCTCTACAATCATGGTCAAAAGCAACTGGTTCTTGTTTGTTGTTAATTAATTGTTCGTTTAATTGGTCTAGCATTTCTAAAAACGAACTTGCAGTAGATACGTTATCTAATTTGTAATCTACAATTCCTCCTTTATCATTCGCGTTTTTTTGACGCCAAATTTTAAGGTTTATATTTATGTTTTTTGCTGTACTCATAATTTCTTATTTATAGTTTCTAGCGGCAATTTTAATGAATTCATACTTCAATTCTTCTTTGTGTAATTCTGCTTTTGTAGTGTCTTGGCCTTTGTATTCCCAAGCACTTACAAATGAGAAGTTTTCGTCATCACGTAAGGTTTCACCCTCTGCATCTTGATATTCTTCTCTAAAGTGTCCTCCACAAGATTCATTTCTTTGTAAGGCATCCATTGCCATTAATTGACCTAATTCCAAGAAATCAGCAACACGAAGTGCTTTTTCTAATTCTGGATTAAGTTCATCAGCATTTCCAGGTACATATACCTCTTTGTAGAATTCGTCTCTAATTTGACCAATTTCTGCTATAGCTTCTTTCAATCCTTGTTCGTTACGAGCCATACCTACTTTATTCCACATAACATGACCTAATCTCTTATGGAAATAATCAACCGATTTTGTTCCATTATTATTTAAGAACATGTTGATGCTGTCTTTTACATTTTTTTCAGCTTCAGCAAATTCAGGAGCGTCCGTAGAAATTTTACCCGTTCTAATTTCATCTGCTAAATAATTGGAAACCGTATAGGGAAGTACAAAATAACCATCCGCTAAACCTTGCATTAACGCTGAAGCGCCCAATCTATTTGCACCATGGTCAGAGAAGTTGGCTTCTCCAGCCACAAAACAACCAGGAATTGATGATTGTAAGTTATAATCTACCCAAACGCCACCCATTGTATAGTGAACTGCAGGGTAAATTTTCATAGGGGTTTCATATGGATTCTCATCAGTAATTTTTTCATACATTTCAAATAAGTTACCATATTTTTCTTCAATCCATTTTTTACCTAGAGTGATGATTTCTTCTTCTGAAGGATTGTGATTCCCTTGTGCATAAGCCACTTCTTTACCTTTGTTTTTAATTTCTGATGAGAAATCTAAATAAACTCCTTCGTTTGTGTCATTTGCTTCAATTCCAAAACCTTCATCACAACGCTCTTTTGCAGCACGAGAAGCTACGTCTCGAGGAACTAAGTTACCAAAAGCAGGGTATCTTCTTTCTAAGTAATAATCTCTATCTTCTTCAGCAATTTGTGTTGGTTTTAATTTACCAGCACGAATAGCTTCTGCGTCTTCTTTTTTCTTAGGTACCCAAATACGACCTGAATTACGTAATGATTCAGACATTAACGTTAACTTCGATTGATTTGTCCCATGAACAGGAATACATGTTGGGTGAATTTGTACATAACAAGGATTTGCAAAAGCGGCTCCCTTTTTATGAATTTTCCAACCTGCGCTTACATTACTACCCATTGCATTTGTAGATAGGAAATAAACGTTTCCATAACCACCAGAAGCAATAACTACTGCGTGTGCAGCGTGTCTTTCTATTTCACCTGTAATTAAATTACGTGCAATAATTCCACGAGCTTTACCATCAATTTTTACTAAATCTAGCATTTCGTGACGGTTATACATTTTTACTCGGCCTAAACCAATTTGTCTTGATAAAGCAGAGTAGGCACCTAGTAATAATTGTTGCCCTGTTTGTCCAGCGGCGTAAAAAGTACGTTGTACTTGTACCCCACCAAACGAACGATTGTCTAACATTCCACCATAATCACGTGCAAATGGAACACCTTGTGCAACACATTGGTCGATAATATTTCCTGAAACTTCTGCTAAACGATGAACGTTTGCTTCACGCGCTCTATAATCACCACCTTTAATAGTGTCATAAAATAAACGGTAAATACTATCCCCGTCATTTTGATAATTTTTCGCAGCGTTAATACCTCCTTGAGCAGCAATTGAGTGCGCTCTACGAGGCGAATCTTGAAAACAAAATGCTTTTACATTATAACCCATTTCTCCTAGAGAAGCAGCAGCTGATGCACCTGCCAAACCAGTTCCTACAACTATAATGTCTAATTTTGGTCTATTATTTGGAGCAACTAATTTTAAGTGATCTTTATAATCAGTCCATTTTTGATTTAATGGTCCTTCTGGTATTTTAGAATCTAACTTCATATGATATCTGATGTTGATTATTTAGTAAAATGAATATATAATGGGATAATTGCAAACAATAAAGGAACAATTACAGCAAAAACTTTCCCAATAAACTTGATTGTAGGAGTATATTTAGGACTGTTTAATCCCAAAGATTGAAAGGCACTTTGGAAACCGTGCCATAAGTGAAAACCAAGTGCAAACATGGCTAAAACGTAGCCAATGGTAAAGTATAAACCATATTTAGCATCTCTAAAAAAAGCAAAGGTAATTTTATATAAGTCTTTATATAAATCTGCTACTTTTACATTTGCTTGAGCATGGTATAATTCCGTTTTTTTAACCAATTTAAATTGCTTTGGAGCATGATTATGTTCGTCTGTATGAGTCCCAATTTCTACTTGTTCTACTGGGTAATATTGTCCCGCTTGTGTTCCAACATAAAAATCTTGTTTCATACCAGGTTGACCTTCTATTGACTGTGTCATTAGTGGCATGTTTTTGTCAAAATGCATTTTTGCCCAAAAATTTACCATGTGAGTAACAATGAATACCAAAACAATTGTACCTAACAGCGCCATGTTTCTAGATGAAAAACTGCTATTTGCAGAAGGATTTGATTTGGCATATCCAATTGGTCTCGCTTTAGCGTTTTGATACGTCAATAAAAATCCATCAATTGCATGAAATAAAATAGAAATGTACGTTAAATAAGAAAGTATTTTTACTGCAGGATTAGTGGTCATAAATAATGCATACTGATTAAATTTTAAAGCATTATTTGGTACTAAAAGCTGAAGATTTCCAGCCAAGTGACCAGCTAAAAACAAGCATAAAAATAAACCTGTAAGAGCCATCCAGTATTTCTTAGCAATAGATGACTTTAAAAGTGCTGATTTTGCCATAATTTAATTTGATTGTTCTAGTTTTAAAAATCAAACAAAAATACAGCATAAAAAATTTAACTACAACCTTTTAGTGGTAATTTATAATGAATTTAAAATATGTTTAATTGAGTTTGTAAATCAAGGAGTTATCTAGCAAATCTTTATTTGTAGGAAGGTTCCAAACCTCTAATTCCCATATCGATTACGTTCTCACCAGCAGTTGGCTCGTATTTTCCGTCCATATTTACTTCTTCCCATTCAAAACTATTGTTTGTAGATAAAGAAAGTGTAATAACGATGTCTTTGGTTTCAGTTCCGGTAATGACTAAATTAGATGGGAATTTGCCTGTAACAACGCATGATCCTTGTGGAATTGCTGAAGTAGTTGCAATAGGATTAGGAACGGTAGTTGCTCCTTGAGGGGCTTGTCCTGAAGTAGCATAAGGGTAATTATGTAGTCCTAAAGCCCAATAACCTTGAAGTCGGTTAGCGTTTACATTAAAAATATTATTTCCTATTTGATGTGTGGTAATATAAGTGTTGTAACCAACAAAACTTTCTAAGGTAGCAGTATGATTTGTATTGTTATTTAAAATGGAAATATCATAATTTTGATAGGATAAAGAGACTCTGACATATTGATAACTTCCTTGATTTACTTCTTTTAAAGGAATTGATAAGAATGTCTCACCATTAGAAACAACAGTTGCTTGTGAAAAATCGATTGCTAAATTCCCGCCTGTAAGTGTTTCTGGAGCATGATATAAAACGGTTCCGTCTCCAAGTTGTGTATAAGCATTTGGACTTAGTTCGAAATAATGAGCGCTTATGCTATTAAAAATAGGAGACTGAGCAGCATGGCCAGAGGGAATAATTGCAGGTTGGCCTAAATTATCTAGTCTTTGTTGGTTTGGATTAAACTCAAATTTTATTATTAACTGAGGTTCGTCGTTTACTAAATTATCATCCTTGTCAGAACAGGAAAAGAAGCTTATTCCTAATGCCAAAATAAATATCGGTAAGTATTTCTTCATTTCTGCTCTAATGGGTTGCTAATTATTGTTTTAATGAGCCTATAAGTACTTCAAATAAAACGTGTAAATGTAGTATTTTATTGTTAACAAACTGGTTTAAATGTGTTAAAAATCTTAATTAATACTATTGCATTTTTTTTGATATAAAACGTTGTAGAATTATGAATTTTAAAGTAGAATAGAGCTATTTTTTTAAAATTCATAAAAATCTTTGAAAATGCTATTTTCTAGTTTGAAGGAAAGGTATTTTTAGGTTCTTAATTGTAATTTTAACCTCTTAAAAAAGATACTATGAAAGTTGGAATTGATGCTATATCTTTTGATGTAGCCAAATTACATTTACCTATACATGATTTAGCCCAAGCTAGAGGGATTGAAGCTGCAAAATTAGAAAAAGGATTAGGATTGTTAAAAATGACTTTCCCAGATGTACATCAAGACACGGTAGTTTTTGGTGCCAATGCACTAACGAAATTGATTTTGGAACACAATATTGATTTAAATGAAATTTCAAGAATTTATGTGGGAACAGAAAGTAGTATAGATAGTTCTAAACCGATTGCTTCTTTTTTGCTAGCTTTAATGGAGCAAAAATTTGGACAAGGATGTCTTTCTCATTGTGATGCAGTAGATTTTACTTTTGCTTGTATTGGTGGTGTTGATGCGATGCAAAACTGTATGGATTTCGTGCGATTACACCCAGAGAAAAAAGCCATAGTAATTACTTCAGATATTGCTAAATATGATTTAAATTCAACAGGCGAATATACACAAGGAGCTGGCGCTTTAGCCATGTTGATTGCTTCTAATCCAAGAATTATTGCTTTTGAGAAGCATTGGGCAACAAGTACAAAAGGAGTTTTTGATTTTTTTAAACCGTATCGAAGTATCGCTAAATCAGCCATTACTGGAAGTGATACTAACGATGATTGGTTTTCTAATTTAGAAACTGAAATTGAAATTCATAAAGACCAACCAGTTTTTGACGGACAATATTCGAATCAATGTTATATGGATAGAACCAGAGAGGCTTATTTTTCGTTTAAAAAACTGAAAAATTCAGAAGAAACAATTTATAATTCTTGGTCTAGTATTGTGATGCATTTGCCTTATTCTTTTCAAGGTAGAAGAATGTTACCAGAAATTTATGCTTTGGATTCCAAGGAAATTGAAGTAGATGTGCAGTCATTGGATTACCAAAACAAATTAAAAGAAATAGGAAAATCAGAAGCGTATCAAAATTTTGTTACTGAAAAATTACAGCCAGCAGAAATAGCTTCTTCTTTAATTGGTAATTTGTATACAGGATCTATTTTTATGGGATTATTGTCTACTTTGTCTCATTTTTATACGAATAATACTCCAATTGAAGGAAACGTTTTTGGTTTTTTAGCCTATGGGAGTGGTTCAAAATCGAAAGTATTTGAAGGAGTTATTCAAAATGATTGGAGAAATACTTTAGAAAAAACACAGCTTTTTCAAACTTTAGAAAAAAGTCACAAAATAGATTTTACAACCTATGAAAAATTACATAAAAAAGAACTGAAAAGCAGTGTTTGTCCTCCAAAAAAGGAATGGATCATCGATTCAATTGAAAAAGATAACCCCAATTTAATTGGGGCGCGATATTATAAATGGATAGAGTAATACAGTTTTTTTAACTGTATTTCTCTATGTATTTGTTCACGATTAAATCGGTGTTTTCGTTGCGTATTTTTTGTTCCAACTGAATAGGAGCGGCTGCTCTTACAGAACAATCTTTAACCGCACAAGTTTCACAAGTAACGCCTACGATTTGTTTGGTAATTAATTCATTATCAATAAATTTAAATTTTTTCTTGAGTGTAGGTGTGATGAGAATACCCACAGAGATACTTCTGATATGGTCTTTTTTAAAGGGATCTGGAGTGGCAGAAGAAAAAACTAAATATTCATTTTTACTGTTTTCATAACAAGAAATTTGAGCATCAAAAAAATGTGTTTTATTTTGCTTCAAAGACTCTATCATTGTTCGTACAGAAACCCATCTTCTGCAGTAATGTTCGTTCATTTCATTCGCATGCGGTTCTTGTTGATTGGTTATGTGTAATTCTTTTTTGATTTTATAATTGTCGCTCCCAATTTTATGAGACATGCGTAAAAAGAATAAGTTTTTTAACTGAAAATCTTTGGGTAATAAATTGGTTAACCTTTGGTAAAAAGATTCTGGAGAAACTTTGAAATCGGTTATTAATTGAACAAATTCTTGTGGTTTTGGATCTTCTTTGGCTACAAAAACATTTAATTTTTCAATCATTTTTTTTCTAGGCAAGAGTAAGGAACCTGCAAAATAAGAAGCGTAGAAATTATTTAATACCTGATCAAAATTTTCAAACTTAATCCAACTAAAAGTGTACAATCGCTCTTCAATTTGTAAAAAATTATAGGCGATTTCCTTGGCGAAAATAAATGCTTTTTGGGAATCATCTACATCCGTAGCAATAAGTAAGGTTTTACTTTTAGCAACAAATATGGAGCGTAAATCACCCAATTCATTTTGTTCTTTAAAAGTTAAAACTTCAATTTTGTAGTTGTATTCTTCAATTAAGATGGATTGTAATTCCTCTAAAGCTATTTCTGCGTCTAAATCTATGTGAAAAGCTTTGGCAAAATCCAAAACTTTTTGTTCCAAATCTTCAAAATAGTTGTTTTGTGCTTCTTGGTAGGAGCGTAAGGAAGCTAAGAAGAAACTTTCTCTTGATAAGTTGTAATGTTGTGCAATTTCAATAATGGTGCTAATAAAAGCATTTACTTTTGCAGGTGCATTAGCGATGATATCAATTAAATCACTTTCCTCAATACCAAAAATATCTAATGGGATTTCTTTTAAGATTCCTGAATTTAAAATTTCACCAATAGGTGCTAAATTATTGTCTAATTTCAAAGACACCATGTTGTCATAGGAAACGTCTAATTTTTCAGATAACAGAATAATCTTATCTGTCTTTGGGTATTTTTTTCCTTTTTCAATCTCATTTAAATACGACTTGGATAGTCCTGTTATTTTGGCTAAGCCAAATAACGACAAGTCTTTGTTAGTTCTTGCCTGCTTTAATTTTAAGCCAAAAATAAGCTTGATATAATCTCTTTCTAAATTCATAATTTCAAAGATACGCTATTATTTAAAATCACAAAAAAATAGTTTTTTTACATTTTAGCGTACGTTCGCTTGTTTTGTAAAAAACTTTTTTATAATATTGTGCCAACAAAAACAATAAGTCATGGAAAATCAATTAGAAACAACAGCAAAAGCATTTGAATTAGCTCCAGAAGCAACCGCAAAATTTCCTGCTATTTTAACAGAAGAGGCGATTCTTTTTTTAACAGAATTACATGAAGTGTTCAATAAACAACGATTGGAATTACTTGAAAAAAGAAAAGTACAACAACAAAAGTTTGATGAAGGAGAGTTGCCTTGTTTTCCAAAAGAAACGCAAGATATTCGTGAAAAAGATTGGTTTGCAGGTACAACTCCTGAGGATTTATTAGATAGAAGAGTTGAAATTACAGGTCCAGTAGATCGTAAAATGGTAATCAATGCGTTGAATTCTGGTGCCAAAACATTTATGGCAGATTTTGAAGATAGTACTTCTCCAACTTGGGAGAACCTTATGAATGGCCAACAAAACTTAAAAGATGCTGTTGCAAAAACGATTTATTTATTTGACGAAGCAAAAAATAAAGAATATAAATTAAATGAAAATACTGCGGTTTTATTAGTAAGACCTCGTGGCATTCATTTAAATGAAAAGCATATCTTAATTAATAATGAAGAAGCTTCAGGCTCTTTGGTTGATTTTGGATTGTACGTTTTTCATAATCACAAACAGTTAAAAGAAAATAATACCGCTCCATATTTCTATTTACCCAAATTAGAGCATTATTTAGAAGCGAGATGGTGGAATGCCGTTTTTGAATTTACGGAGGAATATCTAGATATTAAAAAAGGAACTTTAAAAGCTACCGTTTTAGTAGAGACAATTACCGCTAGTTTTCAATTGGATGAAATTATTTATGAATTAAAAAATCATATAGTAGGGCTAAATTGTGGTCGTTGGGATTATATTTTTTCATATATCAAGAAGTTTAGAAATAATGATAAATTCTTAGTGCCAGATCGTGATCAAGTAACGATGACGAGTCCTTTTATGAAAGCCTATTCTGAATTGGTTATCCAAAGATGTCACAAAAGAAATATTCATGCCATAGGTGGAATGGCTGCTCAAATTCCAATTAAAAATGATGAAACTGCTAATAAAATAGCATTTGACAAAGTAAAAGCCGATAAAGAACGTGAAGTAAAAAACGGCCATGACGGTACTTGGGTTGCACATCCAGATTTAGTTCCTGTTGCGATGAAAGTCTTCGATGAAAACATGCCAACCAAAAATCAAATTCATGTAAAACGAAATGAACTTTCTATTTCAGAATCGGATTTGTTAGAAGTGCCTCAAGGAACGATTACAGAAGCAGGCGTTCGTAAAAACATCAATATTTCGGTTTTATACATGGCTTCTTGGTTGAATGGTCAAGGCGCTGCTGCTTTAAACCATTTAATGGAAGATGCTGCAACTGCAGAAATATCTCGTTCACAATTATGGCAATGGCTTCGCAATGGCGTAACCTTAGATAATGGCAAAGTCTTAACGGAGAAATATTATGATAAAATTGCCATGGAAGAATATGAAAAAATTAGAAACCAAGTAGGTGATGAGAATCATGAAAAATACCATTATAAGTTGGCCGAACAACTCTTAGATATTTTGGTCGTGAATTACACCTTCATCGATTTTCTAACCCTAACAGGATACAAATACATTTAACACAACCTTTTATTTATAAAACACAATGAAAACAGTAGAAACAAGAATTCAGGAATTAGTTACAGATTGGTTAACCAATGAAAGATGGAAAGGAATTGAACGTCCTTATACCGCTGAAGAAGTAGTTAAATTACAAGGTTCTTATACAATTGAACATAGTATCTCAAAATTAGGAGCTGAGAAACTTTGGAAAAAATTAAATGCACAAGATTATGTGGCGGGTTTAGGTGCTTTAACTGGTAACCAAGCGATTCAAGAAGTAGAAGCAGGTTTAGAAGCGATTTATTTAAGTGGGTGGCAAGTAGCTGCTGATGCAAATGTAGCTGGTGAAATGTATCCCGATCAATCTTTGTATCCTGCGAATAGCGTGCCCCTTGTTGTGAAACGAATTAATAATGCTTTGTTAAGAGCCGACCAAATACAAGTGGTAAATCAAGTGCCTGAAAAAGATAGAAAAGATTATTTAGTACCAATTGTAGCCGATGCGGAAGCTGGTTTTGGTGGAAATCTAAATGCGTTTGAATTGATGAAATCCATGATTGAAGCGGGTGCAGCTGGTGTACATTTTGAAGATCAATTGAGTTCTGCTAAAAAATGCGGTCACTTAGGAGGGAAAGTATTAGTGCCCACACAAGAAGCAATTAATAAATTAGTAGCGGCTCGTTTGGCAACAGATGTTATGGGTATTCCCGCTTTAATTGTTGCAAGAACAGATGCTGATGCAGCCAATCTTTTAACGAGTGATATTGATCCAAGGGATGCTAAATTTATTACAGGTGAAAAAACGAGTGAAGGTTTCTTCTATGTGAATGCTGGTATTGAACAAGGGATTGATAGAGGCTTGAGTTATGCTCCTTATGCGGATTTAATTTGGATGGAAACGAGTAATCCCGATTTAAAATATGCCAAACAATTTGCGGATGCTATTCATGCGAAATATCCAGGAAAAATGTTAGCTTATAATTGTTCGCCATCCTTCAACTGGGCCGCAAAATTAACCGTTGCAGAAATGGAAACTTTTAGAGAGGATTTAGCAGCAATGGGGTATAAATTCCAATTTATCACTTTAGCAGGCTTCCACGCTTTGAATACAAGTATGTTTGAATTATCAAAAGCGTATAAAGAAAGAGGAATGGCAGGTTATTCTGAATTACAAGAAAGAGAATTTGCTCTGCAAAAAGATGGTTTTAAAGCAGTAAAACACCAAGGATTTGTAGGTACAACTTACTTTGACGCGGTTCAAAATACCGTTACTAACAATAGATCTTCCACTACAGCAATGAAAGACTCTACTGAGGTAGCGCAATTTTAATATTTTTAGTATAATTTGGTTTGACCAAAAAGCCTTGAGAAATTTCTCAAGGCTTTTGTTTTTTATTAAGCTTTCTTACTCTCTGTAACTTCTAAATGGGTAAAAACGGCTTCATTCCCTTTCTTGATATGAATACTATATTTTGAAGGAAGTACATATTGTTTACCATTATCCGCTTTTTCAAAGATGGCTTTTTTATCTTTTTTCTTCCATTTATTCATTACTTCATTAGATAAAGTGTAATCGTATTCAACTAAATTTAAGCCCTTTTTAGCGGCTACTTTTTTAGAAAAAACGGTTAACCCAAATTCATTTTCAATCGTAATTTCAACTTCTTCTGAAGTATTGGAATAAAACCAAATTTCGGCTTTAGGTTCAAAGGGTTTCGCCCAAGTGCTCCAACTCGAACCCCAACGATCCGTTTTTTTAACTGATGGCACTTCATAAATATACAATGATTTTGAAAGTATTTCCGATGTAAGCAATTGTATTTTTTCAATATTTACCTTATATAATGAACGACCATGTGTACCTACAATTAATTCTTTGGCTTTAGGTTGTATGACCAAATCATGAACGGCTACAGGAGGCATCTGGGATGAAAAATCAATCCATGTTTTTCCTTTATTCAAAGAAACGAACAAACCATTATCAGTACCTACAAAAAGGACGTTTTCATTTTCTGTATCTTCTAAAATGACATTTATAGGACTTTGAGGTAAGTTGGCACTAATGTCTTGCCAGTTGACACCATTATCTTCAGAAAGATAAACATAAGGTTTAAAATCATCGTTGCGATAGCCATTTAGAGCAGCATAAACACGTTCTTTTTTAAATTGAGATGCTTTTACTCTAGAAACCCATAAGTTTTGGGGTAATTGACTTGAAATGATATTCCATGAAATGCCGCCATCTTGGGAAAGATGAATGATTCCATCATCAGAACCAGTATACAATAATCCAAATTGCAAAGGACTTTCAGAAATGGTAGTTAGTGTACCAAATGCCACATTACCTTCAACGCTACCATATGTAAGATCGGTTGAAATTTTTTCCCAAGTTGCACCTTGATTCATGGAACGGTGCAAAAATTGTGAACCCATATATAAAATGTCTTGATTGTGAGGAGATAATAATATAGGAGTTTGCCAATTGAAGCGTAGCGGTTTTTCTTTAGTGCCTTTTGGTAATGTTGGAGCAATAAATTCTTGTGTGTTTTTGCTTCTATCTAATCTAAAATAATTACCAAATTGGAAACCTGTATAAACAATGTTGGCATCTCTTTTGTCAATTTGTACCTGCATACCATCACCACCCATGATACTTTCGTAAGGATACTTTCCTTCTTGTTCCCAAGCATCTGATTTTCTGTAATTATTATTGGCTACCCAAACCCCATTATCTTGTAAGCCACCATATACATTATAGGATTCATTATGGTCTATATTTACAGCATAAAATTGGCCCAAAGCCTCATTGTTACACTTTTTCCAATGTGCTCCATTGTCGTAGCTAATGTTGATTCCACCATCATTTCCGTTAATAATATGATTGGGATTGTTTGGATTAATCCAAGTTACATGATGATCTGCATGGACATTTTCAGTGCTAATATTTTTCATGGTTTTTCCACCATCATTGGAAAAAAGTAAAGGAACACCACCAAAATAAATGCGATTTTCATCTTTTGGATTCACTGAAATGTTTCCAAAATAATAGCCATAACTATAGTATAAATCGTCTATATAATTTTCATGAGTGCGTTGCCAAGTTTTTCCGCCATCTATAGATTTGTAGATTTCACAACCGATAACTTCTGTTTCAAATAACGCTTTATTCGCATCTTGTAAAATGGTTTTGAGTTCCTTAGGTTGTAATGTTCCTTTTTTTACCCAATTTTTAAGGGTTTCTGCTCGGTATTTTTCTGTTATACCGTGTTTTTTTAAATAGGTATTGATTTCTTTATTGGACTTTTCTACAAAAATTTCACCAGGGACACTGAACATGTCCGATTGGGATATTTTTTTACTTTTAGTTGTGGTGTCTTCAACAACAGGTCTATTATTTTGATTGTCTAAGATAGCATACAAAATATTTTGATTAAATACTGCTAAACCAATTCTTCCTACTCCTTCATTGTTTGGAAACCCACTGCCATCTCTAGAAATTAAATACCAAGTTGTGCCACCATCTTCACTTTTGTAAATTCCTGAACCTTTTCCATTGCCTTTAAAATTCCAGGCTTTTCTTTCTCTTTCCCATGCAGCAGCGTACATAATTTGAGGATTGTCTGAAGCAACGGAGATATCAATTATTCCTGTGTCTGGATTAATAAATAACGTTTTTGACCAATTTTTTCCACCATCAACGGTCTTAAAAACTCCTCGTTCTTCATTTGGTGTATACAAATGTCCTAAAACACCTACAATAATTTCATTATTGTTTGATGGGTTTACCCAAATCCTGCTAATATGATGACTGTCATACAAACCAATATTTTCCCACGTTTTTCCTTTATCTGTTGATTTTAACACCCCAATTCCCGAATATGAGGAACGTGAAGAATTAACTTCTCCAGTTCCTACCCAAATGGTTCCTGTATTCCAATCTACTGTAACCGAACCACAATTTAATGTGGGAGCCGTATCCATTACAGGTTCAAAAGAAGTTCCATTGTTATTGGTATACCAAAGACCACCAGAAGCGTAAGCGGCATAAAACTCTGTTGGATTGTTTGGATTTACAGCGATATCAACAATACGGCCGCTCATTATGGTTGGGCCAATATTTTTAAACTGTAATGCGTTTAACTCAAGGTTTTGACTCCATAAATTGGATATACATGTCAAAAAAAATACCCAATAAATTGTTTTTTTCATAGAAAAATATTTTCCTCGAAAATAACCATTTATTGGGTAAAATAAAATTTTTGTCTGCCTAAAGTCCTAAACCTTGTATAGCTGAATCCTCTCGATTGTAATTATAACCTCTCCAAAACGTCTTGTTTTGTTCATAATATTTCCAAACAACTTCTTTATTAGGAGTTACTTCCCAGTATCCAAAATCACCTTCTGTAATTAAAGTATTTCCGTTTTTAAGCCTAACTGCTCCCGATATTTTATCGTAGTATAAATCTGGATCTGTAAAATTCCAAACCATTTGCGGTTCATTTGATGCTGTAGTTGATAACGTAAAGTTTTGAGGTAGAGCTAATTCATAAACCGTAGATTGATTTACATTTGATCCGTTACAGTAAATGAGCATGTTTCCTTTTCCAGGAACTTCTTTTTCAATTAAATTAGGAAAATGATTATTGAACAAAAAGCGTTCTCCATAGGGATGATTATAAGCGCTAGGATTGCCAAAACGATACAATAAATCACCTCCTTTGTTGTAATTTCCACCAGTATTGGTAGCTGCTTCTGCTGTAGTAGTGCTATGATCGATTACCCAAACTTCACTGTAAAAATTAACACTCATGTAGATCACGTCTTTTTCTTCATCATAATCTATTCCATTGGCATGCATAATATCTCCATCAGGACGATCGTTATAAGAAAAATTAATTCGGTTTGGATACTGATTAATTTGACCATAATTAACCAATGTGTTATTGGTATCTTGTACAATATGATCATAACTGTGCCATTCCCAAACCAATTGATTGGTTTGTGGATTAACTTCAAATAATGCTTCTGGAAAAATATCATTCGCTACTTCTACTCCATAATTTAAAGCTTGTAAAGGGGTTAATTTTTCCCAAACTAAAAATAAAACATTTCCATTTGGTAATAATTCTACATCATGATGCGCTACTTTTTCATCATCTGCGCATTGATAGTCCCATTTTGTAGATCCATCTGAATTTAATATACGAATAATTCCACCAGCACCTCCTATGGTTATAGGCGATACGGTTTGCTTATACATAGCAATTAATTCGCCATTAGGTAAAATTTCGATATCGTTCCCAAAACGCAAGTCAAATATCCATTCTTTAACTTTAAAACCTTGTTTATTTAATAAATAACAATTTTTTCCACCATTTTCAATGGCAAAAACATAGCTATCGTCAATTTTATCAGCTTTATAAACTTGAACTTTTTCATCAAGAATCACTTCTGGTTCAATTGTTTTAGAATCCTCTTTAGAACAACTAAAATTTAAAGTTAGAATTAAAAGAAAGAATGTTTTATAATACTTTTTCATGTTCAATTTTTTATTTCGTAAATATAACCATTTTGTTTAAAATGTTTTTTTAACTATCTCAGTTTTTAAATAATCTCCTTATTTTTGAAGATAATTACGTATCTAATGGCTACTTTACCTAAAAAAAATAATTTTGAAGATTTTGTCAAGATTTTTTTACCAAACGATTTTTTGGAAAAAGAAGTGCTTAAAGCATTAGACTATTTTAAAAAAATTACACTAAAGAAAAATGAGTTTTTAGTAAATGAAAATGAAATTTGTACTCATTTTTGTTTTGTTGAAAACGGGATTTTACAACATGCAATTAATATAGAAGGGGAAGAGCGCACTACCTATTTGGCTTTAAAGAACACCGTTACTTCATCCTTAAATAGTTTTCTTCATAAAGTGCCTTCTAGAAAAAGTATAAAAGCAATTGTTGATAGTAGTTTGTGGGTGATACATTTAGAAGATTTTAATTATTTATTACAGCATAATAAAGCATTTCACCAATTTTATTTTCATTTAATTGAAAAACAAATCTGTTTAATTGACGATTATCGCATAGACTTGTTAACGCTAACACCAGAAGAGCGCTACAAAAAATTATTGGTCAATGAGCCTAAATTGCTTCAAGAAGTTCCCTTGCATTATTTGGCTTCTTTTTTAGGAATTTCTACACGCCATATGAGTCGCATTCGTAAAAATATTTTGTAATTTTTTGGATACAGATTTGAGAAATTTTTAAAATTATTGAAATTTCTCAAATCTATGTTCAAATCTTAAATAATTCATTTAAAATAAAAATTAAGCCATTTGGCTACTGATTCAAAAAGATAGTTTATGTATTTTTGATACAGAGTTTATCTAATATTCTAAAAATCGAGAAATCTAAAAATCTAAAAAATGAAATACCATCAAATAGACAAAGACTTATTTATAAAAAATCGTAGAAAATTTGTTTCTCAAATGAAACCCAATAGTGTGGCGATTTTTAATTCAAACGATATTTATCCCGTTTCAGCAGATTCTACTTTACCTTTTGCGCAACATCGCGATATTTTTTATCTAAGCGGTGTAGATCAAGAAGAGAGTATTCTCTTACTTTTTCCAGACGCACCTTATGAGCATTTGAAAGAAATTTTATTTTTAAAGGAAACGAACGAGCACATTGCTATTTGGGAAGGAGAGAAGTTAACCAAAGAAAGAGCTTTTGAAGTTTCTGGAATTAAAACAGTTATTTGGTTACAAGACTTTCATAAAACATTAAAGGAAATCATGGCTTATGCCGAAACCATGTATATCAATACCAATGAGCATTACCGTGCCACTATTGAAACGGAAACTCGTGAGGCACGTTTTGTAAAATGGTGGAAAGAAAATTATCCTGCACATAAAGTTGAAAAGTCAAATCCTATTTTACAGCGCATACGATCTGTAAAAGAAAGCGAAGAATTAGATTTAATTCAAAAAGCGTGTGATATTACTGAAAAAGGGTTTCGAAGAATTTTAAATTTTGTGAAGCCTAATGTAATGGAATACGAAATTGAAGCTGAATTTGCGCATGAGTTTTTAAGAAACCGATCTAAAGGATTTGCTTATACACCTATTATTGCTTCAGGAAACAATGCGAATGTATTGCATTATATTGAAAACAATCAGCAATGTCATGAAGGGGATTTATTATTGTTAGATGTGGGTGCAGAATATGCCAATTATTCTAGCGATATGACCCGAACCATTCCAGTTTCAGGAAGGTTTTCCGAGCGTCAAAGGGCGGTTTACAATGCAGTTTTAAATGTAAAAAATGAAGCTACAAAAATGTTGGTTCCAGGCACTTTATGGAAACAATACCATGTTGAGGTTGGTAAAATCATGACTTCTGAACTACTAGGTTTAGGTTTATTAGATAAAGCTGACGTTCAAAATGAAAATCCAGATTGGCCAGCCTATAAAAAATATTTTATGCACGGTACTTCACATCATATGGGATTAGATACACATGATTACGGTTTATTATATGAACCGATGCAAGCCAATATGGTTTTCACTGTGGAACCTGGGATTTATATTCCAAAAGAAAAATTTGGTATTCGCATTGAAGATGATGTAGTAATCCAAAATAGTGGTGCTCCATTCAATTTGATGCGAAATATTCCTATTGAAGCAGACGAAATAGAATCGATAATGAACAGTTAACAGTTGTTAGTTATCAGTTATTAGTTTAAACGGTTTACAATATTGTAAACCGTTTTTTTATGTTTTATTTATATTCTATTTTGTCATTCTGACGAAGGAAGAATCCCATTAGTGTGTTTTTCACCTTCGTCAAAATGAAAAGTTTATTTTAGTTCTTCTTTTTTAGGTAATTTTATTTGTGGCAAAGGTTTACAAAGAGTTTTATTAACTATTTTAGAACGCATTAATTTCTTATCATTGAAATGTCTAGAAATATTTTGATATTCTCAAAAACCTACTGACAAACTGTTGTCATAAGCTGTATTTACCTTTGTGGTATAATCAAATAAATCATACATTATGAACACTGTATCAGTACCACAAGTAATTCGTCCGGAACATTTATTAAAACATTGGCAAGGACATCGTGCTTTAACAAGACATGTGATTGAAGCCTTTCCAGAAAAAGATTTCTTTGAGTTTTCTATTGGAGGCATGCGTCCTTTTTCAAAATTAGTATCCGAACTTTTAGCTATTGGTGTTCCTGCATTAAAGGGAATTGTAAATAGAGACGAACAGCCTTATTCGGAAGCAGCTGTAGAAAATTTAGCAACAAAAGAAGCTTATTTGCAAAAATGGGACGAAGCCACGATAGAAATTAATCGCTATTTTAAGCAAATTCCAGTTGAAGATTTTGAAAAAACGTTCAATCTTTTTGGGCAATATGAATTTCCAATTATTGAAAATATTTTTTATTTTATTGACAATGAAATCCATCATCGTGGACAAGGATATGTTTATTTGCGAGCTTTAGGAATTACACCCCCTTTTTTCTGGATGAGAGCATAATTAATACTTAGAACTCCGAAAACGACTAGTTGTTTTTGGAGTTCTATTGTAATAAGTTTGTTTTATAAATTTCTAGCATTTCCAACATTCTGTCTTTTAGGCGTTGGGGTTCAATAATCGTCGCATGATCGGCAAACATCAGAATCCATCTCGGAAATCCATTTTCAATATCTCTACTTAAAAAAGTCATTTCTATTTGTTGACCTATTTTTTTTTGGGAAACAAATCCATGATATTTTTTTTCAAAGTCTAAATATTTGCCAATTTTTTTGTCTACCAATAATACTACTTTAGTGGTTGGACATTCTTTTTCTTTATTTAAGTAAAATTCTAAAGGTTGGTGTTCTTTAGTAAACGCCAGGTCTTTATTTTCAATGCCTTGAATTCGGTCGGCTCTAAATTGGCGGTAATCGTTTCTTAGGTGACAAAAGCCAAAAATATACCAATTGTTATTATCATGAAAAATACCTACGGGTTCAATACTTCTTTCAGAAGCTTCTTCTGCATCAAAAGCTTGGTAATTTAATTTAACTTGCGTTTTATCGGCTATGCTTTTAAAAAGAATACTCATGGCTTCTGGTACTTTTTCATTGAATAGATTAACAGCGGGTTGTTGCATGATAACTTTAGATTCAATAGAGGTAAGCCAATCTTTATCGGTATTTTTTAAAACTGATTTTATTTTGAACATGGCCGAAGCATAATGTTTTCCTAATTCTTTATCGATAAAAGTTTCCATCAATTTTTCAGCTGCAATAAAACTACTTGCTTCTTCACGAGTAAACATTACTGGAGGTAAACGATAACCTTCTACCAGAGAATAGCCTACGCCCGCTTCGCTATAAATAGGAACACCAGAAGCTTCTAAAGAACGAATATCTCTATAAATGGTTCGTAAGCTTACCTCAAATCGATCAGCGAGTTCTTGTGCCTTTACAATTCGTTTGGATTGTAATTGTATTAAGATAGCGACAATTCGATCGAAGCGTTTTGGTGATTCATCCTGCATAAAAAATCCTTTTTTCAAAAGTAAGTATTTAAATGAAATTCCTTCTTGAATTGCTTTTGAAATTCTATTTTTGCGCCTATGAAACACCTAATTTATAAAAATAGTAAGCTTTCTTATTCAGATCAAGGAGAAGGTCCAACCGTTGTTTTATTGCATGGTTTTTTAGAGAATAGTAAAATGTGGCATAATTTAGTTCCGGTTTTGCTGTCTAAATATAGAGTAGTGTGTATTGATTTATTAGGCCATGGTAAAACGGAATGTATTGGATATATTCATACGATGGAAGATATGGCCGATGCAGTATATCATATTCTTCATTTTTTAAATTTGGAGAAAGTCGTTCTAATAGGGCATTCTATGGGTGGTTATGTAGCATTGGCTTTTGCCGAATTATATCCAGAAATGATGGCAGGACTTGTTTTAATGAATTCGACTGCCAAAGAAGATAGTGTGGAACGTAAAGCAAATAGAGATAGAGCTATCTTGGCAGTAAAGCAAAATTATAAAAACGCTATTAGTATGTCAATAGCAAATTTATTTAGTGAAGAGAATAGGACTAAACTTAAAAAAGAAATTGATTGGGCAAAGAACGAAGCTTTACAAACACCTTTGCAAGGTATCATAGCGGCTCAGGAAGGAATGAAAGCCAGAAAGGATAGAGAAGTGCTGTGGCATACTTCTTTATTTCCTAAAATGTTGCTATTAGGGAAAAAAGATCCTGTTTTGAATTATGACGAAAACAAATTACAAGTTGAAGGTACTAATGTACAGTTAGTAACCTTTAACGATGGGCATATGAGTCATTTTGAGAATAAGATAGATTTAGAAAGAAATATGCTTTTATTTCTTGATAAATTAAGACGATGAGCTAATCGTTTATTTTTGTTTTTATATTTTTTCTTTAAATGTAGGAGTTGGGTCTAAAATTTCTAAAATTAAAGTGATAATTTCTTCTTTGAAATCGTTTAATATTTCGTCATTAATCATATTTTGAGGGATAACTCCTCTTCCTTTTCCTAATCCAAATGGCATAAAGCCTGCTTTCATATTTTTGAATGAAATGATACCTGCTTCAATGGGGTATGAATTGAATTGAGTTTGGTTTCTAAACATTAAAGCATAACAAAGTAATTGGATTATTTTTTCATTTTTTATGTCAGTTGTTAAAGCTTCAAAGTTGTTAATTTTTAAAGAGTTTCCATCTACTTTACCTGTTTTATAATCAATGATACGAATTACATTATTTCGTATTTCTATTCGGTCTACATTCCCCGCAATTTTAATAGGATAAGGTAAGCGGTTGTCTGTTAAGATAGTTTCTAATTTGTCCTCTAAAGCGATTATTTTAACAACTTCTCCTAATTGTATCGCTTTTTTCTCTGTTTGTAAAAAATTAAAAATATTTCTTTTTGCTACTTCAAAAGCTAACAAATTTTTTCCTTTTTTAATTTCTCCTTCTTTATAAACTAATTTAAACTTTTCAATAGTTACTTCTTCAATATGAGTTATCATTTGTTCTATTTGTTGAAGCGAGAGAATTGAATTTATATAAGGTTTATACAATGTTTCTAATGATTCATGAATGATAGTTCCTAAGGTGTTTACTGCAATATTTTCTTCTACTTCCTCCATTTCATTAATACGTAATACTCTTTGAAAATAAAATTGTATTGGATTGCGTATGTAGGATGTTAAAGAAGAAGGAGAAAAACCTTTTACGGTAGCTATTTCTTTTAAACGCTCAAGAAGCAAAGGAGTTTTAGAAATAGTCATTAGGCTGTATGCTTTTTCTGGTAAAACTGCATTATAAATTGTGTGAGATATGTTGTGTTTTGGCTGTTTTTCAATCTCTAATTGTGTTATGAAACGACTTTTTTCACCAGCATCTATTCCTTCATTATCTGTATTGTATAATAAATAAATGTTTTTTGCTCTATGTAGTAAATGATAAAAATGATAACTGTAAATAGCATCTTTTTCTTTGTATGTAGGTAATCCTAATTCTTTTTTTACATCGTAAGGTATAAAAGAATTTTGCGATTTCCCAGAAGGTAATTTACCTTCATTTACTGATGTTATGATTACATTTTCAAAATCTAAAACCCTGCTTTCTAATACACCCATTATTTGAAGCCCTTTTAAAGGTTCTCCTTCAAAAGAAACTTCAGCTAAATCTATAATTTGTTTATATAAATCGAAAAGACTTTCTAATGTATTTATTTTGTTTGGATGCAGTTCACAATAGTTAATAAGCTTATTAATTACTTTGTAAAGAGAATAAACAAAAGATTTTGTTATTTTTTCTTCTTCATTATCATTATTTAGAAACGATTTTAAGCTTAATAGAATTGAACTGATTCTGTTTAAAATTTGAGAATTTTCTTCTTCCCATTTCGAAAAAAGGAGTTTAAAATAGTCGTTTTCTTTATTTGGATATTTTTCATTTTTTAAGCGAAATAAAGTATCTACAGAGAAGAAAGTAAAGTTGTTATTATGTATTGTTTGTATTACTTGATCAACATCAGCATAAGGTTCAACTAAAGGATGATTCAAAACGTCAAGTACTTCTTTATAATATAAAGTATAATTTGTATTTCCTCTTGAAATTGCATTTGTATGCAGTTTAAAGAGTTTACTAATTAATAATTGTACCGGGTTATTCTTTCCTGAATAACCCATTGTAATATTCAAAGAATCAACAGAATTTGGTAAAGCATATAAAATAGGTATTAGCAAATTTTCATCTCCTAAAATAATGGCTGTTCTTGTATTGTTTAAGCTATTTTTTTCAGCATTATATATATTTTCAATTATTTTTCCTGCTATTTTGGCTTGACCAACGGTTTTTGGTGTACCAATAATATTGATGTTTTTTTCTTGTTGGAAATCGTCTGTAATCCATTCAAATGGTTGAGTTGTGTATTTTTTCCATTGATTTTTAAATCGTCTTATAAAAAGTCCAGCATCATGATAATTATTGTTGATAAAATAATAATCAATATCCCAAAAAATGGAGGCTTGATTGTTAGAAATAAGATGTAGGATTATTTTTTCTTCTGCTTGATTGAGCGCATTAAAACCTGCAAAAATTAATTTTTTTTCCGCTAGGTTAATCGAATAATTTTTAATTTTTTCAACAGATTCTCTATATATTAGACCTTGATAACCAATTTTTTTGTTTTTTAAATGGTTGTAGAATGCAATATAATATAATGGTATTTTGTTCCAAAAAGCCAGATGTGAATCAATTAAAATAGTAGTGTCTTTGGGTTGTAAATCCCATCTTTTAAGTGCTTCAATGTCTTTAAGATAAGAGAAAACAAAATTAGGTTCTAATAAATACCTGTCAATTTCATTAAAATCTTGTAATAGCGTTTTAGCCCAATTTGAAAAAAGATTAAATGATTGCACTTCTTCATTAGGAGTAAGTTTTAAATAAATTTCATAAAATTCAAAAATTAATTCTATTGAATCAATAATTCTTATTTCTGAGATTTCTTGTATTAAATCCTCTATGCTATTAATTTGAGGTGCAAAGATTGTTTTGTTTGAATGATTATGGAGTGAATCCAATAAAAAAACTTTAGCCCTTTTGTTAGGTAAAATGATGTTAATGTTTTGCAAATCAGAATCATAATTTGCAAGAATATGTTTGGATAATTTGTCAAGAAAAGTTTCTGTTAACATTTTATAAAAATAAAAAAAAACGCTCCATAAAATGGAGCGTTTTTAAATTTATTTTAAAAGGAAATTATTTTACTAATTTCACTTCAACTCTTCTGTTGTTAGCTTTACCTTTTGAAGTTTTGTTAGTGTCAATTGGCATAGACTCACCAAAACCTTTAGAAGATAATCTTGAAGAATCAATTCCTTTTTCGATTAAATAATCTTTAACCGCACCTGCTCTATCTTCAGATAATTTTAAGTTAGCAGCATCAGATCCATCGCTATCAGTGTGACCTTCAATAGAGAATTTAGAATTTGGATACTCTTTTAAGATAGCAGTGATTGCTTCTAAAACTGGGTAAGTTTGTTTTTGGAAAGTTGCTTTTCCAGAGTTAAACAAGATAGTTTTAGCATAATCATTTAATTTTTTAACTGCTTCGTCAGAAACTTCAGGACATCCGTTGTTAGCAACTGTACCAGCTACTTCAGGACAAGCATCATCTTTATCAAATACTCCGTCACCGTCACCGTCAGGCCATGGACAACCTTTGTTAGCTCTATCACCTTTAACTGTAGGACACTCATCATCTTTGTCAGCAACACCATCTCCGTCTGCATCTGGACAACCTTTCATGATTTTAGTACCAGCTACCTCAGGACAAGCATCTTCAGGATCAATAATACCATCACCGTCTGTATCAGGACAACCATTGTTTTCTGGTGTACCAGCTAATTCAGGACAAGCATCATCTTTATCAGCGATTCCATCTTTATCAGTATCAGGACAACCGTTTAATTCTTTTAAACCTGCTACATCAACACATGCGTCGTCTTTGTCATAAACACCATCTCCGTCAGTATCTTTACCTCCAAATTTGAAAGTAATACCTGCAAAGTGTTGAATATGAGTAGGTACGTCTACATCAGCAACTCTGTTTTCATCAAATGAATGTTTGTAAACAGATTGTAATTGAAGACCTACATTTTCAGTAAACCAAAAAGTTAATCCTAAACCTCCATTTACTGTACCAGCAGAAGCGTCACCAAAGAAATTGTAACCTCCACCCACATTAATAGATGGGTCTAACCATTTAGATTTAAGTAAATCTTGAAAGCTATATTTGATTACAGCATCAACTGCATAGTAAGATAAATCACCAGGATTTAATACAGCATCTGTATTCTCAGTACCAGGTACTCTTTCTAACCATTTGTCAATTTTGTTAACCGATCCTGTTAATCCGATAGAAAAACCATCTCCAACATATCTTGATACATTTAAATAAGATACAGATGGTAAAATATTCCAATTGTCATCTGCGTTGATTAATTGGATAAATTGTGGGCTAGAATTACCTTCGGCACTTACCTTGGTATCAACCGCGTTTACTCCAAAGGACACAGCCCATGGATTGTCACCGTTTTGTGCTTGGGTAGATAATCCAGCAAGCAATAAACCAGCAGCAAATAATTTGTTTAGATGTTTCATACTTTATTAATTAAATTACAATGCGTTATAATTAGAACAAAAATACTATTTTTTTTTAAATACAAAAAGTTTTGTTAAAAAAAGTAAGGGGTATTTCAATTTTAACTTATTATTTCTAATGACTTACCTACTTCTGTGAATGCTTTAATAGCTTTGTCTAAGTGTTCTTTTGTATGAGCAGCAGATAGTTGGACACGAATTCTCGCTTTTTCTTTTGGAACAACAGGAAAGAAGAAGCCTATTACATAAATTCCTTTTTTTAATAACTCTTCTGCCATTACTTGAGATAATTTAGCATCATAAAGCATAACTGGAACAATGGCTGAGTCACCATCAATGATATCGAAACCTGCTTCTTTGATTCCTTTTTTAAAATAATTAGTATTCCACTCTAATTGATCTCTTAATTTAGTGTCTTTTTCTAATAATTCAAATACTTTCAACGATGCGCCAACTATTGATGGAGCTAAGGAGTTTGAAAATAAGTAAGGTCTAGATCGTTGTCTTAAAATTTCAATAATTTCTTTTTTTGCAGTTGTGTAGCCACCCATAGCTCCTCCTAAAGCTTTTCCTAAAGTTCCTGTGATAATATCTACTCTTCCCATTACACCTTTAGCTTCGAGCGTTCCTTTTCCTGTTGCTCCGATAAATCCTGCCGCATGACATTCATCAACCATTACTAAAGCATCATATTTATCAGCAAGATCACAAATTTTATCCAATGGAGCTACTAAACCATCCATAGAAAATACGCCATCTGTAACAATCAATTTGAAACGATGACCCGCTTCATTTGCTTTAATTAGTTGTGTCTCTAAATCTGCCATGTCGTTATTTTGGTAACGATAGCGAGCCGCTTTACACAAACGAACTCCGTCAATTATGGATGCGTGATTTAAACTGTCTGAAATTATACAGTCTTCTTCGCTTAATAAAGGTTCAAACACACCGCCGTTTGCATCGAAAGCTGCTGCATATAATATAGTATCTTCTGTTCCATAAAAAGCTGCTATTTTTTGTTCTAATGTTTTATGAATATCTTGAGTACCACATATGAAACGCACAGATGACATTCCAAATCCATGTGTGTCTAGTGTATCTTTGGCAGCTTGAACTACTTCAGGATGAGAGGAGAGTCCTAAATAATTATTGGCACAAAAATTTAAAACCGTTTCTCCGGTTGCAATTTTTATTTCAGCACCTTGAGGTGACGTAATAATTCTTTCTTTTTTAAACAATCCATTTTCTTGAATGGTGTTTAGTTCATTTTGTAAATGTTGTTTTATTTTACCGTACATTTTATTTTGGATAAGGTTTGTTACAAAAGTACTATTTCTATTTTTTCTCCAATATATACTAATGCTTTTTTTATAATAGTATATTGCATTTCTTCAATAATTGTCGCATAAGAAAGAACTTGTGTGATGTGTTTTTCTAATCTTTCGCCTGTTTTATAGTCTAATAAAAAGGCATGGTTGTTTTTAATAACAATTTTGTCGGGTTTTACATTTCCAACCTCCTTTTTTATTATGGTTTGTTCATTTAATGTATTACCGTTTCCATCAAAAAAATCTTTTAATTCTGGATGTAAAATAATTTGATTTAGAGTTTTTTTAATTCTCTCTTTTTGAGAAATTAATATTAAACCACTTTCTATAGCAGCTTGTACTGCTTTTTCGACATCTTCTATGGAGGAAATATTGGATAAAATTTCATGCAAGATGTTTCCAAATTCGATAGCTTTTTGCTGATCAGTATTCCACATTAAGGCTTCTCGCTGTGCAATTTTTATCTTTTTCTTTTCTAGTTTTTCATAGACCACTTCTATTGGTTTTTGTTTTTCATTGAAGATGCTTTTCTTAGAAATTCTCATTTTTTGTCCGAATTCATAGGAAAGGGTGTCTTCTTTAAATAGTGTTTTAGATTGAAGGAATTCTATGAAATATGAAGATAGGTTGTTAGGTAAGCCTGCTTTTGTAATTTGATAATTTGAAATAATATATAATTGTTCTTCAGCTCTTGTTAAAGCAACATATAAAACGTTTATAATATCTAATATTTCTTCTTGTGTTTTTTGATAAAATATTTGTTGTGCCAGTTTTCCATACATTGCTACATCTTTTTTTTGATTGACTAGTGCTTTAGGAAAATTGATTGTTTCTTCTTCGTCAAAATCAATCCATAATTTATTTCTACTCATGGCTGAAAAATTTTCTTCAGCAAAAGGGTAGATTACAATAGGGAATTCTAAACCTTTAGATTTATGAATGGTCATGATTCTAATAGCATTACTGCCTTCTGGTGATGGGATGCTTTTTTTAAAACCCACTTTTTCCCAATAAGAAATAAAATCAGTTATCCCAGCCTGTAACTTATTGTCTCTTTCTAATACTAAATCTAAGAAATACTGAACATATGAAGAGTTTGCTTTTTCTCGGATAAAATTAGCCACTATAATTTCTACAGCTTCATATAATGATTTTTTTCTACAACTTTTGAAAGAAATAGTAATACCTATTGTATTTAAAAATTTTTCTAATTCTTCTTCTGTTAAATCTTTAGTTGCTATTATGAAATCATGTATTGGTAAAGTATTTTGATTGTATTTTGCAATGAAATATAACAATCTAGTTTTTGCTTCTTGATCTTTATTGTTTTTTAAATAACAAAGTACATCGATTATGAGTTTAACTTCAGTGGCATTTTGGATCAACAAGGTTTCAGAAGACAAAATGGGAATATTTTTTTCGGTTAAGAAATTTGCCAAATGAATACCTTCACTTTTTTTTCGTGTTAGAATAACCATATCACTATAATCAAAATTCTCCTGTTTAATTTGATGAATAGTCTCTAATGTTTTTTCAAGGTATAATTTTGTTTTTAAGGACAAATCATTCTCTTCTTCAAAATATTGAGCATCTTCTTCTTCACTGTTTATGAATGAAATATTTATGTAACCGCCTTTTTTTGTATTGAATTTTTGATAACTATTTTCACGATATAATTTTTTATAGTCTTCATTTTCAAATTTGTTTGATAGAAAAGAAAAAAAGGAATTATTAAAGGTTATGATTTCTTCAAAACTTCTGTAATTTGTTTCTAAATGAATGGTTTCTTTTTCTTTGTTTGAAAAAGGATTTTTATCTGGTTTACTTAGCTCGATAAATTGTTCGGCTTTTCCTCCACGCCATCTATAAATAGATTGTTTTGGATCTCCTACAATCATCAAGCTGCCTTTTACACCATTGTCTTCACTAGAAAGTGCATTGTCTATTAAAGGTATCAAGTTTTGCCATTGCATGACAGATGTATCTTGAAATTCATCTATAAAAAAATGACGGTATTTTTCTCCTAATCTTTCATAGATAAATGGTGCTGGTTGGTTTTGGATTTCATTAAAAATAATTTTATTAAAATCTGCAATAGATAAAATATTTTGTTCTTCTTGTATTGTTTTAAATTCTGAATTAATTGAATTTAGCAAAGAAAGCGGATTGATGTTTTGAAGAAAAGCTTCGTAAAAAGCAATTTTAGAGATGTTGTAATAGCATTTTTGTAATTTTTTTAATAAATCCTCTGCTATCGATTCAATTGTATTTTTGTCTTTAGCGTTTTTATTAATGCTTATGTCTTCTACTGATAGGTATTTGTAATTATCTTTTAAGGTTAAATCGTTTTCTGCTATCTTTGAAAGGTGATTTGGAAAAGTCTTTCTTGAAAAAGAATCTAATGATATGTTGTTAGAATGAATTATTTCAAAACATTCTACTGCAATTTTTTTGTTTTCTTCTTGATATTGTTGTGATATTTTTTTTAAATTTTCTTTAATGTGTTTAAAATCTTCAAAGTTTTTATCTTGAAATTCATTAATTTCTTCTGCATGATTTTCATTTACTAAAAGTTTTGAAATTTCAAATAATTCATTAGAAATGTCCCAGTTTTTGTCTTCATCTGTTTTATCTTTTGTAAAATCGATAAGGAGTTGAGTTAATTCTTTATTTTCACCTACTTTAGAGATTAGAGTATCTACAGCTTCTTGTAAAATCGAATCGGTGTCTAAGCTGATTTCAAATTGAGGCGGTAAATTTAAATCTTGCGCAAAAGAACGTATTACTTTATGTGTAAATTTATCAATAGTTAAAATACCGAAAGCAGCATAATTATGAATTATGCTTTTAATGATAGCATTTGATTTGTCTTTAATAGTTGCGATGGATAAACCTGTTTCTATACTTATGGTTTTTATAAATTCTAAAGATTTCTCAGTCATTGTGTCTTTTGAAAACTCAAATAAACTTTCAATGATTCGAGATTTCATTTCTTCCACAGCCTTGTTTGTAAAAGTAATAGCTAGAATTTTTTTATAGGCATCATCTCCTTTTGAAAGAAATAAAATCTTTAAATACTCTTTAGTGAGAGTGTAGGTTTTTCCTGAACCTGCAGACGCATCGTACAATGTAAAAGCTGCTCTTTTCAAAAATGTTATATTTATCTTAATTATAGTTGTATAGGGAGATTCTATTTTTTATTCCAAAGTTAAATTTATAACTTTGAAATCACTAATACTAATTATAAAAAAAATAATATTATGGCATTCGAATTACCGAAATTACCTTATGCATACGATGCATTAGAACCACATATTGATGCAAGAACAATGGAAATACACCATACAAAGCATCATAATGCGTACACTACCAATTTAAATAATGCTATTACAGGTACTGATTTAGAAGGTAAAACAATTGAAAATATTTTAATAAATTTAGATATGAATAATGCTGCTGTTAGAAATAACGGAGGTGGATTTTATAATCACAATTTATTTTGGACTGTAATGAGTCCTAATGGAGGTGGACAACCTACAGGTGAATTAGCACAAGCTATCGATACTGCATTTGGTTCATTCGATTCTTTTAAAGCAGAGTTTGCAAAAGCTGCAGCAACCCGCTTTGGTTCTGGATGGGCATGGTTATGTGTTCACAAAGGTGGGAAACTGGAAGTATGTAGTTCTGCTAATCAAGACAATCCTTTGATGCCAGGAATTGGTTGTGAAGGAACGCCAATTTTAGGGCTAGATGTTTGGGAACATGCTTATTACTTAAATTACCAAAACAGAAGACCAGATTATATTGATGCTTTTTTTAATGTGATTAATTGGACAGAAGTTACAAGAAGATTTGCAACTGAAAAATAAGAGGTGAGAAATTATAAAAAAGAGCAGATTTGAATAAAATCTGCTCTTTTTTTATATTGAAAATTTATTTAGAAAATGCTTTTTTATTGAAAACGATTAATATTCCAACTCCAGTAGATATTGCCATATCGGCAATATTAAATATCGCATTAAAGAAAGAGAAATGTTTACCACCCCAAATAGGCAGCCATTCTGGTAGATTACCTTCCCAAAAAGGGAAATATAGCATATCTACCACTTCTCCATGAAACCAAGTTCCATATGGATCTTCTGAAAAAGCAGTAGCTACTTGATGATAACTATCATTGAAAATCACACCATAAAATACAGAATCGATGATATTGCCTATTGCGCCTGCTAAAATAAGTGATATAGCTACAATTAAATAGTTAGATTGTTTCTTTTTGACAGAATCCCAAAGCCACCAAGCGATTCCAGGAACTACAATAAGTCGGAAAAGCGTAAGGGCTAATTTTCCATATTCTCCAGGAATGACAGCTCCCCAAGCCATGCCTTCATTTTCAATGAAATGAATGCGAAACCATTCGAATACTTTAATTTCTTCATTTATAAAGAAATGAGTTTTAATATATATCTTAGAGATTTGATCTACTAATAGAATAAGGATAACTAAAAAATAAGCTTTCTTTAATGACATTCTGTTATAATTTGAGCAAAAATAAGGATTTTAGTAAAAAAAAACGCTCCAAACGGAGCGTTAATATAAATTTATAAAAAGATTAACGTTGTAAGTTTTTAGCTTCTATACTCATGGTTGCATGAGGTACTACTTTTAATCGTTCTTTGCTGATTAATTTACCTGTAACTTTGCAAACACCATATGTTTTATTTTCTACACGGAATAAAGCATTTTTTAAATCTCGAATGAATTTTTCCTGACGAGTAGCTAACTGTGAATTGGCTTCTTTAGACATGGTTTCACTTCCTTCTTCAAATGCTTTAAAAGTAGGAGAAGTGTCGTCTGTACCATTGTTTAAATCATTCATGTATGCACTTCTTATTAGATCCAAATCGGCTTGTGCTTTTTCTATTTTTTTTAATAAAATTTCTTTAAACTCAGCTAAATCTGCGTCTGAATATCTTAATTTTTCATCAACCATCATTTCTATGTATTAAGGTTATTACTACTTTATTCTATCTAATTAGAGTTTTAGCTACTCTATTTAGATACTAACACAACTGTTTTTACTTCATCAAACTCAATTTCTGTACCATTTTCAATTTTAGGAACAAAAATTAATTCATCGGTTAAAGTTTCTGATTTAATGTATGTTTCATTTTCTAAAATAGCGTTTTCAATGATAGCGTTATTTTCGATACTTACTTTTATTTTATCAGTTACCTCAAATCCTGAATCTTTTCTAATATTTTGAATTCTGTTGACTAATTCTCTAGCAACACCTTCATTACGCAATTGTTCGTTTATTGTAATGTCAAGAGCTACTGTAATTCCATTTGAATTAGCCACTAACCAACCTGGAATATCTTGAGAAGAAATCTCCACATCTTCGGTTGTTAAAGTAATACTTTTTCCTGAAATTTCAAGCATTATCTGGCCTTCTTTGTCTAATAAATTAATTTGTTCATTAGTTAAAGATTGTATCTCTTTGGAAACCAGCCCCATATCTTTTCCGAAGCGAGGCCCTAAAGCTTTGAAATTTGGCTTAATTTGCTTTACTAATACCCCAGAAGCATCATCTAACAACTCAATTTCTTTAACATTAACTTCTGCTTTTATTAGGTCAGCAACAGCTTCAATTTCAGATTTAAAAACCTTGTCAAGTACTGGTATCATTACTCTTTGTAAAGGTTGACGTACTTTAATAGCTTCTTTTTTTCGTAAGGATAAAACAAGAGAAGATACAGTTTGAGCTTTCCACATTCTGCTTTCAAGTGATTTATCAACAAAGTTTTCAACCGATTTAGGGAAAGCTGCTAAATGTACACTTTCAAAATTTTCCTTATCTGTTACTGTGTTTAAATCTTTGTATAGTTGATCCATAAAGAATGGAGCAATAGGAGCGCTTAGTTTAGCAACGGTTACCAAACAAGTGTAAAGCGTTTGATATGCTGCTATTTTATCTGTCCCGTATTCGCCTTTCCAAAATCTTCTTCTGCATAAACGAACATACCAATTGCTTAAATTTTCTTGTACGAAATCTGAAATAGCTCTAGCTGCTTTTGTTGGCTCATAATCTGAATAAGCTTCATCTACAGTTTTTATTAATGTATGTAATTCAGATAGGATCCAACGATCAATCTCTGGTCTTTCCTGTAATGGAATCTCAGCTTCTGTATATTTAAATCCATCAATATTGGCATATAACGCAAAGAAAGAATAGGTATTATATAGCGTTCCAAAAAACTTTCTTCTTACTTCTGCTACACCTTCGATATCAAATTTTAAATTATCCCATGGATTGGCATTAGAAATCATGTACCAACGCGTTGCATCGGGTCCATATTCAGCTAAAGTAGTGAAAGGATCTACTGCATTGCCTAAACGTTTCGACATTTTTTGTCCGTTTTTATCTAGTACTAATCCGTTTGAAACTACGTTTTTGTAAGCAATTTTATCAAAAACTAAAGTTCCAATAGCATGTAGTGTATAAAACCATCCACGAGTTTGGTCGACACCTTCAGCAATAAAATCGGCAGGAAAATCTTTGTTTGCATCAATTTTATCTTTGTTTTCAAAGGGGTAATGCCACTGTGCATATGGCATTGATCCAGAATCGAACCAAACATCAATTAAATCCGTTTCACGTTTCATTGGTTTACCAGAAGGAGAAACTAAAACGATATGATCTACTACATTTTTATGTAAGTCAACTAATTCATAGTTTTCTTCGGACATATTTCCAATTACAAATTCCTTGTATGGGTTTTCTTTTTGGAAACCTGCTGCTATGGATTTTTCAATTTCATTATATAGTTCTTCTACTGAACCTATGATAATTTCTTCCGTTCCTTCTTCATTTCTCCAAATTGGCAATGGAATTCCCCAATATCTCGAACGCGATAAATTCCAATCATTTGAGTTTTTTAGCCAATTTCCAAAACGTCCTTCTCCTGTAGATTTTGGTTTCCAATTAATAGTTTCGTTTAAATCAAACATTCGATCTCTAACCTCAGAAATTTTAATGAACCAAGAATCTAATGGATAGTATAAAATAGGTTTGTCTGTTCTCCAGCAATGTGGATAACTGTGTACGTATTTTTCAACCTTAAAGGCTTTGTTTTCTTCTTTTAATTGAATAGCAATTTCTACATCAACAGAACGTTCAGGTGCTTCTCCCTCGTTGTAATATTCGTTTTTAACGTATTTACCTGAATAGTCACCTAAACCTTGTACAAATCTACCTTGTAAATCTACTAGAGGAACTAAGTTGTCATTAGCATCTTTTATTAACATAGGAGGCACTTCAGGTGAAGCTTCTTTTGCCACTTTAGCATCATCTGCTCCAAAAGTAGGCGCAGTGTGAACAATTCCTGTTCCATCTTCTGTTGTTACAAAATCTCCAGCAATCACTCTAAAAGCATTTTCTGGATTGTCATTTGGTAATACCAGAGGCATTAATTGTTTATAACGAATACCTACTAAATCTGCTCCTTTGAATTCTTTTATAATTTGGTAAGGAATTTTTTTATCACCTTCTTTGAAGTTTTCAAAATCAATAGCTTCTGTTGATTCAAAGTAGGTTTTGCTAAATTGTTTCCCAACTAAGTTTTTGGCTAAAACAACATTGATAGGTTCGAAAGTATATTGATTAAAGGTTTTTACTAAAACATAGTCAATTTTTGATCCTACAGTTAAAGCCGTATTACTTGGCAAGGTCCAAGGAGTAGTGGTCCAAGCTAATAGGTGTATTTCGCCTAAATTTTGTAAAAAATCTGGTAACGTTTCTGTAATAGTTTTAAATTGAGCTACTACAGTTGTATCGGTAACGTCTCTGTAACTACCCGGTTGATTAACTTCATTCGAACTTAAACCAGTTCCTGCTTTGGGAGAATAGGGTTGGATAGTGTAGCCTTTGTACATCAAATCTTTGTTATAGATTTGTTTCAACAACCACCAAACCGTTTCCATATATTTGGATTTATAGGTAACATAAGGGTTTTCCATATCTACCCAATATCCCATTTTTTCAGTTAAGTCGTTCCAAACATCAGTATAGCGCATAACTGTGCGTTTACACGCTTCGTTGTATTCTGCAACTGTTAGTTTTTTTCCTACATCTTCTTTCGTAATACCTAATTCTTTTTCGGTACCTAATTCTACAGGTAAACCGTGTGTGTCCCAACCTGCTTTACGCTTCACTTGGAATCCTTTTTGCGTTTTATAACGGCAAAAAATATCTTTAATAGCACGAGCCATTACATGGTGAATACCAGGCAATCCATTAGCTGAAGGAGGTCCTTCAAAAAAAACATATGGGGTATTGCCTTCACGAGTGCTCACACTCTTATCGAAGATGTTTTCTTTTTTCCAAAAATCCAATACTTCAGACGCAACTGTGGGTAAGTCAAGTCCTTTATATTCAGTAAATTTAGTACTCATTATATCGCTTTCTAATTTGAAGATGCGAAAATACTAAATTTCATATAATTGTAGGTTTTTTTTAACCAAAAAATCAGAAGGATTGGGTTATAATATTAATTTAAATTCCTTTGCACTGGATTAAAATATGATTTTAAGTGAACTTTGATATAGGTTATTAGTTTTTTATAGTATTAATACTAGATTTATTATTCTTGTCTCTTATACTTTTAATTGCTCTTTTAATAAAGACTTAAGTATCTTTGATAATCTTAATATTTTACAAAAAAACAATTCGAAAAATGAAAGCATGTTCACTAATTTTAGGTCTCTTTTTTATAAGTTTAATTGCTTGTACTTCCAATAAAAAAAAGAATGAATTCTCCGAAACTACAAAAGAAATAACAGAAAGTAAATCCGATACTTTAACCAAACATCTAAAGCCATTCAATCCAGAATTGCCTACTATTGGATTACTGATGTATAATGGTGTTTTGCAAAGCGAGGTTGTAGCAACTTCAGATGTTTTTGGGAAACCAACTGAGGAAGGTAAACAACTTTTTAATGTCATTGCAATTGCTGAAACTAAAAACCCAATTACAACCGAAGACGGTTTGCACTTTGTTCCAGACTATACATTTGAAGACTGTCCTAAACTAACCGCACTATTTGTACCAAGCGCTTATGACATGTATGCACAAGTACACAACAAAAAACTAGTAGATTTTATAAAAAATAAAAATAAAGAGACTGAGTACACGGTAAGTAATTGTGGTGGCGCGCAATTAATTGGAGCTTCAGGAATAGCAGACGGACATAAGATTGTGACTTGGATTGGTGGAGGAAAACAATTGCAAATAGACTATCCTAATTTAAAAGTACAAAACGACAGTTTAGTAACCTATATGGAGGACGGTAAGTTTCTTTCTTCAAATGGAAATTTAGCAAGTTACATTTCTGCTTTACAACTATTAGAAAAAATGACTTCAAAGGAGCATCGTAAATTTGTAGAAAGTTATTTATACTTAGACCGACTTCAAAATTGGAAAAACTAGAAAAGTTTTAAATATGATAGCTGAAAATGAAATTTATAGCTTTAGAATTCTAAACGCGTCTGTAGAAAAAGTGTATCAAGCATTTGAAAATCCTGAAATCTTAAAAAATTGGTGGGGACCAAAAGAATTTACTAATACGATACATGAGTTTGATTTACAACCTAATGGTAAATGGATTTTGACTATGCACGGACCAGAAAAAGGAAATTACGAAAACGAATCTATTTTTACTATTGTACAACCTAAAAAATTAGTGGCTTGGAAAAGACTATCTCAACCTCTATTTAATATGGAAGTAGCGTTTGAAAAAATTTCAGATTTGAAAACGAAAATTTCTTTTCGAATGATTTTTCAAACAGTTAAAGAATGTAATAAGGTAAAAAACTTTGTAGGCCCAAAAAACGAAGAGAATTTTGATAGATTAGAAAAAATACTTGAGTCTTTATAAAGTATTTATAATTTAAAACAACAGTTAAGAATGTATTTATGCAAAAAAAAAGGTGAAATTACTTTCACCCTTTTTGCCCCAAATCTACCATAAAACTTAACCTACTAATTTTCTGGTAGTGCTAAAATATGACGGATTTTATATGCGTGCATAAAAAAATTGTTGAAGTGTAAAAAAAAACGATTAAATGTTTGTTTCTGAGATTTTTTTAAAATAAATGCAAAAAAAAAAGGTGAAATTACTTTCACCCTTTTTGCCCCAAATCTACCATAAAACTTAACCTACTAATTTTCTGGTAATGCTAAATTATGGCAACCTTATTTTGTAACACAAAAAAATTGTTCAATAACCTAAAAACTCGACGAATGGCAATTTTTAATATGCTCTTGCGTCTTTTCCTTCATAAAAATTCATGAAAGCTCGATTAACAACTCGGTTTCCTCCTGCTGTAGGATAATCTCCTGTGAAGTACCAATCTCCTAAATTTTTTGGACAGGCTTTATGTAAATCAGCTACTTTCTGATAGATTATTTTAATATCTGCACGTACTCCTTCTGGTGTTAACATTTCTGCAATCTTATCTGAAATTTCTTCATCAGAAAAAGGTGCGTAGATTTCTTTAACGTAGTTAACTACTTCGTCATCCTTGAATAATTCTTGACTTTTGGATTTTTTATATACTTCGTCTACAATGTGATATAGATTGCGTTCTTTTAATAATTCTAAAGCGGCTCTAAAAGCTACTAGCCCTTCTAATTTTGCCATGTCTATTCCATAACAATCAGGATATCTAATTTGTGGAGCAGAAGAAACAACAATAATACGTTTAGGTTGTAATCGATCCATCATTTTAATGATGCTTTGTTTCAGTGTAGTTCCTCTTACAATACTGTCGTCAATAATTACTAAATTATCATCGTTTTTAACCACACCGTAAGTTACGTCATAAACATGCGCAACTAAATCATCTCTACTGCTATCTTCTGTTATAAATGTACGTAATTTAGCATCTTTGATTGCTACTTTTTCAGTTCTTAATTTTACGGCTAAAATCTCTTGTAATTTTTCTTCAGATAGTTGATTTTTGCTTTCTAAAATCGACTTAATTTTTCTTTGATTTAAAAAATCATTTGCAGCTTCAACCATTCCATAAAATGATGTTTCAGCTGTGTTTGGTATAAATGAGAAAACGGTGTTGTCAGTATCATATTCAATAGCTTTTAAAACTGAAGGGAATACTAGTTTTCCCAGCTCTTTTCGCTCTTGATATATTTCTGTATCGCTACCTCGAGAAAAATAAATACGTTCAAAAGAACAAGCTTTTTTAATAAGTGGTTTACGCACTTCCTCAATTGATACAGTTCCGTTTTTTTTAATAATAATGGCATTTCCTGGTTCCAATTCCTTTACCTTTTCAAAAGGGACATTAAAAACGGTTTGAATAACAGGTCTTTCTGAAGCAACTACAGCTATTTCATCATCTTGATAATAATATGCTGGTCTAATTCCTGCTGGATCTCTCAAAACAAAAGAATCGCCATGGCCAATTAAGCCTGCCATAGCGTAGCCACCATCCCAGTTTCTGGAAGCTCTTTCTAATATTTTTGCAATATTTAAACGTTCAGCTATGACAGCAGAAGCTTCTTTTTTTGAATAGCCTTCATTTTTGCATTTTTGATATAAATCGGTAACTTCGTCATCAAGAAAGTGACCAATTTTTTCCATTACCGTTACGGTATCAGCTAACTCTTTTGGGTGTTGTCCTAAATCGACTAGGCTTTGAAATAATTCTTTGACATTAGTAAGATTGAAGTTACCAGCTACAATTAAATTGCGATGCATCCAATTGTTTTGACGTAAAAATGGATGTACACTTTCTATGCTGTTTTTTCCAAAAGTACCATAACGAACATGACCTAAAAACAATTCTGCAATATAAGGAATATGCATTTTTTGTAATTCAACATTATTCAGGTATTCAGGATTTTCTTGTAGTTCACTGCTTATTCTTCCGTTTATTTGAGAGAATATATCTTGTATGGGTTGAGAATGATTGGAACGAATGCGACTAATATATCGTTGCCCTGGATCCATATCCATTTTTATGCTGGCTAAACCAGCACCATCTTGGCCACGATTATGTTGCTTTTCCATTAAAAGATACATCTTTTGAACCCCATAGAAAGAAGAACCGTATTTTTCTTTGTAATATTCTAATGGTTTTAAAAGCCTTAAAAGGGCAATCCCGCATTCATGTTTAATTGCGTCACTCATAAAGTTGTTGTGTTGTTGAGAGTAATTATATGATGAAAATTATTTAAAAAAGCCCCGAAAATCGAGGCGTATGAGTTTAATCTAATTCTATTTCAAATTGCGTTAGCGCTTTAAATTGTTGTAAACGTGCAATTACTTCTTGTTTGTCTAATTTTTCCATTCTTTCTGTTCCAAATTTTTCTACACAAAAAGAGGCTAAATTGGAACCGTAAATAATAGCGTTTTTCATATTGTCAAAAGAAATGTTTTCACTTTGTGCTATATAACCAGCAAAGCCACCAGCAAATGTATCACCAGCTCCTGTGGGGTCAAATACTTCTTCTAATGGTAGGGCAGGTGCAAAGAAAACTTCTTTATCGTGGAATAACAAAGCACCGTGTTCCCCTTTTTTAATTACTACATATTTTGGGCCCATGGTATGAATTTTTTGAGCCGCTTTTACCAATGAGTATTCTCCAGATAACTGACGTGCTTCTTCATCATTAATGGTTATTACGTCTACTCTTTTTATTACATCTAAAAGTTCTTGTAAAGCACAGTCCATCCAAAAGTTCATTGTGTCTAAAACAATTAGTTTGGGTTTAACTTCCATTTGATTTAAAACACTTGATTGGACTAATGGGTGTAAATTGCCAAGTAATACAACTTCGGAATTTTTATATTGAGATGGAACAACTGGATTAAAATCGGCTAAAACATTTAATTCAGTTACTAAGGTGTCTCTTGAATTCAAATCATTATGATATTTTCCACTCCAAAAGAATGTTTTACCTCCTTTAACAATTTCTATACCTTCGATATTTATTCCTTTATTTTCTAATAAATCTAAATGTTCTTTTGGAAAATCTTCACCTACAACTGATACGATTGCAGCATCAACATTAAAAAAAGAGGATGATAACCCTATATATGTTGCTGCTCCTCCTAAAATTTTATCTGTTTTTCCGAAAGGTGTTTCAATAGCGTCAAATGCTACTGTGCCTACGATTAATAATTTGTTCATTATCTACTTTTTGAAATAAGTTGCAAAGATAAAACTTTAGTTTTAATGAATAAAGATTTTAATTAAGTAAAAGTAAGTTATCAATTATTACTTTATTTATTATTTTTACTCTGTATTTTATACTTAAACTATGAAAATAGCAATTTTTCAAACCAAATTGATTTGGCAAAAGCCTGAAGAGAATAGAAATTTTATTCAAGAATATATTGATTCGTGTGAAGATCCTTTTGATCTTTTAATTTTACCAGAAATGTTTACATCTGGATTTACTATGAATCCATTAGAAGTAGCCGAAGACATGGAAGGTGCTACAATACAGTGGTTAAAAAAAAATGCTCATGAAAGAAAAATTGCTATAACAGGAAGTATAGTAATTAGAGAAAATGAAAAATATTACAATAGATTAATTTTTGTTTTTCCAGATGGAACTATTGAGTATTATGATAAAAGGCATTTGTTTTCTTTAGCTGGAGAAGAAAAAGTATACACAAAAGGAGAAGATAAAAAGATAATTAATTTTCAAGGCTGGAAAATTTGTCCTTTCATATGTTATGATTTGAGATTTCCTGTATTTAGTAGAAATATCGAAGGATATGATTTGCTTCTTTATGTTGCTAATTGGCCAAAGCCAAGAATATATGCTTGGGATTCATTATTAAAAGCTCGAGCTATTGAGAATATGTCTTACGTTATCGGTGTAAATAGAATAGGTTTTGATGCAAATGAATTAGAATATACAGGTAGTTCGCAAATAGTTGATTATCTAGGTAATGAATTATTAAATTGTACAGATGAACAAGGCATCTTTATTTTTGAAATTCATAAAGATGAAATGTATGAAGTGAGAAAGAAGCTTAACTTTTTAAATGATAGAGATTGTTTTATTATTCAAAAATAATTATTCTTCAATGATAAATTCTTGATCCACATCCCAATTTGCCCTTACATCAATTTTTTTAGAATAATAAATAATTTGTTCAGCTTGTTTTTTTTCTAAAAAATTACCTGTATCCCAAATGCCATTTTTATTATCATCATAAATAATCCGTAAGGTATATATTCTTGGTTCAATAGCTTCAAAAAGTATGGGTTCTAGTTTTTCACTACTTTCAGATGCTATGACTTCTCCTTTATCAGTTAAAATTTGAAGAATAAAAGGAAAATGTTTGGCATTTTTGACATTGACTTTTAAATTGCCAAAATCAGAACGAGATTTTGTATTGAAAGAGAAAGATAAACTGTCATTTTGGGTGTTATAAAAATCTTCAAATGCATTTGGGAGAATTTCTATAGTATATTTTTGATTCTCTTCTTTCTTAAAATCGAATACAATTTCTTGATCAAATTCTTTATAAACGTAATTGAAATCTAATGAAACAGAATCTTTGTTTGTTAATTTAATTTTTGTTTTATCTATAGAAATGAGTGGTGTAGTTGTTTTTAAAGTGAAGTTATCTCTAAAATTTAATGTTCTTTGGCTAGTTTGAATAGTTAATGAATCCGATTCTTTAAAATCTTTAACTTTTGTTTTAAATGATTTATTATAATCACCATTTTCAACGGTTATTACTAATGAGTCAGGTTTTGTAATAGGGACAAATAACTGAAGTGAATCTTTTCCTTTATCTGGAAACTTGGTTATTTTTAAAGGAACGTTTTTACCTTCCCAAGAAGCAGAAATTTTTGCGTTTTCTGGATTTCCTTGAAAACCTATAAAAAATTTATTATTGGTTTGTTGAATTGGTTTATCTGTTTTAAAAGTGGCTATTTCTTTAAACAATTCTATTTCATGTATAATAATCGAATCATTTGGAAGAGAAATAATTTGTTCTAAAAATCCAATTTTATCTGTTTTTGGATCAAATTTGTAATTATTATTTTTATCTTTTAATGCAATAATTTTATAATTCCCCGCTTTTAGATTTTCTAATGAAAAGAATTTTAAACTGTCTAAAGTATTGGTTACATATAAAGGGGATTCATTGTAAACTGTTGAGTCTTTAAATGTTACAGCATCATATAATTGTACCGAAACAAAATTGTCTGGCTTTTCCTCATAAGCATCTTTAATTAAGCCATTTATTGAAAGTGAATCAATATAATTACCTGTAGATAAAACATATTTAAATTGAGAATATGGATTTCCTTCATTATTATCTGTAATACTTTGCCCAAAATTAAAACTATAAGTTGTGTTTGGATTTAAAGTATCGAGTATTTTAATAGCGATAAATTTACTTGCACTACCTTGAGGAATTATTATTGGTTGTTTTTTTAAAGGTGGTGAAATAATGAGTTGTTTATTTATATTTTTAACTTTAATGAGTTCATTAAATGTTATTTTGATTTCATTGTCATTAAAGTTTGTACTGAAATTTTTTGGAGAACTAGAAATAATTTTAGGAGCAATAGTATCTTTAGCGCCTCCAAAAATAGTTCCTCTTTTAGCACAACTACTTGTAAATATACTTAGTACTAAAACAATTGTAATAACTATAAAATATATTTTTTTCATCTATTATTCATAAAATAAAGTGATACAAAATAACAACTATATTTAGTGTAAACATAATTTTTTGATTTTTTTTATGATTGTGTGTATGCCATGGTGATAACGCTAACTTTTGAATTTGGTATTTTTAATAAAGCTTTTGCACAAGATTCTATGGTTGCACCAGTGGTTATAACATCATCTACCAATAGAAAATGATAGCCATTCTTTTCTACAGTTTGGGTAATATCAAATAAGTTGGTGTTTATTTCTTGTCTTTGTAATTTGTTTTTCTTAGTCTGTGTTTTAGAATATTCATTACGAATTAATAATGTTTTATTGTAAGGTATATTCAATTCAGATGAGAGTGCTATGCAGAATGTGTCTACCTGATTATAAGTCCTTTCCTTTAATCTTTTTTTGTGTAGAGGAACGGGTATAATTTCATCAATAGTGGTTAATACTTTGGTTTCTTTTAGGGTAATTGCATAATTTGTTCCTAGAAAGGTTCCTATTTCTTGTTTTCCTTTATATTTTAATTGATGTATCAATTTTTGCACAATACCTTCTTTATGAAAATACAGCATGGAAGAGGCAAATTCTAAATCTACTATACCATAAAATTTATTCTTTGTATCGTTAGATTCTAAAAAATGATGATGGGTTATTGGTAAATTATGAAGACATGATGAGCAAATGATTTTTTCATTATTTAATAAGAGTTCATTACATCCAAAACAAAGAGTTGGAAATAATAATTTTAACAGATTTTTATGCATTATGTCGATAATAAATTTAGAAAAGCTTAAAATTCAGTTAATTTAATCAAAATTAAAAACAATGGCATTCAAAAAAACAACAATTGTAAAATTTTCCATTACAACTTTAGCATTTTTGATGTTATTGTTGATGTTTGCTTATTATAATCTTTCCAATCAATATCAAGGATTATTAGAAGAGAATGCAACTGAAAATAAATTATTACAAAATCAGTTCGATGAAATTCTAAAAAAATATGATTCAGTAAATACAGTTTTGCAAAAAGGGCAATCTTCAGATGTAAAAGCTGTTGTGAGTAGTGCTTTGAAAAACTCTAAAGAATTTCAGTTTAACAAAACAAATAGTGTAAATAATAAAGCAGTAAAGACTAAAATAAATATTTTAAAGGCTCAAATTGTAGAAGATTCAAACAGAATTATTGAAATAAACAATACGATAAATCAAAATAAGAAAGAACTTTCTCAATTAGAATCTTCAAATAGAAATGGAAATCTTTATAAAAAGAAATATGAAAAATTAAATGCTATTAATTTGAATGTGAGAGGAGTGAAAATTTTATCTGATTTGTATTCCAAGAATAAAAATAAAAAGATTCAGCAAATTAGAGTTTGTTTTACTTTAGAAGGCAATGAGTTTGTTCGAAATGGCAATAAAAAAATATATGTACAAGTTGTAAATCCTAAAAATCAAATTATCTCTGTAAATGACGCTCAGTTAGAACAAGATAATATGAAATTGAAATACAGTTCTCTTACTGAAACCATGTATAATAAAAAGGATATAGATGTATGTACTTATGTCGATTTAGAATCTGAAAAAACTATAAAAGGAAAATATATAGTTAATATATATAATTCTTTTTGTAAAATTGGAACTACTATTTTTGAATATGAATAATTTATAGATTATTCACAAAAAAACTTTTCTTTATTTAAAACCTATTTTTACTTTTGCAACATGGCAAAACAAGAAGATTTATTTAAGAATGTAATTTCGCATGCGAAAGAATACGGATTTATATTTCCGTCTAGCGAAATATACGATGGATTAAGTGCTGTATATGATTACGCACAAAACGGTGTTGAATTAAAGAAAAATATACGAGAGTATTGGTGGAAAGCAATGGTGCAAATGCACGAAAACATTGTGGGTATTGATGCTGCAATTTTTATGCATCCAACCACTTGGAAAGCTTCAGGTCACGTTGATGCATTTAGTGATCCATTGATAGATAATAAGGATTCTAAAAAAAGATATAGAGCAGATGTTTTAATTGAAGATTTTGCAGAAAAAATCAATATTAAAGCACAAAAAGAAATAGAAAAAGCAAAAATACGTTTTGGAGAAGCATTCAATGAAGCCGAATTTGTAAATACAAATGAGCGAGTTAAAGGTTATCTGGATCAAAAAAATGCGATTTTACAGCGCATGGCACGTTCATTAGAAAGTGATAACTTGGCTGATGTAAAAGCGTTGATTGAAGAACTAGGAATTGCTTGTCCAGAATCGGGTTCAAAAAACTGGACCGAAGTAAGGCAATTCAACTTAATGTTTGCAACAAAATTAGGAGCATCTGCTGATACAGCAATGGACTTATACTTGCGTCCTGAAACGGCTCAAGGTATTTTTGTGAATTTTTTAAATGTCCAAAAAACAGGACGATTAAAAATTCCTTTTGGAATTGCGCAAACAGGAAAAGCATTTCGCAATGAAATTGTAGCAAGACAATTTATTTTTAGAATGCGCGAGTTTGAACAAATGGAAATGCAATTTTTTGTAAAACCTGGTGAAGAAATGCAATGGTACGAGTATTGGAAACAAACCCGTTTGGCATGGCATCAATCTTTAGGTTTAGGTGCTGAAAATTACCGTTTTCACGATCATGAAAAATTAGCGCATTATGCGAATGCCGCAGCTGATATCGAATTTAACTTCCCATTTGGTTTTAAAGAATTAGAAGGAATTCATTCCAGAACTGATTTTGACTTAAAAGCACATGAAGAATATTCAGGTAAGAAATTACAATTCTTCGATAATGATACGAACTCCAGTTATGTGCCTTATGTTGTAGAAACATCAGTAGGTCTTGACCGTATGTTTTTGGCGGTTTTCTCAAAAGCGTTGGAAGAAGAAACATTGGAAGACGGTTCTACAAGAACAGTGTTGCGTTTGCCTTCGGTTTTAGCACCCACTAAAGCGGCTGTTTTACCATTGGTTAAAAAAGACGGGTTACCCGAAATCGCACGAGAAATCATTGAAGATTTAAAATGGGATTTCAATGTCGCTTATGATGAAAAAGATGCTGTAGGAAGAAGATACAGAAGACAAGATGCTTTAGGAACACCGTTTTGTATTACTGTGGATCATCAAACGTTAGAAGATAAAACTGTAACCATTCGTCATAGAGATTCTATGGAACAACAACGTGTTGCTATTTCTGAATTAAGAGGAATTATTAACAACGAAGTTTCTATGAGAAATTGGTTGATGAAAATGAAATAATTTTAGTTTTAGACTAAAAAATAAAATCCCAAATGTCTCATTTGGGATTTTTTATTATCAAATCGAGTCGTTGCCTCAAGAGAGGTCGAGATGTTTTTTTAAATTCTGAAATGTAATCTCTAATTTTCAAGTGCATTCCATCCTCTTGCTTTTAAAGGGATTTTAGTGTTGGCTCTTGTAATTAAATGAACGCCTTCTTTTTCTTCTACCATGTGACCAATGATTGAAAAATTTGGATTGGCTTTAATTTTATCAAAATCTTCCATTTTAATGGTAAATAACAATTCATAATCTTCTCCACCACTTAAAGCAATAGTGGTAATGTCTAGATTGAATTCTTCGCAAACAGAGATTAATTGTGGATCAGCTGGAATTTTTTCTTCGTATAAATTACAACCTACATTACTTTGTTTGCACAAATGCAGTATTTCAGAAGATAAACCATCTGAAATATCAATCATAGAAGTAGGTTTAACGTCTAAATTCGCTAACAATTCTTTGATATCCGCTCTAGCTTCTGGTTTTAATTGTCTTTCAATTAAATACGAATATTGCTCTAAATCGGGTTGGTTATTAGGATTTACTTGGAATACTTGTTTTTCGCGTTCTAAAACTTGTAATCCCATATAAGCAGCACCGATATCTCCAGTTACCACTAATAAATTAGTAGGTTTTGCTCCATTTCTATAAGCAACATCGTCTAAGTCTACCTCTCCTATGGCAGTAATGCTAATAATAAGTCCTTTTTGTGATGAGGTGGTGTCACCTCCAATAATATCTATATTGTAAACTTTAGCTGCTAACTTTATGCCTTCATATAATTCTTCAATAGCTTCTAAAGGAAAACGGTTAGACACGGCTAAAGATACCGTAATTTGTGTGGGTTTAGCATTCATAGCACATATGTCGGAAAGATTGGCTACCACAGCTTTATAGCCCAAATGTTTTAAAGGCATATAAGCCAAATCAAAATGAACGCCTTCAATTAATAAATCGGTAGAAACCACTACTTTTTTATCTTCAAAATTGAGTATTGCTGCATCATCTCCAATACTTTTAATGGTAGATTCTTGATTGATGGTGATATTTTTGGTCAAATAATCGATTAAACCAAATTCTCCTAATTCAGTTAAACTGGTTCTTTTTTGATTTTTATCTTCTAACATGAATTTTTTTTTGGGCAAAGATAACACTAATCGGATTAATGTTAATATTCTTTAATTCAGACAGATTTAAAAATTTTATAAAAATTTAATTTTCGAGATCTTGAAGTTTATTAAAAATCAAGTTGCTCTCATATCCTTTTCGAATGAGATAGTCAGTAAATTTTTTATTTTTTTTAATTCCTTCTTTTTCGTTAAGGTTTGCCCAATGTTTTTCAGATAGCTTGTTAAAATTGTTTAAATAAGTTTCTTGATCAATCTCATTTAAAGCGATTTCAATAATTTTTGATGAAATATTTCTAAATTTTAATTCGTTTTTAATTCGCAATTTACCCCAGCCTTTATAGTTGTGTTTTCCTCTAGTAAAACTTTTAGCAAATCGTTCTTCATTAATATAATTATTCTCTATTAAATAAATGAGAAGAGATTCTTTTTCTATAGATGTCACACGATAGGAATATAGTTTTTCTTCTACTTCTTTATAGCACCTTTCCTGATATGTACAATAATATTCCATTTTAGCTCGAATATCTTGTAATGAGAAACTTATATTTTTTTCTTTATTCAAAACTCTTAACGATTTAATAAACTAATTTTTTAACAAAAATAGTTATAATTAAATATTTTTGTCTACTTTTAAAGGCTATTTTGTTATTAACCAAATCTTTAAAGCTATTAACCAATGAAGCTAAGATTACTATTAATTACCCTTTTTATGGGGTATTTTGCGTGTGCGCAAGGATTGGAGAATTTTTCAAATATTCCAACTGCTTCTTCAACAAGTTATTTAACAAGAAACTGGACTGGGACAGATGCAGTTACTTGGAATGCTACAGCAGCAAGAACTGATCAAACCTTAAATGGAAAAGCAATTTGTACAAATGGCTCAGGTTCAGTGACTTCACCAACCTATGCTGGTGGAATGGGCGTACTCAATTTTTCATATGTACGTGCATTCACTGGGACTAGTTCGAGAAGTATTCAAGTTTGGGTAAACGGATCACAAATTGGAACGACAATAACTGTTTCTCCCACATCGGACGCTGTAGTTGTTTATAGTCAATCCATTAATGTATCTGGAAGTGTAGTTTTAGAATTGCGAACTTCAGGTGCTCAAATTAAAATTGATGATATTTCATGGACAACATATTCTGCATGTACACCACCTGTTGATCCTAGTGGAACAATTGCTGTAACATCAGCTTGTGGATCTTCTAGTTTAAATTATTCTTCACCAAGTGCTACAGCTTATTGGCAAACTAGTGCTACAGGAACAGATACTTCTTTTCCTACAACCGCTGCTTATTCTGTTTCAACCTCAGGAACTTATTATGTAAGAATTTTTAACGGAACTTGTTGGTCAACTGGAACAGTTTCTCAAGTTGTATCTATAATTAATCCCGTCGTTATAACTACACAACCTACAAATCAATCTGTAACAACTGGAACAACTGCAACATTTAGTGTAGTAGCTACAAATGCGATTTCGTATCAATGGCAAGTATCTACTAATGGAGGTGGTTCTTGGTCAAACATTGGAGCAAGTTCGAATAGTTACACTACTCCTGCAACTACTTTAGGCATGAGTGGTTATTTATATAGAGTAATAGTTAATGGTACTTCACCTTGTGCATCAGTTACTTCTTCTTCGGCAAGTTTAACAGTTACAACAGGACCTTGTTTGAGTGAGTCTTCTTTTTCAACAACTCCATCTGGATGGATTGAGACTTCAATTACTTATTCTGGGGGTGAAGCAGTATTTGGTGCTAACGCGGGTGAGTTAACAACTTTGATGCTTTCCTATCCATCTTCCTTAACTTTTGATTTAAGAAGAACCACAAATACTACTGCCAAAGATTTATTTATTGAAGTATCTACGACGACTCAAACGGGTGTTTTTACAAATGTAGCCACCTACAACTTAGGAAACACAACTAGTGGAGGGACAACTTTTTGTACTGTAGATTTATCTGCATATACAGCATATTCCTCTGTATATGTTCGTTTTAGAAAAGCGTCATCGACTACGTCACCATGGTATATTCAAAACGTAAATGTTTTTTGTGGAACACCTCCTTCGGGTCCAGAAATTGATGTGACAGGTAATAGTTTGTCAATTGTTGATGGAGATACCACTCCTTCAACTACAGATAATACCTATTTTGGAAGTACTTTGATTAATACAAATGTAGTTCAAACTTTTGTTATACATAATATTGGAACAACCGATTTAAACTTGACACTTCCAATAACATTAGCTGATAATTCTCTCCCTCAAGAATTTACAATTGCACAGCCTTCGCTGAGTGTAATTCCATCTGGTGGATCTACTTTTTTTACTGTTACTTTTAATAGTGGAACTGCAGGCTTGTTTACTAATACTATTAATATAACTAATTCTGATTCTAATGAATCGTTATATAATTTTGATATTTTAGCAATTGCTTCAAATTCTGTAACAGGTGGTACCACATTTAAACCTGGTGAATTAATTTTTACGGGTTATGATGGACAAATTCATGGAAGTGGAGCTGAAGATGAATATTTAGTAGCTACTTTGGTAGATATTTTACCAGGAACAGTTTTTTCTATTGTAAATTCTAGATACGAAGCAGGTGCTGCTGCTGGATTGAGAACAAATAAATGGGGAGGTGGAGGAGATGATCCTAGCGAAGCACCTTATCAAGTAGATATCACTTATAATGGAAGTTCTGTTATTTCCGCAGGATCTGTATTACAAATAATTACTAATGGAACCGCTAATTGGTTTGGTACGCTTAATGTAATTACAAATAATGTTTCTAGTAATAGAACGGTAGATTTTTCAGGGAATGTAATAGGAGGAACTTTGCTAACTCCTAATATATCGACTAGTTCACCTGATCAAATGTATTTGGTGCAAGGTAGTTTTACTTCAGATGGTAGCATAGATTTAAATCAGGCAAATTATTATTTATCAGGAACTTTATTGCATGGATTGACCAATAGAGCAGCTTGGGTGCCATTATCTAATGCGTGTAGTGGTTCTAGCTTGACAACATCGGCAAATCCAAGAGAATCTAGATTGCCAGCAGCATTAACTTGTTTTAATGTTGAGAGTATTAGTACAAGTGCAGTAAGTGGTTATTATGAGAATGATAAAGAACATGGTTTAGCCTCTATTTACCAAATTATTAATGCTGTAGCAGATGTTGGGAATAATTGGACTTTAGGTACAGGAAGATATAATCTTAATCCTACCAATAATGTGGCAACTAGTGCAGGTAGAACATTTAATATAGGTCCAAGTAATCCATCAGGGCAATGGGTAGGAGGGGTTGATACAAATTGGTTTAACTGTGCAAATTGGTCAGGTCTTGTGGTTCCAAATGCGACTACAGATGTTTTGGTAAATGCTTCAGCAACTAATGTAGCAAGAATAGATTATACTGCAACTTATTCCGATATTTACTCTGATTTGGCTGTTTGTAAAAATATGGATATTCTTGGAAGTAAAGTAGAAATTTTAGGTAACACGAATAATGCTTTAGAAGTATATGGTAATTTGTTAATAGACAATACAGGAATCTTAGATATGGACGACTCTAATGCTGGAACTATGGATGGGAAAATTTTCCTACATGGAAACTGGACTAATAATAGTAGCGAGACCGCATTTGAAGAAGGAAATGGAACGATAATTTTCAGGGGAGCTACAGATCAGATAATTAATTCAGTAACACCGCTTGGGACAGAAATATTCTACAATGTTGTGTTGAATAATAATTTTGCTACTAATATATCTAATGATTTAATAGCTACAGGTAATTTAAATGTTGAATCAGGTAAAACGGTGACCATTAATGCTAATGATTTTATTCAAGTAAATAATAATTTGACTGTTGATGGAGCTATGAGCGTTTTAAATAGCGGTTCTTTAATTCAAGTCAATGATTTAGGGGTTAATACAGGAAATATAACATATGAGAGAACTACAACAGGAGGTTCTTTAGACTATGTATATTGGTCTTCACCTGTAGATGTTATCAACACTCCTGCTACAGGAAATGTGTATGTGTGGAATCCAATTTTAACTAATCCAAATGGAGGTATTGGGTATTGGACATCATCATTAGGTACGGCGATGCAACCCGGTGTTGGATATATTATGAGAGGTGTTTTATCTAGATCTTTTAATGGAATTCCAAGAAACGGAGTTTTTTCAACCACTATTCAAAGAGGAAATTACACAGGTGCAGATTATGCAGGAAATAATGGAATAGTAATTACAAATTTAGATGATAATTTAAATTTAGTTGGAAATCCATATCCATCTTCTATTAACGCCATAGATTTTCTTACATTAAACACTAATATTGAAGGAGCAATTCGAATTTGGACTCACGGTACTTCACCTTCATCAGCTATCCAAAATCCTTTTTATGCTAGTTATCAATCTAATTATACTGTAAACGATTATATAATTTATAATAGTACTGGAGCAAGCGCAGGACCATCTTCTTTTAATGGTTTTGTAGCAGGTGGGCAAAGTTTTTTTACAATTATGAATGATGGCGCTACTGCTAGTAGTAATGTAATTTTTAATAATTCATTGAGAAATAGAGCCTATGATAATAGTCAGTTTTACAGAACCGCAAATGCAAGTGCAAAAAGTAGAATTTGGTTGGATTTAACTACAGAAACAAATAAAACATCAAGGACTTTAATTGGCTATTTAGATGGTGCTACTATGGGACATGACAGAATGTATGATGCTGTAAAATTAGCCTCATCTGAAGCGTCAATATATTCTATTATTAATGATAAAAAAATGGATATTCAAGGAAGATTTCCATTTGAAGTTAATGACAAAGTTTCTTTAGGAGTTAAGATAGTAAAATCAGGATTAAATTCTATTGGTGTTTTTGCAATTGATGGTCTTTTTGATCAACAAGAGATTTATTTAGAAGATTTGTATTTAAATGTAATCCATGATTTAAAAGTTTCACCATATACATTTAATTCTGTCGTGGGAACATTTAACGATAGATTTGTTTTGAGATATACTAATGCAACACTTTCTAATGATACATTCCAAAATCAAAATGATTTTTCTTTTATCCTAAATGAGCAATCTATTGAAATAAAATCTTTATCCAATAAAAGCATAAAATCTGTTGAAGTATACGACATTTTAGCAAGAAGAATTGCTAGCCAAAAAAACAATACTAATACAAGTGTTATAATTAATGGGTTGATGAAGAATAACAGTCCATTAATTATAAAAGTAGAATTAGATAATGAAGTAACAATAACTAAAAAAATAATTTATTAATATTATAAATAAGAAATTACTTAAAAAAAGCCGCTTTTAAGCGGTTTTTTTGTTTAAAATAGTTAAAAATATTAAAATAATTTTATATTTGTTTTTTTCAATTAACCTAAACTATTTATAACCTTAACAAAAGATGAGAAAAAAATTACTGTTATTAACCTTATGTTTTTCGTTTTTACAAATTTTTTCCCAAAAAGAAAATAGTTGGAAAAATATAGCAAATACTAATTTAGATAAATTAGGAAAAATTAGAAGATCATCATGGCCTTCTGAATATAAATTATTTGAATTTGATTATCAAAGATTCAAAACAAGTTTAGTGAATGTACCTAAAAGAGAAAATTTTTTTGGTATTTCTTCGGTGATTGTTTCTATCCCTAACCCAGAAGGTATTTTAGAACAATATCGAATTGTAGAAGCATCAACATTTGAAAGCGATTTGCAATTGAAATTCCCTGAAATCAAATCTTATGCAGGTCAAGGAGTATCAAATCCTTCAAATACAATACGATTTAGTATTTCACCTTATAATGGTATAAGCGCGCTTATACGATCTGGATCTGAACAAAGAACCTATATTATTGATCCAATTTCGGAGGATTATAAAACAATAATTGTTTTTGATAGAGCTAAATCTAAAAAAGCAGATGGAGATTTTATTTGTTCCACTGATGAGGCAGTACGCAAATTTGGTAATCCTAAAGGAGTGTTGGATAATACAAATAGAGATGCTGATGATTCTAATTTAAGAGTATTCAGAATGGCTCAATCTTGTACTGGTGAATATGCTAATTATTTTGGTGCAACTACTGCAGCACAAGTTAATTTAGTGTTAGCAGCTTTTAATGCAACTTACACGCGTGTAAATGCTTTATTCGAAATGGATTTTAATTGTACCATGCAATTAATAGCTAATACAACAGATGTAATTTATTATGATTCAGCAACTGACCCATATTCCCCTTCAACTAATATGGATCCATGGAATTTACAATTAATGAATACACTTAGTAGTGTGTTGGGAAATGCCAGTTTTGATATAGGCCATTTATTTGGAGCTTCTGGTGGAGGTGGTAACGCAGGATGTATAGGTTGTGTATGTAGTGATGATCAATCAACAACTACATATCCAGGTGACCCTCAAGTATATCCAGTAGCGTATAAAGGAAGTGGTTATACTTCACCAGGAGATGGAATACCTTTTGGTGATAATTTTGATGTAGATTACGTGGCTCATGAAATTGGTCATCAACTAGGAGGAAATCACACTTTTTCTCATAGTGCAGAAAATAATTCAGTTAATATGGAGCCAGGTTCTGGAGTAACCATTATGGGATATGCTGGAATAACTGGAGCTACAGATGTAGCAAATCATTCAATTCCAATTTTTCATGCGGGTTCAATTCAGCAAATTACAACCAATATTAAGAGTAAATCCTGTCCTACTATAATTGCAACTTCAAATGCGGTGCCTGTACCAAGCACTATAGCAACCAAAACATTGCCTAGAGGAACTGCGTTTAAATTAATAGGAACAGCTACTGATGTCGATGCAGGAGATGTATTGTCCTATTGTTGGGAACAGGTTGACGATGCTACTACTGTTGGTGCTGCTGCTTCCTATCCTTCAGAAACAAAAACCAATGGAGCAAATTTTAGATCTTTTATGCCTAAAAATAATGGTATTAGATATTTTCCTAGAATGCAAGACCATATAGCTAATGGTATTACTGGAAATCAATGGGAAATTATTCCAAATAACCCAAGTGCCAATAGAATATTAAATTTTAAAATGACCGTTCGAGATAATCGTCCAGGAGGTGGAAATAACAAAAGTGCAAATATTGTAGTTACTTTTGATAGAACTAAAGGACCTTTCTTGGTAACTTCTCAGAATACTTCAGGTATTTCTTATACACAAGGTTCTTCACAAACGATAACTTGGTCAGTAAATAGTACTAATACTATGACTGGTGCTGCGAATGTGAATATTAAACTTTCGACCGATGGTGGACAAACTTTTCCAATAACTTTAGTAAGTAATACTCCAAATGATGGAACTCAAAGTGTTACTATACCAAATGTTGCTTCACCTTATTGTAGGATTTTAATTGAGCCAACAGGGAATGATTTTTATGCAATTAATACGAATGATTTTGCTATTGGATATACAGTAACTACTACGACTACATGTAATCAATATCCTTTTACACCTAATTTATCCATTCCAGATGGACAAGCTGGTGGCGGTTTTGGAACTGTTGTAGGTTTTACGACCAATGTTCCTGTTATGTCAGGAACTATTTCAGATGTGAATATTCTTAATTTAAATGTAAGCCATACATATATACAAGATGTAGTTTTAGCTCTTAATCACCCGGATGGAACCCAAGTTTTATATGTAAATGGAGTGTGTACAAACCAAAATGGTTTTAATAATATTAGTTTAGATTCACAGGCTGCAACTGCTATACCATGTTCTGGAAATACTAATACTATATTAGGGCCAGGTACATATCAACCGTCTTCTACATTTAATGTGTATAATGGAAAACTTGCAAATGGAACTTGGTCATTTTTAGCTGTAGATGGATATCAAGGAGATACAGGGACACTTAATTCTTTAACTTTTGAAATTTGTACAACTCAAACAACAATTGAAGAATCGCCTAATGCATGTGGTGTTATTGCAACAACTTGGAATGGTTCTACTTGGTCAAATGGTGTTCCTTTAAAGAATGTGGTAGCTATTTTTGATGGCAATTATACTTTAAGTTCTAATATTGAAGCATGTTCTGTAATTGTAAATACAGGAGCAAGCGTAATCGTATCAGCTGGAAATACCTTGATAGTAACAAATGAAGTTGTTGTAAATTCTGGAGGATCACTTACGGTAAAAAACAATGGTGCTTTAAGACAAATTGATGCTAGTGCAGTAAATTCGGGGAATATAATTGTAGAGAAAAGTTCAACGCCAATGATTCGTCTAGATTATACAGCATGGGCTTCACCAGTTGTTGGACAACAATTATTAGATTTTTCTCCAAATACGGTGCCTACTCGTTTTTACGAATATTTATATACTGGAACTACTACACCAACGGCTTATCAATCTGTTAGTCCAACTAATAACTTTGCTTCTGGAAAAGGATATATGATTCGAGTAGATAATAATTGGTCTGCAACTATTCCAGCAGTTTATAATGGACAATATGATGGAGTACCTTATAACGGGAACTTAGTTACAAGTTTAGGAAAAGGATATAATTTGATTGGTAATCCGTATGCATCACCTATAGATGCTTCAAGATTTATGGAAGATAATGCAACCACAGTTGGAGCATTGTATTTTTGGACCCATACAGCAGCTGCAAGTGCTGGTGTTTATCCAGTTAATAATTATGCTTCTTATACAAAACTTGGAGGTACTGCGGCTGCGGCTGGTGGTAGTGCGCCAAATGGGATTATTCAAACTGGCCAAGGTTTCTTTGTTAGAGCTTATGATTTTGGTAGTGCTACATTTACTAATTTTCAAAGAGTAAATGCTTCTACAAGTACTCAATTCTTTAAGAGTTCTACAAATACTAATCTACATAGATTTTGGTTGAATTTAAATAATGATACAAATTCATATAATCAAATATTAGTTGGTTATATAGATGGCGCTACTCTAGGTTTTGATAACTTGATTGATGGAAAAACACTAGATAATGTTAATAGTACTTATATTTATAGTATTATTAATAATGAAGAATATGTTATACAAGGAAGAAGTTTGCCTTTTGATGATAATGATATTGTTAACCTAGGATTAAAAGTCGAAATTCCAGGAATGTACTCAATTAGTCTAGAGAATAAAGACGGATTATTTGATTCACAAACTATATATATAAAAGATAAATATACAAATGTAATCCATGATATTACGCAAACATCCTACTCGTTTAATTCTCAAGTTGGAACATTTGAAGATCGTTTTGAAATAGTATATAAAAATGTAACTTTAAATACAGATGTTTTTATAAATGAAAATGCGATTGTTCTTTATACTCAAAACAATACAATTTTTGTTAATAGTGAAAAAGAAATTATCAAATCAATTAGTATCTATGATGTATTAGGTAGAAATTTGTTAAATGAAAAAAGCATAAATAATAAGAATTTTTCGGTAAATAGTTTAGAAGTAAGAAATCAAGGATTAATTGTCAAAGTTACATTAACTAATGGTCAAGTGATTAGTAAAAAAATTATTTTTTAATCGCGTAGAATTTTAATATGAATGAGTTGTTAGAAATAACAACTCATTTTTTTTGATTATATTATTTTGTAACTTTGGCTTACAAACCAAATTAGATAATGAAAAACATAAAAGAATACGTCGAAGAGAATAAAGAGCGATTTATAAATGAATTAATCGAATTGTTAAAAATACCTTCAGTTAGCGCTGATAGTGCTTTTTCGCATGATGTAATCATGACAGCAGAAGCGGTTAAAACTAGTCTTGAAAAAGCAGGGTGTGATTTTGTAGAACTTTGCGAGACACCTGGATATCCAATTGTGTATGGAGAAAAAATTATAGATACTAATTTACCTACAGTACTTATTTATGGACATTATGATGTACAACCAGCCGATCCAATCGATTTATGGAACTCTCCTCCATTTGAACCCATAATAAAAAATACTGATTTGCATCCAGAAGGAGCCATTTTTGCAAGAGGTGCTTGTGATGACAAAGGGCAAATGTATATGCACGTTAAGGCATTTGAATATATGATTAAAAATAATTGCTTACCTTGTAATGTGAAGTTTATGATCGAAGGAGAAGAGGAAGTAGGTTCAAAAAGTTTAAGTTGGTTTGTTGAACGAAATCAAGAAAAACTAGCTAATGATGTAATATTAATTTCTGATACTGGGATGATTTCAAATTCACAGCCTTCAATTACTACAGGTTTACGTGGCTTAAGCTATGTTGAGGTTGAAGTTACTGGTCCAAATAGAGATTTGCATTCTGGTTTATATGGTGGTGCTGTAGCTAATCCAATTAACATATTATCGAAAATGATAGCTTCTCTTCATGATGAAAATAATCATATTACCATTCCAGGGTTTTATGATAAAGTAGAAGAGCTATCTAATGAAGAAAGAGCCGAAATGGCTAAAGCTCCTTTTTCATTAGAAAAATATAAGAATGCATTGGATATTGATGATGTATATGGTGAAGAGAGTTATGTTACTAACGAAAGAAATTCTATACGTCCAACATTAGATGTAAACGGTATTTGGGGTGGTTATACAGGTGAAGGAGCAAAAACAGTTATTGCAAGTAAAGCTTATGCTAAAATATCTATGCGTTTAGTTCCAAATCAAGATTGGGAAGAAATAACAGATTTATTTAAGAAGCATTTTGAAAGTATTGCTCCAAAAGCTGTAAAAGTAAAAGTGAAACCACATCATGGAGGACAAGGTTATGTTACACCTATAGATAGTATAGGTTATCAAGCAGCAAATAAAGCTTACACTGAAACATTTGGTGTGCCTGCCATTCCTGTTCGTTCAGGAGGAAGTATTCCTATTGTAGCTTTATTTGAGAAAGAATTAAAAAGTAAAACAATTTTAATGGGATTTGGATTAGATAGCGATGCTATCCATTCACCAAATGAACATTTTGGAATATTTAATTATTTAAAAGGAATTGAAACTATTCCACTTTTTTACAAGTATTTTGTAGAAATGAGTAAATAGCAGAAAAGCCACTTTTAAAAGTGGCTTTTTTGTTAAATATTTTTATTTGTATTTAAAATGGCTTTTTCATTTTTATAGTCTATCCAAGCTTGTCCTTTTCTTTTGCGCATAAAATTATCATAATAACGCATAAAAAACACATTATAGACTGCTTTTATTAAATTGACAGGTTTTCTTGGAAAAGCTCTTAAACTCATCGAAAATCCAGGAGTAACATATTTCATATAGTGCCAATAACCTTCCGGCATATATAGCATTTCTCCGTGTTTTAGATTACAAATCAGACCCTTAGTTTTTTTTAAAGCTGGAAATTTATCAAAATTTGGATTGTCAAAATCGATATCTTCTCTTGAAATTAATGAATAAGGTACTTTATATAAATACGGAGTTTGGTTGGGTTCAAATAAAACACATTGTTTAATACCATGAAAATGAAAATGTAAGATATTTGAATAATCAATGTCGAAATGCATAAAGACTTTAGAATTTTCACCTCCAAAGAACAACATGGGTAATTGTTTAACTAATTTTAGGCCAATTTTAGGCCATTTAAAATCATTTTGAAGAGTAGGAACTTCTTTCATTAAATTATACAAAAAAATGCGATAATTTGTCGGTTTTGATTGAAGCAAATCTATATAGTCGTTCATTTTCATTTTTGCATGCGCTTCATTAAAACCATCTTTGTAAGATACAGGTCTATCATCATACAATGGAACCGTTTTATCTCCAGCAATATTTTTAATATATTCTAAATTCCATTTTGAGTAAGCAGGCCAATCTGTAGTTAATTTTTCTATAACTAATGGCTTTTGTTTTTTTACATAGTTTGTGTAAAAATCTTCTTTTGAAATAGTTTCTACACGTTCAATTTCAGTTAAATGTAATGAAGACATAAAAAATGCTCTAAGTTTACTTAGAGCAAATTTATTTAAATGTTATCAAAAATTTAAAAATTTATGAAAACTTTATTTACTTTTTTGCGATGCTTCAACATTTCTCTCAATTACATGACTTGGTCTTGACCATTTTGGTTTTTCTCCAAGACTTGAATATTCAGAGTCTTCAGCTTCTACAGTTTGAGGTTGCATTTTTTTAATAAAAGGCTTCTGAGGAGTAAGTCCTAATAATTCAAACATTTTCATATCTTCATTAACATCTGGATTAGGAGTAGTTAATAATTTATCTCCAGCAAAAATTGAATTTGCTCCAGCAAAGAAACACATGGCTTGTCCTTCTCTACTCATTTGAGTTCTGCCTGCAGATAATCTAACTTGAGTTTCTGGTATTACGATTCTAGTTGTTGCAACCATGCGTATCATGTCCCAAATTTCAACAGGCTTTTCATTTTCTAAAGGAGTTCCTTCTACAGCAACTAAAGCATTAATTGGTACTGATTCAGGTTGAGGGTTTAATGAAGCTAATGCAACTAGCATGCCAGCTCTGTCTTCAATACTTTCTCCCATTCCTATAATACCACCACTACAAACAGTAACGTTAGTTTTTCTAACATTATCTATAGTTTGCAAACGATCTTCATAACCTCTTGTTGAAATAATTTCTTTATAATATTCTTCTGAAGAGTCTAAATTGTGATTGTAAGCATATAAACCCGCTTCTGCTAAACGTTTTGCTTGATTTTCAGTAATCATTCCTAGAGTACAACAAACCTCCATGTCAAGCTTATTGATTGTCCTAACCATTTCTAAAACTTGATCAAATTCGGGACCGTCTTTAACATTTCTCCATGCTGCACCCATACATACTCTAGATGAACCTGATGCTTTAGCCCTTAAAGCTTGTGCTTTTACTTGAGAAACTGACATTAAATCATTTCCTTCAATGTTTGTGTGATATCTTGCAGCTTGTGGACAATACCCGCAATCTTCTGGACATCCACCTGTTTTTATAGATAATAAAGTAGAAACTTGTACAACATTTGGATTGTGAAATTGTCTATGTATTGTTGCAGCTTCATATAATAAATCCATTAAAGGTTTATTATAGATAGCGATTATTTCTTCTTTTGTCCAATTGTATCTAATAGTATTCATTAAATTTCTTTTAGTCTTCAAAAGTAGGGAATTAGTTTTGAAAACTAAAAGAAATATAAGTCAATTAATATTTTGAATTTAAAACAATATCTTTCCAGTATTGCATTAATGCGAAGGAACCAATTAAACTAGAAGCGATACCTTCAAATAATAATGCCGTAGAATATTTGATAATATTGGTTTTACCCACAAAGAAGAAAGTATCTGAAAGCTTAGATAAATAGGATTCTCCACCTTTTAAATATATAAAAATAATTAGCCCTATAATACCTAATACCACACCAATAACTCCTGTTTTGAAACCAGAAATTAGGTTTTCTAAATAATCCGAATGACCGTGATTTAGATTAAATCTAATGGTTTTATTTATCCCATATAATACAATTACTGCATTGAAAATTCTTAAATAATTCTTATCTGCAAATCCTAAAACATCCATAATAAGAAAGAACAAACCTATTCCTAGAAAAATTAGGAAGCCATTTTTAATTTCGATTGAGTTTTTCATAAAATGTCAATTTAATTATATAAAGATAACTAAAAAAAACATAAATAACTGAAAATCAAATGTTAAATCATTCTATATTGTAAAGAGTTAACCATTCATTGTGAGAAAAATAATTCCATTTGGCTTTTGCCATATCATATTCTGGTTTGATTAAAGGATGATAAGATTTTCTATTAATAGAATTTGAACAGGTTATATATATAGATATGTTTTTGTCATGATATTCTTCTTTTATTTTTTGACAATATTGCCAAATAAAATCTGGTTTTGTAGGAAGTTGCGCAGCCTGTTTGTGAGTAAGATTTTTATGGTAATTATATAGGGTTGTTTCTTTGGTAGTATTATTAATTATTTTAAAGGAGATATTACCGCTTCGTTCTCTTAACATCATTCTCCAGCTTAATCGATGTCCTTCCTCAGTCCATAATACATCTCCTTTTATAAAATAGTGACGTAAGGGTAAAAGTAATTGTAGGCATAAAAAAGGGAGAAAAAAGAAGAAAAATAGTCTTTTATTTCTATAATCATAATTTTCAGAAAATGTAGTTGTCGTGTTATTCCTAAGAAACAATTTTCTTATTTTGTAAGGCTCGTAGAAAAAAAGAGCAAAACTTAATGCAAAAAAGGGGAAAATTCCAATTTGTAATACTACAGCATTAAATAAATGAAAAACTAAAGAAGCAATTAAAGCTATATTTCTAGTTTTTTTAAATAATAAAAAAGGGATTATTAATAAATCGTATAATATTCCTGCATATGCAATGAATAAGTAAAACCATTTTTCAGCAAATAATTTTAAAAAAAATGTACGATTTGTTGCGCCTTGTAATAGATTTTTAGTGAAGGTGCCATCTAGCCAATCTGGATATATCTTTGCCAAAGAAGCATAAAAATAAACAATAGAAATTTGAATTATAAAAATCAAATATATCCAATAAGGGATTGTTTGCTTTTCAGATAGGTAACCTAGCTTTACATCCAAAGATTTATAATGATTTGAAGGTAAAAAAATCATCATAAAGCTTATAATCATAAGCAAATAATAATGATTGTTATAAGATGTCTTTTGCATAAAATAAACACCCGACCATAATAATGTGAATGATAACATACTAAAAGTATATCGTAGGCCTATCATGATGAAAATGCCCATTAATCCCATAATGGCGAAATAGTAATACATTCCATTACCAGATAAAGGTTGTAACCATTCAAAACCAATAAAACTGAAAGTGAATTTTGGTGCAATTAATACATTTTTTACCCAACCCGTAATTATAGCACCAAAACTCTCACAAGCGATTAAAAATCCAAAAAATATTCTAAAAACAACTAATGGAGCTATATCAGTATTTTTAAAAAGCATCTTATTCATTGATACTTATTTATTTTTGTTTATTCTTGATAATGCGAAAATTTTATCTTTCTCAAGTTGAGATTTTAAATCGTCAAGAGAGTTAAATTTATTTTCATTTCTAATTCTTTCGAGAAAATGTATCGTTATTTGCTTACCATAGATATCTTCATTAAAATCGAAAATATGTACTTCAATACTTTGAAAAGTTGATGTAACAGTAGGATTATTACCTATATTCATCATTCCAAAAAATGTTACTTTATCAACTTCAACAGAAACAATATAAACTCCATTTTGAGGTATTAGTTTATATTCTTCTTTTACATTAATATTAGCTGTGGGGAAGTTAATTGTTCTTCCAATTTTTTTTCCTTCAATGACAGTTCCATTTAAAGAATAAGGATAGCCTAAAAAATCATTTGCAATTTGAATATTTCCTTCCAAAAGTGCATTTCTAATTTTAGTTGAACTAACAGTTATTTCATCAATCTCTTTTGCTGTTATTTGATTTACATCAAAATTATATTTTATACCAAAATCAATTAAATCTGAAATAGTCGCAGTTCTATTTCTTCCAAAACGATGATCATAACCAATAATTATTGAACAAATATTTAATTGATCTACTAAGATATTTTTGACAAATTCTTCTGCTGTAAGTCTTGAAAAAGTTTTGTCAAAAGGATGAATAATTAAATTATCAATATCATATTTAGAGAGTAATTCTTTTTTTTCTTCAATAGTATTTAAAAGTTTTATGTTTAAATCTTGCTGTAAAACCATTCTTGGATGTGGAAAAAAAGTAAGAATTGTACTTTCGGCATTTTTTTCTTTTGCTATAGTTTGGAGCTTCTTAAGTACTTTTTTGTGTCCTATATGAACTCCATCAAAAGTTCCTATTGTAACAATAGTTTTTGCAGTACTGGTAAATGAAGAAATAGAATTAAAAACGTTCAAGGTGAAATATTTCTAGCAAAAATAAGTATTTTAAAGTTCAGTTAAAAAAAGCGGACTGATAAAATTTATCAATCCGCTTAAATTATTCTTTATATTATAAAATTAATTTTTAATAAAGCGTAATGTTTTAGAATTGTTCTCAAAATTCATTTTTATAAAATAAATCCCATTAGTGAATTCTGAAGTATTTATTTGTAAATCTGAACTATTAATATTTGAAGACTTAATAACTTGACCTAAATTGTTGTAAATTTCATAATTAGCGGGATAATTAAGTTCAACTGGAATGCTAATGTTTAAAATTGAGTTAGTTGGATTAGGATATAATGAAATAGAATTCAATAAATCAAAACTTTCAGAATTCAAGGCATTGTTAGAAAACAGATAAGATTCGCTGTCTCCATAATTGCCTCCGCCTGATGCGATAGTAACTGCGCCACTATTAGCCTTAATAGTCCAGCTACCAGCATCATTATTAGAAACTCCACCAGTTGAGCTACCTGCCATTCCATCACCGAAAGAATCAAATATAGTAAAAGTATAACAACCGTTTGCAGGTAAATTCCATATTTGATTTGTAATAAGATTTTGTGTTCCAGAGTTAAGTTGATTTGTATATGGTCCACCAGAATATAATGTCATGCCAGATTGGTTTGTTAATTGCCAAGTTATTTCAGCACCAAATGGGTCACCTATTAAATTAAATGTATATGAAGTGTAAGTATAATTGTCTAATGGCGTACTATTAGTATTGCTAAATGTTTTAGAAGCGTTATTATTTGTTGTTCTTTGATCTGTTGCTCCATTTACTGCTGTAATTGACGCATTTAGGGTGCCATTAATCGCAGTGTTTGCTAATGTTATGTAAATAAATTTATTTGGTGCCAATGAACCAGACCAATTATTAGTGTAAGTAGTTCCTCCATTAATATTATAACTGATTGAAGCTGTAGTTAAAGTTGAAGTTCCTCTATTATATAAAGAAATCACTTTTAAAGGTAATCCTCCATTTGGATTTGTACATGTTGAAACAGCGTCACAAGCATTCTCGATTTTAATTTCTGCATCATTAGCAAATAAAGGAATAGCAATGTCTTTAGTTGATGTTTTTAAAGAGACTCTTCTTGGAGAATTATTAAAAACGGCAACCATTCTATCTTTTTGATTTTGAGTATAAATACTCATACAGCTATCGTCAGAATAGTCCATGTAGTTTTGAATTTGTCTTGTTCCAGAACATTGTATTGGAGCAATACAGCCTCCAGTATTAGCACCTGCATAATAATCTCCGTCACAATTTGGAGTATCATTACAATAATCATCAGAATTACAATCGCCATCACCCCAAAGATGTCTTAATCCTACCCAATGACCAACCTCATGAGTCATTGTTCTACCTTTGTCGTATTGAGTTCCAACATAATTTCCAGCAGGATAAATAGAGCGAGAACCAAATGTACCATAGTTAGACACAACGCCATCAGTATTTGCAGCACCACCAGATGGATTTAATCCTGCTAAACCTGATGAGCTAGGAAATTGCGCGTAACCTAATAAGCCTAAAGAACCAAAATTAACAGACCACATATTTAAATAATCTGTTGCATTCCAAATTGTTTGTGGTTTAATTTCAGCATTTACAAGTGCTAATGTAGCACTATTTGTTCCCGCATTCCAATCTTCTCTACATAAGTTAATCCTATCAATACCGTTAGTTGGGTTGCCATTAGGGTCTACTTTTGCAAGCGCAAATTGAATTTGGGTGTCTACACCTATTCCAAAACCTGGTGTGCCTGCCATTCTTCTAAAATCTTGATTTAAAACTGTAATTTGAGATTCTACTTGTTCGTCACGAATGTTTTCATTAGAACCATATGCATCTCCATTGTGAATTACATGTACAACAACTGGTATCGTAATGATGCCACCCGTTTCTGATCGATAAGTAGGATCATTTTTATATTTTTCTACTAATGGAGCTAACCAATTTTCGAATTCTTGGTCGTTCAATCTTTTAGGGTTGTTTTGTCTTAAAAGTTCTTCATATTCTACAGAAGCACATTTTATGTGACCACTAGGTGAACGTTTTACATCATCAATTTTTTTTCCAAATGATTTAGTTTGTTGTTTTTTAATTTGTGCATTTAAACTCAAAGACAACAATAATAATAGTAAAGTTATTTTTTTCATTAAGATTTAATTTTTTTGGTTTTTTAATTTCTCGCAATTTAAACTATTTTTTTAAATATTGTCACCTTAATTTTTCACGTAAAAAATCTTAAAATAGCATTAAATTATTGTTATATTTGTTATAAACAAAACAAATTTTATAATATATTATGAAAAAATTATTACTTCCTCTATTTTTTCTTTTATTTGTGAATCTTTCTTTTTCACAAATAAAAGTGCCTTGGGAAAAAGTTTCCAATAAAAATATTACCAAAAATAAGACAGTTCAAAGGCAGTCATTTCCAGAATCATTTGTTTTAATAGACTTAGATTTAAATACTTTTAAACAATTACTTAAAAATGCTCCTGATAGGCTTTCAAGAAATGAAAAAGGTATTATTATCACTTTACCAAACGTTCAAGGCACATTAGAACGCTTTGAAATTTTTGAAGCTTCAAATTTTGATCCCATATTGCAAGCTCAATTTCCTGAAATCAGATCCTATGCAGGAAATGGAATAGACGATCCTCGTGCTACTTTAAGAATGAGTATTGATCCTAAAGGTATTCAAACTATGGTTTTTAGAGCAGATAAAGGAACGGAATTTATGGAACCTTATTCAGAAGATAGGATTACATATGCTGTATATAATTCGTCAAGAGTAAAAGGTAAGTTGCCATTTACTTGTACAACAAAAGAACAAGAATTTGCAAATAAACTATCTAAATCTAATTTTTCAGATTTTGACATAAATGGCCGTTCAAGTACGGGTACATTACTAAATTTTAGATTAGCGTTGTCTTGTACAGCAGAGTATGCAAATTATTTTGGAGCAACAAGTTCAGTAAATGTTGGATTAGTAAATGCAGCATTTAATGCTACTATGACTAGAGTTAATGGTGTATTTGAAAGAGATTTTGCAATTCATATGAATATTATTGCAACCAATAATAATGTTATATATTATAATGCTTCGACAGACCCATATTCTCCTGCTACCAATTTAGGTAATTGGAATGGGGAATTACAAGCTACTTTAACTTCAGTAATTGGTGAAGCTAATTATGATGTAGGACATTTATTTGGAGCAACAGGTGGTGGCGGAAATGCAGGATGTATAGGGTGTGTTTGTATCAACAATCAGAAAGGAAGTGGTTATACATCACCACTTGACGGAATTCCAGTAGGAGATAATTTTGATATTGATTTTGTGGCTCATGAATTAGGTCATCAATTTGGTGCAAATCATACCTTCACACACGGAAATGAAGGTTCTGGTGTAAATATGGAAGTTGGTTCTGGCGTTACAATTATGGGTTATGCTGGAATTACAAATTTTGATACACATTTACATTCTATAGATGTATTCCATTCAGCAAGTATTGCACAAGTTCAGGCTAATATGGTAGGAAAAACATGTCCAACTACTGTATCGATTACTCATTCTGCACCTGTTGTAAATGCAGGTCCAGATTATATAATTCCTAAAAGTACGCCTTTTGTACTGACTGGATCTGCAACAGATGCGGGTGGTGCATTAGGTTTGACTTATACTTGGGAAGAATTTGACAATGCTACAGGCAATACAGGTGCGGCTAGTGCAGCTTCTGCAACTAAAACGAATGGACCTAATTGGGTTTGTTATCCTGATTTATCTGTGCCTGTAAGACATTTTCCAATTATAACTTCTACTATTGCTAATAGCCAAACCACAAATGGATTGGAAGTTACAGCAGAAGCTTTAAGTTCGGTTGCGAGAACTTTAAAATTCAGATTAACTGCAAGAGATAATGTTGCAGGTCAAGGGCAGACTGGTTTTGATGATACAATAATAACTGTAAACGAGATAGCAGGTCCATTTGTAGTTACATCACCCAATACAGCAGTTTCATGGGTGGCAGGTTCTAATCAAACGGTAACTTGGGATGTAGCTGGTACTACTTCAAATGGTGTAAATACTCCATTTGTGGATATTTATTTATCAAATGATGGAGGGCTAACTTATCCAATTTTGTTGGCTAGTAAAGTGCCCAATGATGGATCAGAAATAGTTACTGCTCCAGCTAATAGTATTGGAACAAATAAAAGAGTAATGGTAAAAGGAAATGAACAAGTTTTTTATGATATCTCTAACACAAATTTTTCTATAACTTCACCGCCTTCAAGTTTTTCTGTGTCTTTTAAAGGAACTCAAAACATTTTAGCTTGTAATCCTACCACAGTTACTTATACTTTTGATTATGCAGCTTTAGGAGGTTTTAGTGCTACAACTACTTTTTCTGCTACAGGTGTGCCAGCAGGGGCTACAATGAATTTTAGTTCAACAACTGCTACTTCAAATGGTGATATAACGTTAACATTGAGTAATTTGAATGCAGTAGCTGCAGGAAGTTACCAAATATTAGTTAATGCTACTTCAGGTTCTACTACAAAGACTGTTCCTTTTTATCTCTATATAGGTGTTAGTCCTGTAATATTAGCTACACCAGCAAATAATGCCAATGGTGTTAATACAAGCATTAATTTAGTATGGAATCCAAGTCCAGCAGCAACATCTTACGATGTTCAAGTCGCAACAGATAATGGATTTACAAACATTATAAGCTCAGGGAATGTTACTACAAATTCTTATACACTTAATGGATTAAGTCAAGGAACAAATTATTTTTGGAGAGTGCAAGCAAAGAATGCTACTTGTACAGGAAATTTATCAAGTATATCTAAATTTACTACTGGTATCGTATCATGTGCATCAACTTCATCTACAAATGTACCTGTTACCATACCTTCATCAGGAGCACCTACAGTATATTCAACTTTAAACATTCCTTCTGGTGGAACTATTTCTGATGTAAACGTAACAATAAATATCTCGCATACATATGTGAGTGATTTAACCGCATCGTTAATTAGCCCTTCAGGTACAGAAATTACTTTATTTGCAAGCGTATGTACTTCAAGAGATGACATTAATGCCACTTTTGATGATTCTGGAACAGCTATAACTTGTAATACAACTGTCCCGACTTTAACTGGAACAAGAATACCTGCACAAGCACTTTCTGCTTTCAACGGACAAAATTCGGTAGGTAATTGGTCTTTAAAGATACAAGATGCGTTTAATCAGGATGGAGGATCAATTAATAGTTGGAGTCTAAATATTTGTTCTGTTCAAGCATTAGCTAATGAGAATTTTGAATTGGAGAATTTTATGTTATATCCAAACCCTAATAATGGTAATTTTAATGTTAAATTCATTTCACATACTACAAATGATATAAATATTAATGTTTATGATATAAGCGGTAGAGAAGTGTTTAAGAAATCATTTTCTAATACAGGAAGCTTTGATCAAAATATTAATTTAATTAATGTGCAAAGTGGAATTTACTTAGTTTCAATCACTGATGGTTCCTTAAGAACAGTGAAAAGAATAATAG
>NZ_LR733556.1:1982634-2028720 GCF_902506265.1 Flavobacterium sp. 9AF | reverse complement strand
ACTATAGCTATTGTCAAAGTAATTAAACTATATAATAAAAAAGGGTTAAGTTTGGTTTCGTTTTTAGTTAAAACACCTAAATAATCAAAAAAGAAAAAGAATAGAAATAATAGAAAAATTCCAGTAATTTCTTTACGAATTACTTTTTTCCAACTAAAAGTGAGATTTGGCTTTTTATAATTTTTAAAATCAGGAACAAATGCAGGAACTTTTTCTGACCATGTGAGATAAGTTTCACCAAATTTACCACGCAAAAATTTTTCTTCTGAAAACATAATCCTTTCATAGTAAACCCAATACATAAATGTAAAGGCAACTAAAAACCAGAAATTACCAGGCAGCATGGCTAACCCTAACCACATAAAATAATTCCCTAAGTATAATGGATGTCTAACTAAAGAATACATTCCTGTTGTGTTTAAACTATCAGCTACTTGCTTTTCAACTGTTCTTCCAGAAGTGTTTTTGGGTACAAACCCAATCACTAAAATTCGAATGAATAATCCTAATAAACTTACTACTAAACAAAACATTTCATAATAAATTTCATAAACCGTTTTCTTTAAAGCAAATGTTTCAGGATGTAGTTCTGTTTGTAAAAAAAGTAATCCTCCTATTATTAAAATAATTACAGGCAAAACACCTCTATATCTAAATAACCAAATTCCTTGCTTTGCAAATTCTTCTTGTAATGCCATAATAATATTAATAATTGGCCCAAATATAAAAATATATTTTGATATTGAACGATTGGATAAAAAGCAGTATTTTGCCTAAAAATAAACAACATGTCACAACAAATACCACAAGCGAATACAATTGATGAGGTCATTTTGATTTTAAATGAAATTATTGATGATGCTTTAATTAAAAAAAGTACGATGGGTTACTTTGCTGTTTTGTATTGTAAAGTAACTGAAAAGGTAAAAGAAGGGATTGCTAATGGAATGTTTCAAAATGGACCGAGAATGGAAAAACTCGATGTTATCTTTGCAAACCGTTACATAGCTGCTTATTATGAGTACAAATGGGGATTGAAACCTTCCACTTCTTGGCAAGTAGCATTTGAATATGCAACCGATTTTTGGATTGTATTACTGCAACATTTGTTATTAGGTATGAACGCTCATATTAATTTAGATTTAAGTATTGCAGCAGCACAAGTGGCACCAGGTGACGAAATACACGATTTAGAAGCCGATTTTAATATGATAAATCATATTTTATCATCCTTGGTAGGGAATGTAGAAACTGCACTTTCTGATGTATGGCCTTTTATGAAATGGATTTTAAAAAAGACAAGAAATGTTGATACTTTTTTAATTGATTTTAGTATGCAGGAAGCGAGAAATGGCGCTTGGAAATTTGCAGTTCAACTTGCACCATTAGATACCTCTCAATTACAAGAACAAATTTTAATTAGGGATCAAAAAGTTACTAAAATAGCAGATTTAATTACCAATGCGGGTTTTATTCCTTCTTTAATTTTTAAATTGTTGCGATTGTTTGAAGTAGGATCTATCAAAAGTAAAATTGATAAATTAAGGAGTGTGATATAAAATTAATAACCCCAGTAAATAGTTACTGGGGTTTTCTCATTGTAATTTATATGTTGAATTATAAATCGAATTTAATTCCTTGAGCTAATGGTAATTGATCGGAATAATTTACGGTATTGGTTTGTCTTCTCATGTATACTTTCCAAGCATCTGAACCTGACTCTCTTCCACCACCCGTTTCTTTTTCTCCACCAAAAGCACCACCAATCTCAGCTCCTGAAGTACCAATGTTCACATTCGCAATTCCACAGTCTGAACCTGCAAATGACAAGAATTTTTCGGCTTCTTTCATACTATTGGTCATGATGGACGAAGACAAGCCTTGTGCCACACCATTTTGTAAATCGATGGCATTTTCTATTTCGCCACTGTATTTCATTAAGTATAAAACCGGTGCAAAGGTTTCGTGTTGTACAATTTCAAAATGATTTTCTGCTTCAATGATAGCCGGTTTTACATAACAACCACTTTCATAACCGTTACCAGAAAGCACACCGCCTTCAACTAATACTTTTCCACCTTCTGATTTCGCTTTTTCAATCGCTGCTAAATAGGTGTTAACGGCATCTTTATCAATTAATGGACCCACATGATTTTTTTCATCTAATGGGTTACCAATTTTAATTTGTTTGTAAGCTCCTACAATGGCATCACGAACTGTATCGTAAACCGATTCATGAATAATTAAACGTCTGGTTGAGGTACAACGTTGTCCACAAGTACCAACAGCTCCAAAAACAGCTCCAGGCACCACTACTTTTAAATCGGCAGTTGGAGTAATAATTATAGCGTTGTTTCCACCTAATTCTAATAAGGATTTACCAAAACGTTCTGCTACTTTTGCTCCTACAATTCTTCCCATTCTAGTAGAACCGGTAGCAGAAACTAAAGGAATACGTGTGTCTGCTGTCATCATTTCACCCACAGTATAATCTCCGTTGATAATACATGAAATACCTTCCGGTAAATTATTTTCTTTTAAGATTCCTGCGATAATATTTTGACAAGCGATAGAACATAAAGGTGCCTTTTCAGAAGCTTTCCAAACACAGACATCACCACAAATCCATGCTAAAGCCGTGTTCCAAGACCAAACAGCTACTGGAAAGTTGAATGCTGAAATAATACCTACAATTCCAATAGGATGCCATTGTTCACGCATGACGTGACCTGGTCTTTCCGATGGAATTACTTGTCCGTTTAATTGGCGTGATAAACCTACTGCAAAGTCACAGATATCGATCATTTCTTGAACTTCTCCATAACCTTCTTGTAAAGATTTACCCATTTCATAAGACACCAATTTTCCAAGTGGTTCTTTTAATTCTCTTAATTTATTTCCAAATTGACGAACAATTTCTCCTCGTTGAGGTGCTGGCATCGCTCTGAAAGTTTTGAAAGCTTCAGATGCTTTTTGCATGACACGTTCGTAATCTTCTTTTGTAGTAGTTTGTACTTTTCCAATTAATTGTCCGTCTACAGGTGAATAACTCTCAATGATAGTTCCATTTGAAAACCATTCGCTTCCTGTAGAAGTTCCTAAATTAGTCGCTTTAACGCCTAATATTTCCAATGCTTCTTGCATTCCAAACTGTTGTGCTATTGTTGACATTGTAACTTTTTTACGTGTTTTTGTTAAATTTTTACAAATGTATGAAATTGATTTGAATTTTTAGCCCTGATAGAAAGGATAGCTTTTTGAAGGCTATCTTTTCGGTTTTTTACCTTAAAAAAGCGACCAAAGAAGCTCATTTTAAGGTTTAAAAACCAAAATTTAGCCGAGAAAACTAAACTGAATAGCAGGAATTAGCTTTTACTCTTCCGTTACAAAACGAGGATCGGTTTCCATAACAGTACCACATTTTGAACAGGTGCGTAAGGATTCAGAATTATAAAAATGATTGAAGTGTTTTAAAAAATCTACTTCAATATTGTTTAATTCAAAATAAACTTCATGAAGTTTGTGGTTGCAATTGTCGCAAAACCAAAGTAATCCATCTTTTACAGGTAAATGATTGCGTTTTCTTTCGATTACTAAACCAATTGAACCTGCTGATCGATTAGGGGAATGTGGCACTTTAGCAGGATGTAAATACATGTCACCCGCTTTTAAAGTCATGGCCTTTTTTTGACCTTCGTCTTGCACATAAACGGTTATTTCACCTTCTAATTGATAGAATAATTCTTCAGTCTCATTATAATGATAATCTTTTCGTGCATTAGGCCCAGCTACAATCATTACAATATAATCACCTGAATCGACATATAAATTTTTATTGCCTACGGGAGGTTTTAGTAATGCTCTATTTTCTTCAATCCATTGGTTTAAATTGAAAGGTTTTTGTATGCTCATTTGGAATGTTTTATTTAGGTAAAGATACAAAAAAGATAAAGGTTAGCTTTTCAACTAACCTTCTATATATTAAACTTTTCTAATTGATTTGCTTTATCAGATATGTATAAACCGGTAAATGATCACTAAACCCAGGAACGCCATTAGAATTTCTTTTAGGGTAGCCTTTCCATCTTCCTTCATTTTCTATAAGATATGGTTTTTTAAACACATTGGCTTTCCAATAAGTCCATGTTGAATAATCACCTTTTACTAGTGGTTCTGATAACATCATTTGGTCAAAAATATTCCATGCATCACGATACCCTAAAGTTCCTATACCTTGTTTATACATTTTCTCCATAGGATTATATATACCTAAAGGTTTTAATTCTTCTTTAGTACCTACTGCACCAACCCCTTTTTTAACACTTTTATTAGTTGGATCATCATTTAAATCACCCATGGTAATAATTTTAGCTTTAGGATTAATTTTATATAAAGAATCTATAATTTTTCTATTTAAAGCACCAGCAGCTTCTCTATTTGGGCTACTTTTTTTCTCACCACCAGAACGCGATGGCCAATGATTCACAATAAAACTGATTTCTTCACCTTCTAAATAACCTGTTACTAAAAGTTGGTCACGCGTATAAATTCTTTGAGTGGATTCTTCTATTTGTAAAGCGTCATCTGTTTCTTCTTCTTTTTCCTTTTCATCTTTTTTGCCATTGTTTTTGCCATCTTTATAGATGTAAAGGGGTATATTGGTATAGCTCACAGGAGTAAAATATTTTTCCTGATATAATAAAGCTACATCTATACCTCTTTTGTCGGGAGAGTCAAAATGGACAATTTTATACCCTTTATTTACAAGTTTTGGATGTTTTACTAAATCTTCCAAAACACGTCTATTTTCAATTTCGCATGCCCCAATTACCACTGGAGAGTTTGAAGGATTTTCATCTGTACCAATTTCAATAATAACACGACTTAGATTGTCAAGTTTTTTCTTGTAATTTTTAGAAGTCCAACCTTTGTTTGGCAAATATTCCTCATCATAGGTAATAGGATCATTAATCGTATCAAAAAGATTTTCAAAATTATAAAATGCTATTGTATGAATTTTAAATTTTTTATCTTGTGAAAAAAGCATATTTATTGTGAAAAACACAAAAAAAGCGATTAAAAATTGTTTAATTTTCATGAAATGTATGTTATATAATTATCAATTTTATTACAAAATCGGTGCCAAAGGTAAATAATATTATTAAAAGTTATACATTTGCAGGCTGTTAAGTTTAAACCGCTTAAAGTTTAAATTATAATTAAATTTTATTCTTTTTATGAAAAAACTTGTATTAAGTACATTATTAGTGCTACAAGCCGTTTTTGTTTTTGCTCAACAAACCAGTACTTTAAAAGGTAAAGTTGTTGATTCTAAATCACAAAAACCACTACAAAATGTTGTTGCAACTATACAAAGTACCAACCAATCTGTAGTAACAGATGCAGAAGGTATTTTCACTTTTAAATCCATTCCAGATGGAGAACCCGTTCTTGTGGTTACTTCTACTGGATATAGGACACAAACTTTTGTTTTAGAAGTTACTTCTGGGCAAAATGTTGATTTAGGAACTATTGTATTAGAAGAAGACATAACGAGTGAATTACAATTGAGCTTAGTTACTATTACAGAAAATGATTTAGGTGATGACAACACTGGTTCAGAAAGTACTTCAGGATTATTACAATCATCAAGAGATACCTACCAGCAAGCTGCGGCTTTTAACTGGGGTCAAGCACGTTTTAGAATTAGAGGTTTAGATAATCAATATGGTACAACTATGATTAACGGAATTTCTATGAATAAATTATATGATGGAAGACCACAATGGAGTAATTGGGGTGGATTGAATGATGCAACTCGTAATCAAGAATTTACAATGGGTTCTGCGCCATCTGAATATACATTTGGAGGAATACTAGGAACTCAGGAAATAGATACTAGAGCATCTCATTACCGACCTGGAAGTAGAGTTACTATGTCTGGAACAAATACTAATTATAGCTGGAGAGCCATGGGAACACATGCTTCAGGCTTAAATGAAAAAGGATGGGCATTTGTGGTTTCGGGATCAAGAAGATGGGCTCAAGAAGGTTATTTTGATGGTACGGATTATAGTGCTAATTCTTTATTTGCAAGTGTTGAGAAGAAATTTAATGATAATCATAGTATTAATTTTACATCGATTTATGCTGAAAATAGTAGAGGCAAATCTTCTCCAAATACCCAAGAAGTAACAGATTTAATGGGTGTTAAATACAATTCTTATTGGGGTTGGCAAGATGGTCATAAAAGAAATTCAAGAGACAAAGATATTGCTGAACCAATCAATATGTTATCTCACTATTGGAAAATAAACGAGAATACGACATTAAATACAAATGTTGCTTATCAAACTGGTAAAATTGGTAATACAAGATTAGATTATCAAAATGGAAATAATCCTGATCCTACTTATTACAAAAAATTGCCTAGTTATTTTAGTAATTTAGGAACTTATACTGATGTTGAAATTGAAGGTTTTAGAAATGATTTCATTGCAAATTCTCAAATCAATTGGAATGCAATGTATATAGCAAATCAAAATTCTGGATTCCCAGGAAGAAGTATATATGTTCTTTATGAAGACAGAACAGACGATAGTCAATGGAGCGCAAACTCTATTTTGAATACTAGTTTATCGGATCACATTTCAATGAATGCTGGAATTAATTTTAAGAGATTAAAATCGCATAACTTCCAAAACTTATTGGATTTAATGGGAGGAACTTATTTTGCCGATATCGATCCGTTTTATACAGGTAACAATAGTCAGTCTGACTTAAACAACCCAAATAGACAAGTGGGAGAAAATGAAGCTTACGGTTATAATTATAATTTATTTGCTACTGTTTTTGATGGTTTTACACAATTTAAATTTAATTACAATAAATTTGATTTTTATTTAGCACAATCTTTCTCTAGAACAGAATATCAAAGAGAAGGTTTATACAGAAATGGAATTTATGCTAATAATTCATATGGTAAAAGTAATACAACTACTTATGAAAATTTTGGTTTTAAAGGAGGTTTAACCTATAAAATTAACGGTCGTCATTTATTAGATTTTAATGGTTTATATATGACAAAAGCGCCAATAATGAGAAATGTTTTTTCAAATGCGCGTTTAAACAATAATTTGACACCAGATTTAGCAGACGAGAATATTGTTGCAGCAGATGCTAGTTACATCATAAGAACACCAAAGTTAAAAGGACGATTAACAGGATTTTACAATAAAGTATCAAATAGTTCAGAGATTTCTTTCTACTATGCTGAAAATATTGGTGATTCTGATGGAGATGAAGACTCATTTGTAAGTGAAATTGTTACTGGATTAGATAAACAAGCATTTGGAGCGGAGTTGGGATTAGAATATAAAATTAACACTACTATTACAGCGACAGCTTCTGCATCTTATGGACAATATATTTATTCTGATAATGCCAAATTAATAACTAATGATGATGGTAGAGCAGCAGAAGGACATAATCCTGTTAGAAATTTTGGTACTGTATATCTAAAAAATTATCGTCAAGCCGGATTACCAGAACAAGCATACTCTTTTGGGTTAGAATATAGAGATCCTAATTTTTGGTGGATTGGTGCTAACATTAATTATTTAACAGGTGGTTATGTAGATGTGTCTAGTATTTTGAGAACAGATAATTTTATAATCGATTCTGATCCAAATAACACACAAGGATATAGTTATCCAGGTGCCACTGAACCTAATGTAAGAAGAGTTTTAAAACAAGAAAAGTTTGATGATTTTATGTTATTAAATTTAGTAGGAGGTAAGTCGTGGAGAATTAGTTCTAAAAACAGAAATACATTTGGTTTCTTTGTTTCTATTAACAATGTTTTAGATGAAATTTATAAAACAGGTGGCTTTGAACAATCTAGAAAAGCTACGTATCCAGATTTAGTTGCTGATCAAGCAAATGGAACACCTTCTTTTGGGACTAAATATTTTTATGGTTATGGAAGAACGTACTTTGTTAATTTCTATATTAACTTTTAAAAAAAATGCTTTATGAAAAACTATTTTAAAATTATTTTAATAACAGGACTTTCTTTAGTATCTTTAAGTTGTACTAAAGATGATGATTTTGCAGTTTTTACAGATTATATTCCAGTTGTAGTTGGAGAAAATTATGAAAACAGCGACACAGGAAGTGGATCAAATGAAGTAGCAGCGGCTACAACGGGATGGTTAAATGTTAATTTTGCTGGTACTAATAGAGTTTGGAATGTAAAAAGTTTCACTACTTCTGGAGTTAGCAATAATTTTGCTGAATTTTCATCTTTTTATTCTAGTGCTACTGGTCCAGATGATGAGGTATGGATGATTACATCAAAAATGAACTTTGCTGAAACACCTATTACAGAAAGTTTAAGTTTTGACTGCCAAACTAGATTTGCTAATTCAGCTGTGTTAAAAATATTAATTTCGACTAATTTTAATGGATTAGAAAGCGGTATTCATTCTGCTACTTGGGAAGAGTTAGCTGTTACTTTACCAACTGAAAATGATGTTTGGACTTCAAGTGGAATTGTTGATTTAGCAAATTTTCAAGCCTCTGAAAACGTATATATAGCTTTTAAATATACAGGAAGTAAAGCAAATGGAGCTACTACAACTTTTAGATTAGATAATATTAGAGTTTTTGAAAATAAATAACCTATGAAAAAATTAAAATTTATTTTAACAACTGTCCTTATTGTAACACTTTCAAGTTGTGTTACTGGAGATGATTATAATGCACCTGATTTATCTGGTGAATGTGTTACTAAAACAGCCAATACTGATATTGAAGGATTAGCGGATAATGCAACAACAACCCCTACATTGTGGGATTTAGCAAATGGAAATATACTGGAAGCTTATGTAACATCTTCAGATGAAGGCGGTAATTTTTACAAAACAATATCTATGGTTGCTTTTGATGCAAACGATAATGAGTATGGTTTTACTGTTCCAGTAGATGAATATAATTTATTTAATATATATGAACCTGGTCGTAAAGTATATATCGATTTGACAGATTTATATACAAAGGAAGATGATTATACGGATGATTTACAAATAGGTCAATTATTTGGAAATGATATTGGTCGTATAGGTTTAGAAAAATATAAAAATAAAATTTATCGTTCTTGTGATAAAAAGGATGAAGAAGAACTAGTTCATCACATAGGTGTTAATGAAGCGCATAATCTGCAATACCTTCACACTTTGGTAGAATTCGAGAATGTTCAATTTGATGATTTATCTTTGGGGCATACTTATTTTGATAGAAGTTTAAATGCTTCTCCAACATGGACTGGAACTAATCATACAATTAAAGATAAATTTGGTAACAACATAATTTTAAGAGCTAGTGAATTTGCAACATTCGCAGGTGATGCTATTCCTAGTGGTAATGGAAAAATCAGAGGAGTTTTAACAAAATATGGCAATGATTATCAATTAATGATTAGAACTATTAATGATGTTCAATTAACAAATGATAGGTATGTTCCTTCTATTATATTTCAAGAAACATTTACGACAAATTTTCCTAATTGGATAGCATACAGTGTTACTGGTCCTAGTCAAGTCTGGGGTTTGAGTTCTGCTGGGAGTTCTCCAAATGTACCTTATGCTAATATTAATGGAGGAACGACTACTCCAAATGAAGATTGGCTTATTTCCCCAGTAATCGATTTAACTAATATATCAACGGCTTTTCTTACTTTTGAGACTGCTGGAAGATATCTTGGACCAATATTGGAAGTTAAAGTTTCAAATAATTATACAGGAACAGGAAATCCTAATAGTGCGACTTGGATAGACTATACTAGTCAAGCAAATTACCCTACAATTACTTCTAGTTCGTTTTCAAGTTTTGTATCTTCTGGTGGAATTGATATTTCGTCTAACTTTGCAGGACAAAATAATATAAGAATAGCATTCAAATACACTTCTCTTGGTACAGGATCAGGTTCTTCAACTAATTGGGAAGTTGATAATGTTCGTGTCTTAGGTCAATAAATTTAATATATTTTTATATTCAAAAACGCTCAGAATTTCTGAGCGTTTTTTTATATTAAATTATCTTTACCTTTGTATTGTTAATGAATGATTATGTTAGAAAAAGAAAATCACGTTTTTGAAAAAACAATAGTTGTGGGTATTGTTACCCAAAATCAGAATGAAGAAAAATTAAGAGAATACTTAGATGAATTAGAGTTTTTAACTTATACTGCTGGTGGGGAAGTGGTGAAACGGTTTTGGCAAAAAATGGATAAACCTAACCCTAAAACATTTGTAGGAACAGGAAAATTAGAAGAAATAAAATATTATGTAAAAGATAATGCTATTACAACTGTTATTTTTGATGATGAACTTTCTCCATCACAACAGAAAAATATCAATAGAGAATTAGGAGATGATTGTAAAGTATTAGATAGAACGAATCTTATCCTAGATATTTTTGCTCAAAGAGCACAAACCTCTTATGCAAGGACACAAGTTGAATTAGCTCAATATCAATATCTATTGCCTCGTTTAACAGGTATGTGGACTCACTTAGAACGTCAACGAGGAGGTATTGGGATGCGTGGACCTGGAGAAACTGAAATTGAAACCGATAGACGAATTGTACGTGATCGAATTGCTTTATTGAAAGAAAAAATAAAAACAATCGATAAGCAGATGGCTGTTCAAAGAAGTAATAGAGGTGCGATGGTTCGTGTAGCTTTAGTTGGATATACCAATGTGGGAAAATCTACTTTAATGAACGCTATTGGCAAAAGTGACGTTTTTGTAGAAAATAAACTGTTTGCTACTTTAGATACTACAGTTAGAAAAACGGTTATACGCAATTTACCTTTTCTTTTAAGCGATACGGTTGGTTTTATAAGAAAACTGCCCACTCAATTGGTTGAGTCCTTTAAAAGTACCTTAGATGAAGTAAGAGAGGCTGATTTATTGTTACATGTTGTAGATATATCACATCCAGATTTTGAAGATCATATTGCATCAGTAAATGAAATATTAAAAGACATTAAAAGCAATGATAAACCTACTATAATGGTCTTTAATAAGATTGATGCTTTTAGACCAGTTTATTTTGATGAAAATGATTTAAGCGTTGAAAAAACGACCAAGCATTTTACACTTGAAGATTGGAAACAAACGTGGATGAATACAATGGGACAAGATAATACTTTGTTCATTTCTGCTACAAATAAACTTAATTTTGAAGAATTTAGAGAAAAAGTGTATGAAGCAGTAAGAAAGATACACATTACTAGATTTCCCTATAATAATTTCCTGTATCCCGAATATAAAGAAGCCATAGATGATAATGAATCATAAACAAAAAACTGGATTTAAATCCAGTTTTTTGCAATATTTTAGTCTAATTTAAAGCTTCTTGAAGAAAGTAGTTTGCCGCTTTCGCTAAAAATATTTAAAAAATAAACACCTTTTTCTAAGTTTAGCCCTTCTGTAGAAAATTCCTCATGAATACGATTTACTTCCTCTTCATATTCTACAGATGAGATGAAACTATAAACTAATTCATTTGAACCAATAAAAACACTTTTGGTTTTTCCAACATTCTTGTTATTTGTGTCAAAAATTTGAATATAAAAAGTATTGGAACGTCTAATTTTATTCTTATCTAAATATAAAGTATATTCTAAATCTAGACTATTTACTTTGGAGACTGAGGTTGCATATTTTTTTTCGCCTGAATTCTTTTTATGATAGGTTTGAACAGAAGAATTTAATAAGCGTAAATCATCATAATCATCTCTAATAATAGTAGATACAGGTGAAACTGAAACTGAAGTTTGTTTTTCTGATGGTACAAAGCTAGCTTCGGCTATAGTAGTTTTACTTTCTTTATTCTGAACAATTACTTTTGTGTTTTCAGAAGATTTGTTTTCAACTACTTTGGTTTCATATTCTTTTTTAGCCTTAGTAAATTCATTTTTTAATGACATTAATTTTGAAACATCTTTTTCTAAGGAGTCTATTTTTTGAATTAAATTTTCGATTTGTTGATGTTTTGCTTCTAGTTCTGTTTTGAGTATATTATTTTCATTTTCTAATGCTTTATATTTTTCAAGTTGCTCTTTTAGTTGTAGCATTAAATATTCTTTTTCTTTAATTAAACGCTCAATCTCAACACGCGATTTTTCTAAATCTGATTGAAGTTCCGTATTGGCAAATAAATTAATATTCTTTCCCAATTTTGTATTGGCCAATAAAAAGGTTGTAGTTAATGCTAACATTGTGATTATCGACAATATTAACGACCATGTGGCCACTTTTGAATTTTTCTTTAACATAGCAGTAATACCTATTAGAAAAATTAAAAACCATAATTAAATCCTAAGCCAAATACTTCTCTAATTTGAAATGCTCCAATAGCATTGTCATCATAAATGGCTTGAAAAGCAATATTTGTAGATATATATTTATTAATTTTCATTACCAAATTCATCTGATAATCGATGTCTACATTTTGAGGATTATCAAGATAATTAGAATATAAATTTAAAATATTTTCCATAGAAACATTTTCCATTACATTAAATTTATAATATGCATTCAATGCTGCTCCAAATTCGAAACGAGAGGATTTCCCTTGTTCTACACCAAAAGCAGAACCCAATTCTGTAAAATGCTTGTGTACAAAAATAACACGTGAAGTAGCGGGTGCAATATTCACTTTTAGATTGTCGCTTTTTTTCCACAACATACCTGGTCCAGCTTGTAAATAGGCAGGTGAGAAAAAATGTGAATTCTTAACTAATATTTCATTACTTGTAACAGGATCAGTTACTTTCACAAAACCAGCATCCATTTGCGTTTTAAAATTTAGAAATCCAGAATAAAACCAATATCCTTTTGCCTTTTTTCCTAATAAGGAAGTGAATTCTAAACGATCATCTGATTTAGTCGTTTCTTGCCCTTTTAATTTGGTTAAACCATAGGCTGCAATAAATTTATTGTCCCAAATCAGTTCAGGTGTTTTATAATTAAAATCATAATTTAATCCTGCATTTCCTGCAATATTGGATGTTCCTCCACCAAGCCATTCATTGTTAAAAGCAGATTGATTGAAAAGAAATAAAAAATTTCCTGCTTTTTTCCAACCCATGTTCACGGTGTCTCTAGCTTTTGCTTCAGCTGCTGAGGTTGTATTAATTAGCTCTCCTTCTGTTTTTTGTGAAAAAGCACTAAATGAAGTGATTAATAATAATAGAAATAGTTTTTTCATTTTTTGTTTGTTTTGAATTTGAGGTGCAAATTTAACTTAATTAAGCAATTAAGGTATAAAAACTTACAAACAATAAATGAAAAATTCGTTCAAATGATGCGTTTTTTAGATGTATTACTTTATTTTCTTTTGTATAATGGTACTGCTGAACATGCTTCACCAAACATAACACTTTTAGCCACTGGCATTAATTTTTGTATGGCTAACGTATAAATAGATTGTGGAACCGCTTTTTTAGAACATCCTTTTAAAATAACAGGCTTGTCTTTATAAATGGAATAATTTAAGGTTTCTAAAACGCGCTGGTAGTGGAATAAAATATATTCCTGACTGTCTCCATGAACTATTTGTTTCGCAAATGGCTGCAAATAAGTGGTAATTAAAATATACGCCCAAGCAGGTAAAATGGCATCAGTACTACAAAATAAAATAACACCTTTATCTTTGTAAGTCGACCAATCTTCCTTATTCAAGTTGTCACGGAATTCTTTTTCTTTTAAAATAAACCCTTCAAATAACCAATTGGAAATATCAAGAATTACGATTTCTTCTTTTGGAAAAAAATCCTCAAGATCAAACACTTCCAATTTACTATTGGCCACTTTATTAACTATTTCTTTTTCCATAAATTCTTTTTATTGATATCCTTCTGCCTGTAATAGGAACAATTCGGCATATAATTGTTGGTTTTGCATTAATTCTTCATGTGTTCCGGCTTCTAAAATACTTCCTTCATCTAGCACAATTATTCGATCGGCTTGTCTTACGGTGCTAAATCGATGGGAAATAATGATACTCGTTTTGTTTTTAATCAAATGAATCAAACGTTCAAATACTTCACTTTCTGCTTTGGCATCTAAAGCGGAAGTAGGTTCATCTAAAATAATAACTTCTGCATTTTTCATATAGGCTCTTGCCAAAGCAATTTTTTGCCATTGTCCACCCGATAATTCCTGACCTTTGACGAAACGTTTCCCTAATTGTTGTTCGTAACCATTTTCTAATTCCGAAACCACTTCTTCAGCTAAGCTTAACTTAGCCGCTTTTTCAATTTGAGTAAAGTTATGAATTTCATCTATTTTACCAATGGCAATATTTTCTTTAACGGTAAATTCATATCGAAAGAAATCTTGAAAAAGTACACCAAAAAAGGCTTGATATTCTTTTTTATTGTACCTATTAATGTTTATTCCATCTAGTAGTATTTCACCTTGTGTAGGTTCGTAAAAACGTAAAATTAATTTGGTTAAGGTGGTTTTTCCAGCACCATTCTGACCTACAAAAGCTACTTTTTCTCCTGCTTTAATAGTAAAATTTACATTTTTTAAAATCTGATGTTCCGATTCTGGATAGGCAAAATAAACGTTTTTAAATTCAAAACCTTGCTTAATTTCTTTGGGCAAAGGAATGTCTTCCTTGGTTTTGGGTTCAGAAGAAATATCAATAAAATCAAAATAATCTTTTAGATACAAAGCACTTTCAGAAATTCTTGTAAAACGTGAAAAGAAATCTTGTAGACTTTTCATCAACCGATTAAAACTTCCAGATAAAAAGGTAAGTTCTCCTAAAGTAATTACACCCGATAAAACTCTATAAATGATAAATACATAAGCAGCATAATAACTAATTGATCCCAATACATTGAACAAAAAGCCATAGCTTGAGCGTTTAATGACTAGTTTTTTGTTGAGGTGAAAATATTTTACTGCTAAGTTTTTAAATCGGTTTACTACAAATTGGGTTAACCCAAAAAGTTTGATTTCTTTCGCTGTTTTATCATTGGCTCCAATGTACCTTAAATAATCCAATTCCCTTCGTTCTGAGGTCCAACTTCTAGCTAATGAATATTGTTGTTGACTGAAGCGTATTTCGTTTAAAAATGAAGGAATAATACTTAAAACTAATAAGATAATCAGATAGGGTTCAAAATAAATTAAACCTACGATTAAGGTAGCAATTGAAATGGTAGTTTGTGCTTGTCCTAAAACATTCGACATTAAATCGACACGACCCATGGTTTGGGTTCGGGCTCTTTCTAATTTGTCATAAAACTCCGAATTTTCAAGAAGACTGATGTCTATTTCATTAGTTTTCTGAATGATTTGTACAGAAGTTTGAATATTATATTGATCGCCTAAAATTCCATCCGTTAAAGCTATGGCTCTGCTTACTAGATCAGATAAAACAACCAATGAAAATTCGATAGCTACATATTTCCAAAGCAAACTATAATCTGTAATTTTATGTGTGGTAATATTGATTATTTCATCAATGATAATTTTACCAATCCACAAAATAATTACAGGAAGTAAAGCAGCAACAATGCGGCAAAATGCAGAAACTAGAAAGAGTTTTTTATTGGTTTTCCAAATTTCCTTGAAAAAACGTGGAATGTAAGAAAGAGAATGAAAAGAAGCTTTCAGACCCATCTTTTTCTTGTCGTTTAATGATTTTGGTTGAAAACGTGCCATTTTTTAAGTTTTCAGTCTCAGTTTTCAGTCACATTATTTTAAAAACTACTGTGACTGAAAACGCAACCTTTTTTTAAAGCATTCCTAATTCTAGTTTTGCTTCTTCACTCATTAAGTCTTTACTCCATGGTGGATCAAAGGTAATTTCAACCTCGGCAGATTGAACGGCATCAATTGATTTTATTTTCTCTTCCACTTCCATGGGCAATGTTTCCGCAACGGGACAGTTAGGTGAGGTTAATGTCATTAAGATTTTCACATCATTTGCTTCATTAATCATCACATCATAAATTAACCCTAACTCGTAAATATCAACTGGAATTTCTGGGTCATAAATGGTTTTCAAAACCTTTACTACACTTTCACCTAAGTTGATTTCATCTTTATATTCTTCCATTTTCTTAGTATTTTTATTTGTTTACCAATGAATTAACTTTTAGCATTAAAAGCCAAGGCATACATTTTGATTTGTTTTATCATGGAAACCAATCCATTCGCTCTAGTAGGAGACAAGTGCTCTTTTAAACCTATTTCATCAATAAAATCGGTATTGGCTTCTAAAATAGCTTCCGGGGTTTGATTTGAGAAAGCACGGATTAAAACAGCAATAATACCTTTTGTTAAAATAGCATCACTGTCTGCAGTAAATACAATAGTTCCATTTTGCTCTTCTGCATGAACCCAAACTTTGGATTGGCAACCTTTAATAATATTATCTTCCGTTTTGTATTTTTCTTCAATCAGAGGTAAGGTCTTTCCTAGTTCAATGATGTATTCATAACGTTGCATCCAATCATCAAACATTGAAAATTCGTCAACAATTTCTTCCTGTATGGCTTGTATGTTCATTTTTTAATTTATTTTATCAGCTATTTTTAAAATAGTATTTACTAAATTCTCAATTTCTTTTGGAGGTATACCACCATCAAAATCAGTGGAACGATAAATATGATCATCCATTCTAACTTCTAAATTGGTAATTGGTGCACCATCATAAAAACGTTTTTCTGTAGGTGCTTTTAAATTAGGTATTTCTTTTACATCAATACTATTGTATGCTTTTTCAATAGCTTTTACTTCTTCTCCAGTTAAAGTTTTAATTTTAGGTTCTTCATCTCTTGAGTTTTGTACTGCAATGGTATTGTTTTCTAGGGTTATTTTTTTAAAAAAACCTCTAGACATAGATTCGTAAACCAATACTGGGAAGTTCTGAGTCGATGGAGCTTCTTTAGATTCTGAAGTCATGGTTTCTGTTTTTTCAGATGAAGTTCCCATAGTTGTTTCAGTTGCTTTTTTTTGACAATTACAACTGCTAATCGTTATGATTAAAGTAGATAAAATAGTAAGTGCTTTCATAAATGTAATTTTTTGTTTGTTTTTAAGATAACATTGTTTTTGCTTTTTTAACGGCTTCCACAAAGATATCAATTTCTTCTTTGGTATTGTAAAATGCAAAACTTGCTCTTATAGTACCAGGAATTTTAAAGAAATCCATGATGGGTTGTGCACAGTGATGTCCTGTACGCACCGCTATACCTAATTTATCTATAATCGTGCCAATATCATACGGATGTATGCCTTCAATATTAAATGAAATAACAGAAGCTTTTTTGGTTAAATCAGAAGGTCCGTAAATGGTTACCCCTTCAATTTCTTGTAGCTTTTGTGTTCCATACTCTAATAATTCTTGTTCTTGTTTTGCTATGGCATCAAACCCAATATGATTCATATAATCTACTGCTGCTCCAAATGCAATTCCACCACAAATATTAGGAGTTCCTGCTTCAAATTTATGCGGTAAATCAGCATAGGTTGTTTTTTCAAAACTAACGGTTGCAATCATTTCTCCTCCACCTTTATACGGAGGTAATTTGCGCAACCATTCTTCTTTACCATAGAACATACCTACTCCCGTTGGTCCGCACATCTTATGCGCAGATGCCACATAAAAGTCAACATCTAAAGCTTGAACATCAGGTTTCAAATGTGGACAAGCTTGTGCACCGTCAATTAAAACTGCTGCACCTACTTCATGTGCTTTTTGTATGATATATTCAATTGGGTTAATCGTTCCAAGAGCATTCGAAATATGATTACAGAAAACCAACTTTGTTTTATTGGAAAGTAAACCATCGTAAGCTTCCATAAGTAACTCTCCTTCCACACTCATGGGAATGACTTTCAAAACAGCACCTGTATGTTCGCAAAGCATTTGCCAAGGTACTATATTACTATGGTGTTCTAAAGCAGAAACAATGATTTCATCACCTTTTTGTAAAATTGACGCAAAACCATTCGCTACTAAATTAATACTTTCAGTCGTTCCTGAAGTAAGTATAATTTCATAACTGTGTTTGGCATTAAAATGATGTTGGATTTTGTTTCTCGCTATTTCATAAGCATCTGTAGCCAATTGACTTAAAGTATGTACGCCACGATGAATGTTTGCGTTATATCTAGAATAATAATCTACAATCGTATCAATTACTTGTTGAGGCGTTTGAGACGTGGCTCCGTTATCGAAATATACTAAAGGTTTTCCGTTTACTTCTTGTTTTAGAATGGGAAAATCGGCTCTTACTTTTTGAACATCAAACATCTTATATCTATTTGTTTGCAAATTTACAACTTGATTATTTAAAATAGGAATAAATAAAGGTTAAAAATTAGCAAATGGGCATAATGAAATAAAAAAAGTGCTTCTAAAAAGATAGAAACACTTTATTTGTATTTGAAAATGAAATTTACAAATCAAATCCCATTTTTACGCCTAATTTGGTAGCTATAATTTTTGTAATACGTTGCTTTAATTCAGGTATTTTAATACTTTCAATCACTTCATTTGAGAAAGCATACATCAAAAGAGCACGTGCTTCTTTTTTCGGAATACCACGTTGTTGCATATAAAACATAGCACTTTCATCTAACTGACCAATTGTACAGCCATGAGAACATTTTACATCATCAGCAAAAATTTCTAATTGCGGTTTGGCATTGATGGTTGCTTTTTCACTAATTAGAATGTTGTTGTTTTGCTGAAAAGCGTCGGTTTTTTGTGCTTCTTTTTCTACATATATTTTTCCATTGAAAACACCAGTGGCACTGTCTCCAAAAATACCTTTATAGTTTTGATGACTTTCACAATTCGGTTGTGCGTGGTGTACTAACGTAAAATGATCTACATGTTGTTTGTCGCCAATAATCGTAATTCCTTTTAAAGTAGAATCAATACGTTCTCCTTGATGATAGAAATTCAAGTTATTACGTGTCATATTACCTCCAAAAGAGAACGTATGAACTGCGACTCTGCTTTCTTGTTTTTGAGCAATATAGGTGTTGTCTATTAAATTCGCCGTTTGTACATCATTCTGAATTTTATAATAATCTACATTGGCTCTTTTTTGTGCAAAAATTTCGGTTACACTATTGGTTAGTACCGGATTACTATTCAAACTTTGATGACGCTCTATAATTTGTACGTGTGCATTTTCACCCACAATTATTAAGTTTCTTGGTTGTACCATTAAAGCAGCTTCAGTTCCTGTAGAAAAGTTAATAATTTCAATAGGTTTATCGGCTACTTTACTTTTAGGAATATTGATAAAAGCACCTTCTTGAGCAAAAGCAGTATTTAACGAAGTTAAGCTTTCGTCTTTTTGAGCAATTTGATTGAAATACGTTTCTAAAACAGGCTTGTATTTTGGTTTTGTTAATACCGAAGATAACAAACATACATCAATTCCTTCATGAGTAGTTGACGATAAAAATGAGCTAAATTTCCCGTCGATAAACACTAATTTGTAGGTGTCTATTTCATGTAAGAAATATTTTTTCACAGCTGCAAATTCAATCGCATTTTCATGTTTTGGAAAAACCGAAAAATCATGTTTTAATATTGCATTCAATGAGGTATATTTCCAAGCTTCTTCTTTTTTTGTTGGAAAACCTTTGGTTTCAAAATTTTTTATAGCTTGATTTCGCACATCATGCAAATGAGAGTCCATATCAAACTTTTCTTCAAAAGCGATGTATGACGAAAGTAATTTATCTTTTAAATCCATTATCTAATATTTTGTTTAAGGTTTCAAGTTTCACGTTATTGAAACTTGTTTCCTTTAAAATCTTTCTTGTTTAAATAAGTGATGAAATTTTTAATTTTACCGCTTAAGTTTTCATATTTGTTTTTCAAATCTTTAAACTGTTCTTCCGAAATATATTCCCAATCATGCAATCTATAAATCTGTGATCTAGTTTCTCCTGCCGAACCTTTCGCAACTGATAAAAATTGGCGAAATTCCAAATTTCCATCTCTTTCAAAACCCTCAGCAATATTATCCATTACAGATCCGGATGATGCCTTTATTTGTTCTTTAAATCGAAAATCAATTTTTAAATCCGTTTCTTTTGAAAGTATAAAAACTTCTTTTGCTAACTTTCTGGCTTCCTGCCAAATTTCTAAATCTTCAAACTTTGTAATTGTTGCCATGGCGTATATAAAATTAAATTGATGTGTGTAAATGAGGTTTGAGAAACCTGAAACTTGAAACTTGAAACAAATTAAACCAATTCGTTTTTAATCCAATCGTAACCTTTTTCTTCTAATTCTAGAGCCAAGGATGCGTCTCCAGATTTTACAATTTTACCGTCCATTAGTACGTGAACAAAATCGGGAACAATATAATCTAATAAACGTTGGTAATGTGTAATTACAACCACAGCATTGTCTTGACTTTTTAATTTATTAACACCATTTGCTACGATTCGTAACGCATCGATATCCAAACCAGAATCGGTTTCATCAAGTATGGCAATTTTAGGCTCTAACATCGCCATTTGAAAAATTTCATTACGTTTCTTTTCACCTCCAGAGAAACCTTCGTTAAGCGAACGAGAAAGGAATTTTTTATCCATTTCTAATAATTCCGATTTTTCGCGAATTTTTTTCAACATTTCATTCGCTGGCATGTCTTCTAATCCTTTTGCTTTACGGCTTTCATTGATGGCAGTTTTGATGAAATTGGTTACTGAAACACCAGGAATTTCTACAGGATATTGAAAAGAGAGGAAAACACCTTTATGCGCTCTTTCTTCTGGAGCTAATTCTGAAATTTCTTCTCCATCTAAAAAGATTTCTCCTTCATTCACTTCATAATTTTCGTTTCCTGCGATTATAGAAGAAAGGGTCGATTTTCCGGCACCATTTGGTCCCATAATGGCATGAACTTCCCCTGCTTTAACTTCTAAATTAATTCCTTTTAGTATTTCTTTGTCTTCAACAGAAGCGTGTAAATTTTTAATACTTAACATGGTCTCTATTTTATATAAATGCTAATTCTAAATTTTGTGTTTCTTCGGGTCTGTCCGCATTAAAATGCTTGTGTCCCAAATAATTCATTCCTAAATATGCAGCCGATTTTTGGAAAGGAAGGTAAAAATCATCTTCAATGCTACTGTCATGAGAATTGGAGATCACAGCCATGTTTTTACCTCTTAGTTTTCTTCCAGTTTCTTTTTCTATACGAATTAAATCTGAAAAACGATCAAAAAACACTTTCATAATACCGCTCATGGTATACCAATACACAGGTGTTGCAAAAATCAATGTATCGTATTTTTCAATAATTCCTTTTATTAATACAAAAAAATCATCTGTTCTATTTTTACTCTCATAATCATAGTAGGAGAAATCATAGTCACTTAAGTTAATTACATCCACCGAAAATTGATTGTGTATTTCTGACACAATCTTTGTGGTGTTTCCGTTTTTTCTTGATGAACCTATAATAATTACTGATTTCATATTTTAATTATCCTACCGAACCTTCCAAGGAAATTTCTAATAATTTTTGAGCTTCTACAGCAAATTCCATAGGTAATTTATTTAAAACTTCTTTACTAAAGCCATTTACAATAAGCGCAATCGCTTTTTCTGTAGGAATTCCTCTTTGATTACAATAAAATACTTGATCTTCACCAATTTTTGAAGTGGTAGCTTCGTGTTCAATTTTAGCGGTAGTATTTTTGCTTTCAATATATGGGAATGTATGTGCTCCACATTCATTGCCCATTAATAAACTATCACATTGTGAGAAGTTTCTAGCATTAGCTGCTCTTGAACTAATTTGAACTAAGCCTCGGTAACTGTTTTGTGATTTTCCAGCTGAAATACCTTTTGAAATGATAGTAGATTTGGTGTTTTTTCCCAAATGAATCATTTTAGTACCTGTGTCTGCTTGTTGGAAATTATTGGTAACAGCTATGGAATAGAATTCACCTATAGAATTATCTCCTTTTAAAACACAAGAAGGATATTTCCAAGTTACAGCAGAACCTGTTTCAACTTGTGTCCAAGATATTTTTGCGTTTTTTTCACACAAACCTCTTTTGGTTACAAAATTATAAACACCACCTTTACCTTCTTTATTGCCTGGAAACCAGTTTTGAACCGTAGAATATTTAATTTCTGCGTTATCTAAAGCAATTAATTCGACTACTGCAGCATGCAATTGATTTTCATCACGACTTGGAGCAGTACAGCCTTCTAAGTAAGACACATAACTCCCTTCATCAGCGATAACTAAAGTTCTTTCAAATTGACCTGTTCCTCCTTGGTTAATTCTAAAATAAGTTGAAAGTTCCATTGGACAACGCACCCCTTTTGGGATGTAACAAAAACTACCATCAGAAAAAACGGCAGAGTTAAGCGCTGCATAAAAGTTGTCCTTTTGAGGAACCACAGTTCCAATATATTTTTTTACTAATTCTGGATGTTCTTGAATGGCTTCAGATATAGAGCAAAAAATAATTCCTTTTTCCGCTAGTGTTTTCTTAAACGTAGTCGCTACTGAAACAGAATCCATAACAATATCAACTGCAACACCTGCTAATTTTTTTTGTTCGTCTATAGAAATCCCTAATTTTTTAAAAGTTTCCAATAATTCAGGATCAACTTCATCTAAACTTTCGTATTTATCTTTCTTTTTAGGCGCTGAATAATAAGAAATGGCTTGAAAATCTGGTTTTGCATAATGCACATTGGCCCATTCGGGTTCGATCATTTCTTTCCAAGCTTTAAAAGCTTCTAATCTCCAGTGGGTCATCCATTCTGGTTCGTTTTTCTTCTTAGATATGGCACGAACAATATCTTCATTTAAACCAATAGGGAAAGTTTCAGATTCTATATCTGTATAAAATCCGTATTCGTATTCTTTGTTTTGCAATTCGACTTTTAAGTCGTCTTCTGTGTATTTACTCATATTTTAAACTATAAAGAGAAGGATTCTCCACATCCGCAAGTTCTTTGCGCATTTGGATTATTGAACACAAATCCTTTTCCATTCAATCCTCCAGAAAATTCTAAAGTGGTTCCAATTAAGTAAAGAAAACTTTTTTTCTCTACAGCAACTTTTACATTGTTGTCTTCAAAAATTTTATCATTATCATTAGTTTCATGATCAAATTTTAATTCATAAGACAGGCCTGAACAACCTCCGCTTTTAACACCTACGCGCACATAGTCTTTGGTAGCATCAAAACCATCTTCTTTCATCATTTCGATGATTTTTTTACTAGCCGTATCAGATACTTTAATCATAACCTAGTTTATTTTGATTTTGTCTAAATTAACTGCAAATATAGTTCATATAATGCTTATTACAAGAATTCATAGCATTTTTATAATTTATAAATAGATAACTTTTATTTATATCTTACAGTTTACAAACTTTTTTGGCTAATTTTCTTAAATTGCAAAAAAAAATACTATGAATTTATACCCTATAGAAGCTGGTAATTTTAAATTAGACGGAGGAGCCATGTTTGGTGTCGTACCCAAAACAATTTGGAATAAAACGAACCCAGCAGACACTAATAATTTGATTGATATAGCAGCTCGATGTTTGTTAATTGAAGAAGGAAATCGTTTGATTTTGATTGATACAGGAATGGGTGATAAACAATCAGATAAATTCTTTGGGTATTATAATCTTTGGGGAAATCATTCCATTGACAAATCTCTCAAAGAAAAAGGCTTTCATAGAGATGATATTACGGATGTTTTTATGACACATCTTCATTTTGATCATTGTGGTGGAAGTGTTATTTGGAATAAAGATAGAACAGGTTATGAAATTGCTTTTAAAAATGCTAAATTTTGGACCAATGAAAATCATTGGGAATGGGCGACTCAACCAAACCCAAGAGAAAAAGCTTCTTTTTTAAAAGAAAATATTATTCCAATGCAAGAAAGTGGCCATTTACATTTTATTACAAGACCAGAAAATGGATTTGTTGAAAAAAGTGATTTGAACTTTGGTATCTTTTTTGCAGATGGTCATACTGAAAAACAAATGATTCCTATGATAAAATATAAAGAAAAAACAATTTGTTTTATGGCAGATTTATTGCCTACAGCTGGACATATTCCTTTACCTTATGTAACGGGATATGATACGAGGCCTTTGTTGTCAATGGATGAAAAAGATAATTTTCTTAAAAAAGCTGTTGCAGAAAATTTCTATTTATTTTTAGAACATGATGCCCATAATCCAATTATTACCTTGCAAAATACGGAGAAAGGAATCCGTCTAAAAGAAGTTTATACCTGTGAAGAAGTCTTAAAATAGTGTTAATCTATTAGTAGAATCTGATTATTATAACGGAATTTTGCCTAATACTAATTAAAATAAAAAATATAATATAAATGAGAAACCTTAAACCAATTTATTTATCAGCTACTCTTGCGCTTGCGCTTGCCAGTTGTGGAGGAGCTAAAACAATAGTTGCAACTTCACCTGTAAATATTGATGCTTTACCATTAAAAGTTACTCCTTTAGCTGAAAATGACTTGAAAAGATGGAGTCACTTAGATTTAGTTAAAGATACGGTACCTGGAATGAGCGTAGACAAAGCTTACGCAGAAGTTTTAAAAGGGAAAAAAAGTAATACTGTAATTGTAGGAATTGTAGACTCTGGAGTTGATATTCGTCATGAAGATTTAAAAGGTGTCATTTGGGTTAATTCAAAAGAAGTAGCAAATAATGGAAAGGATGATGATAACAATGGATATGTTGATGATATAAACGGATGGAATTTTTTAGGAGACAGTAATAATGAACAGTTAGAAATGACTCGCATTGTGAAACAAGGACCTGGAACTCCTGATTATGATAGAGCAAAGGCAGAATTAGAAAATGAAATTCAAACAGCTACACAAAGAAAACAATTTTATGAAAGTCTTTTAAATGCTTCTAAGCAATTACAAGATTATCTTAAAAAAGAAGATTTTACAGCTGAAGATTTAAAAGCGATGAAAACGGATGACCAAGCCTTGAATAATTATAAAGAATTTTTCTTGCAAAGAGTATTTCCAGAAGCTACACTTGCAGAATTTAAAAAAGAAGTAAAAGGAGGAATTGATCATTTTGTAGATCAATTAAATTATAATTTTAATGTAAATTTTGATGGACGTAGTATCGTGGGTGATAATCCAAATGATATTAATGACACAAAATATGGTAATAATAACGTAATTGGACCTAACCCAGAAGATGCAAAACACGGAACACATGTTGCTGGTATCGTAGCTCAAGTTAGAGGAAACAAAAAAGGAGGAGATGGTGTGGCTACTAATGTTAAAATTATGGCGGTAAGAGCTGTTCCCAATGGAGACGAATATGATAAAGATATCGCTTTAGGTATTCGTTATGCGGTAGATAATGGTGCAAAAGTAATTAATGGTTCCTTTGGAAAATATTACTCACCTCATAAAGACTGGGTTTTAGATGCTTTAAAATATGCCGCATCAAAAGATGTATTGGTTATTTTTGCCGCTGGTAACGATGCAAAAGATTTAGATGTAGAAAACAAATATCCAAGTGATTCTTACGATGGTGCTCCAGAGATTTCAAATAATGTTTTAATAATTGGTGCATTAGCTCCTACTTACAGTTCAAAAATGGTGGCTGATTTTTCTAACTATGGAAATAAAAATGTAGATATTTTTGCTCCTGGTGTTAAAATTTATGCAACAACACCTAATCAAAGTTATGAATATTTACAAGGAACATCAATGGCTTCTCCTAACGTTGCTGGTGTAGCGGCTTTAATTCGTTCTTATTATCCAAAATTATCTGCTGCACAAGTGAAACAGATTATTATGGATAGTGGAACTCCTTTAAAAAATGATATAGCATTAGGCGAAGATCAACATACAGCTAACTTTTCTTCAGCATCTAAATCTGGTAAAATAGTTAATGCTTATAATGCTTTATTAATGGCAGAACAAATGTCAAAATAAATAAAGTTTGATTAATACTAACAAAACCACAAAGAAAAACTTTTGTTTCCCTTTGTGGTTTTTAATTAAAATAGAATATGAAAAAAATGGCCCTATTAAGTTTGTTTTCATTTTTTGGTTTTAGCCAAAATAATCCTAATCCAGGATATTGGCAACAACACGTTGATTATAAAATGGATGTGGAAATGAATGTTAAGGAATTTACTTATAAAGGTTATCAAGAATTAATTTATACTAACAATTCTAGTGATACACTTTATAAGGTTTTTTATCATTTGTATCCCAATGCTTTTCAACCTGGAAGTGCTATGGATGCAAGATTGCAGACTATTTCTGATCCAGATGGTAGGATGGTGAAAACATTTAAGCAAGCAGATAAAGAGGTAAAAGAAAGTAGAATTAGCACTTTAAAACCGAATGAGATAGGTTTTTTAAATATTACTAATTTTAAACAAGAAGGAACTTTAGCAACAACCAAAGTTGTGGGTACAGTATTAGAAGTAATTTTAAACCAACCCATTTTACCTCATCAAAAAAGCACATTTACTTTAAATTTTGAAGGGCAAGTTCCATTACAAATTAGAAGATCTGGAAGAAATTCGGAAGAAGGTGTGGCTCTATCCATGACACAATGGTATCCTAAAATGGCCGAATACGATTTTGAAGGTTGGCATGCCGACCCTTATATTGGAAGAGAATTTCACGGAGTTTGGGGAAATTTTGATGTTAAAATTACCATTGATAAAGAATATACCATAGGTGGTTCAGGCTATTTGCAGAATAAAAATGAAATTGGTCACGGTTACCAAGATAAAGGAGTTGAGGTGAAACATCCAAAGAAAACAAAAACACTCACATGGCATTTTATGGCACCAAATGTGCATGACTTTGCTTGGGGAGCTGATAAAGAATATCTTCATGATATGATTTTAGGTCCAAATAACGTAGAATTGCATTTTTTCTACAAAAACAAACCTGAAAACTTAGAAAATTGGAAAAAACTACAACCTAAAACAGCAGAATTATTAGATTTTTATAATAAAAATGTAGGTCAATATCCTTATAAACAATATTCAGTAGTGCAAGGTGGTGATGGTGGAATGGAATATGCTATGTGTACACTTATTACTGGAAACAGAAGTTATGGTAGTTTAGTAGGCGTTACAGCTCATGAGTTTGCGCATTCTTGGTTCCAACATATTTTAGCCTCAAATGAGTCGAAACATGAATGGATGGATGAAGGCTTTACTTCTTTTATTTCAGATTTAGCTATGGAAACTGTATTACCTTCAAATAATGAAAAAGAAGAGAATCCATTTGAAAGTGCCTATAATAACTACCGTTATTTAGTGAAATCTGGAACAGAACAACCCTTATCTACCCATGCGGATCGATATGATTTTAATAAAAGTTATGGTATTGCTGCTTATAGTAAGGGAGAAATATTTTTATGTCAGTTAGGGTATGTGATTGGTGTTGAAAATCTGATGGCAACATTAAAAAGATATTATAATGATTATAAATTGACACATCCTACACCAAATGATATTAAAAGAAGTGCTGAAAAAGTTTCAGGTGCTAATCTGGATTGGTATTTGTTAGATTGGACGCAAACAACTAATACCATTGATTATGCTGTAAAAGAAGTAACCACAAGTAATGAAAAAACGAATATTACTTTGCAAAGAATTGGAAGAATGCCTATGCCAATAGATTTATTGGTTGTGTATGAAGATGGAACACAAGAAACTTATTATATCCCAAACACATTAATGCGTTGGGAAAAACCAAATCCTTATCCATTAGAAAGAACTATTTTGAAAGGATGGGATTGGGCAGAACCCACCTTTTCCTTTACTATTAAACCAAAATCAGTTATACAAGCAGTTGTTATAGACCCAAGTGGTTTAATGGCAGATGTTGATTTATCTAATAATGTATATGAAAAAGAATAATATATAAAAAAATTAAAAAGAAGCTGTCCAAAAAGTAATGATTTTTGTCAATCTGAATTTGATTCAGATTCTAAATTAAACGAATAATCAATATTTTAAGATTCTAAAATCGACGATTCAACGGAGTTAAATAAATTCAGAATCACACCTTTATAAACATTTTGGACAGCCTCTTTTTAATTCATTGAATTTATTCTTATACTTGCTTTTACTAAGGCAAGTGCTTTAATTTTTGACATTTCCACATCTTTATCTTGATGGTGTTTGTTTTGACTCACTAAACGAACATATCCTTGTAATTCAGATTTTTGAATATATTTTACTGTAATATATTCTTCCCCACTCATATCCATGCTTAATAGATACATTTCACCCCAAAAAATTTCATTTTTAATATCACTTACTTCTTTATATAAAACGATATCACCGCTTTTTAATAAAGGATACATACTGTCACCTGTAACATACACTGCACCGTCACATTTTGGTAATCTTGGAATAGAAATATAATCTAGTGGTGTTTGCGTAGTTCTGTCTTGAAATAATGGAACTAATCCGGCAACTGCTTCAATATCATATAATGGAATTTGTTGGGAATCTAAATTTTTATCTGTTCGTAAAGCAAAAGTGTCAATACTCTTATTAAGCATAAAGTCTTCATCTTGTTTAAACATTGTCCCTTCTCCAGTTAAAAGCCAAGTTGGGCTTAAATCGGTGTAGATAGATAAAATATTTTCTATTACATTGGAACCAATGCTTTTACCTTCTTTTACTGCTTTGGAAATACTGCCTCTTCCAGCACCTAAGCTGTTTTCAAAAGCATAATAACTAAATCCTTTTTGGTCTATATATTGACCTAATCTTTCTGAAACCATGGTAAATAGCGTTAAAGTTTTTACAAACTTACGAATATTTTCATTACAAAATAAAAATTACCTGATTTTTTTCGTTTACAATAAGATAGTATTCAGTCAAATATAAAATATTTAGATTTTTTTCTTTGTTTTATTTGTATAATAGAATATTTTCTTTTATATTTGCATTATAATTGATTATAAGCTTCAATTATTAAGAATATATTCTTTATTTAGAGGGTTGCGCAACCTAATAGAATTAATTTTTACCTAATTAAATATTAAAAATGAGTACACAAATTAAAAACACGCTCTTTCGTTTTGTAACCATGAGAGCTCCTGAGTCCTTAGAAAAGGATACTGTAAATAAATTTTTTGTAAAGCATCCTGAAATGGTTGAAATTACTGAAAATTATAATAGTGTCTTTCTTTCAGAATCACAAAGAACCATCGACGGGAAAAGAAATGTTCTGAAAAACGCTAGTGCTAACTTTGAAGATTTTGCTTTAGTAAAAAAAGAAGAATTGGTTGAAAACGATTTGGTATCACAAGAAATGTATAATTTTTCGATCTGGTTAACCAAAAATAGAAATCGTTTTACAATAGCTGAAATAAAAGCTAAAATTACTGAAAGTGAAAGTTTATTAAATGGGTTAGACCAAGAAACGTTGGTTGTTCTGTGGGATAATTTATTTTATCAGATGGTGCAATCTAAATCAAGTTATATTAGAGATACTATTTTATCTATTTTAGTGGCTAATTTCTTTCTTAAAAACTATCCTTTTATAGCTGTAGATGATTTAGAATCATTAAAAAAATTGGCTCAGGCTAGAGTTATTATGCCTAAAGAACTTTTTCAAAAAGAAGGAGTTTTGACTAAAGATCAATTAAAAAGACAAACCTTATCTGAGTTACCTATTACAACAAAGAGCTTAGATAAAGAAGTAGACTCAATAGTAAGCAATCAAAAAATTGAAAGGCTTAAAAAAGTTGCCGACGAATTAAAAACGGTTAAAGCAAAATACCTAAAAGAGAATCAAAAAGCATATAATTTAGCCCACCAAGACTATCAAGAAGAGGTACAATCTGCTTATGATAATGCTGAAAAAATTCAAAAAACATATATTGATCCGCAAACGAATCAAGAAAAGACAGTTACAGAATATGTAAACTTAGTTTTACCGTCTTTTGAGTTTACTAATTTGGATGAGTTAAACATGACGACAATTTCAAATAGTGTTACCCAAGAAACAGCATCATTAGTTGAAAGTTTAGTTTCAGTGCATAATTTTGAAACTTTTGACGAGATTAGTTCGTTTATTAATTCGGAAATAACTTCCCTAACAAATACCATTTTTACGAATAGCGATCTTAATCAATCATTAGTAAGTACAAATGGGGTAATGATTCCTGTTTCTTCTATTAATACAGATTCACCTAATTCCTTTTCGGTAACAGGCTTAGGCTTGGGTTATAATCCAACGATGTCGTTGCAAATTTTATTTAACCAAATACCTCATGTTTCCGATGTTGTTTCGGCTTCTTATAATATTGGTGGAGGAAAAGTTATACCTTCCACTTCATTATATGGAGAAACATTTGAAAGTAATATAGTTAATGGAAAATTAGCGGTTACTATTTTTACGGAAGGATTTACGATTACTCAGCAAGAAGAAGTTACGATTTCTGGTGAATTTGTTTTAACCAATGGAAACAAAGTTGTCTTTTCTGGTCAAATTAAAACAAGTACACCAGGTCTTAATAGTATTGGAAGTTATAATGTAAAAGGAAAAGGCACTTTTGAAATTGAGTTATTAGATGATAGTATTGATATTGGTAATGGTAATACTGGAAATGTAGTGGATTATATTCCTACAGGTTTTGGAATTAGTAGATTAGGAGTAGCCGATTACAGAAAAGTAGAACAGGAAGTATGTTGTTATGTGCCAGGTGAAGTTTCTCACATCGAAAATGTTATGGCTCGTGAATATAAAGAAAAAACGACCCGACGTTTAAGAAAAACAGAAGACACAACAACGACTAGTAATGAACAAGAAATTGAAAAATTGACAGATACTACTTCCACGGATCGTTTTGAAATGAACCAAGAAGTAAGTTCTCTTTTGGCTGAAGACACTCATCAGGGTAGTTTTGTTAACGCAGGTTTTAATTATAATGGCTTTTCATTAAGCGTAGGTGCTGATTTTGCTACCAATACTACAACTGAAGAATCAAATTCTCAAGCGGTAACTCATGCCAAAGAAATTACAGAAAGAGCTTTAGATCGAGTAGTAAAAAAGGTAAAAGAAGAACGTGTTTCAAAAATCATTGAAGAATTTTCAGAGGAAAACACACACGGTTTCGACAATAGAAAAGGAGATAATCATGTTTCTGGAGTATATCGATGGGTTGATAAAGTCTATAAGAATAAGGTAGTAAACTACGGCAAGCGATTGATGTATGAATTTATGATTCCTGAACCAGCAGCGTTTCATACATTAGCTACCCAAGATAAAATGGAATATGATTTATTACTTACTCCACCCATCGATCCAAGGGTTGGTTTTGATAGTTTAAAAAGCTTAAATATAGATGATACCTTTGAAAGCAGGTATAAAAAATGGGTAGAAAAATACAATGTTGAAATACCTGAAAAACCAAAAAACAGCATTACTGTTGGAGTGTCAATTTCCGCTACACATGATGGAAGCAGTATTGGTTTCCATGAAGGAGCTGCTGGAAAAGAAAAGATTATTATACCTGAAGGATATGAATCTGTTAATGGGAATTTAATTTACAATAGTTCAAGTGACAACGATAGTAAAGTTTATTCTGGAATGATGGTTTCTGTTGGAAATTTCAATAATGTAATGACAGCAACAAGTAGCCTTCAAAAAAATATTTCTTTTGTATTATTAGGATATAAAAACGAAGTTCCTGTTTCATTTACTATGGCAAACCATTTTCATGGTAATATTAACGCTAGTGTTACTTGTGAATTGACAGATGAAGCAAAAGAAAAATGGAGGCTAAAAACTTTTAATGCAATTATTAAAGCCTATGAAGAAAAACTAAACGTTTATAACGAACAATTGGCTAACTTGAAATTGGAACAAAAAGAAAAAGTAAGAACTAATCCAGGTTTTTATCGTCAAATTGAAAACATGGTGTTGCGTAAAAACTGTATCGAGTATTTAATTAGTCATGAAGCTTTAGGTAAAGATTCTTTGTTAACAGGAACAAATCTTCAAAGCATGAGAGTAAATTATAATTCTCCCGCTTTAGAAACCTATGTCGCTAAAGTAAAATTCTTTGAACAAGCTTTTGAATGGAATCTAATGAGTTATTATTTCTATCCTTTCTATTGGGCTAAAAAAGACAAATGGAAAGATCTATATAATATTAATGATATTGATGATCCTACATTTAAAGCCTTCTTACAAAGTGGTATGGCTCGCGTTATTTTAACAGTAAGACCTGGTTTTGAAGAGGTTGTTAACTGGTATATGGCAACAGGTCAAATATGGAATGGCGGACAAGTACCTACTATGGATGACGAATTATTTGTCTCAATTATCGAGGAGTTACGCAACCCTGAAGGGGAAGTAGAAGAAACTTGGGAAAGTAGAGTGCCTACTTCTTTAACGCTCATTCAAGCGGGAAGTATTGGTTTAAATGTACAAGGATTACCATGCAATTCAGATTGTGGAGATCATTTGTTATTTGATTCTGATATGAATCCTATTGTGCAAACCAATGCCGCAATAGGCGATACAGAACCAGCAGATGAACCACAACCAGCACCAGAACCAGCTGATGTCTAAAACAATGAAATACTAATCTCAAACCCCAACCATTCGTTGGGGTTTTTAAACGAATGTATAATGAGAGCAATAGAATATGGGCTGCAACTGTATGGTGGCTATTCTTTAAAAGATACCGAAACAAACATCTTTGTTTTTAATGATGAAATCAATGTTGTAAAAGATACGGAAACAAATCAAAACATACCGCAAGAAGATTATGTATTTATGGAAATTGAGATTGAAAATCAGTTGGAATTAAAGAAAGACGGTTTGATTATGAGCCAAACAGAATTTGATTACATAAAAGATTCTGGAATAACTGATATAGAAAAAGTAATTTCCAATATACAATTTTCATACTATGAAAATGGCGTCTTAACGGATGTGTATCAAATAAACAATCACTATTTTATACAATTGCCTATAGATATTACGGGTATTATATTAAATGCTGAAGAACAAATACTTTTTGGAAAAAACAAAAAAACAAAACCAGCTAAACCTACTTTAAATACCATTTTAAAAGACAAAAAAATGGCTGTGGTATTATTTGTTTCAGCAGATGGTGCACAAATGGAAAGAGCCTATCAATCCATTGATACTGTATATGAAAATGAAATTGTGCTTTTTATAGAGAAAAAAGAAGGAGTAAATACTTTTGGTTCTGTAGTGCGAGTAAAAACAGGAAGTAATATTACCAGTTTAGGTATGTTTCCTTATAAGGACTTGAGCAAAATAGTGAAGATTTATAATACAGACATTGGTTCCGATTCTTTTGAAGAAATTTTAAAAGAGCATATTGAAGATAAAAGCGAAAAAGTGTATCTAGTAAAAGATATTTTCTTAGGCTTTTTTGATAAAGTAACCAGTTTTGGAACAGATTTAACTCTTGAAGCTTTACAACTAGTAGCTGAAGAATTTGCAAAAGGAATAAATCTACTTAAAATTGATGATAAAAGGTGGAAATATTATAATGAAGATGGAACTGTTACAGAAAACCCCGATTTGTTTTTACCTGGATTAAGTCTTATAAAGCAAGCCCAAATAAAAAGTAATGAAAACAATGAATTGAGTACAAGCAAACTCAATGCATTAGCCATTGCTCATATTGATGAATTGGAAAAGCTGTTGAAAAATAAAGTAAAAGAGAACCAAAAAGGAAATGCAAAGGAAAGTTTTACCAAAGAAAAAGCCTTTAAAAAAATTATAAATTTAGTTTTAGAGGCTTTAGCCAATGCTAAAAAGTTTCTAAAAAACCCATTAGGAAAAGGACTAGAAATAGTAGAAGATGCTTTTGTACTATACAATGCTTACATAGTAGGTCTAATCAACGGACTGGTAGAAGCGGTAAAGGGAATATTTGATCTAATAGCTCTTATTTGCAAAGGCTTAATAGCTTTAAGAGAAACGGGAAGAGAAGTTTCAAAAAACAGCATCACTTATTTAAGTTTGTTCTTTGAAATGCTTGAAAACCAGCTCGAAGCTTCTATCAATTTATTCAGTAAAGAAAACCTAACTGCTATTTTTGATTTTTTTAAAAAATGTTTGTTATTTAGTTTAACATTACCTTCTCACCTTTTAAATTGGCTTACCGATGACAACAAACTCATAACGATAGATAAAATAGGGTATTATTTGGGCTATATCATTGGTATAATTATTGAAATGGTTTTAGAAATTTTAGCCACTGGTGGAGTAAGTACCGTAGTTGAAGCCATAGAACAACTTGGAAAAAGTTTTGCCGATCTTTTTAAAGGAATTATAGCAACATTTAGCAAAGTAGCAAAAAACGGAAAGGCTTTTATAGTAGATAATTTTATTGCTATATTTGCTTTCATAAGACAAAAATCTAAAAACCTAAAACCGTTATTAGATGATTTCTTTAAGTTCATTGAAAATGTTTTTGCTAGAGCGAAAGACTTTTTAGCTACTTTCCCAAAAGCGGTTAGAGATACCTTTCAAAAATTTGGTGTTGAAATTAGAGAAGTTCCTAAAAGTCCAGCTTTATTTACAGGCATTCCTGTAAAAGTAAGTGATGATGTTTATGCACTGATAAAAGATGGTAAAGAAATTTTTAGAGGCACAAAAAAAGAAGTGGAAGCTATAGCTGATAAGCTAAAAGGAATGGGCGATGATGTGGCTGAAAAGTATTTAGATGAATTAAATCAATTGACTAATATAACCAAGAAATTAAAATTAGCTTGTAAATATGATTTTAGAAAAGGTTTATCTTATTTTTTTGAAGGAAAAGAAATTGGGTCAGCTAATATTACAAAAAATGGTTTTATCGCTTTTGATATAAATATTCCAAAAAATTTTCAAAAGAAAGGATTTGGCACTCAAATAATAAATGAAAGCATAGCTTTTTTTAAAAATAAAAAAATTGATATTAATGGGATTCAAGCTAGGTGGTTAAGCCATTCAAAATATGAAAATGGTATTTCAATTAATTTAAGCGAATTTAAAAAAAATTTCATAGATAGAAATTTAAGTTTAGATAAAGCTGCTTTTGAGACACCTACTGGAAAAATTGCAAATAATTTAGGATTTAAAAGAGTATCGTTTGATGATTGGGACATCTTAGATTTAGGGAATAATAAACCTGCTGATATTTATTGGATTGAATTAAAATTTAAATAATAAAAACATGAAAAAGTTGTATACATTAGACAATAAAAACATAACTGTTTATAGTGAATTTGATATTAAATTCAGTGATTTCTTATCTTTTTTAAAAGAAGCAGATTTAAAGCTTCATAATTTATTTTATACAAATGAAAATTTTAATTTAGAAGTAAATAAATTTAAAAATATATATTCTACTTTTTTAAAGTATTGGTTAAAAGATAATTTTAATTTTAATCAAAATCTTTCAACAGAAACTTTACAAAATTTAATAGATAAAGTTTCTACAACTGATGTTCAATTTTCTGAATTATTTGCTTATTTTAAATTATACAAAAAAATAGTTAATACAGAGAATAGATTATATATAACTTATTTCACCTAAATATTTGTTTTCTGATGAAACAACTTTGCTTATCCAATTAATATATAGTTCTTCGTTTTCTAAAATAAAATCGGTTTCGTAATTAAAACTAATCATTGTTTTTAAAATATTCTTGTACTTTTTGATTATAATTTTGCTGCAAAGGTAAACTTTGTCTATTTAATATCTCAATACTATTTAAATAATCTTTCAATTCTTTAGATAATTCTTTTTCAGTTCCAGTATAATTGTTTTTATTAGTGTTAGATTTTCTCTTATTATCTTCTCCTTGTTGCTGTATAGCATTCTCAAGTTTTAATAACTCATGTTTTAAATTAAGCATTTTATTTAAGGTTTCGTTTTTAAAACCTTTATTGATTAATTGTTTTTCTATGTCTTTCATTTGTTGAAGAGCATTTTGTCCCAATCCAGACATTCCTTCTTTTTCTAAAGCCTTCTGTAAAGCATCCCGTAGCTTTTGTTGCTCTTTGATAATTTCTAAAACTTTTCCAGTATTCCCTTCTGTTCCATTATCACCTTCAGCTTCATTGTTTTGATTACTACCTGATTTGTTTCCTTTTTCTCCTTTTCCATTTTTATCACCTGCATTTTCTCCTTCTTTTCCATTTTTATTTTCACCCGATTTATTGCCTTCTTTTTCACCTGATTTCATTCCTTCCTTCATTTTTTCTCCTAGGTTTCCTTGTTGCTGAATAATATCCGGTAATTGCATACCTTGTCCTTTACCTTTTTTGGGTTGACCTGAACCACTAGATTGCATCTGCATTTGCATTTGATCTCTTACATTACTTAAGAAATCAGCCAACTTATTTGCACTAGTCAAAATATATTGTTGATGAGAAGTACCTTTGTAAATATTGTTATCAGCTAATAATTCTAGTGATTTATCAAGATTATAATGTATCTCGCCTACTTCATTTAAGATAGTTTCCGTGATTTTTGGATTACGTAAAGAAACAGCAAACAAACTATCATCTATATGCTTGAATTGATTTTTTAAATCTTGCTGTTCTTTTAAAATTTTATTAAATTGAATGGATTTAATTTCAACTTTTTTGCTTTGCTTTAATAAAGATTCTTCATCAAAAGAGAAGGAGAGAAGGTTATCTAAAATTTGTCTTAATAGTTTTGCATCTTCCTCCATTTGCTCACTTTCGCTTCCTTGCATAGACATAGCCATTTGTTTACCCATTTGTTTCATTTTAGAACCAGCATTCTTTTGGTTTTTTCCAGCGTTTTTACTGTCATTTTTTTGTAAATTATCTTCTGCTTTATTTAAATCATTTTGAATATCTTGCTGTTCATTTTTATCATTTGGAATATCTAGTGGGGATTTTAAATCATTATTTTCTTTCTCTAGTTCATTTAGTTCTTTCTTAATATCTTCAAATTGCTGGGTTAATTTATTTTGTTTGTCTAAATTATTATCTTTACTTTCAGCTAATTTTTCTTCTTTATCACCCAATTCGTTTAGTTTTTGTGCTATTTGTTCTGTTTTTTTCTCAACATAAAAACGCTTGGTTAATTCTACCAATTGTTCTAAATTCTTAGATTGTGTCTTGCTATTTTGCTTTAACTTATCTGCTTTATCAAACAATTTATCTTTTTCTAATTTTTTTGAAAGCTCTTCTAATTCTTGTAAAAGTTTTTCATTTTCTTTAGATTGCTTTTCTGTTTCTTCAAGTCTTCTAATTAACTCTTCTTTTTTTTCATCGACTTTCTCAGGATTAAATTCTTCTAAATTTTCAGATAATTTTTTTGTAAAATCTTTCATCATTTCGTCTTGCTTTTTTTGACGATTAATAAAATCTTCTATTTTTTTCTGATCTTTAAAGTCTAAATTATCTTTTTGCTTATTCACTTTTTGCAGTTTATCCAACTCATTCATCTGCTTATCTTGATTTTGTAAAGATTTTTCTAGACTATTTATGTTCTCATTTTGCTCTTTTAAAAGTGATTCATTTTGCTCCATAGCAGTAAGTTCATAATGTTTAAAAACACTAGACTTAGAAGATTTATGGTTGTTATTTAAATCATTGTCATAAACTTCAAAATAATACTCATAGTCAAAACCGCTCTCTATGACTAAACCATCTGGGAAAGAATACAGAAAACGATCTACAGTGGAATGATTAATAGAAAGTGTTTTTTTTAGTAAAAGGTTTGGTTGATTTTTTTTATAGTAAACCAAATCTAAACGGTATAAACCATAGTCATCTGAAACTTGACCAACTAACAAATTCTTTTCAGTTTTTAAACTGTCAGGAGCTAATTGAACACTAATTTGAGGATATTGATCTTTAATAATTGAAATGCTATAATTTAATTTATCATAATCCCCAAAAGCAGAATTTGACGTCACTATAGCATAATCTAAAGAATTATTTACTTTAGAACGATAAGTATAAAGGTTATCCTTTTTAAGAAAAGGATTTTTTTTAGTACCAAATATGAAATCTATATTTGATGTATTTAAAGCGTTAATTTGCCAATTGATTATGGTACCTTCTGGAACTATAGCATTACCTGAACCATCAATAATTTCTGGACTTTTGTTAACATAACTAGGATAATTTAATATCATTCTAAAACTAGAAATCGCAGGTACATCTATCACTTTAATTGTAAATTCTTCTGTAGCTATTCCATTGGATTCAATATAAAAAGAAGTATTAGAAACGATATTCTTTAGAGTATAAATAAATTTTCCGGCACCATGCTCTTCTAAAAAGTAGGTTTCATTACCGATAATTATAGAAACATTTTCCGGTTTTACTTTACCAATAGTTCTTACTACTAAAGTAAAATCTCTATTTTGTTCAACGGTAAAATTTGAGTTTTCAATTACAAATTGAAATGGGGCAGGAGGAGAGTAATGTGTTTGGTAATGAACTACTCTATTAAAACTAGAAGTTATAATATTAGAATTACCAGAAATGAAAAAGATCAATAATAATAGACAAGGAATCAAAGCATAGGGTAAAAACTTTTTGTTTTTAGAATAAGAAATTGCATTTACAAATGGAATGGGTTGTAGTTTATTTGCCTTTTGCTCAATAGAAGCTAAAAGCAATTCAGATGTATTGTTTTGAGAAGACAGTTGAAGAAAATTTAATAATGAATCTTTTACCTCTACAAAATGGTTTCCTATTATTCTAGAAGCATAGTCATAACTTATACCATTATTTAGTTTTGTTAATTTGAATAATGGAAATAAAATGAATCGAAACAATAAAAAAACTTCAACAAGAATAAATAACCAAAATAAAAATGTCCTTCCATTGGTAGATAACCATAGAAAATATTCAATTAAAAAAGTAAAAATGAAATATAAAAGTCCAAAACCTATAAAAAGTATAGTTCCTTTAATTAATTCATTCCAATAGTACTTCTTTATAAATGCTTCTAATTTCTGATATATTATTGACTTGTTTTCCATAAACAAACATTAGCTTTTAACCCATAAAAGTACAATTTTATTGAATATGAAAGAGATAAAAAAAAGTTAAGAATATAAATACATGAAAATCTAAATAATTTCTAGTCATGGTATATAATTGTATCTTTGCTAAAGATTTTAAATAAAAGAAAATACTTAAATATGTCTAAACCCGTTAGAGTAAGATTTGCTCCAAGCCCAACAGGACCATTACACATTGGTGGTGTAAGAACTGCTTTGTTTAATTATTTATTTGCTAAAAAACATAGTGGTACATTCTATATACGAATTGAAGATACTGATCAAACAAGATTTGTATCGGAAGCTGAAGCATATATTTTTGAAGCATTAGAATGGTTAGGAATTGCCCCAGATGAAACGATAGGAAAAAATGAAAAATTTGGTCCATATAGACAGAGTGAGAGAAAATCAATCTATAAACAATATGCAGATACCTTAGTAAAAAATGGTTGGGCTTACTATGCTTTTGATACACCTGAAAAATTAGATGAACTCAGAAAAGAAGCAGAAGCAAGTAAAAATACATTTACCTATAATCATACTGTAAGAGAAAAATTAGATACTTCGCTTAATTTAAGCCAAGAAAAAATAGAAGAAAGAATTGCAAATGGTGAACATTTTGTAATTCGTTTTAAAACACCTGTTAATCAAATATTAGAAATAGAAGATATTATTCGAGGAAAAGTTAAGTTTGATACTAATTTATTAGATGATAAAGTATTGTTTAAAAGTGATGGTATGCCAACGTATCATTTAGCAAATATTGTAGATGATCATCTGATGGAAACTTCACATGTTATTCGTGGTGAAGAATGGTTACCAAGTGTTCCTTTACATTATTTATTATATCAAGCCTTTGGTTGGGAAGCACCAGAATTTGCTCATTTACCACTAATTTTAAAACCTGTTGGTAACGGAAAATTATCGAAAAGAGATGGAGATAAAATGGGATTTCCTGTATTTCCATTAGAGTGGAAAACTTCAGAAGGAACATGTATGGGTTACAGAGAAAATGGCTTTTTTCCAGAAGCTGTGATTAACTTTTTAGCACTTTTAGGATGGAATGATGGCACTGAACAGGAAATTTTTTCTTTAGAAGAATTGGTTGAAAAGTTTGATTTGAAAAGAATTCACAAAGCAGGAGCGAAATTTGATCCCGATAAAAATAAGTGGTTCAATCATCAATATTTACAAAAGAAAGAGGATACGGAACTAGCTGTTATGTTTGAAAAGGAATTAGCAAAGAAAAATATTTCGACTCCGTTCGGTATGACAAAAGAAAAATTGACAAAAATTGTTTCCTTAGTTAAAGACAGAGCACATTTTGTAACTGAATTATATGATTTATCAGATTACTTTTTTGAAGCTCCAAGTACCTATGATGAAAAGGCAACTAAAAATTGGAAAGAAGAAACCACAGTTTTAATGCTAAAAGTGATTGAAGAATTGGAAAAAATTACAGATTTTACTTCAGTAACTATTGAAACGATTTTAAAAGAATGGATGACAACAAATGAAATTGGAATGGGGAAAGTAATGCAACCTTTACGATTAAGCGTAGTAGGTGCTTTAAAAGGACCACATTTATTCGATATTATTGAAATGATTGGAAAAGAAGAAACGATTCAGAGGATAAAAAAAGCAATTGATACTTTATAAAACGAAAAACCCAGCATTTAGCTGGGTTTTTTATTAGTTAAAACTTTTTCTTTTTTCTTCTAGGTTGATAAAATAAGCTTCAAGTGCCTTAGCAAAATAAGCTGATTCTGCACCACTTTGGTACATTTTTTCATTTAAACGATCCTTAACATAAAATCTTTTTGCAGTTACAGATGATTGCATACCATCACTATACAATGCTGTTGAAGTACTACCGTCAGTATAATCAAAAATATATTTATAAACTTCTCTATCTGCATAAGTTCCAGCATAAAAATCTTTAGCTTCAACAAAAATATATTTACCAAAATAATTATTTTGTACAGCCTTCAATACATATTTATCATAACTTTTTCTTCCTCTCAGCATTACTAATAAAATAGTATCATCTTTGCCAAAATCAGGTGGAATAGCATTATTTTCTTCTGAAAATTTTTCTTTCAATTTGGGGACTTCAATCGCTTTTCCAACAAAACAAGATTGAAGAAACAAACAACAAAAAAATAAATATAAGATCTGTTTCATAAATTGTATAAATTAAAAAAAGCCAAATGTAATACATTTGGCTTTAAATTATTTATTAAAAATTTTTTAAAACTATAAATAAATCGTAATCATTCCGCTTAAAATACCATAATTGGCTTTAAATTTTTGATTGCCATTGAGCGTTTTTAAATCGTCTTTTTTATTCAAATTATTCATAAAATTATTGATACCATATTGGTAAGCAACATGCAAACGCACATTTTCGATACCAGCTGTAATACCAGCATAAATGTTTCCATTAATTTTAGTAACGTCAACAATATCATTTGCTGTTAACAAAGGACTGTCTTTAAGTAATTTTAATTTGTCTTTTTCATCAATACTTAATTTACCATTTACTTGTAGAACAGGACCAATTTCTAAGCTTAAATGGTGTTCAATAACCATATAACTTCCAGTTAAAAAAACCTGAACACCAGATAATTTGTATTTAATATCATCTTGACCTACTAATGGCTCTAATGAAAAGTTGCTCTCCGTAAAATGCATACCGAAAGCCATTTGCCAATCATTATAATAATTACCTCTTAGGGAAAAACCAGCGGTCCAACCTAATTCTGGCTTTGCATTAAATTGATCGGAAAATAAACTCATTTGCGTAATACCACCTGAAAGACCAATACGATTACTATCTCTTTTGCCGTATTGAGCCGTTGCAGAAAGTGAAATAAAAATAGTTAATAAGCAGATTATTTTTTTCATGTTATAAATTTTTTGATAAAAATAAGGTTATAAAATAAAAGATGTAACTTTTTTCGATAAAAAGCGTATAATAACTATAAACCAATTAAATAAACCATTATGCCAATTTTTTTAATCGTTGTAATCGTACTAGGATTATTTGTTCTATTAAGTTCATTTTTTACAGTTAAACAACAAACTGCTGTAATTGTAGAACGTTTTGGTCGCTTTAATAGCATAAGAAATTCTGGGTTACAACTTAAAATCCCAATTTTTGATCGTATTGCTGGAAGAGTAAATCTTCGTATTCAACAATTGGACGTTATTATTGAAACAAAAACCAAAGACAACGTATTCGTAAAATTAAAAGTTTCAGTTCAATTTAAAGTTATACAAGAAAAAGTATATGAAGCTTTTTATAAATTAGAATATCCGCACGATCAAATTACTTCTTATGTTTTTGACGTTGTACGTGCTGAAGTGCCAAAGTTAAAATTGGATGATGTATTTGAAAGAAAAGATGATATTGCTATTGCTGTAAAAAGAGAGTTGAATGAAGCGATGTCTACTTATGGATATGATATTATCAATACTTTAATTACCGATATTGATCCAGACATTCAAGTTAAAAATGCGATGAATAGAATTAATGCTGCAGATCGCGAAAAAACCGCAGCTGAATATGAAGCTGAAGCGGGAAGAATTAGAATTGTAGCCAAAGCGAAAGCAGAAGCAGAAAGTAAAAGATTACAAGGTCAAGGTATTGCCGATCAAAGAAGAGAAATTGCTCGTGGATTAGTAGAATCTGTTGACGTGTTGAATAGAGTAGGTATCAATTCACAAGAAGCATCGGCATTAATTGTTGTTACCCAACATTATGATACTTTACAAGCCATTGGAGCAGATACCAATAGTAATTTGATTTTGTTACCAAATTCGCCACAAGCAGGAAGTGAAATGTTAAATAATATGGTGGCTAGTTTTACAGCAAGTAATCAAGTAGGGGAAGCCATGAAAAAAGCAAATAGTACCAAAAGAAAAGATTCTGGTAAAAAAGATATTTTTGGAGGTACAGAAGAAGATGATTCTAAAGAATAAATTTAATTTTTAAAGACTACTTTATCAAGTAGTCTTTTTTTTGCTACTTATTTTAAAATATAATGTCTAAAATAACAAAAAAACAAAATAAAGCGATTATAGCAATTTTTAGATGGCGTACTATAAAATCATATTACTAAAATTTAAAAATGTCTTAAATTAAAAATATAAAAGCCGATTTATTAATATAAAATCTATTATTTTTTATTAATTTATAAGTTAAATTTATAATTAATAAAATCTATAATTTTTAAAAAAAATATTGATATTATATATAAATAAAAAAAGCTAGTTGATGAACTAGCTTTTTTAATAAAATTTATTATTAGAAAAATTATTGTACACTTACTTTTGCCCAAGTGTCTCTTAAGCCTACTGTTTTATTAAAAACTAATTTTTCGGTTGAAGAATCTTTATCCACACAAAAATAACCCAAACGTTGGAATTGAAAATGTTCTAATTCTTTAGCCGTTTCTAAACTTGGTTCTAAATAACCTGTGATAACCTCTAAAGAATTTGGATTTATATATTCTTTAAAATCAACTTCTTTATTTCCATCTGGATTTTCATGCGTAAATAAACGATCATACACTCTAATTTCCGCTTGAATTGCATGTGGAATAGATACCCAATGTATTGTACCTTTTACTTTTCTTTTACTAGCTTCTGAACCACTTCCTGATTTAGAATCAACATCATAAGTACAATGAATTTCAGTAATATTCCCATCAGCATCTTTTACAACTGATTCTCCTTTAATGATATACGCATTTTTCAAACGCACTTCTGTACCTAAAGATAATCTAAAGAATTTTTTATGTGCTTCTTCTTGAAAATCTTCTCTCTCAATATATAATTCTTTGGAAAAAGGTACTTTTCTATATGTCATTACTTCTTCTTCTGGATTATTTTCAGCTTCTAACCATTCTTCTTTTCCTTCTGGATAATTGGTAATTACCAATTTAACAGGATCTAAAACTGCCATTACACGTGGTGCCACTTTATTTAAATCTTCTCTCACACAGAAATCTAACAAAGAAACATCTATTAAATTTTCTCTTTTGGCAATACCAATTGTTTTCGCAAAATTACGAATAGCAGTAGCCGTAATTCCTCTTCTTCTCATTCCCGAAATGGTACTCATACGAGGATCATCCCAACCTGTAACGTGACCTTCTGTAACTAATTGCAATAATTTTCTTTTAGAAACAACTGTATGCGATAGATTTCTACGTGCAAATTCTCTTTGTTTAGGTCTTACCTTAGATGCATCATAAATCTGGTTTAAAAACCAATCGTAAAGCTCTCTATGAGGTAAAAACTCTAAGGTACAGAAAGAATGTGATACTTGTTCTAAATAATCGCTTTCACCATGTGCCCAATCATACATTGGGTAGATACACCAATCATTACCCGTTCTATGATGATGTGCATGCATAATTCTATAAATAATAGGATCACGCATCAACATATTATTCGCATTCATCGAAATTTTAGCTCTTAAAACGTGCGTTCCTTTTTCAAATTCACCTTGCTTCATACGTTCAAATAAATCTAAATTTTCTTCTATTGAACGATTTCTATAAGGAGAATCAGTACCAGAAGTCGTAGGAGTACCTTTTTGAATAGCCATTTCTTCTGAAGTTTGGCTATCAACATACGCTTTATCTTTTTTAATTAACTCTACTGCCCAATCATATAATTGTTGGAAATAATCCGATGCATAACATTCTTTATCCCATTGATAACCAAGCCATTCAACATCTCTTTTAATTGCATCTACAAATTCCTGTTCTTCTTTTGAAGGATTGGTATCGTCAAAACGAAGGTTAACAGGTGCTTTATAATCAATTCCTAAACCAAAATTCAAACAAATAGCACTAGCATGACCCACATGCAAATAGCCATTTGGTTCTGGTGGAAAACGAAAACGTAATTTATCTTGAGGGAGACCATTTTTTAAATCTTCTTCAATAATTTGTTCAATAAAATTTAATGATTTTTCTTCCGTTGACATAATAATTTTCAATGTTTTGACAAAGATAGAAAATGTTTCAAGTTTCAAGTTTAAAAGTTTCAGGTTTTATGTAACTTTGAATAAAGAAAACAACTTGAAACCAAAAAAACCTCAAACTTGAAACCAAAAATTATGGGAATTATTATTTTACAAAATATACGCACCTATTCATATCATGGCTGTTTATTAGAAGAAGGAAAAATTGGTAGTGATTATAAAGTAGATTTGAAAATTAAAACTAACTTAAAGAAATCAGCACAAACGGATGAATTACATGATACAGTAGATTATGTAGATTTAAATCGAATTGTAATTGAAGAAATGTCGATTCGAGCCAAACTCTTAGAACATGTAGCTCAACGAATTATTGATAGAATATTAATTGAAATACAAACAGTTACAAAAGTAAAAGTAGCAGTTTCTAAACTTAATCCACCAATTGGAGGTGATGTAGAAGCAGTAACTATAGTAATGAAACAAAAAAGATAATTCTTTAAAAAACAGGAAAATAGCATCAAAGTAAGAAATTATTGGATTTTGTTTTTTGAATATTGAAATTTTTATAGTTATATTTGCACTCCTAACAAAAGGCGTCGTGGCCGAGCGGCTAGGCACCGGTCTGCAAAACCGTCTACTCCGGTTCGAATCCGGACGATGCCTCAAAAACCTTCAAGTTTACTTGGAGGTTTTTTTTTTAGTTATTTTTTAGAAAAAATTAAGTAATATTATATTCGAATTTGGACGATGCCTTTGGAAGAGTTACTAGAAATAAGGAATTTGTTATAGTTATATTTTAAAAAATAAGTAAAAAAACAGTCATAACATTAAAAATAAATATAATTCATTCCTTAAAAAGAAAGTTTTTTTGATAGTTCTTTACAAACCAAATTATCATTTCTCTACGATATTCTCCTTTCTTTAAAATATATTCGCCATTTGGATAAATTATTATAT
>NZ_LR733556.1:1607970-1982534 GCF_902506265.1 Flavobacterium sp. 9AF | reverse complement strand
CTTCAATTATGGAATAGGTTCTATAAAAGAATTTAATATAATTACGAAAGACAATTTTTTCCAAAACACTTTTTTTAAAAAACTTTCACAATATATAATTTTTGGCTTATTGATTATATTGCTAATCAATTACATGTTTTTTAGTTATTATTTTAACAAGTATGAATCAGTATTACAAAAAAATAATCAAGAAATTGCACTACAATCTAAAATACAATCTCTTAAAAAGAATGTTTTAGATAAAGAAAAAAAACTAAAAGAAATAGCTTTAACTAGTTCTGAAAAAGTAACAAATAAAATTAATGAAATATCTCAATTGATACCAAATACGATTCTCTTAGATGAATTTCAGTATCAACCCATTCTCAAAAAAGGAAAAGAAGATAATCTTTCCATATTCGATCCAAATAAAATTGTAATTAAAGGGATCACGACAGATGCTATAGATTTTACCAATTGGATAGAATCACTCTCACAACAAAAATTTATTAAAGAAGTTACAATTATAGATTTTGGCAAAAACGAGAGCCAAGAGTTGTCATTTATAATATATATTTATCTAAATGAAACTAAATAAAAAAAATAAAATATTACTTTTGATTATCTTAATCTCATTTGTATTGATTTACAAATTGGCTATTTCTAAAACGTTTTATTATGCAGAAAATCTTCATAACTTGAACGCAAAATTAGACAATATAATCAATCAAAATAACGCTTCTAAAGCATTGGTTATAAAAAACAAAAAATTGGATTTGTTATTAGAAGAATTACATTATAATCAAGCTATTAAAAACGAACAAAATAATCTTCTTAAAATAATAAATGAAAATACCGCCAAATTAAACATTAGTGTTGTTGCGTTTGAAGAACCTAAAATTATTATAGAAAAAAACACAAAAATTACTCATTATTCTTTTACTGTTACAGGTGAATTTAATGCTACATTGTTGCTTTTGAATTATTTAGAAAAAAATGCAATTTTTGGTAAAATAGAACATTTTACCACAGTCAAAAAAAATAATTATAAAGAAAACAACAAATACATAATTACAGAAATTATTTTGGAAAAGAAAACTTATTTAAACCCTGAAAATTAACCAATAGCGTTGCTAAGTTGAAACATTGGTAAATACATAGCAACAAGTAAAATAGCAACAATTAATCCCACAATTAAAATAATAAAAGGTTCTAACAAAGTAGACATTATTTTAGATTGCTGTGCTACCTCAAGATTATATTGATCATTAAGTTGTTTAAAAACAAAATCGGTTTGATTTGTTTCTTCTGCAACTTTAACAAGTGATGTCATTTTATTGTCAAAAAAAGTTCCTTTTTTTAAACTTTCATGAAGAGAAAACCCTTTTAAAATATCTTGTTCCACTTTTGTTAAATCTTCCTGTAGAGGAATGAAATCAATCATTTTATTTACTAATTGAATACTGTTTAAAATTGGAATTTTAGAACTTGTAAGCAAACTAACGGCTTGCGTAAATTGTGCCAAATACACTTTTTTTATAAACGATCCAAAAATTGGAATTTTTATAGTTATTCGATGTAAAATACTTTTAAAAGTTTTGTTTTTTTTGAAAGAATTAAAACTGATTAGAAAAATTATAAAACCAATTAAAAAATAGCTACCATAATTTTTTACAAAATCAGATAAACTAATAATTATTTCTGTAATCCAAGGTAATTGAATGTTGTTTTGTTTAAAAATGTCCTGAAACATGGGTACAACATAGCTTAACATAAAGATAATTACTAATAAAGCCGTACTTAAAATGATAGCAGGATAAGTTAAAGCGGCTATAACTACTCTTTTTTGTTCATTTTTTCTTTCAAAAAAGTAAGCTAATTGTTCAGTTACTTTTGCAACATTCCCTGTTTCTTCTCCTATTTTTAATGAGTAATACTCATAATCAGAAAAGGATTTTGCTTCATAAATACTGTCTGAAAAAGATTTGCCATTAATAATATTATCTAAAATTTTTTCCAGTATTGCTTTATCTTTTTTATTTTTTATATTTTCTATAGTTAAACCTAATGCTTCTTTTAATGTAATTCCAGCTTTCAATAAAACGCTCATTTCAAGATAAAAAGAATATTTTCTCTTGCTAGAAAAAGGTTTGCTAAATAATGTAATTTCAGTTTCAAGAATTTTTTGAAAAGAATTAGAGTTGTCTTTAGCTGTTGGAGTAGTATTCTCTATTTTAAAAGCCATTTGTTTGTAAATCATTTAGTTCGGTAGCGTCGTTCGTTTTATAAATAAAAAGAGGTTTGAAAATGCCTTTTTTGGGTTCAATCATTATTTTAATGGCATCAATTCTACCTTGATTGACTAATTTGTTTTTATAAAAATAAGTTATTTCATGCAAATTTGTCGCTATTGTATCTTGATTATTTAAAACAACTAATGGAATATTAAAAGTGTATAAAACAGAATCAATTTCACTTTTGAGAAGGAGTGTATTATCATCTAAAAGCTTAATCTCAGAATAGCGATTGCAATCCAAATTTAATTTATATTCAAATAATTCCTTTTTTGTTGTTTGTTCGGCATTAGTTTGTAAGATAAAAATTTGTTTTCTAACCAAGGTTAGTACAGAAAATGCTAAACCTACTACAATTGCTGTAATGATTAAAACCACTAGCATTTCAGATAAGGTAAAAGATTTAGTTTTAGTATTCATTTTTAATTAGTGTTCTTCTAATTTCTTTCTTGGTAATCGAATGAGTGGCAACAAATAGGATATAGGTATGTTTGTCTTTTTCTTCAGTAACAGAAATTTTCCAATTTTCGATTTCTTCTTCCATTGGAAGTTTTATGTCATTATTCAAATATTTATATTCTAATTCATTGAGACGAGTAATGGCTATTTCTTTTTTTTGATGAAAGGTATTAAAAAACAAATTATTAATTACTAAACTGGCAATTAAAAAGATAACAATAATCAAAATAGTAGCAATTAATGTTTCTATTAATGTAGCCGATTTTATTTTTTTTAATATAACCATTTCATTATACTTTTAGGTTCATTATCAATCAATAAGCCACTATAAAAATTTGGTAATTTTTCTGAATTAATGGAAGCATTATATAAATGATTAATAAATATAGTTCCTGCTGTGTTAGAGATAAATTGATGTGCAAAAACAGTACCTATAACACTTCCTTTTAATTCGAAATTACCTTCACAATACACTTCGCCTAGAATCGTAGTATTTTCATTACATATAATTTCTGTAGTAAAGTTACTAACTAAAGCTTTAGTAAAATAACAAACTAATCCTTTTACAGTGCTGTTTTCTTCAATAGTTATATTATTTTCCTTTACACCCTCTATTTTGTCTTTTTTGAGTACAAGGGCAGAAGGATAATCTAAAGTTACGTTTTTACCAATATGAATGCGACTTGATGCTATTACTTGAAAATTTCCAGACACATCGTCTTCAATAATTACATGAGGAGCAATTACGATAACATCCTTTAAATAGGATGATGCTGTAATTGTAATTAATGTATCCGATTTAATTATAATATTACCAATAAATTTTTCTTTAACTGTTAAAATAGAATTGCTGTACATCCATTTTGTATTTTCGAAAAAAGAGTTTTTATTTTGAGTAGTATAATCCAAATAGGCTTCATTACTATTTGGTTTACCCTTTTTTAATAAATAGGCAATATTTTCATGAATAAGAGGGTTTAAATCAGGTAATTTTTCAGCACTTTTGTCCATTGAACCGTATAGCAATTGATTACCATAATAGCTATTGCCAGCAATGTTTCCAGGACGAATACCTGCTTCTGGTAATATTGCATTGCCTTCTATTTTAGTATTACCTACAACTACTAAGGGTTTAAAAAGATCCTTTAAGTACAAAGCTTTTCTTTTAGTTGGCGAAATATTTGAGCCTAAAAGAGCAATTTTTTGAAATGATTTTTGTTTACTTTTTGAAATGATTTTTGTTTTTTGAAAAAGGCCCCAAGTTTCATTCATTCCTTTTATTTCTGTAGTAGTATTTTCGTAAAGAGGAATTGCAAAAGTGTCTTTTTGAATTTCGTTTTCATTCAATATAAAAGAAAAACCATAGTCTGTAGCCTTAATTGTGGTATTACTATTGTTTATTTGTTGACCAAAAAAAGAAAAAGTATGCAAGTAAAGAATAAGCCCAAAAAGAAGTAAAGCCACAATTCCAGCAGTATATATGGCAAATTGTAATGCTCCTGAAGAAAGTTTCTTTTTTAAAAAATTATTCAACTATATGAATCGTTTTTAGTTTTCCTTTATGTTTTACAGTGATGGATTCTCTATTTCCTTTAATTAGATTAACATCTTCTTCTTTTTCGCCTATTTTCATTAAATAAGTTCCTCCATTTATGATAACCATAAAAACCTTACTTTTTTCAGTAAGATCAGAAACGATGCCTTTATAATTAATTGTTATTTCACTTTCTTGCTTCGTATTTGTAATAGTGCTAGGCTGAAATGATATTGATATTGATTCTTTTTTTTCTACTTTTTTTGTATTAAGTTTTCCTGTAAATGGATCTCGGTAATCAGTTTTTATATTCGTTGTATCTAGGGTAATATAATCTAGTTTTGGTATTAGAGAGATATCTTTATTAGGAAGTTCTTCAATAGTTGTATTGGTATAACCTAAAAACTGATATACAATCATGCCCCATATTGCTATAACTAAAGCCAGTAATAAATATACCGTTTTTTTATTTTTCATACAGTTTATGACTAATTAATTGTAAAACTAAATGAGTTAGTCGTACTACTGCTATTTCCAGCTGCATCAAAAGCTTTCATTCTCCAAAAATAGGTACCTGAAGTAGCAATTGTTTCTGTATGCGAATTTGTTATTTGTTTTTTTACAAATAAATTGGATAGATTACTATCTGTATAAACGTACAAGCTGTCAAATTCTGTGCTTCCGTTAATAGGCGTTCTAGAATAATTAAAAGTAACAGATGTTCCTGATGTACTACTGTTATTTACTGGTGCTGTAAGTGTAGGCGTGTTAGGGCTTGTGGTATCTACTAAAATAGTTCTTGAACTGTATAAGGTGTAATCACTTCCGTTTGTAGCTCTTACTTTCCAAGTAAATGAATTGTCTGTAAAGGTGTAATTGTAAGTAGTAGTTGTTAGATTTTGGTCGACCACTAGTGTGCTTGAATTATCGAAAATTTGCAATTGATAACTAGTAGCACCAATTATAGACGACCAGCTAAGTTGTTGTGAGGCTGTATTAGTAATCAAATTATTTGTAGGACTATTTAAAACCACCACATTGCTACTAAAGTCGTTGTTACTTAAAACGGTTAGTTTTCGAGTTACAAAAGGCGTACTGTATGAACTATTTAAGGCTCTAATGCGCCATTCATAAGTGCCTACATTCAATTGTTGGGTAAACGTAGTTTCTGTAGTTTCTGTGTTTAAGATAATTTCAGTTGCATTTTCAAATGTAGGTTTTGCAATTTGAATTTGATATTTTGTAGCATCTTCTAAAGGTTCCCACGTAAAAGTAACACTAGTAGAATTAAACTGTGCATTATCAGTAGGTGCTAAGACTACTAATTGTTTATCAGAAATATCTGCTTCTAATACAATTTCTTCACAACCTAAGTATAGGAATAAAAAACTTAAAAAAATATACCTCATATTGCTTCGCATTACATTCTATATAAACTTTTTTCTTTGGCTTCTTTCACTTTTTTGGTAGTTAACCCAGAACAAGAATGTCCTTTGGATACTAAATCGCCAATTTGCCATTTTCGATTACTGGTTTCAGTCCAGCAAAAAGTACTTATTTCATATCCTAAAATTTGATTGGTATCGATATAGAGTAACCCTGTTTTTTTGTCTTCTTTGTACAATGCAATTTGATATTTTGCTTTATCAGTTTGTACCAAATAAAACGTATCGGCTTGTCTTATTTTTTCTATTTCTGATGGCGTAGCATTGGTTAAAATTCCAGAAACAAGTGATGTTCTTTCGTTATTTTGAATAAAAGTAAGTACCGATTGGTTGCTTTCTGAATTCAATTCGTTGATAAAGGCATTTTTATCTGCAATTTCAATACTGAGCAATTCGGGTTTAACTGGCAAGCTATCCACATATTTCACCGTCATTTGCTTTTGATTGTATAGCGCTTTTTCCGTATTGATTTTGTGAATGCGTTTGGTAAAAGGTACAATATTTACTTGAACTTTTATTTTTTCATTCAGTTGTGGGTAAGCCGTAGTTTCAAAATTATTTTGCACACCTGCTAAAGATTTGGCTTCGCCTAAAGTACCTAATTCTACGGTTGCCTTACTTATTTGGTATGTATTGTCTTTTACGGTAACGGACTGACAAGAATATAGAATACTTACCAGAGCTACTGTCACTATTTTTTTCATTTCTTCACTATTTTTTTGGGTAACCTATAGGTTGGTAAAAGTAGTTATTTTTTTAGAATAGGGCAATGGTTATCTTTTCAATGTAAAATGTCCTTTTAACGTTCTTCCATCTTCTAATTCAATTGCATACCAATAATCAGTTGATGGCATTTGTTGTGCATTAAAAGTACCATCCCATCCGTTTCCTAAAGGGCTAATTTGCTTTAGTAATTTACCATAACGATCAAAAATATAAATCATCGTTTTGGGATTGAAAGTATTGTTTACTCCTTTAATATTCCAAGTATCATTAAATCCATCTCCATTAGGTGTAAAGAATTTGGGAATCCCTAAAATACTTATTTCTTTTGTGGTCACTCCACAACCATAGTTGTCTTTTACATATACTGTATAAATACCCGCTTCCAAATTAGTAAATATATTGGAAGATTGATAATTTTCATTGTCTAAACTATATTCATAGCTTCCGTTCCCAGATACCGAAACGATAATAGAATTCGTGTCGGTTAAATCATTAATTTGAATGTTATTTATGGTAGCTACATCAGATGCCGTAACTGTTATTGTTCTGGTTCTCGAACAATTCGTTGCATTAGTTACTATTACTGAGTAAACACCTTCATTATTTACCACAAGATTATAATTCGTTTCATTCGGTAAAAGTGAATGATCTAAATACCATTGATAGTTATACTCATTTTGGGTATTGGGATCTATTAAACCAGCATCGATATTAAGTGTAAAAGAAGTATTATCACTACAGACCAATCCATCTCCAATTAATTCAATATCTGGAACTGGATTTACTTGTAATTGAATAATCATACTAGCAGCACAACTCGTATTTAATGGATTCGATACGTTAACTGTTATATTTTGGGAATCTGAAATAAAGGGATTAGGCAATGGGCTAGATAATGGATTTCCATTTTCATCAAAATAAGTTACTATCATTCCAGTTTGATTACCTAGAATAGTGCTTTCAAAACTACTGGTATTAAAAGCATATAAACCGTCTTGGAAACTAGGATTTACTTCGTCATCACAAACGGTAGTTAAACCCACAGGTATTGAAAATGCTTCTGGCAAATCATCTACTGTAAAAGTTATGGTGGTTTCGAAATAACAACCAGTAGCTGAATTGTTAGTAGCTCTAGCTGTAATTATTTGAGACATAGTAAAAAATGGATGAGTCATGGTTATCGAACTGCCTTGAGCATCAAAATAACTAAGTGTAACATTCGTTAACCCATTCAATAAGTCAGTTTCTAAATTGGAAGTATCAAAACCAAAAACACCGTCTTGATCATCATCACAATGATTGTAATTTTGAGGTTCTACTATAGGAATTCTTTCCACGTATAAAGTAACATGATGTCCTAGACCAAGACATTCATTGTTTAATTGGCTATCAACTCGTACATATATTTCTTGATAATTTGGGTAACCAATATTAGTATAGTTAGATATATCTGCAATCGCATTTTGTTCTGCTAAGGCATCCGTTATATTACGATAATAAGTAATATCTAGTATTTGTCCACTAGGATATTGTGCCAAAATTTGTGCATTCACACTACTAAAATCGAAAGTAGCGATTCCATCAGTAATAGAACCAGAAGCCATATCATCACAAACGGTAAAAGTTTCTTGAATGCTGTTTGAAATTAAAGTAGTTGACACCACTAAATGCAATTCAGAAACACTATAACAACCATTAGCATTCGTTACTCTTACATATATTGTATCTGTACTTACTGTTTGATTGGTATAAGCCGTAACATTAGTAATTGGATTGTTATTGTTTTCGGCATCAGTAAGTGTTTCAAAATAAGCAATGGTTACTCCTGAGGTATTGGTTACAATTAAACGTTCCGCTTCAGTTAGATTGAAAGCACTAAAGCCATCATTATCATCATCACACTGTTTTAGAGTAACAGGAGAATTGATGACAGGATTTGCATACACTTCAATTTCAAAAGTAGTAGTTGCTACACAACTTGTATTAGAATTGTTAGCCACCTGTATATATATGGTTTCCGTAGGATTTGTATTAACATACGAGTTAGGAGTGGCTATGCCATTGGTAAAACCAGAATCGGTATAGTAAGAAATTGTAAAATCGTTAGCTGATTGCCCATTTAAAATAGTCGTTTCGTTTTGCGTTAAATCAAAAACGATTCGGTTATCGTTGTTAGTGCCAAAAGTAACATCATCACATTTTCTGATGGCAGGAATAGTTGTTGCTGGAGTAGGTGTTTCAAACACTTGAATAGCAAAAGTGGTGATTGCTGTACAATTTCTATTTTCTAAATTATATACTTCCGCTATTATTGTTTGAAATTGATACGCTACTAAATTTTGGTAGGTGGTAGGATTTGTTATTACCAGTTTGTTAGCATAATCAGTCGCATTGGCATAATAATTAACTCCATACTCAGTAGGAGATTGACCGTTAAGAATAATGGATGTATATTGTGTTAGATCGAAATTATGGAACCCATCATTATTTGTATCACAAATATAGATTGGGTTTGGTTGTGTAGCTGTTGGAACAGCTGAAATCTTAATATCTTTGGTTTGAGTGATGGTTTCAGATAAAGTAGTTACTGTGGCAGTAATGGTATAATCCCCAGTAAGTAAATAGGTGTGATTTGGATTTAACCCTGAACCTGAATTGCCATCACCAAAATCCCAGTTTACAGCAATTACACTATCAACATTAGTTAACGAAAAAGAAGTGGCATTGCCTAAGCAAAGATTTTCAGCAATAATGCCAGTTGAAAAATAGGACTGTATAAATTGAGGAAGCCCCGCTTTACACAAACGACCGTTAAGATTGACACCATTAGCAACAAAATTACACCCTACGCCTAACGTATTAGGATTGTTTATTACGGATAGATAATCGTAATCAAAATTTGTGCAATATAATTTTCCATCTGGTCCTAATTGCAAGGCACCTATTTGGTGATTAATATCATTTGTAACTTCATGAATTAATGTGGCTGTTGCAGGAATATTGGCACTAGTTAAATCAAATTGTAATAATTTGAAGGTTGCTACTGATGTTCCAGTTGTAAGATAGGCAAGGTTGCCAGAAGGTGAAAATTCAACCCCATAGTTACTTGATGAGGGTATATTATATACCGTTTTTTGATTTGAAAGGATACCAGTTGCACTATCAAAATCAAACAACTCTACAATACCATAATAACTTGCGTTGATAATTTTATCACCATTTGGAGAAACTTTTAAATAACCAACAGGATAAGAACTTCCTATTGTGGTAAATATTGGTGTGTTGCTTACCCCATTTGCATTTACTAAATATACTCTAAAACTATTTGTTGCAGTAATGTCAAAAAATTCATGTAATATTACCCAATAATCAATACCATTTTGATGTTTTACCGCTGTTAATTTTTCACAAGAAGGTGTAAAAAGAGAGATGTTTTTATTACTGGTAATATCCCCTAAACCTCCATTTAAACCCATGTCTATTTCAGAGTAATTCGCACCATCTGTACCCGCATCAGAATCTGTGGTGAATAGATAGTAAATAGAAGTACTACCTGGTTTAGGAATGGCAATAGCAGACTGTGTACTGGAACTACTGCCTAACAGTCCATTGCCATTTGGCATGACTTGATGATTGGCATTCCATACTTGTAAACCATTGCTATAAAATAGAACTTGACCTAGACTATTAGAAATCGTAGTGCAACCTTCATCAATTTGCATTTGACTATCGGTTAGTGCTACAGGAGACCCACTATTAAAATCGATACCTGCTTTGCCTCCAAAATACCAAATATTCGCTTCTCCTTGCGAAAAGGCAAAACTACTATATAATAGGGTAAGTATAAAAATACAGTATTTCATGGTGTTTGTTTGAAAAGCAAAAATAGTATTGTTTTTACTTAAATTAAATTTAAGATATTATTTAAACCAAATTATTTTCAATATTACTATCAAAAATTTAGAAAAATATTTTTTATTGGACTAGATTTTAATCCATTTTTATAAAGCCACAGATTGTTATTTCTACATTTTTTTTTATGTTTTTAGGTGAAAATGTAATTATTTCAGGAGTTCTAAACCCTTTTTCTTCGATTGCTCTTTCTATGAATAAAATAAACTCTAGAGCCATTTCATTTTCAATTTCAAAAAGGAGAAGTCCGTTTTGAAATGAAACAAATTCATCTTCATCATTTATTTTAAATTCGAAACCTCTTAATTCTTTTCCTCTGTATTTTTTATTTTCCTCAAAATATATAATTATGGTTTTTTCTTTTATTAATTTTTTTAGAATATTTATGAAAGATATTGCACCTGAATGATCAAAATGAAAATGAATATTTTTGCTGTCTATTATATTATATTCAATAGTCATATTTTTTATTTTATTGGTATGTGGAGTTAGTTTGTGAATTAGTAAAAGAACTTCCACTTACATTATTCACTTACATTATTCTCTATACTTTATAAAATCGTCAAAGGAAGTGCCAAATTCTGATTCAATACCTTGCACTAATGTAAATCCCCCTGATGTTTTAAGTATAAATTTTAATGATTTATCTCTTATTATAGTTGTACTATCATTGTTTTCATGATTTATTTCTACTGAAATATTTAAATTGACATATTTGTAATTAAAACGACCATCCAAACTTTCACATCCTATACCAATAATATAAATTACTTCTTTTACATTTGGCAATATTAACCTAAGTGCAATTCTTTTTAGATTTATACTATACATAACTATTTCAAGAGTAGCTCCCGTATATATTTGTAATAAAGTGTTTGCTTCTTTTATATCTGTTATAGTTTTCATTGTTTTTTTATTTAATAAATTTTACACCATTCCAAGTAACATTAATTCCATCTTGTATAAATGTTGTTTTTTGGAGTAATGAAGGGTTACTTAAAATATAATTAAATTCAAAATTTGTAATTCCTGGTTTAATATAATTTGGGTCGAAATTTGTTACGTTAAACTTAATTTTATTTGCATTTTGAACTGCATCTTTGAAGGATTGTTTAAAGTAAAAATTATCCATTATTGATCTACCCCAGTCTACTTTAGTTAACCCAGCTTGTTGCCATCCAGCATTTTTATAAGTTATTGCTCCTGTCCCCCTTAGAAGAGATAAATCATCATCAATCCCTAAACCTATTGATATTCCTGTCTCAATGGGTGCAATTGCTTGTTCAATCTTAGTGACATTATTTGTTAATTTAACAACCTTATTAACCTTCGAAGTAATATTAGTTACCACTTTTGCTTTACTAATATTACCCAATCCTTTAGTTCCAGCAACAGCAAAAGCCAGTTGGCCCCATGCTTCACCTGCAGTTTCAGCATTTTCACTAATTAAATCGTTTCCAAATTTTTCTAGTGCAGTACCTATTGCTTCAACATTGTCTGCAGTATGAGTACCAAATCTAGCATCAAAAATCAGTGCGTTTGTATAATGATTGTTTCCACCCATAGTTATACCGCCAAAAAATCCAGATGTAGAAACAGCTAGTAAACCTAAATTCCCTATTCCTTCGGCAGTATCACCTATATACCATATTGATTTTCCTAAACCATACAAACCTTTTCCTATACCAATTCCTGCCCCTTTATAAAATTTTAATTGATTATAAAAATAATCCCAACCTCCATTAGGATCTATTCTAGAAATTGGATTATTCCCCATACCCAAATAAGGGGAAAAATACTGTCCTTGAGGGTCTGGATTTAACCATCTTCCTATACGGCCGTCCCATAAACGCAGTTTAAAGGCTTCCATACCTGTTTCTGGGTCTAGTTCTTGTCCTTGAAAAGAATAACGGTAATTGTCAAAAGCATTACGTAATGGCAAAACTTCTCCAAAGGGGTAGTAATCGGCATAGCTAGCTATAGTATTAGGACTACTAGTAGTAGGCTCTTTTATAACCGCTCTAATATTGCCTAAATGATCGGTAATTTCATACTGGTAATAACTACTAGCTACTGATGGTCCTACAGTATATACTCCTAAACGACCTTCACCATACACAGGAAGTTCTGCTAAGGCTATTGTTCCTAAATGAGGTTGTCTATAAATCGCCATAGTTACCCCTGATTCATCATTTACATAGTAATCTGTATGGTTTTGAGTAAAGGGGGCAATAGTCTTATAGGATATTTTTTTATAGCGTTCTCCTCTTTCATTATAGAAGAATTGTACCACTTCATGGCCATTTTTTTTAACTACAGTTACTTGCCCAGAAGCATTGTATTCATAGGTTAGGTTTTCTTGTGCATTACTCTCTAATTGCCCAATTGCATTGTAACTAAAATTATTTGCCAGTTGATTGTCTATATCTGTAGTATTTGTATTGGCTGCAATTAAATCTCCTATATAGTTAAGTTTGTTTGTGCCTGCAAAATAATTATAGGTAAAATTATCAATTATAGTTCCGTTTTGATCGGTTCTTTGTAGTTTTTTAATATTTCCATTTGCATCATAGGTTAAACTTCCTTCGCGGTATTTGCTAAGGGTTTGAATACTATTATCTGCGAGTACATTACCAAAAGTAGCATTGGTTAAAAATTTATTGTAGTTATAGGTATAGGCATATGCTTTTTGTTGAATGGTATTAGTACCTGTTAAATCCATAGAAGTACTTCTAGTTGCAAAACGAGTAGCTTTAATGTTACCATCATAATTATCTTGATTGATACCTGGTATTGTAGCAGCACTTTCCATATAGGTATTATCTCTAGAATAGTCACCCGTATAATAGTCTAAAGTAATTCCAAAAACATCATTAGTGTCGCCTCCTGGATCTTTATCGAAAGAAAGTGATGGATGGTTAATACTTTTTAATTTTCCATCCAAAGTATAGACATAGTCTAAACCTTGTAAGCCATTAGCAATTGTAGTTCGTTTTAATGAACCATCAATATTGTAATCATAATCCGCATTAGTAGTTAAAGGACCTTCTTTGAAACTAGTTTCTACTTTCGTCATTTGACCATTGAAATCGTAGGTGTAAAAATGTTCAAATTTATCTGTTGTTGCGTCTTTTTGATAAATTACTTTTTTTACTTGTCCTTTTGCATCGTATTCATAATGAATGGTTTTAATGCCTAACCCATTTATGTTTTGAACCATCCATTCTACTCTTCCATATAAATCATAACTGTACCAAGAAGAAGTTTCATTATTATAATTAGCCACTACATTGCCTGCTAAATTTTTTTGAGTATATGTTTGAGGGTTTAAACCAAGATTTGCAAAATTATTTACAGGAGGAGTAATGCCTTGATAGTTGTTTTCATAGTCATAAATGACAAAATTTTGTTCAAGTCTAGAAATTCCTGTTCCAGAAGGTAAAGGATTATCTACAGCAGTTACAGCGGTTGTCCACGATATTCCTGATAAGATTCCACTCTCTATAATTCTTCCTAAAGAATCATAGTCAACATATGATACTTTGTTTTGTTGTACTTGTAAAGCATTTTGAGAAAAACGTAAGGTACCATCTTTTCTGTAAGCAAATAAACTCGTACCTTCATCAGGACTGGTGGTCTCAATTAATTGCCCTAGCGTGTCGTATTTGTAAGTAGTTGCAAAAGTATGATTTGGTGTTGCTTTTACTTTATTTCCATTTACACTGGTGATATCAAAGCCATTCGGTTGAATCGTTTTAATTAATCGCTCTGATTTATCATAATAATTAAGCGTATAATCATAATAGCGAACCACATATTTTATACCTAAAGCATTTGCTTCAGGCTCAATAGCACCCGTTACCGTATTGATATAGGTTTTTGGATCGGTAAGTGGTGGAGTAATGGCTTCAATACGATAGGCATTACCAGCACTCACAGCAGTTTCTAATTGCCCCGTTTTTAAATTGTAAATTTTATATAAAGATTGGCCACCTAAAAAGGTAATAACGGTAGGGCTTACACGGGCTGGAATATAGACATCTACAAATCCTTGTGTACCAATAGTAGAATATACATCATATTGAAGGGTAGAAGTAGGTCTTTCTTTTGCAGAAGCAAGTACTTTTCCTTCACCATCAGTAAAAGTAACGGTTTCAACACCGTGCGGATCAACGGTAATAGTTTTATAAAATTTTGTAATAATCTCTTTTTGATTGTTAACGATATCCCCAGCAAAGTAATTATAACCAAAAGCATAATACATTTCTTGAGCGGCAGGTACGGTGAAAGAGTAACCCGTTTTCCAATCATCATTAATTTTATTACCGCCATAAGCGCGAATTGCATTTCCAGGGTTCAGTTGGTCATATTCTATTTCAGAATAAGGGTATGCTGCAGTTGCCTGATAGGGGTGTAATGTATTGTTGTTGCTATAATAATGATCTAAATAGGTTGTTTTGGCAACAGGATCTGATAAAACATCAATCTTTTCAAAACTATTTGGGCTTACAGTAGGGAAAGAACTTCTATAGGGTCTTCCAAAATTGTCATAGATGGTTTCTGCTCTCCAAGTTTGATTAGTCATCATGTCCTTTGATAGCGAAACATTTGGTTTTCCAATTTCATCAAAATAAGTTCTACTAATGTTACTAATGTTTCCTTGAATATCATAATTGATTTCGTGAGTCCAATTTAAATTTGAAGTACCCGTTAAAAGTAAATAATTAGATGAAGGAGGGTTACATCCTGTATAATAAGTATCTACACCTTCATCGTATACCCCATCATTATTTACATCTAGAAACCATGTGCTAAAAGGGTGAAGGTTAGGATCATTGTCATTACAATCGGAACGATTGGTAACATAGCCATATATTGGTACACAAGCGTTAAGAATAGCGCTAGTTGTTGAATTATTAATATCTCCAAATCCATCACCATCATTATCAGCAAAAAAAATGATAATATTTATATTTGGATTGTTGTCGTTACAATCATCATGATTACCAACATAACCAGGTGGAGGAGAACAAGCAGTGACAGTGCTGTTGTTTATTGGAATAGAACCTCCACCTGGATTAGGATCTAAATGAGGATCTAGCTCATCAGGATCGTTAATTATAAAGTCTGTATTGTCTCTTACTCCATAACCGTCACCATCAGCATCTAAATACCAAATACGAGGTAATCCAATAGAAGCATCGTTATCATTACAATCATTATTATTGGCAACGTAATGTATCGGTGTTAAAGTACCTCCAGTAGTGGTGGTGCTAATATATGGATTTCCAAGCCCATCACCATCACCATCGTAATACCAAGTGTAGGTAGTTCCAGAACCACCTCCACCTATATCATCATTTGGGTCAGTAATAATATTTCCACTCCTTTGACTGAATAGTAAGTGGCTTGAACCGATTAGTAAAAATAAAAAGGTTGATTTTATATAATTTTTCATGTTTTTTAGTCTTTATAAATTAAACTTTAAAAAAAGCGTGTTAAAAAATTAATTCATGTATTTATAATTAATTTTATTTTTAGCGCTTAGTTTAAAGCCACCAGTAATTCCATTTGCTGAATCATCTAAGACTTCTGTATAGGTTTTAATCAAACGACCTGCAGCATCATACTCAAAACGAGTAGCTAAACCATTGTTTCCTACAATGTATGTTAATTCGTCATACTCATTATATACACATCCAGTAATGGAAGAGGCAATAGGTCGAATCATTAAGTCATCAAAATACACGGTTGTATTATCAATAGAGTTAACATACCAATAGGCAACTGTATTATTCATGTAATGAACATCTGTATAATAATTTAAAAGTACCCAATCCCCAGCAAAATATTTTTCATTAGATTCAAAAGTATTTTCTGTATCATTATTAAACCAACGCAATCTTGCTTTTTGATAATTGTCTTTATGTACCCATACCGAAATTTTATATTTGCCAGGACGATGACCATTTCTCATTAGAACACCAAATTGTGTAGCATCTGTAGCAGCTACAGAATATTTACCAGTATGAGCTTTTTCATCTGTAATAGTTCCATTACTGTTACGAACTTCTTGACCAATCCAATAACCTTGATTTTTAAAAGAAGTTTCGGCACCTGAATAATACATTTCGTTATAGGCAGCATTTCCAGTTATAATAACTTTAGTGTTGTCAACATCCATTTTAGTTGTCGCTTTGTTGCCGTTAATGTCTTTTGATTCTAAAGGCATAGAATAATGATTATATAGAGTTACTTCTGAAATTTGTTTCCATCTAGTATTAGTCTGTGGTAATCCAACACCCCAAACAAAACCATCATCACCATTTTGAGAATCATAATTTGTAAAAATTCCATTAGAATCTGTTAAACCATTCCAAGTATAAGATTTATGTTTTCTCCATATTTTTTCTTTAGCTATTTCTTCATTTGGATTGGAATTATTTCCTACTACATCTTGATATATCCATTCATTATTCCAAGTGGTTATTCCTACACCAGTTTTTAATTCCTGATTATTATTATCTATAATATAGGAATAAGTTACAGCTGTTTGAGAGAGCATATTGGCATTATTTATATCATCTACTTTACTACTCATACCTGGATATTTTTTATAAGCAGGTATAGTTTTTAATTTTACTTTTTTACCATAACTATCAGTAGTTACTGTTTCTAAAGGTTCCCCCGTAAGAAAATCATATTTATCATAATTAACAGTACTTGTAGAATTATTTGATGTATAATTTATAGATTCTACTTTACTTGGATATGAAATTTTACTAGTTGCTGTGATTTCACGTATTGGAGAAGTCTTAAGATTACTCCTATTGATGAAAGATTCTTGTTTAACACCAGTTTCTCCTTCATTATCTAAATTCGTTTTGTAATTAATTTTTTGACTATTTGTTAATTGTCCTTTACTATTATATTGTTTTATAGTTAGTAACCTACCTAAATCATTGTATCTATTTTTGATTTCAAATTTTGAAAATTTTAATTTATTAAGAATTGGATACTCATTTTGAGTTTGTTCAATAGTTAGTTTATCTCCTAGAGAATACAAATAATTATTTTGAGTATGATAACCTTGTAAAGTTTCAAAACTATAGTCTGTTTTAGCTAATAATTCATTAGTGTTTTTACCATAATTCTCAACACTAACATTTTTATATAAAACAATTGGTGGTGGTAGTTCAGATGCATATGGGAGAACTACGGGTTCTTTATAAGGAACAAAAGAAGTAGATCCAGATGATTTATAATTAAAAGAGGAAACTTCTTTATCAAAATCAGGCTTATTATAAAAATATTTTTGAATGCTTTCAATTTGCCCATTTTGAATAACACTTATCGATTTAACTCTTAATCCTCCACCTTTACCTTTATTTGGAGTATTTGATGATGCTAATTTATAATGAAAATTAAGATCATCATTTTCATATGTTTCAAATAATCCTAAATCTCTCCATTCGGGACAATTTTTATAACCAGGATTTCTCATTATTATTCCATCAAAGCTACCATCGTCAAATCTTACAGATGTATTAGAAAAATTTCTATTTAATAACCACCCTTCACTTTGATTATCGGAGTACCAATTTGCTAACGTGTTTGAAATAACAAATGTAACAGAGTTAGCATCAACATTTGAAACTTGTCCTTTTTTACCATCAATGTTTAATTCCGTTTGTCTATAATGCCCTCCATACTTACTCCTTCTACATATAAACAGATCTAAAGTTACTTTTTCTTCAAAAGAAAAATAATCTAGAAAACTTGTAAAATTTTCTAAAGCTGCTTCATCAGTATTACGCGTTACTCTAAAATATAATTCATTAGTATTATTATCTTTATACAAGTAAAAAGATAGTCCTTTACTAAAAACTCTAGAAGAAAGAGATGCTACCGCATTATAATCATCTGACTCATAATCGAATCGTAAGTGCCCACCTGTGGGGGTTATGATTTCTCTAAGGCTCCATGAAGAAGCATCATCTTTATGATAGCCCCATGCATCTTCTTTGTCTATTTCGAAGGGTGTAGATGGGTTTTTATAGTAGAATTGATATTTTGGCATATAAGAAACTCCTTTTTTACCTAAATACTCAATACTATTTAACGTAAGTTTCCCCTTTCCATTAGCTATAGAAGTAGGAGAATTAGGCATTAAAGGATAATTTAAGTCATAATTAAAATTAATAATTTTTTCAGCTTTATCATTAATGTTCAAACCAGCCAAATCATTTTGATCAATTATGTTGGCGTTATTATGAATGTCAATTTCTTGTAATGGACTTAATGGTAAAGACCAATTACCATTCATTTCGGTGGTGAAATCGTATGTGTCCTGCCCAAATTCAAATAATGCGTTAGTAACTTCAAAAACTCTATTTTTAGAATAGTAGGCTTTTTTATTTTGTAATAGATTTGAGCCGTTTGCTTTATTAATTGCTATATTGTTTGTGTTTTTTAAAAGTATAACTTTATCTAATTTTAGAGAATAATTTGCAGGAAAATCGGAATAAATAAAATTCTTTTTATAACCTGCAATACGTTTAATTGGATGGCCATTGTATGTGCCAGTAGGCATATTATACATTGAACCAATTACTGGTATATTTGGATATGCCCAAGAACCTCCAGCTATATCATAAAATGCTGAATAGCTTGAAGCATCAGTGTAGGGGTTAAAGTTATTAATGTTTGTAACTCTGTTTGTAAATTGCTCAACTTTTTTTCCTTGAGCATCTTTTCTTAAGCTTTTTATAAAATAAGCAGTATGTGTCCTAGTTCGTACTGCATCCAAATAATAGACTTGTTTTCGGCCTCTATAATATTCATATCTATTATTATCTTTAAAATCACCTTGTACTAAATCCTTTTCTCCAGAAGAAGTTTGCCAGATATAGCCATCCGTCCATTTTCCATAATCAAATTCAACCCAATACCCGTAATCTTCATTATCAACAATATTATTGTTGTTAATATCTACATAATCAGGTCCAGTTACAGCGGTTAACAACCAATCTGTTGCGTATGGATTGTTTGATTCATTTAAATAAAATTCTGCATTTTCATTGTTTGGATTACCGAAGTTTTTATACCAAGTTTGAAAGTTTATAACAGGCAACGAATAATGATATGTCTTACCGTCTATATCTGTTATTCTAAAAGCACCAATTGCATTAGGTTCGTAAGTTTTTATATTAGTTCTGTCAAGATTTTTTGCTTCTATAAAAGAGACAGAATGAGAAGTTAATTGTGAATTTGTAAACGATTCTATATATTTACCCGTACGTTTTCTATTGCCTATTTTTATTTGATTCCCTTCAGGTGTTAGATTTTCATTATAAATATAAGAATTATTTGTTGTTGCTGAAAAAAATTCTTTTGCATTTAATGTTGATAGTTCTTGTTCGATACTTGTATTTCTTTGAATTGAAGTTCTATCAATTCTTAGAAAAGAACTATTTGTGTTATTAAATTCAAAGAATAATTTTGAATTTAATTTTAAACTATAATCTAGTAAATTGGGATCATTTTTAAATAGATAATATGTTTTGTTATATGCATTATTACCAGTATTTTGAATTAAATCTTCATTTCCTCTTGAAAATAAAGATGTTTCTTCGTTAAAACTAGCAATTATATTTCCATTTAAACCTTGAGCATTTACTGTATAATGATCAAAATTAGGAAGTAATAAGCTGGTATAGTTATTTATTTTTACTGCATCATTAATATTGAATATGTCATCAATTTCCTTGTTGTAAAGAACTAGTCTGTTAGTATCAAAGTTTTTTTTAAAGTATTGCGGTAGGGAGCTATTATATGCGCTGTATGGGTATAATGTTCCTGAAAATGAGTCAAAAGATTGTTTGAATAAACTATATTGTATTTTTGTATGACCATAATAAAATAAAAAACCGCCAAACTGTTCCGAAGAAACTCTTACATTATAATCACCAGAAGATATATTAGAAACCCCTTTAGAAACCCCTAAACCATTAGACGAAATACCCGAACCTTGATTTTTTAAAGTTTTAAATGATACCCCATTTGAAATGTTATTTACAAAATCATCTACTGAACCTGAGTAGCCAACTCCAATATTTGTTCCTAACGTTCCAGCTCCTAGTGTTCCTACCGCAGGTCCTACTCCAAAAGTTACACTTCCTCCAAAAGTTTTATTGGAACCCCAATATGCACCAACACCTATTGTAATACCATTAACATTTCCGCCAATTCCTGTAGAATAATAATCTTGTGAACCTCCTTGGTCGAAAATAAATGTTTCATTGGTCCCATTTTCAACATCATCAGCAAAACCATTTACAGATCTATTAATTGCGCCTGGGTTTAATGACCAACCTAGACCAACCCATGAAGCTTCTTGATCCATTGCAATTCCAGCTTTATATGAAAGGGTTAATGGATAGCCACCTTCAGGTGACGGAATATTAAACAAAGGCATTGTATATGACATGTCTCCTGTAGCAAGATTTACCATATCAGCCGCATCTATTGGTTCAAAGGAAGCAGCTTCAAATGCATTAGGACCATTATTACTGGCATATAATAAATTCACGGGTAATAAAGAAGGTAAAAAGATAGCTAATAATACTAAAGCAATTCTTTTGTGGAAAGGTTTTGGATTGTTCATGTCTATAAATTCTATGCTTGCTTATAAATTCAATTGTGGTTCTTTTTGTAGGGCTTGGGTTTGTATTTTAAATTTTACTTCTCCTGTATATAAACCTAAATCTTCAATGGTAAAATTTAAATACTCTTCTTTTAAAAATTTTGGGTCTCTAGGATAGACGATTAATATAGTGGTAGCATTAGTCATGCCATACATTCTAGGATACACAAAATCGGTCATTGCCAACGTGTCTTTTTCAGCGTTAAACACATGTACTTTCTCATTCATGTTAAAAGCTAAATCGTTTACCATTTGACCAAATTGCGCTTTGTCTCGTACTACATTGCTCAATAATTCTTGTCCGTTTAATGACATAGAAAGATTAAAATACATATTCTTACTGTATTTTTCTCTTAATTTTTGAACTTGTTCTTTTAATTTTGTTTCCCCTAATTCTTGTTGTACCATAACATCTGTGGGTCGGTATTGTAAAGTATAAGTTACACCATTTACTTCTTTGGTGTAAACATAACCATTATCTTCATCATTAATAAACAAAAAAAGTGCTTCTTTAGTATCAAAAGTTTTGGTACTACAAGAAGAAAGAAAAATAAATAAAAAAAATAGACTACTTCTTTTTATCATATTCTGCGTTTAAACCTTTTAAAATTTCTTGTGTTAAATCTGTTGATTCATCTGCATACATAATATTTCCACCGCCACTTGCACCAAATATGATTTTATAACCCTTGTTTTTTCCATATTCTTTTACATAATCATTAATGTCATTGATTACGGTTTGAGTCGTTTTTTTATCCTCTTCTTGTATTTTTTGTTGAATAGCCTCTTGGTAACCGTTAATTTGTTGTTGTTTGTTAGCCAAAAGCTCTTGTTTTAATTGTAATTCTTTTGGACTAAGCGAAGCTCTTTCTTTTTCATAAGCTTGTAATTCTTTTTGCCAACTGGTAACTAATGAATCAACATTAGCTTTTAAAGTAGTCGCTTTTTTGTCAAATTCGGCTTTGGCAATTTTGGTTCTAGAATACCCTTCTATTAATTTGTTAACATCTACATATACTAATTCTGAACTTGATTTAGCAAAATAAATAGCTACTAAGCTTAGTAATAATGCAATAGCGCTAAGGAATACAATAACTTTTGATAAGTCGATTTTTTGAGAAAAGCTTGGCTTCATTTTAACTTTTTTATTTAAATAAATTCCCGCAAAAATAGTACCAATTTTTCGTAAAAAGTTATTTAAAATTTAAAATTATGTTAAGTATTTTTTTAGTGTAATTTATTTTAATATTTAATTAGCTGTTTATTAGTTTTTTATGTTTTTGAATTCAAAATGAAAATTTAATTGTGTCAGTTCTCTAATTAAATAATAATTATTTGTAAAGAGGTTTTATATATATTTTCGGGAAACTAAAGTCAAATTCATTAAATTTGCCACTTAAAATTTTAAAAATCATGTTACAGGTAGCATTTATTAGAGAAAACAAGGAAGAAGTAATTAAGCGATTAGCTAAAAGGAATTTAGATGCTCAAAGCTTAATTGAATCGGTAGTTGCACTGGATGAAAAAAGAAGAGCAACTCAAGTAGAATTAGACAATATTCTTGCAGAATCCAATAAGCTATCCAAAGACATTGGTGTTTTAATGAAGGGTGGTGAAAAAGCAAAAGCGGAAATTTTAAAAGAAAAAACAGCTAACTTTAAAGACCAAACTAAAGAGTTAACCGAAACGTTAAACACAGTTACAGAAGAATTACAAACAGAATTGTATAAAATACCTAATCTTCCAGCTGAAATTGTACCTGAAGGGAAAACTCCTGACGATAATTTAAATATTTTTGAAGAAGGTGTAGTACCAAAATTGCATCAAGGTGCTTTACCTCATTGGGAATTAGCTAAGAAATATGACATCATCGATTTTGATTTAGGTGCGAAAATTACAGGTGCAGGTTTTCCAGTATATAAAGGGAAAGGGGCTAAGTTACAACGTGCTCTAATTACCTATTTTTTAGACAAAAATACAGATGCGGGTTACCAAGAATTTCAAGTGCCTCATTTAGTGAATGAAGCTTCAGGTTTTGGAACAGGTCAGTTGCCAGATAAAGAAGGGCAAATGTATCATGTGGGAGAAGATAATTTGTATTTAATTCCTACGGCTGAAGTGCCTGTGACCAATTTATTTCGTGATGTATTATTAAACGAAAGCGAATTGCCTATTCTTTGTACAGGTTATACACCTTGTTTCAGAAGAGAAGCAGGTTCTTATGGTGCACATGTGAGAGGTTTAAATCGTTTGCATCAATTTGACAAAGTTGAAATTGTACGCATTGAACATCCTGAAAAATCTTATGAAGCTTTAGATGGAATGGTGGAACATGTAAAAGATATTTTAAAAGAATTACAATTACCATATAGAGTATTAAGATTGTGTGGAGGAGATATGGGATTTGCATCTGCTTTAACTTATGATTTTGAAGTATTTTCAACTGCTCAAGATCGTTGGTTAGAAATTTCTTCTGTTTCTAATTTTGAAACGTTCCAATCGAATAGATTAAAATTACGTTTTAAAGATAAAGAAGGTAAAAACCAATTGGTACATACATTAAACGGTAGTTCATTAGCTTTGCCAAGAGTTTTAGCGGGAATTTTGGAAAATTATCAAACTCCAGAAGGAATTGTAATTCCAGAAGTTTTAAGAAAATATACAGGTTTCGATATCATTAACTAAATAGTTAATCTTCACTTAATAATGTACTAATTTGACGCAAAAGTGTTACTTTAGTACATTATTTATTTTAACAAAAGAGGTTATGGTTGCTAACTTTCACTATAAAATCATTTCTCTTTTTTAAAATCTTACTAATAAAATGATTGCTTAACGATGAAAAAGATTGCTTTATTTATTTTATTTTTCTTTTATCTAACTGTCCATTCTCAAAATGAGCAATTAGCATTGGATTATTATGAAAAAGGAGAATTTGATAAAGCAGTTACACTTTTGGAACAAATTATTGTTAAGCAACCATCTAATTATTATTTTTTTCAGCGAATAATTGATTGTTACCAGCAATTAGAACAATTTGAAAAAGCTGAAAAAATGATTCTCGAAAGAAAAAAAAGATTTGATCAACCTATTCTTTATATAGATTTAGGATATCATTATCAATTACAAAAACAAGAGGATAAAGCTAAAAAACAATATGAATTAGCAATAAAAGAAATTGAAAAGCAACCCGCTTATGCTTATCAAATTGGAAACGGTTTTGAAAAAAAAGTACTAATAGATTGGGCATTAAAAGCGTATGAAAAAGGACAAGAGATTAATCCTGAATTAAACTTTGACTATCAAATAGCTTTGTTACAGGGGCAATTAGGAAATATTGAGGTAATGGCTGATAAATTGTTAGATTTTGCATATGAAAAGAGAGATAATACAGCCGTAGTTCAAAATTATTTAACTCGTTTTATTGCAGATGAAGCGCAAAGTACATTTCTAAATTATCTAAAAAAAACATTATTAGTAAGGACACAGAAAAATCCAGACATTTATTGGAATCAATTTTTAAGTTGGTTATATGTCCAACAAAAAGAATATGGTAAAGCTTTTATTCAAGAAAAAGCAATTTATAAACGCAATCAAGAAAGCCTGTCTAGTATTGTTTCTTTAGCCAATATGGCAGCTGAAGACAATCAAAAAGAAGATGCAATTACCATGATGGAATTTGTTCTAGAAAACACAAACGATGCAATATTACAAGTTGAAACACATGCTTTTTTAATGAGAATAAAAATAGAAGAAGTTTCTGTTCAAGAGTATGGAAAAATTACAAGCGAGTTAAAAACTTTACTTGAAAAATACGGTTTTACATCAAATGCAATAGAACTAATTCGTTTAGATGCACACTTCCAAGCTTTTAATTTGAATAATCCAAAAGAAGCCATTTTAATTTTAAATAAAGCTTTGGAACTACCTTTAAATAATAGGCAAATTGCTGAAGTAAAAATGGAATTAGCCGATATATTAATCTATGATGAAAAGTTTAATCAAGCGATTTTATATTATGCACAAGTAGAAGATAATATGAAAAACGATGCAATTGCACATGAAGCAAGTATGAAAATGGCAAGAGCAAATTATTACAAAAATGATTTTGATTGGGCATTGCAACAAGTAAAAGTTTTAAAACAATCGGCTAGTTTACTTATTGCAAATGATGCGGTAGAATTGTTTCTCCTTATTCAAGACAATTCTTATGAAGATAGTACTAGAGTAGCATTAACAGCATTTGCTAAGGCAGATTTGTTATTGTACCAAAAAAAGCAAGAACAAGCATTAAATGAATTCATAACTATTTTGGAAAAATATAAAGGAGATACTATTGAAGATGAAGCTTTATACAAAATAGCAACTATTTATTACAGAAAAAAAGAATACCAACAAGCCATTTCTTATTACAAACAAATTCTTGATGACCACGCTGATGGAATTTTTGTCGATGAAGCTTTGTTTTTTTCTGCTGAGATTTATCGTAACGAAATACAAGAACCAGATAAAGCGAAACCTTTATATGAAAAAATGATTTTTGAACATGCAGATAGTATTTATTTTACAGAAGCTCGAAAACAATTTAGAATTCTAAGAGGCGATGCAAATCTTTAAAAAATAATAAAACTATGATTATATATAATGTAACTGTAAATATTGATGAAAGTGTACATGAAAAATGGCTCCAATGGATGAAGAATAAACATATTGATGATGTGCTTTCAACAGGTCTATTTATCAGTGCTAGAATGGTAAAAGTCTTAGTAGAAGAAGAAATGGGAGGAACCACTTATTCAGTACAATATTTTACTGATTCTAGGGCAAAACTGGAAGAATATTATAAAAATCATGCACCTAGATTAAGACAAGAAGGTTTACAACTATTTGCAGATAAAATGTTAGCATTTCGAACCGAACTTGAGGTCATGAGTGAACATTATGGAAAAGAGAATTAAATTTTTTTAATAGTAAATTTCCGTATTTCTAATTTCTAAATCCAAAGCATGTCAGTTAAAGCAAAAAAACACTTAGGGCAACATTTCTTAACAGATGAAAGTGTAGCTCAAAATATAGCCGATACCTTATCATTAAAAGGGTATAATAAAATTCTTGAAATAGGACCAGGAATGGGCGTGTTAACAAAATATTTATTGGAAAAACCAATAGAAACCAGCGTTATTGAAATAGATACCGAATCGGTTGCGTATTTAGAGGAAAACTATCCAAAATTACACGGACATATTATTTCTAAGGATTTTTTAAAATACGATTTAAACGAAGTCTTTAAAGGAGAACCTTTTGGTATCATTGGGAATTTTCCCTACAATATTTCGAGTCAAATTGTTTTTAAGACCTTAGAAATGCGACATCAAATTCCAGAGTTTTCTGGGATGTTCCAAAAAGAAGTGGCAGAACGCATTTGTGAGAAAAAAGGAAGTAAAGTATATGGTATTTTGTCTGTATTAACACAAGCTTTTTATGAGGCAGAATATCTTTTTACAGTCGATGAACATGTGTTTAATCCACCACCAAAAGTAAAATCGGGTGTTTTACGGTTAACTAGAAAAGAAAACTTTGAATTACCCTGCGACGAAAAATTGTTTTTTTCTGTGGTAAAACAAGCCTTTAATCAAAGAAGAAAAACCATGCGAAACAGTTTGAAAAGCATGATAAATTCTGATAATTTAAAAGAAGATAGTATCTTTGACCTTCGTCCGGAACAACTTTCTTACGAAGAATTTATAATACTAACTCAAAAAATAGCGGCCGATGGAGTTTAAAATCAGTAAAGACTTATTGCAAGAATTAGAACTTCTTATTCATGATAATAAGGAAAAAGAGGTATTAGAATTACTTCAAGATATTCACTTTGCTGATATTGCTGAGATCATGGGAGAAATGGAATCTCATGAAGCCATTTATATTTTTAATGTTTTAGATTCTGAAAAAACAGCCGAAATTCTATTAGAATTAGACGAAGAAGTTCGTGAAAAAATTCTTAGAAGTTTGTCTGCTAAAGAAATTGCAGAAGAAATTGATGAGTTAAGTACCGATGATGCTGCCGATATCATTGCCGAATTACCTCAATCTAGAAAAGAAGAAGTAATTTCTGAATTAGAAGATGTTGAACACGCAAAAGACATTGTTGATTTATTACGCTATGATGAAGATTCCGCTGGAGGTTTAATGGCGAAAGAGTTAGTAAAAGTCAATGAAAATTGGAATGTGCTAACTTGTGTCAAGGAAATGCGTGCTCAAGCTGAAAATGTCTCTCGTGTACATTCTATCTATGTAGTCGATGACGAAAATAGATTAAAAGGAAGGTTGTCTTTAAAGGACCTTTTAACCACTTCTACCAAAACACCAATTAGCGAAGTATACATTCCAAAAGTTGATTATGTAAAAGTCAATACCGAAAATGTTGAAGTGGCGAGAATCATGCAAAAATACGATTTGGAAGCCATTCCAGTAGTTGATGAATTAGGAAGATTGGTTGGGCGAATTACAATTGATGACGTGGTCGATGTGATTAAAGAAGAAGCGGATAAAGATTATCAGTTGGCTGCGGGTATTTCACAAGATGTGGAAGCAGATGATAGTATTTTGGAACTAACCAAAGCACGATTACCTTGGTTGGTTTTAGCATTATTTGGCGGTTTTGTTTCGGTTCGTGTTTTAGGAATTTATGAACCCGCTATGGAAGAACATCGCAATTTGTTCTTTTTCACACCGCTTATTGCTGCGATGGCAGGAAATGTAGGGGTTCAGTCTTCTGCGATTATTGTACAAGGTTTGGCCAATAATGCCTTATCAGGTTCGCTTTTAAATCGATTATTAAAAGAACTTTCATTAAGCTTATTAAATGGCTGTATACTTTCTTTAATTTTAATGTTAGGAAGTCATTTTTTATTAGGAATTGATTTTCAAACAGGAATAACAGTTTCTTTAGCGTTACTTTCTGTAATTATAATGGCTTCTTTAATAGGGACTTTTATTCCCATTATTTTAGATAAATATGGAATTGATCCCGCATTGGCAACAGGTCCTTTTATCACCACCAGTAATGATATTATGGGAATTATTATCTTCTTTACAATTGCAAAAGCCATTTTAGGGTTTTAAAATCTTTCTTTCTTCCTTTTTTTAAAATATAGTTATCTTTAACTTTTTAAAAGAGAAAAATGAAACCCGAAACCATCAAAATTTTACACATCGATTCCAATCATCCGTTACTTTGGAACCAATTAGAAGCAGCAGGATTTACTAACGAAGCAGATTATGTCTCTTCTAAAGAAGAAATTGAAGCTAAAATTCAAAATTATCACGGAATTGTAATTCGTAGTCGCTTTAAAATTGACAAAGCGTTTTTAGATAAAGCAAAAAAACTACAATTTATTGCAAGAGTAGGTGCTGGTTTGGAAAGTATTGATTGTGAATATGCACAAACAAAAGGAATACAATTAATCGCAGCTCCTGAAGGAAATCGAAATGCAGTAGGCGAGCATGCATTAGGGATGTTATTGTCTTTGTTTAATAATCTCAATAGAGCTGATGCGGAAGTAAAAAATGGGAAATGGAACAGAGAAGCCAACCGCGGGCATGAGTTAGACGGCAAAACAGTGGGTATCATTGGTTACGGAAATATGGGTAAAGCTTTTGCAAAAAAATTACGCGGTTTTGATGTGGACGTGTTGTGTTATGATATTTTACCCAATGTGGCTGATGCCAATGCAAAACAAGTCACCTTAAAAGAATTACAAGAAAAAGCAGATGTGCTGAGTTTGCACATTCCTTGGACACCGGAAACCGATAAAATGGTAAATGCTACTTTTATTAATGGTTTTACCAAGTCCTTTTGGTTGATTAATACAGCAAGAGGTAAAAGTGTAGTAACCTCCGATTTAGTAGATGCCTTAAAAAATAAAAAAATACTTGGAGCAGGATTAGATGTACTAGAATATGAAAAATTGTCTTTTGAAACGCTCTTTGAATCCTCTCGAGCGGAGTCGAGAGAATTACCAGCTGCTTTTTCCTACCTTTTACAAGCGGACAATGTATTGTTATCACCACATATTGCGGGTTGGACCTTTGAGAGTCATGAAAAATTAGCACAAACAATTGTTAATAAAATTAAAGCACTATATTTTGAAGAATTTGAAAAAAAAGAAGATATTCGTGTTACAGGAATAGGAGGTTTCTTTTTTAAAACTAAAAACCCAACAGCACTCAAAGAATGGTATCGCAATCATTTAGGGTTGAATACAGATGATTACGGAGCTACCTTTTGGTGGAAAGATATAAATGGGAATGCGTGTTCTACACAATGGAGTCCATTTTCTGAGGAAACATCTTATTTTGAACCCTCAAAAAAAGAGTTTATGCAAAACTTTAGGGTACACGATTTAGAAACACTTTTAAAAAAATTATCACAAGAAAGTGTAACAATTATAGGTGAACTACAGACATATGACTATGGAAAGTTTGCTTGGATAGTAGATTTAGAAGGAAATAAAATTGAACTTTGGGAGCCTATTGATAGCGCTTTTAAATAATTAACTAATTAATTTTAAATAAATAATGGATTCACAAAAAGTTGACATGTTCATGATGACAAATGCAAAATTTTTCGAAGGTCATCAATTAAATGCAATCAGAGAAAAGCTTTTACAAATAGAGGATGATAAATGGCCAATGGTACAAATGCTTCAATTTAAAGATCCTACTACTGCTTTACTAATATCTATTTTCGCTGGAGCTTACGGAATAGACCGTTTTTATATAGGTGATACAGGTATGGGAGTAGGAAAACTTTTAACATGTGGTGGATTGGGTGTTTGGGCTATTGTTGATTGGTTTTTAATTCAAGGCGCAACAAAAGAAAAGAATATGGAGCAATTCAGTAGAGCTTTTATGTAAAATATGAAAAAAAACAAGTTATACTTCTTAATTTTAATAACTTGTTTTATTGGGTATTGTTGGTTATTTTATAATTTAAAACATATAAAACATGATTCACAAGAAGTGACAGTTTGTTTTGTAAAAAATATAACCAACATACCTTGTCCTTCATGTGGAACTACTAGGGCAGTTGTAGAAATTTCAAAAGGCAATTTAATAGATTCACTCTTTATTAATCCTTTTGGGATTTTAGTTGCAGTTATTATGATAGTTAGCCCATTTTGGATACTCTTAGATTTAATCTTCAAAAGAGAGTCATTTTATCTTTTTTATAATAAGATAGAATTATTTCTGCGCGATAAGAAAACAGCTATTATTTTAATTGTTTTAGTATTGCTTAATTGGATTTGGAATATCAATAAAAATTTATGATAACAGATAAGACTTTTTATTATAAACCTGTAGATTCAGAGCTAGAAAGAGCTTCAAATAGTTACTTAATGTCTTTGGTTGCAGTAATAGGTGGTTTGCCATTACCTATATTAAACTTAATGGCGACATTTTTCTTTTATCTAGGTAATAGAAAAAGCACTCCATTTGTAAAATGGCATTGTACTCAAGCTTTATTATCTCAGCTTGGTTTGTTCTTTTTTAATAGTGCGGGTTTTTGGTGGACTATAGGAGTAATATTCTCAAACGAAAAAGCAACAAATTATTATATCGCATACATTATTACTTTGATATTATTTAACATTGTCGAGTTTATAACTACGTTAATCTTAGCCACAAGAGTAAGAAAAGGAATTCATTCAGAATTGTATTTTTTTGCTGATATTACTAATTTAATTACCAAAACAAATGAAAGTTATAATTAAAGGATTTGTTATTGTCGTTTCATTTTTTGCAACTTGGTTATTATTATCACAATTAGATTTAGTCAATTTTTTTGGAGTTAAATCGATAAAATCTAATACAGAAAATACAGTTGGAGAATTATTATGGCAAGAAATTGAAGAATCAGAAAAAATTATATATGATGAAATAATTGTTCAAAAGTTAGACTCTTTATTATTACCATTATGTAAAAAAAATAATATTGTAAGAGATAGTTTAAAAGTACATCTTATTCATAAAGATGAGGTAAACGCATTTGCAATGCCAGATAATCATCTTGTAGTGTATAGCGGTTTAATTTTAGACTGTAAAAACGAAGAAGCTTTGTTAGGTGTGCTTGGTCATGAGATTGCTCATCTACAGGAAAATCATGTAATGAAAAAATTGTCAAAAGAAATTGGTTTTTCGGTTCTATTGTCTATGACTGGAGCCAATAGTCAAACTATTAAAAAGGTAATTCATACATTGTCGTCTTCAGCATATGATAGAAATTTAGAACGGGAAGCCGATTTACAAAGCGTAAAATATATGACTAAAGCAGAAATTGATCCAAGACCTTTTGCAGATTTCATGTATCAAATGGCATTAGATAATGAAATACATAAATATACATATTGGATTTCTACACATCCTGAGTCTGAAGATAGAGCAAAATATATTTTAAATAGTTTGAAAGGAAAAAAAATAAAATCTAAGAAAATTATTTCTATTAATCAATGGAATGAATTTAAACAACTAATTAATGACTATAAATAAATAAACAAAATGGAAACAACAAGACCAACTGAAGAATGGAATCAACCAACACCACAATATCAAGACAATAAAAAAGTTGCTTGTGGAATTTTAGCAATTTTATTAGGACCATTTGCAATACATAAATTTCTTTTAGGTTATACAAACGAAGGAATAATCATGTTGGTTATATCACTTTTTACTTGTGGTACAGTTTCAAGTATAATTGGATTGGTAGAAGGAATCATCTATTTAACAAAAACGGATGAAGATTTTTACCAAACCTATCAAGCGAATAAAAAAGCATGGTTTTAATAGAAGATAAAAGATATCTATGTTATTATATTGGTATAAAAGAGTTCTTTTAGAAAATTATGCTACTTTTAGAGGTAGAGCAAGAAGGTCTGAATATTGGTATTTTGTTCTAGGAAATATTATTTTAGCAATTTTAGCTTATCTAATTGACAATCTTTTTGGACTAAATTTTGATGAAGATGCAGGCGGACCTTTATATTTAATTGTGTTATTAGGAACAATTATTCCTACAATAGCAGTTATGATAAGAAGACTACATGACGTAGGAAAAAGCGGTGTTTTCTTTTTAGTATGGTTTATCCCTATAGTAGGACCAATATGGTTATTGGTATTATTATTAACCGAAGGGAATACAGGAAGAAATCAGTATGGAAATGACCCTAAGAAACATAATTATGAAATAAATGAAATAGGTTTAGAATAATGAATTTTTCTAAAATAAACAAAAAATGGCTTCTTTTCTAAGAGCCATTTTTTGTGTTTATTATTTTTTCTTTTCTTCTTTTCTTTCTAATTCTGCTTGAAATTCTTCCATTACTGGTTTAACAGTGCTTTCTGGTAAATCGGCAATTTTAATATACATTAAACCATCTACTGCATTATTAAATAGTGGATCTACATTAAAAGCCACTACTCGTGCGTTTTGCTTAATATATTTTTTAATTAAAACCGGTAAGCGTAAGTTGCCAGGTTCTACTTCGTCTATAATTTTATCAAACTTATTTAAATCAGCTTCGGTTTCGTTAAAAACAAAATCTTTGTCCGCGTCTTTTAATTTTACTTTATAATCCTTTTTAGGATGAATGTATTGTGCAATGTAAGGATCATAATAATGCGATTTCATAAACTCAATCATCAATGATTTCGAAAATTCAGAGAATTGATTACTAATACTTACACCTCCAATTAAGAATTTATGCTCTGGATGGCGAAGTGTTGTGTGTACAATTCCTTTCCATAACAAAAATAAAGGCATTGGTTTTTGTTGGTATTCACTAATGATAAATGCACGACCCATTTCTATAGACTTACTCATCATGTCATATAGTTCAGGTTCAAACCGGAATAAGTCATGCAAATAAAAACCATCAATACCATATTTGCTATAAATTTGAGAACCTAATCCCATTCGATAGGCACCAGCAATAACTTGTGCTTCATCATCCCATAAAAACATATGGTGATAATATTTGTCATATTGATCTAAATCGATAGATTCATTCGTTCCTTCTCCAACTTCTCTAAAAGTAATTTCTCGTAAACGACCTATTTCATGTAATATATTAGGAATTTTATCAGCAGTAATTAAAAATACCTCATAATTTTTACTTTGTAACAAGCGACAATCTTGTTCTCTTAATGTAGTAATCTCCTCAAGAATTTGTTCGTGATTAGCTGGCTTTACTATTTGTTTTGGACTACTTTTAGGGAGTTTAAGTAAATCGGTATTAATTAGTTTGCTTTCTTTTTCAAATGCATTAGAAAGCATATATGTTTTTTTACGTAAAAACTCGCCATATTCTTCTATAGAAGTAAATTCATTTTGTTCCGCAACAGAAATTGGTTTTCCTATACGAACTTTAATAACTCTTTTCTTTTGAGTGAGTAATTCACTAGGTAGTTTAGCCGTTCTAAGCGTGTCATTTAGTTTGGATAAAAAATAAAAGAGCTTACTGTTTTTAGCATGGAAATAGATAGGAACAACGGGTACATTAGCTTTTTTAATAATCTTAATTGCGCCTTCTTCCCAGGGTTTGTCTACTACTATTTTTCCATCTCGATAAGTCGATACTTCGCCAGCAGGAAACATACCTAATGGTTTCCCATCTGATAAATGACGTAACGTTTCTTTAATACCAATTACGCTAGATTTGGCATCCTTATGATTTTCAAAAGGATTTACTGGCATAATATAAGGTTTCATAGGCTCAATTCGATGCAGTAGAAAATTGGCAATGATTTTAAAATTAGGCTCTTTTTCAAGCATTAATTTTAAAAGTAATATACCATCTATTCCTCCTAATGGATGATTAGAAATAGTAATATAAGCACCGTCCTTAGGAAGGCGCTTAAAATCTTCTTCAGGAATTTCAAATTTAATTTGGAATTCATCTAGTATAGCATTTAAAAATTCCACTTCACTTAAGTGTTTATTCCGATCATACACTTTGTTAAGTGTGGATATCTTAAGAATTTTCATAAGCAACCATCCGGAAAAAGTTCCTAAAAAACCATATTTATCTGTATTTATAGCTTTGGCTACTTCCTTGGCAGTGACTAATCCCATTTAATTAAATTTTGAGCGAAAAACAAAGATAATAATTCTACTTAATATCGGAAGCAAATATACTAGCATTCCTGCAAACAATTTGCAAAAAAAATGTTTTAATTCATTAGAATGCCTGCTATTTTTATTTTAAAATGATAGCTCTTTTTACTACTTTTGAGCCTTATCAAAACAATAATATGAAGATAATTTCTTATAATGTCAACGGGATCAGAGCAGCAATAACAAAGGGATTTTTAGATTGGTTGCAACAAGCCAGTCCAGATGTAATTTGTTTACAAGAGATTAAAGCAACCGAAGATCAAATTCCAAGACTTGAAATAGAAGCGGCAGGTTATCCCTATCAATATTATTTTTCCGCTCAAAAAAAAGGCTATAGTGGGGTGGCTATTTTATCAAAAGTTCAACCTAAAAACGTAGTTTTTGGTACAGGAATTGAACATATGGATTTTGAAGGAAGAAATCTTAGAGTTGACTTTGATAATCTATCAATAATGAGTTTGTATTTGCCTTCAGGAACCAATATCGATCGATTAGATCATAAGTTTAAATACATGGATGATTTCCAAAATTATATTACAGAACTAAGAAAAGAAATTCCCAATTTAGTAGTATGTGGAGATTACAATATATGTCACGAGGCAATTGATATTCATGATCCTATTCGAAATGCTAAAGTTTCAGGATTTTTACCAGAAGAGAGAGCTTGGATAGATGCTTTTATGAAAAACGGTTTTATTGATACTTTCAGACATTTAAATAAAGAACCACACCATTACAGTTGGTGGAGTTACAGAGCCAATGCAAGAAATAATAACAAAGGCTGGAGAATCGATTATTGTTTGGCAGCTGCTCCTTTAGAAGATAGAATACAAAGAGCATTAATATTACCCGAAGCGAAACATTCCGATCATTGCCCCGTTTTAGTTGAAATTAAATCCTAATTTTTATTTGGAGCTTATTCCTGCTGTACACTGTATCTTTTTTATTTTGTCATATTGAGCGGAGTCGAGATAACAAAATAAAAAAGGATGCCGTTTCCATCAGGGCTATTAGAATTGAACAATAAAAAAACCTAATAATAAAGTAATCATGATTAAAAAAATTGCCCTTGCACTAGTAATAACTACGTTAGCAACTTCATGTGTGTCAAAAAAAATCTACCAAGATTTAGAAAGTAAATATGCTGATCTTAAAAAGGAAAGAAATGCGTTAGCAGATGAAAAAGAAACCTTGACTGCTGAAAAAAACAAATTAGAACTAGATAAAAACGCGTTACAAACAGAGTTAGATAAGGTTAAAGCCGAAAGAGATAAATTAGCTACTGATTATGCAGCCACTAAGAAAAATTTAGACAACTTAAAAGCGTCTTATGATGCTTTAGAGAAAAACAGTAATGATGCTTTGGAGAGTAACATGAAGAAAAACCGTGAATTGTTAGCTGAATTAGAAGCAAAACAAAAAACCTTAAATGCAGAACAAGACCGTTTAAACAAATTAAAAGGAGATCTAGAAGCATCTTCTAGTCGTTTAGCCGAATTGGAAAAAATGATGGCAGATAAAGAAGCTGCAATGAAAAAATTAAAAGAAACGTTATCGAAAGCATTAAATGCATTTGAAGGAAAAGGGTTAACTGTAGAGCATAGAAATGGAAAAGTGTATGTTTCTATGGAAAATAAATTATTATTTGAATCGGGTAGTTGGACTGTTGGTACTGAAGGTAAAAAAGCGGTAAAAGCTTTAGGAGAAGTATTAGGACAAAATCCTGAAATTTCGGTTTTAATTGAAGGTCATACTGATAATGATAAAATTACGGGAAGTATAGGTGGAGGAGTTGATAGCAACTGGGATTTATCTACAAAAAGAGCAACGGCTATTGTCAATATTTTAGCTGAAAACAAAACCATAGATAAAAAGAACTTAACGGCTGCTGGTCGTGGAGAATATGCACCATTAGCAAGTAATGAAACAGCAGAAGGAAAAGCGAAAAACAGAAGAATTGAGATTATCTTAACTCCAAAATTAGATGAAATTTCAAAATTAATGAACGAATTGTAAGATGTATTTGTAATACAAATTTTTAAAAACCTGCGAAGTAGTTCTACAAGCAGGTTTTTTCTTTTATAGAATCTCCGTAACTTTACCATTCCTAAAAATTGGGAAACTCAATCTATTCAACTTAGAAATGAAATACACAACTTTACCTAAAACCAATGTAAAAATTAGTACTGTATGTTTAGGTACTATGACTTTTGGAAATCAAAATACAGAGCAAGAAGCGCATTCACAATTGGATTATGCTGTTGAAAGAGGAATTAATTTTATCGATACTGCTGAGATGTATCCTATTGGAGGCAATGAACATATCTTTGGAAGTACAGAAAGACATATAGGATCTTGGTTACATAAAATTGGGAAAACCGAAAGAGAAAAACTGGTGGTTGCCACTAAAATTGCAGGACCTAATAGAGGAATGGAATACATTAGAAAGCCTCTTGATTTTTCAAAGAAAAGCATTACTGAAGCTGTAGAATTAAGTTTGAAAAATTTACAAACAGATTACATTGATTTGTATCAAATGCATTGGCCAGAACGAGTAATGAATATGTTTCAGAAAAGAGGGTTACAAGAAATAGACGCTTCCTGGCAGTATTCTTTTCTAGAAATTCTTCATGTTTTTGATGGCTTAATTAAAGAAGGTAAAATAAAACACATTGGGGTTTCTAATGAAAACCCTTATGGTGTGATGCGTTATTTAATGGAAAGCGAAAAACACAATTTGCCTAGAATTGTGAGTATTCAAAATCCGTATTCGTTATTAAATAGATTGTATGAAGTCGGTTTAAGTGAAATAACCCTGCGTGAAGATGTAGGATTATTGGCCTATTCTCCTTTAGGTTTTGGGTTTTTAACAGGTAAATATTTAGACGGAATCCAACCTGAGTATCGAATGGCTATGTTTCCTAATTTTAAAAGATACACCAATGAAAATTGCTACAAAGCCACACAATTGTATAAAGAATTGGCAGAAGCCAATAATTTGACATTAACACAAATGGCCATGGCTTACGTAAACCAACAAGATTTTGTAACTTCAACTATTATTGGCGCAACAACTTTAGGCCAATTGGAAGAAAATATTAATGCATTTAATACCTCCTTATCCGAAGAATTGTGTTCTGAAATTGAAAAAATTCAGGAGTTAATTCCTAATCCTGCACCTTAAAAAGACACTTGTATTTACAATATAAAAGGTCACACAATTTTGTGTGACCTTTTTTGCAATGTGTTGAAAATTTGTAGTTTACAGAAAAACTACAGTTATAGTTAAAAATGATTATTTTATTAAAAAAAAGGATTAATAAAATTTTTTGAACCCTTTTTTGAATTATCTTAGAATTAAAATAAGTCATAATAACTTTATTATGAGCTTTTTAATCTATACTAACAAACAAACAAAAACAATTATGAAAAAAAGTAGCTTACTGCTAAAGTCGTTCCTTTTATTAGGAATTCTGCTTTCTTGTAACATAAGGTTACAGGCTCAATTTAACGAAGACGCTCCTTGGATGGAAAATAAAAACCTCCAGACTAAAAAAGGAAAAGTGACCATAGATGAAATGGTGTCATCTTTTAACCAATATTGGCTAACTCATGATAAAGATAAAAAAGGCTCTGGTTACAAACCTTTTATGCGATGGGAATATCATTGGAGAAATAACGAGCATCCAGATGGTACAGTAATAACTCCACAAGAAATAGAGGCTGCTTTTTTAATGAAGAAAAGTCAAATACAAAAAAATCAAATTGCAATTGCTTCTAAATCAAGCAATTGGCAACCCGTAGGGCCGTTTAATCATACTATTAATGGATCTTGGTCTGCGGGTCAAGGAAGAGTTAATGTAGTTTATGTTGATCCCAATAATGCAAGTGTAATATATGTGGGTACACCAGCTGGAGGAATTTGGAAAACAACTGATGGAGGTACAAATTGGAGTCCATTATCAGATGAATTACCTCAAATAGGTGTTTCAGGAATTGTTACTGATAAAAACAATTCAAATATTATCTATATTGCTACGGGAGATAAAGATGCTGGAGATACTTATTCTATAGGTGTTTTAAAATCTACTAATGGGGGTTTAACATGGAATACTACTGGACTTTCATTTACTAATACTTCTACTAGAGCGGGCGATATTTATATGGATCCAACTAATTCCAATGTTCTTTGGGTTGCTACAAGTGTAGGAGTTTATAAAACGACAAATGCAGGAGTAAGCTGGACTAATGTTCTTTCTGGTAATATTAAAGATATAAAATTAAAACCAGGTGATCCTAAAACTATTTATGCAGTAACTACTTCGGCTTTTTATAAATCTACCGATGCGGGTACTTCATTTACACAAATTACGTCTGGTTTGCCTACAAGTTCAGGTAGATTAGCAATAGGCGTTACACCAGCTAATGAAAATTATGTATATCTTTTAAGTGCAAATACTTCTTCAAATTCATATAGTTTTCAAGGCTTATATCGATCTATAAATAGCGGAGATTCTTTTACTAAAACGACTTCAACTACTGATGTGTTTGAAAGTTCTCAAGCATGGTATGATTTTGCGTTAGAAATTTCTCCCACAAATGCCAATTTAATTTTTACAGGAGTGCTTAATATTTGGAAGAGTACTAATGGAGGAAGTTCTTTTACTAAAGTAAACAATTGGAGTAGTCCTACAGCAGCTACTTATACGCATGCAGACATTCATTTTTTAAGATATTATGGATCTAAATTGTATTGCGGAAGTGATGGAGGTATTTATGAATCTTCCGATAATGGGGTTTCTTTTACAAGTAAGACAGCTGGATTGCAAATTAGTCAGTTTTATAAAATAGCTGTTTCTAAACAGTCTACCGCTAATATGGTTGGTGGATTGCAAGATAATGGAGGCTATGGTTATAGTGGTAATCAATGGAAAAATTATTATGGTGCTGATGGTATGGACACAGGTGTAGATCCTAATAATAGCAATAAATATTATGGTTTTATACAAAATGGCGGTGGTCTTTATGTTTCAACGAATGGGGGAAGTAGTTTAAGTAGCACTATTAGTCAACCTAGTGGTGAAACAGGAAATTGGGTAACACCTTTAGCAATTAATGCAACAGGACAAGTTTTTGCGGGCTATAAAAAAGTATATCGATTAAATGGAAGTTCATGGGTAGCAGGAACTACCGCTTTTTCAACCGCCATTGAGAATGTAATAATAGACCCTTCTAATGATAATATAATGTATGTCTCTGATGCTAGTAAATTATACAAAAGTACCGACAAAGGAGTTAATTTTACACTGTTATATACTTTTCCAACAACGGTTAAAAATATTTGTGTACATACAACAAATAGTTCAATTCTTTATGCGGTAACACAAGGTACTTCTGGGCAAGTATATCAATCTACGAATGGAGGAACTTCTTTTGCTAGTATTTCTACTGGGCTTCCTTCTATTGGTAAAAATGTAATTGTACATCAAGGGCAAGATCCAAATAACATGCTATATGTAGGAACTACTTTAGGAGTCTATCATAAAGATGACACCATGTCGTCTTGGTTACCCTTTGATACCAATCTTCCAAATGTATCAGTAACTGATTTAGAAATTAATTATGTAGAAAGTAGCCTTGTAGCAGCGACTTACGGTAGAGGGATTTGGATAACTGCATTAGGAGCTAAAATAGATGGCGTTGCTCCTACGGCACCTACTAACCTTGTTGCTTCTGGTACAACTCAGAATAGTACAAATCTATCATGGACAGCAGCTACCGATAATATAGGAGTTACGAGTTATGAAATATATCAAGGTTCAACACTTATTGGCTCTTCAGCAAATACAACATACAATGTTACTGGATTAAATGCTGCTACAGCATACTCATTTAATGTAAAAGCAAAAGATGCAGCAGGGAATATATCAACTTCTAGTAACACGGTTGCTGTTACTACTTTAAATAATACAGTAACATATTGTAACTCTACAAGCCAAAATGCAACTGAAGAATATATTGGAAGAGTAGCTGTTGGCACTATTAATAACGCTTCTTCGGGTACTTCGGGTTATGAAAATTTTACTTCTATTTCTACAAATTTAACTGCAGGAGCCTCATATTCTATAACCATAACTCCAGTTTGGCCAGGCTCCACTTATTCAGAAGGTTATGCTGTATGGATTGATTATAATAAAGATGGAGATTTTTTAGATTCAGGAGAACAAGTTTGGTCTAAAACGGCTTCAACAACTACACCTGTTTCAGGTAGTTTTACTGTACCAACAACCGCAATTTTAGGAAATACAAGAATGAGAGTTTCTTTAAAATATAATGGTGTACCAACATCTTGTGAAACATATTCCTATGGCCAAACAGAAGATTACACTATTAACATTGTGGGAAGTGCTACACCAATAGCTAATTCGGTTATTTTATCTAACGAAGTTAAATCGGAAGAAAATGCTATTCTATTAAAAATATACCCTAATCCAGTGGAAGAATATTTAAATTTAGATATTGTAGATTTTAGGCCTAATTTGTATTCTTATGAAATTATTGATTATCAAGGTAAAGTAGTAAAAATGGAAAAATTAATTACTTCAAGTATAGATGTGAGCAATCTAAATAATGGTGTCTATTTCTTGAAATTAATCAAAGCAGAGACCATAATTTTCGAAGAATTTATTAAGAAATAAAACTAAAAAGTAGTTATATAGAAAGGGCAATTAATTCAAACTAATTGCCCTTTTTGTATAAAGTTATTGAATAACTAATTTAGTTGTATAAGTGACATCTTTATTGTCTAATAGCTTTAATAAATAAATACCAGCAGATAAATTGGGAATAGTAATTGTAGTATTGCCATTACTTTCTTTAGTCAATATCTTTTCACCAGATAAATCATATATAGTAATTTTTTGGGTAATGATGTTATTTGTATTCGAAATGGTAAAGCTTTCTTTAGCTGGATTAGGATAAATTGCAAAGCCATTTTTTTCAAAATTTTCATTAGAAAGTGAAGTGTCTGTAATTTTATAAATAATTCCGTTATTAATAGCCGCAATGTATAATTCTTTATTTAAGTCTTCACCAAATGTTACAAAATTATTACCTGAAAAAGAAGAAGTATAACTTAATCCTCCAGTTGAGGTTACTATACCTATTCTTGAATCACAATAATCGGTAAATAAATATTTCCCTTGAAGATTAGGATACATTGTACCATTGTAAACATAACCGCCTGTTATAGAACAAGCTCCTGTAGAATGATTTACGTCAACAATAGGGAAGTCTAAAGAGGAAGCGGATGGGCAACCAGAAGTATTATAAGAAGCATTTCCCTCATAACATCTCCAACCAAAATTTAAATCATTAGGTAGTGGTACAGATGTTTTATTGATTTCCTCATGTGCTCCCTGTCCTACATCGGCAATCCACAAATCTCCAGTTACACTATCAAAAGAAAATTTCCAAGGGTTTCTTAAACCTAGTCCCCAAATTTCTTCTTTTCCTGCTTGACCCACATAAGGATTGGTAGCAGGTATACCATAAAATGGTGCAACAGTTGTATTAACATCAATACGAAGCATTTTCCCTAAAAACACACGAGAAGGGTTATTTGTGTCAATAATAGTGTTTTGAGCATAGTTTTGAGGGTCACCACCACTCCCTCCATCTCCCATGCCTATGTATAAATAGCCATCAGGTCCAAATTTTATGGAACCACCATTGTGATTATCATATGGTTGATTTATAGTCATTAAGATTGTGCCAGTTGGTGTAGCTTCATTAGCACCTGGTGTTGGAACACTATACCTTGCAATAACCGTATTTCCAGAAGTATTTGTATAATTTACAAAGAAATACCCATTGGTACTATAATTAGGATGAAATGCTAGACCTAATAATCCTCTTTCTCCATTTGTACTTACTAAGGAAGAAATATTAAGAAAAGCATTTGTGTTTACTGTACCATTATCATTTAAAATTTTGATAATCCCTCCTTTTTCAACAATAAATAATCTAGAATCGCCTGCGTGAACGATTTCAACTGGACTCGAAAAACCAGTAGCAAAAGTTTGTAAATTGATGGTTTGTGCTTTTAAAAGGGTACAATAAAGTAGAAATAGGATAAAACCTACTTTATAGGTTTTACTTAATAATTTTGTTTTTTTGTTTGTTTTCATGTTCGATGTTTTTTTGTTTGTAATTGTTTAATAAAATAATAAAAAAATTCTTTATATTTTTTTATTTTAACATTTTTTTTAAATATTTTTTATTTTAACTTTATACAAGAATTTAAGATTTAAGTTTTTTAAAAACAGGTATAAATACCTGTTTTTAAAAGAGGTAAAGCATTTAAATTTGTTTAGAATATTCTTGATAATTTATCAAATATAAAGTCTAATAATTTCCAAAAAGAGAATAAAATTAAAATAGTCATATATGAGAAAAACAATTACTTTATTTTTACTACTTTATTTGAGTTTGAGTTATAGTCAAGAAAGTATAGTATTTTCTGGCGGTAACGCTGTTGGCTCAAATGGTTCTGTAAGTTATTCTTACGGACAAGTATTTTATGAAACGGTCTCAGGTGCAAATGGAGAATTGACACAAGGAGTACAACAACCAATTGAAATTTACACGCTGTCAATTCCAAATCCAACTACGGGTATAAATTTGGCATTGTACCCCAATCCTGCTATTACTCAAGTTACCTTGGAACTTACTATTTCCCAATTTCCCAATGAAATGAAATATGAGTTGTTTGATGTAAATGGGAAATTAATTAAATCTGAAAAGATTTTATCCAATCAAACGGCTATTGACATTGAGAGTTTGCCAATAGCTACTTATTTTCTAAATGTTTTTTCTTCCAATCAAATACTTAAGACATTTAAATTAATTAAAAATAACTAAAAAATAGATATTTATGAAAAATAGAATTTTACTCTTTATATTTATATTATTCGGAATAACTACTTATTCCCAATCGCCACAAGGATTTACCTATCAAGCTATTATTAGAGATGGTGGCAATGCTTTAGTGGCAAGTGCTCCAATCGGTATGAGAATTAGTGTTTTACAAACTACATCAACTGGAACAGCTGTTTATGTAGAGACGCAAAACCCTACATCTAATGCAAACGGATTAGTAACTCTTACTGTAGGTACAGGAACAGTAGTTTCTGGTTCTATGGCTACAATCGATTGGTCAGCAGGACCTTATTTTATTAAAACAGAAACAGATCCAACAGGTGGAACAAGTTATACGATTGTGGGTACAAGTCAAATAATGAGCGTGCCTTATGCATTGTACGCTGGTTCTTCTTCCCCAATAGGTACGGCAGGAGGTAGTTTAGCTGGAACTTATCCGAATCCTACTATTGCATCTGGAGCAGTAGGATCTACTGAAATAACAGATGGTGCAATTGTAAATGCAGATGTAAGTGCTTCTGCGGCTATTGCTTACAGTAAATTAGCGTTATCAAATAGTATAGTAAATGGAGATTTAACAGCCAACTCTGTAACTACTTCTAAAGTGGCAGATGGAACGGTAACAACAAACAAAATTTTTGATAATACAATATTAAATGCAGATATTAATGCAGCTGCAGGAATTGCTTATAGTAAATTAAACTTATCAAATTCAATACAAAGTGGAGATTTAACGGCTAGCTCGGTTACAATCCCTAAAATATCGGCTACAGGTACTGCTGATAATACTACTTATTTAAGAGGAGATGGACAATGGGTAGCTCCAAGTGCTACACCTTCTGGAGCTGCAGGAGGAAGCTTATCCGGAACTTATCCTAACCCTTCGATTGCTTCTGGAGCAGTAGGATCTACTGAAATAACAGATGGTGCAATTGTAAATGCAGATGTAAGTGCTTCTGCGGCTATTGCTTACAGTAAATTAGCATTATCAAATAGTATAGTAAATGGAGATTTAACAGCCAACTCTGTAACTACTTCTAAAGTGGCAGATGGAACGGTAACAACAAACAAAATTTTTGATAATACAATATTAAATGCAGATATTAATGCAGCTGCAGGAATTGCTTATAGTAAATTAAACTTATCAAATTCAATACAAAGTGGAGATTTAACGGCTAGCTCGGTTACAATCCCTAAAATATCGGCTACTGGTACTGCAGATAATACTACTTATTTAAGAGGAGATGGACAATGGGTAGCTCCAAGTGCAACACCTTCTGGAGCTGCAGGAGGAAGCTTAGCCGGAACTTATCCGAATCCTACTATTGCTGCTAATGCAGTTGGAACAACAGAAATTGCAGATGCAAGTGTTACTATTCCTAAAATTTCGGCTACGGGTACTGCAAGTAGCACTACATTTTTAAGAGGAGACGGACAATGGGTTGCTCCAGCAGGAGGTATTACAGGTACAGGTGCTAGTAATTATTTAACTAAATGGACAACTGGTGGTTCTGTTATAGGAAATTCACTAGTTCAAGACAATGGAACATCTGTTTCAGTGAATTATCCAGTACAAGGAAGCGCTCAATTATTTGTATATCGTCAACAACAAACTGCAGTTGGTGATGGTCAGGCAACAATTTATGGATATCGTGACCGAAACAGTCAAAATCAAGGAACCAACTATGGACAAAACGGAAGTAATACGGCACTAACAGGTATGTCTTTTTGGGGTGATGATTATTCTTTCGGTGTAGGTGGATGGAATTATAATGATTTTACACGTACAGGAGGTGTGATTGGTAGTGAAATTTACGCTGCTTACTGGGGTGCGCTTGGTTACAAATCATCTTCAACTCAGTTCTATGGTGTATACGCTACTACTGCGCTTACTGTAGGATCAGGTTATCTTCCAACTAATGAGACAATCGGTATTGGTGGTGGATTCTTCGGTAACTTGATCGGTTCTGTTACGAAAGGTGAAGTAATCGGTCAGTTGAACTCAGGGGAATTATTTGCTGCATATAACTCTGGAAATGTTTATACTTTAGGTAAAAATGTGGAATTAGTTGAAGCGGCTAATCATGTAAAAACGCCAGTTTATGCAGTAACAAGTGTAGAATCTACAATTTATGCAAAAGGAAGCGCTAAACTAGTAAATGGTCAAGCATATATTTCTTTTGATGATTCTTACAAACAGTTATTAGGAGAAACACCTGAAGTAACGGTAACACCTAAAGGAAATTGTAATGGTGTATATATTGCTTCTGTAGATAAAAATGGATTTACAATTAGAGAAATGAATAATGGTACTAGTACAGTAGCTATTTCATGGATTTCTGTAGGAAATAGAATTGATAACCGTATGGATAAAGCTACTGAAATGGTTTCTGACCCTAGTTTTGATAGAAATATTCAGCAAGTATTATTTAACGATTCTAATTTAGATGGTAAAGGTATGGGCATCTGGTGGGATGGAAACGCTATTCGTTTTGGTAATATTCCAGCACACTTAACGACTGTTAAAAGACCAATTGAGCATAAATAATCTCAAGAAATAACTTTTGAAAGACCCTTTTTGGGTCTTTTTTTGTTTATATTTAGCATAAAATCTAAATAATGAAATTTAAATTTATTCTCTTATTCCTATCCTTTCAAGCTATTGGACAAATTGAAAAAGACTCTATAGAGGTTACATTATTAAAAGATATTATTTATTATCTATCTCAAGATAGTTTACAAGGTAGAATGTCTGGAAGTGAAGATGAAAAAAAAGCGCTTTCTTATATTCAAACAAAAATGGACAGCTTAGGGAAGAATCGTTTTTTTAGACAAGAGTTTTCTATTCAAAAAGATAAAAAAGAATTGAATATTACTAACGGTTATGTTTTTATTAATAACTATTCAAATGAAACGATTTTGCTTTCGGCACATTATGATCATATAGGTTTTGGAAATGGATTATCGACTAAGTTTAAAGATAATGAAATACATAATGGAGCAGATGATAATGCATCAGGTGTGGCACTAATTATGCTTTTATATAAAGATATAATAGAAAATGGAAGTAAGGATAAAAATTATTTATTTGCTTTTTATTCGGGTCACGAAATCGGCCTATACGGTTCTGAATATTTTTCGAAATTAATTTCAAAGAAAAAGAAAAAATTTAAAGAAATTATCGCTGTCATTAATTTTGATATGGTAGGAAGAATGGACAACGATTTGAAAATTTTAAAGTGTTTTGCCAATCCAATCGCTACGTCTCATTTTAAAAAAATGGAAACTTTTCGCACAGCACTTAATTTAAAGATAGAAGGAGAAGAGAAATTAAAATTATTAGATACCAAACCTTTTATAAATAAAAAAAGTGCCTGTTTTAGTTTTACTACAGGCACTCATTTAGATTATCATGCACCCGATGATGATGCAAAATATATTAATCTAATAGGTTTATTTAAAATTTTTCAATATACCCGTCATTTGATTGCAACGTTTTAAGTTTATAAATTGTCAATAACTTTATCTTTTGGATACTTCACTTTATAACTAATCCTGAATTTCTTTGTTTCATTGGGTTTTAACTCTATTTTCCAAGTTAAGACACCCGTTTCTTCATTAGCCGAAGCTTTATCTTTTTCTAGAAGTTCGATTGTAATTTCTTTATCCGTGCTAATTGGATATTGATCTTTCAAAATCATATTGATAGCCTCCTTTTTATTGTTTCGTACAATAAGATCATACGTAAATACTTGTTCTTTATAGGAAGATAAAAACTTGGTTCCCGATTTGTCCACTACTTTTTCTCGTTTTATCGAAATCTTTTTATCTCTTCCCATACTTAAATTTAAGGTATCGGAAGTAGCATTGGCATTAATAAAGGTTTTTCCTACATAAGTACCTTCAAAAATGATATTGGCTTCTCCTGGTAATAAATTAAATTTCGAATAATCGTTTAGCTCCGCTAATAAAAAAGCTTCTTTTTCTAGTTTTGGTACGGCATAATATTTATAAGAAGCAGGTAATTGAATTTCTTTTAACGCAACACTATGGGCTTTTCCATTAGATAGAATATCATATGGAATGTCGATATCAAAGCTTACATTCAATTGATTTTCAGAAATTGTAGTATAATCTGAAACAGTTGATTCACTTAAATCAACATTGTCTTTTACAACTTCTATTCCTGCAGCATAACCCTGAATAGAATTTAATGTGGAATTTTCTCTTTTATAATTTCCATAATTTGGATAACCAAAGCGTAAAAACCAAGCACTTAAAATAGGAGCTTCATTACTTTGATTCGGATTCCCACTCGATAAAGTTAGTTTTACTTTTTTCCAATCGATTCCTGTATTCTGAGTCACTTGTCCTTTGTATAGCATGTCAATTGGACTACTAATACTTTCTGCTCTTAAATCATAAAAAGGATACCAAGATGCTCCTTGCGTTAAATAATTAATGTCTAAATCAACTGTTCCAGCTAAATCATTCATTACTTGTAGAATTAATTTTCCTTTAGACGTTTTTTCTTCTTTTCGGGTATTGATTTCTAATTTGGAATTTAAAGTAGCCAATTGTTCTCTTAATTTATTTTCTTTTTCAGAAAACGTATTTACTAGGTTACTCAATTCCGTTCTTTTACTAGTATAATAATCTACTAATTTCATCAATTCGGTAACGCTTAAAGTAGCATTTGCACCAGCTATTTGTTGGTTTTTGTCTAATAATTCAATGGTTTTGGAATGTGATGCTTTTTGATTCATCACTTTCGCAATTTCTTTGGTTACCCAATCGATACTATCTCGTACTTTTTTAATAGTAGGATTACTTTCATCAATTTCATATTCAGAAATATAATTTTTGGTAAACTGAACCGACAACACGGTAATGTTTTTGGGAGCATTAATTTGTACGGTGCTTTCATTTACATAATCGGCTACATTCTTGATAACAATTTCACTATTGCCTTTGGGTAAAGTTACTGTTGTAGATTGTGATAATTCGGCACTGTTTATATAAACAGTTGCGGCATTTACTTTTGCTGTCGTGAAAATGGGTTTCTGAGCCCAAATGGAAACACTTGCTAAAAGAAGTAATCCTACTATTATTTTTTTCATGTGTGTACTTTTTGTATAAAGATTATTTTTGGTAACTAAAGGTTGGAAATAATATTTAAAAATACCAATTATTTTTCAACATGATATCCTTTCTTTTTACCTAATTCGATGATAGAGGTAGCAATGGCATTCCCTAAATCGTCTTGTTTTTTCTCTTTCTTCATTTCGATATCAATATATTCCTGACGTTTTTTGGCTAACGTACTAATTTCCTTTTGAATTTTTTCTCTTTCAGCGGATTTTTGCGCTACATAGGTTTTAATTTCTGCTTTACTTTTTCCTTTTAATTCTGTAGGTAATTCTTCTGCCTTGATTTGGTCCAAAGCTTTTTCATCTTCACTTACTTTATCTACTAAATCCCAACTTTCATTTTTGTAAACCGCTTTGGACTTACTCACTGATCGTTCTACATAATTCGCTTTGGAAACACTTTCTGCATTAGCATCTTGTGCTACTTGATTCATTTTCTTTTCAGCTCCTTTTCTTCCATAACTCACATAGGTTTCATTGATTTTTTGATTGTACACAGTAATTTCATCATCATAAGGTGTATTAATATAACGTACACGTTCGTTAGAATCGATATTAAAGTATTTCCCGTTTCCGGTTATGGCACCATCTTGCCAAAACGTACGAATGCCTTCTTCATGATCACCACAAAATATGGTATTAATATAAATATCTTGTTTTAAAGCATTTTTTACTGCTTCTTTATAATTTACACTTCCTTGATTGAAAGGCTCATTTCCAGCGATATAAACTAACTTCATGTTTTTATTGCCATCTTTCCAAGTCAATTGTTTTACTGCATCTTGAATAACTGCTCCACAATATTCTTCACCACCATTGGTACGTAAAGCAAATAATTTTTCAGATATTAAGTCTAAATCGCTTGTTAAAGGAGCCACTTGTCTGATGTAATTAGAAGCAGAGGATAAGCCATCATTCCCATATTCATATAATCCGATTTCTATTTCTGGAGTTTTCCCTTCATATTTTAAAGTAGTTAGGGTATTTACGATGTTCCATAAACGCGATTTTGCTTGTTCAATTAAGCCATCCATACTATTAGACGTATCTAACAAAATAGCTACTTGGATTTTGTTGTCAGAAAGTGGTTTTTCAATTGTTTTTTCAACGGTAACTTCACGGTTTGCCAATGTTTCTGCTTTACTATTGTTGCAACTTCCAAAAGTTAAAGTGGATGCCAATAAAGTGCTGATATATATTATTTTAGTATTCATAATTGCTCTTTTTAATTTTATTTTTGAAGTTTTTGAATGTCATTTTCTATACTTAGGATTAATAAACTAGTTGCTGTACAAAATACTGGACTTGTAATACAGTGATGTCCGTTCCAGCTACCATCTTGATTTTGAATCTTAATTAGTTTGCCCGAGACATTGTCATACCAGTTTTTCCAGTCGTTGTCTTTTTTTACGATCATCGATTCTCCTGTTTGTAAAAAGCTTAAGAATTCTTCACCACCATTGTTCCCAAAACCATTCATTACATCTTCCCTCATGGCTTTTACTTTAGCCGATTGATATACTTTATCTGCTACATCATAAGAGGCTGCTTTTTCCTTGCTAATACCTAATTTTTCTAAATTTTCTTTAGTAAGTTTTGCATCTTGAGATATTTTTCCTTCCTTTTTACCTTTTTCTAATATTTCTTCAGCCTCTTTAGATTCTGTAGCACTTCCTCTTACCGAACTGCTTACAGCATATAAAACCACACCTGCTCCGTCATCTGATTTTACCGCTTCTGTTTCTGCATTGTAATTGCTTTTTTGGTAGTTTCTTGAATTATCTAATTTGTCTTTATCTACTTTAATATTTTTATTCTTTGCTGCTTGTTCTAAACCTGAACTAGCAAATGAAGATTGCAAAACTCCAGCCCAACCTGCCCCTTTTATTTTGCCATTTGTATCTGAAGACTTTTCAATTTTATCCACACAATTTTGAATGGCTTTTTCTACTCTTTTTGTTAATTCTTTGTCTTCTAAGGTATCTACGACCTGATTTAAAAATTGAAGTGCTAAAACAGCATCAATATTTTCTCCTAATTTCCTTTGTATTTGCGTGCCTCTTATTTGCGTAATAAAAGGTTGATCCGCATTGGTTTCAATTTCTTTTAAAATAAAATACAAGGCTTTTTTTAGTTCCTCACCGTATTTTTTACTGTAAATAGAATAGCCACAACGGTATAAAGCCATGGCAGCCATTGAAGTTGTAGCTGGATCAGAACTTACGGCATGAGGATTCATTTCTTGTTGGTTAAAATGAGAACCTGCACCCCAACCACCATCTTGATTTTGTGCTTTTATAATCCAATTTTCACCCGCTGTAATTTTTTCACTAAAGGAATTTTCCATTTTATAGGTAGCAAATCCTGCAACAGATTGTTCTCCCATAACCGACATAAAAACACAAGGTTTTTCTTCTGTATTTATTAATGCTACATCGGGTAATGTGTCTTTTTCTATTGTTTTATCAATAAGAGAATTGCTTTTCCAAGCGACAGTAACTAATACAGTTATTAGTCCAGTAATAAGAATTGTTTTTTTTGTGGTTTTCATAATTTTTGTTTTTATTACTATTTTATAATACAGTTTCTTCAAAAGAAAGATTGTGTTTATTAAGAGAAACTAATTCAGATAATTCATAAATATTTCGATAACCATATCCATATAAGTTGAGGAATGTGGGGATGTTTAATGCTAATGAAATGGGTTTAGATGAACTGTTTTCTTTTGGTAATACTATTTTAGAAGCAAAAAATACTGGTTCATTTTCGATATTGTTATTGCAATAGATTAGGATTTTAGTAGTGTAAGAGGGAATAATAGCAGCTAAATTATCTTGAGTGAAATCGGAAAAATTCAAATGGATAGCACCTTTAAGGTGTTTTTTGTCATACATTGCTTTAGAGCGTGTATCTAAAATAAGGGAGTTCTTTTCTTTTGAATATTCTGTAAAAGTGACCCAATCAATTAATCTTTGTTGTCTGTACTCTTTAACTTCTTTTGTAAGATTTTCAAAAGCATCAAAATCTACTAAAGCAGGTGTAAAAGATGTTGATTTTTTAGTTGTAATAGACGAAGATAAAAAAGAGGAAATCATAAAGAATAAGATTAAATTAGCTATTATTTTTGTTATTTGATTCAAATTTAGGTTGATAACAAATGCTAATTTTGGAGACTTGGTAAAAACGGCTTTTCACTTGGTAAACCAATAAAATAATAATTGGTAAAAAATTTATCTTTACCTTGTATAATTAAACCATACAATGCAAGTAAAAAAAATCACATATTTATTCTTTATAATTTTTATAATGTCTTTACACATAAAGGCTCAGGATACTATTAAAGACAAAAAAGCCAAAGTTTCTTTATCTAAATCAGTTGAAAAATTAGAGCGATCGATTGATACAAACGATGATTTTAAGACTGCAAAGAATTATGAAGAATTGGCTTTGGTTTACCAAAAAAAAGGCGATTTAGCCAAAGCAGAAGAATTTTATAAGAAGGCAGAAACTCTTTATACCAAATTAAAAAAAGTGGAAGATAAAACGAGAGTCACGCGTTCTATTGCTCAAGTGCAGGAGAGACAAAATAAAATGGTTCCAGCGATTCAAAGTTATGAAAGTGCAGGTCGAATTGCAGATGATGAAATGTCTCAGCGATTGAATTATAATGATGCCAATAGACTACGCAACCAAAGCAACCCAAAAGCACAATCGGATTATATTAATTCGAATATTCAATTATTAGAAGAAAAATCGAAAGACAAATCTGTTAGAGAATTCAAAAAAGAAGCGATAAAAGAAGAGGTTGCCAATGCTTACGTAAAAAAAGCAGAAGCCGATCTATCTGCTGCTGAAACGGAAGAAGCTATTGAAAGTTATAAAAATGCTTTAGATTATGTGAAAGATGATACTGAGGAAGCCATTAAAATAAAAAATAAAATTGCAGAAGTTTATAAAGAGGAGAATGAGTATGAAAAAGCACTAACCATTCAATTGAACTTGTTAGATGAAGCGAGAAAAAATAAGGATTTCGAAACTGAAATAAAGCAATTACAAGAAGTAGCGGAAATTTATTTTCAATTCAATCAACCTGAAAAAGGTGTACAATCGTTGAAAGAATCCTATACTTTAGCTACTGAAAAAGGAAATTCTAAAGAAGTTAAGAATAGTTTAAATCAACTAGTAGCGTATTACAAATCAAAAGGGAATGATAAAGAAAGTGTGTTGCTTTATGATGATTTTTTAACCCATTTTGATGAAATTGTAGCTGCAGATAGTTCTTTAATAGAGGATAAAGTATTTCAAATTTCCGAAAAGAAAATTCTACAATTAGAGAAAGAAAAAGCGTTAAAAGACGAATTAATTAGCAAAAAGAACCGATTCAATTATTTTTTGATTGGCTCTTTAGCGTTACTTTTTATCTTTTTTGCATTGATTGTAAAAGCCTTATACGCTATTAAAACTAAGAATAAAAAAATTGCCTTGCAGTCTTTACGAAGAGAAATGAATCCGCATTTTATTTTCAATAGTTTGAATAGTGTGAACCAATTTATTTCTGAAAATAAAGAATTAGAAGCCAATAAATACTTGAGTTCGTATTCTCATTTAATGCGAAACATGATGGAAAATTCTAATAAAGACTTTATTAGCATTAGCAATGAATTGGAGCAATTAAAAAAATATCTCGCGTTAGAACATTTGCGTTTTCAAGATCAATTTGAGTATCAAATTAGGATAGACGAACAGATTGATGCTGAAGTTACCTTTATCCCCAATATGATTTTGCAACCGCATTTGGAAAATGCCATTTGGCACGGATTACGCTATAAAGAAGGCAAAGGCAACTTGCTTTTGCAATTTCAATTGCTTCCTAAAAAAGTGCAAATTACAATTGATGATGATGGTATTGGGTTAACCCAAAGTCAAGCTCTAAAAACCGTTAATCAAAAGGTGCATCAGTCGAGAGGAACGACCAATACTTTGGAACGTATTAAATTATTGAATGAGTTATATAAAATGAATATTAGTTTTTCTATTACAGAAAAAGAAGCACCAGAAACGGGAACCATTGTTGTTATTACAGTACCTTTATTAGATAAAATATGACAGGATTACAAAAGATAAGAAGTGTTATTGTTGAAGATGAAACAGCTGCTAGAGAAGTATTAAAAAACTATCTCACCAAATATTGTCCGCAAGTCGAAATTATTGGTGAAGCGGCTAATATTAAAGAAGCAGTGCCTTTGTTGCATGATTTGGAACCGCAATTGGTTTTTTTAGATGTGGAAATGCCATTTGGAAATGCTTTTGATGTGTTAGAAGCTTGTAAAGACTTGCAATTTGAAACCATTTTTGTTACTGCTTTCTCGGAATATTCTTTAAAAGCCTTAAATCAAAGTGCAGCTTATTATTTACTGAAACCCATTAGTATAGAAGAATTAATTGTAGCCGTTAACAAAGTGCAGCAACAGTTAGCAAAACACGATTTAATCAATCGGAATAAAATTATTGTAGAAAATTTCAGAGAGCCCAAGCCCGAGAAACAACAAGTCATTTTGCCTACTTTGGAAGGTTTTGAAGTGGTTCAAATGAAAGATATTGTGCGCTTAAAAGGCAATGGTAATTTTACCGATTTGCATTTAGTCGACGGTTCTAAAAAGATGGTGTGTCGGTTTTTAAAACATTTCTCCGAAATTTTACCGTTTCCATTTTTACGGGTGCACAAATCACATATTATCAATGTTAATTTTGTGAAAGCGTATAACAAAGGAGGTTTTATTACGTTGCAAGATGAATCGGAAATTGAAATTTCGAGTACATATAAGGATGATTTTTTGAGTAAGTTTAAGTAAAAGAGAACCATTTTATGCATTCACAAATCTCAACAGCGCAATTAGAACAGTTTTACGAACAAGGTTTTGTAAAAATAGAAAATTGTTTGTCTCCAGCATTATTACAAAAATTACGTACTTTTTTCGATGAGGTAATAGCTGATGAAAATGACTTCCAAAAAGTAACCATTTCTGTTGGAGAAAAAAAGTTCATTACGAATGTGGAATTGTTGTGTTATAAAAATAATTTAGCCTGTTTAGAATTGTTGGGCTTACCTTTTTTATTAGACATGGCTCAAAAAATTTGTGGCCCAGATTTTTTTGCGATTCAAGAATTTGCGGTAATTAAAAATTCGGGTGACCAATTACCCGTTTTATGGCATCAAGACATGATGCATCAACGCACAGGCAATTGTTTTACGGTAGGCATTTATGTAGACGATGCCCATGTAGGTGATGGGGCTTTAAAAGTAGTGCCCAAAAGCCATTTGAGTTCAAAAACCATTTGTGAATTAGCACAAGAAGAAGCTATTGAAGTACCTATGAAAGCAGGTGATATTTTGGTTCATGATATGATGTTGGCGCATAGTTCAGGAGTTTTACAAATGCATGAAAAAAGACGTGTCGTTTATTTCGAATTTTTGTCAGCCAAACAAGTCGCTACAGAAGAAATTTATACAGCAGAATTAGTTGCAAATAGAACCCAATTGTTAGCTGTTGCTACCAGTTATTACCAATTGCAAAATCCTTTATTGCCACAATTTCAGTGGGAAAAAGAGGTAACTTGCTATGAAAATGAAGCACAAATTAGAGCCGCTTTACATACTATTTATGCTATGCCAATTCACGCCAAGCCGTCTAATTATTGTTTTGAATTACCCAAATAACTCACTAACTACATCTTCAATTTTGGATACTAAAACTACTTTGATAGCAGTATTTTTTAAAGTGATTTTATTGTGTTTTGAAACTAAAATAGTAGTAAAACCTAGTTTTTCTGCTTCTTGAATGCGTTGGTCTATTCGATTTACAGGTCTAATTTCACCAGAAAGACCTACTTCACCTGCAAAACAAAAACCTTCCTCGATACTGATGTCTTCGTTTGAAGATAAAATAGCAGCTACAACAGCCAAATCAATAGCGGTATCGTCTACCGAAATTCCACCGGTAACATTTAAAAAAACATCTTTCATACCTAAACGAAAACCCGCTCTTTTCTCTAAAACAGCTAAAATCATGTTCAAGCGTTTGGCATTATATCCTGTTGTACTTCGTTGAGGTGTTCCGTAAACAGCCGAACTTACTAAAGATTGAATTTCTATCATTAAAGGACGCATTCCTTCTAAAGTACACGCAATTGCTGTTCCTGATAAGGCTTCTTCTTTGTGTGAAATTAAAATCTCTGAAGGATTGTCTACTTCTCGTAAACCGTTGCCTAGCATTTCATAAATACCTAATTCAGCAGTAGAACCGAAACGGTTTTTCAGAGAACGCAAAATACGATACACATGATTACGATCACCTTCAAACTGTAGCACTGTATCTACCATGTGTTCCAAAATTTTTGGACCAGCAATGGTACCGTCTTTAGTAATATGACCAATTAAAATCACAGGAACATTAGTCTCTTTAGCAAATTTTATCAGTTCTGCGGTACATTCTCTAATTTGAGAAATACTACCCGCTGAAGATTCTATATAATCAGTATGTAAGGTTTGTATCGAATCTATAATGACAATTTCAGGTTCCATTTCCTGAATTTGTCTGAAAATATTTTGTGTTTTGGTTTCAGTAAGAATGTAACAATTGTCGCTGTTGGGGACAATTCGTTCCGCACGCATTTTAATTTGTTTCTGACTTTCTTCACCCGAAACGTATAAGGTTTTATACGGTAATTTTAAAGAAATTTGAAGTAAAAGCGTACTTTTTCCAATTCCTGGTTCGCCACCTAAAAGTGTTAAAGAACCAGGAACTAAACCGCCACCTAACACACGATTTAATTCGTTATCGGTGGTGTTTAATCTAATTTCTTGAGCAGAATCAATCTCTTTGATTAATAATGGCTTAGGTGTTTTGGAAAGTGAGCTTGTTTCTGTTTTCCATGCCTTTTTTTCTTCTTTTTGAATGACTTCTTCTACTATAGTATTCCATTCTTTACAGGCATGACATTGACCTTGCCATTTTGAAAAAGAAGTACCGCAATTTTGACAAAAAAAAGCTGTTTTTACCTTAGCCATATCACTTTATTCTCCTTCTTTTTTTTCTCCATTACCTTCTTCTGGAGTAGGTTCTGCATATTCTTCAACGGTAGATTTGTCTTCTTTATCTTTTAAACCTTCTGCTTTATCTAGCATAAAAGATTTTGTAATCTCTCTAATTTCATTTAGAGTATAACCTTTTCTATATTCTTTAACCGCTTTTTTAAATTCACCCGATTTTTCATAATATAAGGCTTGGTGATAGGTGCCTAAAGTAGTCTTAGGGTAATGTTTGTCGGCATATTTACCTAATTCTTGCAATTCAAAATACGCTTTATTTTTTAAAATAGCGGCTTCAATTGCTTTAAAGTCTGTTAATCTTGGTTTTAATTTTAGACCGAATTTTTCTTCTAATTTGGTGTATTTGTCTATTAAATATTGCGTGTATCCTTTGTCTAAAGTTGCAATCTTTTCTTTGTATTCCATCATAGAAATAGGTTGGTAACCTTCAAAAATAAAATACAACGCTTGAGGAATAGCTTGTGGAACCAACGAGTAATGTGTAGCGCCTTTAAATTGATCGAAACGGTAATTAAATGTTTTGTTAGGAATAGCTGCAATAGTTTGGTCTAGTGCTTTTGCATTTGTATTAATATCTACAAGATCACCCGAACCAATGGCATGATAATAAAAAAGTGGCTTTTTTAAAAGGGTTAATCTTTCTCCAAGTCTTTTAACCATTTGTGGAGCTAGTTCTGCACCTAGCGAAATATATCCGTTAAATAAGGGGTCGTCTTTGTATAAATAGAAGTTTAAAAAACCAGCTGTTGTATCATGACCTGCGATGATTCTAAAAGGTTGTGTTCTGTATTTTCCTTCAATATAAGGTAATAATTCAAATCCAATAAATTCAAAAAACTTAGCGCCTTTATCAGAGGGCAAACCTGTTTGATCATAATCACTATCATCAAAACGTTTTTCACCATAATTTTGATTTATAGCTACAATAATCATTTCGGGTAAATCATCCCAATAATTTCCATATTTTAAATTTCCTTCAAATGGATTTAAAAGGTATTCACCGTCTAATAAGACAAGGATGGGAAATTTTTTTTCAATATCAAATTCATAATTTGAAGGTAAAGAAACCGTAAAAGTTCTTTCTTCTTCCAGTTTTTTGGATTGTATTGATTCTGTTATTCTTTGTGAAAAAGCGAATGAAGTTACTAAAAGCAATAGTAAAAGAAATCTCGTTTTCATATAGTTATAAGTTAGTTTGTGTTTTTTTAGGGATATGTTTTTTTAAAATAAAGATGTATACTTTAAAAATATGTGGCAATATACTAATTAATTTTTATTGAGGAGATGCAAAAGCAAATAAGAAATTAATCCTAACACAATGGTAAGAAGGGTTTGTGAAGTCCAAATTATCCATCCTAATGCTGTTCCAGCGTCTTCAGCAATTCCATACAGTAATAATACTTTTGCAATTGAGATAGGGAAAGCACCAATACCACCATTGGTAAAACCAACAGCGAGTGTGCCAAAAATGAATCCCATAATTACAATATCAAAAGACATAGATGCTGTTTCAGGAATTGAAAAAATGCAAACATAAAACATCATCAAATAGGAAAACCAGATAAAAAACGAATGAGCTAAATATTTCCATTTCGTTTTCATTTTTAATATGCTAGTCATTCCTTCAGCTAAACCTAATAATTTACCTTTAATTTTGAGGATGATGGACCATTTAGACCATCTCCATAAAAATAGAAACACGATTATTCCTAAACATGCGATGAGCAGTAAAAAGGTTATTTTTTTTGGAGAAACATGTGAGAATATGAACGCATTTATTTTGTCAAACTGAAGGATAAAGGCAGTTATAACAAATAGTAAAAAAATGAGGAAATCTACAACTCTTTCAGCTACGATAGTTCCAAAACCTTTATCGAAAGGAACTTTTTCATAATTTTTTAAAATTACGGCTCTACTTATTTCGCCCGATCTAGGTATGGTTAAGTTTAGTAAATAGGAAATGCTAACCGCAAAGAAAGAATTATGAAACTTGGGCTGATAACCTAAATGATTTAAAGAGTATTTCCATCTGTAAGCTCTAGACCAATAACCAAATAAGGAAATAAAAACAGATAAGAAAACATAGAAATAATTAGCATTTCTAAAATATTCTTTGATTTTTTCTACTTCTGTTTCTGTAAAGGAAGAAAATTGATAATAGATAAGACCAATTCCAATTAGTAATGGAATTACAGTTTTTAAAATTTTTTTAAAAATTGGATCCAAAACCTAGGTTAACGAATTGTCTTTTTCATTAGGAAAAACTAATGTAGGTTTGAATTTTTTAGCTTCTTCAAAATCCATAGAAGCATAAGATATAATGATAATAATATCACCACGATGAACTTTCCTTGCAGCAGGACCATTTAAAGTAATTTCTCCCGTATTTCTAGGCCCTTTTATGGCATAAGTTTCTAAACGTTCCCCATTGTTAATATTAACAATTTGAACTTTTTCCCCTTCGATTATGTTTGAAGCTTCCATTAATACTTCATCAATGGTAATGCTACCTATATAATTCAAATCGGCTCCTGTTACAGTAACTCTATGAATTTTCGATTTTACTACTTGAATATGCATGGTGCAAAGTTAATTATTTTGAATAAATTTATTCTTTTTTTTTAATAATTCTAAAGTCTAATTTTTTTAATACATAGGAATGTTATCAATTAACCTAATATTGTCTATAAAAACGGCAATAAATCCTCTGTATTTTTTATTTTTAATTTTTCTTTTGCAAATATGAAGCGTTTCCTCGTCGGCAATTTCAAAATATTCTAATTTAAAATCTCCATCTTTTTTAAAAGAATTTTCAATGTGTGTAGTAACTTCTTTTGCAGATTGAGTAGAGAAGCGTTTTTTTGCCTTTTGAAGTTCTTTATAAATGAATGCTGCTTTTTTTCTTGCTTCAGATGATAATCTTTCATTTCTTGAACTCATGGCCAATCCGCTTTTTTCTCGGTGTATTGGACAACCTATTATTTGTACAGAAAGTTTGTATTTCTCTACTAATTTTTTAACTATTTGTAGTTGTTGAAAATCTTTTTCACCAAAATAAGCTTTATTAGGTTTAATAATTTCAAATAAGCGTTTTACAATAGTGCCTACACCATCAAAATGTCCCGCTCTGTGTTTTCCTTCCATTTTTAATTCTAATCCATCATAATCAAAATGATCTGAAACCACTTTTTTGTGATAAATGTCTTCAACAGTAGGGGCATATACAATAATATCTTTATTTAAAGAATGTATTTTTTTTATATCTAAATCTAAAGTACGTGGGTATTTCTCTAAATCTTCTTGATTATTAAATTGTGTAGGATTTACAAAAATGCTAACTACAGCAAGATGATTTTCTTTTAAGGCTTTTTCTATCAAAGAGAGGTGTCCTTCGTGTAAAGCTCCCATTGTAGGGACAAAACCTATTGTTTTATTTTCTTTAATTAAAGAACTTAAATGAGAGGATAAAAGACCCTTTTCGTTAAAAACAACCATATAGTTTTGGATTAATTAGGATGCAAACTTACTATTTTACTAGATAAATCCATAAATTTTTGTAATTTTGCGTGTTTTTTAAAAACAAAAGTTAAACAAAAAAATTATGGAAGACAAGAGGATATTGTACGTATCATCTGAAGTGGTGCCTTATTTAGCAGAAAACGAAGTTTCATTACAATCATACGAATTTCCAAAAATGATTAATGATATCGGAGGGCAAATAAGAATTTTTATGCCACGATATGGAAATATTAATGAAAGAAGACATCAGCTACATGAAGTAATCCGTTTATCTGGGATGAATTTAGTAGTAAATGACATGGACATGCCTCTTATTATAAAAGTAGCTTCAATTCCAAAAGAAAGAATTCAAGTTTATTTTATAGATAATGATGAGTATTTTAAAAGAAAAGCTACTTTTACGGATGAAGAAGGGGTTTTGTATCCAGATAATGATGAAAGAGCTATTTTCTTTGCAAAAGGAGTAGTGGAGACAGTTAAAAAATTAAATTGGGTTCCTGATGTTATTCATGTACATGGATGGATGGCTTCATTATTGCCGGTTTATTTAAAACATTATTATAAAAACGAAGGTATTTTTGCGGATACAAAAATTATAACGTCTGTTTATAATTTAGGATTTGAAGGAAAATTAAATGAAGAATTAATAGGTAAAATGAGTTTTGATAATATATCAAAAGAAGTTACTAAAGATATTCAAATGCCAGATTACGAGAATTTGATGAAGTTAACAATCGATCATTCAGATGGATTGATTATGGGTTCGGATAACTTAAATCCAACTTTAACAAAATATATAGAAACTTCAGGAAAACCTTTTTTACCTTTCGCAACTAAAGATAATGTTAGTGAACTTTATACTAATTTTATCAAAAAATATATTTTATAAATTACAGTTTTAATTGAATGAAAAAAATTGTTTTGAACATTGTTTTATTGCTAAATGCAATAATTTTTACTTCGTGTGATAAAGATTTTAATAGTATAGGTTCTGATGTTTTAGGGGATGATCATTTTGGTTTAGAAAAAAGAGATGATTTTAGTGTAATTGCATACTCTAAAGGAACAGGTGCCGTTCAGTCAAATAATTTATCTTCAAATATGTTAGGAGTGTATCATCAAGATGATTTTTTTGGTACTACTACTGCTTCTTTTGTTACTCAAGTAGCCTTGGCAAGCGTAGCTCCAGATCTTGGAATAGAAAGAGAAATACAAGCTAATGACTCAGTTTATTTATATATACCTTACACAAGTACTCAAACAGCATCTGGAGAAGGGATCGAACCCAATACATTTGAACTTAGTTCAATTTATGGAGATGAAGATACCGCTTTTGATTTAAAAATATATCAAAACGGATATTTATTAAGAGATTTTGACGCGGTTGATCCTTCAACACGTCAAAAATATTATTCTAACGAGAATACTTCAATTGAGTCTAACGTAGTAGGTGGTCAACTGAATAATTCTTCTAATCCTCTAGAAAATGCAGGTTTTAAATTTAGTAAGGATGAAATTATTATTTATAAGACCAATGGTAATGGAGAATATTTAAATAGTGAAAATCAGGTTACTACAGATTTAACAAAGCGAGTAGTTAAAGAGAGATTGGCTCCTGGAATGTGGATTAACTTAGATAAAACCGTTTTTGAAACCGAAATTATCAATGCCAATGCATCCGATTTAGCAAACAACAATGTTTTTAAAGAACATTTTAGAGGTTTGTATTTTAAAGTCGATGCTATTTCAGGTTCTAATGCAATGGCTTTATTAGATTTTTCAAAAGGATACATTACTGTTCAGTATCATTCAAAAGCGGCATTGACTACAGATGAATTAAAGAAAAAATCTTTAAAAATTAATTTGTCTGGTAATACGGTTAATTTTTTTCAAAATAATTTTTCTTCAGCTTATGGAACTGCTTTAAATGATTCTAACAGCACGACTGGAGATGAATTATTGTATATGAAAGGAAATGAAGGTTCTGTTGTATTTATTGACCTATTCGGGCCAGACAACGATGCTAATAATGTTCCAGATGAATTGGATGAATTAAGAAATGGAAATCTATTGATAAATGATGCTTTTTTAACTTTTTATGCTAAAAAAGGTGAGATAAATGGTCAAACATTAGATGCAAAAAAATATGCTACTAGAATTTATCTTTATGATGCAACTAATAATACTCCAATATTAGATTATACTTTTGATAGTTCAACGGCAACCGATCCTAAAAATAATAAACTGATTTTTGGAGGTATTCTAGAAGTTGATGATTCAGATGAAGCGGTAAAATATAGAATTAGACTGAATAATCATATTAATAGAATAGTTAATGGAACCAATGAAAATACAAATAAAAATGTTAGACTAGGTTTATCTGTTACCGAAAATATTGCAAATTCGTCTAGTTATAACGTTTTTAATTCAACAAGCTTTGGGAATGAAAAATTGCCTGTAGGGTCAATTATTAGTCCATCAGGAACGGTAGTGTATGGAAATAATACTTCCGTTGATGATAAAAAATTGAAATTAGAAATTTATTATACGAAACCTAATTAATTGATTTATGTGTGGAATTGTAGGTTATATAGGGCATAGAGAAGCATACCCTGTTTTAATTAAAGGTCTTAAAAGATTAGAATATAGAGGGTATGATAGTGCAGGTATTGTATTGTATGATGGTACAGATACAAAATTGTCTAAAACTAAAGGGAAAGTTTCAGACTTAGAAACAAAAGCAGAAGCAGAAGGTACTAAATATGGAAATGTAGGAATGGGGCACACGCGTTGGGCAACTCATGGAGTTCCTAATGATGTTAATTCGCATCCGCATTATTCAAATTCGGGGAAATTGGTTATTATCCATAATGGAATTATAGAAAACTATGAACCTATAAAAAAGGAATTGCTAAAAAGGGGATATACATTTCAATCTGATACAGATACTGAGGTTTTAGTGAACTTAATTGAAGATGTAAAGAAAAAAGAGAATGTAGGATTAGGAAAAGCAGTTCAAATAGCTCTTAATCAAGTGGTTGGTGCTTATGCGATTGCAGTTTTTGATAAAGAAAAGCCTAACGAAATTGTTGTAGCTAGATTAGGTAGTCCTTTAGCAATAGGTATTGGAGAAGATGAGTTTTTCATTGCTTCAGATGCAACACCTTTTATTGAATATACATCAAATGCTATCTATTTAGAAGATGAAGAGATGGCAATTGTGCGTTTGCATAAGCCAATGAAAGTACGTAAGATAAAAGACGATTCATTAGTAGATCCTTATGTACAAGAATTACAAATGAATTTAGAGCAGATTGAAAAAGGAGGCTATGAGCATTTCATGTTGAAAGAAATCTATGAGCAACCTAATGTTATAAAAGATACTTACAGAGGAAGACTTTTAGCTAATAAAGGGATTATTCAAATGGCTGGTGTTGAAGATAATATTGAAAAATTCTTAAATGCGGAACGTATCATTATAGTAGCTTGCGGAACTTCATGGCATGCAGGTTTAGTTGCTGAATACATTATAGAAGAATTTGCAAGAATACCTGTTGAAGTAGAATATGCATCTGAATTTAGATATAGAAATCCTATTATAAATAAAGAAGATGTTGTAATTGCAATTTCTCAATCAGGAGAAACAGCAGACACTTTAGCAGCAATAAAACTAGCAAAAGAAAATGGAGCTTTTGTTTTTGGAGTGTGTAATGTGGTAGGTTCTTCTATTTCAAGAGAAACTCATGCAGGTGCTTATACTCATGCAGGACCAGAAATTGGAGTAGCTTCTACCAAAGCATTTACTACACAAATAACCATTTTAACTTTATTAGCTTTGCGATTGGCTAAAGCAAATGGTAAAATGTCTAATTCGGATTACCAACGCTATTTGCTAGAATTAGAATTGATTCCTGAAAAAGTAGCAGAAGCATTGAAAACGAATGATGTAGCAAAGGAGATTGCAAAAATTTATAAAGATGCGCCTAATTGTTTGTATTTAGGTAGAGGATATAATTTTCCAGTTGCTTTAGAAGGAGCTTTAAAGCTAAAAGAAATTTCATATATTCATGCTGAAGGTTATCCAGCAGCAGAAATGAAACATGGACCTATCGCATTAATTGATGAATCAATGCCAGTTGTAATCATTGCGCCTAACAAAGGACATTATGATAAAGTGGTGAGTAATATTCAAGAAATTAAATCGAGAAGCGGTAAAATTATTGCGGTAGTTACCAAAGGAGATATACAAGTAAAAGCTTTGGCAGATCATGTTATTGAAATTCCAGAAACTAATGAAGCTTTAACGCCACTTTTAACTACTATACCTTTACAATTGTTATCATATCATATAGCAGTAATGAGGGGCTGTAATGTGGATCAACCTAGAAATTTAGCAAAATCGGTTACCGTAGAATAACATAATTAAAGCGAAAATTTAAATTTTCGCTTTTTTATTGCAAAAAATTCAAAAAATAAATTGCAAAATTGTCGACAAAAAAGCTATCTTTGCACTCTGAAAAATAGAAGAGTTTTTCAATACTAAATAGCTATTTAATAAATACATAAGTAATGTCTAAAGTTACAGGAAAAGTTGCAAAAATTATCGGACCAGTTGTTGACGTGGTATTTAACACGGAAAATGCTGAGCTTCCTAAAATTTATGATTCATTAGAAATCACTAAAGCAGACGGAACAAAATTAGTATTAGAAGTACAATCTCACATTGGTGAAGATACTGTTCGTACTATCTCGATGGATTCTACAGACGGTTTATCTAGAGGACAAGAAGTTGTTTCTTTAGGAACACCAATTCAGATGCCTATTGGTTCTGAAGTGTTTGGTCGTTTATTCAATGTAATTGGTGATGCAATTGACGGTTTAGGAGATTTGCCTAAAGAAGGTTCAAATGGTTTACCAATCCATAGACCAGCACCAAAATTTGAAGATTTATCAACTTCTACAGAAGTTTTATTTACAGGTATTAAAGTAATTGACTTAATTGAGCCTTATGCAAAAGGAGGTAAAATTGGTCTTTTTGGAGGTGCTGGAGTAGGTAAAACAGTATTAATTCAGGAGTTGATTAACAATATTGCTAAAGGTCACGGAGGACTTTCTGTATTCGCAGGTGTAGGAGAAAGAACTCGTGAAGGAAATGACCTTTTAAGGGAGATGTTAGAATCAGGAATTATCAAATATGGAGATGATTTCATGCATTCTATGGAAGAAGGCGGATGGGATTTATCAAAAGTTGATAAAAACATCATGAAAGATTCTAAAGCTACTTTCGTGTTTGGACAGATGAATGAGCCACCAGGAGCACGTGCTCGTGTAGCTTTATCTGGATTAACTATCGCTGAATATTTCCGTGATGGAGCTGGAGATGGTCAAGGAAAAGATGTGCTTTTCTTCGTAGATAATATCTTCCGTTTTACCCAAGCGGGTTCTGAAGTATCTGCGTTATTAGGACGTATGCCATCTGCCGTAGGTTATCAACCTACATTAGCAACTGAAATGGGTGCTATGCAAGAGCGTATTACTTCTACAAAAAGAGGATCTATTACATCGGTACAAGCAGTATATGTACCTGCCGATGACTTAACTGACCCTGCACCAGCAACTACTTTTGCTCATTTAGATGCAACAACGGTATTGTCTCGTAAAATCGCTGAGTTAGGTATTTATCCTGCAGTAGATCCATTAGATTCTACTTCTCGTATTTTAACTCCAGAAATTTTAGGTAAAGACCACTACGCTTGTGCTCAAAGAGTAAAAGAAATTTTACAACGTTACAAAGAATTACAAGATATTATTGCTATTCTAGGTATGGAAGAGTTATCTGAAGATGATAAATTAGTTGTATCTAGAGCACGTCGTGTACAACGTTTCTTATCTCAACCTTTCCACGTAGCAGAGCAGTTTACAGGTATTCCAGGTGTACTAGTAGATATCAAAGAAACGATTAAAGGGTTTAACATGATTATGGATGGTGAATTAGATCACTTACCAGAAGCAGCATTTAACCTTAAAGGTTCTATTGAAGAAGCTATCGAAGCTGGAGAGAAAATGTTGGCAGAAGCATAATTTAGTTGTTAGTTGTTAGTTGTTAGTTGTTTGTAAAACAGCCATCAACCATCAACCATCAACTGTTAACTAAAAAAATATGATTTTAGAAATAGTATCACCTGAAGCTACATTATTTAAAGGAGAAGTTACCTCTGTAGCAGTTCCTGGAGTAAACGGTGAATTCCAGATGTTAAATAATCACGCGCCTATCGTGTCTTTATTAACAAAAGGAAACGTTAAGATAAACGCTCAAAACATTTCTATTGAAAAGGAATTTGTTTCTAAATTCAATAAGATTAATGAGCAAACATTTTGGTTGCCAATTCATTCAGGTACTATCGAAATGAAAGATAATAAAGTAATTGTTTTAGCTGACTAAAATAATAACTTAAATTATAGAATTAAAGTCCTTCTTTTAGAAGGACTTTTTTTATTTTTGGACTATGAATTTACCAAAAATATTACTTGAAAAACTTCATTTTCGTAAAGAAAATAACGCTTTACGAAGTCTTAAGCCACAATCTCAATTAATCGATTTTGCAAGTAACGATTATTTAGGATTTTCCCAAAACGAAGCTATTTTTAATAAAGTGCACTACTATTTGGCAACTAAAAAAATAATTCGAAATGGAGCAACTGGTTCTAGATTATTATCTGGAAATCATGAAGTATATTTTGAAGCAGAATCCTATATTGCTCATTTTCATCAATCAGAGGCTGCTTTAATATATAATTCGGGTTATGATGCTAATGTGGGCTTTTTTAGTGCAGTTCCGCAACGCAATGATATTATACTGTATGATGAATTATGTCATGCCTCAATCCGTGATGGAATTCAAATGGGTTTGGCTAAATCCTATAAGTTTAAGCATAATGATATAAGTGACTTAGAAAAACTCTTGCAAAGGTTTACAGCTAATCATGCTGAAATTTATGTAGTTACAGAGTCTGTGTTTTCCATGGATGGTGATAGTCCAAATATAGTAGAATTAGTAGCAATTTGTGAAAAACATAAGGCATTGCTAGTAGTTGATGAAGCGCATGCGTTAGGTGTTTTAGGAACTGAAAAAGGATGTCAAGGAGAAGGGTTAGTGCAACAATTTCAACTACAAGATAAAGTTTTTGCTCGAATAATGACTTTTGGAAAAGCCTTAGGTTGTCATGGAGCTGCCATTTTAGGAAGTCAAGATTTAAAAGAATACCTTGTTAATTTTAGCAGAAGCTTAATTTACACTACGGCTCTCTCACCGCATTCAGTAGCCACCATTTTAATTGCGTATCAGGAATTGGCTATTAGCTATACCACAATAAAACAGTTAGAAAAGAACTCGGAATATTTTAATACGAATTGTCCCTACTTACGAACACCCATTTCTCACTCATCAATAAAATCAATAGTGATTCCAGGAAATGAAAAGGTGAAAGAAATGGCTTCTTATTTACAGGAAAATGGTTTCGATGTAAAACCCATATTATCTCCTACTGTTCCTGAAGGTGAAGAAAGACTTCGATTTTGTTTGCATGCCTACAATACCAAAGCGCAAATGGAACAAGTACTACTGCTTCTTAAAAAGAAATTATCTTAAATTGAAAGTCTTTTTAATTGTCTTTTTCTCTATTCTTCCCGACCTTTGTCTGAACTATTTACCATTTATAAAATGAAACTATTTATCACAGGAATCGGAACAGATGTTGGAAAAACAATTGCTTCCGCTATTGTAGTAGAAGCGATACAAGCTGATTATTGGAAACCCATACAGGCCGGAGATTTAGACACGTCCGATACGCATAAAATAAAACAATATATTACGAATTCAGTCACTGTTTTTCATCCTAATAGCTATGCGTTAAATACACCAGCAAGCCCTCATTTTGCTGCAGAAAAGGATGGAATAATTATCCAATTGAAACAAATTCAGGAGCCCGTGACTGAAAACCATTTAGTTATAGAAGGAGCTGGAGGAATTTTGGTACCTCTCAATAACGAAGCAACTATAGTCGATTTAATTCAGCCGGATTACAAGGTAATTGTGGTTTCAAGACATTATCTAGGAAGCATCAATCATACGTTACTCACAATTGAAGCTTTGCAAAACAGAAAGATTCCAGTTGCTGGAATTATTTTTAATGGAGATGAAAATGAAGCAACAGAAGCTATTATTCTTTCAAAAACACAGTTGACTTGTTTAGGAAGGATTGAAAACGAACCCTACTTTGATGCCAATGTCATTCGTTATTATGCGGATAAATTCAAAGAAAGTCTTTTAAACATTAAATAATAGTAAAATAACAAAGAGAAAAGAAAACAGACTTTTATCTTTGTATACAATTTGATTTTAACTTCTGATTCCTAAATTCAAGATTTAACATGACACTTTCTGAAAAAGATACTTTATACAATTGGCATCCTTATACACAACATAAAACAGCTTTTTCTCATCCTGTAATTATAAAAGGACAAGGCGCTTTACTTTGGGATGAACATGGAAAAGAATTTATTGACGCTATTGCGAGTTGGTGGGTAAATCCATTTGGTCATTCTAATACCTATCTTGCACAAGCGATATACAATCAATTAACACAATTAGAACATGTTTTATTCGGTGGCTTTACACACGAACCGGTTATTCGTCTTTCAGAAAAATTAAGTCAAATTTTGCCCTCTAATCAAAAGAAGTTTTTTTATTCCGATAACGGTTCTACTGCTGTGGAAGTTGCCATTAAAGCTTCCTTACAGTATTTTTATAATAAAGGACAAAAGCGTACCAAAATAATTGCTTTTGAAGATGCTTTTCACGGAGATACTTTTGGTGCTATGGCTGCAAGCGGAATTTCTTTTTTTACCGATGCTTTTCAAGGTTCTTTGTTGGAAGTAGTTCGAGTTCCTGTACCAACGGAAGGAAACGAAGCCATGGTTTTAAAGCAACTAAAAGCCTTATTGGAGACCAACGAATATGCTGCGTTTATCTTTGAACCTTTGGTGCAAGGTGCAGCAGGAATGGTCATGTATTCGGCAACAGTTTTGGATCAGTTGATAGCACTTGCAAAAGAATATAAGGTTTTTACAATTGCAGACGAAGTCATGACTGGTTTTGGTAAAACGGGTAAAAATTTTGCTTGTGATTATTTGGAGCAACAACCTGATATGATGTGTTTGTCAAAAGCCTTAACTGGAGGAACAATTCCAATGGCAATTACCAGTTTTACACAAGAAATTTTTGATGCTTTTTATGATGATGATACAAACAAAGCTTTATTTCATGGTCATACTTTTACTGCGAATCCAACGGGTTGTGCTGCGGCATTAGCTGCTATTGAATTGTTACAAACCGAAGAAATACAAGGCAATATCAATCAAGTGAACCAACACCATTTAGCATTTTCGGAACGTATCAAAAACCATCCTAAAGTGCAAACTACTCGTGTTTTTGGGGTCATTTTTGCCTTAGAAATAAAAGTAGAAGGGAAACAGGATTATTATGGAACACTTCGTAATACTTTGTATGATTTTTTTATAAGAAAAGGGATCATTTTAAGGCCTGTTGGGAATATTATATACATTTTACCACCTTACATCATCAATGATATGCAATTAGAACAAGTATATAGTGCTATCGAAGAAGCATTAACCTTGATTTAATTTTGTAAGGAACAAATGTCTCGGTATATTTGCATTCCATTTTCCTGCTGTGCACTCTATCTTTTCTTTCGATTGTATCTCAAGAAAAGGATGACGTTTCCATCAGGGTTATTCGAAAAACCATAAACCTTTTGAACCAAAAAATTGCCATAACCGCTTTAGCTTCAATTTCCGCATTAGGAAATGAAAAATCAACCATTTGGAACCACTATCTAAAGGATAAAACGGCTATTACCGAAAAAGAAATTGGGGAACAAAAAAATTGGGTTGCAACGCTTCCAAAAGAGATAAAAGCAGAAATTAAAGCGCTTCAAGAATCCGATGCAAAATATCGTAACTTAGATCTTTCGGTTTTATATGCTCTATATGTTTCGAGACAGTTAATACAGCAAACCGGTTGGGAAAAAGAAACAGTTTTTGGTATTAATATTGGATCTTCAAGAGGAGCAACCACATTATTTGAAAAATTTCATTCCGAATTTATTACAACTAATAAAGTAAGTACTTTGGCTTCACCTACTACAACTCTAGGAAATATTTCGAGTTGGGTAGCCAATGATTTGCAAAGTTCTGGACCAGAAATTTCGCATTCTATTACTTGTTCCACTTCCTTGCATGCTTTATTAAATGGTGTAGCTTGGATGCAGGCAGGTATGGTTGAAAAATTTATCATTGGGGGTTCTGAAGCACCTTTAACGCCTTTTACTATAGCTCAAATGAAAGCGTTAAATATTTATTCAAAAAGAACGGGTGATTATCCATGTAGAGCTTTTGATTTGAATAAAAAAGAAAATACAATGGTCTTGGGAGAAGGTGCTAGCGTAATTGCTTTGGAAATAGGAGAAAAGAATAATGCTTTGGCCTATGTGGAAGGTATTGGCTATGCTACAGAAATTTTAGAGCACAATATTTCCATTTCAACGGAAGCCGATTGTTTTCAGAAATCGATGCAAATGGCTTTGAAAGGAATCGATTTTAATGAAGTAGACGTAGTAGTGATGCATGCACCTGGAACCATAAAAGGAGATGTTTCTGAATATAAGGCCATACAAAAAGTATTTGGGGAAAGACTCCCTTTTTTAACCACAAACAAATGGAAATTAGGACATACTTTTGGAACTTCTGGAATGTTGAGTCTTGAATTAGGAATACTTATGTTAGAACATCAAAAAGCTATTCCGATTCCATTTTACGAACAAAAATTACCCAAACAAATTCGAAAAGTATTAGTAAATGCCGTTGGATTTGGAGGAAATGCGGTAACTATATTAATTTCAAAATAAAATTTTTTTAGATAAGTTAAATAAAGTAAATTTGAGAAAGAGATTGCGTTTTTGTAATCTCTTTCTGTTTATTTAAAAAAATGAAAATGAAATATATTATTGCAAAAAGAGCAACTTACATAGTAAATAACACTTGGAAAATAAGTTTCATTTTTATTCTTCTTTTATCGAAATTAACCTTTGCCCAGCAAGACACAGTTGCAATAAATAAAGAAATTCGTAATGCCGAAAAGCAAATACAGGACTTAATGGCTTTGGGAAAAAGTTTTGAACTTATAGATGCCTATAAAACCATCATTCAAAAAAGAAGAAACTACCTTGAAGAATTTTTTCCTAAAAAATTAGCGAATTACTATTTAGATTTATCATATTATTATTCAGAAGTACATAATCAAAAGTATGAGATAGAATATACGAAAGAAGCTATAGCAGTAATGAATAAGACTCAAAATTACCACCTGACAGATTATTTAACTGCTTATAATAATTGGTATTTTTATATTGGAAATTATGGTGATATAAAAGAAGCTTATAAGATTTATTTACAATATGATATATTCTATAAAAAATTATTAAAAGATCCATCAAAAGTGGCTTTTTTAGATTTGGCATTCGCAAGAAGAATTTATGATAAAATGCAAATTTTAGAGAAATTAAATGCAAATCTCTTAGATGAAGCTCTCATAAAATTGAATGCTTTTTATAATAGAATTAACAAAAAATCAGGAATTGGTAGAAAAGAAGATATAGATTATTATATGTCTTGTTATGATGCATTTAGTTATAAATATTATGAAAAGAAAGATTATAAAAACGCAATATATTATTTAGAAAAATTGCAACAACAAGGCAAGCAATTTAACCTTCCTTTCTATGAAATGAAAGCAAATGCCTTGTTAGGCTCGATACATTATTATTTAAAGCAATATGAAAAAGGAAGAATGCATTGCGATTTAGCTTTAAACAATATTATATTCCCTCCTTTTAATTCTAGTAAATACTCTATAGAAACCATAAAAGCACTCAATCTTTCTGGACTTAATCGTCATGAGGAAGCAACTCAAATAGTGGAGCGAATAGTTTTGGAAATTTCTAATCAGTTTTTAAAGAAACAGGCTTCTATTCTTACCATTGATATTGAAAAAATAAAAGAATTGAATTCACATCATTATATTAATATTTTTGCTTCATCGTCTCTTATTTTTATGAAGAAGTTTATAGCCTTAAAAAAAGCAGAAGATTTAAAAAAAGCAGAAAAGTTGGCTGTAATTGCTTCTCATATGTTCCAAGAGTTCTACAATAATGGAGAATATAATGAGCGATTAAGTGTTTTACAAAGCAAAATCACAGAAACTTTGTTATTTATTTGTAGTCAAAAACAAAAATCTGTAAGTGAAAAAAAAGAACTCTTAAATCTAATTGAAAGGAATGTTTCACAACATCTATTTAAAGAAGTTCAAAAGAAAGTCCTATTAGATAATAATGAATTAACAAAACTTTATACAGAATTAGAGCAAACGCAAAATGAAAAGATGTATTATGAAGGTTTAATAAAGGATAACAAAGATAAAAACGCAATCAAAACAAGTATTTTAGAGAAAAAAATTACAACAATTAAAAAAAGCTTAAAGCAAGATTTCCCTAATTTTATGCAAGTAGATGCAGATTTTGATTTTGAAGAAGTACAGAAAAAATTAAGTGATGATGAATCTATTTGGAAATTTTATGTAGCAGATGAAAATGTATATGGATTGTGGATAAGCAAAAAAGAATTGCAAGTTTTTCTTCTGAATTCCATAAATAAAATTAAACCTTTAGTTGTTGATTTGGTTCAAGAAATAAAACAACCTAACACTCTTATCCACGAAAGAGCATCAAAATTGAATACAATACTTTTTCCTAAAGAGATAAAAAGAGATAAATTAGCTATTATTCCCGATAACTTTTTAAATTATCTACCATTTGAAGTGGTCTTGAATAAAAATGTTAATGCTCTTCCTGTTATTTCTTATTATTATTCTTTTCCCATGTGGCTCTTAAGTAAAAAAGCAAAGACTGGTTCTAATACGATCTCATTAACCAGTTTTGCACCAAATTACACTAATAATTCTTGGTTTAACAATCAAAAGATACCTCCTTTACCTTTTGCTCAAAAAGAATCTCAAGAAATTTGTAATTTGTTTGATGGAAAGCAGTTCAATAATGAATTAGCAACTAAAGAAAACTTTCTAAATACAAAATCGGTTGCTAATGTTTATCATTTTGCCATGCATTCTTTTTTATATGAGAATGATTTTTCACAATCTTGTTTGTTATTTTCAAACAATCAACCCTTATATTTTTCAGAATTATACAATTATTATATTCCTACAGATTTATTAGTGTTGAGTGCTTGTAACACAGGGAATGGCAAACTTGTCAATGGAGAAGGAATAATGAGTTTAGCAAGAGCTTTCACTTATGCAGGCGTTAAAAGTTCTGTTGTAAGCTTATGGCAAGTACCAGACAAAGAAACTTCTGAAATCATGATTTTGTTCTATAAAAATCTAAGAAAGGGACTTCCAAAAGATAGCGCATTGATTATGGCAAAGCAAGAATTTGTAAAACAAAATCCACTAAAAAATCATCCTTATTTTTGGGCTGGTTTTGTTCTTAACGGTAATACTACACCCATTTGTAAACCCACTTCTTTTTTATGGTTATGGTTGTTAGTTGGCTTTTTGTTTTTAATACTAATGGCTGCCGTCTATAAAAGAAATTACTCTAAATCATCAAGTAAATGGTTAGCTTGATTTTGAAAAGGATTTTCAAAAGTGACTAATTTATTTAATAAAACCTTACTTTTCTCTATTTCATTTATTTGTAAATAACATAAAGACAAATACCATTTAATATAACTGTTAAAAGCACTATTAGGTTTTTCTTGGTACATTTCAAAAGCAGTAATAGCTTCTTTAAAGCGGGTTAATTCCATTAAAGAGAGTCCTTTGTAGAAAAGCGCATAATCGTCTTTGTCTTTTTCGTAGATCTTTGAAAATAAGTCTAAAGCTTTTTCATAATTTTTACTATCATAGGCATAAAAAGCATTCGATTTGATGTCTGCTGTATCAAAACCTCTTACAACAGGTGCTTCCACATTTGGAAAAGTTTGATAATATTTTTTATATAGTTTTCCAGTTTGGTTTTCTGAATTATAAAACCAAAATCCAATAATAGCAAATAAAATAAAACTTGCTGCTATAGAAACCCAGTGCATCTTCGGTAATTTCGTATTTTTGCTTTTGTTTCTTGTTGCTTCTAAGTGTTGTAGTTTATTTTTTAACTCTTTTCTTTCTTCTAATGCAATAGCAGCTTTAACATTTTTTTGAAAGTTAAAATCATTTTTAAATTCGGTATCGTTTTCTAATAAAGAATGAAATAAAATGCTTTCTTCTTCTGTTAAAGTGCCTTCAAAATATTTCGTTAATAGCGTTTCTTTATCCATCTTTTGCTGTTGTTAAATCTTTTAATTGTTTTAAACATCTCGATTTCTGGCTTTTTAATACATCTTTATTAGTATAAGCCAAATGCTCCATAATCTCATCTAATTTTTTTTCTTCATAATAAAATAGATGTAACACTTTCTTACATTGTTCACCTAACTTGGTCCAAGCATTCTGTAACAATTGAACTTCTAAATGATCTTGTTCTTCTTCATAAAAATCCCAATCTATTTTGTCTGGTAATTGCTGTTCATTTAGTACATTTTTTTTATTTTTTTTCAACCGATGGAAAATCATATACTTACCTATACTAAATAAATAGGTACTAATATTGCTTTGTAAATTATCTAACAAACCCTTTTTAGCATTTTCACACAATACGATAATCGCATCTTGATAAATATCAATTACTTCATCAACATTTATTTCATAACGAGAAGCGAATAATATAAACCCATTACGATTGTCATTATAAATACGGGCAATTGTTTTTTCATTGCCTTGTTTTAGTAAATCTATCAATTCATCTGATTTATTCATTAGTGTAGCTATTTCTAAAAAGGTAAACATAGCCAAAATAAAAAAAAAATATTAATCCATGTTTACCTTTTTATTTTTTCTACACTAACCAACACTTAAAACGATAAAAATTCATGATTATGAAAAAAACGATTGTACTAGTATGTCTCTTAAATGGGTTGTTTTCCATAGGTCAAGAGACTGTTGGGGGAAAAGTTGCCCAAAAAACAAAAGATAAGGTTTATGATAGAACAGAACAAAGAGGTGATGATGCGGTAGATAAAACTTTAAATAAGATTGAAGAAGGTATAGGAAGTATCTTTAAGAAAAAAGACAAGAAGAAAAAGAAAGGAAAGAATGAATCCGATAATGAGACATCAAATACTAATTATGATCCACCAGTAACAAAAACAGATGAAGCTGGTAATACAGATTATTCTGCATACAAAGACTTTGATTTTGTTCCAGCAGAAAAAATTATTTTCTTCGAAGATTTTGCCGATGGTTCAAAAAGTAGATGGAAAGCGTATGATAATGAACGCCTAAATGTAAGAAATCTAGAAGGCAAAAACTGGCTTGAATTGAATGATGGAGGGACATTCTTTCCTATAGCTTTAAAAACTTTACCAAAAGATTTTACCTTAGAATTTGATGTATATACACCTAATAAAGAAACAGGTACTTTAAGTGTACGTTTTATTGAAAAAGCACAAGCAGGAAGATTAGAAGACCCTAATTTTGATATAAGTAGTGGGGTAGATTTAAGTCCTGTTTCTCAGATTCCTAAAACAGGTTTAGCACAATATTCAGTAAAATCGGATGGAGTAGTTGTAAAATCGAAAGAAGGTATCAATTTTTATACTTGGCAACCCGAATTAGATAATTTTTATGCAAGAATTAGTCTGAAAAGAATAGATAATAAACTATCAGTATGGGTAAATAAAGAAAAAATAATGGATAATGAGGAATTCTTTTTAAGTAATAAAGAATATTATTTAACCTTCCAACATGATATTTATTTTGTAGATGCATTTAAAATAAATTTTTCTAACATACGCTTAGCCACTGGTAATGCTAATCCTAAAAGCGATATAACAACTAAAAAGAAGTTTGTAACTCAAAACATTTACTTCGACGTCAATTCAGATGTTATTCGTCCCAATTCCTACACCATCTTAAAACAAATTGCAGAAAGCATTCAATCTTTAACTGGAAACATCAAAATTGTTGGGCATACTGATAGCGATGGAAAAGATACCGATAATTTAATCTTATCTCAAAAAAGAGCAGAATCGGTAAAGAGAGCTTTGGTAAATGAATTTGGAATAGATACAAATCGATTAACTACAGATGGTAAAGGGGAAAGTGTACCATTAAATAAAAACGCCAATGCTTCAGAAAAAGCACAAAATAGACGTGTCGAATTTGTGCGACAGTAAGCGCAGAGCCAAATTAAAAATTAGAGTTATGCCGAACGAAACACAAATCAGCGAAGCTAATCTATTAAACAATAAAAATTATAAAATATAAACAAATGAAAAAAATATTCTTATTATGCTTGGCTATGTTCTCATTCTCTTGTTCCAATGATGATGAGCAACCACAAAAAATTAAAGTTATTGACACAATTAAATTAAAAATAACAGATAATAATGGTACCGAATTTTATGAATTAAACTATGAATATGATAATCAAAAGCTAATCTCTAAAATAGATTTTTTAGATAATGGAGAAATAGATGATGCTATAGATTTTAAGTATGACAATGGTGTACCAAAATCATGTGATGATGGATTAAGACAATTTGTATTTGAAGATGAAATTTTAAAAAAATTAGAAATACTTGACACTGATATAACGTGTACATTTACTTTTGATCAACCTACCAAAACCTACGCATCAACTTGTGAACATTATTTTGCAATCAATACACTTTGGGATATAACTACCAAACCATATTATACCAATATTTTAGATTATAGTTACGATGACACAGGTAAAAAAGGGCCTTTTTATAATTTACCTAACAAGAACTTTATGTCTGCAACCATTCAGGCTGTAAGATTTGCGAATAATAAAATGTTCTTTCAATCCATATACCCAGTTAATGGTTTTTTTGATAATAATAATGCTGTTTTCATACCATTTATGAATCAGTATGATGAAGATGGTTTTGTAATTCAAAGTGATTTTACTGATAATAATAATTCTACAATTTATACAATTTCATATACCTATAAAAACATTTAACAATGAAAAAAATATTCTTATTATGCTTAGCTATGTTATCATTCTCTTGTTCCAATGATGATGAGCAACCACAAATTACAACAGTTAAAGTTATTGATAAAATTAAAGTAGAAGGAACAGATTCTAATAGTTTTAGTAGCAATACACTAAAATATGAATATGATAGCAATAAGAGAATTTCTAAAATAACCCATTCAACTTTAATCAATCCAAACCTTAAGAACATCACTTTTACTTATGAAAATGGTATTCCAAAAAGTTCGGTTCGAACCAATGGTGACGTTTCTACAATAACATATTCTTACAATGGAAATGTTTTAAGAAAATATCACGATGCATATTATGACGAAATTATAGTATTCAATCACGATGCAAACTACAATTCCTATTCTTCAAGTGCCGTAGGTTTAAATTTTGCCGTAAACAATTTAAATGATGTTTCAAGAAGAACATATTATAGTAATGTTTTTGACTATAGTTTCGATACAAATAAAAAAGGTCCGCTTTACAACGTTGTAAGTAAAGAATACATGCCAACATTGATTAATGCGATGCAGTTTACACATTCAGAAATGTTTTTTCAATCTATTTATCCTGTAAATGCAATTTTTGATGATAATACGCAAACTTTATATCCATTTACAAATCAGTATGATACAGACGGTTTTGTCATTCAAAGTGATTTTGTAAATACTTCTAACAATGTGACTTACAAAGTGACATACACTTATAAAAACATCTAAAAATCAGAACAATGAAAAAAATTATTCTACTTTTTACACTCTTAATAACAACCTTCGGTTTTGCTCAAACTGCAAATAAAACAATCGCTTGGTCTGGAATTATTGCAGATAATTCCGGGAATGCTTTAGCCAATACCAATGTTACGCTAAAATTTAGTATTACTCAAAACGGAACTCCTTTTTTTAGTGAACAACATATAAAAACTACAGATGCAAATGGTTTTGTAAATGCGAATATTGGTGAAGGAACACCATTGATAAACAACTTGTCTATTGTATATTTTGACACGGTTGATTTAAAATTAAAAATCGAAGTTGACTCAGGAAGTGGTTTTGTAACCTTATCGGATGAATTTTTTAAAGCGGTGCCTTATGCAAAAGGAGCAGAAACCGCAAGAGAATTAGGTAAAAATGATGAATTTATATTGTTGAATTCAAATAACGTTAGTTTTTATACAAATGGTTATCAAGGTGAGATTAATGAAAACGGATTATTACTGGACGATTTAGCAGGAACAGGAACTAGAGAAGTTGTGGCTGATGCGAATGGACAATTACAAAGAAAGCCTGTTCAGGTAAAATATTTGAGTATTAGTGGAGCAGAATTTTCTCAAAAAGAAAATTTCAGATATTATCATAATACGGGACTTTATAGTATTGTTGCAGATAATTATTCTACGGTAAATGTAAATTTTCCAGATAAGGTAAAAGTTACAGAAATTAAGGTAATTTTTAAAGATAATAGTACAGCTAATATAGGTTTAGATTTGGTACGCATTGATAATTCAGTCACAAATAATCCAGCTGCAATGTGGTATTATGATACTACTAATAGTCCATCATTTCAAATCATCACAGATACATTCTCAAATTTTATAGTAAATAACGAATTATATTCTTATTATTTTAGAATTCTTTCAAATAATTGGGATGGAAATGGTAATAATGCAGGGATAAGAGCAATTATTTTTAAATACGAGGAATAAAATGAAAACAATTCTACTATTCCTTTTCTTATCGGTCAATTGTTTTTCGCAACAATTATATCGTCAAGCTTTTAGTGGCGGTTATACTGCTTCCACTAATGGAAAATCATTAGTTGGTGAAGCTTTTAATAGAACCTATTCTGATGGAAACCTTTTAGTAGGTGAATCTATTCTATATCAAATCGCAGTGTTAAATGCTTTAAGTATAGATGAGGTAAACAGTCAGAATACAACTTTAGTTGTATATCCTAATCCGGTTGAAAACGAATTGTTTATACAACATCAAGACATAACACAATGGCAAGTTCAAATTTATGATGTAACAGGAAAAGAACTCAAAAGAGTCTTTGTTAATCAAGGTTCAATAAATCTAAACTTTTTAAGTTCTGGAACCTATTATTTGATTTTTGCAAACGAAGAGAAATCGGTTACTGTAACCAAGAAAATTATTAAACAATGAGAAAGCAACTATTTATATTTCTATTGTTTCCAATACTTGGGATTGCTCAAGTAGAACAAATATTAAATTTCTATTGGGCTTATCCTACAAAAGTAAATAACAAAATAGTGTTTGTAAGAACAGAACCTACTTTTGGAAATGAACTTTGGGTAACCGATGGAACAACAGCAGGAACAACTATTTTGATGGATATTGTTATTGGAGCTGGAAGTAGTAATCCTTATTTATTAACCGTTATAGATGATGTGATTTATTTCCAAGCCAATACAGATGAAATTTGGAGGACAGATGGAACTACTGGAGGAACTTATAAAATGGTAGATAATAACGCTATAACCAATCCAAGTGGTTTTACTAAAGCAAACGGATTTATCTTTTTTACCGAAGGGAATAATACCAATAGAAGTTTGTGGAGAATGCAAACCACTCCTAATTCTGAAGTTCAAATTACGCAAGGCGATTCTCAAATTTTGCAAAATATTGGGTTCGATCTAGTTGCATTAAATGATAACGCTATACTTTTTAATGCCTATACGTCTGCTCACAGATGGGCGATTTGGAGAACAAATGGAATTGTCTCTGAAATGATTGCTGATTTGTTCCCTAATACTTCACCAGATATGTCTCAAATGTACTATGGAGCAAAAAAAATTGGAAATAAAGTTTATTTTCCCGCTCTGAGTGAACAATATGGGGGTGAATATTTTACAACCGATGGTACTGTCAATGGGACCAGTCTATTAAAAGACATATTTGTAAGCGCGAGTTATTATGATAGTTCAACGGTTTCAGAAAATGGTTTTGTAGAAGTTGGATCCAACATTTTCTTTGTTGCTAAAGACAATACAAATGGTCTTGAACTATGGAAAACGGATGGAACGAATGCAGGAACTTTAATGGTTAAAGATATTACTCCTGGAAATAATAATAGTAGTTGGTCACCAGGTGGTTTAACAGCATTTAATAATCAGCTTTATTTTAATAAAAATGATGGAGCCAATGGAAGCCAAATTTGGAAAACAGATGGAACAGAAAACGGAACAATAATGATTACAACGCCTACAGTAAACAATATTTTCTCCAACGAACTTTTTGTAAGTCAAGGTTTTCTTTTCTTTAGTTCTTATACTTCAAACAATACTACTGGCATTGAATTATGGATGTTAGATTCTAATGATCAGGCTTTTCTTATTCAAGACATTGCACCAGGTAATGCAAGCTCAAGTCCTGCACAATTTATGGAGTTAAATGGTTATGTATATTTTAATGCATCTGTCGATGGAACTTATGCGGGGACAAAAGTTTTTAGAATTAATCCACAAACTTTAGCAACGACATCTTTTGCAACTGAAGATATTCAAATGTTTCCCAATCCAACTGAAGATTTTGTAACACTAAACTTGGAAAATAGTGAGACTTATCAAATAAAGGTTTTTAATGTAGAAGGACAACAACTAAATCTTAGAATGGATAACAATACTATCGATTTTACTTCGGTGCCAACAGGAATTTATTACATCACAGTTTTGGATACATCTACAGATAAAAAAAATACCAAAAAAATCATTAAGAAATGAGACATTTAATCTTAACAATAATAGTACTAATTAGTTTTATAAGTAACGCTCAAAAGACAATGTGCGATTCTATTATGCAACAAATGGATGTTGAAATAGAAAACGCAAAGAAAAATGGAGCAGATGCCACAATGCTTAAATATTTGGAACAAGCAAAAAAAACATTGCGTGAACAGTATTGTAAGGACAATTATTTTTATAATTCGGGCGGAAATAATGGTAGCGGAAATAATAATAATGCAAATGGAGGTTTAGCTACTACAGAAATTAATAATGAATATGTAAAAACAAAACCATATAATGGAGCTCCTTTTTATGGCAAACAAAAAATTTCTATAAAAGTTATTTCATCTGATTCTGAAGGCACTCATAAAGCAAACTACAGCTATTATATTAACAAAGAAGGTTCCCTTATTTTGCTAGATAAAGAGTGTTTGCAAAATGCGGGTTTAGAAATGATTCCGCAAAATGCCAGTGAAGGAACTTTTCAGTACTGGTGTATCCGAAATGATGGTTTAAGTTCTGTTTTCGGACTTTCAGATAAAAATGAGAAAATTGCATCAACCTATACTTCTAAAAACTTTTTGATACAATCAGATTCTTATAAGAAACCCACATTTAAAAAGTTGAACCAAAATAAAATGATTGCAGGATATTCTTGTAGCGCTTACGAAGTAGTTTTATCAAATGAAAATCAATTTAATAGTATAATATGTTGGGTTACTACAAAACCAATGTTGTTTCAACATGATATTCTTCCTTTTACAACGATGTTTATGGCCGATAAAATGGGTTTCCAAAATTTAAAAAATCATGGCATTTTAGAGTTTGAAATGAAAAAAGGGGCAGATAAAATTCATTTATCTGTTACAGAAATAAAGCAAGCAAACAAAACCGTATCCTTTAATGGATATACAGAGTATTTTCTTGAGTATTAATTAAAGGAAAAACAATATAAACAGAATGAAAAAAATAATATTAATTATCGCATTAGTATTGAGTCTTATTTCTAATGCGCAACAAACCTTTATAGATGGAGTTTATAATACCAATTATGGAACCATTAATTTAACTGTTGAACTAGGAATTGAATATCCAAACGGAGGCATGATTTATGGCGATTATAAAGGAATTGGTACTATTACAGGTATTTCAAGTAATAAAGCAAAAGAAATTGTAGGTAGTTTTCATAATGGTGCTGCCGAAGGGAAGTTTGTTTTCTTTTGTCCATTTGGTAAACTGCACTTTTTTGAAGGCGGTATTTCTTCTTTTGATGGAAATTGGGGTTATGCTACAGATAATAAATATTCTACAAACCCAGATTACATTTGGAAAGTAACTTCTAAAGTTGCCGGAAGCGATGCTATTAAAAACGTTACAAATGTTTGGAGTGGAAAATGGAACACAACGCAAGGCTACATTATTTTACAACAAGTTGGCAATAAAGTTACAGGAAAATACCACGATGTGGGAAACATTGATGCAACCTATAATCCTACAACAAAAAAATTAACTGGAACTTTTACAAATAACGGTAACAAGGGATATTTAGAATATTCTTTTGAAGGCAATAGTTTTAAAGGAAAATGGGGTTGGACAACCGCATTAACAGGTGGTAATTGGGATGGAACCAAACATGTGAAAAATAATAAAGTTATTGCTAATAGTTCAAGCTCTAATACCTTTAATAACTTAACTGCATCACCAGCAAGTAATTTAAAAAAAGCGAATGATGTAACTTATGAATGTCAATTAGATTATTTAATAAATGATCCTTCTAAAGACATCTACGGAATAGGATGGATAAGATTTTATATAAAAAATAAAAATACAAATGAATTACAGATGATTCAACCCTATATGGCAAAATATTTGGATAAATACGGTAGAATTTTTGAAATCCCAAAAGCAAAATCTAATGATAAATATGTAATTCATTTAATGAATGCTCCTATACGCTTTAAATTTAATCCTAATGACTACGGATATAATTCTCTTGAAGAAATGAAAGGAGAAGCTTATTTCGAATTTCAGTTTGAAGTAAAAGAAGATGGTATATTAAGTGATGAAGTTGTTGGGAAAAGATCAGTTAAAGTCTTTATTGAAAACGCCTATAAAATTGAAAGAAAACTTTATTCAGATTTATCTACTGCTGCTATTGGTAAGGATGAAGTAAAACCGGGTTTCTTTAGAATACAAGGTGATCACAATGTGGTTGATTACGGAGTTTATTACAGTTCTAAAAAATTATAATAAAAATAAAATATGAAAACAACAATAATAGCACTAACCTCTATTTTTCTTTTCGCTTTTTCGTGCAAAAACGAAGGAAGTTCAACAGTAATGGAACAAGAAAACAATAAAGCTGTTGAACAAGCCATTGGCAAAACTTCTGACGAATACAATGGAAAACTAGACGAATTATTAACCTTAGAAATTGCCAGCGAAGTAACAGGTTATGTACCTAACGAAGCGAAAAAAAAATACAGTAAAATTTTAAAAGATCCAGCAACGCATAGTGTGTCTTACAATTGGGATAAAGGAAGAATGAAAAAAGTAAATAACCCAATTACTAATAAAGAAATGAATATACCCATTGATGATTTTGTGGAAATTACATGGGTAAGAAATACCTCTTTAGACAAATTTAAATTTGATTATCATACACCTACTGCTGAAGAGATAAAAATAGCAAACCAAGCGATGGATAAGAAAATGACTGAAATGCAAGGAGAAGGAAAAGCGACTAATGAACAAGCAAATTCAGCTAAAGAAATGGCAAACAGTATGATGGATGGTATTTCTTTTACAGATATTTCAAATGTGGGTGATAATGCAAAATGGGACAACAAATACAAACATTTAAAAGTGTTTTATAAAGGATTAGAGTTCGAAATAACGGCTGAAGTTAGCGATAACGAAGCTATTAATAAACAAAAAGCTATCGCTGTAGCTAAGCAAATTATACAACAAAAATTATAAAAAAAAATAATTATTAAAATTTAAAATAATATCCAATGAAAAATATTGTATTTATTGTATTACTCTTTTTTAGCTGTAAAATTTCCGCTCAAATATTTACAAATAGAGATTCAAACTCTACTGTGCCGAAGTTCACAATAGAAAATGGGAAAACCCACATTTATCATAAAGTAGGAGGAAAAACAGAACTTGGTTTTACTTTTAATGAAGTGCCTCAAGTCTTTGATTATGGGGATGGAAGAACAAGAGCTAAAATGACAGTTACTGTAACAGATAAGGTGGCAAAGAGAACATTTGTTATAACTTATACTTTATTTCGTCAAACTCAAAAATATGGTGCAGGTATTGAATATACCATTGATTTTCACGATAAGAGACCTACAAAAGTACTGAATGAATATTTTGATGGGAAATAAATTTAATACAAAATAAAATGAAAAAAACATTATTAATTGCAATTATAGGATTATGCGGTCTTTTTGCAAATGCGCAATTGGTTCAAGGTGAAATGCTTTTGGGTGAGCAATCAAAAATGGAAATTAAATTAAAAAATAATAAGGTAGTAAATCTCTATGCGGCTTTTAGAGAAGGAAATTATCCCCTACATTTTATTTTTACTACTGATGCAATTCCTCTAAATGAAGATAAAAAAGAAGTGGTGCAATTTGTTTTTACAACTACGGTTAAAAAAGAAGGCAAAATAATAGGAAGTAGTAAAAGAAATCCAATTCCATTTTTTCCTGGTGATATGTTTATGCCTGTGGAGACTTTTGATTTTATTTCGATTTTATCAAATATTCAAACCAATTCAAATGACAGAATATCAGAAATGTCTTCTGGAAAATATGAAGTGATTTTAGAAGCAAAACCTATTGGTGTAAAAGGAACAATTAAGCCTGTTCGTTTTCAAATAACCGTAAATTAATTTTATACTTGATATGAGCTAATTCAAGCTGAACTTAAAGGTATTAAAAAAGGGAATTAATAAGTATATGACTCAGCTTAATCTGTCAAAAAATAAATAAATGAAAAATATATTAGTAGTCTGTCTCTTATTTTGTTGTTTTTTGAGTTGTCGAAAGGAAAGACAACATAAGAGTTTACTTAATCAAGAAAAAAAATCTTTGGTTTCAGAATCCTCAAAAAAACAAGATTACATACAGTATTTTCCAAATGCATTGATTTATCAATATGAGATGAATGGAGAAAAGAATCAACTTTGGTTTTATGTAGATGAAACTTTTGAACGAATATTATATATACCAAATGATGATATGATTGATGCTGTAATTTCTTATCCTAATGGAGATTATGAAATTTATGGTACAACTGAAAAAGGGGATAAAATTATTTTAAAACAAAATATCTCTGCAGTAACATCAGAAGAAATGTATGATACGATATTAAAACCTTTAGAAACAAGTAAAATAATCGACCAATCTAATATTCAACAACCTGCTGTTGTTTGTAAAGGATATCAATTTGATTATTTAAAAATGAAAGGAAGTGAACTACTATTTGCTACTACTCAAATTCCCGTAAATAGCTATCAAATTTATGGTTTTTCAAGGTTAAATGGAGATGTTAGAATAACTTTAGGTTTAGATTATATTAATATTTTTAAGAAAAATGATTTAATTACTCATATTAACAGATCTGATTTTAAGCTTGAATTACTCAATTTTGGTCCTAATCCCTATGAATTTTCAACAAAAAAATATCGTTTTGAGAGATAAGAAGAGGGATGCCTTTTTTTATTGAGAAGAAGCTGTCTGAAAAGTCTTGTTTTTGTCATTCTAAATTTATTTTGGGGTATAAAATAATTGATCGGCAATAATTAAATAAGCGAAGACAATTTTAGCTTTTCAGGATTATACTTTTTGGACAGCCTCTTTAAATTGAATAAATTCAATGATACTCTTTTTATAAATAAGTTGTGAATAGAATAGTAAGAGAGTAGAGTGCCTATATATTAAATCAGTAAAAATATTTATTTGGGTTAAATAAATAGTTTGTTTTTTAAGTTTGTAAAAAAAGTCCTGCAATTGCAGGACTTTTTAATTTTTTAGGTAATCAAAAAATAATTATATTAGTCTTCGATAACTACTACTTGAGCAGCTATTTTACCTTTTCTTCCTTCTTCTTCTTCGTAGCTCACTCGCGCTCCTTGTGATAAAGAATCACCCTTCATTCCGCTTGCGTGTACAAAGATGTCTTTTCCAGTTTCTTCATCAGTGATGAAACCGTAACCTTTTTCTTCATTGAAGAATTTAACTGTGCCTGTTCGCATTAAATAAAAAATAAATATTAATAATTCTCAAAGATAAAATTAATAATAAAGCGACAATGATTTTTAGAAAGAAATTTACTGATTTTCAGTTTTTTCGCTGTTTTTATTGAGTTGGTTGTTCAAGAATTCTTTTAATTTACTTTTTTTATATCTTGAAGCAATAAAAAGAGGCATTATTCCAAATGCGATTAGTAATACACCAATTCCAATCCATTTGTCTCCAGATTTGGCCACTTCAGCATTCAAATATGAGCCATAGCCTACTAAGATGAAAAATAAGATAAGCAAGGCTAATATAAAGTATTTCATTTTTTTAAGATTAAAAAAAGGACTTTATAAGTCCTTTTAATTATTTATTTCAATTTAATATGTAATTCCTCTAATTGTTTGTTGTCAATTTTTGATGGGGCATCAATCATGACATCTCTACCCGAGTTGTTTTTTGGGAAAGCAATAAAATCACGAATGGTTTCTTGACCACCTAAAATTGATACTAATCGGTCTAATCCAAAAGCCAAGCCACCATGTGGAGGAGCACCATATTCAAAAGCATTCATTAAGAAACCAAATTGTGCCTGTGCTTCCTCTTTACTAAATCCGAGTAAGTCAAACATTCTAGATTGTAACTCTCTATCATGAATACGAATAGAACCACCACCAATTTCATTTCCATTTAAAACCATATCATAAGCATTCGCTCTTACTTTTCCAGGATTCGTTTCAATTAATTGAATGTCTTCTGGTTTTGGAGAAGTAAAAGGATGGTGCATCGCATGATAGCGACCACTTTCTTCATCCCATTCTAATAATGGAAAATCAACCACCCATAAAGGAGCAAATTCATCTGATTTTCTCAATCCTAGACGTGTAGCCACTTCCATTCTAAGAGCGGAAAGTTGGGTTCTTGTTTTGTCAGCATTACCCGATAAAATTAAAATTAAATCACCTGGTTTTGCATTTGTAATTTCAGCCCATTTTTTCAAATCTTCTTGGTCGTAAAATTTATCAACAGATGATTTAAATGTTCCGTCATCTTCACATCTTACATATACCATTCCCGAAGCACCTATTTGAGGTCTTTTTACCCAATCAATTAACGCATCAATTTCTTTTCTAGTATAAGAAGCACAACCTGGAGCAGCAATACCTACTACTAATTCAGCCGAATTGAATACACTAAAATCTTTATGTTGTGCCACAGCATTTAACTCACCAAACTTCATCTCAAAACGAATATCTGGTTTGTCATTTCCATACGTTTTCATAGCATAATCATAGGTGATTCTAGGAAATTTATTTACTTCAATACCTTTAATTTCTTTTAACAAATGACGTGTTAAACCTTCAAACATATCTAAAATGTCTTCTTGCTCTACAAAAGCCATTTCGCAGTCTATCTGCGTAAACTCTGGTTGACGGTCTGCACGTAAATCTTCGTCTCTAAAACATTTTACAATTTGGAAATACTTATCCATACCACCTACCATCAATAACTGCTTGAAAGTTTGAGGCGATTGTGGTAAAGCATAAAATTGTCCTTCATTCATTCTACTTGGAACCACAAAATCTCTTGCACCTTCTGGAGTAGATTTAATTAAGTAAGGTGTTTCAATATCGCAAAAACCTTTATCTGAAAGGTATTTACGAACTTCCATACTTACTTTATGACGGAATAATAAATTATTTTTTACTGGGTTTCTACGAATATCTAAATAACGATATTTCATTCTGATATCTTCCCCACCATCCGTTTCATCTTCTATTGTAAATGGAGGAAGCATGGCTTCATTTAAGATATTCAATTCGGAAACTAAAATTTCAATTTCACCAGTTGGCATATTCGGGTTTTTTGATTCCCTTTCAATGACAGTTCCTTTTACTTGAATAACAAATTCTCTACCTAGTGTTTTTGCTTTTTCAAAAACGTTTGGTTGCGTTCTTTTTTCATCAAATATTAATTGGGTTATACCGTATCGATCTCTAACATCTACCCAAATCATAAAACCTTTGTCACGTGTTTTTTGTACCCAACCAGCTAATGTTACTTCTGTATTTATATGTGAAGCAGTAAGTTCTCCACAAGAATGACTTCTATACATTTTATTAAAATTTATGCAAAAGTAATAACAAATATTAATTTTATCGAGTAAATTTATTAGATTTGAGGATTATTTTTAATTCAATTTAAGTCTTATGAAAAAATTGGTAACATTAATATGGCTTGCTGTTTTGTCTGTTCATGCTCAGGATGCTTCAAAAATGGTTACTTTTGAAGGTAAAATCGCAAATCGTAATTCAGATTCTATAGTTTTAGCTTCTGGAAAAAACTTTAAGAAAACGTTACGTCTTAATAAAAGAGGGCAATTTAAAGATGCTTTTGAAATTCCAAATGAAGGATTATTCCAACTTTTTGATGGTTCAGAAACTACCATGCTGTTCCTTAAAAATGGATATGATTTAAAATTATCTATGGATGCAAAAAGTTTTGATGAATCTATTAAATATGAAGGTAAAGGTGCTGTAGAAAATAATTATTTAGCACAAAAAGCACTAAGTGATGAGGTTTTTGAGAAAGAGTTAGATGTTTTATTTACTGAAGATGAAGCCACTTTTCAATCGAGTTTAGATAAGAAGAAAAATAATGATTTAGCTATTTTACAAAAAGCAGGGATAGATGCATCTTTATCACAAATGTTATCCGCGATGATTCAACAAGAATCCATGATGTTGAGTCAGTATTATGTACAAAAGAAAACATCTGAAAAGATGAATGGTATTGCTAGTCCCACTTTTAATTTTGAAAATCATAAAGGCGGTAAGACTAAATTAGAAGATTTTAAAGGGAAATATGTTTATATAGATATTTGGGCAACTTGGTGTGCTCCTTGTAGAGCTGAAATACCTTACCTGAAAAAAATAGAAGAGAAATATCATAATGATAATATTGTTTTCGTTAGTATATCTGTAGATACTCAAAAAGATTACGAAAAATGGAAAAAATTTGTAACTGACAAACAATTAGGAGGTGTACAATTATTTGCAGATAATAATTGGAATTCAGATTTTATTAAAGCTTTTGGTGTAAATGCTATTCCAAGATTTATTTTAATTGGACCAGATGGAAAAGTTATTTTTGCTGATGCACCAAGACCATCATCGGATGGATTGGACTCAACATTAGGAGAGTTTTTCAATAAATAAATTTTAATTTAATATAAAAGACCAACGTGCTTCACGTTGGTTTTTTTATGCTTACTTTTCAATGTTACTAAATTGTTAAGTAAAAGTTTGTTTTGTGTAAATTTTTTTTTATATTTGTTATATAATCGTTAACCTATTAATTATAAATAATATGAAAAAGATAGTTATTGCAGCAGTTTTATTGGCTTCAGGAATGATGTTTGCACAAGAAATTCAACCAAAATATGAAGTGGTTGGTAATATGGTTAAAGCTACTTATTTTTATGAAAATGGTCAGATTAAACAAGAGGGATCTTATTTAGATGGTAAACTTCATGGAAAATGGATTTCATATAATTTAGATGGTTCAAAGCAAGCGATGGGAGAATATGAAAAAGGACAAAAGACTGGTAAATGGTTTTTTTGGAGTGATAAAGCATTAAATGAAGTAGATTTTGCAAATAGTAGAATCGCAGAAGTAAAAAAATGGTCTAAAGAAGCATTAGTTAAAAATTAATACTTTAAATTAAATAATAAAAAAGTCCCAAATTTTTGGGACTTTTTCAGTTTTATGCCTTATCAAAAGAACAATAAAACTACTAACTAAAATTTTTAAGTTTAACCAAATTAAAAATTAAAACTAAGTCCAGAATATAAACCAACAATATACGGTTTGAAATTTCCAGCATTAGAATTAAAAGTATTGATTTGATATTTAAAGACAGGTTGAACATTCAATTGAAATGACTCTAAGAACTTGTAATTAAAACCCAAACCAATATTACTACTAAAATGGATATCGTTTAAATTATTTGCCTTTCCAATTTCCATTTCGGATCCATTTGATACAAGGGATATATTGTTTTTATTTAAAAATAAGGTACTCATTCCTCCTATAACTTGAATGCCTATTTTTTGATCTATTATTTTGTAAGTTAATTCTAATGGAACTTCTATATAGCCCATTTCTTGATTTAAGCTAGCTAAACTTGCCTCATTCATATTTTCTACATCAATAGATAAAGAAGAAATATCGGAAGAAGTTGTTGTTGCAGGAGAGTTTCTTAGAACTAAATTTTGACCATTACTATTTTTAGTAATATTTAGATTGGTACCACTAACTTCTCTTAAAGTACTTGAATAATAGACGTTATTCGTATTATAATTTATATTTATTGAGTTAATTCCTGAACGAATACTAATTTTTTTTGTGAGATCATATTGTAATCCTACACCATAACTAAGTGTTTGGGCATAGTTTTTCTCATTATTTGCAAATTGTTCATCTATAGGAGAACCATTAGAAATGGAATTGAAATAAACGGGTGCAGCATTGGTGCTTACCACCCATTTACTTCTTTTCTCTTCTTCTTTTTCATCAGCATTCTTTCCCTCTTCCTTTTCTTTTAGCAATTGTTCTAGAGCATTTACTTCAGTTTTAACTTCTGCAATTACTATAGTACTATCTTTAATTATGCCATTTTGATTTTTTTTGTTTTCTATAATAGCATTATTTTTTTTGTCTTTATCTTCTAAATTGACAATTATGTCATTATTATTATTTAATTTTTGTGATTTTTCTAGCAGCAAACCTTTGTTTTTTTCTAAAAATGTTGCTTCATTTTCTGAGTTGTTGTCAGTTTCATTCATAGTTGAAGCAATACTGTTTTTATTACTATCTGTCGATGAATTCTCATGCTCTTTGTTAATAAATTTAGAATTAGTCATTGAAGCCGTTTTAATAGATAGTATATTGTTCTTTAAAACTTTCTTTGTACTGTCAACTTCAACCGAAGTAGTTTGAGCAGAATTTGAAATTGCATTTTTAAATTCTTTATCTGTCAATAACTTAGACTTTGTACCAAAAGAATCTTCTTTATTATCTAGATTTTTATTCTTTTTGGAAGAAACATTAACAGTAGCTTCATTAGATACTACTTTTACTAATTGATTTTGTAAAGTAGCCTCTTTTTTAACTAAATCTTTTTCATTTGATAAATCATTTAATTGATCAGAATTGTGTGCCCAACTTTCTTCTTTCGATGTTTTTATTTTTTGCTGAATTTGTGTGGGTTTTGATTTAAATTTGGTTGTTTCTGCTTCTATAGAAGGTATTTTATTTTTTTCTACAATGCTATTATTAGGAGGAAGTTTATTTTGATTACTATCAGTGTTATTATTGTCCTTTATATTCTTGTTTTCGTCCAAAACAATTTTATCTTCATTAATTTTAAAATCATTGTCATTAGACAAATAATTGAAAATTAGCAAAGAGCCTATAAGAAATGAAGCAGCTATTCCTGAGGCTTTAAACCAAAAAGGAATTGCTTTTCTTTCTTTCTTTTTTTCTTTAATTTTAGAAGCAATTATATCCCAAGAATCCTCTGGAGGAGAAGCCTCAAATTCTTTAAATTTTTCTTGAAATAATCGCTCTATATTTTTATTTTCTTTCATTTCGTATTTGGAATTGAAACAGTATTATGAGTTTCAATTTTACTTTTTAAAATAGTCTTTGCTCTAGCTAAATTGGATTTTGATGTACCAATATTTATATTTAGCATTTCTGCAATTTCTTTATGAGAATAACCATCCATAACATAAAGATTAAAAACTAATCTATATCTATCAGGTAATTCTTGAATAATTTTTGTTAAGAATTCAATAGATATATGTTCGTCATCTACTTCTATCTCCACTTCATCAGGTATATTTTCGGAAACAATTTCAAATACACCTTGATTTCTATATTGTTGAAGAATGAAATTGATTACCACTCTTTTGGCCCAGCCTTCAAAAGAACCTTTAAATTGAAATTGACCTATTTTTTCATATATAAGAAGAAAACCTTCTTGTAAATTATCTTGAGCTTCCTCATAGTTTCTCGAATACTTAAGGCAAACTCCAAATATTTTAGGACTTAATAGTCTGTATATTTGTTCAAATGCCTTAGTATTTCCTTTCTTACAATCATTTATGAGTTGGTCAATTATCAAAATTTTAAAACTTTATATCAAATAACTGGAACTTCAACCTCATAAAAAATATCTTCACCATTAGCATCTGTTCCTTGCCAAAACTTAAAAATGTATGAACCATTATTAGTTACATGAAAATTAAATGAGGTTTCTACGAGTTCAGTGTCAGCTGGGGCACAATTATCTCTTTCAAAAACGACTGTTCTTATTGCAATAGTTCTAATGTTTAAATCCTTATCATAGTACAAACCATCGTAAGCGTGGCAGGTAGTAGGACGATAATATTTTAATTTAATTTCATAAACACCATCTAGTTCAAAACTGTCTGGTACTATAGCTTCCTCAACTGCTAAAATTTGAAAATGATATTTTTCTCCTTCATCAAGACTACACGAGTTTAGTACTAAAAATAAGCTTAGTAAAAAAAGTATTCTTTTCATAATATACATTATATTTTAATTTATCTTTTAAATTTTATTCTTTATAACTTAGATGTGAAAGAGTGAAAAGGGTTGCGTATAAAATTAAAAAATCACGAAAATTTCGTGATTTTTTAATTTTAAGCATTATTCGCTTTAATGGTTTCCTTTATTTTAATTTCTAATTCGTCCATTAATTCGGGATTATCTTTAATTAAGGCTTTCACAGAATCTCTACCTTGGCCTAATTTTGTATCGCCGTAACTAAACCATGAACCACTTTTTTTAATGATTTCAAACTCTACTGCTAAATCTAAAACTTCACCTACTTTTGAAACACCCTCACCATACATGATGTCAAATTCAGCTGTTTTAAAAGGAGGTGCTACTTTATTTTTAACAATTTTAACTTTAGTTCTGTTACCAATTACATTTTCTCCATCTTTAATTTGTGAAGACCTTCTAATGTCAACTCGTACAGAAGCATAGAATTTTAAAGCGTTACCTCCAGTAGTTGTTTCAGGACTTCCAAACATCACTCCAATTTTATCACGAAGTTGATTAATAAAGAAAACGGTACAGTTTGTTTTATGTATAGTTGCTGTTAATTTTCGCAATGCTTGAGACATCAAACGTGCATGTAAACCCATTTTAGAATCCCCCATATCTCCTTCAATCTCACTTTTTGGTGTTAAAGCAGCAACTGAGTCAATAACCACTATATCAACAGCTCCAGAGCGAATTAAACTTTCCGCTATTTCAAGAGCTTGCTCTCCATTGTCGGGTTGAGAAATAATTAAATTATCGATATCAATTCCTAATTTCTCTGCATAAAAACGATCAAAAGCATGCTCAGCATCAATAAAAGCAGCAATTCCGCCTGCTTTTTGCGTTTCTGCAATAGCATGTAGGGTTAAAGTTGTTTTACCAGAAGATTCTGGACCATATATTTCTATAATTCTGCCTTTTGGATATCCATTTACACCAAGAGCTAAATCCAATCCTAATGAACCTGATGAAATGACCTCTACTTCTTCTACAGCAGCATCACCCATCTTCATTACAGTTCCTTTTCCGTAGGTTTTATCTAATTTGTCTAATGTTAATTGTAAGGCTTTTAATTTTGCGTCTTTATCTGTGCTCATAATATGTATATTTTGNGGTGGAGCACAAGAAGGAGCAGCTGCATCATGTGTACTATTATCATGTAACAAACAACAATAATTAATCATTAAAACAAAAACAAGATGAAAAAAATCAATTTAAACAAAGGGTTAACATTAAACAAAGAGGCAATCACAAAATTACAAGAGTCTCAAATGTCTAGTTTAAAAGGTGGAGCACAAGAAGGAGCAGCTGCATCATGTGTACTATTATCATGTAACAAACAACAATAATTAATCATTAAAACAAAAACAAGATGAAAAAAATCAATTTAAACAAAGGGTTAACATTAAACAAAGAGGCAATCACAAAATTACAAGAGTCTCAAATGTCTAGTTTAAAAGGTGGAGCACAAGAAGGAGCAGCTGCATCATGTGTACTATTATCATGTAACAAAACACAATAAGACTATTTAATAAGAGTAACAGTTTTATATTAAACTGTTACTCTTAAATATCATCCAAAATGTATAAAGAACTCGTCGATTTAAAATGGATTTTTAATCAAAGTCTTCCAAAATTATACGAAAACAAGAATAAGGATATAAAACTGAATCCCAGTAGAAAAGAAATTGAAAAATTACTTTTAACTAGTTAAAATTATTTAATATGACCGTTTCGCATCAATTAATAGAAAGAATAAATACACAAAATAAGCAGGAATTAATATCTGATGGATTGATGGATGGAAAATTAGGGATGGTTTATTATTATTTCAATTTATATGAACACTCAAAAGAGGATTTCCATCTCCTTAAAATAGAAGAATATTTAGAAATCATATTTCAAAATATAGAAACTTCAAAATCTGATTTATTACTTAAATCAACTTTGGAAAATGGATTAAGTGGTTTAGGATTCATACTTCAATTATTAGTTAACGCAAATTTATTAGGAGAAGAATATAAAAAAGAAATAAACGAAATAAAATTAGTAGTATGTAATGAAGCCATACGTTTGTTAGAGCATAACAATTACGATTTTATAAACGGACCTTTCGGCATATTGTTTTTTTTAAATTTTGTTGAAGACAAAGAAAGTATTGATAAAATTTTATCAATAATAGAAGCAAAAATAAAAAAAGAGGATAATTTCTTTTTTTATAATAAGGCTGCATATATTGAAGGTATTCATATAGGTTATGCACATGGCATCTGTGCTATAATAGCAGTCTTGAACACAATTGAAAATGAAAAAGCAGATGTTATTATAACTTTTTTATTAAAGAAATTAATCAAAATTATAAAAGACAACGATTATTCATTTAATAACAAAAAGTATTATTTACCAAGAAGTATTCATAAAGAAGAAATTGTAAAAGGAGAATTAAATTTTAGACCTGTTTTAGCCTGGTCTAATAGCGATATAAATTTCTCAACTTTGATTTTTTCTTTAAAAAAGAAATTTGTGAATAAAGAACTTATTCACCTAGCTACCACAATAGCTTTAGATAGTATAGAAAGAAAAGAGATTCAGGAAACAGCTATAGAAGATTATCGATTTTTTTATGGAAGTTCAGGAGTCTTAAAAAGTTATCACTATCTCTATTTAAAAACTGGAAATTCGCAATTTAAAGAAGCTGCATTTTATTGGTATTCAAAAACTTTAGACTATTTAGAAAAAGACACCATAAAAGAGCACCCTTTAAATTTTATAAATAATTTACCTGCAACAACTCTTACACTTTTAGAGTTTGAACAACAAAAAAATAATAACTGGTCAAAAATTGTATTATTATGAGAAATGAAGAAATTAAAATAGGACTTTTGGAATTTGGGGTAAGCGATCAAAAAAATTCCATGTATGGATTAGAAGATATATTTTCTTATGCTACAGCTGCAGATGAAATAGGATTTTCTAGATTTTGGATTTCAGAACACCATAGATCAAATTCTTTACATCCATATAATAACCCAGAAATATTAATTTCACTTATTGCTGGAATGACTAATACTATTCGAGTTGGATCTGCAGGCTCTTTAATTGGTTATTATTCACCTTATTCGTTAGTTCAAAACTATAAATTGTTAAATAATATTTTTAACGATAGAATAGACTTTGGTTTGTCTAAAGGAAGACCAGAACATTCACATCTTCATAATTATTTCAACACCAATAATCCTTCTTTTGACAATAAAGATTATATGAGTAATCTAGAAGGTATATGTGATTTACTTCAAAATGAAGAAGAAAATTATAAAAAAAGAAATATTATCATTCCTCCTTATAAAGGATTGTCTCCAGCACTTTGGTATTTGTCAAACAGTTACAGATTAAGAGAAATGGCGGTAGAAAAAAAACTAAACATTTGTAAATCATTAATGCATGGCTTAGATGTTTTTGATTTTGATCCAGGTGTGGAAGAATTAAGAAAATACAGAGAAGAGTTTTTTAATACACATAATGAAATGCCAGAAGTAGCCTTAGCAATTGCAGTTACTTTTACCGATTCTCCTGAAATAGTTAAAGAAAAAGAAGCCAAAATAATCAATAGTAAAGAGGCTATTAAAACATTACCTGTTTCTGAAGAAAGCTTTTTGGAAACTCTTGAAAATCTTCAAAAAAGATATGAAGTTGATGAGTTTATCATCTATGATACAGAAAAGAATCTAGATAAAAAAATTGAGAATTTGAAGCTAATGAAAGAGCTTACATCACAAAAAATTTTAAAAGTATATTAAATGAAAAACATCAACTTATTTTCAGATAAAATAGTTAGAATTCCTTTTTTCTCATTGGATGAGTATAAAGCTATTCCAAACGAAATAAATGAGTTGGATAGGTTTATTGATGCATTATTTTATAATGAATACTTTTCTGAAGCCGTTTATTTAGCTTCACCAATATTACACAGTGAGTGGGAAAAAATAGTGAATGGAAATAAAGAAAGAGGAAAAATAAACGAAACTATTTTAAAGTATTATTTAAGAGCAATCTCAAATACGGTGCCTTTTGGCTTATTCACAACCTATTCCATTGTAAACAACCAAACTCAGGCATATTCTAAAGACTTTGAAAGATTTTCCGCTGTCGATATGGAATATCTTTTAAAACTTATACATTTCTTAAACGAAGATACTTTAGTAAAAAAATTGGTTACGTTTAGAAAAAATAATTCTATTTATAAAGTGGGTGACAAAATAAGATATATTGAACCCCAATATGTTAATGATACAATTAGCTATACTTTATCTTCTATAGAAGAGGATGAACTATTAACTTACTTATTGCATGAAGTTAAAAATGAAATCACTTTTGAAGAACTCAAACAAGAAATAAGCAATGTATTAGAAGGTGTTAATAATGAAGAAATTGAAAAATATATAGAAGAACTTATTCAATCTAGAATTTATTTATCTTCTTTAGAAATTAGTTTAAATGATTCTCAATCTATTAAGCAGATTTTAGTGTTTTATCATAAAAATAAAGAGCAAATTCAAAAGAAAGAAAATATAAATCACATTTTTCAAAAATTGATTAAGGTTGATAATTACCTCACACAACTTGATGAAAAAGTCTTTAATACTAAAGGTATTTATGAGGGAATATTTTCAGAGTTAACTCAAATTGGAATTCCTTTTGATTCTAAATATGTTATTAATTCTAATTTGAGAAAAAATAAAACGAATGTAAATTATGCCATAGGAGATGAAAAAATAGAGCAACTTATTCATAAACTTTCAAAAATTTCATACAGTCAAACTACTCCAATCGATAATTTAGAAACGTTTAAAAAAAATTTTTATGCTCGATATGAAGACCAGGAAGTTCGTTTAATGGAAGTATTAGATAATGAGTTAGGAATAGGATATTTAGCAACGCAAAAGGAAGATGTTTTTTTCTCGGATCTTTTAGATGATATTACCATTACTCCCATTAAGAATACAATTAGTCATCGCAAAATTGAGCCTGAAATAAATAACTTTTGGTTGAATTTATTTTTGAAAAATGCAAACGCAAAAGAAATAGACTTAGATCAAATCAATTTCGAAGTGTATAAAAATGAAAAATCGATACAAAAAGGCACTTTCCCTTTATCCTATAGCTATGCAAATGATAAGATATTTCTAAAATATGCAGCAGGATCAACAGCGACTAATTTGATAGGAAGATTTGGAAATAACGACCCGCAAATGCAAGAAGTTATTAAAAAAATCACCGATTTTGAGCAGCAATTAAATGAAGATAAAATTACAGCTGAGATCATTCATTTGCCATCAAATAGAACTGGAAATATATTACTTAGAAAGGTACATAGACAAGCTGAAATAAGTTTGCTTTCCAAAGCATCTGAAAAAAATATAATAATTGATCTTAATGATTTATATATAAGCATTAAGAGAAATAGGATTGTGTTACGTTCTGCGAAGTTTCAAAAAGAAGTTATTCCTTATTTAAGTTCAGCACAAAACTTTCATTATAATTCTTTACCAGCCTATCATTTTTTATGCGATTTACAAATGCAAGACCGATTTATCGATTATGGAATCAATTTTGGTGGATTTAATTTAGAGGATTTATCTTATTGTCCAAGGTTGGTTTTTGGTGATACTATAGTAGTAAGAAATGCGCATTGGGTTTTAAAAAAGGAAACCTACAAAAACAGCCATGATTTAAAAACACATCTCAACCAGTTAAACATACCACAATTTGTTTATCTCAAAGAGAATGGAGAAGAGAAAATGATAATTGATACAAGAAATCCAATAACACTTTCTATTCTTTGGGAAGAAATTAAGAAGAGAGAAACGGTTCAAATTTCTGAATGTGTTTATGATATGAAAGAAAAGAATCAGTTTGCCAATGAAACCATTGTTTTTGTACAATCACAAAAGGAGGATAATAGTGCAAAACAAGTTGAAACGTATTCTAATGAAGAAGCATCCGTAAAACGATCTTTTATTTTCGGAGATGAGTGGGTATATTTTAAAATTTATACGGGTAAAGTAACTTCAGACACCATTTTATTGCAACAAGTTCAAGAAATGGTAAATTATCTATCGAAACAAAAGATAATTGATAAGTGGTTTTTTATTCGTTATGCTGATCCAGAGTTTCATATTCGAATTCGATTCAGACTTACAGATAAAAATTATTACAGCACACTCACACAAATAATAAACGAAACATTTAACCCTCTTTTAGAAGAAAAGAAAATTTGGAAATTAGATTTATCTACTTACAATAGAGAATTAGAACGCTATCTTCCAGAAAATATTGAAAATGCTGAAACTGTTTTTACAATTGATTCCATTTTTACTTTAAAAGTGTTGTCTTATTTAAAATCTATACAAGAAAACAGGATTTGGTTATATGTTTTAAAGGCGATTGACGATTCCTTTACTGCTTTTGATGTTTCTCTTCAGGAAAGACATCAATTAACAGAAAGCTTATTTGTAAGTTTTTGGGAAGAACATGGCGAAATAAAATCAATCAAGAAAGACATCAATCTTAAATTTAGAAAATATAATGATGAGATAGATAGGTTAATGAGTACTCCATTAATAGATTTTACTGAACGAGTAAATCAATTACAAAAAATGGCTTACAAACCGATCAATAAAAATGTGTTAGCTAGTTATATTCATATGACAGTTAACCGATTTATACAATCTAATCCAAGAGCTCATGAAATGATACTCTACGGAATTTTAGAAAGATTTTATAGTAAAGAATTGGGAAAAAGAAAATACAATCAAAAATTAGAGAAAAATGAAATTTATTAGACAATATGATCAAATGGACTGTGGGCCTTCTTGCTTAGGAATGATATCTAACCATTATGGAAAAGATATTTCCTTACATTTCTTACGTGAAAGTTGTCACATAACCAAAGAAGGCGTTTCATTATTAGGAATTGATGAAGCAGCTCAAGAAATAGGGTATGAAACTTTTTCTGGAAGCTTAAGTTTTGAACAATTACAAGAGATTGAAAGTAATAATTTTCCCTGCATTTTATATTGGAATAACAACCATTATGTAGTTTTAAGAGGCGTAAACAAAAAAGGATTGTTTACAAAACAAACAAAATGGAAAATTGCTGATCCCGCACATGGATTTATAGAACTTAATGATGAAAAATTTAAAAAATCTTGGCTAGGAGACAATACAACAGGTGTAGCTCTTTTCTTAAAACCACAGGATAAATTTTACGAAACAGAATTTAAAAAACCTCAAAAAATCTCTTTAAGTTATTTTTTAAACTATTTTAAGTCGCATAAAAAGAGATTAATTTACGTAGTTTTATTAATGCTTTTGGGAAGTTCAATTAATATGATTTTTCCTTTTTTAACCCAATTTCTTATAGATAAAGGAATCACCAATAAGGATATAGATTATATACAATTAATTTTATTTTCTCAGTTAAGTTTATATGTTGGAGCCATAATAATTGAAATTTTTAGGAACTGGTCACTTCTCATTGTCGGAACAAAAATTAGTATTCAAATTATATCCGATTTTTTATATAAAATTTTGGAATTGCCCTTGGGGTTTTTCGATTCTAAATTAATAGGTGATTTTAAACAAAGAATTCAGGATAATGATAGAATTGAATATTTTCTTACTTCCCATTCTATTACTACTTTTTTCTCCACAATTACTTTTACCGTTTTCTTTGTAGTATTAGCCTATTATAATTTAAAAGTATTGCTGATTTATAGTGCTTTAACTCTTTTATCTATTGGTTGGTCCTATTACTTTTTAAAGAAAAGGAAGATTTTAGATTACCATAAGTTTATAGAAAATAGTAACAATCAAGAAACTATATATGAAATATTGAATGGTGTTTCAGAAATGAAATTAAATAATTTCGAAGAATATAAATGCAATCAATGGAAAGAAGTTCAAAATAAGCTATTTAAAATTAATCTTAAAATTTTAAGATTAGATCAAATTCAAACTTCGGGTTTTAATTTTATAAATCATATAAAAAATATTTGTGTTTCTTTTTACACTGCATTATTAGTTGTACAAGGAGATATGTCATTGGGTGTTTTATTGAGTGTTTCCTATATTATTGGAATGATGAATTCACCTGTAGATCAATTGATTCTTTTTTTACGTTCCTTGCAAGAAGCAAAATTGAGTTTAGCTCGATTAAATGAAGTGCAAAATGAATCTTCAGAAGAAAGAGAAAATTATGAAGCATTAGGTTTAAAAACTGCAAATATAAATTCGGGCATTAAATTGAGTAATATTTCATTTCAATATGAAGGACCAAGATCTCCTTTTGTTCTAAAAAATATTGATATGTACATTCCTGATGGAAAAATAACCGCGATTGTAGGTGCGAGTGGAAGTGGTAAAACAACGTTAATGAAACTCTTATTACGATTTTATAATTCGGTAGGTGGGCATATTAGTTTTAATGGTCAGAATATTTTAAATATTTCACCTAAAAGTATCAGGAAAAATTGTGGCGTAGTAATGCAAGATGGCTTTATTTTTTCAGATACCATTAAAAGAAATATTGCTACTTCTGATGAAGAAATAGATTATGATCGATTAAAATTGGCCGCAAAAGTAGCTAATGTAGATGAATATATAGAATCTTTGCCTTTACAATATGATACAAAAGTAGGTGCAGCCGGAAGTGGTTTATCTGGAGGACAAAAGCAACGAATTCTAATTGCAAGAGCTGTATATAAAAACCCTCATTATGTCTTTTTTGATGAAGCGACTTCAGCATTAGATGCTGAAAATGAAAAAATTATTCATAATAATCTATTTGATTTTTTCAAAGGAAAAACGGTAGTGATTATCGCACATAGATTGAGTACTGTAAGACATGCCGATCAAATTGTAGTATTAAATAAAGGGGAAATAAGTGAAGTAGGTAGTCATGCCCAACTTGTAGAAAAAAAAGGAGATTATTTTAGTTTAGTTAAAAACCAATTAGAATTAGGAAGTTAAAATATGAATACAATAAAAAAAAGCACAATAAATACGATTAAAGATATTGAACAAGTAATCGAGCAAAATCATTCTATTTTTACTTCTATGGGCGTAACTAATGGATTAGCAGGAGTTTCTTTGTTTTATTTTTATGAAAACAAAATAAATTTGTGTTTGGCATATTTAGAAAAGGCAATCGAAGGATTGAATGAATCTTATAAAGGGAGTTACATAATAGAAGATATCATAAGTATTGGCAAATTACTCAATTTTTATAAAGAAAAAGGTATTTTAAATGCATCAGATATCGAATTTTATTTTGAAAATTACGATTCAATTATCGAAGATTTTTTAGTGGATAGTTTAAAAGAAGACAATTTAAGTCCAATTTCTGGCACATTAAAATATGTCAATTATTTTATAAATAGAATGAAGCATTCCAACAAAGATTATCAATGTCTTTTTTCAGATGTTTTAGACAAGATTGAAGAGTTATCGCAAAAAGATGAGGTTTCCCAAGGAATATTTTGGACGTCAAACATAGAGCGTCAAGGAAGAAAGGTAATAGAATTAGGCATCAAACATGGGGTAATGGGAATAACAGATAGCTTAATAAGTTTCTACGAAATTGGTTTTGAAAAAGATAGGGTAAAAAGACTGATTGAAAAAGCGTTAATGTTTATCACCGATCAAAAATTGACAAATGAAATGTTTTTATTCCCTTTTTCTACAAATAGCGATACAGACAATAGTTTTTCATCATTTAATATTTTATATGGAGATTTAGGAATTGCTTATGGATTTTATAGAGCAGGAAAAATTTGTGCAATTAAAGAATATGAAAATTTAGCTATTGAAATTTTAAGCCATGCGAGCCATATTAGAGATGATAAACAGCAATTAGTTTCCGATGCTAATTTATTTTATGGAAGTTTAGGTATTGCATCTTTTATGCAGTTGTTTCAGAAAAAAGCCAATTTAACTTTTTTAGAGGAAACAATAGCCTATTGGTATAAACAAACAGAAAACTATAGAACTGAAAATCCAAAATGGGCAGGTTTTGATACTACTTTCAATAAGTTTGATGTAAATGCTCAATTATCATTTTCTCACGGAATAGTAGGCATAGGAATAGCACTTTTAAATTTTGATAAAAATTTAGATTTCGAATTTTTATCTTTTATTGATTATGAGTTGTAATAATTGATAGAAAAGAAGCTATTTAAAAAGTATTATTTTTGTCATTCCGAATTTATTTCGGAATCTAAAAAAATGGCGATAAATATTTTAAAGAAACTGAAACAAGTTCAGCTTGACAAGATTATGCTTTTTAAATAGCTTTTTTGTTTTATATATAAAGTGTTTACTTAACTTATCAAAGCACCATTTAAAACACCTTCAGCATCAGGATTTACAAAAACTAATTTCCCTTCTGCATTATTAGTCATTAAAATCATACCTGCACTTTCTACGCCTCGTAATGCTCTTGGCGCTAAGTTGGCTAAAACAGTTACTCTTTTACCCACAACCTCTTCTGGAGTAAAATGTTCTGCAATTCCAGACACAATCGTTCTTACATCAATACCTGTATCTACTTTTAAAATTAATAATTTATTCGCTTTAGGCATTTTTTCTGCATCAATAATTGTTCCTACTCGAATATCGAGTTTTGTAAAATCATCAAATGTAACCACTTCTTTTTGTGGCTCTGCTTTAGCATTCGCTATTTGATTCGCTTTTTTTGAAGCTTCTAATTTGTCCAACTGTTTTTGTATTTCTGTATCTTCAATTTGAGCAAATAAAATTTCGGCTTGACCAATGGTATGCCCATCAGGAAGTAAATCTGTTTTTTTACTAATGGTATTCCAATTAATATCTAACGTACTTGTATTCAGAATTGTTTTTAATTTATTAGATGTAAAAGGCAAGAAAGGTTCACATAAGGTTTGCAAAGCAGTAGCAATTTGTAATGCTACATACATTTGTGTTTTCACTCTTTCAGGATTTTCTTTTACCATTTTCCAAGGTTCTTCGTCCGCTAAATATTTATTCCCTAAACGCGCTGCATTCATAACCTCACCTAAAGCTTCTCTAAAACGAAAACGTTCAATAGAACTAGCAATCACTGCCGGATAGGCTTTTAATTCTGTCAATGTTTGTTCATCTACTTCAGTAAATTCATTTGGAGTCGGAACTATGCCATCATAATATTTATTGGTTAACACCACCACACGATTGATGAAGTTGCCAAAAATTGCCGCTAATTCGTTATTGTTTCTCGCTTGAAAATTTTTCCAAGTAAAATCATTATCTTGACTTTCTGGAGCATTAGCAGTTAATGCATAACGCAATACATCTTGTTTGTCTGGAAAATCTTGTAAATATTCATGCAACCAAACCGCCCAGTTTTTTGAAGTTGACAATTTGTTTCCTTCTAAATTTAAGAACTCATTGGCCGGAACATTATCTGGTAAAATATAGCTTCCTTCCGCTTTAAGCATTACTGGGAAAATAATACAATGAAAAACGATGTTGTCTTTTCCTATAAAATGAACGAGTTTAGTTTCCTTATCTTTCCAATATGGTTCCCAATCTTTACCTTCTCTTGCAGCCCATTCTTTGGTTGCAGAAATATAACCGATAGGCGCATCAAACCAAACGTATAGTTTTTTTCCTTCAGCTCCTTCTACAGGAACATCTATTCCCCAATCTAAATCTCGAGTTACGGCTCTTGGTTCTAAACCACCATCAACCCAAGATTTTACTTGACCGTATACATTTGGTTTCCAATCGTTTTTATGACCTTCTAAAACCCATTCTCTTAAAAACACATCATATTCATTTAAAGGTAAAAACCAATGCTTTGTAGATTTTAAAATGGGAGTTTCACCTGTAATGGTCGATTTAGGATTAATTAAATCGGTAGCATTTAATGAAGAACCACAACGTTCACATTGGTCTCCATAAGCTTCTGGGTTTTCACATTTCGGACAAGTTCCTGTTACAAAACGATCGGCTAAAAACTGATCTGCTTTAGCATCATATAATTGTTCGGTAGTTTGTTCGATAAACTTCCCTTCTTGATATAATTTTTTAAAAAAATCCTGAGCCGTGTCATGATGAATTGGTGCTGAGGTTCTAGAATAGTTGTCAAAAGTAATTCCAAAATCAATAAATGACTGTCGAATAATACCATCATATTTATCAATTACCTCTTGGGGTGTAATTCCTTCTTTCTTTGCTTTCATTGATATTGCGACACCATGTTCATCGCTTCCACAAACAAAAACGACATCTTTTCCTTGCAAACGTAAATATCTAGCATAAATATCACTGGGCACATACACACCTGCTAAGTGACCAATATGTATAGGACCATTAGTATAAGGTAATGCAGCAGTTATGGTATATCTCTTCGGATTTTCTAACATAATATGATAAATTTTAAATTCTGAATAAAGATTCAGAAAAACATGCAAAAATAATCCTTTAGGAATGATTTGACGAATTTTTGTGTGTTATTTTATGTATTTTTGAAGTAAACTTTTACAAAATATGAAGTTTTACAGTTGCATTATATTAATATTAATCATTTTAAACACTTATTCTCAAGAAAAAATGAAAATTCCACCTTATTTAAAGCAAGGCGATACCGTTGCCATTGTGTGTACTGCTAGAAAATTTATGCCAGAGGAAGCGAAACCAGCCATTGAACTTTTAGAATCTTGGGGATTAAAAGTAAAATTAGGTAGAACTATAGGTTTAGATAGTTGTCAGTTAGGAGGGACTGATGTCGAGCGTGCTGCTGATTTGCAAAAAATGATGGATGATGACAATATTAAGGCAATATGGTGTGCAAGAGGTGGATATGGTACCGTTCGAATCATCGATTTGTTAGATTTTTCTAAGTTTTCGGAGAAACCAAAATGGATTATGGGTTTTAGCGATGTTACGGTTTTGCATAGTCATTTAAATACATTAGGAATAGCTACCTTGCATTCTATTATGCCTTTTACGGTTCCAAATGCTCCAGAAAATGTAAAACAAACATTGAAAGATGCTTTATTTGGTAAAAAAATTGAATATATAATTCCTTCCAAATCGTATGATGTTAAAGCAAAGGCTAAAGGAGAGCTGGTCGGAGGAAATATTTCCATATTATATAGTTTGCTAGGTTCTGTTTCTTCAATTTGTACCGAGGGAAAGATTCTTTTTATTGAGGATTTGGACGAATATCTATATCATGTGGATCGTATGATGTATAATTTGAAACGTAATGGTTATTTTGAAAAGGCTAAAGGAATCATTGTAGGTAGTATGAGAGACATGCACGATAATGAAATCCCTTTTGGACAAAATGAGGTGCAAATCATTACAGCGATAGCAAAAGAATATCAAATTCCAATCGCTTTTGAATTTTGTGCAGGTCATCAAAAAGATAATCGTACCTTAATTTTAGGAAGCCAAGTTGAATTTGAAGTCAACGAAAATGAAATCAAATTGAAATTTAATAATTAATTTATAATTTTTTTATTTTTTGGGATTTGGAATTTATTTTTTGGAATTTTTAACATGGCAGAACACAACGAATTAGGTAAATTAGGTGAAGAAAAAGCTGTAGCATTTTTGGAAGCCAATGGATATGAAATTTTAGAAACCAATTGGAGATATGATAAAGCCGAAATTGATATTATTGCAAAAAAAGAGAGTATTTTAGCTGTAATTGAAGTAAAAACGAGATCTAGTTTAGATTTTGGTTTGCCTCAAGACTTTGTAAAACCAAAAAAGATTCAATTATTAGTAAAAGCAATAAATGAATATGTAATTTCTCATGATATGGATGTTACTATTCGTTTTGACATTGTTGCCATTCACAGAGAAAATTCCGAATTTGTAATAGAACACATAGAAGAAGCTTTTTATTATTTTTAAGTTATAAATATAACATTTTGTGTTTTTTATTATATTTGTAAAAAATAAGACAAATGAAAACTATTTCTTCCGTTGTAGAACAATATATTAAATCTAAACCATTCTTATTAAATTCCTTGTCTCAAGGGATTATTAATCTTACTTCATTATCTAGAATAATGATGCCCTATTTAGAAAAGGAATTAGGAAAAGATGTGAAACAAGGAGCGGTTGTTATGTCTTTAAAAAGACTTTCTGAAGAATTGGATTTTAAAATTAATCATAAAATTTCTCGCGTTTTAAAAAATACGGGTGAAATTACAGTTCGTTCTTCTTTAACTGATTATGCATTTACAATTTCGGAGACTTTATTAGACAATCAAGCTAAGTTATTATCAGAAATTAATAAAGAATCGGATGTTTTTTATACTTCTTCTAGAGGGGTAAATGAATCCAATATAATCATTAGTACGTCTGCTGCTTATTTAGTTGCAGATTTATTAAAAACAGAGAAGATCACTCATAAAATAGAAAATTTATCTTCAATTACAGTTAAGTTACCTCAAGAAAATGTATCAGTACCCGGAGTGTATTACTATATTTTTCAAAGATTAGCTTGGGAAGGTATTATTATACATGAGGTTATTTCTACTACTAATGAATTTACCATAATCGTTAGTGATAATCAAATAGATATTGCATTTAAAGCGATAAAAGAGCTAAAAAGTATTCAAGATTAAGGTAAAAAAGGCTAGGTTTTTTTTTACATCAAAAAAAGAAGTGTATTTTTACCATTCTTTATACTAAAAAGAGAAAAATACAGTTAAAGAAATAAAGCTTTTTTATCTTGAAAAAAAATATACTTAAATATACGCTTATAATTGGTTTTCTTTTTTTTCTTATAGCCTGTTCCGTTAAGAAAGACAAGTTTATCAATAGAAATTTTCATGCTGTTACCACAGAATATAATATTTTATATAATGGTAATTTGGCTTTAGATGCAGGTAAAGCAGAATTAGTTACTACATATAAAGACAATTTTTGGGAAATTTTACCAATAGAAAGGATGCCAGTTCAAGAAGAAGATATGATGCCTGGTGATAAAAAAAATCCAAATTTTGAAAGAGCTGAAGAAAAAGCGGTAAAAGCAATCCAAAAGCATTCCATGAATATTAAAGGTAAAGAAAAAAACCCACAAATGGATGAAGCTTACCTTTTACTTGGAAAAGCCAGATACTATGATAACAGATTTTTACCTTCATTAGAAGCTTTTAATTATATTCTTTACAAATACCCTACAAGCGATAAAATTTATCATGCTAAAGTATGGAGAGAAAAAGTGAATATTAGACTTGAAAATGAAGAAACTGCAATAAAAAATCTAAAAAAATTATTAGAAGAAGAGAAGATTGATGGTCAAGATATAGCAGATGCTAACGCCATGTTAACAGAAGCATATATGAATATTGGTGCCAAAGATAGTGCGATAGCAACTATAAAGATCGCTAAAAGTGAGACTAAAAATAAAGAAGAAAAAGCTAGATATAGTTTTATTTTAGGTCAACTTTATGAATCAATGGAATATAATGACAGTGCTTATACTGCTTTTCAAGAAGTAATCGATATGAATAGAAAAGCACCTAGAAGATACGTTATTCAAGCTCATGCAAAACAGGCCATGCAATTTGATTACAAAAATGGAGACACTTTATTGTTTACAGAAAAATTTAATAAGTTAATTGAAGATAGAGAGAATAGACCCTTCTTGGATGTTTTGTATCATCAGATGGGTATATTTTATGATAAACAAGAAATAGATTCAACGGCAAAAAAATGGTATAATAAATCATTGAGAGCAGTTACACAAGACAGGTATTTAGCTGCTTCAAATTATAGGAATATCGGAGAAATTTATTTTAAAAAAGCCGAATATAAAACAGCAGGACAATACTACGATAGTACTTTGATTCAAATGGATAATAGAACTAAAGAATATCGAAAAATTAAGAAAAAAAGAGATAACTTAGAAGATGTTATAAAGTATGAAACCATTGCTCATGATAATGATAGTATTTTATCTTTAGTGCATATGGGTGAACTTGAAAGAAAAAAATTCTTCGAAGAACATATTAAAAAAATTAAAATTGCGGATTCCATTCAAGCTAAAATTGAATCAGAAAAAGCAGAGAAAGAGGCTATTAAACAAGAAAATTTAGCTAAAACTAAAATTCAAAATAGTTTACCTAATAATTTTAGCAATTTGCCTCCGGGAAATCTTCCTCCATCTGCAATAGATGAACAACAAAGCACTTTTTATTTTTATAATCCAGTTACCGTAGCTTATGGGAAAAAAGATTTTCAAAACAAATGGGGAAATAGAAAACTGAAAGACAATTGGAAATTATCTGAGGCTAAAAACAGCACTTCTTTTATTGATGATGAGGACAATCAAGATAATGAAAATATAGCTAAAAAAGATTCCATAAATGCTATTAATGCAAAGCCTGAATATGATGTTTCTTTTTATTTGTCAAAATTACCAACTAGAAAGACTGAAATAGATACACTAGTAAAGGATAGAAATTATGCCTATTATCAACTGGGACTTATTTATAAGGAAAAATTTAAAGAATATGAATTAGCAGCTAAAAGATTAGAGCAATTGCTAAAGAATAATCCCGAAGAAAGATTAGTACTTCCAGCAAAATATAATTTATTTAAAATATATGAAATATTAGATAGAAATAAAGCAGAAATCTATAAAAATCAGATCATTACAGAATATCCAGATAGTAGATACGCACAAATTCTATTAAATCCATCGCTAAATGTAGATGATGATGAATCTAGACCAGAAGTGGTTTTCAATAAATTGTATAAAAGATATGCTCAAAATGAACTTAGAGAAGTTTATATTGAGGTGCAAGAAAAAATGGATCAATATGTTGGAGAAGAGTCTTTGCCTAAATTTGAAATGTTAAAAGCCAATGTGGTTGGAAGGTTAAAAGGAGTAGAAGAATATAAAAAAATATTAAATTATGTAGCTTTAACTTATCCTAATACTGAAGAAGGAAAAGAAGCAGAAGGCTTGCTTTCAAAACATATTCCAAGTTTAGAAGCGATGGATTTTGCTACTTCTGAAACAAGTACATGGAAATTAGTTTTTCCAAAAAAGTTTCCTGAAGAAACTGAAAGCAAACAAAAGCTCTTTGATAAACTAAAGAAATATTTAGAAGACAGAAGAAATGATGATTTAAAATTATCAAATGACATCTATACTTTAGAAGAAGATTTTGTTGTAATACATGGTTTTATAACTGAGGAAGTAGCACGAGCAACCTTAAGCGTGTTACAAGAATATAAAGAATATAAAATTAAAGATAATGTTTACATTATTTCTTCGGATGACTATAAAATTATACAAATAAAGAAGAAATTGCAAGAATGGATTAAATAAAACAAATACATAACCCCCAAACTCTACGAACTATGTTTGAAAAAAATAAAACACCAGAGAGCAACCCTTTAGGTAAAACCAATAGAATAGTACAAGGAACAATCATAAAAGGTGATATTGAAACAAAAGAAGATTTTAGATTAGATGGTATTTTAATCGGGAACTATACATCTAGTGGAAAATTAGTTATTGGTCCAACAGGAGAAGTTCAAGGTGATATTAAATGTAGAAATGTTGATGTTGAAGGTAAATATACTGGTAAATTAGAAGTAGACGAATTATTAACAGTAAAATCAACAGCAAAAATAAAAGGTGAAGTAATAGTAGGAAGATTATCAGTAGAATCTGGAGCTGCTTTTGAAGCTACTTGTACAATGAAATCGCAACAAAAAGTAACGAATGAAATACCTAAAGCTGAAAAAAAATAGTGTAATTCTATATGAATAATTATATTTTAATCCCTTTTGAATGAGGGATTTTTCTTTTTATATAGAAAATTAATAAAAACTTAATTTTTCTCAATTTTTTATAAAAATACAGTTAAAATTTAATTTTTCCTTTTTTTAACTCTATTTTTAATACTACTAATTAAAAAAATTAACATTAAAAAAACATAAATATAACTTGTAGAATATAAATATAACAGTTAGATGTTATTTTGTTAAAAAAAGCAATTTTTTTTTAACTTTTTTTATAAATAATCTTTGCGCTCTTTAAAAATGGGTTATATGAAAAAAGGTTATTGCTATTTACTACTTTTAATTTTTATCTCTATTCAAGGTTTCTCACAAACAAAATTTAAAGGAATCGTTAAAGATGATAGAGAAAAACTCACCTTATTTGGTGCATTAGTTTCAATTACTGCAGAAGGTACTACAACCGTAGAACAAGCTACAGTAGATTTCGATGGAACATTCTTATTAACAACAACAAAAACTTTTGGAACTGTAGAAATTTCTATGAATGGTTTTGTTACCAAATCTATTCCATTTTATGGAAAAGGAAATGAGTCAACGGTAGATTTAGGGGTTATTTTCTTAGAGGAAAATTCGGTATCTGAAAGAGATATTGTCGTTACTACTTCAAGTATCGACGTTATCAAAGATAGAAAGACACCTATTGCCTCTTCTACAATGAGAAATTATGAAATGCGTGAAAAAATTTCTAACAAAGATTTTATTGAATTGACAAACCAAATGCCAGGTGTTTATACTTCTAGAGTGGGTGGTGGTTTTGGCGATACAAGAATGAATGTGAGAGGTTTTGAACAAAACAATATTTCTCCAATGATTGATGGTATTCCAGTTTATGATTTAGAAGCAGGAATTGTAGATTGGGCTAATATTGCTTCAATGAATGATGTAGCTTCTTCTATCCAGTTACAAAGAGGATTAGGAGCATCTAAATTAGTAAACTCATCTGTTGCAGGTACTTTTAACATGATTTTGAGAGATGCTAATTATGATAAAGGTGGATTTTTGTATAATGCAACAGGAAATGACGGCTATAGAAAATTTGTTGGGTCTTATGCTACTGGATTATTAAAAAGTGGATTTTCAGCTAACGTTTTATTCAGTTCAACTTCTGGAGATGGATATATCAATTCTACAAATTTTGAAGCTTATTCTTATTATTTAGCTTTAGGCTATAAAAAAGGAAAACATGATTTCCAATTTAAAACTTTTGGATCTCCTCAATGGCATAATCAAAGAATTTCTAACATTTCTTTAGCTACTTATGCAAGAAGAGGAAACGGAAGCGGTGAACCAAACTACAAATACAACCGTGATTGGGGATATTTAGATAACGAACAATACGCAACGAAAGTAAATTTTGGTCACAAACCTTTAGGAATTTTCCAATGGGACATCAATTTTACAGATAAAACTCAGTTATCTACAAAATTATACGGTTCTAAAGGGACAAGTGGTAATACTAACTTTTCAGGAGGAATTTTAGGATTAGGATGGTCAGATTTTGTTGATGGAAACGGGCAAGTAGATTTAAATACGATTTATAGTTTTAATTCAGGACAACCTACCAGCATACCTTATTATGGTGTAAGAACACGAAATGAAAACTATAATGGACAATTTATAAACTCTATTTGGGATGGTGATTTAGGAGGAGGTTTTGTAAGTAGAACTTCTGGAATAAGCTTACTTTCAGAAGTAACTAATCAAACCTTTTATGGAGGAATTTTAAATTTAAGCACACAATTAACAAATAATTTAAAATTGAACTATGGTTTAGATACTCGTAAAACTATATATAACAAAACACGAATTGTAAACGATTTGTTTGGTGGAGATGCTTATGCGACAGATTATATTGATGCTCCAAATAATCCAGCGGGTATTTGGTATGCAATTAACACAAACAATACTTCTTTACCAGAACCATTATTTGATTTCACCAAGAAAAACTTAGGAGCTAATCCTGTTGATTATAAATATGATGCTAAAATAGCGTACTTAGGTTCCTATGCACAAATAGAATATGATATTTGGAAGTTTAACCTTTTGGCGCAAGGAGGATTCAATAGACAATTTATTCAAAGAGTCGATTATACTTTAGCTAATTATGCTGAATCTAATCTTGGATCAGGGAATTACGATATCGACAATAACACAAGTGAATCAACAAGTGAAATACCAATGGATGGATATAATGCAAAGTTTGGAATCAACTTTAATATCACATCTAAACATAATATTTGGGCAAATGCAGGATTTGTTTCTCGTCCTCCAGTTTTTGTAACAGTATTTAGTGGATTAAATAATGAAATCAACCCGAATTATAGAAATGAAAAATTCAAATCTATAGAAGTGGGATACGGATTCAGATCAAGAAATTTAAGTGTAAATATAAGTGCTTATTCTTCAGATCATAAAGATGCGGAAACACCCTATTACACTCCAGAACTTGGTAACTGGGGAACAACTTCTGGCATCAACAGAATCAATAGAGGTATCGAATTAGATCTTACAGCTGCACCAGTACGAAGGTTAATCTTAAATGGAACCCTATCATTAGGAGATTGGTATTATAGTTCAAATGCTATTTTCCAAGATTTATCACTTAATACAAGTGGACAGTTAAACGAACCTTCTATTTTGTTAATTGAAAATCAAAAAATCGGAGGTGCTCCTCAACTTATGACTTCTATAGGCGTTGATTATGAGTTTTTCAAAAACTTCAGATTTGGTTCTAACTTAAAATATGCAGACAAAATGTATTCTTCTCCAGCTTTAGAAAAATATGACCCAATTTACTATGGTGAAACATTTGCTTTTAAATCTCCTGTAAGACTACCAAGTTTCTCTGTAGTAGATGCCTTTGCTTCGTATAGATTTAGAATTAACGTAACTAATTTTGTGGATTTACGTTTAAATATTGATAATGTATTTAATAGAAAATATATTTCCGAATCCAATACAAGTTATCAAGCAGACAGCATTGATCCTTCAACATATGATTCAAATGCTGCTAGTAACCCTACATTTAACGATAATGGAAATATTTATAAAGGAATTGCAAATGCTAACAATGCTTTCTTTGGTTTAGGAAGAACTTGGAACTTTACGGTTCGATATGAATTTTAAATAAAAAGATGAATTAGTTTTAAAAGGGGTTGTATTTTGCAACCTCTTTTTTATTTTATTATTATACAAAAGCTTGACTACTAAAAGTAGTCAAGCTTTTGTATAAAATGAATGAATAAAAGATGTATTTTTGTGTGATTTTAAAACAAATATATATGAAACAAACAGTTTTCTATTGGCTGCTTTTTATTTCTTACTTAGGATTTGGTCAAAACTATGCAAATAGCATCTCTTTTAGTTATGACAATGCTGGAAATCAAATAAAAAGAGAATTAAGTTTTTCTATTCCTAGGCCAATGGTAGTAGAGGAAGAGCCCTTATCTAAAACCATTTCAGAAATTAAAGAGGAGGAATTATTAAAATTTTTTCCAGAAGACATTATTTCTTATTATCCAAATCCAGTTCAAGAAGAATTGTTTCTAAAATGGGAATTGATTGATAACAATCAAGTAACAAAGATTGAAGTTTATTCTTTTACAGGACAACAGATGAAAGCAATCTCTAATTTAGAAAAGGAGACTACTACAACCATTTCATTTCAAGAATATCCTTCAGGAACTTATACTATTTTACTGTTTTATTCTAAAGGAGAATCGCAATCAATTACTATTATCAAACCATAACACATGAGGAAGTTTTTACTATTTGCTCTTTTACTTATTTATATAGGTTCTTATTCACAAACAAATAATTATCACGATACTCAAGGTAAATTTGAAGTTTCAGAAAATGGTCAAGCCATTTACACCTTACCCATTGCACTACCTGCGAGTATACAAGATGTGGGGCCTACAATTAATTTAATTTATGCCAGCGGACAGTTGGGAGGAATTGCAGGACAAGGATGGAGTATTAACTCCATTTCAGCTATTAGTAGAATTTCAACCCGAAAAGACCTAGATGGGTATGTTGACGGAGTGGATTTTGATGCCAATGATAAGTTGGCCTTAGACGGACAAAGATTGCAATTGGTTTCTGGAAATTATTGGGAAGACGGTTCTGTTTACAAAACAGAGGTGTTATCCAATTCCAAAATAGAATTGTTTGGTTCAGGAACATCCATTTATTTTATAGTTACAAGTCCCGACGGTTCTCGTTCGTGGTATGGAAATTATGGAGGTATGAATGCCGTAGATTTAACTGCTTTTTACATAACTCGGTTTGAAGATGTAAAAGGGAATTTTATAACGTATCATTATTCTAAGCCTTTTAATAAGGCTTTATGCGTGAGTGAAATAAAATTTAGTGCTAATGTTAACGGTTTGGTAACCCCTTTTAATAGTATACAGTTAAATTATAAATTAGCAAAAAGAGCTGAATATGCATATATAAAAGGTGTAAAACATGAAAAAGCAGAATTATTGGACAATATACAAGTTAAAACAAATGGTGTTTTATTTCGAAAATACCAATTAACCCATATAGTTGACCCACAGCTTGGATATGAAAGAGTTTCTCAAATTCAAGAGTTTAATGGAGCATTAGAGCCAGCTAATCCAGTGGTTTTTGAATACGATACAACAACAACTTCAAATCAAGGGACCGAAATAAAAACAACCTATTCAAATAATTTAAATTTTAGTGATATTCAATTGTCCGGAGATTTTGATGGGGATGGCAGATTGGATTTTATTGCAGACAATGGATTATATCGTAATTTGTTTCAAGGGAGTTCTGGACAAGCTCCTATACCCACTCATCCAATTTTTAAAAATTTTGTAGGCACAACTACACTTAATAATAAACTAAATCAATTTAATTCAATTATTAGACCTATTCCGAATTTGAATAATTTGACCTTTGAAATTAAAAATCTCATCAACAATAATATTATAACTAGTTATTCAAAATTATATAATATTGAGAATATTGTATATAGCTATTCTGATTGTGATGGTGCATTGAATGGAGATCAAAATAGTGATCATATAATTAATGTAAATAATAATTATTTTGAAGGTGACTTCAACGGTGATGGTATTTCCGAAGTTATTGTTTTACAATATCATCAAGTTGATTATTATAGTTTAGATATAGATTGTGTTAATGAAAATAATGAACAACAAAACTGTCAATGTATTTTACAAGATTCAAATATAGGAAATTATAATAATAAATTTTATTTGATTAATTTAGATCAAAACGCAAGTACTATATTAGGTTCTAAGGATTTTATTGAATTTGATGATTTCTATTTCGAAAGAAATTTAGAAAAGATATATATAAATGATTATAATGGTGATGGTAAATCAGATATGATAATCATTAATGATAATAAGACTTATAAAGTGTTTACCTTTAATCAATTAACTCAAGCTCCGTGGGTTGAAATTGAATTAATAGGGGAAGGGACACTTGAAAATTACTCTAATACTAAGCAAATTCTTTTTGGTGATTACAATGGAGATGCTAAAGTGGATATTATGTTACCTGATTCGGAAGGAGGACCAAATGATTCTCTTTGGCATATTTATTATAGTAATCCTAAGCCCTCTGGAGGTTCTTTTTTTGAAAAAGAAACGCATGATATTGTAGAATACTGGCCCACTACAGGATCGTATTACAATACACAAACGCATTTTAGTAAGTATTATGCATTAGATACCAATGGAGATGGTAAATCAGATTTAGTACGAGTTTGGTTTAATTATTATAAGCCAAGTTGGACGATTAATGACCACAATACACAATGGCAAATAACTACTTTTGCTAATAATACAGGGAATACTCAAATAAGTGGAACGAATAAATTTACAGCAGATTATGTCTCTCCTTGTGAGACTATTAGTGGACCTTTTGGAACAATACAAAATTGTAATCATGATAGTGACTCACCCGATATTGTTATTCCAGTTGTTTCAAATTATAGATTTGCTGGATTGAATAGAGATATTGCAGTAGTTCATAATCATTATAATAAAGCTTATTTTATTAAATTTAATAAGGATGTAGCTCAAGATACTCGAATTAAAAGAGTAACATCATCTGGTGGTAATGTAGTTAATGAAGTGGAATATGCAACTATGGAGCCTAGTAACTTAAATAACGAGCTAGGCAATTTAAACGAATTTTATTCTTCCTCTAATAGTGTAAATTATCCTTATTTAGAAATTAAGCGTTTACCGACAAATTATTTGGTTAGTAAAACGACTAATACGGTTGATGGGGTTACAAGATATCAGGATTTCAGATACCATGGATTACAAATGCATTTACATGGTTTAGGAAGTATTGGTTTTAAAAAGACGGCAAGAAGCGAATGGTATCAAAATGCAATAGATAAACGCATTTGGACGGTTACCGAAAACAGATACGATTGGAGAGGAGCACCTGAGAGAGTTTATACACAATTGGTAAGTAACGGATCAGCTTTTACATTTGTTACATCAGGTAATCCCATAGGAATTGTAAATAGTTCTAAAAATTCTTATCAAGGATATATTCAAAACAACAGTTATTATTTGTATTTATTAAATAAAGAAAGTACTGATTATATTACTGGAGTTACTAATAAGGTAGAATATAATTATGATTATACGTATTTATTACCGACTACAGTAACTACGAAAAATTACACAACAAATCCAAGTAGTCCAGATGCAATAAAAGTTACAACGACTGTTTTTGATAATAACCCATCAGGTACTGGAGCAAATTATCATATAGGAAGGCCATTACAAGTAAATACAACTACAACCGCTTATAATGATACTTTTTCAAGTGAAGAGAAATTTACTTATACTAATAATAAATTAACTAAAACGGAAAAGAAAGGAAATGTTTCAGTGGATAGCGATAATTTTTTAGTAGAAGATTACGAATATAATGCGGTAGGTAATTTAACGAAAAAAACAATAAGTAGTAGTGGATATTTGGCTCCAATAGCACTAAGTGCACCTAGAGTAGTAGAATATACCTATGATGCGACAGAGCGTTTTGTAAAAACAACTAAAGATATAGAAGGCTTGGTATCTACCAATGTATCCTATAACCCAATATACGGTTTAGTTACAGAAGTAAAATCACCTTATGATTTAACTAGTAAAACAGTATATGATAATTGGGGTAAAGTGATTAAAATAACAGATTATTTAAATAAAAATGTAAACATCAGTTACGCGAAACAAAGTAACGAATACACAGTTACTAAAAATGGAGATGATGGAAGTAGTAGTGTTGAAATTAGCGATGCATTAGGAAGAATTAAAAAGAAGGGTGCCAAATTAATAGATGGTACTTGGTCTTATACAAGTGTAGAATACGATAGTAAAGGAAGAAAATTTAAAGAAAGTGAACCCTATACAAGCACACCATCTTTATGGACGGTATCTTCTTATGATGATTATAATCGATTAGTGAGCACCGTAGCGCCTACAGGTTTAACAACGACTCTTACATATTCAGGCTTAACCGTTACGGGTACAGATGGTACAAAGACAACGAGTTCTACTAAAAATGCAAACGGACATGTCGTATCTTCTTCTGATAATGGAGGCGTAATTAATTTTAAATATTATGCAAATGGTAATTTAAAAGAATCCGACTATGGTGGGTCAAAAGTTCAGATGGAATATGATGAGTGGGGAAGACGTACAAAATTAATAGACCCTTCAGCAGGAACGTATGAATACAAACAAAATGTTTTAGGAGAGAGTTATTATGAAAGCACACCAAATGGTGTTACGAGAATGACCTACGATAATTTTGGTAAAATAACTGAAAAGACCATTGTAGGTACAAATACAAATTCTAAAGAAACCTTTACTTATGACCCAACTAGCAAATTAATTACCTATAGTAAATTTGAAGATTTTATAAATTCCACTTTTGACGAACATATATATACTTATGATAATTATAAACGATTAATCAAAGCTATTGAAACAAAACCGCTTGCTTATTTTGAAAGACAAACACAATATGATGCTTTTGGAAGATCAGAAAGAGAGTTTTACAATATGGTTAATCAAACCAATGGAAAGCAATCTAACAAATGGTTTAGAAACACCTATAAAAATGGTTATCATTGGCAAGTATTAGATGCTGATTCGAATCATGTTTTATGGCAAACCAATGCCGTTAATGCAAGAGGACAATTAACCAGTGCCAACTACGGGAACAATATTGGTCTAAATCTAGGATATGACCAATTTGGATATCTACAACATTCAAGACATTTTAAAGAAAATGTAACTCCATTTGAAGACGTTGTAAATTTATATACAACCTTTGAACCACAAAGAGGGAATTTGACTTCAAGAACCAATACCTTGTTTAATTGGACAGAGAATTTTCAATACGATAACTTAGACCGCTTAACACATTATACCAATGCAAAAGGAGTGCAAGTGCAACAAATCTATGAGAATGATGGCCGTATTAAACAAAATACTCTAGGTACTTACAATTATAGTAACACATCAAAAAAATATCAAAATACCTCTATAGATGTAACGGCAGAAGCAAAAGCATACTATCAAAATAGATTGGGATTATTTAATGACGATATGGAAAAACAAATGGGTTGGTTTAATTATGAGCCAAGCGTCTTTAGTTTTGATAGTACGGTATCTCATAGTGGAACAACTTCGTTTAAAATTAATAATACGACCACAGGAGAGAAAGTTGTTAATTCAGAAGATTGGGTAAAAATAGACAATCAAGTGCCTACCGAGTATACCTATTCTGCTTGGGTTAAGAGTGATGGAAGTAATCCGCAAGCTGAAATTTTCTTGTTTATGAAAACAGAAAATGAAACAGGTTATTTTACTTTAGTGGATCAAGTACAGATGGCTACTTCTACGGAATGGCTTAAAATTGAAAAGACCTTTTTAGTACCAGCTAATATCAAGAAATTAAGTATTCGTTTAGATAATAATAGTACGGGTATTTTATGGTTTGATGACATTCAAATTAGAAAAACAAGTGAAGCGACTCCTACAGAAAGGCAATTAAATATCTCCTATAACACTTGGAAGAGTCCATTTGAGATTTATGAAACAGGAGTAGATAGAATCAGTTTTACTTACAACCATGCAAATAACCGTAGTGCAATGTTTTATGGTGGCACACAAGCCGATAAAATGCAGCGTCAGTACCGTAAATATTATTCGGTAGAAGGTAGTATGGAAATTAAGCACAATACTTTTACAGATGAAGTAGAGTTTGTTACTTATGTGGGTGGTGATGGATATACCGCACCAGTAGTATATAAAACAGATGGTACTACAGGAGAATATTTATTCTTACATAGAGATTATCTAGGAAGTATTGTAGCTATTACCGATATTTCAGGAAATGTAGTCGAGAAACGTTTGTTTGATGCATGGGGAGAAGTAATAAAGGTAGTTGATGGACAAGGCGCAATTTTAACTAACTTTTCTGTATTAGATAGAGGATATACAGGTCACGAACATTTAACAAGTGTGGGACTGGTGCATATGAACGGGCGTTTGTATGATGCGAAATTACACCGTTTCTTACAACCTGATAACAACATACAAGATCCTTACAACACCCAAAACTACAATCGCTATGGATATGTATTAAACAATCCATTAAAATACAACGATCCAAGTGGAGAAATTGCAGATATACTAGTTGCAGTTATAGTAGGAGCCGTAATAAGCGCTACCAGTTATACTTTAACAGCATTATTGGCGGATGTTCCTTTTACACCAGGAGGTTTTGTAAAAGCATCCTTCATGGGAGCATTAAGTGGAGCAATTTCTTTTGGTATTGGAGAAGCTGCAGATGGGATAAAACAATTTGGCACACGATTTGTCTTTCAAACATTGGCACATGGTACTTCGCAAGGTTTTATTTCTGGTGTACAAGGAGGCGATTTCTTTCAAAGTTTTGCTGCTGGAGCCTTGAGTAGTATGGCATCTGGGTTATGGACAGGAGGTAAATTAGCAACAGAAGGTGAAAGTTGGGCAGGTCTTGGAGGTAAATTCTCGCAAAGCACAGTAGGTATTTTAACCTTTGGAACCATAAGTGGTGGTGCAGGAGCGGCATTAACAGGAGGAAACTTTTGGACAGGAGCGGCAACCGGTTTTGTGGTGAGTGGGTTGAATCATGCGATGCATAAAAATGGATTATTTCAAAAAAGTGGTAAAGAACATACATTGAAAACACTGGGGGTTAATGATAATGATACTGCTGAAATTATTATTGATAAAATTTTAGCAGGTATGAAACCTGGGGATTATATTAATGGTGACGCATTTTCTTTTATAAATCCAGATACTGGGGATTATATTAAATCAATTACAATGGTAAAAAAAGGTGTTTTTACAATTCGAACAAAAGGATTTTTTACTGGAGCAGCTTTAAAAGATAATTCTACTATATCTATTTTTAAAGCAAAAACAGGAATTTATAAAATTTCAATTAATGGATTAACTTCTTTAGGTAGAGGTAAAATCTATGAGAATATTTTTATAGATGATAATACAAGATACATGTATAATGATAAAGGTAAACTTGTTAGTAGTAAAATCAAATAATATTATGTTAAATTATAAAAAGATAATAATAGTAATAACAGTTATTGGTTTTAAAATTTCAATTTGGTTTCTTTTTCAAGAACAAATGTTTTTTTTATCAAAATATATTTGTGAGAATTTAGAAATCGTATCTAAAGAAAAGAAAGACCTTTTTAATGGTGTCCCAGAAGTAATAATAATTTTAAAATTTAGTTTTTTACTTGTTAATATTTTATGTGATTTAATTATTTTAGGGTCTTTTAAATTACAAGTCCTTAACTTAAATATTTATAAGCGTTTTATAAAAACTTATTTATTTATTAATTTCATTTTATTAATTTTCATTTTATCAATTATTAAATAACCAAAATCAAGTTTTAGCCTATTGGGAAGACACTAGCGCGTCCGTCCCGCTGGTATCTTTAATAAAATCAAAAAAACTACCAACCTAAAAGTTGTTTTGTTAAACTATAATAAGAGGTTGTATTTTGCAACCTCTTTTTTATTTTATATTTGTGAAATGAAAAATAACAAGTACAATAAATGGTTGGCATTACTTACGATTCCTTTTCAAATGGGAGTTGTAATTTTTGGCTTTAATTATTTAGGTGTTTTTTTAGATGAAAAATACCAAACCCATTACATTCAAAAGGTAAGTGTTTTATTGGGTGTGTTTGTAGCTTTGTATTTTGTGATTAAGCAAGTCAATCAAATTAATAAAGGAGAGAAATAGTATCAATTCAATCAATAGAATCTTAAATGAAATTCAATAAAGCATTATACCTACAATATATTTTATTTCTTATTATTATTTATTTAGCCAATAGATTAGCAGTTGCAGTTTTTCAATGGGCAAATGATTTTGAAAACACGCACTATAGTTTCCATCAAATTTTTGCTTTTTTAAGCATTAGTAGTACCATTTTATTATTGGTTCATGATTTTGTTAAAAGTAAGAATGAAGCGATCTTAGGCTATGTTTTTTTGGTTACCTTAACACTTAAAGTGATAGCTTGTTATATTTTTATAGCACCCGTATTAAATAGTGAACCAGTGAACACATTCGAAAAAAGCTATTTTTTTATTTTGTTTATTCTTTATTTATGTATAGATGTCTATTTTACAGCGAGATTGTTAAACAAAAACAACTATTAGATAAAAAAAATGATAAATTCTCAAAAAAAAGTATTTTAGAAACTTGAAATATTAATTAAAATTGTACTTTTGCAAAAATTTTTAACGACCGTAAAAAGAACATTTTATAACGTTATGGTGATTTCAAAAAGACCACTTCATTTATTTGTAGCCTTCGCAGTAGCGATACTACCCTTTTTTAGTTCTGCTAATACCATTTCAGATTCTACTCATGTAGCTACTGAAACTACTCACGAATCTCACATTGAAGCTCATAAGGCTCATGGAGAAGGACACGGAGAAGCAGAGTCTTTAGATAAAAAAGATAAAGTTAATGCTTACATAGAGCATCACTTACAAGATTCTCACGATTTTACATTCTTTTCTGATGAAAAAGAAGGAAAACATTATGGGTTTTCTTTACCAGTAATTTTATTTGATAAAGAAGCAGGTGTACAAGTTTTTTCTTCTTCCAAATTTCATCATGGAGAAGAAATTGCGGAAGTAAATGGAAATTACTATGCTTTACATCATGGTAAAATTTATAAAACAAATGCGGAAGGACAATTGAATTATGATGAGCACCATCATCCAACAAATGAAAAACCATTGGATTTCTCAATAACTAAAAATGTGGTTTCCATGTTGTTTACTTCAGCATTATTGTTATTTATGTTCATAGGTTTGGCAAAATCGTATAAAAAAGGACCAATTCCAACAGGATTTGGAAGAATTTTAGAGCCGTTGATTATCTTTATTCGTGAAGAAATCGCGATACCAAATATTGGAGAAAAAAAATATAGAAAATATATGGGCTTTTTATTAACCGTATTTTTCTTTATTTGGTTGTTGAATTTATTAGGAATGACTCCACTAGGGATTAATGTAACTGGAAATATTGCTGTTACGGTTTGTTTGGCTTTGTTTACTTTTATAATTACACAAGTTAGCGCTAACAAAGATTATTGGAAACACATTTTCTGGATGCCAGGTGTACCAGTTCCAATGAAAATAATCTTAATGCCTATTGAATTATTAGGAACATTGACTAAACCATTTGCATTATTAATTCGTTTATTTGCAAATATTACAGCAGGTCACGTAGTTATTATGAGTTTGATCGCGATGATTTTTGTGGGTAAAAATTTAGCAGCAGATATGTCAATTTCATTAGCGCTTACATTGTTTATTTCTGTTATTGAAATATTAGTGGCATTTTTACAAGCGTTTATTTTTACTATGTTGTCGTCATTATTTATTGGTATGGCAGTGCAAGATCATCATCATGATGAACACCATAGTGAGGATTTATTAGGAGAGCATGATAATGCTTTAGTTTAAATTTAGAATTTTTGTTTAATTATTATATATACACACTATGGAAATTCCAATGTTAGTAGGTGCAGGTTTAGTAGTAATCGGTGCTGGTTTAGGTTTAGGTAAAATCGGTGGATCTGCAATGGATGCTATTGCTCGTCAACCAGAAGCTGCTGGAAAAATTCAAACAGCTATGATTATTATTGCGGCTTTATTAGAAGGTTTAGCATTCGCTGCTTTAATCTTAGGAAAAGCTTAATTAAAACAAATTACAAAGATCTGCAACGGTTGGTTGCAGGTCTTGTTTTTAAAAAGAAATTAAACGAATAAATATAATTTTCAACAATGGATAAATTAATTAACGATTTTTCATTTGGATTGTTTTTTTGGCAAGCATTAATTTTAGTAATATTAATCATATTATTAGTTAAATTTGCATGGAAACCAATTATGAATTCTATCACAGAACGTGAAGAAGGAATTAAAAATGCTTTGTTAGCAGCTGAAAACGCTAAAAAAGACATGCAAAATTTAAAAGCTGATAATGAGAAATTATTAGCAGAAGCTCGTGCAGAGAGAGATACCATGATAAAAGAAGCGCGTGAAATTAAAGAAAAAATGATTGCAGACGCTAAAGAAGAAGCACAAGCACAAGGTGAAAAAATGATTGCTCAAGCAAAAGCAACTATTGAAGGTGAGAAAAATGCAGCTATGGCTGAAATTAAATCTCAGGTTTCTACTTTGTCTTTAGAAATTGCAGAAAAAATATTAAAAGGAGAATTAGCTAACAATGACGCTCAAGCTAAATTAGTTGAGAAAATGTTAGCTGATGCTAAATTAAGTTAATTATGGCAACCAGTAGAGCAGCTATCCGATATGCTAAGGCTATTCTAGATATTGCACAAGCAAACAATACAACAGCACAAGTAAATAACGATATGTTACAAATTGTTGCTGCTGTAAAAGAAAGCAAAGAATTGAAAGATTTTTTGAAAAGTCCTGTTGTAAAAGGGCCTACTAAGTTTGCTGCTATATCTGAAGTATTTGCTTCAGCACAAGGAGAAACTAAAGAATTATTTCGTTTGCTACAAGAAAATAGCAGATTCGAAATTTTAGCAACCATTGCTTCTCAGTACAATACTTTGTTTGATGAATTGAATAATATGGAAACTGCTATAGTTACTACAGCATTTCCAATTACAAAAGATTTAGAAGAAAAAGTATTAGCTAAGATTGCTAGTTTTTCAAATAAAAAAATAACACTTAAGAATATTGTAGATCCATCTATTATTGGTGGGTTTGTATTACGAATAGGTGACAAACAATATAATGCTTCTGTTGTAAATAGTTTACAACAATTAAAAAGAGAGTTTAGTAATTAATAATAGTGATCGCACTTCTTTAAGTGTTAAAATTATAAATTAAAATGGCTGAAATTAAACCTGCTGAGATATCAGCAATATTAAAAAAGCAATTATCAGGTTTTCAATCTGGTACTTCATTAGAAGAAGTTGGAACAGTACTTCAAGTAGGTGACGGTATTGCACGTGTGTATGGATTATCTAATGCTCAATACGGTGAGTTAGTTCAATTTGATAATGGATTGGAAGGAATTGTATTGAACTTAGAAGAAGACAATGTTGGTGTGGTATTATTAGGACCATCTACTGGTATAAGAGAAGGTTCAAATGTAAAAAGAACACAACGTATTGCATCTCTTAAAGTAGGTGAAGAAATCGTAGGTCGTGTTGTAGATACTTTAGGTAACCCAATCGATGGTAAAGGTGCAATTGGTGGTGAGTTATATGAGATGCCATTAGAAAGAAAAGCGCCTGGAGTTATCTTCCGTCAACCAGTTACAGAACCATTACAAACAGGTATCAAAGCAATTGATGCGATGATTCCAGTGGGTAGAGGACAACGTGAGTTAGTTATTGGTGACCGTCAAACAGGTAAAACAACAGTTTGTATTGACACCATCTTAAATCAAAAAGAATTTTATGATGCTGGGAAACCAGTATATTGTATATATGTAGCTGTAGGTCAAAAAGCTTCTACAGTTGCTGCAATTGCAAAAACATTAGAGGAAAAAGGAGCTATGGCTTACACAGTAATTGTTGCTGCTAATGCTTCTGACCCTGCTGCAATGCAAGTTTATGCTCCATTCGCTGGTGCATCAATTGGAGAATATTTCCGTGATACAGGTCGTCCTGCATTAATCATTTATGATGATTTATCAAAACAAGCGGTAGCATACCGTGAGGTGTCTTTATTATTAAGAAGACCACCAGGACGTGAGGCTTATCCTGGAGACGTATTCTACTTACACTCAAGATTATTAGAGCGTGCTGCTAAAGTGATTGCTGATGATGATATTGCTAAAAACATGAACGATTTACCTGAATCGTTAAAACCAATCGTTAAAGGTGGTGGTTCATTAACAGCTTTACCAATCATTGAAACACAAGCTGGTGACGTTTCTGCATATATCCCTACAAACGTTATCTCTATTACTGACGGACAGATTTTCTTAGATGGTGATTTATTCAACTCTGGGGTTCGTCCTGCAATTAACGTAGGTATTTCTGTATCTCGTGTAGGAGGTAATGCTCAAATTAAATCGATGAAAAAAGTAGCAGGTACTTTAAAATTAGACCAAGCACAATATCGTGAGTTAGAAGCTTTCGCTAAATTTGGTTCTGATTTAGATGCCGTTACTTTAAATGTAATTGAAAAAGGAAAACGTAACGTAGAAATCTTAAAACAAGCAGTAAATGATCCATTTACTGTAGAAGATCAAGTGGCTATTATTTATGCTGGTTCAAAAAACTTATTAAAAGATGTTCCAGTAGAAAAAGTAAAAGAATTTGAAAAAGATTTCTTAGCATATTTAAATGCAAAACACAGAGATACTTTAGATGCATTAAAAGCAGGTAAATTTGATGATAATATTACCGATGTTTTAGCTAAAGTAGCAAAAGAAATTTCTGCAAAATATTAATTAATTTTCAATTAGTCAATGTGTCGATTAATCAATTGACACATTGATAATTGTCAAATTGACAAATTAAAAAAATGGCAAACTTAAAGGAAATTAGAAATAGAATTAGTTCCGTTTCATCTACGATGCAGATTACGTCTGCGATGAAAATGGTTTCTGCTGCAAAGCTTAAAAAAGCCCAAGATGCTATTACTGCAATGCGTCCTTATGCAGAAAAATTAACGGAATTATTACAAAACTTAAGTGCTACTCTAGATGGAAACACTGGAGGAGCTTTTGCTGAACAAAGAGAGGTACATAAAGTGCTTATCGTTGCCATAACATCTAACAGAGGTTTATGTGGTGCTTTTAACTCAAATGTTATTAAAGAAGTTAAAAGTCGTACTGAATTTTATAAAGGAAAAACCGTTGATATTTTTGCAATTGGTAAAAAAGGAAATGATGTTTTAAAGAAAACGAATAAAGTTGTTGAGAATCAAAGTGCCATTTTTGATCAATTAACTTTTGAAAATGTAGCTGATGTTGCTCAGGTTTTAATGGATAAATTTGTAGCTGGTGAGTATGATAAAATCGAATTGGTTTACAACCATTTTAAAAATGCTGCCACTCAAGTTGTTAAAACAGAACAATTTTTACCACTTGCGCCAATTTCAGGAGGTGAAGAAATTTCATCAGATTATATTTTTGAACCTTCAAAAGAAGAAATTGTATTAACTTTAATACCAAAATCTTTAAAAACGCAATTATATAAAGCAGTTAGAGATTCTTTTGCATCAGAACACGGAGCTAGGATGACAGCAATGCATAAAGCTACTGATAATGCAACAGCATTGAGAAATCAATTAAAATTAACATATAATAAAGCGCGTCAAGCGGCTATTACTGGAGAAATTCTAGAAATTGTAGGAGGTGCTGAAGCTTTAAATAGTTAGTTTTATTTATAATATATTTATTAGGCTATTTGGGAAACCAAATAGCCTTTTTTATTTATATTTGAAATACTATACTCAAGAATTTTTTTTAAAATTGTAACTTTAACAAAGTTTTTGCGTATAATTAAAAACAAATAATACTTAATTCATGTCAAAAGAAGGTTTTAATTGGAAAAGTTTATTTATAAACGAAACTGAAAATGATACTAAAAAAGAAGAATCTACAAAAGTAACCCAACCTAATTTATCTAATCAAACGACTCACATTAATAAATTTCCAGAAGAAAAAATTGCACAAGTATCTCAGGATAATTTTGCGAACCCTTTTGTAAACGAAATTTTAAATGTATATGAAAAAGGATTTGAATCGTTAAATTTAGATAATTTTGATTTTTTCGAAATGTACAAATCTGTTGTAGCAGTTGGAATCACAAATCCGCAAAGTTATCAGATGGCTTTTATGATGGGTAAATCCATAAAACCCGATTTAACGAAAGAATATTTATTAGAAAAATCGAAGTTTTATATTGAAGAAATTAACAAGGTACATACTAAATATGATACTACAGGTAATGCGAAAAAACAGGATTTAAGCAATTTGGTTCAAAAAGAAAAAGAATCTTTAACAGTTTCAATTTCTGATTTGGAAGCTAAAATTCTTCAAATGCAGCAAGAATTGCAAGAAAAGAAATCTTTATTAGCAAATATCGATAGTAAAAACGAACAAGAACTTAGAGAATTGCAATTAAAAATAGAAGCCAATAATTTTGCGAAACAAAAAATTGTGGATTCAATCAATTTAGTCATAAGCGGAATCAATCAATACTTATAAAATCAATGAATAAATACGAACAAGAGAAAAGTACTTTATTAGAATTACCAATTTTAAAGCACTTTGATGAATCTAAAGGGGAAATTGCATTAAAAGCAAATTCATTAAAAAAAGGAGAAAAAGGACTTTTTTGGGCAATCGCTCTCGGATTATTAGGAATTGGAGGTTATTTAACATGGACTTATATTATTCCGCCTTTATTTACTATGTTAGGTCAAGTAATCGCATTATCTGCCACCGCTATTTTCTTGATTTTCTTAGTAATTATGTTCCCTGTAATTATGAAAGCGTTGCGTTTTACGGCTAAAAATATTCATAAAGCTTTAATTCAAAGCAATCCTTTTAATGAGTTAGAGGAACAAAAACAAAAAATGATTAAAAACCGTGAAGTTTTTAAGAATACCAAAGCAAAACTGAAAGGGCTTAAAAATGAAATGGAAATGGAAGCTTCAAAATCTGAAAAAGAAGCCAAAGATTATCAAGAAGAATTATTAAGCTTGCAACGTCAATCTGAAAAATTAAAATCAGCAATGGACGAAATGGTTAGGCAACACGGTGCTGGAGCAAAAGATACGGATGAATATGTAGCCTTGCAAAGTGAATTGGCTAAGAAATTAAGTAATTCGCAACGTATTTCAAATCAATATGAGCAAAGCAAAAGTTTTATTCAGAAATATGGAGTGAGAGCAAATGTCTTAGGTAAAATGGACAGAAAATTAACTTTGGCAGGAACAGCTATAGATATTAAAATTGCCGATTTTGATGCCACAATTACCATGCTTAGAAAAGAGTATGAATTTGCTAAAAATGCAAAAGCAGCTACTGAAAGTGCTAAAAATGCCATGATGTTTACCAAAGACTGGGAATTAGAGTATGCATTAGAAGTAGTAACTTCAACCATTGCTCAAGATATTGCAAGAACATCAGAAAATTTATTAGATATAGACACTTTAACGTCTCAATATTCAGTGGATAATGATGAACTGTATTCTCGTTTAGATTCTTTAGCAGATAAAATTAAAACCGGTGATAATACCATCCCAGATTCAACTAAATATTCGAATCCAAATTACAAAATGTCCAAAGAAGACAAGCAAAACGCAGGTGGCTTTGGAGATATATTTTAACAACTAAAACTAAATTTTTTATACATAATGGGAAAAATTCTTAGAACAAATAAACTTACGACATTATCAGAATTACTTATTGTTATTCTTGGTATAGGAGGAATTTTAGGAGCAATCTATTTTTTATCTCCAGGACTTAGAACTGAAGTTTCAAAAAAATTAGACGGAATTACTTTAGACAAAGCGGAAGTAAACAATGTGGTAAATGCTGATAAAATTGAATTGCCTACAAAAGATATTTCAAACGAAGTAAGCAATAAACCGTTAGTAAGAATCGCGGGTTATGCTTGGAATGCGCAATCTGGAATTATCGTTTCTAATGGTGGACCAAAAACAACAAAAGGTTCTCTAATGGAAAAAAATGGCGTAAACTTAGAAATCATTCGTCAAGATTGGTTGTCTGAATTACGCAATATGCAAATGAAATTTATTGAAGAATTTGATCAAGGTGCTAAATTTCCAACATCAGATAAAAGTGCATTCGCTGTAATGATTATGGGTGATGGCGCTCCTTTTTATATCAGTTCGGTACAAAAATCATTAGACGAAAAATATGGAAAAGACAAATATCATTTACAAGTAATGGGTGCTGTAGGGATGAGTTATGGTGAAGATAAACTAATTGGACCACCAAGCTGGAAAACAGATCCACAAACTATGAAAGGTGCTGTTATTTCTGCCGTTTTAGGTGATGGTGATTGGGTTACTACAGTTAACTATTGTTTCGCAAACGGTTTAAAAGTAAACCCAGATCCAGCAACTTATGATGCGGATGCAGTTAATATTTATCCTTCTGAAAACGATGATTACATCAAATCGGCTGAAGAATTGATTAAATCTCAAACTACAGGTTGGACTGTTTCTTTAAAAGAAGTTTCTAATGGAAAATTAACTGGAAAATCAGTAAATAGAAAGATTGATGGTTGTGCTACTTGGACACCCGGTGATAAATTGGTTTTTGATAAATTATCTGGTTTTGTGGATATTGTTTCTACAAAAGAATTTAACAACCAAATGCCAACAGTCTTAATTGGGTTAAAAGAATGGGCAAGTCAAAATCCGGAAATTGTTTCAAATATTTTAAAATCGGCTTTAACAGCGTCTAATCAAATGAAAAATTATGACGATTGGAGAGTAAGAGCTTCTGAAGCGGTAACAGATACATACCAAATGGAAAGCCCTAAATATTGGTACGATATGTTCAAAGGACAACAAGGAACTAAAAACGGATTAACCTATAATATGGGTGGTTCTAAAGTATTCAATTACTTGGATGCCATGCAATATTTTGGTTTGTCTGATGGCGTAAATAGATATAAATCGGTTTATAACCAAGTTGGGACTTATTTAACGGAGTTGAATCCATTTGGATTTAATGAAAACGTAGGTAAAGTATCAGCTTATGAAGATGCTGTAAATTTATTTTACCTTAAAAATATTAACGATATCCAATCTACTGCTCCAGAAAAGGCAGATTATACAGAACAAGCAACGGAAGTAATGGCTTCAGGGGAATGGAGAATTAACTTTAATACAGGTAGTGCTCAAATTTCAACAAGTTCTTCTAGCGAATTGGAAAAAATTTACAACCTATTAATTCAGGCTGAAAATACGAAATTAACGATTGTTGGGCATACTGATAATGTGGGTAATCCAGATTCAAACATTAAATTATCTAAAGACAGAGCAGAAGCAGTTGTAGATTATTTAAGAAAGAAAGGTATTCCATTGAATCGTTTCCAAATGATTGATGGAAAAGGTGCTAATGAGCCTACAGCAGATAATAGCACTGCTGAAGGAAAAGCGAAAAACAGAAGAGTAGTGATTACTTTATTGAAATAAATAAACTAAAAGTAAGAGCTATCAGTATTTGATAGCTCTTTTTATTATAACATGATACAATTAATTACCCCTTTTCAGACAATCTCTAAGTCAAAGAAAACGATAATTCTGGTAGCTTGGATTGTACTTTTACTAGTACTTTGGTTTGTTGGAACATCTGGTGAAAAACATTTGTTTCCAAACCCACAACAAGTTTTTAAAGGATTTTCTGAACTTTATAATGAAGGTTTAGTGGTGCATATTTTCAATTCGTTGAAATTGTGTTTCCTTTCCATTTTTTTAGCCACAACTATTGCATTGCTTTTTGCATATAGTTGGCCCATTCCTTTATTAAAACCAATTTCTGAATTTGTTACAAAGTTTCGTTTTTTACCTTTTACAGGTTTGTCCTTCTATGTAGCAATGGTCATTCACGATGCAAGAAACATGCAAATCTGGATTATGGTCATTTTCTTAACGACTTTCTTAACAACCTCTTTAATTGCTGTGGTTAAAGACATTCCTCAAGAAGAATTTGATCATGCTAAAACGTTAAAATGCAATCGTTTTGAGGTGCTTTGGCAAGTTATTGTATTAGGAAGGCTAGATTATGTAATTGATGTGATTCGTCAAAATCTAGCGATTACTTGGATGATGCTTGTAACGGTTGAATCTATAGTAGTAGCTTCAGGCGGACTTGGATTTTTAATTAAAAATTCTGATAAGTTCATGAATCATGGAAGAATCATCGCGTTACAAATTATTATTTTATTAATTGGGTTGTCCTTAGATTGGTTTATTAACTTTCTAAGAAGAGCACTTTTTAGATACTCTAAAATATAAATTTATGGATTTCGAATACAAGGAAACGCTTTTATATGTAGAAAATCTTAGTGTTGCTTATGATGACACTATTATTATTAAAGACATCAATTTAGTTGAAAAAGATGTCGTGAGAGAAGGACATAACAGTACGTCTCAAGTGATTGCTGTGGTAGGCCGTTCTGGAAGAGGAAAATCTACTTTTTTTAAGGCTTTAACTGGTTTGGTGGAACCCAAAACAGGAAAAATTTTAATTAAAGATTTTACCAGTAATGAAGAAGGTGCTGCCAAAGAAATTAAAGAAGGAGATATTGGTTTTGTAGACCAAAAATATACACTGTTTAGACATAAAACAGTACATCAAACCTTAAAATTTGCGTTGCGAAAAACGAGCTTAACGGATGCTGAAAAGGAAGAAAAAATCATCGAATATTTGCACAAATGGGGGTTAGATAATTTCGCGGATAAGTATCCTAATGAATTATCAGGCGGACAAAGACAACGAACAGCAATTATTGAACAGCTTTTTTCTTCAGATCAGTTCATCGTTATGGACGAACCTTTTTCAGGACTTGATGTAGGAAATATTATTGAAGTAAAAAAATCCTTCGATTTATTAAATTCTACTTCGGAATACAATACGATTATTTTCTCTACACATGATATTGAATTAGCAGTAGAACTGGCTCAAGTAATTTATGTTATTGGTTACCCAACAGTAAACGGTGAAAAACAAAAATACGGTTCTATTGTTGCAAAATTCGATTTACGAGAATTGGGCTTGGCTTGGAAAGAATTTGGAGAAGAACATTTACACTTAACCAAGCAAATTATCAATCAAATGATGCTTTCGTAGTTTTTTATGGTTGATAGAAGTACAAAAAAATATGTTGAAGAAGTTCAAACAAATGGCTATGCTGTAATTGATGCTGTTTTTTCTTCCAATGAGATAGAAGCTATTAGAAAGGAAATTGAAAGAGAAAGTAATTCTTCAAAAGAAACTTTTCGAAAAACCAAAGATTTATTTGCTATTCGTCAATTTTTAAAAGAAATACCTTCCGTTGAAAAATTACTTTTTAATGCTACTTTAAAAAATATTTTAGAGAGTTTTTTTGGTAAAAATTATTTTGTGGTAAAATCCATTTATTTTGATAAACCTGAAGAATCGAATTGGTTTGTAGCCTATCATCAAGATTTAACTATTTCCGTTAATAAGAAATTAGAGATTGATGGTTTTTCGAATTGGACGGTGAAACAAAATCAATTTTCGGTGCAACCCAATGAGGAAATTTTAAAAAATATTGTTACCATGAGAATTCATTTAGACGATACCAATGAAGAAAATGGAGCATTAAAAATAATTCCTAAATCACACAAAAACGGAATCATTCGTTTAGAAGAATTAAATTTAAATGAAAGAAATGAAATAAGTTGTAATGTTGCAAAAGGTGGTGTCATGATAATGAAACCCTTATTATTTCATGCTTCAAACAGAACAACGAATGCTTCAAGAAGAAGAGTTATTCATATCGAATTTTCAACGATGAAATTACCCAATAGTTTGTCTTGGGCAGAAAAAAACAGCATCAATTAAATACATTCATGACAATAACAGTAGATTATATTCACCAACTCAAAAAAGCTACTTCAGAAGCTTTAGCAGTTTGTGATGCCATAAATAACGAAACTCAAACCATTTCGGAAATAAATACATTGTTGCCTCAAAAAGGCGATCACAAACTTTTATTAAAAACAGAGAAAATACTCCTTTCAGATTTGATTTATGTATTTAGTAAAGTTAAAAATCTTTCTGAAAAAGCACAGTTTGGATTGGCGTATTATTATGATGCTATTCGAAATCAACATTTTGCAGACGAAAAGGAATTGGAAAACTTAAATAAATTGGTCGCAACCAATGCTTTTAAAAGTCATTTCAACACAATTCTACAAGAGAATATTTTATTTGATTTAAGCCAAAGCAAAACCTATTTGTTGCAGTATCTGAAACAAAAGAAGCATCACAAATGGAAAGAAATGCAGCAAATTTTTGCTTCTTTTTTAGCTTTAGTTTGTGACTTTGATATTCATAAAAATCAAAATACAGCTGCAATTTTAGGAGTCGATTTTAATTTGCATCAAGAGTATGAAGTAGAAAACGATTCCTTAGAAAAAGTGTTAGAAGAATTGCACGAGTTAATTGGTTTGGAAAATGTAAAAAAAGACGTTTCGGAATTGGTTAATCTTTTAAAAGTGCAACAGAAAAGAACCGCTCAAGGATTGAAAAACATTGAAATTACCTTGCATACTGTTTTTCTTGGTCCTCCAGGAACAGGAAAAACAACGGTAGCTCGTTTACTGGGAAGAATTTTCAAACAATTGGATTTTTTATCTCAAGGACAAATGATTGAAACCGATCGGGAAGGTATGGTGGCAGGTTATGTAGGACAAACTGCTACTAAAGTGGATGCCATCGTAACTGAAGCCAAAGGAGGTGTTTTATTTATAGACGAAGCCTATGCTTTAAGTCAGAATCTAGGGAATGATTATGGTGCGGAAGCGGTCAATACCTTGTTGAAACGAATGGAAGATTTCCGAGATGATTTTGCAGTTGTGGTGGCAGGTTATGATGAACCCATGCAAGTATTCATAGATTCTAATCCAGGATTGCGTTCTCGTTTTAATCGTTATTTTCATTTTGATCATTTTTCACCAGATGAGTTATTTGCCATTTTTGAAATCTATTGTAAAAAATCAGATTTTATTCTAACTGAGGAAGCCAAAGAAAAGCTAAAAGATACCTTTGAACTGTTATTTGAAAAACGAGATGATAGTTTTGGTAATGCCAGAGTGATAAGAAATGTTTTTGAAAAAGTGATTCAAAAACAAGCCAATAGAATTGTCTTGCTAAAAAGAATTTCTAAAAAAGCATTGCGCACCATTACAGAAGAAGACATTCCAGAACCTATGGAAACCGTAGCGCAAGTCTTTTATAAAAAACAAGAAGAATAAAAAGACAAAAAGCCATTTTTTAACCCACTTGAATTGGATGAACCCATCCAATTTTATATCTAATTTAATTATATACAATGAATAAGAATTTTTTAAAAGCCCTATTTTTAGTTATTACAACGGGTGTTTTCGCTCAAGAAACAAATCCAGAGGAAAGTAAAGTAAAAATTGATGTTTCTGGATATTTAGAAGCGTTTTATGGTTACGATTTCAATCAACCCACCTCACCTACACGCTTAGGATGGATTTACAATCACAGTAGACATAATGAATTTAATATCAATATTGGAATGTTACGCTCTACAATTAGTTATGAAAATGTGTATGCTAATATTGCCATTCAAGCAGGTACTTATGTAGACGATAATTATACCGCTGAAAGTTTAAAATTATTCCATGAAGCTTATTTAGGGGTTTATTTAGATTCAGATAAAAAACATGTAGTCGAAGCCGGTATTATGCCTTCTTATATTGGGTTTGAATCCGCTTCAACTTTTTCTAATCTTACGTTAACACGTTCGATTATGGCTGAAAGCTCTCCTTTTTATTTCACAGGTGTAAAATACAACTATGCACCTAATGATTCTTGGAGTTTGGCTTTTGTTACTACAAATGGTTGGCAACGTATAGAAAAACCAAATAATAAAGCATTGCCTACTTTTGGAACACAAGTAGTGTATACACCCAATGAAAAAACAACCATTAATTGGAGTACTTTTATCGGTGACGAACCGGTTGCAGTAGATGTTTTAAGAACAAGATATTTCAACGATTTGTATGTGGATTATGCTTGGAATGACAAATGGAAAACAATTGCTGGTTTTGATATGGGTTACCAAAGAAACTTAGCAGGAGATGATTTCCAAGATTGGAAAACGATTACTTTAATAACGCAATATGCCATTTCTCAAAAATGGAATGTGGCTGCTAGAGCAGAATATTTCGAAGATCAAGAGAACGTGATTGTAGGAGTAGGTGCTCCTTTTGAAGTATTTGGCGCTTCTTTTAATATAGATTTTATTCCAAATTCTAAATTAAAATTAAGAACGGAAGCAAAATGGTTTGATTCTGATGAACCTATTTTTACAAAAGATACAGGCACAACGACAACCAACTTTTTTGTTGCAACCTCTCTAGCTTTTGAGTTTTAACAAATCTTTATCATATAGATTAAGAGTCAAAGAAATTTGGCTCTTTTTTATTTTTTATATTTGTTTCTACCAAAAACAATAGCATGAAAAAGTACTTTTTCTCTCTTTTTATTTTCTCCTCAGTATTTGTACAAGCACAAACCCTTCCCTTAGAAGAAATCATGAAAGGAGATGATTTTATTGGTCATCAACCCTATAATCAACGTTGGTCTGCCGATGGGAATACACTTTATTTTGAATGGAATCCCAAAAATGAAATTTCAGCAAGTACCTATTATTGGCAATCTGGAATGCAAGAGCCAAAAGTGTTGGATGAAAATACCTTTGATTATTCTACTGTAAATATGGAATCTCAAAGAGAATTTGAAGAAGTATTTTATACAAAAAGAGGCAACTTATATTGTTATGATAAAAAGACAAAAAAAAGCAAGCCTGTTTATCTTTCAAACGAGCGCATTTATGCAGTGGAAAGAGCGGTTGATCCAGCGATTGTTTTTTTTCAAATGAACCGAAATGTATATCAATTGAATACCAAAGATTTCTACTTTAAACAAATAACTAATTTCAGAACCGGTTCCGAAAGTTCCAAAAAAGAAAAGGAACCTACTTATTTAGAAAAACAACAAGAGGAGTTATTTCAATATATAAAAGATAATAAAGCAAAAAATGATTGGTTTGCCGAAAAATCCAAAAAGAATCCTTCTGATTTACCTAAATCCATCTTTTATGGAGGTGCTTCTTTAGAACAATTAAAACCTTCTCCAGATGGAAAGTTTGTCACCTTTCGATTATCCGATTATCCGAATTCCAAAGAAACGAATGTGGAACATTTTATTACGGAAAATGGCTATACAAAAAGTGAATCGGCTCGTTCAAAAGTTTCAGTCACTAACCTAAGTTCTCATAGAATGGGAATTTTTGATATCGAAAAAGATACGGTTTATTATGTGTCATTTGCGCATTTATCAGGGATTAAAAAACATCCTGAATACTATCAAGAGTATCCCGAATTAAAAGAAAAAGAAGCATCAGAAAAGCCAATCGTTATGGTAGCACCTATATATAATAAAAAAGGAACGAAAGCAGTTTTTGAAGCTAGAAGTCAAGATAATAAAGACAGGTGGATTATGACTTTAGACTTAGCAACAGGAAAAATTACGGAAGTAGATCATCAGCATGATGAAGCTTGGATAGGTGGACCTGGAATACCAAATTATTCTTTTGGAGGTGGTGTTTTAGGCTTTTTAAATGATGGAGAAACGGTTTATTTTCAATCGGAAGCTTCAGGCTTTTCTCACTTGTATACCATCAATTTAAACACAAAGAAGAAAAACCAACTTACAACTGGGAATTGGGAAGTTAGAGAAGCGTCACTTTCGCTTGACGGAAAAAGCTTTTATATAACAACGAATACGAATCATCCTGGGAATAGAGAATTTTATAAGTTAGAGATTGCTTCTAAAAAAATAACTCCTATTTTAAATGCAGATGGAGCACATGAAGTGGTGCTTTCTCCAGATGAGAAAAAAATGGCGGTACGTTATTCTTATAAAAATAAACCATGGGAAATATATGTGGCTGATACGAAAGAAAAAGCAACCTTAAAACAAATTACACATTCTACTACTAAAGCCTTTGAAGCGTATTCTTGGAAAACTCCAGAGGTGATTACTTTTAAAGCGAAAGACGGAGCATCAGTGAATGCGAGATTGTATCAACCAAAGGAAGAGAACAAGAATAAAGCAGCTGTGATTTTTGTTCATGGTGCTGGTTATTTGCAAAATGCACACAATTACTGGAGTTCGTATCACAGAGAATATATGTTTCATAATTTATTATCCGATTTAGGATATACCGTTTTAGATATCGATTATAGAGGAAGTGATGGTTATGGTAGAGCAGTAAGAACAGGAATCTACAGGCATATGGGTGGTTTAGATTTATCCGATCAATTAGATGGAAAAGAATACTTGGTCAATACTTTAGGAATAGACGCCAATAAAGTGGGTATTTACGGTGGATCTTATGGTGGTTTTATTACACTAATGGCTTTATTAACCCAGCCGAATACATTTAAAGCGGGTGCAGCATTGCGTTCGGTTACCGATTGGGCGCATTATAATCAAGGGTATACCGCAAATATTTTGAATTTTCCAGAAACGGATAGTATCGCTTATAGAAGAAGCTCTCCAATTTACTTTGCGGAAAATTTACAAGATCGATTAGTAATGCTACACGGAATGGTTGATGATAATGTACAATTTCAAGATGTAGTACGTTTATCGCAACGATTTATAGAACTAAAAAAGAAAAATTGGGACTTAGCCATTTTTCCAGTAGAAGAACATGGTTTTAAAGAGACCTATTCTTGGATAGATGAGTACAGTAGAATACTAAACTTATTTAATGAAACGTTATTAAATAAGGATTAGTTGTTTTTGGCTCTTTTTTTGCTAGTTTTTAATTATAATTAAAATAAAATAATAGAATGTATAAATGTATTAGCTGGTTTATAAGTTTCATATCTATCATTTCTTGTAATAGTACAAAAGAAAGGGTTGCACACCAAGAAAAGGTGGTTGTAATCCAAGAAAATAATTCTCAAGATACCCTTTTACCAATTAAGGAATTATATTATCAAAAATGGGTGGCTGGAATTAAAGGAGGAGGAAGTGGCATCGATTTTTATATTGAATTAAAGGAAGCATTAAACAAAGATATTTTTCTAGAAAATGTAAGATACGATGTTTATGATGCAATAATTGAAAAAATTTCGGAGACCAGTTATGTGGCTCACATGAGAACACCATTAAATGATATGATACTTGATGAAAATCCGCAGAAAGAATATGGAAATCAGGCTCCAGCAACTAAATTAAAGACCAATGAAGCAATTATTACATTTACAGTAAATAACAAGAGGATAGTTCAAAAGTTTGAAAATGTAAAGGAGAAGGAGTTATTAGCTTATCCATCTATGAAGCCAAAGAATAATGAGGAATAAACAAAAGATTTAATTACTTTTGTTTCGAGATAAACTATTTTTCAATTGAGTCTGTATAAAAAACTTCTAAATCAAACAGCCATTTATGGTATAGCAACGGTTTTACCTAGAATGTTAAGTTTTCTATTGGTAAGACTATATGTCGATTACATGCCAGCTGAAGAATACGGTGAAGTTTCTGTAATTTTTTCTTATCTGATTTTTTTTAATGTGGTTTTGTCTTATGGAATGGAAACGGCCTTTTTTCGTTTTTATAATACAGAAGAGAATAAACAAAAGGTTATCTCTACCAGTACAATTTCTCTTTTGATTTCTACCGTTGTATTTTTAATTTTAGGATTTATTTTTAGACAAAATATTGCTCAATGGAGTGAAATAAAAGAGGATTATATTTTTTATACCCTTTTAATCTTAGCTTTAGATGCATTAGTAATCATTCCATTTTCAAAATTAAGAGCCGAAGGAAGACCTATAAAATATGCAGCCATAAAAATTGCTAACGTAGCTATTAATTTAGTATTGAATGTTTTCTTTATCGTATTGTTACCCAAATGGCAGGAAGAGATAAGTTTTTTAAGAAGTATTTATGTTGCAGATTTTCAAATAGGGTATATTTTTATTTCAAATTTAATAGCTAGTTTATTTACTTTGGTTGTTTTGTTACCAAATTATTTCAAGTTGCATTGGAAATTTGACACTTTACTTTGGAAAAGAATGATTCATTATGGATTTCCTATTTTAATAGCAGGAATTGCCTTTGCTATTAATGAACATTTTGATAAGATTCTCTTAAAATGGATGCATGTTCCTTTATCCGATATTGGAGCCTATTCTGCTTGTTATAAAATAGGAATGTTTATGGTGCTTTTCAGAACGGCTTATACATTAGGTATTGAACCCTTTTTCTTTAGTCATGCTAAAAATGAAAATGCGCCTCAAACCTACGCTGAAATCACAAAATACTTTGTCATTTTTGGTTCCTTTATTTCCTTAGGAGTTATTGTATTTGCGGATGTTTTAAAGTTGCTATTAGTGCCAAAATCAGAATATTGGATGGCGATGAATATTGTGCCTTTAATTGTTATAGCTAATTTCTTTTTAGGCATTTATACCAATCTTTCCGTTTGGTATAAATTAATCGATAAAACAAAAATTGGGGCCTATATTTCAATAGTTGGAGCAATAGTCACTTTACTTTTAAATATAATTTTAATACCACTTATTGGATTTGTAGGTTCTGCAATAGCTACTATTTTAGCCTATGGAACGATGATGTTTATATCGTATAAGTTAGGTCAAAAAAAATATCCCATACCTTATGATAAAAGTAAAATAGTTATGTATTTAGGATTATCTATTATTTTAAGTGCTTTGTCTTTCTATATAGAAATTTTAAGAGAAACGTATATTTTTGGAATAATTGCAATTTTGTTTTATGCTTATTTTGTGTATAAAAAGGAACAAATATTGGTCAATAAAATTTTAAAAAGAAAATAAAGACCTCCTAATTTTAATATAAATATAGGAGTCTTTATTTTTATTTCTTTAATACCTCTTTAATGCCATTCAAACCTTCTGAAAATTCAGAAAGTAAAGCTACAATTTGAGCCATTCTATCATCACCACCTAACCCTTTTAATACTTTGTTTTTCATAAAAGTAGTTTTGATTTCCTCCCAACGCTTTTGTTCGTCTTCAGTTTGAATTTGCATCAATTCTTTTAACTTTAATAAGTTAGCTTCAGCACCAGTGGTTAAAGTTTGAGATTCATTTTGATAATGATTTAAAACAATAGTTTCTACTTCTTTTTCAGTTAAAATAGGCTGAATTTTTGCTACTAACTTATTCATGTCACGATAAGAGCCTTGTAATTTAAAATTAGGTTCATTTCGATATTCATCAGCCATAGCAGCAGATTTGATGTACAAAGCATTAGCTTTTAGAACGGTATTTCTTACTTGGATGGTTTTTAGTAAAACTTGTTTAAAATCTTCTATTTCTTGTGATGAAAAATTACCTTCTAAATCATAGTTAGTATTATTTTCCATAATAGCATTATATAATTTATACAAATTTTGATAGGCAGGTTGTGTTAATCTGACCATGAATTCGTTCGACATTAAGGCATTTTCAATTAAACTTAGATCAAACAAATCGTTTCTTGCCCCTGAAATGTCACCTAAATTGTAAGTGTCAGCTCGATTAGCTAACATATCTGGAATTTGAAATTTATCCCCACTTTCAGTATAAGGATTTCCTGCCATTACTAAGCAGAAACGTTTGGATCGTAAATCATAAGTTTTGGCTTCTCCATTATAAATTCCTTCAATTTTTCTTTGTCCATCAGCTAAAGAAATAAATTTTTGCAAAAATTCTGGATTACAATGTTGAATATCGTCTAAATATAGCATTACATTATCTCCCATTTCAAAGGCAAGATTCAATTTATCTAATTCTTGTTTGGCTCCAGCATTTTTAGCTTCATTTGGATCTGTTGAAGTAATGTCATGGCCAATAGAAGGACCATTAATTTTCATAAATACTAATCCCATTCGATCAGCAATGTATTCCATTAAAGTAGTTTTACCATATCCAGGTGGCGAAATTAATAAAAGCATTCCCATTCTATCGGTTCTTTTATTTTCTCCTAATGCGCCTAATTGTTTGGATAAATTAGCACCTATTAATGGGAAATATACATCATTGATTAACTTATTTCTCACAAACGAAGTTAGTACTTGAGAATGGAATGTATGCAGTTTAATTTCTTTTTTCTTTTTTTCAATCCATTGTTTTTTAAGTAGTTGTAAGTCTAAAAATAATGGTTTAAGTTTAGAATGAAAATAATCAAGACGAGAGGAAAACTCATAATAATCTAATACATAAACAAAATTGTTTTCTAATGATTTTAACTCAGTAATTTCAACAGACGAATTGACATTTACTATTTGATCTGGGTGATAATTTTGCGTCAATACAAAAGCAGCTACTTCTTCTATAATACTATGAGAAATGCTATAATTTCCTTCAATTATAAATGTTTGTAAAGCATTTTCTACAATACTGTAGCAAGCGGAAGGATAATTGTATAAATCCTTAATTTGATTGATAAAAACGATGTCTTTTCCTTTTTCTTTTAAACTTTTAAAAAAACTTTCATAAATATCTGCTGCTATTCTAGAAATAGAAAATGCATTTCTATTTTCTTCTTTGAGATATACAGCAGATCGATAAGCAGAAACAAAATCAAAACCATCAAATGAAGTATTGAATTCTTCAATTTTTTCTGAAAGACGTTTATTTAAATATTTAAACTGTTCGGCATTAGCAAACGTTTCTTTTAACAAGCGTACAGCGCTGAATTGTTTTTCATAAAAGACTTTGTCTTCTTCTTCTAAGAAAAACCAAAATAATTGTGCTAAAGCCCTTTCTGATGGGGTATATTTTAAAAGGCCCAATTGATTATTTAATTGTTGTAAATTTTGTAAAAGAATCAAAGCATCCGCATCATGAACCCCTTTAACTAAACCTTCACCAAAATGAGAAGTCATAAACTCCTGAACTATTTGTTTGTTTACAGACTCGGGAACAATATCTTGTTGCTCTAGAAAGATTTCCCAAGCCATATATTCAAATCGTTTTACTTTTTGATTTTCAGAAATATATTCTTGATTCCAAACTTCTTTATAATTATCTATTTCTTTAAACTCGATAGGTTGGTAAAAGTTGGTTCCGGTTAAATGATAGAAGTATTGTTGGTCTTTTAAAACCAAAGTTAAATCTAATTTTTGTTTGTTTACAGCAAATTTGTAATCTCCAAAAGCAATTACAGCATCGCCATCTTCATAAATCTCATTTTTATCTTTTAATTTTCTAATGGATTCTTGCTGTGCTGTTTTTAATAAAGTATTTATTTCTTCAGCTTTATTACTGTCGTTTAAATCTTTTAATTGACTCGCAATATCACGAACTTTTTCAATCATTAAATCAGAAGCAAAGTAACCATTAATTTCTATTTCAGTTGAAAAGTTAGTTGCTTTATTTTTTACGCCTTTTAAAATGCGTTCAGCTGATTGGAACAATTGAGTAGTTCTTTTGTTTTTTGCCTCGGTTAATTGTACACTTTTGGTTTGAAAATGCCCATATACTTCTTCTCTTTTATCATTAATTTGTAGAATAAAATCATCAAAGTCGACAAACTTTGCTTCCATTTCTTCTAACTGAATAGAAAGTTTATTTAGAAAATCTTCGCATTTTTCTGAAGTATTGGCAAGTTCTAAGAAATTGATAACCGCTTGGTCAAACAAGGTAATTTGTGCTTTAAAATCGGCTGAAAGTTCTTTTCCAGAAATGGCTTTCTTTTTATTAGATAATTCTACTCGTTGTTGATTGATTTGAGCAAAAATTAATGAAATATTCTCAATAATTTGAGTAGAGTGAGAGGCGTCTTCTATTTTTAAATTATTTACGATATCTACTAATAATTCTAATTGAATGGCTAAATCATCAATATCATTTTCTAAAGGTTTTGCGTCAATGGTTTTAGTTAGATGAGTAATTAAATTATTTATTTCACTTACCTTTTCTTGATATGGAATAAGCGCATCTTCTTGTAAAAGAAACGAAACACAAGCATTAGAAAGTTCATTAGCTCTATCTTGTAATTGTTTCTCAAGCGATTCTATTAATAAAATGTCAGCATATTTTAATTCTTTAGCACTAATTAGCTCACCTCTTAAACCACGTATTTGCGCTAAAATTGCAATAAATTGATCCAAAGAATGATATGAAACCAAATGGGTATCTGATAAGATTTGTTCACATTTTGCTTCTAATTCTTCAAGTGTTTGCGCTGTTTTGTTTTTTATTTCTTGTGCTTTTTCAAACTCATTAATGGCTGCATGAGCAATTTTTCTGATTTCTAATAAAGGTTCGTTTAATTGATGAATTTCTTTTTCACCTAAAAAATAGTAGCTGTCTAAAATTATGGTGGCTTGTTTAACAATATCGTTATACAAACCTGAGTAGGAATCTTTTTTAGATAATAAGATATTCAGTTCTTGACATTCTGCCATTACGCGAACTAAATCTTTATTTCCAATTTTATATAATAAATTATTTTTTAGCGATTCGTCAATGGTAACTTCTTTAGTAAAGGGTGTTTGCCAAATTTGAATTAAATGATGTTTAGTTTCTTCATTCGATTTAAAATAAGATAGTTTTCCATTATCAAACAATGTGAAACCATTGCAATTTATAGGTGTTTCTATAGTTTGCTTAATGATATTGTAGGGAATTAAAATATAATCATGTGACTGTTCATCATAAAAAACAAATAGGAAATTTTCGCCATTTATACCTACAATTCTACGATTAAAATATACAGGTTTGTTTTCTGTAGCAATTACTTTGATTTCACCCGTTTGTAAAGCATAGCCATTTGGATAAATAACCCCTTGATTTTCTGGCAATAAAATAATTGAATATTGTAGCGAATCTACACGCGATACTTTTTTCTCTTTGTGATTATAAATGAAATAGCGTTCACTTTCTTGATACGGTTTAATTTTAAAAATGACTAAATTGTTATAATCAAAAAAATGAATTTCAGCATCATCTAAAGTTTGATCCTTATGAATAACATCTTCGCTATAAATCCCCTTTCCAGTACTAGTGTTATCTTCTACTTTGATGGTGATATCTCCACCGATGGCTTCAACAAAAACTTTATCAGCTAAAGATACATGAGGATGACTTCCTTTTCGTTGCATATCTCGAGTAGCCTTAGTCCAAGAAAATTCTTGTTGGTTAGGATATTTCACTTCTGCAGCGCTTCTTGCATCAACAAAAGTTAAAGTATTGTCTTTGATTAGCCATTTAAAAGCTTTAATGTCAGATGGACTATTAGATAATTGAAAGACAAAATATAAGTAATTTTGGGTAAGATGAAAACGAACAAAAATGGTATTGCGATAGTATTTATAAAGGTTTTTAAATTCTTCTATAAAATTTTCATCTTCTAAAAAATGTATAGGTTGAGGTTCAAAACGATTATCTTTTAATAAGTAAGCAGAAAAAACATCATTAAGATTTATTTCTGTCCTTAATCCTAAATGCGTATTATAACCTACTAGGCATAACTTACCAAGTGAAAAGATATCTTTTATATTGCAATTTTGGTCAGTTGAAATACGTTCATTAGCAATTAATGAAAAATCAACTCCACCAAAAACTTTCTTTCGATCCTCATTTAGAGATTGAATACGTTGAATTAAAACTTCCTTTTGGTCATTCAATCTGCTTTGAATGATTTCATATGTACCCGTACTTAATTTTTCGTTGCTCATTAATTTTGAGTAAAATTTTTTAATACAGTTGTAAATTGAAATAAATACAACAACAAGAAGCGCTTTAAATAGAGCCTTCTTGTTGTTGTTTCATTTGTCTTAGTTTATTTTAATGGTTTATTTTCTATGCCTAAATTTTTAGCCATATTCATAGCACGAGTCAAAATTCCTTGTTCATTTTCATTGGCTACATTTTTTAATTGGAAAATTAATGATGCAATGCTTAGGTTTTTAATATCTTCTGATGAGATTTTATATTTTTCGACCATATTCATTACTTTGCCCACTAAATTTTCATCTGAATCATTAGAAAGTAAAGATTCTTTGATTAATTGTGCATTTTCACTATGTTGGATAAATTTATCAATTCCTTTACCTGTTGAAATTTGTTTTACTACATTTTCAAAGAAAGTATTATCTCCACCCACAATATCAATGTTAGCCGTTTTGAAAGCTTCAGCTAATACTTGTGCTTGCGCTTGCGCAATATCTTTTTGAATATTTATTTGTGCTAATTCAACTTCTTTTTCTTTAGCTAATTTTAATCGGAACTCTTCATGTTCTTTTCCTGCATCATTTAATTTTTTCATAGCTTCCGCTTTTTCTGTAATTCCAGCAGCTTCAGCTAAAGCTTTTTCTTTGATTACCTCGGCTTGAGCTAAGCCTTCTTGTTTGTTGGCTGTAGCTTTTTTCTCTATAATGTTAGCTTCGATAAATCCTTGTTTTTCCATTGCTTCAGCTTTAGCATGCATTACTTGTGCTTCAGATAAACCTACAGTTGCTTCTTCTTTTGCTTTCGCTTCAGCAATAATTTTACGGGCATCCGCCTCTTTTTCAGCAGCATCGCGTTTTGCTTGCGCTTCAATTACATACTTTTGAGCATCTTTTTCAGCGGCTTGTTTACGAGCTTCGGCAGCACGTGTTTGAGCAATTAAGTTTTCTTCTGCTTCTCTTGCGGCAACGATTAATTGTACTTGTTTTTCTCTTTCAGCAGCTTTTAAAGCTTCCACATCAAAAATATTTTGCTGTTCTTCAACTACCGTTTTTTCTTTTACTAATCGTTCACGTATAACATCTTGAATATTTTTCTTTTCAAGTTCAACCGCTTTTTCTTTTTCAATATCAGCTAATGCCACTACTCGTTCTCTCTCAGTCGCTTCTAATAATCGATCTTTTTGAACTCTTTCAGTTTCAACTAATTCGGCTCTTTCTTTGTTTTTAGCAGCAATAACAACTTGTCTTAATTTGTTTTCTTCAGCAACTTGTAATTTTTCTTCTGTAGCAATTCGTACCGATTCTGATTTTAAACGCTCTTCTTCAGCAACTTTTAGTATTTCTGCATTTTCTCTGGCTTGAATATTAGCAATTTCTCTACGTTGTTGTTCTTCTTTTTCTGCTAATTGTTTTTCAAGTTCAAGAATGGTTTCTCTGGCTTCAACATCTTGTTTTTTAATTGTTTTTTCTTCTTCTCTACGTACTAAATTTGCTTTAATGTTTTGCGAAGCAGTTAATTCAGTGATTTTTTTAATACCTTCAGAATCTAAAATGTTGTCTTTATTTAAATGTTGCAAAGAAGTTTGTTCTAAATAATCAATAGCACAATCATCTAAAACATATCCATTTAAATCTGTACCAATAATATTTAATATTTCTTGACGAAATTCACTACGAGCTTCATATAATTCAATAAAATCGAATTTTTTACCCACTGTTTTTAATGCTTCGGAGAATTTAGCTTCAAATAATTCTCTTAAGGTACCAATATCTGAGGCTCTTTGACAACCTATTGTTTGACCCACATTTATAATATCATCAACAGATTTGTTTACGCGTACAAAGAAAGCTACTTGAATATCAGCACGCATATTATCCTTACATATCAATCCGTCTTTACCTTCTCTAGATATTTCTAATTTTTTAACGGAAATATCCATATGTTCTAAACGATGAATAACAGGAATTACTACTCCTGCATTAAAGAAGACTTTAGCTCCACCATAACCAGTTCTAAGAAGAACAACTCCTTGAACCGTTTTTTTATACATGGATAAAATCCAAAAAATTAAACCTAAAAAGGCAATAATAATCACTGCAAGAGTAATGTAGAATGTAGTCATAAAGTAATTTTTAATTTATTTTTTTATTATGATTTTATAATTCGTATGATTTTTCAACAAAATAAAATTTTTTATCAGGATTTTCGTCCACAATACATACTTTTTCACCTTCTTTTAACAAAGAGCCGTCTTTGCTTTTTGCTAACAATTTGATCGGGTCTTTATTAATTATAATTTCAAGCATTCCTAATTTGTCATTTTCAATGGTCGATTTCAGTTTTCCAATTCTTCCCAAATAATCATAAGCTTCTTCTCCTTTATGGTTAATTTCTTTGAAAATAGGTTTAAGAGGCATGCTAATGTATTTTGTTACAAATAAACTAATTATAAATGCGGGTAATATAGTAATAAAATACATCCAATAGGGTAAAGGAATTAAATAACTAATATTTACATTTATAAGCCAAGTAAAAAGTAATACTAAAGTTAAAAAAAAGGTAATGGGAATAATATCTAAATTTAAAAATTTCAAAAACTGAATAAAAGAGGAAGGATCTTGAGGTACTTCAACCATGGCATCAGGAGTATCAATATCGGCATCAATATCAATATCTGAACTAAAATCCGTATCCAAATCCAAATCAAAATCACCCACTCCAGAGAGAATGGTAAAAATCCAATACAGCACACTTAATATTAATAAAATAGAAAGTATGCTGTTTGCTGGATTAAAAGAAATTTCGATTAATTCTTTAAAACTCATAGGCTCTTATTATTGAATTGTTCTTTTAATTTTGATAATTCTTCTTCAGCTCTTGAATCGGAAGTGTTAATAGCATCATCTATTTCTTGATCTATACTTTTTGAGGCATTCGCTATATGACCATAAGCATCAGCAAGAGCTTCTTGTTGAATCACTTTATCTTTCATTTTTTCTAACATTGAAATGGTACTATCCGAATCAATTTGAGTCATTTTTTTATTAATATCTTGTGTAGCTTGACTTACTTGAACTCTTGCTCTTAATGTTTTTAATTCACTTTCCCACTTAGAAATAGTAGATTTAAGGGAGTTAATATTTACCTGCATTTTTTCAACATCACTCTCCAATTTTTGACGTTCACTATCTGCAATATGTGCATCTTGTAAGGATTGTTCTTTCTTTTTCAGTGCTTCTTTTGCTAATCGATCCGCTTCTTCAATGGGCATTTCTTCTTTTGCTCCTTTTTGTACCAAAAGCATGGCTTTATTTTGATAGTCTTCTGACTGATTTAGTAAAGCTTCTTTTTCATTTTTTCTACGTATAGAAAGTGCTTTTACTTGAGCTAAGGCATGTATACTTTGATCTAATTGTTCTTTCATTTCACGAATACCTTGCTCTGTCATTTTTATAGGGTTTTCAAGGCTATCAATAGCTGAGTGTGCTTCAGCTTTTCCAATTCTAAAAAGTCTTTTTATTATGTTCATGATAATATGAATTATAAGTTTAATATTTATTTTATCTTAATAACAGATAAATTATTTTTGTTAAAAAGCAAGCAATTTTAAAAATAAGAAGTATCATTTGTTATTGTTTTAATTTATTTGCTAAAAGCAATCATCTCACTAGAATATTCACTAATTAACAAACTCAATGAGTTTAGTGTAGCTATCAGTTCATTTTGATCTAAATTTTCAGTTTGAAGAGTGTCTCTAAAAATTACTTTTTCTCCTGTTTCGTCAATTACAAAAGCACCATGAACAATATCTCGGTTTTTAATTAGTAATTGTTTATACACCTCATTTTGATTGTTCTTACAACGAAATAAAAATTGTTCTAAAATTAATATTTGAGGAGCAATAACAATCATCATATTTTTAATTCCTTCACTTTCTTTTTCAATTATAAGAGTTTGATGTTGCTCGTTTTCAAATTGAATATTGTATTCTAATTCTAATAGCCAATTTTTAATTTTTAGGTAAAGCTTTGAGTGTTTCATATTATTAGAATTAGATTTTAATATAACAAATTTAAATAAAAAAAATTATGTTGCAAATATTTTTAGCAAAAAAATAGAGAATAGTTTGTATATTTGCAAAAAACAATAGCGAAATGACTTATTTTGGAACTAATTTAAAGAAGATAAGACAAATAAGAGGATTGAGTCAACAAGCCTTTGCTGAGCTTATTGATTTAAATAGAGGTGTAATCAGTTCATATGAAGAGGGAAGGGCTGAACCCAAAATAGAAACGTTATTAAGAATTGCTAATTATTTTGGTATTCCTACGGATGATATTATTTCAAAACCTCTAACGGTTAATCAACTGGCTAATTTTAATTTGATTGAAGATAGTTTTCCTGTTGTTTTACAAGATAGTTCTTTTCAAAAGCATGAATTGACAGCTACAGGAAATATTGAAACATTTGATTTGCAAAAAATATTTGCATATTTCGATTTAGTGTATTTTGTTAATGATACAATTGCAAATCAATCTGATTATAGTAAAAATTCAGTTTTATTTTTAAAAGAAGTTACTAATTCTTTGTCTAATCCTACTGATTATTTGATTTTGGAAGATAAGCAAACTTTTATTTCTAAGGCATTTATTCCTTCGGCTAAAAATTATGCAATAGTAGGAACTTTGGGCGATAATAAGTATGCAGAAAATAATTCTATTTTAAATAGATTAGAATTATTGGAAAAAAAGGTTTTTGGTAAATAATTTTTTAAAGACAGATTTCGTTAACAATTTTTTAAAAAACATCTAATTTCTGTATATTTTTTTAACTTTGAAAACTATTTTAAAAAGTTAAAATTTGTTTTCTTTATTGATACAGAATGAATATTAAAGTAATTAACCAATCCGCTCACGAATTGCCTTCCTATGAAACCATAGCTTCAGCTGGAATGGATTTGAGAGCTAATATTTCTGAGGCTATACTTCTAAAACCTCTTGATAGAGTCATTGTTAAAACAGGTCTTTTAATCGAATTACCTATAGGATATGAAGCGCAAGTGCGTCCTAGGAGTGGTTTAGCTGCAAAAAAAGGAATTACAGTTTTAAATTCTCCTGGAACTATAGATGCAGATTATAGAGGAGAAATAGGTGTTATTTTAATTAATTTATCCAATGAAGATTTTGTCATTGAAAATGGAGAAAGAATTGCTCAATTAGTCATTGCTAAACATGAAAGAGCAGAATGGATAGAAGTAGAAACATTATCTGAAACATCCCGAGGAGAAGGTGGTTTTGGGAGTACTGGAGTAAAGTAATAATAGGTGTTTTTTTACAAAGAGTAAATTAAGTTTCGATAAATTACCTACAAAGAATACGTCAAAATAAATATAAGAGTTTAACCAAAAAACATACCCGCTGTTGCGGATTTATAATATGAAAATAATTGTCCCTATGGCAGGTAGAGGTTCTCGCTTGCGCCCACATACATTAACAGTACCAAAACCATTAATTCCTGTTGCAGGTAAACCTATAGTGCATCGATTGGTTGAGGATATAGCAGGAGTGCTAAATCAGGATATAGATGAAGTAGCTTTTATTATTCATGAAAGTTTTGGAAAAGAAGTGGAAAAAGAATTGATTCAAATTGCTGAAAAATTAGGTGCAAAAGGAACAATTTATTATCAAAATGAAGCTTTAGGTACAGGTCATGCAATCATGTGTGCCAAGGATTCATTAAGCGGACCAGCAGTTATAGCTTATGCTGATACATTGATTAGAGCCGATTTTGATTTAGATACAACCGCTGATAGTGTTATTTGGGTAAAACAAGTAGATAAACCAGAAGCTTTTGGAGTTGTAAACTTGAATTCTAATGGTGAAATTATTGAGTTAGTAGAAAAACCTAAAGAATTTGTTTCCGATTTAGCAGTTATTGGAATTTATTATTTTAAAGATATTGCGATTCTTAAAAACGAACTCCAATCGGTGCTTGATAATAACATTATTCACGGAGGTGAATACCAAATTAACGATGGAATTAAACAAATGATGCAAAAAGGCATGAAATTTGTACCAGGTAAAGTGGATGAGTGGATGGACTGTGGAAATAAAGATGTAACAGTTGAAACGAATGGAAGAATGTTGCATTTTTTAAATCAAGATGGTGAAAATTTGGTTTCTAAAAATGTAAAAATAGATAACAGTACAATAATTCCTCCGTGTTATATAGGAGAAAATGTGGAGTTAATAAATGCACAAATTGGACCTAATGTTTCTATTGGAAATGGATGTAAAGTAAGTAATTCAATTATAAAAAATAGTTTAATACAAACGCATTCAGTAATTAAAAATGCTACCTTAGATAATGCTATGATAGGTAATCATGTCATATTTGATGGCAGTTTTAAAAGCATTAGTATAGGAGATTATTCTGTATTAGAATAAAAAAAGATGAGTAAAATAAAAACACATTTTGTATATGTATTATGGCTAATGCTAGTTAGTCATAGTTTTTTATTTGCTCAAGAAAACCCAGAAGATATTGCTTTAGCTGAGGATAAAATAGAAAACGATTTTTATGAAAGTTTAAAACAGCGTGCGATTGAGAATTATGACAAAGCCATTATTGCTATTGAAAAATGCATTACAACTGATGCTAATAATCCTGTCTTTTATCATGAGTTAGGTAAAAATCTTCTAGATTTGAAACAATATCCACAAGCGGAAAAAGCTTTTCAAAAGGCAATTGATTTAAACCCAAAAGAAAGATGGTATTGGAATGGTTTATATGATGTTTATTATCAATTAAAGGAATATCAAAAATCGATACCCATTGTGCAAAAATTAATTGAGTTCGATCCTAATATGAAGGAGGACTTAATTTCTTTGTATATGTACACGAATCAAAGAGACAAGGCTTTAGAATTGTTAAAACAAATGGAAAATGAAATGGTTTTAAGTAAAACTATGGAATTTTATAAACTAAAAATTCAAGAGTCTAATTCATTTGCTAAACCTGAAAAAAATGAATTAGAAAAAGCAATAAAAAACAATCCGCAAGAAGAACAAAATTATATCGATTTAATTTTATTATATTCTGAAAGCAATCAAGAAGAAAAAGCGTTTGAAGTGGCTAAAAAATTAGCAGATGCGATTCCTAACTCGGATTGGGCTAAAATTAGCTTATTCAAATTTTATTTGGTTGAAAACAATGGTGCTGAAGCGTCAAAAGCCCTACTTACTGTTTTAAAGAATGATAAATTAGATATGAAAATTAAGCAACGCATGCTTAACGAATTCCTTCTTTTTGTTGTGAAAACCAATACTTATGAAAGCGAGTTAATGCAAGCGGTAGATTATGTTTCATCTGATACATCCATTAATTCTCCTTTAGAAATTGGAAAATTTTACTTTAATAAAAAGCTTTACGACAAAGCAATTCCTTATTTAGAAAAAGGATTAAAAAAAGAGGTAGAGAATTTAAATAATGTAATCTTATTAATTAAAAGTTATGATAATACGCAACAATTTGAAGCATTAGCAAAACTTACGGAAGATTACATCGATTTATTTCCTTCACAAGTGAATTTGTATTATTATGCTGGATACGCTAATAATAAAACCACTAATTTTAAGAAAGCAAAAAGTTATTTAGAAACTGGACTTGAATTTTTAGTAGAGGATGCAGAATTAGAATATCAATTTTACATTCAACTGGCTGAAGTATATAAAAATTTAGGTGACCAAAAGAAAGAAACATTATATTTATCTAAAGCAAAAGAAATAGTTAAGAAATGAAACATATGAAATTTTTTTTATCCTTGTTATTGCTTTCCCTTTTCTTTTCTTCTTGTAAAAGCAAAAAAGCCATAAATGATGGAGAAATTGCGAACAAGGATTATTCTACAATGAAGATTATACAAAGCCATTACATCAACAAAATAGATTTTAATACGATAGCGATAAAAGCAAATGCAAAGTATAAAGATCAATCTCAATCTCATTCTGTAAGTGCAGATATTCGTATTAAGAAAGACGAAATTATTTGGATTAATGTAAAAATGTTAGGTTTCCCTTTAGCAAAAGTTTTAATTACTCCTAACAAAGTAAGTTATTATGAAAAAATAAATAATACTTTTTTTGAGGGCGATTTTAGTATGCTTAGCAATTGGTTAGGTACAGATTTAGACTTTTTTAAAGTCCAAAATTTATTATTAGGATATCCAGTTGATGATTTAACCAAAGAAAAATACCAATCTCAAATTGAAGAAAACTTTTACAAACTAGTTAATAAAGATAAAAATGATAATCTTACAAAAGAATTTTATTTTGAAGCATCAAATTTTCTTTTAGAAAAAGAAAAGATTAGTCAACCTTCAGAAAAAAGAGAACTTGAAATTTTTTATCCTTTATATCAAAAACACCAAACTTCTTTTCTTCCGGAAGAAATTAATATAAAAGCACGTCAAAAAGAAGAAACAATTATTAGCCTTATTTATAAAAATATAGCTTTTAACGAAGATTTGAATTTTTCATTTTCCATTCCTGAAGGATATGAAATGGTTACCATAGATTAAATTAATAAGTTAGAAAAAATTACCTTTGCAAAAAAACAAAATGAATCGATTAGTAGGTGTAATATTCTGTTTTTTCATTTCTCTAATTAGTTTTGCACAAATGTCAGAACAAGAGAAACTGGAACAGCGTAAAGAAGAGATTAACAAGGAAATAGCAGCTTTTAAAGCTTTATTAAAAGTAGAGAATACTAAAGAAAAATCGGTTTTAAATCAAATTGCTGAGCAAAGGGCAAGAATCCGTTTGAGCGAACAATTAATTAATACAACATCTAAACAAATGCGATTGTTAGATGATGATATTTATTTAAAACAGCTAGAAATAAATAAATTAAACAGAGAATTAAAGATACTTAAAGAAGATTATGCTAAAATGATTGTTAAATCATACAAAAGTAGAAACGATCAAAGCAGAATCATGTTTGTTCTCTCTTCCCAAAATTTTTTACAAGCCTATAAGCGCATTCAGTATATGAAGCAATATGCTAGTTTCAGAAAGATGCAAGGTGATGAAATTGTTGAAAAACAAGAAAAATTAGCCGAAACAAAAAAGAAACAAGAAGCTAGTAAAAAAGAAAAACAAGTTGCCTTAAATGAAAATTTAGAAGAAAAAAAAGAATTGGAAACCCAAAAACAAGAACAGGAAAAACTGGCTAAAGAGTTACAAAAAAATAAGAAAAAATATACTGCTGAAATAGACAAGAAAGAGAAAGAAAGAAAAGAAATCGATAAAAAGATAAAAAAATTAATTGCAGATGCTATTGCTGAAGCCAACAAGAAAAATGCAAAAGCTACCGGGGTTAAATCTTCCGGGTCTTCAACAAAATTTGATCTAACTCCAGAAGGTAAAATTGTTTCCGACAATTTTAAATCGAATAAAGGTAAATTACCTTGGCCAGTTGAAAAAGGGTATGTTCAACTTAAATATGGTAATTATCAGGACCCTATTCATAAAAACGTTACCCACTTAAATAGTGGAATAGAAATTGCTGCAATGCCGGGAAGTATTGCCAGAGCCGTTTTTGATGGTGAAGTATTACAAGTTCAAAAAATTAATGGAGATAAAAAAGCCATATTTGTTAGACATGGAGATTTTATTACTGTGTATTTAAATTTAGAAACGGTTAGTGTATCTGTTGGAGATAAAATTTCTGTAAAACAAAATTTAGGAAAAATAATCACAGACTCTTCTGGAAAAGCAATTTTAAAGTTTATGGTGTATCAAAATGCGACTACTTTAAATCCAGAGCAATGGTTATCGAATAAGTAAAAAACAAAACTTTAACAAAATCGGCAGAAAAGTTGTATCCAACTTAACAAAAAGTGGCCGTATGTTTGTAACGGTTAATAGCAGTAATTTTTTCTACTCGAGAAAAATTATCAACCCGAAGTTCTCACTTCGGGTTTTTTTATGTTTTTTATAAAAACAAAACTTTAACAAGAAAGGCAGAAAAGATGTATCCAACTTAACAAAAAGTGGTTGTATGTTTGTAATGGTTAATAGCAGTAATTTTTTCTACTCGAGAAAAAGTTTAAACCCGAAGAGTCTCTTCGGGTTTTTTTATGTTTTTTATAAAAATAAAACTTTAACAAGAAAGGTAAAAAACTTACCATCTAGTTAACATTTAATATTTTTATATTTGAACTAGTTAATAGCAGTAATTTTTTTCCAATAACAAGGAAAGGGTAAAAATTTAAAAGACCGATTTCTCATTTTTCGGTCTTTTTTTATGCTCAATAGTAAAAGCTTAACTTTAACAAGAAAGGCAGAAAAGTTGTATCCAACTTAACAAAATACTGCAGTATCTTTGGTGTTAGTTAATAGCAGTAAAATTTCCATATTAAAGGAAAGGGTAAAATTTAAAAGGTCGGTTTCATCTCATTCCGACCTTTTTTATTTCTAAAAAGCAAAATCCATTTAAAATTTAACAAGAAAGGCAAATAAGTTGTATCCAACTTAACAAAAAGTGGTCGTATGTTTGTCTCGGTTAATAGCAGTAATTTTTTTCTACTCGAGAAAAAGTTTAAACCCGAAGTGAAAACTTCGGGTTTTTTTTATGTTTTTTTATAAAAATAAAACTTTAACAAGAAAGGCAGAAAAGTTGTATCCAACTTAACAAAATGTAGTCGTATGTTTGTAATGGTTAATAGCAGTAATTTTTTCTACTCGAGAAAAAAGTAAAAAGTCTGAAGTATCTCTTCAGGCTTTTTTATTTTACTAAAGTTCCGTTTTTGTATATCTCCGTTTTTTCTAAGCTTCCATCTTCTTTATAAAGCTTTCTTTCTCCCTCTCGTTTTCCATTTACATAAAAAGATGCCGCTTTTAAAATTCCGTTCGAATAAAATGATTGCCATTTATCTATTTGTTCCCCTTTTTCGTTATAACTGCCAATTACTTCAATAGTCTTTCCATCATCATGAAAATATTTCCATTCTCCTACTAAAATTCCTCCTTTTTGTATTTTTCCAATACCATCTAAAACGTCCCTAATTTTTTCTTTGTAGAGTTTTGTTAATCCAACAATCTCTCCATTTTTATAGGTAGTTTCTTGTTTTAAAAAGCCATTATCAAAATACAATTTGCCTAAGCCGTTTATAACATCTTTTGTATAAGGGGTTTCTTCTATAAGTATCCCTTGTTTATTATAAAAACGAAATAATCCGTTTTTTATGCGTAAACCTTTGTCATAAATATAGCTTTCTTCACTTACAGGGAAACCATCTTCGGTGTAAAAAAACCATTTTCCAGATTGAACATTTTTAATGTAAGAACCTTTACTTTGTATTTTGCCGTTTGGATGATAAAAAGTGTAGTCTCCTTCTAATTTTCCATCTTTCCAATTCGCAACACTCCGAAGTTGTCCTGTTTCATAAAAATCTTTACAGGTCCCTATTTGCAAATCGTCTTTAAAGCCACAAGGATTATCTGTTTGAGAATAAATTGCTAAAGATTTGATTAGTAATATTGTAAAAAATAATTTAGTTTTCATTTTGTAATAAATTATACTCAAAAATAATAATATATTTGTAAAAAAATCTTAGCGCTATGAAAAAAATATATACAGTACTTGTTTTTATATTTCTATTTTCAGCTTATGCTCAAAAAGGAAAAACCATCTATTTTCCTCAAGTATTTTTTGATAAAAAGCAAGCAACCAATTTATTAGCAGAAGGTAAAAGTACGATAGAAGGAGTGGCTTTTACCAAACAAAAAAACATGTATGGTTTTAAACCTCTTTTAGGAGAAAAACATTATGCAAGAGAGGGAACCGTAGTGATGCTTTTTCCTTGTACCAGCTATTTTGATGAATGGTATAGACTTAGAAATAAGTATGAAAATAAAAACACCACTGTATTTATGTCTCAAGAGGCTTTTGAATTTAGAATAGAGGCAAAAACAGATGCTTATGGTAGATTTAAATTCACCAATCTTAAACCAGGTAAGTATTATTTGGAAACCATTATTGATTTTACTGCTGTAGGTAGTTATGATGAACAAGTAGGAAATACAAATTATTATAACGGTTATGGTGCATATATGGGTTCGAGCCCTATTTATCAAAAGTATTATTACAATTATACTCTTGAAAATAGAGAATACGAATTTGTAGAAATTGATAGAGATGGTGAATTAATCGAAATTAAATTGAAGTAAAATTAATTACACTATACCATTTACATATTCTAACGCTTTATTGATCGTTTTTACATTATCAAATGTCAATAATAAACGCAAGCCACTTTTCGTTTGTTTTTCTTTCATTCTACAAATGTTGCCATGTTGTTGTACGTATTGTACAATTCGCATAAAACGATTGCTTTGGTAAAAATTACTTTGTTGGTCACTTATAAAATAACCAATCATCTTGCCTTGCTTAATTACAATTTTTTCTATACCTAAAGCAGTAGCTTTCCATTTTAAACGAACACTATTTAATAAAGCAACGGCTGGTTTTGGTAAGGGGCCAAAACGATCAATTAGTTTTTGTTCAAAAACCACTAATCCAGCTTCTTCTTTTATTAAGCTCAATTCGTTGTACAAATTCAAACGTTCTGTAATGTTATTGATGTATTCGTCTGGAAAAAGGATTTCAAAATCGGTATCAATTTGAATGTCTTTTACATATTCTTTGGTTTCTACATCATTATCTTCAGGATATAAATCGGCAAATTCATTTTCTTTCAATTCTTCAATAGCTTCATTCATGATTTTTTGATAAGTATCAAAACCAATTTCGTTAATAAAGCCACTTTGTTCCCCACCTAGTAAATCACCTGCTCCTCTAATTTCAAGGTCTTTCATAGCAATGTTAAATCCGCTACCTAATTCGCTAAATTGTTCCAATGCTTGTATCCTTTTTCTTGCGTCTTCTGTCATTGCCGAATAAGGAGGTGTAATAAAATAACAAAAGGCTTTCTTATTGCTTCTTCCCACTCGTCCTCTCATTTGATGTAAATCAGATAAACCAAAATTATTGGCATTATTAATAAAAATAGTATTGGCATTAGGAACATCTAACCCGCTTTCAATAATAGTAGTAGCTACAAGGACATCAAATTCTCCTTCAATAAAAGCAAGCATTAATTCTTCTAACTTTTTTCCATCCATTTGACCGTGACCAATGCCCACTTTAGCTCCAGGAACTAATCGCTGAATCATTCCAGCCACTTCTTTAATGTTTTCTATACGATTATTAATAAAAAAGACTTGTCCACCGCGCTCAATTTCGTATGCAATAGCATCTCTTAAAATTTCTTCATTAAAAGAAATAACTTGCGTTTCAATTGGATATCTGTTGGGCGGTGGTGTCGTAATTACCGATAAATCTCTCGCTGCCATCAAAGAAAACTGTAATGTTCTTGGAATAGGGGTTGCGGTCAATGTTAAAGTATCAACAGTTTCAGAAATAGTTTTTAATTTGTCTTTTACGTTGACACCAAACTTTTGTTCTTCATCAATAATTAATAAACCTAAATCTTTAAATTTCACATTTTTATTAACTAATTGGTGGGTGCCAATAAGAATATCTAAACTACCTTCTTCTAACTGTTTTAAAGTATCCGATTTTTGTTTCGCAGTTCGAAAGCGGTTCAAGTAACCTACTTTTACAGGTAAATCTTTTAATCGTTCTGAAAAAGTACGATAATGCTGATAGGCTAAAATGGTGGTAGGAACTAAAACTGCAACTTGTTTACTGTTATCTACAGCTTTAAAAGCGGCACGAATAGCCACTTCGGTTTTTCCAAAACCTACATCACCACACACTAAACGATCCATAGGTTTGTCGCTCTCCATGTCCATTTTAACCTCATGCGTTGCCTTTACCTGATCAGGAGTGTCTTCATAAATGAACGAACTTTCTAATTCTTTTTGTAAATAACTATCAGGTGCATAAGCATATCCTTTTTCTAATCTTCTCTTAGCATAAAGTTGGATTAAGTTAAAAGCAATATGCTTTACTCGGGCTTTTGTTTTTTGTTTTAAAGCTTTCCAAGCATTGCTTCCTAGTTTGTATATCTTAGGAGGTGCACCATCTTTTCCATTGTATTTTGAAATTTTATGTAAAGAATGAATACTTACATACACAATGTCGTTATCTGCATAAACCAGTTTAATGGCTTCTTGTTTTTTACCATCAACATCAATTTTTTGTAAACCACCAAACTTTCCAATCCCATGATCAATATGTGTTACATAATCACCAACAGATAAAGAGGTTAATTCTTTTAAAGTAATGGTTTGTTTTTTAGAATAGCCATTTTTGATGCTGAACTTATGATAACGTTCAAAAATTTGATGATCGGTATAACAAGCAATTTGTAGCTCCTCATCAATAAAGCCTTGGTATAATGGAAAGACAACTGTTTTATATTGCTTCCGAGTTACTTCATGATTTTCGGAATCAATATCTTCAAAAATGTCATGAAATCGGTTCGCTTGATTTTCATTGGAGCAGAATAAATAATTCGTAATATGATTAGCGTGATTGTCGCTTAAATTATGGAGTAATAAATCGAATTGTTTATTAAACGAAGGTTGAGGTTGTATATGAAATTCAAACTTTTTGTCCGATTTAAATAAAGGTTGATTTTGCAATTCTACAACAGAAAAATCTAAAGCTTTGTGTAGAAATTGTTTCTCATTAACAAATAATTCTTCGGGTTTAGCATGCTTAATATCACTTGATAATTTTCCAAAAGCTTCATTCGCTTTATCAAATAATTTATTTAATTGCTGTCCTAAAGCTTCCGTATTTTGGATAAATAAAACCGTTTTTTCATTAATGTAATCTAAAAAACTTTCTCTGTTTTCTTCTAGTAGTTTGTTTTCTACATTTGGAATGATACTAATCTTTTTTAGTTTTTCAACTGAAAGTTGTGTTTCTACATCAAAACTACGTATGCTATCTACTTCATTACCAAAAAACTCAATTCGATACGGATGGTCGTTAGAAAAGGAAAATACATCTACAATACCTCCACGAACAGAAAATTCTCCAGGTTCAGTAACAAAATCTACTCTTTTAAAATTATATTCAAACAGAGTTTCATTAATAAAATCGATTGAAACCTTGTCTTCAACATTTAATTTTAAAGTGTTTTTTTCTAATTCTCTGCGAGTAACTACTTTTTCAAAGATAGCATCTACATAAGATACAATGATAGCTGGTTTTTTTCTAGAATTAATTCGATTTAAAACCTCTGCACGCAAAAGCACATTCGCATTGTCAGTTTCTTCAATTTGATAAGGCCTTCGATAAGAACCAGGGTAAAACAATACATCTTGATCGTTGATTAATTGTTCTAAATCATTCAAGTAATAAGCAGCTTCTTCTTTATCATTAAAAAGCAATAAGAAAGGTAACTCCGTTTTTTTAAAAATAGCATCAACTACAAAAGAAAAGGAAGACCCTATTAATCCTGTAACATGAATTTTTTTACGATGCACAATAGATTCAGAAATTTGAGAAATGGTAGTGCTTTTCTCATACTTTTGGATTATTTCAGAAGCTTTCAAGACGTTTGTTTGTTTTATTTATTGTTATTCTTCGACCTCGTTAGGATCTTTCTTATCATTTTCTATTTCTTCCTGAAATTTTTTATTAGCTAATCGAGTAGTGTCTAAAGCTCTTATCATATCATCTTCACCTACTTCTTTTGGAATGGCTTGTTTAATAATTACTTCATCCCATTGATTATAAACACCTTTGATTTCTTCGTTGATTTCTGTAATAAGTGTTAGGACTTTCTTTTCTGGAATTTCTTCTAAATGAATAAAAGTATCTAAAGATTTAATTTTGGTATTTAAAGTGACTAATCGACTTCTTACTTGAGGAATATCAAATTTTAAAGGAATGGTTAACCAAAGACTGTCAGCTCTTTTCGAAACATTTTTTACTTTTAATTGAAAAGCCAATAAAGAAGTTTTAGGTTTTTCTTGAAGTTCTCTTTTAAATTGTTCCCATTGATTCCATCCCTCAAGTGTTTTTTTTACTTCAGCTCTTGGTTCAGGAAATGTAAAAGTCCATTTCTTAGAGATATTTTTAAAAACAATTTCTTTCTTTTCATTTAATTTCATTGACTCTTCATTTTGTTCTGAAAAATCATTACAAGAAATTAGGCTTAAAACCAATATAAATAGTACAACTGTATATCTCATCTTTAGTATAATTAGAACAAAAATACTAATGTTTGTTTAAACTAAAATGTATTTGGCTATTTTCTTAACATTTAACCTTTGAAATTATTTGTATAAATTAAATAATTCATCCTTACGAAAACCTTATATTTGTCCATAATTTCATTTAAAGCATGGATACAAAAATTTTAATCATTGGTGCTTGTGGACAAATTGGCACTGAACTTACCGCTAAATTAAGAGCTACTTATGGAGTAGAAAATGTAGTAGCATCAGACATTAGAAAATTAGAAAATGATGTGGTAAACAATGGTTTGTTTGAAGTAGTAAATGCTTTAGATTACAATCAAATTGAGCATTTGATTGAAAAATATGAAATTACAGATGTGTATTTGATGGCTGCTTTGCTATCTGCAACAGCTGAAAAAAATCCTGCTTTTGCTTGGGATTTAAATATGAATTCGTTATTCCATGTTTTAAATTTAGCTAAAGCTGGAAAAATTCAGAAGATATTTTGGCCTTCTAGTATTGCTGTTTTTGGGCCTACGACTCCTTCTAAAAACACACCACAATATACTATTATGGAACCTACAACTGTATATGGTATTTCCAAACAAACAGGGGAAAGATGGTGCGAATACTACAATAAACAATATGGTGTAGATGTAAGAAGTATTCGTTATCCTGGATTAATCAGTTGGAGTACAGAACCTGGAGGAGGAACTACTGATTATGCAGTAGATATTTATCACAAAGCCATTACCGATGGAAAATTTACTAGTTTTCTTTCAGAGAATACGGGTTTGCCTATGATGTATATGGACGATGCTATTAAAGCCACCATTAGTATTATGCAAGCACCTAGCGAACAAATAAAGATTCGCTCTTCCTATAATTTAGCAGCTATGAGCTTTACTCCAAAAGAGATTGCTGAAGAAATTAAGAAACATTATCCAACATTTACTATCGATTATGATCCCGATTTTAGACAAAAAATTGCGGACAGTTGGCCAGAAAGTATCGACGATTCTAGAGCTAGAGAAGATTGGGGCTGGAAAAACGATTACAATTTAGAAAACATGACAAATGAAATGTTTGACATGCTAACAAAATATATCTATTAGTTAGAGATATATTAACCAAAAATCATGTAAAAAATGATTAATTTAAAGCCAACGGAAAAATGAAAAAAAGTTAAAACAAATTTCAAAAGCATTTCTGCTTTTCTCAATGCTTTACTTTACAAGTTGTATAAATGACGATTTTATTGAAAATCAAAATTCACAAAATGAGAACAAAATTTCTTCTCGTTACATTAATTTCAATGAAGTTAAACGTAATTGGAAAATATTTGACAAATTTAAAAATGTTCAAGAAAAAATTAACCAATCAAAAAGCAATTCGCTAAATCAAAACGCAAGACTTGTATATTTAAGTCAATTTGATTTTTCTATTGACACGGACCAAATACTTTTAATTGAAAAAGAAGGATACAAATCATACACATTTCCTATTTACCGAGAAAATGAAATTGACAAAACAGAAAATTTAGTTATTACTGAAAGTAATGGTTTTGTTAATGCGTATATCTCAAAATATGATTTAACAGAAAATGATAAAGCAAGTTTAGAAAATAATCAATACGTAGATTTAAAGAGCAAAACAGAAATTTCATCATTAGAAGAAAGGTCAAGTGGGGAACCTTGTTATGAATTAGTAAACATACCAGTAGAATGGAATGAGCAAGGGCAAGTAACGGTTTCTATGGTTTTTGCTGTTGAAGTAGATTGTCCAGACGGTGGTGGTTCTTCTGGAGGTGGAGGAGGTTCAGATGATGGAGGTGATACTGGAGGAGGTTCTAGTGGTGGTTGGACAGGAGGCTGGACTGATGGTGGTTGGTACGGCGGCGGTACTGGTTCGGGTAATACAGGTGGTTCTGATGGAGGATGGTATGGTGGAGGTGGCTCTACTGGAGATGGAGGTTCTGCGGGAGGTAGTACAGGAGGTTCAACAAGTGGCGGTAATACAGGCGACCCATTAAATCAAGACCCTTCCTTGACTGATAGTGACGGAAATCCTATTATTACTAGTCCTGTTTTAAGTGAGCCTAGAGATAGACATGTTAAAGCACTAAATAAATTAACTGCAAATAATAGTGACGGAACAAAAACTATTGTTAAACAAAAAATTGATGATTTAAAGTCTAGACTTACTACTGAATATAAAGAAATGGGATATCATTTTATTAAAGATGGGGCTAGTTTTTTAGTAAGAGAACCTACTTGGAGAGGTGATAATCAAGTGGTTTATGATAATGGTGATCAACTTCTTGTGAATACAAAAGTAGTATTGCATATGCATCAAAATGAAGCACATATAACAAAAGGTGTTAACCCTCAAACAGGTTTGCCTAATATTGTAGTAGAAGAACTTGTGCCTATTTGGTCAGATGGCGATATCGACAAAACAGCAGAGCAATTTGGAGATTTAAATAACGATGAAGATTTTACCAGTATTTTAGTGACTCAAGCAGGAACTTTTGCTCTAAGAGTTGGAAATAGTAGCGAATTAAACGAGACAAATCTCATTTTAGGAAATGATGCTAATGAAAAAGAAAAATTTAATGATAATTTTAATGAGCAAGTTTTAAAACCTTGCAATGGTGGTAGTAATAGCTGTTATGTAGAAAAATTTATTGTATTTATAAATACTTATATGATTAACGGTCATTCCATAGGATTAGTTCTTTATCAAGCGGTTTACGACAATCAAGATAATATTACAAACTGGGTTAAACTTTAAAAAATAGCGAGATGAAAAATATATTTAAAATAATAATACTTTTTATAACAATAGCAGGGTATTCTCAACAAATTGTTCCTGTTGAAAGTAAATATGAATATAATTCTTTTGAAGCACCTAAAAAATATTATAAAGATGTAAATGGTGTTTTTAATAAATTTATTGGCACTTGGGTTTGGCAAGATAATGCCTCCAACCCTACCAAATCCTTTGAAATTACTTTTTACAAACATGAAATGAGAGATCAGGGAGGAATTAGTTATACAGACTTTATAACAAGTAAATTTAAATACATAAATAACGGTACAGAAGTATATAATACATATAATGACAGATTTGGCTACATATTTGGTTCAACAATATATACCTGCTATCCTTTAACTTCTCCTCAAACAACCTTAGTTTTAGAAAATAGCTGTATGGAACTACATTATTCTGAACCAATTATTGATGGAAGACCATTGAGAAAAAATCCAAGTGGAAATTTGTTTTTAGAATACAAAAATGAAAATAATATTCAAAAACTTATTTGGAATGTTGAGTGTTTTCTTGATCAAAACGGTAACATCCCTTTTAGAATTCCAATTACAATGGAATTAATTAAACAATAAATAAAATACATCTCACAACCACAGTTTATAGCAATAGTGACTTTCGAGCATAACTTAAAGTCGCTTTTGTACTTGTAATAGTTAGTGTTTAACCAAGTTTTGGTATGTTTATACGCTCTATAACAAGCTACAAAACGTTAAATAACTCTCTCTTTTAATTATTTACACATACTAAAAAAATATTTTTCTATTTTTGCTATCATAAACAAACAAATAAAAAACAACATGAACTTAACTCTCAACTGGAAGTACTTTACAGTACTTGCAACGACTATGTTATATATTAGTCTTTGCGCTCAAACCCAACCTTTTCCCGCAAATTTTACTTTTTCTAATGGTTTAATGGCTTCCAATAAAAACGCTGCCGATGCAACGGCTAGTTATGATATTTGGAAAACCAACTTTGTAGAAGCTTGTTCAAATGGTAGGTATCGTGTGAAATTTGATAATGCTTCCGAAACCGTTTCTGAAGGTATTGGCTATGGAATGCTTTTAACCGTTTATAAAGCAGACAAAGTTACTTTTGATGGGTTGTGGAATTATTACAAAGACAATAGGAATTCAAATGGGGTTATGAACTGGAAAATCCAAGGATGTTCCTTAGGAACTCCAGGACAAAATGGAGCGACCGATGCAGAACTAGATGCAGCTATGGCATTGATTGTAGCAGATTATCAATGGGGAAGTACAGGAACAATCAATTATAGGGCAGATGCAGAAACTTTAATTGCTGCTATTAAAACCCACGAAGTGGAAGCCAATACTTTTGTGTTAAAACCAGGAGATATGTTTGGAGGTAGTTCGTTGACTAATCCTTCTTATTTTGCTCCAGCTTATTATAGAGCTTTTGGGGTTTTTACTAATGATAGTACGTTTTGGAATAGTGTAGCCGCAAAAGCCTATGTCATGATTAATGCGAATTTAACCCAAAATAATGCTGTGGGTGGTTTGGTGTCTGATTGGTGTGCGGCTTCAGGGGATTATTCTTCTCAAAGCAGTGGCTATCATGCACAAGGACATACCTATTATTATGATGCAGCTAGAACGCCTTGGCGTATTGTAATGGATTATGTATGGCATGGAAATAACGACGGAAAAATATATGCTAAAAAATGCTCCGATTTTGTAAGAGTTACATTAGGAGGTACAGCTAATATTAAAGATGGTTATAATCAAAACGGAACAGTAACAGGACAATGGCACAATGCTACTTTTGTAGGTGCTTTTGCTTGTGCAGCTATGGCCGGAGAAAACCAACCGCATTTAGATGCATCTTACACCGATTTAAAAAATTTGAATGAACCGAATGCTTATTTCAATCAAACTTTGAAAACGTTGTACCAATTTCTATTAACAGGTAACTTTTATTTGCCTCCTACTGCAACACTTTCCAATACGTCATTTGTAAGTAATAATCTTGAAACAGCCATTTATCCTAATCCAAATAATGGTGTATTTACTATAAAAGCACCTTTACAATCTTTAATAGGTGTTTTTGATTCCCAAGGAAAAGAAGTTCTAAATACTAAGGTAGCTACCGAATTAAATGCTATAGATTTGAGCAAGTATTCCAAAGGATTATACTTAGTAAAAATTACTTATGAGGACCAACAAGCAACACAAAAAATTGTGATTCAATAAAATAGATTAAAAAAATTACTTTTTATATTCTTCAATTAAAGCATCTTCTATAGGTGCTTTAATTTTTATAACATCATCTACATTGTCATTTGGAATAGTCATAGACAAAACATAGTGTTTTATTTTCCAAGTTTTGTTCTCTTGGATTAAAACACCACTTCCTCTACAAATTTTCATCTGAGTATTTAATAATTCATCAAACCACGCTGTTTTGCCATCTTTTGAAAAAAAGATATGTCTTTCTAATGGTGTAAAATGCCAAGCTTTTCCTTTGTCAAAATAAGGTTTAGCAAAGGTAATAAACGCTTTCTTGTCCCAATTTTCAGTAGCGTCTGTACCAATAAAAATAGATTCGTCTGATAAGGCATTAAAATAAGCATCAAATTGTGCAGTAGCTGCTGCTTTGTGCCAATTGTCTAATAGTGTGTTTATTACTGCTTCTTCTTTAGCTGTATTTTGACCTATAACCCATGTCGTAAAGCAAAGGAAAAGTACTATTTTCTTCATGTGTGTAAAAAAAATTAAACGTAAAATGCCATCATTAAACAGCATCCTATTCTTGTTATTATTTTATAAAAATAGTAAAAAGTTGGTACGCATACCATTTTGAACTACTATTTCAAAAAAATCACTAAAAGAAGGCTCTAGTTATACTCAACTTATAGTCGGCTTTGATACGACTTTGATACGGCTTAGTAGCTTTTTGTTTGTTGAAGCATAGTTTCAGTAGTTAGAATTTTTCACCATGTTGGGAAAGGTCTAAGCCTATTTCTTCAAATTCTTCAGTCACTCTTAAAGGAATAATCGCATTGGTAAACTTAAATAAAAGATAGGCACCTCCAAAAGTAAAAACAGATACAAGTAGTAAAGCCACCATGTGATGTCCAAAAACACTCCAACCACCATGAAGTAAGCTGGCATTTTCACCATGCGCAAAAATAGCGGTTAAAATCATTCCCATAATACCACCTACACCATGACAGGCAAATACATCTAGAGTGTCGTCTATTTGTTTAAGTCTTTTCCAATAGACCATTTTGTTAGACACTATAGCACCTGCAAAACCAAAAAAGATGCTTTCGGGAACCGTTACAAAACCAGCAGCAGGAGTGATGACTACTAAACCCACTACTGCTCCAATGCAAGCTCCTAAAGCGGAAACTTTTCTGCCATTAATACGATCAAAAAAGATCCAAGTAATCATAGCAGAAGCAGAAGCTATAGTTGTGGTTGCAAAAGCCATAGCGGCAGTACCATTAGCCGCTAATGCCGAACCCGCATTAAAACCAAACCAACCAAACCATAAAAGACCTGTGCCTAATACTACAAAAGGAATGTTAGTAGGAATATGCTCATTGTTTTTACGTTTTCCTAAAACAATTACACCCGCTAAAGCGGCAAAACCCGCACTCATGTGTACTACGGTTCCTCCAGCAAAATCTTTAACGCCAAAATAGCTGCCTAATAAACCATTAGGATGCCAAATCATATGACATAAAGGAGTGTATATTACTAAAGTGAATAAGCAGATGAATAATAAAAAAGAGATAAAGCGGATGCGCTCTGCAAGTGCACCCGTAATAATTGCAGGAGTAATTACAGCAAACTTCATTTGGAACAAAGCAAATAATATAAAAGGAATGGTCGAGCCCAAGGTAGCATTAGGAAGCATTTCAACTTGGTCGAAGAAAGTAAAATTTAGTGGGTTGCCAATAATACCATAGGTTGTTTGCCCATCGATTGTAATACCAATACTGTCTCCAAAGGACAGGCTAAATCCTACAATTACCCATATCAAACTAATTACCCCTAAACAGATAAAACTTTTCAACATGGTAGAAATAACGTTCTTTCTTCCCACCATGCCTCCATAAAAAAAGGAAAGTCCAGGTGTCATTAATAAAACCAAACAAGAAGCAGTAAGCAACCAAGCTACGTCGGCAAAATTAATGGCATTTGTATCTAAAAAAGTGGCTGAAACCAGAGCTTCTTGGTGCGACCAAAATAAAGAAGCAAAAGCGATTATTACAATAATTATAAAGGAAGCAATCCAACGTTTTTCTAGTGCCATTTTTTAAATTTTTATAGTTAACCCTATTTTTTGTAGGGTAAAAATATAAAAAATGTTTATTTAAAATAAATTTGCCCTTTTGAAAATAAGCTATAATTTAAAAAATTACTATATTGATAAAATAAATATCTTTTTTTAAGAAATTACTATTTTAAGAACTATTTTTTTAATCAAATTAAGCAACGTGTTAAAAATACAGTATTTCAATTCAGTAAGTTATTGGCCTTATTGTTTCCTTTTACAATAAAAAATACCTCCCAAAAAACAACAATACATTTTGGGAGGTATTACAAATCAAATTTTAAAAGAAAACGGATGTGTTATTAGCTGAAAAATTTCTTTTTTCGATGTCTTTTTATCTTTCTCTTTTCCGCATAAATTCAATTGAAAGGATGCGGTTCTTTATGAAAATGCGTATGCTCAACTTTCATTTGGAACAAGTGATAACCAAAACACTTATTGTTTGATGATTTTTATTAAAGTTTCATTGCTTTCCGAACGCACTTTGGCAAAATACATTCCTTTTTCACAATCTGATAAATTGATACGACAACGGGTATCTTTATTATCTGCTACCACACGGATTATTTTTCCTAAAAAATCATATATTTCCACTCTTTCAATAGGCTGATTGTTTGACAGTGAAAGAGTCACCCAATCTTGAGTTGGATTGGGAGACACATGATAAGCGACCGCATCAAAAGCAGGTGTTTCTAAAGTAGCCATTGTGTTAGCTATAGTTGTTAACAACGAATATTGGTTAAAAGCATCTTGGCCCAATTCCCAAATCATCATACCCCCCAAACCTTCATTGTGAGCGAGCGTAACTTTATTGGCTATGGTAGGTCTTCCATTGTAATATTCGTTATAATTATTAGGATCAGTTCCTATTTGGTCCACATCTGCATAGGCAGAATTGGCCGCTACAATTTCTCCAAAAGAACGGTCTGGTCCAGTAGTAGTAGCGTTCACAAAAGAATGACTATAAAAAGGAACCCCTAAATTGAGTTTGCTTGCCGTAACATGCGATTTCCAAAAAGAGATAGCGCTTTGTGCATGCGCATACGAACTATGTTGTCCTGGACTACCCGGTTGCCAAGGACCTGTATAATCATACGCCATAATATTGACAAAATCAAATGCTGCTAAGGCTTGTGGAGTAATTACACTAAACAAGGTACCGCCCGGTAAAGCGGCTGTCATTAATTTATTTTCTGCTTGTAAAGCGGATTTCAATTCCAATACAAACGGACTATAATTGGTATTGCTAGCAAAATCCCATTCTAAATCCACATCGATACCTGCAATAGCATTCGTTACCGTATAATTTACTAATTGGGTAATAAAAGTAGCACGCGAACTCGAGGAAGCAAGCACCGCATTCCAGTGGGTCACATTTACTGCACCACCACCAATAGAAAGTAAGATTTGGATACTTGGATTAGAGGAAGCAATAGCATTTTTTAGCGGAGTAATGTCGGTCACCACTAAATTACCCGAAGCATCAGGATTACCAAAAGAATAATTCACATGAGTGATTTTCGTAAAATCGATTTGGTTAACCGCATACAAGCGATAATCTGGAACATAACCCACCACGCGATTGGTTTGGGCAGTCATAAAGGTGCTTATTAGTAAAAATAAGTAAGCCCCCTTTTGTTTTAAAAGTGTAAGAGTAGTTTTTAACATGTTTGTTTTTGTTTGTGGGTAGGATAACCTATCCTGTTTGTTGACTCAAACATAAACAGAATACTGATAGAAACAAAATATTTTAAACCAATGACGTTTTTTGTTAAACTAACAGCAGTTTTTTTGCAATAAAAGGGAAATTATCCATTGCAAACTATGCGATGAGAAAGGTAAATGGATAATAAATTGCAGAGAACTTGTAATCAATTACAGGGCAGATGCAGAAACTTTAATTGCTACTATTAAAGCCCACGAAGTGGAAGCCAATACTTTTGTGTTAAAACCAGGAGATATGTTTGGAGGTAGTTCGTTGACTAATCCTTCTTATTTTGCTCCAGCTTATTATAGAGCTTTTGGGGTTTTTACTAATGATAGTACGTTTTGGAATAGTGTAGCCGCAAAAGCCTATGTCATGATTAATGCGAATTTAACCCAAAATAATGCTGTGGGTGGTTTGGTGTCTGATTGGTGTGCGGCTTCAGGGGATTATTCTTCTCAAAGCAGTGGCTATCATGCACAAGGACATACCTATTATTATGATGCAGCTAGAACGCCTTGGCGTATTGTAATGGATTATGTATGGCATGGAAATAACGACGGAAAAATATATGCTAAAAAATGCTCCGATTTTGTAAGAGTTACATTAGGAGGTACAGCTAATATTAAAGATGGTTATAATCAAAACGGAACAGTAACAGGACAATGGCACAATGCTACTTTTGTAGGTGCTTTTGCTTGTGCAGCTATGGCCGGAGAAAACCAACCGCATTTAGATGCATCTTACACCGATTTAAAAAATTTGAATGAACCGAATGCTTATTTCAATCAAACTTTGAAAACGTTGTACCAATTTCTATTAACAGGTAACTTTTATTTGCCTCCTACTGCAACACTTTCCAATACGTCATTTGTAAGTAATAATCTTGAAACAGCCATTTATCCTAATCCAAATAATGGTGTATTTACTATAAAAGCACCTTTACAATCTTTAATAGGTGTTTTTGATTCCCAAGGAAAAGAAGTTCTAAATACTAAGGTAGCTACCGAATTAAATGCTATAGATTTGAGCAAGTATTCCAAAGGATTATACTTAGTAAAAATTACTTATGAGGACCAACAAGCAACACAAAAAATTGTGATTCAATAAAATAGATTAAAAAAATTACTTTTTATATTCTTCAATTAAAGCATCTTCTATAGGTGCTTTAATTTTTATAACATCATCTACATTGTCATTTGGAATAGTCATAGACAAAACATAGTGTTTTATTTTCCAAGTTTTGTTCTCTTGGATTAAAACACCACTTCCTCTACAAATTTTCATCTGAGTATTTAATAATTCATCAAACCACGCTGTTTTGCCATCTTTTGAAAAAAAGATATGTCTTTCTAATGGTGTAAAATGCAAGCTTTTCCTTTGTCAAAATAAGGTTTAGCAAAGGTAATAAACGCTTTCTTGTCCCAATTTTCAGGAGCATCTGTACCAATAAAAATAGATTCGTCTGATAAGGCATTAAAATAAGCATCAAATTGTGTAGCAGCTGCTGCTTTGTGCCAATCGTCTAATAAAGTAATTTATAATTGTCTTTTCTTTATCTGTATGTTGAGCCACAACAAAAGAGGTAAAACAAAATAAGAACAGTATTTTTTTATGTAGTAAGTTTTTATAAATTTATGAGAGTTGCATAAATTATTCAAAGGAAGGGGTAAAATCAAATATTTAGGGCTGAAATCCTAATTTTGTTTTTAAATTAGGAACTTCCCATTGAATCATTTGTTTTAAAAATTCGTCAACTCGTTCAATAATCATTTTTTCTGTAATCTCTTCGGGTTTAAATATACCTAATTCTATTGAACTGTTTTCAATGGATGTATCTTCTACTATTGGAAATAAAATAATAACATGAACATCTCCACTGTAAGATTGCGAAAATACTAAAGAACCACCTTGAATGAATTGGTACGAAGTAATAAGATTTGTTTTTTCCATAAGTTCTGGTGGAAAAGAATCAAAGGTGATATTAATGGCTTCGTTACTTTGTATCCAATTTAGTTCTTGAACTTGCCAACCAATATTGTATTGCGTAACTATGTTATTTAATGTTTTTAATAAAACAGTTCGCGTTTTTTGTTTCCAAAATATTTTCTTTTGTATTACAATTTCAATTGATTTTATATAATCGTTTACACGTTCTTCCAAATGTTCCGTTTTCATTTTTTATGGAATTATAAATTATTGTTTTTCATTTTTCTTTTCTTTTTCTAGTTTTTTGAAATAGCCTCTAAACAAAAAATTACTTTTTAAAGCTTCCATATTTTGATTGAATTTATCAGTTCCTTCATTTAAATTTTTAATGGTTTGGTCTAAATTTTCAACAAATTCTTTGTCATTTGAAAGGTAATTGATAGCTCCTTTTCCATTCTTTACATTGACAATCGTTTTATTTAAACTATCGATCGTTTTATTAATATTTAGGCTAGTAATTTCTAAATTAGCAATAATTGTTTTCATTTTTTTGGCTTGTAAGGTATCATTTAATAATAGGCCAGCTACACTTTTGTCAAAATTTATGGATGTGATAATACCATTTAGTAATCGGATTGTTTTAGAAGCCTCATAACTGGTTTGTTTTAAATTGGCAACAATTTGTTTAATATCATTTGAAGCAGTACTATCATTAATAAGCATTCCAAGTGGTCCTTTTTCTTTGTTAATAGCATTGGTTATTTTTAATAAATCTACTGTTAGTAAAGCGGCATTTTCATTTGTAAGACTTAATGTATTTAACATATCATCTGCACCAATTTTTGTGTATGATTTTATAAAATCTCCTTGTTTTACAAGTATTTGTTCTCCTTTTCCAGGAATAATATTAACAATCATATTTCCTACAAGTCCGTCAGTGCTAATTGTTGCAATGGCATCTTTTTTTATGTGCTGTATCATTTTTTCTTCGATAAGTAAATCGACTTTAATAATGGAATCGTTAATCATGGTAATGTCTTTTACAATACCCACATTTATTCCAGAATACCTTACATTGTTTCCTTTTTGTAGGCCATTTATATTATTGAATTGGGCGCTAATTTCTATACTCTTGCCAAACATATTTTGACGCTGACCGATGAAGTAAACTCCTGCTGTAAATAATAGTAAACCAATTATAACAAACATTCCTAATCGTAATTTTTCATTTGCTGTTTTTTTCATAGTTAATGGTTTCTTATTTTGTTATTTGAAAAAAGCTCTTATTTTTTCATCCTTTGATTTTTCTAAATCGGTAAATTTTCCTTCTATATAATTAGTTCCATCAATTAATAGAATCATTCTATTGGCAATTACTCTGGCACAATCTACATCATGAGTAATTATAATAGATGATGTTTTGTATTCTTGTTGTATGTTTCTCATTAATTCAATAATTTCTTTGGCAGTTATAGGGTCTAATCCACTTGTGGGTTCGTCATAGAGAATTATTTTTGGTTTTAAAATTAAGGCTCTAGCCAAAGCTACTCTTCTTTGCATTCCACCTGAAAGTTCTGCAGGCATTAAATCGATAGCTTTTAGTAAACCTACGCTTTCTAGTGCTTTTTCTACTAGTGAAGTTGTGTTAACAATTTCACCAAATTTCTTTTTATGTCTTCTTAAAGGAAATTCAAGATTTTCTCTTACTGTCATAGAATCGTACAAAGCACTTCCTTGAAATAAAAACCCAATTTCTGTTCGTAATTCATCTAATTTGGTTTGTGAAAGTTGGGTAATATCTTCACCCATAATCTTAATACTGCCAGAATCAGGTTGGATTAAACCAATAAGACATTTTACCAGAACCGATTTTCCAGAACCTGATTTTCCCATTATAACTAAGTTTTCCCCTTCAAATAATTCCAAATTAAAGTTGTTTAAAACCTGATTTTCTCCAAAGGATTTGTTTAGATTTTGAACCTTTAAAATGGATTTCGATTCATTAGTTTGTATCGTATTTAGTGCATGTTCTGTGAGCATATCTTTTTGGGATTTATATAAAAATATAGGTTATAAATACGGCAATAAAATCGATAACAAACAAGAGCATGGAGGTAAAAACTACTGCCGAATTAGCAGCTATACCTACTCCAACAGTTCCTTTCTTACTATTGTATCCTTTATAACAGCCTATGAGCCCTATAGCATATCCAAAAAAGAAAGTTTTAATAGTAGCGGGTATTAGATCGCTAAATTCTATGGCATTGAATACTTGGTTGAAATAAAGAACAAAGGAAACATCGTCTTTTAAGTTTTCCACTATAAATGAGCCTACTAAAGCGACTGCATCACCAAAAATGACTAATAAAGGCAACATAAGTGTGGTGGCTGTTATTCGTGTAACGATTAAAAACTTAAAAGGATTGGTGCCCGATACTTCCATGGCATCTATTTGTTCGGTTACTCGCATGGAACCTAGTTCTGCACCAATGCCAGAACCTATTCGACCAGCACATATTAGAGCAGTAATGATAGGGCCAATTTCTCTTATGATAGAAATACTTACCATCGATGGTATCCAAGAAACAGCACCAAATTCTTGTAGAGTAGGTCTAGTTTGTAAGGTTAATACTAAGCCAATAATAAAGTTTGTTACGATTACTAATAGTAAAGACTTATTTCCCATGCTGTAGCATTGTCGTAATAATTCTCTCCACTCAAAAGGCTTGCTAAAGAATTCCAAAAAAAACCGATTTGAAAAATAGGTTATTTCTCCTATTTCTACAAAGAAAGCTTTAATTCTTATGTTTATTGAGTTGTTTTGTTCCATGAATTTAATTTCCAATTTTTAAAAGAATTTTATAATAGGAATTTTTTCTTTACTATAAAGTTAAGGATTTAAAACACAAGTTTTTATGATAAAAGTTATATTAGTTGTTAATTTGTTGTAGGTGTACTGAAGTTATTAATTAGTTTTTTAACTGTTTTATAAATTAATAATTTTCTTTCGCCTTCATTAGTGAGATTTCACACAATTATTTAAATAGTATCAATAAGTTTGTAAACCTGTATTGAGTATAGAGAAAGAATAATTGAGTGCCTAGAATTAGTAATTAAATACGAAGAACTCATAATCAATTGCAGAGAAGTCGTAATTAAATACACAGTACTAGGTATCGATTACATAAAACTAATTATTATATGAGGTAAACAAGTAATCTAATTAGAGGAATTAAATTTTTATTTTAGTATTTATGTTAAATTAATTATAAAAAATATAACATCTTGTTAAAAAAATGTATATAGCACAAGAATTGGATTTTTTGAATTAAATAAATTCATTGTTTAATTTTAAAAAAGAAAGCCATGGCTCGTAAAAAATTAGTTAGATTGAGAGACTTTGAGAAGGCAATTACTCGATTATCAGCAGTAAGAAGTATAGATGTTGCATTGGATTTATCAAATGGTATTACGATTCCGAATTATGAAACGGAAATTAACGTATTAGACACTAAATGAAGCGATTACAACATGGTTTTAAGTACGATAGATGATTTGTATAATGATTGAATCTCACAAATTGCAGTATTAAAAGACTGGAACGAACGTATTTTAACAGGAGTAGCCACTAAGTTTGGTAAAAACAGTTCACAATATGAAATGGCTGGAGGAAAGAGAAAAAGTGAACGCAGAAAACCGACTTCTAAAAAGTAACGCATGAAAAATTGGATTTAAAAACCATCAGGTGTAGGCTTGGTGGTTTATTTGTTTTGGGTTATCATTTAAAATTATAACCAATTCTTTTCCAATGGCTTTTTAGTGCTTTGATTGAAGGATCTATTATTCTAGGACTGATTTCTATACCTTCTCCATTCTGAAGTAGATCTAGTAACCAGCTTTTTTGTTCAAATTTATTTTTTAATAATTTTATTTTATACTTTTCATCCAAAGTAAAAAAGCCTTTTTCAAAAGCTTTATCGTGCATTAAACAAAAACACAAACCATTATCAGTGTTTCCTCTTAATTCTTCATTATCAGCCCATCGATCTATGTGTCCACTAATTAAGAAGCCTTTTCCTTCAACTTTACAATTAGGAAAACAACATTTATAACTAAAATTAGCTTTAACATTTTCAGAGAATTCTTGATGCCCTATTCTCTGTGTTAATTCTTTTATTACAACATCAGTATCAACTTTTACTTTTATATTTTGTCTAATATTTGATAATTCATTTTTTAATTGGAAAGCTAAGCTAAAGTCAAATTCTGATAGATATGCACCATTTTGACATTGTAATATATTTCTTTGAATTACATAGAACAATCTTTTTTTATCGTTTGTTGATAGTTTTTTATTTTGAATAAAATAATTCCTTAGCTCATCATTGTGAGTTGAAAAATATTCTTTTAAAGGAATAGCAGGATTAAATTCTTGATAATCGATTAAATCTGCTTTATAAAATTCATTGCTATAACTCCATATGTGTCTATCTGTAAAGCCTTGTTTTGTTATATAGCCGTCTGTTGCTGCTGTTGAAAAGCCTACAAAACTTTTATGACCATTAACCTGTCTTAAATGAAAAATTAAATCTCCTTTGGTAATTTTACCAACTAAACTCCAATAAGGCCAACTACTTCCATTTGCTTTTTTGGTTGGAGCCCAAACACTTTCAGAAAAATTCCAACCTTCTTCAAATCGTGCTTCATTTACTCTAAGTTCAAGGTATATCATAATTAGAAGGTTAATTTATATGAATTAATTATATTCATTTTATCTAGTCTATACTTTTAGACATAATTATATATTAAAATTTGCAGTAATTTTTAATTTATCAGATTCTTTTGTCCAGTCTTCATTGTCCAGAATATTTATATATGGGTTCTGAATCATAACAGGTTTGTAATTTATATCATTTATTGAATCTCTATTTACTAAATAAATCCAATAGTTTTCATGTTTATATTTTGCAACTTGAAATTCATTTCTAGACCAATAAAAATATGGCGTTTTGCCTTTATACGATTTTACCTCAATAAATCTATTATATTCAGTATCATCATGATTATTAAATGATGCAATATCATAACCTTCATTTGCAACGTATTCTGCAATCCAATTAACTTCTTTATTGTTTAATCGCTTTTTTTCAAAGTTTAATACATATAATTCAGCCTCTTCACCATAGATTTGTTGTTGTTGCATTTGTTTTTCTAATGCATCAACACCTATTTTTCTTTTTCTTATTTCAGGTAAAATAGTTTTGTCAAATAATTTTTTATATCTGGTGTTAACAATATAGGTGTTTAGTTCCAAAGTTGGGTGTCTTTGTATTACTTCAAAATCTAATAGAAGCTGCTTAAAACTTGAAAATTTAAATCCAAATGCTGAATTACTTATTTGAAGGGACTTGTATATTATATCATAATTGAGATGTTCGGAATTAAAAATATTAAATAATTCGTCATCATTTTTAAAAGTTAAGAAGAGAAATTCATTAAATTTATCTACCATTTGCTTATGGCTATTTAATGAGTCTAAAATTTTATCATTAATACAAATAGAATCATTTTTTAAAATCAAAATTTCAATATGTAACGCTAAAGGTATGCAGCCATCAAAAATGGAACGATTATCAAACATTTTGTTGTATGTCAATTGTCGTATATCATTAATTTTCCACTCAATATCATTACTCTTTTTTATTGTATCAAGTAAGTAATAATAATATGATGGTGTTCCAAGATTATTATATTTTCTTAGATCTTTCAGCATAATTTTTTATCAAGTCAACTATAATGTCTGTTTCATCGTTATTGTCAATTCTAGCAAATAAAGGGATTTCATCATCTATAATTTTTTCCATTCTTTTGACTTTTTCATTAAGTCTATTATTGATTACCGTATCGATAGAGTTCTTTGAAACAATGTAGTAATAATTAGTAATTGTATTTTCAGGCAACCCCACACGATGAATACGATCTTTAGATTGAATAAAATTTGAAGCATTATAATCACGTTCAAGGTAAATAGCATTATGACAACCTTTATGTAATGATATTGATTCAGCTACTGAAAATGGGTTGGCAATGATTACTGAAAAATCAAAATCCGTTGGGTCATTAAATTTTTTTATTGTTATTTCTCTCTCTTCTTGTGGTATTTCTCCAATAAGAAGATTACTTTTAATTTCGTTTTTAAGTAAAAATGACTGTAACTCTTTTGCATTTTGAATGAAAATAGTCCAAATTATCACCTTCCCATTATTTGGAAATATTTCACTTTTAATGATTTTCAATATTTCCGTAAATTTTGCAGGAATTTCAAATTTTGAATAATTACAGATTTTATTAAAAAATTCAGAATCATCGATATATTCATCACTTAATGTTAAAAATTGAATATTTGGATCACCTTCCCATTCTTCATTTCCTTGTTCAAGTGAATTTCTTAGAGTTTTTGATAAAAGAGAAGGATTTGTTGATGCTTGTCTAAGTCTGATTAATTTCGCTCTATTAAGCACATCTTTAACACTTCCTGAAGGGTTATTTCTTAATGATGGTAAATATTCATCTTCTATGAAATTGTAAATTTCTTGTTGATGTGGATCCATATCAATATAAACTACCTTTTCATTTATTTTTGGAAGATTTAAATCTTTCTTTTTTATGCGAATAAAATAAGGAGATATATTGTCTTTTAGTTGCTGAATAGCATCATCTTCTATGGAATCATTATTGGTTAAGTCTTGCAGATTTTGGTAATGAAATCCTAAAATATCTTTATATTTAAAGGGATAAATAAATTTATATAGGTTGTAAATATCCTCATATCCATTAGGAAGAGGTGTCCCAGTCAATACTATCCTTGAAACAGCTTCTTTAGAGATTTCCGCAATACTTCTGCCCCATACTCCGTCTGGATTTTTAATCCTATGTGCCTCGTCAACAACTAGCATAGTTTTATTTCGTTTCAAAAAATCGATTATTTCATTTTGCAATAAATTTACTCCTCCATGAAAAATAAGGGTTATTTCATAAGGGTTACTAGCATATAAGTGCTCCAATTTTGTACTTTTTGAAATTGCAATATTTCCTGATAATCTCTGAAATTTTGTCAATTTTCCAAAACATGAATAATATTCATTTTCCCATGGAGCGAATGAAGATAATGGTCCAATAATCATCAGTTTATCTACGTGATTTTTATCATCTTCGGGTAAATTTTTTAAGTAGCAGTAGGCAGCATAGACTATTGAAGTTTTTCCAGCTCCGGGTACTGCAAAATTGCAAGAATTTTGCGAAAAAGCCATATGAAAAGCTGACAATTCTTGTAGAGGGTATAATGTTCTTAGCAGTTCTCTATCAATTATGTTTTGAAAATCTCGAAAATTTTCAACTAATTCTGGAAACTTATCAAATTGATTATTTCTTATTAGGTTTGCTTTTCGAGAGAATTCCTCGAAAGCCTCTTCTTCTCTTTGATAGTTAACTAAATCTGTATTTATTTTTTGTGAATAATCTATTTCATAATTAAATTTTCCAAAAAGTTCTTTTATTTCAATCAAAGTATTTATTTGATTTTCTATTCTAAAAGGGATTAATAAAATTCCATCTGAAATAGAATAATCGATTCTTTTAAGTGACATTAATAAACGCTTATTACTTAAAAGATTTTCTATATCACAATGTATTACAAAAAAATCTGAGCCGTGAATTTCAATAATATCAATTAAAATTTTATCCATTATAAGCTTTTATTAATATCATATCCGATTTGTTGAATTCGTTTAGATAGTTTTAGGGCTTCTGTTTTTTCATCATCTACTAAATTGTCAATTTCAATATCCTCCAATAAAGTTACTACATGTGATAAAATCCTTATCGGAGATTTTTTTTGTAGAGAATTAATTATTGTAGTGGCTAGCTTTTCTGAAAGAGCTAAAGATTCCGGCTTTGCAAAATTCTTACTATTGGTATTTATTGATTCAATTTTATCCAAAGCTTGGCTTAGTAATTTAACTGGCTCATCTTGTGATTGTCTATTTCTAAGTTTTTGATAATGATTGTTAACGTTTTCTTTAAACTTCTCCATTACTAATTCAGAAAAGTCTGAATCACGCTTATCCAAATGAGATTTTAAATTTGTTGAGTTAAAATCTATTGAACTTTCATTTATATGTTTTAAATCATCAAAGTGAATCTTTGAAAAACTCTTCCAAATCTCTTTATCTCCAAAAAAATGATTGCCTTTTAGACCATGAGCTAAATATCTAAACTCTTTTCCTTCATATCTTGCCCTGATATAATCAAATGAAATAATCTTTAAATCATCAACGTCTGAGTTTTTATAACTCCATCCAGCTTTTTTACTGGTTTCTCCATAAAAATTATTAAGCCAGTTTGTTAAACTAATAAATTGATCTTCTCTGCCATCAAGCTGTGTATAAATCCCTTCATATTCATGATATTCAAGGTATTCATCCATTGTTTTCATGACATCTAAATAATCTTGGATCGTTGACTCTCTTTGACCCATCCAGTCAGCAATATTTTTAATAGCTTCATCTTTTGATAATTTTACTATTAATTTGTCGAAAATTTGTTTAGCTTTTAAATATTTTTCAATCGGATTATAATCAACCTTTTCATCTTCCCCCATTTGATATGTGGTCTCCAATCTTTCAATCTCAATCGGGTTTTCTTCGAGAGTAACTGGTAAAACGATTGCTTTAAAATAACCAAGCCTATCAATTTTATTTAAAAGCATAGCTCTTCTATTGCCATCAATTATAACCCCATCCCGAGTAATAATACCGACTTTTTGTTGCCCAAACTCTTGAATGCTTTTTAAGGTTTTATTATTTCTATCCTTTTTTGAATCCCATAAAAGACCTTCTATAAGATCTCTGCCTCGATCGCTTTCAATATCAATATTTAGATTCTGTTTTTCAAGAGATTTAGTTCTGCTTAAAATTCTTCCGTTATATTTGTTATATACAAGATTAGATAGAGGAATATTGTGAACAATTTCAGGTCTTAATTGTTTTTCCCACATAATTTCTTGAACTAGTAAATCTGTTCTAGTTTTGTCTCTATCAATAATTGCTTGAATATTTGAAATGCGAGTATCTTTATTCATAATTAAAGGATTTTATTTGCAGTTGAAGAAATTTTATTTATAGCATACAATGCAAAAAGTTGTTTAGTCGGCACAGTTTTTTTTAAAAACACAGTAGTGTCGAGTTGAACAAAATTTGGTTCATCAATTGAAACCTTTTTTATTACATTGGCAACTTCATCAACAAGTCTGGTTGGCTCCAGAAAATGATTATCAGATTTTTGTTTTTCAAACATCTCTTGAAGTTTTTCTGCATTTGCAATTTTTTCTGAAAAACCATTATTGATTACTTTCAAAAACTCTTTACCACCTTTAAACTTTGAAATTATTGACTCTAGCTTTTTGAAATAACCATCCTCTATCGGTTGAATAGGAAATCCTTTTCCTGTTCCATATTGAATTGATGTTCTCCATTTACCATCAGTTTTATTGTTTTTTTCAATACAATAGTTAGAGAGTGTTACGGTTAGGTTGCCATCTTTTATAGGTTGCCATCTGCATCTGGCATTTTTATTTTTTATTGGAGGACTATCAAACACTTTTGTTTGATAACTATTTAAATTAATAACGCCCTCTAGATTTACATTATCGTTAACAAATAATTTTTCCTCAGGTTTAATTCCTAGAGAATGTAAGACTGTACCAGCAAAAGCCCTACTAACCGAAGCGCAAACTGCATTTCCAACTAATCTCCATTTAGTGTGTTCAGAACCTACAAATTGATATGTGATAGGGAAACCCATAATAATTGCTGCTTCTCTAACGGTAGGTAATCTAAATTCTCCGTCTCCTTTTCGGTTAATTTCGGATTTATATATTATGGACTCTCTTGAATTTGCAATTTTTGTAGCAGTTATTGTTCTGCTAGGGTTATTTTCATTCTCTGGGAATGACATTTTTCCCATAAATGGATGGTTTGTTTTCCAATGTCTTGAAAATCTCCATTCGGCTTCATAAACTCCTGTATCATAAAAATGATCTGTTATCTTGTCTTGCTCTAGAATAATTGGATATTGCAGGTCATTAATTAATTTTTTACTTTTTTTATCAAATGGTGTGGGAAAATTATTTTTTATAATACTTATCGAATTATAAAGTGGCAAGTTGGTTTTAGATTTTTTATTTTGGTGTGTAGGTTGTGGAATAATTAATTTTTTCTTTTTAATTATTTCACCTGATATAACTCTTTTTCTTGATTGAAAAGAACCATAATCTGCGGAATTTATTATTGTTGTATTATCATACAAGTCAATAGCTATATTGTTAACTCCAATTTTATGTTTCTTTGCCCATTCATCCAAACCTAAATCTTTGAATGTATAAGAGGTCTGAAGATATCTTTTGGAATTAACCACATTTTCCATAAACCAAGCTTTCAATATTGAATTTGGTTGATGTTTTTTTACAGCAACAATTTTCAAAAATGTTTCGGTTAGTTTAACACCAAGTGATTTGTCTGCATTTCCAGATTTATTTGAACTCGAAAAACTTACACAAGGTGGGCTACCAATAATGATATCTGTATCTGGAATATTTTCAATTTCATCAATAGAAGTTTCAAAATCTAGTATGTTTTTTACTTTACATTCTAGATTAAAATTATGATTAAATGTTTCAACAGCTGGCTTCCAATGGTCATATCCATATTTAATTTCAAATCCCATTTGTCTGAAACCTTCAGAAAATCCACCTGCACCGCAGAAAAAATCTATTACTGTATATGTATTATTAGATTTCATTATTAAAGAAAAAACTTATTGGTTTTTTGTAAAAATTTGCTAAAATGAATAACTGTGAAGCACTTATTTTTTTTATTCCGTTTTCAATTTTTGATAAAGTACTTTGTTTAATTATTCCGTTTTCTTCTACTTTTTTTTGGGTTAAAAGCATCTCTTCTCTCGCTTTTACTAACTGATGCGAAATAAATTGATTGATTTTTTTTTCGTTCATAGAGAAATATATTTAATATTCCATATTGCAATATTCGTTATTTAAACTCGGTATTCCATTTTGGAATATTTCTACTCTTTGGTAAGATATTTTATTTATCTTTTCTCACACCGCAAAAACCCGTAATAACACCTATATTCTTTTTTACGTAAAAAAGCCTAATAAAAGGTAACTGTTTTGAAATAGCTTTGTAGAGAAGTAATGTTATTAGTTAATTCATTGGTAAACAGGAAAAATCCCCTATTAAAATACAGGAAAAATCCCCTTTGGAAATGGAGTTTTTGCCTTGTAAGAAAATGATTAGTTACAGCTAGATTTGAGCTAGCAAACCATAAACTAATCCATCATGATATTTGAGGCGGTTCAAATAATTGAAGAACAGGTAAACGCATACTTTGAAGAATGTGGCTTGGCAAAATCTGTTATTGCTGAAAATATCGGTATTTTAGAAACTAGCAGCGATGCTGTTGCTAGAATTGAAGATAAAGTAGCACTTACTTTATTAAACTTAGGTGAAGAAACGACACTTAAAAATTTTCCCAATCAAATTAAAGAAGGTTCCAAAGTTGTTTACAAAAACAACATTGTCAATTTGAACTTGTATATTCTTTTTAGTGCTAATCGCAATACTTACGTTAAATCGTTAAATGATATTTCTAAAATTATCGAGTTTTTCCAAGGGAAAAAATTGTTTACTCAAGCCAATACGGTCTATGATAGAAACAATACGACTATGGCTAATATTGAAAATTTTAGGTTTACGGTAGAATTGTACACACCCACTTTTGAAGAAATGAACTTTATCTGGGGAACACTAGGAGGCAGACAATTGCCTTCGGCTTTATATAAAGTAAGTATGATTCAAATAGAAAGAGATATTGTACAAAGTGAAGGACAATTGATTAGTAAAATAGAAGGGTTAACCAATCAATACTTAAGTCGATGAGCTTTACAATAACATATAAAACCCTTTGTGAAATAACGGTTCTTCATAGTTATTTTTTAAATAATGGTACCGATGAATTTAGTAGTATGACCGATGCCCAAAAAGCAAAAATGCTAAAAAATTATAAGTACAAAAATTACTTAGAGATTATTCCTTCACAAGCGACTGCAAAGCTATTAAAGAATAATCATTTGGTTTTTATTCCTTTACCTAACAGTATCAAAATAGGCGTTAAAGTGGATCCTAATAATGAAAATGCCACTTTTGCAAACATCGCTTTAGACACTACTTTAGATTTTATCATTCGTATTAAAGATTATCTTTTTGAAAATTATACCGCGATAACCGCTACGTCACAGCAGTTGTTTTACATTAGTAACGCAAAGCCTGTAGATGAACCGGTTAGTTTTAAATACATTCCTTTGGCTTCAGAGGCTGTTTTTATAGCTGATGATTATAAAGTTACAGAGGTGTCAAAAGCTAAAATTCTAGCTTCTTTTGAAGCCAATGAAAAAACAGGCATTTTTGGAGTTGTCTCTTTAAAAATGCAAGCGGATAACAGCAATTTAAACCTACTTTCCCCACTTCAAGAAATCATTATCCCTACACCTACTTTTAAAATTCATTTTGATAATAGAAAAACTTTTTGGAAATATATTAAAACGAATAGCTCCTTTGAAGTAGAAACTACTGTAGAAAAACCATTAACACAAAATGGTTTTGTAGAAATTACTCCAGCCGATTTTACTACAAGTCCACCGGAAGTAAATGACTTTCAATATCCTAATCCATCGGTAAATTCTATTCAGAAAATAGCAACCAAAGTGTACTCACAAATATTCATCTAAAAAATAAAATTATGGCAACAACGTACAAAACACCTGGTGTTTATATTGAAGAAATTGTAAAGTTTCCTCCATCGATAGCCGAAGTAGAAACTGCAATTCCTGCTTTTATTGGTTATACGGAAAAAGCAACCGATAAATCAGATGGAGATTTATTAAATGAACCGAAACGAATTACATCGATGTTAGATTATGTAACCTATTTTGGTTCGGCTTATCCAGAAACCTCTATTTCTGTAGATATTACGGATACTTTATTGGATGGTAATTTACAACGTGATGTTGTAGTGAATCAACCCAGTAACCCAAAACCCTTTTTAATGTATTATGCTTTACAGGCTTATTTTGCTAATGGTGGCGGACCTTGTTATATTATTTCAGTAGATACATTTGAAGATGAGTTGGGCAATGAAAATCTAGTAGCGTTTTCGGCTTTAAATGACGGACTGGACTTGTTAAGAAGCGAAGATGAACCTACCTTAATAGTTTTTCCTGATGCGAAAGCATTAGCTGTAGATGATTTTTATGCGTTATATAATAATGCTTTAATACAATGTAAAGAAATGCAAGATCGATTTACCATTATCGATACGCATACTTGTGTGGAAAGTTTTGCTGATGCTGAAACAGCTAGAGAAAAGTTAAATCTTGAAAAAGATTATCTAAAATATGGTGCAGTATATTATCCTTATGTAGAAACGATTTTAGATTATGTGTATGATACAGATGATATTTTAATCAATCATGTTTCGTATGATGCAGATGCGATGCCTACTGCTTTAAATCAAATAACAGATGCCAATACAGCCTTAACACCACTTATTGCGAATTTAAGAACTATTTCAGATGATGATGCAGATACTACAAATGATTTACTAGAAGGTTCTATTGCCAATGTATTAACTTATATTGAAGGGCCAACAGGGTATAACAATACTGCTCCAGGTTCGGAAACCTTTACTATGGCAAAAACAGCGGCTTTCTCTTTGCTTTTAGATACTTTAATTAGCGATTTAGAAGCGGTAGTGGATACCAAAAAAGAAATTATTAATGCTACTAATTCTGCGATTGCTTCAGTAGAAGAATTAAGTACGGCTGATGATAATATGATTACGGCAAGAAATGCATTTTCTAGCTTATTTGAAGGCACAAATAAAATTGAAAGTGTATTAAAAAATATTCAAGATTTAGCTACTAAATTGAAAAAAGCAGATACTGATGTAAAAGTGGCAAATTTGGTAAAAACCAATACTACAAATGTACTTACTGAAGTAAAGAAACTATTAAATTATACTCCTATTTTAGGTTTGCCAGCGAATACTTTAGCCATTACTACAGATGTTTTTAGTACAATGAGTACGCTAGTTGGGAATATCATTACGGAAGTTAATGCAGTTCAAGCTATTAATGTAAATAATGGAGCAATGAACGGAAGATATTTAGGAGATATTGAGCCATTAGAGAATGCTACGTTTAATATCATTAAAGCTAAAATTTCAAATCTTCCACTTACATTACCACCAAGTGCTGCAATTGCAGGGGTTTATGCAAGAGTAGATAATGATAGAGGCGTTTGGAAAGCACCAGCCAATGTAGGCTTGAATTATGTGATTAGACCTACTTTAAAAATTACTAATGATCAGCAAGATAATTTAAACGTAGATACAGTCGCAGGTAAATCGATTAATGCAATTAGAAGTTTTACTGGAAAAGGAACATTAGTTTGGGGTGCAAGAACATTAGCGGGTAATGATAATGAATGGCGTTATATTTCAGTACGAAGATTTTTCAATATGGCAGAAGAATCAATCAAGAAAGCAACCGAACAATTTGTTTTTGAACCTAATGATTCTAATACTTGGATAAGAGTCAGAGCAATGATTGAAAATTTCTTAATCCTACAATGGAGAGCAGGTGCATTAGTTGGAGCAAAACCAGAACAAGCTTTCTACGTGAGAGTAGGTTTAGGACAAACCATGACTGCGGATGATATTTTAAATGGTTATATGATTATAGAAATTGGAATGGCAGTAGTGCGTCCAGCAGAATTTATAATCCTTCGTTTTTCACACAAAATGCAAGAGGCTTAATAGTTAAAAACATTGAAAAAAATTAAAATACTAGTATTATGAGTTATCCATTATCAAAATTTCACTTCTCTGTAGATTGGGGAGGAACAAAAATAGGTTTTACTGAAGTTTCAGGATTAGATGTTGAAACCGAAGTTATAGAGTATCGCCAAGGTGCTAGCCCAGAATATTCTAAAATAAAAATGCCAGGCATGCAAAAATTTTCAAATATTACTTTAAAAAGAGGCACTTTTAAAAGTGATAATGAATACTACAACTGGTGGAATACTGTAAAATTAAACACAATAGAAAGAAGAGATATCACTATTAAATTGTTAAATGAAGAACATGAACCAGTAGTGATTTGGAAAGTTAAAAATGCATGGCCAACAAAAATTCAATCTACCGATTTAAAAGCAGATGGTAATGAAGTAGCCATTGAATCTATGGAGCTAGTACATGAAGGGCTTTCTATTCAAAATGATTAATCATGGCTAAAACGTTAAGTAAAACGACTGAGTATTATCCACCAGTTGGTTTTCACTTTTCTGTAAAATTCGAAGGTCTGGGAACAGATGATAAAGATCACCAATTTCAATCCGTTTCGGGATTATCAGTAGATATTGAAACTGAAGAAATAGCAGAAGGAGGTGAAAATAGATTTAAGTATAAGTTACCTGTAAAAACTAAGTTTCCCAATTTGGTTTTGAAAAGAGGCTTATTAATCGATTCGAAAGTCATTAATTGGTGCAAAGATGCTTTTGAAAATTTTGAATTTAAACCCGTAAATCTAATAGTTACTTTATTAAACAATGAGCACAAACCGTTACAATACTGGAAAGTAATACATGCTTACCCTGTAAAATGGGCGGTAGAAGATTTTAATGCACAAGAAAGTAAACTAGTGGTGGAAAGTTTTGAACTAACGTATAATTATTTCATTTTAAACAGAAACGAATAATGCCAATAGAAATTAAAGAGTTACACATTAAAATTAATGTTAACGAAAGCAGTACAACCAGTTCAAAAGGAGATTCAAAAAGTAAAGATACAGATCTTGTAGGCGAATGTGTAGATCAAGTAATGAAAGTTATTGAACGTAAAAAAGAGCGATAATTATGGGTGCTGGAGAATTAAAAAAACTAAAAGTGGTAGCTTATAGTGATCCAGAATTTAGTAGTAAAGTAGCCGATGGAGAATTTGATACTTTAATGAATCCTGAGAAATACACTTTTCATTATAAAATTGAACAAGATGAACAACAAGCTGCAGGAACAAGTACAGTTTCTCCACGTTTTAAAAAGACATTACCAGAAAATTTAGAATTAGAATTTGTTTTCGATAGAACAGGTGTTATAGAAGGAAAAGAAGCCTTAGAAAGTGGTATTATTGATGATATTGAAAAGTTTAAAAAAGTAATTTTAGATTACAACGGAGAGGAGCATAAACCAAATTATTTAGTGATTTCATGGGGAAGTTTACTATTTAAAGGTTCGCTTACCGAAATGGATATCGAGTTTAAACTTTTTAAACCAGATGGCACCCCTATTAGAGCTGTGGCAAAAGCAAAATTCACAGGTTTTGTGGAAGATGATTTAAGAGCCGCTAGAGAAAATAATAAATCTCCCGATTTAACACATATAAGAATCGTAAAGGAAGGAGATACTTTGCCTTTACTATCGTATAAAATTTATGGAGATGCTAAATATTACTTAGAAGTAGCCAAAGCGAATAATATTATCAATTTCAGAAAATTAAAAACAGGACAGGAAATTTTTTTTCCACCTCTACAAAAGCAATCTTAAATGAATAATAGTGGCGTCATACAAACCAGTCAAAGTGCAGATTTAGTAACGCATAAAATTTTAATTGAAGGGGAAGAATTATCCAAAACCTATCAAGTAAAAAGTATTGTGGTACACAATGAAGTGAATCGAATTCCGATGGCTCAACTAGTTATTATTGATGGAGAAGCGGCTACTAGAGATTTTAAATTAAGCAATGAAGAATTATTAATTCCGGGTAAAAAAATAGAAATAAGTGCCGGATATCATTCTGATGAAGAAACGATTTATAAAGGAATTGTAATTAAGCATACCATTAAAATTAAAGAGGGTAATTCGTGTTTAATAATTGAATGTAAGGATGAAGCGGTAAAATTAACTATAGGTCGTAAGAGTAAGTATTTTTATGAAGTAAAAGATAGTGAGGTTTTTGAAGAAATTATAGGAGCTTATAGTCTTGAAAACGAAGTGGAAGCAACCAATTTTTCTCACAAAGAAATTATACAATATAATACTTCAGATTGGGATTTTATAGTTACCAGAGCACAAGCTAATGGCAAGCTTTGTTTTGTTGAAAATGGTAAAATCACCATAAAAAAACCAGATGTAAGTTCCGAATCGGTAGAAACCATCACTTTTGGAGCGACTATGTTAGATTTTGATGCCGAAATAGACGCAAGAAATCAGTTTGCTAAAGTGTCATCGTATAGTTGGAATTATACCAATCAAGAATTAGTAGAAATCGAAGCTTCAGATCCAAGTATTACCTTGAATGGAAATTTAGGTACTTCTGATCTTGCGAATACTATTGAATTAGAAAATTTAGAATTACGACATGGTGGTGCGGTTTCAGAAGTTTCTTTACAAGATTGGGCGGATGCCAAATTATTATTTCAGCAATTAGCTAAAGTGAGAGGGAGAGTTAAATTTCAAGGGATTCCTTCAGTTAAACCCAATACCATTATCACTTTAGAAGGAGTGGGAGATCGTTTCAATGGAAAGGCTTATGTAACGGGTGTTTTTCATGAAATTACAGAAGGTAATTGGACAGTAGATGCACAATTTGGTTTTAATCCTGAATGGTTTTCTGAAACCTATGATATTCATACACCCGCTGCAGCTGGGGTTATTCCAGCTATAAAAGGATTACATATTGGAATAGTAACACAACTACAGGATGATCCTGATGGAGAAGATCGCATACTAGTAAAAATTCCTATTATCAATAGTGAAGAGCAAGGTATTTGGTGTAGAGTTGCTTCTTTAGATGCAGGAGAAAATAGAGGCGCATTTTTTAGACCTGAAATAGAAGATGAGGTGATTATAGGCTTTATCAATGAAGATCCTAATAATGCAGTTGTCTTAGGAATGCTAAATAGTAGTGGAAAACCAGCACCTATTGTGGCTAGCGATGATAATAACGAAAAAGGTTTTATTACAAGAAGTGAAATGAAACTCTTATTTGACGATGACAAGAAAGTAGTTTCCATTACTACTCCTGCAGGAAAAAAGATTGCTTTAGATGAAGATGCAGGAACAATTGTTATTGAAGACGAGAATGCGAATGTTATTACAATGGATAGCAATGGCATAAAAATGGAAAGTGCAGGCAAAATAGAATTATTAGCTACAGGAGATGTAACCATTGAAGGAGCTAATGTTAATCTTACTGCAACAACACAACTAAAAGCTGAAGGAAGTGGAGGCATCGAATTGTCTTCAAGTGCGACAGCCGTTTTAAAGGGAAGTATAGTACAAATAAATTAATAAATGGGAGCACCAGCAGCTAGAATAACAGATATGCACGTTTGTCCAATGGTTACTGGAACCGTACCTCATGTAGGCGGACCTATCATGCCAGCAGGAGAAGCTACTGTTTTAATAGGAGGTTTACCGGCAGCGCGCGTAGGCGATATGGCTACCTGTACAGGACCACCAGATACGATTGCTGCTGGATCTGGAACCGTTTTAATAGGAGGAAAACCAGCTGCAAGAATGGGAGATTCAATGGCACATGGAGGTACAATTGTAGCTGGATTACCTACAGTTTTAATAGGATAAACTATGGAAAACAGAAAAGCATTTTTAGGAACAGGATGGAGTTTTCCTCCAGAATTTAAAAAGACTACTCGAGCAGTTGTAATGATTTCAGATGAAGAGGATATTAAAAGCAGTTTGGAAGTTTTATTATCTACTAAAATTGGGGAGCGAATTATGCAACCTAAATATGGTTGTAATATGGACGAATTGTTATTTGGTTCTTTAGATCTTACGCTAAAAACGTATGTGTCTGAATTAATTAGAACAGCTATTCTCTACCATGAACCAAGAATTGATGTGGAAAAAATCGATATTACACAAGGTGATGATTTAAAAGGAGAATTATTAGTCATTATTGACTATAAAATTAGAGCTACTAATTCTAGAATTAATATGGTGTATCCTTTCTATAAAGCAGAAGGAACCGACTTATAAAAACTTAAAAAATGAGTACGAATTGTAATACTATTGTAAGCGTTTTATCAAAAAATGGCACAGACCAAAAACAACGTTATATAGCAGCTTTACAGCCAAATAATATTCAATTGTTAGATTTCGATGTTTCGGATTGGATTTTGTTTGCTTACAATTTTGCTTCCCATGTTAATTATTTTGAAACCAATAATCCATCGCAAAGTATAGACGATTGGACTTCTTTTTTTAATTCATTTCAATTAGATGATAAAAATCCTTCATTTACAAAAAGTTTTGAATTACAACGAATTAAAGAATCTTTAAAAACTTTATTGGAAGACTATAAAAAAGAAGGAGCACTTACGCCTCATTTAACTCTTTTTGTAACCTTCTTATTATTATTGGAACAAAGTAAAAAAAGATTTAATGCGTTAACTAAAAGGCATTTAGATTTTTATTATAAAGATATCCTTCAAATTGAAAAATTACCCGCAAAACCAGATAAAGTGTATTTGCTATTTGAATTAGCTAAAAATGCTAGCCAACAAAAAATAGACGAAGGAACTAGCTTTGACGGTGGTAAAGATGCCAATGGTAAAATCAGAATTTATAAATCTACAGATGAGTTAATTGCAAACAAAACAACAGTTAGTCTTCTGAAAAACATTTATCACGATAAAGAAAATAAAAAGATAGTAATAAGTCCTATTGCTAATTCTTTGGATGGAATAGGCGGACAGTTTCCCGCTGAGAATAATCAATACTGGCCTTTTGGGCACACAGACATATCATTTCCTGAATTACCAAGCGCAACTTTAGGGTTTGCCATTGCTGCTCCTATTTTAGTGTTAAAAGAAGGGAAACGAAGTATCGAATTTGTATTTACTTTTAAAAATAATATTACAAACACAACTATAAATCAAGTAATTAATAACACCACTATTTATTTAACAACTCAAAAAGGTTGGTTTCAAGTGCCTACGATATTATCGACTGTGGCCGTAAAAACGGGTACTTCTTTTGTAACTTCTGTTCAGAATAAAATCTTAAAAATTGCTTTTCAATTAGACGAAAATGTAGACGCTATTACAAATTATGATGCTAAAATTTTTGGTGAAGGATTTAATGATGCACTTCCTTTGGCAAAATTTATAATAAACACAGCTACTACTGAAGGTTATGAATTGTATCGTTCTTTGGCATCAAATATTTTAAAAGAAATTACAATTAATGTGGATGTACAAAACATAAAAAATGTAATTCTTGAAAATGATAATAGTACTATTAATGCTTTAAAACCTTTTTTTCCTTTTACAACAATTCCATTAGCAGGTTCTAATTTTTATGTAAAATATGAAGAGGCTTTAGGTAAACAATGGAAAAACATAGATTTTAGTATTACTTGGAAAAACACACCCACTAGTTTCTCAGAACATTATAAAGGGTATAAACAAAATTCTATACCATCGATTAGTACAAATGATTATGTGTTAAACTTGTTAGACAATACAAATAAATTTAAAACCGAAGGAGCAATTGTAACTAGCGATGCGTATTTTAAATATGATTTAGATATTTTATCTAATAATATTTGGACTGAACTGGCAAATAAAGCCGATCAAACGTTGTTTACTAAAAATGGAAGTGTATTTAAAACAGATGTAAGTTTATCAAATTCTAATTATCAAACTGCTAAAAATGGTAAAATTAGATTGGTATCTAAGCAATCATTCCTACATAATTTATACCCCAAATTTTATGCCTTAGCATTGGCAAGTAGAAATGCAAATGTTGTAATACCTAATGAACCTTACACACCTTTAGCAGAAAATGTTACATTTAATTATAGTGCATCCGAAACTAGTTTTTTTGAAAAGCAAGTATCTCAATCTTTAGAAGAAACCTATCTTAAAAACGATGCTTTTTTATATCATATTCATCCTTTTGGTTACTCTGAAGAACATCCTTATTTAAAATCAAGTTTAGATTTTGTTAGCGATAAAAACATTAGTCTTTTACCAATTTATTGTGCGGGCGGTGAGTTGTTTATAGGTTTAGAAAACACTAAAGCATTAGAACAAGTTACCTTATTATTTCAGGTTTTAGAAGGAAGTGAAAATCCTTTAACACCTTCTTTTACTAGAAATCAAAAGATTGAATGGTCGATATTAGGCAATAATGAATGGAAAAAATTAGATTATACAGAAATCCTTTTAAATGAAACAGACAATCTTTTACGATCAGGTATTTTAAAATTTAATTTGCCAAAAGAAGCAACACAAGACAATACGGTTTTACCTAAGAATTATGTTTGGCTTAAAGGTAAAATGCATAAAAAATTTGATGCGGTTTGTAAATTAATTGGAATTCATGCTCAAGTAGTTCTCGCTGTGTTTGAAAATAATAGCAATGAATTAGCCCATTTAGAAACAGGTTTAGAAGCTGAAAGTATTTCTAAACTAACACAACGAGTAAGTATGGTAAAATCGATACAACAACCCTACAATAGTTTCGATTATAGAACAGAAGAATCAAATGAAGATTATTACAGAAGAGTTAGTGAACGATTAAGACATAAAAATAGAGCTATAACGATGTGGGATTATGAGCATATAATTTTACAGGAATTCCCAGAATTATATAAAGTAAAATGCCTTAATCATACATCAGAAAATTCTTTTCAAGCACCAGGAAATGTTACACTTGTTGTTGTACCCGATACGGTTAATAAAAATGTGTTTGATATTTATCAACCAAGAGTAAGTACAGCCACCTTAAATAAGGTGCAAAATCATATTGCTCAGTTGAATACAATGCATACAAATACTTTTGTTATCAACCCTAATTATGAGGTAGTTACAGTAAGTTTGGCTGTCAAATTTAAGACTGGATTTGATGTTAATTTTTATACCAAAGAATTAGGAAAAGACATTACTAAATTTTTGTCACCTTGGGCATATGATAAAACCATTCCAATCACTTTTGGGGTAAGTGTTCATATTAGTGTCTTGATCGATTATTTAGAAAAACTGGGTTATGTAGATTATTTAGAGAATGTAAGATTGATAAAAAATGGAGGAAGTCCGCAAAAAATGGTGACTCCTTCTAATCCAAAATCGATTTTAGTTTCTGCCAAAGAAGAGGAACATCTTATTTCTACAAACATTAAAGGCTGTAAAACAATAACTATAGAAGAAAACGAAACATGTCAGTTGTAACTAAAAATAACAGTATTCCTAAAAATGTAAGCTCAAACGACGATTTAAGCTTTGATTTTTTACGTAAAAAAGGAATAGAATATATAGAATCGTTTGGAACAACGTTTTGGACAGATTACAATACACATGATCCTGGAATTACTATTTTAGAAGTTTTATGTTATGCTATTACCGATTTAGGTATGCGAATAAATCTCCCAATTGAAGATTTATTAAGTAATTCAACCAATAATACAATTGAAAATCAGTTCTTTAAAGCTTCTGAAATATTGCCAAATAAAGCGGTAACAGCATTTGATTATCGAAAAATAGTATTGGATATTAATCCTTTATTAATTAAAAATTGTTGGTTACAAAAACACAGCAAAACAATATATATCAACTGTAAAGAAGCCAAAATTTCGTATCATAAAGAAGATTTTGAAGGTGTTTCAGAGGATTTTATAAAAGAAACGACTATTAAAGGACTATATACCTTTTTAGTAGACATTGATGAAGAAGATGAAAGTGTAAAGTCAACAATAAAACAACAAATTCTTGAAAAATTTCATACCAACAGAAATCTTTGTGAAGATATTGCTGAAATCAAAGAAGTAGAAATACAGCCAATAGCTGTTTGTACACAAATAGAAATCGATCCAGAAGCAGATGAAGAATATGTACAGGCACTTATTGTTTTAGCTCTGGAGAATTATTTATCTCCTTCAATAACATTCTATTCTCTCTCACAAATGATTGAAAAAGGCTACACTAGCGATGTTATTTTTGAAGGACCTTTGTTAGATAATGGATTTATAGATACGGCTGAATTAGCGAATTCTTCTTTACGAACAGATGTGCGTCTTTCCGATATTATGCAAATTATTATGAATATTGATGGCGTTAAACTCATTAAAGATATTTCGATTAATTATTGTAATCAAATTGATGAAAATGTTAAAGAATGGGTTTTATGTATTGATGAAGGTAAAAAGCCACAATTGTGTCATAAAAGCACTTTTAGTTTTACCAAAGGAGTTTTACCTGTCAATGTTAATAAAGCCAAAGTAACTCAGTATATAAACGAACTGAAAAAAGACATCGTTTTAAAACAAAAAGAAGCTACAAAAGATAAGGAGTTGACAATTCCAAAAGGAAGAATAACCGAAACTAATTTTTATACTAGTATTACTAATGATTTTCCAGAAACTTATGGTATTGGAGCAATTGGACTTTCAGATGTAGCTACACCGCAAAGAAAAGCGAAAGCCAAACAATTAAAAGGTTATTTACTGTTTTTTGATCAAATTTTAGCAAGCTATTTTAAACATTTAAGTAATGTAAAGCAGTTACTTTCAATAAATAACCCTTTAACTAAAACTTATTTTACCCAAGTGGTTTCTGATATAGAAGGTTTTGAAGAATTAGTTTCTGATTATGATGCCGATTCCGATGTGCTTTCAGAAACACTTTTTGGTCATTTAGACGATGCAGTAAAAAGAAACAATAACTTAAAAGATCATCTTATTGCCCGATTTGCAGAGCGTTTTTCGGAATATGCTTTTCTAATGAAATCTTTGTATGGAAGTGTTTCAGATGAGATTGTACTAAGAAATAAAGCTGATTTTTTAAATAGTTATAATGCAACAAGTAGTCATAGAGGTTGCGGTTTCAACTATTATAAGCAACCTGTAAGCCATCTTTGGAATACTTTTAATGTAACAGGTCTAGAAAATAGGATTGCTGGACTTCTTGGAATTAAAGGAGATAGTAATCCATTAACAGGAAAAAGAGGGATTAAAAGAAAAAATATTTCTAATTTATTCATTCAAATTTATGACCCTACACCACTAACACCAGCGGATAATTTTAGATGGCGTATAAAAAATGCATCCAATCAAATTATACTTTCTGCCACAGATGATTATGCCACAGAAACAGAAGCAGCAAATGAAATGTATTTTGCCATTTTAAAAATATTGGAAACCAGTGAAACAGAAATTAAAGAAGGGTTTACTTCAAATTTCACACATAAAGTCATTCATACATTTGAAATTCATCAGGCAGAAAGTGGAAAGTTTTCCTTTCACATTATTAACCCTGAAATAGAAACGGTAAGTGATCCAGATAGAATTATAGCCAAACAATATAAATTTTATGATACGCTTGAAGAAGTAAAAACAGCTATTCTTGAGTTGATTACTTTCTTTAAAGAAGAATTTACTGAAGAAGGAATTTTTTTAGTAGAACATATTTTATTGCTTCCAAAAGACGATGAAATGACAACCCAAAATCATTTTATGCCTATATGTATCGATGATTGTAATGAAACATGTTGCATTCCTGATCCTTATTCTTTTAAAATAAGTGTGGTGTTACCAGGCTACACATATCGATTTTCTAATATCGATTTTAGAAATTATGCGGAAGATGTAATAAGACAGGAAATTCCTGCTCATATTCTTGGGAAAATATGCTGGATAGGATACCGAAAAAATCATATCAATACCATTGATAATGATCTACTCGATTTTGAAAGAGATTTTAAAAACTTTCTAATTGATAAGAGCAAAAATAAACAAGACGCTTTACCCGATTTTGTGCATTCATTAAGCAAGTTGAATTCCATTTTTCCTACAGGAACATTATTCAATTGCGAAGATGAAAATGAAGATTTAACAGGTAAAGTAATTTTAGGAAAAACAAATTTAGGAACAATATAAAACAATTAAGGTCATGGCAACTAAACTAGATAATATAACAGGACAATATCATAGTTATGTGGAAGATCAAGTATTAACACATTATCAATTAAACGAAACAATTGACTATTTTACTGATCAAGATCGTTTGAGTAGGGTGTTTTTAACAGGAACAGGTATTGCTTGTGGTTTTGTAATTTCGATTACCAATACTAATGATGCTATAACCATTACACAAGGAACAGGAATAACTACGGACGGAGATTTAATAAAACTTCAAAAAAAAGCTACAGGAGATGTATCTTTAACTACCAAACAAAAACTGGTTAGTGTTGATTTTAGTAATATTATTTATAAATCTTATAAACCATTTACAGAAGATAAAGGAAATTATGAGTATTTTAAAAATAGTCCCACCACGCTTGTTCCTTTATTTGAATTGCTTCCCGAAAAGCCAAGTGGCTCTACATTAGAAGCAGGAGAACAATTATTAACTGCATTTCCTGATTTAGCAAATATTAGAGATTATGTAGTAATTCTATATTTAGAAAGTTATCCTAAAGAAGCGTCTTTATGCAGTCAAATAGATTGCTCAAATCAAGGAGGAGAAGAAGTTTTTAATTTAAGAGTACTTATTACAACTCAAGCTAACGCAGATATTATTCAATCTAAAGATAGTTTATATATAAAATATGATTTTTTTAATGAGTACGAAGCCCTGCCAGAATTAGCGGTTAAAAAAGTGGTGCCAACATATTCTAGCATCCAATCTGCACTTCAAATTAAGCAACTTTTTAATACGGTTGTAAGTGATGCTGCATTTAAAACGAGTCTAAAAAATGGTATTACTACAATACTTTCTAATTTAGGTTTTAGTACACAAGCTACAACTATTAATAATCGAATTACCAATCTTTTTGATATTATACCCACTGCTATTCCAAGTGATATTCATTATCGTTATGATCTTTTAAAAGATATTTTGGCAACCTATAAAGAATTGAAGGATTTATTTATTCAACAAATTGCCGAATGTAATCCTTCCATCAGTTCTTTTCCAAAACATCTTTTGTTAGGAAAAGTTGTCGATATTCAAATGTATAAAATGTATCGTCATCAGTTTTATAAAGCTCCTATATTAGACGATCAAAATAGAAAATTTAGAAATTTTCAAACTTTAATTCAAAGATTAATAGAAATAACAGGAAAATTTGGAATTGCCCCTGCTTCTAATCAAGTAAAAATTATTCCCTCTAAAAGTACTGGAAAACTTGGGCATAAATCAATTCCTTACTATTATAATATTGATAATTTATTTATAAATTCTTGGGATTTTGATAGAAGTAATATTTTTATTTCTAAGGCTAATTTTAGTTATCATACAACTAATTTATTATCGAATGATTTTATTCAATTTCCACTTCAATATACATTAGAAAATCATGATTTTTATAGAATTGAAGGCTATTTGAATGATGATATAGATGAGGTTAATAACACACTTACAAATCAAAGAGCATTACATGGATTAGATTTTGATTTTCAAATCTTAGATGTTGTTGAAAATAAGGACGAATTAAAAACTCTTTTGAAAAATAATCCATCATTTGAACATAAAGCTGGAGTTCAAAAGGGAGGTACGTTATTATTGTTAAAAGAAGGAGATGAGTTCATAACTGATTTTGCTGTAGATTATAAAATTGCTGAGGAAGATAGTTTGGATTGCTGTACAATTGTTGCATGTATGTATCCTTGGATAAGTTCTTTAAAATACATCAATAACTTGGCAAGAAGTCTTAAAGGTACACCTAGTAAAGTAAAAGCGATGCCCACTCATTATGTTTTAAATATTAGAAGATATAGTATTAATGGGATTAGTTTAATTAATAAACCTGTTATATTAAGAATACCATTAAACGAAGATATTTTTCTAAGAAGATTGCATGTTGTAATGGAACGAATCAATCAAAGATTCCCTTCCGGATTAGTATTTGATTTCATAGAAGAACAAAAAAAACTAAAAATTACCCGATTAGAAAAGGACAATTTTGTTTTTGAAGTACAGGACATTACATTAAGTAATACAAGTCCGGTTTATACTTTAACGGATCGCGGTATAACTAGAAATAACAGAAAATATCTAGCTAAAGAGATCAGTTGTTCAATTGTAAACGCATATAACGAGGATATTTACAAAAAACTACAAAGTAATTATGCTCCGATTAATAAAGATGATGATGATTTTGGAAGATTTGATGAAGATTGGAGAAAATGGGAAATATTAAGAAGAAAATTAATAGATCATGCAGTAACATCTCCATTTAGAAGATTTATTACAGAAATGCGACATTTTAATAATATCCCAACGAATATGCCAAATGTTTCTGTGGGTCAGGAACTACAACAAATAGCAAATGCAATTCGCAATGCAAGTACAAACTTTACAAATTTAGAAATAACAATAGGAGGTGATTGGACTAATGGAAATTGGGTAAATAGTACCATGTTAGATCATTATGCGCAACATCAAAATGACACAAATGATGATGTAGCTTTATTTGTTCGATTAAGAAAAAAATTGCACAATGAAAATGGTGTGAGTAAGTATATTATTCATATTAATAATTCTAGCAATATGAACTTAGATGCTTTGATACCTATTTTCAATCGTTATGCTAATAAAGCAGAATTTTATTTGCAAAAACCAACAAATGGACTGTTTATACCAATCAGCTAGCTTAATTAATAGAAATAAAAAAGCTTCAGACCTAATAAAGCTAGCTGATCTGAAGCTCGATGGGGGGAAGGAAATGAGTAAATCGAAATCGAAAACTAAAGTGAAAATACACTCAAGATAACAACAACAAAATAAACAGAACACAAAACCCAGTATTCCTCGAAAGGCTGATTCAAATATACAAAAAAAAACATACAAACCAAATAAAATGAATAAAAATAAACATATAATCGAAAAAGTTTTTTTAGAAATAGACACAAACTCTATGAAAGTGGCTAATAGACTAAAAAATAATGCGACTATGTTTGTCGAAAATGAATTATTAGCCTTAATAGAACAGGAATTAAATCGGCTTTCAGTGCCTGATGAGGTTGTTTTACAAATAGATAATTTAACATTAACGATTTCAAATAATACTATTGATTCAAAAACTATTTCCAACTTTACTTTAAACAATGAAACTTATAAAGGAGAGATAGAAAATCAGATTCGACAAAAGATTGAAGCTATTCTACAACAAACTAAAAAGAAAGATTTTTTTAAATCCAAAGACGAAACTAAAGGATTCATCCCTACATCTATTTTATCCCTTTCCGATAAAAAAAGCAATACCTTATTATATTTTTTGCAAAATGGAAAATTACCTTGGTGGTGTTTTCATGAAGTTCAAAATAAATTAAAAAAGACAGCTTTTTTTGATGAAGAAAATATCCAAGAAATAATAAAAAACAAAGATTTTATAACTCCATTTAAAGCAATTCTCATTCAAAAAAAGGTACAACAAAGGCTTATTTATCAATTTACTAATGAACAAATTATTTTATTGATAAGCGTTTTTAATAACTCAAAAACTATTGATTATAAGAAAGTTATTAATAAAAGTGAGTTATTAATAAAAATGTTTACTCATGCCAATTTCACTGTGAAAAAATCTTTATGGGAAGCCTTATTCTCTTATTTTACTTTACAAAAGTTAGATAACCTTATCTCTTTTTATATTACAAATGAAGCATTATTTAAAAGTAAAAAAGAGTCTTTCTTAACTTACATAAAAGAACTGGAAAAAATAATTTCTTTTTCCCCTTCAGAAAGAATGACTTTATTGAAAGCTGCCAATGAAATTAATCCATTGGAAGAAGAAGATTTAATAAGCGAACAAGAAGGAAAGAAATCTCAAAAAGAAGATAATTTAATTAATAAAATAGAATACTCATTAGAGGAAGCATATGAAGAAGAAAATAGTTATATCCAAAATGCTGGTTTAATCTTGTTACACCCTTTTTTCAAAGATTTTTTCAAAAATTGCCAGCTTCTAGACGAAAATAATAAGGCAATAACAAATAAAGAACTAGCTGTACATCTGTTACATTATTTGGCCACAGAACAAGAAAATGACTATGAATATAATATGTTATTTGAAAAGTTTTTATGCGGTTTGCCAATGGATTTTCCAATAAAACGAGAAGTAGCTATTCCTTTACAGATTAAAGAAGAAGCAGAAAAAATGCTAGCGGCCGTTTTAAATCACTGGACAGCTTTAAAGAGTTCCTCTATAGCTATATTAAGAAATGAATTCTTGCAAAGAGAAGGAAAAATAGATTTTCAAGATAGTAATCCCAAGATTTTTATCGAAAGAAAAACACAAGATATATTATTAGAACGCCTCCCTTGGAATATAAGTATTATAAAAATTCCTTGGTTGGAAAAATTAATTTACACCGAATGGTAAAAACAAGAAAGTATGAGATCATTTGAAAAAAGAAAAAGAGAAGGACATGCTTCAGCTACTTTTTTTGATCCAAAAATTCAAAAAAAGATAAAAACAGGAACACCAGGAGATAAATTTGAGGTTGAAGCAGATCAAGTAGCGAGTAAAGTGGTAGCCCATTCTACTAAAAGTGGTGGTATGCTTCAAGCTAAAGAAGAAGAGGTGCAACAAAAGCCTATTTCTGATGCTATTTCGCAAGTACAAAAGAAAGACATGAAAGAAGAGGAGCCTATTCAAAAAAAGGAAGAAGAAAAAGTACAAAAAAAAGAAGGGGAAGAAGAAACGGTTCAAAAGAAAGAGGAAGAACAAGAGGTTCAAAAAAAGACAGACGAGAAAGAAGAAACGGTTCAAAAAAAAAGTAGTAGTGTTCAGCCAAGTACACAAACCAAACTAAAAAACACGAAAGGGGGAGGATATGCCATGAACAAGTCTGTTTTAATGGAAATGAATGCTGCTTTTCAAGCCGATTTTAGTGAAGTGAGAATTCATACAGATACTGATGCTATCGCACTTTGTCAGGAAATGGGTGCTTTGGCATTTACAAACGGTAAGGATATTTATTTTAATAAAGGAAAATACAACCCAACATCAAAATCGGGAAAAGAACTTTTAGCACATGAATTAACACATACTATTCAACAAGGAGCTGTATCAAAAAATAATATATAAACTCACCATTTATGAGTGCTTTTTCAACAAAAAGTAATGCAAAACCCAAAAATACTACTTTTAGTACAAAGAGTAGTAATGAGACTTTTTTTGGGGTTCAAGCAAAACTTGCAATTGGAAAATCAAATGATAAATATGAGGTAGAAGCAGATAGAACAGCCGATAAAATTGTTGAAAAAAGCCAAAATCAAAACACAAAGAATAAACAGGAGAGTTTTTTTACCCCTTCTCCTTTAGTTCAGAAAAAAGAAACGAACGGAATTCAAAAATTAGAAGAAAATCAGCAAGAAATTCAACAAAAACCACTTGTTGATGTTATTTCTCCTGTAGTACAATTAGAAAAAGAAGAAACGCTTCAAAATAAATTAGATAAACCAAAAAATGAAGAAACAAAAACAAGCGAAATTTTTGCCTCTTCAAAACCACTTATTCAAAATAAACCTGAAGAAGAAGTTCAGAAAAAAACAGAACAGACAACTGAAATAACGCCTAAAAATGAAACAGAATCTTCAATAACAGAGATTCAATCAAAAAAAGAAATACCACAGCAAAAAGTAGAAACTAGTAAAATTGAAAATGCTTCAACTCCAAAACTTCCAATTGTTTCAAAACCAATAATTCAATCAAAACCTGAAGAAGAAGTACAACAAAAAAAAGAAGAAGAGTCTCAAACTACAGAAGAAGAGAGTAGTTTGCAAATGAGCGCATCAGGTGATACAAATACAAATAATATTACAGACGTAGAAACGGGTATAAATACTAGTAAAGGTTGCGGTTCTCCATTGCCTCAAAATACAAAAAGGGAAATGGAATCAGGATTTGGAGCCGATTTTAGTAACGTTAGAATTCATAACGATGCGAATGCGACTAAAATGAATCAGCAACTAGGTTCACAAGCATTTGCAACTGGGAATAATATTTATTTTAATGAAGGTAAATATAATCCATCATCTACCAATGGAAAACATTTGTTGGCTCACGAATTAACACATACAATCCAACAAGGTGCTTCAGTAAGAATGAAACCAGAAATTTCTGATGCACCCGAAATGATTCAAGGTTCCTTTTTAGATTATGTGCCAGATTGGATTATTAATCAAGCGAGACATATTCCAGGTTATACGCTATTTACTGTAATTATTGCCTATGATCCTCTGAGACAAGTTGATGTGGAAAGAACTCCTATCAATCTTATTGAAGGATTAATGGGATTGATTCCTTTTGGCACGGCTATTTTTGATAAGTTACAAGAGTATGGTATTTTACAACAGGTTTTCGATTGGGTAGAAGGAAAATTAAGTGAAGTGGGATTAACCATAGATAGTATTTTAGATTTAGTTGAAGAAGTTTGGGATGAAGTTTCTTTCCCTTATACAGATATAATAGATTTAATTACTGAAAAATTTGAAGATTTAGTCGATCGAATTACTTCTTTTGTAAGTGCAACTGTAGATCAAGTAATTACATGGATTAAAGAAGCTTTAATAGATGTTGCTGAACCTTTATTAGAAGAAAATAAAGCATGGTCATTAATTAAAAAAATAATTAAATATGATCCTTTACGAGACGAAGAGGTAAATGCAACCACTGTTGAAATACTAGAAGATTTCCTAATTCTAATAGACAAGCAGACCGAGTTGGATCAGATGAAGGAAAAAGGCACACTTCAAGAAACTGCCGATTGGCTCGATACACAAGTGGGTGCTTTTACTTCTTTATTAGGAGAACTGAGAGGATTAATTAACATGGCTTGGGATGCAATCCAACCTGCAAATCTTGTAAATATTTCTGAAAATCTGACCCATCTAGTAACGCAAGCAGGTGGGTTTTTACAAAGGGTTTGGGATTTTGCTTCAGGAGTTGCTTTAAAAGTATTAGAACTGGTTAAAGGATCACTATTAAGTTGGCTTTCTGAACAAGCAGCAGGTGTTAGAGGCTATTCTTTGGTTAAAGTTATTATAGGAAAAGATCCTTTTACTCAAGAAGTTGTTCCTAGAACAGTGCCAAATCTAATTCGAGGTTTTATGAGTCTGATGGATGGTGGTGAAGAACAATATGCCCAAATGGAACAATCTGGTGCTATAGCTAGAATAGTAGGAGAAATAGAAGCTGCTGTTGCTACACTGAATATGACCCCAGCTTCAATTATCCAATTATTTACAGATATTTGGGATTCTATGACTATTGATGATCTTATCCATCCAATTGATGCTTTCCTACGAATTATTGAAAAATTCGGAGAACCTATAGGAAGATTAATTGCTTTTATGGCTGAAATAATTAGAATAGTAATTGTTGCTATTTTAGAAATCATGAATTTCCCTTTTGATCTTATTGGCAATATCATTACTAGAGCTTTTGAAGCAATTGAAGATATTAAGAAGGATCCAATAGGTTTCTTGAAGAATATACTAAGAGCATTAAAACAAGGATTTGTACAATTCTTTGATCATATAGTAACCCATTTAATTGGAGGTGTTACAGGTTGGTTAATGAGTGAATTAAGAGATGCAGGAATTCCAGAACTTACTGATTTTTCGTTACAAGGAGTAATTAGTTGGGTATTAGATGTCCTAGGTATTTCAATGGAGAAGATTTGGGAAAAACTAGCAGAGCATCCAAGAATTGGTCCTGAAAGAGTGGCACGAATTAGAGGAATGATAAATACACTAGAAGGAATATGGACATTTATAAAAGATGTCCAAGAAAGAGGTATGGCTGCGGTTTGGGATAAAATACAAGAACAATTAAGTAATTTATGGAATACGGTTTTAGATGCAGTTAAAAATTTTGTCATGGAACGTATTGTTAATAGAATTACAGCCAGATTGATTAGTATGTTAGATCCAACAGGCATCATGGCAGTTATTAATGGTGCGATGGCCTTTTTTAATGCGATCCAAAGCTTTATTAAGTATTTGCGAGAAATGCTAGATGTAGTCAATTCTTTTGTAAATGGAGTAGCCGATTTAGCTAGAGGTAATGTTACTACTGCTGCAGATTATTTAGAAAGAACTATGGGGCAAGCGATGCCTGTGGTTATTGGTTTCTTGGCAAACCAAGTGGGATTGTCTGGCATTGGAGCTAGAATAGCAGAAATCATTGGAGCAGTTAGAGAAATGATAGATCAAGCATTAACTTGGTTAGTGAATCAAGCGGTTGATAGAGGAATGGCGTTGTTAGATAGAATTATGGGTAGAGGAGAGCCTGAATCGGCAACGGCTTCTGGACCAATTGCTGGAGCTTTAGCTGAAATTGATTCGGAAAGTGAAAAAGAAAAAGATGAAGGAGAAATTACGGCTGATGAAGCTCAAGCAATTAAAAACAAAGTAAATACCGATCATGCTTCAGTTATAAATATTTCTTCTGTCACTGATGGAGGTGAGACTTGGGATTATAATTATGTCCAAATGTCTACGAAAAGTATTCCTAAGACTCCACCAACAGCTTTAACTGGTCCATTGTTAACTGCAGGACAGGCTATCAGGCTCCACAATGGAATAAAAATAATTAGTGCAGATTTTCAGAGATACGATATTGTACAAGGGACAAAAATGGTATTTGCAAGAGGTACTGATGGTGTTGTATATGGTAAAAGAGAAGATACATACGTTGCTAAAAGTGGAATTACTTCCAGTTTTAGAGGATGGACAGATGCAGCTGGGCCGTATGTTATAACATATTATCCAATTTCTGGAGGTAAAGCAATGGGGGTAAACGCAAAAATGGAAGGAAGTCCTACAGCAAATAATGGGTCTAGAGCTACTCCTATTGGTTTTATTTCAGGAACTCATGAGAGAGGACATCTTTTAGGTGCTCAATTTGGTGGTGAAGGATCTAGAAGAAACATTGTACCATTATTTCCGCAAGCAAACGATCCAGGCATGAAAGCATATGAAACTTTAGTCAGAAATGCTATAGACAATGGTGAAGCTGTCGATTATACTGTTGTACCAAATTATACTGGTACCAATCCTGTACCTACAAGTATTACAATAACAGCTACAGGGAACATGGGACTTTCTATTGGAGTAACAGTTTTAAATGTTTAAAATAAAAGAGTATGAATGAGTTTGAAAAATTGAAAGCAAAAATCGAGTTATTTGGTTTGTTAGTGGAGCATAAAAATAACAAAGAAAAATGGGAATCTTTTGAAAAAAACAACAAGATAAATCTTCCATTAGATTATAAAAAATATATTGACTATTATGGTACGGGCTGTTTGGCTGAATTAATTTGGATTCTTAATCCATTTTCAAATAAATCAAGATTTAATATATTACATTTTTTAGAAGAAAAGAGAAAAGCTTTCATAGTTTTCGAAGATATAACTGAAAAAAAATATCCACATAAACTCTTTTCTGAAGGGACGGGAATAATGCCTTTTGCATTCACTGATAATGGCGATACATTATATTGGAAAATAAATAAAAACAAACAAAAACATTACAATATTTTAATATTTGATAGTCGCCAACTATTAATTGAAGAATATAATATGTCTTTTTCTGAATTCTTACTCAACATTTTAAATAAATCAATTGAATCAAAAATTATTAATTTAGGAGATATCAAAGGTTGTACTTTTAATCCACTTTCCTTTCAATCGTCTAAATAAAATAATTAATTATCAAAAAATGACCCTATTCTCACAAAAATCAAAATCACCGCAAACACCGCAAAAAAGCAGTGAGGATTTCTTTGGTGTTCAAGCAAAGTTGAGTATAGGTAAGTCAAATGATAAATATGAGGCTGAAGCAGATAGAGTTGCTGATCAAGTAGTTACAAATAAACAAAATAATAATAAAGCTGACAATTTTTTTGCTCCTGCTCCAATTATTCAAAAGAAACCCCTTTCTGAAATACAAAAGCAAGAAGAAAACAACGAAACTATTCAAACCAAAGAAGGGAATGAAAAACCCACTCCTGCATTAGAATCGAAACTAAAAAGTAGCCAGCATGGTGGTTCAACGCTATCTAATATCACTAAAAAAGAAATGGAATCTGGATTTGGTACCGATTTTAGTAACGTAAAAATCCACACCGATGCTACAGCTGTTCAGATGAATCAAGAATTAGGGTCACAAGCTTTTGCTAATGGAAATAATATTTATTTTAATGAAGGAAAATATAACCCTAATTCACAAGAAGGAAAACATCTTTTAGCACATGAATTAACCCATACGGTACAACAAGGTGCTAGCAAACCAGCTATTCAAAAACAAGACGAGGAAACTACATCTTCTCCTGAAACAGAAACAAATAACTCAACACTTGAAACAACAACTAACAATGAAACTCCTGATGTCGAAAATGATACTACAAATACCAGTTCGCAACCAGAGGATCAAAATTCTGATGCTGGAGATTTAAGTAATAATTCTGATAGTACAATTGTAAATCAAACCAACTTAGATACAAACAATTCGTCTAATCAGACTACTAATCAGAGTGTTAATGCAAGTAGTTCAACCTCTGTTTCAAATACGGAAAATACTGAGGTTAATCAATCAACTACTCCAGAAATGATTAGTGAAGATAATCAATCAACTGCAAATGATACATCAATTGTTGAAACTTCAGCTACTGATACAACTTCGACAAATACTGTTACTACTGAAGGTGGAGGTGGTTTTGAAACATATCAGCAATTTTTAGCCTATGTAGATGAGAAAAAGCAGGCTTCAATAGAATATTTCAAAAATAAAAAGAAAGAGCTTACAGACGGAATTAATGAGGAAAAAAGAAAAAATAAAGAAACAATTACTAACGAAATAACTAGACTAAAAGAGACTAAAAGAGTTGCTTTAGAAAAAATTAATACTTCTTATGATTTATCAAAGAATGCAATTACATTAAAAAGAGATACCGAAATTCAAAATGCTAAAGACTTAGCTGTTTCCGAATTATTGAGAGTTGATGAGGTAATAGTTACAAAAACAGATCTTATTACTAAAGTTGCAGAAGATAAAGCACAAAATGTAATTACTACAGGTAATGATCAATCAACAGAAGCCTTAAAAGTAACATCTCAAAATATTAAAAATGTGGATGCAATTATTTTGCAAAAGCAGGGTCAATACCGAGGAAGGGATAATGTAAATGATATTATTGAAGCAGCTTGGGAAAGTAAGCCTGAAACAGTGTCAAAAATTCAAGAGTCTGGAGATATTATTTCTTCAGAGATTATTAGTCATTCCGAAAAATTAGCTCAAAACTATAGAGACGATGCTTCAAATATAGCTTCAAATTTTGGAGATAAAAAGCAAGAAGCAATTGATGCCATAAATCAAAAACGTGACGAAACAATTACAGCTGTATCTGATTCGGCAAAAGAAGCACTTACTGCATTGGATCAAGAGACTAAGAATTTAAAAACAGAATTAGAAACCAATGTAAGTTCACAGATTATTATACTTGAAACTTTACCTACAAAATCAGATACAGAATTAAATGATGTTTTAAGAATAGTTCTCGAAAAAGTAAATCAAAGCGAAACTACAACTTTACAGGAAATTGATCAATTCAAGAATGATATTGGTGAAATTTATTGGTATAATGAAGAAGTAGCTGAAGCTCAAACAGATTTAGGTAAAGCTATAGATGAACACCATAAAGATGTGGATGTATATATAAAAGATGTTATAAAGAAAGTAACAGATATATCTACTCAATTTAAAGATGATTTTGTTGCTACTCAAAACAATATTAATACTGCTTTGGCTGAGACTGCTAATGGGTATGATACGTCTGTTACTAAGCTAAAAACAGATACTGTAAAAACAATTGATGATACAGCTAAAGAATCTTCAACCCAAACAAAAACAGTAGCAGATTCTCTTGATGCAGGTTTGCAAGAAAAAATTGACGAAAGTGAAACCAAATGGAATAGTCAATTGACTACCGATATTGCAAATATGCGTGAGACGGTTAGTAATGGATTACTTCAGCAAACAGAAATTTTAAGTCAATTTACATCTAATCTTGATGAGGAATTTAATCGTGACCGTTCTTGGTGGGATGATGTAACTGATTTTATCTCTGGAATGGCGAGAGGATTTGTAGAAGGCTTTACTAGTTTATTGTCTGCATTATGGGACGCTATGGGAACGCTTATTTTTTGGATAATCATTTTAGTGGTGGTTTTAGTTATTCTGTTTTTGGTTTTTGTAGTTGGAGTTGCATTTGCAGTTATATTAAAGGTACTGCTTGTTATAGGAATAGTAGTAGGTGTTTTAGCTGCTATTTATTTTATTTACAAAGCAATCACTACAGAGGGATTATCTCCTTATGAAAGAGGAAGATTATTTGGTAGAGCGTTATTTGAAATTGCTTTTGCTCTTATTGGTACTGGGGTATATGCAAGATTAATGGGCTGGATACCTCGTATAGGTAGAATAGCAGAGATTGTAGCAAGAGTAGGTAGCTGGTCAAGATTCATAAGAATTGTAGCAAGAGTAAAAAATGTAAGGGCATTTGTAGCGCTTATAGATAGTATAGCGAATCTTGAAAAATTATTGCAAGTGATGGATAAAATTCAAGATGTTGAAGCACTAATCAAATTGTTAAGTTCTGCTGATGATTTAGAAAGAATAATTAATGTGTTATTAGCCGTTGAAAAGGCAGATGATTTACTCAAAATTTTAGTTAATGCTTCAGATATTGGTAAAATTTTAACAATTATTGAAAGAGGCATTCAGATTGGTAAAGTAGAAAATTTAATAGGAATTCTTACTAAAACTAGACAACTAGCAAAATTGATATTGGTTCTTGAAAGCTCTGGCGATGATTTTGCAAGAGTTGTAGATTTATTAGTTGGCGCACAAGCAAATCTTGATAAGATGGTAATCGCTATGGAGCGAGTGGGTGCAGCAAATTTAGGAAGATTGATTGGTTTACTTGAAATATCAAATGATACAGCAGCATTACTAAGAATTACGACAAAAGCAACCGATTTTGCAACTATGTTACGAATTGTAGAAGAAGCTACAGATGTTAATAAGATTGTTGCTTTGTTTGATAAAGTAACTGAGTTAGATGATTTAGTGAAAGTTTTTGATGCTTTTGCAGATACTGATCGATTGTTATCATTGTTTGCAAATGTAACTGATGCAAATAAACTTGTTACGATATTGAGTAGTAGTACTAAGTTAGATAAATTAGTTCCGTTCTTAGAAGGATTAGCAGATATAAATGCAGCTTTACCAAAATTAGAAGCATTAGGTACAGAGCTTGATGATTTTGTAAAACTTTTAGACGAAGCGGGTATGACAATACCCAAACTGGAAAAAATATTATTTTATCAAAATTTAACTGTAGCTAAATTTAAGGATCTATTAACAAAGGCAGGCGGAGTAGTTGATGATTTGATATTAGTTTTAGATGAAATTCAAGACATTGATAAATTATTAAGATATATCAATCATTTTGGTGATTTTGCTAAAGTGAAAAGAATTGTAGATAGAGCAATAACTGCAGGTTTATCTAAAGCAGCCTCGGGATCAACATTTATTTTTGATTTTATGGAAGCTTGTCTCAGAAATAACTTTACTAAGGTTGATAAAATAATTCAATTTTTTGACAAAGTATCTTCAAGTTCTACAGCTGGAATGACCAAATGGTATGACGGTTTAAGATATGGAGAATATCTGGCAAGAGAGTGTTTAGGTGCAGGTAATTTAAATGTTCCAGCAAGAAGTGTAGCAGGAACAGGTCAAGTTGGACAAAAGGTATTTACAATTGCTGATGGAACAACAGTTACTGTGACAATTGAAAATGCTGATATTGCTCATATTGCTAGTGGACATACATGGAAACATTTCTTTGTAAACTCTTTTGCTGCTATAGAATCTAGAGTAAGTATGTTTGATCTAGGCACAACTATAACTGACTTAGAGAACTTGGCTAGATCTATTTTGAACTCAACTGATCTTGAAAATTTAATACTTACTTTGAATAGAGGTGACGTTCAAAAAGGAACAATAGTAGCGGGTCATCAAGTTTGGGTTAGTCTTGACTCAGTAAGAGGGGTCTTATCTTTTTATACGCAAGGAAGTTTAGGTATTCAAATTGAAGGAAAAATTATGAAAGGAGCAGTATCTTTATGGCAAAGTTTGTAGATTAATGGAGTAATTTTTAAGTTTACTTTCCAGTTTTAATAATAAAACAGAAATTTTAAATCTTATAATAAATAAGCAATGATGACATTTTATATATATAATTACGAAGATGAAGATAATGATGATTTCTTGCCTAAAAGTGCTATGAAAATTAGTGATTTTTTAAGTAATCCTCCCAGTTGGAAGCCTAGATTGGATAAAGTTATTTTAGTATTTGATAATTTACCTTTTATACTAAATGAAGATTTTAATAGTTTTGGATTATTAAATCATATTTTACCTCAATTAGAGGAATTAATAGTTAGATTAACGGATGGTAAATTTGGACTATTAAGGACATGCACTCAGAGTGAGGCACTCTTTTTTATTTTTAAACCAAAGTTAGATACGATTCTTTTCTCTTCTTTAGGGGTTTTGCCACTGCCTTTTAATACTTATTTTCCATTAAAAAATTCTCCCAATTATTTTAAAGATATTGATCAACAAAAAGAATTATATGAATTTATAAAAGCTAATAATTTGGGAAATTGGAAAGAAACCTTAATAGGACATATTTCAGAAATTGAAGATATTGAATATAAAGCAAAAGATTTAATTAAGTCTATAAATGAGCAAATAAAATTGAGTAATCAATTAATGGATTTTTTAAAATTAAATTAAATAAAAATTCAACATGATTGAGCGTTCTTCAATTTTAAGATATTTTTTATGAATTTACAGATAGGTTTATAAAATATAAGTAATATACTAATGAAAAATACACTTCACTTTTTAAAAAATCAATTTGTTTACCAACTGAATAAGGTTTTTTTGGTTGAGCAGCCTATAGAACAACCTTCTTTTAAAGCAGGCTCATCTATTAGTCCATTACATCAGTTAATACAACAATTTGAATTATCGGAAACTGATATTTTAATTTTAGCATTGGCATTAGTTCCACATATTCAACCCAATTTTCTAAGTAGTATAATGGCTGAATATTTACCAAATGGAGGAGAATTGCCAGAATTTGGGGGTATAAAATCAAAAAATCACAGAGGAATTCTTCCCACTGGGGAAACACTACAATTTTTAATTGCTGGAAACGACATAGATGAACGTCTTTCATTTTATAATTATATCCATAATTATTCAGTTTTATTTAAAAACAATATTGTTAAATTAGATGATGTGCCTCATGGAGAACCTAAAATGAGTGGATTGCTTATTTTAGATGAAGAATATGTAGAAATTAGTTTATCGGGTAAAATTTTAAAACCGCAATTGAGTAGTAATTTTCCAGCTAAATTAATAGAAACTGATTTAGAGTGGGAAGATTTAATTCTTAATGCAAATACTTTAAAACAAATAAAAGAAATAGAAACTTGGCTACAATTTAATGATATTTTGTTGCATGATTGGAATATGAAAAGTAAAATTAAACCAGGTTATAGAGTAATGTTTTATGGAGCTCCTGGAACTGGTAAAACACTTACAGCTTCTTTACTTGGTAAATATACTGGAAGAGATGTCTACAGGATAGATTTGTCTATGATTATTTCAAAATATATTGGAGAGACAGAGAAAAATTTATCCGCATTGTTTGATAAAGCCATTAATAAAGATTGGATTTTATTTTTTGATGAAGCAGATGCTATTTTTGGGAAAAGAACCAATGTAAGAGATGCTCATGATAAATATGCTAATCAAGAAGTGTCATACCTTTTACAACGAATAGAAAATCATCCAGGATTAGTTATTTTAGCCTCAAATTTTAAAAGTAATATTGATAGTGCTTTTACAAGGCGTTTTCAATCAATTATAGAATTTGAAATGCCTTTATATAATGAAAGAATACAACTTTGGGAAAACAACTTACCTAAAGGTATAAAAATGTCAAAAGAAGTCTGTATTAAAGAACTATCAAAAAAATATGATATTACAGGAGCAAATATTGTAAATATCATACAATATGCATGTTTGAAAACGATTGAAGAAAAGAATGAAAACATTCAGTTAGAACATTTAATACAAGGAATAAAAAAAGAATATTTAAAAGAAGGGAAAATGATCTAAATCTTAATTTTGTTATAATAAAAAAGCCTAACATTTGTTAGGCTTTTTTTGCTCCCCCTCTTGGGCTCGAACCAAGGACCCTCTGATTAACAGTCAGATGCTCTAACCAGCTGAGCTAAGGAGGAATAACCATATAGGTTATAATATGTTTGCAAAAAAGTTGCTCCCCCTCTTGGGCTCGAACCAAGGACCCTCTGATTAACAGTCAGATGCTCTAACCAACTGAGCTAAGGAGGAAGGTGTTAACCTTTTTTGCGAGTGCAAATATAACGTGAAATTTTATTTACACAAACTATTTTGTAAAAAATATTAGAAAAATTTATCAATTACAAGTTGAATAATGTCTTTTCCAAAGGTTAAAGCCATTAATGTCAGTAAAATAACCATTCCTGCAGTCTGAACATAACCTGCAGCTTTATCGCTTAAAGTTTTACCTGTAATCATTTCTGCAATGGTAAAAAGGGCATGTCCACCATCTAAACCTGGTATTGGTAACAAATTCATAAAGGCTAATCCAATAGAAAATAAAGCAGTAAAATTCCATATAAATTCCCAATTCCAAGTATCAGGTAAGCGTCTAGCAATTCCAATTGGACTTTGCACTTGTTTATACGCTCCTGTTTTTGGTCTAACTATTAATTTTAAACTCTTTACATTATAAATAAGTAGCGCCCAAGATTCTTTAACTGCTTCAGGGAATGCTTGACCTAAACTCATTTTTTGTTCAATTAAAAAATCATCATTGGTGTGTTGTTTTACAAGAAAACCTAATGAACCTTCCTTACTCACATTTGCTTTTAAAGTATCTATTTTTTGATTTCTTAACACAGTTATATTTACGGAGCCATTTTTGTTTTTTCCTAATTCAGTAGCAAATTCGTCAAAATAATTAATTTTCTTATTATTAATAGATAGAATAGAATCGCCTACTTTTAAGCCCGCTTTTTCTGCTAAAGATTTAGGAACAATTGAATCTACTTTGGTTCCAATAGATCTGGCATATACAAAATTTTTACCCTCTTTACTTATTATTTCTCCTATCTGTTCATCACTAAGATTTAAAGTAACTGTTTCCCCATTTCTATTCACTTTGATCTCATTACTAAACAAAACATCCATAGTCATCCTAGTAAAGTTTTCTTGAAACTTTCCATCCACTGAAATAAATTTATCTCCATTTTGAAAACCTACACTTTTTCCAACTTCACCAAATTGAAGTCCATTTCTTTGTAAAACTTCAGTTGAAACATATTTTTTACCAACAGTAGTGTACATTACAGTATAAATTAGCCAAGCCAAAAGAATATTAACAATAATTCCTCCTAACATGATAATTAACCTCTGCCAAGCCGGTTTAGAACGAAATTCCCAAGGTTGAGGTTCTTGTTTCATTTGTTCCGTATCCATGCTTTCGTCAATCATACCGGATAGTTTCACATAGCCACCTAAGGGTAACCAACCAATACCCCATTCTGTCTCACCTATTTTCTTTTTTAATAAGGAAAAACCAGCATCCATAAATAGGTAGAATTTTTCAACTCTAACTTTGAACATTTTAGCTGTAATATAATGACCAAATTCATGAAGAATAACTAATACGGAAAGTATAAATAGAATTTGAGCTACTTGAATCATGCGTTCTTTATTTTGTATTTAAAAGGCAAAAGTAAGGTTTTCACCTTACTTTTTAATATTATTTTTACTAAGGGTTATTTTTTTATAAAATTTTTATGAATTATTCCTTCAGAAGTAGTAATTTTTACAAAATAAACTCCTTTTGATAAATTTTCAATAGAAAAATCTGTAGTGTATTGATTTAAAACAATTTGTCCAAGAGAATTATAAAATGTTACTTCATTAAGAAGAACAGTATTAGGTAATTGAATGCGAAGATTGTAACTTGAGGGATTTGGGTATAGAGTTACCGTTTGTGCAAGTTCAAAATTTTCATTCCCTAATGTAACTGTATTATTGTTAGAAATAATATGTCTGTTTGGATCAAATTCAACACTAGCAATTGAGAAGGGAACAGATACAATGAATTCTTGTCCGTCGCTTAGATGATCAACTATAACGTCATGTGTTTGTCCAAATCCGTCACCAAGTCTTATTTCTAAAGGCATTTCGAAAAAGGAAACACTTGCGTTAGATTGTGTCTGATTTACAGTAATTTTTGCTTGACCCGATCCCCAATTTTGAGCAGTAATACTATAGGAAGGATAACCTTGTCCATATAGCCAATCATTAAAAAATTCATCCAAACTATTACCAAAAACAGCTTCTAAATGAGATTTTAAATCCGTTGTAATGGCATATTTATAAGCTAAATTAGTATCAGCTAAATAATTTCTAATAGCTTGAAAAAAAGCAGTATCTCCCATTTTCCAACGCAACATATGCACTACCATTGCACCTTTGTTATAACTTAATCGACTACTGAAAATACGATTTACATTTAGAGCTTCAGTATCTGTTAAATAAACAGCACCGTTAGGTTGAGAAGTAATTAATGCAATCATGTTACTTTTGTTAGAAACAAAGGCAGCTTGTCCGTCCAAATTTTCAATAACTAGAGCAGCTAAATAGGTTGCAAAACCTTCATTTAACCAAATATCTTTCCAACTGCCACAAGTAATTTTGTCTCCAAACCATTGATGAGCTAATTCATGAGCAATTAAGCCTCTTCCAAAGTTATTCATAAATGAAACAGTAGTGTGTTCCATTCCACCGCCCCAACCAAATTGAGCATGACCGTATTTTTCATTATGAAAAGGATAAGGCTCAAATAAAGTTTCATATAAGTCCATTATAGGTAAGGTTTGCGCTAATTGCGTTTGAGCTGACGCGAAATTTTCAGGATAGATATAATTTACAATTGGGAAGTCATTTGGTGCAGTTCCAGCTATTTGAGTAAAGATTTGATAATTAGTTACAGCAATAGCCACTAAATAAGCAGGAATAGGATAACTATGATGAAAGTGTGTGGTTTTTGTACCATTTCCATTATCATTTGCACTTTGCTCTAAACCGTTAGAAACACTCGTATAAGTGTTAGGAGCAGTGATGTATACATCTATGCTCTCAATTTTATCATTTAAATCTTGTTTACAAGGCCACCAATCTCTGGCTCCAAAAGGTTCGGAAAGGGTGTAAATTACTGGAGTACCATTATGAGTAGTAGCTGTAAAGGCTTGTTCTCCTGTGGCTGGAGCTCCTGAATATGTAATTACAACAGTTCCGCTATTACCCGTTGTAATAGTTGTAGGAAGTGTTATAACAAGTTCGCTATTGTTATTTTGAACGAAACTAAGCGAATTACTATTCATTGTTACGCTACTAACTGTTAACTGATTGGTTAAATCAAAGGTAACGTTACTCATATTGGATAAAGCAGTAAATGAAGTAGTAACTTGGCCTGCAATATGATAAATTGCTGGATCAACAGTAAAGCGCAATTCTTGATAGGTTACATCATAATTTTGGGTATTAGGATTAACCTGTATGTTTTGCAAAGAAGCAGCCGATTTCATTTCGGCTTCAACCATTTTATTAAACTCTTCATTATCATTTTGAGAATAACTAAAAAGAGAAAGAAATGGTAATATAAATAGATATTTTCTCATACTTATTTGATTTGTATTTCTTAATAAAAGATATTTAGTTTTAAGGAAATGCTAAAATATCAATTATTTTATTAAAAATAATAAAAAAAGACTGCATTAAGCAGTCTTTTAAATAACTAAACAAATTTGAGATTCTATTTTTTTACCATCCAGGATTTTGCTGAGCAGCTAATGTTGGATTTGTATTCAACTCAACTTGTGGGATAGGCCATAGGAAACGGTAATCATTTCCAGGAATAGCGCTAACGCCTAAAGCTCCTGTATAAGGTGTGCCAAGAGTAAAGGCAGATGAAGCTGGATTTCCATTTGCTACTTTAGCAGGTATTCCATCAATTGGAAATAAATCATCATTTTGTAATCTGTGAATATCTCCCCATCTTTTCCCTTCCATAAGAAATTCAATTCTTCTTTCTTTTAAAATTGCACCTACTAAATCGGTTGCAGTAGGAAGAGTTGCAGCTGTATATGCTTGAGTTGTTGGATCAGCTAAAGAACGATTTCTTACTAAATTTAAATTCGTTAAGGCATTGGTTAAATCTGGAGTAGATAATCTAGCATAAGCTTCTGCTTTATTCAATAATACTTCAGCATATCGAATAACTGGTGCTGCATCTGTATAGTTTACACCATCTCTATATTTTGCTGTATACTTTCTGCCAGAAAATGTGAAAACCATACCATCTGGATTACCAGTACCGTCAGTAGTTTCATTTCTTCTTTTATCATCTACTAACCAGCTTGGGTCTCTCCAAATAATAGGACTGATACAAACCAATCTTCTTCTATTGTATTGAGAAGCTAGTGCAGCATTTACACCTGGATTATTTGCAGAAGCTTGTAAAATTGAAAAAATTGATTCTGTATTACTGTAATTATTGTCAAAAGGACCATCTGGTTCAGCTGTTAGGGTGTAATCAGTCAATTTATTTGCTTCTAGAATTACATTGTTCCAATCTCTTTTGTGTAAATAGACTCTAGTTTTAAAAGCGATAGCCGCATTTTTACTAGCTTTAGTCAATTCATTTGTGGTGATTAAAGCTTCAGCATCATTTAAATCGGCTATGATTTTATCATAACACTCTGCGACCGTATTTCTAGGTTTAAGTAACTCCGCATCAATTTCTGCTTGTGTGTCAACACCTACTTCTCTATAGGGAATTCCTAAATGGGTTGCTCCCGATGTTGCATTATATGTTTTAGCAAAATGATTTAATAATTCGAAATGTGTAATCGCTCTTAAAAATTTGGATTGTCCAATATAATTATCAGCTACACTTTGAGGAATTATACCTTTTGCTACAGCTCCCGTTACACCTTCAATCATTAGATTACAACGATTGATTAATCGATAACCGTCTATCCAATAATAAATATTATTAGCGGTTGTTGGGTCATAGGTAGCTGTATAAGTCAATTGATAAAAGGTAGCTGTATTTACTACGTCTTCTCCTCTACAATCACCTTGTTGCACAAAAGCAGCTCCCCAAATATATCCTCTTCCTCCATTTGGATCAGTTGAATTGTATTGACCTTTAGCAGCAGCATTGTACACCCCATTCATTGAACTTTCTATAAGCGATGCTGAAGAGAAGGCATCATCTACTGATATATTGTTTATTGGAGAAAGTTCTAAAATGGTTTCTTCACTACAGGAATTTAATCCTAGTAAAAGTACTAAAAAGCTTAATTTTGTTACTATTTTTTTCATTTTTCAATTTTTTTTTAAAGTTTTACATTCACACCCATTGATACTATCTTAGCTCTAGGAGTTCCATTTAAATCGACACCAGCAGTTTCCATTTCGGGATTTAATCCTTTATATTTAGTAATCATTAGCATGTTTTGAGCTTGAATGAAAAATCTGAAATTTTCAACTTTTATTAAATCTGTAACGATTTTAGGTAAACTATAACCAATTGAAATATTGTCTAAACTTATAAAGTCGCCATCTTCTACAAATCTTGATGTCGCCATACTAGTTAAATTCACAAAAGTATTTGAACTTGCCCATAATCTTGGTGTTACACCATCACCAGGGTTATCAATACTTTGCCATCTCCCTAAAATTTCTGTACTATTGTTGTTTAAATTTTGAGTAACTAAATCTCTTCTTGTGGAATTAAATATTTTATTACCACCACTAAATCTAACTAAGAAATTAAAATCTAAATTTTTATACGTTAAATTTGATGAAAAACCTCCAAAATAAGTTGGTAAAGTATTTCCTAAAATAACTCTATCAGTAGTTGCGCTTAATGAAGCATCCTTGCTTAAATCACTTGGATTGTTTGGGTCAAAAACAAAATAAGTGCTTGTAGGGATATTACCTTGCACTAAGGTTCCGTCAGCTTTATAATAAACTGGATTTCCATTAGCTGGATTTACTCCCCAGTATTTTATACCATATAAGGAATTAATTGACTCACCTTCTCTTACAATTGTATTGGTTCCTATAATGTCTGCTCCTCCATTAGGAAGTGAAGTAATCTCATTTTTGATAAATGATATATTGGTGTTGATGTTCCATTTCAATTTATCTTTATTTATTACATTATATTCTAAAGCAAACTCATATCCTTTATTTACTAATGTACCAATGTTTTTCGAAATAGTATTATTTGGCACACCAACTGATGGAGCAGTAGGTACATCTAAAATTAAACCGTCAATATCGTTTTTAAAATAATCAGCAGTAAGTTTTAATTTATTGTTTAAAAAGGCTAAATCTACCCCTAAATCAGTTTTTTTACTTGATTCCCAATTTAATTGATCGTTACCAAATTGAGTAAATGCTATTCCGTTTAATGTTCCATATTGTGAAGCAGAAGTTAAACCAAAGTATGGATAATTTCCTATTGAAGTGTTACCTACTTGAGCATAAGAACCTCTTACTTTAAATTCAGAAATTATATTATTGATAGATTCCATAAAGGATTCTCTAGCAATGTTCCAACCTGCAGAGTAACCTGTAAATGTTGTCCATCTATTAGCTGAAGGTAATTGAGAAAGACCATCTCTTCTTATAGATCCTTGTAAGAAATATTTTTGATCGTAATTATAGTTTAAACGACCGATATATGACATTATTCCATTTTCAGTTACGCTACCTTGTGATTCTTGTGTTCCATATGAACCAGTAACTAAGTTTTGATTGTAGAATTCATCTAAAAGATTTGTTCCAATACCAGCAAAATATTGATTTTTTTGTTTTTGATATTCTGTTACAACTGTAGCTCCAACATTGTGTTTTTCAGCAAAAGTTTTATTGTAATTTAAGATATTTTGCCAATTCCAACGATTTAAATCTGTATTATCGTTTTGTAATCTACCATTTGAACCTCTTCCGTCTCCGTGTACAGGATTCCAATAAAGAAATCCACTAGTAATAGGATTATCTATACTTGCTTGAATTCTTAAATTTAATCCATCAATTAAATTTGCAGATGCAAAGAAATTAGCCATGGTTCTGTTTACTTTAGAGTAGTATCTGTTATAGTCTAATACATAAACTATATTTGTAATATTATCTCCTACAGGGTCTGTATTATCCCATTGACCCACTACACTATTGTCTGATGATAAATTGTATCCAGTTGGGTGATTAGCATCATAAATTGGTGTATTTGGAAGTTGTCTTGTAGCATTGAATATGTTTCCTGAAAGAGAACCTGTACCCACGTTTAAGCCATCATATTCTGTGCGAGTATGAGATAAACCACCTCCCATTGTTAACCAGCTATTTAATTCATGTTCAATGTTAGTTCTCATGGTATATCTAACCATACTATTCGATTTTGCAATACCATCTTGTTCAGAGTAACCTATTGATAAAAAATATTTGGTTTTTTCAGTACCACCATTGAACGATAAACTATGGTCCATTTGCAAAGCTCCTTTGTTTAATACAGCAGCTTGCCAATCAGTATTATATGTATCTCCTACAGCCCATGCAGTTTGCCCTCTGTTTGTTCTTTTTTCGTTAGATATCGAAAGAAAATCAGGAGTTTCCAGTAAATCAAAAGTGTCAACAGGAGACGCAAATCCTATAACATTATTATAGTTTACTTGCATAGTTCCCTTTTTACCTTTTTTTGTAGTAATTAAGATTACTCCATTTGCTGCTCTCGATCCATAGATTGCTGTTGCGGCACCATCTTTTAAAACTTCATAAGATTCAATGTCATTTGGATTGATATCTCCTAAAGCGTTAGTATTTGCATATCCACCTATATCTCCTGTATAAACAGGCATACCGTCTATTACTATTAATGGATAAGTACCAGATGAAATGGAAGCAATACCTCTAATTCTAATCCTTGGAGCTTGTCCAATTATTCCGTTAGTGGTAGTGATTTGAACACCAGAAGCTCTACCTGCTAACTGACCTTCAAAACTTGGAGTCACTAAACCTTGGATAGCATCCCCTTTAATTTGAGATACAGAACCTGTTACTTCACTTTTCTTTTGAGTTCCATAACCTACTACCACAATCGATTCAAGTTCAGCTACATCTTCTTCTAACATTACATTGATCACTGTGCCTGTAACAGCAACTTCTTTATTTTTAAAGCTCACATAAGAGAATACTAATATGTCACCTTCGCTTGCTTTGATAGTATAGCCACCATCAAAATTTGTTGTTGTTCCTTTTTTTGTACCCTTTACAATTACGTTTGCACCGGATAGTGGTCCAATTGCATCTGAAACAGTACCCGTTACGGTTTTTTCTTGTGCAAATGGAGTTTGAAATAGAAACGCTACAATAAGCGTTAAAACCCATTTAAAGTTAAATTTCATAAATTAATAAAGTTAGAATTAGTTATTACAAAGATTAACATTTTTTTTACAAGTTTAACAAAGTTTTAAAAGTTTTTTTTTGGAATAATTTAAAAAAAAACAGTTTTATATTTTTTGTAAGTTTTAAACTACTAATATATTGAAGTAGGTGTAATGATATGGTCTAATTTAACATCATTAATTCCAATATCTTCAATTTTATATTCAGGATCATAAAAAGATAGTCCTATTTTAACAGTTTCTTTGTTGCATTCCATAAAAAAAGAATCATAAAAGCCTTTGCCATATCCAACACGATTTTTTTCTGTATCATATGCCAAAAGAGGTACAAAAATAATTTCAATTTTTTTAGAAGGTACTTCAATGCCATCTACAGGTTCGGGTATATTATAATTGTTTTTTTTAATTTTAGTATTTTCAGTAAGCAAATAATGAGTCATTGTTATTGTATCAAAATTAGACTTTGAAATCACAACTTCTTTGTCTTTACCGGCTAAAATTTGTAGTATATATTCAGTATTTACTTCTTGCAGTTCTACTATTGGTAAAAAAAGGTGATAATAAGTATAATTCCATATATCCAACTTTAACAATTGATTGGCAATTGCCAAACTTTTATCTTCAATTTCTTCTTTAGTTAATTGTTGTCTTAGTTTTTTATATTTAATTCGTAAGTCTTTTTTCTTCATGATAAAGTATTCTTAAATCTTCTATAAAATTAGTTAAATCTTCTATTTCTACATGATCCATAAGAACAATTTTAAACCATTTATTATCATTAGTGTGTTGTTGAGGAACCAAAGAATATTTTTCTGCTAATTCATTTGGTATTGCTTTTGACTTTATAGTAACAATATTCATAAAAGGTTCTCTAAAGTAATCGATTTTCAATTTATCTAATTCGTTACATAAAAATGAAGTTCGCATTTGTAGAATACTTATCTTTTCAAACCAACTAAATGGGCCATAAGTAAATAAAATCATCCACACTGCAACTGCATTGGCTCCTGAACGACTACCACATAAAGTTAAATCCATTCCCTCTACATATTCAGCTTCTTTGGTAAGTACATTTTTAATCAAATTTTTTCTGCAAATAAAAACACCTGTACCATAAGGTGCTTGAAGCATCTTATGAGCATCTATGGTAATAGAGCTAATTTTTGGATTAGTGAAATTTATGAGCGAATTTTCATTACTAAATGGATAAACAAATCCACCATATGCACCATCAATATGTAATTTATAATTGACTTTATATTTTTCTAAAATTTGAATATAATCTTCAGGATTGTCTACTGAACCAAACATTGTAGTTCCAAGGTTTGAAACAACAATAAAATATTTCTTGTTTCTAGATTGAGCTTCTGTTAACAGAATATCTAATTGACTTATAAGTATATTTCTTTTGTTAAAATCCACGGGTATTTTAATCCATTCAATTTGTAGTAAATTGGCTGCTTTTGGAATAGAATAATGAGTGTCTTCCGAAGCGATAATGGCAATTTCATTTAAATTGGCTTGAAAATGATTCATAAAATAATTTCTAAAAATCCATATCGCTTGAATATTTGCTTCCGTTCCACCTGGAGCAATGTAACCATCGAAATTGTCTTCTTCAGATTTAAAAATGTCAACTGCAAGAACATTTAGAACCTCTTTTTCAATTTTTTGAGTACCACTAAAGGCTTTTTCAGAAGTGCCAAATGTGTGACAACCAATATTGTTAGGATTGGCTACATAAGTTTGCAATGTGGGAGCATCTTTTAAAAAGGGAGCATCGTCGTAAAAAACTTTACTATCTAATTTTGATGCTGGATAGCCTAACGAAGCGTCATTTGAAAAGTTTACATTTTCTAATAAAGCTTCTTGAATTCTTGCTTTTAATTGTTCGTGTTTTAATTTTTTCCAGAATTTCATTTACTAATTTGTTTCTGCAAAATAAATTAGACACGATTAAATAAAACATGATATTTGTTATGTTATAATTCTAATTGAGTAGAAATATGAAAAATAGCATCACCTTGATAGACAATAGCAGCATCATTTGCATTAATAATATAGCCACTATTTTGGGCTTTAACTTTATGTTCAACTTTGCCAAAAGGATCTGAAATAGTGGCTAGAGTTTCTCCCTTATTTACATAACTACCTACTTGGATTAAACCAATGAACATGCCCGAATAATGTGCTCTTATCCAGTTGGATTTTTCAATAAATAATGTATTATCTACAGTGAAGTCAGCATCTTTTTTTGGATTTAGCATATCCAGATGAAATAGAAATCTTTTAGCACCATCAAGACCTTCTTGCGTAATTTCTGAATTTAAATCTAAAGATTTTCCTCCTTCAAATAATAACATTTTTACACCTAACTTGGTACAGGCACTTCGAAATGATCCAGAGATGTTTTTGGAGTATAAAGTAAAAGGGGCTTTAAAAACTTTGGCTAATTCTTTCAATTCAGGATTGTGGGGTACAATTCTAATTTGTGGAGCATTAAAGCGACTGGCACCACCAGCATGAAAATCTACAGCATAATCAATAACTGGAATAATTTCTTTAACTAAAAAATGAGCAAATCTGCTGGCTAAAGATCCTGTTTTACTGCCAGGGAAAACCCTATTTAAATCGCGACCATCTGGAAATTGCCTGCTTTGGTTTACAAACCCAAAAATATTGATGATAGGAATACAAATAATGGTTCCACATTTAGGTTTGTTAATTTTACGACGGATAATTTGTCGCACAATTTCTGTTCCATTAATTTCGTCGCCATGTAATCCAGCACTAAATAAAACTACTGGCCCGTCAATTTTTGAACGCTCTATAATAATAGGAATTTTTAGTTTAGTCATGGTATGTAGTTTAGCAATTTCTACTTCAACTATTTTACTTTCACCTGGCAAAATGCGTTCCCCTAATAAATAGATAGCTCTGTCTTTCATCGTTTTGTAATAAGGTGCTAAAAGTAAAAAATCTATTTAAAAATTTATATACTCCTTACTGAATAAATAAAACAAGACAATTTTAGTACCTTTGTTAGGTAGTTATATACTAATTATTTTTTAAAGATATTTTTTTATAAATAATACAAAAATGCAACCTTCACTAGAACTTCAAATACAAACTTTGCCCGATAATCCTGGTGTGTATCAATATTTTGATAAAGAGGATAAGATTTTATATGTTGGTAAAGCTAAAAATTTAAAAAAAAGGGTTTCAAGTTATTTTACAAAAAGCCATGATAATTATAAAACGAGTGTTTTAGTAAGAAAGATTGTTTCTATTAGGCATATTGTAGTGGCTTCAGAATCAGACGCATTGTTGCTAGAAAATAATTTAATAAAAAAATTACAACCAAGATATAATATTCTTTTAAAAGATGATAAAAGTTACCCATGGATTTGTATCAAAAATGAACCTTTCTCTAGAATATTTCCCACAAGACGAATGGTGAAAGATGGATCTGAATATTATGGTCCGTATACCAATTTTAAAATTGTAAATACGATTTTAGATATGATTAAAGAATTGTATCCACTACGTACTTGTACATACGATTTGTCTCCATCAAATATTCAATCGGGTAAATATAAAGTTTGTCTTGAATATCATATTGGAAACTGCAAAGGACCATGTGAAGGTTTAGAAACATTAGAAGCATACCAAAAACAAGTAGAAGCCATTCGTCAAATTCTAAAAGGTAACTTCAAAGACAGTTTGAAGGATTTTAAAAAACAAATGATGCATTTTGCTGAAACTATGCAGTTTGAAGCCGCTCAAAAAATAAAAGAAAAAATTGAGGTTTTAGAAACCTATCAAGCAAAATCCACAGTTTTAAACCCAAAACTTTCCAATATAGATGTTTTTTCAATTGTTTCAGATGAAACAATGGCTTATGTTAATTTTTTGCAAATTTCGCATGGGGCTATTGTGCGATCTCACACTATGGAAATCAAAAAGAAATTAGAAGAGACTGATGAAGAATTATTAGAATTAGCGGTTGTTGAACTAAGAGAGCGTTTTAAATTAAAATCAAAAGAAATTATTTTGCCATTTCCATTGTCATTGGGTGAAAATTTAAAAATCACAGTTCCACAATTAGGTGATAAAAAACAGGTTTTGGATTTGTCTCTTAGAAATGCAAAATATTACCGTATGGATCAATTGAAACAAATAAAAATTGTGGATCCTGATAGACATACCAATAGAATTATGGCTCAGATGCAAAAAGATTTGCGTCTCTCTGTAGAACCAAGGCATATAGAATGCTTTGATAACTCGAATATACAAGGAACAAACCCTGTAGCAGCTTGTGTGGTTTTTAAAGATGGAAAACCAAGTAAAAAAGATTATCGTCACTTTAATATAAAAACGGTTGAAGGTCCAAATGATTTTGCTTCAATGGAAGAAGTTGTATTTAGAAGATATAAAAGATTGATAGATGAAAAAGAATCTTTACCCCAGTTGATTATCATAGATGGAGGGAAAGGACAGTTGTCTTCAGCCTTAAATAGTATAGATGCTTTAGGCTTAAGAGGTAAAATTGCCATTATTGGGATTGCCAAAAGATTAGAAGAATTATATTATCCAGGAGATTCTGTGCCTTTGTATTTAGATAAAAAATCAGAAACCTTAAAAGTGATTCAATATCTCAGAAATGAAGCACACCGTTTTGGAATTACCCACCATCGCGATAAAAGAAGTAAAGCGGCTTTAACAAATAGTTTGGAATCTATTCCAGGAATTGGTGAAAAAACAATGATAACATTAATGAAACATTTCAAAAGTGTTAAAAGATTGCAAAATGCTTCTGAAAAAGAAATTTCAGAGGTAGTAGGACTTTCAAAAGCCAAAAAAATTACCGACTTTTACAAGACCATTCCTCATTAATTCAATTATGAAAAAACTGTTGTTGTTATTTATTTTTCTTTGGGTTGCTTTTGCGAGTTACGGACAAGATTCGTTAGTACAAAACAAACCTAAAATTGGATTAGTACTTAGTGGAGGTGGAGCAAAAGGATTGGCACATATAGGGGTTTTAAAAGTGATTGATTCTTTAGGAATTAAAATAGACTGTGTAGCGGGTACTAGCATGGGAGCAATAATAGGAGGGTTGTATGCTTCGGGATATTCTGGTAAAGAATTAGACTCTTTATTTAAAGAGATAGATACAGATGCACTTTTACAAGATTATACGCCTAGAGAATCAAAAACGTTTTATGAGAAACGAAATGATGAAATTTATGCGTTTTCATTACCTTTTAATAAATTCAAAGTAGAATTACCTAAGGCACTTTCAAAAGGTTTGTACAATTACCATTTAATGTCTAAACTTACAAAACATGTGGATCATATTAACGATTTTGAAAAGTTACCTATTCCTTTTTTATGTATCGCAACAAATGTAGAAACAGGTGAAGAAGTAATTTTAAAGAAAGGGACTTTACCTAAAGCCTTATTAGCAAGTGGTGCTATACCTACATTATATAATCCTATAGAAATAGATGGAAAAATGCTAATTGATGGCGGTGTTGTCAATAATTATCCAGTAGAAGAATTGTTAAAAAGAGGAGCTAATATTATAATTGGAGTAGATGTTCAGGATGGGTTAAAAAAATTGAATGATATAAAAGGTGCAACAGGAATTTTGTCTCAAGTGACAAATTATTCTATGATTGAAAAAATGTCAAAAAAAATCGAGCTTACAACTATTTATATAAAACCAAATATAAAAGGATATACAGTGGTTTCTTTTGAAAAAGGAAATGAAATAGTTATAAAAGGAGAAGAAGAGGCAAAAAAACATTTAAATGAACTAGAGCCTTTAAAAGGAAATTATATTCGACCTCACATACAAAAAAAAGGAGTAGATTCAATCTATATTACTGATTTACAAATCAATAATTTAGATAAGTTTACTAGAGCTTACATAGTAGGGAAATTAAAATTTAATTCAAATTCTAAAGTAGAATATAGTGCGGTTGAAAAAGGAATTAATAATTTAAATGCTACCCAAAATTTTGAATCTATTTTTTATTATTTTCAAAAAAACAATGTGGGTGAACGATTAGTAATTGATTTAACAGAAAGTAAAAAAAATACTTTTTTAAAATTAGGATTACATTATGATGATTTATTAAAAAGCGCTCTATTGCTCAACGTGACTAAGAAAAATTTAATTGCTAAAAATGATGTGTTTTCCTTAGACGTTGGCCTTGGAGATAACTTTAGATATAATTTAAATTATTATGTAGATAATGGTTTTTACATTAGTTATGGATTTAATTCAAAATATATCGTTCTAAATAGAAATTTAAAAAATGATTTTTCTGGAAATTTGTTATTACAAAATAGCGGACTATCATCCTTAAATATCGATTTTTCCGATTTTTCAAATCAGGCATACATTCAAACTATCTTTGCACAAAAATTTTCTATAGGAGCAGGAGTAGAATTAAAACATTTAAAAATTAAATCAGCAACTATTTTAAATAATGAAGATCCTATAATAGATAATAGTGATTATTTTTCATTAGTAGGTTATTTAAAATATGATTCCTTTGATAATAAATATTTCCCTAAAAAAGGGTGGTATTTTACAGGAGATTTAAAACCTGTGTTGTATTCTTCAGATAGAGCAAATAATTTTGAACGATTTACTATAGCTAAGGCAGATGGAGCTATCGCTTTTACATTATGTAAAAGATTTACTTTTAAATTGCAATCTGAAGGCGGTTTTTCAATAGGAGAAAACAGAGTTCCTTATTTAGATTTTGCATTAGGAGGTTATGGTTTTACTCAAATTAATAACTTAAGGCCTTTTTTAGGATATGATTTTGTTGCATTAAGTGGAAATAGTTACGTTAAAGGAAGCCTTGTTCTTGATTATGAGATTTTTCGTAAAAACCATTTTAATTTTACAGCTAATTATGCTAATATTGGTAATAATATTTTTGACGACGGAACTTGGATAAAAAAACCAATGTATAGTGGTTATGGATTGGGTTACGGATTAGAATCATTAATAGGTCCAATAGAAATAAAACATTCTTGGTCTCCTGAAACAAAAGATCATTATACATGGTTTAGTATAGGTTTTACATTTTGATTTTTTTTCCGATATTTGTAATGATGAAAAAATGGGACAACTTATTAATCCTTTTAAAATTCCTCATCAAGAGAAGTCCTGAGTGAGGTATATTAATGTGCCAATTTGTCAATGATCCTTATAGTGATAATTGACCCGTTAACAATTTGTTGAATTAACACATTAAAAAAATGCCAATATATCATAAACTCGGAAATATTCCATCTAAAAGACATGTTCAGTTTCGTAAAGAAAATGGCGATTTATATTATGAACAGTTATTTGGAACTATAGGGTTTGACGGAATGTCAACCAATATGTATCATGAACACAGACCTACACAAGTAAAGGAAATTAAAAAACAATATAGTGTAGCGCCTAAAATTGCAAAAGAAAATAATATTCAATCTTATCGATTAAGAGGGTTTCAAGTAGCTCCACAAGACGATTATCTTGAAAGTAGAAAAATTGTTTTGACTAATTCTGATTGCCATATTGTTTTAGCTGCTCCAAAAAAATCAACCACCTCTTATTTTTATAAAAATACCGATTCAGACGAAGTGATTTTTATTCATAAGGGAACAGGGAAATTAAGAACTATGTTAGGAAATTTAGATTTCAAATATGGTGATTATTTAGTTGTGCCAAGAGGAATGATTTATAAAATCGATTTTGACACAGAAGATAACCGATTATTTATAGTTGAATCTAGAAGACCAGTTTATACCCCTAAAAGATACAGAAACTGGTTTGGACAATTATTAGAACACGCTCCTTTTTGTGAACGAGATATTCGTAGACCTGAAGAACTTGAAACACATAATGAATCTGGAGATTTTGTTATAAAAGTTAAAAAGAGAGACGAAATCTTCGATATGGTTTATGCAACTCATCCTTTTGACGTAATAGGTTATGACGGTTATAATTACCCTTATGCCTTTTCAATACATGATTTTGAACCCATAACTGGACGCATTCATCAACCACCACCAGTGCATCAAACTTTTGAAACCGATGCTTTTGTAATTTGTTCTTTTGTTCCTAGGCTTTATGATTATCATCCTTTAGCTATTCCAGCACCTTATAATCACAGTAATATAGATAGTGATGAAGTATTATATTATGTTGATGGAGATTTCATGAGTAGAAATGATATCGAGGCGGGACATATTTCTTTACATCCAGCTGGAATTCCTCATGGTCCACATCCAGGTGCTACAGAGAGAAGTATTGGTAAAACGGAAACACAAGAACTAGCTGTAATGGTTGATACCTTTAAACCCTTAATGGTTACAGAAGAGGCTATGCTCATTGCAGATGAAAAATATTATCAGTCTTGGTTAGAAAATAAATAATGAATTACAATAAATTACCTGCAGATCCTACAGCATTAATTTTAGGAATTGTATCTTTAGTATTAGGTTTTTTAGGTTGTTGTTGTTATGGTATTTTTGCTTTTATACCAGTTATATTAAGCATAATAGGTTTAGTAATGGCAAATAAAAGTTTAAAAGAATATTACCAAAATCAAGAAGCCTTCTCTATACAGAGTAAAAACAATGTTGATATAGCAAAAATCCTAAATATAATTTCAATTATTATTAATGCAATTATCTTTCTGTTTGTTATAGTAGTATTTGCTATATATGGCACATTAGTAGGTAAAGAAATTTTTAAAGAGTATGAAAAAAGAAACTCTTTTGATGATATTGAATATCAAAGCGATACAATTGAAGAGGAGTTAGATACTATTTATGAATATGAAGAAGAGAAAAATTATATAATTGACACAACACAAATAAAATAGAAATATCATGTCACAAGAAATAAAATCAGTAAACTACGGTTTAGAAAAAATATTTGAAGGAGCACAAGATTTCCTTCCGTTACTAGGAACAGATTATGTTGAATTTTATGTTGGAAATGCTAAGCAAGCTGCTCATTTTTATAAAACAGCTTTTGGTTTTCAATCTTTAGCCTATGCTGGCTTGGAGACAGGAGTAAAAGATCGTGCTTCTTATGTGTTAAAACAAGATAAAATACGGTTGGTATTAACTACAGCATTAAACAGTAATTCTCCAATAGGTGAACATGTCAAAAAACATGGAGATGGCGTAAAAGTTATTGCACTTTGGGTTGAAGATGCTCGTAAATCTTATGAAGAGACAACAAAGCGAGGTGCTAAATCATATTTTGAACCTACAGTTGATAAAGATGAACACGGTGAGGTGGTTCGAGCTGGTATTTATGGTGCTTACGGTGAAACTGTTTTTATTTTTGTGGAACGTAAAAACTATAATGGAATTTTCATGCCAGGTTATAGTGAATGGAAATCGGATTACAATCCTGAAGCAGTAGGATTAAAATATATTGACCATATGGTGGGTAATACCGGCTGGAATAGAATGAATGAAGCTGTTAAATGGTTTGAAGATGTAATGGGGTTTGTAAATTTCCTTTCTTTTGACGATAAGCAAATAACTACTGAATATTCTGCATTGATGTCAAAAGTAATGAGTAATGGGAATGGAAGGATAAAATTCCCAATCAATGAACCTGCAAATGGTAAAAAACGCTCTCAAATAGAAGAGTATTTAGATTTTTATGAAGATGAAGGAGTACAACATATAGCTGTTGCTACAGATGATATTATCAAAACGGTAAGTGACATGCGTTCTAGAGGTGTGGAATTTTTGAGTACACCACCACAGGCCTATTACGATGCTATTCCTGAAAGATTAAAAGATCATATGTCGAAATTTAAAGAAGATATCAATGAATTACAAAAATTAGGAATTATGATTGATGCGGATGAAGAAGGTTATTTATTGCAAATTTTTACAAAACCTGTAGAAGACAGACCTACCTTATTTTTTGAAATTATACAAAGAATGGGAGCAAAAGGGTTTGGAGCGGGTAATTTTAAAGCACTATTTGAATCTATCGAAAGAGAGCAGGCATTGCGAGGTACGTTATAAAATGCTAAAATAATTTAATATTATTAAAAAATAGTATTAAATATTAAAAATAATTCTGTTAAAAGAGTTAAAGTTAAAGTTTTAGTAAATTATCCTCAAAAAACTATATACATTTGCACTCGCAAAAAAGGAAATAAATTTTATGTCCAATTTTGCTAGTAAGTTTTCATAATTTATAGTTTTTGGTTGGTTAATAGCATAAAAACTCAGTCATTAATTTTGACTGGGTTTTTTTGTTTCTTATTTTTGGAACAGAAATTGCACTCTTTTTTAAAAAATAAAATTATGAAAAAAATAATTCTACTCCTTTTGGTTTTTATTTCTACCAATTCATTTATTCAAAAAGAAGATGCATTTACCACTGGAGAATGGTTTAAACTTAGAATTCACTATGGGTTAGTAAATGCAGGGTATGCAACTTTAGAAATTAAAGAAGCTACTCGCAACAATCAAAAAGTACATCACGTGCTAGGGAAAGGATGGACAACAGGTATGACCAAGTTGTTTTTTGAAGTAAAAGATGATTATCAAAGTTTTTTTGATAAAGAAACAGGTAAACCCTATCAATTTCTAAGAAAAATTGATGAAGGGGGCTATACCAAATATCAAGAAGGATTTTTTGATCAAAATAATAATACTGTAAAAGTTAAAGATTATGAAAAAGATACCGAAAATACCTTTTCTGTACCTGAAAATGTACAAGATATTGTATCTTCATTCTATTATTTGAGAAATCACCCTAAAATTGATTTACTTAAAGAAGGAGAATCTATTGCTATAGATATGTTTTTTGATAATGAAACTACAAAGTTTAAGTTAAAATATATTGGTAAAGAAGATATAAAAACTAAATTTGGCAAAATTTCTTGTAAAGTTTTCAGACCATATGTGCAAGCGGGTAGAGTTTTTAAGGAAGAAGAAAGTTTAACTGTCTGGATTTCAGACGATGACAATAAAATCCCTGTTCGAATTAAAGCTAGCCTCGCTGTTGGCTCATTAAAGGCTGATTTAGATGCTTTTAAAGGATTGAAGCACTCTTTTAAAGTAAAAATAGACTAATGGAAGTAACACCAGAAATGATTCATCAATTAGAGAAAATTGATGAAAAATATAAAAAAATTAACCAAAATACAGAAACTCACTTAGAAGGCCTTTTATGGTCTAAGCCCATAACTTATTGGGATTATATACAAACTGATGCGCTTTTAAATTTACAGATTCAAAGAACCACTTTACCGGATGAAATGGTTTTTATCATGTATCATCAGGTAAATGAATTATTGTTTAAAATGATTTTATGGGAAATTAAGCAACTTTCCTATACAGAAAATCCTAAAACAGACTATTTTACTGATAAATTAGGTAGAATTAGCCGTTATTTTGATATGTTAACCACTTCTTTTACCATCATGACCGATGGAATGGAACCTGAACAATATCTAAAATTTAGAAATACCTTAACACCTGCTAGCGGTTTTCAAAGTGCGCAGTATAGACTGATAGAATTTGCTACTACCGATTTGATAAATTTAATTGATTTCCGTTTTAGAGCAACTATTGATAGGAATACACCTTATGAACATGCTTTTGAGCATTTATATTGGCAAGCTGCGGGAAAAGATTATGCAACGGGCGAAAAAACCTATCTTATAAAAGAATTCGAAAGAAAATATAAAAAGGTTTTTCTAGATTTTATGGAAGAATACAATACTATAAATCTTTGGAGAAAGTACAAGCAATTGCCTCAAAAAGATCAAGAAAATAGTGCTTTAATTGAAGCGATGCGCCATCTTGATAAAACTATAAATATTACTTGGGTAATGGGACATTTTAATGCAGCAAAAAAATATATTGAAAGTGTACCAGGGAATCACGAAGCAACAGGCGGAAGTGATTGGAAAAAATATATGTTACCAAAATATCAAAAAAGAATTTTCTTTCCAGAACTATGGACTAAAGAAGAAATAGCATCTTGGGGTGAAAATGTGTAAAATTTTTAAAACAATTATATTGAGATACTTAGCATTATTACTACTGTTTACCATCATCATTTCTTGTAATGATAAAAAAGAAAAAAAAGAACCCATAAAAACTATTGAAAAAAAAGAACCCATAATTAAAGAATTTGGATTCATTTTTAACAATTACAAGGTTATTAAAGATACTATAAAATCAGGAGATAATTTAGGGTTAATTTTCGATAAATATAAATTACCAGATAGTTTAAAAACTTTTGAAGTAATAGAAAAGGTTAGAGATTCATTTAATCCTAGAATGATAAAAATTGGTAAGCCGTATTTTCTTTTTTTAAACAAAGAACAACCAAATGAACTTCAAGCATTAGTATATGTTAAAAACGCGATCGAATTTGCTGTAATTGATTTTAGAGATTCTGTTCATGTAAGTAATAAAAGAAAAGCTACTTCATTAAAAAAGAGAACTATTGCTGCTGAAATCGAAGGTTCTTTTTCCGAAACTTTAGCTAATGCTGGTGCCAGCCCTGCTTTAGCTTCACGGTTAGCTAAAGTATATGAATATTCTATCGACTTTTTTAAAATCCAAAAAGGAGATAAATTTTGTGTTACAGTTTATGAACGTTTTATTGAAGATTCAATCTATGCAGGAGTTGAAAAAGTCGAATCTACTTATTTTAAACATAAAGGTAAAGATTTTTATGCTTTTCCTTATAAATTAGAAGAGAATCAAAAGGTTGCCGATTATTACGATGAAAATGGAAATGGATTAAAAAGTATGTTTTTAAAAGCACCTTTAGATTATTTTAGAATATCTTCTCGTTTTTCTGGAAGACGTTTTCATCCGGTTCAAAAAAGATGGAAAGCGCATAACGGGACAGATTATGCAGCGGCAACAGGAACACCTATCAAAACTACTGCATCTGGAGTAGTTGAAAAGGCAGGTTATACATCTGGAAATGGAAATTATGTAAAAGTAAGACATAATGGTACTTATTCTACCCAATATCTCCATATGTCTAAAATTTTAGTTAAAAAAGGACAATATGTTACGCAAGGACAAGTTATAGGAAAGGTTGGAAGTACTGGATTAGCAACAGGTCCTCATGTGTGTTATCGTTTTTGGAAAAATGGTGTGCAAGTAGATCCTTTACGATTACAATTGCCAAATTCTGAACCCATGAAAAAAGAAGCTAAAGAGCAATATTTAAAATATATTGAACCTTTAAAAAAAGAATTAGATAGTGTAATGACTAATAAATTTAAAGAATAATGATTTTAGAATCTATTAACCCTTCTGGGACAGTTGCTTGGCAAAAATTAAGAAACCATTTTGAACAAATGGAATTTATTTCAATCAAAGAAATGTTTGCTGGAGATTCAAAAAGAGCGGAGAAATTTAATATTGAATGGCAAGATTTTCTTGTCGATTTTTCAAAGAATAAAATTACTGAGGAAACGATTAATTTATTGGTTGAATTAGCAAATGAAGTAGGATTAAAAAATGCTATTGAAGCCTATTTTTCTGGAGAGACTATCAATAAGACTGAAAACAGGGCTGTACTTCATACGGCATTAAGAGCTAAAGAAAATGAGGTAATTCTAGTAGATGGTGAGAATGTAATTCCTGAAATTTATAAAGTAAAAAGTGATATTGAAAAGTTTTCTAACCAAATAATTAATGGTGAGAGAAAAGGATTTACAAATAAGACTTTTACAGATGTTGTAAATATTGGTATAGGAGGCTCAGATTTAGGTCCAGCTATGATAGTTGAAGCTTTACAGTTTTACAAAAATCATCTGAATGTCCATTTTGTTTCCAATGTTGATGGTGATCATGTTAATGAGGTAATTAAGAAACTAAATCCAGAAACAACTCTTTTTGTTATTGTTTCTAAAACATTTACCACTCAAGAAACACTTTCTAATGCGGAAACAATTCGCTCTTGGTTTTTAAAACATGCAAAACAAGAAGATGTTGCAAAGCATTTTGTTGCTGTTTCTACTAATATTAAAAATGTCACACAATTTGGAATAGCCGAAGAAAATATTTTCCCCATGTGGGACTGGGTTGGAGGGCGTTTTTCATTATGGAGTGCGGTAGGCTTAAGTATTAGTTTAGCCGTAGGATTTGATAATTTTAATAAATTATTAAAAGGAGCAAATGAAATGGATGTTCATTTTAAAGAGAGTTCTTTTGAAAAAAATATTCCTGTTGTATTAGCTTTATTAAGTATTTGGTATAATAATTTTTTCGGAGCTGAAACGGAAGCCTTAATTCCATATACTCAATATTTACAAAAGTTAGCTCCTTATCTGCAACAAGGTATCATGGAAAGCAACGGAAAAAGTGTAGCTCGCGATGGAAATCCAGTAAATTATCAAACAGGTACAATCATTTGGGGTGAACCGGGGACAAATTCTCAACACGCATTTTTTCAGTTGATTCATCAAGGAACGAAATTAATTCCTACAGATTTTATAGGATTTAGAAAATCCTTACACGGAAATAAAGAGCATCATGATAAACTAATGTCTAATTTCTTTGCTCAAACAGAAGCTTTATTAATGGGTAAAAATGAAAATCAAGTAAAAGCGGAATTTGAAAAAGCTGGAATTACAGGTGAAAAGGCATCTTTTTTATTACCTTTTAAAGTGTTTGATGGGGATAAACCAACGAATACCTTATTAATTGAAAAGTTAACTCCAGAAGCATTAGGTTCTTTAATTGCACTTTACGAACACAAAATATTTGTTCAAGGTGTAATTTGGAATATATTTAGTTATGACCAATGGGGTGTAGAACTTGGTAAACAATTGGCAAATTCAATTTTATCTGAAATAAATTCTGGAGAAATTAAAACGCATGATAGTTCCACAAGTTTTTTATTAAGAAAATATATGCTTTAAATGTGTTAAAATACTGTTTTTATAGAAAAGTCAATTGCATTTTTAGTAATTGACTTTTGTTTTTTACCAACTTTATTAACTTTTAAATTGAAGTCAAAAAACGCTTAATATGTTATTGAAATTTAATTGTATTTGATAAACATCCAAAATCTTATAATATTATGGAAAATGCTGTAGGTTGTAAAAAAATAGAAATAGAGAGTTATTTGTCAATGATAGAAAATAATCCTGTCATAGCTGAAAAATTAAAACAATTAGGTTTGGAAAATGTAGAAGATAGATTAGCAGTTCCACTTAATTATTATGATTTATTAACAGATGAAGATAAAAAAGTCTTAGCGAGAGAAATGAAAAAATTTATATATAAAAAACCAATTGAAGGGTTGTTTTATAAATTAAATAACACTCCAAATTCTGTAAAAATGTGTACCACAGATATTATCTGTGATTTTTGTTATAAAGGTTTAATAGAAAGACGTACATATTATAAAAAGAAATGATTTTAATTGAAATACAAATAATAATTTTAGAATGAATTGATTTGCATTTGTTAAAAAACTTATAGAAACTTATATTAAAAGAATAGATTTATATTCATCATGTTATTGCCTGTAATTAGGATAGTAAAATTTAGAATTATAAAACTTATACAGAATACTTTTTTTAGAAATCAATATATTAATAGAGAGCAGATAGAATTTGTTAAAAAAAACATAAAAAAATTTCATTTTTTTTGAACAAAATTATTTTTTTAATGCTAAAAAAATGAATTTAATTCAAAACATCTTTCTTTTTTGTAAAATAAATTCACAAAAAAGCAATATAAGGCCTTTTTGAATTAAAATTATTCAAATATAAATGTTAACATTCGCTTAACATACAACTCAAATCTATGTACCAATTTTGCAAAAAAATTAACAACAAATGAGAGTTTTTAAAAAATTAATGATTCTTGGGTTATTTTTATTAGCAACCCAAACCATTTTTTCTCAATCTAAAATAACTGGTATGGTTATAGATGGGGACTTTAACGAACCACTTCCAGGTGCTAACGTATCTGTAAAAGGTACTAAGGATGGAGCAACTACTGGTTTTGATGGTAAATTTGAATTTACAACTAGTATGGCTTCAGGAGAAATTGTAGTTTCTTATTTAGGTTTTGAAACAAAAATTATACCTTTTACGGGTTCAACAAATATTGGAAATATAGCATTAAAAGCTAATGAAAACCAATTAGAAGCTGTAGTTGTAATAGGAAAAGGAATTATCGACTTAGCTAGCGATAGAAAAACACCAATTGCTGTTTCAACAATTAAAGCAACTGAAATACAAGAAAAAGTAGGTACTTCTGATATTACACAAGCAATGGTTAATACACCATCTATTTATGTTGCCGATCAATCAAGAGGATACGGAGATTCTAATATTAGAGTTCGTGGATTTGAACAAGACAATACTGCAGTATTAATTAACGGGCAACCAGTTAACGGTATGGAAGATGGTCTAGTTTATTGGTCAAACTGGTCAGGTTTAACTGACATAGCAAATGGAATTCAAATTCAGAGAGGTTTAGGTTCATCTAAATTAGCAATATCTTCTGTAGGAGGAACGATCAATATTGTAACTAGAGCTACTGATAAAAAAGAAGGTGGTTTTGCTTCTTTAGGAGTTGCAAACAATAGTTATTTTAAAACACTTGCGGGTTATAATACTGGAATGAACGAGAAAGGTTGGGGTATGAGTATTATGATGTCACATTGGCAAGGAGAAGGATATACGATTGGGACACAAGGAAATGGTCAGAATTATTTTATATCTGTTGGTTACAAACCAAATGACAAACATAATTTTAATTTCTTATTAACAGGAGCACCTCAATATCACAATCAAAGTTTTTCGCAAAGAATAAGTGTATATTTAGATAAAGGAAGAAAATATAATAACAATTGGGGTACATTAAATGGTAGATTTAAAAGTGAAGTAGGTAATTATTATCATAAACCAGTAGCTAATCTAAACTGGGATTATACCATTTCAGAAAATTCAAATTTATCTACAGTACTTTATGCTTCAATTGGAAGAGGAGGAAGTGTAGGAAGTATTGGTTCAAGAGTAAGAAATGCAGATGGTCAAATTAATTTTGATCAGATTTATACAAATAACTTAGCTAGTGCAACTGGAAAATCTACATATGCTTTAAGAAACTCAGTTAATAATCACTCTTGGTTTGGTTTAGTGACTAATTTTGAAACTAAATTAACTGACGAAATTAGTTTTAATGCAGGTTTAGATATTAGAACATATAAAGGAAGTCACTTTAGACAAATTACAGATTTATTAGGAGCTCAATTTTATTTAGATAATAATACTTTGAATGTTAATAATCCTAATAATCAGATTTACGCAACATATGAATCAAACCCATGGAGTGCTTTATTCAATTTCGCAAGTGAGAATGAAAGATATGCATGGGATTATGATGAAAGAATTAATTATGGAGGGGTATTTTCACAATTAGAATATTCAAACGATAATTTTTCTGCTTTCTTTCAAGGATCTTTATCTAATCAATCACATATAAGATGGGATAGATACCAATATCTACCTGAAAATGAAAAAGCAGATGCAGTTAACAATATAGGTTATAATGCTAAAGGGGGCGTTGCTTATAATGTAAATGAAAATAATGCAGTGTATGCAAATGCAGGATACTACTCACGTCAACCATACCATGATAATATTTATTTAAATTTTGGGAATGATGTAAATCCTTTGACAGAAAATGAAAAAATATTAGGATTAGAGTTAGGTTATAGTTTTAATTCTTCTTATTTCTCTGCTAATTTAAATGCATATAGAACTTCATGGAAAGATAGAGTTACTTCTACTTCTGCTACAGCGACTGCAGGTCAGGTAGTTGGAACTACAGTTTTAAATGATGGGGATATTATTTATACGACTAATCAAGGTGTTGAACAACTTCATCAAGGTGTTGAATTAGACTTTACAGCAAGACCAATAAAAAAATTAGATGTTAGAGGTTTTGCTTCTGTAGGGGATTGGCAATATGTAGGGGATGTTGTTACTGTTAAAAGAGATCAAGACAGAAATGTACTTTTAGAAACAAGAGATGATGTTGATGGTGGTAAAGTAGGAGGTGCTGCACAAACAAGTTGGGGATTAGGAGTTAAATATGAAATATTTACACGTTTTAGTATTGATGCAGATTGGAGAAATTATGATAAATTATATTCTGATGTAGGTGCTATAAAAGAGAATTTAGAATTGCCTAAATATGATTTAGTAGACGCAGGTTTATCTTACAAAATGTTAGTTGGTAAAGATGACAAAAACTCTGTAAACTTTAGATTTAATGTGAACAATGTTTTTGGAGAAGTTTATTTAGCAAGTCTTAGTACTACTAATCAAGCACAAGATGGTGATCAAACTTTTAATGGAATTAAAACGAACAACGTTGGTTACTTTGGTTTAGGTACTACTTGGAATTTTTCAGTGAGATATAATTTCTAAAAAAAGAAATCTAATTAAATTACAAACCGCTTCACAATTTTTTTGTGAAGCGGTTTTTTTATTTCCTATATTTGTTACTTAACATTTAAATAAGCCAATATGTATTCAGCATTACAATCAGCACATTCTATTTTTGCATATATCGTTTTAGCACTTTTATTTTTTGCCTCTATAAATGCAATCATGGGAGTGGTATCTAAAAAATTATTTTCTGATAAAGATTTACGCATTTCACTTTTTGCATTAATTCTATCACACATGCAATTGCTATTAGGATTGATTTTATATTTTGTTTCTCAAAAAGGTTTCGCCATGTTAGGAGAAATGAAAGATGCGGGTATGCGTTTAACTTCTTTAGAGCATCCTTTAATTAATATTATCGCTTTAGTATTAATTACTATAGGATGGTCTAAACATAAAAAAGAAGAAAGTAATAATGGTAAATTTAAGAAAATTGCTATTTTTTATACGATAGGTCTTTTGCTAATCTTGTCAAGAATTCCTTGGTCTAATTGGTTAAACTAACCAATAAATACTAGAAGAAATGAAAAAATATGGTATTTCTTTTTTAATTTTATTTCTTCTTATAAGTATAAGTAGTTTTACTTGTAAACCTGAACGTTCGTTTTCAAGTAAAACTATAGTATGGGATACAATTAGAAAAGATTCAATAATTGTTGATACAGTGATGGTTTCTGATTCTCTTGTATTAGAAAAAAAACCTCTAATAGTCTTTTATAAAGAAAAAGCACATGCTTCTTATTATCATGATAAGTTTAATGGTAAAAAGACGGCAAGTGGTTCCATTTTTAATAATTCAAAATATACTGCTGCTCATAAAAAATTACCTTTCGGTACTAAAGTGTTAGTGACTAATATAGTTAATAATAAATCAGTTGTTGTGACTATTACAGATAGAGGTCCTTTTACTAAAGGTAGAGAAATCGATTTATCTAAGGCTGCTTTTATGGAACTCACAGAACAAAAAAAAATAGGATATATCCTAGTAAATCTTCAAATTGTAAACGAATAGAATCAGCTTAGGCTGATTTTTTTTTGATTTATTTTTAACAAAACATTAAGTTCGTTTAGTTCGGTAAATAACGAACTTGAATTATATTTGTACCAAATATTTTTATCATGCAGCAAGAAAAGCAAGAACTAATTGAAATGTTTGGGGTTCACTTTGAACAATTATATAACATTCCACCATTGGCATCCCGAATTTTAGGCACTCTAATTATTGATGGATGTAAATCGGGATTAACTTTTGAAGAATTAGTGGATAAAATGCAAGCTAGTAAGAGTTCTATCTCCACGAATATAAATTTACTTTTAAAAATGGAGAAGATTTATTACTTCACAGTTTTAGGGGATCGAAAAAAATATTTCAAAGCATCGCCATTAAGTCAGCGATTAAATAATTACTTAACCTTGGTAAACAACGAATTAGTTTTAATTGATAAAATTATAAAGTACAGAGAAAAAAATATTTGTTGCCCACAAGAGAAAATCAATTTGTTAAATAGTTATGCTTATAAAGAACATATGGAAAAAGCAGAGCAACTTTTACTAACAACCATTACGAAGTTTAAAGAAATAGAAGAAAAAAACCAATTAAATAAATAACCTAGATTCTCAAAATGAAAAAAATATATATACTGAGCATTACTGTTTTGTCTCTCACTTTTTTTTCTTGTAATAAAAAAGAAACAGCCAATCAAGCTCCACCAGTACAACCTTATAAAGTAATTGAAGTAGCAAAATCCAATACGACTTTATTAGCAGAATACCCTACAACTTTAGAAGGAATAGTAGATGTAGACATTCGTCCGAAAGTAGATGGATACATTGAAAAAATATATGTAGATGAAGGACAAGAAGTAAAAAAAGGGCAATTGCTTTTTAAATTAGAAACGCAAATGGCTACACAAGATGCTGGTGCAGCTAAAGCTAGAGTAGATGCAGCTCAAGTAGAAGTAAATCGTCTAGCGCCCTTAGTCGAAAGAAATATCATTAGCGATGTGCAATTAGAAACCGCTAAGGCAAATTTAGCTTCTGCAAAAAGTACGTATCAAAGTATTATTGCCAGAATCAATTATGCAACTATTAAAAGTCCAGTTAATGGAATTGTAGGGACTTTACCTTTCCGTTTAGGTAGTTATGTAAGTAGTCAAACGCAAGAGCCCTTAACAAGAATATCGGATATTAGTTCCATTTATGCCTATTTTTCAATGAACGAAAAACAGCAATTGGACATGATGCTGCATGCTGATGGGAAAACGTTTCAAGATAAAATTACAAAAATGCCTCCAGTGAAATTAATTTTAAGTAATGGAGCTATTTATGAAGAAAGTGGAAAAATTGAAACCATGAGTGGCCAAGCCAATACGCAAACAGGTTCCTTTAATGTAAGAGCAAGCTTTAAAAATCCTAATAAAATATTACGCTCTGGAGGAAGTGGTTCCATTCAAATTCCTACAAGCTTGAATGAGGTGATTTTAATTCCTCAAAACGCAACTATAGAAATGCAAGATAAGCGTATTGCTTTAATTGCTGATAAAGAGAATAAGGTAAAAGCAGTACCTATTGAAGTACGACCCGTTCCTGGAGGGAAATATTTTGTAGTAGATAATGGATTAAATGAAAAAGATAAAGTTTTAGTGGAAGGTGTTGGAATTGTAACCGAAGGTACACCTATTCAACCGCAAGTAGTAACAATAGAAGAAGTGGTTAGCCCATCAAAAAAATAAATACTAGTAAGTAACATATGTTTTCAAAATTTATTGACAGACCTGTATTGTCAACAGTGATTTCTATTATCATTGTTATTTTGGGAGTGCTTGGGTTAATCTCACTTCCTGTTTCACAATACCCAGAAATAGCACCGCCTACTGTAACGGTTGCCGCAAATTATCAAGGAGCAAGTGCTGAAGTTGTAATGAATTCGGTAGTGATTCCTTTGGAAGAACAAATTAATGGTGTTGAAGACATGACATACATGACTTCTACGTCTAATAATGATGGTTCAGCAACTATAAATATTTATTTTAAATTAGGAACAAATCCCGATTTAGCTGCAGTAAACGTACAAAATCGTGTGTCAAGAGCAACCCCTTTATTGCCACAAGAAGTAACGCGAGCTGGAGTTACAACTGCAAAAAGACAAAGTGATAATATTTTGATTTTTTCACTCTACAGTGAAAATAAAGAATATGATATGACTTTTCTTCAAAATTATGCCAACATTAATATTTTACCCAAAATCAAGCGTGTTCCAGGAGTGGGTGAAGCAGTAATTTTTGGTCAAAAAGATTATTCAATGCGTATTTGGTTAAAGCCTGATGTGATGGCAGCTTACGGCTTAGTACCTTCAGATGTAACCAATTTATTGGCAGAACAAAACATTGAAGCAGCTCCAGGACAATTAGGTGAAAGTGCGGATCAATCTTTTCAATATACGTTAAAATATAAAGGACGTTTGCAAAGTACGAAAGAGTTTGAGGAAATTATTGTACGCTCTACTGAAAATGGAGAGATTCTTAAACTGGGAGATGTAGCTAGAATTGAATTGGGTGCTGTAAATTATGCGAGTAATACGTTAACCAATGGGAATCAGTCGGTGGCTATTGCTATTGCGCAAACAGCTGGTTCCAATGCTCAAGAGGTAATTGAAGGATCTCTACAGGTATTAGATCAATCTTCTGTTAATTTTCCAAAAGGAATTAAGTATACCACTTTAATTAATGCGAATGACTTTTTAAGTGAATCCATTACCAAAGTAATCCACACTTTAATTGAAGCCTTTTTATTAGTGTTTGTTGTGGTATTTATTTTCTTGCAAGATTGGAGATCAACACTTATTCCTGCTATTTCTGTACCTGTAGCTATTGTAGGAACTTTCTTTTTCTTGAGTATTTTTGGTTTCACCATCAATTTATTAACCTTATTTGCTTTAGTGTTAGCTGTAGGAATTGTAGTGGATGATGCAATTGTAGTGGTGGAAGCCGTACATGCCAAAATGGAAGCTGGAGAACATAATCCTAAAAAAGCAGCTCATAGTGCAATGAATGAAATAAGTAGCGCGATTATTTCGATTACTTTAGTCATGTCTGCGGTATTTATTCCCGTTTCTTTTATTAATGGCTCAGCAGGAGTTTTCTATAAACAATTTGGATTAACATTAGCCGTGTCTATTGTTTTATCTGCAATTAATGCGTTAACACTTTCACCCGCTTTATGTGCTATTTTCTTAAAACATCATGACAAAGGCGAAGAGAAAAAAGGCGTGTTAAAACGTTTTTATAGTGCCTTTAATGTTGCTTTTGATGCTACTACAATAAAATATAAAAAATCGGTGGAATTTTTCATCAAACGCAAATGGTTGGCCTTTTTAGGTATAGCACTTTTTGCAGGCATTTATGTTTTATTATTAAATGTTACTCCAAAAGCTTTTGTACCAAGCGAAGATACAGGAGCCATACTTTCAGATGTATCACTTCCTCCAGGAACTTCATTAGAACGAACAGAAGAGGTATTATTACAAATTGAAAATAAGGTAAAAGACATACCTGAAATAAAAGAAGTACTTCGAATTTCCGGACGAAGTTTAATCAGTGGTACAGGAAGCAATTACGGAATGGTAATTGTAAAATTAAAACCTTGGTCTGATCGTCCTGAAAAAAATCAAGAAGTGACAGCGATTGTTCAAGATTTGTTTAAAAGAGCAGCTGCCGTAAAAGATGCAAAGGTTTTATTTTTTGCACGTCCTACTCTAGTTGGTTTTGGTTTTACCAATGGTTTTGAGTTGCAGTTACAAGATCAAAAAGGAGGTTCTATCAAAGAATTAAGCGAGGTGAATAATTCGTTTTTAAAGGCTTTGAATGGCAGACCGGAAATTAAATATGCAGCTACTTCCTTTTCACCAAATTATCCACAATACCGAATCGATTTGAATGTAGCAGCGATTAAAAAATCAGGTTTATCGGTTACCGATATCTTAGGAACCATGCAAGGCTATTATGGAGGAGTATATGCATCCAACTTTAATAAATTTGGGAAACAATATCGCGTGGTGTATCAATCGGAACCCCAATTTAGAAGTGATCCAGAATCATTGAATAAAATTATGGTTCGTAATAATAAAGGTCAAATGGCTCCAATTTCACAATTTTTAACTTTAGAAAAAGTTTTTGGACCACAAGCCATCGACCGATTCAACTTGTTTACTTCGGTAAAAATTACGGGAGCACCTAATGAAGGTTTTAGTACAGGAGATGCTATTAAAGCAGTGGAAGAAGTAGCCAGTCAAAGTTTACCATTAGGTTACGGATATGAATTTTCAGGAATGACAAGAGAAGAAATTAGTGCAGGAGGGCAAACCCTTTATATTTTCTTGTTGTGTTTAATATTTGTGTATTTCTTATTAGCCGCTCAATATGAAAGTTATATGTTGCCTTTTGCGGTGCTACTTTCTTTACCAGTAGGATTAGCTGGAGCGTATGTTTTTGCTTACTTTTTTAATGTAAGTAATAATATTTATCTTCAAATTACTTTGATTATGTTAATTGGATTATTAGCCAAGAATGCCATTCTTATCGTAGAGTTTGCTGCAGAAGCGAGAAGGAAAGGCTGGAGTATTGCACAAGCTGCAGTTCAAGGAGCTGTGGCTCGTTTACGACCTATATTAATGACCTCTTTCGCTTTTATTTTAGGATTATTGCCTTTAATGTTGGCTAAAGGAGCAGGAGCTATTGGTAATAACGCAATTGGAACTGGAGCTATTGGAGGTATGTTAATAGGTACCGTTTTAGGAGTATTTATTATTCCGGTTTTATTTATCATTTTCCAAGCTTTACAAGAAAAAGTAAGTAGTAAAACTATAGAAACGATTCAAAGTGAAGAAGCTACAATTGAATAAGAAATTTAAAATGAAAAAACCATATATTATAAAAAATGTTCTTTTATTAGCGAGTATTTTTTTGCTACAATCTTGTTTTGTAGCCAAAAATTACGAAGCGCCTAAAGTAACAACCGATAATTTATATCGAACAGAACTTAGTAAGGATAGCACTTCGATAGCGATGCTCTCTTGGGAAGAATTATTCTCTGATGCTTTATTGCAAGGATATATCAACGAAGGACTGGAGAACAATTTAGACATGCAGATTGCACTTCAAAATATAAACGCTTCTGAAGCAATGATGAAACAAGGAAAAGCAGGTTATCTTCCTACATTAACAGCCAATGCTACTTGGACACATCAGGAAACCTCTGAAAATAGTCAGTTTGGTAGCCTTTTTAGTAGTATTGATCAATACGAATTATCAACAAAATTGAGTTGGGAAGCCGATATTTGGGGAAAAATAAGAAGTAATAAAAGAGCTTCGGTTGCTCAATATTTACAATCGCAAGCGGCAAAACAAGCCATACAAACGCAATTGGTTGCCAATATCGCTTCTTTATACTATCAGTTGTTAGCTACCGATGCGCAAATACAAGTAGTTACACAAACCATCGAAAATAGAAACACAAGTGTGGAGGTTATTCAAGCTTTAAAGAAAGCGGGAAGTGTAAATGAAGTTGCAGTGCAACAAACAGAAGCTCAAAAATACGCAACAGAAATTATATTGAAAGATTTGGAATACAATCGTAAAGTTTTAGAAAATTCTTTTAACCAACTTTTAGGAAAAGCTCCAGGAGTCGTTTCCCGATCTACTTTTGAAGAACAAAAAATAGAAGCTGATATTTCCGTTGGATTACCAGCCTATTTATTAAGTAAAAGACCCGATGTAGTAGCAGCTGAGCTCAATTTTAGAAATACTTTTGAACTAACCAATGTGGCCAGAAGTTATTTTTACCCTTCTTTAACGCTAAATACAACGGGCGGTTTACAAGCTTTAGAATTAAAAGATTGGTTCAATACGAAGTCTATTTTTGCGAATATAATCACGGGTTTAACACAGCCTATTTTTAATCAACGTCAAAATAAAACGCGTTTGGAAGTAGCCAAAGCCAATCAACAAAAAGCCTATTTACAATATGAAAAAGCTTTGTTGGTTGCAGGAAAAGAAGTTTCAGATGCCTTAGCGAGTTATGAAAATGAAACCGATAAATTAACTATTCGTGAAAAACAATTAGAAGCATTAACGAATGCAGCTACCTATTCTGATGAATTACTGCAATATGGTTTAGTAACATATTTGGAAGTTTTAACAGCAAAAGACAATGCTTTAAATACAGAAATTAACTATATCGACAATAAATACAAACAAATGAATGCCGTAATATCATTATACAAAGCATTAGGCGGTGGAAACTAATTAAAGCCCTGTGAAAGCAGGGTTTTTAACTTTATTTTTTATGGATCGAAAAACAGAAATCATTGAGAAAGCATTAACGCATTTTCTTAAAAATGGAAGCAAAATCATTACCATGGATGATATTGCCAATGAATTTCGATTGTCTAAAAAAACGCTCTATTGTCTATTTGAAAATAAAGAAACTCTCTTAAAAGAAGCGGTCGATTTATTATGGCAAAATTTTTTAGATGAAGTGGGTGTAATCAAAAGCAAAGAGGAAAATCCGCTCTTAAAAATCATTGTTATCTATACATTGGCAATTGAAAAAATTAGGAATATCAATCCTATTTTCTTAATCAGTTTAAAAAAATACCATCATGATGCTATGGACGTGTACAAATACTATAAAGTATTCATGTATGAAAATGTCGTCCGACCTTTATTAGAAGAAGCTAAAACCAAGCAATTAATTCGAGAAAATGTGGATATCGAATTGTTTCACAACATTAATTTTGAAGACATCGATGAAAAATTATGGAAATATAAGGTGTTTGAAAACTATTCTATACCAGAAGCCATTGAGTATTTTATCATTCTTAAATTAAAAGGAATTCTGACCAAAGAAAATTTCGATTTATTTTAATTTTTCCAATTGGTAAACGGGTTTTTACTCAAATAACTGTTATAATAACGTTCATCTGTAGTCACTTCTTCTCCTAACCAATCGGGATATTCAAAAGTTTCATCTTCTCTTAAAAGTTCAATTTCAGCCAGTACTAAACCTTGGTTTTCACCAGAAAAAATATCTACTTCAAAAACATGTACCCCAACAATAACCTCATAACGGGTTTTGTCTATCATTCCTTTTTCACAAAGCGTTAATAATTGTTCGGCTTCTTCAACCGAAATTTCCTTTTCCCATTCCATTCTTGTCATGCCAGAATTAGTGCTTTTTCCTTTTATAGTTAAGTAACCGTTTTGGCCTTTTATACGTACTCTTACAGTTCTTTCAGGCACACTGGATAAGTATCCTTGTACGATACGACTATGCTTTACGGCTTCTTTAATAAAAGCGTTCGATTTCACTAAAAATTTGCGTTCGATTTCAACCATTTGTACGATTTAATTTTATAATTTCGACTAATTTAAGAAATGATTTTTAATCTAACCAATGCATTCCTAAAATGAAGATAAGACATAAATTTAGAAGAAAATTATCAGTTGGGGAAATAATTGAAAATCATTTTTCAAATCTTGATGCAATCGATGATAAGCTCATTCTTTTAGTTGATTTGGTGCATGTATTTAGACCTAAAAATCCGGATGAGATTGAAACTGTTTCAATTGCAGAATTACTGGTTTTCTTAGAAGAAAATCCACATTATAAAATAATTTTAAAGCAATATCTCAGAAGTATTATTAAGAGAAACAAATTTTCAAGATTACTTACTGATGCAGCTATTCTTAATGATAATCATTTTTTTAGTGAAGTAAGAAATAGAATTTTTGATAAAATTTTACCTTTCCAACCAGAAAAAGATACTTTACAATTTGTTCTTAACCAAGTTTTTTATTTGAGTACAGATCCAATTTGGATAAATAAAATTCCATTTGAAGAACTCCAAAAATTGGTTAAACTGTTAGAAGTTGAAGATATTTATTCTCAAATAAAAAAAGAAACTGCTTTATCTGAAATAGTAATCGCTATGCAATTATTATCGCAACGAATGAGTGGTAGGGCATTAGAAAATGAAGTAATAAAAATGGTGCCTGAATATGCTAGTTTAGAAACCCCTTTTTTAACTTTAGAAAAAAAAATCAATAAATTATATATTGCCCTTCGAAATAATCCTAATCATTTTGTAGGAAGTAATGATGTAATCATAAAAAGAGTCTTAAAACAACATGCCGCTTGTCATGAATTTATTAACAAAGCATTCTTTAATAGTTCAAAATATGGCATTTCTTTGTCGGTTAATCAAAGTTTATTAAGAATAAGACAACAATTGGTTCGTCTTAAAGAAATTTTGCAATTAGTTATTGTTGATAGAGAGGAAGATAGAGAAAAAAATAGCATTCTAATTTTATTAAAACTAATTAAATACAATTGCATAAAATATAATGTGAGGCAATTATTGTTAGAAAGTACTCAAATAGTTTCTTATGAAATTACACAACATACTGCAAAAACAGGGCAAAAATATGCGACTGATGGATATAAAGAATATTTTAAAATGTTATATGCAGCAATGGGAGGTGGTATAATAGTCGGGTTTCTATGTTTCTTTAAATTGATTTTTTTAAAAATGCAAGTTTCAGACTTTATGCATGCCTTTTTATATAGTTTAAATTATGCTTCAGGTTTTATTATCATTTTTTTGCTTGGCTATACTTTAGCCACAAAACAACCTGCTATGACTGCTGCAACTATTGCACAAACGTTAGATGAAGGCATAAAATCAAAATCAGAAGAGACAAATAAGCATAATAGTTTTGCGAAACTATTTGCACGTATTTTTAGAACGCAATTTATAGCTTTCGTAGGTAATGTTGTATTTGTCTTTCCAGTAGCTTTGTGTATTATTTGGTTTTTTCATTTTCTAACGGGGCATAATTTAGCGAGTACAAAAGCAGCTAAATTAATAAACGATTTAAGTCCTATTACATCTTTAGCATTACTACATGCAGCAATTGCAGGAGTTTTTTTATTTCTGTCTGGCATTATTTCTGGAAGCATATCAAATAGAAATAAACATTTTCAAGTACCATATAGAATTCAGGAAAATCCATTGCTTAAACTTACTTTTGGAATTCAAAGAACAAAAAAAATGGCAAATTGGGTAGATAGAAATTGGGCAGGAATTATTTCTAATATGTGGTTTGGTATATTTTTGGGAAGTACAGGGTCAATAGGTGTTTTTTTAGGACTCAATTTAGATATACGTCATATTACATTTGCAAGCGGTAATTTTGCGCTAGGTTTGTATGGAAGTAATTTTGCTATTTCTTTAAAAACATTTATTTGGTCTATATTGGGAATTATAAGTATTGGTTTTGTAAATTTTATTGTTAGTTTTTCATTATCCATGTTACTTGCTTTTCGTTCTAGAAATATTCCTTTTTCGGAATTTAGACTACTTAATAAATCTATTTGGAACTACTTCAAAAAAGCGCCTTTGCATTTCTTTTTTCCTTTAAAAGAGAAAGTTTTTTAATCCAATTATTGTTTTGTAATAAAATAGGTATTTGATTCTAAATAAGAGCAATCGTATTCTTGAAATTCGGTTAAGGAACCAAAATATATTTTAAATTTGTAGTATGGAAGAAACCATTCAATATCGAAAAATTATTCATATAGACATGGATGCCTTTTATGCTTCTGTGGAACAAATGGATAATCCCGATTTGAAAGGAAAACCTCTAGCTGTTGGTGGAAGTGAAGTGCGTGGGGTAGTAAGTGCAGCCAGCTATGAAGCACGTAAATTTGGAGTACGTAGCGCCATGAGTGGTGTACAAGCCAAACGCAATTGCCCTGATTTAATTTTTGTGAAGCCTAGATTTGATCGCTACAAAGAAATATCCAGAAAAATTAGAAAAATATTTTTTGAATATACTGATTTGGTAGAACCGCTATCTTTAGATGAAGCCTATTTAGATGTTACCATAAACAAAAAAAACAATCCCAGTGCTTCTTTAATCGCTCAGGAAATTAGAAAGCGCATTTTTGAAGAAGTAGGACTTACTGCTTCTGCGGGTATTTCCATCAATAAATTTGTCGCTAAAGTAGCTTCTGATTACAACAAACCCAACGGACAAAAAACGGTCAATCCGAACGAAGTGGAAGCTTTTTTAGAAAAACTAGACATCAAAAAATTCTATGGTATTGGAAAAGTAACAGCAGAAAAAATGTACCAATTAGGCATTTTTACGGGCTTTGATTTGAAACAAAAACCATTGGAATTTCTAGAAAAACATTTTAGTAATAGCGGACTCTATTATTATCAAATTTGTAGAGGCATTCATAACAGTCAAGTGAAGCCTAATCGAACGATTAAATCGGTAGGAGCAGAACGTACTTTTTTTGAAAACCTCTCTTCAGAAGTGTTTTTAGAAGAAAAAATAATCAGTATAGCGAACGAACTAGAAAAACGCTTGCAAAAAAGTAAAATTGCTGGTAAAACCATTACTCTAAAATTAAAATATTCCGATTTTTCTCTTCAAACTAGAAGTAAAACACTACCCTACTATATTTCAGATAAAAATTTGTTAATTGATATTGCAAAAGAGTTGTTGTACCAAGAGCGATTAAAAAATTCTGTTCGTCTTTTGGGTTTATCCTTACATAATTTAAATAACCAAGAACCCAAAAAAATAGACGAACCCGTACAAAAAAGCATATCTATACAATTGCGGTTTGAGTTTAAAGAATAAGAAAAGTAGATTTATTAGCCTGCATTTTGTACGAATATTGCTATTTTTACGTTTATAAAAGAAATACTATTAACTTTAGAATACATTTATGAGACAAAAAATAAAGTATATCATCTTCTGTTTTGCTCTAATAGGTTTAATGACTTTTAATTCATGTGTACAAGATGATGCACTAAGTGAAAATGAACTACTAATACACCAAAAAAATATTTCTGCTGAAAAACCATTTTTATACAATGTAATTGAAAATGGAATAAAGAAAAACCAATGAATGAAATTAAAAAATGAAATACTTGTTTTTCCTAATGTAAAATGAACAATATTATTTTTCTTAATATTTTGAGTTAATAATGGTCGAATGGTTAAGGTTGGCATTTTTTGAAAAAAAAACCGAATAATTAAATCAAGTACCAAATAATAGATAATTAATTTATTCACTGTTAAGAAAGGATCCAAACCCGTTTTTTTAAGAATAAAATAACAACCAATTCCTAAACCTGTAAATAAACTAATAAAATAAATAGCTCCAATAATCATAAAAATCTTTAAGACGAGATTGGAGGAGAATGAAGAAGATCTAGTAAATGCCTTCCATTCTAATTGAAGAAATTGTTTTATCATAATTTTTTTGTTGGTTATTAATTGGTAGCAAGTACTATTAAAATGTTACGTTTTTTTAAAATTATCTCTTAGTTAGCCGTTTTTGTTTCTTACTTTTGTAAAAAAATAAATAAATGTCAACATTCTATAAATTAGTTGTAAAAGAAATAAGAAGAGAAACAGCTTCAGCAGTGTCAATATTATTTAATGTACCCGAAGAATTAAAGACCTTTTATCATTTTGTTGCAGGGCAATATGTTACGTTGAAATTAACCTTAGACGGACAAGAAGTTAGAAGAGCTTATTCTATTTGTTCTTCTCCAAAAAGTGGTGAATTGAGAGTAGCTGTAAAAGCTGTAAAAGCGGGTTTTTTTTCAAAGTTTGCCAATGAAAGCCTGAAAGAAGGTAATGTGATTGAAGTAGGGTTACCAGAAGGGAAATTCGTTTTAGAACCGCAAGCAGATAGACAAAAAAATTATATTGCATTTGCTGCAGGAAGTGGAATTACGCCAATAATGTCAATTATAAAATCGGTATTAGAAAGTGAGCCAAAAAGCACATTTGTTTTGGTTTATGGTAATAAAAATGTGGAAGAGACTATTTTTCACAACCAGCTTCAAGAATTGCATTTACAATATGTAGGTCGTTTTTTTGTACATTATGTATATAGTAAAATTAATGTTGATGGAGAATTGTTTGGAAGAATTGATAAATCGGCTGTGAATTATATAATTAAAAACAAACACAGTGAGAAAGATTTTGATAAATATTATTTATGTGGGCCAGAAGAAATGATTAATTTGGTTTCCAATGTTTTAAAAGAAAATAATATTTCAGAGAAAGACATTAAATTTGAATTATTCACTACAACTACCAATGAGAATTCAGGTATTTCAACATTAGAAGGACATACTAAGATTAAGGTTCTAGTAGATGATGAAGAAACAGAATTTGAAATGAGTCAGAAACAAACCATTTTAGAAGCGGTTTTAAAACAAGGTATAGACGCTCCTTATTCTTGTCAAGGTGGCGTATGTAGCAGTTGTATTTGTAGGGTGAAAGAAGGAAATGCTGTAATGAAGAAAAATGCCATTCTAACTGATGGTGAAATTGCTGATGGCCTAGTTTTATCTTGTCAAGCTGTACCCACAACAGATTCAATTTTTGTAGATTTTGATGACGTATAGTATTATATAAATTTTTTATAAAATAAAAAAAGCTCCGTTAATTCGGAGCTTTCTTGTTTAAATTAAAATTATTATTCAGTAATAAGTTCTTTTTTATTGTTTCTATTGCGCAACCAAATTTTAAAAAGGTTTACTAAATAGAATAAAACGGGAACTACTATTAAAGTAAGGAAAGTAGCAAAGATTAAACCAAAAATTACAGTCCATGCTAAAGGTCCCCAGAAAATTACGTTATCACCACCCATGTAAATATGAGGATTACCTGTTGCAAACAAACCAAAGAAATCGATATTAAAACCTATAGCAAGAGGAATTAAACCTAATACTGTGGTAATTGCAGTTAACAATACAGGGCGTAAACGTGCTTTACCACCTGTTACAATTGCATTGAATATATCCTCTTTTTGTAATTGTTCGTCTTTAGATAAACCTAATTCTTCTCTTCTTCTTGTAATCAATAAATCCGTATAATCGAGCAATACCACTCCATTATTTACCACAATTCCCGCTAAAGAGATAATTCCCATCATGGTCATCATAATAACAAATGGCCATCCTGTTACCATTAAGCCTAAGAATACACCAATAAAACTTAGAAATACAGCTACCATGATGATACCTGGTCTTGAAACGGAGTTAAATTGGAAAATTAAAATTAAAAAGATTAAGAACAAACCAGTAACTAAAGCACCCATTAAGAATTTCATTTGTTTTTCTTGTTCTTCTAATTGCCCTGTGTAATCAACATCGATTGCTTTAGGCATATTTTTAAAGGTTCCCATTTCAGCTTTGATTTGTTTTACTACTGCATTCGCGTCTGTAAATCCAGGAGCTAAGGCAGAATATAAAACAACCACTCTTTCATAATGTTTGTGTTTGATAGCACTAAACGAAGAGGTGTTTTTTTGTGTAGCAACAGTAGAAACAGGAATTTCCTTGATTTGACCACTAGCCATGTCTCTGAAAGTGATGTTTTGGTTAAAAATAGCACTTTTGTTATACCTGTTGTCTTCATTAAAGCGAACATAAATGTCATAATCTTCACCGTCTTTTTTATAAATACCTGCTTTTTCACCAAAAATTGAACGACGCAATTGATTACCCACTTGACCAGCTGAGACACCCATTTCACCTGCTTTTTCTCTATCAACAACAACCCTCATGGCAGGTTTGTCTTTGTTGACGTCTACTTTTAATTCTTCTACTCCAGGAATATTCTTTGTGTTTAAGAAATCTTTCATCTTTTCGGCAGTAACAATTAACTCATTGTAATCTTTACCTTTGATTTCAATATTAATTGGATACCCTGCAGGAGGACCAACAGCATCTTTTTCTACAGAAATAGTAACACCAGGATAAATATCTTTTAAAGATTCTTGAACTTTTCTACGAAGGTCTTCTGAATCTAATCCATTTCTAAATTTATATTCTCTCATGGAAACGGTTATTTTTCCTTTGTGAGGCATCTCAGCATTAGAACCACCATCCGTTTGAGGGTTTCCAGCTCCTTCACCTACTTGAGAAACAGCACTTTCAACAAGATAATTAGATTTATCATCAGGATTAATTATCGATTTGTCATTTAAAACTGCATAAACTCTTTTTTCTATGGAATTTGTAATTTCATTTGTCTTAGCAATATCTGTTCCTTGAGGATATTCTATATAAACTATAATTTGATTTGGTGTATTATCTGGAAAAAATTCCACTTTTGTACGACCACTTCCTACACTCCATCCAAAGTATAATCCTAAAATAACAAAGAACATTAATAGCATTCCTACAACGGTAAAATAAGGTCTTTTACCAGATAAAAAGAATTTTAATCCGCTTTCATACCAGTTTTCCCATTTTGTTAGAATTCTATTTTGAAAAGAAACAGTCCATCCTTTAATAACATATTTGTACAACCAAAACATAATGGCAGTAAAAATCATAACTGATCCTAAAGCACGCATTTCACCACCAGCTACTAAAATAAGTGCACCAAAACCACCTAAAATAAGACTCAAACGGATTAAAGCTTTTTTAGATAATATCTTTTCATTGATATCCATAAATTGAGATACCATTACCGAATTGAAAAATATAGCTACAAATAGGGAAGATCCTAATACAACAGATAAGGTAATAGGGAAATAGATCATAAATTCACCCATTACACCAGGCCACATTCCAAGAGGTACGAAAGCAGCTACAGTTGTTGCTGTTGAAATGATAATTGGCCATGCAATCTCACCAATTCCTTGTTTTGCAGCATCAATTCTGTTCATGCCTTCATCTTCCATTAAACGATAGACGTTTTCAACAACCACTATCCCATTATCTACTAGCATTCCTAATCCCATGATTAACCCAAAGAGAATCATCGTATTCATGGTGTATCCCATTGCATTAAGAATCATGAATGACATAAACATAGACATAGGTATAGCAAAACCTACAAATAAGGCATTTCTAAAGCCTAAGAAAAACATTAAAACACCTACTACTAGGATAATACCAAAAATGATATTATTTACTAAATCATCTACTTGATTTAATGTTCTTGAAGATTGATCGTTAGCAATAGTAATTTTTAAGTCTTTTGGGAAATAATTTTCTTCTGCTTCTTTCACAATTTTTCTAATTTGTTCAGCAGCATTAATCATATTTTTTCCTGCCCGTTTTTTTACGTCAAGCATTACGACACTTTTTCCAAACTCTCTTGCATAAGTAGTTTTATCCACATCTTTAAAAGTAACTTTTGCTATATCTTTTAGATAAACGGCTCCACCTTGAGTTTTAACAACAAAATGTTCTAAATCATCAGGATTATTTACTTCACCTAAAATTCTTATCGTTCTCCTTTGTCCATTGGCAACTAAATTACCAGCAGACATGGTTACGTTTCCATTTCTAATAGCATTGATAACATCATCAAAACTTACTTTAGATGCCATCATTTTATAAATATCTACAGCTACTTCTACTTCTTTTTCTTGAGCACCACGAATATCTACTTGTTTTATTTCATCAAGCGCTTCAATTTCATCTTCAAGATATTCACCAAAAACTTTTAATTTATCAACAGGATAATCCCCTTGAATATTAATATTCATGATAGGAACTTCTTCCGATAGGTTTAAGTCAAATACATTAGGTTCTACTTTTGCACCATTAAAAGTAGGCCAATCTTCACCACCAATTTTGGTGTCGATTTTATCTTTAACCTTTTGTTTAGCAGCTTCAACTGTAATTTTTTCGTCAAACTCTACGGTAATGATTCCATAATCTTCTTGAGAAGTGGATAAAACTTTTACTACGTTACTTACGTTTCTAATTTCGTCTTCTAATGGATCGATAATTAGTCGTTCTATATCTTCAGCTGTGTTTCCAGGATAAACTGTACTTATATATATTTTTGTTTCTTTAATTTCTGGGAAATCTTCTCTTGGCATACTATAATATGCTGATAAACCTAAAATTAAGAACATTATCATCGATACATATATGGTCATCTTGTTTTCGATGGCCCACGACGATAGTTTGAATTCTTTATCTGTATTTTGAGTACTCATTTTATTTATTTTATTATGGAAACTTTTTGTCCGTCTTTTACGCTACGAGCCCCTTCACTAATAATTAAGTCTCCGTCTTTAATACCGTCAATTATTTCTGCAAAGTTTCCTTGAGTTAAACCAGTTTTAATGATTACTTTTTTAGCTATTGCTTTTCCGTCATTTGTTGCGTTTTCAGCAACATAAAGATATTGTTCCCCTTCAGCATTTTCCGAAATAATACTTATAGGTACAATTGTCGTTTTAGGATTGGTGTAATCTTTAATTTGAATTTTTGAAGTAAGATTAGGCTTTATTTGTCCATTTTTATTTGGAATGGCAATTTGAATATTAAAAGAACGATTGTCAGGATTAATATAATTACTAGCTTGAGTAATTTTTGCATTTATTTTCTCTCCTAAAACAGGGAAATCAACAATAACATCGGTACCTTTTTTAACTGAAGCAATATTTTTTTCAGGTACTTCTGCTTCTAAATACATATCCCCTAAATTGACAATTCTTAAAATAGGTGTTCCAGGACCTACCACACTACCTTTTTCTGAAATGATATCGTCTATAGTTCCAGAATAAGGAGCTCTAACTATTGTTTTAGCAATTTGAGCTTTCATTTGTGAAACCGCTTTAAGTTGCGCTTCATAATTTGTTTTTGCTTGTAAATATTGAATCTCAGATCCAATTTTTTGATTCCAAAGATTTTGCTGTCTTTCAAAAGTTGTTTTAGCTAAAGCAGTTTGAGTTTCCATTTGTGCTAATTGAGATCCTAAGCCACCATCATCAATTTTAGCTAAAGTTTGCCCTTTAGAAACTTTTTGTCCTTCTTTAACATATACTTGTTGTAAAATTCCGCCATATTCAGCATTTAATACTAAATTCTGTTTTGTTTGTACAGTAGCTTGTAATTCTAAATAATGATTAAAAACAGTGTCTTTAGCTGTTATTGTGGTAATTAAAGTCTGTTTTTCATTATCGTCTAACTTACCAATAGCCTCATCAATTTTTGCTAATTCTTCTAATAAAGCATCAGATTGAGTTACTAATTCGCTTCTTTTGGCTCTTAATTCTTTTAAATCTCCTTTAGCAATTACTGCTTCAGTTGAATTCTTTTTTTCACCACCACATGAAAGTAGTATCAAAGAACTTAATATAGTTAAATATATTTTTTTCATTTTAAGAAATATTATTATTGGTTAGTTATTTTATCTAAAGCTGTTTTTTTATTGATTACATCTATCATAGATTGTAAATAAGTTTGTTGAGCAGAATATAATTGTCTTTGTGCTTCAGTATATTCAAAACTACTAGACAAACCTTCTTTAAATTTAACACCTTGTTTGTTCTCTATGCGTTCTGCTAATCGAAGATTTTCTTTGGATACATTATATTGTTCTATACTGTATTCATAATCATTTTTTGCAGTTTGATAAGATAAAAGCAAAGTTTGTTCAGTTTCTTTTAATTGTGTTTTTGATTGTTCGTATGCAATTTTAGCTTGCTGAGTTCTAGCGCTTCTTCCTAGACTACTAAAGATAGGAATGTTTAAACCTACTCCTAGATATGAGTAATTAAACCATTTTTGATCACTATTAAACATAGTAAATTCATTGCCAAAAGTATTGTAACCAAAATTAAAATTTGCCGCTAGGCTTGGTAGAGCTTTACTTTTTTCCAATTTTAACAACAAACGATTTGATTCCTGATTGTTTAATCCAATTTTGTAATCGATATTTTGTTGTACATTAAATTCTGAACTTAAAATTGCTAAATTGACATTGTTATTAGCTAATTGATCCAAATTATCTTTTAAAGTTAACGATTTTTCAATTTCTATCCCTAGTACTAATTTTAGCATGTTTAAGGCAATCTCGGAACGTCTTTTGGCATTAGAAAGTGAGCTGTTAATTTGGCTTTGTGTAATTTGTAATTGTTCAACGTTTTCTTCTTCCACTAAACCATTTTTATAAGTTTCTTGTGTTTCAAATAAAGTTTGATCTAGTATTTTTTTATTGTTTTCTAAGACCTTAACACTTTCATTTGCTAATAGAACATTACCGTAAGCATTTGTTACTACTTCACGAATTTCTAAATCTGTTTTCTCTTTAGCATTTTCAGAAATTTGTAAATAAACTTTTGCTGACTGTAATCCAACTAGATACGAACCGTCAAAGATTAATTGACTAAGTGTAGCGCTAGCAGTCATATTGTGTTTTGTCCCAAATTCAACTTCTTGAAATTCACCAGGGTTTCCTCCAAAAAATTCAGCTGGAACTACTGATTTTTGTAAGACAAAATTGTTTTGATAGTTTACATTAGCATTTAGTTGAGGTAAACCAATAGTTGTTGTTTCCCATTTTTTCTTTTTTGCGGCTTCAATACTTCTTGACGCGTTTATTGCTTTATAGTTGTTTTGTAATGCGTGCGCTATGGCTTCTTCTAATGAAAAAGTATAGTTTTCTTGGCTTTCTTGTGCCATTACAAAACCCGTAAAAAGTAATAAAAGTATTACAATTTTATGTTTCATTTTTAATTATTGATTAGTAGTTTATTTAATAAATCGATTCCTTTTGGTGTACAAATACCTCTTAAATGGTATTCTAAATAGGCTAATTGAATTTCTCTAGCACTAAATTTTTTTGGATCAAATATTTCCGCATCTTTTATACTGGTCATTCCAGCAAAATAGAAACGGCTAATTAATTCTTTGTTAATTTCGCTCCTAAAAAGTCCTAATATGATGCCTTTTTCTAAATTTTCAACCACACAACTTCCCATTTTGTCAAATTGTTTAATAGTTAACGACTTGTGGATTCTTGGGTAATATTTTTGTAATTGATAAATAGGAGAAGTGTTCTCATCTTTTAAATTTTGGATTACAAAATCTTTGATGGCAAAAAGTTCTTCAATGGGGTTTTTATTTGCTAAAATAATTTCATCAATTCCACATGATATCCGTTCAAATAAATTAGTAGTAGTAGCTTTAATTAGACTGTCTTTGTTTGAAAAATGTTGATAAATTGTTTTTTTAGAAATTCCCATTTCAGAAGCAATATCGTCCATAGTTACGCTTTTAAAGCCAAGTGTCAAGAACATTTCGGTTGCTTTTTCTAAAATTTGGTCTTTCATAATTGTTATATATTCATTTAGATTTAAATTAAAATTCGATGCAAATATAGAATGGAAACTTTTAATACAAAAAAAGTTTCCAAAGTTTTTACATAAATTTAACATTCTTTTAATAAGTATGATATTGAACTAATTTTCCCTTCGGTGGTCAAAATAAAAAACCTATTTTTGCGTGGCAATTATTTTTAAATTACTATGCATACCATTAGCCAATATCAAGAAGTTATAAGCAAACATTTTGCTAACTTAAAGACAAGCAAAGACCCAAAAAACTTGTATGAGCCTATAGACTATATTCTTTCTTTAGGAGGAAAAAGAATGCGACCTGTTTTAACTTTAATGGCTGCAGAAATTTTTAATGCTTCTTATGAAAAGGCTATTCCGGCAGCCACTGCAGTGGAAGTTTTTCACAATTTTTCTCTTATTCATGATGATATTATGGATGATGCTCCCCTAAGAAGAGGTAATCAAACGGTGCATGAAAAATGGAATATTAATACAGGAATTTTATCAGGAGATGCCATGTTAATTTTAGCTTATCAATTTTTTGAAAGTTATGAACCCGTAATTTTTCAACAATTAGCTAAACTGTTTAGTAAAACAGCATTGGAAGTGTGTGAAGGACAACAATATGATGTGGATTTTGAGATCAGAGATAATGTTACTATTGAGGAATATCTTAAAATGATTGAGTATAAAACAGCTGTGCTTGTGGGTGCAGCCATGAAAATGGGAGCCATTGTTGCAGAAACTTCTAATGAAAATGCAGAATTGATTTATGATTTTGGATTAAATTTAGGCATTGCCTTTCAATTACAAGATGATTATTTAGATGCTTTTGGTAATCCAGAAACTTTTGGTAAACAAGTGGGTGGCGATATTATTGAAAATAAGAAGACATATTTGTTTTTGAAAGCTTTAGAATTTAGTACTAGAGATGATAAAGAACAATTATTACATTTATTTTCTATTCAACCTACAGATAATACAAATAAGATTGCATCAGTTAAAGATATATTTGAGAGCTCAGGTGCTTCTCAAGCAACACAAGAAGCAATAAGACAATATACTTTAAAAGCTTTTGCAACATTAGCAAAAATGGCTATTTCCGAAGATAAAAAAGAAATTTTGAAAGTTTTTGGAGAAAAATTAATGAATAGAAATGTATAAAGCACCTATAACTATCGATGATTTGATTAATCAATCTGAAGAAAATCATTTGTATTTTAAGTTGATTGAGCAAACAAACAAAGATTTTGCTTTAGCAAACGAACCTATCGATATTCCTTTAGATATTTTTCCTTTTCGGTTTAAAGAATTGGTACACGAAAAAATTTATCGATTGATTCAATACAAATTTGCTGAATATCTAAACTTGCTTTATATTATTGATGTTTCTGAAAGCGAAATTAAAAAATTAGACGGTTCAGATTTAGTGGGATTAGCAGAGCAAGTTACTTTTTTAGTGTTAAAAAGAGAGTGGCAAAAAGTGTGGTTTAGAAATAAATTCAATTAAAAATAAACTCTTACAAATGGCATAAAAGCATCGGCATAAACACCTTGATTTTCTTTATATAAAATATTGTAGCGAACGCCTAGAGTTATGTTTTCGGTTCTATATCCAATACCTAGAAATAAAGCCGTATTCCAAAAGTTATCTGAAAAATTACCATAATATTCATCATAAGTAGTATTTACTCTTAACTGTTCTAATTCGGCAGACAATTGGATTTGTTCGATTGGATTAAATAAACCAATTATACTTCCACCATAAATATTCGATTGATAAAAGTTTTTTTGTTTTACATAACTATACTGTAATCCAAGTCCGGCTGAAAAATAGTCATTAAAATTATAAATACCACTTGGAGCTACTGTTATATTCGTATAATTATTCCCAAAACCAAGTCCTAAACCACCACCAAATTGTACTTTTTCCCAAAATAAACTTTTCGATTTTCCAAAATTATTTTCTTGTGCATATATACTAGTACAAAATGTGATTAAAAAGGTGAAAATCAAACAAAATGTTAAAAAAAATAGCTTTTTCTTTTTCATAAGACCATTTCTAAAAAAATTATGTTATAAAAGTACAATTTTCTTTAAAAGATTATATCAAATGTTTTACTTTTGCATAATATTTTTAACCAAATCGTCATTAGACTAGATATATGGATAGGTTTTCCTTTTTAAATGCTGCTCATACAGCATTTTTCGCAGATTTATACGATCAATATTTACAAAACCCAGATACTGTTGAACCGAGTTGGAGAAGTTTTTTCCAAGGTTTCGATTTTGCAAACGAATTTGCAAGTCCAGTGGAGCAATTGTCAGCCATGGCAAACGGAACTACAACTGTAAATGACAATGCTGAAAAGATACTTAAGGAGTTTAATGTTCTTAAGTTAATTGAAGGGTACAGAACTCGTGGGCATTTGTTTACAAAAACAAATCCAGTTAGAGAAAGAAGAACATATTCGCCTAATTTAGCTATCGAAAATTTTGGATTATCTCAATCCGATTTAAATACGGTTTTTGATGCAGCTAAAATGGTCAATATGCCACCCAGTACTTTGGCTGATATTATCAAACATCTAGAAAGTGTTTATTGTTCTTCCATTGGAGTGGAATATATGTATATCCGTGATCCTAAAGTACAAGATTGGATTAAAAACAGATTGGATATTAATGATAACCAACCTAATTTTTCTGCCGAACAAAAGAAAAATATTTTAGGTAAATTAAATGAAGCCATTTCTTTTGAAACGTTTTTACATTCAAAATATGTTGGTCAGAAACGTTTTTCGCTAGAAGGATGTGAGTCGGCTATACCCGCTTTAGATGCTTTAATTGAAGCGGCCGCTGAAAAAGGAGTAGAGCAATTTGTGATGGGAATGGCACACAGAGGACGTTTGAATGTTTTAGCCAATATCTTTGGAAAGAATACACAAAACATTTTCTCTGAATTTGATGGAAAAGATTATGATGATGATATGTACTTTGATGGTGATGTAAAATACCATTTAGGACTTACATCAGACAGAGAAACAAATTCGGGTAAAAAAATCAATTTAAATTTAGCTCCTAATCCCTCACATTTAGAAACTGTTGGTGCAGTTATTGAAGGGATTGCCCGCGCGAAACAAGATAGAAATTATCCAAATAATCCTTCTAAAGTATTGCCAATTGCTTTGCATGGTGATGCAGCTGTTGCTGGACAAGGGATAGTGTATGAAATTATTCAAATGGCAAAATTGGATGGTTACAAAACCGGAGGAACCATTCACTTAGTAATCAACAATCAAGTTGGTTTTACGACAAATTATTTAGACGCGCGTTCTTCTACCTATTGTACCGATGTGGCTAAAGTAACTTTATCACCGGTTTTACACGTAAATGCTGATGATGCAGAAGCGGTAGTGCACGCGATGTTATTTGCTTTGGATTATAGAATGGAATTTGGTACCGATGTATTTATCGACCTTTTAGGATATAGAAAATATGGTCATAATGAAGGTGATGAGCCAAAATTTACACAACCTATTTTATATAAGGCCATTTCTAAACATAAGAATCCAAGAGATCTTTATGCAGAGAAATTGAAAAAAGAAGGGATTATCGATGCTAATTATGTAAAAGAATTAGAAGAAAAATACAAAGCAAAATTAGATGAGAACTTAGAAGAATCACGTAAAAAAGATTTAACAGTGATTACTCCATTCATGCAAAATGAATGGACTGGATTTGAACAAGTTTCCGATACAGGGATGCTTGAAAAACAAGATACTTCGTTTAGTAAAGAAAAATTAACAGCAATAGCAAAAACCATATGTGAATTGCCTTCTGATAAGAAATTCATCAATAAGATTACCAAAATTATCAGTGATAGAAATGATATGTATTTCGAAAAAGATAGTTTAGATTGGGCAATGGGTGAGTTATTAGCGTATGGTACTTTATTACAAGAAGGTTATGATGTGCGTATTTCGGGTCAGGATGTGGAAAGAGGAACCTTCTCTCATAGACATGCCGTAATTAAAGTCGAGGACTCAGAAGAAGAAGTAGTTTTATTAAACGATATCAAAGATAAAAAAGGGAATTTTTATATTTATAATTCTTTACTTTCCGAATATGGAGTTGTCGGTTTTGAATATGGATATGCTTTAGCTTCACCAAATACGTTAACCATATGGGAAGCACAATTTGGAGATTTTTCCAATGGAGCGCAAATTATGATTGACCAATATATCTCTGCAGGTGAAGACAAATGGAACAATCAAAACGGATTAGTAATGTTATTGCCTCATGGTTATGAAAACCAAGGTGCAGAACACTCTTCGGCTCGTATGGAACGTTATTTACAAATGTGTGCCAAACACAATATGTATATCGCAGATTGTACCACACCAGCTAACTTTTTCCACCTGTTGAGAAGACAAATGAAAAGTAAATTCCGTAAACCTTTAATTGTTTTTACACCAAAGAGTTTATTGCGACATGAATTAGCGGTTTCTACTGCCGAAGAATTAGCAAACGGACAATTCCAAGAAATTTTAGATGATCCAAATGTTACAGATAAAAAAGCAATAAAAACACTAGTGCTTTGTACGGGTAAAGTGTACTACGATATTATTGCTAAAAGAAAAGAATTGGAAAGAAATGATGTGGCTGTAGTGCGTTTAGAGCAATTATTCCCATTAGCTATCGATCAAATTAAAGCAATCATTGCTAGCTATCCAAATGCAGAAGACTATGTTTGGGCTCAAGAAGAGCCTAAAAACATGGGAGCTTACAGCTATATGTTAATGAATTTCGATTTAGTAAAATTAAGATTAGCATCACCAAAAGCCTATAGTGCTCCTGCTGCAGGAAGTTATGAGCGTTCTAAAAAACGCCAGAAAAAAGCTATAGAAATGGTTTTCGATAAAACAATAGTTCAATAAAAAAATTCAAATGTCAGCCCTATAACAAATGCAACAATAGGGTCAACTTTTAAACTAAAAGAATATGATTTTAGAAATGAAAGTCCCATCACCGGGAGAGTCAATTAAAGAAGTAGAAATTGCAACTTGGTTAGTACAAGATGGCGATTATGTTGAAAAAGATCAAGCTATTGCTGAAGTAGATTCAGATAAAGCTACTTTAGAATTACCAGCGGAAGCAAGTGGTATTATTACTTTAAAAGCAGAAGAAGGTGATGCGGTTGCTGTTGGTGCAGTAGTATGTTTAATCGACACCAGTGCAGCAAAACCATCAGATAATAATGGTACAACAGCTCCAAAAGAAGAAGTAAAAACAGAAGTTAAAAAGGAAGAAGCACCAAAAGCTCCTGCTGAAACACAAAAAACATATGCTTCTGGAACACCTTCTCCAGCAGCTAGAAAAATATTAGAAGAGAAAAGTATTGAGCCATCAGCTATAGTAGGAACTGGTAAAGGTGGACGTATCACTACTGAAGATGCTAAGAATGCAGTGCCTTCAATGGGAACACCTACTGGAGGAAATAGAGGTTCTGAGAAAACGAAATTATCCATGTTACGTCGTAAAGTAGCGGAACGTTTAGTATCTGCTAAGAATGAAACAGCTATGTTAACTACTTTCAACGAAGTAGACATGACTGCGATTTACGACTTACGTAACCAATATAAAGACGAATTCAAAAACAAGCATAATGTTGGTTTAGGATTCATGTCTTTCTTTACAAAAGCAGTAACTCGTGCATTACAATTGTACCCAGATGTTAACTCTATGATTGATGGAGATTACAAAGTGGCTTACGATTTCTGTGATATTTCGGTAGCCGTTTCTGGACCAAAAGGATTAATGGTTCCTGTAATGCGTAATGCAGAATTATTGTCTTTCAGAGGTGTTGAAGCGGAAATCAAACGTTTGGCTTTAAGAGCTCGCGATGGACAAATAACTGTAGACGAAATGACAGGAGGAACTTTCACAATTTCTAATGGTGGTGTTTTTGGAAGTATGTTGTCTACTCCTATTATTAATCCTCCTCAATCTGGAATTTTAGGTATGCACAATGTAGTGGAAAGAGCTATCGTTAAAAACGGTCAAATAGTAATTGCTCCTGTTATGTATGTGGCTTTATCTTACGATCATAGAATTATCGACGGACGTGAGTCAGTTGGTTTCTTAGTAGCTGTTAAAGAAGCTTTGGAAAATCCAGTAGAATTATTAATGGATAACAATCCTAAGAAAGCTTTGGAATTATAATTGAGAATTATAGCGTCACTTCGAACAAAGTCGAGAAGTTTTTAGATAAAAGCAAAACCCCCAAATTCATAGCATTTGGGGGTTTTGCTTTGAAGTATAAATTTTGCTTAAATCTAAAAGCTTAATAAACAAGGTTAGATCTTCTTATAAATAATTTACATGATATCTTTTTATTCTTATTTTAGTATTGTTTTCTAATTTTTCAAAATGTATAAATTCACTTACACTTTAATAATATTATTTTTTTCTTTGACATATGTCTATGCGCAACAACTGAATGAGTCTGAAATTAAAACAACTAGAAATATACAAGAACAACTTATTTCAAATCCAGAAAAAGCCTACATAGAAGCTTTGAAGATTAGTAATTCTGAAAATGAATTGTTCGGTCTTTATGGTAAATATTATATAGCTAATTATTTTTATAACAAATCAGATTTTATTCAATCCAAACAATTACTCCTCAAACTTATAGAAAATATTGAAAAGAGTAATATGGATAAATCAAGTAAAGTTTATCAAGATTTAATCGGAATGTGTGTCAACAAAGTTTTCTATATTCATAAAAATATGGGAGAATATGACTTGGCATTGTTTTATCTTAATAAATATAGAAAGAGCTTGCCAAATAATCATTTTAATGAGCAGTATGGCTCTATTAAAGTAGCGATGGGTGACTATATCAACGGAATTGAATTACTAAAGAGGGAATTAAAAACTACACCACACTTAAAATTAGGAGTAGGCGAAAAAAAAATAATGAACAAAAAATTATTTGCAGATAAATACAATATCATAGGTGAAGCTTACCAAAACTATTATATCCAGTCAAAAAGAACTATTCTTTTGGATTCTGCAAATTATTATTTTAACGTAGCAACCAAAATGATGTTACAGGATAATTTTTATCCCGAATATACAAAAGCGTTGTTGAGTATGCGTGAAGCAAAAAGTGCAGCTTTACAAGGTAATTATATTAAATCATTGTCTTTGTATAGAAAGAGAAAAAAGTATCCTATAATTCATAAAAATATAAGAACAGAACAATTATTTGATTTGGGGATGGCCGATTGTTTTCGTCATTTAAAACAAACAGATTCAGCACTTTTTTATTGTGAAAAATACATAAGAAACTATCAAAAAACGAAGGTCTCAAAAGAAAATCTATTAATGGCATATAACATTATGGCGCAATGTTATAAGGAAAAAAATGACACTAGTAATGCATATTTCTACGCTCAAAAAAGTTTGACACTAATTCAATTGATAGAAGGAATAAAAAATAAATCCTTAAATTTTCTTCATAATTATGATTTAAATATAATAAAAGCGGAATCCAATAAAATTATTGCTTCTAAGAATTATTTTAAGATATCACTTTTTAGTATCCTAATAATTCTAATTGTAGTTATTTTTTGTTTTTATTATTATCACAAACAACAAAATGAGAAGCATTATCGATTTTTAAAAATTATTCAAAATTTAAAAGAGTCTCAAGTTTCAGATATTAATAATTTGAAAATTGATGAAAATGAAACTCTTTCAAAACAAACAATTGATGATGAGCTTATTGAGAAAATAGAAATAGGTTTAAAAAAATTAGAGCAAAAAGAGACTTTTTTGAATCCCAATTTTAAGTTAGCTTTTGTTGCTAAAAAATTAAATACAAACACGGCTTATTTATCCCAATATTTCAATCAGATAAAGCAGAAAACGTTTTCTGATTATACTCAAGAATTACGTATTCAATATGTACTTCTAAAGCTTAAAGATTCTTCCTATTTTCGTAAATATACATTACAAGCTATTGCTGAAGAAGTAGGTTATAAAGATGCTAATACCCTAGTTCGTGTTTTTAAAAAGCAAACTGGACTTTCTCTCAACTATTATATTGAAAAATTAAAAAACAAAAGCTAAGTGTTTGAATGTTAGTTAAATAATGTTTTTTAATTACCTGATTATTTATAAATAGTCCAATAAACAAATTGTTCTATTTATTTAGAGATCTTACTTTTACTTGAAGAATTAAATATTTTGTATTTCAATTAGTCTATCGTACAGTTTTAACTAATAGAACTTACAAATACAAAAATATGACTAATACTAACTGCAAAATATTTAAAAATTTAATAAAGTATTTTCTCTTAAAAGCATAAAAAATATGAAAAAAAATTACTTATTTGTCTTGATTTTGTGGAACATTATTTCGTTTGCACAAACCTATGACTACACTATTTACAATACTTCTAATTCTGGAATTGGTAGTAACTATATTGGGGATATTAAAACTGACAATAACGGATTACTATGGATTTCATCATATAGTGGTGTTTCTACTTTTGACGGGAGCACTTGGACATCTTATAACACAACTAATTCAGATATTGCTTCAAATGCTATAATTGAAACTGAAATTGATAACTTAGGAAGAAAATGGATGGCCTCTCAAAACAATGGAATTATTTTATTAGATGGAACTACTTGGACAAATTATACGAGCACAAATTCAGGTCTTCCAAGTAATGATATCTTTAATATTGAGATTGATAGTTCAAATAACTTATGGATTACTTCAGATTCTGGTCTTACAAAGTTTAATGGTATAACATGGACAACTTATAATTCGCTAACAAATATTAATTCTATTGAAATTGACGAAATAGATGGAATTTGGGTTACTAATAATGGCATAATGTACAAATTTAACGGAAATGATTATAATTTCATTTATCAAGGAACCAATAAAATATTGAAAATTTCTGAAGATAAAATCTATGTAGCTGGATTTGATAGCTTATTTACTTTTACAATTGCTGGAGATTTTCTTACTTCATACTATCAAAGTACTTCCTGTCTTGCAGGATACCAGTTAAATGCACTTGATATTAATAATAATAAAGTTTGGATTGCATTTAATGGGGATGGTTTACAAAATTTCAGTGATTGTGTTACTTATACTAATAATAATTCTGGTTTGCCAGATAATTATTTTAATACTATAAAAGCTGAAAATTCAGGAACAATTTGGGCTGGAACTTTACAACTTGGTCTAGTAAAAATGAGTCCAAATAACCCAACTTGCAATCCTCCAAGCCAATTTTGGGCAGATAGTATTACAACAACAACCGCTACACTTAATTGGATAAGTGCAAATCCAACACCTGATGCTTATTTGTATTTATATAATACTGAGCCTGTAATAGGAGGAATTGATGGTAACACAACTTCTACTTCTGCAAATATTAATAATTTATCGCCCAATACCGATTACCATTGGTGGGTGGCTTCAGTTTGTGGTAACGATCAAACGCAATGGTTATATTGTGGTTCATTCACTACATTACAAGCTATAAATTCATCTTGCTGGCAAAACATTAGTGCTGGAGAATATCATTCTTTAGCAATAAAAAATGACGGAACACTTTGGGCTTGGGGTAGAAATGTACTATACCAGTTAGGGGATGGCACTGATGTAACTAAAAACATTCCAACACAAATAGGAACAGCAAATAACTGGGTTAAAGTACATGCTGGTTATTCATCTTCATATGGCATAAAAGCTGATGGAACGCTTTGGAGTTGGGGAAGTAATGGTTATGGAAAATTAGGAACTGGAAATGGAAACTACGTTATAGATACTCCTACTCAAGTAGGAACTGATACAAATTGGCTAGACGTAAGTGATGGATGGAATCACACAATAGCTTTAAAAACAGATGGAACACTTTGGGGTTGGGGGAATAATGAATATGGGCAACTAGGAGATAACACAACAGTGAATAAACCTATTCCAACACAAATTAGTGTTGCTACAAATTGGCAAACTATAGCTACAGGAATAAATCATTCTCTTGCCATAAAAACAGACGGGACGTTATGGTTTTGGGGTTCGAGATTTAATTTATACGGAACCTCGTCTCAAAATAATATTCCTACTCAAATAGGAACAGATTCAAATTGGTTAAAATTAGCTGGAGGTCAACATCATTGTGCAGTTATAAAAACAGATGGAACACTTTGGACTTGGGGTGAAAATTCATCTGGGCAACTTGGCGATGGAACAACTACTTATAGAATAACTCCTATTCAGGTTGGAACTGCAACTGATTGGCTTGATGTGTCTGCCGGTGTTCGTTATACAATTGCTACCAAAAATAATCTTTCTATTTGGAGTTGGGGATATAATTATTCTGGTCAGTTAGGTCTTGGAACATCTGGAAATACTTCTGATGTATATATCCCAACGCAAGTGGGTAGTTCTCTTGATTCAAACAAAATTTCTGCTGGAGGTTATCACGTTTTAGTAATAAACAGCGATGGCTTTATTCGAGGTACAGGAAGCAATGTTGTAGGTCAAATAGGCGATGAAACTTTTATACAAAGAAACACGTTTACTTACATTTCATGCTATCCTTCAACACTTTCTAACGAATATTTTGTTATAAATGAATTAAAATTATACCCAAATCCAGTAAATGATATTTTAAATCTTTCATTTGATAAAGAAATCTCAGCCGTTTCAATTTACAATTTATTTGGGCAAGAAATTATTACAAAACATGTTAATAATAAAGAAACTTCAATAGATGTTGCTGGTTTACATACAGGAACTTATTTGGTAAAAGTCATTTCAATTAATGAAATTAAAACAATGAAAATAGTTAAGAAATAATATTCTATATAAAGTAACCCCAAATTCATTGAATTTGGGGTTTTTTATTTTGAGGAACTTTACGTACACTATTTCAAATACAAATAATGATTGGAATAATCAATAATAGCTTTTCCTTGTAACAACACATCTGCACCAATAATACCATCTACTGCTTTGGTTTTATAACTGTTCAAGGCCTCATTTACATGATTCATATCAAAAATAATCACCACAAGGCTTGTAGTTTTCCAACGGCTCATTTGCAGCGCATTACTTTTTGAAACTTGGGTTTCCATTCCAGTTGCACCTGCTCCAGCAGCTTTCGTTTCTGAGTTTTCAGCAAATAATTGGAACTTTTCTATACCTTCAAAACCTACACAACTATTACTGGCTCCTGTGTCGAGAATAAAAGTACCATTTATGCCATTTATTTTTGCTTTAATAAGTAAATGTTGGGTTTTTAAAACAGTGAATTTTATCTTTTTATATTTCTTTTCTTTTAAGAAATCTTGCAATTCTTCCATAACTCAAAAATAGTACAATTAGGAGAAGAAATCCTAATACATAATGATAAATGTAATTTGTTTCTGGGTTGTCAATAGCGCCATAATATACAAATGCACTCCAGTAGTATGGTGATTTTTTTGTATTTGAAATCGTTTTATTTTCTAAATAATCTATTTTCGATAAATAATTCGATTCGAAGAAGGAATGTTTCTTGTTGTAATGAGTATAAAAATTAGTCATCAATTCTGAAGTAGCATAATCATTAATTTTCCATAAACTAAAAAGTACATTTTTTGCACCGGCATATTGAAATGCTCTAGCAATACTTACAGCACCTTCTCCTTTTTGAATTTTACCAATGCCTGTTTCACAAGCGCTCAAAACTACTAAATCAGGATGACAATTATTTAATCCGTACAATTCATTTACTAGAAGGAGATCATCATATAGCACTAAGGTTGAAGGCGTATTAAATGAACCACTGGTTCCATGGGTAGAAAGATGAATGATGTTGTACAAGCCTATATTTTTTTTAAAATTTTCTCTGTTAGCCATTTCATTCATAAAAAGAATGGCATTGTTCTCCTTTAATGCTTTTGCTTCCTCTAATGAATAGGCTAAATAAGCATTAGTATTTTTAAAAATTGGAAAAAAGCCTACAATGCTACCCTTTTTTTTAAGTGCATAATTTTCACAGTAAAATGAAGCATTAGTTTCATAGGCAATTTTATTTTGATAGACTAGAAAAGGTATTTCAGCGTATAGGGTAGTATTTGTTTTTTTTGTAATCAATGCGTCAAATGACACAAAATGCAGTAATCCATCTGGAATAATAATCAAATTCTTATTTTTTTCAATACTATTTAATCCTATATTTTTATATAACGAATGAGAAGTTGTAATGAAATTGGAAATATCTTCATTAATAGCATGAGCATTATCAAAATAATGAATGTATTTTTTAATTAACTCATTATGATTTTTTATATCTATTTTGTGCCAACTTTTTTGATTGTCATTAAAATAAAAAAGATAGAGTGTCTCATGAGACCAAAAATAATAGGCGAGTTGCGCCTGATCTTTTTTTAGTTTCTGCTCAAAAAATGCCCAATTAAAAATTTGTTTTTGTTCATTCTTTTTAAATTCTTGGTTTATATTTTTAGTAAGATTTTTTAGTGTAATGGTTAGTGTAGTAAGTTCATCATTAATTGTGATTAATTTTTCTTGATTCTCTTGGGTTATTTGCAATCGTATAAAATCATTAATTAAAGATTCTTGTTTCACAAGTAAATCATTTTGCAATTGTAAATTTTTATTATCTGGAAATGTATCTAATAAATTCTTTTGTAATTTTCTTTCTTTCAACGCCCTATTTTTACTTCTTTCTGCATATTCAAAAGCTTTTTCAAGAAAACGTATTGCTTTGCTTTTTTGATATGCTTTCCATAAGATATTTAAGCATTTCTCGGTTCTAATTCTATTCTCGGTTTGATGAATGATTTGAGCTTCTTGGGTTATTATGTTATTAAAAAGTAAATCACTTACATGAAAACTTAATTCATACCATTGTAATTGCTTATTAATGTCTTTCTCAAGTAAGGCTAGACCATCAAAAATTAACAAGAAGGTTGTTTCTGGATACAAAGAATTAGGATCAACAGCATGTATATTCTTTTCAATCGGTAATAAAATTTGTATGGCTTTTATATAGAAATCTTTAGATTTTTCCGTTTGGTTAAGTAAAAAATAGATATTGGCTTCATGTACATATAATTGTGCTAATTCTCTCGCTTCTAATGATTTATTTTTTATTACTTCTTGTTTGGCTTGATTGAGATAGGAAAGGGCTAAATTATGTTGTCCTTTTTGTAAAGCTACGAATGCATTTGTTTTAGGGCTTTTACTTATAAAACTTTCGTTTTCAAGAATTTTATTTTTTTGTATTTTTTGTAAACCAATGGTATTCATGGTTAATTCTTCTTCAATACGATTTTTTTGAAGATTAGTAACATTGGGGTTTTGAGCTATCTTTTGCAACAATTCAATGGCTATTGTATGTTTGCCAATAGTTTTATAAACTATTGATAAATTAATGTAGCCGGAAATAATCGTAGTTTGATCTTGATTTTTTTCTGCTAAAAATAGATATTTCTTGATGATGTTTTCTGCTAAGGTAAAATTACCATTTTTAGTATATAGAGTACCTAATGGCTTTAAACAATATTCGATTATATCGTAATTCGATAGATTATTTTCAGAAAACAATTGCCAAGCTTTTTCATATGAAGTTATTGCTTCCTGTTGAAAATTATTTTTCATTTCATACGAACCTTTGTTACAATATAAAATAACTAAAGCCAATTTTTCATCATTAGTAATAACTGATTTAGAAAATTGAAATTCTTTTTCGTTTAATATTTGCAGTTCTTTTTTGTTTGGATAAGCGACAAAAATATCTATAGCAGTATAAATTTTATCCTCTAAATTTTGAGATAAACTTGAGATGGAAAAAAAGAGAAGAAGAAGACTTTTAAAATTTCCAAATTGCATAGAATTGCCACGAATCAAAATTATTTTTAAAATTTTTATAATATCGGATGCCTAAACTAGGACCAATTCTCGCAAAACCAAACGTGGTATCTAAGAAAAACTGAGTTTGTACTTCCTTTTTTTCAGTTGAAGTTTGAGAATCGTATTGGGCTAATTGCGTATATTCATTTCCAGGAACTAAACTAGGAGAGATGGGTACTTGCATAATCTCATAATACCTTGTTGTGCTTTTTCTTTCTGATGAGGAAGAAATAATTGTGGTTATATGTGGTCCAAAACCTATACCGATGTGGTTATTGATATTATATCTTAATGAAATTGGTACAGTTTCAATTATTTTTCTCGATTGCTCTACTGCGTTTTCTCTTCTTACAAAGGCAACATCTATAATTTGCCCCGTACCCGTATTAAAAGGGCCAACATTTTCAGGTTCGGCTGAAATAGTATTCGTATTTTCGCTTTCAAAATCATGCTTGCTTGCATAAAATTCGCTTTGCCAATAAAATCGATAGGATTTAAAGGGTGAAATAGTAAAACCAGTAAAGTAACTTTTAGAATTACTTAATTTTGGAAAATAATTATAACCTGCTTTTAGTCCTATTGAAATTCCTGGATTAAATCGGGTTCTGGAATAATTGGTTAGAATGGGTTCATTTTTGTCGAAAATTATTTTAGTGCGACTTTTCGTCCCTACTTTATGAAAATCTTCTCCAAATTTTAAACTGTATTTTACGAATCCTTTTGTTGAATCTTTTTCTGTCACATTTTTTTGTTGTGTTCCAGGTAAATAAATATTTTTAAAAGTAAAAATAATTTGTTTTTGTCGAATTACAGTGTCTAAGCAACTATATCGAACTTCTTCATTCTTTGGGCAAATGGGACACTCTGGATACATACTCTCAATTTGAAGGGTCGATTTGTCAAACATATCAGGTACATCCGTTTCTAAACGAATAGTTCTCGCAGGACCTTCACCATCATTTTGAAATCGAGTTTTAAACTTAATTCGTTTAAAGCGCACCAATCTGTAATTGATAAATAAGCCACTTGTAGACATTTTATTCGGATCATGAGAAGTTACAATCTCCATTTCCATGTCTTTTATTTTATGGTTTTCGTAATTATCATCTGGAACATAGATACTTCTTACTTTTAAAATAGCACTCGTATCTTTAATCATTTCTGGAGTAGTTTTTAATGTAAAAAAGATGTTTCTTTGCTCGTTTGGGTTCAGATTTTTAAACGTAATTTTTTTGCCATTTTTAAACTTTTGTTTTGCTTCTTCTATAGATAAAGGGAGGTTCTTTTTCTCAGTAGTATCTTGAAATTTATGGGAATTATAAACTTCATTTTCTGTTGAAGCATATTCAGCTGTTTGGTCATCATAATCAGGATTATAAGCTAATTTTTTTTCTAATTCTGTAATGCTTTCATCAGAATATCTTCTAATTTCTAATAATTCAAAATTATCTTGTTTAAAATCTTTTTCGTTATAATAAAAATAAATTGATCCATTGGTTACATAGTTTTTATCATTTTTATAACTCAAAACAATTACAAAATCTTCTTCAGGTAAAGGTTCTCTATTTCTTCTTAATTCTATGTTGTCATTTAGAATCTGTATTTCATTGTCGGAAACTTCTGCCGTTTCTTTTGTTTGAATTTTTTTTGGCCTAGTTGTAGGTGTTTTTCCACTATCATAATTGTTAGTTGCCCATAATTTTACTTCATAATCACCTGATTTTTTGTAGGTGTGTTTGGGCCTTTCTTTTGTGCTAAATTCTCCGTCTCCAAACTCCCAATAATAACTGTAAAATGCTTTTGGAGCACCAGCAATTTGATTTAAAGCAGGTTTATCTGAGTCAAAATAAAGAGTATTTCCTTCTTGTTGCAATTTTATAATAGCTTTTGGAACTATTGTATCTTGTTTTTTTACTTGAGAATACAATCCAATAAATGAAAAGATAAAAAAAAGAATAGCTATTTTTTTTAGCATAATATCAGATTTTAGGTTTAAATATAAGAAAAAGTGATGAACAAGTCATCACTTTCTCAAAACAAACTAAACTAATTATGGTAGCGCGTTAATTGCAGCAACAAGTTGTGCTTCTGTTCCTACAATTGTTTCGCCAAGAGTGAAATTATATATCGTGTTAGCTGTTATGCTTACAGGTTTTATGGCATATCTCCATTGTCCATTTTCTTCTGTTGCAAAAATAATATGACAAGCTAAACCTATAGGTATTTGACCATAATGTTCAGAAAATTGCCCAGTGGTAGCATCATAGGTGTCTAATTTGGCTAATGCATTACCTTCTCCATCATAATGAAGATAAACTGCACTATTGTCAAAATTGTATCCAGCGGGTACAGTTGCTAAAATTTGAGTTTTTGGACCAGTATGATTATAGAATTTGTCTACATTGGTCCAGCCAAAATTATTAAAGAAAGCATAATAAGTAGATCCATTTGCTCCTTGTTCTAAAAAAACACCACCTTGTCCACCTGTAGGGTCGTTTTCTTCTCGCCATTCTAAATTTCCATCTTCATCCATTTCACCATTCCATAATTTCATGTCATTTTCTTCATTTGTAAGATGGGTAGGGATTCTTAGGTTCATTCCGCAATTCAAGGTTAATTGCTGTCCATTTTGAGTGGCATTGATGTAAAATTCTCCACCTGAAATTAACATCGCTAAATCACCAGTAGGGAGTACTCCCATCGTTGTTTTATCTGTGACTAGCATGCTTCCTCCATCAAAAACTTCTATATATTTAATATCAATAAGTCCTGTTACAGCGTTGCCATTTAAAGACAAACAAGCAGGATTAATATCAATTTCAACCCCATTTGAAGAGGTAAATGTAGTTAGACCATTGGCTACATTAAGTTGGAAATTTTGTGTCATACCTATTAATGCATCTTCTCTTATGGCCTCAAACTCGGCAGCTGTTGGCTTTGGATTACAATCTCCATTACAATCATTATCATCGCTCTTTTCACAACTAATTAATAGTGTGACAATCAGGCTTACTAAAAATGCGAATTGGAAAATCACATTTTTTTTACGGTTTAATAGATTTACATTTTTCATAATTTTTTATTTATAGTTTTTATCATATATCAATAAAGATGTAAAATTGTTACCTCTCAAATATTTACATTTTATAGCTATTTTATTTATAGATACTTTTTAACTAAAAAATGTTACCTCTTATAATTTTACTTTCTATGCTAAACTTTCTATCTTAGCTAATAAATAAGTAGAAATGAGCGACAAAAACACCCATGTAGATCAATTGTATATAGATGGTTTGAAGAATAATGATCCCGTTGTTATTAATGCTATTTATAAAAAATTTGTACCTAAAGTAATACAGTTTATAAAAAATAATAATGGAAGTGCAGACGAAGCGGAAGATGTAATTCAAGAAGTTTTGATTATTATTTTTAAACAAGCTAGAGAAGAAAGTTTAACAATATCTTGTCCTTTCGATGCTTATTTCTTTTTACTTTGTAAAAGACGATGGTTAAACGAATTAAAAAAATCTTCTCGTAAAGGGGTAACATTACAAAATGATAATGTATCTAAAGATGAATCGCTTCTAGAAACGCTTTTCAAAACTGAAATGTATGCAGAAAAACAAGCCTTGTTTGAAAAAATGTTTCAACAATTAGGAGAAAAATGTCAAGAAATACTCAAATTGAGTTTTATAATGAAGAGTATGGAAGAGGTTGCTCAAAAGTTAGCCGTAACCTATGCTTATGTGAGAAAGAAAAAATCACTATGCACAGGACAATTAACAAAATTAATTAAAGAATCGGTTCAGTATCAATCTTTAAAGAATCAGTAAAATGAAAGAGGAAATGTTTTTAGTTTTCGACCAATATTTGGCAAACGAGATGACAAGACAAGAAAAGTTAGACTTTGAAAATCAACTTCAAATAGATGAAGAATTGAAAGAGGAATTTGAATTGTATAGAGCTACAGATTATTACTTACAAAATGAATTTTCATCGGAAACAGAAAATTTTAAAAATAATTTGAAAATTATTTCTAGACAATATCATGACGCATCAAAAGAAAAAAAGAAAAAAATTATACCTATATCTTATAGATGGTATGCTGTTGCTGCGAGTTTATTGTTATTCTTATCTATTTGGTTTTTTATGAAAAATACAATTCCAGAATATTCCGATTTCAATGAACATGAAAAAGCTTATTTTACAGAAAGAGGAGAAACAGATATAAATCTAAAACAAGCTGAAGAAGCTTTTAATAATAAGAATTACAAGATAGCAATAGCTTCTTTTGAAAGTATAAATAGAAAAGAATTAGGAGTTGAAGAGAAATTGATTTATGCTGTTGCTTTATTGGAAGAAGATCAGTTTGTAAAAGCAGAATCTATTTTGCAAAATATTAAAAGTCAGAATACTGTCTTTAAAAATAAAGCTTTGTGGTATTTGGCGATGTCTAAATTAAAACAAAAAGAATATGAAGATTGTAAAGTTTTTTTAGAAGAAATTCCAAAAGAAGCAGAAGAGTATAAAGGGGCACAAATTTTGTTGAGTAAACTATAAAAATAGAAATTAAGTTAGGAAAAAGCTGCTGATTATTCAGTAGCTTTTTTAGTTTAAGCCAAATAAAGATTCTATTTTTGCAACCAAATATAAATCGTTTTGGATACATTATTACAATTAACAGATACACATACTCACTTATATAGTGAAGAATTTGATGCTGATAGAGATGAAATGATGCAACGTGCCTTCAATGTAGGTGTAACGCGTTTTTTTCTGCCTTCTATCGATTCGAGTTGTACGCAAAAGATGTATGATTTGGAAAAACAATATCCAGAGAATATTTTTTTAATGATGGGATTGCATCCAACTTATGTTAAGGAAAACTACAAAGAAGAATTGGTTCATGTAGAAAAGCAATTGGCTTCAAGAAAGTTTTATGCCATTGGAGAAATTGGAATCGATTTGTATTGGGATAAAACCTATTTAAAACAGCAACAAGAAGCTTTTCAGCACCAGATTCAATTGGCAAAAAAATATCAATTGGCTATCAATATTCATTGTAGAGATGCTTTTGATGAAGTTTTTGAAATTTTAGAACAAGAAAGATCTTCAGATTTGTTTGGAATATTCCATTGTTTTACCGGTGATTTTAATCAAGCAAAAAGAGCTATCAATTTAAATATGAAATTAGGAATTGGAGGAGTGGCTACTTTTAAAAACGGTAAAATTGATCAGTTTTTAAATGAAATCGATTTGCAACATATTGTTTTAGAAACGGATGCACCTTATTTAGCGCCTGTTCCTTATCGTGGTAAACGCAATGAAAGTAGCTATACTTTACTTGTGGCTCAAAAATTAGCAGAAATTTATTCCCTTACTGTTGAGGAAATTGCGTTAAAAACAACGGCTAATTCAAAAGCAATTTTCGGAATTTAACGGTGAATTTACTTTCATTAATTATTTTTTTTGTTCTTTTGTGGATTGATTTTTATTAATATGTCAAAATTCGATAGCATTCGTCCTTATTATGATACAGAAGTTAATGAAGCGCTGTGTTCTTCATTAAATCATCCTATGTTGAAAGCAATGATGAATTTTACCTTTCCAGAAACCCCAGATGAGATATGGAAAGAACAGTTAAAAAAAACACATTCTATAAGGGATTTTCAAATAAACTTTGTGTATCAATCTATACAAAAGGTCTTAGAAAAAAGTTCAGATGGATTAACTACTTCTGGATTTGAAAAGTTAGAAAAAAATACTCCTTATTTATTTATTTCGAATCACAGAGATATTATTTTAGATACTTCTTTATTAAATGTATCGCTTTTCGATCATGGTTTAATAATGACAGCTTCAGCTATTGGTGATAATTTAGTTAAAAAAGATTTTGTATTAAAATTATCTAAATTAAATAGAAATTTTTTAGTGCAAAGAAATCTTTCACCAAGAGAATTATTGCAAAGTTCAAAGCTAATGTCAGAATATATGTACCACCTTTTAGGTAGAGAAAATCGTTCAGTTTGGATAGCTCAAAGAGAAGGAAGAACAAAAGATGGGAATGATGCTACACATCAAGGAGTACTTAAGATGGTGGCTATGGCTTCTGATGAAGAAAATGTTATGGATTTCTTTAAGAAATTGAAAGTTGTACCCGTTTCAATTTCTTATGAATATGATCCAACCGACGCTTTAAAAATGCCTCAACTATTAGCACAAGCTAAAGATGAAGTATATATAAAAGAAAAAAATGAAGATTTTATAACTCTTTTAAGCGGAATTATAGGTCAAAAAAAGCACATTCATATTCATGTAGGTGATGTTATAGGTTCTGAATTAGAATTTATAAAAAAGCAACATGAAAATACCAATAAGCAAATACAAGCTTTAGCTAATATTATAGACGATGCTATTCTTCAAAATTATAAATTGTGGCCTACAAATTACATCGCTTATGACATCTTAAATAACACAGAAACTTTTGCATTACACTATACAAAAGAAGAAAAGCAGTTGTTTCAAAGAAGGTTTGAAATGCGTATAGATTATGATAACCCAACTATAAGAGAAGGTTTTTTAGCAATGTATGCTAATCCAGTGGTAAATAAAATGAAATATCAAGATGTCAAATAAGCCAACCATTCTACTTATTTATACAGGAGGTACAATTGGAATGGTTAAAAGTTCCATATCTGGTGCTTTAAAGGCATTTAATTTTAAAAAGTTGCTTAATAAAATACCAGAAATAAAACTTTTAGATTGTGAAATAGATACTATTTCTTTTGAAGAACCTATAGATTCTTCAAATATGAATGTAGATTATTGGCAACAAATAGCAAAAATTATTAAAGAAAATTTCACAAAATTTGATGGTTTTGTTGTTTTGCATGGATCCGATACCATGTCCTATAGCGCTTCTGCATTAAGTTTTATGCTGGAAAACTTAAATAAACCAGTCGTTTTTACGGGTTCTCAATTGCCTATTGGAGATTTACGAACAGATGCAAAAGAAAACTTAATAACTGCGATACAAATTGCTTCACTTAAAGAAAAAGGAAAAGCTGTTATTCAAGAAGTATGTTTGTATTTTGAATATAAGCTATATAGAGGAAACAGAACTACAAAAATTAGTGCCGAGCATTTCAATGCTTTTGCATCACCAAACTTTCCGGAATTAGCTGAGTCAGGAGTGCATTTAAAAGTAAATAAAGAAGCGGTTTTAAAAAAAGAAGGTAACAAAGCATTAAAAGTAAATCTTGATTTTGATACCAATGTCGTGATTTTAAAAGTTTTTCCAGGAATAACAAAAGAAGTTATTGATGCAATAATAAATATAAAAGGTTTAAAAGGTATTGTTTTAGAAACTTATGGTTCAGGAAATGCTCCTTCACAAGATTGGTTTGTAAAAAAAATCGAAGAAGCAATAAAGCATAACATTCATGTAGTAAATGTTACTCAGTGTAGTGGTGGTGCCGTAACGATGGGGCAATATGAGACAAGTACACAATTAAAAAATATAGGTGTAATTTCAGGATTTGACATTACTACTGAAGCAGCTATTACAAAATTGATGTATATGTTAGGGCAAAAAGTGGCAAATAAAGTGTTTAAAACTATTTTTGAAACGAGCCTAAGAGGAGAAATATGATAAAAAAAAGCATTAAAATTTTTATACGTGAGATTTTTTGCGTTATTTAGCGCCCTTGAAATTGAACATTTTTCAATGGAGAGGTGTCCGAGAGGTCGAAGGAGCATGCCTGGAAAGTATGTATGCCCCTAAAGGGCATCGAGGGTTCGAATCCCTTCCTCTCCGCAAGAATAAAATATTTTTAATTTCATAAATAATTTTATAAATTTAACCCAATTAACTAATTAAATTAAGAACAAAAGCGATGAAAAGATTATTTTCTATTTTAGCAATCACAGGGCTTATGACTTTTGGTAACATTCAAGCTCAAGAATCTACTGCAGCTGATACGACTGCAACTGCTACTGAAATGGTTGAAGAAACAACTGCTGACACTGTAGCTGCAGCTGATACAGCAACAGAAGAAGGTGTTGAGGAAGTTGTTACAACAACAGATGAAGAGCCAACATTTACTCAAAAAATGAAACAACGTTTCATTGAAGGTGGTCCTGGATTTATGGGAATTGTATTAATCTGTTTGATTTTAGGATTAGCAATTGCTATTGAAAGAATTATTTATTTAAATCTTTCTACAACTAATTCTAAAAAATTAATTTCTGATGTAGAAGATGCATTAAAATCTGGTGGGGTTGAAGCTGCTAAAGAAGTTTGTAGAAATACTTCTGGTCCAGTTGCGTCAATTTTCTATCAAGGTTTAGATAGACATTCTCACGGTATTGAATCTGCTGAAAAAGCTGTTGTAGCTTACGGAGGAGTTCAAATGGGACAATTAGAGAAAAATGTATCTTGGATTTCATTATTCATCGCGTTAGCACCGATGTTAGGATTCATGGGAACGGTAATCGGTATGATCGAAGCGTTTGACCAAATTCAATCAGCAGGATCTATGGAGCCATCTTTAGTTGCTGGAGGTATTAAAGTAGCGTTATTAACAACAGTATTTGGTCTTATTGTTGCAATTATTTTACAGGTTTTCTACAATTATATCATTGCTAAAATCGATTCTATCGTTAACGATATGGAAGATGCTTCAATTAGCTTAATTGATATCTTGTCAGACTACAGAAAATAATAACAAAAAAAGATAATTCTCATGAATTTACATAAATTAACAAAAATTGCAGTTATCATCATTGCAGTATTAAGCGTTATCTTTTTAGGTTTGCTTATGAATGCAAGTGAGGATGGTGCAGAGAACAAATGGATTTCACCTTTAATCTTTTTATCTTATGTAGTATTAGCTATATGTGTTGGTATTGTATTGATATATGTATTAAAGAATTTGTTTTCTGATAAAGCGAATTTAAAGAAGACTTTAATTTCTGTTGCTCTATTTGCTGGTGTACTTTTAATTTCTTATTTACTTGCAAATGGCGATGAAGTTAAAGCTAATGGAATAGTTTATTCTGGATCAACACCTAAACTAGTTGGAGCGGGATTAAACGCTTTTTATATCCTAACAGTAGTTGCAATTGGAACTATGGTTTGGGCTGGATTCACAAAAATTAGAAAATAATTATGGCAAAAAGAGAAGCACCAGAAGTTAATGCTGGTTCTATGGCAGATATTGCTTTCCTACTTTTAATCTTCTTCTTGGTCACAACAACCATTGGAGTTGATCAGGGAATCAATAGATTATTGCCTAGATGGGAAGATAATCCCCCAGTTCCGCCTATTAACGAAAGAAATATTATGCGTGTTTTAGTAAACAAGGATAATTTGCTTTTAGTTAATGAACAGCCTATGGATATTAAAGATTTAAGACAAGCTGCTATTGATTTCTTAGATAATAATGGTGCGCAACAATGTTCTTATTGTCAAGGAAAAAAAGACCCTTTGTCGTCTGATAGCCCTGATGATGCAGTTATTTCTTTAATGAATGACGGTCAAACTACATATCAAACATATATTGCAGTTCAAAATGAACTAGTAGCGGCTTATTATTTTCTTAGAGATAGAGAAAGTATGAGACGTTATAATAGAAAATATACTGAGATAGAATATGTAGCTAATGATCCTGCTTCAAAAGCAGAAGAAGGATTGGTTGAGAAATTAGAGCCTATGGTAAAGACTATTCAAGATTTATATCCTATGAGGCTTTCTGAGGCAGAACCAAGAAAGAACTAATAACCCTTTAAGTTTTAGAAATTATGTCTAAATTTAAAAAGAAAAAATCAGGTGCTATACCTGCAATTTCAACAGCATCGTTACCAGATATCGTATTTATGCTTTTGTTCTTTTTCATGACTGCCACTACAATGAAAGACAGTGATTTGATGATTGAGAATAGATTGCCAAAAGCAGATCAAACGGCTAAGTTGCATAAAAAGAATTACGTAATGTATATTTATGCTGGTAAGCCAAAACCTAATTATGCTTCTTTAGGAGCTTCAGATCGTATTCAGTTGAATGATAAAATTTCATCAGTTGCTGATATTAGGAGTTTTGTAATTACTGAAAGAGCTGAAAGAAATTCTGAAGATGAAAAATACTTAACGGCTTCATTTAAAGTAGATAAAGACGTAAGAATGGGTTTGATTCAAGATATCAAAACAGAGTTACGTAAAGTGGAACAGTTAAAAGTTAACTATACAACTAATCAAGGTAATCCGCTAGAAAAATAAATCTTTTCAGTTACTATATAAAAGGTACGCCATGGCGTACCTTTTTTTATTACATTTATGCTATTAAATTATAAAATGATTTTAATGAATAGGTTGTTTTTTATATTTCCCGTATTTTTAATTTATACTATGGCTTTTTCGCAAGAGAGTTCTAAGAAAATTGCTGTGGATTCGTTATTTAGAGAAGATCAATTTTATTTTACGGTAACTTACAACTTATTAAGAAATACCCCCGAAGGATATTCACAATACTCATTTTCTTCCGGCTTAACTTTTGGTTTTTTAAGAGATATGCCTTTTACTAAAGATAGAAATTGGGCAGTTGCCTTAGGACTAGGCTATTCATATAATGATATTAAGCACAATCTTAAAGTTGCTAAGATAGATGCTACTGAAAATAATATATATACCATTGATAATTCTTATGATAAAAGTAAATTGCGATTGCACTATTTAGAATTACCATTAGAAATAAGATGGAGAAATGCTTCTTATGAGAGTCATAAATTTTGGAGAATTTATACTGGTTTTAAAGTAAGCTATTTATTAGCAAGTAAAAGTATATTTGTTTCGAATAATGAGAGCTATTATATTCAAAACAGTAATGAACTTACAAAATTTCAATACGGACCTTATCTAAGTGTAGGTTATAATACGATTAATCTGTATGCTTATTATGGATTAAAATCGAATTTTGATAATGTTGATATAGGAAGTAAGGATTTGGGGTTAAATTCTTTTAATATCGGTTTTGTTTTTTATATTTTATAACCAATATATCCAAAAAGTTATTTGTGATATTATACCTATTAAACTTCCTGCTATTAATTCAATAATATTGTGCGATTTCATATATAATCGGGAGGATGCAACGAATCCAATTATCATTATTAAAAAAGCGATAGTAAAAATTAAGTTTAGTTCTAAATGTAAACTTAAGCCATAAATAAATGTAGTTAGAGAAGTAATACCTATCATATGCAAACTGGCTTTGAATTTTAAAGCTACAGCAATAAATGCCAGCATACTACTTAAAAAACCTCCAAAAAAGAAATAATATAAAGGAGGAATACTATCAAAAGAAGAGCTAAATTTTATTAGAATAAGTAATAAAATGGATTGAATTAATATAGGGATTTTTCTTTCTTTAATACTTGCTTCAGTAAACGACTTAATCAAGCCCATGGAATAAAAGAGATAATATAAAGATAAAGGAAGTAGTAATGTAATAATGCTTACTTGTAATAATATAACATAAAGAAGTGTCTGATATAAATACATTTGTGACACAAAAAAATAAAATAATGTGCCATATATGGAGATAAATATGGGGTGAAAAATATAAGAAAAGGAAGGTAAATTTTTTTTTAAATCCATTCTTATATTTCTTTTCTTAATCGAGCGACAGGGATGTCTAATTGTTCCCTATATTTAGCAACAGTTCTTCTAGCAATAGGATAACCTCTTTCTTTTAACATTTCGGCTAGTTTGTCATCTGGTAATGGTTTCTTCTTGTCTTCTTCATTGATAACCACTTCGAGTATTTTTTTTATTTCTATTGTTGAAACGTCTTCACCTTGGTCGTTTTTCATAGCTTCACTAAAGAAATCTTTTATCAATTTAGTTCCGTAGGGCGTTTCAACATATTTGCTATTAGCTACTCTAGAAACGGTTGAAATATCTAAACCAATTAAATCGGCAATATCTTTTAAAATCATTGGTTTTAACTTGGTTTCATCACCGTCAAGGAAATATTCTTCTTGATAATGCATAATTGCATTCATAGTAACAAAGAGTGTTTCTTGTCTTTGCTTAATGGCATCAATGAACCATTTTGCAGAATCTAATTTTTGTTTTATAAATTGAACGGCATCTTTTTGAGAATTCGTTTTTTCTGAAGAAACTTTATAGGTTTGTAACATGTCTTGATAATCTTTTGAAACATGTAGTTCTGGAGTGTTTCTACTGTTTAACTGAAGATCAAGTTCGCCATCAATTATGCGAATAGTAAAATCGGGTACAACATGTTCAATAGGTTTTTGGTTGCCATCGTATGCTCCACCAGGTTTAGGGTTTAATTTTTCAATTTCATCAATTACTTTTTTTAATTGATCTTTAGAGATTTCATACTTTAAAAGTAATTTTTCATAATGTTTCTTAGTAAAAGCGTCAAATTGATTTTCAATGATATCAATGGCTAATTCTATAGAGTCAGTAGGTGTTTTATGCTTTAATTGTAGCAATAAACATTCTTGTAAGTCTCTAGCAGCAACTCCAGAGGGTTCAAGTTCTTGTACGATTCCGAGTATTCTTGTAACCATCTTTTCATCGGTATAAATACCTTGAGTAAAAGCTAAATCATCTACGATATCTTGGATACTTCTTCTTATATATCCCATATCATCAATACTTCCTACTAAAAACTCGGCAATATCTCTTTCTTCATCCGTTAATATGAATGTGTTTAATTGATTCAGTAAATCTTGATGAAAAGTAACTCCTGCAATAAAAGGCATACTGTTGTCTTCGTCATCGTCACTATAATTATTAGCTTGATATTTATAGTCCGGAGTTTCATCATTACTTAAATATTCGTCAATATTAATGTCTTCAGTATCAATCCTTTCTCCTTCATAGTCATCATAGTCATCTTGATTTGAAGAGTCTCCAAAATCATCATATTCAAAATTTTCTTCTTTCCCGTTTTCTAGTGCTGGATTTTCTACTAGTTCTTCTTGTAATCGTTGTTCAAAAGCTTGTGTAGGTAATTGAATTAACTTCATCAACTGAATTTGTTGAGGAGATAATTTTTGAGATAATTTGAATTGTAAACTTTGTTTTAGCATTGTAAATTGGGATCAGAAACTAGTAATCGTTTAGTCGAATATACAAATATACGACTAAACGATTAAATAAGGAATATTAAAATTCTGCGTTTTGTGGTGTTCTTGGGAAAGGAATTACATCTCTGATGTTTGTCATTCCAGTAACAAATAAAACTAATCTTTCAAAACCAAGTCCGAAACCAGAATGTACTGCAGTACCAAAACGTCTTGTGTCTAAGTACCACCATAATTCTTCTTCTTCAATACCTAATACTTTCATTTTTTCAATTAATACCTCTAAACGTTCTTCTCTTTGAGAACCTCCTACAATTTCACCAATTCCAGGGAAAAGAATATCCATAGCTCTCACCGTTTGTCCATCATCATTTAATCGCATATAAAATGCTTTAATTTTTGCTGGATAATCAAACAGGATTACGGGACATTTAAAGTGTTTTTCCACTAAAAAACGCTCATGTTCACTTTGTAGATCTGCACCCCATTCATCAATGATGTAATTGAATTTTTTATTTTTATTTGGTTTACTATTTTTTAAAATATCAATAGCTTCAGTATAAGAAACACGTTTGAAATTATTGTCTAGTACAAAATTTAATTTTTCTAATAAACTCATTTCACTACGCTCTGCTATCGGTTTTGATTTTTCTTCTTCTAATAGTCTTCCTTCTAAGAATTTTAAATCATCTTCACATTTATCAACAGTATATTTGATTACATATTTAATGAAATCTTCTGCTAAATCCATGTTGTCTGCTAAATCGTTGAATGCAACTTCAGGTTCAATCATCCAAAATTCTGCTAGATGCCTAGAAGTATTAGAATTTTCAGCTCTAAAAGTAGGTCCGAAAGTATATACTTGCCCTAAAGCCATGGCATATGTTTCTGCTTCTAATTGACCTGAAACAGTAAGATTTGTTTCTTTACCGAAAAAATCTTCTTTATAATTTACTTTTCCTTCATCATTTCTTGGTGTATTATCAAATGGTAAAGCAGTTACTTTAAACATTTCTCCAGCTCCTTCTGCATCTGAACCTGTAATAATAGGTGTGTTTACATAAACAAATCCTTTTTCTTGAAAATATTGATGTACAGCAAATGATAATACAGAACGCACACGCATAATAGCACTAAATGTATTTGTACGAACTCTTAAATGAGCTTGTTCTCTAAGAAATTCTAAACTCGGACGATTTCTTAATTGTATAGGATATTTTTCAGCATCACTATCACCTAAAATTTCAATTTTTGTAACTTGAATTTCAACCGATTGTCCTTTGCCTTGACTTTCTTGTAATGTTCCAGTTACAGCAATGGCAGCACTCGTTGTAATTCTTTTCAAAATGTCTTCAGGTGTATTTTCAAAATCTACTACACACTGAATATTATTTAGTGTAGATCCATCATTTAAAGCAATAAACTGATTATTTCTAAAAGATCTTACCCAACCTTTTGCAGTTACTTCTTGTAATGTTTTAGTATTGTTTAATAGGTCTATGACTTTAATATGTTTCATTGTTTTTAAATTTAATATGCAAATATAAAATTATTCGTTTTCAGTTTCAATATCTTCTTTATCCTCTGCTAAAATATCAATTGTTGGTTCAGTAAATTCTTGTTCATTAGCTATAGAACGTTCTAATGAAAGTAATAATGCAGGTAAAAAAATTAAATTAGATAACATGGCAAATAATAAAGTAGTAGCCACCAATCCTCCTAAAGCTATTGTGCCTCCAAAACTAGAAAGCGTAAATACTGAGAAACCAAAAAATAATACCACAGAAGTATAAAACATGCTTACTCCAGCATCTTTAACGGTGTTATATACCGATTTTTTTATCCTCCAATTGTTTGCAATCAATTCCTGACGGTATTTGGCTAAAAAATGGATAGTATCATCTACTGAAATACCAAAAGCAATACTGAAAACTAAGATGGTTGAAGGTTTAATAGGAACTCCCAAAAAGCCCATTATTCCAGCTGTTATAATAAGAGGTAGAATGTTAGGTAATAAGGAGATGATTATCATTTTAAACGAACGGAATAAATAAGCCATTAATAAAGAAATGAGAAAAACGGCAAACACAAGTGAGACTACTAAGTTTTTAACTAAATAATGTGTGCCTTTTTCAAAAATATAAGCTTTACCCGTAATAGTTACATTATATCTCTCTTTTGGAAAAAGTTTGTCAATTTTTTGAATTAATCGATCTTCAGTATGTTTCATTCTGTCTGTACCAATGTCTCTCATAAAGGTGGTAATTCTTACAAATTGACCCGTACTGTCGATGTAGCTTTTTAGAAGATTTTCTTTTCCTTTGCCCGTTGAGTTTTTTATGTAAGATAAAATGAAAGCTTCTTCTTGCTTAGTAGGTAATTCATAGTATTCTGGATTACCATTATAATAAGTTTGCTTAGCGTATTTTAATAAATTAACTAATGAAACGGGTTTTGAAAGCTCTGGAATTTCTTCTATGGTTTCTTGAAGTTCATTAATTCTTTTTAATGTAGCCGATTTTAAGGCTCCTTTTGGTTTTTTAGTATCGATCATGATTTCTAATGGCATGACCCCATCGAATTCTTTTTCGTAGAAACGAATATCTTCAAAGAAACCTGTGTTTTTTGGCATATCTTCAATTATGCTACCAGATATTCTCATTTGAGTAATCCCTATAAGACCAAAAACTAATAATCCTACAGCAACAAAATAAATAGCAACTGTTTTTTTCTTTATTGTAACTAATATCCAATCAATAAGAAATTGGATATAGTTTTTTTCTAAGTGTGCTAAGTGCTTGTCTTTTGGTAATGGCATGTAACTATAGATAATAGGAATTATTATCAAACACAAGAAGAATAAAAAGATAATATTTAACGAGGCAATGATTCCAAATTCTTTTAGTAAATCACTATCCGTAATAATAAAGGTTGCGAAACCTGCAGCTGTTGTAAGGTTTGTCATTAAAGTAGCATTTCCTACTCTAGAAATTACACGTTGTAAAGACTTGGCTTTATTTCCATGTTTTTTGATTTCTTGCTGATATTTATTAATTAAAAAGATGCAATTAGGTATTCCTATCACAATAATTAATGGTGGAATAATTGCTGTTAAAACTGTAATTTCATAGTTTAATAGACCAATGGTTCCAAAAGACCACATCACCGCTATGGTAACTATAATCATAGAAATAGATGTAGCTCTAAAACTTCTAAAGAAAAAGAAAAAAAGTAATGAGGTAATACCTAAAGCAGCACCAACAAATAATCCAATTTCGCTTAAAATACTTTGCGAATTTAAAGTTCTAATATATGGCATTCCTGATATTTTTAAATCAATACCAGTTGCTTTTTCAAAAGCTTCTATTTTTTGTTCGCTAAGATATTTGTTAACAAATTCTTTTCTTTTAGGTGTATTTACAATTTTTTTATTAATATAAATAGCAAAGCGAACCGCTCCCGATTCTTTATTAAACAGCATGCTTTCATAAAAAGGCAAATTGTTAAATAGTTCATCTCTCTTTTCTTTTAAATAAGTGTCAGAAAGTTTTGAGTTATTTACAAATGGAACTAAGTTAAATTTTTGGTTTAAAGTATCTTTCTTTAGTATCTTTAAATCACTAATTGATAAAGTTAAATCAACTGCTTTGTCTTTTTTAATTTCATTGATGAAGTCTTCCCAAAGCCTAACATTTTTTTCGGTAAAAAAGGCATCATCTTTAAAACCTATTACGATAAGGTTTCCTTCTTCACCAAATTTTTCTAAGAAAAGATTATATTGTACAGAAATGTCATTATCCTTTGGTAATATATTTGCTTCAGTATAGGTCATTCGGATTTTTTTCCATTGGAATGCCATAAACAAGGTAAAAAGCACTAGTGCAACTAAAAGTCCTATTCTGTTGCGTAATATCTTGCTAGCAATAAAATCCCAAAAACTGGTCGTTAGCCATTTAATCATCGTCTCAAAAATTAGAGCGCAAAGGTAATGATTCTTACTTAATTACTTAGGAAACAACCAAAAGATTTAAGGAAAATTTAAAACCCTAAATCAATGAAGTAAGAAATTTTTATGGCAATATTGTCTTCAAATTTAGGTAATTGATTAGGACCATATCTAAAAAATGTAGTAATTCCCAATCCTCTAAAAAGTTTATTGCATTCCACACCACTTTCAATAAAACCTTTTTCTAAAGAGTTGAATAGGAAACCTAAATGTGCGTTTTCTTTATTAATTCCTCCCCAGGCAAACCTTGTTATAAAAGAAAACTCAGGATTTATTCTATAGGCAAGTCGTATTCTATTAAAGGTGTGTTTTAATTGTAATGATACATATTTATCAGAGAAGAATTCATTAAAATACATAGTTTCAAAACTGTTTTTACCAGCAAAAGTAATTCTTTGCAATAAGGCATCTCTGTTTAAATTGTTGGGTTGTAAACTATATAAATGAGTTAAAGGGACATCTCCAAATGCAATTCCTGTTTGAAACAATATTGAACTTGATTGTCCCGATAAATAGGGAATTTCATAAAATGTTTTAAAATCTACTTTTGTAAAATTGAAATCGTTATTCAATAATTTTGGTAGTGTTTGAGTAATTTGAAAAGAAAACTTTGGATGTCTTTTTTCAATTTCTATCCTACTTTTTGGTGTTTGCATATAATTACTAAATGGATTCCATTGTAATGCTAATTGCGCAGCTGTAATGTTGTATTGAGTATATGAAATAGCATTGTTTACAAACGTATAATCAAATTTAGGATTAATTTTACTGGTAGATAAAGAGAAGTAAGTGTCTGTTTTTGGAAAAAAGTTACTTTCTACAAACACCGAAGCATTTTGGTTTCCATAGAATGTAGAAATATTAATGGGTCTTGGATCGTATATTTTGAATCGTTTTGGATCGGTTGCAAAAGTAATTTGAGAAATTTCATTCAAATCGTCAGAATAGGAAGCGCTAATCCATGTTTCTGATTGAGAATCGATAAGGTAAGAAGGTGTTATTCCAAATTTAAATGCTTCATCTTTTATGCCGTAAGCACCATAAAAAGCAATTTTATATTTTTCGGAAACTTTATCATTGGTTACAACACCTAATCCTAGCCTAAAACCTTCATAATTGTTAAATTTAATCAAACTTCTTAAGTCTAAATCAACATAACTTATAGGGTAATAGCCATTTAATATTTTTTTACCCAAGAAAATTTTCCTTTCTAATTTTTTAGATTCAGATAGACTGTCTAATGAAGTGTAAGTTCTTAATCTTCTAGTGTCTATTGTGTCTTTAGCAAATTTTTTCCAATAGCTATCTTCTCTTTTTAGACCATCTTTTTCTATGGAAATTTTTATTCCCTTGTTTTTTATATTTAATCTTTTATCTAGTTCAATATCAAAAGGTATCGATTCAATCGTGAGATACACTTGATCGGTGGCATTAGAATTTGGAGAAGGATCTAGAGAGGAGCTAAACTTGATAGTGTTGCCCAAAATTTTTATATCGTCAACATTGTTGCCTTTTAATACGGTTATTTTTCTTTTCTTTGGGAACCATAGTTCTTCCTTGTCTTGATATTCAAAGGTGTAATCTGCATTAATATAAACTATACCATAAATTCTGTAATAGGCTCTAGCTATTGCAAATGTTTCCGCATCAATATAGAGTAATCCCCTTAATCGGCTGGATTTTAATTTTTTAGGTTGAAAAAAAACTTTGTAAGTTTTGCGATTTTGAATGTTTATGGAATCAACCATATAAAAATTATATAATCGACGACCATAATTTGAAATAGGATTTTGAACGGGAGTCTCTAATATTTCAAATGGATTTTCGTAAACCGAGTATGAAAATAAATTGAGGCCTAAATATTCATATAATGGTTCTTTAAAGCCTGCCATTCTAGTAGCTATAACCGTTTCTTTATATCCTTTTTTATTGTATTGAATGAGGTTTACTTTTTCAGTCTGATATAAATGATTTTTTTCAACTAGTTTTTTGAACTTGTAATTAGATGAATCTAATTTTATAATACCTTTACCAAAAAGGTTTCTTTTGTAAATAGGTTCAATTTTTCCGGAAATGGAATCCGGATTAGCAGTAACTAACAAGCTTTCATAGTTTTTGTATTGAAAACTTTCTAGTGCTTTTTCAGGTTGATTAAAACGCTTATTGTCGATTACTTTTTTTATTACTTTATTGACTTTATTGTCAGTATAAATCTCTACTTTTTCAAAAGTATTTAAATCGATGGCCATTTTTATTGTGACCAATTCTTGGTTAGGTGAAATGTAAACATTTTTGGTTTGATACCCTTTATATTTCACTGTTAATGGTTTGTCATATTGCGTTATGTCTAACTCAAATTTTCCTTCCCAAGTTGTTGTGATAGTTTTGTTTAGATATTCCACTTTGGCATAAGCTAATGGAACTCTACTGTCGATATCTATGATTTGAGCTTTTATTTTGTTTTGACCAAATGAGATAGCAGTACTTAGCAAAACAAACCAAAAAAAGATGTGTCTCATTTAAAGGCATTTGTTAAGTTACAAACTTACATAAATTTACTTGTTTTTTGTCTGCATAGAGAAAGATTAGAAAATCATTAACATTAAAAACAAAAAATCCTGAAAATTTTTCAGGATTTTTGAAAGTTTTATATTTCTACTAAATATTTAATTGCATTAAATACTTCATTGTTTATAGTAAATTAAATGATAGAAAATAATGATATCCACCTTGGTTTATCAAAATCCAAGAACCTAATTTATTAGTTTCAGGTTCAAATAATAAAACTCCTATTGGATTTTCAGGATCTTTTTTGTTAAAATAAGCAAAAATATTGTCGTCTTTTGTGTACATCTTTTCACCTCCAATAGTTGTTTGATTGCTTTTTTCTTCGTTGAAAGGGTCATAAATTTTATGTTTTTTATAAAATCTCACAGGTTTTGCGTCAAGATTTTCCAAGCCAATACTATCAACTGTTTTTCTGAAATAATAGAAAAGAGTATCAAATGCAAGAATTCTTCTTTCTTTTCGTTCTACTAGTGTATCATTTAAAACATTGTCAAAGTATATGTATTTTATAAATAAACTGTCTTTTGAGATTTCAGAATTTTCTTTTTGGTAAACATAATTGGCTAATGCTGTTAATTTAATATATTGAGCCTTTTCGTTTTCAGTCCAGTTTATGGAACTATTATTTTGTCCTAATACTAAGTTTGTAGTAAGTATAATAATTCCAATTAATATTTTCTGTATTTTGATTTTCATATTCATTGAATTTATTTTCATCTGGTTTTGTTAAAAAACTATTTATTTTTGAAAGTGATTTCACTAATACCATTTTTGTATCTTGAAAATATTGTAATAGTAAAATCTTCTTTTTCCCATATAATGTATAAAGGATTTTCTTCAAAAGAACCCTCTCTTAATTCTATGATGTTTTGTGTCATTTCTTGTCTAAATGTCTCATCTGTAGAAATGTGCCTACTAATTTCTTCTCTTTTTTCAATAACTTTAATTTGATTTGGATTTCCATATATTTCAATCAATTGGTCATAAAAAGCCCTATTAGTAACTCTAACAAAATGAACTGTAACTGATTCAATTATTTCTTTTTCATCCGTTTGAAATGAAACACAATTAAACGGTATTCCATAAAAGTTTTTATATATTGTTTCATTTTTATATTTAGTGTGATAAAATTTTTTTTGAAAAAGTTTGTTTTCAAAATCATCACCTAAGAAATGTAACAGTTGAAAAGTCTCTTCCTAATATCTTCTCAAAATTATTATTTTGCATAAATAATGAAGTTTTATAAATTAAAATAGTTAATAAAAGTTTCATAATATATTTTTATTAATTACAATCATATGGGTTACCTAGACCTAAAATGCTTGTTATATATGGAGCAGGGAAGTATTTCATTAATAATAAGTTGATAATACTACAATCTTACATAAATTTATTATGTTATCTATTTTTATTTGAATGTTTTATTTTTGCCAAGGGGTTTCGCCTTCCCCTTCTTTTACAGATATAATTTCATCAGAGAAAAAAATGTCTTTATCTATTTTTTTAATTTTTAACTCAATTTCAACTGTTTTATTTCTTTTTCTTAAATCATCTAATGTGTACAATTTAATTTTTTCATATTCATTTTTTGAAAGAAAGATAGTTTGTACATCGTTATTTACTTTGAGTAATAAATAAGGATTCCCTAAAACATTGTTATTTTTTAAAGTTTTGTAATAAGCTATTAATTCGTTATTGTTTTCTTCAACGTTTTTAAGCATATGTTCAATTTTGCTTATTTCTTCTGAAGACATTCCTGAAGGAGATGAAATGTTTACAAGTTTAAAAAACAAGTCTCCTTTAATTGTTTCTTGTTTGGAATTGCAGGATAGAATAACACAAACAATAGTTAAATAAATTAAATCTCTCATTTTTTTTAGTTACATGTTCCAGAATTTGATAAAGAATTTCATCTGATTATTTAAGTAAAAAATCCCGAATTTATTTCGGGATTTAATGTTTTCTATAAATGCTATAAGCTATACTTTCATGATTTCGGCTTCTTTAATCACTAAATGTTCGTCAATTTTTTTAATGTAAGCATCGGTTAATTTTTGAACGTCTTCTTCTGCTTTTTTGCAAATATCTTCAGAGGTACCGTTTTTTTCTTCTTTTTTAATATCGGTATTAGCATCTTTACGAGCGTTACGAATACCTATTTTGGCATCTTCTGCTTCTGCTTTTGCTTGTTTTACTAATTCGCGTCTTCTTTCTTCCGTTAATGCAGGAATGCTAATGATAATGTTTTCTCCATTATTCATTGGGTTTAACCCAAGATTCGCAATCATAATTGCTTTTTCAATAGGTTGTAACATATTTTTTTCCCAAGGAGTAACGGTTAATGTTCTCGCATCAGGAGCATTAATATTAGCTACTTGAGATAAAGGGGTTTGTGAGCCATAATAATCTACAAAAACACCACCAAGCATTTGCGGTGACGCTTTACCAGCTCTAATATTTAAAAATTCTTTTTCTAAATGAGCAATGGAACCTTCCATAGATTCTTTTGCGCTGTCTATTATAAAATTAATTTCTTCAGTCATTTTTTAGATATTTTAATTTTTAGATATTTTGATTCTTCGAATAATCGAAACATCAAGTAATCGAATATGTATTTATATTGTTACTGTTGTACCCACGGTTTGACCTTCACACACTTTTAATAAATTACCTTCTTTGTTCATGTCAAAAACAATAATGGGTAATTTGTTTTCTTGGCTAAGTGTAAATGCAGTTGTGTCCATTACATTTAATCCTTTTGCTAATACTTCTTCAAAAGAGATGTAATCAAATTTTACAGCGTTTGCATCTTTCTCTGGGTCAGCGGTATAAACACCATCAACTCTCGTTCCTTTTAAAATAACGTCAGCGTGCACTTCAATACCTCTTAGAACTGCAGCTGTATCTGTTGTGAAGTAAGGATTACCTGTTCCTGCACCAAAAATAACAATTCTTCCTTTTTCTAAATGTCTTGTAGCACGTCTTTTTATATAAGGCTCAGCAATAGCTTCAATTTTTAAAGCTGTTTGTAAACGGGTTTGCATACCTGCATCTTCTAAAGCACCTTGCAAAGCCATTCCATTTATAACAGTGGCAAGCATTCCCATATAATCTCCTTGAACACGATCCATCCCATTACTAGCACCTGCAACGCCTCTAAAAATGTTTCCACCACCTATAACAATGGCAATTTCTACTCCTTTATCGTGAATTTCTTTTATTTCTTGAGCATATTCAGCTAAACGTTTGGGATCTATTCCGTATTGTCTATCTCCCATTAATGCTTCTCCACTTAACTTAAGAAGAATTCTTTTGTATTTCATCAGGACGTGTGTTTATTTTGTGATGCAAATATAACTATATATCTACAGAAAAAAAATGTTGATACAATTATGCAGGAATTTCTGTTAAAGTATTTTTTGCTTCTGTGTAACCAATATTAAAAATGGTTTGCATTTTATTTTTATTGGTTTCAAAAGTACTGAAATTTGCTAATTCTTTAGGTTCAATAATATAATCACATAAACTGAACTTTTGATAATTGCCTTGCGCAGATAATAAATCAAAAGCTCTTGTAGTAACTGCTTTTATTGATTTCAAATCTTTACTTTCAATGTTTTGAATAGGGCTTACATATACACCTATAATGCAATCACAATGTCCTTGTAATAAATCGGTAGGGAAGTGATTTAAAATGCCTCCATCACTATATAATTTACTGTTAATTTCATAAGGTGTTAACATACCTGGAAAAGAAGCAGAAGCTAAAATAGCATCTACTACCTTAGTATTCTCATTAAAAATTTTTAATTTACCCTTAACCAAATCGGTTGCAGTAATTTTAACAGGAATAGGCAAGTCTCCTATTTTAGTTTCGCCAAAAACCGTATTAAAATATATTTTAAAAGAATCAGAATCAATAATTCCTGGTTTTTTCAAAGTAAAATGTTTCCAATTAAAAAAATAAATAGATTGAAAGAAAGATAAGATTTCTTTAGGGGTTTTCCCAAAAGCATACATAGCTGCAATAATAGCTCCAGCACTGGAACCCGATAAGATAGTAGGTTTAATTTTTGCTTCATCGAGAAATTGAAGCACACCAGCATGAGCAATTCCTTTTGATCCACCACCAGATAAAGCGATACCTATTTCTTTTGATTGAAAATCCATATGTTTTCTGTTTGCTTGTTTTGTTTTTTATATTTTGGATATTCGTTATGTAACTTAACGAACATATTATCTTCAAATTTAGCCTTAAATTTGTAAAATAAAAGAAAGAGATATGAAAAATATTATAGAAAAAGCATGGTTAGATTCGTATAACTATATAGATTATATGGCATTAGTTTCTAAACTCATCAAAGAAGGTAAGTCTACAGGCCACACGCAAAGTGAAGCTTTATTGCATTATTCTCAATTAAATGAAGCTAGAGTTAAAAGGTTAGATAAGACAATAGAAATTGATGTTACAGTTGCGCAAGCATTAAAAGAGATTGAGCAACCCTTAGATTGGTTAGTTATTGCCGAAGGTTGGTGTGGAGATGCGGCTCAGATTTTACCTATATTAAATAAAATGGCCTTACAAAATGAGAATATAAACTTACGCATTGTACTAAGGGATAATCATATTGATTTGATGGATTTATTTTTAACCAATGGAAGCCGTTCTATACCAAAATTAATTATTTTGGATGGTACTACTAAAGAAACTATTGCAGATTGGGGACCAAGACCAGAGCCTGCACGAAAATTAATTGCTGATTATAAAGTTAAACATGGAATAGTTGATGAACCTGTTAAAATAGAATTACAAAAATGGTATTTACAAGATAAAGGTTTGACTACACAACAGGAAATTTTAGACATAGTAAATGAATATTTATTTAAACCACAAGACACTTTTACACAAAGAATTTCTTCCTCAATTGAGTAGTACGGTAAGTTATTTCTAAAACATATACCCCTTTTGAAAGAATTGTACTAGGTGAGAAGGTTAAGGTATCACCTAGTACAAAATGTGTGTTAGCATAGATAAGTTTGCCAGTTACCGTGTGTACACTAACTTTTACATGGGTATTGATAAACTTTTTAAATGCCACATTAATTTGATTATTACTAATCGGATTGGGGAAAAGAAGGATGAAATCGTCGTCGACAGGTGGATTGAAAGATCCATTTCTAAAAATAGGTAAGGTTTCAAAATTATTTCCTAATACACTATTAGATTGCTCTTCTGTCATGCAAAGCCAATCTTTCATGATAGTTGCATAGAGTTGTTTAAAATCGTATTGCATAGGAACTTGATTGTTTACGGTAGCATTTTGGGGCAAATTTGGAGAAGAACCTATCATTCCAGAAACGGGTTGTTCGGTTCCTATAACATTGGCAACACCAGTATTTAAAGAACTTCCAAAGAAAATAACTGGAGCACTTGAACCATGATCGGTTCCTAAACTATCATTACTTTTTATTCTGCGTCCAAATTCGCTAAAAGTCATTCCTGTTACTTTATCTGATTTTCCCATTTTTTTTAAATCGGATTGGAATGCACCAATAGCTTTTGATAGGAGGGCTAGATTTTCGGGTTGTCTTCCTAATTTTTTATCCGACTCCATAATTTGGTTTTCATGTGTGTCAAAACTATTAGGATGATTAACGATATATATAGGTGTTTGTAAGCCACCATTAATTAATCTAGCTACGATTTTAAGTTGAGCCGCTAATTTGTCATCAGGATATGCTGTAGTCTGCTCTTGAGGAACATTGTAAGCTGTTTGAATAGTTTCTTTATATGCATTACTTTGGTCTTTCATTAAGCGAAGAAAAGTGAGTTCTAAACCATAATCTGTATTAGGTGCTGGATCGGTAGTTTCATTAATTACATTTAAGAGTTGATTAGGGTCAGGAGCACTATATCCCATATTAATATTGGGGCCTTGTAATGAAAAGGGTAGTGTTGAACCTATTTGTATGGCTAACGGGTCTCTCATATCACTATTTGGATAAGCTTCAGGAAAATTGGGATACATTTCATCTAAAGCTCTTCCTATCCAGCCTGTATCTAAAGTTTCATCACTTTGCGAAGCAGTAAACCAAATATCAGTAGCTCTAAAGTGACTGTAACTGGGGTTAGGATAAGATACACCTTGCACAATCATTAATTCTCCGAGATTGTACAATTCTTGTAGCTCTGGCATCGCAGGATGTAGGCCAGTTGTTAAATTGTTATTTAATGTTAATACTTCATTCTCATTAAGTAAAATATTGGGTCTAGCATTTGTTAATTCAGACCATTTATCTCTTGGGAACACCATATTTAATCCATCATTTCCACCACTCATTTGAATGATTACTAAAATTTTGCCACAATTCGCAGCTGCATTAGCTAAAGTTCGCAAATTACTACTTTCAAGATGGGAAGAAGCTAAAACAGGTATTTTATTAAATAATAATGGTGCAGCAACTAAAGCAGATGTTTGAATAAATTTTCTTCTTTTCATTTTTTCAGTTTTACATTAATTGAAATTCAGCTAATTGAATAATAGTTAAAAACAAACCGTTTAAGCGAGTAGTTACTGCTAATTTATAGGTTTCATTAGTAGGGTCTTGCATATAATTATTCCAAGCTTGTGTCCAATAATAATCGGTAGCTTGACCCGTTAATAAGTTTTGAATTTTAATATTGTTTTTTTGTTCAGTACTTAAATCTATTGGTAAAAGATATTTTACACATTCGTCTACTAATAAATTAGGATCTGAGCAAATTGTATTTGAAAACTGTTGTGCAAAAGCTAATGTGTCTGCTTTAATTTTTGTTGTTAAATCATTGTGTGTAAAGGTTATACCGTAAAAAATATACGAGATGTACGCAAAACGTTTTTGAATCGTATTGGAATTGATCCAATATTCATGAAAAGATGGGTTTTGATAAAATGCTTGCCAACCCGCTACATTTGGAATACTACCCATGCTTTGCTCCATATCGTCTAATAAATTATCTAATCTTTGCCACACATAATATTGTGCGTTATAATTATTAGTGTCTGAAACAGTAGTGTTGATATTTAATGTTCTAATAAAACCGATGAATAAATCTAAAGGAGATTTTATATATACTCCTCTATTTGCCATATCATAAAAATGTTGGCTTTTAAATAGTTTTTCTAAGACAGGAAGAATTTCCCAATTGTTTGCTACAAAATGTTGTGCTAAAGGTTCGATCACATTAGTTTCAATATATGAATCAATATCATAATAAACAAAAAAACGATATAATCTTCTACAGATGTATTGAGAAACTACTTCAGATTTTGAAAAAATCATATCAATAAAATCATCTAACTCTTGTGCGCCATTATTAGCTATTGTAGTATTGTTAAAAAAAGGAGAGAATTGCTTGTTACTTTCGTCATGTTTATTTGGAACAAATTCTGTTGTTGGGTTTGGAGTATTTAAATTCTGAACCCTCCAACCAGTTAGTACTTTTGCAGCTTCAATAACATCGGGTTGAGAATATTGACTATTAGAACCTTTCCCTAATGTGAAAAGCTCCATAATTTCTCTAGCAAAGTTTTCGTCAGGTGCCGTTTTTGTATTAGCTTGATTGTTTAGATAATACATCATAGCAGGTTGTGTTGCTATGCTACGTATTAAAGATTTAAAATTTCCACCTGAAAAATCCCTTAAATTTTTAATATATAAATAACAAACACGTGCTGTATTTCCTGAAATATGTTCATTAGAACTTGCTTTGATAAAATTAAAATCTACAGGTATAAAATGGTACCAAAAAAGAACCATTTTTTCTCTTATAGTTACATCCTGACTCATAGCTAGATTTGTCATCCAAGCTTTGAGACTTTTCATTCTTTCTCTATCAGTATTATCTCCAGTATTATTGTCTACAAAAGGATTAGTTGTCCAATCTTCTCCATAAGGGAGATTGTTTTCGTCAGGTTCGTCTAATTCATAATTGTTTATTGGGGGTAAAGGGATTGAGTAATCTATATTTAAAACCAAATCAACTGCTTGATTCATGGATAAATTAGAAATAATGTCTAAATCTGTTTTTTTAAATCCAAAACCAGTTCTTTTTAAGAGATGAATAGCTTGTCTATCTGTCCAAGTACCAGTATATTCATTAAGACCAGATGTAACTGGATTAACCCTTTCTAATTCAGAATTACTTTTTTCTTCTAATTTCTCTTTTTTAGCATAAGTTCTTCGACCATTAAATACTTTTCTTGAATATTTTTGGAATAAAGGATCTGTTTGTAGGTTATTATTAGAATTTAAAAAAAGTTTTCTTAAAAGTGTTCTACGAGTTAGGGTATTGTTTCTCATAAGTACCAGCTTTTTTAGAAGGTTAGTAAAGAAACAAAGAAAAACTATCTTTTTTGTATTTTAACCCCTTTTTCTAGGGGTTGTTGATTAGGCCGTTTTTAAGCTTTTAAAAATTAAATAAACAAATACCGACGTTAATACTATATACTTTGTCGATTGAATTATTTACTTTATATCCATGAGAATTACCTTCAATAAATAAACAAATGCCTTCAGCTGTTTCTATGCCAATACTTCCTTTTTGATAGGTACCTTGTAAATTACCTCTGCCAATAGCAAAGGATTTTCCAATGCCATATTGTAAGGTAATTCTTGATTGATTCCCTATTTTAGGACTTAATCTAAAGTTTGTAAAAATGGGAGTAGCTACTAATTTATAACTACTATAGAAATCTAATCCTGAATTGGCACTTATACCAATCCACTTATTATAATGAATGCCGTATCCAAATTTAGCTCCAATACCATCGGGAACAAACCAATTGTTGTTTTCTGATCCATCTGAATAAGATTCGCCTCTGTTTTTATTTCCTTTTAGTGGAACAACTAAATCAAATTGTGTATAAGTGTTTTTTTTAGATGAGGTTTTATCTCCATTAATCGTAGTTTCTACTTGACCAAAACTACATTGATAAATAAAAAGAATAAAAAATAAAATTTTAAATTTCATATGTCATATTTTTTTCAAAATCTAAAGGCGAAACACTGTTTGAAACGTTATAATTTCCAATTTTGGTTCTTCTTAATGCCGTTAAATGACCTCCCGATTGTAATGCTGTCCCAAAATCATAAGCAATAGAACGAATGTAAGTTCCTTTGCTACACTTAATTCTAAAATCTATTTCAGGTAATGCAATTCGAGTAATTTCAAATTCATAAATAGTAGTTTTTCGGGCTTTAATTTCTACTTCTTCACCCGCACGAGCATGTTCATATAATCTTTTGCCATCTTTTTTAATTGCGGAAAAAACAGGTGGCTTTTGATCAATTTCACCTAGAAATTGATTGACTGTTTGGTGAATTAATTCTTCTGTAACATGTTGCGTAGGAAATGTTGCATCAACTTCGGTTTCTAAATCATAAGAAGGTGTCGTAGCACCTATAGTTATAGTGCCAGTATATTCTTTTTCTTGTGCTTGAATTTCGGTTATCTTTTTTGTAAACTTACCGGTACAAATAATCAATAAACCAGAGGCAAGTGGATCTAATGTTCCCGCATGGCCAATTTTAAATTTTTTAGGTAAATTATAATGTTTTTTTAATAAATATTTTAGTTTGTTAACCGCCTGAAATGAAGACCAAGTTAAAGGTTTGTCTATTAAGATAATTTGACCATTTTGAAAATCTTCTGCAGTCATTAGATAATAATTAATTCTTTAATGAAAAAGTGAATAATCAATATTGCTATTCCAGCAACTATTCGGTAATACCCAAATATTTTAAAACCATGTTTTGTTAAATAACCAATGAAAGATTTAATTGCGATTAAGGCTACAATAAAACCAACCACATTGCCAATTAATAACAGTTGTGTTTGATCTTGAGTTAATTCAAACCCAGCTTTATAATAGTCATACAATTTTTTAACAGTTGCGCCTAGCATGGTGGGTATGGCTAAAAAAAATGAAAATTCAGCTGCGGTAGTACGAGATAGTTTTTGACTCATTCCACCCACAATACTTGCTCCACTTCTCGATACACCAGGAATCATGGCTAAACATTGAAAAAGACCAATTTTGAATGCCATATAATAGGAAATCTCTGTGTCTTCTGAATGATCAAACCAATCATCTACTTTTAATAATATTAATCCCCCAAAAATTAGAGAAATGGCTACAACAATAGGGTTTTCAAGTAAACTATCAATAAAATCATTTAATAAAAGACCAAAAAATACTGCAGGAATAAAACCAACGAATAATTTAAAATAAAAATTTAAACTTTGAAAAAATCTTTTAAAATAAAGAACAATTACAGATAGAATAGTTCCTAGTTGTATAACAATAGTGAAAAGTTTAGTAAAATCTTCTTCAGCAATTCCAAAAAAAGAAGAAGCGATAATCATATGCCCTGTTGAAGAAACAGGTAAAAATTCGGTAATTCCTTCTATAATTGCAAGGATAATAGCTTGTAGTGTATTCATAATTTTACAAAAATATGTTTTTTTATCATAGTTTTGTTGTTTTTTTGTAGTTTAGAAATCGCTATTGAGAATCTTTTTTAGAATTAGATATAATGAGAATTAACATTACTATTTTTTTCATTTTGTTTTTCCAATTTTTAACAGCTCAAAATTCTGATATTAAAGGATTTGAGGTTGTTAAAGAAAAAGTAGCTGAGCGCTACATGAGCGATCCTCTGAAAGTGAAAGAGGAGGCGCGTCATTTTTATAATAAGGCAAAAACCAATGAAGAGAAAATCATTTCATATCGATTTTTAGGATATTTCTATGATCTTGCTGGAAATGCAGATTCGGCCAGATTCTTTTTTCAAAAGCAATTAGCTTATTCAAAGCAGTATTTTTTTGCTAAATCATATTATTATCAAGCAGTTATTGATTATGCAAATTGGGGAACAGATTATGTGGATAATCATGTTTTAATACAGGAATTAACACAGGCACTTTTAAAAATTAACGAGATAGAATTTCCTCAACAAAAAGGATTAATGTACATGTTGATGGGAGATTTACTTCTAAGAGAAAAACAATTAGAAAAATCCAGTGAATATTATGATAAATCGTTTAATCTTATTCAAGGAAAAATAGCGGAACAAAATTATTATTTAAGAAAAAGTGAAATTGCACTCGAAAAAGGAGATTACATAGAATCAAGAGAAAATTTATTAAAAGGATTTGCATTATTTGATGAAAAAGAAGTGTTTGAATATTCATTGTATCTCAATAAATTAGGGTATGTTTACCTATTGTTAGGTGATATAGAGAACTCTAATCAATGTCTCTATGAATCTTTGCATTATCAAAGAGAGAAAGGTTTCTCAAATTTATTGTCTAGTACTTACTTGAATTTAGCACATTTAGCTAAAGTTGAAAAAAATGAAAGATTAATTAAATTTAATTTAGATAAAGCACTAGAAAATAATCAAGGAAATATTCAGGTTTTAAAAGATATATATTTAGCCTATAAAGATTATTATTCTAGTCAAGGTGATTTTATCAATGAACACGAAAGCTTAGTTAAATTTGATAAAATTAACGATAGTATTTTTGATGTTGAAAAAGCCAAATTAGGAAGCGATTTAGAATCGCGATTTCAATTAAGAGAGAATAAAAAAGAATTAGCATTAAAGGAGAAAATTATCCAAAAAGAACAAAACATTAAGTCGTTATTTGTTATTGGTTTTGGAATAGTTACTGTTCTGTTAATTGCTTTGATTGTTGTTTATTTTAATAAATTAAAAACACAAAAAAAATTAAGAAATAACCAAAAATTATTGCATGAAGAGCAGTTGAAATCCATGTTAGAAAATCAACGAACAGAAATAATTAAAGAAAAGATTAAAGCTAAATTAGAAGAGCGTTCTAAGTTGTCTTTAGAATTACACGATGGTATTGCGAATGAAATAGGTGCTTTAAAAGTGGCACTTACTAATGATAATCTGGATGCAACCAATATTAATTCGGTTGTTAATAAAATTGATAAACTATATAATGAAGTAAGAGATTGGTCTCATGATTTGAACTCAGATAAAATTTTGGATATAGAATTTTCTCAACTCATAAATAGTTTGTGCTTGATTGCAGAGAAAAAAGGAATAAAAATTATAAAGAATATATTAATAAACGAAAAAATTAATAACTTAGATGACTCTATCTTGCTGAATATTTATAGAATTTTACAAGAAGCTATGAACAATGTTTTAAAACATGCTAAAGCGTCAGAAATTCAGTTGGATATTATTCAGTCGGAAGACGAATTGTTTTTGGTTATTAAAGATAATGGTGTAGGATTTTCTAAAAATAGCTCAAAAACGGGTATTGGATTAAAAAATATTGAAAAGAGAATTGAAATGCTTAAAGGTAAATTCAATATTGTATCTTCAGAAAATGGAACTATTTTAGACATAAAATTACCTTTATAATGCTACAAAAAATATTATTGGTCGACGATCATAAAGTTTTCGCAGAAAGTATAGCTTCGGTATTAAGAAATAAATATGAAGTAATTGAAGTTTCTTCTGTAGAAAAAGCATTGCAATTAGTCAATTCTTTTTCACCCGAATTAATCATTTCCGATTTGCAACTACCAGAACAAGATGGATTCTTCTTAATTAAAACATTAAAGAGTAGAAATATAACATCAAAAATATTAGTGCTAAGTAGTTTGGCTAATCAAGCTACTTTTCATAAATTAATGCAATTAGGAGTAAACGGTTTCTTAAATAAAAATGTTTCTAGTATAGATCTATTAAACGCTATTCAAAAAATTCTTCAAGGAGAATCTTTTTTTCAAGCGGATATTTATGATGATTATATTAAAAATTTTAAATTAAAATCAGATAAATCTAATGAAATTACTCCTCGAGAAATAGATGTGCTGAAATTGATTATTGAAGAAAAAACAACTAGCGAAATTGCTGAAATTCTAAGTATATCTAATTATACTGTAGAAGGTTATCGGAAAAATTTACTGTATAAAACAGGTGCCACAAATGTGGTGGGGCTAATAAAATATGCCATGAAAATTAACTTAATTTAAAAAAAAACAAATACCCCTGAAACTAGGGGTATTTGTTTTTTTAAAATACACTTACTTTGTAACAGCAAGCAAATAAACAAACAAAATAGACAACAATTGGGCAATTGTAGATTAATTAAGAAGCACCTTTAAATGCCTATGCTTATTTAAGGGTGTTTTCTTTTTTAAAGTTAAACACAACCCCCTATTTTCAGGGGTTGATAATGAAAATTAAATGCTTTCATTTGTACTATACAAACAAAAAAACAAACAGAGTTATTAAATAATTGTAAATTAGATTGGAAAGCACCCTTATTCAAAATTGATTAAGGGTGTTTTTTTTAAAAAAAACATTTCCCCCTTTTTTCGGGGGTTTTTAAACGATAAAAAAGCATTTACTTTGCTTTACAAACAAACAACAAGTGACAACTGTAAATTAAATTAAGAAATACCCTTAAAATGAGTTAAGTTTTAAGGGTATTTTCTTTTTTTATACTTTTTATTATAAAAAATAAAAAAACCCCTTTTTTCAGGGGTATATAAAAAGTTTAATTGCACTTAATTTGTATCAACAAACAAATAAACAAACAAATAAACAAACAAAAAACAAACAAAGCACAATTGGGCAACTGTAAATTAAATTAAGTAACACACCCTTGAACTTCTGTTTAAGGGTGTTTTTTTATTTTTCTTTTTTAAAGATGGAATAAATAACAATACCAAAGCCAACTAAAACTGTTGTAGGTGCTAAACGAATCCTTCTAAAATTAAAGATGTCCGCATTCCAAACATTTGGGTCTTCACTACCGCCACCACTCATTAATATAAAACCTAGTGCAATAACTGCTAATCCTATTAATAAAAAAGTATAATTAGCTTTTCCAAATAAAAAATCAGGTTTGTTTTCTTCGTTCTTGTTTTTCATATTTTAATTTCTTTCTAAATAGTATTATATAATTTATTGAGACGAAATCTAATAAAGATCATCTGTTCTTAAATTTAAAAAACGTTGAGTAGCAAAAAAGGTACTAATAGAGGTAATAATAATTCCTATAATTAGCACACCACTAAATACAATAGTTAAAGATACATAATCTTTTAGTAATCCTAAACTAGGTAAATAATCATCTACATAATACATAAGTGCAACTAAGGCAATAATAGCCAAGCCAGATCCAATTAATCCTAATTTAATACTTCTCCAAATAAAAGGTTTTCTAATAAACGATTTGGTTGCGCCAACCATTTGCATCGTTTTAATGGTAAATCGATGTGAATAGATAGACAAACGAAGCGAACTGTTTATAAGTAGCATAGCTACAATGGCTAGGAAAGCGCTAATAATCAACATCCATAAACTTATTCTTTTTATATTGTCGTTAACTAAATCTACTAGTTGCTTATCATAGATAATTTCAGAAACCATTTCGTTTTTCTTGATGTCATGCTCAATTTTCTTAATGCTATCTGCTACAACATAATCTCCTTTTAAATTAATATCAAACGAATTTTGTAAAGGATTAAAGCCTAAAAAAGACATAAAATCTTTTCCTACAATGTCAACATTATGTTTGGCTGCACTATCTTTATGTACAAAAGCATATTCTTTAATATAACTTGCGTTTTTTAATTGTGTGTCAAAAGCATTCAAAACACTATCTTTTGCTTCATTTTTAAAAAAAACAGTCATGGGAATATTTTCTTTAAAATCATTTGTTATTTTTTTTGAATTAATTACAAATAAACCTAAAGTTCCTAATAAAAAAAGAACTAAAAAAATACTTAACACAACCGAAAAGTAAGATGAAATTAAACGTCTTTTGTTATAATTTTCAAATGAAGATGCCATAAATTTTAAAATATGAGGTAAAAATAGTAAAGAAATTTTGTTTACATAGAATATCACAACAAAGTTTTAACTTTAATATTTTAAAATGTATTTTTGTACCAGTTTTTTTAAGGAGTAGAAAAATACTCTAAACTTTTAAATTTTACATCTAAAAATGAAATATTTTCATAACGAAATCGAAGCCAAATGGCGTAAATATTGGGCAGATAACCAAACTTTCGCTGCAGAAAATCCTACTGAAGCCTCTGGTAAACCAAAATATTATGTATTAGATATGTTTCCTTATCCATCAGGAGCTGGTTTACACGTGGGCCATCCGCTAGGATATATTGCTTCTGATATCGTTGCAAGATATAAAAGACATAAAGGTTTTAACGTGTTGCATCCGCAAGGATATGATTCATTTGGGTTACCAGCAGAACAATATGCGATTCAAACGGGGCAACATCCAGATAAAACGACCAAAGAAAATATTGCACGTTACCGTGAACAATTAGATAAAATCGGATTTTCTTTTGATTGGAGTAGAGAAGTACGTACTTCAAATGCCGATTATTACAAATGGACACAATGGATTTTTATCCAATTATTCAATTCGTGGTACAATAACGATACGAATAAAGCAGAAGATATTACTACTTTAATTGCATTATTTGAAAAAGAAGGGAATGCTACTGTCAATGCAGTTTGTGATGATAATATTGTTGCTTTTTCTGCAGAAGAATGGAATGCCTTTTCTTCAGAAGCACAACAAAAAATACTATTACAATACCGTTTAACCTATTTAGCAGAAACAGAAGTAAACTGGTGCCCCGCATTAGGAACGGTTTTGGCCAATGACGAAATTGTAAATGGTGTTTCGGAACGTGGAGGACATCCGGTTATCCGTAAAAAAATGACACAATGGTCGATGCGTATTTCTGCGTATGCCGAACGCTTATTACAAGGTTTAGAAACTATCGATTGGACCGAATCTTTAAAGGAATCACAACGCAACTGGATTGGAAAATCGGTTGGAGCAATGGTTTCTTTTAATGTCACTTCGAGCGGAGTCGAGAAGCCTCTTCAAATCGATGTGTTTACCACACGTCCTGATACGATTTTTGGAGTTACGTTTATGACCTTAGCACCAGAACACGATTTAGTGGCTAAAATTACAACACCAGAACAAAAAGAAGCGGTTGCAGCGTATATCGAAGCGACTTCAAAACGTTCGGAAAGAGAGCGTATGGCCGATGTGAAAACGATTTCTGGAGTATTTACAGGAGCGTATGCCGAACATCCGTTTACTAAAGAACCCATTCCCGTTTGGATTGGGGATTATGTGTTAGCAGGTTATGGAACAGGTGCAGTTATGGCAGTTCCTTGCGGAGACGAACGTGATTATGCGTTTGCCAATTTCTTCAAAGGGACGAAAGGTATGCCTGAAATTAAAAATATTTTCAATCAAGATATTTCGGAAGCCGCTTTTGGAGCCAAAGAAGGTTTTGAATTAGTGGATTCGGATTTCTTAAATGGTTTAGGATATAAAGAAGGAACCAAAAAAGTAATTGAAGCTCTTGAAAAAATAGGGCAAGGCAAAGGAAAAACCAATTACCGTTTGCGTGATGCCGTTTTTTCAAGGCAACGTTATTGGGGCGAACCTTTCCCTGTTTACTACGTAAATGGGTTACCACAAATGATCGATTTGAAACATTTACCTATCGTTTTACCAGAAGTAGAAAAGTATTTACCTACAGAAGATGGACAACCGCCTTTAGGAAACGCAACGGTTTGGGCTTGGGATACAGAAAAGTTATCAGTTGTCAGTTGTGAGTTAATAGATAACGTTAAAGTTTTTCCTTTAGAATTAAACACCATGCCAGGTTGGGCCGGTTCGTCTTGGTATTGGATGCGTTATATGGATGCACACAATGAAAACGAATTTGCAAGTAAGGAAGCCTTAGCGTATTGGGAAAATGTAGATTTATATATAGGAGGGAGCGAACACGCAACCGGACATTTATTGTACTCTCGTTTTTGGAATAAATTCTTAAAAGATAGAGGTTTCGCACCAACCGAAGAACCGTTCAAAAAATTGATTAATCAGGGAATGATTTTGGGAATGAGTGCTTTTGTGTATAGGGTTCATACTTTAAATAAAAAACCAATATTTGTTTCAAAGAATTTATTTTCATTACAAGAAAACATTATAAAAGGAGTTAAACTCAAAGATTTAGGTAATATAAAATTTGATGATGATAAATTAGAAAGTGAGTTAGAATATAAAATACAAGCACTTCACGTAGATTTATCATGTATCAATGATATTACCAATGAATTGGATATTGAAAAATTCAAAGCGCATCCTTTATATGCAGATTATAAAAACGCAGAATTTATCTTAGAAGACGGGAAATACATTGTTGGTCGCGAAGTAGAAAAAATGTCGAAATCGAAATACAACGTGGTCAATCCAGATGATATTTGTGAAGAATATGGTGCTGATACCTTACGTTTGTATGAAATGTTCTTAGGGCCATTGGAACAAGCTAAACCTTGGAATACTGCAGGAATTACAGGTGTGTATGGTTTCCTTAAAAAATTATGGCGTTTGTACTTTGATGATAATGGTTTGATAGTAACCAATGACGAACCTACAGCAGAAATGTACAAATCGCTACATAAAACGATTAAAAAAGCGACAGAAGATATCGAGAACTTTTCTTTCAATACTTCGGTTTCCCAATTTATGATTTGCGTGAATGAGTTGGCCCAACAAAAATGTCACCACCGTGCTATTTTAGAACCTTTAGCAGTTGTGTTATCTCCTTATGCACCTCATATTGCAGAAGAATTGTGGAGTGCTTTAGGTCACGAAGGATCGATTGCGAAAATACCGTTTCCAGTTTTTGAAGAAAAATATTTGGTAGAAAGCGAAAAAGAATATCCCGTTTCATTCAACGGAAAAATGCGTTTTACAATGAAATTACCATTGGATTTAACCGTAGCACAAATAGAAGAGATTGTAATGGCAGATGAAAGAACGCAAAATCAATTGCAAGGAAGAACACCTAATAAAGTAATTATCGTTCCAGGAAAAATTATCAATTTAGTAGGATAGATTTTTTATCTTTTATAGTAAATCCCAATCAGACTGAAATAGTTTGTTTGGGATTTTTTTATTGAAAATTCTTATAAAAAAGCATGAAATATCTAAAAAAAACCTTAAAATTAGATTTTTACACAATAAAATTGCTTTTTTTTCATTATCCTAAGTAAAGCAAACAAAACAAACAAATCTATCATGAACAAACTATCAAAAAAATTGATGGCTACACTGGCTATTTTTAGTGTTGTCTTTTTCCAATTACATGCTCAGGAAAACGAACCGCAAATTATTTCTAATTTACACACTTTAATTACAAAATCATCAAGTTATCAAAACTATAAGGTGATTGATAAGGCGGCTATTTCTGGTTTTCAAAATACGTTGAAAAACTATGTTGCTAAGCAAGAGCAAATGATGAGTAACTTACATCAAGAAATAGCTGAAAATAAAAAAAGCAGCATTGTTTTACAAAATCAACTTCAGGAACTTAAACAAACTAATGAGTTATTGAATGAAGAAAAAGCCAGTATTTCATTTTTAGGAATACAAATAAGTAAGGAAAATTATTCGATAACTATGTGGGTTTTGTTTTTAGGTGCATTAGCCATAGCAGGAATTTTGTTTTACAAATTTAAAACAGCAAACACAGTAACTCATCATTCGAGAACTGTTTTAAAAGACTTAGAAGAAGAATTTGAATCTTACAGAAGAGTTTGTATAGAAAGAGAGCAAAGTTTAAGAAGACAATTATTTGAAGAAGCGAAAAAAAACAGAGAATTTAAAAACGTTTCTTGATGCATTTTATCATTTCTTTTTGTAACATTTTTTATTTTTTGCGTATAATAAGTAACTCAAAATTTTAAAAACATGGAAAGAAGAAATGTTGGAAAATTAATTATTAGTGTATTCTTTTTTATTTTTCTATTTGTCGCACTGCTTATGTTTGGTTTACCAAGATATAATGTTTGGCAACAAGAAATGGCTGGAAAAGCAGAAATGGCTAAAGCAGAACAAAACCGAAGAATTTTGGTAGAAGAAGCCAAAGCTAAATTAGAAGCTGAAAAATTGAATGCACAAGCAGAAATTGAAAGAGCCAAAGGTATGGCAGAAGCCATGCGCGTAGAAAATGGAACATTGAGTGAAACCTATAATCAATATTTGTTTATTCGTACATTAGAAAAATTAGCAGATAAGGGTGATTTACCACAAATTATTTATGTTCCTTCCAATGGATTATTACCAGTTATGGATGTAAATAAGGCAAAAATGCCTAATTAAATTTTAAAAAGAATGGCTGTTGTAAAGACAGCCTTTCTTTTTTATAAGAGAAGTTTTTATCTTAAAAGGACACATACTTTTATTGAAAAGTAAAAGAGTTCTTTTGAAGATAATTTTCATTTTATTTTAGCAATAAAATGGGACATATCCACAGCATCCTGTGTTTTTGTTAAAGATTCCTTGTAACTCATTTACACAGTATTCTTTTGTAACACCACAAGCTTGTAACCAGCATCCATTAGCTCCACCGTTTACTTTTTTTAGTTCATCGCTTTTTAATTCTTGAACTCCTTTTAAATTTAAAATTGATTTTTTCATAATTGTTTAAAAAATTAAATTAATAGTTCCCAAACACTTTATGTCAATTGGGATTTTGACATTATTTTTAAATTCCAATTTTTTATGGAAATCTTTTTTATTTCTAAAAGATTAGAAGCATTTTATTCAAATGTACCTTATAAGATACTTTATTACAATACCTTAAGATAAGTGATTTTTTATACCTGATATCAGGATGTTTTTTGGATTTAAATAATTAAAAACTTGAATAAAAGATTAGATTATTTGCAAAAAAAGGTGCTCATTTTTGAGCACCTTATTTAACAAAACAAATTATAATAGTATAAATTAAAAACTATTATTCCTTATGATATTTCCATAATGAATTTCTTATGGACAATTAACCTTATTATCAATGTAATAGTAAGATGAGATAAAACAAATGCGAGTACAATTTGGAAATGTTTTACTACAAAAAACCAATTTGATTACCCTTTTTAGTCTATCATCTTATTATTTTGATTAAAGAATTTCTTTTTTAATTAGTAACCATCTTTTTCATAGCAATTTTTTAACAGCGACCCGTTTCAATGGAACAACAACCATTTGAAGGATTGTAAGAAATCATTAATGGATACGCATTGCATTGTGATTGTGTAAGACCACAAATTACTCGGTAACAAGCAAGACTTACCCCACCATTAATTTTCTTTAGTTCGTCTTTTGTAATAAGCGAAGCATTTTTTAAACTTAAAATTGTTTTTTTCATGATTAATTATTTTTAATGTTAATAAATTTGTTTGGAATAAATTAGGAGTACATAATAACAGTGAACTGTTTTTAAATCATTTAAAATTTATATGTAATTCCTATTTTTCCACCACTTGTTGCATTTCCACCACCGCCTTCTAAGTTTATAGCAAAATTATCTGTGAAAAAATAACGCCCACCAATTTGAATACCTATGCCAAAATGGGTATCATCTACCACTTGCTCAGCATAGTCATCCTTAAAATTCCAATTGTAGTAATTAAGACTTAGTCCTGCATATAAATCCCATTGACTTGGAATTTCTAAAACCTCATTAAAATGATAATTTGCATTTCCTTGAATTCCAAGAATACTCATTTTAAATCCGTAACTATCATATGAACGATATGAAATTTCTGACCCCAAAGTAATGTTGTTACCCAAGCCATAATCTAATCCTACATATATAGGTGTACCCCAACCCGAAGTTCCTAATCCTGCATTTAATTGTAATTTGCCATTTTCTAAAGGAGCTTGTGCATTTGCTAAATTATAAGTAGCTAAAAAAGTAGTAATTAATAAAAGTAATTTTTTCATTTTGTGTTTGTGTTTATGGGATTAATTTATTGAAATAAGTAAGTACTATTTGACTTAATACTGTTTAAATGGATAGTTAACAAGTTAGTTATTAGGATTATGATAGAAGTAAATGATGCTAGTTTCACCGTAAATTTTCCCATTTTCATCAGCAATAGCAAATTCTGTTTCTATCAATTCACCGTCAGCATAGATTAATAACTGTACAATTTCATTAGGTAGGCCATCACTTCCTTTGATGCTTAAACCCGTTAATTTAGTTGATTCGTTATAAAGTATATCCTTTTGCCATGGTAATACAGTGGTAATTTCTCCTGGTGTAACACCATGATTGTCATTTGGATTTGAATAACTTATTGATAATTCCCCACTGTATTCCCCAATAATTTTAAAAGAGATATTTCTACTAAATCGTTGAATATAATGATCTGCTGGTAGTTCATTACTACAAGAGATAAATAGTATGAATACACTTAAGAAAAATAATATATATATTATGTTTTTCATAATCTTAATTTTTAACGATAGATTTTGTAATTGCATTATCATCAATAGTTATTTTTAAAATATAATGACCCTTTTTTAGATTGCTTAAGCTAATTGTTTTGTTTTGATGAAGGGGAATATTCGTTTTTCTTCCTAACAAGTCAAAACATTCTATTTTTTTTATGTCTTTATCTGTATTAATTGTAACTAAATCGGTAGAAGGATTAGGATAAAGAGATACTTCATCAGGCTGGAAATTAGGATTACTTAGTGTAGAACTTGAAATTGTTACTGCATCAATGCCAATAAAATCTGAATTAGGAGCATTTGCACCCGCATTGGTAACATAATATCTAAAAGCTACTTTGCAATTTGTTGCCTGACTTAAACCACTAATAGTATAGGAGTAATTAGTCCAAGTAGTAGGATATTCACTAGCTATTAAGTTAGGATTAACTGTTAAGACTAAAGTGGAAAAATCTCCTAGAGAGCTGCTTGAAGAAGTGGGTAAAATAGTAGCATCGCCATTTGTGCTAATTCTTAATTCAAGTCTGTCTGGGTAAATACCATGATCTGTTCTTGTGTAAAAACTAATGATATCTCCATTGTTTAATAATACAGTAGGTGTTATAAGCCAATTGCTTATTGTGCCAATATTTCCTGTTGATTGATGATTTACTGCAATAAAAGAACTGTTTCCACCATTATAAGGAGGAAAGTGATTGTTAGGTGAACCCCAAGAACTTGAACCTAAAGGTTCACTAGAGTTGTGAATTATCCATCCATTAGGAATAAGCCAACTTAAATTATCAAAATTTTCTGTAAGAACATTTTGGGCTGAGATGGATGATGTTATGGCTAATATGCCAAATAAGAAAATAAATTTTTTCATGTTTTTTGATTATAATTGATGATTTAAAAAAACTAGAATTTTGCTTCCGTTTTTTTTGATGCTGTAAAATTCTATAGTTTTTTTTGTTGGTAAAAGGCTAATGTCATAGCTTTTATAAAATACAGACCTTTAATTTTTAAATTATAGTATGTTTTAAGTGGCTTTCTTGTAATGACAAATGCCAAACTGTCATTTTTAAAAAATGGAATGTATTTTGCTATTTATTTACTAACTTTATGTTTTAAAAATTAAATTATGGATTTTACTTATTTAATATTAATTGGTGGTATTGCCCTTTTTAGCTGGTTAGTAAGTGCTAAATTAAAAAGTAAGTTTGCTTATTATTCCAAAAGACATTTACAAAATGGAATGAGTGGAGCTGAAATTGCAGAAAAAATGTTAGCAGACAATGGTATATATGATGTAAAAGTGATATCTACATCAGGTCAATTGACAGACCACTATAATCCAGTAAATAAAACTGTTAATTTGAGTGAAGCAGTTTATAATCAAAGGAATGCAGCAGCAGCAGCAGTAGCAGCACATGAATGTGGTCATGCTGTACAACATGCTCAGGCTTATAGTTGGTTAACGATGCGTTCAAAAATGGTGCCTATGGTAAATGTGTCTTCAGGATTATCGCAATGGTTAATTATGGGTGGTTTAATTTTAGGATTTGCGGCTAAAACAAGTATTGGGTTTTATGTTGCTGTGGCAGGTTTAATTTTAATGTCAGTGGCTACTTTGTTTAGTTTTATTACTTTACCAGTAGAATATGATGCTAGTAATAGAGCTTTAGCATGGTTAAAAAACAAAAACATGTTAACGCAACAAGAATATGCTGGAGCTGAAGACTCTTTAAAATGGGCAGCAAGGACTTATGTTGTAGCTGCACTAGGATCATTAGCATCGCTTTTATATTGGGCATTTCGAATTCTAGGTTCTAGAGATTAAATGTTTAGTTGTAATATAAAAAAGAGTCCAAATTTTCAAAATTTGGACTTTTTTTATTTATATAGATTTAGATATTTAGAATTGTATCTGTCTATCTATTTGTTGTTCTAGCGATATAAAAGTTTCTGTTCTAGACACGCCATTAATTGCCTGAATTTTTTTATTTAATAATTGCATTAAATGCTCATTGTCTTTACAAATGATTTTTATTAAGATACTCCAATTTCCAGTAGTATAGTGACATTCTAATACTTCAGGTATTTTTTTAAGTTCTTTTACTGCATCAGAATTACTTGATGCTTTTTCTAAATATACTCCTACAAAAGCCATTGTGGAATAGCCTAAAACTTTTATGTCAACAGTAAACTTTGAGCCAGAAATTACACCTGCTTGTTCTAATTTCCTCAACCTTTGATGGATGGCAGCTCCAGAAATTCCTATTTTTTTTGCGATTTGTAAAATGGGTTTTCTAGCATCTTCCATAAGATCACGTAGAATTTCTTTGTCAATTCCGTCTATTTCAATTTGTAACTGATTTACTTTCATGTTTGTTTTGTTTGTAAGTGTAAATGGATAAAACTACTAATTTAGTAATTAAAATTAGAATATTTGTTTTAAATATATATTCTTTAACTGCTTACATTTAAAGGATTATAGCCCATATAATCTACTTTCATTTCTTTAAATGTTACCCCGTAATCTTCTAGTTCTTCTAATATAGGCATATAAATTTCTTTTGAAATGGGTAATTGTACACCAGATGAATTGATTTCACCATTTAATATTTTAAGAGTTGCAATAGCAACAGGAAGTCCTACTGTTTTTGCCATAGCAGTATAGGTTTGGTCATCGCCAATACAAACCATAGTAGCGTCTATTTGGTACTTATTGTTTTCTATTTCATATCCAAATTTGTGATACATAACAATCATATCCTTATCATTTGGTTCAAGAGTCCATTTCTCAGATAGTATTTTTTCTAAAATTTGAGCTGGAGTTGCTTTTTTTAAACCGATTTTTTTCTCGCCATTAAATAAATCCAATTCTAACAGTTTATCCCAAATAATATCGTCTTGATCTATTTTTTGCGCATGTCTTAATTTAATTTCTACCGTATCGGTTGGATGATAAGGTAAGAAAGAATTGGTAAACTCTCTATACGTCATATTTTCTGAGTTATCAATGGTATAAGAATCATCTGTCATACCTAGTTGAACCAAAATATCCCAAGCTCTAGAGTAGCCAACTCTTCTTATAGTACCTCGATAAACAGTAAGCGCGTTTTCTAAACCATATACTTCTCTATATTTTAAAGAATCTCTATTAGCATAGGCTTCAAATCTTCCAAAACCTTCTACTTCTAAGAATTCGGTTCTTCTAAATAGTTTATTATATGGAATGTATTTATATGTGCCTTCTTGAATGAATTTAGCAGCGCCACCTTGACCTGCTAAGACTACATTTCTTGGATTCCAAGTGAATTTATAATTCCATAAATTAGTGTCACTTTCTGGAGCAACTAATCCACCACAAAAGGATTCAAACAATATCATTTTTCCTCCTTTGTCCCTTATTTCATCTATGATTTTCATTGCGCTCATATGGTCTATTCCTGGATCTAGACCTATTTCATTCATAAAAATCAATCCTTTTTCTTTTGCTTCAGAATCTAACTCTTGCATGGCCGGACTTACATATGAAGCAGTTACCATATGTTTGTTATAATAAAGACAATCTTTTGCTACATCTAAATGCATATATGCTGGTAGCATCGATACAACAATATCTGCTCTTTCAATCTCCTTTTTTCTTTGTTCAGCATTTAAAATATCAAATAAAATAGGTCTGGCATTTGGGTGATTGCCTGCTTTTTTTTCAGCTAATTCTAAAGATAAATCAGCAATAGTTATATGTAATTTTTCTTTTTCAGATTTTTCTAATAAATATTTGATTAAAGATGAGGCACTTCTTCCAGCACCAATAACTAAAATGTTTCTCATGATTAGATTTTCAAAAATATCACACGAAGATAGTAAAATGTTATATTTATAAAAATTTTATATAAAATATATTATAAATTATTTGTAGTGTAGCCTTTTTGCTTTTTAAATTTTGTATAAAAAATAAGCGCCCATTTTAAATTTTGGACGCTTTATTGTTTTAAAAAGAAAAGTAAGCTTATTTTATTTCTTTCAAATTATTGTCGATTAGAGTTACTAAATAATCCTTATGAGCTTTAGTCGATAAATCGATACTCGCTGGAGTGGATAGCATTTTTCTTATAGTTTTTAAGTTTTGTAAGGCAACTGATTTAACTACATTAGAATTTTTATTTTTAGGATCGTTTTTTGCTATTTCAATTAATCGATTCGTGTATTCGGCTTGTAAATTTTGTCTAAAAGTATTAATGTTACTATAAACATCTGCTTTAAAAATAGCATTACTTAAATCGGCCATAAAATTAGTTAAATGGTATTTATTTCCATATAATTCGCTGTCAACAATTCTTTGTAAAGTATTAAAATGCAATATATGATCTAAGATATTGGTTTGATATTGTAAAACTTGTGAATGAATTTTTGGATCTTCAGGACCATTAAAAAAGTTATATCCTCTTCGCTGCATGGCTAAAAAGTTATAAAGTTCGTTAGGCGCATTAAAAGCATTAGGTGAAAATACATAGGTTTCTAGTGCATTCATTGCTCTTTTTTGATCCTCCAAACTAACAGGAGTGTAGGGTTTAGCTTCGGATAGTTGTCCAGCCATAGCTCTATCCACATAAACACCACCAATGAACCTCGAAATGACTCCAGCAGCAATGTTCTTTTGATTGCTTAATAAATAATAAACCCTCCTCAATTCATGATATGATTCACCAGATTTAGTAAATTTATCTTTTACCTCTTTCATTGTATTGTCAACCAATTTAAAACGGTTTATCGAATAAGTTATAGGGTCATTAGATAAATCTCCTATCATTACTCTTGGGTCAATAGCTTTACCAGGAGAACGCATGTCATCAGCATCATTACCAAAAATTAATTCTGGTTGTGTAGATTTATTTAATAAGGATTTTTTTTCTAATTCCGATGGGAAAGGAGTATAACCAAATTGTATTGCCCAAATATCATATGGGCCTACTGAAGTATCATAATATTGTCCTTGTTTTGTTCTGTCTAATGTAATGTTAATATCTGCATAATCCATTACCGAACCAGTTAAAGCTTTACCTTTAATAAAATCAGGGTTGTTTAATTGCTCTGGCGAAAAAATATGACTTGCTTTCATATTGTGGTTTAAACCTAAAGTATGACCTACTTCGTGCATTACCAAAGCGAGCATGGCTTCTTTTTTCATGCGTGCCATTTCTAAATCAGAATTAGCTACAGTGCTAAGAAGCGCTTGACCGAACATCGTGTTTTCGTGCATAATATGTCCAAGTGAGCAAAAATGAGGATTGGTTTTTGAAGTATTTAATTCTTCATTTGTTGCACTAGCAGATAAATCATATAATTTATCATATAAAACTCTATTGGTAAAATGTACATATTCTAGCATTATGTCAGCTCCTAAAATTTCACCCGTTAATGGATTTACAAAACTTGGTCCATAGCCTCCAAATGCTGGGTTAGGTGAGGAAGTCCATCTTAATACATTGTAACGAATATCACCAGCATCCCAAGTTGCGTCATCAGGTTGGATTTTAACGACCATAGCGTTTTTAAATCCAGCTTTTTCAAAAGCTTTGTTCCATTCTAGCACACCTTCGGTAATAGTTTGTCTCCATTCTATTGGTGTCGTGTTTTCTATCCACCAAGTAATAGGAGTGACTGGTTCAGATAGAGGAAGATTTGGGTCTTTTTTTACTAGATTCCAGCGATGAATTAAATCTCTGTAAGGAGTTGAATTTGTCGCTGTTTGATCATTAACTTCTGTGGTGAAATAACCTACTCTTGGGTCATCAAGACGAATTTCATAATTGTTTTCAGGTATTGCGATAAAACTATGATACACTTTTATGCTTACATTTCTACCATCAGATAAAGAGTTTGAACCGTTATTTAAAACAGAGGGATTAGAATAAACATATTCTACAGCAACATCAGTATTTTCAGGATAATTTCTTATAGCATTTATCTTAGTTTTATCTTTGTCTAAGTTACCTAATGAAAAGGAGAAAGGTGAAGCAGATGGAGATTTTGAAGGTTTTATTTGTGACAAGGTCTCTTTTAAAAAAAGGTCATTTGCCGATATTAAGTATATTTTTTTTTCTGTATCAGATGCTAATATTTTCTCACTTGCCATATTCCCATGGCTCAAATTTGCATCTTGCGATTTTGAAATGGGATTGTTTGGATCGAAATAAAAAGAAGTATTTTGTGTAATAAATTCAATTTTATCAAAATATTTCTCTACTTTAAATACTACAGATTCTCCATAAGAACCTCTAAATTGACCGATATCGGCTGCTCCATCGGCAATTTGATTGAAGTAAATAAAGTTTTTTCCTATTTGGTCTTCCTTAACAAGCATTTGAATGCTTCCATTCACTGTGTCTTGGTAGATGGTAAAAAGACCTTCTATTTTTTTACTTTGTTTGATTAATTCCGCAATGGTTTTCTTGTCGCTCTTTTTTTCTTTTGCTGCTAAAGCTGCAGCTTCTTTTTCTTTTCTTTTTTTTCTACTTTGTGCTTCAGAATGTTGTCCAATAAGTAGAAGAAGACAAATTAAAGATAGCGATAAGTAATTTCTGTCTAATCTAAAACTTTTTATTTTCATATGGAATTATGGTTTGGTTTTGTGATGCAAGATATAAAAAACAAAATAGCACATTTGTTTTAAGTGCGTTAAAAAAAACTAAAAAATGGTAAATTATTGAAAAAAAAATAGTTCCTATTTTTGTAAAAAAATAAAATGGAAAAGAAAATTATTTTAACAGCCTTGCTTTTAGGGACTATTGCAATCATTTTAGGTGCTTTTGGAGCTCACGGTTTAAAAAAAGTACTCACCGTAGATCAGCTAAATACTTTTGAAGTGGGTGTGCGTTATCAAATTTATCATGCCTTGTTCTTATTGTTTTTGGCCAATTCCTCTATATTAACATTGAAAGAAAAAGGAGTGATTTTTTATTTAGTTATTATTGGTATAACTCTCTTTTCAGGATCTATTTATGTTTTAGCCACTTTGGCATTAACTACAATAAAAACTAAGTTAATAGGTCCACTAACACCTATAGGTGGATTGTTGTTAATTGTTTCTTGGATGTACATGTTTTATTGTGTTTTTGCTAAAAAATGACAATTCGTTCTTCATTCTAAAATTAAATTTATAATTTTGCACTTTAAAAACATACAACATAACTCATTTTTTATGAATAGCTACGCCCAATTTACGAAAACGATTTCGTTGGAAAAATATGGAATTAAAAACGCTTCACAAATTATTTACAATCCTTCTTATGAGTTTTTATACCAAGAAGAATTAAGTGAAGATTTAAAAGGATTTGAAAGAGGTCAATTGTCAGAACTTGGTGCAGTGAATGTTATGACAGGAGAATTTACAGGTCGATCTCCAAAAGACAAGTATATTGTAAAAGATGAGGTAACCCAAGATTCTATTTGGTGGACTTCTGATAAAGCGGTAAATGATAATAAACCAATTTCAACAGAAACGTGGAATGCGCTTAAAGAAACTACTGTAAATCAGTTATCTGAAAAAAAATTATATGTAGTTGATGCTTTTTGTGGAGCCAATGAAGATACACGTTTAAAAGTACGCTTTATAATGGAAGTAGCTTGGCAAGCACATTTTGTTAAAAATATGTTTATTCGACCTACTGAAGCTGAATTGGAAAATTTTGGTGATCCCGATTTTATTGTAATGAATGCTTCTAAAGCATCATTCAAAGATTTTGAAAAACATAATTTAAATTCTGAAGTATACGTAGCGTTCAATTTAACTGAAAAAATTCAATTAATTGGAGGAACATGGTATGGTGGAGAAATGAAGAAAGGAATGTTTTCCATGATGAATTACTACTTGCCTTTACAAGGAATTGCTTCGATGCATTGTTCGGCTAATAAAGGGAAAGATGGTGATGTTGCAGTTTTCTTTGGTTTGTCTGGTACAGGTAAAACAACACTTTCAACAGATCCTAAGAGAGAATTAATTGGTGACGATGAGCATGGGTGGGATAACGATGGTGTCTTTAATTTTGAAGGAGGTTGTTATGCTAAAACAATTGATTTGAGTGCTGAGAATGAACCAGATATTTATAAGGCGATTAAAAGAAATGCTTTATTAGAGAATGTAACCTTAGATGCTAATGGTAAAATCGATTTTGCAGATGGATCAGTAACTCAAAATACGCGTGTATCTTATCCAATTGAGCACATTGAGAATATTGTTAAACCAGTATCTAAAGCAGGTCATGCTACGAAAGTAATTTTTCTTACGGCTGATGCTTTTGGAGTAATGCCTCCAGTATCTAAATTAACTCCTGAACAAACTAAATATTACTTTTTATCTGGTTTTACGGCTAAATTAGCAGGAACTGAAAGAGGTGTTACAGAACCACAACCTACTTTTTCAGCTTGTTTTGGAAAGGCTTTTTTATCTTTGCATCCTACTAAATATGGTGAAGAATTGGTTAAGAAAATGGAGGAGCATAAGGCAACCGCTTATATGGTTAACACAGGATGGAATGGAACAGGTAAGAGAATTTCTATAAAAGATACTCGTGCGATTATCGATGCTATTTTAGACGGTTCAATCGAGAAAGCGGAAACTAAAGTGATTCCTGTATTCAATTTTAATGTGCCTGTGGCTTTGCATGATGTGGATTCTTCTATTTTAGATCCAAGAGAGACGTATGCTGATGTTTCAAATTGGGAAGAGAAAGCTAAAGATTTAGCTTCTAGATTTGTTAAAAACTTTGAGCAATATACAGACAATGAAGAAGGAAAACAGTTAGTTAAAGCTGGTCCAGCTTTATAATAAACATAAACTAAATAATTAAGGGTTCTAAAATATAAATTTTAGAACCCTTATTATTATAAGTATAATGAAAATGTACTTGTTATTTGCCTTTATTTACTTCAGAAATATATTTTTCAAGAGCTCCAGTCATAGATGGAGTTCCAGGTGATGGAGCCATTATATCAACTCGCAAACCACTATCAATTGCTTCTTTTTGAGTAGTTGAACCAAAAACCGCAATTCTTGTGTTGTTCTGTTTAAAGTCTGGAAAATTTTTAAAAAGAGACTTGATTCCTGTTGGGCTGAAAAAAGCCAAAACATCATAATATACGTCTTTCAAGTCTGATAAATCACTCATTACTGTTCTGTAAAAAATTGCAGGTGTCCAAGAAATTTTTAAACTATCCAGCGTTTGAGGAATGTCATAATTTAATTGGTCAGAAGCGGGTAACAAAAATTTTTCATCTTTGTATTTTTTTATTAGTGGTGCTAAATCTACAAAATCTTTTTGACCAACATAAATTTTCCTCTTTCTATAAACAACGTAACGTTGTAAGTAAAAAGCAACCGCTTCGGATTGACAAAAATACCTCATGTCTTCAGGAACCTTAAAGCGCATTTCTTCAGCAACTCTAAAAAAATGATCTACAGAATTTCTACTAGTTAAAATGATAGCTGTAAAATTGTTTAAATCGATTTTTTGAGCCCTGATTTCTTTGGCCGGAACACCTTCTACATGAATAAAAGGTCTGAAGTCAACTTTAACTTTAAGTTTGTTTTGTAACTCAAAATAGGGAGAATTCTCTACTTTAGGCTCTGGTTGTGAAACCAAAATTGTTTTCACTTTTAAATTTGACATACGCTTTGTTCTAATTTTTTGTAATAAAATAATAGATAAAATAGTAAGGTGCTATTTCAAGGGTGCAAAGATATAAAATAAAATAAAATATTTTACGGAATACCAAATTTTGATAGATTTTTAAGGCGGTAAAATAGATAGTTAAATTTGCTATGATTACAACTATTATCACAGTATAAAAAATCCAATTTTTATTTATAAGTGGATTGTAAAATAGGATTATATCAATAGGCAAAAGTAATACTCCAAAATATGTGCGATAGCTAACTTTAAATAAGTTAAATTGTTCATTAAACTCTTCAATCTTAAAAGTTGTTGCAATAATTTTTTCGATCAAATACTTGGATAAAATAAATACACTTAAAAAAGTAAATATTTGTAGAAACAAAATACCATCATCTGTTTTTGTATTTTGAAATTGTTTTAAAAACAGATAAATAAAAAAAGCAAAAGAAAAAAGTTGAATGACAAACATAGAAATTGTAAAGCCACTCATTAAATTACTGGTGTCTTTATAAATTTTAGTGTATTTGTCAGAAATAGCTAATTTTATAAACTCACTAAATCGAGCTTGAAATACATTTTTGTTAATAGCAAGTATAACAAAACTAAGGACAAATAAAATTGTTGCCCAATCGTTAACTTGTATAATTCTTTCGTGAAACTGTATTGCTAACATTTGAAGCAAATTTACAAAAAATAACTTCACTTAATTATTATAAATTTATTAAGAGATATAGTTGATAAATAGTTTATTTTTGTAAGCGAAAATTAATTAATTAAAATGTTGAAGGCAATAGTAGTCATACCTACCTATAATGAAATAGAAAATATAGACAATATTATAGATGCAGTTTTTTCTTTGGAATCTCATTTTCATGTTTTAATCGTAGATGATAATTCTCCCGATGGTACTTCAAAAAGAGTAGAAGAACTTCAACAAAAATACATGGATAGACTTTTTCTTTCAACAAGGACGAAAAAATCGGGATTAGGAACAGCATACGTTCATGGTTTTAAATGGGCATTATCTCATGGGTACGAATATGTTTTTGAAATGGATGCCGATTTTTCTCATAATCCTAAAGATCTTGAAAGGCTTTTATTTGCTTGCGCTTCTAGCAATGCCGATGTAGCTATCGGATCTAGATACTCCACCGGTGTAAACGTAGTAAACTGGCCTTTAAACAGGGTTTTAATGTCGTACTTTGCATCTATCTACGTTAAAATGATAACGGGTATGAAAATACATGATGCTACAGCTGGTTTTATATGCTATAGAAGAAATGTTTTAGAAAAAATTAATTTAGATAGAATAAAATTCATAGGTTATGCGTTTCAAATAGAAATGAAATATAGAGCCTATGTTAAAAAGTTTAAAATAGTAGAAGTCCCTATTATTTTTACTGATCGAACAAAAGGGCAATCAAAAATGAGTGGATCAATAATTAGGGAAGCTGTTTTTGGAGTAATAATGCTAAGAGTAAGAAAAATCTTTAACCAACTATAATGAGTACTTTTTTAATTAAAAATGCTAAAATTGTCAATGAAGGAGCAATCTTTGAAGGAGATGTTTTAATTGAAAACGAAATCATCAAAGAGATTGCCGAACAAATAAGTTTGAAATCTTCTGATTGTGTTATTATCGATGCAGAAGGAAGTTATTTAATTCCGGGTGCTATTGATGACCAAGTTCATTTTAGAGAGCCTGGATTAACACATAAAGGAAATATTGCCTCTGAAAGTAAAGCCGCTATTGCCGGTGGAATAACTTCGTTTATAGAACAGCCTAATACAGTGCCCAATGCTGTAACCCAAGAATTATTAGAACAAAAATATGAAATTGCAGCTGCGACTTCTTATGCTAACTATTCTTTTATGATGGGTGGTACCAATGATAATTTAGACGAAGTATTAAAAACTAATCCGAGAAATGTAGCTGGAATAAAATTGTTTTTAGGCTCTTCTACAGGAAATATGCTTGTAGATAACCAAGAAGTATTAGAAAAAATATTTTCCTCTACTAAAATGCTTATTGCCGTACATTGTGAAGATGAAGCCACTATAAAAACTAATTTAGAAAAATATAAAGCAGAATATGGTGATGATATTCCAGTGAAATACCATCATTTAATACGAAGTGCCGAAGCTTGTTATTTGTCTTCTTCTAAAGCAATAGAATTAGCAAAAAAAACAGGTGCAAGATTACATGTATTTCATTTGTCAACAGCTAAAGAAATGGAATTGTTTACCAATAAAATTCCATTGGAACAAAAACAGATTACAGCCGAAGTTTGTGTGCATCATCTATGGTTTAGTGATGAAGATTATGAAAACAAGGGTTCTTTGATTAAATGGAATCCTGCGGTAAAAACAAAAGAAGATAGAGAAGCATTATGGACAGCTCTATTAGAAGATAAAATCGATGTGATAGCAACGGATCATGCACCACATACTTTAGAAGAAAAAATAAATCCTTATACTACTTGCCCTTCTGGAGGACCATTAGTACAACATGCTGTAGTGGCTATGTTTGAGGCAGTACATAGAGGAAAAATAACGGTTGAAAAAGTGGTTCAAAAAATGTGTCATAATCCTGCAAAAATTTTTAAAATAGAAAAAAGAGGCTTTATTAAAGAAGGTTATTATGCAGATTTAGTTATCATAAACCCTCATTTGCCTTGGAATGTAAAAAAAGAAAATATTCTATATCATTGTGGTTGGTCACCTTTTGAAGGAACTAATTTTAAATCTAGAGTTACCCATACTTTTGTAAATGGAAAATTGATCTATTCAAATGGAAGATTTAAAGAATTAAAAGCAGCAAAGAGGTTATTGTTTGAAAGAGAATAATTTATAAAGTTTGTTTTTGATTTAAAATTAATCGAAAAATAGATTTAGATATTTAATTTTTTATGGTTTATTAAATAGTTGTAAAAATGAAAAAGTTTTTTTTGTTCGCTCTTGTTGTTTTATTCTCTTGTAACGAGAGACCTGTGCCTAAACCAGATAAGTTATTGGATGAAGAGACAATGTTGAATATTTTATACGATACCGCCTTATTACAAGCTGCAGAAGCATATATGCCTAATAAGCTAACAGAAAATAAAATTAGAATAAAAAATTATATTTATCTGAAGTATAATATTGATAGTACAACCTATTATCAAAATCAGCGCTATTATGCAGCGGATATAAAGAATTACCATAAAATGTTTCAGAAAGTTTCAGAAAGAATAGACCAATCTAAAGTTGAAATAGATACTTTATTAGCTCAAGAGAATAGGAAAAATTCTGAAAAAAATCAGGAAAGAAAAAGAGAGTTTAATAATAAGTCTTTGACAAAGAAGCAAGATAATCTTTCATCTCAATAAACTTATAATGTAATTTTTCTTTAATTTTATCATTGGAATAGCTATTTTTATTATGGGATGCAATAGCTAAATTCTTTGTGAACTTGCGTTTTCTGTTGGTTAATTTTGTAATAAACCAATCCATTTTCCAAGTCAGTTTAGTTAGGGTTTTATTTGTATTAATAAAAGGCTTTTTTAAATTCATAGCATCAGCAATCCAATATAAAACGTTTTCATAAGTTGGATTTTCTGCAACTAAAATAAATTGCTCATTCATTATATTGTTTTTCATTAATAAAACCATGATAGTAACAACATCTTCAACTGTAATAATGCCAATTTTTCCTTTAGTGTAAAAGGTGTTTCCTTTTTTAGTAGCATTAAAGAAAGTGCTGCTGCCCTGCAGGGGAAAACCATAGCCAAAGATGATTCCAGGATTCACAATAATGCAATTTAAGCCTTCTTGATGTCCTCTCCATACTTCCATTTCAGCACCGTATTTTGAAATCGCATAGTCGCTATGTAGCTTTTCAGGATTCCATTCGGTTGCTTCAGTAATGATGTATTCATTTTCTTTAGTGTCACCTAACGCAGCAATTGAACTCACATAGCACAGTTTATTAATTTTAAAATCAATGCAACAATTAACGATATTTGAGGTTCCTTCAATGTTTGTTTTTCTTAATTTTTCTTCATCTTTTGGGTCGAATGATATTAAAGCAGCACAATGATATACTTCTTTTACATTTTGAAAAGCAATTTCTAAAGAAGGAATGTCAAGTATATCGCCTTGTATCCATTGAACTTTTTCAAATAAATCCAAATGGTTTTTGTATTCAAAAACAGATTTAACTGCTTGAATTTTATCTTTATCTCTATATAATGCTATAACCGATTCGTTCTCTGTAATGAGTTGAAGTAATAAATGAGAACCAACTAAACCTGTTGCGCCTGTAACTAATATCATAGGGTAAATATAAAGAGATTGTTTGACTTTTGATAAAATGAATTTCAGAATATTTTTTAAAATTTTAATAAAATTTGGAATTTGGAATAGGAAATTTGGTTTTTAAAATTGATATATTTGCGAAAATTAATTATAAAAATGAAGAATTTAGTAGAAGAATTAAGATGGAGAGGGCTTATTCATGATATGATGCCTGGAACAGAAGAGCAATTAGTTAAAGAGTCGACCACGGCTTATATTGGCTTTGATCCTACCTCTGATTCTTTACATATAGGAAGTTTAGTGCCCATCATTTTACTGATGCATTTGCGAAAGTTTGGTCATAAGCCTATTGCTTTGGTAGGTGGTGCAACAGGGATGATTGGTGATCCTTCTGGAAAATCAAATGAGCGCAATTTGTTAGATGAAGCTACATTAAATCATAATGTAGAAGGTATTAAACGCGTTTTGTCTCGTTTTTTAGATTTCAATGCAACAGATGCTGCTGCTCCTATATTGGTCAATAATTATGATTGGATGAAAGATTTTTCATTCATTAATTTCGCGCGAGATGTGGGGAAACGTATTACCGTTAATTACATGATGGCAAAAGATTCTGTAAAGAAACGTTTAAGTGGTGACGAAGGGAGTGAAGGAATGAGTTTTACAGAATTTACATACCAGTTAATTCAAGGTTACGATTTCTACCATTTGAATAAAGAATACAATTGTTTGTTGCAAATGGGCGGAAGTGATCAATGGGGAAATATTACAACGGGTACAGAATTAGTTCGTAGAATGAACGTGGATAATGAAGAGCGTTCCAAAGCCTATGCCATGACCTGTCCGTTAATCACAAAAGCAGATGGTTCTAAGTTTGGAAAATCGGAAGGAGGGAATGTTTGGTTAGATGCCGATAAAACCACTCCATATACTTTTTACCAATTTTGGTTAAATACTACCGATGTTGATGCAGAAAAATATATTAAAATTTTCACGTTTTTAGACGAAGATACAGTAGAAAAATTAATTGCGGAGCATAACGAAGCGCCCCATTTAAGAGTATTGCAAAAACGTTTGGCTGAAGAATTAATGATATTGGTACACTCAAAAGAAGAACTTGAAAGAGCTATTGTTGCATCAAATGCATTCTTTAGTAAAGATATGGTAGAACTAAACAATATGTCTGAGGATGATTTGTTGAATATTTTTAAAGGTATAAAAATGGCTTCTATTTCTAAAGCTGATTTTGATGCTGGTTTGGATATGGTTTCGGCTTTAGCAACTAAGACTAATTTTTTAGATTCAAATAGTGATGCTAGAAGAGAATTAAAGCAAAATTCAGTTTCTTTAAATAAAGTAAAAGTTACGGAAGAAAGAAGAATTACAGAAGAAGATTTAATTGCTAATCAGTTCTTATTATTGCAAAAAGGGAGGAAAAACTATTATGTAATAAGGGTTAAATAATCCAGTGGTTTGTTTAAGTATATGGTTCAAGCCAGTCGAGATTGTCAGTTCGAGCGGAGTCGAGAACTATAAAACCATTAGATTACAACCTCTAATATCAGAATGATCAAAACGTCCCAACACTTCGAAAGAATGGTTGGGATATTTTTTTCCCAAATCTTGTGTGGCAATAAACGAACACGAATTGACATTGGCTAAATCAATAACGTTAATTCCTCCTGTTTTTCCATTAGTAACATAGGATAAAGCATCTTCTGTATCGCGTATAAGAATTTGCATCCAAGGTGGGCATTCAAAAATACCGTTACCAAGTGAATACGCTTGCGATAGAAGCTCGGTCATGCCGTATTCGGAATGTATAACAGGTACACCAAAACCGTGGCTTAAAATAGCGTGTAATTCTTCTCGAATCATTTCTTTTCGTTTTCCTTTCATACCACCCGTTTCCATAATGATCGTGTTTTTCAATTGAAAAGTATGTTTTTCTATTAAATCTAATAAAGCATACGTTACCCCAATTAAAATTACATTTTGTCCCGATTGATCTAAGGCAATCAATTTGGCAATCAAATCTTCATAATTATTTAAGTAAAAGCCAGAATCTGGGTGGGTGCTACTTTGGATTAAATCATCAACCATATAAATTAAAGAAGAACCTTCGCGTTCTAAATAGGAAGGAAGTAAAGCTAAAATGCAATAATCTTCAATGTTGCCATAAAACTCTGCAAAACCCTTACGGTAACTTTGTTCGTATAACGAAACGTCGGTTACCAAATGCTTGCTAGTTTGCATACCGGTTGTTCCACTACTTGTGAAAGTTTCCTGAACAGAGTTGGTTGTGCTCACAATTTCATGACTTTTGAAAAATTGTATGGGTAAGAAAGGAATATCTAGGATTGTTTTTACATTAGATTTATCTTTTTTCAATAAAGTACAAAATTCGTTATAGACTTTGTTATTGTCAAATTGGTAACGAAAAACTTTTAAGGTAAGTTTTTCAAAATCTTTTTTGCTTGAAATTGTAAATATATCCTCTGTGTGAATCATAATGAATTACTGAAACCATATTCTGTTTCGAATACCTGCAAAAGTATAAAATAAAAAAAGCACCAAGAGAATATTGGTGCTTTTTAATAAATATTTTAAAGGAATTATTATTTCACTACTAATTTTCTAGTAGCAGTTTTTCCTTCTTCTGTAATTTTTACAATGTAAATACCCGCGTTTAAGTTACCTGTATTAAAAGTATTGTTGATTACATTTCCTTTTACTACTTCTTTACCTAAAACGTCATATACTTGAACAGTCATAGCTGCATTTGCATTCGATGAGAAGTTTAAGATGTTACCTGTTAAAGGGTTTGGATACATTTTTAAACCAGCGATAGCATCAAAAGATTTAGTTTCTAATGTTAAATCAGCTAAACTTCTTGCTACTAAGTACACTTGATTTGTAGTTGGAACATTTGCAGCTGTACTTTGACCAGCAAAACAGATAATATTTGTTGCTGAAGTTGGAATGTTTTGACCAATATAATCTGCTTCAGAAAAAATAGGTCTGAATGTAGTTGCTGTAGGTGCAGTTACAGGTACATTTGTATTAGTTGCAAATGTTGTATTTGTAGCATCAAAAGTTACTCCGTTAATTTGAAGTAATTCACTTTCGTAATCTTCTGGTGTAGCTATAACATCGGCAATTGTTACTACTTGTGGGGTAATTGTAGCTCCAGTAGCTACAGTTGCATTTTGCACTGGTACAAATTCCAATAAACCATTAAAATCAAAAGATTGTCCTACTAGCCCAGATAATCCATCTCCTTGGTTTCCTACAGTTATTATACCATTATTATCGTCAATTAAAATAGCAGCAGTTCCGTCTTGTATGTATTTTTGATTTCTAGTTGCTCTTTTGTAAGTAATGGTTGGTGTAGAGTTAATTTGGTAATATCTACCAACGCCGTTTGAAAGTACATCTGCTCTTAAACCAGCAATATCTTGCATTACATACAAGATGTCTACGGAAAACACTACGTTGTCAGTGATAGGAGTTGATAAAGGATTTCCTGCATTATCAACTAATTCTAATGCAACTGCATAAGAACCTCCTTGCGTAACAGGGATAACGATATCTGAAGTATCAAATTGATCTACTGCACTTCCTCCGTTTACAGAGTATTTAATATAACCATCTCCAGTACCATTAGCAACTGTGAAATTGGCAACAGAAAAAGAAACATTCACAGAAGTTGTTAAAGGGTTGAAAAGTGTTGCGTTAGATGGAGATGATATTGCTAATGATGGTAAAGTTGAACAGCCACTATGAGATCCAATTTGACCCCATTCTGCATCAATTGCATATACTATCCATTCTGAAGTAGTATCGTCTGTTCCAAAAGAAGATAAAGCTACAGGATTTGGGCTACAAACAGAATTTTTTCTAACTAAAGTATGATTTACAGTTGCTCCAGTTGTACTTCCAACATTCCATGCTGTTCCTGGGTCGCTTCCAATTTGTCCAATTACGTCAATTACACTTCCTAACTTTAAAAGTGCTAATGCATCATCTCCATTATAATTACATGTTGAAGAGCTGATGTCTCCTGCGCTTATTATAGTTGCATTAGATGATGAATTATAAACTACATATACATCTCCTGAAGCTAACATAGTTGATGCAGGAAATGTTAAAGTATTGGTAGCTGTAGTAGCACCATTAGCATATAGTTCTACGGAATAGTTGCCTAAATCAACTGACGATCCTGTTCCGTTGTAAATCTCATAAAATTTATTATTAGAAGAACCTTCTGCATACATGCTGAAATATAAATCTGTAGATTGTGCAAATGACAGAAAAGTTATAAATAAAGTAAATAAAAAGTAAAGTTTTTTCATTTTTTTAAGTTTTTTTAATGTGTACAAATATAGTAACTATTTTCGTTTTTACGAAAATAGGTATGTAAAATAATAGTTAATTTAGAAATATAAAACAAGGACTAATTAATTGATAATTAGTTTTCTAGTAGCCGAGTTGTCTCCTTCTTTTACTTTTACAATATAAACTCCAGTGTTTAATGAGCTAATATTAACTTCTTTGGTTGTTACTATGGCTTCAAAAACTTTTTTACCTAAGACATCAAAAATTTCTACCTTTTTTTCAAGGCCTAGTTTTGAGGTAATATAAATTTTTCCATTGTTAACTGGATTAGGATAAATAGTAAGACCCTCAATTGAAGGTTCTTGAGTAGTGCTTGTACTTGAAGTATTGTTTTTACTGTTCTGTGACAATGTGTCTACAGAAAATAAAAGAGTACAAAAAAGAATAATATAAAAGTATTTTTTTATCACTAGCATACTGATTAGATTGTAAATATAACACTTTTTTTTATTGCAATAACAATGCCAAATAAAAAATCCCTCATTTTGAGGGATTTTTAACTTTTATTATAGAAAAAATGTTATTATCTTTTAATATATAAAATATAGCTTATTGTAGTAAATTAACACCATTAACAGTAGCCCATGCACCAGCAGTTAAGTTAGCACCAGCAGCTGTCGAAGATGTTGTTAATTGTCCAGAAGGGAAAGCAACAGTAAATGATGATGAACCTGAGCCTGTTTCTGTAGTTCCTCCTACTATTTTAACATCGGTTAATTTAATTTTATTCCCGTTTACTTGATTGGTATTTGTATTTGCATCTTGAATTCTTACAGCAACAGCATTTACATCTGAATACCCTTCAATTAAAATATTTGAGTATACTCCATTACCTTCTTTTTTAAATTGTATAGCATCATATTCTACGGAAGCATTTTCAGTTAATGTACCAGGAGCTCTTTTTAAAGTAATGTTTGTAACAACTGGCCAAAAATCATTATTAACAGATTTTGCTTCAATTTCCATACCGAAATTACCAGTAACAGTTTGATATGCATACCAATTTGAGTTGTTTTGTCCTCTCCATCCATCTTGCCAATCGAAAGAATCGTCATAGTTTCCGTAAGAGATTAAATTTGTAGCACTCACTGTACCTCCATAAAATTCGTAACCATCATCAGCTCCTTTATATGATACTAAATGATCTAAAGTAGTTCCTGAACCAACAGAATAAAATGAGAAACCATTCATTTCTCCTGTTCCATCAGTAATTTTTTTACCAGCATATTCAACTCTAACATACTTTAAAGTGCCTCCATTGTGGTTTGAATTACTTCCTCCATAAGGTAGGTTAAGCCCATCTTCAGATGTTGCAGATGTTACACCACTTGCACCTACTATAGGAGCATCACCATATATAATTATTCCACCCCAAGATCCTGGCGTTTGTGATAATTCAGTTAATACAATTGGCTCAGCAGCAGTTCCAATTAATTCTAATTTTCCTCCATTTTCAGCAACCAAAGCATCAACTCCATTTGTTACATCAGCTGTGATTTTTGAACCTGCAGCTATTGTTAATTTTGCACCACTTTTTACTCTAACAATTCCTTTTAAAGTATAATTTCCTAGAGGTAAACTTGTATTAGTGGTTATATCACCAGTAATTTCTCCAACTGAAGGTCCATTGTTAATAGTTTCATCATCATCTGATGAACATCCAGTAAAAATTAAACTTAAAAAAGCAGCACTAAATAGTAATTTTTTCATTGTAATTGTTGTTTAATAATTTGATACAAAAATAGATTCAAGAAGTTTTGTTATTGTTATAAGGAAATTATGAAAAGATTAAGTAATTCTAGTATTGTTAAGTTTAGGTAAATTAAAAAGAGCTTTTCAATTTTGAAAAGCTCTTTTTAATTTTGTTAGAATGAGTAAGTCAATCCAAATGAAAAGCCAACTCCTCTTTTGTATTCCCTCATGATTAATGAATCTTCTACAATATTTACTGTACTTTTATCTCCTAACTCATATCTATAATATGGATTTAAAATATTATCAACTGAGAATTTACCCGATAAATTTTCACTGATTTGGCTCGACCAAACAAAATCTAATTTGTTAAAAGGTTTTTCATAAATGTGATCTAAACCAGCAGTTCCAACAGCATATATTCTATCCCCGTAAACACCGTAAACTAATGTCATTGAGTTTTTTAAATCTTTGGCTAATTCAAATTCATATTTTAAATCAGCATTTATAAGCCATTCTGATGCTCCTTGTAAACTTCTACTATTGTTGTTTTCAAGTGTATTTACTAACTTATTTACTTTTACATCTGTTTTCATTAAGGAAGTATTAAACCCAAATGAAAAATTATCTAATTGTTTACTAATTCTTGATAGTTGTATAATGAATTCTAATTCAGCTCCAAATAATGTAGCTTGATCTGAATTACTATATGTAGTTATTTGACCACCACTGCTAGCTGTTGGTATAAATATTCGTTCAATTGGATTGTTAATTTGTTTCCCAAAAAGGCCTACTGCAAACATTTCGTTTTTATCAGTAAACATTTCATATTTTAAATCTAAATTGTATGATTCCGAATTTTTTAAATTTGGATTTCCTAACTCTACTGTAGCATCTGGATTCACAAACTGAATAGGTAATAATTCCATTGTTACAGGACGAACAATAGTTTTTGATAAAGCAAATCTAATATTACTTTCTTCACTTAATGCATACTTGATATTTGCTGATGGTAGTAAATCCAATTGATTATCTTTATCTTTAGAATAAGGGTCATCAATTGAGGCAGAAATTGGACGGAATTTTATTTCACGTAAAGAACTCTCTGCTCTCAAACCTGCATTCAACTCGATTTTTTTACCAAAATTCCAAAATAAATTAAAATATCCAGCATTTACAAATTGGTCTAACTTTACTTTATAGTCAGCGTTAGATTCTTCTCTAAAAGCTACTATTCCATTTGATACATCCTCGTTTATTACGTCGTCAATTGTATTTAATTCTGTAACAAATTGAGTTGGTATTAAATTTCTTCCTGCCAAAAATCTATATTTTGATGTAATATTATTTCTAAATGAATTTATACCAACAGATAGTTTGTTTTTTTTGTCATTTTCTTCCTTTCCAAATTTCCAATTGTACTCTAAAAGTCCTGACATATAGTAATTACCTTTAATTTGAAGATACTGTCTGTTTAGATTGTTACCTCCGTAAGAAATATCAATTTTTTCGCTATCTACCATAGTACCAACGATTGTCTTTCTATCTGGCTGAGCATAATTAGTTTTAACAAATGAACCACCAGCTTTGATACTATGATCGCCATTTTTGGTTAAATCATAACCTAAAAGAATTTGATTATTGAAATAATCAGATTGCTCAAATTGATTTAAGCGAATCTTAAAATTTGGGTTGTTTTCTAAACTATTTAAATAACCTAAACCATCAGAAATTAAACTTTCTGTTGATCTTAAATAAAATGAATTTACAGAAATATAACCTCTATCTGCTTTGTACCTTAAGTTAATCAACGCAGAATTTGATGTATTGTATTTATAATCTTCTCTAAATAAGTTTTTGTCATAGTTTCCTTGTCCTTGATTGAATGTTCTATCTACTCCTTTTCTTATTGAATATTTATTATCTGCATTCAATGAAAGTAAATAACTAAACTTATTACCGTTTTCAAAACTATATTTGTCAGAGTGATAGAATCCTATGCTAGAATTAATTGGACTTGAAGACTGATCTACATTCCATGAATTGTTTTCATGAGCATTCTTGTATTCAGCCGAAGTCATTTGGTAACCACTTGGTACAGATCCAAATACACTAGGTAGTTCTCTGTCTTTTTTTATTAATCCAAAAAAGCCTTGAGTAGAATTTGCATCAGAAGAAATTAAAAAATCTTCCCCATTATTCATTGTAGTATATCCAAAACCGATTGAAAGTTTGGTTTCTGATTTTGTTGATTCTGAAGTTTCTATATCTATCATTGCTCCTGCAAAATCACCAGGAATATTCGGATTAAAAGTCTTATAAACATTTAGTACACCTACAATATCAGTAGGAAACAAATCTAATGGGATAATCTTTTTGAATGGACTATTTGATGGTGCTTGTAAGCCGTTGATTAAAAGGTTGTTGTATCTATCTTCTAAGCCTCTAACAAATAAACCTCTCGATTCTACTTTTGAAATATTGGTTACCTTAGTCAATCCTTCTTCTACATCACTAATTCCTTTTCTAGACATTTCCTGAGCACCAATAGCTTGTTTGATTTCTACTGCTTTTTGAATGTCTTGTAAAACAGCGGCTTCACTTTCTTTAGTTACTGTATGTGTAATTACAACATCTTCAAGTTGAACACCACTTGCAGCTAAAGTATAATTGATTACTTTTTTCTCACCTGCTTTTATAGTGAAAGGAATTTCTTTAGTTTCATATCCTAAATAACCTATTTCTAAAACATAACTACCAGGTTTTATAGATAAACTATATTTTCCGTTATCATCTGTAGATGTTCCAATGGTGGTGCCTTTAATAAGAACATTTGCAAATGGAAGGGGTTCGTTATTGAATTCTTTGTCTGTAATTACTCCGCTTACGGTTCCATTTTGAGAAAATGTTAACGTAGTTAATAGCAAAAAGCCTAGTAAAAATTTTAATTTCATTGTGTTGTTGAATTTTGGTGCAAAGGAATTGTAATTAAGTTACTAGACTGTTACTTGGAAATTATAAAAACGTTTACATAAGGTTAATAAAATGTAAAGTGATTAAATTATTGTTAAGCACTTGAATCTTTTTATATTATCTTTACCTTTACCGCTAAGAAACATGCCAAAAGTTTATGAAAAAAAAAGAAATTAAGATATTATTAGTTGACGATGAACCAGATATCTTAGAAATCGTAGGTTACAATTTATCTCAAGAAGGATATCAAATTATCACAGCATCAAATGGTAAAGAAGCTATAACGAAAGCAAAAAAAGAACTACCTCATTTGATTATTATGGATGTAATGATGCCTGAAATGGATGGTATAGAAGCTTGCGAAAATATTAGAAAATATCCCGAATTAGAAAATACTATTATTACTTTTTTAACGGCTCGTTCTGAAGATTACTCTCAAGTAGCTGGTTTTGATGCGGGTGCAGATGATTATATAGCGAAACCTATCAAACCAAAAATTTTAGTGAGCAAAGTTAAAGCTTTATTAAGAAGGCTAAAAGACGATTCCACCACTACGGATACTTTGCGATTTGGTAATATTGAAATCAATAGGGAAGAATATAAAATCATTCATCAAGGAGAAGAAATTATATTGCCAAGAAAAGAGTTTGAATTATTTTATCTACTAGCAACTAAACCTGGAAAAGTATTTACAAGAGAAGAAATTTTAGATAAAGTTTGGGGCAATGAAGTGGTAGTGGGAGGTAGAACAATTGATGTTCACATTAGAAAATTAAGAGAAAAAATTGGTGATGATTTTTTCAAAACTATCAAAGGAGTAGGCTATAAGGTAGAATTTTAATGGTCATTAATTTTAAAAAATCGTATAAGTTTGCTGTAAAATCAGCTTCCTATATTACTCTTTTTTCTTCAGGAGTACTATTGGCCTTTAATTATTTTTTATTAAAAAGCAACCTCTGGTTTGTCTTCGTCTTTGCTTTTATAATATTTGTTTTCGCATTTTTTGTTTTGCAATATAGGGTTGAACGGTTTATTTACAGACGAGTAAAAAAGATATATGACGATGTTTCTCTTCTTGAAAATGCTTCCTTTAGAAACCAACCGATAACCACTGATATGGCAACTCTTACAAGAGAAGTGCAGAAATTTGCCAGAGACAAAAAGTTAGAAATTGAAACTTTAAAAATTAGAGAAGAATACCGAAGAGAATTTTTAGGAAATGTTTCTCATGAATTAAAAACGCCCTTATTTACAGTTCAAGGTTATTTACTAACTTTACTTGATGGGGCAATGGATGATAAAAATATTCGTAAGAAATATTTGCAGAGAGCTGAAAAAGGTGTAGAAAGGTTAATTTACATTGTTAAAGACTTAGATATGATAACTAAATTAGAAACTGGCGATTTGAATTTAGAATTGTCTGAGTTTAATATAGTTGAAGTGGTTCAGAATGTTTTTGAACTATTAGAAATGAGGGCGTCTAAAAAAAATATTTCATTAACATTTGACACCAATTATAAGCCTATAAAAGTCATAGCTGATCAAGAAAAAATCCAACAAGTTATAACCAATTTAGTAATGAATTCAATTAAATATGGTAAACAAGGAGGTACTACCGAAGTGAGTATTGAAGATTTAGTTAATAATAAAATTATTGTTAGAATTACAGATAATGGAGAAGGAATTGAAAAGCAGCATATTCCTAGATTGTTTGAAAGATTTTATCGTGTTGACAAAAGTGGTGCAAGAAGTGAAGGAGGTTCAGGTTTGGGATTAGCTATTGTTAAACACATAATTGAAGGACATGATGAAAAAATTTATGTAGAAAGTCAATATGGAATTGGCTCTGAGTTTTCATTTACATTAGAAAAGACTAAATAGTTTTTTCCAACTTACGTCGGTATTGTAATGATTAAACCCTCTATATAAATCAATGTTGCTTAATTTTGAAATGTCAAATTTTTCTTGTTTACAACTTGGTGCGATACCTTCTTTTTTAAATTTTTTAGCTAGATATTCTTGTTCATATTGACCAGGAGTAGGAATGAAAAATGCTTTTTTACTCAATTGTGCTAAATCCATTATGGTTGTATAACCCGAACGGCATAAAATTTTTTCACTTTCATTATAGGCAGTTTCAATTTGTTCGCTATTCATAAAGTTATAAAAAGTAATGTTATTCTTTTCAACTACTGTTTGTTGGTTTTCAACCACTCCTTTTATGAATAACGTTTTTTTCTTGTAGAATTTTAATTCGTCAATTATTTTTTTTTCTAATAAGGTTCTTTGTGGTTCAGGACCAGAAAGAATAATCATTAATTCATATTTTATAGGTATGTTTTTTTTATATAAACGACTTAAAGGGCCAATGTATTTTATATTTTTGAATGGTTCTTCTAAATGACCTAACTCACCTGATAAATTTGGTCCTTTTTCTTTATCAGGAACCCAACATTCGTTAAATTTTTTTACAAAATAATGATGTAATTTTGTTGTAATCCATGTTGTATTACCAGTCAAAACATTCAATTGATGTGTAATAAATACAGAAGGTACTTTTTTTGAATGAATTCCCAATCGATTATCTGAAATGATTCCTTCAATATGGTATGTCTCGATGATTTCTTTAGTTGCTCTTTTTTCTTGATTAATGGCTTTTATGATGTTGGGAACTTGAGAAAATAATTTAAGTTTAAAATTTTTTCCTTTTTCAGCATATTTTATATTGTATGAAGGTAGTAATATATGTGTTAAATGAGGAAATTCTTTTTTTAATAAATCTAGTGCAACACCATCAGAAGCAATAATAGGCTCAAAATTATTTTTTTCAAGTGCTTTAATAATGGGAATACATCTTGTGGCATGACCTAAGCCCCAATTAAGTGGTGCTATAAGAATTCTTTTTGGCATTAGGAATAGATTTATTTTTTAAGTAAAGTTATAAATTGCTCAGCTAATTGATTTTCATAGTCAAAATACAATTCATCACTATTATACTCTACTTCAGGTTTATATTTGTGTAGTTTCCATTTCTTTTTATTGTATTCTAAAGCTGTTAAATTTTCAATCCAATCACCTGAATTTAAATAAATAGTAGTGCCTTTAGTAGTTGTAACAGTTTCAATCTTAGGTTCATGTATATGTCCGCAAATTACATAATCGTATTGATTTTCGATAGCTAATTCAGTGCAAACTTTTTCAAAATTAGTGATAAATTTAACAGCAGATTTTACATTACTTTTTATTTTTTTTGAAAGTGAATAAGGCTCTTGATTAAATTTTACAAGAATCCAGTTCAGAAATCTATTGATTAAAATTAATAAATCATATCCCCATCCACCCAATTTTGCCAGCCATTTTGCATGAGTTATTGAAGAATCAAAGACATCACCATGAAAAATCCATGCTTTTTGATTATCAATGTCTAAAACTAATTTGTTAAGTAAATGTAAGTTCCCTAAATGTAAGTCTGTAAATTTTCTAAGGAATTCGTCATGATTACCTGTTAAATAGTACACCTTTGTACCATTTGTACTTAGAGAAATTATTTTCTTAATTACTTTGAGATGACTTGCAGGAAAATACGATTTTCTAAATTGCCAAATATCAATAATATCACCATTTAAAATCAACGTTTTGGGTTTTATGGATGATAAATATTCTAATAATTCTTTAGCATGGCAACCATAAGTACCTAAATGTACATCTGAAATAACTACTAGTTCTACTTTTCTTTTTTTCATTTTCTACCAATAAGAATCATTTCTATTTTATTGAAATAAAGTGGTTTAATTCAATAAATATCTTGCAAAAAAATAAATTTTACCTTTAATTAAAGTTAATCAATCATTATCAAAACTTTATTTCATTAATTTTGTCAAAAATTTAAAAAAGAGTGGGAAGTAAAAATAAATTAAAGCGATTTAAAGAAAACGAAACTTTTAATAATGTATTTCAACCTTCAAGAGAGGAAGTAGTTTCAGATAATTTTGCTTTAAGAGGTAAATGGAATAGCAATTTTTTTAAAAATGAAAATCCGATTGTTTTAGAATTAGGTTGTGGAAAAGGGGAATATTCTGTTGGTTTAGCTGAAAAATATCCGCATAAAAATTTTGTAGGTATAGATATTAAAGGAGCTCGTTTTTGGAGAGGAGCAAAAACTGCTGTAGAAGGGGGAATGAATAATGTAGCGTTTTTAAGAACCCAAATAGAACTTATTGAGCATTGTTTTGCAGAAAACGAAGTAGATGAAATATGGATTACTTTTCCAGATCCGCAAATAAAATACAAGCGTACTAAACACAGAATGACGAATTCTAATTTTTTGGAACGCTATAAAAAGATTTTAAAGCCAAATGGATTGATGCATTTAAAAACGGATAGTGAATTTATGCATGGATACACTTTAGGATTATTGCACGGTGAAGGACATGAAGTTTTGTATGCGAATCATAATGTATATAAAAATGAAGGAGCACCTTATGAAGTAGTTAATATACAAACGTTTTATGAGAAACAATATCTTGAAATTAATAAGCCAATTACCTATATACAATTTAAGATAAAATCATAAATGGAATATTTGATCTCTTTACTATTAGGTTTTTTTATCGCTTTCATTGGTATTATTCCGCCAGGAATGTTAAACATGATGGTGGCCAAGCTTAGTGTAAATGAAACGAAAAAATCCGGAATGCTTTTTGGATATGGAGCGGCTACAATTGTAATTATTCAATGTTTTTTAGGACTTTATTTTGCTAAATTTTTAGACAGTCACCCAGCAGTGAGTGAAAACTTAAAGAAGTTCGCTGTAGTTATATTTATTCTATTAACCCTATTTTTTATTTACAGCGGAATTAAGTCTAAAAAACCTAAGAAAGATGTAGAAATCAAAAGTAAAAGCAATCGTTTTTTATATGGTATGATGCTTTCTTCTTTCAATATGTTTGCTATACCTTATTATGTTTTTTCAAGTTTAACGTTATCATCAAAAAATATTTTCGATTTTTCGCCTTTATCTAATTTTTTCTTTATAGTTGGTGCGGGAAGTGGCACATTATTAGTGTTTTATATTTATGCAATGGTTTTTAGAAAAATAGAGGATAGAGTAAGCTTCTTAATAAAGAATATTAATTTTTTTATCGCAGCTATTACAGGTATTGTAGCAATTTCTTCAATTTATAAGATGATTACTTCTTAATCATGAAAGCAAAAGCAAAAAATAACGATAGTTTTTTTGAAAGTGTATATGAAATTGTTCGATTGATACCGGAAGGTAAAGTCACTTCTTATGGAGCAATTGCGAAAGCAATAGGAGCAGTTCGATCTGCTCGAATGGTTGGCTATGCAATGAATGCAAGTCATAATATGGAAGATGTGCCAGCACACAGAGTAGTAAATAGAAAAGGACTTTTAACTGGAAAACATCATTTTGATGGAACAAATTTAATGCAACAATTATTAGAAAGTGAAGGTATAAAAGTAATTGATAACAAGATAGTTGATTTTGAAAAACATTTTTGGGAACCTGATTTTTAATTTAGCATCACTCAATTAGGCAAATAGTGAAACAAGTGATGTTTTCATTATTATAATAGGTTAAATAACCGCCATGAGCTTCAACTATATTTTTTGAGAGGGTTAATCCTATACCAGCACCTTCTTTTCTAGTAGTGAAAAAAGGTAGAAATATCTTATCTTCAATTGCTGCATCGATACCATTACCTGTATCCATAATTGAAATGAATAATCTTTTTTCTTTTGTTTCGGCTGCAATAGTTATAACTTTATTTTTTTTGCCTTCTAATGCATATAAACTATTAGTTAGCAGATTAATAATTACTTGTTCCATTTGTAATTTATCAACAAAGAACCAATGTTTAAAATCTATAGTATTGTGAACGGTAATGCTTTCTTTTTTGAATAAGGGTTGCATTATTTTTAATCCTTCATTAATTATTTCATTCAACTCTGTTTTGTCTTTTTGAGGAGTAGGTAACATGGCTAATTTTCGATAACTTTCTACAAATTGTTGTAAATGATTACTACGATTGAGCATGGTTTGAACACTTTGCTTCATATCATCAAAGTCTTCCGTTGTTAAGTTTTCTTGTTCAACTAACTCTTTTAAATTTTGAGAAAGTGATCTAATAGGAGTTAGCGAATTTAAAAGTTCATGTGAAATGACTTTCATTAAATTAATCCAAGCTTCTTTTTCTTTTTTCTCAACTACTTTTTGTATAGAATCTAATAAAATAACATAATATTCTTGATTATAAGTTTTTGTTCTAGAAGATTGCATAATAAAGGTTTGAGTATCTTGCTTGTTTACTCTAATTTGAAGGCTGGTTTTTATTTCATTAAAATTTTGTTCTTCAATGATATTACAAAGTGAGGGGAGTTGTTTTTTGAGATAAAACCATTTAGAAACTTTTGGAACTTTAAAATGAGTAGAGAAATAATCATTCATTAAGAAGATAATCCAATCATCATTTTGTTTTTTTAGTATTAAAATACCAGTTTCAATATTGTTGAAAATGGATTGATAAATAAGATCTGTAGATATTTGTTCTTTGCGTTTGTTTTTTAAAGTATCATATAGATAAAATAAGTTTTTGTAATTGTTGTAGGATTTGTGTTTTGAAAAATCGGCTGAGAAGTCATCTTGTAGTATTGCTAAAATTGTTTTATCATAAAATAAAAAAGCATTTTTTACATAAAAAAAGAGTTCAATGAATAATAAAACAAGTAAAAGACCAGTAAAAAAGGAAGTATAGAAAAGCGATTGGTATATAAAAAATAGAATACCTATAAAACCCAAAAGAATAAAAAGTAGTCGTAATATTAATTGATTGTATATTTTGAAAGAATGGAACATATTTATAGTGTTGTAATATTGTATTTTTCTATTCTTCTATATAATGAAGCTCTTGATAAACCAAGTTCTTCAGCTGATTTACTAATATTGAAATCGTTTTTTATTAATACTTTTTCAATAGTTGCTTTTTCTATATCAGATAGAGGTAAATCATCCGTTTTTTCATCATAAACAGTAACAAAATCTAGGTCTAAATCAGTTGAAGTAATTATGTTATTCTCGCAAAGAATAATGGCACGTTCAATCCGATTCTCCATTTCTCTAATATTTCCATTCCAAGCATGTTTTTCTATTTGTTCCAACGCTTTTTGGTTAAAAACTACTGAGTCTTTCTCATATTTAAACATCATTTTATGCAATAGAAAATAAGCTAAAGGAATTTTGTCTTCGAGACGTTCTCGTAAAGGAGGTAATTCAATTTCCATAGTGTTAATGCGATAAAACAAATCTTCGCGAAATAATTTTTTAGCTACTTCAGCTTTTAAATCTAAATTGGTAGCCGTTATAAATCGAAGATTTAATGGTCTTGGTTTAGATTCTCCAAGTCTTGTTACCGTTTTAGTTTGAATAACTTGTAATAGTTTCGCCTGTAGATGTAATGGAACATTTCCAATTTCGTCTAAAAAAACAGTGCCATTTTGTGCAGATTCTAAACGTCCAGCAGTATCTGTTTTAGCGTCAGTAAATGCACCTTTAGCATAGCCAAATAGTTCACTTTCAAAGATGTTTTCATTCAAAGCACCTAAATCAATATGCATAAAAGTACTGTCTTTTCTATTGGATTGAGAATGTATATAGTGTGCTAAGACAAATTTGCCCGTTCCGTTCTCTCCTAAAATTAAAACGTTTGCATCCGTCTTTGCAACTTTTTCAGCCAAAGAATAGGCTTTTTGTATGTTTGACGATTTTCCAATGAAGTAGCTTTGATCGCCTAAATCTTTTTTGATTTTTTTTTGATTTTTTCTGGATTCATCCACTCCTTTTTTAACAGTTTCTAGAAGTTTGTCATTGTCCCAAGGTTTTAAAACATAATCAAAAGCACCCGATTTTAAGCTTTCAACAGCGGTTTCGACTTTTCCAAAAGCGGTCATTAAAATGACACTTGTTTTTGGAGATAACTTCTTTATTTCTTTTAAAAAATATAAGCCTTCTTTTCCATCTTCAAAACCAATACGATAATTCATGTCTAAAAGAACTACATCAATTGTATTATCAGCTAAAATTTGTATGATGTTTTTTGGATTAGTCAAAGTATGGATTACTTCAAAATGCTTCTTTAAAAGTATTTTGGCAGAAAAAATAATATCTTCTTGATCATCAATAATCAATATACTTGCTTGCGTCTTTTTCATGTATTGTTCGGTTTCGTACAAATGGTGTTCATAATCGGACAGTTGGAATAAAAATTCGATTTTAAAGTATTGTAAAACAAGCTTTTGTAAATTTTAAAAAGATGGCACAAAATTGTTGTTAATAAATTAAAATATCAATAATGGACACCATCATCAGTCGTAAAAGTAGTAAAAAAAAGAAGTTACTAATAGTCTTACCATTAATTTTAATAATGGGTTATTTTGTGTTTGCTTCCATGAGTAAAAAAAGAAGTCTGAATGTAAAAAAAGAAGAAATAATAATTAAAAATGTACAGAACGATTTTTTTGAAGATTTTGTTTTAATACAGGCCAAAGTTACTCCTTTACATGCTATGTTAGTAAATGTAATTGAAGGTGGGTCTGTTCAGGAAGTTTATGTGGAGAATGGAGATAGGGTTACTAAAGGACAGCCATTAGTAAGATTATATAATCCGAATACAGAGCTTAATTATATGCAACAAGAAACCGCCATTATAGAGCAAATTAATAATCTTAATAAAGCGAAATTAGATCTCAGAAATCAAGAATTAAATTTAGCTAAAGACTTGATAGCTATAGAACACGATTTTCAAGATGCAAAAAACTTATACGATTTAAACAAAAACTTATATGATAAAGAAATATTAGCTAAAAATGAATGGATTGTAACTCAAGAAAATTATCGCTTTCAAAAAGAAAGAATGGATATTATAAAGCAAAGTGTATCTAAAGAAAAACAAGCAAACAGTATTCAAATAGTTCAATTAAATCAATCCATTGCTATTATGAATCAGAGTTTGTCTATTTTAAGAAAAAATAAAAACAATTTTTTAATAGTAGCTCCACTTTCAGGCCGTTTGTCATCATTTGAACCTATTTTAGGAAAAACTTTTGTTCAAGGAAACAGTATTGGAACAATAGATATGATGAAAGGATATAAATTAACAGCAGAAGTGGATGAATTTTATTTGAATAAATTGAGGGAAGGACTTACTGGAACTGTTGAGTATGATGGTAAGAATTTAAATGTAGAAATAGCGAAAATAATTTCTGAAGTAAAAGATGGAAGATTTTTGGTTGAGTTAAATTTTATTCATCAAGAGGAATTAACCTTAAATCAAGGAATATCATTTGGAGTTAAAATTAATCTTTCTGGAAAAGAAAAAAGAACTGTTCTTTCTAAAGGAGCTTTTTATCAAGATACGGCAGGGCAATGGGTTTTTGTTGTAAATGGAAATAGAGCAACGAAAAGGGCTGTTAAATTTGGTAGAGAAAATCCACTTTATTATGAAGTTTTAGAAGGATTACAACCTCATGAAAAAGTAATTACCTCATCCTATAAAAATTATAAAGAGATTGAAGAGTTGTATATTGAACAATAAATAAAATATTTAAAAATGATAAAAATTAAAAACATCTCAAAAGTTTTTCAAACAGAAGAAGTGGAAACAAAAGCATTAAATGAGGTTTCAATCACAATCAATCAGGGAGAATTTGTAACCATAATGGGACCAAGTGGAAGTGGTAAATCTACATTATTAAATATTGTAGGACTTCTAGATAGTGTATCTGCTGGAAGTTATCAACTCTTAGAAAAAGAAATGGTTGGATTAAAAGAAACAGAAAGAGCCAAAGTAAGAAAGCAAAATATTGGATTTGTATTTCAAAATTTTAATCTTATTGACGAGCTTTCCGTTTTTGAAAATATCGAGCTGCCATTAATTTACAATAATGTATCTGCATCAGAGAGAAGAGCAAAAGTTGAAAAAATGGCTGAGAGATTAGGTATTTCTCATCGATTAAAACATTATCCACAACAACTCTCGGGAGGACAGCAACAACGTGTTGCTGTAGCTAGAGCATTAATTAATAATCCAAAAATTATCTTAGCCGATGAGCCTACAGGTAATTTAGATTCTAAAAATGGCAACGAAGTTATGGAACTTTTAACTGATTTACATGCACAAGGCGCAACTATTCTAATGGTTACTCACTCAGATTATGATGCTTCTTTTTCACAAAAAACAATTTTAATGAAAGATGGAATGATACTCTCAGAAAAAAACAATTCTAGAAATGTTGAAGTATTTGTTTAACTATAAATAATTGTTGTGCTACATAATATATTATACTAAAAATTACAAAGAAATTAACCATGAAAAATAAAATTTTAATCATACTTTTCACATTACTATTAATTCAAAATGTGTTTTCACAAAAGGATTTAAAAATTATAAAAGCCAATTCTGAATTTGCAGACATAAGAAATGGTAAAGAATTTGGGAAAGGAAATTGGAAAATTTCTCCAGAAATTTCTCCAGATATATTTTATACAACTGCAATAGGAGAAAATTTAGTTTTTATTACAGATTTAGATTCAATCACAATACCAATAACAGAATTAACCGATTTTGATTTTATTGTACTTCTCAAAGGGAAGAAGAAAGCACTTACTAAAATTAAATATGTTGAATCCTATTTAACTAAATTAAAAAAGGCTTCTGAATACAATAACAATGATATTCGATTTATTCCAAAGTTTACTTATCAATCTAATGATAATCCAAGCCTGATTAAAATTCGACAAGAATTAAAATTAGATTCCATTGCGGGTAAAGGAAGCGAACTATCTAAAATATTCAACTTAATGCATTGGGTGCATAATTTGGTTAAGCACGATGGGGGAAGTGATAATCCAACGCTTAAAAACGCTATTGATTTAATAAAAATATGTAAATCTGAAAATAGAGGAGTCAACTGTAGAATGTTAGCAACAATTTTAAATGAATGTTATCTCTCACTTAATATAAAATCTAGACATGTAACATGTATGCCCAAAGAAACAGAATTTGAAGATTGTCATGTAATAAATATGGTATATAGTACTGAATTAGAAAAATGGATTTGGATAGATCCTACTTTTGATGCCTATGTTATGAACGAAAAAGGGAATTTATTAGGAATAGAAGAAGTAAGAGATAGACTTATAACTGGTCAACCTTTAGTGCTAAATGCGGATGCTAATTGGAATAGAGAATATCTAAAAACTAAAGAAGAATATTTAGAAAATTATATGGCAAAGAACCTATATCGTTTTTTAACCCCTTTAGTTAGTGAATATGATAGTGAAACAGTAAAAAAAGACAAAGAAATTGTTTATGTAGAACTTTTACCTCTCGACGGTATTGTGCAAACACCACAAATGGAAGAAACAAACAATAAAACAGGAGTGAAGTTTATAAATTATAAAACAAATAATCCAAAAATTTTTTGGAATAAACCAGAATAGTTTAAGATAAATAAAAGATGAAATACTTAAAATCATGTCAAAAATAATAATCACATTAACCACCTTTTTAATAGGATTTGTAGCTGCTGCACAAGTTTCAGAAAATAGAAATATTAGCAACTTTACAAAATTAAGAGCTTCAACAGCGGTAGAAATTATTTATACAGTTTCTAATACTAAAAGCCTAAAAGTTGAAACAGATGATAATGAAAAGTTGAGGTTGATAAAAACAGTGGTAGAAAATGAAACATTAAAAGTTTACGTTGATACAGAAGAAATTAAAAGTAGCAAACAAAAAAAATCACTCCATTTTAAAAATGTAAAAAGTGTAAATGGAATTACTTTTCAAGTATTAAAAGTTGTTGTTTCTGGACCAAATTTAGAAAACATTGAAGCCAATTCTTCTGCAAAAATTAAAATAGAAAATATAAATAAATCAACGAATTTAAATATTAATTTAAGCTCTTCAGCCTATTTATATGGAAACTTTATCACTTCTAATTTAACAATTGACGTGTCTTCAAGTGCCTTGTTAAAAGGGAAAATAAATGCTGCCTCAACAACACTTCAATCATCAAGTTCAAGTGCTGTTGATCTCACTGGAAACACTTCGAGTATAAATGTAAAAACAAATAGTTCTGCTAGTTGTAATTTAAAAGAGTTAACGGTAGAAAAAGCAAAACTAGAAGCACACTCATCTGCAAGTGTTTCAATAAGTGTAACTAAATCATTGGAAGCTAAGGCTACTTCTAGTGGTAGAATAGAATATTATGGCAACCCCAAACAAATAAATAAAGAGCAAAATTCATCGGGAGCCATAATTAACAAATAATCATCAAATCAAAAACCAACAGTTATGTTAAAAAATTGGATAAATTTATTCCTATATCATATCAAAACCAATAAACTTTTTACTTTTCTTAATATTACTGGATTAAGTATAGGAATAGCAGGGTTAATATTTGCTATTTTGTATTGGAATGAAGAACAAAGTTATAATGCTTGGAATCCAGAAAAAGAAAGAATACACCAAGTAATTAGCGATTTAGGAGAAGGGATTATTTGGGGTTATACGGCAAGCCCTTTAGAATCTTATATTAAAGATATGTCAGATGTAGCATCACATTGTTATTTTAATACTTGGTACTACAATGAAATAATAGAATATAATGGTAAAAAAGAATTAATTGAAAAAATATTTGATGCGCAAAATAATTTCTTCGAATTTTTCCCTTTCAAATTTATTAAAGGAGATCCAAAAACAGCTATTCAAGATAATAATAGTATTGCCTTATCTGAAGAAGTTTCTAAACGATTATTTGGGAATGTTAATCCAATAGGGAAACAAGTTCATTATTCTGGAAGAACATTAGTTGTAAGAGGGGTTTATAGATTAAATAAAAAATCTTCAATTGCACCAGAAGCAGTTACAAACATTATTGATAAGCAATTATTAGAAAATAAAGATCAATGGGGTAATTTTAATTATGGATTACTTTTAAAACTTAAAGATCCTCTTAAAAAGGAAAAAGTTGAAAATGAATTGGACGCGTTGTTTTTAAAGTATAAATTGAGTAAAGAAGCTAAAGATGAAGGGATTTCAATAGAAGAGTACAAAGACAAATACGGTTCAATAAAAAATATTTTAGAGCCACTTGCAATTTCTCGATTGCACTCAAAAGCACATGGTTACCCTGAAGGAAGAGGAAATTATCAAACACTTTTGATATTATTTGGATTATCTATTTTAATTCTAATATTATCCATTGTAAACTACGTGAACTTAGCCACAGCTAATGCGGTTAAAAGAGCAAAAGAAGTAGGAATAAGAAAAGTTTTAGGTGCAACAAAAAGTAATATTGTGAAACAATTTATTTTTGAAACTGTAATTTTAGTTTTGTTCTCTATTTTTTTAGCATTAGTCATTGTAGAACTATCCTTGTCATTTTATAATGATTTTTTAGATAAAGATTTAATCATACACGGAAAGCAATTTTATTTGCAAATAATTTTCATCTTTATTATTACCATAGTTGTAGCAGGAATATTCCCTTCTATTTATGTATCTAATTTTGAAACGTTAAAAGTTATTAAAGGAAATTTTATTAGAAGTAAAAGTGGAATTTGGTTTAGAAACGGTTTATTAATACTTCAATTTGCTATTGCTACTTTTTTTATCGTAGGTTCTTACGTGGTTTATGAGCAAGTAAAATACATGTTAAATAAGGATTTAGGTTTTAGAGGAGATCAGGTAATTGCTATTTCATATAGAAATCCTTATGATTATAAAGAAGAAGGGTACAGGAAAAAACTACTTACAAGATACCATACTATTAAACAAGAGATTAGTAAAATACAAGGTGTAAATCAAGTATCTACAGGAACTTTTAAATTTGGTGATGGGGCATCTTCATCTTCTAGTTTTCAATATAAAGATAGAAATGTTCAAGGACAAAATATGGCAGTCGATTTTGGATTGCTGGAAATGTTAAAAATAGAAATGAAAGAAGGAAGAAATTTTGACTCAAATTTTGCTTCAGATACAATTAATTCTATGCTAATTAATGAAACGGTACAACGAATGATAGGTGAAAAAGACCCTATCGGTAAAACAATTAGTTGGAATGGTAAAGATTTAAAAATAATAGGAGTGGTTAAAGATTTTCATTTATATGGCCCACAAGCAGAAATTCCTCCCATGTCTTTTTTTCATTTTAAAACGATTGACTGGATGTTGCAAAACGTGAATACAATATATGTAAAAGTTAATGCGGAAAATTTAGAGTCAACTTTAAATGCTATAGAGAAATTTTGGATAAAAAACGTAGATACAGACTATCCTTTTAACTATGAGTTTGTAGATAAAAGTTATGCTAAAACTTTTGATAAATTTATTAATCAAAAAAATGTCTTTTCCTTTTTAAATATTATTGTAATACTAATAGCTCTTTTTGGACTTTTTGCCTTAGCAAGCTATTCCATTCAAAGGAGGATGAAAGAAATTGCCATTCGAAAAACTTTAGGTGCAGAAACGCATGTTTTGTTAAAAGAATTATCAAAACAATATGTTCTTTTTTGTCTCATCGGATTTGTATTGGCCATTTTTCCAGCTTATTATTTATTAAACCTTTGGTTAAATAATTTTGCGTATAGAATAGATGTTTCTTTTATTCCTTTTGTAATAGGATTTGTGGTGCTCCTCTTTTTAACACTCATAATTGTTCTTTCGAAAGCATATCAAGCTACAAAAGTAGATGTTTTAAAATATCTAAAATATGAGTAGATTGTTCCTTTTGTCGTTTTTGTTAGTTAAAAGTCTTTTTGTAAATGGCCAGGAACAATCTTGGTCATTACAAAAATGCATAGATACAGCACTTAAAAATAGCATCGAAACTAAGATAAAGCAATTAGAGATAAAAAAGATTAAAAAAACGAATGTTTCTCTATTGAATGAAATGTTACCAACAGTGAATTTGTTTGGGAGTCAAAGTTATAATTTCGGTTCTACAATAGATCCTGCGACAAATGGTAGAGTAAGTTCTAATATTCAATATGATAATTTCTATTTAAATGCTCAGATGAATTTGTTGAATTTCAATTCCATTACTAATGCTCAAAAAAACAATATCAATATAAAACTAGCCCAAGCAGAGAAAGAAATTATAGAAAACGAATATAAATTGCAAATATTAGATAGTTATTATCAAGCTTTAATTACTCAAGAATTGCTTAAAATTCAAAAAAAGCAAATTGAAAATTTAAAAAATAATTTAGCTAGAATTTCTGAAGAAGTCGATTTAGGAAGCAAACCCAAAAGCGATTTGTACGATATGGAACTATTGTTTTTACAAGAAGAAAAGAAAATTATTGAAACCAATCAGTTGTTGAATCTAAATAAAGCAGCATTATTTCAGTTAATGAACGATACTGTTTATCCTATAAATGAGGTTTATTTAGAAATTGAGGTTGAAATACAAGAGTTTCAATATAATTTTAACAATCCAAAAATTTCTTTTGCAAAATTTAATCATGAAAAAAGCACAATAGAAAGGAATAGTTTAAGAGCAAATAATTTGCCTACTTTATCAGCATTTTATCAAATCTCATCTTTTTACTATAAACCTTTAAATCATTCGGATAATATGATAGAAGGATTTGAAAACCAACTTAAGAATAATAAAAACCAACAATTTGGCATACAATTAAATGTACCGCTTTTCAACGGTTTTAAAAACAATAAAAAAATAAATGCAGCTAAAATTGAAGAAGAACAACATGTTTTAAAAATAGAACAAGAAAAGCAAAAATTAGAAAATCAATTACTTTTAGAAAATGAAAAAGAAGCGAACTATATTGTGCTCCAAAAAAAATTAAACGAAATTCTTATCCTCGCTCAAAAAACATTTACAACGACACAATCAAAATTTGTACTAGGAAAAACAGACGCTTATACTTTTTCAATGGCAAAGAATAATTTGTTGCTTTCTGAATATGAAGTTTTAAAGAATAATTTGCAAATTCAATATACTCATTTCAAAAAGAATCTAATAGAGTTTAATCAGTTATAATAAAATAGAAAAATCTTATGCTATTATTTACAAAGTTTAAAGATATAAACTTTTAAACTTTTAAACTTCTAACTATCTTTGCAATTCAGAATTAGTTTAAATAAATGATTCAAATCATTTACAATTAAACTTTTAAATAGTAAAAAACAATGAAGTTAGATAGAAAAGAAATTCTTAAAGCTCTTGAAACAATAACGGTTGCTGGAGAAGGTAAGAATATGGTTGAAAGTGGAGCTGTTCAAAATGTGATTACTTTTGGAGACGAAGTTGTGGTAGATGTAGTATTGAGTACTCCTGCATTGCATATCAAAAAAAGAGCTGAAGTAGATATCATGAAAGTCATTCATGAAAAAGTATATGAAAAAGCTAAAATAAAAGTAAATATTAAAGTTGAAACTCCAGCAAAAGAAGATACACCTAATCAAATAAAAGGGAAAGCTATCCCAGGAATCAGTAATATTATTGCTGTATCTTCGGGTAAAGGAGGAGTAGGGAAATCTACAATTACAGCTAATTTAGCAGTTACTTTAGCTAATATGGGTTTTAAAGTTGGTGTTTTAGATGCCGATATTTATGGACCTTCGATGCCTATCATGTTTGATGTTGAAAATGCAAAGCCTATATCAATTGAAGTGGATGGGAAATCCAAAATGCAACCCGTGCAAAGTTACGGTGTGGAATTACTTTCGATAGGTTTCTTTACAAAGCCCGATCAAGCAGTAATTTGGAGAGGACCAATGGCTGCTAAAGCTTTAAACCAAATGATTTTTGATGCGAATTGGGGAGAAATCGATTTTATGTTAATTGATTTACCACCAGGTACAGGAGATATTCATTTGTCTATTATGCAATCCTTACCAATCACAGGTGCTGTTGTAGTGAGTACACCTCAAGCTGTTGCATTGGCAGATGCTAAAAAAGGAGTTTCCATGTTTACCAATGAAAGTATTAATGTACCCGTTCTTGGAATCATTGAAAATATGTCCTACTTTACTCCTGAAGAATTACCTAACAATAAATATTACATTTTTGGAAAAGAAGGAGCTAGAAATTTAGCTGAAGATTTGAATGTGCCTTTCTTAGGTGAAATTCCTTTGGTGCAAAGTATTAGAGAAGCTGGAGATTATGGCCGTCCGGCTGCTTTACAAACAGCAACACCATTAGAAAAAGCTTTTGAAGAACTAGCAAGAAATGTGGTTCAAGAGACTGTCAATAGAAATGAAAATTTACCGGCTACAGAAGCCATAAAAATAACGACAATGGCAGGTTGTGCTGCTGTTAAAGGAAAATAAGATGAATAAAGAAGAAATCATAGAAAACATCGAAAAAGCATTAAATGAAATTCGCCCTTTTTTAAATTCAGATGGAGGAGACATTTCATTAGTGGATATTGTAGATGATAAGCATGTAAAAGTTCGTTTAGAAGGAGCTTGTACTAGTTGTAGTTTAAGTATTAGTACCATGAAAGCGGGAGTAGAAACTACGATTAAAAAGTATGTACCTCAAATTGAAACGGTAGAAAACATTGCTTAATTAAATGATAAAAGTCATAGAATAACAGGTTTAAATTATAGAAATTTGAACTTATTTATTGTTTGATTTTAAACTTTTGAATACATGATAGAAACAGATATATTAATCATAGGAGCTGGTCCTACAGGGCTTTTTGCGGTCTTTGAAGCAGGATTACTTAAATTAAAATGTCATATTATTGATGCATTGCCTCAACCAGGAGGACAATTAGCAGAATTATATCCTAAAAAACCCATTTTTGATATTCCAGGTTATCCAGAAGTATTAGCAGGGGATTTAGTGAACAACTTAATGGAGCAAATCAAACAGTTTCAACCTGGTTTTACTTTAGGAGAAACTGCCGAAACAATACAAAAACAAGAAGACGGTACTTTTATTGTTACCACAAAAGAAGGAACACCTCATAAAGCGAAAGCCATTGCAATTGCGGGTGGATTAGGTACTTTTGAACCTAGAAAACCACTTTTAAAAGACATCGAGTTTTATGAACAAGAAGATCGTGGTGTAGATTACTTTGTAAAAGATCCTGAAAAATATCGTGATAAAAATATTGTAATTGCAGGTGGTGGAGATTCTGCTTTAGATTGGAGTATTTTCCTTTCTAATGTGGCTAAATCAGTCACTTTGGTACACCGAAGAAATGAATTTAGAGGCGCTTTAGATTCTGTTGAAAAAGTACAAGAATTAAAATCTGAAGGGAAAATTAAATTAATCACTCCAGCTGAGGTTGTTGGTTTTAAAGGAAGCGAACGTATCCAATCTTTAGATATTGAAATCAATGGCGCACGCATGAATGTGGAGACAGACTATTTTATTCCACTTTTTGGATTAACACCAAAACTAGGACCTATTGCGAATTGGGGTTTGGAAATTGAAAAAAATGCGATTAAGGTGAATAATGCCTTAGATTATCAAACCAATGTGGAAGGAATTTACGCTATTGGTGATGTGAATATTTATCCAGGTAAACTAAAATTGATACTTTGTGGTTTTCATGAAGCGACTTTAATGTGTCAAAGCGTGTATAATAAATTAAATCCTGGGAAAAAATATGTTTTAAAATATACAACTGTTTCTGGTGTAGATGGTTTTGATGGAACACGTAAAGAAGCTGAAAAAGCAGTTGTAAAATCGATAGATTAAATAGTTGTTAGTTGTTAGGAAATTGGATTTAGGATGGCTGTGCAAAAATTTGAAGATTTAATAGTTTGGCAAAAATCTCAGGATTTAGCAGTTGAAATTTATTCAATTTTTAGAGAATGCAAAGATTTTGCTTTTAAGGACCAAATTACAAGAGCTACTGTATCGATTTCAAATAATATCGCTGAAGGTTTTGAAAGGAGTTCAAATGCTGATTTTACTCGTTTTTTATTTTTTTCTCTTGGTTCAGTTAGTGAAGTTCGTTCGATGTTATATTTAGCTATTCGATTAAATTTTGTAAGTTTAGAAAAGTCGAAATCGATTCTAGATATGACAAATCAAATTTCAAAAATGTTATATGGCTTGATAAATTCTATGAATAAAAATACTAATAACTAAAAACTAACTCCTAATTACTTTTAATTAATGACAGATATTACCATAAAAATCACAGATAGAAATGGAGTACTTCATGAAGTACAAGCTCCTACCGATATGAATATGAATGTTATGGAGTTAATTCGTTCTTATGAATTAGCAGAAGAAGGAACTATTGGTATTTGTGGCGGAATGGCCATGTGCGCTTCCTGTCAGTGTTATGTTTTAAATGATGTTTTAAAATCTGAACGGAACGATGACGAAGAAGCTATGCTTTCTGAGGCCTATCATGTTAAAGAAAATAGCCGTTTAGGCTGTCAAATACATCTAACAGAAGATCTCGATGGCTTAGAATTAGAGATTGCACCTGAACAATAAAATAAATTAAAAAGCGAGATTTTAATCTCGCTTTTTAATTTAAGTTCATGGGATAATTAATATCTATATATGAAAGAAATCCAGGTTTCTTTTTAAAGTCTAATAATGATACTAATTCAGCAACTTCATGACGTTCTAAGAGAATCATAAAATTATTTTGCAGGGTTGGAATTGGAATTTTTTTCTCATAAATAGAATTCTCATATTCTTTTTCCCAATAGGAACAATCTATGTTTTTTAAATACTTAACTAAGCTATTTAACTCATAATCAGATAAATTAAAATTTAAGTTTTTATAAGACAACTGATAGGCTTTAGATTTAAAACAATAAATTAAAAAGCCATTTTTGTTTTTTGTTAAGTATTTAAAATGATTGCACATAGTGATTTATTTTACAAATGAATCAATAATTTTATCTGTTTCCTCTTTTTTTGTTTCTGGTTTTAAATCAAATAAATGTGAAAATAACGGTTTGTTATCTACGGTACTTTCTAATTGAATATTTTGCTTTTTGTTAAAAACGGTTTGCCATTTTTCTCTCACATTTTTCCAAAGCTTTTGATTTACTTTCCACCAGTTTTGTGCCGCTAAACACTTCGAATTATCTACTTTAACATACAAGTCAAGTCCTTTTTCTTGTGCAATTTCAGTATCATTCCCTTTACCATCTCGCACTAGTTTTCTATTGTCTTGTTCATGTAACCAACCATAAGAAGTTATTTCATGAATATTTCTTCGCTCTAATACATTATAATCTTTACGAATAGTATGTTCTCTTCTTGGTAGTGGCGCGTCAGTGGTGTTCATCCAGTAGTCTTTACCATCTTTATGTATCCAAGATGCAGTACCTTCATAACGCGGACTATCATCTACCTGATATACTTTTTGTGTCCATTGCCCTTTAACGTCTTTAGGTTGTAATGATACATATTTCCAAGTATTATCTTTTTCAAACTGGTATAAAGTAGTGTTTTCATATAACCAATCTTGTCTCCAATGTTTTATAATCATATTATCACTAACAATTAACAAATGCTGAAGAACTAATTTATTAGGAGTATCCTCTACAAGTTCTACCCATTCTAATCCATAATCTTTTTTTGTTGGTGATGGTTTATGTGTAGAATCATTTATGGTTTGAAATGTTTCGGTAAAATTAAATTTTACTTCATAGCATCCACACATTTTTTTAATAGATTCGATGTCTTTTTGTTTTTCTTGTGCATAACTCGAATGAAATGAGATAAATGCAATCAAAATGGTAAATAATTTGTTCATGATTATAGTTTAATTTTAAAAAATTTCTGATACAAAAATATTAAATTAATTTAGAACAAATAAAAATAACATATATATTTGCAAAAATAATTTTATTAAGATTAATTCTAAATAATGAAAAAATTATCTTTTGCCCTGCTATTTAGTTTGAATACTTTTGTCATTTTTTCTCAAAATAAAGAACAAGATTCTTTACAAATGCATGCTTTAAAAGAAGTGGTTTTAACAGGCCAAATAGAACCGCAATCGTTAAAAAAATCAGTTCACAATGTTAGGATAATTTCATCTGAAGACATTGCTAATCTTGGAGCAACCCATTTAGGAGATATTTTAAATCAATATATAAACATTACAGTTAGACCTAGTAGTAATTCTGGAAAATCTACTGTTGCTATGTTTGGATTAGATGCAGGATATTTTAAAATACTCATTGACAATGTGCCTTTAGTTAATGAATCTGGATTTGGAAATAATATCGACTTATCTCAAATTAATTTAAATGATATTGAGCAAATTGAAATTATTGAAGGTTCTATGGGAGTTACTCATGGGGCTAATGCTGTAACAGGAATCTTAAATATCATTACTAAAAAAACAAGCAATAAAAAATGGAATATTACCACCTCATTACAAGAAGAAACTGTAGGGAAAGAGTTTTCTTTATTTGAAAAAGGACGACATATTCAAAATGTAAAGTTATCTCATAAATTTAAAGAGAACTGGTTTGTAAGTATAGGCAGTAATCGAAATGATTTTAAAGGTTTTTTAGGAAATAATAATGGTAAAACTTATACTATAAATGATGGCACTAGGGGATATTCATGGTTACCAAAAGAGCAATGGCAGAATAATGTACTTCTATCTTATAAAAATGATTTGTTTAGGATGTTTTACAAGTTTGAAAAACTAGATGAAGAAGTGGATTATTATAGTGCAACAGTTCAGTCTGGTTATAATACAATGTATGGGGCATACAAGTATGGTGATGATCAAAAATATTTTACCTCTAGATTATATAATCATTTAAATGCAGTAGGCAAAATGTTTTCTAAATGGAATTATAATGTGTCATTGTCTTACCAATATCAAAAGAGAGAAACGGAGGAATATAGATATAATATTACAAATGATGTTGAATTGAATTCTATTAAAAGAAAAGATCAATCGATGGAGGTTTTTTATTCAATTGGTACATTTAACCCTTCTTTTTCAAATTCTAAGATGGATTTACAATTAGGCTATGAAGCCATTAAAAATAAAGGCTTTGCAATTGTAGATGAAGAAAATAATCAAGAAAAAGAAGTCAGTAAAAGTATAGATAATATCGACTTTTTTAGTATTTCTGAAATCAATTTGAGCGATTCTTTTTCTATTCGTTCTGGTCTTAGATATTCTTTTCAATCTTTATTTAAAAACCAATATGCGGCCTCACTTGGAAACCGAATATTGTTGCCTAAAAATTATGAGTTTAGAGCTTCTTTGGGCAAATCGTATAGAACGCCAACATTTACAGAACTTTATAATCAAATCATTTTTGACGGTCATTATTTTGTTGGAAATGAAAATTTAGTTCCTGAAAAAAGTACCTCTTATGAAATAAGCCTTAAAAAACAACTGGATTTAAATAATGGGTATTTAAAATCTAATTTCATAACGAATTATTTACTTGTTAACGATAAAATTACTAGTGCATTAACTGGGTTTGAAGGAGCAACACCTATTTATGAATATATAAACATAAGTAAGTTTAGGAGTTTAAATTTTACATGGTCAAATAATTATCAATCAAAAAAATGGAATTTTTCTTTAGGAGGTTCTTTAACTGGTATTTCAAGACAAATTGATAATTTAGAATTTTCCTCAGACGATACTTTTTTGTATAATTTCAACTTAAATTCTAACGTTTCATACACCTTCTTAAAATACAAAACTATACTTTCTGCATATTATAAATTTACAGGAAAGACGCAACAATATATTGCTGCAACAGACGGCTATCTTTTGTCAGAAATTGAACCGTATAGTTGGTTAGACTTATCTGTCAGGAAGCTATTTTATAACGACATTTTTGAGTTAACACTGGGCGCTAGAAATCTTTTAGATGTTAATAACGTAAATCAATCCAATTTAAATCAAAGCGGTGGACACGAAGTCTCATCACAGATATTATTAGCTTATGGCAGAAGCTATTTTTTAAAATTAACCTGTAATCTAAATTTTTAATAACCAAATTAATTTTATATTATGAAAAATCAATTTTTCTTATTCACATTATTTTCCATTCTATTTATATCATGTTCTAATGATGATAATGGTTCTGAAAGCAACAATCAAAATGCTCCAGTTGCTGAAGCTATAGTTTCTCCTTTACTTGGTGGTCCTAATGAACAAAATCAAGTATATGTCGATTTAAGTTCTAATGAACAAACTGCTATCTTAAGAGATTCTTGGGACTTAGGATTCTCTACTGATGCTGATTTTAGAGTAATTATTAATGGTTCTATAAAAATGGCTGTTAAGCAAACCACTTCTACAGATATAACTGAAATTCAAACACAAGATGCTAGTGTCGCTGTAGGTTATTCTACTTTATCTACTATGGGTTATGTAGATAATCCCACTGGAATTTTAGAAGGAAATGGAAATGGTGAAGGTACAGCAATTGCTGAAATTTCAACAGATAATCAAGAGAACAAAGTATATCTCGTGAATTTAGGTTATGAAGTAGGAAATGCTACACCTACGACAGGTTCGGTTGCTATGGATGGAAATGCAAGAGGATGGAAAAAGATTAGAATTACAAAACAAGGTAATGATTATTTACTTCAATATGCTGATTTAGATGCAACAACTGCTCAGTCGGTAGTTATTTCAAAAAATGCAGAATATAACTTCGTTTTTGTAAGTTTAAATAGCGGACAAATTGTAAATGTACAACCCAAACAAGCAAAATGGGATTTAAATTTTAGTGGATTTACCAATTATTATCCTTACGGAACTTCGAGTATTACCTATTATTTTTCAGATTTTATTACTACAAATATTTTAGGAGGTACTAAAGTGTATGAAGTTTTAGCAACTGAAGCAGCACAAACAGCTACAGAATTTGAAAGCTTTTCTTTAGCGAATGTTGATGAGACTCAATTTGCTACATCTATTACTGATCAAAGAGTTATTGGTTCTTCATGGAGAAATGGTGGTGGACCTAGTTCTTTACCAAGTATAAAAGATGATCGTTTTTATATCATAAAAGATGGGGAAGAAAATATATACAAACTTAGATTTTTAGCCTTAACGAATGATAGTGGTGAAAGAGGTTATCCTGTATTTGAATATAAAATAGTAAAGTAATTGTATCATGAAAGCATTTAAAATTGTAATTATACTATTAAACTTGTACTTGGGCGGTTTTATGATTTATGGTAGCTTAAATAAATTTAAGCCTTCATCTAAACCAACAGAGATAATCGAAAAAGTGCAAAAAGGCGAAGAAGTAGCTCCAAATGAAGAAGTTTTAAAAATTAAAAATTATGTGTTTGGATTAAAACAATCTGGTTTTTTCTGGCAATTTCTTGGACTTGCTGAACTTTTTGCAGGATTGTTGCTCATCAGTCAAGTTTGCTCTAGAATAGGTGCAGTATTGGTTTTACCCATAACCATAAATATCTTTTTATTTCATTTATTTTTAGAACCGCATGAACTAGGTGAACTTATCTTAACGCTTACCTTTTTAATTGCCAATATTATTTTAATTGCCTTTTCATTTAAGATATGGAAACCTTTATTATTTGACAAGGGTATTTTAAAATTCAATTAGATTTTTTGTTAATTTTTTTAGTTGAAAGTAGTTTTTGTAATTAAGAAATACTTTCTTTTAATTAAGAAGAGGCTGTTTTAACAGCCTCTTCTTTTACATTTGATAAATATAAATAGCAAGTAAAATCAATACTATATATAAGATGGTTAATAGTGTTTCTAGTTTATATTTATGAAAAAACTTCATTATTTCTTAACTAATTTGTGTAAGCTCTTTCCTCCGTCTTTAGAGATAATCTCCAAATAATAAACGCCCTTGTAATAACTTGAAATGTCTATTGTTTTGCGATTAGTTTTTGTAATTATTTCTTTTCCTAAAATATCAAAAACACGGATTTCAATTTCTTGGTCTGTATCAATATTAAAAATTCCAGAAGAAGGGTTTGGATATACCAAGAAATCTTCAAAATTGCTAAATGAACTATTCCCTAAACTAGCACAAGTTACTCCAGAAGTTAAAGGAGAACCATGTAACCAATTTGAAGTTGTTCCGTAAAGATTAAAATTATTTAATACACCATTAGAACCACCAGAAACGGAATTTATTAAAGTAGTAACAGTACTATTATTTGCTTGGTCATACCCTTGATTAAATGTGTAATAAGCCAATAAACCACTTTCATTTCCAAGTAATTCACAATCTTTAGAATCATTAATTTCAGTAGCCGTTCTTGCAGTATTCCAAATTCTAACTTCATCTAAATCGCCATCAAACAATTCTCCTGGTGCTAAATTGTTATAACCTCTTGCTCCAATAAATAAATTATCAGAAGTAATATCGATATTTACAGTACCCGTTACACCTAAAACACCATCAATATAAATTTCTAAATTGTTGGTTGTATTCGCATTTTTGACTACAGCAATATGATGCCAATTGCTATTGATACTAATTGAAGACGAAATAGTATTGTTTATGTCGTTCACATAATCATAAATATAAAAATCTACATCTCCATCATTAACTCTTAATTTTGTGTGACTTGTATCGGTTGAATTTTTGCCCCAACATACAATATTTCCATTCTCATAATCACTTTTTACCCATGCTTCAATGGTAAACTCGTTGGGTTTTTCAAAATGAGTTAATTGAATATAATCTTTATTCCCATCAAAATTTAAATAAGAAGCCGTTGTAGAGGTAGTGGTTATTTGTACCGCTACACGGTTGCTTGTTGATCCTTCAGTTATACGCTTAATAGCATCATGATAAGTATCCGTTACAACAATTTTGCCATCATTTTGAATCGCAATCGAAAAAGGACGATCAAAACCTGAAGCTAAAGTTACAATATTAGTGCCATCTGCATCCATACGTTTAATAACATCATTGATTGCATCTGCTACCACGATTTTACCATCAGCTTGTATAACAACTCCAAAAGGGCGATTAAAAGTGGAACCTAAAGTTACAATGTTACTGCCATCAGAATCCATTCGTTTTACAGCATTATTATTTGTGTCGCCTAGGACAATTTTACCATCAGCCTGTACAGTAACACCTGTAGGACTATTAAATCCACTACCCAAAGTCACAATATTATTACCATCTGCATCCATACGTTTTATAAGGTAATCATTGGCGTCAGTAATTATGATTTTGCCATCAGCTTGAATGGCAATTCCATAAGGTCCACTAAATCCAGACCCTAATGTTTCTATGTTGCTACCATCAGCATTCATACGTTTTATAGTAGTGCTGTTTGCTTCAGTAAACAAAATTTTACCATCTGATTGTATAGCTAAGCCACCAGGAAAGTTAAGTCCGGAAGCTAATGTTACGATATTACTACCATCAGCATTCATGCGTTTTATTAAATGACTTTGTGTATCTGCTACAACAATTTTACCATCAGCTTGTATAGCAACACTTTCTGGACTATTAAAACCACTACCTAGCGTTTGAATAGTTGTTGGGATTACTTGCTCTACATAATAGGTACCAGGAGTTATTACATCCGTATTGCTAAGTGCTGTGCCACCTGAAGCGGTTGTAAACCATTTTGCGGTTGCACCTGTACTAGTAGTAGCGACTAAATTTGCTACAGTACTTGTAGAAGGTACAATTTGTGTGTTATTAGAAACTCTTTTTAATGTTACGGGTAAAAGATTGGTACTTTCTACACCTGTTACAGTTTGGGAAGCATAATACGTTAAATTATCATATAAAGGATAATTATTTGGTAATAATGAATTACCTGCAGCATCATAATACCACTTAATATTATTTCCTGTTGCTTGGAGGTCACTCACTGTTTTATTGTCACCAGTAAAAATTTGTGTAGCATATAAAGTTGTAGGTGCTGCTGGAACACTTGGTGTGCAATTTGTACCAGTAGTGTTTGATGTTGTACCAACAATAGTACCGTTTTGACTACCATTATTACTTGCAATATCAACAACCGTGTTGCCAGAAATATTTTCAAAAGTATAATAGATGTCTAAACCAGTTTCATTTCCAATTAAGCAACTGTTGATGTTATTTTGTATTTCTGTTGCAGATCTTGCAACAGACCAAATGCGCACATTATCAAATCTAGCATTGGCATTGGTTGCGCCATCCATACGATCTCCAATTCTAATGTTTCCTGTACTTGATAGAGGAACACTTATAAGAGAAAGAGCAGCTAAGTTGCCATTTATATGCGCTCTCAAAGTTACATTATCCACAATTATAGCTATGTGATACCATTGTCCTGCACTTAAAGTGGTTAAATTAATAGTTTCAAATTGCGAACCATTACCCAAAACTACATTAGCTTGGCCTGTATTATCTACATAAAAATCTAAAGGTTCAGGAATATTAGAATTTATTGTTGATGTAGAAGTTACACCTCCATTATAATTTTGCAAACTATTCATATAGAAATCAAATTCTACAGTGAATGCATTACTATTTAAAGAATAGGTATTAGGAATACTAATATAATTAGTTGTTCCAGCAAGGTCGATAGCATTATTTTGCGCGAATAAGGTATTTGAAAGGCAAAATAATACAAGTAATAAACTAAAGTAGTTTTGTTTCATTGGATAGTATTTTTTATGATGTAAAATTAAATATTATAAGGATTCGTCCCTTTTAAAAGGGACGAATCGCAGAAGTTTGTATATGAATGAAAAAAGACTTGATTTTCACAAGTCTTTTTTTAATAGATTTCTTATTCTTTTATGATTCTTTTAAAGGTAGTGTTTCCGTTTTTACCCGTCACTTTTAGGATATAAATTCCTTTCGCATTTTTAGATACATCAAAAGAAGTTGTTGGCGTATCCACTTTTTGTTCTAAAATTTTATTTCCTAATAAATCAAAAACTTCAATTGTTGCAGCTTGTTTTAAGTGTAAATTGAAGATACCTGAAGATGGATTTGGATATATTAAGAAATCTTCAGAATTATTAAAATTAGTATTAGATAAGCTTGCGCAAGTGATTCCAGAAGCCACTGCAGATCCAGCTAACCAATTAGAAAGTGAACCACTTAAAGTGAAATTTTGTAATGTACCATTTGATCCTCCAGAAACTTCATTCAATAATGTAGTAACAGTTGTATTATCTGCGCTATCATTACCTTGATTGAATTTGTAATAAGCTAATAATCCACTTTCATTTCCTATTAACTCACAATCTTTAGAAGCATTAATTTCTGTAACAGTTCTAGCAATATTCCAAATACGTAATTCATCTAATCCTCCTCCATATAATTCAGAAGGGGTTAAATTATTATAGGATCTTCCTCCAATAAATAAATTATCTGACGTAATATTGATATTTGCAGTACCAGTTACACCTAAAACCCCATCAATATAAATTTCTAAATTGTTGGTTGCATTCGCATTTTTAACTACTGCTATATGATGCCAATTAGTATTAATACTTATAGAAGAAGAAATGGTATTATTAATATCGTTTACATAGTCATAAATGTAAAAATCTACATCTCCATCATCTACACGCAATTTGGTATGGCTCGTATCATTAGAGTTTTTTGACCATGAAATAATTGTGTTGTTATAATCATAATTGGTCTTTACCCATGCTTCAATGGTAAATACATTTGGTTTTTCAAAATGAGTTAATTCTATGTAGTCATTATCCCCTTTAAATGTAAGATAATTAGCAGGTTGTAAAGGGCCTACTTGAACTACAATTTCTGTTCTTTCACTTTCACATCCGTAAATAGAAGTACTTGAAACAAAATAAGAAGTACTGCCCACAGTACTTGTGCTAGGCGTTGGTGCATTATTATCACCTATTCCTCCCGTAGCAGAAGTGTACCAAAGTAAGTCATCACTTCCTGAGGTTGCTGTTAAAGGTACTGCAGTATCATTTTGATTATAAACTACTGGTGATGTTACCGTAGGACTTGTAAATGGTGCATCATCTATTGTAATTGTTGCAGTAGCAATACAGCCATTTAAATACTGAATAGTACCAGTATAAGTTATAGCCTTTAAATCATTACGAGCAGCAGCTGTACCATTGTCTGACCATTGGTAAGCATAAACCGGTACACCAGCAGTTGGTATTAAAGTAGCCGTTCCGTCTTCGGCACCACATGTACTTACACCATTTACATTAGAAATTGTAGCGGTCAAGTTTTTAACCACAACAGGAACTCTATTTGTAATAGTGGCTTCCGTTATTCTTTTTATCAAATTATTATTTGAATCTGAAAATACAATTTTACCATCCGGTTGAACCGTTACACCAAAAGGACCATTAAGACCAGAAGCTAATGTTTCTATTCCGGTTCCATCACTATTCATTCTTCTTATTTCGTTTGTACCTAAATTGGTCACAATAATTTTTCCGTCAGCTTGAACATCCACGCCTATAGGCGAACTTAATGCTGTACTAAGAGTTACTATATTAGTACCATCTTCATTCATACGTTTAATTCTAGAATTTCCATAATCGGAAACAATAATTTTTCCGTCCGATTGAATGGCTACATCATAAGGTAACATAAATCCAGTTCCAAGCGTTACGATTCCCGTACCGTCATTATTCATACGTTTAATAGCATTATTTTCATTGTCAGCTATCACAATTTTACCATCTGCTTGTATTGCTATTCCTTGAGGTCTAGCAAATCCAGAACCTAGTACTACCACATTCGTGCCATCAGCATTCATTCTTTTGATACTATTATTATAGGTATCTGCTACAATAATTTTTCCATCCGATTGAACAGCTACTCCTTGCGGTTTATTAAAACTAGAATTAAGTGTTACAACTCCAGTACCATCAGCATTCATTCTTTTAATTGAATTATTCAAAAAGTCAGCGATAAGTATTTTTCCGTCGGGTTGAATAGCTATACCACAGGGTACACTAAACCCATTTCCTAAATTTGTTATAGAAGGTGTTGTAATTTGTTGTATGTAATAGTCTTGATTATTTAATACATCAGTAGTAGTTAATGGAGTTCCATTCGTTGAAACACTAAACCACTGCGCTGTTGCATCATTACTAGGAGTACTTGATAAATCTGCAACAGTAGGATTGGTTACATCACATAAATATTGTTGGTTGTCAGAAATACGTTTTACTCTTATTGGCAAGCGATTGCTTTCTATACCTCCAATTGTTTGTGATGCATAATAGATACTATTATCATTTAGTATTGTACTAGGGGCTAATATGTTTCCTGAAGTAAAGGCATCGTACCATTTTATATCGGTTCCGGTAACTTGAAGAGTAGCTAGTGTTTTATTGTCTCCAGTATATACTTGAGTGGTATAATTCGTGGTAGGTAAAGCGGTGTTATTTATACTTTGAGAACAACCAGCACCTGAGGCAGTTGAAAAAGTACCCACAATGTTTCCGTCTTGACTACCATTAGCTGTAGCAAGATCGATAACGGTATTTCCTGAAATACTTTCAAAGGTATAATAAACTTCTAAACCAGCTTCATTACCTGTCAAGCAGGTGTTAAAATTATTGGCTATTTCGGTATTTGTTCTTGCTACTGACCAAATACGAACATTATCAAATTTAGCATTAGCATTGGTCACACCATCCATACGGTCACCAATTCTAACATTCCCGATACCATATTCAGGTATTAAACCAAAATTATTAGGGAAAAAAGAAGATATATAACCACCATCAATATATACACTTATTTCGTCTTGACCTAGAACAATAGCAATATGATACCATTGCCCTGCATTTAATGTGATTAAATCGATAATTTCATAGTTTACACCATCGCCAAAAACATATTTGGCTTTACCCGTGCTATCAACATAAAAATCTATAGGCTGTGGCAAGCCTGTGTTGGTAGTGGCAGATACTCCACCATTATAATTTTGTAAGGAATGCATATAGAAATCAAATTCTATTGTAAATCCTGAATTGTTTAATGAATAAGTATTGGGGAGGCTCACATAATTATTTGTTCCTGCTAGGTCGATAGCATTATTTTGCCCCATCATTGAATTCGAAAGGCAAAATAATACACATAATAATTTAAAGTATTTTTGTTTCATAGAATAGTGTTTTTTTATGATGTAAAATTAAATATTATAAGGATTGATGGCTTTTAAAAGGGACGAATGGCAGAAGTTTGTATATGAATGAAAAAAAGCTATCCAAAAAGCAATGATTTTTGTCAATCGGAACTTGTTTCAGATTCTAAATTAAACTAATAATCAACATTTTTAAGATTCTGAAATTGAAGATTCAACGGAGTTAAATACATTCAGAGTGACACCTTTTTAGACAGTCTTTTTTTAAATGGACCTCTTATTCTTTTATGATTCTTCGAAAGTTAGTATTTCTTTTTTTATCTGTCACTTTTAATATGTAAACTCCTTTCGCATTTTTAGATACATCAAAAGAAGTGGTTGGAGTATCCATTTTTTGATCTAAAATTTTATTTCCTAATAAATCAAATATTTCTAGGTTTAATGCTTCTGTACTCGAAATAAAGAAAATTCCTTTAGATGGATTTGGGTACAACGTAAAGCCTTCGCTATTAAAACTCATATTACTTAAAGCTGGACAATCATCTGAAGTAAAAGTACCACTTGCTGTTGCTGAGTCAAAAACCCATCCAGTACACGGAGCTAAGGGAGTGTCATTAGCATTAGTAGCTAATAAACTTGGCTCGAAGTCCGTAGTATTTGCACAAGAAGTAAAGAGCCAAACACAATCTCCAGGAACTAAAACCCATTGGGTGTTATCCCAATAAATTTCATAGATAGCATTATTATTATTACTATTCGCAAAATCGCAAAGGCTTTCTGCTAATATACAGTTACAGTCGAAATCATCAGTTTTATAATGAGGTTTGCCGTTTACATCATCCACATAATAATAAATACCTGCATAATCACCAGTTACGGTTATGGGTGCGTGAACATAAGGAACGGTACAACCTATTCCAGTAGAATAGGTTGCGCTTGAACTAGCGACAGCGATTTTACAACTTTGATTGATTACTTGGTTCTTAATTATAGCATTGTTGCTTCTTTCAAAATTAAAATAATAATCCAAGTTGGGTTCGTTATTATTTAAACAACTATTGTAATTAGTCGCAATTTCAATATCTGTTCTTAGACTGGACCAAATGCGTAAATTATCAAATTTACAATCCATGTTAGTTGAACTCCCGCTTCCAAAACCAATATAATCATAAGAAGTAGTGTTAGTTCCTAATAGTATGGTGAAATTATAATCTACGACAGGAACCCCATTGACATACATTTTAATATTTTTTGTTGCCGTGTTGTTTACGGCAAATGCCACATGATACCATTGTCCAACGGAAAACGAAGGTGTTCCAGAAATGGTTTCGGTATTGGTACCATCTCCAAGTCTTAAGATAGAATTTCCAGCACCATCGATATAAAAATCGATAGGCTTTGGAACAAAAGAATAACCCGCTGCAGCAGAAGAAAATCTTGCATTTTGATTAGCAGGAGCGTTTAAATAGAAATCATATTCTACAGTAAAATTAGTTGCGTTTAATGCATAATTAGTAGTTCCATTTGGGCCAGAAAAAAAAAACCCATTATTTCCAGTTAAATTAATCGCATTGTTTTGTCCAAAAATTAGAATAAAACCAAAAGAGAGTAAGAAAGTTAAAAAGTATTTTTGTTTCATAAAGAGTGATTTAGAGTTAGGATACAAAAGTAAATCAAATAACTATTCTTTTTCTTTTCATGGGACGAATGGTAAAAGTTTGTATATAAAAGTTATAATTTGAACGAAAATGTCCTTGAAATAGGTATTTCAAATTGATTAATTTTTATAAAATTATTGCTTTTGCTGGTTATCTTATTTTTGTTTACAATGTAAGAACGATGTACTCTTAAGAATTGATTTTTGTCTAATTCTTCATGAAAATTGTCTAAAGAATTACGCAAAGTAATAATTTTTGATGTGGTTTGTATATCAATATAATTTTTGTCACTTTTGAGAAAGAGAATGTCTTCTATAGCTAATTTAATTTCATTATAACCTTCTCTTATGGAAATATGGTTTAGTTTAGATTGTTCAATAGCTAATTCAATAGCTGCAATTAAGTCTATTGGTTTGATAGGTTTGGTTAAATAAGCAATAGGTTTAGAGGCTAATGCTTTTTTTATGGTTTCTATTTCCGTTTGGCCCGTAATAAAAATCACTTTTTGATCGTTTAAATTTTCTTGCGCCCAAATAATACCCGAATCCTTGCCTTCCACATTAATGTCTAATAAAATTAAATTGGGATTGAAATCTTTTAATTTTAAAGTTGCCTGAGATAATTTGTAAGCTAAATCATTATTGGTGTAATTATTTTCAACAAGTATATCTTTAATATGATTGGCGATAAGTACTTGGTCTTCTATAATTAGAATTTTAAGCATAGAGTGATGGTATATTTATTTTTTTAAAAATGAAAGTTGAAATCCATTAGAAGTGTCGATCGTATATTCCACCTCTAATTGTAAACAAAGTTGATGAATTAATTTTGGATGTATTTCTTTATTAATACTTGTTTTACCGTTGTCTTTATAATCAAAATGAAGACTTTGAAGCTCTTTTTTTATGTTTACAGTAATTTTCTTCTCTTGATTTTCTATAAATGCATATTTTATTGAGTTAATGATTAATTCGGTTATCAATAATCCTAGATACATAGCATCATCTGAATGGATTTTTAAATCATCAATAACAAAATCTATATTTATATTCTTGTCTTTAGCAATGTCGTTAAAGTTATTTTTAATTTCAAAGAGGTATTCATTTAAAGCTATTTCGTTCTTGTTTTTATTTTTATACAAATGTCTGTGAAGAGAAGCTATTGTCTCAATTTTTGACAAAATTCGAATAAAATCGTTTTTATTTTCTTCATTTTGTTTTTTTCTTAAAGTGTCGGCTATTAATAAAGTAATCAACTGTAAATTATTGTTTACTCGATGATTGGTTTCACTAATTAGAAATTGATTTTCTTCTGATAATTTTTCAAGTAATTTGTTTTTTTGCTGAATTTTTTTACTGTAAAAGATAAGGATAAAAAAGCCTAAAAGAGAGATGAATAAAACCGTAAATAAATAATAAATGTTTTTCTTAGTTGTTTTTAATTGTTTTTCTTTTAAATCAATAATAATTTTATTTTCTAAAATTTCATATTTTTTATTACTAGAATATAATGAAATTTTTTGATTGATTTCATTTAATGAATCACCATAAAGCATTGCTTCTTTAAAGTTGTTATCTAACGTATTAATGTTTTTTAATTCATTATAACATTGTTGAATTTGCCATAAATTATTTATAATTTTAGCTTGATTTACTGCTTCTTGATAATATTTTGAAGCGGAATTAATATCTATTTTTTTCTGTTGATAGAATCTTCCCAGATTAATACAAACGTCTATAAAAGCAATTTTTATATCATATTCTTTTGCAACTTTATAGGCTTTTAGAAAATAAGGTAAAGCATTTTCAGGATTTCTATTAAAATCTAAATAGCCAATTTCATTTAAAGTATAAACAATTATAGCTTTGTCTTTAATTTCAGCTGCGTTTTCAAGAATTATTTTTCCAATTTCTTTGACTTTATTAAGAGAATCTGGTGTCGTATTGTAATACTCTGCAAGGATAGCCATTCTTCTATTTAAGAAGTAATATTTGTATTGCAAATTAGTATTCTTTTTAAATAATTTTTCAGCATTGTAGATATAACTATTGGCTAAATTTTGCTTTACTAAATATCTTGAAATTTCAGACCTAAGGGTTAAAATATGAAATATTTCATTAGTGTCTTTTTCTTTTTTATAATAATTTTCAGCTTTGTCTAAAAAATAAAAACAACTATCTGCTTTAGAAAGTGATTTTAATATTTTGGCATATCGAATATAATAATTCGCTTTTAGTTGGCTGTCTTCTTTATTTTCTTTGATTCCTTTTTGAGTAAAATAATAAGCGGAGTCATATTGAAAATGCGATACATAATAATCAATTTTAGTATTATAATCTTTTTGCCCATTCATAAAAAGGCTTGTAAGTACAATAATTAAGAAAAAACTGTTTTTTTTACTAAGCATTATAAGTCATTTGGTTAAAGCGTTATAAACC
>NZ_LR733556.1:1431754-1607870 GCF_902506265.1 Flavobacterium sp. 9AF | reverse complement strand
GTTTTATATTTATGTATTTTGTTTTAAATTTTTTTCACATAAAATTTTAGTATTTATTTCTATATTTAATTATTATAAAAAGTGCGATATTTGCCACTTAAACACAACTACATCGATTTCGTAAAATGGAAGAAAAAAACAGAACCCTTGGTGAATTTATTATTGAAAATCAAAATTCTTTTCAATATTCTACTGGAGAATTATCTCGTATAATCAATTCTATACGTTTAGCAGCAAAAGTTGTAAATTATAAAGTTAATAAAGCTGGTTTAGTAGATATAGTAGGCGCAGCTGGAGAACAAAATATTCAAGGTGAGGATCAACAAAAACTTGACGTTTTTGCTAACGAAACTTTTATCCAAACCCTAATTAATAGAGAGATTGTTTGTGGCATTGCATCAGAAGAAAATGATGATTTTATTACCGTAGCAGGTTCAGATCAAGGACATAATAATAAATATGTGGTTTTAATGGATCCGTTAGATGGCTCTTCAAATATTGATGTAAATGTTTCTGTAGGGACAATATTTTCGGTTTACAGAAGAATTACTCCAATGGGAACACCTGTTCAGTTAGAAGATTTTTTACAACCAGGCATCAATCAAGTAGCTGCAGGTTATGTTATTTATGGCACTTCTACCATGTTAGTGTATACAACTGGTCATGGTGTTAATGGTTTTACATTAAATCCTGCTATTGGAACTTTTTATTTGTCCCATCCAAATATGCAGTTCACACCTGATGGTAAAATATACTCTATAAATGAAGGAAATTACATTCATTTTCCTCAAGGGGTAAAAAACTATTTAAAATATTGTCAAATGGAAGAAGGAGATCGACCTTATACCTCTCGCTATATTGGAAGTTTAGTGTCCGATTTTCATAGAAATATGATAAAAGGAGGTATTTATATTTATCCGACTAGCTCTAAAGCACCTAATGGCAAACTTAGATTATTGTATGAATGTAATCCTATGGCATTTTTAGCAGAACAAGCTGGAGGAAAAGCCTCTGATGGCTTTAATAGAATTATGGAATTAGAACCAAAAGAATTACATCAACGGGTACCTTTTTTCTGTGGAAGTAAAAATATGGTTGAAAAAGCAGAAGAATTTATGAAAAAGCCTTAAAAAAATAGCTCTGAATTTTCAGAGCTATTTTTTTATTTATTCATATGTTGCATTTCGTAAATGAAAGTATCTAAATCAACATTTAATATAAGTAATGATAATGCTTTGTCTACAATATAATTTACATTACTCGGTGTAAATCCTAACGCTAAAGCAAAACGAGTTAAAATTTGTTTTTGTTTTGGGCCTAATACATGATCTGCATAAACCATTCTTGCTAAATCATATAATCTTTCTAATCTGTTTAAATGTAATACAGGTGGATTGATTGGGTATTTTGTAGGGTTTTCTAAAATTTCTTCATACTCAGAGGCAGAAATTTCTAATCTTGTAGCTAATTTATCTAAAAATTCTTTTTCTTCTACTGTTAAGGCACCATCAGATAAAGCAACTCTTACAATAGCTGAAAAATGTCCTTTGTTTCTATTTTTAAATTCGTTATCAAATAAATCTGAAAATGACATACTGTTTATTTTAAAGTTGCACAAAATTAAACATAATTTAGTTTTTAAAATAATCAAAACATGTATTTTTTAAATGGCAAGTAAATAATTCTTCCAAAATATGCTAAGCTTTTTATAAAGAAAATTATTTTTGTTAAAATAAATTGTAAGTTTGAATTCCCCAAAAAAATAATAAACTATGTCAGAATTTTGGTTGTATTTTAAAATAGGTCTAAAACATGTTTTAGACATTAATGCCTATGATCATGTATTATTTCTAATAGCTTTAATGGTTCCATATGCTTTTAAAGACTGGAAGAGAATTTTTATATTAGTTTCATTGTTTACCATAGGACATACTGTTTCTTTGTTTTTATCTGTTTTTGGAATAATTTCTATAAAATCTTCACTAGTGGAATTCTTAATTCCTATAACGATATTGGTTACAGCCGTTTTTCATCTTTTTACAGCTGGAAAATCTTCGAAAAATGAAAGTATTAGTTTTATTTCTATAATTACTTTGTTTTTTGGAATCATTCATGGTTTAGGTTTTTCAAATTATTTCAATGCGATATTGCCAGGTAATTCAACGGATAAGTTTCTGCCTTTACTTGAATTTGCATTAGGTATTGAAGCTGCACAAATTATTGTAGTTTTTATAGTGTTAATAATAGGATATATTGTGCAAACCGTTTTTAGATTTTCAAAAAGAGACTGGGCTTTAGTTATGTCAGCTTTTATAATAGGTGTGGTTACACCAATGATTATTCATAGTGAAATTTGGAATAGATAAGCATGGGAGAGAAAAAAATAAAATATGATAAAGCATATTTGCGTATAGCGAAGGAATGGGGTCAACTGTCATATTGTAAGAGAAAACAAGTTGGCGCGATTATTGTTAAAGATAGAATGATTATATCTGATGGATACAATGGTACACCTACAGGTTTTGAAAATTGTTGCGAAGATGAAACAGGTACAACAAAATGGTATGTCTTACATGCTGAAGCCAATGCAATATTGAAAGTAGCACGTTCTACGCAATCTTGTGAAAACGCAACTTTATATATAACCTTGTCACCATGTAAAGATTGTAGTAAATTAATTCATCAATCTGGAATAAAAAGAGTGGTATATCATGAAGAATATAAAGACACTTCTGGTGTGGATTTTCTTAGAAAAGCAGGTGTGGTAGTCGAATTATTGAGTGATTTAAGTTAAAAATGAAATGGAATAAAATATATTTCCCAATAATAATTGCAATAGCCATTGTAATAGGGTTGCTGTTGGGTAATAAATTGAGTTCTTATCAAGAAAATACTTTCTTAGGAAAAAATTCAAAAAAAAATAAACTTAATAAATTAATTGATTTTATCGATAGAGAATATGTTGATGATATCAATACGGATTCTATTGTTGATTTAACAGTTAATGGGATACTTGAAAATTTAGATCCTCATTCCGTGTATATTAGTAAAAAGGATTTAAAGACCGTTACAGAAAATATGAAAGGGGATTTTGTAGGAATCGGTGTTAATTTTTATATGTATAAAGACACGGTTGCTGTTATTAAACCGATAAAGAATGGGCCTTCAGAAAAAGCTGGAATTAAAGCAGGAGATCGAATTTTATATGCTGATAATTATCAATTATTCAATAAAAAAATACAAAATGATAGTCTTTTTTCTAAACTAAAAGGAGAAAAGGGATCAACAGTTTTAATAACTGTTTTTAGAAAGTCTACCAATCAGAAATTAAAACTTAAAGTAAAAAGAGATGTCATTCCAATAAAAAGTGTAGATATTGCTCTAAAAATTGATGCCGAAACAGGTTATATTAAAATTAATCGTTTTGCCGAAACTACTTATGATGAGTTTCATAGAGCATTATTATCTCTTAAAAATAAAGGGGTTAAAGATTTAATTATAGATTTAAGGGATAATGGAGGTGGTTACTTGGAAATGGCTGTAGCTATAGCAGATGAGATTTTAAAAGATAAAGAATTAATTGTAAAAACTAAAAATAAAAAAGGTACTGAAGATATAACGTATGCAACTACAAAAGGGGATTTTGAAGAGGGTAAAGTTTATGTGCTAATTAATGAAAATAGCGCTTCAGCAAGTGAAATATTAGCTGGAGCTATTCAGGATAATGATAGAGGGATTATTGTTGGAAGGCGTTCTTTTGGAAAAGGTTTAGTGCAACGAGAAATGCCATTAGGAGATGGTTCGGCTGTAAGATTAACAATAGCACGTTATTATACGCCATCAGGACGTTCTATTCAAAAACCCTATGAAGATAAAGGGGAGAATTATTTTAATGAATTTGAGAAACGTTTTCACAGTGGTGAATTGTATGAAGCAGATAGTATTAAGGTAGCAGATAGTTTAAAATTTAAAACAAAAAAAGGTCGAATAGTATATGGTGGTGGTGGTATTACTCCTGATGTTTTTGTGCCTTTTGAAGCCAAACATGGAGAAGAAGCAACACTTATGATTATGCAATCGGGTGTGGTGAGTTATTTTGTATTTGAACAATTGGATAAAAAAAGAAATTTCTTCAATGAAATAACTTATAGAAATCTTAAAGATGAAATACTAGGTAAAGATGAATATTTAATAGCTTTTAAAAAATATATTGCTGAAAGTGGAATTGTCTTAAATTTTTCTGATAAAGAAAAAATTAAAAAGTATTTATATGCTGAGTTTGTCAAACAACTCTACGATGATAACAATTATTATGAAATTATTCTTTCCGAAGATGCTATGATTAAAAAAGTTTTAGAAATTAAATAAGTTTATTTTCCAACCGCATCGTGCACTTGTACATGATTGCCATCATTCCATAAAGTCAAAATGTCAGCCGCTACGCTTGCTCCACTTCCTGCAGCAATAGATAATTGACTTCGATGTCCAGCTAATGTCCCACAAACATAAATACCTTCGCAAACTAAATGATCCTCGTTTTGCAATTGAATTCTATTTTTTATAGCTAGTGCTTTTTTATGAGGAATTACATAGGATTCTAAACCTTCAATTAAAAAAGGATTACTAGAACCAATAGCAACAACAATCAATTTAGAATGATACTCATTTTTATGGGTTACAACCGTAAAATTCTCAACTGAACCTTCAATTTTTAGTACTTTTTCATTTTCGATTTGTGTTACATGAGGATATAATTGCTGAAGATGCTCTAAACTTTCGTCTAACAATTCAGAACCTAGTTTTCCTGGAGGAATGCCATAAGCATTGTTGTAAACGCCATTTTGTAATGAAGATGCCTTTTGATGAGCAATCAAACCTATTTTTTTCTCTGACGCAAAGGGTTTGGTGTAAGCAGAACCTAATACTAAGGCACAAGAAACGCCAGAAACACCTCCGCCAATGATTAAAATATCATACATAAGAAATAATCAACTTTTAAAGTCTAAATTCCAAGATTTTAGATTTCTTATTTTGGAATTTATTTATTGGAAATTTAAAAATATTACTTTGTTTTTTCTTCTATTTTTTTGGAAACCAAAAAGATTAACATCAAAACTATAGCACATAATCCAGAAACAATTCCGATTAAAGCAACACTACTATTTCCTTCTAGTGGTGCATTATAATTTATTTTTGTAGCATTAAAAACAATTAAGGCTAAAGCTATAACAATAACTACAATACTAAATATTTTCATTTTATAATAAAGTTTATATAAACAATTGTTTTACATTGGCTCCAAATAGTTTTACTGAAATAGCCAATAGTATAATACCAAATATTTTTCGAATAATGCCTAAACCATTTGGGCCTAATACTTTCTCGATTTTCCCAGATACCTTTAAAACAATATATACAACTATTACGTTTATAATAATAGCAATAATAATATTAATTTTAGCATATTCGGCACGCAAAGAAAGTAAAGTAGTCATGGTTCCTGCTCCAGCTATTAATGGAAAAGCTATAGGAACTATCGAGGCTGTCGTTGGGTTGTCTTCTTTGTATAAGCGAATCCCTAAAATCATTTCCAAAGCTAAAAAAAAGAGCACAAACGAGCCTGCTACAGCAAAAGAGTTGGCATCTATTCCTATTAATTTTAAAATTTCTTCTCCTAAGAATAAAAAGGCAATCATAATAATTGCAGCAACTATAGTAGCTTTTTCAGATTGTATGTGTCCAATTTTACTACGTAAGTCAACAATGATAGGAATGCTACCTATGATGTCTATTACTGCAAATAAAATCATACTCACAGTAAAAACATGTTTCCAGTCTAATAATTCCGCAATATTCATAGTGCAAAGATAGCAATTACTAACAAAGAAATTATTACTAATTAAAGTATATTTATTTAATAGAACGAAAGCCTTATCTTTGCAAAATAATTTAATATCATTTATGTTTCAGCTAAATAAAACCATCGTTTCCGAAGAAATTTTAGAAAAAGAATTTGTCTGCAATTTATCTGCTTGCAAAGGAGCATGTTGTGTAGATGGTGATGCGGGTGCTCCTTTAGATGAAGCTGAAACAAAAATATTACAAGAAATTTATCCTAAAGTAAAACCTTTTTTAAGACCAGAAGGAATAAAAGCCATTGAAGAGCAAGGAACTTTTGTTACTGGAGAAGATGGAGAATTTGAAACCACTTTAATTGATGGTAGAGATTGTGCGTATGTTATTTTTGATAAAGAAACCGCTCTTTGTGGTATTGAACAAGCGTACAACCAAGGAGTAATTGACTGGAAAAAACCAGTTTCTTGTCATTTATACCCTATTCGAGTAAAAGAATATTCTGATTTTGCCGCTGTAAATTATCATAAATGGTATATCTGCTCAGATGCCTGTTCTTTAGGTAAAGAACTTGAAGTGCCCATCTATAAATTTGTCAAAGAAGCGCTTGTTAGAAAATTTGGACAACAATGGTATGACGAGTTAGAAAAAGTAGCTCAAGATTTAAAAAAATAGGCGTTAAAATTTACGTTGGAAAACCGCTCTTAACAGATGAATTTACTGCTGTTTACGGTTATTTTTCTATTGTTTTTAAAAAACACAAATAATTGTAAATCAGTGTTTTGAAAAAAGATTTTTGAGTAAGAAAATTTTTACTGGTTGTTAAAAACTTACTTTAATTGTGAATAAGTTTGACTTTCATTTCTCATTACAAATTACAAACTTTGTAAACTCTAAACCAATCAAAAATCTATAAAAAAATCGTATAAACAAAAAACAATTATGTTGGCAGTAGAACCTATATTAAAAGAGAACAAAGATCGTTTCGTAATTTTTCCTATCAAACACCATGATATTTGGGAATGGTATAAAAAAATGGAAGCCAGCTTTTGGACTGCTGAAGAGATAGATTTACATCAAGATATTACGGATTGGAATACCAAATTAAATGAGGATGAAAAATATTTCATCAAACATATTTTGGCATTTTTTGCAGCATCAGATGGTATCGTAAATGAGAACTTAGCTGAAAATTTTGTCAATGAAGTGCAATATGCTGAAGCTAAATTTTTCTATGGTTTCCAAATCATGATGGAGAATATTCATAGCGAAACGTATTCTTTATTAATTGATACCTATGTAAAAGATGAAGCTGAAAAAGACAAACTGTTTCATGCTATTGAGGTTTTTCCAGCTATTAAAAGAAAAGCAGAATGGGCTTTAAGATGGATTGAATCCGATTCTTTTGCTGAACGCTTAATTGCTTTTGCTGCTGTAGAAGGAATATTTTTCTCAGGGGCATTTTGTTCAATTTTCTGGTTGAAAAAACGTGGCTTAATGCCAGGTTTGACTTTTTCTAACGAATTGATCTCACGTGATGAAGGTATGCATTGTGATTTTGCAGTACACTTACATAATCATCACTTAATTAATAAAGTACCAAAAGAAAGAATTAGAGAAATTATAGTTGACGCATTAAATATTGAAAGAGAGTTTATTACAGAATCATTACCCGTGAGTTTAATTGGAATGAATGCAACTCTTATGACTCAATATTTAGAATTCGTTACAGACAGACTTTTAGTTGAGCTAGGCTGCGAAAGGGTATATAATGCTTCAAATCCATTTGATTTTATGGATATGATTTCGTTACAAGGTAAAACGAATTTCTTTGAAAAAAGAGTAGCTGAATATCAAAAAGCAGGTGTAATGAATAATGATTCTGAAGCTGGAAAAATAAGCTTTGATGCCGATTTTTAGCTTTTCTTAAAAAATTCTATTTAAGAATTTTGTAAAAAAAATAAACAAACAAACAAATAAACATATTGTTTGTCTTAAACAATATATTTTATAATTTGAAACAATGGCATGATTAAAAAAATCAAGCAATTTGTTTCTCTCATTCAGATGTTTTAGTTGCTATCGCTTCTTTCATTCAAATAGTTTTTGATTGAAATCGAAGACGTATCTAAATTAAGAAACAAGTAATTGAATTATTGAGAATAAAAATTTCGCTTCCATCAGAGCTAAGGAAGTAAAAGATGCTTTGGCTAATTAACCATTATATAAACAAGTGTAATATGAATGTAGTAAAAAGAGACGGAAGAAAAGAGCCAGTAATGTTTGATAAAATTACTGATAGAATTAGATTTTTATGCTATGAGCTAAATGAGTTGGTGGATCCAGTTAAGGTTGCTATGAGGGTAATTGAAGGATTATATGATGGTGTTACCACGTCTGAATTAGATAATTTAGCTGCGGAAACAGCTGCTTCAATGACTATTACACATCCTGATTATGCTCAATTAGCAGCTCGTATTGCTGTTTCGAACTTACATAAAAATACGACAAAATCATTCTCAGAAACCATGACTGAGATGTACAATTATATTAATCCTAGAACCAATCAAAAAGCACCCTTGTTATCTGATGAGGTGTATCAAGTAATAATGGATAATGCGGAAAGATTGGATTCTACGATTATTTACAACCGTGATTTTAACTACGATTATTTTGGTTTTAAAACCTTAGAGCGTTCGTACTTATTAAAAATTAACGGAAAGATTGTTGAAAGACCCCAACATATGTTAATGCGTGTTTCTGTTGGGATTCACTTAAACGATATTGAATCAGCAATTGAAACCTACGAATTAATGTCGAAAAAGTTCTTTACACATGCTACGCCCACTTTGTTTAATGCAGGTACGCCAAAACCACAAATGTCTTCTTGTTTCTTATTAACGATGAAAGACGATAGTATTGATGGGATTTATGATACATTAAAACAAACGGCAAAAATTTCACAATCTGCTGGAGGAATTGGTCTTTCTATTCATAATGTGAGAGCTACAGGTTCTTACATTCGTGGTACTAATGGAACATCAAACGGAATTGTTCCTATGTTACGAGTGTTTAATGATACCGCAAGATATGTTGACCAAGGTGGAGGAAAAAGAAAAGGTAGTTTTGCAGTCTATGTAGAGCCATGGCATGCCGATATCTTTGATTTCTTAGATTTAAAGAAAAATCACGGAAAAGAGGAAATGAGAGCTAGAGATTTATTCTATGCCATGTGGATGTGTGATTTATTCATGAAAAGAGTAGAGGAAGATGCAAAATGGACGTTAATGTGTCCTAACGAATGTCCCGGATTATATGATGTGTATGGTGAAGAATTTGATGCTTTATATTTGTCTTACGAAGCTGCAGGTAAAGGGAGAAAAACGATAAAGGCACGTGAACTTTGGGAAAAAATATTAGAATCTCAAATTGAAACAGGTACACCATATATGTTGTACAAAGATGCAGCGAATAGAAAATCCAATCAAAAGAATTTAGGAACGATTCGTTCTTCTAACTTGTGTACAGAAATTTTAGAATATACTTCTGAAGATGAAATTGCAGTATGTAATTTGGCTTCGATTTCGTTACCAATGTTTGTGGAAGAAGGGAAATTCAATCACCAATTCTTATTTGATGTAACCAAAAGAATTACACGAAATTTAAATCGAGTTATCGATAGAAATTATTATCCTGTTAAAGAAGCAGAAAACTCAAATATGCGTCACCGTCCAGTAGGATTAGGAGTACAAGGTTTGGCTGATGCTTTCATTTTGTTGAGAATGCCATTTACAAGCGATGAAGCTAAAAAATTAAATCAAGAAATTTTTGAAACGATTTATTTTGCAGCTGTTACTGCTTCTATGGAATTGGCAAAAGAGGAAGGACCCTATTCTACATTTGAAGGGTCTCCTATTTCTCAAGGAGAATTCCAATACAACATGTGGGGATTAAAAGATGAAGATTTATCAGGAAGATGGGATTGGGCTTCTTTACGTAAAGAGGTAATGACAAATGGAGTGCGTAATTCCTTATTATTAGCACCAATGCCTACAGCTTCTACGTCTCAAATTTTAGGAAACAATGAAGCTTTCGAACCGTATACCTCTAATATTTACACACGTAGAGTATTATCAGGTGAATTTATAGTAGTAAACAAACATTTATTACACGATTTAGTAGGTTTAGGTTTATGGAATGAAAACTTGAAACAAGAAATCATGAGAAATAACGGTTCTATCCAAAATATAGATATAATTCCTCAAGATATAAAAGAGTTGTATAAAACCGTTTGGGAAATGAGTATGAAAGATATTATCGATATGTCACGTCACAGAGGATATTTTATCGATCAGTCGCAATCGTTAAACTTATTTATGGAAGGTGCTACCATGGCAAAATTAACATCGATGCATTTTTATGCTTGGAAAAGCGGCTTAAAAACTGGAATGTATTATTTACGTACAAAAGCAGCCGTTGACGCCATTAAGTTTACTTTAAATAATGATAAAAAAGCGCAACCCGTTCCTGTAGCCGTAGAAGTAGAGCCAGAAATGACAGCTTCAGAATTTAAAGCGATGTTAGAGCGTTCTAAAAATGCAGGACCAGACGATTGCGAAATGTGTGGTTCTTAATATGTCTTTTATAATTATAAAATAAATAAAAACAGTCATCAAACGATGGCTGTTTTTTGTAAAGTAGAATTGCATTTCAATTCGTACCTTTGGAACCAAATAAAAAATCATGTCAAAAGAGAAAAAAGGAATTTATACTGGAAAAATTGAGCAAGATGAAAAAGGGAATTTTTTCTGTGGGGAATATTTATTAGATTATAAATATACGACTGCTAAGTTTGCTATTGGTGATGAAATTACAATTAAATCCGTAATTGAAAACCCTAGTGATATTAGCTATGATCAATATCCCAAAAAATCGAAAGATTTCTTTTTAGCTAACGATAAGCCTGCTAAATAATTCATTCCGATTTCTAAATTCTAACTTCAAATTTCTAACTTCAAATGATGCACTGGGAACAATTACTTTCATTAAAAAGACAAGGCGATACAGCAAAACGACTACGAAAAGACCAAGACGATACGCGTTTGGGTTTTGAAGTCGATTACGATCGGATAATTTTTTCTGCAGCTTTTAGAAGTTTGCAAGATAAAACCCAAGTCATTCCACTTTCTAAAACCGATTTTGTGCACAATCGTTTAACCCATAGTTTAGAGGTTTCGGTTGTAGGAAGATCTTTAGGTCGTTTGGTTGGGAAACAAGTGTTAGAAAAACACAGCTATTTGAAAGAATTGGGGTATCAAATGAACGATTTTGGAGCCATTGTAGCCGCTGCCGCTTTGGCACACGATATTGGCAATCCACCTTTTGGACATTCAGGAGAAAAAGCCATTGGAGAATATTTTAAAACAGGAAACGGTTTGCGTTTTAAAGCACAACTAACCGATAAAGAATGGCAAGATTTAATCGATTTTGAAGGAAATGCGAATGGTTTTTCGGTTTTGGCTACTTCTAGAGAAGGTATTGAAGGTTCGTTGCGTATTTCCTATGCTACTTTAGGTGCTTTTATGAAATACCCAAAGGAAAGTTTGCCCAAAAAACCCACTTCAAAAATATGCGATAAGAAATACGGCTTTTTTCAACAAGATAAAGCCTTTTTTAAAGATGTTGCACAAGAATTAGGACTCATACCTAATAAATCAGGAGAAGATATTGGCTTTGAACGTCATCCTTTGGCTTATTTGGTAGAAGCAGCCGATGATATCTGTTACACGATTATTGATTTTGAAGACGGTATCAATTTAGGTTTAATTCAAGAAGAATTTGCTTTGGAATACCTAATCAAATTGGTTAAAAATGGCATCGATACCAATAAATATCATCAGTTGACTACAAAAGAAGACCGTATCAGTTACTTGCGTGCCTTAGCAATTGGAAGTTTAATCAATGATGCGGTGAAAGTCTTTATGGAAAATGAAGAAGCCATTTTAAAAGGTGATTTTCCTTATTCTTTAATGGACAAAAGTCAGTATATCGCTCAAATGAAAGACATTATTAATATTAGTGTTAAAAATGTGTACCAATGTCGTGAAGTGGTTCAAAAAGAGGTTATTGGATACAAAATTATCAACACCTTATTGGATAAATTTTGTACGGCTTATCATAATACGATTGAAGGTAAAGCATCCAATTATGACACGATTGTGTTAAAATTATTACCCGAACGTTTTCTGCATCCTAAAGAAAAAGTATATGATCAATTGTTACATATTTGTCATTTTGTTTCTCTTTTAACCGATGGGAAAGCCCTTCAAACCTATAATATCATTGAAGGAAATCCAAATTAAATTACATCTTCAAATAAAAGTCTTGAGTGAGCTTGATGTACTCAGGAGTGTATTCATGACGAGAAATTTCAATAATTAATTCGTCAATTAAAGGATTTTGTTGGATTCTTGAAAAAGCCAGTAAACTTCTTTTTATTTCCGTAGTTGGAGTGCCTTTTACACGAGTAATTTGTAAAGGATACAATTCAAAAGAGGCTGCTAAAGCTAAAAACCGATTTTCTTCTTTGAACGGAAGAATTACTGAAAATATCCCGTTTTCTGAAAGTAATAAATCAGCCGCTTCTACTAAATCTTCAAAAGGTAAGGCGTCTTCGAAGCGAGCTACATCTCGTTGTTTGTTTTCAGATTTGTAATTTTCAGTGAAAAAAGGAGGATTGGAAACGATTAAATCATATTGTTGCACCAGTTCGCTTTCGCTCGAGTCGTCTTCAGGCTCTTCCATAAATTCATCAAGTCCTGCATGAAAGCAAAATAAACGGTCGTTCCATGGTGAGGCTTCAAAATTTTCTACCGCTTGTTCAAAAGCATCATCATCAATTTCTATAGCATCAATCTGTTCCGCATTGCTTCTTTGAGCAAGCATGAGTGTTACAATACCTGTTCCAGCACCGATATCAAGAATATTGTAAGGATTGTTAATCAAGGGTGTCCAAGCACCTAATAAAACACCATCAGTGCCAATTTTCATAGCACAACGATCTTGGTTTACTGTGAATTGTTTGAATTTAAACATTTTTAAAATTCTAATATTAGAAATTCCAAATTCCAAATGTGGGATGTGAGATAAATTAGTTACTTTTTGAAATAATTGTTGATAAAATTTTCCTCAATTCTTCTGATTCCTCTATCAAAGCTTTCGAAACCTCTTGAAATTCAATATTCATTTCATGAAGTAAACTTATCCAATATTTTGATTCTTTTGCTTCCTTTCTAGCTATTTTAGCTCTAAATAGAAAATCCTTATTGCCTAATTTTTCATTTGCTTCAATGTAATTTGCACCTACTGAACCAGAAGATCGGATTAATTGTTTGCCATCTTCAATATTGGAAATTGTTTTTGGTAGTTTTTGTATATATAATCTGCAATCCTTTGCAAATAAAAAAGTTCTTTCCTCTAAATCAAATGGTTTATTCATTGATGTTGGAATTTGGAATTTTAATGTTGAAATTTTATGAAAGATATAAGTCAACCAATCCCACTGGAGTGTTGAGAATTACTTTTTTATTGGTTCTATCAATTTTTACAATAAAGTCATCAATCATGGGAACCAAGATTTCGATTTCACCATTTAGAATTTCAAAAAGTGGTTGTGCATTACTATCGTTCACTCCTTTCATTGTGCCAATAGTTCCTAAGCGAACATCTTCAACTTCAAAACCTACAATTTCATGATAATAAAACTTATTTCCTTCTAATTTAGGTAACATCGAAAGCGGAAGATACACTTCACAATTCATAATTTCATCAGCCGCAGCTTCAGAATCAATATCTTCAAAACGTACGCGTAAAAATTTGTCTTTGTGAAGGGCGCTTTTTTCAATAAAAAAAGGAACCAGTGATTTGTTGAGTTCCACAAATACTGATTCCAAATTTTCATACAATTCAGGTTCGTCTGTATCTAAATAGATTAGAACTTCCCCTTTAAAACTAAATTTTCTCGCAATTTTGCCTAAATAGAAGCATTCTTTTTTATGCATTATTACGAATTAAAATTAAGCTTCTGTTTCTTCGTTGTTTTCTTCAACAGCTGGAGCTTCTTCAGCAGCAGCTTCTTCAGTAGCAGCCTCAGCTTCTGCGGTTTTTGCAGCCTCAGCTTGAGCAGCTAAACGTTTTTCGTTAGCTTCTTTTTCAGCTTTTAATGCTTTCGCTTTAGCGTCAGCTTGTGCTTTGCTTAAACCATCTTTCTTAGCATCAACTTTTCCAGCTTTCTCTTCTAACCAAGCAGCTAATTTAGCATCTGCTTGCTCTTGAGTTAAAGCACCTTTACGAACTCCTCCATCTAAATGGTGTTTTAATAAAGCACCTTTGTAAGATAAAATTGCTCTTGCAGTATCAGTTGGCTGAGCACCGTTGTGTAACCATTGTACAGCGCTATCTAAATTTAAATCGATAGTTGCTGGGTTAGTGTTTGGATTGTAAGTTCCGATTTTGTCTAAGAATTTACCATCTCTTTTTGAACGAGCGTCTGCTGCTACGATCCAGTAAAAAGGTTTTCCTTTTTTACCATGTCTTTGTAATCTAATTTTTACAGGCATAATCTTTTGATTAATTTGAGGTACCCGACCTCGGTTATTTAAGGGTGCAAATGTACAAAACTTTGTTTTACAATAGTATAAGTTTTGAAAAAATATTTTTCTCTATTTTGTGTTTTGTTTAGATTAAAAAAATTATTTTTGTCTAATTATGTACTAAACAAGTTATTAAATGAAAAAAATAGTTGCTTTATTTGGTTGTGTTTTATTATTGACTTCTTGTGTAAATGAAACGCAGATCAACAACCCTGCATTCCAAGCAAAATTTAATGATGCCAATTGGAAATCACAAGAAACGTCCTTGTCTATTGGAGCTAATGGAGGTTTAATTATTACAGCTTTAAGAGGGAATGAAAAATTAGTGCTTACAACAAGTGCCGCTAATCCTGGAACCTATATTTTAGGGACTACAAATCAAGCTAATTTTGGTACTTATACTTTAAAGTCAGGAACTAATACAACTATTTTTGATACTGGAGCTTTTCCTGGTCCAGCTTTTTTAACAAGAAAATTAACTTCTGGGAATGCTTATTCAGCTTCTACTTCAGCTTTAACAACAGGCGGTTCTGGTAGCGGTTTAGTATTTAAAATTACGGTTAACAATTTAGGTGCTATTGTGACCGATACTATTAAAGCAAGAGGAGCTAATTATCTAGCTGGCGATGTAGTAACTGTTGATGGAGGAAATAATAATGCTACTTTTAGAGTGTTAAATACACAACAAAGTAACGGAGAAGTAGTGATTCAAAAAGTAGAAAATGGTACTTATACAGGTACGTTTAAGTTAAATGCTGTGGATGATGACGGACAAGTAGTTACTTTTTCTGAAGGTATATTTTACCGATTACCAATCAATTAAAAAATTTAAAAATAATTATAAAACCATCTCATTTGAGATGGTTTTTTTCTTGTTAACAACTAAAATTGTGCATCATTTTTAATAATTGTATTTTTGAACACTACCAAATTTTGTAATTTGGAATTTTTATTTTTTGAAATTTTACCCTATAATTATCTGGAAATAAATCTATTATGTATTTAATCTTCGATACGGAAACCACAGGATTGCCTAGAAGTTGGGCTGCACCCATAACCGACACCGATAACTGGCCTCGTTGTATACAAATTGCGTGGCAATTGCATGATGCTATGGGAAATCTTATCGAGCATCAAGATTATTTGGTAAAGCCAGATGGGTTTAATATTCCGTATGATGCCGAACGCATTCATGGTATTTCTACTGAACTAGCAGAAGAACAAGGGGTCTCTTTGAGCGAAGTATTGGAAAAATTCAATATAGCGCTTTCCAAAGCCAAGTTTGTTGTGGGTCAAAATGTAGGTTTTGATGTCAATATTATGGGCTGTGAATTTTATCGAATGGGTGTCGTTTCCGAAATGGCAAAAATGCCTGTTTTAGATACTTGTACAGAAGTTACAGCCGAATTACTAAAATTACCAGGAGGTAGAGGAGGTAAATTTAAGTTGCCTACCTTGACTGAATTACATGAATATTTATTTGGAGAACCTTTTGCAGAAGCGCACAATGCTACAGCCGATGTGGAAGCAACCACGCGTTGTTTTTTAGAATTAATCAAAAGAGAGGTCTTTACAAAAGAAGAATTGGACGTTGCTCCCGATTATTTTACACGTTTTAAAGAAAATAATCCGGCTAAAATTCAATTAATTGGATTACAGCACATCAATTTAAAAGCAGCTTCAGACGCCATTCGTAAAAAACTGCAAAAAATTGAACAAGAAAATGTTCAAACGACTATTTCTGAAGAAGATAAAAAAGATTTTTCTAAAGCGAAGTTCGCGCACTTACACAATCATACTCAATTTTCAGTATTGCAATCGACCATTGCAATCCCAGCTTTAGTAAATGCAACTGCTAAAAATAATATGCCGGCTGTTGCGATGACCGATACTGGAAATATGATGGGCGCTTTTCACTTTGTGAGTGCAGTTATGAATCATAATAAAGCTGCAAAAGCAAAGATTGAAGCGGCAATTGAAGCTGGTGAAGCACCTACCGATACCGAAATAAAACCCATTGTAGGTTGCGAATTTCATATTTGCGACAATCATTTGGATAAAACCAAAAAAGACAATGGGTATCAGGTGGTTTTATTAGCAAAAAATAAAAAAGGGTATCATAATTTAGCTAAAATGGCTTCCATCGCTTATGTAGATGGATTTTATTATGTTCCTAGAATTGACAAAACAATTGTTGAAAAATACAAAGAAGATATCATGGTTTTGTCTGGGAATTTATACGGAGAAATTCCTAGTAAAATTTTAAATATTGGTGAAAACCAAGCCGAAGAAGCTTTGATTTGGTGGAAAAATCAATTTGGAGCCGATTTCTATTTGGAAATCATGAGGCATAATCAAGAAGATGAAAATCGGGTAAATAAAACCTTAATTGAATTGGCTCAAAAGCACCAAGTAAAATTGGTTGCAACCAATAATACATTCTATCTAAACAAAGAAGATGCTAATGCACATGATATTTTATTGTGTGTGAAGGATGGAGAAAAACAAGCAACGCCTATTGGTAGAGGAAGAGGATATCGCTACGGTTTACCCAATCAAGAATATTATTTTAAGTCGGAAGAAGAAATGAAAAAACTTTTTACCGATTTACCAGAAGCCATTATAAACATCCAAGAAATAATTGACAAGGTCGAAATTTACTCACTTTATCGCGATGTATTACTACCAAAATACGATATTCCAGATGAATTTGTCGATCCTGCCGATGCAGAAGATGGTGGTGTTCGAGGTGAAAATGCGTATTTAAGACATCTTACTATGGAAGGTGCCAAACGCAGGTACACTGAAATCACTCCAGATATTCAAGAACGTTTGGATTTTGAATTGTTAACGATTTCGAATTCAGGGTATCCAGGCTATTTCTTAATTGTACAAGATTTTATTGCTGAAGCTAGAAAAATGGATGTTTCTGTAGGTCCAGGTCGTGGTTCGGCTGCGGGTTCTGCGGTAGCATACTGTTTAGGAATTACAAATATAGATCCTATTAAATACGATTTACTTTTTGAGCGTTTCTTAAACCCAGATCGTGTATCCATGCCCGATATTGATATTGATTTTGATGATGAAGGACGTGGACGTGTGATGGATTACGTAATTAAAAAATACGGAGCCAATCAGGTAGCGCAAATTATCACGTATGGTAAAATGGCAACAAAATCAGCTATTCGAGATACGGCTCGTGTGCTGGATTTACCTTTGTTTGAAGCCGATCGAATTGCCAAATTAATTCCAGGAATGATGCCTTCCAAATGGAATTTAGCCCGATTCATTTCTGAAAAAGAAGAAGAGGTTAAAAAAGCCTTACGTTCGGATGAGTTTGATCGAGTTAAAGAATTAATTGCCATCGCAAACGAAGGTGATTTAGCTGGTGAAACGATTCAGCAAGCAAAAATATTAGAAGGTTCGATGCGTAATACCGGAATTCATGCGTGTGGGGTAATTATTACACCTTCTGATATTACCAATTATGTTCCGGTAACAACGGCTAAAGATTCTGATTTATATGTCACCCAATTTGATAACTCGGTTGCTGAAAGCGCTGGATTATTAAAAATGGACTTCTTGGGTCTGAAGACCCTAACCTTAATAAAAGATACCGTTAAATTAGTTAAATATCGAACGGGAATTCAATTGAATCCAGACGAATTTCCTATAGACGATCCAAAAACCTATGAGTTATTCCAAAGAGGGGAAACGGTTGGAATCTTCCAATATGAGTCACCGGGAATGCAAAAGTACATGAAGGATTTGAAACCAACCGTTTTTGGTGACTTAATTGCCATGAATGCGTTGTATCGTCCAGGTCCTTTGGAATACATTCCTTCATTCGTAAGAAGAAAAAATGGAGAAGAACCTATTGTATATGATTTAGATGCCTGTGAAGAATATTTAGGTGAAACCTACGGAATTACGGTATATCAGGAACAGGTAATGCTTTTGTCTCAATCTTTAGCGGGTTTTACAAAAGGTGAAGCCGATGTCTTGCGTAAGGCAATGGGGAAAAAGCAGAAAGATGTTTTGGACAAAATGAAGCCTAAGTTTGTAGAGCAAGCGGCAGCAAAAGGACATAATGCTACTGTTTTAGAAAAAATATGGAAAGACTGGGAAGCCTTTGCAAGTTATGCCTTCAATAAATCACACTCTACTTGTTATGCTTGGGTAGCCTATCAAACCGCTTATTTAAAAGCACATTATCCAGCGGAATATATGGCAGCCGTGCTTTCTAATAATATGAATGATATTAAGCAGGTTTCTTTCTTTATGGAAGAGTGTAAACGTATGGGATTAGCCGTTTTAGGTCCAGATGTGAATGAATCCTATTATAAATTTACCGTAAATGAAGACTATGCCATTCGCTTTGGAATGGGAGCCATTAAAGGTGTGGGTGAAGGAGCTGTAAATACGATTGTTGAAAGTAGAAAAGAGGGCAAATACAAATCTATTTTTGATTTAGCTAAACGAATCGATTTGCGTGCAGCCAATAAAAAAGCATTTGAAAATTTAGCTTTAGCAGGTGGTTTTGATTGTTTTTCAGATACACATAGAGCGCAATATTTTCATGAGGAAGGCGATCATATTACTTTCTTGGAAAAAGCGATGCGATATGGTTCTAAGTTTCAAGAAAATGAGAATTCTTCTCAAGTCAGTTTGTTTGGTGATGCTTCCGAAGTACAAATAGCTGAACCGGTTGTTCCACCTTGTGAAGAATGGAATACCATGGAAAAATTGGCCAAAGAAAAAGAAGTAGTTGGGATTTATATTTCGGGTCACCCTTTGGATGATTATAAATATGAGATGAAATATTTCTGTAATGCGAAGTTAGAAGAGCTGAAAGATTTAAATAATTTCGTTGGTAAAAATATTAGTATTGGTGGAATCATTACCAGAGTAGAACACCGTGTGGCAAAAAATGGAAAAGGTTGGGGTATGTTTACTTTGGAAGGTTATGATGAAACCTACGAATTTAGAATTTTTGGAGAAGAATATTTAAAGTTTAGGCACTTTTTAATTCAAAACAATTTTACCTTTATTAAATTGGTAGTAAAAGAAGGTTGGGTAAACGCTGAAGGGAAAAAAGGAGATCCACGATTACAATTTATAGAAGTAAAAATGTTGCAAGATGTGTTGACGACTTTTGCAAAAAAACTGATTTTACAATTTAGTATTACCGATTTAAGTGAAAGCTTAATTCAATCTTTATATGATTTGTTTACCAAAGAAAAAGGCGAGAACACCGTTACTATTGAAGTTATGGAGTTGGAAAAAATAAAGAAACAAATTATCGAAACGGTTGAAGACGAAACTATAGATGTGAGTGATGATACAGATTCGGAAGAAGCATTAGAGTCAGTTGCAATTGCTCCTACAATTAAAGAGGTAGAAGAAATAAAAGTGGTAACGAAGTTGAGTATGCCGAGTAGGAAAATGAAAGTTAAAATTTCTAACGAACTCTTACAGGAACTGGAAAGCATGCAAATTAATTTTAAACTCAATTAATGTTAGCTAGATGACAAACCAAAAACGATAGATGAAATACTTTTGTATTAGAATTTACAAAATAATAAAATGAAAAAAGTAGTTACAATTATCGTGTTTAGTTTAATGGTTTCTTTACAAGCACAAATAGCCGATAAGCCTGAAAATATTTCTCCTCTGTTAATAGGTGAAAAAATTCCAAATGTGGATCTTCAAGACAGTAATAGTAAAAAAGTGTCAACTAGTTCAATTTTTACAAAAAATACAGTTTTAATTATATATAGAGGTGGTTGGTGTCCTTATTGCAATGCGCAATTGGCCGATATGCAAGAAATAGAAAAAGATATTTTGAGTTTGGGTTACCAAATTATAGCAGTAAGTCCAGATGCCCCTTCTTTTTTAAAAGAAACAACAGAAAAAGACAAATTGAATTATCAGTTATTTTCGGATAGTCAGGGAGATTTTTCAAAAGCTTTAGGGATTGCTTTTGCAGCTCCAGAAAAGTACAGTAAGATGTTAGGAAAATATTCCGAGAATAAAAATACGAATTGGTTACCCGTACCAACGGTTTATGTTTTAAATGAGAATCAAGAAATTGAATTCTTATATATTAATCCTGATTATTCCAAACGATTAAGCGGTAACGTATTAGTAAATGTGTTAAAGAATTTATAAATTCAGTTTTTAAATTGAGCTATAGGCAAAATTTATATTAAATTAGAAAAATTGGAATTTTTATTTCTAAATTTGTAATCGAGTTCAAACAAACTCAAAGTTAGGTAAAGCAATTTTTAAATATAAAAAAAGAAAGAAATGGCATTAGCAATTACAGATGCAACTTTTGAAGAAGTAGTATTAAAATCAGATAAACCAGTAGTAGTAGATTTTTGGGCAGCTTGGTGTGGACCATGTAGAATGGTTGGACCAGTTATCGATGAGGTAGCTACTGAGTATGAAGGAAAAGCAGTAGTTGGAAAAGTGGATGTAGACGCAAATCAAGAATTCGCAGCTAAATATGGTGTTAGAAACATTCCAACTGTTTTAATATTCCAAAATGGAGAAGTTACTGACAGACAAGTAGGAGTAGCTCCTAAAAAAACTTATACTGACTTAATTGATAAGTTATTATAATTGATTTACAATGAAAAAAAAGTCTAGTGAAAGCTAGACTTTTTTTTTGACTTTTTTTGAGTTTTCTTTCAAACTCTTGTTTACATACTATTTTATAATCATTTGATAAAGATATAATTTCCATTTTCTTAAGAATATGTTGTTTGTCTATTTTTAAAGTCGTTAGTATATCCGTGCTTTTTTTCATCAAACATATGAAGCATTTTTGACTAAAAAATCGATGCACTTTGTTTTTAGTTAGTTGATAAATGCGGTTTTATAAATAAAATTCATTTCATCTTTTTATAAACATCTTGTGGTTTTTTATAAAATAGCAAACAAATTATGAAATGGAATAAATGGTTAATAATATTATTTTTTATTCTTGTATTGTTTGAAAATTGTTTTTCACAAGAAATAGAAAATATATCGAAACAAAAAGCTGTTGAAATTATAGGCTCGTTTTCAACTTATGGATCGTACTATAATGTGAATGGAATAGATCCAAGAAGAAAAGATTTTTCATGGTATTTAACAGGTAGTCCAGTTTTGAAATTATACGGAGTTGAAATTCCTTTTTCTTTTACAGTAAGCGAACAAGAAAGGACATTTAGACAACCTTTCAATCAATTTGCTTTATCTCCATCTTATAAATGGGCTAAATTGCATTTGGGTTATTCTAACTTGTCATGGTCGCCTTTTACTTGGTCTGGACAAACGGTAATGGGTGGTGGAGTAGAACTCAATCCGGATAAATTTCGTTTTGGTTTATTGTATGGTAGATTGAACAGAGCCGTGGAAGAAGATTTAACTTCTCCGGAAGCCATTATGCCCACATTTAAACGTATAGGATATGCAATGCGACTAGGTTATGGAACAGAAACAAGTCATGTGGATTTTATTTATTTGAAAGGGAAGGATGATCAAAATTCTTTACAAACAATTCCTACTTTAACACAAGTTTTACCGAGTGAAAATATTGTAGCAGGTATTTCTTCAAAATTGAAGTTAACTAATCATCTTTTTTGGGATGTTGATGTTGCCTCAAGTATTTTTACAAGAGATATAAACGCTCAAGAATTAGATGAAGATTCTCCATTACAAAAATTTACTTCATTAATAAATGCCAATTCTTCTTCTCAATGGTATAATGCTTATCAATCAGAAATAAGATATGAAGAAAATAATTATAAAATAAAAGCAAAATACAGAAGAGTTGAGCCAGATTTTCAAAGTATGGGTTCTTACTATTTTCAAACGGATATACAAAATATAACTTTAGAACCTTCTGCTTATTTTTTAAATAAAAAACTTAAAATTAATGCAAGTGCTGGACAACAAACAGATAATTTATTAAATAAGAAAGCATATACAACAAAAAGGTTTATAGGAAATATAGGATTGGATTGGAATTTAAACAAATTTTTTGGATTCAATCTCTTGTACGCAAATTTTTCTGGAGAACAGGGAAAAGGATTAAAAATTCCCAACCAAGCTACACAACAATCATTCGTCTCTCAGAATATAGTGGCATTGCCAAGATTTACTTTTGTTAAAGAAAAGTTCACACACTTTCATACTATTCTGCTTAATAAGCAATGGATGACTGATAGAAATCCCAATACTGCAATTTTGACCGATTACGAAATATATAATATAAATCATAATAGTAATATAATTTTTAATAAGTCAGGACTTACATTTGGAATAAATTATATCCTGTCTCATTTTGATTCTGAAGCAAATAATAATAGATTAAATGGTATAGGAATAAATGTATCTAAACCCTTTTTAAATAATCAATTAACAACGAGTTTTACTGGAAATGCAACCAAACAATTACTAAACAAAGAAGAATTTGCCAATATTTTTAATTTTTCATTGCAGAGTAATTATAAAATAAACGATCATCATGGTCTTGCACTCATGGGAATGTTTTTAGATAATCAATCTAAAAATATAAATAATAGCTCTTTTAGAGAATTTAATATTGATTTAGGTTATACCTACACGTTCTAAAATTATCTAATTGAAAAAGAATATCACAAATAGTTAATTATTAGAAATGATTTTATAAGCATCATTACTTTCTTACTTAAATATTTATACTGATGAAAAAAAAATATTTATTACTTATCGCCTTTTGGAGTTTACAGCATCTTTTTGCGCAAACAGCACCTACTGTTAATGTAACAGTACAAGTGCTTCCTCCTTATTCTACTTATCTTCAAGATTATTTGAATACTTCAAATAAAGTAGTAATAAGTTTATTGTCTTATACTAATGCAAATGTAAAATTAAAAGCATCAATAACAGGTGATAATGGTATTACTATTGCGACTTCAGATAATTATAGACCTGCATCTCCTCTTGTGTTAAATGCGTATCAGCAAAAAATGATTACAGGAATTGATTTAAAAAATTATCTCGATTTTAATTCATCTATTGTATCGGGTATAAATAAGAATGCTTTATTTCGGGGTTCTGGCATACCAGAAGGAAATTACACTCTATGTGTACAAGTACTAGATTATAACACAGGTAATCCATTGAGTGATCCTGAACCCTTAGGTTGTAGTAATTCATTTTCTATAGAGCAACTAACTCCACCTCAATTAATTTCACCTATTTGTAATGAAACCCTCCAATCTGGACCTATTCAAAATATAGTTTTTTCATGGTTGCCTCCACAAGGAGCTCCTGCAGGAAGTCAATATAAATTAAAAATTGTTGAATTAGTTCCTTCTACTCGTAATCCTAATGAAGCAATGAATAGTGCTACTACACCTGCATTTTTTGAAACTATTACTCATTCATTTTCATTGGTTTACGGACCTTCACAACCCCTTCTTAAAAACGGAAAAAAATACGCGTGGAGAGTAACAGTTTTGCCTCCAGCTTCTGGAGTAAGAGCAGGAGTACCTTTGAATCTTCAAAATAATGGAAATAGTGAGGTTTGTAGCTTTGTGTATGAATCTAAAAATTTATCCCAACTTCCCTCATTACAAAATCAAAACACCATTGTTTTGATTAATCCTAGTAATAAAGAAAAAATCTCTAATGGTGTTGAATTAGAGTTTTCTTGGGAAGCATCTAAAAAGGATGTAGTAAATGAATATGTTGTACAATACACGAGTTCAGTCCATGAAAAAAAAGATATTCAACAATGGTCTGATGTTTCAGAATCTTTATTTATTGATAATTATAATTATTACAAAATAAATGCGGGTAAAAATAAAAAAGCCTTTTTGCCCATAGCCATAATAAATCAAAAAGGGAAATACGCTTGGAGAGTGATTGCTGTAGATAAAAACAACTCAATAGTTGATAAGAGCAATTTAGGAATGTTTGAAATTAGCGAAATGCAAGATAAAGATCGTATCAAAATTTTAACACCTACTCAAGGAGAAAAAATAGATGGAGGTGTTACAGTAAATTATACTTGGACAGCATCAAAAAATAAATCTGTAGAGGAATATATATTACAATCTACAGATATTACTAATAAAAGTGAATTGAATGAAAATCTTTTTTCAAACAAAGGTATCTACGGGATAGGTCCATTTAAAGAAACATCTTTTACGATGAAAACACAAGTAGATCAAGATGAAAGCATAAAAGCATGGAGAGTTATAGGACTTAATAAAGGAAAAATAGTAGATAGTAGTTTGCCAAGTTATATTGATTTTGTTAAAGATAAATCAGATTTAGCAAATTTAAAAACATTGCAGTTTAATGATTATACTATTGAAATAACTAAAATTAATGATAAAAATCCTGATTCTTATTCTGGACAAGGAAAAGTTTTGCTTTGGGAAAACGGGCCCACAATATCTGTTTGGTTTAAGGATTTAAAGATTAGACCTATTTTATATCGCCCTAAAACAAAAACCTATATATATGCTGCTGTTAAAGGAACCATAGATATGCCAGCGGATAACGCATTTCCATACAAAAAAAATATTCTAAACCTTTCTACTAATAAAGAAAGTGAAGGTAGTTTTGAAATTGAATTCTCACAAATCACTTTTAACGCAGATTTACAAGGTAAAGAAGGAGGTAATAATGGTGTTTTTATAGTAGATGAAAATTTAGGAAAGAATGTAGCTAAAGTAAAATCAAAATGGAAGACAAATTTTTTTATTTGGAAATCGGGTTCTTCAAGTAGAGACGAACAATATGTTTTTGAAACAGCTTTAGAACAAACTGTTAATTTATCTTTTAGTAATAAAATAGATGGAAGCATAAATTATGCCACTACAAAGATGACCAATTTATTAAATAATGGTATTGATGTAAATTTTGATTCAAACGGAGTGGTTGCTATTATAAAAGGGTTAGAGGTTAAATCTAGTTTAAGCGGGAAGATTATTGTTCCAAAAGCAAGTTCAAAAAATGCTTCTGTAAAGATAGAAACAGATGGAACCTCATTATCTCTAACTAGCTTAGAAATTCCTTTCAAGGAAATGGCTAATTTGAATTTCTCGTATAAATTAGAAACCCCATTACATTGGCAAATTAATAAAGATAAATCTGTATATGCTGATATAAAAGAGATGTATGTTCATTTATCTCCAGAAGGTGTTATAAGAGATAAATTCAAAAATTATCCCTATGGATTAAATTTAGATAAATTTTTAGTTGAGGTTAAATTGCCTATGAAGACAGGTGAAACGAAACCTTCTACAATTAATTTAAGTTTTGACAACATTTATAATAATGGCAAAGGATATACAAATAACAAAAAAGGAGAAAATTTAGTAAAATCGAATACTAATATTGCTGGGTTTACGACAAAACTAGACAAAAGTGATTTTCTAATTAAATATAATAAGTTAGTTTTATTAAATGTTAAAGGGCAAATCTATGTTCCTTTTTTAAATGATTGGTCTCTTATAAATTTATCAATCGATGAAAATAAATTACAAGAAGCCTATCTAATATTTGACTACAATAAGAAATATTATTTGTCTAAAAATCAATCAGGAAGTATGGCTTACTTTACAATATCTTCAGGAAGATTTGAAAATAATTCTATTGTAGTTTATCCAAGTTTAACTATTAAAGATGCTAAAAACAAGGGCTTTGAAGCCCAGAATATGTCAATGTGTGAACTTTTTATTAATCCTGAAGGGAGTGTCTCATATAATACTAACTTTTCTCTCAATTCAGAATCAGTATGTGAAGGAACTAAAAAATTTGCTACTTACTATAAGTTTCACTTTGGGGTGGATAGAATGAAAATAAAAAGAGGAGGAACAAAAACGGATGCGGATTTCTTATTTGTTGGCGAAGTTAACTTAGGTCCAGAAATTGAAATACATTCTAAAAAGGAAATGGGTTTTAAATACAAAGGAATAGCTCCTAATCCTGAAAAATCTGTTGGGGATTTTTATGATGTAGAAATTTTAAGTAAGAAAAATAATGTGGCATACCAATTAAATAAAACAAAAGGAGGACCGTATTATGAAACGGAACATTATACAAATCCTTTTGAAAATAATATTACTATTTCAGATGACGGAAAAGGTATTAGTGGTGCTTATGAAGATGGAGCACAAAAATTTGGTGGGGGATTTAAAATAGCACATGATGAAAAATGGGGTGATTATTTTATATTAGAAGGGAATTATGAAGCCAAACAACCTGTAGCCAAACAATTAGAAACAAAATTGATTTTAGGTAAAAAAACAGAAAATAAAAATGATTATACCTATTGGTTTTTCGAATTCAAACAAAAGGATTTTGTAATAATTCCTATTGTGCCTGGTATAATTGAGGCTCATGGCTTTGGAGGAAAAGCATATTATCATATGCAACCAACGTATGATAATTTAGGGAATATTACAGATTTAAATCCAGACAATAAAATTTCGATTGGAATTGTAGCTGAAGCTTTTGTAAGAACAGCTTATGATAATGGAAGAACATTGCATGGGCATGCGCAAATTGTAACCGAATTAAATGGATCGAGCATTAAAGGAATTGATTATTATATTAAAGCAGATGCCATTAACGAAAATTCTAATGCAAGTGGGATGCTTCAAGCTAGATTTAATGGATCTTTAAATTGGGTGAACAAATGTATTGATGGTAAGGGGCAAATATGGGGTAAGGTTAAAGATATAGTCTGTTTAAATGAAGGTCAAGCAAATGAAGACTCCATATTTTTCCATTTTGGGGCGGATAAATTTTTTGTAAAAATGGGTACAGAAGAAAACCCTATTGAGGCTGAAGTAATGTGTGGAAGTGGCCTAAAAATGGGAGTTTGGTTTGGTATAGATAAGAATAAACTAGATATAGGAGTGAAAGAGCATTACGACTCTGGATGGAAAGGTCTAGATTTAAAAGTCGCATCCGCACAAGGTAAATTGGTTACAAACCTTTCTGCTGAGTTAACTGTACAATTCTCACCTTTTCAAGCTACAGGTAAAGCTTCGTTCTCTGGAAGAGCGTATGGTAAAGGCTGTGTGGATACCTATTTGTATGAAGGCTGTGTAAGCGGTAGTTGTGGTGTAGGTGCAGAGCTAACAGCAACAATGCCTAATCCTGTAGTTTTTGAAGGAAGTGTGAGTTGCGATGTGAGTCGATGGATTCCCGATTTTACTTTGCATGCAAGATGGTCTTCAAATGATGGTTTTAGTATTTGGGTTTAAAATAATTAAGATGAGAAAGTTATATATATACGTCGTTGTTTTCGTATGTTCATTTTCAGTGCGCGCACAAGAATACCAACTTTTTGCAGCTTCTGGAAATAATAAAGTAGAATTGAAATGGATGTCCAAAAAAATAGTAAAAGAAACAGCTTTTGATATTTTTAGGCAAGAAAAGGGGAATTGGAAAAAATTAAACCTTTCACCAATTGTTCCTTCAGTAATTATTGCTGAAAATGAGTTAGATACCTCAAAAAATAATTTTCCAAATGATGAAGCCTATAAAATATATATTAAGCATTATTCTAAGAATGAAAAGGATCCAAATAAACAAGCATTTGCGAATTACAACTTAGCCGTTAATTCAATCTTTAGTAATGATTTGGCTAAACACAGAGGTATTTATTTTGAAGATAGTACTGTTCAAAATAATAAAGTTTATTCCTATAAATTAGTAGATGCAAATTCTCAAAAAGAATTATCTATTATTACCAATCTAAAAGTTGGCGAATTAGGTATAGCTCCAGAGAAATTGAGTGCAAAACAAGTAAATCAAAATGTGGGTTTATCTTGGGAAGCTAATGAAAATTATATAGGCTATAATTTATATAGAAATAATGTTAAAGTAAATAATGAACCTATTTTACCTAATGCAGAACAGGGAAAAATAATTCACGTGAAATATGTTGATAATGATGTTCTTGCTGGGAATTATAGCTACATTGTAAAAGGGATTACTTTTTTGAATACAGAATCAAATCCTTCTTCAAAAGTTGATATAAATATTAATGATAAAACACCACCTAAGAAAATAGAAGGTTTCAAAGGGAGTAGAAATGGTAATGAAATTATTTTAACTTGGAAATTATCTACAGAGGAAGATGTAGCAGGGTATTATATTCATAAAAGTATTGATAATGGAAAATCATTTGAAAAAATTACTTCTCAACCCTTAACCTCTTCAGAAAGCAAATATATTGAAAAGGTGGCAACCGATTTAGTAAATACATATCAATTTAAAATCGAAGCAATTGATAAAAACGGTAATGGAAATATGTCTAATCCTGTTAGTGTTTTTGTGCCTGATACGCAAGCACCTTTACAACCTGTAGATCTAGTGGCACAATCAGAAGTAGGCAAAATAACATTAAGTTGGAGACCAAATCCAGAAAAAGACTTAGCAGGTTATCGCATTTATCGTGGTTTAATTGATGATGATGAAAATAATATGACATTACTTAATGTAGAGCCACAAGTTAAAACCTTATTTGTAGATACTTTTAATGAAAAAGCGGGAACTAAATTTATTTATAAAGTGGTAGCAGTTGACAGATCATTTAATCAGAGTGAAAAAGCGGTAATTTGGGTTCAATTACCAGATGTTATTCCTCCAGTTGCTCCTTTTTTAAGTGATATAAAGACAGAAAAAAATCAGGTAATTTTAAATTGGAATCCTGTATTAGATGACGCTATTCAAGGCTATGAAGTATATCGAATAATTGAAGAAAAAGAAGAAAAAATCTCTAGAGATTTGATATCACAAAATTCTTTTATTGATGAGATTAACTATAATGGTATAATTGCATATTATGTAAAAGCAGTAGATTCTTCACAATTAAGATCTAATGCATCAAACAAAATAGCTATTGTAACAGGCGATTTAGAAAGAGATTTGTCTGTCCAATTAAATCAAGAGATAAGATCAAAAAAAGTACTTATAAAGTTGTTAGGTATTAAATTAGATGAGGTTAGTGAAGTGATGTTGTTTAAAAAAATAGGGCAAGGAGGTTTTTCTATAATACCATCTCATTTTGTTGAGAATGAATTTTTAGATTTAAATACCGAAGAAAATACTATTTATGAATATTTTGTAGAAGTTATTCTTAATGATAATTCAAGGATTAGATCGGAAAAGAGGAGTATTAATAATGTTTATTAATTAGTATATAAAAATGAAATCCTAAAAAAGAAACATTTTTTGAGCAAACAGACCTAACTGTTTGCTTTTTTTAATTTAAGAATAATTTTTGTTCCTATGTTCTTTTGGGTTTCTACAACAATTTCACATGCTATAGTTTTCGCTAAATCTCTTATTAAATGTAAGCCTAATCCATTTTTAATACTTGCAATTTCTTTTTCGTCATATAATGCTTTGAATTCTTCTGAACTCGCTCCATCACCATTATCTGTTATAGAAAGAAAGAATGTGTCATTTTCTTTCCATGCCTTCCACAATATAAAAGGAGTTTCTTTGTTTTTGACCGCTTTAATCGCATTACCCGTTAAGTTTCTAACTATAGTTTTAAGGTAGTTTTCATCGGTATGAATTTCTAAATTTGAATCGTTTTGAAAGGTAATAGAAATGTTTTCAAAACTTGAAAAATGATTCTTAATGTCTAAAAATACAGATTCAATTTTTAGGGTTTTTGGTTGTGGTTTGAAGTTTTGCATTTGGCTTTTGCTCCACAATAATATGTCTTCCATAGAATTTAAAAGATTTTCTGCTCCTGAAATAGTTTTGGTTTCAAGACGTTTTTTGCTTTCGTCATCTAATAATTCTGGACTGTTTTTTTGCAAATGCAAAAAATGAATCAATTGGCTAATTGGGCTTCTTAAATCATGATTTAAAATGCTTAAAAATTGTGTTTTTGTTTTATTCGCTTCATCTAATTCTGCGTTTAAGTATTGTAATTTTAAATTGGTTTTCTTTCTATGATGATTTTGATAAAATAATATCCCTCCAATAGAAGCTAATAATAACAAACCAATACTTAAATAGATTTTTTGTTTATTAGAAGAAGTTATTTTTAAATTTTTAATATCATTTTCAATTGTTAAATTCTTTATTTTTTGTTCTTTTAACTCGTTTTGATATTCTCTCAATAATGTTTCGGTTTTGTCCGCAACTTCTAAATCGAAAACTGAATCTTTTGCGATGAAGGCTTCTTTTAAATAACGATAGGCAAGAGCACTCTCATTTTTTGTCTTATAATATTCTGAAAGGTTTTCAGCAGCAATTAGAAGAAATTTGTAATCTTCAGCTTCATTGGCTAATTGATATGCTTCATTAAAAAAAAGGAAAGATTTTTCAATATCATTTTTTTCTAAATAATAAGATCCTAAATCGGAACAAGCAATTAATAAGGTTTGAGGTGCGTTTACTTCTCTACATAGTTTTTCACCGAGTAATAAATATTTTTCAGCATTACTATAATCTTTTATTGTTTTATATAACCTTCCTATGTTAACAGATAATTCAGCTTCTAAAAGAACATATTCATCTTTTTGGGCATAAAAAATACCTTTTTTGAAACTTGCAATAGATTTTTGATATTCTCCTAAATCTTCATAAATATTACCTAATCTATTATAATCAATTCCTAATCCAGAATAATTTTCATTTTTTGTATTAATTGCGATAGCTTTTTGTATATAACTAATGGCTTCTTTATGTTTACCATGTAGCTTTAGATTTTGAGCAATAGTTATATAAGGACTTGTAATAGGATTTAATTTGTGTTTGTCTTGTAAGCGAATAATTTCAAATGCAGTTTCTGTAGCTTTTTCTCTATCCCCAATTTGGTTTTGAGTAGACATAATATTTTCTAATAAAAACTGTAGGTTTTTCTTTGACATATTATTTTTTTCTAAAAAAACTTTTGCTTCAAGAAAATAGTGTAATGCAACCTCTGGCTTTTGATTTGACCATGCCACCACACCTTTCATGTTAATAGTTAAATAATCGCCTTTTATGTATTTTAATTTTTTGGAATGCACTTCCATCTTTTTTATTAATGAATCTACTTCATTAAATTTTCCTTGCTTCACCTTAAAAAAAGTATAACTATTTAATGCTTTTACATAGTTTGTGTCAATTGGTTGATTCTTTACATAAATTTCTAATGAGTCAAATGATTTTGGTACTTGACTGAAAGACACATTTATAATAGTAAAAACAATAAATAAGAATATCTTTTTCATAAAAGTTGTTTCAAATCATTTTTATAACTTCTTCCTATAGGAATAGGAAAATTATTTCTAAGTATTATTTCCTGAGTGCTAATTTTTTCAATAAATTGCTTTTGAACTGCATAACTACGATGTACTCTTATAAAGGATTGAAAGTGATGTTCTTTCAAGAGAGAGCCAATATTTGATAAAACACAATGCCTTTTTTGTGGTGTAACTAAAAGAGTATAATCTTTTAATGCTTCTAAATATAAAATATCATGAAGTTTAACCTTGATCTGCTCATGACCATCTTTAATGTAAACGACATCACCACCTATAGACGATTCAAATAGAGAAGCCTTGTGTCTAACTTCCAAAAATTCTTCAATTCGATTTATTGTTTGGGTAAAACGGTCTAGTTTTAAAGGTTTAATGATGAAATCTAGCGTATCCAATTCGAAACTTTCAACAGCATGTTCCGGATGAGAAGTTATAAATATACAAACTGGAATTGTGCTGAGTTTTTTTCTAAGTTCTATGCCATTAATTCCAGGCATGTCTATATCAAGAAATAAAACGGATACTGAATCGTCAACATGATCTAAAGCTTTTTGGGCACAATCATAAACACCTACTATTTCAAAATTTTTAAATTTCTTTACGTATGATAAGACGGTTAATCTATCTATCTCATCGTCATCTACTATAATGCATTTAAAGTTATTCATTTTAAAAATCTATAACTCAAATGTACAATTTTTTTTCATTGGTCTATTTAAAATGTTATTTGTCGATTTTAGAATTTAATTTGATGATTTCAAAATATTTTTGTCTGAAAATAACTGCTATGTTAAATAAACCATTTCTTTTTTTTATTTTCCTTTTTTGGATCCAATTTATTTTTTCTCAAGTAGGGATTAATACTACAACCCCCAATGCACAACTAGAAATAAAATCAAGTAATCAGGCTCTGCCTACAAATAAGGATGGATTGTTGATTCCTAAAATTGATGCATTTCCTGCAATAAACCCTACCATTGCTCAACAAGGAATGATGGTGTATTTAACAACTACTATTGGGTTAAATGCTCCTGGTTTTTACTATTGGGACAATGCAACTAGTTCATGGATTGCAATTAAAGGGGCTTCAGATGCTGATTGGTTTACTGTTGGGGGTACATCTTCTCCTACAACAATTAATGACAATATGTATCATTTGGGCAATGTAGCTATTGGTAAAAACACGGCTAATTATCCGCTAGAAGTTACTGGAACAGATGCACTAACTAATTTGAATTTGAGTTTAAGTGCCTCGACAAATGCCTCTGAAAGAGTAGGATTGTCAAACACTATTACAGGACCTTCTAATAATGATTTTACCTTTTTAAAGAATAATATTTTTGGTACGGGTACTGGTTTTAAATATGGTTTGTATAACATTTTTAATACTACAGCTAATGGAGGTCAATATGGTTTGTTTAATGATTTTCAAAATGCAAACGCTTGGAAAATAGGAACAGCGAATAGTTTTATTGGAGCAGGTATTGGTTTGGATAATAATTTCACTGGAACAGATAATGGAGATAGATATGGGTCTTATACACGATTTAGTGCAGATTATAATTCGGGTACGGGTAACTGGTATGGTCACAATGTGACTTTTGATTATGTTACAACAACAATATGTTCAGGTGATAAATACGGATATTCAGTTTCTATTCCTCCATCAGTTGGTGGAGGTACCCAATATGGTGTTCAATCTTATGTTGGAAATTTAACAACGGGTTATTCTGGTTATTTTTCTGGAAGGGTTTCAATTGGAGACACTTCATTGGATACTGATCATTATATTTTGCCTTTAACTCGTGGAACCAATGGGCAAGTTATGCAAACAGATGGAAATGGAAATGTTACATGGCAATCTCCTTCTACTGATGCAGATTGGTTTGAAGAAGGAAGCACAAGCTCGCCAACAGATATTAATAATAATATTTATCGATTAGGCTATGTGGCAATTGGTAAAAATATAGCCAATTACCCATTAGATGTTTCAGGTACAAATGAAATAAATGCAATCAATGCAACATTATCCGTTAGTAATACGCTTGGTGCTAGAAAATTATTTAATAACACCATATCAGGTAATACAGGGGATGTATTATATAATAGATATAGTACAAATTCTAATTCTGGAAATGGAACCCATTATGGAGATTATATGTATTTGTCAGGAAGTGGTACAGGAGAAAAGTATGGTAATTATTTAACAATAGCTAATGGCTCTGGTAATAAATATGGTTATTATACTGAAGTTGTTTCTAGTGGTTCAGCTTATTCTTATGGTTCTAGAACCTACATGCGAGGCAATAGTAGTAATACGATGTATGGGCACTATACTTTTTTTGATACGTCTTATTCAGGAAGTGGAAGTAAAGTAGGTTATGGTGTGTACATACCTAGCAGTAGTGGTGGAACCCACTATGGATTGGATATAAGTGTTCCAAGTCTTTCTGGTTATGCTGCTAGTTTTTTAGGACGCGTAACCATTGGGTTAGGATTAGGTGATCGCTATATCTTGCCTTTGAGCAGAGGAACAGCGGGTCAAATTATTCAAACAGATGGTGTTGGTAATACTTCTTGGGTTGATGCTGGTACTGGATTAGGTACTTCATTTTGGAAAACAACAGGAAATGCAGGAACAAATGCTACTATTAATTTTATTGGAACTACAGATGCTCAAGATTTAATTTTTAAAAGAAATAATGTAGTTTCTGGAAAAATTGGAATTACAAATACCACTTTAGGAGTGGAGTCTTTGTTTAGCGCTACTTCAGCGAATCGAAATACGGCTATTGGTTCTAATGCTTTGCATGAAAATATTAGTGCGTCTTTTTCTACTGCTCTTGGTGCTAATGCTTTTTATTCTGGAAACTACTCTAATTCTGTAGCTATAGGTGACGCTACGGTTGTGAGTGCTAATAATCAAATTAGAATGGGAGATGCAGGTGTAACCAGTATTGGTGGTTTTGCGAATTGGACAAATGTTTCAGACAAGCGTTTTAAAAAGAATATCCAAGAAAATGTTCCAGGATTGGCTTTTGTAACTCAATTAAAACCGGTGACTTATTCTTTAGATTTGGATGCTATTCATGGTTATCTAAAAACACCAGATACCATTCGTAAAGTTGAAATTGAACTAGAAAAAAAGAAAGAAATCCAAACAGGATTCATTGCGCAAGAAGTAGAAGCTGTAGCAAATGAACTAGGTTTTGTTTTTTCAGGAATTGATAAGCCTAAAAATGATACAGATTATTATGGTTTGCGGTATGCGGAATTTGTTGTTCCATTGGTTAAAGCGGTTCAAGAGCAACAAATTATGATTCAAGAACAACAAAACAAAATTAAATCTTTAGAGGAAAGATTATCCAAAATAGAAAGTTTACTTAAGGATAAAGAGTAAACGTTTGTAAATTCTTATCTTTACCTTATGAAGATAGAATCTCAACTAGAAAAAATAACCAGTTTTAAAAATCTTGAATTGCTTGCTAACCAAGTAGTGGAAGGATTTATTTCAGGAATGCATAAAAGCCCTTTTCATGGGTTTTCGGCAGAATTTGCGGAACATAAAATTTATAATACAGGAGAAAGTACTAAGCATATTGATTGGAAGCTTTTTGCGAAAACCGATAGGTTGTATACCAAAAGATACGAGGAAGAAACTAATTTACGTTGTCATTTGGTAATTGATAATTCTTCTTCAATGCATTATCCTATTTTGAAAAAAGGAGAAGATTTTTATGAAAATAAAATTGGATTTTCAGTATTAGCTTCTGCAGTTTTAATGAACCTTTTAAAAAAACAACGTGATGCGGTTGGTTTGAGTGTTTATTCCGATGATTATGAATTTTATGCAAACGAAAAGGGAAGCGAAAGACACCATAGAATGATTTTGAATGTATTAGAAGGATTGCTTCAAAATAAAACTAAAGACAGACAAACAGATACAGTTAAATTTTTACATCAAATTGCAGAAAATATTCATAGAAGATCTATGGTTATTTTATTTACAGATATGTTCCAATACGAACAAGAAGAAAAAATTTTTAAAGCTTTACAACATTTAAAACATAATAAACACAAAGTAGTTGTTTTTCATGTTTATGATAAAAAGACTGAACTTAATTTTGATTTTAGCAATACACCTAGGAAGTTTATCGATGTAGAAACAGGTGATACCGTACAGCTATTTGCTGAAAATATTAAAGAAAATTACGAGAAAGAAGTTCATGAATATTTTAAAAAAATAAAAAATACCTGTTTGCAATATAAAATTCAATATGTTCCTGTTGAGGTAGGAAAAAATTTCGAAAAAATTTTAACTACATATTTGGTTGAAAAACAAAGGTTTGGTTAGTTTTTGAATATTTTTTTTAATTTTTTTTTAAAAAATATTTGCAAGATTAGAAAAGCGTTGTATATTTGCACTCGCAATAAGGCACTGGTTTGGTAGTTCAGTTGGTTAGAATACATGCCTGTCACGCATGGGGTCGCGGGTTCGAGTCCCGTCCAGACCGCTTAATTGGGAGAAGCATTTCGAGAAATCGAAATGCTTTTTTGCCCCATAAAAGCATCTAAAATAGTTGTGTTGTTTAGTTCCGAGTAACATCGGAATGGTTTAGTAGTTAGACCGATGAAAAGCTTTTCACCTTTAAGGTGGATGGCTTTTTTGTTTAAACGACTTTGTTTTTATTGAAAATATTAAAATATTGATGTTAATTTAAGGAATTTGTTAAATCAGTATTAAATTATAAAATTAGGTTTGGTAGTTCAGTTGGTTAGAATACATGCCTGTCACGCATGGGGTCGCGGGTTCGAGTCCCGTCCAGACCGCTAATTTTAAAAAAAGCACCTCTAAAAGGTGCTTTTTTTATGTTTAAAAATAGACTTCCCAATTTTTCCATACAATTACGACAAAGAGACCAAAATAAATTGTGGAAATCAAAAATTTCATAAAAGTACTAGCTAAAAAACCTATAAAGGATCCTGTGGCTGCTTTTAAAGCTCGGTTATGATCTTTTTTATCATATATTAATTCGCCAATAAAAGCACCTAGAAAAGGCCCTATAATAAATCCAAACGGAATAGGTGCGAGCAAACCTACTACCAATCCAATATTTGTACCCCAAATACCATATTTACTGCCTCCAAAACGTTTTGTTCCTTTGGCAGGAATAATATAATCTAAAACACTAATTATTAATGCAATAGTAAGTGTAATGCCTAAAATCCAGTAATTTGTTTTTATTTCTGGAGTTAAATAGAGTAGTAAAATTCCAATCCAACTAATAGGTGGGCCAGGTAAAACGGGTAAAAAACTTCCTATTATTCCTGTAATCATACAAATTACACCAAAAACTAATAAAAGATATTCCATATAAAAATTTATAAGTATTAAATGTAATGAAAATATTTTTAACTAAAAAATTAGTTACAACTAAAAAATTAGTTTATATTTGTTTTTATAAACTAAAAACTTAGTTGAATTAAATATGAAACAACTTACTAAAGCAGAAGAAGAGGTTATGCAAGTTTTATGGGAATTAAAAGAAGCTAGTGTCAAAGATATCATTGGTTTGTTTCCTGTGCCTAAACCTGCATATAATACTGTGTCAACTATAATTAGAATTTTAGAAACAAAAAAATTTGTTGAACATAGGCAAGAAGGTAAAGGATATATTTATTTCCCAATTGTAAAAAAGACGGAGTATAGTAATAGCTCTTTAAATAGACTCGTGGAGAATTATTTTCAAGGTTCTTTTAAAAATATGGTATCTTTTTTTGTAAAGAAAAATAATATTGATCTAGAAGATGTGGAGTTTTTATTAAAGGAAATTAAAAAGCAAAAAGATGCATAGTTTTATTACTTATAGCTTTCAAGTTACACTCATTCAAATCCTTTTTTTAGGTATTTATTACTTGTTGTTTAGAAAAGAAACTTTTTTCTTATATAATAGATTATATCTTTTAGGTTCTGTTTTTTTCTCATTTGTTGTTCCTACTATTTCTGTATCAAATCTTGGCGATAGCAATCAAGTAATTCAATTAAATGAGATTGTTTTGTCTAATTTTAATAAATATGAAATCACATCAATAGTACAAAATGAATTAAAAACAAATAACCTTTTTTTCTATTTCTATTTATTGGGATTAATTCTTTCTGCCATTCTTTTTTTTATTAAAATATTTAAAATATGGAAGATAAAGTCAGAATCTGAAGAGATAATGTATCAGTCAAATAAAATCTACCTACACGAACAGCCTTATGAAGCATTTACATTTTTAAATTTTGTTTTTATTGGAAAAAATAATGATGATATAGAAACTATTCTAAAACATGAATTAGTGCATCGATTAAAAAAGCATTCTTTCGATTTGTTAATTTTAGAAATAGCTTCAATTTTATTTTGGTTTAATCCAATATTAAAAGTGTACCAAAATAGTTTAGCAGAAGTTCATGAATTTGAGGCTGATGCATTAGTGGTGTCAAATGATAAAGGTAGATATTTTGAGACTATTTTAAATCAAATGTTTCAACTTAAAAATTGGTCTATTACAAATAATTTTTTTAATAAGTCTTTAATCAAAAAAAGAATTTTTATGTTACAAAAATCAAAATCTCCCAAAAAAGCATTAATTAAGTACGTATTAGTTGTGCCAATGATGTTTCTGAGTATATTGTTGTTTTCAAGATGTATTGAAAATGATGATGAAAATCATTTACTTGACAGAAAATCGAATTCAAATAGAGAGAGTGAATCTTCTTGGCTTGATAATGACACCATAGTTTCTTTTGTTCAATTTGGAGAAGTAGATGAAGCGCCTCGTTTTAAAGATTGTGAAAAGGCAGGTAAAGAAGTTGTTCTAAAGTGTTTTAATGAACAAATGAATTTGCACATAATGAAAAATTTTACTTATCCTGAAATGGCTGCCGAAGGAAATATTCAAGGACGTGTTAATGTTCAATTTATTATTGATAAGGAAGGTAATGTTACCGATATTATGGCGAAAGGCCCAAAAAACGGATTGCTTTTAGAAAAAGAAGCAATCAGGCTAATTAAAATTCTACCTCAATTTATTCCTGCAAAACTAAAAGGGAAGTGTGTAAATGTAAGATACGGCCTTCCAATTACATTCAAACTAATATAGAAGTAAATGAGAATTTTATTTGTCTTTTTTACACTTGTTCAAACTGTTTATTCACAACACATCAAGCAGGGAGATAGTCTTTTATCTTTGGGTTTTGTAAATGAAGCTATTAATGTATATAAAAAAGAGATTAGTCCGGTTAAGTTTTATAAAATTGGAAAGGCTTTGCAAATTAAAGGTAATTATGACCAAGCTTCTGATTATTATAAAGATTATTTAAAGAAAGATTCGCTAAATAGAGCGGTTAATTATGATTATGCATTATTGCAATTAGAATTATCAAGATTTAAAGAAGCTGAAATGTTTTTCAAAAAACTTGTAAATCTTGAACCTAATGCCTTGTTTAATTATTATTTAGGTTATGTCTTAGAAAAGCAGCATAATACTGCTGAGGCGAAATTATTTTATCAAAGAAGTATAGCTTGTGATTCTTTATTTTTAAAAAGTAACTATAGATTGGCTGTTCTTCTTACAAACGAAAAAAAATTCCTAGAAGCCAAAGATATATGTAACCGATTCTTGAACAACAAAATAAGAGATATTGATATGCTTAAATTGAGAGCGCAATTATATTTTGCTTTGAATAATTATTTATTTGCTATTGAGGATTTCGAAAAGTTAATTGAATATGGATATGAAGATGAATTTATAATTGAAAAATTAGCTATTTCTTATTATGAAACTAAAGAATATAAAAAAAGTATTAATTTGTTTTCTAAATTATTAGATGGAAATGAAGAGCCTAATTATCTTATGTTTAGAGCTAAATGTAATGGATTTTTAGGTTTTCCTGAAAAAGCTGAAGAAGATATTAAAAGAGTAATAGAATTGAAAAAGTTTTCCTTCGAAAATGAATATTTTTATATGGCATATTTTTTTCAGAAGGATGAAGATTTTAAAAAAGCAGTTTATTATTATAATATGACTTTGAAAGAAGATAAGAATCATTTAGAAGCTAATTATCAATTAATTGCTATTAAAGATTTTTTAGGAAATAGTTCTAAGCAAACAATTCAAAATTATAAAGATTTTTTAAAACAATTCCCTGAAGTGTCAAACGAAAAAAGAGGCTACATAATGCAACGATTAATTCAGCTAGAAGACAATAGTCGTTCTATGATATTTTATTATTAAAATTCTTAATTATAATTTAGTAGTGAAAGGGTTAAAAAAATCAACTAAAAATGACAACTATGCTAAAAAAACAAGGGCTTTATTTACCAGAATTTGAACACGATAATTGTGGAGCTGGTTTTATCTGTAGTTTAAAAGGAAATAAATCAAATGATATCATACACAAAGCATTAGAGATCTTAGAAAAGTTAGAACATCGTGGTGCTGTAAGTGCTGATGGTAAAACAGGTGATGGAGCTGGTATTCTAATAGATATTCCACATGATTTCTTTGTTCAAAAATGTGATTTTCATTTGCCTAAAGAAGGGGAATATGCAGTAAGTAATGTTTTTTTACCTAAAAAAGAAAATCAAAGAGCATATTGTATTCAAAGATTAGAGTTTTACATACAAAAACAGGGATTAATAGTTTTAGGATGGAGAGAAGTTCCTGTAGATACTTCGGTAATAGGAAGAATTGCTGCGGAAACTGAACCTTATATTAAACAAATTTTTATTGGTAAACAAGATAAAAAACAAGACGACTTTAGTTTTAACTTAAAACTGTTTACAGCTAGAAAACAAGCTGAACACGATATCAATAGTTCTAAATTGTCGGAAAGTAAAAAGTTTTATTTACCAAGTTTATCTACAAAAACAATCATCTTTAAAGGACTTTTAATACCAGAAGACATAAAACTCTACTATAAAGATTTACAAGATCCATTGTTGGTAACACGATTAGCACTTGTACATCAAAGATTTTCAACTAATACTTTCCCTACATGGGATTTGGCACAACCTTTTAGATATATGTGTCACAATGGAGAAATCAATACGTTGAGAGGAAATGTATCAAGAACTTTATCACGACAGGAATTGATGGAGAGTGAATGGTTTGGTGAAGAAATAAAAAGTTTATTTCCAATAATTTTACCTGGAAAATCAGATTCTGCACAGATGGATATGATGGTAGAATTGTTATTAATGACAGGTCGTTCTTTACCCGAAGTAATGATGATGCTTGTTCCAGAAGCATGGGAGAAAAATCCAACCATGTCAGAAGCAAAGAAAGCGTTTTATGAATATAATTCTTGTATTATGGAACCTTGGGACGGTCCTGCATCAATCCCATTTACAGATGGGAATTATATAGGAGCTGTTTTAGATAGAAATGGATTGAGACCTTCTCGATACACGGTTACCAAAGATGGTTACGTTATTATGTCTTCTGAAACGGGAGTTATCGATATTGATCCTAAAAATATTGAACGTCATGGTCGATTAGAACCAGGAAAGATGTTTTTGGTTAATATGAATCAAGGAAGAATTGTAAATGATGAGGAGATTAAAGAGAAAATTGTTTCTAAACATCCCTATAAAAAATGGTTGGAAAAGAATTTAGTTCACTTAAAAGATATTCCTGCTAAAAAAGGGCCTATTAAACACAAAGAAGATAGCCTCGAAAAAAGACAAGTTCTTTTTGGTTACACTGAAGAAGATTTAAGAACGATTATTTTGCCAATGGCTCAAACGGGTAAAGAGCCAATAGGGTCAATGGGTAATGATGCACCGATTGCTGTCTTGTCTCAAAAGCCACAATTAATTTACAATTATTTTAAGCAGTTATTTGCTCAAGTTACTAATCCGCCTTTAGATGGTATTCGTGAAAAATTAATTACAGATATTAGTTTGACACTTGGAAGTGATACAAATATTTTCAAAGTTAATGAAGATCAATGTAGAAAGCTTAAAATTCAAAATCCGGTAATTTCTAAACATGACTTAGATAAAATTAAGAACTATTCAAATAATCCAGATTTTGTTGTAACTACCATATCTATATTATATGAAGTAGGAAAAGGGTTAAATGAATTAGAGAGAGCATTAGTGAAATTAGTTGAAACGGCTTCCAAAGCGATAGATGAAGGTGGTAATATTATTATTTTATCTGATAGAGGAGTAACTAATAAATTAGCACCAATTCCCGCCTTGCTAGCTTGCTCCTATGTAAATCACGAGTTATATAAAATAGGAAAAAGAGCAAAAGTAAGTATTATTGTAGAATCAGCCGAACCTCGAGAAGTACATCATTTTGCTTTGTTGTTTGGTTATGGAGCTAGTGCGATCAATCCCTATATTGTTAACGAAATTGTTTTTAATCAAGTTCAAAATAAAGAAATTGAAAACATTGATTATATCCAAGCTATTCAAAATTACAATAAGGCTATTGGAATGGGAATTCTAAAAGTGATGAACAAAATTGGAATTTCAACTTTAAACTCTTATCGAGGAGCTCAACTCTTTGAGTGTATTGGTTTGAATACCAAAATTGTAGAGGAATATTTCCCAAATACTATAACAAGAATACAAGGTATTGGATTAAAAGAAATTGAAAATGAAATCTCTAAAAGACATAAAAAAGCTTACGAAAAAAATGATATTGATGCTGAGCTAACACTAGAATTTGGAGGCGATTACAAATGGAGAAGAAACGGAGAAGAACACGCTTTCAACCCTTTGTCTGTAGCAAAATTACAAGAATCCGTTAGAAGTAATAAACATAATACTTTTAAAGAATATTCAGAAATTATAAATGAACAATCAAAAAGATTAATGACGATAAGAGGTTTGTTTGAATTTACAAATTATGACCCAATTCCATTAGAAGAAGTAGAACCTTGGACAGAAATTGTAAAAAGATTTAAAACAGGTGCGATGTCCTATGGTTCTATTAGCAAAGAAGCACATGAAAACTTAGCTATTGCAATGAATAGAATTGGTGGTAAAAGTAATTCTGGTGAAGGAGGCGAAGATGAAGAGCGTTTTTATAGAGATGTAGATGGGGATTGGAAAAATTCAGCTATAAAGCAAGTAGCTTCTGGAAGGTTTGGAGTTACTTCTAATTATCTTACCAATGCATCTGAAATTCAGATAAAAATGGCACAAGGAGCTAAACCAGGTGAAGGAGGACAATTACCAGGACCGAAAGTAAATCCTGAAATTGCAAGAACGAGAAATTCTACACCTTATGTAGGTTTAATTTCTCCACCACCACACCATGATATTTACTCAATTGAAGATTTATCGCAACTTATATATGATTTAAAGTCGGCTAATCGAGAAGCACGAATTAATGTAAAATTAGTTTCTGAAGTGGGTATTGGTACCGTGGCAGCTGGTGTAGCCAAAGCAAAAGGGGATGTTATTCTAATTTCTGGTCATGATGGTGGCACAGGAGCGTCTCCATTGACTTCTTTAAAACATGCAGGATTACCTTGGGAGTTAGGTTTAGCTGAAGCTCAACAAACATTGGTCATGAACAACCTTAGAAATAGAGTGGTTTTAGAATGTGATGGGCAGTTAAAAACAGGTCGTGATGTAGCTATTGCTTGTTTATTGGGTGCCGAAGAATTTGGTTTTGCAACGGCTCCTTTAGTAGCTTCAGGATGTGTGATGATGCGTGTTTGTCATTTAAATACTTGCCCAGTTGGAATCGCTACTCAAAATCCTGAATTGAGAAAAAAATTTCAAGGAAAACCAGAACATGTAGTCAATTTCATGTATTTCGTTGCACAAGAATTAAGAGAAATTATGGCACAACTGGGTTTTAGAACAGTGAATGAAATGGTAGGTCAAGTGCAAAAATTAAATAGAAATAAAACGATTAAGCATTATAAGGCATTGGGATTAGACCTATCTCCAATCTTACACAAAGTGGAAGTGCCTGAAGGAACTAAGTTGTATCATACAGAATCGCAAGATCATCATTTAGAAAAATCATTAGACTTTAAAATTATTCGTCAAGCACACCCTGCTTTATTTAGGAAAGAAAAAACCGTATTAGAATCAAAAATTACCAACAGAGATAGAGCTTTTGGTGCTGTTTTGAGTAATGAAATTTCTAAAATTTACGGTTCCCAAGGTCTTCCAGAAAATACACTTAAAATAAATTTTACGGGTTCAGCAGGACAGAGCTTTGGAGCATTTGCAACTAAAGGATTAACTTTAGTAATTAACGGAAACTCTAATGACTATTTAGGGAAAGGATTGTCAGGCGCAAAATTAGTTGTTAAAGTACCAGAAGAAGCAACGATTGTACCTGAAGAAAATATCATTATTGGAAATGTGGCTTTATATGGCGCAACTTCGGGTGAGGTATATATTAATGGGAAAGCTGGTGAACGCTTTTGTGTAAGAAATTCTGGAGCAACAGCTGTTGTTGAAGGAATTGGAGATCATGGGTGTGAATATATGACGGGTGGAAGAGCTGTCATTTTAGGGCAAGTAGGTCGAAATTTTGGAGCAGGCATGAGTGGAGGAATTGCATATGTTTACAATCCAAAAGGAACTTTTGAAAAACAATGTAATACGGAAGGATTAAATTTAGATCCGCTAGTTTTGGAAGAGGATATAGTAGAACTAAAGCAATTAATTGAAAATCACTATAACGCTACAATGAGTCCTTTAGCTCAAAGAATCTTAGAAAATTGGGAAAATGAATTGCATAAATTTATAAAAGTATTCCCTGAAGAATATAAACAAGCATTAATCAGAATACAACAAGAAAACCTCGTAAAACAATAATAGTATGGGAAAGCCAACCGGATTTTTAGAATATAAACGAGTAAATGAAAGCTACTTAAAAGTAGAAGAAAGACTTAAAAATTATAAAGAATTTACCATTCCTTTAGCTGAAAAAGATTTAAATACACAAGGTGCAAGATGTATGGATTGTGGCATACCCTTTTGTCATAGTGGCTGTCCTTTAGGAAATTTAATTCCCGATTTTAATGATAAGGTGTATAGAGGAAGATGGAAAGAAGCTGCTGCCATTTTACACTCTACAAACAATTTTCCCGAATTTACAGGTAGATTGTGCCCCGCTCCATGTGAAGAAGCTTGTGTGTTAGGAATTAATGAAAACCCAGTAACTATAGAAAATATTGAAAAAAATATAGTTGAAACAGCTTTTAAAGAAGGTTGGATTACACCAAAACCACCAAAGAATAGAACTAATAAAAAAATAGCTATTATTGGTTCTGGCCCATCAGGTTTAGCCGCAGCTCAACAATTAAACAGAGCAGGACATTGGGTAACGGTTTTTGAAAGAGATGCCAAAATAGGCGGTTTATTACGTTATGGGATTCCCGATTTTAAATTAGAAAAAAAAATCATCGATAGAAGATTGGCAATATTAAAAGAAGAAGGGATAATTTTTGAAACCAATGCACATGTAGGTAAAAACATAAGTGTAGAAACTATTAAAGCAGATTTTGATGCCGTTTTGCTTTGTGGTGGAGCGACCGAAAGAAGGAGCATGCCCATTAAAGGAATTCATTTGAAAGGAATTCATCAGGCGATGGATTTTTTAAAATTAAATAACCAATTTGTTGACGGTTTGGTTGATTTTGACAAAATTATTTCGGCAAAGGATAAAAGAGTTATAGTTATTGGAGGAGGTGATACAGGTTCTGACTGTATAGGAACAAGTAATCGTCATGGAGCTCAATCAGTAGTAAATTTTGAGATTTTAAAGAAACCTTCAGAAGGTAGGCCGGTAAATCAACCTTGGCCCTATTGGCCTATGAAACTCAAAACGACATCATCACATGAAGAAGGAGTAGAGCGTTTCTTTAGTATTTCAACCAAAGAATTTTTAGCAGATAAAAATGGAAATCTCACAGGTTTAAAAACAGTTGAGGTGGAATGGATTTTTACTCCAGGACAACCTCCACAGTTAAATGAAATTGCTGATACAGAAAAAGAATGGGAATGCGATTTAGTTCTACTTGCTTTAGGTTTTACGGGAGCAGAAAAAACATTAGCTGAACAATTCGGTGTCGAAATGGATTTTAGGACAAATGTAAAAGCAACGACAAAAGATTATGCTACATCTGTAAAAGGTATTTTTACAGCAGGCGACATGAGACGTGGGCAATCTTTAATTGTTTGGGCAATTTCTGAAGGACGTCAGGCAGCCTACCATATTGATAAATTTTTAATGGGAAATTCTAATTTACCGTTAAAAGATGAAAATGATTTACCACGAGTATAATATTTTGCTATATTAGTTCTTTTTAAAAGAATGAATATACAGCAATTATATGAGTTTTGCCTTTCTAAGAAAGGTGTTTCAGAACATTTTCCTTTTGACGAAGATACTTTAGTATTTAAAGTAGGAGGGAAAATGTTTTGTTTAACTTCTTTGCAAAAATGGGAGCAAGGAAATCCATCATTAAATTTAAAATGCGATCCTGAAAAAGCTATAGCGCTTAGATCTGAATTTGAAGGTGTTCAACCAGGATATCATATGAGTAAGAAACATTGGAATACTGTCTTTTTTAATAATGATGTCTCTGCAAAAATGATGATTGAATTGATCAATCATTCCTACGAATTAGTATTTGAAAGTCTTTCAAAAAAAATCAAACAAGAAATTGAAAAAACTAAAAATTAGCTATTACTTTTGTTATTGTAATAAAAATCAATACTATGTTAGATAACTTAAAAAAGATTCTAAACGAAGATCAAGATCCAAAAGCTATAGAGAAAATTACTTCTAAACTTGAAAATTTAATCATGACTAATGAAGAAGTAGGTTATATTGCAGTTCAAAAAAAGCCAGCACTAACCATTTTTCCTGATAGTATTGTAGTTACCAATAAAAGAATTATTATTTGTAAACCAAAAAACCTCGGGTTATCGATGGAATTTATTGATTATGATTGGGATGATGTTGAAGCGATTTTTGTTAAAGAAGGAATCTTAGGTTCGGATTTTACTTTTACAACAAAAACAGAATTAACACTGACCATAGATTATTTACCCAAAAATCAAGCTAGAAAATTACACACTTTTTCTAGAGAACAATTAGAAAAATTAAAAAATCCGATAACAAAAACGATTGAAACGTTAACAGAGGATAATCATAGTAAAGAAAATATTTTTACTAATGATGACATATCTAAACCAAGTTTTTTAGCAGAAGAGCATCCTAAAGAAGAAATTATTGAAGAAACAATCGCAGAAGAAGTTTTTGATTTTGCAGAAATTATTCCAATAGAGGAAAATAAAACATCATTTCAACAACCAGCGAAAGAGGAAGAGTCTGAGAAAAAGTTAAGTGAATTGTCTTCTGAAGAATTGTTTGAAAAACTTCAAAATTATAAACGATTACTCGACAATGGACTTATTCTGCAAGGAGAATACGATAAATTAAAAAGTGCCATTCTAAAATATATGTAGTTTTTAACCACGTTATATTATAAAAGTCTATAGAAATATAGGCTTTTTTTATTCCATTGGTCTATACTTTTATTCCATTGGTCTATACTTATTTCTCTCTAATCGAAAAATGGTAAAAAGAAAATGATTTCAGATTAGCTTTGTTATTGACTTAGTGTCAGCTATAACCAAAAAATAATTAAGCATGAGAAAATCTTTAAACATTCTTCTTATTGAAGACGATGCTATTGAAGTAATGAAATTCAATAGAGTATTAAAAACACTTGAACATAATCATAAAATTATTGAAGCTAATAATGGCGAAGAAGCTTTGACTATTTTGAAACAAAAAGAAATTATTCCTGATATCATTTTACTCGACTTAAATATGCCTAAATTAAATGGTATTGAGTTTCTAACTATTCTTAAGAATGATGACATCTTAAAATATATTCCATCCATTATTTTAACTACTTCAAATAATCATAAAGATATGCTTGAATGTTATAAAATTGGAATTGCTGGTTATGTATTGAAGCCTTTAAAATATGAAGATTATGTGGATAGAATTAAAAAATTAATAGAATATTGGAGTATTACTGAATTAATTTCACAATAATATGTATGGAATTGTTAACAAAGCAATCCAAGATTTAGTAACTACTAATTTTGGAGAAGATAAATGGGATATCATTCTGAGAAAAAGTGGTATAGAAGAAGATTTTTTCATTAGTAGTGAACCTTATGATGATGCCATAACGTTTAAGCTAGCTAAAGCGGTTTCTGACGAAATGAATATGCCTATAAATGAAGTTTTGATCGCTTTTGGTGAATGGTGGGTAATAAAAACAACCAAAGAAAAATATGGAGGATTAATGGAATCGGGCGGGGCAACTTTTAAAGAATTTATCCTTAATTTGCCTTTATTTCACAATAGAGTCATGTTAATTTATCCAAAATTGACTCCTCCTGAATTTAAAATCTCGGAAATTTCAGAAAATAGTCTTAAATTACATTACTTTTCGAAACGAAAAGGATTGCAAGAATTTGTAAGAGGTCTTTTGCAGGGTCTAGCAATCTTGTTTCAAACTCAAGTAGAAATTACGCTTATTCAAACCAGAGATTTAGGAGATAGTCACGAAATTTTTAAAATAAGTTGGTAAAGTATGCAAGATTTTCAATTCAATTTTAATGTTACTAGTTTTAACAATATATTTCCATTCTACATTTTAATTGATAAAAATCTAAAAATTGTTAGTATTGGAAAAAGCTTAAAAAAAATACTCCCTTCACTAAAAGAAAATACCTATTTTATTGAAGCTTTTAATTTAACTAGACCTAACATTCCCAATCTTTCAATTCATAATTTTGATGAAACTTTACAAACACTTGTTGTTTTTACCTCAAATTTAGATACAACCATCTCTTTGAGAGGACAAATAAATCCTCATAATGAAAATTATCTTTTTATAGGAACACCATGGTTTCAAACTATGGAAAATGTAATAGAAAAGAAATTAACGCTACATGATTTCGCCATTTTTGATCCACTTTTGGATTTATTACATGTTCTTAAAAATCAAGAAATAAATAATCAAGAATTAAAAGAACTACTTGAAACAGTTAATTCGCAAAGAAAAAAATTAAAAAAAGATAAAGACGAATTAAACCAAATTTCTCTAGTAGCGAGTAGTAATAAAAATGGTGTAGTTTTTACAGATCCTTTAGGTAAAATATTTTGGTGTAACCAATCCTATACCGATTTAACAGGCTTTTCACAACAAGAAATTATAGGTAAAACTCCTATTGAAGTGGGTAAATGCTTGCTTTCATCACGTGACGAATTAAGTAAAATGGTTAAAGCATTTTATGAAGGTGATTTTTTTCATGTAGAAGGATTTCATGCACATAAAACAGAAGAACCTTTTTGGGCAAAAATTAAAGGGCAACCTGTTTATGATGAAAAAAACAAACTCGTTCAGTATTTTGCTATCATTGAAAACGCTACTGAAGAAAAACAAAAAGAAGAAGAGCTGCTAATGTTATCTTCTATAGCTGAAAAAAATATTAATGCAGTAATCATTTGCGATAAAGAAGGAAAAATAGAATGGGTGAACAACAGTTTTTGTGAAATGACAGGTTATAATGTAGAAGAGCTAATAGGTCAAAAACCAGGAAAATTATTACAAGGCCCAGAAACCGACCCAGAAATGATAGCTTATCTATCGAATAGAATTAAAAATGGATTGCCTTTTAACTGTGAAATTATTAATTATACTAAGCAAAAACAAAAATATTGGGTTAGAATTCAAGGTCAAGCACTGCAGGATAAAAAAGGAGAAATTCTTAAGTTTTTTGCCATTGAAGAAGATATAACTCTCGAAAAAGAATTTCAAAAGCAATTGATAGATTCAGAAAATAGATTAACTTCTTTAATAGAAAATTTACAGTCAGGTATTCTTTTGGAAGATGAAAACAGAAAGATTCAGGTTGTAAATAAGAAATTTTGTTCCTTATTTAATGTCAATCAAGAGCCAGAAGAGATGAAAGGAATAGATTGTAAATTGGCAGCTCAAGATTTAAAAAAATTCTTTAAAAAACCAGATGAGTTTCAGAATAGAATAGATGATATTTTAGAAAATAAAAAAGAGATAATTGCTGAAGAAATTGAATTACAAGATGGTAGAATTTTTGAACGTAATTTTTTGCCTATTTATAAAAATGGTAAATATGCAGGTAATTTATGGAGTTACGATGATATTACTATCAAGAAAAAGTATAAAGAAAGTTTAGAAGCGGAAAGAGAGAAATATAGTAGCATTATTGCTAATATGAACATGGGTTTACTCGAAGTGGACAATAATGATTTGATTTTGTTTGCCAATCAATCGTTTTGTGAAATGTCTGGTTATGAAGTCACAGAACTTTTAGGAAAAAACGCTTCCGAATATATTTTAACTTCAGAAAGTAAAAAAATTGTAGAAGTTAAAAATGAGAAAAGAAAAATGGGAATTTCAGATTCATATGAAATTACAGCAAAAAATAAATCTGGAGAAATAAGACATTGGCTTATTAGTGGTGCTCCAAATTATAGTCTTAATGGTAAAGTTATTGGTTCTATTGGTATTCACCTTGACATAACAGATCAAAAAAAATTGGAATTACAAAAAGAGGAGTTACTACGCAAATTAGAAAGACAAAACGAAAAACTTAATGAATATGCGCAAATAGTTTCTCATGATTTAAAATCTCCCTTAAGAAGTATTCATTCTTTAATAACTTGGATAAAAGAAGATAATGGCAAAGAATTTAGCGAACAAACCACGCAATATCTTAACCTGATTGAGAATAAAGTAGAAAAAATGGATCATTTAATCCAAGGTATTTTAACCTATTCCAAAGTTAATTCTGAAATAATAGTTGATGAGAATGTAAATCTAAACGATGTAGTTGAAAACTGTATCAATATTATTCATGTGCCTGAAAACATAAAAATTAGTATTAAAAATAAATTACCTGTCATACAAGCAGATAAATATAGAATGCAACAATTGTTTCAAAACATCATTAGTAATGCGGTTACTTATATAGACAAGTCTGAAGGATGGGTAGAAATTGATTTTGAAGAAGAAGCAACAAATTATATTTTCTCTATTAAAGACAATGGGCCTGGAATAGAAAAAGAAAATCAGGAAAAAATATTTAAAATTTTTCAATCGTTTACTAATAATCAGCAGTCAACAGGTATTGGATTATCTATCGTTAAAAGAGTAGTAGAAAATTATGGAGGCAGTATATGGATAGAAAGCGAGATAAATATAGGAACTACTTTTTTTATTAAATTACCAAAAAACTAAACTATGAGAGTTAATCAAGCATATAAAATAAATGAAAATTGGAATTATCTTCAAGATAAAATTACACTAAAAAATCCATTAGTGTTAATTTTTGGCAACAGAATGTTATTAGAAAAAGAAGAAGTAATTGAAGACATTAGGAAGGAATTTCCTTATGAGCATTTGGTTTTTGGTTCTACTTCAGGGGAAATAATGGACAATAATGTATTTGATAATTCAATAGTGGTTACAGCTATCGAATTTGAAAAAAGTACTTTTCATATTTGTACAGATAATATTTTTAATCACAATAAAGACGCAAAAAAATTAGGTGAATCTTTATATAATTCAATTCCAAAAGACAAATTAAAACACTTGTTTGTTTTATCTGAAGGAAGTTTCGTAAATGGAAGTTCTCTGATAGAAGGACTAGAGAAAAACATTCAAAGTACTATTCCTATTTCTGGAGGTATGTGTGGTGATGATGCCAAGTTTGAAAAAACTTTAGCTTCTTATAAAGAAAATCCTAAAGAAGGAGAAGTTATATTGATTGGTTTTTATGGAGAAACCTTAGAAATTTCATTTGCTAGTTTTGGAGGTTGGTCTTCATTTGGACCCGAACGGATTATTACTAAATCTAATGCGAATGTATTATATGAGATTGATGGTCAACCCGCACTCGATTTGTATAAAAAATATTTAGGTGATAAAGCACAACAACTGCCTCAAGCCTCTTTATTATACCCTTTAAATGTTACACCTCAAGGGAAAAATGGAGCGGTTGTAAGAACTATTTTAGGAATTGATAATGAAGAAAAATCAATGACACTTGCAGGAGATGTGCCAGAAAATTCAAAAGTACAATTAATGATGGCTTCTGTAGACGAAATTGCAGAAGGTGCCAATGAAGCCGCTAAAAAGGCCATGGAAAATAGAAAAGAATTACCTCAATTAGCTTTATTAGTAAGCTGTGTAGGAAGAAAACTTGTCATGAATCAGCGAGTGGAGGAGGAAATCGAGAGAGTGCAAGAAGTAATAGGCGATACAACTGCTATCACTGGTTTTTACTCGTATGGTGAAATGGCTCCATTTTCTAATAATACCTTTTGTGATTTACACAATCAAACTATGACATTAACTCTTATAAGTGAATAATGAAATCACTCCTAAACAGACAAATAAACAAACTAATAAAAACGAATCCTGAAGTTCTACAAAGCTTACAGCCATTTTTTAATGCGGTTAATGAATCGTATGGAAATTATGAGGATCAGTTGAGTATGTTACAACGCGCTATGAAAATAAGTTCAGACGAACTTTTTGAAGCGAATAAAAAGCTTAGAGAAGAGGCCAACAGTTTAAAAGAAGTAAATGAAAATTTATCAAATATTTTAAAATCAATCAATTTAGATGCCACTAAGTTAGCCGATGAAAAAGAGTTTAATCAAACAGAATATTTGAAAAAGCAAGCGGAAGAAATCATTTTGATGACCAATCAACGGGAAGAATTATTGAAAAATCTAGAAACTCAAAATCAAGAATTAAATGAATATGCACATGTGGTTTCACACGATTTAAAAGCACCTTTACGAAATATTGATACGTTGATTAATTGGGTTATTGAAGATAACAAAGAACGAATGGGTGAAAATTGTTTAAATTCATTAAATCTAGTGTTGTCAAATGTAGAAAAAATGGATTTATTGATTAAAGGTATTCTAGATTATTCTACTATTGACAAACTAGAATCTGAGGATCGATGGCTTAATATAAACCATATTATTGAAGAAGTTTTAAGGATAATGAATATACCTAAGAATGTTAACTTTAAAATTCAAGAAAATTTACCTAAATTATATGGTAATGCTTGGCGATTTAAGCAAGTTTTTCAAAATTTAATACAAAATGCAATTAAATATAGTGATAAGGAAGAAATTATTATTGAAATTGGTTCCAAAGAGAATAAAGATTCTTTTGAATTTTTTGTGAAAGATAACGGAATAGGAATCGCTGAAAATTATTTTCATAAAATTTTTAACGTATTTACTAAGTTGCAAAGCAACACGCCTTCTTCTGGGATAGGTCTTTCGATAGTAAAAAAAATAGTTAATTATTATGATGGAGAAATATGGCTCGAAAGCCAAGAAGGTCTTGGTTCTACTTTCTTCTTCACAATTTCTAAGTAAAATGGAACAGCCTAATCTTACATATATTAATGAATTATCGGGAGATAGTTTAGAATTTAAAAACAAAATGATCGCTATTCTTAAAAAAGAATTGCCAGAAGAAATCGAAAATTACGAAAGACAAATGTACAACGCTAATTTTCTAGCTGCCGCACAAGCGGTTCATAAATTAAAACATAAAATATCTATTTTAGGTCTTGAAAAAAGTTATTATCTTGCTGAAACATTTGAAGAAAATTTAAAACAAAATAGGGAAGATTTAAAAAATGATTTTGAACTCATTTTAAAAAATATAACCGATTTTGTGAACGCTTTATAAATTGTAAAACATGATGAACTGTATTATCATTGATGATGAAGAAATGGCAAGAGCAATTATTGCTCAAATGATATCTAAGTATAAAGAATTAAGTTTAGTGGGCGATTTTTCCAATGCCATGCAAGCCATAAAATTTCTAAATCAAAATGAAATAGATTTAATTTTTTTAGATATTCATATGCCAGATTTTACTGGATTTGATTTTATTCAAACCATAAAAAATCCGCCTAAAATAATATTAATTACCTCAGATAAAAATTTTGCAATTGAAGCTTTTGAATATGATTGTATTGTCGATTATTTAGTTAAACCTTTAACGGAAGAACGTTTTCAAAAAGCCATCCATAAAGCAAGTAGTAGTCATATTGTTTCAAAACAAATAACTACAGAAACCAATATGCCTGAAGACAGTGCTACCGAGTTTTATGTAAATATAGATAGGAGACTTATTAAAATAGAATTTGAATCGGTTAGTATTGTGGAAGCTAAAGGAGATTATATACATATTAAAACAGATCAGAAAAACTATATCGTACATTCTACACTTAAAAAAATTGAAGATAAATTACCTCATAATTTATTTTTAAAAGTACATCGCTCTTTTATAATTAATACGCATAAAATTATTGATATTGAAGATAATAGCGTTTTAATTGGAAAAGAAGTGATTCCAGTTAGTCGAAGCAATAGACCCGAACTAATGAAACGCTTAAATTTACTTTAATTGCTTTATCGATACTTTCTTACTATTTGTCGATGCTTTTTTATTTTTTGCCGAATAAAATGTTGAATATAATTTACTTATGAGTATTTTTACAATAGAAAATAAGACACAATTAAGCTATCTACTTATTTTTAAAAAGAATGATTTTTGAATACATCAATATAATGGATTAAATGATGTTGTTAACCAAGAAAAACCGAAGTTACTCTTCGGTTTTTTTAGTTTTAAAAATAGGTTCTTTACAAATGTACCATTTTAAACGTATGCCTAATTCATTATAAGTAAAACCTGCTGCAGTAGTAGAAGCTATATTACTACGTAAACCATATACATTAGCTATTAATCGATCAGAAAATTTATAACCTAATTTCCCTTGTACACGATATGTCCATTGCTTGTCATTCTCCTCAATAAATTGAAAACCAGTAGCTCCATTTAGGTTGTAAAAAAAACGTTTCACTTCGGTACTATTTTCATCTTTCAAAAAATCAATGAAAACTTCATAAGCATGAAATTTTTTCGGACTAAAATAATCGGTAGGAACTTGATTTTTAAAGCTTATATATTGATAATTAATTCCGCCTTTTAAAACGGGTTTAACTAAAAAATTATAGTATAAAGAAGTAAATAATAAATTTCGTGTATTCGAATCGGATTGTGTAGTGTAAAAATATTGGGTAAACCAGCCTAATTTAAAGTTTGTACTAATATTATAATTTGTATAGAAATGATTGCTAATAATTTCTTTATCAATCAAATCGGAATTAAAATTTTGCATTTCTCTTTTATAACCTACTTCTAAGTCCTGTAAAGGCATGGGTTTAACTTTAAAAAAAGAATGTAATAGCAATTGACTGTATGAATTTGTAAAACTACTTGCGTTTGAAATGCCAGAATGTAATGTAAAACTTGCTTTGGGATGAAACTTGTAAGTTGTTCCAATCATAAAATCATTTGTAGTGGCAAATACTTTTGTAACCGAGTTTTCTGTTTTTCTATATTGATAAGAAGAGTAAAATGACCACTTTAATGAAGTAGGTATGGTTAATTGAGTTAAAGATGCAAAAGCAATATTATTTCCATTGTCAAAGGAATAACTCATTTTTTCTTCTACAAAAGGAGTGTGTTCTGCGTTTAGTTTTTTTAAAAACTGCATCGCATCATTTTGATTAGGGAAAATTTCTAATGTTTTATAAACCGCTTCGTAAGCTTTATGCACTTTTCTTGAAGCATAATAAGCATTTGCAATACCTAAATTCCCATCAAAAGAATGATCGTCATTTTTTAAAATGGTTTCATAATCTTGAATACTTTGGTTAAAATTACTTTGATAAATTGCTAATGTGGCTGATAGTGCCATTACCCAATTTTCATTGGGATATTTTTGAGACAACGTATCAATTTCTTGGCTTGCTTCCTTATATTTACGATTCCAAATCAACGCTTGTACATATCTTTCTTGGGTTTGTTTTACAATAGTTTTTTCAGAAATTGTATCACTTTGTTTTAAAGATGTTGTGGCTATTGCTAAAGCTTTTTTGTCTTTATTTTCTAAATGAGCTAAAAGAGAAAGTCCGTTTAGCGAAAGATTAGGATTTTCCTGTGCTAACAATTGGTAAACTGCTTCTCCTTTTTTAATTTGTTTTGAAATTAAAAACAGATTGGCTTTGTTAAGTAGTGTTTCTTTATCATTTGGAAAATCAATTAAAATTTCATCATACAGTCTTTCTGCTTCTTCATAGTTTTTTGAACTTATTTTTTCATTAGCAAGACCTAACTTTATATATTTCCTAGAAAGCAATGCACCAGAATTTTGATTTGAAATGGTTAATGCCTTATTTACATGATATAAAGCACTATCATAGATTTTTAAATTGGAAAGTGTATTTGCATATCCTAAATGCGCAACAAAATTTTCTGGATTATTAGTTATCAATTTTTCATAAAAGCTTTTCGCCTCTTCAAATTTTTTGTTCCAAAGTAATGCTTCAGCATAATTGAGTTGGATTTCTAAATCCTCAGGGTATTCTTTAAGTAATTGAACGAAAAGGGATAGCGCATTTTCAGGTTGTTTATTTAAACCTATGGCACGAGCATAACACAAACGTGCGGTTTTATTAGTTGGAAACTCCTTTAGGGTATTTTCAAAGAAAACTTCTGCTTTCTCAAAATCTCCATTTTCTAAATAAGAAAAACCTTCTTGCATGTTTTGAGCAAAACTTGTGATGTAAAAAAATAATGAGAATAAAACCGCTTTTGGAATACTAATGTTCATAGGTCTAAAATGATTTTGTTGTTACTGCAAGTTAATCATAAACTACCTAATATTCATCTACACAAAAGTGTTGTTCGTCGAAAAATGAATCTCTTTTAAAAGGAAATGAAAGAAATTTGAATCAACAATAACATTAAAAACAAGAAATCATGGCACTTAAAATTACAAACAATTCAGGTATTTATGAAATTAATGGCTTATTAAATGCTCAAAATGCAGAATCAATGAAGAGTTACTTTGAAGCTCTAATTGATAATAATAAACCAGTAACCCTTTCATTGGATAAAATTAAAGATATTGATAAACAAGCGGTAAATTGTTTAGGATGCTTATATAAAAAGGCAATGTCAAAAAATCAGTTTTTTTATATTATCGGTTCAGAAAACAAAAAAGTAAGAGATTTATTTAGAGAACAAAAAATGTTCTATGCATTACGTAGAGATATTTTTTAATAATCGAAAGAAATAAAATTAACTTAAAAACAAATAATCATGGCACTACAAATACAAGACAATGCAGGCATTTTAGAAATCAATGGGAACTTAACCTTAGAAAATGCTAAATCTTTAAAGAACTTTTTCGAAGCCTTATTAATGCAATCTAGTTTTATTATTGTTTCTCTTAACAAAGTGGTAGAGATGGATAAATCTAGTTTTGATACCTTAATTCAATTGTATAAAATTGCTTTGGCAAAAAATAAAGTTTTTTACATCGTTAGTGATAAGAATAAAAAAATTACTAAGCTGTTTCAAACACAAAAGTTAAATTATATGTTACAAAATAGAGCAGCCTAAACTATCTAATTTTTTTGTTGAACTAAAATACACAAATCATGAGAATAGCAGTTTTAACCGCTTTTCCTCCTAGTAAAGTTACTTTAAATGAATATGGTTATCATTTAGTGAAGAATTTTGTTAAAAAAGAGGAAATTGACGAAGTTATTTTACTCTGTGATAAAACAGAACAACCGAAACAGCTTGATTTTTATAAAAGTGAAAAAGTAACGGTGAGAGAGTGTTGGTCTTTTAATCATTATTTTAACTTATTTCATGTAATAAAACAAGTACTTAAAGAGAAACCCGAAATGATTCTTTTTAATTTGCAATTTGTAAAGTTTGGCGATAAGAAAATCCCTGCTGCTTTAGGATTATTACTTCCTCTATTGTTAAGGATTCTTGGTTTTAAAACTATGGTTCTAATGCATAATATTTTAGAACAAGTCGATTTAGAACAAGCTGGCTTTTCTAAAAACAGAATGGTTCAAAAAATATATAATTTTATAGGAACTACTTTAACGAGCTGTCTTTTAAAAGCACATAGAGTTTCCGTGACGATTAATAAATATGTAGCCATTTTAAATAATAAATACAAAGTTAAAAATGTAGTTTTAATTCCACATGGAAGTTTTGAAACTCTCAAAGAACCTAATTTTAAATTGGCTGAAGGACCGAAAAAAATTATGACTTTTGGCAAATTTGGGACTTATAAAAAAGTAGAATTACTCATTGAAGCAGTAGAAGCAGCAAGAAAAACCTGTCATGATACTATTGAATTGGTTATCGCAGGTACAGATAGCCCAAATACTCCTGGTTATTTAGAAACTATTAAAAAGAAATACGCTCATGTGAAGGGATTAATTTTTACAGGTTATGTACCAGAAGATGAGGTTGAAAAAATTTTTTCTGAAAGCGCTATGGTTGTTTTTCCATACACATCTACAACTGGAAGTTCGGGTGTGTTACATCAAGCAGGAAGTTATGGCAAAGCAGTGGTGATGCCAAATTTAGGAGATTTGGCTTTATTAGTAGAAGAAGAAGGATATAAAGGGGCGTTTTTTGATCCTACAAGTGTATCTTCTTTAGCTAACGCAATTTCAAATTTATTAGTTGATGATGTTTATAGGATAAGTATTGCAAAAGCAAATTATAAAGCAGCAAAAGCATTATCTATGGAATGCATTACAGACATGTTTTTAAAAGAATTTTATCAAATTAAAGCAGAAGTAGCTATTGAAAAACATCGTCTAGCAGAATATATTTAATTTGATATGTATTTAAAAGAGGGTTTGGGATTTCCGTTAACATCGATAAAACCAAAATTTTTCTGTTTGTTTTTTATCCAAGGCCATTTCCCTGCCACCTGATTTGGAACTTCAGGGAAATCATATAACGTCCAAGATAAAAATGAAATTTGTTTTTCTTTAAATATAGCTTGCATTTGTTCATGATAACTCGCTTGATTTTTTTCCGAATTTCCAAACCAACTCCAAAAGCCTCTATTGGATGATAATCCAAACTCTTGTATAACAATTGGTTTCTTTGTAATGTCTTCTAAATGTTTATATTTGTCTTTAAAAAATGATAAATCTTCATAATAATGAAAAGAGATAAAATCTACCTTATCTTGTAAAATTTCTCCCGACTGTATAGTTGCAAAGCCAACAGTTACTAAATGGTTAGGGTCAGTTTGTTTTACTACATGAATCATTTCTTCTAACCATGGCAATACATTTTGTTTTCCTCTAGATTTAAAATCCAAATCAGGTTCGTTTTTTATATCCCAAGCCAAAATATTATCATACTCTTTACATAAAGAAACAATACTTTCTGCATGTCTTTGTGAAAGCGTCCAATTGATTATAGTATAATCGCTATAAAAATCAAATAAAGTGACAATTACTGCTAAATCATTGGCTTTAGCCAAATCTAAAACTTGTTTTAATTTTTCTATTTTTTCTATTTTTACCTCTCCTTTACCAAAATCTTCATAAGGAACAAAAATTCGAATCGTGTTTAGTTTTGCTTTTTTAATGATAGCAAAATCAGAAGCAATAGTATCTGTATTAAATAAGTTGCCATACATATCCCAAGCCGAATTTTTAGGGTAATAATTAATACCTTTTATTATAAAAGGAGTTCCCTTTTTTAAGATATTTTTATTCTTAATTTCAAATGCTCTGTCAATTTTTGTTTCTTCTTTATGGGTTGGCATTTTTTCCATTCTTTCACAATGTCTAATTCTCCAAAAGCCATCTTCTAATAACATCATTACTTTATAAGTTGCTGTATCTTTTATAGAAGTAATAAATGTTTTGTTTTCATAAATGTTCTGAAACTCTATAACATTTTCATCTGTAAAAACAATTAATTGTCCATCTTCACTATAAAACTCTAATTTAGGGTTATGTGTTAAAGTAGTGGTTTCAATAGAAATATTTTTTTCTTTATTACTTTGGATAATTGTATCTAAAGTCTTTCTAGGATTATCAGTAAAATAGTCTTCTATACCTTCTAAAGAATTATTTTGTAAGGCATTATTTTTTACATACCATGAAAATAAATAATGCTTTTCTATAGTTTCTAAAGTTTGTTTTTCCATTTCACGACCTGGGTTTTCTAAGCTAGACCATTGTATTTTAGGTAAGTATGTGTTTGTGGTTACTTTGTCTAAATGTAACATGGTGCTTCGATCGGCACCTTCGTTTAGATATCCTAAAATTTCACTAAGGGCAAACAAAATAAAAATATTTACTGCAATAAATGATGCGAGTAAAAAAATACGATAACTATTTTTGTTATTTATTAGCGACATGTATTTCTGAGGTTTTAATGGTTCGTCCTAAGGTTTCAATTTCAAATTGGTATTCTTTTTCAGGATAAAAATCTGGAGAAAGCTTAAAGCGTACTTTTCCTTTCAAACTGTTCTCAATTAAGGTATCGATTAATTTGTTTTTATGATAAATACGTAAGCTCACTTTAATACCATCTGGAACCAATTGATTCATGAAACTTTTTATTGGACCCACTTCTATAATTCGGTTTCCTTTAGATAATGAATAAGACACACTTGGATTGATAGGCTTGTAATTAAGTTGAATAGTATTGCTTTGGCATATTCCATTAACAAAAGCTGTAATACGATAGCTGTCGTCTTTATCTGGATGTAAAATTTCTCCTTTAGCGCTTCCATTTAGAGTTGTGCCAAAGGTTCTGAGTATAGCACCCTCATTAGTAGTTATTAAAAAAGAAACAAATGTTCCATCGCTTACTGTATTGCCAAATTTATCTTTTATCTCAGAAGTAATTAATTGGGTTATTTGATTACCATCTGCAAATTCATGATTTCTCTTGGCAGAAATTATAAAATCGGTTGCGATTGAGGGATAAATAACCGCATCAAATTCCTTAGTTTGGGTTTCATTACAATTGGCAGAAATTAAGACTATCCCCGATTTAGTGGGAGAATAGATGTTTTTCCAAGCAATAAAATCTTTAGTTTTAGTGTTTTCAGAACGAATATTGCTTAAAAATTGGTCTTTTATAGTTACTTCCGTATTGGGTAATTTGGGATTGTCTAAAATATCAGTAGGAATGGTTACAAACATTACAAAATGCCCATCACCTACTAATGTACTTGGTGGTCCAAGATAGGTTTCTAGTTGAGTGGATGATTGATCATTTGGAAGGATTTGAAATGTTCCTTTTGCTTTTTCTTCTTTTCCAATAAGTAAAAACCAGCTCACTAATCCGGTTTTGTTATAATAATTTTTGGGTAGTGCGAACTGAATTTTATTGTTTGTTGCAATTCCGTTAACTAAAGTTTTTCCATACGAATGTAAAACGACAAGTTGCATTTGTTTGTAATGGTTGTTTGTAAATTCGAGTATTATAGGTTTTCCTGCAATAAATTGCTTTTGCGAAGTGAGGCACGTAAATTTTTCATTTTTTGCAAAAGAAATACCTTGTTCTGTTGCTGAAACAAAGAACAACAAAAAGAATAAACAAAAAGTAATATAACTGTATTTCAGTTTCATTTTGGGTTACCTATATAGTTGTTTAATTCAATTTTTATATATGAAAAGCCTTTGCCGTCTATTTTTTGCAAATAATTATCCTCTAATATAGTATTTCTTTTTGGTATCACGTCTCTTGCAATTGCTTGGTTAGAAATGCCATTTACAAAACAATTTTCTACATTATATTTTATACTTAGTAACTTTGAAAGGTCTAAGAATTCATATGTAAAGTATTGTTTTCTTTGAATGCGAATACCTTCTTTTATAAATTTATGATCTACATAAATTAGTTCTTTTTTAGAATTATAATAAGAGATTAAAATTTCAGGAACAGTAACTTCTTGAATACCATAATTAAATAAGGTGCCTTGAATTCTTTTTTTATCTATTGCTAATTCTGAAAGTGCTACAGAAGTATATAAATCGGTTGTTACTACATTTCCAGCACTTTGAATATCAAAGGTAACAGGTGTAGTCTTTAATGCTTTATTTGTAAATTCATTTGGATTAAAACTGGTAGGTTTAGTTTCTGTATTTTTCAACCATGCAATATCTTCAAAATTCACTTTAAAACTTGTAGTTTCTTTAGGCATTAATTTATGTTTGATAACATATTTTGAGTTGAAGGAAGCTAAAGTTTTGTCGTTTTTGTCATATAATGTAGCTTTTAATACTACATCTGCGGGTACATTGTCTATGTTTTGTACTTCTCCTATAAGCATATATTGGTTTTCAAAATAGATTAAATTAGCTTTAATTATTTCTAAATCGGGTTGACGAAGCACATCTTCATGATAGGTTTGCTGTGTAGTAATTTTTCTTCTACCTTGCTTGTAATAGAAAGTATTGTTTTTAGACATAAATTCGTCAGGTGGTATATCGGTATCTTTCTTTTCTGGGATGAGATACCATTTTCCTTTTATTTTTACAACTTCATGACTATATTTTCTTTCGATAATTTCTAAAGGTGTTATCCATTTTGTTTCTGCAATTACTACTGCTTTATTTTTAGAAATATATTTTATTTCTGTTTTAATTGCGTCTAATTTTCCATATGAATTTAAAATTCCATCGGATACTGAAACCTCTAGCATAAATTGCGATAAAGGATAATGCTTATCTGGGACAACAAAGGAATGTGCTTTTTCAAAATGCTTATAGTCTAGCGCATCGTAATAGGATTTTACTACATTTTCTGGACTGATTTGATAGGCATGTTTAATGTAGGCTCTATAAATTCCATACAAAAAAAGTAGCGTCATAAATATGGCCCAAATGTGTAATAATTTAATAAGCCCATTTTTAAAATTAATATAACCAATTCCATGATATTGAAAAGCGGGTCTTTCAATTGGTTTTATTTTTAAAGCTTGGTACCATATCATTTGAATATTTAGAATAAAAGCAATTAATACTGTGAGTAAAGGAACAATTCCCCACATTAATTTTAATACAATTGAAACGTCTTCTTTAGGTAAAATTTTAGAGATGGGAGGAACATTTAATTTTTCCCACACCATAATGCCATTTTCTAATTGAGATAATCTATGCCAACCACAGAAATAAAGAATAGGATCATAAAATTTATCATTAGAAAAAACATATTTTAAATTGTATTTTTCAGGAACGGTCAAAAACTGTTGAAGAGAACCAATTCCTTCAATTCCTCTAAATTTTGAATTTTCTAATCGTTCAACTGCTCTTGAAGTTAGTTCTGGTAATCTTCGAGCAGAATGATAATTTCCATCAACAGTCATGGCTTTTGTTTGCGTAGATAGAAATGCCATTTGATCTCCAAAACCTAATGGTAAAAAACGCCATTGATCGTGCTGGTCTTGGTTCAAAAAATTTACGATAGGTAAAAAGTTAATTTTATCGGGTTGTAAAGGTCTAAAATAGCCTAATGTGATGGTAAAAATCGAAAAAAATAAAAAGCAACCTGCAAATATACCGCCTAAAATGCGATGATAAACAGTTCCATATTTTTCTTGTAAAGCTACTTTTAAATCTCCTTCTACAAATCGATAAACAAACTCACCAAAAATGGGTAAACTCATAATGGATGCCCATAAAGTGAAACGGTCTAAAGTAAGAATATTAAAAGCATTATTTCCTAATATTTTTATGGGTATTGGAGTTGTTCCTCCTGTTCCTAAAATGGTTAATAAGGTTAGAGATAAGCCGAAAAAAATGTATCTTTTAGAAAAATAACGATAGAAAATATAAGGTAAAATAAATAATAGAATGCCCCAAGGAATTAAGAAAAAAACCAATCCAGAAGAAGTAGTTTCTAGGAAATTATCTCTACTCCCATGAGGAATAGGTACTTGGTTAATAGGGTTAGCTTTCGAATTTATCCAATAAGGCAGAATACAAAACACAATTAAGAAAACTGCCGTTCCACAAAAGAGAACAATTCGCTTTACTAATGATATAAAACTTTTAAAAAAAACAATAAAAGTTATTTCTTTTTCCGAATTAACTTTTTCTCTAGAAACATCCATAATGGTCATTCCTATTAATGGAGAAATAAAAAAGACCATTCCAAATAATGGCGTAACATGATGCGAACAAACAGTTACTGCAATTAAAGAACAAGAGGTGAAAAAATATTTCCATTTTCCTGTTTTAATGTACAGATAAATTTCTGGTAAAGCATGCATTAAGACAGAAATTCCAACAATGCTGGGTAATTGTCCAAAAACATGAAGGGTTTCAACAAAAGACGAAGATAATATGGCTACAATTGAGGCATATCCTGCTACAGTTCTATTTCCAGTAATTAAAACGGTGTATCTAAAAACACCTGTAGTAAAGAGAATGGTTGCTACAATCGCTACTGTAAATAATCCAAATTTTAATCCTCCTATATAAGATAAGATGCCTATGGTTTGATGCACTAATGGAGGATAACCCATAACGGTAAAACCAGTGTACCAACTATAATTCCATGGTTCAAACCAACTTGTAGCATAATGATTTCCAAAAAAGAGATGAATTAATGCATCATAGGTATTTTCTAAAGTAAAGAAAATAGCGCTTCCATGGAAGGTTATTCCAAATAGTAATGCAACAATTAGGTATTTGTTTGATCTTTCTTTCAAAAATTTTGTAATCTTTCTATTGTAAATATAAGAATAAAGATAATATCGATGAATTTTTACCGTCTCAAGAAATGGTTTTTTCATCGATAGATAGTATCCATTAATCTAAAACTAATTTTTTTCTTTTTTCCTATGTCTAATTTTGATATAGAATTACAAGCAAACAATTAAAATGTGTTAACTATGAAAATTTTAATAATAGACGATCAAGAATTGGTATTGTTATCGTTAGAAAAATGTCTTATAGATTTAGGCTACGAAGTGATAACCGCTAAAAGTGTCAACAACGGAATTTTAAAATATGAAAATCATTTGCCAGATTTAGTTATTGTCGATATTAATATTCCTGAAAATGAAAATGAAATTTTAACTACAAACCATGGACTTGATTTTACTGTTTCAGGGTTAGATGTTGTTGAACATATTAAAGTAATAAGAGGAGCTTCAACTCCCGTGATGATTTTATCAGGTAATACCGATGAAAGCATAATTCAGAAAGGGTTTGTTTTAGGAGTTGAAGATTATATGAAAAAACCTATTAGTTTAACTGAAATAGGTTTGCGTGTAAAACATTTAATAGGTTCTGGAAGTATTTATAAGGTAGAACAAAGTGATAAAATTTTGCAGAAAATGGTTGTAGGAGTAGTCATACCTTGTTATAATGAAGAAAAAAGATTGCAAACCGAAATCTATAAAAAGTTTGTTGAAAAAAATTTAGGATATCATTTGTGTTTTGTAAATGATGGGAGTAATGATTCTACTTTAGATATTGTGAATCAATTAGCCAAAGACCATGAAGATAGAATAAGTGTTTTGAATTGTGAAAAAAATGTAGGAAAAGCGGAAGCCGTTCGATTAGGAATGGTGCATCTTGCAAAAAATAATCAATATGACTACATAGGATTTCTAGATGCTGATTTATCAACAAATTTCGATGATTTTCAGGATTTAGTAAACACCATCTCTAATTCTAACTTTCAACTAGTGAGTGGTTCGAGGATGAGAAGAATGGGGGCAAATATTACAAAACAATCTTCAAGAGCAATTATAAGTAAAACCGTTAATTATATCATTAGAAAAACAGTAATGATGGAAATTAATGATACACAATGTGGAGCCAAAATAATGACGAGAGAAATTATTCAAAATACCTTTCAGACCAAATTCTTGACCAAATGGCTTTTTGATGTGGAGATTTTTATGCGAATGAAAAAAGCATATGGCACTCAAAAAGCTAAAGAGTTAATATGTGAAATGCCTTTAAAAAGATGGATTCATGCAGATGGTTCTAAGCTTAGTATGAAAGATTCTGTGAAAATAATCGGCCAAATTGGTCAAATAGCATTGAATTATAAATAGTGTTTTTTTTTGTTTATTTGTTTTAAGAAGGATGGTTATAAAATACCATCCTTTTTTATTTTTAACATTTTTTTAAGAATTAAACCATAAAAGTTTTTCAATTAAAAAAATATAAGTAAATTAGGTTTGCAATTGATGAGCAATGAGTTTAAAGTTTAGCCCCAAAAATCTAACCAAAGAACATTTTTTTATGCTTTCCATTCTTCTTGTTAATGGAGGGAATTATGTTTATAATTTACTTTTAGGAAGAATCTTAGGGCCTTCACAATTTGCAGATGCCGCTATATTAATTACTTTACTTTTAGTGCTTTCTTTCATAGGAATGACCTTCCAAATAGTAACAGCCAAATATGCTGTTCTTTATGAAAAGAGTCTATTACAATTATTTTTGAACTTTATTTATAAAAACGCTTTGTATATAGGTGTTTTATTTGCAGTTGCTATTGTGACTTTTAGTAAAAATCTACAAGATATATTTCATACTCAAACCAGTTCCATGTTTGTTATTTTTGGCTTAGGATTGCCTCTTTACATTACAATGAGTATTAATAGAGGCTTGTATCAAGGAAAAAATGAGTTAATTGGGCTTTCGAAGACTTATTATTTTGAAATGCTTTGTCGATTAATTTTAACTTTTTCAATTCTATATTGTATTCCTAGTTTAGAATCATCTGTAGTTATTGCTATTGGTATTTTAATTTCATTCATTTTTGGATTGTTTCCTTTTCAGAAAAAAATTATTTCTAAAATTGAGATGGAGAATAATGAAGATAAGATTTTAAATACAAAATCCATCATTCAATTTTTTGCTTTAACTGCTTTCTATGAACTTACACAAATTATAATAAATAACAGTGATGTATTATTAGTGAAGCATTATTTTGAAAACCATGAAGCTGGTTTGTATGCCTCTTTAGCATTAATTGGTAGGGTAGTCTATTTTGTCGCTTGGATGTTTGTAATGTTGCTTTTGCCTAAAGTAATACAGTTAAAAAAAGATGGATTTGATACATTTCCAATTTTGGCTAAATATGTGTTGTATATTTCATTTTTATCTACTTTTATAGTGTTAGTAACTTATTTATTTCCTAATTTAGTCGTGAAATTAATGTTTGGAGAAAAATATTTGCCTATTGCTTTTTTATTATGGAAATACGCTTTAGCAACCTCAATCTTTGCTATAGCTAATATTTTTGCCTATTATTTTTTATCAATTAGTAAATATATCCCAGTTATTATTTCAGGTGTTTTAGGATTAACACAAGTTATTTTAATTGTATTTTTTCACGAGTCGTTAGAGCAAGTTGTACTAATGCAAATTATTGCAATGCTCGTTTTGTTGCTATTTCAAATTACTTTTTTTGCTATTAACCATTTAAAGAAAGTCTAATGTTTGTTATAAAACGAAATATTAAATTTGAATATGAAGTTAGCGCTACTCACTGCTTATCCACCAAGCAAAGTTACACTGAACGAATATGGTTATCATTTAGCAAAAAATTTTGTTCTACATGAATCAATTTCACAACTAACATTATTAACTGATAAAACAAAAGAGCCAAAACAATTAGATTTTCCTAATAAGGAAAAAATTCAAATTAAAGAATGTTGGAAATTTAATAGTTATTTTTCTTTTTTTACAGTTATAAATGCTGTTCGTCAAGTAAAGCCAGATTATATTTTATTTAACCTTCAGTTTGTAAAATTTGGCGATAAAAAAATTCCTTCAGCGATGGGATTATTATTACCCATGTTTTTGCGTCTTATGGGTTACAAAAATGTGGTATTATTACATAATATTTTAGAACAAGTAGATTTAGAAAAGGCAGGTTTTACTTCAAGTAAAACAATGCAAAAAATTTATAATTTTATTGGTACCAATCTTACACGGTGCTTGTTAAAATCAAATAAATTAGTAGTAACAATTCAAAAGTATGTTGAGGTCTTACAAGATAAATACAAATCAAAAAATATAATACAAATTCCTCATGGTAGCTTTGAGTCTATAAAAAATCCAGATTTTGAAGACAAATCAGGATCAAAAAAAGTAATGGCTTTTGGGAAATTTGGAACGTATAAAAAAGTAGAAATTCTTATTGAAGCAGTCGAAATGGTTAGAAAAACTACTTCCGAAACTATTGAGGTAATTATTGCAGGAACAGATAGCCCAAATACACCAGGTTATTTGGAAAGTGTGGCAGAAAAATATAAAGAAGTTCCGAACCTTATTTTTACAGGTTATGTAGAAGAAAATGATGTAGAACGTATTTTTACCGAAAGTACAATAGTTGTTTTTCCTTATACATCCACCACTGGAAGCTCAGGAGTGTTGCATCAAGCGGGTAGTTATGGAAAAGCCGTTGTTTTACCCGATTTAGGTGATTTAGCTCTATTGATTAAAGATGAAGGTTATCGAGGTGAATTTTTTAATCCAGAAAGCAAAGAATCCTTAGCTCAGGCAATTTCTAAAATTTTATCTAATAATGCTTACAGAAAAGAATTGGCCATTGCTAATTTTGAAGCAGCTAATGCACTTTCAATGGATAAAATTATTGATCAATATATAGCTTGTTTTAAATCGATTTAATTCCCCAATTGACTATGAAAATTTTAATTATTGATGACCAACAACTGGTTTTGTTGTCGCTGGAAAAAGCACTAACCGATTTAGGATATGAGGTGCAAAAAGCAGAAAATGTGGAAAACGGTATTGCTTTGTATGAAGATATTAAACCAAATCTAACGATTGTAGATATTAATTTAACCGGAAATCTCAATTTACAAGAGGCCGTTGAAATATCTTCAGGCTTAGAAGTGGTGCAATATATAAGGCAGACTAAAATGGACACAAAAACGCCAATTATGGTTTTGTCTGGAAATACAGATGAAGAAGTCATCGTGAGAAGTTATGATTTGGGAATTGATGATTACATGAAAAAGCCTCTGAGTTTAAGTGAAATTGCCGCAAGAGTAAAAAGATTAATCGGTGTACCTACTGAAAAAGAAATAAATGCAAGTTCTGTTACCAAAGAGCAATATATACAAAATAAATGTGTAGGGATTGTTATCCCTTGTTATAATGAGGAAAAAAGATTATTAGGAGAGGATTTTAAAAACTTTGTGCATAAAAATTTAGGCTACCATTTATGTTTTGTAAATGATGGAAGTAAAGATAGAACATTAGAAGTTTTACAAGAATTGCGAAAAGGAAAAGAAGATTATATTAGTATTTATGATTGTGAAAAAAATGGAGGAAAAGCAGAAGCGGTAAGATTAGGTATGTTGCATTTATCTGAAAGTAGTCAGTTTGATTATATAGGTTTTTTAGATGCAGATTTATCTACCAATTTTGAAGATTTTCAAGGATTGGCAGAAACCATTTATAATTCAAAATATAAATTAGTTTTTGGTTCTAGAATGGCCAGGATGGGAGCAGACATAACCAAACAATCGGCTAGAGCAATTATTAGCAAAACAATTAATTTTATTATTAGAAAAACGTTAGGAATGGAGATCAACGATACGCAATGTGGAGCTAAAATTATGACCAAAGAAATTATTGAAAAGACTTTTCAAGAGAAATTTATTACCAAATGGCTTTTTGATGTTGAAATTTTTATGCGAATGAAAAAAATATACGGTTCAAAAGAAACACAAGCATTAATTCTTGAAAAACCTTTGAACCGATGGATTCATGCAGATGGTTCTAAACTAAGTATGAAAGATTCATTTAAAATAATAGGGCAAATAGGACAAATTGCACTTAAGTATCGATAATAATTTTTTGTAACAAATTGACAATTAGATTATTAAAGCAAAATTAAATAATTAAAACTTATGATAAATCTAAAATACATAGTATCTTTGAGAAATTGTATTGATTTATTTTAATAGCGGATTCATGTATGAGAACTAATACTTTATTTATGATTAAAAAATGCATTTTTTTATTTCTTATTTTAGGAAATCTAATAAACCTTAATGCACAAACCCCTGGTCTAATTTATAAACCTTCTTCAACCGTTTTTGGAAAAACAGTTTTAGACCCCAATGCAGATGGCTTTGCCTCATTAACTACATCTGGTTTTTCTGTAACCGATTATGGAGTTAATAGTGAATTGCAAATGATACCAGTCCCTCAAATTACAGGTGATGCTAGCTTAGATTTAATTTCTGGTGGGAGTAGTGGATACTTAGATGTTGTTAGTTTTAATGGTGGAAACTCCGTTTTTGTACTTACAAAAAATGTAGGCGGGATTAACTATTTTATAGTTCGTTTTCGACTAGATAAATCATCTACAGCTCGTAAGAGTTATTCTTTGTTAATAGATACCAATAATCAATTTGGCTCTACTACTTCTGCTAATCCAGGTTTTGAAAAAGAAATTACTTTAGAAACAGGTGTAGGAGTTAAAATTCATACTCATGATGTGGCATTAGGCACAATTACAAATACGATTACTTATGATGTGGAGGAACGCCATCAAAAAGAGGTAGCATTAAGTACCAATAATGGTGATGCGGATTATTTTTATGATTTTTTTGTTAATTTAGACGATTTAGGCTTTACTGGACCAGTACGTTTTGTTGCCACTACAAATTCGAATACCCAAAATGGCGCAACAACCACACCTTCTGATGTGAATGGAGTAGATGGAAATGTATTTGGTGGCAACGCTCTTGCCATGTATAATGCATTAATAAGTAGTTTTCCTCCTACAGATTTGTCAACATTGGTTGAAGGAGCTAGTTTTGGACCCAGTATCTCAACTGCACCTAGTATTTTAGGCTCCATTACTATTGCCAGTAGCACAATTTCTGGTACTTCAAATGAAATTGATGGAACGATAATTAAAGTTTACAAGGGAGGCATTCAAATGGGTTCAACAACAGTTACATCAGGAACTTGGAATTTAACGGGTGTTACTGGATTAATTGTGGGCGATGTAATAACAGCTAAAGCAACTGCTATTGGAAAATCAGAATCTGCATCTTCAAATATTAAAATAGTAACTGGAGTCCAAAGTTGTTATTTACCTGAGCCTATTATTACTTCTCGTACCAATGGAACACAATTAATAAATGGAACTTGGTCAAATGGAAGTCCTATTCCTACAGCAACTACTTATCGTGTGAGATTATATGCTTTAGCTAATAATGGCTTAGTGGCTACCGAGTTTTTTGCATTAGGTGGAGCCATTTCTTATGTAGGTCTCGATGGGACTTGGAGTTTTGATGTAGATGCTCCACAAAATACATTTAATAATTCAGATTATTTTGCGACGGTTGAATCGGTGAGTTGTACTTCCGATTATTCTAATGCTTCCGTTAAAAATGGATCACCTACAACAACTGCTCCAACGGTGAACACAAATCCAATTTATGCCTCGACCGGAAGTCAAAATATTAGTGTGACTAATAATCATAGCGCAACTGCAAAAATTTATTTTTATGTTAACGGGAAAATAGTCGCGCCTTTAGCAGGTACTACATTTGCAGCTGGTGCAACAGCAAACATTAGTGTAACAGGTTTAATACAAGGTGATATTGTTAAAGCTAGAGCTGTAGCCACAACTGGAAGTTTTGTTTTATCTGATAATTCAAATACTATTAAAGTTACTGTTAATACTGTAACACCTTCTAATAGTCCTGTAATAACAGGAAACTATATTGCAGGTACAAATAAAACAGTAACAGGAACATCTACAGAAGTAGCAGGAACTGTAATAACATTGTTTAAAGCAGGAACAATTCAAATAGGTACAGCTGTGGTAAATTCATTTGGGAATTGGAGCATTTCTGGACTTACATTGGTTGCAGGTGATATTTTAACGGCTAAAGCGGAAGCAGAAGGTAAGTTGATAAGTGCTGTATCTAATTCAGTCACTGTAGCAGCTAGTTTACCCGCTGCGCCAACTGTTTCTGCTCCAATAAATGCTTATGCTCCTTTAATAAAAGGAACTTTGGGACAAGGTGATGTTACTGTTTATGTGGACGGGACACCTTTAAGGAACTTAGCAGGAACAACGGTATTGACAACAACAGCAACAAATTGGAATAGTGCAGTAGGTTTAACAGGTTATAGTACTTCCGAAATATATAGAGGAGCAAGAATATCTGCAACCAATACAGTTAGTGGGGTAACTTCTTTACGGTCAGCAGATGTAATTGTAACTGGAGTGGCTAGTTTTAAAATTACTACCACTTCAGATGGAGTACTTGGTAATCAAATTTCTGGAGTGCCTTTTAATATTAAAATAAGTGCGATGGATGGCTTAAACGGTACAGGTGCTGTAGTAACTACTTTTACAGGTAAGGTTGTAGTTAGTAGTTCTACATCTATATTGTCTGGAGGAGGAGAAACCATTTCGTTTGTAAATGGAATAGTAACATCACATACACTTACATTAGGTACAATAGGTACAGGAATAAAAATTAATGTCATTAATCCACTCGACCCAACCGCTTTTGGTTCAGCTACAATTGATGTTACCTCTTCTATTTGGATGGGAGCCGTAGCTAGCACAGATTTTAATGTAGCAACTAATTGGGTTGGAAATATAGTTCCTGCTTCTGGGGCTGACATACAATTTGCAACTACTCCTTTAAACGATTGCATATTACTTTCCAATAGAACAATTGGATCATTAAGAAATGCATCTGCAAAACAATTAAAATTGAATGGATATAAGATTACGATAAATGACCAATTATTATTAACAGGTGGTATAACCGATGGGTTAATAGATGCTACAGTAAATGGATCAACTTTAATAATGAAAGGATTAACAACTCAATCGATTGATGCAAATAAATTAGTTAACAACCTTCTTTATGGTTTAGAAATAAATTCAAAAAGTGAAGTGGTTTTAACACAAGATACCAATATAAGCGGAGTTCTTACTATGACTTTAGGTCAATTAACTATAGATTCAGGTAAAAAATTAATCATGAAATCAAACGCATTGAATACTGCTGTAGTTGCTCCTGTAGTTGATGGATGTATTATTTCAGGAATTGTTGAAGTAGAAAGATTTATTCCAGGAAGAAGGGCTTTTAGATTTTTAAGTTCTCCTGTTACTTCTACGACATCTATTAAAGAAAATTGGCAAGAAAACGGTGTTAATGTTGCTGGATGGGGTACACATATAACTGGAGGAGGAAATATAAGTGCCAATCAGATTGCGGGTGGTTTTGATGTTACTAATACAGGAAATCCGTCTTTATTTACTTATGATAATAGTAATCAAATTTGGAATTCGGTTTCCAATACGTCTTCAACGATTGCCGCAGGAACACCTTATCGAATTTTAGTGCGAGGTGATCGAACCATTAGTTTAGCTACAAATACGCCAACGCCTACCAATACGACATTGAGAGTAAAAGGAAGTTTGGTAACTGGAAATTATCCTATATCAAATTTAAGCACAGTTGCAAATGGCTATAGTTTTGTTGGTAATCCTTATCAATGTCCAGTAGATATGAATGTTGTTTTACAAGGTTCTACAAATTTGAATAAAAACTTTTATTATTTATGGGATCCAACAAGAAATACTAGAGGTGCATATGTAACAGTTGATGTTGTTAATAATATTAATAATTTTCCAAGTTCTACCGCAGATAAGTATGTACAACCTGGACAAGCATTTTTTGTGCAAACTTTAACGAATGGAACTAGTCAGATGCTGTTTAAAGAAACGGATAAAATAGTAAATACTTCTTCATCTAATGTTTTTAAAAATGCTTCAACAGTAGCACAATTAAAATTGTCTTTATTTGAAAGCCAAGCTTTTCTAAATGCTGAATCGGAAACAGATGCTTTTTTACTTAATTTTGATAACTCTTTTTCCAACGCTGTAGATGAATATGATGCTGAGAAACCAATCAATCAAGATGAAAATTTTGGATTAAAAAATAACACAAAAATTTTAAGTATAGAAAATCGTAATTATCCATTAGATATGGAAGAATTACCTATTCACGTAAATCAATATAGAAATATTAATTATACTATTGTTGCAGAATCTACTTTAGACAATGGGTTGGATGCTTATTTGTATGATATGTATAATCAAACCTACACACTCATTCCTGCCAATCAATCAATAGCATATAATTATTCGGTTTCTACATCAAATACGGGCAGTATGAATAGTGATAGGTTTAAAATTGTATTCCAAAACACTATTTTATCAATTCCTAATTCTCAAAATGATAACGGATTCTTTCTGTTTCCAAATCCTTTGAAATTTGATGATGCATTTTCGATTACAACTTCATTCTCAATGAGTAATGCAATGGTAGAGATTTACAATGCTTTAGGACAAAAAACGTTTAGTAAATTATTTACAAATGCAGGTAAACATATAAGTATAAAAACTGAAAATAAATTAGCTTCAGGAATCTATTATGTAACTTTAAAAGCTGATGGAAAAACAAGTATTCAAAAATTAATAATAAAATAAAAATATAATGGCAAGAAAAACTATCGTGCTACTCTTAGTGTTTTTTTTCTCTATCTTAGAAGTAACTGCGCAAACTGGTTTTGATGATGATGTTGATGATGTGGGAACTCCAGCTGCACCAATAAACAACCATTTAGTAATAGCAACTTGTGTGGCAGTTTGTTTAGGATACATAAGAATAAAGCAAATTAGTAAACTTAAAAATACGCAAAGAGATTTATAAAAAAAAGCCCTTGATTGGGCTTTTTTTATGGAATATGATTTTATAATTTATAACAGTTTTCTTACTCATGTTTTATAGTAAAGCTTTTTGATTACATAGATTTTTTTTGTTTTTCTACAAAACCGTCAGCTTGTAATTGAAGTAATTCTGTAGCTTTTTGTTTTTTATATTTATACAACTCTTGATCTTCTTTAATATCTGCATAAACTTTATCATAAATTTCAGCATCCGTTTTTCGTTGTAACTCACTTTGATATTTATTTTGAGCCAAAACACTTTTAAGTGCTAATTCATTGTCTTCTTGCTTGAAATCATATTCTCCTTTTGGAGACAATAATTTTGCAATTATAGGAGAGGTTTCTATGGCTAAAAATAATAACATAATGAAAAACGAAGGTAACCATGGTAATTTGTCTAAAGCATTGATACGAGCCATTAAGCCATCAAAACCTTCAATTATGGGTTGTGTTTCTGTAATTTTTTTATCCAAATCCGTTTGGATAGTTTTCGCTTTATTTTCTAATTCGGTAATTTTAGTCTGATTAATTGCTTTTAATGAGGTAAGTTCTTGCAAAGCGGCATCATGCTTGTCTCTTTTTTCTTTGTAAACGGGTCCTTTTCCTAATTTTTTAGTTCCTGTTGTTCCTTCTGCTTCGGTAATATAAACCGAATATAAATCGTTAACTTCTTTTTCTTTTTTTAGAATATCGCTTTTTAAACTGTCTATTTGAGCTTTGTTTTTATCCAAATCACTTTGAAAATAATTAGCCACCTCTTTTTTATTGTTTAAAGCCATGGCATTTTTTTCTTTTAATAAAACGGTATTGATTTCTTTTTCAAAAATTTTGATTTCCAAGGGTTTTGAAATTACAATAGCAATAATAATGGCCAATATAATTCGGGGCGAAGCCTGAAGTAATTCGTCTAAGAAACTGTCTCTCTTTTTAATAGTAGAAACAATAAAACGATCAAGATTAAAAATAAGTAATCCCCAAACTAAACCAAAACCTATAGCAGTAAAAATGTTATCAAAAACGGTATAAAGTGCATACGAACCTGCTATAAATGCCATTACAGCAGTAAAGAATACTGTAGCACCAATGCCTGCATACTTGTTTTGTTCGCCATTTGAGGAGGATTGAATAATATCTTTGTCGGCACCAGAACAAAGGATAAAAAAGTCTTTTAACATGATGATTGATTTTTTGATTTTCTCCGATGCGTTACAAAAATTTGCCTACACCTCGGGTGATGATTGATTAGTACAAATATAACGCCAAATGTTTCACAATAGTGTTAAAAAGTTAAAAAATAAGAGTGTAAGTGTTTTATTTTCATTTTTTTAGCGTTAAGGATGGGAACGGCATCCTTTTAATTTGCTTGGATTTTAAGCAAATTAAAAGATATAGTGGACAGCCTGACCTTGTTGTAATTGTATTTTTGTTTTTATATTTTTTGTAGTGCAATAAGGTAACGCCTAATGTAAACTTTTTCAAGAGAGTTCATACGAGTATTTAGTAATTGTAATTTAGTTATAGATTGATATCTTTTTAGAACTAATTATTATTTAATACTCAAACTCATCAAATAGTATTTCTTTTTTGATAAATATAGAATGTGTACATAATTAAAAATCCTTGTGTAAAAGAAATAAGACCATTATTTTATTAAAATAATGGTCTTATATTTAAAAAACTATAAAAAACAACATTACTGTTTTACAAATTTCTTCACTCCAAATTCATTTTGAAGCGTTATTACTTTAATAAGGTACAATCCATTTTGCAAAGGTGTTACATCCACTTCATTTCCATTTGCTTTTAATATTAATTTTCCATCCAAAGTATATACTTCTAATACGTTTATTTTTTGTGAACTTGCAACATTTAAGTTATTTGTTGCTGGGTTAGGGTAAATTTGAAAACTAGTAAACTCTTGAAAGGCAGTAGAATTTAATACAGAAGAGCCAAACTCATAAACACCACGATCGACTGTTGTATTAAAAATTCTTTGATTACCCAATAAATCAGTTGTACCAAATACACTTGCATTATCTCCAGAATCTATAGCAGGTGAACCCAAACTTAAAGTATAGTCTCCACTAGCTGAATTTGTAAATAAGGGATCGGAATTGTTATTATTTGTTGATGTGCCAGAAAGAGTAATTCCTGTAAAGTTGGTCTCGTCAGTAGAATTAATTACAGTTGCTGAAGGAATTCCGCTTTCTATAAAACCACCTATAGGTCTTGCTGTAGTTCCTGACGCTGCTTTATTATTCCAAAACAAACAATTGGAAATAGTAGCTGTATGGTTGGAATTGGTATTTTTGGTTAAAGCCAAAGTTACACGGTTCAAGTTATTCATTGCCGCATTGGCTCCATCATCTACATTATCTACAAAGGTACAATTCGAAATAGTCGTTACAATATTTGCTCCTGAACCATAAGAACGTAACCACATAGAACTTCCTGCATATCCATTAGTGGCACTACTGGTGTTAGTCGCTTTATTTTTACTAAATAACGTATTTGAAATAGTATAACTTATTACAGCTGTACTTAAATTAGCAGAATAAATAGCGGCACCAATAGCTGATAAATTCTCTGAGAACTCGCAATTACTGATTACCATACTGCCTGTTCCTCCAAAAACATTATAACCTCCAGCAATAGCACCTGAAGCTTCAGTAGCAATGTTTTTAGTCAATTTGCAATTGTTTAGACTTACGTTTCTAATACTTGAATTTTTATTGATTCCGCCACCATATCTCGTTTCAGTTGCTCCAGAAGTAGCATTAGCATGTCCACCTGTAATTGTCAATCCATCTAATAATGGATTTTCTCCAATTAATGATACAACAGTGTAACTATTATCTGATCGAGTAGGATTGACAAAAGAAATAGAAGTATTGTCATTCCCTAATAAATCTCCAGATAAAATGGTTTCATTTGAACCTACAACGCGATCAGAAAGCTGCGTTTCAGTACCAATAAAACCACCATAAAGTTTCAAATTTGAAGCTGTAAGAGTAAATGTAGCATTTCTGTCTGAAACACTAGGAGTATAAATTCCTCCTGCAATCCAAATCTCTTCATTGTTTTGAGCTATAGCAAGAGCATCATTTAAATTTGTATACGCATTTATCCAAGATATTCCGTTATTGTTTCCAGTTGCATTAGCATTAACATATATATATCCAAATGTTCTAGTCGTTTTAAAGGTAATAGGTAAAGACCAGCCCGTTAAATTATTTACACATTGTTCACTTATATATACATTATAATCTGTGAATACATCTAAATTGGATAAACTTACTGATCCAGAGTTAATTCCATTTATAATAATCGCATTTGCAAAAGGTTCAGAAGTTTTATGATAGGCTAAGTTATACGTTCCAATATTTGAAATACTCACCATTGCACTAGTTTCAGTAATTGCTGAAGTGGATATAACTGAAGACTGTGGTACAAAACAAAAACTATTTTCATAAGCTATACTAGTTATTTCAGCAGGAGTAAGAATTCGATTATAAATTAAAACGTCATCTATAATATCTGAATACCTGTTTATATTAGCTAGGGAATTTGATCTATTATTAGCGATAGTAATATTACCAGTAGTATCATGAGATTGTAATAAACTCAAACTTCCACTCGCAGTAGATTCACTATTGCCTCCACTACCATAGTTTACACCATCTATATAAATAGACAAACTATTAATCAAAGTATAAGTACAACAGCCTCCAAAACTATCTGAACGAGATAACGTAACTACAACATGATGCCAATTTCCATCGCTAATGAATCTATTAGCTAATAAACCACCACTTTTATATGAAAAGGCTCCATTATATTGCACTCCTAATGTTGCACCTATTTTACCATTTTGTAAATAAATATAATAACCTGCCCAAGTAGATGTTGAAAAATCTGGTCGATTACTATCGTCTAGGATAATCCTTGTGTTATTGTCGTCTGTGGTAGTTTTAATCCAAAAACTTAAAGAGATATAATCCCCTAATGAACCAGTTGCAGGAAAATTAATATCTGGACGGGTTAAATAATCTCCATTTAAATTAACAGCACTTGTTGGAGGCATATCAAAGCGATTATTAACTTCAATTAAAGCCATACCCGTTTGCGTAAAATTTGTTCCATTAGCTCCGTCAATTAAAACATTTCCATTTTCAAATCCATACTGTGCTACAAGTCCATTAGTTGGATATTGAGCCGAAACTATTGATGCCAATAGGAAAGTTAAAAAAAGTAATTTTGTTCTCATAATAAATCTTTTATAGTTTATAGGAACAAAATTCTACAATTTGTATTTTCTTTATAAAACGACTTTCTGAAATTGGGTTTTGACTTGCTAAAACCCTAACCTATATTTTGAACTATGGTCAAAAATTCTTCTTTTTTATCATTTGAAATTGAAACTGTTTTATCATTATCCATTATGATATAACCGCCATCTTTTTTTATATATTCTTTAATGTATTTTAAATTAATTAGGTAAGAACGATGTGGCTTATAAAAATTAGTTTGAGACTCTAAAACTTCAACAAAATGTTTTAGAGGCTTACATACTAACAACTCTGTTTCTTTTGTGGTGCTTACTTTTGTATACATACCGTCCGCTTCAAAAAGAATGATATCTTCAAAATTTACAAATTTAAAGCCGTCAGCAAATGGCAAGCCAATTTTATTAAAATTAGCCGATTTTAAACTTTTTCTCAATTGTTCCAATTTTGTACTGATTTCTGATTTGCCAATTTGCAAAATTGCTTTTTCAATAGCTTCTTTAACACTTTCTGCATGTAAGGGTTTTAAAAGATAATCTATTGCCGAAAGTTGAAATGCTTTAATTGCATATTCACTATATGCTGTAGTAAAAATAATTTCAAAATTGAATTCTTCCTTATTTATAAAATCTACTATTTCTAAACCGGAATGTTCTGGCATTTCGATGTCTAGAAATACTATTTGAGGTTGTTTTTCTTTTATTAACTGAACACCAGTTACTAAATCTTCTGCTTGATAAATGGTCGTGATTTTTGAATTATTCTCTTGAATTAAGATTTCCAAAAGATTTCTTGCTTTAGGTTCATCATCAATTATTATTGCTTTCATTTCTATTTTATTATTGGGATTAGCAATGTTACTCGTGTTCCATTTGCTTTGTTATATTCATTATATAAATCTTCTATGGTTACTCCGATTTTTTTTTCTTTTCCAAAATTCAACAATTCAAGTCGGTTTTGATTGGCTTTGGTAGCAAAAGAAGTATATTTTTTATCTCTCAACAGTGCAGCTTTTTGTCTTCCCACACCATTATCAACAATTACACATTGGATCATTTCATTATTTTGGAATAAAGAAAAGCAAATATGTAAATGTCTATCTGTTTTTTTATGCAGTAATCCATGTTTAATAGCATTCTCAACATAAGGCTGTATAAGCATAGTTGGAATTTTTAACTCTTCATTTATATTGTCGTTCTCAATATGATAGCAGAATTTATCTTCAAAACGTAATTTTTCCAATTCTAAATAAATACTTAAACAATCCATTTCTTCTTTTATTGAAATATACCCTTTTGAACTGTGCTCTAAATAAGTTCTGATTAAATCGGCAAATTTTGCCAAATAAGAACTGGCTAATTGTTTTTGATTTAAGATAATATATTCTTGAATAGAATTTAAGGCATTAAAGATAAAATGAGGGTTCATTTGAGATTTTAGATTTTCTAATTTTAAAGTAGCTAGCTCACTCTCAAATTTTGCATTTTTTAAAGCTAATTCTTTTTCCTTTTCTTGTATGGCCAATTTATTTTTGTAAAAAATTATTATTAAACCAAATAATAATAAAAAGATAGATAATACAAACCACCACTTTTTCCAATAGGGAAGATTAATTTGAAAAAGTATTTTTTTTGAAAAGAATTGTTTTTGATTTGAATTTTGAGCTCTTACTTCAAAGACATAGGATTTTGAAGGTAAGCTAGTAAAACTAACAAAATCTACTTTTGAATCTATAGGGATCCACTCATCACTTAAACCTTGCAATCGATAAGAAAAATGCAATTCATCATCTGGAAAATAGCCATTGGTATGAAAAGTAAATTTAATTCTATTTTTATCATAGGGTAAATCATAGGTGTTTTGAACAAGGGTGTCTTTTTCATTTATGGATACAGATGTGATTGAAATTTCCTTTGGGTAATACTTTTTAAACAATATATCTTTTTCTATTTCAAAAATATCCTGTGGGCTAATCAAAAAAGCATTTCTTTTGTTTATAATAATATCTTTAATGTTTTTGCCTAAATTGCTAGAATTAATATGATTAGGATTTACTTTTTGTTTTTTTGAATTATATATTTGAATTCCTTTATCTGTAACTATCCATAAATCATCTTCATCTGACTCTATTTTCTGAATAATATTTGATTTTAAGCCTTTTTTTTGATTTATTATTTTTACTATTTTATTTTTTTTGTACCCTAAAACGCCATCCGTAAAAGTTGCTATCCATACTATTCCATCGGATGTTTGCTTTATATCTTTAGCCGTTATGCTTCTATCTTTGAATTTTAAAACTGTTGGATTAAAAATGCTATCGTACACTATTAAATTATCAACATACGAAACGTAAATCTCTTTGTTTTTTTTATCAAAAAAAGAGGCATAAGCTCTACTTGTGTTGAGTTGTTTGTATTCTAAAAAAGCATCATTTTTAAAATCATATATAGATGCTCTATCAAATCCTGAGTAAATAATTTGATTTGAATCTTTTATATAATGCAAATTTTTAGCATTGTTAAAATTAGAATTTTTTTTAAGCTTGTGGTTGTCTAAATTGTAAGTGTAAGAATCATTTTCTATACTAATTAATACGGTATTATATTCTGATAAAAATAATAATGAAGCAATTTTTCTATTGCTATTTATTTTAATTTCTTCTCGGTTGCCTGTTTTTAAATTTAACAGAAAAAGATGTCCCTTAGTAGTGCCAAGTAGTAAATTGTTCGGTTTGATTTTTATTGATGAAGAGATTACTTCATCAGAAACAATACTTTCATATTTTTTAATTTGTAAACTAGGGACGATAAAAACTCCATTAGTTAGAGTTGATACCCATAATGTTTGATTAGTATCAAGAATGGCATTTGTTATAAAATTTTTCTTAAAATACTCTTGTTTTAATTCTAATTTTTGCTGTTTTTGGTTTACTAAAATAATACCATTTGAAGTGCAAAACCATAAATTATCTTGGTAATTTAGGATTTTAATGATTTTTACATTTTGTAATTCTTCAGGAAACGAAGTTTTGATAAGTTCATTGTCTTTAATTAGATAAAAATCATTAATATTAGTGAGATTATCATATAGGACAATGTAGTTCTTGGTTTGTAGCTTAAAAAATTTGGGGAAAACATTATTTCCATATTTTTTTAATTTAAAATTTAAAACTTCTACTTTATTTGATTTAGAAACGCTACAAACAGAATTGTTAGCTGTAAAAAAAATGTTATTATTAGATTGAAAAGGAGCTCTAATTATAGGATATTTTGGTAGCATTGTTAAATCAATTTTCTCTCTTTTTTTGGTAACTAAATCAACTGAAAAAATAACACTTGTAGAAAAAATGAATAACTTATTTTCAATAATGAAAAACTCTGCTAATTCTCCTTTAAGTTCGTTTTTTAAATCTAAGAATAGGGTAAGTTTATTCTCTTTTATATAAAAAAATTGCCCAGAAATATTATTGCACCACAGTTGATTTTTTGTGTCTAACTTTAACCCAAAAACGGATAAGCCACGTTTATCGGTGTGTTCATAAGATAAATAACGCTTGCCATCAAATCGATAGAGACCTTTATCTGCTGCTAACCAAATGAAGCCTTTGTTATCTTCAATTATGTCATAAAATTCCACATCTGGAAGATCTTCTTTTTCGGAGAGTTTTAAAGCAATAGGATCTTGAGCAAACAAAAAGCTTACTACAAAAGAAAGTAAAATACTATATAGGAATCTTGTTTTCAATTATTCAAAAATAAAACTTTTGGACAGACAAAATGATAAACTATTTCTGAAAACAGTTTCCGACTTTCTAAACTATTCTTTTTCTATAGTGATTTTTCTTTTAATTTCTGTTCCAAATTCGTCTACAACAGTAAGAATGTAATCTCCAGTTGGCGCAATTACTTGTTTTTCATGAAAAGTCTTAGTACTCCCTAAATAAGTTTCATTTAAATACCAAAATACTTCTGTATCAGGATTTGTATGAGCAATTTTTAAAATGACAGGTTGTATTTCACCACTAAAATTTTTGGTTAATATAATTTTAGCATTTGCATTAGGATAGATAAAATCCATCTTCTTTTCTAATGTTCCTTCTAAACAATCACTTCGATATGGAGGAAGTGTTTTATAATTAATATGCTTACTTTTATAATACCATTCCATAACAGGAGGTAGTACAAACCATGATTTATTATGTATTTCATCTATGTTTTCACAGGTGCTATTCACTCTAAATTGTTCGGTTTTATCTAAATGAACTAATTGATGAAACGGGCAATTTTGTGTTTTTTTATCATTTTTAGGTATCCATTGTTTTTGCCCATCACAATTTTCTAGTGCCAAGTAACCGGATTGTTTGCAAACTAGTTTTTCCTCTAAATCATTATAAGGAATTGTAAACCAATTTGATTTTGGGAACAATCGAAAAACATCAAATAAGATAGGTGCTGCACTTTCAACTCCTGTAAGAAGAGGGCGTCCTTCACCTGTTGCATTTCCTACCCAAACACCTACTACATAATCTTGGGTTACTCCTACAGCCCATGCATCTCTTCCTCCAAAACTAGTGCCTGTTTTCCATGCTAATTCAATAGATGAATCATAAAATCGCCATGCCTCATCTCCTTCAGGACGATTCACTTCTTTCATTGCATTTAATGTGTGCCAAATAGCACCTGCACTAAAAACATTTTTATTTGTTTTCGGTTTTCCAAAATCAATTTGCAAATCATCATTATAATTCAAATTGGCTAATTCATTTGTTCGAAATTCATCTTGCGTTTTTGTATAATGCGTTAGTGTACTAGACATATAAGAATAAGCACGACATAGATCCCAAAGATTGGTCTCGGCACCACCTAAAATTAAAGAAAGTCCGTAATTAGAGGGATGTCTATTCACATTACGTAATTTTAATTTCTGTAGTTGCTCATAAAATTTAGTTACAGAATAATCTTGTAGCATCAAAACGGCAGGAATATTTAAAGATCTTGCTAAGGCTCTATTGGCTTCTACTGCTCCGTCATATGACAAATCATAATTTTGGGGTGTATACCCAGAGATTTGTGTTGGAATATCTGGAATTAATGTTTTAGGTAAAATTTCGCCATCATCTAACATAGAAGCATACAAAAGGGGTTTTAGAATACTGCCCGTACTCCGAGGTGCTTCAATAATGTCGACATCTTTTTGATGATTACTATCTGTTGGACTATTTCCAACATAGGAAACTATATTTCTCGTTTTTACATCAACTACTAAAACAGCAATGTTGTACACTTGATTTTGTTTGTACAAATTGTAATATTGTGTAACAATTTCATTTACACGTTCTTGAATATTTAATTGTAAAGTTGTTTTGATTTTCTTTCCATGATGCTCTTTTGCAATTTTTTGCAATAAATGGGGTGCAATTTGAGGAACTGCAAAAGGTTTTTGAGGTAATGATTCCAATAAAGCTAATTCATAGGTTTCCTTATCTATAATTTTATTCTGAAACAACTTTTTCAATAGACGATTTCTTTTAGCTAATAATTTCTTTTGATTTTTACCAGGATAAATTAAGCTAGGAGCATTAGGAAGTACCGCTAATGTTGCAGCTTCAGCCCAAGAAAGTTGATGGGATTGCAAACCAAAATAGCGCCAAGAAGCCATTTCTAATCCTACTACATTACTTCCAAAAGGAGCATGAGCAGCGTATAATTGCAAAATTTTGTCTTTTGAGTGTCGAAATTCCAAACGAGTTGCTAAAATAATTTCGAGAACTTTTTCAAAATAAGATCTTTTTTTGCCTTCTCTATGTAAACGAATGACTTGTTGGGTTAAAGTACTGCCTCCTCTAACAACTTTATTTGCTTTTCTATTTTGCTGAAAAGCATGGTACATTGAAATTGGGTTAAACCCAAAATGATTATAAAAATGTTGATCTTCAAATGCAATTATGCATTCTTTAAACTTTTTTGGTACACTATCACTTTCAGGAAATCGCCACTGACCATCATCTGCGATTTTAGCACCTATAAATTGCCCTTCTTTACTTTCTATGACAGTTGTATAATTAGAGGCAAATAGAACTTTGGGCAAAGAAAAATAATAAACAACCATAAGAAGTACTCCTATGGTTGTTTTAATTTTATGCTTTTTTAGAAATGTTATTAAATGTTTAACTAGTTTCAAAAACCTTTTTGGTTTAAAGATTAGTCTTTTATGATATTTATCCACTGTCCTTTATTTCTCACGATATAATTATCATCATACATTGCCTCACATTGGATTCCTGGTAAATAATAGTTCCCTAAGAATGAAGCGTTTAATAAAATAGTAAACGTTCTGGCTTCATTTATTCCAAGACTAAAGTAAAAATTAGTTCTATCATCGCGAATATCAATATAATCTGCTTTATTGTCAGTTTGACTACCAAAATCGGTATAACGAGAATTCATAATTTCAAACCCAGAAGGAACTATTTGAGTTAAAGCAATATTATCCATTCTTTCAGAACCATTATTTCTTATCGTAATTTGTGCCATAATCTCAGATCCTTGTTCAATAGCATTAAAATTAATAGTTCCTCCTGTCTTGTATTTGTAAGACACAACCACTGTTAAATTCTTTTGAATTTCTTTTTCTTCTCCAATAGGTAGCACTCCACTATTTAAAACTCTAACATACACAGTTCCTTTGTTATTATTTTTTATTGTTACCGCATATTTTCCTTTATTGACTTCTAATTTCTTATCTATAACCGATTTTTGAGTAGCTAAATTTTCGGATTTTCCACCAAAATTTATACCAACATTCACTCCTTTTTCACCATTCTTAATAGCAAATTTTGACATAGCATAAAGCGAATAAGCAGTTGTTTGTGTACTCATGTATTGTTCAGAAGAAAGATTTTTAGCTAAGATATTAGCAATTTCAAAAGCCTTTGTTTTGTTATCCATTAAAAGATAGGTTTCTAACAACATGGCTCTGCTTCTGTCTTCAGAACCATAATAGTAATAATAATTTTTAGAATTATAATCCAATGTGCCTACTGAAGTAATTAATTTTTGTGCAGCGGTATTTTGTCCTACAATGGCGTAACAAGCTGCTAAACGTAATTTAGATTCATTTGAAATTCCAACAGTTTCTCTTAATCTGTTCATAGAGCCTAAATCGGCAGCACCTGCTAAAGCCAATGTATATAAACGATAGGCCTGAGCAAAATCATTGTAATAGCTTACATTATATCTCCATTGTTTAGCTTGTCTTTGTTGATAAGCCACCCATTTTTGTTTAAATCCAGAAGGTAGTACATATCCTTTTTTCTCTGCTTCAATCATAAAATGACCAGCATATGAAGTTCCCCAATCATCTGGTGAGCCATCGCCTTGCCAATAGGAAAGACCACCATTTGAAACTTGAAACCTACCTAATCTTTGAATGCCTTGATTAATGTTATATTGTATTTTTTGTTTTCGTTCATCGTCTATAGCAACAACATCAGCTAAATACAATTGTGGAAAGACACTAGATGTAGTTTGTTCTACACAACCATGAGGATATTGGATTAAATATTTTAATCGTCTATTAAAATCGATAGTTGGGAAAGAAGAAATTTCAATTCTAGCATTATTTGTCCCAGTAACGCCAAAGGTTTCCCAACTAACAGATTTTGTTGTGTTTGGTTCTAAAATTAAATCCTTGAAATCTGTTGTTTCTGGGTTAGGATTAGTTATATCTAATTCTACTGGAAAAGATGCTTTTTCTGAGCCCGAAGTAGCCACTACTTCAATTTTACTTATTCCCGTGATATCTCCAACTTCTAAGTTAAAATATACCATTTTTTCATCAGGTGAACTAAAGTTTATTTGTTGTTTTGCTGACTCTAAAATTCGAATTCCGTTATTCGTTTTCACTTGAACCGTCACGTTTTTCACATTCTTTTCCATCGCAAAAACGGTCACTGGTAAAGTGATTTTCTCGTTAGGAGATATTTTTCTTGGTACAGAAGCTAAAACCATTAAAGGACTTCTAACTGGTGTTGTTTTTTCAGTACTACCATAAGCATTTGCAGTAATATCTCCAGCAACGACCATAGTACGAACGGATCCTACATAATTTGGCATTTCAATTGTGTGAGACTTAGTTTGTCCTTTTTCTAATTTGAAAGGTCCTAAATAGATTACAACAGGTTTAAAACGGTTGGCTTTTTTCGCTTTTCCTCCTCCCAAATCTTCGTCACCACCAATACTAAAAATTTGATTTATTTTTCCGCCATAAGCGCCTATTACATCATCATATATGTCCCAAGTTTTAACTCCTAATGCTTGCTTAGAATAAAATTTATCCCAAGCATTTGGTGTTTTAAATCGGGTTAGATCCAATAAGCCTTCATCTACAATGGCGACAGTATAAGTCATAGGTTTGCCATTTTTCTCACTAATTTTCAAGGTTGCTTTTTGTTCAGGGCGTAAAACTTCTGGCATCACTACTTGTGGTTCTAAAATTGTATTTTTATCAACCACTTCAATAGGTATGATCCCATACATTCTGATAGGTGTATCATTAATAGTTGAAGCATGAGGCTTTAATAAAGTAATATTTACATATACATTTGGAGCCATTTCAGGTGTAACAGGTATTTCAACTTTTGTTTCTCCTTTTGTGGTATTTGTCCAAAGTGTTTGTACTACTTTTGAACCATTTTCTAAAGAAATTAAAGCTCTTCCTCCTTCACTAGACGGGAATGAAACAATTGCTTTTTCGCCAACTGCATATTTTTCTTTGTCAGATGTAAATACTAACATATTGGCCATATCACCTTGACCAGATTTTGTTTTTCCAGACCAATAAGGCCAATCTATCAATTCAGTAGTGCTTGTTGCGTGACCATCATTTGGATCTACCACTCTAATTAAATATCTTCCCCAATCTTCTTCAGGAACTAGAAATTGAAAACTTCCTTTTCCACTACTATTTGTAGAAACCGTAAAGTTTTTGTAAGCAGTTGTAACATTGTCAGAATTATATCGTGACAAGTTATCTCCATCGTTATTCCACCACCATCTCCATTCCACTTTATACACTCTAATCTCTAAATTTTTTACAGCTTTAGGTTTTCCATTTTCTGAAAGAGTAACTATTTCAAAACGATTTATTTTATCTGTTTCCAGCATTCCATATTTATTTGCTTCAGGGCTTTTTAATCCAACATAAGTTTGATAGGGTGAAAAACTAGCTGTTACTACATCCGTACTAAAATCGCCTCCGTTTTCATAAGCTTTAGTTTGCATTACTATTTTTAGTTTTCCTGGAGCTTGACTGGTAATTTCTGGTTTTAAAACTACTTCTGTCTTACCATTTTCATCAACTTTGCCAGAAAAAACATTTACTTCTTCTGTGTAAAAATCTCTTACTTCATCATCAAAATCAAAATTACTATATCCTTTAAAGCTAGTTTGCTCTTTCATAAACTTAGCTTGCATTTCTACTTTTAAATTTTTAGCAACTGCACCATGAAGCCAATTAACTTGCAAGTTCCCTTTATTTGGACTACTTCCCGATATTTGAGCATCTGCAAAACTATTTTTGATTTTTAGTCTATTTGGTTTAATAGTTTCAATCTTAATGGATTTAAAAAATTGCGCTCCTCCAACACTTATTTTTGCTTCCCAATTTCCAGTAATATCCGTTTCTTTTGTTACAACTTTAAATTTATAATGATTGTTTTCATTATATTTTTGAACTGCTTGATACATTAGTTTTCCTCTTGGATCAGACAGTTTAAACTTTATTGGATGTGTATTCTGTAATTTATTTTCATTATCATTCAACATAAAGGCAATATGCAAGGTGTCTCCTGGTCGCCAAACACCTCTTTCTCCATATATATAGCCTTTTAATCCTTTTTGTAATGCTTCACCACTTACTTCAAAGTTACTTACCGATAGAGATTGGCCTTCATCTAGTTTTATATAAGTCGTGTTATTATCTTTAGTAATGATAGCAAAATAAGCATATCTTTTAATTTCAGTGGTTGCAATTCCATCTCCATTAGTAGAAATTGAAGCTAGTTTTTGTTGTTGATAATCATATAAATCAATATTTGCGCCTGAAATAGGATTAGTGGAAATAATATCATTAACAGCAAATACATAAGAACCATTTTCTCCTCTTTTTGCAATTACACCAAGGTCAGTTGCAATAACATTAGTAGCAATATTGTTTCTATAATAATAGGAATTATCACAAGGATTTTCTCTTTCATACCAATCATAATCGTCATAATAATAATCATCGTAATAATAATTATTAGCACTTCTTACTTCCCCCTCATCTTCTTGTTCATCATCTTCAATTGCTTCTTCGTCGTCGGAAGAGGTACATTTATATAAGGAATATTTTTTATTAAATCCTATTTCTACACGATAAATAGCGCCTGGTTCAGGAGAAATAATTTTAGCTAAATCTAAAGCATAGGCACCCCATTTACTATAATTAGTTAGATTGTTAGTTTTTAAAAGTATTTTTTGTTTTGCTATTGGCGCTGCAACTTTTTGGAGATTTCTATTTCCATTAATCTCATTATCTTGAAGGAATTGAAGGATATTGTTTTTAAAAATTTTATATACTTTAACATCAACAGCACTTAGGTTAACCGCCTCAAAATTGATCTTTAAATTATTAGAACTAGGTAAAATAGTTCCGCTTTTTATAAAACGTACAGCAGGTTTGATTTGTTCAAAAGAGACCTTTTGTGAGAAATTTTGTTTCATTTTGTAGCCATCCTCACTTTGAATTCCCTGAAACACTTCTATTAATAATTCACCTTTTAGAGGTTCATTAAAAAACACTTTTAAAAGATTGCCCGCAGTAGAAAATTTTAAATCTGATGTAGATTCAACTTCTACTAATCCATCAAAATCTTGTCCTTTTTTTAGAGGATCAGAAAAATTAATCCATAACACTTGATTGTCATCCTCTTGGACTTCTACATTAATTATTTTAAAGTTATTCTTTCCAGGAATATCATATTCTAAACTTCCTTTCTGTTCGATCCCTTCTTCTTTGCCATCCCAATTTATAATAATCTTGCTGTCTTCTACGAAACGTTGAATGCTGTCTATTACAAATTTAAATTCTTTACTATTACTCAATTCTTTATCAAATTTTACTGGAATATCTTTTCCATTTTGAGTAACTTTAATCAGTTTTTTTGCTTTTTCTAAATCTAAAACGTCACTAGTTGCTAAAACAGCATTTAGATACATATAATCTTTACTGTAAGACTGTAGGTCTAGTGTAGATACAATAAAATCTTGTTTGATTGTTTTTATTGTGAAATTAAATTCTTCCAATTCATCTTTTACATCTTTTACCTCAGATAAATGAAAAGTGATTTGATATTCCTTGTCAGAATCTAATGCTTCATTAGGTACAAAAGCAAGTGTATTAGTAGAAAGAGCAATTACTTTTCCGTCTACTTTAGGATTTATGGTAAAAAGATCGTTGTCCAACTGTTTATTCGGAGTCCAATTTGCATTGTCAAAAGCCAAAACTATTCTAATATCGCTTTTGGCAGATACTAGTCCAGAACTAAAATTCAAGATGTATTCTTTAAAGAGAGAAGGATCAGAATTAAAATTTTTGCTGTCTTTAGAACATGAAAAAAGCAGAATTAAAACTAAAAAAAGTTTCAAAATACGATAAATCTTCATAGAAATAAGTGTTTTGGAAAAGTAAAAGAATTTTTGTTTTAAAGATAAAAAAAATCCGACAAAAAACTATCTTTTTAAACGAAAAAAAGCACGCATAAGTAAGGAGCATTCTTTTTCCAATACACCTGATATTATTTTGGTTTTTGGATGTAATTGCGTTCTCATTTTTACAAAACCTCTATTTTCATCAGAAGCACCATACACTATTTTAGAAATTTGACTCCAGTATAATGCTCCAGCACACATTTGACAAGGCTCTAAGGTTACATATAACGTACAATCTTTTAAATATTTTGCTCCTAAATAATTAGCCGCACTTGTAATAGCTTGCATTTCGGCATGAGCTGTAACATCATGAAGTAATTCTGTTAAATTATGTGTTCTTGCAATGATTTTATTATCGACTACAATTACGGCACCTACAGGTATTTCGCCCTTTTCAAAAGCAATTTCTGCTTCTAATAGCGCTTTTTTCATAAAATATTCGTCGGTAAAAATATTTTCCATTTGTCAAAATTACAATTTCTTTGGAACAATTCTTGATGTCATTTTCAAAAAGCTTTTAGTATGCAAAAATTAAACATTTCTATTCCAAAACCTTGTCATGAAAATTGGGAAAAAATGCTTCCAGATGAAAAAGGTAAATTTTGTCAATCCTGTTCAAAAATTGTATTTGATTTTACTAAAAGTAATACTGAAGAAATTACTACTGTATTTGAAAATAATAGAACAGAAAAGATCTGCGGTCGTTTTAGAACAGATCAATTAGAAAATCTAAAAATTGAAATTCCAGAAACAGTTTTATATAACCAAACATCTTTTCGAAAGATTTTTTTATTAGCTTTATTTGTAGTCATGGGAACTACTTTATTTAGTTGTAAAAATTACAATAACAATTATCAAACTTTAGGAGAAGTAGTTGTTGTAGAAGATACTATGTATTCAAAAGATGATACTACACAAAAAAACGGTAAACAAAACAACGATACTATCAAACAAAAGAAATGCAGTTTTTCTAATAAGGATAATCTTTTAAATGAACCAGATGCAATTGAACCGCCAACAGTGACTGGTGATATTATTATGGGAAAACCTGCTTTACCTGAGTATGAAACGCTACTTGAACAAAGCAGATCTTATTATGACTTACATGAAGTGACTAAAAAGCCCATTTTCCAAGATAATAACACCGATTTTTCACACTTTATTCAAAATAATGTTACATTGCCTGATAGTTTAAACAATAGCGAAGTTGTTTTAAGTTCCTTCATAGTTGATTCCTTAGGTTTTATAAAAGACATTACTATTCATAGAGGAAAAAACAACGATTTAAATAATGAAATTGTCAGCGTTTTAAAACGTTCTCCAAAATGGAATCCTGGAGAAATTAACAATAAAAAAGTTAATGTTAAAATGTATTATCCCTTTAGAATAAAACTACAATAAGTTAAAACAAAAGCTTAAATTTGCATTTTGTTGTTAATGGAAAATAATCTTCTTAGCGCTATAAATAACCCATCCGATTTAAGAAAGCTTTCTGAAAATCAATTACCGCAGCTCGCCAAAGAGTTGCGCGAATTTATTATTGATATTATTTCTCGGAAAGAAGGTCATTTAGGTGCTAGTTTGGGCGTTATTGAATTAACCATTGCTTTGCATTATGTTTTCAATACACCTGAAGATTTATTAGTTTGGGACGTTGGTCACCAAGCCTACGGTCATAAAATCTTAACCGAAAGAAGGACACTTTTTCATACGAATAGAGATTTAAATGGAATTTCTGGTTTTCCAAAAAGAAGTGAAAGTATTTATGATACTTTTGGTGTGGGACATTCCTCTACATCTATTTCTGCTGCTTTAGGAATGGCTATGGCTTCCTTATTAAAAAACGAAACCGAGAAACAACATATCGCCGTGATAGGTGATGCATCCATTGCTAGCGGAATGGCTTTTGAGGGCTTAAATCATGCTGGTGTAACTGATGCGAATTTATTAGTTATTTTAAATGACAATGCTATAGGGATTGATCCAAGTGTGGGTGCTTTAAAAAACTATTTAACATCGGTAAAAGAAGGAAGAAATCCAAAACAAAACAACATTATAAAGTCATTGAATTTTGACTATTCTGGTCCTATAGACGGACATGATTTACCCAAATTGCTTTCAGAATTAAGGCGACTACAAAAAGTAAAAGGCCCTAAATTTTTACACATTATTACTACGAAAGGAAAAGGATTACAGTTAGCAGAAGAAGACCAAGTAAAATATCACGCTCCTGGTAAGTTTGAAGCTAAAACAGGTAAAATTCATCCTAAAAATGAAGAAGGATTACCTCCCAAATTTCAAGATGTATTCGGACATACTTTGGTAACATTAGCTAAAGAAAATTCAAGGATAATTGGTATAACACCTGCTATGCCTTCAGGCTCTTCTATGAAATATATGATGGAAGCCATTCCTGAAAGAGCGTTTGATGTGGGTATCGCAGAGCAACATGCCGTTACCTTATCTGCTGGAATGGCTACGCAAGGTATGATTGTGTTTTGCAATATCTATTCAACTTTTTTACAGCGTGCTTATGATCAAGTAATTCATGATGTTGCTCTACAAAACCTTCCAGTTATTTTTTGCTTAGATCGGGCGGGTTTGGTAGGTGAAGATGGCGCAACGCATCATGGTGTATTTGATATTGCATATTTGAGTTGCGTTCCCAATTTAATCATTGCTGCACCTTTAAATGAAATAGAATTGCGCAATTTGATGTACACTGCACAATTAGGATTAGAGCATCCCATCAGTATTCGTTACCCCAGAGGACGTGGAGAAATTATCGATTGGCAACAACCTTTTGAAAAAATTGAAATTGGTAAAGCCAAAGTATTAAAAGAGGGCTCAAAAATTGCCTTTCTCTCTATTGGAACTATTGGAACTAATGTGACAAAAGCTATTTCATTATGCAAACAACCAGAAACTGTGGGGCATTTTCATTTTCCATTTATAAAACCATTAGATTATGCTACTTTAAATGCCATTTGTAAAGAATATGAAAAAATAATAACAATAGAAGACGGAACTATCATTGGTGGTTTCGGTTCTCTTGTAAATCAACATATTTTAGAAAAGAAACATGCTATAACAGTTGTAAATCTTGGCATTCCTGATGCTTTTATAGAACAGGGGAGTATTCCAGAATTACAACATATTAGTAAATTAGACGTTACTTATATTATTAACCAAATCAATTTATTACTTTAATTATGAAAAAAGCCTTCCTACTAGGGTTTTTATTTTTTATTATTCAAACCAATTTTGCTCAAATTATTAGAACAGAAATACCAGATACGATTTCGTATTGGAACAAAACCAATAAAGTGGGTTTAGATATTTCCCAAATTACGTTTGTAAACTGGAATGCGGGTGGAAATAATTCCATTTCAGGTTTATTGAAGGGAAACTTTGTACGAGAGTATTCTAAAAAGACATTAAACTGGAAAAACGAATTAATTTTCCGATATGGGATAAACAAACAAGAAGGTCAAGAAGTGCGAAAAACAGATGATCAATTGCAAATTAATTCCACAATTGGTTTTAGAAAAGACACAATTTCTAATTGGTTTTATGGTGGTAAATTTAATTTTAATACCCAATTTGCAAATGGTTATGCTTATCCAAATACCGAATTAGCGATATCAAAACCTTTTGCTCCTGCCTATATTTTCCTTGGGATAGGTGCCGAGTATTCTAGAAAAGACCTGAATTTAAATTTATACCTTTCGCCATTAACACAAAAAACAACTTTAGTTTTAGACGAACGGTTAGCAAATCAAGGTGCTTTTGGTGTGGATAAAGCAATTATTGACGAAGTTACAGGAGAAATACTTGAAAATGGAAAAAGATCACGTACTGAAATAGGTATCTTAATTACCAATCAATGGGAAAAAGAAATTTATAAAAATATCAATTTAGAACACCGCATTAGTTTATATACGGATTACCTTAACAATTTTGGAAATATTGATGTGGATTGGCAACTACAACTTAATATGACCATTAATGAATATGTAAGAGCCAATATTGGTACCCATATTATTTATGACGACGACATCAAAGCAAAAGAAGAAATCGATGGCGAACAAGTTATTGTAGGTCCAAAAATGCAATTAAAACAAATTTTAGGTGTTGGATTAGTTTATAGCTTTTAAAACTAATTTATCAACATTAACTTTTGATTCCTTTATAGTATAAAAATTATAAGGTAAATTTACTGTATGTATGCTTTAATTGATTGTAACAATTTTTATGCTTCTTGCGAACGTGTTTTTCAACCACAGTTTAACGGAAAACCTATTGCCATCTTATCTAATAATGACGGTTGTATCATTTCGCGTAGTGATGAAGCTAAAAAATTAGGTATTCCTATGGGTGTTCCTGAATTTAAAGTAAGAGCATTATTAAAAGAACATCAAGTACAAGTATTTTCTTCCAATTATTCTTTATATGGTGATTTAAGCCATCGCGTAATGAAAATATTAGAAGAATTTACTCCTTGTGTAGAAGTGTACAGTATTGATGAAGCTTTTATGAATTTTGATGGCATGCAGATTGCTAACTACCAAGAGTATGGTTTCCAAATTAGGAATAGAATTAAGAAATGGACCAGTATTCCTACAAGTATTGGTTTTGCACCCAGTAAAGCACTTTCGAAAGTAGCTAATAAAATTGCTAGAAAATTTCCAGAACATACTAATGGAGTATATGTAATTGATACCGATGAAAAAAGAATCAAAGCTTTAAAGTGGACAAAAATTGAAGATATTTGGGGCATTGGTTTTCGTTTAAGTAAAAAAATGAAAGCCAAAAATATTTTGACAGCGTATGATTTTATTCAACCCTACCATGAAGCTTTCATTAAAAAAGAAATGGGTGTTACTGGACTTCGTTTAAAATATGAATTAGAAGGAAAATCGGTTATTGACATTGAAGAACCAAAAAATAAAAAAAGCATCGCGATTACTCGAAGTTTTGAAAAAAACATTACCGATTACAACGAACTAAAAGAGCGAGTTTCTACATTTTCTATGGTTTGTGCAGAAAAATTACGCAAACAAAAATCGTGTTGTTATAATGTTATAATTTACCTCCGAAAAGATAAATATATTGAAGAAAATGCACGTTATAATTTTTCTCGTATGTATACTTTACCTTTTGCGACCAATTCGGGTATAACCATTAGTACTACAGCTATAAAAATGCTTAACGAAATATTTGAAGAAAATACTATTTATAAAAAAGCAGGCGTTATTGTAACCCAAATTATTCCTGAAGAAACAAAGCAATTTCATTTGTTTGAAGAAGAAAATCCAAAACATCAAGCCATAATGAAAGTAATGGATGATTTTCTAGTGAAAACAGGTGAAAGAAAAATAAAATTGGGGAATCAAGATTTAGAAAAAACTTGGAAGATGAAACAAAATCATTTGTCAAGAAAATACACTACCGATATTAAAGAAATACTTACAGTAAAATGTTAGAACATAATAAAAAACTTCATTTTTTTATTCCAAAAACCGATTCAAACATCGAGTTACCCTATATTGCTGCAGGTATAAAAGCAGGCTTTCCTTCTCCTGCTGCCGATTTTGAAGGCACCCGAATTAGCTTAGATGCTTTTTTAATAAAAAATAAAGAAGCTACATTCTATGCTAAAGCCAGTGGCAATTCTATGATAGGTGCTGGTATTGATGATGGAGACATTTTAGTAATAGACCGAAGTTTAGAGCCTAGCAATAATAAAATTGCTATTTGTTTTATCGATGGGGAATTTACCGTAAAAAGAATAAAAATAATCGATCAAAAATTATTTCTCTACCCTGAAAATGATTCTTACAAACCGATTGAGGTCATTGAAGAAAACGAATTTATGATTTGGGGTATTGTTACCTATGTTATTAAAAAAATGAACTATTAATTTGGTAATAAATATTATATTTACTTTTCATTTATCACAAAGTACAAATTACTACCACTTTAATGATACAATTATTACTAAGATTTTTTTGTTTTTATTGTTTCCTTCTTTTTTTTATTCCTGTTACAGGTCAAGAAATAGGAAAGAAATCATTTACGCTTAGTCATGACAACTTAGCGGAATTAGAAAAACAAGAAATCAATCCCTTATTTGACTTATTAAATAACAATCAAGCAAAAGAAGCCAAAGAAGGAGCGCAAAAATTGCTTCAAACATTAAAAACCAAAGAATCTTATGTAAGAATACAACTCTTGCTCTCTCATTATTACAATAAAAAAATGATACTCGATTCGGTGAAGTTTTATGCGAACAAAGCATTAAAAGGCTCCGAATCTATTAAAAACGATTCCATTAGAAGAGTATTAGCCTCTGGTGGTTATAACTTATTAGGATTAGCGAATAACAAACAAGGACTTTTTGAAATCAGCAAAAAATGCCACTTAAAAGGAATTGAAATTGTTGAAAATCAAAAAAAAGCATATCCTTATTATTCGAATCTTCATGGATTAGCTAATATCTATAATAAGTTATCAGATTATAAAAATGCTGAGAAATACTTCAATCAATGCTTAAAATATACAGAAGATGAAGAAATTGTTATAGGTAGTTATATTAATTTGGGCTCTATTTATGTTCAAAATAAAGATTATGAAACCTCAAACAACTACTCCAAAAAAGTAAAAAGTATATGCCAAGAAAAAAATAATTGGCAATGTCAGGCCATAAGTGCATTGAATATTGGTGTAAACTATGTTTATATCGATAATATCCCAGAAGCATTAAAGTATTATAAGGAATGTTTAGCGATTTCTAAAAAAGGAAAACTATACAATATCGAAGTTATTGTGAATCAAAATATTGGTGAAATCTTATATTCTCAGAATAAACTTCAAGAAGCGGAACTCCATTACTTAAACGCGTTACATGTCGCTTTAGAATATCATTTTTTAGACCAACAAAAAAGCATTTATCTTAAATTAAAAGAAATAGCCGTAGCACAAGGCAATTATAAAAATGCTTATGCACTTATGACTCGCTATGCAGAAATTAGTGATTCGATTTCCAAAAGACAAAATGATCAAGATATAAACGAATTGGACATTAAGTTTAAAACCTTACAAAAAGAAAACGAAATCAAAGATTTGACGTTAAAAAACAATAATAAAATGCTCTTATTGAAAAACCAAGAAAGAGCCATTGAAAACCTTAATTTACAGAAAGCAATTGAGAAAAAACAGAGTGAAAATGAAGTCTTAAAATTACAAGAAGTAACCCAAAATAAAGCCAACCAGATTACTTTGTTGCAGAAAGACAAACAGTTGAAAGAATCTGAAATTTTAAGAGAAAAACAAGTTCGTAACATCATTATTATAGGTTTTCTAGTACTTCTTATTCCTGTGATTGCACTCTCATTTGTATATTATCAAAAACAAAAAGCGCAAATCTTAATTAACAAAAAGCAAAAAGAGATTAGCGAACAAAAAAACAAAGCGCTTTTAAAAGATCAGGAATTAAAATTAGTGAAAGCTGAAATTGAAGGTCAGGATAAAGAACGCATTCGCATAGCACAAGAATTACACGATGCCGTAGGAGGAAATTTAGCAGCCATTAAGCTCCAATTAAACAATTCAACTTATGGTAAAGAAAATGAAATTAAACGTATAAATGCCCAAATTAATGATACTTATAATCAAATAAGAAGCATTTCTCACAACTTATTGCCCAAACGTTTTCACCAAGATAATTTTTGTGAATTTGTAGAAGAATACCAAAACAAATTAGCAGAAGCCAGTCATCTACAATCTTATTTTTCGGCACACCCAAGAAATGAAATCAATAAAATTGAAGAACCCATTCTTAATGAAGTGTACCATATTATTCAAGAATTAATTACAAATACTATTAAGCATTCTCAAGCTAATAGTATTGAATTACAACTCAATTTGATTGAAAACCTATTTAATATTATTTTTGAAGATAATGGAAAAGGATTTGCTGTGGAAAATAATAAAGAAGGCATTGGTTTAACCAATATTAAAAACCGAATCCAGCAACTCAATGGTAATTTACAAATTGATTCCACACCTAATAGAGGTGCCATTTTTAACATTGAAATACCTATAATATAAGCAAACATGACAAACATTATCATAGCCGACGACCACACTATGTTTCTAGAAGGATTGATTTCTTTATTAAGAAACGTTCCTGAAATTACTGTAACAGGAAAAGCTTCCAATGGAAAAGAACTGCTAAAATTACTCGAAGAGAATACAGCCGATGTACTCTTATTAGACATTAGTATGCCCGAAATGGATGGTGTTGATGCAACAAAAATTCTTAAAAAAAATTATCCCGATTTAAAGATTATCATTCTAACTACACACAGCAACGCACACATTATCGCTAAGTTAAATCGTTTAGGCGTAGATGGTTATCTTTTAAAAAATGCAGAAAAAGATGAACTTTTATATGCTATTAAAAAAGTACAATCAGGAGAACATTATTTTTCTAAAGAAGTCGCTGCTATTCATAAAGAATATGAAACCAACCTGAAAAAAAATCTTTCATCAACCACCGAATTAAGCAATCGAGAAAAAGAAATTCTGGTGCTAATTGCCAAACAATTAACGGCTGCTGAAATTGCTGAAAAAACCTTTATCAGCTTGAATACGGTAAATACGCACAAAAGAAATTTATTATCTAAACTCAATGTAAAGAATACAGCAGGTTTAGTAAAGTTTGCTATTGAACTTGGCTTATTAGATTAGTCTTTGTTTTTCAATCAATTAACATTTCTTCTATTTGTGCTTTCATTTTTTTATGGTCGATTAAATCTAAGATGGGTTGTATTGTATTACATTTCTTAATATCGAAATACGGTAAAAAATGTTCAAAAACATCCCTGTTTTCTTTCATAATCAAATAATGAAAAGCAGTAAAACCCTGTTTGTCAAAATCATACAAATCAATTCCAGAATTTATCCAATAGTGCACTAATTCATAATTGGATTGCATTACATTATAGATAAGTACATTTTGCCCTATATGGTTTTTACAAAACGTATTATCAAATATGTCTTTTTCCAATAAGAAGTTGGTCATTTCTACTGTGTTGCAACAAAAAATCAATTCATCTGTAAAATCTGCTCCGTTTTGTAGTAATAAATTTACTAATTCAATAAAATCATGCCTTATCGCTTCTGATATAGGACTCGATGAGGCATTTTCAACTCCATTAGGATTTGCACCGTTTTTAATTAACAATTCTGCTATTGCTAATCCTGGTGTCTTTTCATAATGGTAATCCTCTTTTTTAACTCTAAATGGTTCATTGCAAAATTCCAAGAATGAACAATTATAGTCTTCAAAACAATTACATTTTGCACCATAATTAATTAACAATTGTACTATTTCAATTTTATCTTGTTCAATTGCATTTTTTAAAGAATAACTAAAGTCATTTGCTCCATTTTTTAGTAAAAGTTGAATAATCTCAACATCACTTTTCGTTACAGCCTGACTTAATGGAGAAAAAATATCAGCTACTAAGTTAACATCAGCTCCGTTTGCTATCAAAAGTTCAACCATATTTAGTTTATATTCATTTTTACCGGAAGACAAACACCTATATAAACTTGTCTCATACGGATACTCTTTTTGCTTATAATTTACATCGGCTCCTTTTTTCACTAATTCAACGGCCTTTTCAACTAAATCAAGAGTGTATTTATAAGTATCTAATAAATTAAAAAGCTCAATTGATAATTCGTCGTTTTTATTCATCTTAAAAAAAATTAAATTTCCATTTTACAACTTCTGTAAAGATACTATCGTTCAAAAAATTTAAAATCACTATAAATAGTGAAAGTCTACATTTTTAGAGCACTTATTTTTGTATCTAAACAAGTATATTATGAACACAACAGAAATAAGAATCGACTTAGCAGAAAATCAGTTTACCTTTTCTGAAATAAATCATCCTGAAAATATCACTGCCATTCGTTTTGATAATTACAATCAAAAAATAGAATTGCCTTTAATCATAAATGAATACCCTAATATTAAAAAATTAAGTTTTCATGGTCTATCTAAAGAAAATCTATTTGAAACTCCAAATAATTTAGAACAACTTATCCATATTCAAGATTTATGTCTATGGGGAAATTGCGATTTTACAAAAATGAAGCCAATGCCTCAGATAGAAGAACTATATGTAAGTGTAAGAAACGTAGAAACAGAAACTAAACAAATAATTACTTGTTTTCCTAATTTGAAAAAGATTAAAATTTGGGGTAACTTCTTAAAAAAACAAACATTACCTAATGAAATAGAGACTCTTATTTCATTAGAATCTATAAATTTAGTTGAGTGTGGATTGCGCAATATACCTAATTCTATATCCAATTTAAAAGGACTTAAAGAATTGAATTTAAGAGGTCTTGACTTACAATCTTTTCCTGAGGTTATTACACAATTAGAAAATTTAGAAGTTTTAGAAATTAGTAACTCCTTAATAAAATTACCCAATAGTTTTGGTAATTTAAAAAAATTAAAAAAACTCAATCTAGACAACTCTTTAAATCATGGAGATAAACAAGAGTCCAAGTATTTAAAACCAATTCCTGAAATTATTGGAACATTTGAGCATTTAGAAGAATTAAGTTTGAATTCCTGTGGTGTTTTTGATATTACTCCTATCACTTCTCTTAAAAAATTAAAAAAACTTAGTTTACGATATTCAACTTTAAAAAATTGTGATGCTTTTTCTAGCTTTTCTTGTTTAGAAGATTTAAACTTATCAACCTCTTATGAATTAAAAGACTTGGAAGGGTTAAAAGATTTACATTTAAAAAAACTAGATCTTTCTTCAAATTATATGAAATCCATTGAAGTAATTGCTACTTTAAATTTTTTAGAAACTTTAGATATCGAAAATTGCCGCTATATTAACGACTTTAACCCTATTTACAATCATCCAACACTTAAAGAATTAGAAGCAGATTATAAAATTTTAAGAAACTGGGAAAAAAGAAATCGATTTAAAACTCTTCCATCTATTGATTTAATTAAAAAGCAATTAGAATTAAAAGACATTTTAAAATTTGAGGAAGCTATTTTACAACTATCAAAACATATAAAGCTCAATTATAATAACAAAGAAAATCCACTTGCGAGTTATTTTAACCTAAAAGTCAAAGGAGAAGAAATTACCGAAATTGAACTACTAGATCAAGCCATTCAAAGGCATATCAATAATCTTTCTGACGCAACATTAATTGCGCTTTTTAAGATGGCTTTTAAATCGGTATACGATAATTATAATGCAACTTTGCTAGTTTTGGAAGAAATTATTTCAAGAAAAAATTGTACCACTCAAAAAAAGATTGTTAAACAATTCTACAAGGCATGTGAATATTATGATGCAGGACATCGCTATTGGGGATACACAGTTCAGGATCAGTTAATAGATAATTTTTTCCCTCAATTTACTTCAGAAGCATTGTACCAACTCCTTAAAAAAGCATCTACTGACCTATTAAATAGTGAAGGTGGTGATCAAATGGAAGAATTATTTATTCCAGCTTTCGAAAATACTACTGATGTGGATTTACAGAAAAAATTACTGAAAGTATTCTTTAAGTATGAAGAAGAAGCACGAACTTACTTTGGGAAAGAATATTTTGATACTATTTTAACCCAAATTCAAGCTGTGGCTTTACCTGAATTGAATACATTCCTTACTGAAACAAAAGAAAAAAACAAACTACAAGAAGCCTTAATTTCTGATTTAGAGAATCTAAATACTGAAAATCTTCCAAAAATAATTGCGATGTTAGGTAATGGAATTTCGAAGAAATTAGAAGACGAATACCTTTATAATGTTGTAAAAGCAATACAAAAAAATACGCTCGATGAAAAGTGGATAACTCAATGTGTTTCTTATTTAAGAAACAAAGAAGAAGCCTCTTATATGGCACAAATTTTAGAATCAAAATTTCATAAAACAAATCCTGAAAAAATAATTTTATATTTTGACAATTGGCTTGCTGAAAACAATTCTGAAAAGACAATCGATCTTATTTCTGAAGTTATACGATTGTTACTACTACATTTAAATAGAAATGAAAATTATACATTTGAAGATTTACAAATTTATAGAAACTATGCGATAACCATTTGTAAAGAGGAAAGGAGTAAGATATATTCTGGAGAAATCAGAAATTTACTTTCTTTCTATTTTAACAGATTATCAAATCATCAAGACAAAAACAATTCTGATTGGGTTTTAGAAAAAATAACAGCAATTTTCGATCGCTCGGAAAACCAATTTTCATACGACAATTTATATTATGACATCTATTACTTAGTTAATAATGGCGAAAATGAAAGGTGTCGTACATTATTTTATACTTTATCTCCAAGAATTAAAAATTATCTCGATGAAGATATTTTGTATTTGAACGTAATTGCGGCAATCAAATTGAATGATGAAACTTATTTTAATCTGCTTCTAAAAGAAATAGGAAAACTAGAAGAAATTACACAAGTTTTGCTAGCATTCAATCTCGCTTGTGGTTATGCTCATTTTGATAGAAAAGAAGAAATGTTACTATACATAAAAGAATCCATTCGTTTAGGAAAAACAAAACAACAATTCTTAGACGATACCGATTTTAAAAAATACTGGAAAGATGAGGATTTTTTAAAAGCTATTGAGGAAGAGTAAATCATTTATAATTCAGTACGAAATTTTTTTATGAAAAACCGACTATCCTATACATTTATCCTTATTATGCTTTTAAGTTATGCACAAAAAACGATGAATTTCACGCTAAAAGAATTGGAAATAAAAAATAAATCAGAATTAGTTGAACTTGTTTTTAACTTGGCAAAAGAAAAAAATCCAACTTTTAAAATAAATAAAGCTGATTATAAAATTAGTGCTTATAAAAACTCGAAAGAAGTAATTGTCAAATTTGAAAGAATTGTAAGGTTTATTTCATCGAAAAAAGAAAGTGCTATCTTTGAGATTACTGTAAATCTAGTTACAAAGCAAAGTGTTTCTTACGTTAGTTCATTGTTAGGTCAACTTTACAAACCTTCAGTATATGATTTAAAAGCAATCGCATTTGTGAAAAAGCATTTTGGTACTTTTAATCCTGATTTTATACATACCATAACTGAAACAGAAAATGAATATCATATAGAACGCACTAATGCATATTCTTTTGGGATTTATACTTTAAATAAAAAAACGGGAGAAGTAATTTCAAAATTGGAAACTTCATATTTGCCAACTCAAAAGCCTTGTTCTGATGATGAAAATTCAGTAATTGAAATATTCTAATATATGAATACTTATAAGCAGTATATAAAAGTTGAAGCTCCTTACTTCAATTTATCGGAATTTCTTGTCTTTCCTATTGCGCCTATTCTAGTGAGTATGATACTAGCCTATTTTAGCTTGTTATTTTTAGGATTTACATTTACTTGTTTGTTTATTGGAGTAGGAGTACTCTTTATTAACGCTATATATCATGGTTTAAAAAGAGCTACACCTAACGGGAATAATTATGGCCGCTCTACAGGTATGCCTGGATTCTTAGTCTTATTGTCTTTATTACCTAGTTATTTAGCTATCCTTTCCATACTAACTATCGCTAATGTAGGTGTCTATTTAATAGTCCAGTATCAAAAGACAGCTGTTTTTAATCATACAGTCTTTTATATTTGGGCTTCTATTATGTTTGGATTACCAATTTTTTATTATGTGTTTAGATATACGAAATACTATTATTTGGTGTATTCTCAAGCATTGAATTATACTGAAATTTCGTTGCACATTAAATTTGATCCAGAATTTTTAATTAAAATAGATGAAATCCATTTTATTAATTGTACTAAAAAAAGAATAGCAAAGTGTACTTTTAAAAAAGGTAGAGAATTTGAGTCTCAAAAAACACTAGCATCTCTAAATATTACTGAAAGAAATAGAATACTTTATTCTCCAGCTTTTAACGAAAGAATGTCTGTTCCTGTAAATACAAGTTTAGTAAGGATTGCCTATTATTCTATTTCTGAAGACCTATATTATCAAGATGAAATTGTTTTTCCTTATAAGCAACTCATTTTTGAGCAAAACAGATATCCGTTAAATAAATCCAAAATACTTAGAGGTAAAACAACAAACCCTTTGTCTATTAATTTTCATGAAAAAGGAGAAATTAAAATTTTTTCGGGTACAAAATTACTATTGCAAAAGAAGTTGAAAACAAACTTTGAAAAAACGGAAAACAATAATGAATATTATGAAATAATGACTTCTTCTGAAAAAAAAGAAGCTTTTTCTACATTACTTCTAGACAATCAAACCCGAGAAAGAATACAGATAAGAGAAAAAATAAAAGAAACACTTTTTAATTGGACATTACACTTAGATTTATCACACAATCATTTAGTATGTATTTATGATTGTAATAATAATGAATCGTTGCGAAATAGATTTGATGCTGCAAAAACAGAGCATTACATCTTTCAAAATAGTTTACCAAAAGAAATGCTCTTCTATTGTGATGCTTTTGATAGAACAAAATGGCTAGAAATAGCGATAGATACTGAAAAATTATACGAGATTATATGCAAAAACAAGAGTTCTACTTTTGAACTCTTGTTGACCGTAAATATTGAAGATGGGACAATTGCTTTAACTCTAAAAATTGAAGACCAATCTATCGAATTTGACTTTTGGCAAAAAGACATATTTAAGGAGACTCTTCTTGAAATTCAAAATAAGATTAAAGAAAAGAAAAAATCATTTGAGAGAAATAGCATTTATAAAGATATTTATGAATTAATGCAAAAAAAGGAATATTCTAAAGCAGAAGAATTATGCAATAAAGCTATTGCAGAAAACCCAACTGAAAGCATGCTTTATTTCTACAAAGTGCGATTACTATTCTACCTTCATGGCAAAAAAGTTTGTTACGATAAAGAAGCCTATTTTATTCAAAAAACATCTCATGATTCTAGCGCTTTGGCTCACATTTACAACTGCTATGGCTGCATGCTTGATGATGATTTAGAATACAAGGCATCATTGCCCTATTTTGAAAAAGCCAATCGATTAGTTCCTGAAATGGCAATTTATGTGGCTAATAAAGCTGAAATTCATTACAAATTAAAAAATAGAAAAAAAGCTATTTCATTTGCTAAAGAAGCACAAGAAAAAGGCGATAATTCAAAGATAGTTCAAGAGATTTTAATGAACAAGGGTAAAATTAATGAAGTAGATTTTTTAGAAACACAACTAGGTCGGCTCGCAGTGATGTATCGTTCAGAATCTGATGAAAATGCGACAAAAAATATTATAGCACACTATCATAAAATCTTTTATAAAATGGTGAAAATAGAAAAAGAAATTTTTGCTTTGGATCCAGATGCCGAATTGCCAGATAACGTAATGCCAAAAGAGTATATTGATTTTTTTATAAACAAAAATCAATATACTAAAGAAGTTGAGTAACTATTTCGTTGGAAAATAGTTATTCAACAAACCATATTCTTTTAATATCTTCAAATGATAATTGATCTTTTGTTTCTACAACTTTATAATTTTCATATTTGGAAAGCTTATAAGTGACTGTCTCTTTTTCAATAAAAGTGCCCATAAATGGTTTTCCTTCTTCATTGATAATTAAAAAAGTATTTTCAATCGTTTCTTCTTTAAAATCAAAAATTTTCAAATAATCATTATCCTTTTTAGGAGTAAAGATAGGAATGGGTTTATAGATTAAGTTGGTATAAAACCCAAGCATCATATTTTTATTGGAATAGGGATATTCTTTCTCGAATTTATCATCGCCTTCAAAATTAAATTTGTTAGTTAGTAAAATAGTATCATCTTCTGATAAAGAATAAATTATCATTTTTTGAACCCAATCTATTTTACTTAAAAGATCTTGCTTACTAAATTGATACTTTGCTACCAATTTATTAGCTATACTAAAACTTACGTTTCCATTATCATTATTTGTATCAGTAAATTGTACTGCAATACTCGCAGGTCTTGTATCTGTTTCTGGATCACCTTCAGGGTCATCTTTACCTTCACTATAAATTTCGTAACCATTGGGTAAAAACTTAATTTTTATAAGTTCGGCATAATGCATGGCTAAGATCCAAAGATCAACATTTGTAATTACTCCGTTTTCATAGTATTCGGTTGCTAGAAGACTTGAACCATCCATTTTAAAACCTTTATGATGTATTCCTTGCCAAAGTTTTTGGTCTTTATAAGTAGATTTAATCATTTTTGGCTTTATTCCTGTCATTTCTACTTCCATTAATGCCATTATTGTAGTCGTATATTTTGTTTGAAAAACTCCTTTTTCATAATAGGTTATTTCTGGAATTTCAAGCTCATTTTCAGAAACGAAATAACCTTCAAATGGCATACCCTCTTTATACTTGCCTACTAATTCTTTTTCATTCCCAATCTGAAAACGAGAATCGGTTGTTTGCATCAAGACACCATTTTCATAAATATGACTGTAAGCCAAACCATCAAACAAATAACTTGTCGATACTAGTGTACCATGTCGTTGACCTTTTTCATTTAGTAATTCTCTATCGTATTGATAATTTTCCATATTTTTATTTTGAGAATATATTGTTGTTAAGAATAGTATTAAAAGTAGCCCGTTGGTTTTCATTTAGTTTCATCTTCTAGAGTTCAATTGGAATCATCATCGGTTTCATAAACAGTATCATCATAACTGATTTTCTTTTTTACTCGTTGTACAAAAACATTATTCGATTCTGCACCTAATGCACGTTGCGTTGGGGTTACATTTCCATTTAATAGAATCATTCTGTCTTCAACTTGTAAAGGTTTGTAGTTGTTTTTTAATCTTTGTATAGCTTCTTCATAGATTTCCCAAAGTAGTGGATCTTTTGTTTCCTTTTGCTTTTCTATAAAATATGGTAAAGCTTCTTTACAAGAGAGATCGGTTAATGCCATTATTGCAAAATTTGGCCATTTTTCATTTTCTTTATTCAAATAATAATCCAATGCTTCTGCTGCATTTTTTTCTAAAATCCATTTTGTATATAGTGTTTGATGTACAAAAGTATTTTCTTTATAAAACTTTCCTGTTACGTTTATTGCTTCATCAATAATTTTCATATCAAATGAAGCTTTATAAAAAGGCAATAAAAGCGCTATAAAACCTGATGCTTGATTCATTTCATAAGTTCTTTCTTCTTTACAACTAAATGAATAGATTTCAAAAACTAAATCAGAAAATTGATTTCTATCCTTATGGTTTAAAGATGAAATGGCAGAAACTAGTTCTAAAAGAGTTGTACCATCAGGCTCTTCTCTAGTCCTACTTAGTCCATATTTATCTTTATCTTTAGCATATTTTTTGGCAACTTCAAATGCATTTATAAAGAAAGCGACAACACGCTCTTTGAATTTTGGGTTATAATAGGCTTGTGCTAATGCCAATAAAGACTGACCATTAACATATTTTTGTTGATCAAATAAAAAAGTTTCTCCTTTTAAAAAGTCTTCTGCGTATTGCAAAACAATTTCAAAGGCTTCCTCGTCATCTAAACGAATCAAAACATCATACCTTCTATCTAAGAAATAATCAGCAATAGCAATACAATCCTTCTTTAACTCGATATTTTTAGATTCATTATATTCATGAATCATTTGCTCAAAATAGCTGTTAGTTATTCCACGCATATAAGATTGGAACTCATAATAATCTTCAGTATAATCAGAAGATTTATAGGATCTAATCTTTTCAAAAATAAGATTGTATTTTCCTTTATTTTGAGAACTATATTTCTTTACTTCATTTTCAATTTCTAAAATATTTTTTTTCATCCTATTAAAGTATTAATAAATATGCCTCGTTTTAATTATTTTAAAATCAGGTGTTCGTTTTAGCTGTGAAAAAGCCATATCTTTATTTTTATCAAAAAGGTCAAGAAGTTTATCTGTAAATTCTCTATAGGATTGATAATTAAAAGTTTTTTCTTTTGTTTCATAAGAGGTTTCATCACTTTCAAAATTCAAATTTCCAAAACCTTGATAAGGCCAATTTCCTGTATTATATTTTATTGCTTCAATACGCTCTTCATTAATATATGGATTTCCTTTTCTTAGATTACGTTCTCTTACTTTATTTTCAATTTTTAGCCAATATTCAATATACTCCTCTAGGTTAGTAATTTTATTACTATCTAATTGATTTTTACCAATGGTACTTTTTTTACAAAATTCATATTCGTCTTTTATAATTTCAATTTCATCATCTAGTAGATGTTCTCTTGATTTTGCCTTTTTATTTGATTCTAACCAATCTTTACTATATTGTTCAACAATTTTTTGAAATCCTTCTTCGCTACTTAAACATAACATACCACTATCTATCGCAAAGGCATAAAAATGCTCTTCTTTATGATGTTTTGTAAATTCATTTATTTGATTTATAGCATTTTTAAATACTTTTTCAATTGTATAATTAGATTGATTCATATTTCTCTAATTTGTATTTCATAGAACGCTTATATCAACCATTAAATAATCATTAATCCATTTCATCCCAGTAATATTCTAACCATTCTAATAAATCTTCTGAAACAGATTTTACCTTTTTTAATAAAAAATCTCTAGGATATTTTTCATCTAGATAAGGAATTAAGTTTTCTCTATTAAAAACATCATGATCTAAATCGATTGTGGTTAAATAAAATAATACGGTTTCTAAATAGGCTTCTCCTTGTTTTGCTAATTCTAAAACGGCAAAACAGAGCGCTGTTTGTTCGTCATTTCTATAAACATACTTGGCTTTAGGATATTGACAAAATTTTTCTATTATTGATTGAACTGTTTTAGGTGCATTTTTTAGTATTATTACCTTTTCAAAGAAATCTTGTTCTTTTAAAATCTTACCTTTTTTATCTTCAATATGGAAAACGAGTTTAGTTCCCATTCCTAATTCTGCTATATTAGCAACCTTACTTTCAATTTGTTTTAAGATGTAAATAAGATTTTCCTCATCAAATAAGTCATCTGCTTGAATTATTATTTTTCCAAGATTAGCAATTTCTTTACTTTTTTCTTTACTATAACTTAGTTCTTCAATTTCTTCTATCGTAACTTTTTTTAATTGGATAGGTATTGATACTTCACTTTTTACATTTGCAATCTCTGGAAGATCAAAAATATGATAATCTGAATGTTCATAAAGGACTACTTTTTTATCTTCTATTTTATGTAAATAAGAATGAAATGTAGTAAACTCGTGCATACCTACAATAGACATATTGGACATTGAAGATGTTACTAATAAAGGGGAAAGCGTTTTGTCTTCATATACTTTTCTCATAATACCACTTCTCCAGCACAACCAAAAACCATCATTTAAAAACAATACAGCATTTAGATTGTCACAAAATTCGGTTAAAGCTTCTTGATATTCTTCATCGTCTTTCGGATTTAAAAATTGATTCGCTAATTCTTTAGAATTATAATCAAAACATCCTAATTGGCTTTCTTCAAAATCTCTTACGTTTAAGAGCTCTATTTCAAAAGAATGTAAATCGAAAAGTATTATTTTATATTCAAATAGAGTACTTTTATTCACTCCTTTTTTAACTGCTACATTTCCATAGAAAGGCATTATGCCTATGTTTTTTTGAGTACCGATAAAAGGTTTAACGATATCGTAAGAAGAATGAGGAACATGAGGTAAATTATAATAGCTTTCTTTTTGAGTTAAGGGATCATAAACCGTAAAACCGTGACTATATATTTTTTTATTATTTTCAAATTTCCAATCTTGTTTATAGAAAAGCAAACAACCATCATTTCTTATTTGCAAATAGGAACTAAAAAAATTTCCTAACTCTTGCAATTGAATTTTATGAGTAGCTAAACATAGGGTAGCTAAAAATGTTTTGTATTCTTTATCGTTTAAAGCAATATAAACTTTTGAATTATCAATCGAAAAAACAGCTTTTGCATCGATATTTCCATTTAAATTATAGTCTAATAATACTGTTTTCGAATTGGCATCAAATAAGCGTATCCAACCTTTCCAATTTATAATTACAAATTGATTTTCATTATAAAATTCACTTAAAATAATAGGTTCGTCATCACCTTTTAAAGGGAAATTCCAATTATTAGCATAAAAGCCCTCTTTTTGTTTTTCAAATACTTTTACTTGATTTATGCCTTCTCTTTCTATTATTAACTTATACTTCATGTTTTTATATAACTAAAAGATACTTTCTATTTTTTCTTTTAATATTTTAATTTGATTTACAGTTGTTTCAAAAGTTTTATTTTGCAATGAAATAGAAAGTAGCTCTTTATTTAGAGTTACTTCTAAAGAATCTGAAATTGTGAGGTCTATGGTGCTTAAATTTTGACTAATAATTAACTTATTGATTTCTTCACTTAAAATCTGTTGAAAGACAGTTGTTATTAAATGAAGTCCTTTATAAATTACAGCACGTTCTTCTTCCATTAAATTATCTATATCAAGATTTATCGTTATCGTTTTACCCAAAAGATCTTCAATCAGTTCCTCTGTACTTTTCTTTGTTCTTTTTAATTCCAAAGCACCAATAATTTCAGCAGGTTTACTTAATTCTTTATATCTAAGATAAGACTCAAAATCTACAATGTTAATTCCTATAATTTGATTAACCTCTAAAAAGAGCACACTTGTTTTTTCGGGAAAATCTATATTATTTTCAATCCAAATATATTGTTTACCAGAATTTTCTTGAAAATCTACAATTTTTCCAATAATGAATGTTCCATTATGTAATAACAGCTCCAGACTGGGTAGACCGGAGCTATCAACTGTTGTCTTTGAAAAATTAGTCAATTGCTTGCATATATCTGAAATAGAAATAGCTGGCAATTCTTTTATTAATGACAATTCCATTACAATTGTGGCTCAATATAATCTACTATCATATTGCCCATGTGGTTACTAAAGGTGTCACCATATAATCGTTCAGTAAGAAACAAAGTTGAATCTTTCAATTCCATTTTGAATTCTTCATCTTTATCTGTGTTAGTGATATGAATAGCTGTTAACTTTTCTTTCAAAGCTTCTTTGCCCATCTCGTCTTGACAAATCTTTTTTATAGCGTCTTTTACATCACTAAAAACATAATTTTCTAATCGACTTAAAGGATAAGAATCAAATGCTGTAAAAGTATTCCAGTCTATGTCTACTTTAACCGAATATCCTGTTATTTCTTGAAGATCAGATTCAAATCTTGGTAATGAATCTGTTTTAATTTGTTCTGCTAAACGTTTTTCTGCTAGTCCCATAATTTTAATTTTTAATTTCAAACAAAACTAGGTTCAATTATCGTTCAGAAAATCATTATAAATAGTGATTTTCAAAAAACAAAAAAGCTAGTTAATTATTAACTAGCTTCTATAAATTATTTTTTATTTTGCCTAAAATTTCACAGTCATTCCTGCTAAAAAATTAATGCCTGCTTGTGGATAATAACCTGCTCCTTCAATAGTTGTAATCGCTGGTGGATTTGAAAGATTATCATCATAGGTATAAAAATAACCATTCGAAATATATTTTACATCGAAGATGTTATTAACTAAACCAGAAAAAACAATCGATTGAATTCCTTTATTAATTTTCCATTCATAATTTACATTCAAATCATTAACAAAATAAGCTTCTAATTCCGATTTTTCAGCATCAATATTACCCATGTATTGTTTTCCAACGTATTTAGACAATAGTGAAATTTGCAACCCTTTCAAAGGTAAATATGTGATGTTTCCTCCAGCGATAATATTTGGAGAATACGCAATATTGGTATCTCCTAAATTTTGTAATTCACCATCTCTTTGAAAAAAGAAATCTTGGTTTTTATTTTGACTTAAAGTCACATTCGGCTGAAAAAACAAGCCTTCAACTAGTTGAATTTGGGCATCGATTTCAATTCCATAACGATAGCTTTTACCACTATTTGTAAATACAGGTGCACCTACATCATTTAAAGCTCCCGTTAAAACCAATTGGTTCTTATACTTCATGTAAAAAAGATTGGTATTCACTTTTATTTTCTTAGAAGCGTATTTCCAACCCAACTCAAAATCATTTAAACGTTCCGATTTTGGTTTTGCGTTTTCATTTTCATAATCATCTCTTCGAGGTTCTTTGTTAGCGATACCAAAGTATCCATAGAACATGTTATTCGCATTGAATTGATAATTTAACCCCACTTTTGGGTTAAAGAAACGAAACGTGTCATTTACATCATTAAATTTAAAACTGTCTGCTTGATAAAACACCATTCGATATTGTAAATCGGCAAAAACATTTACTTTATCTATAATTTCCTGACTTATTTTGCTATAAACATTTACATCATCTTTATTTCCAAAGTTATCATAATATCGATTTGCATTTGGAATATAGTATTGCGTTTTTATAACTTCACCATAGTGTTTCCCTAAATATCTATTAGCCGCTCCTCCAATTTGGAAATCTGTTTTTTGACTGTTATAGTTTAAGAAAAAGGTAGCTCCAAAAAAATCATTATCCAACCATCTGCGTCTTACTAAATCTGAAATAACGTTCCCATTAAAATCTGGTAAATTATATGCAGTAAGATCTTCATCTTCTTTGTATTGCTCAAAGAAACCTTTTCCTGCTGTATAATGTAAAGAAACATTAGAACTCCATTTTGAATTCCATTTTTCGGACCAATGCAATTGAAAATGATTTTGCCAATAGTTATCGGTTTCATTATCATAAAATTGTACATTCCCGTTTTCATCATAATACATTCCTGCAATATTATAGGTAGGATTATTCTTTAACATTTCTTCGTCTTCTAAACCATACCAAGCTTGATAGGTTTTTTCTTTTCCACCAAAAGCAATCAACTTTATAATGGTATTTTCTTTTACATAATTGGCATTAAAGAAATAACCAAACATATTTGTAGAAGCTCTGTCGATATAACCATCAGAAGCAATTTGAGACAAACGTCCGTTAATTTCGAAGTTATTATGCAAACCACTACCAAAAGAAAGCGTATGTTTTCGAGTACCAAAACTACCTGCTGAATTCGCAATTTCGGCATGCGCTTTTTCTTGATGCGATTTGGTTTCCATATTTAAACTTGCTCCAAAAGCACCTGCTCCATTTGTTGATGTTCCAACACCTCTTTGCAACTGAGCACTTTGTATGGAAGAAGCAAAGTCAGGTAGATTTACAAAGAAAGTACCATGACTTTCACTATCATTAAAAGGAACACCATTTAGAGTCACATTTATTCGAGACCCATCTGAGCCTCTCACTCTCATATAAGTATAACCTACACCATTACCCGCATCGGTTGTAGTTACTACTGAAGGTTGGTAATTTAATAAAACCGGAATGTCTTGCCCTAAATTTCGCTTTGCAATTTCTTCTTTAGAAATATTGGTAAAAGTGATGGGGGTTTTTTCTTTTGCTCTTACCGAAGAGAGCACCACTTCATTCAATTGGGTAATTTTTGTTGAATCTTTTTCTGTTTCTTGAGAGAAAGAGAAAAGAGAATAGAAAAATGAGAATAGAATAAAAGTCTTCAATAGACTTATATTAGAAGATAGACTTAGAAAAGACTTTGTACTTTGTGCTTTTTGCTTTGTACTTCTTTTGAATAAAATTTTCATTCGTAAAAAAATTATACGAATAAAAGGGGTCATTATTCTTGGTTAAAATTTAAATTGATACACTCGAGATGGTTTTATTTTACTCAAAATAAGCAAAATAAAAAATTTCTCTTTTCATTCCTAAACAGCATTACCTGTTCTAGGTTCTATGGGTATAATCTCAGCTCGTTATTTAGAGCACCCCTTTGAGACGGTGCAAATGTAAGGTAAAGTATTAAGATTTTTATATTAAGTATTAAGATTTTTTTGAAATTTTCACTAGAGACATTTGTCTTAATTCTTAATACTATAGTCATAAATCTATAAATCAGGTTTTTTTCTGTTTTCTTTAATCTGAGCCGTATTCTTTTTTGCTAATAATCTTTTTTCTTTTGCTACTTTCGGGATTTTTGTTTCTTTTCTTGGTTTTTCTACTTTTAAACCTTCTTCTAGGATTTTAATACATCTACGGGTAACTATTTCTTTATTTTTAAGCTGACTTCGATCTTCATCACAAGTCAATATTAAATGGAATTCTTGAGTTAGTTTTGAAGCTATTTTTTCTTTTAATCTTTCTTTTTCAGTTTCATTTAGACCTTTTGAATGTGTCAAGTCAAAACTTAGTATCACTTTAGAAGATACTTTGTTTACATTTTGACCACCTGCACCACTGCTTCGTACTGCTTTATATTTTACTTCTGTAAGTATAATTTCTTTATTCATTTTCAGATTGATGTGCTGGTTTTAACAAGTCATTTACAGTTTTAACAGGATTGAATGTTGTTAAAGGTACTTCTACAAAAATAGTATTCCAATAGGCCATTGCACCATTCCAAAGTCCAGGTAGTTCAAATGCTTTTATTGGTTTTCCATTTTTGGTTTTCTCAACTATAAAGCCCATATTTTCGTCAACATATTCTAAAAGATTGAATTTTAATCCTTTATAATTTTTAATTCCACAAACTAAATCTACTGGATTAAAATGAGTGGATTTTTTGAAAATTTCAACCTGTTTTTCGTTTAAAAAATCAATTTGATTACTTTCAATAATCTGTAAAGAAATTATTCCATTCTCATTTTTGACCCAAAAAGGCCCACCACCAGGCTCTCCTTCATTTTTAACCATTCCGCAAATTCGTAGGGGTCTATTTAGTATAGTAAATAAAATTTCAGATTGGTAGGATTCTTTATATTTGTGAAAATCAGATGGTAAATTGATATTTAATTTATCTTTTACAAAATTTATTACTTGTATTAAATTTGTATGTTTTAAATCTTTAAATAGTTAAAGATTTGTTCTTGAACAGTAATTAGAATACCTCCTAATATTTTTTTATAACTAATAATTTCATTTACATGATTTTGAGAAACATTATCAATATTTTTAATAAATACTATGTCTGCTTCCAATTGATCTAAATTTTCTATCAAAGCGCCATGACCACCAGGTCTAAAAATCAAAGAACCATCTTCTTTTCTAAAAGGAGTATTGTCTTTATTAACCGCAATAGTATCTGTATGGTCTTTCTGATAAGAAAAACTTACTTCTATTGATTCATAATTATCAACAATTTTTTTAAAATTTTCTAAATGACTTTCTGAGATTGTAAAATGGATTTTTGGCTTGCTATTTCCAGATTTATAAAAAAGAGCTTCTTCCAAATGTTCTTCAACTGGAGAATAAGTTTTACCATTTTTTTTATGGAATGGAAGAATTCCTTTTGGTTTATTAGCATAATCAAAATGTTTCTCTGATAACAATGTCTTTATTAAAAAATAATCTTTGGTATCTCTATCATAAGTAAAATATTCAGGGTAAATAGAGGTTGTTTTTTCTTTTAAATCGAGGTAAAAAGGAAAGTTTTTCAATCCAATTAAAAAAACAGACAATTCGCTTCCTTTCTTTCTATTAATATAAGCATTAATTGTTTCGTTCCTGTAATCATATTCATTCACAAATTCTGATAAAAACTGAAACATTCTACTTGCAGCCCCCGAGGCAGGTACAAATTTTTGAATTTCAAACAGATGTTTTCTATCATTAAAAACAGCAATAAAATGCTGTTTATCTTCCTCACTTAACACCCAAATACCATCATCTTTAGTAGCTGAACGCACTAAATTAACCTTTGGAATTCCTTTTTCAAAAAAATGAAATTGTTGCTTTAATTTATCAATTGAAATTCCTTTATCTTTAATTTGTTTTAAATCTAATTCACTAAATTTCTCTTCCATTCTTTATATGCATAAATTGCTATAACTGTAAAAACCACATATTGTAAACTTGTAAAAGTATATCCTTTGGAAAAATATAAGGGAATCGAAACTAAATCACCAATAATCCATAATATCCAATTCTCAATTTTTCGTTTGGCCATTAGCCACATTCCTACAAAAAACACACCTGTTGTAAACGTATCTACATAAGCTGTCCAACTCGTAAATTTATTAAAAAAATGATAGACTAGCACTACAAATACTACAGTTATTATAAAAATAACAATTCCCAAACCTATTTCTTTTTTACTAACCTTGGCTATAGGATATTCTACTTGATTCTCTTTTTTTTGAGACCAAAGCCACCACCCATAAATACTCATAGAAGTATAATAAATATTAATAAGCAAATCCCCTATTAATTCCCATTTGTACAATAAATAAACATAAATTACAGTACTAACAATGCCTGTTGGATATACTAAAATATTGTTTTTTTTAGCAAACCATACACTTACTAAACCAAATAGTACAGCAATAACCTCTAAAATAATTTGTAAGGTAGAGTAATCCTTATATTGAGAAAATAAAAAATCAATCATAGCTCAAAAAAAGATGTATTATTTTCAAAAGCGGTACCAATAACTACGAGAGTAGCACCCGCTTTGTAAGCTTGTTGAATTCCTTCAAAAGTAGTAATCCCACCACCCACAATTATTGGAATTGAGATTTTTGAAGCTGTTTCTCTTATCATTTCTAATGGTACTGCTTTTTTTGCTCCACTGCCTGCTTCTAGATACACTAATTGGTTTCCCATCCATTCGCTTGCTTTTGCCGTTTGACTCACATAACCAATATTATCACGATTTAAAGGTTTCGTTGCGCTTGCTTTTTCAACAGCTGTAACAACACCACTTTCAATTAATAAATAAGCCGTAGGTATAACCTCTAAATTGGTTTTTTCCAATAAAGGCACAGCATTCACTTGATGCTCAATTAAATATTCTGGATTTCTACCAGATACTAGGTTTAAAAACAGAATTCCATCTGCGTGAGCAGAAATCTGTTTATAATCTCCAGGAAATAGTAAAACAGGCAAGTGTATATGTTTTTTTAATTCTAAAATTAATGCATCTAAATGAGAACCATTAAAAGTACTTCCTCCTACAAAAATATGAGTAGCTGGAGTTTCTTTTATTTTGAGACATACATCTTGGATTGAAGCCACCTGTAGTTTTTCAGGATCTAAAAGAATCGCTAAAAGTTTTCGCTTTTGCAGTTTTGCATGTAGTATTTCTTGGTAAATAGCTGTCATCATTAATTTTAAAAAGCACAAACTAAGGCATAATTATCTACAAATTCAAATTGAAAACTATATTCTTCCGTTACATTATTAAATTTTAATTGAGCCAATCCTTTTTTATCCGACAAACAGAACTCTTTTTCAAAAATATGCTTTGGAAAGCTAATTCCTTTTTCATTCTTAATTTTAAAAATGGATTCTTTAATTCCCCAAATCACAGTAGCTTTCTTTATTTTATCTAAATGATTTAAATTTTCTAGATGATTGATATCCATAAAACGAGGTGCAATAGTTACAATTTTATCTTTTAAAATTTCTAAATCGATTCCCATAAGTGCATCGCTGATTAATACTGCTGAAAAATCACTAGAATGACTGATTGAAATGTGCTTCCCATCTTTTAAGTGTGGCTTACCAAATTCGTCGTAAAACAAATCAAAATCGGTATAACCTATGTATTGCAACAACATTCGAACCGCCAAAAAACCTTTTTGATGACTTTCCGATTTCATGCTTTCTAAACGAGCTAAAGAAGTATCTTTTAATTGTACTTGACGAAATAGCGCAGTGAATTCTTCTTCTATTTTCCAAAGATAAATAGTAGCAGTAGGATGAATGGCTATTTCCTTATAAAAAGACATGTAGGATTTATTTTTATATTTAACTGGTTAATTTGTTTCTTTTTATGTTTAAATCATTCAATTAAAAAACTGAATTTCAAAATATTATATTGTTAGACATTTCACAAAAAAACTAAAATCCCTAAAAAAATAAAAAGGAATTCAGTATCTTTGCGGTCTGAAATTATAATTACAAATATACGAATAGATGAGTACAAAAACCATCCCTTATGTTCCTTATAAAGTGAAAGATATTGCTCTAGCTGAATGGGGAAGAAAAGAAATTGAATTAGCAGAAGCTGAAATGCCAGGTTTAATGGCTTTAAGAGAAGAATATGGTGCAAGCAAGCCTTTAAAAGGTGCTCGTATTGCAGGATGTCTTCACATGACTATTCAAACTGCTGTTTTGATTGAAACCTTAGTTGCTTTAGGTGCTAATGTTACTTGGTCATCTTGTAACATTTTCTCTACTCAAGATCATGCTGCTGCGGCAATTGCTGCTGCTGGAATTCCAGTATATGCATGGAAAGGTTTAAATGAAGAAGAGTTTGATTGGTGTATCGAACAAACGCTATTTTTCGGTGAAGACCGTCAGCCATTAAATATGATTTTAGATGATGGTGGTGATTTAACCAATATGGTTTTTGATAAATATCCAGAATTAATCAAAGGTATTAAAGGTTTGTCAGAAGAAACGACTACTGGTGTACACCGTTTATACGAAAGAATGCAAAATGGTACGTTACACATTCCTGCTATTAATGTAAACGATTCGGTTACAAAATCTAAATTTGACAACAAATACGGTTGTAAAGAATCGGCGGTAGATGCTATCAGAAGAGCTACAGATGTTATGCTTGCTGGAAAAAGAGTAGTGGTTTGTGGTTACGGAGATGTAGGTAAAGGAACAGCAGCTTCTTTTAGAGGTGCTGGATCGATTGTAACAGTAACTGAAATTGATCCTATTTGTGCTTTACAAGCGGCAATGGATGGTTACGAAGTTAAAAAATTAGACACTGTTGTAGGAAATGCAGATATTGTTATTACAACTACAGGTAATAAAGACATCGTTTTAGGTTCTCATTTTGAAAAAATGAAAGACAAAACAATCGTTTGTAATATTGGACATTTTGATAATGAAATTGACATGGCTTGGTTAAACAAAAACCACAAAGCGAGTAAAGTTGAAATCAAACCACAAGTTGATAAATACACTATCAATGGAAACGACATTATCATTTTAGCGGAAGGTCGTTTAGTGAATTTAGGTTGTGCTACAGGTCACCCAAGTTTTGTAATGAGTAACTCATTTACCAATCAAACTTTAGCGCAAATTGAATTATGGACTAATAGCGCTGCCTATAAAAATGAAGTATATATGTTGCCTAAACATTTAGATGAAAAAGTAGCAGCACTTCACTTAGCAAAATTAGGAGTAGAATTAGAAACCTTACGCCCAGAACAAGCGAAATATATTGGTGTTGCTGTAGAAGGTCCTTTCAAACCAGAATATTATAGATATTAATTTATATTTTTGAATTGAAAAGTTAAATTTTGATTATTTATTAAAACCGCCCATTTAAAGATAGGCGGTTTTTAGTTTATTTAATTTGATTTCCTTGTTTATCAAAGAAATGATATTCAAGGTACGTGTAAGCGTCACGAGATTTGAGAATAAGAGGAGGAAGTCCAGTTATTAGGTTTTTGTTCTATTTTCTTGTATCTATTTTCTTATATCGAAAGGATTAAGAAAAATTTAGAATGGATATTTAGAGTATTCTTTATAGCAATTACTCTCGTTGTTCTAAATAATTTAACTTATTCAGAAATTAATTTTGTTAATTTTTCTGAATTTTTGTTACTTCTCTTTTTCTCTTATAATGTATTTAAAAAATTCAGAAATTATATTATTTATACCATTATTATAGTCTCTCTTGTACTTTGTTTTCTCATATTGGAAGATGAAAATAAAGGAATTTATATTCAATTATTAAGTGCTTCTTTTATAATTTCTGTAATTAATTTTTATCGAAGAATAAACTTTTTAAATACGCATGATAAATTAGTTTTTACAAATAATATAATTAATCAATCCAATTCACTTACTATAGCATGCAATAAGTATGGTAGTGTTGTTTTTTGTAGTGATTCTATTAAAGATATTTTAGGTTATGGAACAGATGAAGTTCTAGGATATAATTTTTGGAAATTAACAGAAGATAAAGAATTTGAAAACATTGATTACAATCTTAAATTTCAGCCTAATACAATTCATATTAGAAAATTAAAGACAGCGACCAACGAATACAAATACATTCAATGGAGCGATTTTAAATATTCAGACGATTTGTTTATTGCTACAGGACATGATATCACTCAAAAAATTATCGCTGAACATGAATATCAAAATTTGATTCAGAACGCACCAGATATTATTTATGATGCAAATAAATATGGAGTAATTACCCTTATAAATGATGCAACATTGCGAATTTTAGGTTACAAGAAAGAAGAAATAATAGGATATCATTTTACTCATTTTTTAACCTCAGATGAAAAAGAAAAAGCACTCAAGTTTTATGTGGCTGAAAATAATAAACAAAATGATTTTGATGCTTATGTATTACCCGTTATTGCTAAATCTGGCAAATTAGTATGGTTTTCTCAGAAAGTTAGAATAAAAAGAGATTTAGATAATAAATTAATTGGTTTTTCCTGCGTAATGAGAGATATTACGAATACTAAAAAACTGGAAGAACAAATTATTTATAAGAATGATATTTTAACACATTTATCTAAATACACAAATAAGTTACTGCAAAAAGAAAATATTGATGAAATTTATGACAATACTTTAGGAGATTTTACAAGAGAAATACATGCTGATAGAGTATGTTTCTACGAATTTGTCGAATCAACAAGTATTGTCAACCAAAAATTTGAATGGTTTGCAAAAGAAAATAAATTGAATATAAATAATCCAGATTTTCAAGCCTTAGAATCTTTTGATTATCCAGAAATGTTTAATTCCTTAAAAGAGAATAAATCTTTTCAAATTATCGTCGGTAACTTAACAAATGAAAAGCTAAAAAACAGACTAGAAAATAGAGGAATAAAATCAGCTTTATTAGTGCCGTTAATTTACTTTAATAGATTAATAGGTTATCTTGGGTTTGATAATTTTGACAGAGAAAGAATTTGGAATAATGAAGAAATTACCATTTTAGAAACCTTAGCTAATAATATTGCAACTTCTATTGTAAGAATAAAAAATAAAAAAGGACTTCAAGAAAGTGAAGAAAAATTTAAGCTTTTAGCTAATAATATCCCAGGTGGTGTTTACTTAGTAAAATATGATGAAAAAAGAACCAAAGTGTTTTTAAATGATGAATTTGAAAAACTAACAGGGTATTCTAAAGAAGATTTCTTTTCTGAAAAAGTCAAATTGCATCAATTGTATCATCCAGATGATAAAGAAAAGGCTATAATTGAAATAGGTAATGCTATTAGAGATAAAAAATCTTTTTTAGTAACCAGTAGATTGATTAAAAAAGATGGCTCTATTATTTGGATTGAAGAACATGGAGAAGCCGTTACTGTAAATGGAAATGTAGAATATCTAGAAGGTGTGTTAATTGATGTTACGGAAAGAAAAAAAGCAGAAGAAGCCATACTTGCTAGAGAATTAGCAGAAACATCTAATAAGGCTAAATCGGAGTTTTTAGCTAACATGAGTCACGAAATTAGAACCCCGTTAAATGGAATAATTGGTTTTAGTAAATTATTATTAAATACAAGTATTACTGAAGTGCAAAAACAATATTTGCAAACAGTGAATCAATCCGCGGAATCTTTATTAGATGTAGTAAATGATATTTTAGATTTATCAAAAATTGAAGCAGGAAAACTTATTCTCGAAAATAGTAAAACCAACTTGCATACCATCATCAATCAATCGGTAGATATGGTAAAATTTACGGCACATCAAAAAAATATCGAATTAATTATTAATGTAGATGAACATATAGAATGTAACATTTGGACAGATGAGGTTCGTTTAAAACAAATTTTACAAAATCTTTTAAGTAATGCTGTTAAATTTACTTTAAAAGGACAAATTGAGTTAAATATAACCTGTAAGAAAAAAAATAAAGGAAAATCTAAAATTCGTTTTGAAGTAAAAGATACAGGAATTGGAATAAAACCAGAAAACAGAGGGAAAATTTTAGAAGCTTTCTCACAAGAAGATAGCTCTACAACAAGAAATTTTGGAGGAACAGGTCTGGGGTTGTCCATTACAAATAGTTTACTAAAACTAATGAATAGCCAACTCGAAATTAGTAGTGAAGTAGAGAGAGGAAGTTGCTTTAGTTTTGAGATTGAACTTAAAACGGAAGCTTGTGAAAACAAAAACATTTTACTTAACAATAAATTTAAGAATGCACTTATTTTAGAAGACAATCCATTAGTTTCTATTGTAATTGAAAAAATGTTTACTTCTCTACATTTGCCTTGTAAAGTAATTTCTTCTAAAGAAGAACTATTTGGTGAAATTTCAGAAGAGAAATACGACCTCATACTTATCGACTATGAATTTTTAAATAAAAAATATACTAATCAAGTAATCGAAATGGTAGGGGATAATGAAAACAAGCATCTGATTATTATGCAAAACTCCACTTCAGATTTTATTTCTAATAAAGATTTTAAGAATGTGCATAATATTATTAAACCTTTAAAAATAGGTGTTCTTCATAATTATCTTAACAAAATAAATAATCCATTTTCAGATAAGGATATGAATAATTTAAATCTGGTAAGTTCAGACAAAAATAAAATTAATATCCTTATTGTAGAAGATAATAAAGTCAATATGTTATTGACAAAAACCTTAGTTTCTAAGGCCTTTCCAAACGCGGTTATTTCTGAAGCTTCTAATGGATTGCATGCAGTAGATGTATTCAAAATAGCCAAACCAGAAATTATTTTAATGGATATACAAATGCCTGTAATGAATGGTTATGAAGCTACAGAATTAATACGTAAAGTAAATAAAGATGTCATTATTATTGCGTTAACCGCTGGTGTTATTACAGGTGAAAAAGAAAAATGTTTAGACATTGGAATGAACGACTTTATACTAAAACCAATCGATAAAGAATATTTTGAAAAAACGATAATAAAATGGATAAAAACCGTGCATAATATTTCCGTTTAGTATCTTTGTCTCTACAAAAAGAATGAATCATTTATGACGCAAAATATAAAAGGTTTTTCTAAGCTTACTAAAGAAGAAAAAATCGAATGGATTGCAAGTGCTTATTTTGTAAATCCTAAAGAAGCTAAACAAATTGTTACCCAATATTGGAATTCTAATGAAGCCTTACAGAAGCTTCACGACGAATTTATTGAAAACACCATTACCAATTTCTATTTGCCTTATGGGGTAGCTCCTAATTTTAGTATTAATGGTAAAAGCTACACGATTCCTATGGCTATTGAAGAAAGTTCGGTTGTGGCTGCTGCTGCTAAAGCAGCTAAATTTTGGGGAGAAAGAGGAGGTTTTAAAGCAAGGGTTATCAATACAGAAAAGATAGGACAAGTGCATTTTTTGTTCCAAGGAGCATTTGAAAAATTAGAAACTTTTTTCAATACGATTAAACCTCAATTTTTTGCAGCTACCGAAAATGCTACCAAAAATATGCAAAAACGCGGTGGTGGTATTTTGGATATCCAATTAAAAAATAAAACACACGAATTACCGAATTACTATCAATTGCATGCTACTTTTAACACCAAAGATAGTATGGGTGCCAATTTCATCAACACTTGCTTAGAGCAATTTGCTAAAACACTAGAAAACGAAGCCCACGATTACGAAGCGTTTACTGAAACTGAAAAAAACATTCAGGTAATCATGAGTATTTTAAGTAATTATGTGCCGAATTGTGTGGTGCGTGCTGAGGTTTCTTGCCCGGTTGATCAAATGAGTGAGGATGCCAACATCAACCCTCGTGAATTTGCTGAAAAGTTTGTGACAGCGGTCAATATTGCGGAAATCGAACCTTACCGAGCAGTAACGCACAACAAAGGCATCATGAACGGAATCGATGCGGTGGTGTTAGCTACTGGAAACGATTTTAGAGCGGTGGAAGCAGGAGTGCATGCTTACGCAAGTCAGTCTGGGCAATATCGCAGTTTGTCTCATGCTAAAATTGAAAACGATATTTTTACCTTTTGGATTGAAGTACCTTTGGCTTTAGGAACCATTGGCGGACTCACGAGTTTGCATCCTTTGGTAAAATTTTCATTGGAAATGTTAGGCAATCCAAGTGCAGAAGAACTCATGCAAATTGTAGCGGTAACGGGTTTGGCTCAAAATTTTGCTGCCGTTCGTTCGTTAACCACTACAGGTATTCAGCAAGGGCACATGAAAATGCATATTAATAACATTTTGAATCAACATCAAGCCACAAAAGAAGAAAAAATAAAAGTATTGGATTATTTCAAAAACACCACGATTTCCCATAGTTTAGTGGTGGATTATTTAGAAAGTTTACGCCACTAATTTTTGGAGCTATTTCCTGCTGTACGCTATATCTGTCATTGCTTCGTTCCGCGCAATGACAGGATGCCGCTTCCATCAGGGCTAAAAACACAATCATGCAAGAAAAAATATTTTACAGTAACGGAAAACTACTCCTTACAGGGGAATATGTGGTTCTGGATGGAGCTAAAGCTTTGGCTGTACCTACTAAGTTCGGACAAAATTTAGTTGTAAATGAAGGTAGCAACAAAGAAATGCATTGGACAAGTTACGATTCTGACGGTACGATTTGGTTTCAAGATACACTTACTTTTGAAGCCATTCAAACCAAAGACCTTCAAGAGTCTCATTCCAAAATTAAAAATACCTTATTAGAAATTCTACATCAAGCTTTTCTTCAAAACCCAAGCTTTATCTTGGAAAGTGAAGGCTACACGATTACAACTCATCTTACTTTTCCACGACTTTGGGGCTTGGGAACGTCTTCTACTTTAATAAATAATATTGGCTTTTGGCTAGAAATCGATGCTTTCGAATTATTACAAAAAAGCTTTGGTGGTAGTGGTTACGATGTAGCCTGCGCTCAAAATGGCGAACCTATATTGTACACTATTGAAAATGGTAAACCTACCGTTGAGGTGGTTGCTTTTAATCCGCCTTTTAAAGAAAACATTTACTTTGTTTATTTGAATAAAAAGCAAAGCAGTAAATCGGCGATTTCTAATTATATCAATAAACAACATCGCGTAGATAAAGTAATTGCAAAAATCAATGCCATTACGCAAGAAGCCTTAACGGTTCAAGAAGGTCGCGATTTTGCTTTACTTATGGAAAAACACCAAGCCATTATGAGCGATGTGTTAGAAACCGAAACGGTAAAAGAACAACTCTTCCCCGATTTTAAAGGTGTGGTTAAAAGTCTAGGAGCTTGGGGAGGTGATTTTGTAATGGTACTCTCTAAAAACGAACCAACCGATTATTTTGTAGCCAAAGGCTATCCAACCATTTTGAGTTACGAAGACATGGTATTGGGTAACTAAGGTTTCTTTTGTCAAATATTTTCTATTCCTAAAAGTGTAAGATTTTCAACAATTTAGGCTTTGTTGTGAAGTTGGATGAATGCTTTTGTCCATCTCAAAAGAAAAACCTACATTTGAACAAAGCACTCCAAAAATGAGAATAGAAACCGACCTAAAATTAGGCTTTAAAGACGTAATGATTCGTCCTAAAAGATCCACCTTAAGCAGTAGAGCACAAGTAGATTTGCAACGCAATTTTAAATTTTTGCATAGTTCGTATGTGTGGAGTGGTGTACCTATCATGGCAGCGAATATGGATACAGTAGGTACATTTGAAATGGCTTTGGCTTTGGCAAAACACCATATTTTTACAGCGATTCATAAACATTATACTTTAGACGATTGGGCGCAATTTCTCAACAAAATCCCAAATGATTTGTATTCCTATATTGCAGTCAGTACAGGGACAGGTAAAGAAGACGAAAAAAAGGTACAAGCCATTTTCGAACGTTTCCCAAAACTGCAATTCATTTGTATTGATGTAGCCAATGGCTATTCCGAGCACTTTGTAAAATTTGTCAAACAAACCCGAAAGCAGTTTCCAGATAAAGTTATTATTGCAGGCAATGTAGTAACAGGTGAAATGGTAGAAGAACTTTTATTAGCCGGTGCCGATATTATTAAAGTAGGAATAGGACCCGGTTCGGTATGTACCACACGCGTAAAAACAGGAGTTGGTTATCCTCAATTATCTGCCATTATAGAATGTGCCGATGCGGCTCATGGTTTAGGTGGACAAATTATTAGCGATGGTGGTTGTGCTATTCCTGGTGATGTGGCCAAAGCATTTGGAGCAGGTGCCGATTTTGTAATGCTCGGCGGGATGCTTGCCGGTCATGAAGAGAGTGGAGGAGAGGTGATTGAAATAAAAGGAGAAAAGTACAAGCAATTTTATGGCATGAGTTCGGAAACCGCTATGAAAAAGCATGTAGGTGGTGTGGCCAACTATAGAGCCAGTGAAGGAAAAACTGTAAAAGTACCTTTTAGAGGCAAAGTAGAAGATACCATACAAGACATTTTAGGAGGTTTACGAAGTACCTGTACTTATGTAGGTGCTGCTAAACTAAAAGAGCTCACCAAACGCACGACTTTCATTCGCGTAGCCGAGCAGGAGAATAGGGTATATAATTCATGATTTCAAAATAACAAAAGCCTATCCAAAAAGCAAAATCTTGTCAAGCTGAACTTGTTTCAGCTTCTTTTATTTCCATTTACCACACGAATAAATTACGCAGTAGCGGTGCAACAGTCATACTACTACAGTTTGTGATGTTGTTTACAAGTGCAACAAGGTATACTCCTACAGTATTTTTTATATATACAAGTGCAAGAGAGCATACACCTACAGTATTTTTGAAATTTACAAGTGCAACAAAGCATACACCTATGGTAAGTGGTACTATTTACAAGTGTAGTAGCGTAGGTTACTATAGGAATTAGTTAAAAGACGGTTTTACTTTAGATAGGTTTTGATGACTTTTTTAAAATAACAAAAGCCACAGTGAAGTGGCTTTTTGTTTTATTTTGATTGTAGGCACGGATTATAAATCCGCGCTAATGTTGTGGTGATATATCCGAGCTATCGGGTTAAAACATAGTTATCTGGGCATATCCGAGCCATCAGTTTCTAAAGTCATTTGAAAAAGTAAATTACTGCCGTTATCTGAATTTGCAATATCCAGTAATAATTCCGAAATTTAATTGTGCGTAAAGTTCATAAAGTTGTAAGTTTTTATCTGTAATTTAAAATTACTAAACTTTTACTTTACACACTTTTTTAGTACAATATCACTTTCTTTTCTTGACATAAAGCAATCCTTATATTCTGAGAAAATAATATTGATTTTAATAGTATCGTCAGAAATTTTAAATTTTTCCCAAACTCCAAAATCATGACCACACCTAACTATACATCTCATTGAGTCTTTTCCAATATTATTATGTTTTTTTTGTAAGTATTTTTTATTAATTTTTAGAAAACCATTTTTATCTATTTTACATTTCTTATTATATTTTTCTTCAAGATCTAAACCAATTGTGCTAATATCATTTATTAACTCGTCGTTAGATAAAAAATGGATATATCCGTTTTTTACAGGTTCATTATTTAAAAAAACACGAAAAGTATAAAATTCATCATTAAAGTTATTAATTTCCAATAGGAAAATTAACAATACTGCTAAATATTTTATCATTCTACATAATTTTTAATATCAACTTCACGCCCAATATTTTCTTTTTTAACAGAATATTTCGTTTTTCAACTCCATTATCATCATATTTTCCCAGCTGCGTAAAGTCTCCCGAATTTGAGCTAAATTATAAAAAAATCATTGACTTAAATACTTAATTAATGCATTTTCTTTTATTGTAGCATATTAACTAAAAACTATAATTAATTAGACCGCAAAGTCGGGAGACTTTGCGGAGCCTAAACACTTAGCTCAGCACGTAACGTTTTTAAAGAACACTTAGCTTAGCTGGGGTGTAGGTTACTGCTGTAAGTGATACTAATTACAAGTGTATTAGAGTAGGTTACAACTGTGTGTGATACTAGGTACAAGTGTAGTAAAGTAGGTTACTATTGTGAGTGCTTAAAAACAAGTTTACTTTAGATAGGTAGAGATGACTTTTTTAAAATTACAAAAGCACAGTGAAGTGGCTTTTTGTTTTATTTACTTTGTGGGGACGGAAAGCATTTCCGCCTTTACTTTACATTTTAAAAAATCACTAAATTTATTCAAAGGAAAACAGAGGTGAACTAACATTTCCGCTAAGCTTGTGACTTATATCGCGCATTAGTCCTCTGTCTTCTCCTTAAACTTAGTTAAATTACTTCAAATAGAATGATGTACATAGTGGTCTAATAAAGGCTCTAAAGAAGTTCAACATTTTTGATGATCTTAATCTCAAATTCATGAAAAATTATTTATTTCACGCAGGAATAGACATTTCAAAATTAAAGTGAGATGTAAATCTATTAGATTCTCAAACATTATAGTCAGAACATTTTTTAGTATTTTTACTTACAAATATTAAATATGCAATTTTCTGAAAAAAGAAACATAACTCGTTGGTTTATCATCTTAGCTTCTTTTTTAATCGTTATCATTATTTTATGGAATACTTATGTGTTCTTTCAAATTTTCAAAAATGATGAACGTAAAAAAATGGAGTTATGGGTTTCTGCCCAAAAAACCTTAGCAAATGCTGATGAAAATACAGATGTAGATTTACCTTTTGATATTATTCGTTCTAATGGCTCTAACCCTATGATTGAAGTAAATAGCGAAGAAATCATTTTAAATAATAATAATATTGATCCTGAAATAGCAGGAGACAGTATTCAATTGAGAAGACTTTTTGAAAAAATGAAATCGGAAAATCAGCCAATAAAAATGGCACTTTCTAATAATGATTATCGCTTAATTTACTATGGTAATTCTCCACTTTTAAATAAATTAAAATATTATCCTATTGCCTTAGTTTTAATTATCATTCTTTTTGGTGCGGTTGTTTATAATTTTTACAGAGCTACAAAAATGGCAACTCAAAACAAATTATGGGCTGGTATGGCTAAAGAGACAGCACATCAAATAGGCACACCATTATCCTCTCTAATTGGTTGGTTAGAAATTTTAAAATTAGAGCACATTGAACCTACAACCATTCAAGAAATTGAAAAAGACATTAACCGTTTGCAAACGATAACGGATCGTTTTTCAAAAATTGGTAGCGAACCTGTTTTGGAAAGAGTAGATATTGTGGAGGAGACCAAGAATTCTTTCGATTATTTACAATCGAGAACATCCAATCATGTTGATTTTTTCTTTAAAGGGCCTAAATATCCTATTCTTATTCCAATGAATCCCATTTTACATAGCTGGACTATTGAAAATTTAGTTAAAAATGCCATTGATGCTATGAAGGGAAAAGGAAAATTAGAAATAATAATTTCGGAAGACAAAAACAAAGTACGTATTAGAGTAACCGATACAGGAAAAGGAATTCCTAAAAATCAATTCAATAAAATTTTTGAACCCGGATTTACAACAAAGAAAAGAGGTTGGGGATTGGGTTTATCACTTACTAAAAGAATTGTACAAGAATATCACAAAGGGAATATTAGGGTAATTCATTCTGAAATCGGAAAAGGCACTACCATTCAAGTGAGTTATAAAAAAGAAGTGCTATAAAAACAAAATCCCGATACTTATCGGGATTTATATTATAAATTTTCTGTTATCGCTTGTGCAATATTTTGAAATTCTACTTTTTCTAAACTAGCTTTTCTTTGAAAACGCATATCATCCATGTCTTGTAATGGAATTAAATGTACATGAACATGCGGCACTTCTAACCCAACTACGGCAACACCAACTCTTTTACATTCAATTGTTTTTTCTATAGCTTTTGCTACTTTTCTGGAAAAAGACATTAATTTTAAATATAATTCTTCTTCCATATCAAAAATCTTATTAATCTCTACTTTAGGTACACATAAAGTATGTCCTTTAGCATTAGGGTTCACATCTAAAAAAGCAATAAAATTTTCATCTTCTGCAATTTTATAACATGGAATTTCTCCATTAATGATTTTTGTAAAAATGGAAGCCATAACTATTCTCTTGTAATTTCTAAAATTTCAAATTTTAAAGTCCCATTTGGCACTTTAATTTCAGCAATTTCACCTACTTTTTTACCAAGTAGTCCTTTCCCAATTGGAGAAGTTACAGAAATCTTTCCTGTTTTTAAATCGGCTTCACTTTCAGCAACTAAAGTGTATTTCATTTCCATACCATTAGTTTGATTTTTTATCTTAACTGTAGATAAAACCAAAGCTTTTGAAACATCTAATTGCGATTCATCAATCAAACGGGCATTTGCAACCAATTCTTCCATTTTAGCAATTTTCATCTCCAAAAGACCTTGTGCTTCTTTAGCAGCATCATATTCTGCATTTTCTGATAAATCTCCTTTATCTCTCGCTTCAGCAATTGCTTGAGATGCTTTTGGACGTTCTATACTTTTTAATTGATCTAACTCTTCTCTAAGTTTTTTTAAACCGTCTGCTGTATAATAAGATACTGTACTCATAACTTCATCGTTTATATATAAATAGAAAGAATCCCACAAAAGCGGGATTCCTTTATGCAAAGATAATAATTATTTTTTAAAATTAATTTATGATTCTTTATTAGTTCGTCAAATTTAAATAAATTACATTTGGTTTTTAAATATTTCTATAAAATGAAAAAAAACTTTTTATATCTGTTTTTATATTTTTTACTCTTAAGTTGCAATAAAGACGATTCAATTAATAACAATAATCCCTATTTGCCAGATTACCCAGTTGATTTGACAATTAATCTTAATTTGCCACAGTATAACAATCTACAATTTGTGAGTAATTCTGTTTATATCAATTCTGGTATAGCTGGTATAAGAGGTGTCTTTGTATTTAATGCAGGAAGTAATAATTATGTAGCATTTGATGCAGCTTGTCCAAATCAATCATTAAGTAATTGTTCTACAATGACTATAAATGGAATTAAAGCAGTTTGTGCTTGTGATGATGCAGAATATAGTTTTTTTACTGGTCAGGCACCTGGAAAAGAATATCCAATGAAACAATACCGAGTGCAACAAGTTAACGCTTCTACTTTAAGAGTTTATAATTAGTTTAAAACCTGTAAACCATTTTAAAAAAAGTCTAATCTTTGAGAGACAAAACGTTCTTATAAATAGCCTAAAAAACGACCTGATTTTTGCTTAAAAAGTGCTTCAAAAAGTGTCGAAAATTGCTAAAAAGTGTCGTTTTTATACTTTTTAAAATCGCTTAAGATATTGTTAAAAGTAGTGTATCAAGCATAATGACTACTATCCTTTTGGAATGACCTTGCCAGGCCGCACTTACTCAAGCCCAGCCTACCGTTACGGCTTCCAAGGACAAGAAAAAGATGACGAGCTAAAAGGGGAAGGAAATAGTTTAAACTACACTTTTAGAATGCATGACCCGAGAGTGGGTAGGTTTTTTGCAACGGATCCGCTTGAGAAAAAATATCCATGGTATACTCCGTATCAGTTTAGCGGAAATAGGTTAATAGATTCTATTGAGCTTGAAGGTCTTGAAGAACATCAATTGAGCAATGGAAGTGGAACTGTGTATGGTCCTTGGATTAGTGCAGAAGCAGGAGCTTTAAACGGAGGCACAATAAACTTACCTGAAATTACAGTTTATGGAGGAAGCAGTCAGAATAATTTTACAGATTTGATGTCGAATTTCTCTTTAAGCGGTTATGGTTATGGTTGTGAGTGGATGAAACCTTATGATTTTAATAATTTTGAAAATAAACTTGTACCACTACCACTAGCAGTACCATATACAGTCTATACATATGGAGGTCAAGGAGATTTGGAATATCTCGATGAATTACTTGCTGGTTTAAGTGAAAATTTTAAAGGATTATCAAAAAAAGGAGGATATGTAGTTCTTAGTACAGCAAAATACGGAAATGGATTTTATTGGAAACCAAATATGAGAGGGCTACATAATTTAAAGGGATTTTATTTTAATGGGACGACTGGTTATGGTTTTGCCGCAAAAGGTACTAATTGGGGATCATGGGGAGTTTCTGCTGCTTTAGAAGTTCCTGAAATTTATTATGGTTATCAAACAAACACACATGAAGGAAATAAACAAGTAGCAGGTGCCGTAGGAAATCTTGGAGGAGGATGGCTAGGTGGAGCTATAGCAGGAGGAACTCTAGGATTGTTAGGTATTAAAACAGGTCCTGGAGTTATTGTTACTGTATTTGTTGGAGCTGTTGTTGGTAGTGCTGTTGGGGAAGAAAAAATGGAGGAGATTTATGAAGATCTTTCTAAACCTAAAAGCGGAACGGTTAAAGGCACATTTACAACTGCTATGCCAGTTTGGTAATTCTAGTAGAATGTTTAACAATGGTAAAATTTATTTTTAATAACTTGCTCTCGCTGGAATAATTTATTTAGATAAGAAAAATGGAAAATAGAATTAATTTTAATAAGAAAAGAATTGTTTTTGGAATTTTATTTATTATAGTAATGCTATCTATATCCATCTGGTTTATATTAGAACCAAAGATTTTTATTCGAAATTTTTTAATGAAAGAATGGCACATAACTCTGCTTGGAATAATTGCAATGATGTATTTTTTGGCATTATTATATTCTTTTTTAAATCTCGTACCAAGAAGTTATGCACTAATCATTACTGAAGAATTTTTTATTGATAATTCAAAATATGAAACTATTGGAAAAATACGATGGGACGAAATTTATAAAATCAAAAGAATTAAGAAAAATTGTATTCAAATTTTTTTAAAAAAAGGTATTATTCAAAGAGTCAACAATAACTTGTTAAAAAAATTTCTTCGATGGTCGCATAATTGGGATTATAAAAATAGTATTATAATTTCAAGTGCTCTTCTAGAATGTGATATTGATTATCTTGAAAAAAAAATTATGCAGGCTTATAAAAAATCTAAAAGAGCACCCAACTCTCCAAGGAGTTCTAATTAAATAAAAAGAAATACCCAGAAAAGTCTTTTCAAATGGAAGAAAACGTCAATAACCATTTATTAAAAAGTTATATTAACAATTTAAAATTTTTTAAATGGTTTGTCTTAATAATGGCTATTCTTGTTTTTTTAAGAATATATTTTTCTGAACATTTTGACAACTAGTTGCACGCTCTACTAGGTCTCCTGACCTCGTAGCACAATATAAAAACAAAAAGCCACAGCAATGTGGCTTTTGTTGTTTTATAGTGTTGTTGTAAAGTTTTAAGAAAACTGTTTTTGAATATCTTTTTGAAAGACAAATGTAGTAATAAGGTCTTTAACGGTTTCTTTTTGTTTATCAGACAAATGCTGTACTTTTTAAACAAAGTAGCTAATTCTTTATCGTTTATATCGTCTTCGGCATTTTTTTGTCCAAATACTAAAGTATCTATAGAGACATTTAAAACTTCTGCTATTTTTTGCACAACTTCTAAAGAAGGAGAAGATAAGACCAGCTCTCCGAAGAGTTCTAAATAAAACGTACACGCTCTACGAGGTCAGGAGACCTCGTAGCACAATAAAAAGACAAAGCCACATAACAAGTGGCTTTTGTTATTTTAAAATAGTCATCAACACCTATCTAAAGTAAAACCGTCTTGTAAGCACTTCTTATAGGAGTATATACTACTACACTTGTAATAGTAGCCTTCACTATAGTAATGTACCTTGTTGCACTTGTATATTTCAAAAATACTATAGGAGGATGCCTTGTTGCACTTGTAATTCTATAAAAACTTAAAATTGGTACTTACAAAACAAATAAAACCACTTGCTATTATTTTGTTATTTTATTTCGTTTTCCATTTTTTTTCATTTCATTTCACTACATTTGTTTCACACTTTAGGGGTGTCTGTAATGTTACAGGCTGAGATTTTACCCTCTGAACCTGATCTAGTTCATACTAGCGTAGGGAAAAGTAAGATGACTTCTGGTACATATTTTTGTACCGTTATAGCCATTCCTAAAGTATACCTATATACTAAAATCACTCAGGAATGGAATTAAAAATCAACAACAAAAACAAAACCTTCGATCGCCCATCGCTTACCATTCAAGAATTAATCGATGCCGAACTTCCTACGAAACAAAACGGCATTGCTATTGCCGTAAACGAAATGGTGGTCCCCAAAAATCAATGGGAACATTATTTTCTTTCTCCAACAGATACAATTCTAATTATTACAGCTACTCAAGGTGGTTAATAGCGTTATTCCAATCTTTCAATCTTTCAACTAAATAAATTATGACAAACGAAGAAAAAATATCACGTACCCCGTTTCCCAACTCTAAAAAAGTATACATCGATGGACAATTACACCCTATAAAAGTAGCCATGCGCGAAATTACGTTGTCTGATACTAAATTAGCCAAAGGAGGTGTGGAAAAAAATCCACCCATTACCGTTTATGATACTTCAGGTCCTTATACCGATACGAATACAACAATCGATGTTAAAAAAGGATTGCCGCGTTTACGCGAACAATGGATTTTAGACCGAGGTGATGTAGAAGAATTAACCGAAATTTCTTCTGAATATGGTAAAGAACGCTTATACAATCCTGAACTAGACCATTTGCGTTTCGAATTCTTACACAAACCCATGCGTGCTAAAAAAGGAGCCAATGTAACGCAATTGTACTATGCTAAAAAAGGCGTCATTACTCCAGAAATGGAATATATTGCAATTCGCGAAAACCAACGCATTGAACAACAAGAAAACCAATCCAAAGCCATACAATGCCAACATGCAGGCGAAAGTTTTGGTGCCAATACGCCTAAAAACAAAATTACTCCCGAATTTGTACGCAGTGAAGTAGCCGCTGGGCGTGCCATTATTCCAAACAATATCAATCATCCAGAAAGCGAACCTATGATTGTAGGAAGAAATTTTTTGGTCAAAATTAATGCTAATATCGGAAACAGTGCGGTCACTTCTAGCATTGAAGAAGAAGTTGAAAAAGCAGTTTGGGCATGTCGTTGGGGTGCCGATACCATTATGGATCTTTCCACAGGTAAAAATATTCATGAAACTAGAGAATGGATTATTCGTAACTCTCCAGTTCCCATCGGAACAGTACCTATTTATCAAGCCTTAGAAAAAGTAAAAGGCGTGGCTGAAGATTTAACTTGGGAAATATTTAGAGATACTTTAATTGAACAAGCAGAACAAGGCGTTTCTTATTTTACCATTCATGCAGGTGTTTTACTCCGTTATATTCACCTTACTGCGAATCGGGTAACAGGTATCGTTTCCCGTGGCGGTTCTATTATGGCCAAATGGTGCTTGTACCATCATCAAGAAAACTTTTTATATACGCATTTTGAAGAAATTTGCGAAATCATGAAACAATACGATGTTGCCTTTTCTTTGGGAGATGGTCTCCGTCCGGGTTCTATTGCTGATGCTAATGATGCTGCTCAATTTGCTGAATTAGAAACATTGGGCGAATTGACTAAAATAGCATGGAAACATGATGTCCAAGTCTTTATTGAAGGTCCGGGTCACGTACCCATGCACCTGATAAAAGAAAATATGGACAAACAATTGGAACATTGTTCCGAAGCTCCTTTTTACACTTTAGGTCCCTTAACAACCGATATTGCTCCAGGTTATGATCATATCACTTCTGCTATTGGTGCCGCTATGATTGGTTGGTATGGTTGTGCCATGTTGTGTTATGTAACTCCGAAAGAACATTTAGGTTTACCTAATAAAAAAGACGTTAAAGATGGTGTAATTACCTATAAAATTGCCGCTCATGCAGCCGATTTAGCTAAAGGACATCCAGGAGCACAATATCGTGACAATGTTTTGAGTAAAGCCCGATTTGAATTTCGTTGGGAAGACCAGTTCAATTTGGCACTCGATCCAGACACCGCTAGAGAATTTCACGATGAAACCTTACCTGCAGACGGTGCTAAAGTAGCCCATTTTTGTTCGATGTGTGGTCCCAAATTTTGCTCTATGAAGATTTCTCAAGAAATTAGAGATACCGCAGCAGCCGAGAAAGGCATGCAAGAAATGTCGGAAGAATTTATCGAAAACGGAAAGGAACTTTATTTGTAGCAATCGTCAGTTCGTGTGTTTTTTATGGAGAGAAACGGAATAAAAAATGTATCGAGAACTTAGATTTAATAAAAGAAAAATCATGATAGTAATTTCAAATCCAACGGAAATAGTGAATGAAATAAACATCATCCATGCTCTTTTTGAAGAAAGCATGGAGTTGTTTCACATTCGAAAACCAGATGCTTCAGAAGAAGAATTACGTTGCTATATAGCTGCTATTGATTCAAAATACCATTCTAAATTGGTATTGCATCAACACTATAATTTAGTTGCAGAATTTCAGTTGGAACGGCTACATTTTACAGAAAAAGTAAGACAAACAATTTCCGATACCTATCAAAAACCAGTTCCGTTTTTATCTACTTCCGTACATACAATAACTGATTTTAACAACTTAGCTGAATCCTATGATTATGCTTTTATAGGTCCGATTTATCCTAGTATTTCTAAAACCGATTATAAACCTAGTCAAAACCTCTTAAAGCAAACAAAAGAACGAAACAATTGGAAAACCAAATGGATTGCTTTAGGAGGAATTTCAGCCGAAAATATAGTAGCAACCCTTACACAAGGTTTCGATGACGTGGCTTTGCTTGGCACAATTTGGAACAGTACCAACCCTATTCAAAATTTCAAAAAATGTCAAAAAATTGTCCATACTTACTTACCATAGCGGGTTTTGATCCTTCTGGAGGGGCTGGTGTTTTAGCAGACATTAAAACATTGGAACTACTTCAAGTATATGGTTTATCCGTTTTAACAGCAAATACAATTCAAACCGAAAGTACCTTTATAAAAACCACATGGATACCCCTAGATTTTGTGCTGGAATCGATACGTTTACTTTTAGAAACTTATCCTGTTTCCGTAATTAAAATAGGCATTGTACCTTCTTTAGACTATTTAGAAGCAGTCGTATTGAGTTGCAAAAAATGGGTTCCAGAAGTAAAAATCGTTTGGGATACGGTTTTGCGCTCCAGTACTGCTTTTGACTTTTTAAAGATTGAAAATCAAAAGCAATTGCACCATATACTCAAACAAGTAGATATAATTACACCGAATTATCAAGAGATTGTAAAATTAATTCCTTTTGGATGCAGCATCGAAAACGGAACATTCACACTTTCAGCCTATTGTGCTGTACTTTTAAAAGGAGGTCATAACAAAGAAAACACGGGTACAGATGATTTATTCATTGCAAATAAAAAAATAAGTATACCGCCAACCCATAAGGTCTTTTATGAAAAACACGGTACTGGGTGTGTCTTAGCGACTGCAATTGCCGCACATCTTGCTTTAGGAGAAGATCTATACTTTTCCTGTAAAAAAGCCAAATTATATATTGAAAACTATCTCAATTCCAATCCCACTTTATTAGGATATCATTATGCATAACAAACTACAGTATATTTCACAAGGAAACACCATAGAAGAACAACTTTCAAACATTAAAAATGTTTTAGATCATGGCTGTCAATGGGTTCAATTGCGTTTTAAAAATGCCAATGCCCAAGATTTTTATAGCGTTGCAGAACAAACCAAAGTTCTTTGTCAATCGTATGAAGCCACTTTTATTATTAATGATAAGGTTGACTTGGCTTATCAGTTAGACGCAGACGGAGTTCATTTAGGATTAGATGATATGCCCATTAAGGTTGCAAGAAATATTTTAGGAGATAAAAAAATTATTGGCGGTACGGCTAATACATGGGAACATATGCAACAAAGAGTAAATGAAAACTGCAATTACATTGGACTTGGTCCTTTCCGTTTTACTTCTACCAAAGAAAAATTAAGTCCCATTCTAGGATTAGAAGGCTATGAAAAACTGCTTCAGAGAATGAAACAAGAAAACATTTTTACACCAGTAATAGCCATAGGTGGTATTACTTTAGAAGATATCGATTTACTAATGGAAACAAGTCTTCATGGAGTGGCACTTTCTGGTTTACTTACCCAAAACCCATCACTTATAACAACACTAAACGAAAAAATATATGTCAACATTTAAAATAGGAACTACTTCCTTCTCTTCCCGTTTATTTTTAGGAACGGGTAAATTTGGTTCCAACCAACAAATGGAAGAAGCTATTTTGGCTTCCGAAAGCGAATTAGTAACTGTAGCGTTAAAAAGAGTCGATTTTGAAACAGAAACCGATGCCATTCTTTCTCATTTGAACTACAAGCATATTCATTTATTACCCAATACTTCTGGTGCACGAAATGCAAAAGAGGCTATTCTTGCCGCTCAATTGGCAAGAGATGCCTTTGAAACCTCTTTTCTAAAATTAGAAATTCATCCCGATCCCAAATACCTATTACCCGATTCCATTGAAACCTTAAAAGCTACTGAAGCTTTGGCAAAAGATGGTTTTATTGTGTTACCTTATATTCATGCTGATCCTGTTTTATGCAAACTTTTAGAAGATGCTGGAACAGCAGCTGTTATGCCTTTAGGTTCGCCAATTGGAAGCAACAAAGGTTTAAAAACAATTGATTTTTTAGAAATTATTATCGAACAAAGTAAAGTCCCTGTAATTGTAGATGCGGGTATTGGTGCTCCATCAGATGCAGCAAAAGCCATGGAAATAGGAGCCGATGCGGTTTTAGTAAACACAGCCATTGCGGTGGCACAAAATCCAAAACTAATGGCCGAAGCCTTTAAAGAAGCTGTATTTGCTGGTAGAAAAGCATATGAGGCTCAATTAGGTCAAATTTCTAATCTAGCGCAAGCTTCGAGCCCCTTAACGGCATTCTTAAATGAATAAAAATCTATACAATTCGTTATCTATTCTAAACCAAAACAGATGAGCAACTTTACAGAAATATTCAAACAGTATGATTGGGAAACCATTCAAAATAAGATATATCAAACTACCGCTGCTGATGTGGAAAAAAGCCTTTCGAAAGAAAAGTGCACACTAACCGATTTTTTGCATCTTATTGCTCCAGCTGCTTCCGATTATTTAGAAATAATGGCTCAAAAATGCCATTTGTTAACCAAACAGCGCTTTGGAAAAACCATCCAAATGTATGCTCCTTTATATTTAAGCAACGAATGTCAGAATATATGCACCTATTGTGGTTTCAGTTTGGACAACAAGATTAAAAGAAAAACATTAACGGATAATGAGATAAAAGCAGAAATTGAAGTCTTAAAAGAAGCCGGTTTCAATCATGTTTTATTAGTTACAGGAGAAGCCAATTACACCGTTAACATCCACTATTTTTTAAATGCCATCGCAATTATTAAAAAACACTTTGCAACTATTTCGGTAGAAGTACAGCCACTTAGTGAATCAGAATATCATTGTTTACATCAAGCGGGTGTGCATACTGTTTTGGTTTACCAAGAAACCTATCATCAAGAAGTGTACAAGCACTATCATCCGAAAGGGAAAAAGTCGAATTTCGAATTTCGTTTAGAAACTCCCGATCGTATTGGAAAAGCAGGCATTCATAAAATAGGATTAGGAGTGTTATTAGGTTTGGAAGATTGGCGAACCGATAGTTTCTTTAATGCTTTACATATCGATTATTTACAGAAAACCTATTGGCAAACTAAATATTCGGTATCCTTTCCTCGACTTAGACCTGCTGAAGGTATTATTGAACCTAATTTTATCATGTATGATAAAGACCTTACGCAATTAATCTGTGCCTATCGTATTTGGAATCCCGATTTAGAAATTTCCATTTCAACTCGAGAAAATGAGAATTTCAGAAATCATATTATTCCTATTGGAACAACTACTATGAGCGCGGGTTCAAAGACCAATCCTGGAGGTTATAGTGTAGACAAACAATCGTTGGAACAATTTGAAACCAGCGATGAGCGTTCGGCTGATGTAATCGCTGCTATCATCAAACAAAAAGGATACGAACCAGTTTGGAAAGATTGGGATAGAACCTATAGTCATCAAGAAGAAAGTCTTAAAGTCTAAAGTGTTAACATTACGATATAAAAAAACCAATAAATTAAGAGTGAAAAATGCTTACTATTCAAGATTATTTACGTTACACCAAACCGATGCAACTTCCTGAAATAGGAAACGAAGGTCAGGAAAAAATTAAAAAAGCAAAAATAATAGTAATTGGAGCTGGTGGCATAGGTTGCCCTATTCTACAATATTTGGCAGCATCAGGTGTAGGTACAATTGGTATTGTTGATTTTGATGTGATTGAATTATCCAATTTACACCGTCAAATTTTATATCGCGAAAATCAGATTGGTTCTCCTAAAGCTACTATTTCCTTAGAACTATTGAAAGAGTTGAATCCGAACATAAACTATAAAGTTTTTAATGAAAAAATGACAATAGCTAACTGTGAACCCATTCTTTCCAATTTTGATATAATTATAGATGGTTGTGACAATTTTAGTACGCGTTATTTGGTGAACGATACATGTGTAAAACTAGGAAAAACATTAGTTTATGGTAGCATTTTAAAATTTGAAGGACAAATTGCTGTGTTCAATCATAAAGGAAGTAAAAACCTAAGGGATATTTTCCCAGAACCACCCAATCCAGAAGATGTTCCTAATTGTAGTTTGAATGGTGTTTTAGGTACTTTACCAGGTATTATTGGTACAATGATGGCTCATGAAACCTTAAAGGTGATTACCAATTTACCTTGTTTAACTAATGAATTGATTGTGTTGAATACTTTGGAATGGCAATTTAGGAAGCTACGTTTTTAAATTGGAAATACCATGCTGCAAAACCATCATAAAATCATCTCTATCGATTTCCACACAACCTAATGAGGCTAAATGATCATTATAGACTTGGCAATCCAAAATGCGATAGTTGTTTTGTTCCAAAAACTTTACCAAATGAATAAACGCAACTTTACTTGCATTGGAAACTTTGGAAAACATACTTTCACCACAAAAGATATGCCCTAAATCGACACCATATAAACCACCTACTAATTCCTTATCTAACCATACTTCGACACTTTTAGCCACTCCTATTTCATGTAGTTTACAATAGGCTTCCACCATCTCATCTGTAATCCAAGTGCCCGGTTGGTCTTTTCTAACTATTTTTTTGCAATTGGAAATCACTTCTTTAAAAGCCGTGTTAAATGTGACTTTAAATTTATTTTGATTGAGTACGTTTCGCATACTTTTTGAAATTTTCAAATCTTCAAAAAATAACACCATACGTTCCTCAGGTGCCCACCAAAGAATAGGTTCATCCTCTTCAAACCAAGGGAAAATACCACTTTTATAAGCTAGCAAAAGACGCTCTAAGGATAAATCTCCACCTACAGCCAATATGCCTTCAGGTGAAGCTTCCTCTACGGGTGGAAAATAAATGTCTTTTGTTAAAAAATGCATGTTAAAAAGGTAGTATTAAAAAAGTCAGAAATTATAGTGTTCACTAAAACTTCTGACTTGTACTTGATATAGTATTGTTTTTAAAAAGGAAGATCGTCGTGTTCTTCTTCATTAAAATTGGTAGCTGGTTCAAAAGCATCTGCAGCTGGCATTGGAGGCATTTGCCCAGTTACCGGTGCTTCAGCTTGTAATTTTTCAATTCTCCAACCTTGAATAGAATTAAAATATTTAGTTTCACCTTGTGGATTTACCCATTCTCTACCTCTTAAATTAATAGATACTTTAACTTGTTCCCCAGGTGTATAATTATTTAATAAATCTGTTTTATCTTGAGTAAACTCAATCATGATATGTTGTGGATATTGTTCTTCTGTGGTAACCACTAACTCTCTTTTCTTAAATGTTGCACTAACCTGTTGCACTGGGTTAATCACTTTTACTCTTCCTGTTACTTCCATTTCTTATAAATTTATTTATTTGCTAATAATACTTTCCAAGCGCTTAAGACCTCATTCTTATCAATATATTGCTTGGCAAGTTCGTGTTTTTTGATTTCATCATCACTACTCAAAACGGCTTTTACTCCGAAATTTTCGTTTACAAAGATAGTAATTTCTTCTTCGTTTGGAATACTTTCGACATTTCCTAAAATTCCTAAATCATTCCCAGAGAAAACTGTACTTTTCTTAATAAACTCTGGAATAGCATCTACTCCAATTCCCATAGTTGAAAGTGGTTTTTCAACTTCAAACAAGCCACTATTGGCTCTTGAATACCAATTACCTCCACATCGTGCCACCAAATCAATTTTATGCTGATCGATACCTCCATTTGCATCTAAAATCGATTCCGAAACATGTATTTTTACTACTTCACAAATCACTAAATTTCCAGCTCCACCTTCATTTCCTAATGCTATAATTTCGTTTATTTTGCATTCAAATTGCACGGGACTTTCTGCTACTCGAAAAGGCTTTACCATATCAGACTGAAGCATTGTTAAACCCGCTTTTTCAAATTCGTTAACACCATCAGGATATTCGGTGCTTGAAAGTGACATTTGCTGCACTATATCATAATTTACCACATTAATCACTACTTCTTTGGTACTATGTGCATTAATAAGAGTATGTTTAATCGTATTATCCCGTACTCTTCTTGCTGGAGAAAAAATTAATATCGGTGGATTGGCACTAAAAACATTAAAAAAACTAAATGGTGATAAATTTGGATTGCCATTTTCATCAATAGTACTTGCAAATGCGATAGGTCTAGGTGCTACCGCTCCTTGCAAATAGCCTTGTAATTTAGCAGGTGTAACGTCTTTTGGATTTATGGATATCATTCGTAACTAAGATTTTTACAAATTTACATATTTTTAAGACCAACCCAAATGGATTTTTGAACTAACTCTTTAAAAATACAGAAAAGTATTAAATCTACTTAATTAATAATCACACAAACAATTTTATAATTAAAAATATTTAGAGCAGTAATTTAATGAGAAGAATACCCAAATAAATTAAACTATACTTTAACAAGTAAAAAACAAACGAGAGTTCTTTTATTATTAAAAAAATGATTTTAAGCCATCTTATCCTGTTTTAGGATATTATAACAAAATATAAAGCAATTCTTGGGTTGAAAATAATATTAATAAAAAAGCCCTTGTATAAAAGATACAAGGGCTTTTGTTATTTTTAACTAAATAGTAAATTAGAATTTACCTCTATTATCTGTTATATCAGCTTTGTCTTTTAACGCTTGATAAGCTCTTTGTTGTGCCGAATTTGCTTCCTGCATTTGTTTTTGGCTTACTAAAGTAGAGAAATCTTTAGTCTCAGGAGCATTGGTTATTTTTTTAGTTTTCACCATGAACACACCACTGTTACCTACTACTAATCCAGAAGTTTTTCCTGCTTCTAAATTGAAAGCTGTTCCTATTACTTTTGGCTCTGAACCAATATTTGCAATGCTTGGATTTCCTAAAGCAACATCTGTAATAGTAATTACTGAACCACCAGTTGCTTTAGCGATATTTTCTAATGAAGCACCACTCATTTTCTTTTTGATGATTTCAGCTTTTTTCTCATTTCTTAAGATAGCTCCCACAGATTGTCTAGCGATATCCATACTTAATAAACCTGTTTCGTTTTTGTCTTTTACAGAAGCTACAACAAAACCATTAGCAGTTTCAAAACGTTTAATATCTCCTTTATTTGTATCTTCATTAAATGCCCAACGAACAATTTCTCTTTGTGCACCTAATCCTTGAACATATTCGTCTGAAGGTCTTAAGTTAGTTGCAGGTACAATTGTAGCATTTGCTTTTTTAGCAACTTCTTCAAAGTTTTTACCTGCTGCATCTGTTTCAAAATTACTAGCTTTATCATAATTACCATCTATTGTTTTTTCAGATGGCTCAATTTTCTTAGTGATGGTTGCCAATTGTATTGCATCATATTTAGCTAATACTTTAATTACGTGGAAACCAAAATCAGTTTCAACCACTCCAATAGTACCCACACCATTATTGAATACAAAGTCGTTAAATTTAGGTACCATTTGGCCAGGAGTAATATTGTCATACTCACCACCATTATTTTTTGATCCTGGATCATCAGAATTAGCTTGAGCAAGAGCTGCAAAACCATTTGGATTAGCTTTTGCTTGAGCTAATAAACTATTCGCTAAAGCCTGAGCTTCTTCTTTAGTTCTTGTAGCAGATGAGCTTTGAGCTCCTTGATATGCTAATAATATGTGACTTGCTTTTGCACTTGCATTAGATTTTTTCCCCATCATTCTTGATAAAGATTGGTAACCATTGTTTACATAAGGCCCAAATACTTCACCATTAGTTAAATTGAATAATTGCTCTTGAAATTCAATAGGAAGATTATTTTTAGTAACATAAGTAGAATCGAAAGGTGTTTCAGATTCAGCATTTACAAATTGAGCTACATTTTCAATTTTGATGTTTTTAAAACTCGGTACAGTATCTGTTCCATCTACTTTTCCATTAATATAACCATAAAATTGAGTTTCTAAAGCTTTTTCATCTTCTTTTGAAGGTTTGTTTTCAAAGAATACATAATCAATACTTCTTGTATTATCTGATTTGTATTTTTTTGAATTTTTCTTCATGTAAGCCATAATTTCATCGTCAGACACTTTTACTTGATCATCATTTACAGTTGCAAATGAAACGGTAACATAATCAAAATCTACTTTTTTAGTATCTAATACATGCTTAAATTTTCCTTCTGCTTGGGTTGTATAAACACCACCTTTTAGCAAGTTATAGTATAATTGTTCAATTGTTGACTTTTCTACTTCTCTTTCAAATTCTTGCCATTGTGCCCAACGATCTTGATTAGGATCATTTTTAATAGACTTTACAAATTCTTTAAATTTATTTTCGTCAAATTTACCTGCCTCATTTAAAAATTGAGGATTTTGAGCGAAATAAGGATTAGCTTTAATAACATTAATTAACTGTTCTTTACCAATTCCTAAACCAATTTTTTCAATTTGTTCTTTTACAATGATGCTTCTCACTTCTTGTTCCCAAACAGAATTCATTGCTTGAGTAGCACTCATTTGCCCTTGTTGACTTTGCTTTTCAAGTTGAGCGGTCTTTCTCATAAAATCTTGAGCAACAATATCAGTACCATTTACTTCACCAACGTTATTGTCGTTTGAGCTAAAACCATTTTTAAATAACTCTGGAAGTAAGAATAGAACTAGTGCAAGACCAATAATAATGATAAGTAATCCAGAACGTTTTCTAATATTATTTAAAACTGCCATTTTTATATATTAATTTAATTCAGTGGGCGAAAATACAATTATCTATTTAATAATAAAATAGAAAAGTTATAATTTCTATTAAAATTTTATGTTTTTTTTATTGTTTTTCTTCTAGGATAGAAAGTCGAACCAATTCTATCTTTTTATTTGAGGCAGAATGAATGGTTATTTCAAAGTTTTCTATCTTAATTTTTTCTTTGTTTTGCGGTATTTCTTTCGTGTTGTGAACAATATACCCACCTAATGTACTATAAGAATCGTTTTCAGGAATTTCAAGATTATATTTCTCATTAATATATTCTACATCTAATCGTGCAGAAAAAAGATAAACACCTTCTTCAATCTTTTCATCTATTAATTCTTCATCTAAATCATGTTCATCTTCTATTTCTCCAAAAAGTTCCTCAATAATATCTTCTACGGTTACAATACCCGATGTTCCTCCATATTCATCTAGTATGACAGCCATACTTTTTCTTTTTTTTGTGAGTATATCTAATAAATCTTTAATATAAATAGTCTCTGGCACATATTCGATAGGAATCATTACTGATTTTATTGTTTTTGGTTTTTTAAACAATTCGAAGGAATGTACATAACCAATAATATCATCGATAGAGTTTTGATATACTACAATTTTAGAATAGCCCGTAGTAACAAACAAATCCTTTAAATCAGTTACCGAATCAAGAATATCTAATCCAGAAATTTCAGTTCTTGGAGTCATAATATCTCTAGCTTTTAGATCAGAAAACTCTAAAGCATTTTGAAAAATTTGTATTTCAGAATCAATTTCATCTTCATCGGAAATACTATTCATTTGTTCACTAATGTAATTTCCAAGCTCTACTTTACTAAAATAATCTTGTACTTGATCTCCATCCGTTTTAAAAAATCGTTTCAATATAAAATCTGAAATCCAAATTATAAATTTTGAAACCCAATAAAACAATAAATAAAACAAATATGCTGGGGCAGCAAATAATTTTATAAAGGAATTAGCATAGATTTGAAAAAATACTTTTGGTAAGAACTCTGCTGTCATTAAAATAACTGCTGTTGACAGAATGGTTTGTATCAGCAAACTTACAAATGGGGAAAATTCATATTTTAACATGCCAATCCAATCCATTAGTATGTCTCCTGAATAAATTCCATAAATTACCAATACCACATTATTTCCTACTAACATGGAGGTGATAAATTGAGACGGCTTTTCTATAAGTTTTGATAGAATCTTGGAATTAAAATTGTTTTGCTTCTTTTCAATAGATAAGAATACCTTATTGGAAGAAACATAAGCAATCTCCATACCTGAGAAAAAGGCTGAAAGCAATAAACAAATAACAATTATGGCTATTTCCATTTGTTATTTTTGACCGTTATTGTATTTGTTATAAAATCTTCTTTTAAATAGAAACATAAAAATCGCTAATCCAACGAATAGAAGACTTAAAAAATAATTTTTGCCATTCAGATATTTTGTTATTGCATCATAAATAAAGAAAACAGCAAATAAAAGGTAAACATATTGAATATATTTAGTGTATTTCATCTTAATAATTTTCTTCAAAAATACTAAATTATTCAATAACAAAACATATTACTCCTCTACATTATTAATTTCCCCATTGGTTGTTTGCATATTAAAGATTTTAAAATCTTTGCTAAAATCAACACCTGGGCCTTGTAAGAAACCACCAGTCCCATCGGAATATTTAAAATGCTTTTCAGTAAAAAACCATTCGTTTTTTTGATCAAAATACAATTGTTCAGTTTCTAATTTTTTTCCATCATGAGAAGTAATAACTACATTGCCTTGTAAATCAATTATATCTGTCTTTTTGTAAGATATAGCATAATTCGATTCAATGATTGTGGTTTTATTGTTTTCATCAAACATGGTTACTAAAACGCCTTCAGGAAATTCAGTAAATCCATTTTCAATATTGCTATAATCAAGCATCTTTTTGCTTCTTAAAACAGATTTTATTTTTCCAGAATCGGTGTATTTTAAATTAATTGAATCTGCTTCACCACTGGGAAAAAAGGAGGATCGTTTAATTTTTTGGACATCTTTTATTGAGCCTTCACAAGAAAAAAATATAGCCATGACACCAAGTATCATGACTATATTAAGTAATTTATTTATTTTTCTTTTGTTCATTTTACAATGAAGGAACTGTTACACTTTCGCCAACCCAACAGTTGAAAGCAATTCTCTTTCCAGACATATTTCCACTAGGATGCGTGAATATTTCTGTTTTTGATGGGGCAGAAGCTCTGTAACCTGCAGCCATTTTAGAAGCCGTTGCTTTTAAAGATGAGTCTGCAGCAGCTGCTTTATCACAATAGTTTGCAGCTAACCAATACATTGCTCTCTTTTCAAATTGATCACCACCACAGTCGTTAATACTGCTACCGTATAATTGAGCAATTAATAAATAAGCTTTACCATAAGAAGGTTTTACAGAAAGTGTTTTCTTAGCATAATTTCTTGCTTGGCTCTTATTTGATTTTGAATAAATTGTAGCAATTTTCATGTACACATTCGCTTTTTTAGTGTTATCTGTATACATTTCTGCTGCTTGGTTTAAATATTCAACAGCTTTAGCCGTATTTTTCTTTTGGTATTCTACAATTCCTTGTTTTTCATAGGCTGCTGCACTAGGATCAACTTTTAAAAGGGCTTCAGAGATTTTTGAGAATAACGGATCGCTATCACATTCTTTCGCTTCTAAACGATCAGCAGCTCTTAATAACCAAACTTTGTTTGTTTTGTTTTGTTCAAACGATTTTTGATAGAAAGGAATTAACTTATCACAAGTAGATAATTGCACAATAATAGCATCCATACTTGAAGTTACAGTTGCAATATCTTCTAAATTAGCTTCCACTCTGCTTTTAGCTTTAGCTTCTTTACTGTCTAATGTTTGTCCAGATTCTTCTTTAGAGATTAAAATATCTTTTTCTTCAGAATATTGTTTTTCTAATTCATTTAGTTTTTCTAAAATATCATCATATTTATCAAATACTTGTTGTAATTCAATACCTTTATTACCTGCTTCGTAATCTTTTACGAAAATTTCAAAGTAAGCATATAAACCTCTTGTAGAATCAAAGTTTGCTTTATCAGAAGTAAAAGCTTTATCGAAAAGACCGAAAATCTCTTCTTTTGTTCCTAACTTATAATTAAATAAAGCCAAACCTTTTTTCATATCAGCTCCAACACCTTCAGAAGGGAAATATTTATAATTTTCATCATAAAATTTCATTAAATCACGCACATATTTTTCTTTTTCAGCACCTGAAGTTTGATCAATTTTTTGTTTAATTGCAAATTCACCATAAGAGTATACTCTTTTATCAAAAGAGGGACAATCTTTTCTTAAAGTTGTCAAATATTCATATCCAGATGGGTCTTTTGCTTTTACAGATGAAGCCATTAAACTTAATGTTTCCGTACAAGCTTCGTTGTTTTGAGCATTAACAAAAAATCCTGCAGCAACTACAAATAACAAAGATAATTTAGTTCTCATTTTATAATTATTCTAAAAATTATTAATCTATTTTACGTTTTTTAAACCATTTATCACTTAATGATAACCCTACACTAATATTAAAGTAATTTTCTCTAATAAGATTATTGTATTTGGTTCCTCTTACTCCGTATTCTAAACCCAAATCGATTTTTGAATAACCAAGTGGTAATCCAAATCCAAAATTCATGCCATAATCTTTAATACTTTTTTCTTTTACAATTAAGCCTGTATTTTCATATCTAAATCCCGCTCTGTAAACCACTCTTTCTAAGTAACTTGAAAAAGAATCGTACTTAGGAATATAATAACCGCCTATGCTGTACTTTTGTGAATTTTCATAAGTCCCAGAAGTATAATCTTCAAATCTATTAGTTAAAGAGCTAGTGTTTCTAAAAGTTATTTCTGAACCAATCATCCATTTGTTTTTCTCACCAACACCAAGTCCAAAAGCAAATTTTGAAGGGATAGTTTGAGTTGTATTGCCAACAGGTATATCAAGTGGATTGTTATAAATCACTTCAGCTCCATTTGCGGTATAGCCAACTGTTGCAAGATTTCTCTGATTTTTAGAAGTTAAATTTGCTTCAGGAGAATATGTCAAACTTGTATAAAGATGGTATTTATCAGAAATTTTCTTATTGTAAAGAGCTCCAAAATTAAATGAGGTTCCTGAAATCTGAGATGAATTTTTCTCTCTGGTTAAGAGCTGAACTGTTGATATGCCTTCTATAGTTTGAGTCTCAATATTTCCAAAATTATATTGAAAATCGGCACCAATGCTTAAATCTTTGTTAATTGAATAAGATACACCTGCAAAAAAACGGTTTATATTTCCTGTACCTGTATAAGTTTTTATGGTTTGATTTCCAAACTCATCTTCGCCTACATTAGAAACATTATATCCCACTGCACTGTAAGGTATTAAGCCAAATGAAGCTCCAAATTTACCCATGGGAATTCCAATCGCTAAATAATCTAAGTTAGTACTTTTTGCTTTACTTGTGTTAGATTCATTAATTAAGTTAGCAAATGAGGTAGTTGCTCCCACAGCGAAAGAGGTTAATTTTAAGTGCGAATAGGAAGCAGGATTCAACAAGTTAAGACTTATGCTATCTCCTTCAATCCCCAAACCTCCCATAGCACGAGCATTCTGAGTGCCTCTAAATTTAACTTCACCTAAACCATAATAAGAATATGGGGAATAAGTATTCCTTTGAGAAAAAGCCAAAACACCACTTAATAGTGTTAAACAAACTATAAATTTTTTAATCATTTTTTATTTGTACATAATTAAATAATTGATTCAAACTTTCTAATAAAAAATTTGAATTGGCAAATATGGTGCTTTTTAATCTTTTAGCCAAAAAATCTGCGTCTCCACCTGTTAAAATTATTGTTAAATGTTGATATTTATGAAAATATTGTGATATAAAACCTTCAATTTCATAAACCACACCATTTATTACACCAGAATGTATTGCCTCATTTGTAGAACTGCCAATAAAATAATCTACTTCTTCTTTATCTAATAACGGTAATTTTGCCGTGTAATTGTGCAAGGCTTTATATCTTAGTTTTAATCCAGGAGATATTGCACCACCATAATAATTTTTATTTGAATCCATAAAATCATAAGTGATACAGGTGCCAGCATCAATAATTAGACAATTTTTATCATTTAATGTTAGGCAAGCACCAGCAACTAAAACCATACGGTCAATTCCTAAGGTCGTAGGTGTAGCGTACAAATTTTTAAATGGGAATGATGTTGTATGTGATATAACAATTAATTTAGAGTGCTTTTCTATGAAATCGAAACACTCTTTTTCTAATTTTCCGACCGAAGAGGAGATAGAAAAAGTGATTTTATTAAATTTTTTAAAAATTTTTTTAAAAAAAATTAAAGCTTCATTTTCGTCAAAAACAAATTTTTCAAGAAGCGTATTTTGTTCAAAAACAGCACATTTAATTCTTGTATTTCCAATATCGATAGTTAAAAGCATCTTTTATTTTTTGAATTGACAAATATACAAATTGATTTTTTTAAAAAAATGTTTTGGAAATTACAAAAAGGGTTCTATATTTGCACCCGCATTCAGGAAGTAATTCTTCCGAATACAAAAGGTACCTTAGCTCAGTTGGTAGAGCAACGGACTGAAAATCCGTGTGTCCCTGGTTCGATTCCTGGAGGTACCACTTTAAATTTTACAAACCCTTGATTTTCAAATGATTATCAAGGGTTTTTTCTTTTAACTGTGTAATTTACGGCGTAATTTCCATGTACTAAAAAAGGAGCCTTCGCTCCCTTTTTCATTCTCCTAATATTTTTTGAATATGTTTAAAAGAATATCTTTTTTGATTACCAAACCTACGAGCTACTTTAATTATTCCTTCACGTTCGTACTTAATTAGAGTAGTTTCACTTTTAATGTTTAATAATTCCATTACTTGCTTACTATTTAGTAATGAATTCATACAATTAAGAAATTAGCTTATGCAAGTACATTATTGCATCTGAAATAGTTTCAGGTAATATTCTGTTGTTAATTCAAAAACCTTGCATACATTTCATAAAGACAACAGACCCTAACAAAAATACTTTAATATTTTGACAAACCCAAGTTTTAACTTTTAAAGATTCAAAAGTATTTTCTTCTTAGCATTAAATTCTTCTTCTGTTAAAATTCCTTTGTTAAAGAGTTCGGATAATTTTTCCAACTCTTCTAAAGGGTTATCTTTTTTATCTTCAATAATTGTTTTATCTAATCTGTATTGTTCAATTGAATTAACTTTGTTTTTGTCTTCTTTATGTATATTGAATAAAATATTTTTACCTCCACAAGTATTTTCAATCATTACCTCATATCCTCTTACCCCAAAAATAATTTCGATTAAAAAATTTGAAATTTGATGCATACCAAGCATACTAAATAAAATAAAAATTAAATAAGCCAAAAAGCCATAAACACATATCGCTATTCCAACATAAGTCAAAAAACTAATACTTGTAATTAAACTAAAAATTAAAGCGATAACACCAAAGAATACGATTCTTAGAGAATAAGTCCATGAATTTTTGAGTAAAAAAGTTTTTTTATTTGACTTTATTGTACCAATACATTTACGATCAATTGATTGGTGACTATTGCCTAAATAATATGAAACTGTATCTTCAGTAACATTAATGTAACCATTCCCGAAATTAATTTTTCTAACTACCATTTTTTAAAATTTGATTAAGACAAAAATATAAAAATTCTAATATATAGTACACTATATTTTAGAGTACCTCATAAACTACAAAATTTTGAGATTTGATTATGGAAAAAAAATCAAGTCCACAAAAGGAACCAGAATATATTGCAATTGCAAACCGATTAAAATCTCTGCGTAAAGAAAAAGGTTATAAAAACTATGAACATATAGCTTATGACTTAGAAATGAGTAGATCCGCATACTGGAGATTAGAACAAGGAGTTAATTTTGAAATTAAAACCCTAATCAAAATTTGCAAACTTTTAAAAGTAAGTTTAGCAGAATTTTTTAAAGAAATAGATTTACCAGAATAAAAACTACTTAAATATTGTATCACTCCTTAAAGTGTATCATTTTAAATCTATAATAACTTTAATTAGTACACTTTTTTGTATCATTTTTATTCTTTGATTTATTTTGTATAATAAATTTTATTTATTATTTTTGATATACATATAAACATAAACTATTTTAATTTATAAGCCATGGAGAAAGCAATCATTATTAGCCGTTGTTCAACAAACGAAAATCGTCAGGACGTTTACCGTCAATCGGAACAATTAACCTCAACATATTCTAGTCAATACGAAATCGTAAAGGAATTCACTTACTATAAAAGTGGAACGAAAAATGATGAAGTTAATGCTGAAATTTTGGATTATGCCATCAAACACAATGTTAAGCATATTATTGCAATCGAAATTTCAAGAATTTCTCGTAAAATTTCTTCGTTTGCCTTATTCTTAGAAAAATGCAACGAAAACAAGATTAACATCATAATCGACAACTTTAAACTACATACACTTTTACCATCAGGAGAAATTAACGGTATGGTTCAAACTATGTTAAGTATTGCTTCAACTTTTGCGAGTTTAGAACTTTCAATGATAAAAGAGCGATTGAATAGCGGTCGTGAGAAATTTATCAGAGATGGTGGTAAACTTGGCAGAAAAGAAGGCTCAACTAAGGACAATAATCAACTCCTAAAAGAACATGCCGATGTAGTGAAGTTCCTTAAACAAGGGCAAAGTGTTAGAAATACGATGAAGCTGACAGGAAAGTCAAACGGAACTATTCAAAAAATAAGAAAATTAGTAGCTTAAAAAAAAATCCCGAATTGCTTCGGGATTTATTATTTTAACTGCTGTGCTGTAATCACTCGGGCATCAGGAAACAAGCGTTTTGCTACACTCATCGCACTAGTTCCATTAGTCGCCTTAACATTAACCTCCGAACGGCGACCACCTACCCAAATTTTAACCTTAAACTCTTTCATTTTACATACTATTTCTAATTTGCTTTATTTTATTCTTACAAAAATCAATTTGTTTTCTAAAATTTAATATTTGCAATTCTTTTTGCAAAATTGATTTTTTAACTGGATCTGTTGTTACAGAAATTTCTTTTTGTAGAACCTGAATTTTACCTTCTATCTCAGTATTTTGCATATTTTTTCTAAAAAAAATTTTAAAATCTCTCAAAATTCATTGACAAAGCAACTTTTTTCAACATTACTCTATCAAACACATAGTAAAATCAATAACTCATTGATTATTAACGTGTTATTAAACCTGTTTAAAAGACAAAAAAATACCAGAAATTTCACACATAACATGCTGGTTATATACTTTTTTGACTTAAAAAAGAATGAATTAATAAGCGGAAACGGTTCCATTACTTTACATTAAATAAATCTTCTAATTTATTATTTTTAGACAACCAATTGTACTCCATTATCAAGTAATCATCTTGAATTATTGCATTTTGCTCGTACATTAATAAACAATAATTAACCAGTTTTTTTCTTAGTTTTTGATTTTTTTTTAAATCATTAATCTCAATTGTTTTTTTCATTTTTTTCATTTTTTTTTAACAACTTTATTATATCGGTTTCCTTTTGCATGTAAGATTTCCATCCCTCTAAATCATAAACTTCAGCGATGTGATAACTCATTTTAGGAATAGCAAACTTTGCACACTTCAGAAACTTAGTGCTTACGGATTTCTCCGTATAGATATGCAAATGATTATTACCATTTGCTTTTTTTTGTTCGATGCTGTAATTTATCTCTACCTCATCTTCATTAATTAACTCCATAATCCAATCCATAATTTTTTTCAAATCTTCAACTGTATATTTGAAAATCGGATCAATTGTAATTGCAGAATACTTTATTTGATGAACTCTCTCAGGTTCAAACATATTTATAATAGACTTATGAATTCTGTATTCTTCATTACTCTCTCTTATAATTTTGTTATCACCCACAACACCAATTAACTTTTTAATTTTATTTCTAACTGTTCTAGTTGTTATGTTTTTTTCCTTTGCTACCTCTGCAACTCTCAAATAATCATTTGTTATCATACTTTTATCTTTTTTAATTATATAACCATACCTATTAGAAAACATCCCTAATTCCCTGTATGTATCCTTATTTCTAAATAAATAGTTGGAAAATTCCAAAAAGCCAGAAAACTTCAAAAAAGTTGAAAATAATTTTCAATTGCTATAATTAGAACATAATAACAAATCAAAAAAAGGAAAGCATTAAGCATAAAAAAACCAGTAATTTTTTTATTACTGGTTTTTAAACTGTTTATAATTTTCTATTTAAAATTCAAATACTCCTTTAACTTAATGTATTCTAGATGTTTTATGTAGTTCTCCATGTATTCGTAATCAGGTTCTCCTAGTTTATTCGTAGGTAACATAATTTTCTCCTTTTTTATTCTTGTATCGTTCATTTCTCGATTGAAACTGTATTTTACTCCCAATCTTTTAATAATAGAAGAAATGAATTTATACGTATATGGGCTAAAAGCATCATTTTTTAATTGAGTTACATGGTCACTTGCAACAAATTCAAAAGGCTGATAAAAACAGGCTCCTACACTACCACTATTTGCTATAGTTAAACAGTTTGAAAAAACTCTAACCTTTTCTTTATTCCCCACATAACCATCAACTCCATTATTAAGTCCTGTTGAAGAAACATAAGGAATTTTACCTTTCTTGTGATCTGCTTTCTTTAAACGTTTTCCTCTTTGAATTTCATTAAAAATTTCTTTTAAATAAAATTCTGCCCATTCTTTTTTATCAATAGATGGAACTTCTTTATAGCCTTTTAACTCTTTTAGTTTTCTCTTCAAATAATTTTGGTATTCTTGAAATTTTTCTTGCTCTTTTTGTTTTATGAAAAATTCCATAAATTCAAAATCAGGCTCTTTCTTTACATTTACAGGCAATAAAATTTTTTGTTTAGCTATACGTGTTTGAGAAAATTTATAACCATAACCATATTTATTTAATGTAGCAGAGCTAATTGCTCCAACTAAAAAAGCCCCCAGATATTTGTTAATTATTTTTTGATTCTTGAGTGTAATCTTTTCAACGTGATCAGTTGCAATAAAATCATATGGCTGATAACTAACATAACCAACTGTAGCAGAATCAATAGTTATTACACCTCCTTTTTCTGTCGGGGCATTCTTATAAGTGTTATCAAAACCATTATTAGTAGCTGCACATGTTATTCTTGGTGTTGTGCCTCCTTTTTTCAATAAACTTGGATGGGTTGTTACTGTTCCAGTTATATCGAATATTTCACTAATCAAAAATTCTTTCCACTTAACGCTTTTAATATCTAAATTCATATTATTTAGTATTTTCAAACAAATAACTTTTTCCTTGCATCATCATATTAAACTCAAAAGTAAGATAATCTGCTATAGTATTTTCAAAATCCTCAACTTTAGGTATTTCATCATTAAAATAGTAAAACGAATGTAACCATTCATCCTCTGGATCTATTGTAGTTTTTACCATAAATTTAGTTTCAGCTGGAGCATCGTGTAACCAACAATTAAGTAAATGTGCTTTTCGCTCTTTCGCTCTTTCCGTTTCAACCAATCCAACATGTTTACGAATTACGAAACCATCATCTTCATAATTTATGAATTTACAAAATTTCTTTTCTGAATGTGGCTTGTGTGCTGTAAAAATTGCAATACAAGGGTTTGTACCCACACCATAAAAAGTTTCTTTGTTAAGAGTAATAACTCCTTCTAAAGTGTGTTTTGAAAGAATACGTTTTTTTACTTTTTTATCTTCGGAAGTTTTACCCACCATAGTAGATTGCGGTATAATAATTACACAACGCCCATTATCAGCCAACCCATCTAACAAATGCTCGATAAAATGAATTTCTGATAAATGTGCTGTATCTTTTCCTTTGGCTTGGGAATAAGGAGGGTTCATAAAGCCAACAGAATAATTCTGTCTGCGTAAATCGCTAACAGCTACTTTTAAAAAATCTTTATTTTCTAAATTACTTTTACCATCGCCTCTTAAAATCATGTTGGTAGTAGCAATTGAAAACATATCTTCTCTAATTTCTATTCCGTGCAATTGATTTTTTTTGATATTATCTTGCTCTTCTTTAGTCTTAACTTGTTTCAACATTTTGTGTAATGCAGAAATTAAAAAAGCTGAGGTGCCACAACAAGGATCAAAAACTCTATCGTTAGAGTTTAAATCAATTAAATCACAAAAAATATCTGTTATATGACTTGGAGTAAGAACAACCCCTAAAGTTTGTCCATCTCCACCACTAAATCGAATAAATTCACCATAAAATAAACCTAATACGTCTTCACTTGTATTGGCTTTAACCGAAGCTAAAATATTTTTCTCAACAAATTCGGTAAAAAATTTTAATGGTGTTTTAGCTAATTCCTCCTTCTGATTTTTGTTTTTCAGTCTATCATCTACCTGATTTAGTAGGGTTCTATCTTTTATTATATTAAACTGATTTAAAACTTTTTCTTTTTTGGTGTCAGGCGTAACTTCAACACGCTTCATATAATCTTCTATAGCAGAAAATATTTTCTGCCCATCTGTTCTAACTGTATCACCTGTTAGATTTTCAGTTTTAAAGTTAGGATCGCTTAATGCTAACAAAATTGCAGAAACCACTAAAGGTTTTTCATCATCACCTAGCTGTCCGTAATTTCTTAAAAATTCGTGTAACTCTTTTGCCTTAGCAATTAAGGCATCTTTTTCTAAAATCTCTGCTGGTGTTTCTTCTAAAACCTGTTCTTTATAATATTTTTCAATATTTTCTGTAGAAAAGTTTTCAAAATTTTCAACTGGTTTTAAAAGTTTATAACCATTTTGATCTATAAAGATAGGGCGAATAATATGGTGCTTTTCATCTCCAGAACAACCAAAAGCAAATATTCTTTTAAAATTAGTATTTTCAACGATATGTTTACCATAGTGTAATGCTCCATTTTCTGCAAAATCTTTTAATGACTTTACATCAGTCGCTAATTTAGTTTCATCTTCATCAGAATAATTTGCTTGTTTATCTAATTCAGCTTTATCTTCAATAACAATAATAAAATCATTTGAAATTCCAACAAACTCAGGGAAGCCAACTCTACCTGTCCCTTTTTTTGATGCAGTTTTTAAAGCATCATTAATTTCTTTTATACTGCTTCCATCAGCACTATACTTAATTTTAGCATTATCTAAGAGTTTACTTATAAAAATATCAAGGTTTTTTTCTTTTTTACTCATGGTAAATAATGGTTAGAGTTATGCAAATATAAACTAAAAGGTGTAAACATCAGAACTAGCCTTAGAAACCTCATCAACAAACATTTTTGCCTTAGATAGCATCGATGTTTTATTGTAAACTCGAGCCATCGCATTTTTTGGTTTTTTATCAGGATGCGTTATATTATCTATAACTCTTTCGGATATATTCAATGAATACAAATTAGTATAAAACGTCCCTTTGCAGTCATGTGTACTTATTAAATCGCTTATTGGTTTTTTTGAAGTTAAAATTCCATTTCTATACGTTACCTTTTTTACCTCTACCAATTTATTAAATTTTAAGTGCTTGAAAAGTTTTTTCAAATGCTTATTAATTATTGCGTTTTTTGGTATAATTGGAAAACCGTCTTTCAAATTAACAATTTCTTGAACTGGTTTTAGTAAAGGAACATAAACTTCTGTTGAGGTTTTGTTTTGTTTACTATGTATATAACTAAAATTATAGCCTACATCATTACAATGTTGTAATTTAGACTTTTGAGCTTCATACATGCTTTCAAAACGCATTCCTGATAAACATGCAATAATTATATATTCTTTAGCAATTTGTAATTTGCTGTCAAAAGAAACATCTGTAGATATAATCTTTTTTAATTCGTCAATCTCTATGTAAAAATCTTTTGAAGCCTCAACATTTTTTAACATCAAATTTTTATTATAAACGTCTAAAGCTATTTTGTTACCGTCTTCCATAGCTTCTTTCAAAGTTGTTAATAGTGTTCGCTGATGTTTTCTTATACTTGAAACTAAATAACCGTAACTTTGTTTTCTTTGCTTTTTAGGTTGATTCGGATTGTAAACTTCTACATCCCCTTTTAATATATCATCCAGCGTATCCCAAATTTTCCAGTATTTAGCTTCATCCAACGATTCAAATAGTAATGTTTCTCCAGTTGCTATTTGATACTTTTCTAATAAGTGACTAACAGTAGCATAAGTTTTAATAGTGTTTTCTCTTTTACTGTTCTTTTTTGACTTTTCACTATCGGCTTTTTCTTTTTCAATTTTACGATACAAATAGCTTAGTATATCATCTTTTGGTTCTTGTATCACTTCAGTTCGTAAACGTTCAGCCAAACTTTTTTTTAATTCAGTTGGAGTAGGCAACGTATTTGCTATAATGTGACTACTAGCTATTTCGTTCAGAGCAGTTTCAAAATTCAATATTCTATTCCTTACCGTAGCATTATTTTTATTTGCCTTTTTGAAAACAGCGTCATCAAATTTGAAATTTGTTTCTGGTTTTCCAAAATTGGACGGCTTAATACTTTCTTGTAACGAAAACCGCGCAGGTTTATGTCTTTTTTTTCCGCTCTTATTAATTTCAGCATAACCGTAGTTGATTTCTGCCATTATTAGTTCTAGCTTAGTTCTTTCTTCTACGATTTTTGCCTTCGGTTCTAAGTAGTATCTTATTTTTATATTTTTCATACATCAAAAATAACGGCGTAATTTACGGCGTAATTTTGTAATATAAAACGAAATTATTTGAAATTATTTGAAACTTGTAATTTTTCAAACCCTTATGTAACAAGCTGTAAATGATACTTGTTGTAGTTTTTTGTAACCAAATGAAACTTTAGTAGTGTATTTCTGGAGGTACCACTTTAAAAAATTAAATCCCTTGAAAATATAATGATTTTCAAGGGATTTTTATTTAACGGTAGAATTTATGGCACAAAAAACCAAAAATCCATACATAAATAGGTATAAGTTTGTTTGTTGATTATTTTATATTTTTACTTATTTTTACTTATTTTTTCTTAGAATGCGTAGCTCCTAACGTTTTCATTCAATACTTATCTCAGCTGGGTTAATACTGGTTTGGATTTATAAAATAAAAAATAAATGAATATATAGTTTATCAATTTTCCATGCAGATGACGGTTTTGGTGCTGGTTATAGTTTAGGTACAGAAGTTTCTAATGAAATAAAAATTTTCTCATTAGACGCTTTCAATATTAATGCATTTTATAATAAAGAATACGGAAAGGAGCTTCATCTTTTTGATTTAGAAGGTGTTGAATACTCTTTTAATGTAAATATTCCGACTGAAGCAGGAGTAAATGTAGGAGGGAATTATATTATTGGACATACTTATAATGGTTATGGATTAAGTATTTCTCCTCTAAGTACATCAGTAGGGTACTCTGCCTCAGGAACCACAACTACAATTTTTACACCTCATAAAAGTGAAGAACAAATCAATCAATCTGATAAAGAAAAATTGTAAAAATTAAATTTATTGAAAATGAAGTATCATATTATTAGTTATATTTTAGCTTTTTTCATTTTTTTGCTACTATTGTTGACATTAAAAAAAAGTGTTTTTAAGAATAGTAAGATTAAACATATTAATATTTATATGATGATATTAATCATTTTATGTATAAGTTCTTTTTGTGTTTTATCCTATAATACTTATAGAACTTATAAATTTTTAATCAATATAGATGAAAGGAATTATGATAATTTCAAAGTAGTCAAATATGATAATCATAAAAAAGTACATTCGTGGGATATTAGAGACAAAAAGGCTTTAAGAAAGTTAGTTAATTTAATTAAAGAAATTGATACTCCAAGCAAAATTAATAATAGAGATACTTTTACTCATTATCTTTGTAAGCTATACAACAATGTTTCGTATGAAAGCTTTTACTTCGAAATTTATGGAGATAATAACAATTATAAGCTAACTATTAATAATCAGTTAACCTATATAAATAACGATATTGTTATATTTATTGAAAACTTACCCAACAATAGCGAAACTCATCTTCATTGAGTGTAACCTTTGAAAAAATTAAAGATTTAAATATATGATAAACCCCAGCTGAGCGAAGTGTTCCTTAAAAACGTTTGGTGCTGAGCAAAGTGTCCTCACTTTGCGCTAAATAATAAAAACAAAAAGCAACTCTTTTGACGAGTTGCTTTTATTTTGTAGTGTCGTTACTTTATTCCGGTTTTCTAAGTAGGGAGACCTTGCGCAGTTGGTATAATAGTCAAATTGCTTTAAATATTATTTTTTATAATATCATGCGATTTAAAAATGTATAAAAATGGCGCTTTTTTTGCTATTTTTGATGCTTTTGAAGCCTTTTTAAGTAAAAAACAGCCTGATTTTGGCTATTTATAACAAAGTCATTTTCTTTCATAGATAAGACTTTTTAAAAAAAATACGTTATTTCCTAGTAAAACAATCTGCTATATGATCATTAACCATTCCTGTGGCTTGCATGTGGGCATACACTACAGTAGAACCCACAAATTTAAAACCTCTTTTCTTTAAATCCTTACTTAGTACATCTGATAATGGAGTAGTGGCTGGAACCTCTTTTAAGGTTTTCGGTTTGTTATCGATGGGTTTGCCATCCACAAAGCCCCAAATGTATTCGGAAAAACTACCAAATTCTTCTTGTATTTTTATAAAAGCTTGCGCATTGGTTACAGCTGCTTTAATTTTTAATTTGTTTCTAATGATACCTGTATCTTGACAAAGTGCTTCGATTTTTGTTTCATCATATTGCGCTACTTTGGTTAGATTAAATTGGTCAAAAGCATTTCTGAAATTTTCACGTTTGGCTAAGACCGTGTACCAACTTAAGCCTGCTTGAAACGTTTCCAAAATTAAAAATTCAAATAGTGTAGGGTCGTCATAAACTGGTTTTCCCCATTCGTTATCGTGATAAGCACGATATAAATCGTCTTTTTCACACCAAGCGCATCTTGTTTTCATTAGAAATCTTCGTAAAAATTATTTGGATTATAAAGCTCTTCTTTTTCTTTTTCATAACTAGCTCTAAAATGATGGCTATTTAAAGATTCCTTAATGATTGCTTCTAGTTTGTCTTCTTCATTTTCATCTTCTTCAATAGTTTTTACATAAAATGTAGAGAAAGCAGTAGGGTCAATTTTAGTATTGTTCATGAAAAAGGCAATAGTTCTTATGTTTTTTGAAAAGGAAGTGTCCTCTTTTTCTTTAACAGAATAAAAATAGAAAATTATTTTCTTGTTTTCATAATCTGTTATTTTCTTAGAAATAAAGGCTATAGAATCTGTTTTTTTGATTGTATAAAAATTGTGTAAAGCGGCTAAAGCAATACTGTCATTTTCTAGCTCTATAGGCATGTTTTTGTTGGCCATAAGTTGGATAGTTATAAAAGCCAAATTTTTATCTAATAATCCGTCTTTAATATCTTTATTTTCAATTGTATTGGATACAAATTTAAGACGCAACAATTCTATGTTTAATTCAGGAATATTTAGGTTTTTAATTTTTTCAATAAAATCGATAGTGTTTTTGTCTTTAGGGTATTTGTAAATAATATTTAAGAAAATAATTATGTCTTCAACGGGTGCATTCTCTTCATAATAATCATCTGGATCTTTTTCGTCTTCTTCTAATAAATTATTTGTTTTCCAGCTTTTAACTCTTTTAAACTCTAACTTTGCATTGGTTAAAATCATTTTGTTAAACGCTTTTATTTTTTTGATATTTATAAAGTCTTGCTCTAATAATTCATGACAAAATGAGAGTAAAGGATTTTGATATTCTTTAATACTGTAAAACTGAAAAATATTAGGAAATAATTCTTTAGCATGTTCAGGGTTGTTGCTGAAGTTGTTGAACATGCTTGTAATATCATATTGATTGTCAGAAACGGGTAAGTCGTATTCTAGTAATTCAATTATTTTTTGATAACTCTCTTTGGTATTATTATTAGATAACGCTATTAAAACATTAATTTGTGTTTCTGAATTACTATTATCCTGTTTGTAAATTTTTTCTAAATAGGGTAGAACTCTTTCATTTTTTAAGAATCCAATTTTTTTAATTAGATGATTCTTTGCGTATAATTCTGTTTTTTTAAAGTTAAATTTATTTATAAAAAAAGTAATTACATCAAAATCTGATTCTTCAAATTCCAGTTTATAGATAGAATTTAAAGCATTTTTTCTTAATGTGTCATTAGAACTGGAAGCATCGGTAATGAAACGATTAATTTTTGTTTCAAAGAGGCTATTCTTTTTTTCAAAAGGTAAAATCTCAAAGCTATTAAAAGCATTCTCAATAAAAACATCATCATTTTTATAATCTTTGGGTACTAAAGATTGTAAAATATAATATCGATCAGTATCGAATATTAGTTTGTATTTTACTGCTTGTGAGGCTTTTTTATTAGTAACTAGCGCTTCATAAGTATATTTATTTTTGGATGTTGTTTCTTTTTCATTAAGAACAAATGAAATTGGTTTATCCTTTCTAAATAAATTCCACCAGTTACTCATCTTAAAACCTTTTTTGGAATACATATGATAGCTTAATAGAGAAGTTCCATTGCTTGCATAATCATCATCATAATCAAAATCATCATAATTATAATCATCGTATTGATACATATTATCTTGCAAATTCAAGGTGTAATTTTTGAAAAATTTTTTGATGGAATCTAAATTTTTAATAGTCTCATAGGTATGAAATTTATTTATTTCTAACGAAACTGTTTTTCCTGTTTCAGATTTGAAAGTAAAATCTTTAAATTGAGCTGATAAAGGATTGGAATCAGGAGCAATATCTTTTCTGATATTTAAGAATAATTTTTTGTTTTCCTTTTCGGGAATATTAATTTTATAATTCGCAATACTATCCTGATAAATGATGAAATTCTCATTATTAACAGGTTTTTTTAATTGGAATGAATTAAAAAATAAGTTTTTGTTAGTTTCTGAAGCTTTAACCGTTCCTAATAGATAGTATTTATTTCCAAAAATAATTGATTTTAATTGTATTTTTTTGGAACCAATTTGAGATTCTGAAAGAAAAGCCTCCTTTTCAAAGCGTGTTTGTGTAGAATCGATATCATGTTGTAAATAAAATTGATAGTGAATTTGTTTGTGTTCAAATTCATTATTTTCCAATGTGCGATTATCATTTAAATTGCGTTCCATGACAAAATAATAGCTATCATCTTCTTTTAGATAGGATTGGACGTTGTAATTGTTGCTTTTGTTTTTTTCATGTTCGCTAATAGTATAAAAACTGGGTAAATTTATTGTAAATGAACTATTAGGTATATTTAATTCTTCCCAAGTGTTAGAAATAGGTTTTATATTAATCTTTTCAAATACTTCATTTTCAAAAAGTGTAGTATAATTATTTAATCCCGACATAGAAATCATTATAATTTCTAATGGAGTAATATAAAAACGGTAATGTTGGTAATTACCTGTCTTTGTTTTGTTTTTAATATCGTAGTAAGATAAACTGTTTTTTTCTACATATTCTTTATTTAAGATAGTACCTGGAACGTTTTCATAAAATAGGCTGTCTAACGATTTAGGATTGTAAAAATCGGATTTAGGCTTTATGAAATAATTGTGATTATTTCTAATAATTCTAATTAAACCTCCATTTGCATAATCTGGTGAACCTATGACACCTTCTTCAGTAATTTCATTGGCTAATAATGGAATTTCTAGCATTTTGTCTGGTGAGGTAAAAAGGGTAAAAATAGGTTTTTTAAAAAACGTTTCTATCTGTTTTTTTTGTTTTTCTCCCTTTGCAGTAAGTTGACTAAAAATGGGTTTTACGGTATATCCTTTTTGAATTAATAGATTGATAATTCCTTCTTTACCGGCTAGATGTGCTGCGCCTACAGCAGCAAAAAGACTACCTCTTTTTGAAATGGAAGCAATGCTGTCGGCCATAACTTTATTGCGATTAATAATTAAGGCTTCATGAGCTTTTTTAGAAAAGGCAAGTTTATAAATAGAATCTAAAATGGTAATGTTTTTCTCTCTGTAGAAATCTACTGTGGCCTCACCAAATGATTTTCTTTTTAAAATTTTGTATAACAGTTGAATATTTTCTTCTTTAGGTGTGGCATCGGTAGCATTAATTTGTAATAGTGGAATCATAGATTCTACAGCATCTTCTAGGCCTGTAATTTCTTTTCCATACTTTCTGCCTGCTTGACTAATAAACATGTCTAATACAGCGTTTTCTTCATAATCAGCATTTTTGTTTTCTGATAATGATAAATAATTATAAAAGAAATGACTTTTATTATTAAACATAGCAATAATTTTACTTTTGCTAATAGGGTTTATGTAAAAAGAACTGTATAATTGACCCGAATATAAATATTCTTTTTCTTTCATTAAATTAGAAACGGTTCCCCAAGTTTCAGGATTGCTTTCATTGGCTACAATATCTGAATTTAATAATGCATCAAAAAAAGAATCAGATAAGTTATAGGATACTTTGTCGCTTACATGCATAGTACCATATAGAAAGGATTTCTTTTGTAAACCATTTCCACTGATTTCCCATAGCATGCTATTTTCAGTTTGACTAAATAAACAACAATAAATAAAGAATGTAACTATAATGGTAATTTTTTTCAAAATAATATATTTTAAACAAATATATCATAAAAAAACCTCAATCAGAAGTTAGATTGAGGTTTTGTATTATTGAGTTAGTTAAAATATTAACCTAAAGCTACTCTTTTAAATCCTGTAACAGTTAAATCTCCACTTACTGATTTAACATATGAAGCTACATTCATTGAGTTATCTTTAATATAATCTTGATTAACTAAAGTGTTATCTTTATAGAAACGTTGAATTTTACCTTTAGAAATGTTATCTAACATGGCTTCTGGTTTACCTTCAGCTCTTAGTTGTTCTTTAGCGATTTCAATTTCTTTTTCGATGATTGCAGCATCAACACCAGCTTCGTTTAAAGCGATTGGGTTCATTGCAGCAGCTTGCATAGAAACGTTTCTTGCAGCTTCTTCAGCACCTTCTACATTAGCAGATAAAGATGTTAAAACCGCAATTTTATTACCAGCATGAATGTAAGAACCAACGAAAGCACCTTCTAATCTTTCAAAAGAACCGATTTCGATTTTTTCTCCAATTACACCAGTCTGCTCAATTAATTTTTCAGCAACAGTAATTCCATTGAAATCAGAAGCTAATAATTCTTCTTTAGTTGCATAATTTAAAGCTTGGTTTGCTAAATCTGTAGCTAATTTTATAAAACTTTCGTTTTTACCTACGAAATCTGTTTCACAGTTTAATGTGATTACAACACCAGCAGTTTTGTCAGCATTTACAACAGCAATTGCAGCACCTTCTGTAGATTCTCTATCAGAACGGTTTGCAGCCACTTTTTGTCCTTTTTTACGAAGGTTTTCGATAGCTAAATCAAAATCTCCATCTGCTTCAACAAGTGCTTTTTTGCAATCCATCATACCAGCACCTGTAATAGTTCTTAATTTATTTACGTCTGCAGCAGTAATTGTTGCCATATGTTTTTTATTTTAAGATTAAATTTTTTTGTAAAAAAAAGAAATTCCAATTTCAAAACCCAAATTCCAACTTTATTAAATCATCAACAATTGTTTTCGATTTTTTGGAATGTGGAATCTTAATATTGGAATTTGTTATATTTATTCTTCAGTTTCAGTTTTAGGAGCTTGAACAGCTTCTACTTCTTTAACTGGTTGCTCTTCATCTTTATCAGACTTTCTATCAGAAAGACCTTCAATGATAGCACTAGAAACTAATCCTAGAACTTTTTCAATTGATTTAGAAGCATCATCATTTGCTGGAATAACAAAATCAATAGGACGTGGGTCCGAGTTTGTATCAACCATTGCAAAAACTGGAATGTTTAATTTTTGAGCTTCTTTTATTGCGATGTGTTCAGCTTTAACGTCTACTACAAATAGAGCAGCAGGTAGTCTAGACATGTCTGCGATAGAACCTAAGTTTTTCTCTAATTTAGCACGTAGACGATCTACTTGTAATTTTTCTTTTTTAGAAAGTGTATTAAAAGTACCATCTTTTTTCATTCTATCGATAGAAGCCATTTTTTTAACCGCTTTACGAATAGTGATGAAGTTAGTTAACATACCACCTGGCCATCTTTCAGTGATGTAAGGCATGTTACAAGCTGCTGCTTTTTCAGCAACGATATCTTTAGCTTGTTTTTTAGTAGCTACGAATAATATTTTTCTTCCTGATGCAGCGATTTTTTTCAAAGCTTCGTTAGCTTCTTCGATTTTTGCTGCAGTTTTATATAGATTGATAATGTGAATACCATTACGTTCCATATAAATGTAAGGAGCCATGTTTGGATCCCATTTACGAGTCATGTGTCCAAAGTGTACACCTGCTTCTAATAATTCTTTAACGTCAATTTTGTTTGCCATTGTGTAATAGTTTACGTTCCGTGTTATAGCAATGTTCCGTTTGGCTTCAAGCTTTCAGCTTTAGGCTTTAGGCTTCATTTAGATGCTAAACTAATTCCCTTTTTAATAAGGAATATCGACAACTTGTTTTTAAATTCAATTTTAATTGTAATAATTTGTTGAAAAAAATATTCGGATAATATTCGAATATTAACGTTTCGAGAATTGGAATCTCTTACGTGCTTTTTTCTGACCAAATTTCTTACGCTCAACCATTCTAGGATCTCTAGTTAATAATCCTTCTGGTTTTAAAATAGCTCTGTTTTCAGCTTCAACTTCACACATTACTCTTGCTAAAGCCATTCTCACAGCTTCTGCTTGTCCTGTAGTTCCTCCGCCATATACATTTACTTTTACATCAAAGTTTCCTGCATTTTCAGTCATTGCTAAAGGTTGCATTACTTTATATTGTAAAGTAGCAGTTGGGAAGTAAGTTGTAAATTCTCTTTTGTTTACAGTAATTTTTCCTGTTCCTTCTGTAACATAAACACGTGCAACAGCACATTTTCTTCTACCGATTTTGTGAATAACTGCCATTACTTAAGATCGTTTAGGTTTACGGTTTTAGGTTTTTGAGCCTCATGTTTGTGCTCAGTACCTACATATACATTTAAATTTCGGAATAATTCAGCTCCTAATTTGTTTTTAGGTAACATTCCTTTTACAGCTTTTTCTACTAATACAGCTGGATTTTTTTGTTGCTGTACTTTAGCAGTTAAAGTTCTTTGACCTCCTGGGTAACCTGTATGACGCAAATAGATTTTGTCGTCTAGCTTGTTACCAGTAAGGTTGATTTTTTCTGCGTTGATAACAATTACGTTATCTCCACAATCAACGTGTGGTGTATAACTTGGTTTGTATTTACCTCTTAATAGCATAGCTACTTTAGAAGCAAAGCGACCTAAGTTATGACCTTCAGCATCTACTACAATCCACTCTTTTTGAGCAGTTGCTTTATTAGCTGATACTGTCTTGTAGCTTAATGTGTTCACAATAATTTATTTAAATTAAACATTCCATTCCCAATTAAGGGAGTGCAAAAGTACAATTATTTCTTATAAATGCAAATGGTCTTGCAATAATATTTTTATTTTATTTAATAACTAATGTGTTGATAGTAAATCAATTTGGTAATTGAATAAAATAGGATTAGTTAACTTGATATAAATTGTTATTTTTACAAAGTAATTTTTAATTCATATTTTGAATTAATTTGATATTTATTAAATAAATAATTTGTACTTAAAAAAACTTTTGTATTCATGAAAGCTAAAGCAACTTTAAAACAAATCGCAAAAGAATTAGGAGTAAGTGTTTCTACTGTTTCTAAGGCATTGAGTGATAGCCAAGAAATTAGTCAAGCTACAAAAGATAAAATTAAAGAGTTTGCAGCACTAAAGAATTATAAGCCTAATTTGATGGCGAAAAATTTGAAGTATCAAAAGTCAAATACGATTGGAGTAATTATTCCTAATATTTTAAATTCTTTTTTTGCTAAAGTTTTTAGTGGTATTGAAGAAGTGGCTCGAAAAAGAGGGTATAATATTGTGACTGCCATTTCAAATGAATCATTGGAAAGAGAAAAACAATTAATGGAAATGTTGAATAATGGTGCTGTAGATGGTTTTATTTTGTCGATGGCTGAAGAAACACAAACTACAAAAAACTTTCAACATTATAATTCTATTATTAAAAGTGGGACTCCCATTGTTATGTTTGACAGAATTACTGATTTGGTTAAATCGGATAAAGTTATAGTAGATGATTTAGATTCTGCATTTGATGCCACGCAACATTTGATAAAAATTGGATGTAAAAAAATTGCTTTACTTTCAACAATTGATAATTTAAGTGTTGGTAAATTACGTTTTGAAGGTTATAGAAAAGCTTTGGATTTAAATCAAGTAGCTTTGGAGAATAGTTTAATCCTTATTGGAGATGAAGATGAGAATTTTGATGAAAGAATAAAAACCTTGTTGCAATCTAAAGATGTAGATGGCATTTTTGCTGTTGATGAATATTCTGCTACTAAAGCCATGAAGTTAGCGCTTCAAAATGGATATCAAATTCCTGACGAATTAAATATAATTGGATTTGCAGATGGTACTTGGTCGCGTCGATTAACGCCAAGTCTTTCTACTGTAAGTCAGCATGCACCTGAAATAGGAGAAAAATCGGCTACCTTATTAATTGATCGTTTGAATGCAAAGGAGGATGAAACCTTTGACTATAAAACAATAGTTATAAAAACAGAGTTGCGTCAAAGAGATTCTACTAGAAAATTATAATTGTTTGGCTTTATCATCTCGCCATGTTATATATCCAATAATTGCATTGAATAAATAAAAAATATACTTTGCCGAGTTGGCTATATTTAATAATAATAGGTTTTGGATTAATTTAGTGAAATTATAAATTTGCCATAATAACCAGTTGTCTGGATACATTCTTGCCGTATTAAATGTTCCTCCAAATGTTAGTCCGGCTGGAATTGAAACGGCAAAAAATAGTTTGATATTCAATTCGGTTGAGGATAAATATTTGAATGCTAAAAAATTTAAAGTAAACGACAAAATAAAACCTAGAATGATATTTTTGTAAAAAATAAAATCTATTTTTCTAAGAAATTTACTTTTTTTCCAAGCATTGAAAACAAGATAATTTCCTATAAAACTTACAGGATAAGTTAAAATAGCCCCTACATTTCCTAATAAATAATCAATAGAACCACTTAAGAATGTATTACAAGTGGTTATAAAATTACCAATATTATTTTTCTTAGTAACTAATCTATTACCAATCATTGAAAGACAAGTATTAACAATAGAAATATATCCTAAGAAAAAAGTATAATTTTTATGATTAAAAGTAAAATTAAAGATGGTTTTGTGATAGTTAAGTGTTAACGATGCGGTTATAACAATAGCAAGACCAATAATATCTAGATAGTTACTATTAGTAATTGCTTTTATTTTTGTAATTAAATTATTTGATAAATGTAGATTTATAAACATTATTCTTTTGTAAAGTTGAATTTTCCACCGCCTTGATGTAATTCAAGCGTGTTTTCACTGAATATGATTTCTATTCCCGCTTGTGCAAAAATAAATGTTTTTTCGTCTTTTAGAGTCAGTGGAAACGAACCTTGTCCTGTAGCTTGTGCTAAAAGTTCTCCCTCTTTTTCAAAAATGGTGATTTTTAGAGGAATATCTTTGGAAGCATAGGTGCCAGAATATTTATTTATGAGCGTTTGATTGATTTTTTCAAAACTTGGAAAAGGGTAGGGTATTTTGTAATAGATGCTTAAAATACCAATCATAATGTCGTTGATATTGTAATTATCTCCATTAACGATTAACGAAATACCTAATTTTTCTGTTGGATAGTAACCTACATTGGAACGAAAACTTTCAATACCACCTGAATGACCATAAAAACGTCTTTCTCCAAAGGGAAATTGGAATAACGCTTTCCCATAGCCTTCTTTAATAGTAATCATAGCTTCTAAACTTGTCTTTTTTACTAATTTACCTTGGAATAAAGCTTCCATTAATAACGTTAAATCATTTGGAGTTGAAATGAGAGCACCAGCTGCAAAAGCGGTATCAAAATCCCATTCTTCTACTTTTTTCCATTGGTTATCTTTAAAGATATAGGAATAACTTTCGTTAAAATTAGTTTGTACTTTTTCTGTTGGATAATAGGTGTTTTTTAAACCTATTTTATGGCAAATTCTTTTTTCAATATTTTCGCGGTATGACTTTTTGGTTACCTTTTCAATAATACCTCCTAAAAGATAATAATTGGAATTGCTGTATTGAAATTTGCTGTCGGGTTCAAATAAAGAATCGTAATTTTCTATTTTAGTATAGATGGCTTCTTTAATATCGGGAGCGGTTAATTCTTCTTTTGTTAAGGAATCTTGATTAATATAATCTGGAATTCCTGTGCGCTGATGTAATAATTGAGAGATTGTAATTTTCTCTGCATTTTTTACTTTAGGAAAAAAAGTAGCTAGAGGAGTTTCTAATTTTAACTTTTTCTCTTCTATAAGTTGCATAATGATAATGGCTGTAAAAGTTTTACTAATAGAGCCAATTTTATATTTTGTATTTGAATCGACTTTTTCTTTTATTTCTTGATTACGATATCCATAGGCCTTTGAAAAAACGATGTTTTCTCCTTCACGAATAGCTAACGAACCCATAAATTTATTATTTGATTCTAAATAATGCAGTAAACTATCTATGCGTTGTAATCTTGGTTGTATTTGTGCAAAAGTAGAAACGTTGATAAATAGAAAAAGGAATACTATTTTTTTCATGAGTGTGTAATGCTAGTTTTATTATTAGTAAAGGTAATGCTTATAATGTTACTTTTAAATTGAAATTATACTCTTAATTTATCAAATAAATATAATTTTTTTCTTTAAAAACAGTTTTGCTTTCAACGAGATGAAATGTAAAATTGTTTTTTGAGGCAATGCTTTTAATTTTTTTTAAATCACAATCTTCTGATAAGATCATAAAAATGTTTTGTAAATTATTCCGATTACGCAATTGGTGGAAAAGTTTTTCAAAATACTCAAAATTTTCTCCACAAAACCAAGCATTTTCCTTTATATTTTTTGGTTTTTTTGGATAATATGGTGGATTTATTATGATATAATCAAAAGAATGTTTTGTAATCGAATCAAATAAATCAGAATAGGTAATTTCGACAGTTAAATTGTTTTTTTTTGCATTTTTATCCAAATAATTAAGTGCCGTTTGATTGATATCTGTGGCAGTAACTAATGCACCTTTTTTTGCTGCGATTAGAGCAATAATACCGCTTCCACAACCTAATTCTAAAAACGTCTTGTCTTTTAAATCTAGTGGTTGAATAAAATCTAATAGTATTTTAGTACTAAAGGTTAAATGAGGAGGAAAAACTTTTGGATGGACTTGAACACAAATCGAATCATAACAATATTTTCTAGGTTTATGATAATATACTTTTAAAGCATATTTTAAAAACGGATGTGTTATTTTTTTAATAAATTTTCTCATGTGATTTGTATCATTCTGAATAGAATCCTTCTATTTCAGGTTGACGGTATTTCCAAAGTTTATGGAGTATTTTTATTTCGTAAGGATAATGATAAAAATTGGTTTTATAGCGAATCCCAGACACTAATTTTAGTAGTCTTTTTTTATAGCCTTTAATCCTAAAGTCAGAAGCTGTAGGATAATATCCATTTAAAACGGTTTCGAAATTTTTAATGGTATCAATCATATAAGGTTTTAACCAAGGAGTTAAAGGGTTTTTCCTTAAATCAAAATTTTCCCAACTTGGTGAAATCCAATCTTCAAGTTTTTCAGGAAAAGAAAAACCAGCATCTAAAATTTGTTGGTACAATTCTGAACCTTCAGTAGGAACAGGACTGTATAAATAAATAATTATTTCCGCATTAGGGTTAATTACTTTAATTTCTTTGATAAAATTAATATCCCATAAAATTTGTTTGTACACTTCTTGCTCTGTTTTGGCAGGCATACCTAAAACAAAAGAAAGCTCTGGAACAATGTCGGCATGTTTCATTCGAAGTACAAAATCTTTAATCATTTGTCCCGTTTGTGTTCCACCTTTATTCATTTGTTTTAAAATCAAATCATTACCCGTTTCAGCACCTAAGAAAATCATTTTGCAACCCGCTTTTCGCATGAGTTTTAGGTCTTCATCACTATACATATTGATGGTGTCAATTCTTCCCTCGCCCCAATAACTAATGTTATCATTTAAAATTAATTCTGAAAATTCTAACACTCTTTTCTTAGAGGTAAAGAAATTGTTGTCGTGAAATTCAATGGCATCAATATTGTATTTTTCTTTAAAATAAAGTACATCTTCATAAATTCTTTGAGCAGACATCCCTTTCCATTTGGCATTATATATGGGCACAACTGCACAAAAAGAGCAGGAAAATGGGCATCCCATACTAGAATGGTACGATAATGTTTTATGCCCCATAAACGTTTTTGCTAAATAATTTCTTACAGGATAAAAAGTATTGAGATATTCATAAGGAAATTTTGGCAAAGTATCTTGATCGAGTAGTGCTTCAACAGCAGTTTTTACGATTTCACCCTTCTCATTTTTAAAGATTAAGTTTTTGATGAGTATTAAATTTTCCTTTTGATTATTTTCTAAAGTTTGAATTAATTCTGGAAAAGTATTGTCACCAGGACCGTTAATAACATAATCTACATATTCAGAATCTAAAGAAACTTTATATTGGTTGGATGCAAAATAACCGCCCCAAACCGTAACAATATGAGGAAATTGTTCTTTGATTTTTTTTGTAAATGGAATGGCTTGACGTAATTGTGGACCAGGCATTACAGTAGCACCAAAATATTTAAATTCGCCTGTTTTTAGATAGTTTTCAATGGTTTGCCACGGATTTTTCTCTAAATTTCCATCTACAAAAACGTAATCATATTTTCCATGAATGGAAGCACCTACCTGTAAAATAGAATTTGGAATGCGATGTTTCGCATTGGCACTTTTAGGGTTGAATATAATGGTTTTGTTATTTCCCATAATTTAAAAAGCGCTACAACATCTGCTACAAGCAGGAAGTAGTCCATTATTTTTTATTAAATCAGAACGAAATTCTTTTAATACATTAGTATTCCAAATTTCTTTCAACGAATTGTTATAAATGTTGCCAAGATTTAAGTTGTAACACCTTCCGTGAGAAGGAATTACGCTTCCATCAGATTTAATCATAATATTTGAAAATACATCATTACATCTCTTTCCTATAATTTTTTCAGGGTTGTGATAGAACTCTATTAATTTATCTTTAGAGCTAATTTCGGGAGAAAATATAACTTTAAAGGAAGTTTTTTCATTTTTTATTTCTTGAATTTCATTCCAAAGCAATTCTAAATTATAATTATCAATATTTATTTCGTCAATATTTGATGCGGTGGCTTTATATTTTGTTTTCCAAATCAAATTGTGATTGTCTGCAACAGATTGAGGAGTAAAATTTGTATGCATAAAACCAATTTCTTTTAATGGAAAATCCTTAAAAAACGCAATAAATTCTTTTAAGTAACCAATGTTCCATTCAGTAATTACACAAAATACTGAGACAGGTTGTTTTGGGTTAAGTTTAAAAATATCTTCAATTCCTTCAATTGCTTTTTGAAATGATTTTTTATGACCTCTTATTTTGTTGTGTATTTCTTCTGGTCCATCTAATGAAATGTATAATTCTCCTAAATTAGCATCAACTAATCTTTTTGCATTTTGTTTTAATGTTAATGCATTGGTTGTAATTGTAGTTTTTATATTTTTTTCTTTAGCGTATTGTAATGAAGTTTCTAAATGGGGATAAACTAATGGTTCAGTAAAAGCATAACCTAATTTTGCTTTTGGATAATGTATTGCTACTTGATCAATCACTTTTTTTATTAAATCAAGTGGCATATTTAAAGGGTGCGTTCCAATTAAATTTTGAGCAAAATTTGTTTCTAAAGTTTTCGTTCCTACATCACACATTTTACAATGTAAGTTGCATACATTATTTACACCAAGTACAATCCATTCTGGTCCAAAAAAATAGTTTTTAGGAGATAGCTCTTGATTAATTCTTTTAAAGGATTTTAGAATCATTTTTTAAATTAGATTATTGAATTTAATGTTAGTCTACTTTATTAAATATTTTATTAAATTTTTTAAATTCAAGTAATTTCCATTAATAAATAAATTTAAGTTAATTTTTCTATTTAGAAGCAGCTTTGTCGTTGAAAAGAAATAATTTGAATAGTAAGGAATGTTTTTGATATTACTATGTGTATTCCCATTATGAAGTCTCATTAAAGTTAATGGTTTAGCAATGAAATAAACCTTGTAATTTGCAGCAACTCTAAATAAAAAATCTTGTAGTCCTTCTTTATAAAAATTATTTAAAAAAGTAATTTCATTTAAAATTTCTTTTTTAAAAATAATAATTGGGAAGGGTAAAATTTTAAACATCATTGCTTCATATAAAATGTTTTTAAAGAAATCTGATTCATAGTTGTAATACTCCTTTTTTGGAGAATTTATATTTTTGAAATATTTAATATTATGAGTTATAACCTTTATCTCATTGTTTTTTTTAAAAATATTTATAATTAATTCAAGTTTGTTATTTAACCATAAATCATCAGAGTCAAGAATTGAAATTATATCACCTGAGGAATGTTTTAAACCATAATTTCTTAAAGTACTCAAATTAGATGTCTTTTGATAATTGAAATATAGTATTCTCTCATCATTATAACCTTTTACAACTTCTTCTGTATTGTCAGTTGAACCATCATCAATAATAATATGTTCAAAATTTTGATAAGTTTGATTTAAAACACTTTCAATTGTTTCTCCTATCAAATTTGCGCGATTGTATGTTATGGTGATAATACTAATTTTCATTTTTTCATTTTTTTATGAAAGTAGATACGCAATAAAATGTAATTAATTAATAAAGCGATTGTATTTGAT
>NZ_LR733556.1:1209837-1431654 GCF_902506265.1 Flavobacterium sp. 9AF | reverse complement strand
GTAAAAATGTTTTTTTCTTCTATTTCTAAATAGGCAGAAGAAATAAAGTAATTCATACAGAAATATTTTTTAGAATTTAAAAGAAATATTTTTTTAAAAAGTACCAAAAAGGTTCTACAAGTCCAAAGGTGATTGGGTTTTGTAATAATAAAATAATCAACATCACTATTTTTGTCAAAATATCCTTTTGAAAGAGAACCTGAAATAGCAATTCCTTCAATAAAAGGGAAAAAACGCGAAATAAAACGGGCTTTTTTTTGTGCTTTTACTAAAGCAATTTCAGCATTTTTATTTCCAATTTTTCTTTTTTCAATAGATTCTGAACTTAAGTGAGTATGATAAAAATCTTCCGTTTTTTCTATTATTCCACGAGATAATGCAGTATCTAATTCTTCTATAACCGATTTTAAGTCTTTAAGGGAAGAATATAAGTATACTTCTTCCTTCTTTAAAGGGTGATTAAAGATTGAAAAATATAAAAGCGGTTTTAATGTTTTCAAGTTTGTTTTTTTATAGTTGTTTGATTTGTTATTCAAATTTACTAATTCGCAAACATTATTAATAACGAAAAAGCAAATATTTATGGTGTGTATTTTGGTTTTAATTAAAAATTATAAGGAAAATTAGGGTGTTTGTATTTTTTTAAGCTTTCAAATTCAACTAAAAAGGTGTCTTCACAATTTCTCGCTACTCTAGGGAAAACAGGTGTAAATTCTATGCCTTTTTCGGTAAAACTCCATTGAGGATAATTCCAAATGTCAAGCTGTGTATAATCGCAATAATCTTCTGATTCTTCTGGTTGGGTAAATTTCTGTTTTAGATTAATTAATTCGTATAAGATAGGAGCAAAGTAAGTATTTCTGTAAGTAGAAAATAAAGTAAAGTTATCATCACTATATTTAGTTACTGATGTGTCAAATGCAATAATTTCGTCTAATTCGTATTTTTTTCCTGAATGGAGGTTGATTAAGTTACCTTCACTGCCAAAATCCGGATGCGCTCCACCACAATAATAGGATGAAAAGATTTCATACCCTAAAAGATTGTCATTTAAAAAGGTAATAGATACACTATATTCAATGCCGTTTCCTGTATTGTAGCTAAATGGAGAAGAACAACTTAGCTGATTTAAGGCAATTTCATAATGTTTGTCAATTAAAATAGGGTTGATTGTATTTTTTTTGGCAGTAGAGAAACTTTCTCCTATCCTGAAAAAGGGCGCTTCACAATGCGATTCACTATACCAAATGATTTGTTGATTGTTGTAATTCTGAATGGAGTCTTGTTCAAAATTTAAATAATTTAGCTTTATCAAATCTAAGTTGTCATCAAATTCTTTGAAAATTGGTTTTTTGTATTGAGTAAAGTTTATTGATTTTAAAGATACTGGAATTGTTTTTCCAGTTTTATTTACCCATTTACCTGTAAACTTGTTGTTTATTTTTTCTAATTCAAATTTTTCTTCAAATGCTTCTTCTCCATAATCATTGCCAAAATAAAGGGTAAAATAAACATCTTTATATTTTCCATTTAGATGAATGTCTTTTAATGATTTTTGATAAAAGTAATTACCTTCTATATAGTTATTATCATATTCAGTAATTTGCATATAAATATTTGATTTACCTACAGTTCCTTCTAAATAGTAGGTATTTTGAGAGAATAGATTGTAATTTATAAATAAAAAAAAGACTAATTTAAGATACGTTTTCATGAACTTTTTTTATTATGAATGATATACTATGAGAATAGTATCATGTGAGAATATTTCTCTCTTTATTTATTATTTGAAACGTTTTAATTAATGTATTATTGTACAAACACCATCTATGCAATTAATTGTTGAAGGTGGGTTTACAACTGCACAATCCGATACAATTTCGAAAGCATCATTGTAAGAAGCTTCTAAGGCATTATAATTTGTTACGAGATTAGTTAAATAGACGATATCAACAGCGTTAGAGTGAGCCAAATATTCCCATGGACCACCACATGGTTTGGAACCAAAAGCAATAGAACTGCACCCTATATTTTCATTGCACGAAAAAGAGGCAATATAATCTAGAATGAATTGTTTTTCATTTTGTAGCTGATTAATATAATCTGTTCTGCTCTTTTCTACAATTTGGTCTTCACATTGGAAACTTTGGGATAAAAAGAACACGCAACATAATTTTAAAATAGTTTTCATAGCAATTTTCTAATAAGATGCTAAAAAATAAAATTAGTTGCGTGCTTGTTTTAATTTTCTTGGTTAATTAATTTGTCCTAATTAATTAATGTGCTTCTAGCCAGTTTTTTCCTAAGCCTAAATCGACAATTAAGGGTACTTCAAGTGTAAAAGCATTTTCCATTTCTTGTTTAATCATAGGTTGGATTTTTTCTAATTCTGAATTATGAACATCAAAAACTAATTCGTCATGTACTTGTAACAACATTTTAGATTGCCATTTTTCATTTTTTAAACGTTTATGAATATTAATCATGGCTAGTTTAATAATATCTGCTGCGCTTCCTTGAATAGGAGCATTAACGGCATTTCTTTCTGCGCCTCCACGTACAACTGCGTTAGCAGAATTGATGTCTTTTAAATAACGTCTTCTACCCAAAACAGTTTCTACATATCCTTTTTCTCTGGCAGAATCGATTTGATCGGCAATATAAGCTTTTAATTTAGGGTATGTTTTATAGTAGGCATCTATCAAACTAGCACTTTCGCTTCTAGATAAATCGGTTTGATTACTTAATCCAAAGGCAGAAACACCATAAATAATTCCAAAATTGACTGTTTTTGCATTACTACGTTGTTCTTTTGTTACTTCATCTAGAGGAACGTTGAAAACTTTAGAAGCTGTAGATCGATGGATGTCTTCTCCATTTTTAAAAGCTTCAATCATCGTGGTTTCACCAGACAAAGCAGCAATAATTCGTAATTCAATTTGCGAGTAATCGGCTGCTAAAAGGGTGTGATTTTCATCTTTTGCAATAAACGCTTTTCTAATTTGTCTTCCTCTCTCTGTACGAATAGGAATGTTTTGAAGATTAGGATTATTGGAACTTAATCTACCAGTTGTAGCCACAGTTTGCATATAATCAGTATGAACACGATGAGTATTTTGATCTACTTGATTAGGCAAAGCGTCAACATAAGTACTCTTTAACTTTACCAATTGTCTCCATTCGAGAATATGTTTTACAATTTCATTGTCTTTGGCTAAGTAACTTAATATCTCTTCTCCTGTAGCATACTGACCTGTTTTGGTTTTCTTTTGTTTTGCTCCGCCTATTTTAAGTTTGTCAAACAATATTTCTCCCAATTGTTTTGGTGATGCAAGATTAAAAGTTTCACCTGCTATTTCATATATTTTTTGTTCAAAATCATTTATTTCATGTTCCATATCTTTAGACATATTCTTTAAGAAAGGGACATCTAAATTAATTCCTTCGCTTTCCATTGTTGCGAGAACTTCAACTAAAGGAATCTCAATTTCATCAAATAATTTTTTAGTGCCTACTTTTTCTAATATAGGTTGGAAATGCTCTTTTAATTGGAAAGTAACATCAGCGTCTTCAACAGCATATTCTTTAACATCTTCAATAGCTACTTCACGCATTGATTTCTGATTTTTTCCTTTTTTACCAATTAAACTTTCGATTGATTTGGGTGCATATTTTAAATAGGTTTCCGATAAAACATCCATGTTATGACGCATATCTGGATTAATTAAATAATGTGCTATCATGGTGTCGAAAAATTTGCCTCTCACTTCAATACCATAACTTGCTAAAATTTTTAAGTCATATTTTAAGTTTTGACCAATTTTTTCAATCTGCTCATTTTCAAAGAAAGGGATTAATTTTTGTGCTAAATTTCTAGCTTCTTCCTGATTTTCAGGGAAAGGAAGGTAGAATCCTTTTCCTTTTTCCCATGAAAAGGCTATTCCTACTAATTCGGCATTGAGAGCGTCTAAACCAGTAGTTTCTGTGTCAAAACAAACGGCAGTCTGCTTAAGTAAATTTTGTAATAATAATTTTAATGCTAAGTCACCTTGTACTATTTGATAAAAATGGGCTGTATTTTCAAGAGAATTATAAAATGAACTGACATTATTTTCTTCAGAAACTTCATCTGAGAAGCCAAATAAATCCATTTGATTTTCAGCTGTTTTTTTTACAGTTGTTTTTTTAGAGGTAATTTCGTTTGTATTTAGATTAATTTCATCATACTCATTACCAGAGCCAAATAATTTGTCAAATTGAGCTTTCATTTGACGAAATTCTAATTCTTGAAAAATTGTATCTGTTTTTTCTACATCGGGTTTAGACAGTTCAAAATCTTTCTCATCAAATTGTACCGGGCAATCCAAAAGGATAGTGGCTAGTTTTTTTGAAAGTAATCCTTTTTCTTTATTAGCTTCAATATTTTCTTTCATTTTTCCTTTTAGCTGATGTGTATTTGCTAATAAATTTTCCATTGAACCGTATTCAGCCAAAAGTTTTTTTGCTGTTTTTTCTCCTACACCCGGTAATCCAGGAATATTGTCTACAGCATCTCCCATCATGCCTAAAAAGTCTATTACTTGTTCAGGTCTTTCGATTTCAAATTTTTCTTTTACCTCAGGAATTCCCCAAATCTCTATTCCATTACCCATTCGAGCTGGACGATACATGAAAATATTTTCAGAAACTAATTGAGCAAAATCTTTATCAGGAGTAACCATGTAAACGAGATAACCTTCTTTTTCTGCTTGTTTTGCAAGTGTTCCAATTAAATCATCCGCTTCAATACCTTCTTTTTCAATTATTGGTATATGCATTGCTTTTAATAACTCTTGAATATATGGAACTGCTATTTTTATAGCTTCTGGGGTTTCATCTCTATTTGCTTTATAATCTTCAAACATTTCTGTACGAACGTGACTTCCACCTTTGTCAAAAGCAACGGCCAAATGGTCTGGTTTTTCTCTTTTAATAACATCCATTAAAGAATTCATAAATCCCATTATCGCTGAGGTGTCCATACCTTTTGAATTAATTCTAGGATTTTTAATAAAGGCATAATAACCTCTGAAAATTAAAGCATAGGCATCGAGAAGGAATAATCTTTTTTGTGACATGAAATGAAAGTTTAGTTCAAAATGTAAAAATACAATTCTTTATAAATAATAATTAGAAAATTCAACCTAAAATTTATTGTAAAATATAACGCTATTCTTATGTCATATTATTTTTTTGGATTATTCTATTAATTTAAAATAGTTAATAAGTGTTTTTTGTTTGTCTAAAGAAAAAAGCAAATTATCGATGCTAATTTTCATTCTGTCTAATTGAAATTTTATGAGTTGTAGTATGTAGTAATTTTAATATGTAACTTAAAACAAAAAAACAGAGAAATGCTATTACTTTCTTTGATATACTGGTAAAAAACATCTCTCTATATATTGATTTAGCTTACGGAAAATTTAATTTGAAATGATAAATTTTTATTGCTAGAGATTTTAAAGAAGCAATTAATTATTTCTAAAAAGTTTAATTAATACCGTAAAACTATGAAAAAATTAACACTAAAAAAGGAATCAAGAGTATTTGTAATGATTGTGTTTTTTTTACTTCAAATTACATTTGCTCAAGTTGGAATTAATACAACAACACCTGATGCTTCTGCAGCACTAGATGTTAGTTCGACTACTCAAGGTTTTTTAGTTCCAAGAATGACAACTGCACAAAAAAATGCTATAGTTTCTCCTGCTAATGGATTATTACTGTATGATACGAGCCTTAAATTGTATAGTTTCTATGATTCAGCTGCAGCATCTTGGATTAATATGGCTCAAGGAAGAAGTAAGTTTAAAAGAATTAAATCTTCTGATGTATTGGCAAGTGTGTTGTCTACCGAATTAGCAGCTGGTGGAGGAACAAAATATTTGTTAGATTCTCAAACTCTTTATGAGATAAATGGTACAATTATGCTTGATTTACCTATTGAGCTAAATAATGCGTATCTCGTAGGATTAGATTCTGGGGAAGATAAAATTGTTAAATTAACAGGAGATATGTTTGTAGGAAACACTGGAGGAGCAATTAAAATTTTAACATTGGTTGCCGCTACAGGAAATGTATTTAATATAAATGGAGGAGGTACTCAGAACATCATTTTTAGAGATATGATTATTGCAAACTCAGCAAATGTAGGTTTGCTTCAGAATTTTGCTTTAATTTTTAGTAGTGTGATACAATATTCAGGAAATTTAAACGGAATAATTTATAGAGATATTTCTAAATTGCTTTTAGATAATCAGGCTTGGTTTGGAAATAGTTTAGGAACTTTTGAAAAATATGAAGGGACTTTTAACTCCATTTTAAAAGATGGTGGCTTTTTAGAAGTGAACAGTGCAGCAATTGGAATAGATGTATCTTCAAATCCTTCTCTTACAAATAGTGGTACTATGGTAGGGGTAAATTTTACAGGAACACTTACAACAGGGAAATATGTAAAAGGATACACAACAGGTTCATATACTGATTTTAATTTTAATAATAATTGGGAAGTCAATTGTTCGGGAATTCCTTTCGAAGGAGATAGTTATACCGTTGGAGATATCAATTTTGATTTACCTGTAGGATCAGGGTATTTAACTACTTTATCTACTGGTACATCTACAAAAATTTTAGGAACTACAAGTGCAAATAACTTTTTTAGAGCTTCAACGGGTTCATCAAGTAATAGAGTTCAATATTTAGGAAGTAAAAAAAGATTTTTTACAGTTAGTGGAACCATATCATTTCAAGCTACAAGCAGTAGTAATACCATATATATATTTTACATCGCTAAAAATGGTACTGTAATCAATCGTTCAAAAACCTATGCTTTAACTACAAATACAACAGATATTTTTGCAATTCCTTTACAAACAGTTGTAGAACTTTCCCCAAATGATTATGTAGAAGTATATGCGGAGCGGTATAGTGGAACTAGTAATATGTTAACAGTGTCTTTAAATTTATTTATGAGATAAAAGATTTTTAATCTGTTTTTAGTTTAATAAATTTCAGTACTTTTTTTGCTAATTTCTTAAAAAAGATAGTGTATTTTTAAATGATTTATTTTTTTAACAAAACATACAGAAAAACCATAAATTAAGTTAAAGTATTGTTTTTCAGTATGTTTTTGCGTTTTTTTTAAAATTAGCGAATAGTTTTTTTATACTTTTAATGTATAATTTTAATACATGTAGTATGAAAAAAATGATGTCCCAAAGGAGAGTATGGATTTGTATACTTGGTTTGTTTTTTTGTTTTGAGAATGCATTAGGACAAGTAGGAATTAATACGACCACCCCAGATGCATCTTCTATGTTAGATATTACTTCTACAACAAAAGGATTGTTAATCCCTAGAATGACAACTGCTCAAAAAACAGCAATAGTATCACCAGCAAACGGATTAATAGTCTTTGATACTAATTTAAAAGAATATAGTTATTATGACTTAACTGCTTTAAGTTGGGTAAATTTAGAAAGAGGAAGAAGTAAATTTAAAAGAATTAAATCTACAGACGTTTTAGCAACTGTTTTAGCAACTGAGTTAGCTGCAGGAGGAGGAACGAAATATTTACTAGATTCTCAAACTCTTTATGAAATAAACGGGACAGTAATGGTAGATTTACCAATAGAATTAAATAATGCATATTTAGTAGGATTGGATTCTGGAGATGATAAATTGGTAAAGTTAACAGGAGATTTATTTACAGGTTCTACAGGCGGTGCAATTAAAGTTTTGACATTAGTAGCTTCGACTGGAAATATTTTTAATATCAATGGAGGAGGAACACAAAATTTAATATTTAGAGATATGATTATTGCTAATTCTGCTAATGTAGGTGTTTTAGAAAATTTTTCATTAGTTTTTTCAAGCATTGTCCAATATTCAGGAAATACGAATGGAATAATATATAGAAGTATTTCAAAACTTTTATTAGATAGTCAAGGATGGTTTGCTAATAATACAGGTATTTATGAGAAATTTGAAGGTAGCTTTGGATCTATACAAAAACAAGGAGGGTTTTCAGATGTTTTTGGTGCAGCTATTGGTTTTGATGTTTCTGCTAATCCTGCACTATCCATTTCGGGAAGTTTAGACGGTGTAAATTTTGCAGGTACATTAACAACTGGAAAGTATGTAAATCCATATACGGTAGGCTCATATACAGGATTTAATTTTGATAACAAATGGGATGTTAACTGTACAGGAATTCCTTTTGAAACAGATAGAACAGCAGTAGGAGATATTAATTTTGACTATCCAGTAGGTTCTGGAGTATCTACTACAGTTTCGGCAAGTCCGGCAAAATTAGCTGGAGTAAGTACTTCAGATAATCTTTTTCGTTTTTCAAGAGGTGGAGCTGATAACAGACTGCAATATTTAGGAAATAAAAAGCGCTTTTTTAAAATTAATGGGGCAATATCTTTTCAAGCTTCTACAAATGGGATTGTTTATATTCTTTATATAGCTAAAAATGGCACAGTAATTAACAAATCTAAAGTGTATATTAAAGCAAACTCTACAACAGATATTTTAGCTGTTCCTTTAAATACGATTACCGAATTATCACCTAACGATTATGTGGAAGTATTTGCAGAAAAATATGGTGGAGGTAGTGGTAATATATTAATTGTATCGCTAAATCTTTTAGTATTTTAACTCATAAAAAAAGTCAATATTTTCATTGACTTTTTTTATGAGTTAAAATTTTAACAAATGCTAACAACTAATAACGGATTATTTGTTACTTTGTTAAAAAAATTGCAAATGTTTCGCTGGTTAATACCCTTATTATTACTTTTTCTATTAGAGTTTTACTCTTTTCAAGCCATAAAAAATGTGGTAAAATCAAAGTGGTTATTAGGACTATATATATTAATTTCGATTAGTATAATAGTTTATATTACCTATTTTTTTATTACACACGATAGAGGTTCTGGTCAAAATAGACAATCCTTGTTTACGATTGGGTTATTTTTAATCACTTTTGTTCCTAAAATAATGATAACAATTATTCTTTTAGGTGAAGATATTTATAGATTATTAGCAGGATGTTTAAATTACTTCATTGGTAACAATAATAGTGATTATTTTTTTCCTCAAAGACGAAAATTTATTAGTCAGATTGCTTTAAGTTTAGCAGCTGTTCCATTTGGATCTTTATTATATGGGATGACTATTGGTAAATATAATTTCAAAGTAAGAAAGCAAAAATTGTACTTTGATGATTTGCCAGAAGCGTTTGATGGAACAACAATTACACATATTTCAGATATACATAGTGGGAGTTTTGATAATCCAGAAAAGATTGAATATGCCATTGAACTAATTAATGAACAACAATCAGATTTAGTTTTATTTACGGGAGACATTGTAAATACTCATGCTAAGGAAATGTTTCCTTGGGTAGAAACTTTTAAGAAAATACATAAACCTAAATTAGGTAAGTTTTCTGTTTTAGGAAATCACGATTATGGCGAATATTTTGATTGGGATTCAAAAGAAGAAAAAGAACAAAATTTTGAAGCCATTAAAGATCTACATCGTAAGATAGATTTTGAGTTGTTATTAAATAAGAATATAGAAATTAAAAGGGGTAACGATTCTATTAAATTGGTTGGTGTTGAAAACTGGGGAAGACATTTTAAAAAAGCAGGAGATTTATCTATTGCTTCACAAGGAATAAAAAAAGAAGATTTTAAGATTTTGATGAGTCATGATCCTAGTCATTGGGATGAGGAAGTACAACATCATAAAGATCATTATCATTTAACTCTGTCTGGTCATACGCATGGTTTTCAATTTGGGATAGAAATTCCTGGATGGATAAAATGGAGTCCTGTACAATATGTATATAAACAATGGGCAGGATTATATGAAAATGCTGGAAAATATATTTACGTAAATAGAGGATTTGGTTTCCATGCTTATCCTGGTCGAGTAGGTATTATGCCCGAAATTACTGTTATAGAACTAAAAAAACGTGAAAGTGTAGCTTAATTCAGTAAAAATGCTACATTTGTATATTATTTTTGCTTAAAAATTTCGATTTATGTCAAAATTTGGAGAACTTATCGATGCCAGTGTGCCTGTATTGATAGATTTTTTTACAGAATGGAACGAGTCATCTTTAGCAATGAATGAAGTAATTCGTGACGTTGCTGCAGCTTTAGGAGATAAAGCAAGAGTTATAAAAATAGATGTAGATAAAAATCGTGAACTTGCAGAAGCATTACGAGTTAAAGGTTTGCCTACATTAATGATTTACAAAGCAGGTCAAATGGTTTGGAGGCAAAGTGGAGAACTAGATGCTAATACCTTAATAGCATTGGTTCAAGAGCAGGCTTAAAAAATTGTCTCAAATTGAAATCCTTTCTCTTTTAATAAACTAATGGCTTTAGGTAAAGCAAATTTTATATTTTTTTCTGCTTTTAAACTATCATGAAAAACAATTATACTACCACAGGTGATATTTTTTACCACATTAGTTAAACATTTTTCAGGACTCATTTTAGGGTTGAAATCATAACTTAAAACATCCCACATAATTATTTTATAACCTTGTTGCATTATTCTATTGGCTTGCGTTTTTGTTATCTTTCCATAAGGGGGACGAAATAGCTTAGGGCCTTTATAATTAGATGTGTATTTTTGAATGGTGGAATGGCAAGCATTAAAATTTTCAATATATGCTTCAGAGGTTGTTTTCCATCCATTTAGATGATTAAAAGTATGATTGCCTATTGTATGACCTTCATCAATTACACGTTCGAAAATATTGGGGTGTTTTTCTATGTTTTCTCCAATACAAAAAAATGTAGCTTTGATTTTCTCTTTTTTTAATATATCTAATATCCATTCAGTAACTTCTGGTATAGGACCATCGTCAAAAGTGAGGTAAATAGTCTTGTTTTGATCTTTTGCAGACCAAACATATTTAGGGAATAACCATTTAATAAAAAAAGGTGTCTTAATCCAAAAATTATTCATGTTGTAAAAATAAAAAATGTGACAAGATTTCTTGTCACATTTTTATTTTTTAGGTGAAAAATTATTCCATATCTCTGTCAAATTCGGGAAACATTTTATTGTAATTGTTAAATTTTATTTTTTCTTGATTGTAAAATTCAATGTCTTTTGCGCGCTTCATTATTTTTAATAAACTACGATAACGTTCAATATTTGAAGCAATTGACATCATATCGTCTTTTCCAATTTTTGCTTTATTAAGGCTTTTGTAAAATGTTAATTCTTCTTGGTATTTAATAATTAATTCTTTTATAATTTTTCTAGCTTTTTCTTTTTTGCCTACTTCGTAATAACCTTCAGCAAAAGGATCTACTAAAGTATAATATTCGAATTCATTTATGGGCATCTTTTCCATAGCTAAATCAATAATTTTTTCAGCTTTATCGTTTTTGCCTTCATTTATTAATGTCTCCATTAATCGAGCTAAATTTGTTCTATAAGTAATACCGTTTTTACGTGTTTCAGGATCATAATACATATTGGAGTTGCCACTGTTTCCCCAATCCCATTTTGTAACTATATCATACATTTTTTCTGAGTCAATATATCCCATGGCTAATGGGTTTGGATCCTCATCATTTGTTTGAGTTCTAACAGGAACAAGTTTAAAACACATGCCGTCAAGTTCTAAATATTCTTTCATCCATAGATAATCATCATCCCCAAAACTCCCTCCAGTAAAATAAATAGGTCTTTTCCAGTTATTCGCATTAATAATGTCAAGCATCATTAATCTGTTCTTGTACAATGCATCACCTTTAATTTTAAATTGAATATAAGGAACAATTGAATCGTAATATTTAGGAGAAACTACTTTGTTTTTAATAATTGTTTCCTTATCAATAGGTAAAATTATTTTATTGGTTGGGAAGTAGTTCACAGATTGGCCACTTCTTAAATCAATTTTTGCTCTTTCATCTTCAAGAGAAATAAATTGGATTAATTTTTCTAAACTTATAGAATCTTTTGTTTTTTCTATGAAAAAACTATAATCTCTATTGCTTCCTTTGTATAGTTCTTTGTCTAAAGTTAAAGGAATAGGATCTGATTCATACGCTTTTCTTCTCATTTGATTGATGTACCAATCGGTCATAAATAAACTTGTGTTCACTATTCTAACATCGGTACGATATCCTTCAATTTCTTGAGCGTACCATAATGGGAAAGTATCATTATCTCCAATTGTAAATAGAATTGCATTTTTTTCACATGAATCGAGGTAAGCTTTTGCATTTGCTAAAGCAGTATATTTATTAGCACGAGAATGATCGTCCCAATTTTGAGAGGCCATTAAAACGGGTGCGGCTAATAAAGTGGTTCCTAAAACGATTGGTATAGCAATTTTTGTTGAAATAAGATTTTTAATTCCTTCGTAAATTGAATAAATACCAAAAGCAATCCACATGGCAAAAACATAAAAAGATCCCACTAAAGCATAATCACGTTCTCTAGGTTCAAAAGGTCTTTCATTTAAATAAACTTTTAATGCTATACCCGTAAATAAAAATAGTATTAATAAGACATAAAAGCTTTTTAAATCCTTTTTTGCATGATAAATAAAGCCAATAATGGCTAAAATAAAAGGTAAAAAGTAATAAACGTTTCTTCCTTTATTGTTAAGCATGTCAGGTGTTAAATTATCTTGTGAGCCTAATCTTATAGCGTCAATAGAAGGGATGCCACTTATCCAGTTGCCGTCTAAATTATCACCTTTCCATTGATTGTCGCTTTGTCTTCCGGTAAAATTCCACATTAAATACCTCCAGTACATATGTCCAAATTGATATTCAAACATAAATTTCATGTTGTTGAAGAATGTTGGCTTTTCTACTATTAAATAATCACCATATCCTTTTAAAAATTTATTGTAATCATCATAATCCAATCGATGACTATTAAAAGCTGTTCTGAATTGAGCTACAATTTCAATCAATTCTTGTTCTTCTGCATATTCTGGTTTAATTCTGAAATCTAAAGGTTCTGTAAAAAGCATATAGTTTTCACTGTGATCACTGCTCCACATTCTAGGTAAGAAAGCTTTGTGGTTGTCATCAGTATTTTGATTCGCATTGATATAATTATTAGTTATAACATATTTTCCAGATTTATAATCTCTTTCATAATTTGGTTTGCCATCTGTGTAAGGGTTTTCTTCATCTAATCCAGAATAACTATCAGAAAACTGTGGACCATAAAATAAATGTTGTTCCCCATATTGTTCTCTATTATAATAAGCCAAAACTTCAGCTGCATCCGAAGGTTTGTTTTCATTAATAGGAGTGTTTGCATTGGCTCTAATTGGTAACATTAGCCAAGTTGAGAAACCAATTAAAATGAATAATATAGATAAAAGAGCAGTATTGTAAAAAACTAAGCCTTTCTTTTTTGTGTAATTAAGTCCAAAATAAAATAATGAAACTAAAACTAAAAAGGCAATAATTGTACCTGAATTAAAGGGCAATCCTAAGCTATTTACTGCAAAAATTTCAGTTTTACCAAAAAAAGCAAGTGTATAAGGTAGTAGTAATTTAAAAATAAATAATAAAATAGCTACGATTAAGATATTTGCGATTATAAAACTTTTTATAGTTACATTTTTGTAAGTTTTGAAGAAATATAAAAAACCTATAGCTGGAACAGTTAATAAAGCCATAAAATGTACTCCAAAAGAAAGACCAATAACTAATGATATAATTAGTAGCCATTTATTTCCTTTAGGTTTGTCTATTTCTTGTTCCCAACGCAATCCAAGCCAAAATAATAAAGCTATAAATAAGGAAGCCATAGCATATACTTCTGCTTCAACTGCATTGTACCAAAAACTGTCAGAGAAGGTAAAAGCTAAAGAAGCAATACACGCACTACCTAATATCATTATATGATTTGTTTTTGTTGCGTTCTCTTCTGATGTGAAAATTCTTTTCATTAATAAGGTTAGTGACCAAAACATAAAAAGAACTGTAAAAGCACTTGAAAATACAGACATCATGTTTACCATCAACGCAACTTTTGAAGCACTTGTCGCAAACATAGCAAAGAATGCACCCAGCATTTGAAATAAAGGAGCTCCTGGTGGGTGACCTATCTCAAGATTGGCAGATGTAGCAATGTATTCACCACAATCCCAAAAACTCATAGTAGGTTCAACAGTTAGAGAGAAGGTAGTTAAAGCAATTGCAAAAACTGACCAACCTATAATAGTATTCCATTTTTTAAAATTGAATGCAGTCATAAATGTATGTATTTGTCTTTTTAATTTCTATTACAAAGAAACTACTTTTTTGCTAGCTTGAAAGATTTAAAATAAATTTTAATATTTTTTTTAGAAAAACTTGCAGATTAAAAAATATGTATTAAATTTGCACTCGCATTTATGAAGCAATGGCCCATGGTGTAATGGTAACACTCCGGTTTTTGGTACCGTCATTCAAGGTTCGAGTCCTTGTGGGCCAACAAAAAAAACCTCTCAATTGAGAGGTTTTTTTTGTTTTAAAAAACTTTGTAATTTATATTTTAAAAGTAATTACAGGTCTCTTAGCGTGATTAACTAAATCTTCGCTGATGCTTCCGTTGAAAAAGTGTGAAATGCCTTTTCTGCCGTGTGTGCTCATTCCGATAATATCTGCGTCAATGCTTTTTGCAAAATGTAATATCCCTTTTTCTACATTGATGTCATTGTAGATGTGGGTAGAATAATTATTTATAGCAAATTCAGATGTAAAATCATCCATAATTTTTTGAGCAACACGAGTTGATTTGAAATTATTTGGTGTATTGATATTTACTAAATGGATATGAGAATTGAATTTGTTTGCGAAATCAACTACTTTCTGGAAAGGTTTTTTAATTTCATCTGAGAAGTCAGAAGCAAATACAAAATTGTTTGCGCTAAAATTGTCTTCTTCTCTTTTGATTACTAATACGGGTATTTCTGAATTACGAACTACTTTTTCAGTATTGGAGCCAATAAACATTTCCTGAAATCCACTTGCGCCATGAGATCCCATAACAATTAAATCAGCATTATGAGCTTTTTGGTTTTTCATAATTCCTTCAAAAGCAATTTCAAACTGAATTAATTTAGTTGTTCTAACGCCTTCTAAATAGGGTGCATTCATAAGATTGTCTAATTTGGCTATAGCAGCATTTTTAAACAGCATTAATTCGGGTATTTCGTGAGATGAACTTAATGCGTCGTTTCCTGTATTAGGAAGTTCAAGCATGTGTATGATTATTATTTCGCTATTGTCTTTCTTGGCAATCTGAGCAGCTACTTTTAAAGCGTATTCTGCATGTTTTGAAAAATCTGTAGGTACTAAAATTTTTTTCATATATGGTTTAATTTTCTAGTTTTTATTGTAAAATTTTACTTCATAAAGTTACTGATTATATTCTAATTAAACAATTATTTTAATTTAAAAAAATATTATGTATATTTGCATCGGTTATTTATGGAAAATTTAAATAATGAGGCACGCATGGCGTGCCTCTTTTTATAAAAATATGACATTTAAAGAAGAGGTAAGTAAATTATTAGAAGAAATTTTAGCTGATCGTTTGGATTTGTTTTTGATCGATTTGAAAATAGATGATTCTTATAAAATAAATATTGTTCTAGATGGTGATAATGGAGTAACATTACAGGATTGTGTAGATGTTAGTAGAGCTGTGGAGGCTGGGTTGGATGCTGAAAAATATGATTTTAGTATTGAAGTCGCTTCTGCTGGGTTATCAAGTTCGTTAAAATTAGTAAGACAGTATAAAAAGAATATTGGTAGAAATTTAAAGGTGAAAACGATATCTTCTCAAGAGATAGAAGCAGTTCTTACGGCTGCTGATGAAAAGGGTGTAACTTTAGAATGGAAAGCAAGAGAAGCAAAAAAAATAGGAAAAGGTAAAGAAACAGTAGAAAAATCTGTAAATTTGCTATATTCTGAAATAAAAGAAGCTACAGTAATAGTATTATTTTAAATAAAGAGTTGACATGGAAAATATTGCGTTAATAGAGTCGTTTTCAGAATTTAAAGACGATAAGCTCATAGATAGAGTTACCTTAATGGCAATTTTAGAAGATGTGTTTAGAAATGCATTGAAAAAAAAATACGGTTCAGATGATAATTTTGACATCATTATTAATCCAGACAAAGGAGATATGGAAATCTGGAGAAATAGAACCGTGGTTGAAAATGGGGAAGTTGAAGATGAAAACTCTGAAATTTCATTAGCAGATGCTAGGAAAATTGAACCTGATTTTGAAGTAGGTGAAGAAGTGTCTGAAGAAGTAAAATTATTTCAATTAGGAAGAAGAGCTATTTTGGCTTTGCGTCAAAATTTAATTTCTAAAATTCATGAGCATGATAATACCAATCTTTATAAACAATTTAAAGGTTTGGTTGGCGATATTTACACAGCAGAAGTACATCATGTAAGACCAAAAATGGTGGTATTGATGGATGATGATGGAAATGAAATTGTATTGCCTAAAGAAAAGCAAATTCCAAATGATTATTTCAAAAAAGGAGATAATGTAAGAGGAATAATTGAGAGTGTAGAGTTAAAAGGGAACAAGCCACAAATAATGATGTCTCGTACAGCACCTGAGTTTCTAGAAAAATTATTTGAACAAGAAATTCCAGAAGTATTTGACGGTTTAATTAATGTTAAAAAGGTGGTAAGAATACCTGGTGAAAAAGCAAAGGTTGCTGTTGATTCTTATGATGACAGAATTGATCCTGTTGGAGCATGTGTCGGAATGAAAGGATCTAGAATTCATGGGATAGTTCGAGAGCTTGGTAACGAAAATATTGATGTAATTAATTATACTAGTAATGTTCAATTGTATATTACTAGAGCATTAAGTCCTGCGAAAGTGTCTTCTGTGAAAATTGACGAAACAAATAAGAAAGCTGAAGTTTTCTTAAAAGTAGAGGAAGTTTCGAAAGCAATTGGAAGAGGTGGTTATAATATAAAGCTCGCTAGTTTATTGACTGGGTATGAACTAGATGTTATCAGAGAAGGAGTTGTTGAAGTTGATGATGTTGAATTGAGAGAGTTTTCTGACGAAATTGATGCTTGGATTATAGAAGAGTTTGAAAAAATTGGTTTAGATACTGCTAGAAGTGTATTAAATCAAGAAGTGGATGATTTAGTAAGAAGGACAGATTTAGAAGAAGAAACCATATTAGAAGTTGTTCGTATCTTAAAAGAAGAATTAGAAGATTAACTTCCAAAAGATATAAATAGCACACAAAACAAAAAGAATTAGAAAAAAGATTATATGTCTGACAAAAGAGTAATAAGAATCAATAAAGTTTTAAGGGAGTTAAACATTTCTCTAGATAGAGCTGTGGATTTTTTAAAAGAAAAAGATCATGAAATCGAAGCAAGTCCTAACGCAAAAATATCTCAAGAGGAATACGATGTCTTATGCAGTCAATTTTCTGCCGACAAAGGGAAGAAAGTAGCCTCTCTTGAAGTAAGTGAAGAAAAGAAAAAAGAAAAAGAGGCTTTAAAAAAAGAGTTGGAAAAAGAAGTTGAGATTAAACGTCAGCATGAAGAACAACAAAAGCAAGAAGTAATTAAGGCTAGAGCTTCTTTAGTAGGGCCAAAAGCTATTGGTAAAATTGATTTAAATCCTAAAAAGGTAGAACCAAAACAAGAAACTCCCCTTGTTCAGGAACAGCCAGTTGAACAACCTATAAAACAAGAAGAAATTAAAATTGTTGAAGAGGTAAAACCAAAAGTTGAGATTGAAAAACCTAAGATTAAAGTGGTTGAAAAAGTTGAACAACCAAAAGTTATTCAAAAGCCGTCTGTTGAGAAAAACAATTCTACAGAAACTGTAGAAGAAGATAAAATTGCAACAAATTATCAAAAATTATCTGGAGCAACGTTTACAGGTCAAAAAATTGATTTAAGTCAATTTAATAAACCTAAAAAGAAAATTGAACCAAGAAAAGATTTTAAAAAACCTGGAGATCCAAAAGCACCAAATTCTGGAGCTAATAATGCTAATAGCAATAATAATCCAAATTCAAATTCTAATAAAAATAAGAGAAAAAGAATTACTAAGCCAGCTCCAGGTAATAATAATGGTCAGTTTAATCAGCAACCACAACAAGGTGGTGGTGTAAAAAAAGATTTTTCTAAAGACAGATTCAATAAAGGTAAAAAAGTAGTAGTTCAAAAAACTGAGCCTACAGAAGAGGAAGTTAAAAACCAAATCAAAGAAACTTTAGAAAGATTACAAGGGAAAGGAAAAAAAGGCTCTAAAGCGGCTAAATATAGAAAGGATAAAAGAGATTCTCACCGTCAACGTTTAGATGATGAATTACAACAACAAGATTTAGAAAGTAAAATCTTAAAAGTTACAGAATTTGTTACTGTGGGTGAAATAGCATCTTTAATGGATGTGCCAATTACTAAAGTTATAGGTACTTGTATGTCACTTGGAATCATGGTTACTATGAATCAAAGGTTAGATGCTGAAACCTTATCTATTGTCGCAGACGAGTTTGGGTATGAAGTAGAATTTATTACAACTGATATTGAAGAAGCAGCTGAAGTAGTTGAAGATAATCCTGAAGATTTAACACACAGAGCGCCTATAGTTACAGTTATGGGACACGTTGATCACGGTAAAACTTCGTTACTAGATTATATTCGTGAAGAAAATGTTATTGCAGGTGAATCTGGAGGTATTACACAGCATATTGGAGCTTATAGTGTTGAGCTTGAAGATGGTCAAAAAATAGCTTTCTTAGATACACCTGGACACGAGGCTTTTACGGCAATGCGTGCACGTGGGGCTCAAGTGACAGATATTGCAATTATTGTAATTGCTGCCGATGATGATATTATGCCTCAAACAAAAGAGGCGATAAGTCATGCGCAAGCTGCTGGCGTACCTATGATTTTTGCAATTAATAAGATTGATAAGCCAACAGCTAATCCAGAAAAAATTAAAGAAAGATTAGCAGGTATGAATCTATTAGTAGAAGATTGGGGTGGGAAATACCAATCTCACGATATCTCTGCAAAAACAGGATTGGGAGTAAAAGAACTTTTAGAGAAAGTATTACTAGAAGCTGAAGTATTAGAATTAAAAGCAAATCCTAAGAAAAATGCATTAGGAACTGTGGTAGAAGCTCAGTTAGATAAAGGACGTGGTTATGTAGCAACAATCTTAGTGCAAGCTGGAACTCTAAGAATAGGAGATTATATGCTTGCTGGAAAAAATCATGGAAAAATTAAAGCCATGTTTGATGAAAGAGGACATAACGTAACGGAAGCAGGTCCTTCTACACCAGTATCTATTTTAGGTTTAGATGGAGCACCTACCGCTGGAGATAAGTTTAACGTATATGATGATGAAAGAGAAGCAAAACAGATCGCAGCTAAAAGAACTCAATTACAGCGTGAACAATCAGCAAGGGTTAAAAAGCATACTACACTTGATGAAATTGGTAGACGTATTGCTTTAGGACAGTTTAAAGAACTAAATATTATTATTAAAGGAGACGTTGATGGTTCAGTTGAAGCATTATCAGATTCATTTTCAAAACTTTCTACAGAAGAAATAGAAGTGAAAATAATTCACAAAGGAGTAGGAGCTATTACTGAATCTGATGTATTGTTAGCTTCTGCATCAGATGCAATCATTATTGGATTTAATGTTAGACCTCAAGGAAACGCAAAAGCATTAGCAGAGAAAGAAGAAATCGATATCAGAAATTATTCTATTATTTATGCTGCTATTGATGACTTGAAAGATGCAATGGAAGGTATGTTGTCTCCAGAATTAAAAGAAGAAATTACTGGAACTGCAGAAGTTAGAGAATTGTTTAAAATTTCTAAAGTTGGAACTATTGCTGGATGTATGGTTACTGATGGTAAAATATTTAGAAATTCTCAAATCCGTCTTATTAGAGAAGGTGTAGTTATCTATACAGGGGAACTAGCTACTTTAAAACGTTTCAAAGATGATGTAAAAGAGGTTTCAAAAGGTTACGATTGTGGTATGCAAATAAAAGATTATAATGATCTTAAAGAATATGATTTAATTGAAGCTTTCCAAGAAGTGGAAGTTAAGAAGAAATTGAAATAATTTTTTTAAAAATAAAACAGAGAGGCCAATTTTTTTGGTCTCTTTTTTATTTAATGCGGGTAATATTTTTTGATTACAAACACTTTATAGAAATGTCTAATTAAAAAATACTACAAATGAAACAAAAATGCATCTTTCTATTATTATTAACATCCTTGTTCGCTCAAGCACAATTGAACTTTAAATTCGATTTTAAAACTCCTGCTGGAGTGCCTATTTTTACCACTCCTACTTATACTTATCCTGATATTTCAAATGTTACGGTTATAGGGGTGGATTTGTCAAATTACATCTGTGAAGGACAAGATGTAGTTATCAGAAATCTTTCTAGTGGAACTTATACTAGCGCAACTATAGACAATAATACTTTATGGGATGGTAAATGGGGCGTATGGGGAACACCTCCAGGATCTATCCCACATTGGACAGTAACATCTAATGTTTTTGATGATCAACTATGGAACACGGGTGTAAATGCACAAACAGTAACTATTCCTAATATTGCTCCAGTGGGCAATATGTACATGAATTCTGGGAATGATCCTAATTATGCTTATCATCATTTGCTTGTTGCTCCATTATTGAGCAGTCACTATCACGGAGTATATAATTCAAATGCAGGGTGTTCAAGAGTATTGATTTTGAAAATCAAAGTAAAAAAAGCTCCAGATTGTTTGGTGCCAAGTTTATCTTTATGTGAGGGAGAATTAGTAACGAATGCTAGTCTTGGATTGGAAAATGGAGTAACTATATCAAATTGGTCACCTTTCGACCCTAGAGTTACAGCTCCTACAGAGTCAACAAATTTTACATATACTTTATCAAATGGGACTTGCACTTATAATTGTTCATTAAACTTAAAAGTCTTAAAACCAGAAAAAGAATTTTTATCGAATACTACAATATGTTACGAAGATCTTCCTTTTCTAAGTCCAACTGGAGTTTATGATTCTTGGACAGTAAATTCTGGTGTAACTTCAATAACGGTTAATGGTAATTCAGTTTTTGATTTTGACTCTGGATTTATGAATACAACCTATTTTAATGCCGATGAAAAATTTACTTTAAATCAAAGTGGAACTTTCATTGTAGGAGTTACCTATTCTTTTTTTAATAATGTAAATGTATCTTGTACAAAATATTATACGATTACTATTACCAGTCCAATTAAGATTAATTTACCTAGTTTATTTACTTTTTGTAATAATTATCAAATGATTTGTGGACCTACAGCACCATCTGGATACATTTATAATTATCAATGGATAGGCCCTAATCCAGCAACAATGACTTCAACAGTATTGTCAGTAGATTCTTGTTTTACACCTAGCGAAGAGGGTAATTATTTTTTAACTGTAACCAATCAATATGGGTGTAAAGTAAAACATTTATTTAAAGTTTCAACGGGTATTCCAATACCTGTTTTAAATGATATATCAATCTGTAAAAATGATCCGATGCCTACAATTTCAATTGCAGGGCAAGGATATTTAGCTCCAGAATATGCTATCAAATGGTATGTTAATGGTGTTTTAGTCCAAAATAGTGGAGAAACATTGTTTATGACTCCAGCTTCAGGTAGTGTGGTTAAAGTTGAAATTTCTAAAACGGGTTGCCATTCAGTTTCTAAAACAATTACAGTAACAATATCTTGTTGTGAACCAACAGCAGTTGCTTTTGTAGAAAATATACAAGGTTCCAAAACGTATTCAACAAAATATGGGCCAATGGATATTCCTACAGTTTGTTTACCCGATGTTTATGTAGATGGCTCATTTAGTCAAAATGAAAATGGTTATTTTGTTGAGCTGGCAGAATTTGATTTGGCCTCTTGGTCAGATGTAACCGTTTTCTATTCAGGATGGGTTCCAGGTGGAATTACAGCTCCTAGTCACATGGATGTTAATAATTTATTAGGATCAAGCGTATCTTTAGTAGCTGGAAAGGTATATAGATTTAGATTAGCAGTAGGGCCTAATTGGCATAGTACAGATGTGTTTTTTGTTCCTATATATTGTAAAATTATTTTGGGTGATAATGGGGATGATCAAGATGTTTCTACTAAAACCAAACAGTTAATTACTGAAAATAATATTGAAGAATTAATTTTATCAAATGCTAATTTATATCCTAATCCTACTAAAGATTGGGTTGATGTAAATTTTTCGAAATTATTGACTGGGAATTATTTCATTTTTACAACAGAAGGGAAACTAGTTGCTAAAAATGAATTTTCTGATATGAATAATTTAAAGATTGATTTTTCTAACTATAACAAAGGTATTTATCTGATTCAATTTGTTGTTGGTAATCAAAAAATAACTAAACAAATTATTAAGGAATGATAATTTTAAATTATTTATGAAGAATATAAAGTAATAACTAATTAGGCATCAATATATGATGCCTAATTTTATTTTATGAAATGGGATAACAATATAAGTTTTTGTATTAATCAAATTATTTTCGTTCTTTTTAAAAATTATATTTTAATCCACTATAAATATTTCTTCCAGGAGCATTAATGCCAGAAGCGAATACTCGATATTGTGTGTCAAAAATATTTTCAACACCAAAATATAAAGTAGCTTGTTTTAACACAGAAAAGCTGGTTTTGAAATTATATGTTTCCCATGCAGGCATTCCTCCTTGCGGAGCATATTGCTCATTATCTTCTCCATTAAGGAAATAATCTTTACTCCTTTTTTTGCCATTATATAACATATAGAAATCAAAACGTCCCCATTTTTTTTCGTAACTTAAGTTTAATTTTCCAAAATACGGAGATACGTGATCTAATGGTTTTTCTTTCTCTTCAATAATTCTACCGTAAGTATAATTAAAAGTTGCTTCAAACTGCAATTCATTCAATATATATCCTTTTATTATTGTTGATAGTCCTGTTATAAAAGCTCTACCTTTGTTCTGATTGGCTAAAACGGAACTTAAAGTGCCATCATAATTAATTTGCGATTGTCCTTGATATTCAAAAGCATCAGTAATTATTGCATCAAATAGGCGAGTGTAATAAAAAGTATTTTCAAATTTAAATCTTTTGTTATTTGATTGGATTATTAAACCTAAATCACCCGTAATGGTTTTTTCTGGTTTTAAATTTTCATTAGGAACTATTAGAAATCCACCACCTGATTCAAATATTTTTCCAAAATCATCAACATTTGGAACTCTAAAGCCAGAAGCTAAGTTGGTTTTTAGAGCTACGTTTGGAGAGGTTTTATGAACTATTCCTATAGATCCACTATAGGTAAAATTGGATTGTTTAATTTGTGTAAAAGGCAAAGGGAAATAAGTATCATCTGCAATAGCGCTGTTTAAAGTGGTTACCCCAAAACGTCCACCAGTTGACCAAGAAGTTTTAGTGTTAGATTGTTCTGTGTAGGAAATATAAATGTCATTTCGAAACATGTTGTTATTTCCGTTTGGATAACGTGTGTCTAATCCGTTTGTTTCTCCTGTATTTATATTTTGCAAATATGCAGACGATTTTAATGTTTCAAAGTAAGATTCAAGACCATAAAACAATTCACCTTTTCTAAATTTTCTATTTAAATCGAATGAAAAGGAATACATGTTTACGTTTTCTTCTCTGTTTTGTAAGTTGTAATTTTGAAAGCGTCTATTATGTCTACTTTCTTTTGCATTTTGATAAGCTAAATTTAGTATTAAATTGCTATCAAAGAATGCTTTTGATTTCTCCAAAGTGTAAGCTGTTAAAATACGCTTTTGTGGACCATAATACCATTCTACATTTCTTAATCCAGACGAAGTTACATCTGTTAAACGATCATATCGAGGAATATTTGAAGTAGTAGAATATTGCAAGTTTAAGTTATGTTTTAAACCTGTTCTGGATTTATAGGATACTTTTTGTAGTACATTATATTGAGTATAACCAGAAAATTTCTGAATATATTTATTCTCATTAGCAACCAACTGATCAATTCCATTACTGTTTTCAACATAAAAATACCTTTCTCCATATAAATCGGAATGATGATTTTTGCTTTTTCCCATTTTTAAGTCTTCAAAATCATTAAAAGAAAAAACGGTTAATGAAGCAAAATTTTCTTTGGCAAAATTGATGTCAAATGAAATTGATTTTTCTTTATTAACGCTTCCATATCGTGTGGTAATATTGCCAGTTATTAAGGAATGAGTTTCATCAAAAAAATTTGCTTTTTTTGTAGTCATGTTGATGGTACCTCCTAAAGCATCGCTTCCAAAAAGGGTTGATGTAGGACCATAAAAAATATCAACATTTTCTAACATATTTTCATCTACAGTAATTACATTTTGTAAATGTCCAGTTCTAAAAATTAAATTATTCATTCTAAAGCCATCTACTAAGAGTAAGACACGACTTGCTTCAAAACCTCTAATAGTTGGACTTCCACCACCTTGCTGAGATTTCTGAACAAATAATGCTCCCGAATTAGAGAGCATTTCTGATGTAGTTTGAAAATTCTGAAACTCAATCTGCTTTTTATTTATAGACTCAACTTCATTGGGTAAAATTGTTTTGTTTTTAGGTATTTTAGTTGAAGTCACAATAACTTCTTCTAGACGTTTAGTTTTTATAGAATCTTTTATTGATTGTCCGTAAAAAGGAATAGTAACCGTTAGAAGGCAAAAGTGAAAAATTTTCTTCATTACTATTATCTGTTAGGTTTAATTAGAAATGCAGTTGGGTATTTCTTTTTGATTTCTAATAAATCTTTTTCTGCATTTATTCTTAACCTATATTTTCCTACCCATACTTTATAAGTAGGGTTGGTATATAAATAAGTAGCTTCAATATCTTTAAAATCTTTTTTAAAAGTCATTAACGCTTTTTTAGCCGACTCTTTATCACCATAAAAAATTTGAATAGTATAATTCTCATCAGACTCACTTGAGCTGTCTAAAATTTGCTTTTCTTTCAGTAATTTTTCAAATCTTGCATCTTGAATAACAGTAGTTTTGGAATCTTGTGAAAAAGATTTGGAAGAAATAAATAAGCTAATAATTGCTAGGGGAAAATAATTTTTTAAAGTTAAAATTCTCATAATGAATAAAATTTAAAGCAAAAGTACAACATTAAAAACGAAACAAAACAACATAAATTATTTAGAATAAATATAAATTACATTTTAAGATAAAATTAAGGTTTTTAGAATAGTTCTAATATCGTATTTTTGTCGGAGTTTAAAATAAAGTATGCTTTTAAGGTGTAAATGATATATCTAAAATCGTACCAAATCTAGATCGATAATCATTAATTAAATATGAAAAAGGTGGGTAACCATAAATCGTTTTCAAGGATTTTCTTCAGTTTAGCTTTAACGCTATCTTTTTCTTTATCTGTTTTTTCTCAAGATTCCACTTCGGTAGATGTTGCGGCTGCGCCAACTGCTGCTGGTGATGTTGATGCAGGTAAAGCACTGTTTAATACGAATTGTGCGGCTTGTCATGCTTTAGATAAAGCAATGACTGGACCAGCTTTAAGAGGAGTGGCAGATAAGTATGACAAAGAATTTCTTTACAAGTGGATCAAAAATAATACAGAGCTTATCAAAGCAGGAGATCCAACAGCGTTAAAAATTTACAATGATAATGGTCAAAAAGCAATGACTATTTTCCCTCAATTATCTAATGCAGATATTGATAATATTTTAGCGTTTACTTCTCAGCCAAAACAGGAAACTCCAGTTGTAGATACTACTGGTGGAGATAAAGATGGAGGTAGTCCTACTAATTCTGGAATTTCTAACAATGTGATTCTTGGAGCTTTAGCTTTGGTGTTGTCTATGTTGATCGTAATGTTATTCTTAGTGAATAATGTATTAACTAAGATTGCTAAAGCAAACGGTATTCAGGTTCAAAAAGACGAAAAAGCATTGCCAATTTGGAAAGCATTCGTAAAAAATCAATTCTTATTAGTTGTTACTGCGATTTTGTTCTTGTTATTTGCAGCTTATTTTGCTTATGGGTATTTAATGCAAGTAGGTGTGGATCAAGGATATGAGCCAATTCAGCCAATACATTATTCGCATAGAATTCATGCTGGTGATAATGGTATCGATTGTAAATACTGTCACTCTGCAGCAAGAGTTGGTAAACATTCTAATATACCGTCTTTAAATGTATGTATGAATTGTCATAAAAATATTTCTGAAGTAGCAGAGGCAACTTTGGCGGAAGGAAATGAATACGGTGTGAATTATAATGATGAAATTCAAAAATTATATAATGCTGTAGGTTGGGATAAAACAACTCAAACCTATACAGGTAAAACAGAACCTGTGAAATGGATAAGAATACATAATTTACCTGATTTTGTATATTTCAATCACTCACAACACGTTTCAGTTGCTGGAGTGGAGTGTCAAACTTGTCATGGTCCTGTTGAGGAAATGGAAATTATGAGACAACATTCTTCTTTAACCATGGGATGGTGTGTTAACTGTCACAGAGAAACAAATGTTAAGGTGGAGGATAATGCATATTATGCAAAAATTCATGAAGAACTTTCTAAAAAATACGGAGTTAAACAATTAACTGCTGCACAAATGGGAGGTTTAGAGTGTGGTAAATGCCACTATTAATTAATTATAATTTAAGAAGCTAATATCAATATACAATATGGCATCAAACAAAAAATACTGGAAAAGTGTTGAGGAGCTAAACGAAAATAGTTCTATTGTTGAGACGCTAAGAAACAATGAGTTTGTTGAGCAAATTCCTGTTGATGAGTTTTTAGGTGATAATAATGCCTTGTCAAACAGTTCAACTTCTCGTCGTGACTTTTTAAAATATGTAGGATTTAGTACTGCAGCTGCTTCATTAGCTGCATGTGAAGGTCCAGTTGTGAAATCTATACCATACGTAGTACAGCCTGAGGAAATTATTCCTGGAGTAGCTGATTATTATGCTACTACAATTGCTGATGGTTTTGATTTTGCTAATATTCTTATTAAAACACGTGAAGGTCGTCCAATTAAAGTTGAAAATAATAATTTAGAAGGATCTAAAACTGGAGCTAATGCAAGAGTGCATGCTTCTGTACTTTCATTATATGACAGTATGCGTTTAAAACAACCTAAAATTGCTGGTAAAAATGCAAGTTGGGCTGAAGTAAATGCAAAAGTTAAGGCTAGTTTAGAAGATGCTAAGGCTACAAATGGATCGATAGTGCTTTTAACAAATACTATTGCAAGTCCTTCAACAGATGCTTTAATTGAAGACTTAAAAATAAAATATCCTACTGTTCAACATATTATTTATGATGCAGTATCGGATTCGAATGCATTAGATGCTTTTGAACAAGTTTATGGGGTTCGTGCTCTAGCTAATTATGATTTTTCTAAAGCAGATGTTATTGTTTCAGTTGGAGCAGATTTCTTAGGAGATTGGCAAGGTGGTGGATATGATGCTGGATATGCTAAAGGTAGGATTCCTAAGAATGGAAAGATGTCTAAGCATATTCAAATTGAAGCTAATATGTCCCTTGCAGGAGCAAATGCTGATAAAAGAATACCAATGACTATTGCTCAGCAAAAAGCAGCTTTAGTAGATATTTATAATGTAATTGTTGGTGGAGGAAAAGCTAAAAATACTGATGTAGCAAAAGTTATTAGTCAATTACAATCTGCAAAATCGAAAGGTGTTGTTGTAACAGGATTAGATGATGTAAATGCACAGTTGTTAGTGTTAGCAATTAATAATGCTATTAGTTCTGAAGCATTTAATCCAAATAGCGCTAGATTAACTAGAAAAGGTAATACTAAATCAGTAGCTCAATTGATTACTGATATGAAAGCTGGAAAAGTACATACAATTATTATGAATGGTGTAAATCCAGTTTATACATTACCAAATTCTAAAGATTTTGCCGAGGCACTTAAAAAAGTGAAATTATCTGTTGTATTTTCTTTGAAAGAAGATGAAACAGCAGCAATAAGTACTGTAGCAGCAGCAGCTCCACATTATTTAGAATCTTGGGGAGATGTTACTTTAGAAAGAGGACATTATAGTGTTACTCAACCAACAATCCGTCCATTATTTGATACAAAACAATTCCAAGAGGCTTTATTAACTTGGAATGAAAATAGTTCAACTTATTATGATTATTTAAAAGGTTTTGCTTTAGCAAATGTTACAGCTAAATCTTGGAATCAGATCGTTCATGATGGGTTTGTATCTACTGAAATTACGCCCTTAGTAGCAAATCAAGTTGATTTTTCAAGTGCTGCGAGTACATTAAACCAAGCTAAATCTTCATCATCAGAATTAGATTTGGTATTATATACTAAAACAGGAATGGGAGATGGACAACAAGCTAATAATCCATGGTTACAAGAATTTCCTGATCCAATTACAAGAGTATCTTGGGATAATTATATTACTATTTCTAGAAAAGATGCAGAAAATCTAAAATTAGAAAATTGGAATGTAGCTAATGGAGGTTTAAACGGTAGTTATGTAACATTGAAAGTAGGTAATTTAAGTCTTTCAAATGTACCCGTTATCATTCAACCTGGTCAGGCAATTGGAACTGTAGGTCTTGCTTTTGGATATGGTAAGAAAGCGGCTTTAAAGCAAGAAATGCAAGTTGGAGTTAATGCATATACATTATACAATAACTTTAATGCTAATCAATCAGTTAAAATTGAAAAAGAAGCTGGTGAGCATGAATTTGCTTGTGTTCAATTACAAAAAACATTAATGGGTCGTGGCGATATTATTAAAGAAACGACTCTTGATATATTTAAAAATGAAGATGCAGAAGTTTGGAATCCTGTTCCGATGGTATCTTTGGATCACCAAGAAACACCTACCACTAAAGTAGATTTGTGGACTTCTTTTGATAGAACAACAGGACATCATTTTAATTTGTCTATCGATTTAAATGCATGTACTGGATGTGGAGCTTGTGTTATTGCTTGTCATGCAGAAAATAACGTTCCTGTAGTGGGTAAAACAGAAGTAAGAAGAAGCCGTGATATGCATTGGTTACGTATCGATAGGTATTATTCACATGAAGAAACTTTTGGTAAAGATGTAGAATTAAAAGAAGGAACTTCCGGATTGATGAAGTCAATTGATACTTTTAGTTCGATGGAAAATCCATCTGATAATCCTCAAGTAGCTTTCCAACCTGTAATGTGTCAACATTGTAATCATGCACCTTGTGAAACAGTTTGTCCTGTGGCAGCTACTTCTCACGGTAAAGAAGGACAAAATCACATGGCATATAACAGATGTGTGGGTACACGTTATTGTGCAAATAACTGTCCTTATAAAGTAAGACGTTTTAACTGGTTCTTATATAATAAAAACAGCGAATTTGATTACCATATGAATGACGATTTAGGTCGTATGGTATTAAATCCTGATGTAAATGTTCGTTCTCGTGGAGTTATGGAAAAATGTTCTATGTGTATTCAAATGACACAAGCAACAAAACTTCAAGCAAAACGTGAAGGCAGATTAGTAAAAGATGGTGAATTCCAAACTGCATGTTCAGCTGCTTGTTCAAGTGGAGCAATGATATTTGGAGATGTAAATGATAAAGAAAGTCAAATAGCTAAATTAGCTGAAGACGAAAGAATGTATCATTTGCTAGAACACATTGGTACAAAACCAAATGTTTTCTATCACGTAAAAGTAAGAAACGTTAAATAAGTATTAATTTAAGAAACAATATAAAGGATTATGTCGTCTCATTACGAAGCACCCATTAGAAAACCTTTAGTAGTAGGAAATAAATCTTACCACGATGTTACTGTAGATGTAGCTAGACCAGTTGAAGGTAGAGCTAATAAACAATGGTGGATTGTATTTTCAATTGCCTTAACCGCTTTCCTTTATGGATTAGGTTGTATGATTTATACTATCTCTACAGGTATAGGTACTTGGGGATTAAACAAAACAGTAGGCTGGGCTTGGGATATCACTAACTTTGTTTGGTGGGTAGGTATCGGTCACGCAGGAACCTTAATCTCTGCAGTATTATTATTATTCCGTCAAAAATGGAGAATGGCTATCAACCGTTCTGCAGAAGCAATGACAATCTTCTCAGTTATGCAAGCAGGATTGTTCCCAATTATTCACATGGGACGTCCTTGGTTAGGTTACTGGGTATTGCCAATTCCAAATCAATTTGGTTCATTATGGGTGAACTTTAATTCACCATTATTATGGGACGTATTTGCAATTTCTACGTATTTATCTGTTTCATTAGTTTTCTGGTGGACTGGTTTATTACCTGACTTTGCTATGCTACGTGATAGAGCAATAACACCATTTACTAAAAGAATATATTCTACTTTATCATTCGGATGGAGTGGTAGAGCAAAAGATTGGCAACGTTTTGAAGAAGTCTCATTAGTTTTAGCAGGTTTAGCTACACCTCTTGTACTTTCTGTACATACAATTGTATCTTTTGACTTTGCTACCTCAGTAATTCCTGGATGGCATACTACAATTCTTCCTCCTTACTTCGTAGCTGGAGCAATTTTCTCAGGATTTGCAATGGTAAATACCTTGTTAATTATCATGAGAAAAGTGTCAAACCTTGAAGAGTATATTACTATTCAACATATAGAATTGATGAATATTATTATCATGATTACAGGTTCTATAGTTGGATGTGCTTATATTACTGAATTATTTATTGCGTGGTATTCAGGAGTAGAATATGAACAATACGCTTTCTTAAATAGAGCAACAGGACCTTATTGGTGGTCATATTGGTTAATGATGACTTGTAATGTTTTTTCACCTCAGTTCATGTGGTTTAAAAAATTAAGAACAAGTATAGCTTTCTCATTTATTATTTCAATTGTAGTAAATATTGGAATGTGGTTTGAGCGTTTTGTAATTATTGTTACCTCGTTACATAGAGATTATTTACCATCATCTTGGACTATGTTCCAACCAACATTTGTTGATGCAGGTATTTTTATAGGAACTATTGGATTCTTCTTTGTACTATTTTTATTATACTCGAGAAGTTTCCCAGTTATTGCTCAAGCTGAAGTTAAGACTATCTTAAAATCATCAGGAGATAATTATAAGAGAGAAAGAGAAGAACACGGACATAATCATTCAGATAATCATTAATATCATGAGTAATAAAGTTATACACGCTATATATAATGATGATGATGTTTTAATGGATGCTGTAAAACAAACAAGAGCAGCACATCATCATATAGAGGAAGTTTACACCCCATTCCCTGTACATGGATTAGATAAAGCTATGGGATTAGCACCTACAAGAATCGCAATTGCTTCTTTCTTATATGGACTAGTAGGTTTATCAGTAGCAGTTAGCATGATGCGTTTTATCATGATTGTAGATTGGCCTCAAGATATCGGAGGTAAACCAAGTTTTAGTTTTATTGATAATATGCCTGCATTTGTACCTATTATGTTTGAAATGACAGTTTTTTTTGCAGCGCATTTAATGGTTATTACTTTTTACATGAGAAGTAAATTATGGCCTTTCAAGAAAGCAGAAAATCCTGATGTAAGAACTACAGATGATCATTTCTTAATGGAAGTAGGTGTTCATGGTAATGAAGACGATTTAATATCGTTTTTTAAATCGACTGGAGCTGTAGAAGTTAAAGTAATTGAAAAGCATTAATACGAGATATGAAAAGCTTATATAAAATAGTAGCAATAGCAGGTTTAACATTTATGATTACTTCATGTCATGATAATGCGAAACCAAACTATCAGTTTTTTCCTAACATGTATGAAGCCGTTCCTTATGAAACGTATTCTGAACATGAAGTGTTTAAAAATGGTAAAGAAGGTCAATTACCAGCTCATGGTTCAATAAAGAGAGGATTTGTGCCTTATGAGATACCTAATACTAATGAAGGTTATATTTTAGCAAAAGAGACCCTTAAATCGCCTCTTGACTCTTTATCAATTAACTCTGAAAAAGGAAAAGAATTGTTTAATATATATTGTGCAATTTGTCATGGAGAAAAAGGTGATGGAAAAGGTAATTTAGTAAAAAGAGAAAAATTTTTAGGAGTTCCAAGCTATAAAGATAGAGTAATAACAGAAGGAAGTATTTATCACGTAGTAACATATGGATTAAATTCTATGGGTTCACATGCTAATCAATTAACGCAAGAAGAAAGATGGCAAGTAGCTGATTACGTTTTAAAACTTAAATCTGAATTATAATTGTAAAACACTTTTTTGAAAATTAATAATATGTATACGTTTTCAAGTAAATTAAAAACTTTTTCAATAGTCCTAATGGTTTTAGGAATCATAGGAATTGGTATAGGTTTTATGTCTGTGCCAAATAAAGAAGAAGTTAAAGAAATGATAGAAAATGCTCATGATGACCATCATGGTAAAGCTACAGCTCATGCACATACGACACATCATGAGGCTACTCCATCATCTTCTCATGATACACATAAAACTGAGGTTAAACATGAAACAAATGAGCATGATGCGCATATTGAGCATGTTTTGCATCAACAAGAAAATAAACCTTGGTCTGCATTTTATGTAGCTTGTATTTTCTTTATGCTTTTAACTGTAGGAGTTTTAGCTTTTTATGCTATTCAACAAGCAGCTCAAGCAGGTTGGTCTCCAATATTGTTTAGGGTAATGGAAGGAATCACAGGATACTTATTGCCAGGTTCTATTATTTTCTTTATTGTGTTGCTTCTTTCTGGGTTTCATATGAATCATTTATTTGTTTGGATGGATGAATCAGTAGTAGCTAAAGATCATTTATTACAAGGAAAATCTGGGTATTTAAATGTTCCTTTCTTTTTAATAAGAGCGGCTATATTTTTAGCAGGATGGAATATTTATAGATATGTTTCAAGAAAAAATTCTTTAGCCCAAGATGAAGCTAATGATATTACAAATTATAAGAAGAATTTTAAATGGGCAGCAGGATTCTTAGTTTTCTTTATAGTTTCAGAATCCATTATGTCTTGGGATTGGATTATGTCTGTTGACCCTCATTGGTACAGTACATTATTTGGATGGTATGTATTTGCAAGCTTCTTTGTAAGTGGAATTACTACAATTGCCTTGATTACATTATACCTTAAATCTAAAGGTCTTTTAGAATATGTAAATACTAGTCATATTCACGATTTAGCTAAATTTATGTTTGGTATTAGTATTTTCTGGACGTATTTATGGTTTTCTCAGTTTATGTTAATATGGTATTCAGACATACCTGAAGAGGTTACATATTTTGTGTTCAGAATAGAAAACTATAAATTACCTTTCTTTGGTATGCTTGTAATGAATTTTGTATTCCCATTATTAATTTTAATTAATACCGATTTTAAACGTCTATCTTGGATAGTAGTTATGGCTGGTATTGTTATCTTATGTGGACATTATATTGATTTTTATAATATGATTATGCCTGCTACTGTTGGAGACCAATGGTATATTGGATGGTCTGAATTAGGTTCAATAGCTTTCTTTTTAGGTTTATTTATTTTTGTTGTGTTTACCACTTTAACTAAAGCTTCTTTAGTAGCAAAAGGAAATCCTTTAATGGAGGAAAGCAAACATTTTCATTATTAATATTTAAAGAAATAAACAAATGACAAGTTTATTGATATTCTTTGTTTTAGTTTTAATTGGAATTGCTATTTGGCAATTAACTAAAATATTCGATTTAACTCAAGTAGGGTCAAATTCAGCTGATTCTGAAATTGCCAATGATAAAGACAATAGTGTTAATGGTTATTTAATGTTTGCTTTTGTTGGTTTTATCTATGTATTCTCAATTTATTCTATTTGGGCTTGGGGTGATTTAGTATTAGGTACACCAGCTTCAGATCACGGTCCAGATTATGATAATTTAATGACTATCTCTTTAGTTATTATTTTTATTGTTCAAACAATTACACAATTTTTACTACATTATTTTGCCTTTAAATATAGAGGAAAACAAGGTCAAAAAGCATTATATTTTGCGGATAATAATAAATTAGAAGCAGTTTGGACTATCATTCCAGTTATTGTATTAGCAGGTTTAATTTTATATGGATTATATACTTGGAACAATATCATGTATTATGATGATGAAGAAGAGGTTATTTATGTAGAATTATATGCTAAACAATTTAGTTGGGAAGCAAGATACTCTGGTGAAGATAATACATTAGGTAAAGCAAATGTTCGATTTATTGAAGGTGTGAATACGTTGGGTGTAGATTTATCTGATCCAGCTGCGCAAGATGATAAAGTAGTTACTGAGCTTCATATTCCTAAAGGGAAAAAAGTTGTTTTTAAAATGAGATCACAAGATGTATTACATTCTGCTTACATGCCTCATTTTAGAGCCCAAATGAATTGTGTTCCTGGTATGATTACACAATTTGCATTTGTACCTACTAAAACAACAGCAGAGATGCGTGAAGATGATGGTATTAAAGCTAAAGTAGATAAGATAAACAAAATTAGAGCTAAAAAAAGTATTGAGTTAAAAGCTAATGGAGAAGAAGCTTTGGAGCCTTATACTTTTGATTATTTACTACTTTGTAATAAAATTTGTGGAGCTTCTCATTATAATATGCAAATGAAAATTGTAGTCGATACTCCTGAAGATTTTAAAACTTGGTTAAAAGATAAACCAACATTAGCATCTCAATGGGCTGAAGCAAACACACCTGCGCCTGCACCTACTCCTGAAGTAGTTGAGCCAGTTGAAACAGTTGTAGATTCTACAAAAGTTGTAGCTCAAATTATTAAATAGATTAAGGTATTAAAATAATATAAGATATGTCAGCACACGAACACGGTCATCATAAAGAAACATTTATTACTAAATATATTTTTAGTTTAGATCATAAGATGATCGCTAAGCAATACCTGATAACAGGTTTAATTATGGGAATTGTAGGAGTATTACTTTCTATTTTATTCCGTATGCAAATAGCTTGGCCAGAACAATCTTTTGGTATATTTAAATTTCTTTTAGGTGAAAATTTTGCACCTGGAGGTGTAATGCGTAATGATATTTATTTAGCATTAGTAACAATACATGGTACTATTATGGTATTCTTTGTATTAACAGCAGGATTAAGCGGTACTTTTAGTAATTTACTTATTCCATTACAAATTGGAGCACGCGATATGGCTTCTGGTTTTATGAATATGCTTTCTTACTGGATGTTTTTCTTGTCTTCTGTAATCATGTTAATATCTTTATTTGTAGAATCTGGACCGGCATCAGCAGGTTGGACAATATATCCTCCTCTAAGTGCATTGCCTGAAGCAATACCTGGTTCTGGTTTGGGTATGACTTTATGGTTAGTTTCTATGGCTATATTTATTGCTTCTTCATTAATGGGGTCATTAAATTATGTAGTTACAGTAATTAACCTTAGAACAAAAGGAATGACAATGACTAGATTGCCATTAACAGTATGGGCATTTTTTGTAACTGCAATCATAGGAATTGTTTCGTTTCCAGTATTATTTTCAGCAGCATTATTATTAATTTTTGATAGAAGTTTTGGTACATCTTTCTTCTTGTCTGATATATTCATTAAAGGTGAAGTATTACATTATCAAGGTGGATCACCTGTATTGTTTGAACACTTATTTTGGTTCTTAGGTCACCCAGAGGTATATATCGTTTTATTACCTGCTTTAGGTATTACGTCTGAAATTATTGCTACAAATTCTAGAAAGCCTATTTTTGGTTATAGAGCAATGATTGCTTCTATTTTGGCAATTGCATTCTTATCAACAATTGTTTGGGGGCACCATATGTTCGTTTCGGGAATGAATCCGTTTTTAGGTTCAGTATTTACATTTACAACATTATTAATTGCTATTCCTTCTGCAGTAAAAGCATTTAATTATATTACCACTCTTTGGAAAGGTAATCTGCAATTGAATCCTGCTATGTTGTTTTCAATTGGATTAGTATCAACATTTATCACTGGTGGTTTAACGGGTATTATATTAGGAGATTCTACTTTAGATATTAATGTTCATGACACATATTTCGTTGTAGCTCACTTCCACTTAGTAATGGGTATTTCAGCTCTTTATGGTTTCTTTGCTGGGGTATATCATTGGTTTCCTAAAATGTTTGGTAGAATGATGAACAAAACACTAGGATATGTGCATTTTTGGATAACTGCTGTTTGTGCTTATGGAGTGTTTTTTCCAATGCACTTTATCGGTATGGCTGGTTTACCTAGACGTTACTATACAAATTCAGCATTTCCATTATTTGATGAGTTAGCTGATGTGAATGTTTTGATTACAATTTTTGCAATTGTTGGTGCTGTTTTTCAAGTTGTTTTCTTCTGGAACTTTTTCTATAGTATTTTCTATGGTAAAAAAGCAACTCAAAACCCTTGGAAATCAAACACTCTTGAGTGGACTACACCAGTTGAACATGTTCATGGCAACTGGCCAGGTGAAATACCGGAAGTACACCGTTGGGCTTATGATTATAGTAAACCAGGTCACGATGATGATTTTGTTACTCAAATTACTCCAATGAAAGAAGGAGAAGAAGAATTACATCATTAAGATTTTATAGATATAATTAAGAACCTTTCCAATATGGAAAGGTTTTTTGTTTTTAAGTTTGCTTATCTTTGCTTTATGAATGAGAATTTAAACCCGAATAAAGAGCGCTTTAGCTCTCAAGAAATGGATATTGAAAAAGCATTACGTCCATTATCATTTGATGATTTTGCTGGTCAAGATCATGTATTGGAAAATTTGAAAGTTTTTGTTCAAGCAGCTAATCAAAGGAATGAGGCCTTAGACCATGCCTTGTTCCACGGTCCTCCTGGTTTAGGTAAAACAACATTAGCAAATATTTTAGCAAATGAATTAGGGGTTGGAATTAAGATAACTTCTGGGCCTGTATTAGATAAACCAGGTGACTTAGCAGGGTTACTAACCAACCTTGAGGAAAGAGATGTATTGTTTATTGATGAAATTCATCGATTGAGCCCTATTGTTGAGGAATATTTATATTCTGCAATGGAAGATTATAAAATTGATATTATGATTGAAAGTGGCCCTAATGCAAGAACGGTTCAAATTAATCTCAATCCGTTTACATTAGTTGGTGCTACGACTCGTTCAGGTTTATTAACTGCTCCAATGCGTGCTAGATTTGGTATTCAAAGCAGATTACAGTATTATAATACTGAATTGTTAGCAACTATAATTGAAAGGAGTGCTTCCATATTAAGAGTTGAAATTGATCTTGAAGCGGCAATTGAAATTGCAGGAAGAAGTAGAGGAACTCCTAGGATTGCAAATGCTTTGTTAAGAAGAGTTCGCGATTTTGCCCAAATTAAAGGAAACGGAAGAATTGATGTTGAAATAACTAAATTTGCTTTAAAAGCTTTAAATGTTGATGCTCATGGATTAGATGAAATGGATAATAAAATTTTAAATACAATAATTGATAAATTTAAAGGTGGTCCAGTTGGTTTAACTACACTTGCAACAGCAGTTTCAGAAAATGGTGAAACAATTGAAGAAGTTTATGAGCCTTTTTTAATTCAAGAAGGATTTATCATGCGAACTCCGAGAGGAAGAGAAGTCACTGAAAAAGCATATCGTCATTTAGGAAAGATTAAAAATAATATTCAAGGAGGACTTTTTGAATAAATTGATATGCTTATGAGTGATACTAATCAATTTCCTGAAGTTTCTTTACTGCGTTTTATCAGACATTCTTTAGAAATTCTTAAAAATCCCTTGCCTTTCCACAGAGCTAATTTTTTGAAATATGGAAATTTCTTTCGATTAAATATTGGTTTTGGTAAATCGGTAATTTTTATTAGGGATGCCGATTTTCTTAGCTATGTGTTACAAAAAAATCAAAGAAATTTTTCCAAGTCATCTATTCAAACAAAAGATTTAGCAAAATATATTGGGAGAGGATTGCTCACATCTGAAGGAGAGGAGTGGCAAAAACAAAGAAGATTAATTCAGCCAGCTTTCCATAAAAGTCAATTATCTCTTTTGTTGCAAATGGTAAATGCTGTTATTGAAAGAGAATTAAATAAAATTAAAATCAATCAAGAATTTGATGTTTTTCCTGTTTTTAATGATTTAGCTTTTCAGACAGTTGTCAAGTCTCTATTTAGTTCTGAAATTTCCGATTTTGAATTAAGACAATTGCAAAATACGACCGAAATTACACAACAAATGTTGGTAAAAGAACTTCGTCAGCCTTATTTAGGATGGTGGTTTAAACTTACAGGAAAAATACAATATCATATTAATTTAATTGACCAATCACGTGACATTTTACAAAAATTAGTTACGCAAAGAAAACAAAGTGAAATAAAGCATAATGATTTGTTAGATATTTTATTAGATGCCAAATATGAAGATGGTTCGTCAATGAAAGATACACAGCTTTTAGATGAAATACTTATATTATTTGCTGCGGGTCATGAAACAACTTCAAATGCCTTGACTTTTACTTGCGAATTGATTGCTAGAAACCCAGTTGTTCAATTAAAGATTTTAGATGAAATAAAAGAAGTTAAAAAAGAATCCTGCGATTTGATGTTATGGATTAAAAATGCTAAATATATTAAAGCGGTCATTGAGGAAAGTATGAGGTTATATCCACCAGCTTATTTTATCGATCGAGTTAACAATGAAAAGGATTGTTTTAAAGATTTTGATTTGCCCAAAAAATCTAATTTATTATTTTCTGTTTATGAAATACATCGTCATCCCGATTTTTGGGAAGATCCTGAACTATTTAAACCAGAACGATTTTTAGATGAAAATGTAAAATTTTCTAAAAATTACTTCCCTTTTGGTGCAGGGCAACGAATGTGTATAGGTAATAATTTTGCTATGTATGAAATGATTTTAACCATTATAAATATGGTTGAACGTTATGAAATTGTAGAAAAAAAGACTCCTATTAAGATTAAACCTCTGATCACTTTGAAACCACTAGACGCTGTGTTAGAATTTAAAACAAGACAATAATGGCCTTAAAGAATTATGCCGATTTAATTAAAGATGAGGCTAAAAGATTAGGTTTTCTTTCTTGCGGTATTTCTAAAGCGGGTTTTTTAGAACATGAAGCTCCAAGATTAGAAAAATGGTTGAAAGAAAATAAACATGGACAAATGGGTTACATGGAAAATCATTTTGACAAAAGATTGAATCCTAAATTACTAGTAGATGACGCAAAAAGCGTTATTTCATTATTATTAAATTACTATCCTTCTGAATTTCAAAATCAAGAATCTTATAAAATTTCTAAATATGCTTACGGTCAAGATTATCATTTTGTAATTAAAGAAAAATTGCGTGAGTTATTGTTTTTTATTCAATCAGAAATTGGTGAGGTTAATGGAAGAGCTTTTGTAGATTCTGCACCTGTACTAGATAAAGCTTGGGCTGCAAAAAGTGGATTAGGTTGGATTGGGAAAAATGCCAATTTAATTACTCAAAAAGTAGGGTCTTTCTATTTTATTGCAGAATTAATTGTTGATTTAGAATTAGAATATGATTTAGCTACGACAGATCATTGTGGAACTTGTACCGCTTGTATCGACTCTTGTCCTACGCAAGCTATAGTTGCTCCTTATGTAGTAGATGGTAGTAAATGTATTTCTTATTTTACAATTGAGTTGAAAGATAACCTGCCTGAAGAAATGAAAGGTAAGTTTCAAGATTGGGCTTTTGGTTGTGATGTGTGCCAAGATGTGTGTCCATGGAATCGCTTTGCAAAACCGCATAATGAACCTCTGTTTGAACCTAATAGCGCCATTTTGAATTTTACCAAAAAGGATTGGGAAGAAATTACAAAGGAAACATTCTCAAAAGTATTTCAAGGCGCTGCTGTTAAAAGAACTAAGTTTGAGGGATTTGAAAGAAATATTAAATTCTTGAAAAATTGATTTTTCAGTATTCATTTTAAAATTATCTATATTTGTCGAAATAAATAACCATCGTGAAAAAAAAATACCATTTACTTTTTTTATTTTTCTTAGCTATCTGTAGCTTTTCTCAAAATTTGCCAAATGATTGTCAAAACTATATTCAAGCTTGTGACAATCAAAGTGTATCATTTAATGTTTCAGGTGCTGGAATTCAGGAAATTGATCCGCCTTCATGTAGTAGTCAAGAAAATAATTCATTATGGTTACGTGTTACTATAGATCAACCTGGTACTTTAGGTTTTACAATTATTCCTCAAAGTAGTAGTATCAATGAAGATTATGATTTTTGGGTTTTTGGACCTGCTTCTACGTGTGGGAATCTAGGAACACCTATTCGATGTTCTACTACTAATCCTGCTGCTGCAGGTCAATCTAATAATCATACCGGTTTAAACGCTTCTTCATTTGATACAAGTGAAGGTCCTGGCCCTAATGGAGATAGTTTTGTGAAACAATTAGATGTTTTAGCAGGTGAAAGTTATTTTGTGGTAATAGATCGACCGGTTGGGAGTTCTCCTTTCTCTTTGAATTGGAATGGAACGGCTACTATTTTAAACCCTTTTGCTAATTTAAATTTTCCCGATTTTCCAAATGTAGTTTTGTGTGATGAAGGTAATGATACGATAGAACCTTATGATTTTTCTGTATTGGATGCTTCCTATTTATCAGGATTTTCTGGTTTTTTTATTAGTTACTTTTCTTCTCTACAAGATGCTTCTTTAAATAATAATCCAATAATTGGAACTTCAAATATAACGCAAGGAACTTATTATGCTAGAATTAATTCTGTTTCTGCTCAGTGTACCGAAATAAAGCCTATAAATGTCATTTTTAATAATATAACTACAAATGATGTTTCAAAAATAGTTTGTGAAAATACTGCTTCAACTACTATTGATTACAACCTTAGTTCTCATAATACGGAAATTTATACAGGTAGTCAAACTGTCAATTTTAGCTATTATAATTCATTGTCAGATGCAAATGTTGCTTTAAATCCTATTGCTAACTGGCAAAATATAAGCTTAACTGTAGGAATGCACACTTTTTATGTACGAACAGAAAAGGGTTCTTGTTTTGATGTTTCTGAATTAAGTGTTGAAGTAATTGCTAGACCAATTATCAATGCTAGTGCGAATTTAAAACAATGTGATGATGATACAGATGGTTTTAGTACTTTTAATTTAACTGAAGCAAATACGTTAATTACGAGTAATACAACTGGGTTGACTTTTACTTATTTTTTAACTCTTACGGATGCTGATAATAATGTCAATCCTATTTCGAATGATACTAGCTTTATAAATCAAACGGTAAATGTTCAAACTATTTATTATAGAGTAACCAATAATAATGGTTGTTTTAGAACGGGTCAATTGAATTTAACTGTTGCAGCAACGCAAATTCCAGCTTCGTTTAATCCAATTGTAATTACGGAGTGTGATGATACTTTCGGCACTATAAATGATGGAATTGGACAATTTAATTTAACAAATGCTTCAAACCAAATTTCAAATTTATTCACAGGACAAGTTGTTCATGTTAGTTTTTATGAAAATATAAATGATGCTTTAGTAGAAAACAATGCAATTACTAATCTAACCAATTATACCAATAGTTTAAGTCCAAATACTCAAGATATATATGTAAGAGTCGATAGTGATATCAATAACGATTGTGTGGGGTTAGGTAAATATGTAATTCTTCAAGTAGAAACATTACCAATAGTTGCTCCTAAAGTAATAAGGGGTTGTGATGATAATCATGACGGATTGTTCTCATTTGATACTACTTCTGTTGAAGCAACGCTTTTAAATGGTTTAACGAATGTTTTAATAAGTTATACAGATTCAAATAATACTGTTTATAATGTTTTACCAAATCCATTTTTATCTGATTCTCAAGTATTGAATGTCACTTTAACCAATAATACTTCAAATGGGTGTAGTTTTTCAACAACTCTAGAGTTTATTGTAGATGATATGCCAGTTATAAACCCTGTTAATCCTAATCTATTAACATTGTGTGATGATGAAATAGATCCACAACAACAAGACGGAATTACGGTTTTTGATACCTCTTCATTTGAAAATATAATAGTTGGAGGGCAAACCAATCTAAAGGTTGAATATTTTGATGAAAACAATAATTTGATATCCAATTTTATTGGAGATTATCAAACAGCTACAAAAAATGTGTTAGTTAAAGTAAGTAATATTAATAATTTAGATTGTTTTGTTACAGAAGTTTTGTCTTTTGTAGTTAACCCAAGACCTTTCATTTTTATTGATGATGTAGATTATGTTATATGTACAGACGATGCTAATTCTTCTGTTACTTTAAATGCCGGTTTATTAGACCTAGCTACAATTACAGATTTTAGTTATCAATGGTTTTTGGATGGTCAAATGTTAACTGGAGAAAATCAATATTATTACAACGCAAATACAATTGGTAATTATAGTGTTACAGTACAAAACATATTGGGATGTTCTAGTACTAGAAATATAAAAGTAAATCCTTCCAATATTGCAATAATACAGGATATTCAGATTGAAGACTTAATAGAATCAAACGCTGTTGCTATTCTAGTTTCTGGTGATGGGAATTATCAATATAGTATAGATGGTGAAAATTTTCAGGATAGTTCTTTTTTTAATGCTGTACAGCCAGGTGCATTAACAGTATATGTTTACGATTTAAATGGTTGTGGAATGACCACAAGAGAAATTAGTATTTTAGGTATTCCAAAGTTTTTTACCCCTAATGGAGATGGAATAAACGATTATTGGAATATAAAAGGCTTTAATGATCGTTTTGGTGAACAAACCATCATTTCTATATTTGATAGATATGGAAAACTAATAAAGCAAATATCTTCTTTATCAAGAGGTTGGGATGGAACTTTTAACGGCATAGCTATGCCAGCATCTGATTATTGGTTTCATATTAATATGTTAGATGGAAGGGTGCAAAAAGGACATTTTTCATTAAAAAGATAGAAAATATTATATCAATCCTGTTATTTAGATTTCAATTATGAGATTTTTAATATTAATATTTGCTTCCTTTTTTGCATTTCCTCAAGCAAAAATAGATGGTAAGTCTCATTCTATTATAGATAATTCAGATTATTCTTTTTTAGAAACTATTTTAAAATATAAGCATCTCGTTTTACTTGGAGAACAATCGCATGGCGATGGTGCTACTTTTAATGAAAAGATAAAACTTATTAAATATTTACATGAAAAGTTAGGCTATAATACAATAGCTTTTGAAAGTGGATTGTATGACAATTATAAAGCTCGTCAACTAGTTTTAAATAAAGAAGAAAATAGTGTAATATATAATGAATCTATTTTTTCAATTTGGTCAGACACGCAATCTTTTCAGGAATTATTAATTTATATTGAAGAAAGAGCAAAAAAGAATGATACTATTAAAATTGTTGGTTTTGATTGTCAAGAAGGAGTTTTATTTAAAAACTATTTTATAGATGATTTAAAAACTGTTTTTAAGAATAGGAATATTAAAATGAAAGCATCTTTATTCGAAGAAATCGAAAAAGCATTTATATATAAAGATTTAGAAAAAATTGCAACTAATAAAACAGATTCAATTGCTTTTTATAAAAATGTTCACGAGATATTTGGCTCATTTGAAAAAATGAACAACCTAACTTTAGATGAAAAAATCATCAAACAAGTGTTTACTAGTAGTTTAACCAATGTTAATTTTGAAATTGCTCAAATCCAAAATCAAAAAATAGCCGTTCAAAATCCTAGAGATAAACAAATGGCTCAGAATTTAATTTTTTTAGCCGAAAGTTATCCAAATGAAAAAATTATTGGTTGGGGTGCTTCGTATCATTTCGCAAAAGAAATAAGTAATTTAGAAATAGATAATCTAACAGAAGATTATTTAAGTAAACAATCCGATTTAGAAAAGAAAGCAACGGGTTATTCAGATTATAATGATGGAGAAGGAAAGGAACTTCTTGAAGGAGGAATTCCAATGGGTAAAATTTTGAAAGAATATTTTAAAGAAAATATATATACTATTGCTTTTTCATCTTTTGAAGGCAATTATGGTATGGTTAATTCAATACTTTATCCTATTTTAACGCCACCTGAGAACAGTGTTGAAAAACAACTTTCAGAATATAATATAGCTTTTTTTGAGTTTGATGTTCAAAATAAAGTACCTTTTTATAGCTCAATATTAGGAAATATGCCCATTAAAGGCAATTGGCAAACCAGTTTTGATGCGCTGGTTTTTATTAAGAAATCGTATCCACCAGTAGTAAGGAAATACGAGGAAAGTGATTTCAAGAAAGTCAAGTTGCCAAATTATATGATAAAAGGTAGGATAGTTGATAAAAATAGTAACCATGTTATTCCTAATGCAGAAATACAATTACATGATAGAATTACAATTACAAAAAGAGATGGTACTTTTGAAATGCTAGTTCCCAATACAAATGAAGTCGCATTTTTAAAAGTAAATGCTTTCGAATACGCTTCAGATTCCCTTCAATTAAATAGTAACCTAAAAGACTACGTCTTTCAGTTGTCTAAAAGCAAAATGGGAGGAATTATTTTAGATGAAGTTATTTTAAATACAAATCAAAAGGAATTATCTGCTAAAGAAATTATAACAAAAGCGCAAACAAATGTAAATCAAAATTATTATCAAAAAGAATTTAATCAAAGCTTCCTATATAAAAGTAGTATAGTTAAAGAAGGAACTGAAAAAATAATGGACGAAGCTATTCTTAAATTCTATTGTTCAAAAGGATTGAATAGCTCAAATAATTCTGATACTAAATTTTATGGTAAGATTGAAAGGTTAAAAAAAACACCTAGTAAGTCAGATAAACTTAGGTTTTCAAGTTCTTATGGGTTATTTTCACTCTTGAATAGAGATTTGATTACTGAAAAAGCGAATGCGCTATATAGAAGTGGTTCATATAATTATAAAAATGAAGGGTTTGAAACGATTAAAGGTAAAAAGACTTATAAAATTTCGTTTGTAAATACTTCTCCAGGTTCTCATTCAACGGGTTTTGGTTATCCAGCACCAAAGAGCTCTAAAGGTTATATTTATATCGATTGTGAGACTTTTGCTGTTCTGCAATTTGAACATTGTGTAGAAAGAGAACCATTTGATTTAAAAGATAATTCAGGTCAAAATTTTGCATTCATATATAAGATTATAGTAACATATCAATATTCGAATGGGAATTATTTTTTAGACGAACTTATAATGATTGATAAAAATACTGTAACCAATAAAAAAGATCCAAATTATATAAACGTTTATTTTCATGTTAATTCCTTAAAATCAGATTACATAGATGTTGCAAATTTAGAAATAATTAAAGAGCCCATAAAATTGAATTTTGGTGCTAATACAACTTTTAAAGAAGATGTTACATTTTGGAAAGATAAGGAGACCTTAGATAACGTTATAAGAACAAAAGATGAATATTTTTGTAAATAAAAGTTTTAAAATAATTAAATAGTAGAAAATAAATATCTTTATTAAGATTTTAACAAAAGAGTAGCTTTAAAATTTTTTTCTTTCGTTGCTTATTTTAACTTTGTAAGTTCATATAAAAGTGATTATATGCACAAAGATACAAAAAGAAGAGAAGCTTTATTATACCACGCAAAACCTACACCTGGTAAAATTCAGGTAGTACCAACAAAGAAATACGCAACCCAAAGAGATTTGTCATTGGCTTATTCGCCTGGTGTTGCAGAACCTTGTTTAGAAATAGCTAAAGATGTAAAAAATGTATATAAATATACAGCTAAAGGAAATTTAGTAGCCGTAATTTCTAATGGAACAGCTGTTTTAGGACTTGGAGATATTGGCCCAGAAGCATCTAAACCTGTAATGGAAGGAAAAGGGTTACTATTTAAAATATTTGCCGATATTGATGTTTTTGATATTGAGGTTGGAACTAAAGATATCGAAGAATTCATACAAACTGTAAAAAATATTGCTCCTACATTTGGAGGAATTAATTTGGAAGATATTAAAGCTCCTGAATCTTTTGAAATAGAGAAAAGATTAGTCGAAGAGTTGAATATTCCTGTAATGCATGATGATCAACACGGGACAGCAATAATTTCTTCTGCAGCATTGTTAAACGCATTAGAATTAGCTGAAAAAGAAATAGACAAAGTAAAAGTAGTTGTTTCTGGTGCCGGTTCAGCAGCTTTAGCATGTGCCAATCTTTATGTTTTGTTAGGTGTAAAGGTCGAACATATTTTTATGTTCGATAAAGACGGTATGTTAACCACTTGCAGAGAAGATCTTTCGGATTTACAAAAGAAATATGCTAAATCTTGTGCTCCTCAATCTTTAAAAGAAATGATTGTAGGTGCAGATGTATTTCTAGGATTATCCGTAGGAAATATTTTTACCCCAGAAATGTTATTGTCAATGAACAATGACCCCATAGTTTTTGCAATGGCCAATCCTATTCCTGAAATTGATTATAATTTAGCAATTAATACCAGAGAAGATGTGATTATGGCTACGGGTCGTTCAGACCATCCTAATCAGGTAAATAACGTTCTTGGTTTTCCTTATATTTTTAGAGGGGCTTTAGATGTTCGCGCGAAAAAAATTAATGAGGAAATGAAAATGGCAGCAGTAAGGGCTCTTGCTGAATTAGCCAAAAGTCCAGTACCTGAGCAGGTTAATATAGCTTATGGAGAAACTAAATTAAACTTTGGGCGCGATTATATTATTCCAAAACCTTTTGATCCAAGATTAATAGGTGTGGTAGCTCCAGCGGTTGCAAAAGCAGCTATTGAGTCTGGAGTAGCTCAAATTGAAATAAGTGATTGGGAAAAATATGAGCTCGATTTATTGGAACGATTAGGGTCTGATAATAAAATGATTCGTATGTTAGTAAATAGGGCAAAAACCAATCCAAAACGAGTGGTGTTTGCAGAAGCAGATCATCTAGATGTTTTAAAAGCAGCTCAAATTGTACATGAAGAAGGTATTGGACAACCTATTTTATTAGGTAATAAAGACATCATTCAAGAACTAAAAATTGAAATTGGTTTTGATGCTGATGTAGAAATAATAGATCCAAAAACATCTGAAGAAGATAAACGTAGAAAAAAATATGCAAAAGCTTTCTGGAAATCTAGACAAAGAAGAGGAGTAACTTTGCTTGATGCCGAGAAATGGATGAGAGAACGAAATTATTTCGGATTGATGATGGTGAATTCTGGAGAAGCGGACACAATGGTAACAGGATATTCAAGAAGTTATCCCACGGTAGTTAAACCTGTTATGGAGTTAATTGAAAAAGCCCCAGGAGTAACACGTATAGCGACAACTAATATGATGATGACTTCGAGAGGACCCATTTTTCTTTCAGACACAGCTATAAATCCAAATCCTTCTGCTGAAGATTTAGCAAAAATTGCTTTAATGACAGCAAAAACGGTAAGAATGTTCGGTATGGAACCTGTTATGGCAATGGTATCTTTCTCTAATTTTGGATCATCGGAAAATGAAAATCCTAAAAAAGTTAGAGAAGCAGTTTCTTATCTGCATAAATATTATCCAGATTTAATTATTGATGGAGAAATTCAAACCGATTTCGCATTAAATCCAGAAATGCTTAAAAGTAAATTTCCTTTTTCTAAGTTAGCAAATAAAAAAGTGAATACACTTATTTTTCCAAACTTGGATTCAGCTAATATAACCTACAAACTTCTAAAAGAATTAAATAAATCGGAATCAATAGGTCCAATAATGTTAGGACTAGATAAACCAGTTCATATTTTCCAATTAGGAGCAAGCGTTGAAGAAATGGTTAATATGGCCGCTGTTTCTGTAGTGGATGCTCAAGAAAAGGAAAGAAGATACAAACAATCAATTCTGAAATAATTACTAACTACTACTATTAACTAACATGATAACATATATTCAAGGAAGATTAGTCGAAAAGACACCAACGGAAGTTGTAATTGATTGTAATGGGATAGGTTATCATGTTAATATATCTTTACATACGTTCTCACTTATTCCAAATGAAGAAAAAATAAAATTATTCACTTTTCTACAAATCAAAGAAGATGCGCATACATTATACGGGTTTGTTGAAAAACAAGAAAGAGAATTATTTAAATTATTAATCTCAGTTTCTGGAGTAGGAGCAAGTATTGCTAGAACCATGTTGTCATCATTAGCGCCCCAACAAATTATTCAAGCCATAGCCTCTAATGACGTAACTACTATACAGAGTATTAAAGGAATTGGAGCAAAAACTGCTCAAAGAGTGATCTTAGATTTAAAGGATAAAGTGTTAAATGTGTATGCTTTAGACGAAGTTTCTCTTATTTCAAACAATACGAATAAAGAAGAAGCGTTATCTGCTTTGGAAGTATTAGGTTTTACTAGAAAAATAGCTGAAAAAGTGCTGGAAAAAATAGTAAAACAAGAACCTAATGCAAGTGTGGAAAATTTAATTAAACAAGCATTAAAAAATTTATAAGACTTGGAGAATATAGTAAAAGCGAATATTTTGAATAGGCGAATAAAAAGAAGTAAACAATTATTTTTTGGATTCCTGTTATTGTTTTTTTTACAAGTAAATGCACAAGTAAACGATTCAATACAAACAGGTGCTGATTTAGGGAAAATTAAATCTCCCAATCCTAATAGTATTGTAGAAGCATATACTTATGATGTAGTAACAGATCGATATATTTATACTCGTACTTTCGATGGATTCAATGTGAATTACCCATTGGTATTAACACCACAGCAATATCAAGAATTAGTTTTGCGTGAAGAGATGCGTAAATATTATCGAGAAAAATCAGCAGCTGTTGACGGTAAAAAAGAAGACAGCAAAGATAAAAAGAAAGATTTATTGCCTAGATATTACGTTAATTCAAAATTTTTTGAAAGTATATTTGGAAGTAATACGATAGATATTAAGCCTACTGGTTCAGTAGAAGTAGATTTAGGGCTTCGATACACAAAGCAAGACAATCCTGCTTTTTCTCCAAGAAATAGAGTGACTACCACATTCGATTTTGATCAAAGAATTAGTGTAGGTCTTCAAGGTAAAGTGGGAACAAGATTAAACGTAAACATAAATTATGATACTCAATCTACTTTTGCGTTTCAAAATTTAATAAAGCTTGAGTATGGAGCAACTGAAGATGATATATTACAAAAATTAGAAGTCGGGAACGTGAGTTTTCCTCTATCTAATTCATTAATAAGAGGATCTCAGAGTTTATTTGGGGTAAAAGCTCAATTGCAATTTGGAAAAACAACTGTAACTGGTGTTTTTTCAGAACAGAAATCGCAAACCAAAACGGTAACTTCTCAAGGAGGTGGAACATTGCAAGATTTTGAATTATTTGCGCAAGAATATGATTCTGATAAGCATTATTTTTTATCTCAATTTTTTAGAGATAAGTATGATAAAGCTTTAGAAACCTATCCATATATAAATAGTAGGGTACAAATTACTAGGTTAGAGGTATGGGTAACTAACAAACAAAATAGAATCAATTCTAATGAAAATAATCTTAGAAATTTAGTTGCATTACAAGATATTGGTGAAGCGCCACTTACCAATTTAGGTCCTCAAGAAGTGGTAGGTGTTAATTTATCAAATCACCCTACTTTTTTTAATCCTGTATCACCAGACAGTCCATCTGATAACGGGAACAATAAATTTGATCCCAATAAAATAGGAACAGCTAATAGTTTTTTAACGCAAGCTATTCGTGAAGTTGCTACAGCAAATAATGGTTTTACTATAGGTGTTGATGAAGGATTAGATTATGCAAAACTAGAAAACGCAAGAAAATTAACTACTTCTGAATATAGTTATCATCCTCAGTTAGGGTATTTGTCCTTGAACCAAAGATTAGCAAATGATGAAGTTTTAGCAGTTGCATATCAATATACAATTGGAGATCAAGTATATCAAGTGGGAGAATTTGGAACAGATGGTGTAGATGCGACTCAGGTTGATAATTCTGGAATTCCTTCCTCTCAAGCATTACTTGTTAAATTATTAAAAAGTAATTTAACAGCAGTGAAACAAAAAGCACCAAATGCAGATTTAACTATGCCAACATGGAATTTGATGATGAAAAATATTTATCAGATCCCAGGGGGTTATCAATTGCAAAAAGAGGATTTTAAATTCAATATTTTATATACAGACCCTTCGCCTTTAAATTATATCACTGAAGCAAATAGTACTTCACCGCTACCCGCTGGAGTGGAAAATACACCTTTGTTAAAAGTTTTAAATTTAGATAAATTAAATTATACTAATGATCCGCAAGAAGGAGGAGATGGTTTTTTTGATTTTGTTCCTGCTATAACAATTGATCCACAATATGGACGTATTATATTTACTACTAAAGAGCCTTTTGGGGAATTATTGTTTGATAAATTAAATACTTCACCTACAGAAGATTATGATAATCCAGCAAGTTACAATGCAAATCAAGATAAATATGTTTTTAGAACATTATATAAATCTACTCAAGCTGCGGCTTTGCAAGAAAGTGAAAAAAATAAATTCCAATTAAGAGGACGTTTCAAATCATCAGGTGGAGACGGAATTTCTATAGGTGCTTTCAACGTACCTCAGGGGTCAGTAGTTGTAAAATCTGGAGGTAGAATTTTAGTTGAAGGAGTAGATTATACAGTAAATTATCAATTAGGAAAAGTGCAATTATTGGATCCTTCATTACAAGCTTCTAATACTCCTATCGAAATTTCTGTAGAAAACAACTCTGTTTTTGGACAACAAACAAGACGTTTTTGGGGTTTAAATGTGGAACATCAGTTTAATAAAAACTTTTTAGTAGGAGGTACTATTTTAAATTTATCGGAAAGGCCTTTTACTAATAAATCCAATTACGGACAAGAATCTGTAAATAATACTATCGTAGGATTAAATACAAATTTTTCAACAGAAGTGCCATTACTAACAAGGTTAGTTAATAAACTCCCAAATATAGATACCGATGTGCCTTCAAATTTATCTTTTAGAGGTGAAATTGCTTATCTGTTGCCTGGAGCATCTAAGGCAGACCAGTTTAACGGAGAAGCCACTACTTATGTAGATGATTTTGAAGGATCTCAATCTTCTATCGATTTGCGTTCACCACAGGCTTGGGAATTAGCATCCGTTCCTTTAGAAGGTAATTTTGACGGTAATGCGGGTACTACTGAACCTGCTTCAGATGATTTGAATGTTGGAAATAAAAGAGCAAAGTTAGCTTGGTATACAATAGATCCAATTTTTTATACTCAACCTCCAGGAGGAATAAATGATAATGATTTATCGTTAAATAAGACAAGAAGGATTTATAGTAGAGAATTGTTTCCAAACGTAGATATAGCTCAAGGGAATACTAATGTAATTAGTACATTAGATTTAACTTACTTCCCTAGAGAAAGAGGTCCGTATAACTACAATCCAAATATAGTAGCAACAAATCAGTTTTCTGCTGCAGAAGCACCAGATAACTGGGGCGGTATTATGCGTTCTATTAATTCTACAAATTTTGAACAATCTAATGTTGAATATATTCAATTTTGGGTGTTAGATCCATATTATGCAAATACTCCAGATGTAGTGCCTTCTACTAATAAAGGAAAATTAGTCATAAACCTAGGGGAAATTTCTGAAGATGTATTAAAAGATGGTAGAAAACAATTTGAAAACGGTCTTCCTGAAGTAGGTGCAACTGTACCTGCCTTGCAAACAAATTGGGGACAAGTACCTAGCGCACAATCGTTAGTATATGCATTTGATACTGATGAAGCCAATAGAACCCTTCAAGATGTAGGTTATGATGGATTAAATGATGCTGGGGAGATGGCTAAATTTCCAACCTATGCAGGATACAGTGATCCTTCTGCAGATAATTATCAGTTTTATTTAAGTGCTTCTGGAGATATAGTTAATCGTTATAAAAATTATAATAATTTTGAAGGAAACTCTCCCGTAAATGTTACGGATACCAATAGAGGAAATGATACAAGACCTGATGTAGAAGATGTTAATAGAGATCAAACGATGAATACTATTAATGCCTATTTTAAATTTGAAGTGCCTATAGAACAAGGATTACAAGTAGGGCAAAATTATGTTGTAGATACTAGAGTAGTTACTGAATCACTTCCAAATGGTAGTAATGTTGAGGCAAGATGGATTCAATTTAAAATTCCAATTCTAGAGTTTACGAATGATAATGTTGTGGGGTCAATTGCTGATTTCCGTTCTATTCGATTCATGAGAATGTATATGACTGGTTTTGATGATGAAATTACACTTCGTTTTGGCTCTCTAGATTTGGTAAGAGGTGAATGGAGGAGATATGTTAATACATTAGATTTTAATGATCAAGACCCTACAGATGATAAAACTGGATTTGATGTGGTTGCCATTAATATACAAGAAAATGCAAATAGAACACCTATACCTTATGTTTCTCCTCCAGGAGTAACTAGAGAGCAATTGTATAATAATAACACGGTTATTAATCAAAATGAACAGTCGCTTTCTTTAAGAGTTTATGATAAAGATTCAGGAAATGATGATGGTTTGCAACCTAATGACGCAAGAGCTGTATTTAAAAATGTAAGTGTTGATATGCGTCAGTTTAAAAAGATACGAATGTTTTTACATGCAGAATCATTACCTGCACCTGCAGAAACACAACCATTACTAGATAATGAAATGAAAGCATTTATTAGATTTGGTAATGATTTTACAGAAAATTTCTATCAAATAGAAGTGCCTTTAAAAGTTTCTCCACAAAATTCAGCAACACCGGAAGCTATATGGCCTTCTGAAAATGAAATCGAATTACCATTAGAAATTTTAACTGCACTTAAATCAAGAATGATTAGCGACCCAAATTCAATAATACCAGACGCTAATGGAATTCGTTTCATTAATGAGCAAGATTTAGGATCAGCCAATAATAAGCTTACTTTAGGAATCAAAGGAAATCCAAACTTTGGATTGGTAAGAACCTTAATGGTAGGTGTCAAAAACAATTCTAATCAAATTGTTAGAGGGGAAGTTTGGTTTAATGAATTAAGACTTTCAGATTTAGATAATAAAGGAGGTTATGCAGCAGTAGCAAATGTTGATACCAATGTTGCAGACTTTGCTACTTTATCGGCTACAAGTAGAGTAAGTACTATTGGTTTTGGAGGAATTGAACAAGGACCAAATGAAAGAAGTAGAGAAGATGTTTTTCAATATGATGTAGTAACCAATTTAAATTTAGGAAAATTACTTCCTAAAAAATGGGGTATTACATTACCTTTTAATTACGCAGTAGGGGAAGAGACAGTTACTCCAAAATACGACCCGTTTTATCAAGATATCGAATTGCAACAATTAATCGACAATACAGACGATCAACAAGAAAAAGATAATATAAAAAATAGAGCTATTGACTATACTAAAAGAACAAGTATAAATTTTATTGGAGTAAGAAAAGAAAGAGGTGAAGAACAAAAACAACATTTTTATGATGTCGAAAATTTAACCTTATCCTATTCTTTTAATGAAACGGAACATCATGATTATGAAATTGAAAGTTTAGTAGATCAACAAAATAGAACAACAGTTGACTATGCCTATGCTTTTAAACCTTTAACTATTGAGCCATTTAAAAATTCTAAAAAATTATCAAAAAGTGGTTACTATAAACTATTAAAAGATTTTAATTTTAATTTTTTACCAGCTAGTGTTTCCTTTAGTTCTAATATAATTAGACAATTTAATAGACAACAGTTTAGATTAGTGGAAGTGGAAGGTATAGGATTAGATCCATTATATAGAAGAAATTATTTCTTTAATTATCAATATGGTTTTAATTATAATCTATCTAAATCTTTACGAGTTAATTATACTGCTTCAACTAGTAACATTGTTAGAAACTATCTAGATGACTCTGACACACCAATAGATGGATTAGATATTTGGGATGATTATTGGAATATAGGTGAATCAAATCAGCATACACAGCAAATAGTAGTAAATTATGATTTGCCAATTAATAAAATTCCTGCTTTGAGTTTTGTAAAGTCGAATTATAGTTATACTGGAGATTTTAATTGGCAACGTTCATCAGATGCTTTTTCTACAATTGAAGCGGAAGATGGAACAGAATATCAATTAGGAAACACCATACAAAATGCAAATTCTCATAAGTTAAATACTACTTTAAATATGGATTTGTTTTATAAATATATTGGTCTAACTGGAGTAAAAAAGAAAAAAAATAAAGATAAGAAAGAGGCAGGTAAAGAAACTAAAGATGCTTTGCCAAAACCAGGACAAAAAATTACTGCTAAAAGTAAGGTTGCTAAAAAAGAAGGAAATATTTTTATTGATGGATTAATTGGTGTTGTAACAAGCGTGAAAAATATTCAGGCAAATTATACCCAAACAAGTGGAACAGTATTGCCAGGTTATTTGCCTGGTTTAGGTTTCTTTGGTTCATCAAAACCATCATTAGGATTTGTTTTTGGAAGTCAATCTGATGTACGATATGAAGCAGCTAGACAAGGTTGGTTAACTACTTTTCCAGAGTTTAATCAAAACTTTACTCAAGTTGTAAATAAACAACTAAATTTTACAGCACAAGTAGAACCATTTGCAGATTTAAAAATAGATTTAACAGCAGAAAGAATGTATTCTGAAAATTATTCAGAACAATATGATGTTTTAAATGGACAATATAATTCTCGTTCGCCATATAATTTTGGTAATTTTAATATTTCAACTGTTTTAATTAAAACATCATTTAGTGAGAGTAATGAAAAATATTCTGAAGCATTTAATGATTTTAGGAATAATAGAATTTTAGTTGCCGATAAATTAGCTACTGAACATTATGGAACAGATAATTATCCAAGAGATGCTGAAGGATATCCTGTAGGTTTTGGAAAAAATAGTCAACAAGTATTATTGCCAGCTTTTAGAGCCGCTTATGTAGGAAGAGATGTGTCAAAAGAATCAGTAGGTGTTTTCAAAAGTGTACCATTACCAAATTGGAATCTAAAATATACAGGTTTAATGCGCTACAAATGGTTTAAAGATAAGTTCAAACGTTTTTCTCTACAACATGGTTATAGGGCAAGTTATAATGTCAATTCGTTTAGGTCTAATTTGAATGAAGCTCCAGTTGATGCTAATGGAAATTTTTATGCGAGCACTATAATATCAAATGTGAATTTAACGGAACAATTTAATCCTTTAATGCGAGTAGATTTTGAAATGAAAAATTCTATTAAAATTTTAGCCGAAATGAAAAAAGATAGAACTTTAAATATGAGTTTTGATAATAATCTTTTAACAGAGGTAAGTGGTAATGAATATACAATTGGATTAGGATATCGTATAAAAGATGTAACGATAAATTCAAGATTAGCAGACAATCCTACAGGCGTTATTAAAAGCGATATAAATATTAAAACTGATTTCTCTCTTAGAAAAAATAATACAATAGTGCGTTATCTTGATTATGATAACAATGAATTAGCAGGAGGTCAAAATTTATGGTCAGTTAAATTGTCTGCAGATTATTCTTTTAGTAAGAATTTAACAGCAATTTTCTTTTATGATCATCAATTTTCACAAGCGGTCATTTCAACATCCTTCCCTATTACAAATATTAGGACAGGATTTACTATCCGATATAACTTTGGTAATTAATCATAATATTAGTTATAAATCCGTTTGAAAAAACGGATTTTGTTTTTTTAAAAGATTTAAACACAAAATTATTGAAATTCCTTTTTTAGAATTAAATTAATAAAACTACATTTGTACAACGATTAAAAAATATAAAAATGAATATACCATCAAACTTAAAGTACACTAAAGATCACGAATGGGTTGCTGTAGACGGAGACATTGCAACAGTAGGAATTACTGATTTTGCTCAGAAAGAATTAGGAGATATTGTATATGTAGAAGTTGAAACTCTAGATCAAACTTTAGATAAAGATGAGGTTTTTGGCACAGTTGAAGCAGTAAAAACAGTTTCTGATTTATTTTTACCTTTAACAGGAGAAATAATAGCATTTAATGAAAATTTAGAATCAGAACCTGAGAAAGTAAATACAGATCCTTATGGAGATGGATGGATGATTAAAGTAAAAATTAGTGATAGTTCAGAAATAGATACGTTATTGTCGAGTGAAGATTACGCAGCACTTATTGGAGCGTAAATTCTTTTATTTAGCAATAACTTGGACTGCTATTGTTGCATATCTGTGTTTAATATCAATTAGTAGTAAGTCTGTTGCGTTGTTAGAAGTGCCTTTTAAAGATAAAATAGTACATTTTATATTCTATTTTTTGCTCTACTTTTTTTGGATAAAGGCATTGAAAAAAAATAAAATAGTAACACAATTTAAAATAGTGCTAATTTTAATACTTTATGGCATAATTATTGAAGTATTACAAGAGATATTTACTAGCGATCGTCAAGGAGACTTTTTTGATGTTCTTGCCAATTCGTTAGGTGCATTAACGTCTTTTGTTTTTTTAAGATTTGTTAATAAATAAACCTTAAAAAAATTTTAAAACTATTTTATTATTAATTATATTAGCGACCTCAAAAACAAAATTATGGAAGTAAAGAAAAATCCTAATGTTGACCCTAAAAGAAACAGCGGACTATTTTTTCAAATAGGACTTGTTGCTGTTTTGTTACTTACCTACATGGGTATTGAAATGAAATCAGAAGATCCAAGAGTTGAAACTGAAAAATTTGCATTGACAGATAATTTAGTGTTAGAAGAGGAAGATGTAGTATTGACTATGCCTCCTGTTCAAAGACTCCCACCACCACCACCACCTGCTCCAGAAGTAATTGAAGTGGTTAGAAATGAAATTAAATTAGAAGAAAAAAAGATTGAAACTACTGAAGTAGATGAGAACAAACCTGTAGTCGTTGTTGAAGCATCAGAAGTAGGTGAGGCAGGTCCAAGTATTGATGATATTCCAGATGAGATGCCATTTGCTATTATTGAGCAAATTCCAATGTTTCCAGGATGTGAAGGTGTTGCTAAAAATAAACAAATGGATTGTTTTAATGAAAAAATGAATGCACACATCAAAAAATACTTCAGTTATCCAGAAAGAGCTGCTGAAAATGGATCACAAGGTTCAGTTGCGGTTCAATTTATGATTGATAAAGATGGTGTAGTAAAAGATATTCAAGTAAGAGGTAGAGGAATCAAGCAAGATGCTGAATTATTAGAGCAAGAAGCACAAAGAATTATTTCTAAATTACCAAAATTTACACCTGGTAAGCAAAGAGGTAAAGCGGTAAGAGTAAAATATGGTTTGCCAATTACTTTTAAATTACAATAAGAAAATTTTTAAATATAAAAATCCAATCGTAAGATTGGATTTTTTTTTGGCATATTATTTGTAGTATTTTATTAACAAGCTGTTAACATTTAATACTATATAATTATGAGAGCAAAAGAAGATTTTAAGAGAAAAGCCAAAAATAGTTTTATCTATTTTCAAATTGGACTTATCGCGGCTATGGTTGTGGCATTAATCGTGTTAGAACAAAATTTTAAAGATTTAGTTAAAAAGCCTCGAGAATCTAAAATTTTTGAACCTATTTTGGATCAACCTTTTGTTTATAATCCTGCAGAACCTGAGATTAAAGTTAAAAGTGAACCAAGAATTACTAAAACTGTAGCAAAGCTAGAACCTCAAGTTAAGATTCCAGACGTAATAGAAAAATTTGACGTTAAAGACGATGAAGTTAAAGTAGATAAACAAGATGTTCCAACGCAGGATATTGCTCTTAATAGTGAGAATAATGTAAAAACAAATGAAGTTTCAAATAATACTGATAGAAATACGGGTGGAGTTACAGAACCTATGAATCCTTTTACTGTAGAGCAATTACCGATGTTTAAAGCATGTAAAGGCCTTTCAAGAGCAGAACAAAAAGCGTGTTTTGATGAACAATTGGCTAAAGCAATCTCTAAAAATTTAGTATATCCAGAAAGTGATTATGATAATAGAAAGCAAGGTACAGCTTTGATTGAATTTATAATTGATGAGAAAGGAAATATCACAAATGTTAAATCATTAGAAAATAATAGAGCAACCGAAGACATGAAAAAAGCCGCTGAAAAAGCAGTAAAAAAAATACCACAATTAATTCCTGCTAAACAAGGAAATCAGCATGTTAAGATAAAATATTCTATTCCTATTACATTTAAATTGAATTAATTGAATTATTATTAAAAAAAGAATCCCATATCGATGGGATTTTTTATTTTTACCAATATTTTTAAAATGAATGCCATGCATATAGAACAATATCTTGATGCTACTTATTTGAAAACGGCTGAACAAGCTAAAATTTCAAAAAAAGAAAATATAGAAATTGTAAAAAATAATATTCAAGAGGCAATTGAATGTGAATTTAAACTAATAATGATTCGACCAGAATTTGTTTCATTAGCAAATGAAATGATTTTAAATGTGCAATCAAAATTGCATGTTGGCACAGTAATAGATTTTCCAAAAGGGGATAAGTCTACCGAATTTAAATTAGCTGAGGCAAAAAAAGCAATAAAGGATGGGGCAGATGATTTGGATTTTGTTTTAGATTATGAAGCTTTTAAAAGAGGAGAAGTAGACTTGATAAAGGAGCAAGTTTTAGAATGTACGAAATTAGGGTTAGAAAATAATAGAATTGTAAAATGGATTATAGAAGTTGCCGCATTGACTAATCATCAAATTATACAAATTTGTGCGTTGATAAAGAATGTAGTAATTTCTCATTTTAAGGAATGTTATTATGAAAATGTTTTTGTGAAATCTTCAACAGGGTTTTATGTTACAGTTGATGGTTCACCCAATGGTGCAACAATTGAATCAATTAAATTGATGTTGGAGAATTCTTTTCCATTGCCTATAAAAGCAGCAGGTGGAGTTCGAAATTATCAAGAAGCAGTAAATATGATTAAATTAGGAGTGAAAAGAATAGGAACTTCAGCTGCCAAAGTTATTGCTGAAGGGAAAGAATCAAATTCAGAATATTAAAAATGAGAAAAATCATAATTTTAATAGTTCTTTGTTTTGGAACTTCTTTGTATTCGCAAATTAAAAATGAAACATTCCCTACATTTTCGGAATGTGAAAATGTAAATGAAGAACAAGTTAAAGCTTGTTTTTATAGTACTTTAGAGCATTTCGTTTACGATAATTTTAAAGTTCCTAATTTTGTCCTTGAAAAAGAATATAAAGGTAATGTAATTGTTCTCTTTGAAGTGGATACTGTAGGTGTTTTTAAAACATTGTATATAGATGCTTTGTATAATGATCTGAAAATTGAAACACAAAGGGTCTTTGATTTGTTGCCAAAAATTAAACCAGCACTTTATACAGGTAGGCCTACCTATGCTAAATTTACACTTACAATAGCTATTCCTTTGGTAAATCCAGAAGATTATAAGGCTGTTAAAGAGGATGCTGAAGTAGTTTCTAAAACGAATGAATTGTTAATTGAAAATAATAAGGAATTAACTGAGTTTGAAGCAGTAGAAAAAGCATACAAACCTTTTAAAAACCCCAATTTTAATAGTGATTTAAATATTGCATTTTCTCATTCTAATTACTATAATTTTGAAGCTTTATTGAATCAAGTAGGAAGTAACAATCATACAGCTACAAAACCCTATTCTTACAATGAAGTGGCTAAATATTTTGATTTTGATGCAGTACAATCAAGGTTGTTAAAACAAAAGGAATCTTGGTGGGGTAAAAAAATATGGAATGAAAACCTAGTCGCTATTCAGGGAGAAGGATATTGGTTTACTTTAAATCCGATTTTTGATTTACGAATGGGAAAAGATGTGGATAGTGATTTGTCAAATACTTTTGTAAATACAAGAGGAGTACAGCTTCAAGGAGCACTAGGTGATAATTTAACATTTAGTTCTTCTATTTATGAAAGTCAAGGTCGTTTTGCGGATTATTATAATGCTTATGCTTCTAGTTTGAAGCCTTCTGGTGGTAATCCAGCAATTGTGCCGGGAATTGGCATTGCAAAGACATTCAAGGAAGATGCATTTGATTTTCCAATGGCAGAAGCGAATATTAAATTCAAACCTAATAAAAATATAGATTTACAATTGGGTTATGGTCGAAACTTTATAGGAGATGGTTGTAGATCTTTGTTGCAAAGTGATGCTACAAGCCCTTATCCGTATTTTAAAATTAATACTAGCTTTTGGAAAATTAAATATACAAACACTTACATGTGGTTGAAAGATGTTAGACCAGAAGTAACTCAAGAGGGAACTTATGCGACTAAATATATGGCAAGTCATTATTTAAGCTACAATATTTCTAAAAGATTGAATATAGGTTTGTTTGAAAATGTGGTTTGGACAAATACTAATGATAGAGGTTTTGATGTTAACTTTGTGAATCCTATTATTTTTTATAGAGCAGTGGAGTTTTCTTCTTCGTCAAAAAGTGGAAATGCTGTTTTGGGAGCAACAGCTAAATACAAATGGAATAATCAATTAAATTTTTACGGACAATTTTTATTAGATGAATTTGCTATTGGTGATATAAAAGAGGGGAATAAGAGTTGGAGAAATAAATTTGGATATCAAATTGGAGCGAAATATTATGATGCGTTTCATGTGAAAAATTTAATGCTGCAAATAGAATACAACCAGGTTAGACCTTATGTGTATTCACATAGTAATCCATTAACTAATTATGGTCATAATAATCAAAGTATGGGTCATGCTTGGGGTGCCAATTTTAGAGAATTAATAGGTATTGCTAGATATTTTAATGGTAGGTATTTTGGAGAAACAAAATTTACCTATGGGCAAAGAGGGTTTGATTATAATACGGCTACAGATACATATAATTATGGGAGTAATATTTATTTAAATTATGAGGAAAACAGACCTTTTGATACGGGAGTAAGTGTGGCTCAAGGAAATAAAACAAAGATAATGATTGCTGAGGTGCAAATAGGTTACATTGTTAATCCTTCTTCTAATTTAAAAGTATTCGGAAACCTTATTTTTCGCGATTTTAATCCTAAAATTCAAACCGAAAATTTACAGAAAAATAGCACAACTTGGTTTTCAATTGGTTTGAGAAGTGATTTGTTTAATTGGTATTTTGATTATTAACATTTTCAAATTATTTTTATAATAAAAATTAGGTATAAATCAAAAATCTTATTTGTATCTTTGCGCCCATTAAACAAGGATATCTGTTAATTTTGGATACTTTAAACCATAGAATTTCAAAACCGTCACTTTTTTCAACTTTTGTAGCTATTACCAAGGCAAGATTGGCAATAAGTGTAGTATTTTCTACTTTAGCGGGTTATTTATTAGGTGTTTCAGATTGGACAGCTCAAAATGGGATTACTTTATTATTTTTAATAATAGGAGGTTATTGCATGGTAGGAGCATCAAATGTATTTAATCAAATTATTGAAAAAGACTTAGATGCATTAATGGATAGAACAAAGAATCGTCCATTGCCATCAGGAACGATTAGTAAACAAAATGCATTCATACTAGGCGTAGTGCTTACGGTTTTTGGTTTGGCAATTTTATATTATGTAAATGCTAAAACTGCCATGTTTGGAGCAATTTCAATTTTTATGTATGTAAGTTTATATACACCTTTAAAAACGATAACTCCATTATCGGTTTTTGTAGGAGCTTTTCCTGGTGCTATTCCTTATATGTTAGGATGGGTGGCTGCAACAGGTCATTTTGGAATTGAAGCAGGAACATTATTCATTATACAATTTTTTTGGCAATTTCCACATTTTTGGGCTATAGGGTGGTTTTTATATGACGATTATAAAAAAGCAGGTTTTTTTATGTTACCTACAGGTAAAAAAGATAAAAAAACGGCTTTGCAAACGATTCTATATACTATTTGGATGATAATAGCGTCTGTAATTCCTGTATTTGGTTTTACAGGTAAATTATTCCTTACTAAAACTTCAGCTATAATAGTTCTTTTTCTGGGTCTTTGGATGCTGTTTTATGCATTTAAATTGTATCGTGAAATGGATGTTAAAGCGGCTAGGAAATTAATGATAGTGAGTGTTTTATATATTTCATTATTGCAAATTGTATTTATTTTAGATAAATTTATTAGATAAGATGGAAACGAATATGACATTAGAAGAATATAATTCTAGAAAATCAAAAAGCTATAAAATGTTGTTGATTTTTGGGATGATAAGTATATTCATGATCTTTGCTGGATTATCAAGTGCTTATGTAATTAGTAAGTCACGACCTGATTGGCTAAGCGAATTTCGATTGCCAAGTGCTTTCTTGTGGAGTACTTTAGTGATGATAACGAGTAGTATAACATTCATTTTGGCTTTACAAGCTATAAAAAAATCCAATCATAAAAAAGCAACAATTTTTTTGTGGACTACTTTGGTTTTAGGATTTCTCTTTGTCTTTTTACAATTCAAAGGGTTTGCCCAAGTTATTGAAAATGGATATTTTTTTACAGGAAGTGAAAGTAATATTACAACTACTTTTTTATATATAGTTGTTTTAGTACATTTAGCACACCTTTTTGGAGGTTTTATTTCGTTAATTATTGTAATTTATAATCATTATAAACAAAAGTATAATGCGGTACAAACCCTTGGTATTGAACTAAGTGCAATGTATTGGCATTTTATGGATTTTATTTGGGTATATTTGTTTTTATTTTTCTATTTTTTCAAATAGAAAAAAAGTAATAAATTTGGGAACTTTTTAACAATTAAATTTTTATGGGAGCGACAGTTACTATACATGACGATCACGCTTTGCTAGACGGAGGACCAGGACCAATGGGAGCAACCTATGGTAAATTAATGATGTGGTTTTTTATCTTATCCGATGCATTAACTTTTTCAGGATTCCTTGCTGCTTACGGTTTTTCTAGATTTAAATTTATCGAAACTTGGCCAATTGCCGATGAAGTGTTTACGCACTTTCCATTTTTACACGGTGTAGATGCACCTATGTATTATGTGGCATTAATGACTTTTATCCTTATCTTTTCTTCAGTAACTATGGTGTTAGCTGTAGATGCAGGTCATCAATTAAAGAAAAGTAAAGTGGCTTTTTATATGTTCTTAACTATCATTGGAGGTTTTATTTTCTTAGGTTCTCAAGCTTGGGAGTGGAAAAACTTCATTAAAGGAGAATATGGAGCTGTTGAAACAAAAGGTGGATCTATTTTACAATTTGGAAAAGTAAATAAAGAAGGACATTTTGAAAGAGTTGCTTTATCGGAATTTGCTTTGGTTTTACCTGAAGAAAGAGAACAGTTGACTAGAAATAAAGGTTTTTGGTTTATGGAAGAATCTTCTTTGCCATCTTATTCAGTAAATGAAGTGGTAGAAGGATTTAAATCTCACAAAGATATTGTTATCTTATCTGAAAAAATTCATGATAAAGAAAAGGTTGCTTTAGATAGAGAGCAGTCTTTAAAAAGAATTAATGATGCTAAATATGTAGTAGAGGGAGCAAATTTAATAAGAAATGAATATGGGCATAAGTTATTTGCTAATTTCTTCTTCTTTATTACAGGTTTCCACGGTTTCCACGTATTTACTGGAGTTATTATCAACATTATCATTTTCTTCAATGTTATTTTAGGTACTTATGAGAAAAGAAGAAGTTATGAAATGGTTGAAAAAGTTGGATTATATTGGCACTTTGTAGATTTAGTTTGGGTATTTGTATTCACATTCTTCTACTTAGTATAATTATATAAAAAGAAAAGTTATGGCACACGCACACGAATCAAATACAAAAAGAATCTGGGTAGTTTTTGGAATACTTTCAATAATTACTACTGTAGAAGTTGCTTTAGGTATAGTAAAACCTGATTTCTTATTTAGAAGTCATTTTTTGTCAACTAGTTTATTAAACTGGATTTTTATCATCTTAACATTAGTAAAAGCATATTACATTATGTGGGCTTTTATGCACTTAGAGGGCGAAAAAGCTAGTGTAAGATGGTCTGTTGTTGCACCTTTAGTTTTTTTAATTCTTTATTTGTGTTTTATTGTTCTTGTAGAAGGCGATTACATTTATGAAGTCTTTAAAAATGGTCATTTAAAATGGATATTTTAACTTTAGTTTAGATATAGTAAATCCCGATTTTCATCGGGATTTTTTGTATTTTTGTATTATATAATTCACATTAAAAAAACATTAATGAAAAATAAAATTGTTCTTATTATTTTATTTATATTACCTATAGTTACTTATCTAATCTTTGCATCTGCTAAACATAATTCATTGTTTCTTCCAGTATTGTCTGAAAATAATTCTGAAATACCTAACAGCTGGAAATCTTTAAACCAAGAATCAGTCCAATTAAAAGATAAAATTACAATTTTAGGCTTTACAGGAACGGATATGGTAGAATTCAAAGCCAATATGTTTAATTTAAATCAGAAAATTTATAACAAGTATTATGGTTTTGAAGATTTTCAAATGGTCATGATTGCTCCAATAGGAACTGAAAATGAAATTCATAATATTATTACAGAATTAAATAGAATTACTGAAGATATGAAAGGATGGAAATTTGTCTTTGCAACTTCAGAAGCTATTCAGGCTTATTATGACAGTCTTCATTTAATGTCTCATCTTAACAACCAAATGGGTACGTCTAATGTAATAATATTAGATAAAAAAATCAATCATCGCGGGAGAAAAGGGAAGAATAAAAAAGGAGAAGATGAATATAGAGAAAGTTATAATTCATCTTCTGCAGCTGATTTGCACAATGAAATGACAGATGATGTGAAAATTATACTCAGAGAATATCGTTTGGCTTTGAAGAAAAATGCCAGAAAAGATGACTTTAGAGATAATATTGTGAATGAAGTTGAGAAAAATAATTCTCAATCTAAATAAAAAATTAAATGAAAAATAAATCCTATATAGGTATAACTTTTATTGTACTCCTTTTTGGTATTTGGGCTGTGCCTAAAATTATTGCCAGATTTCAAAAATCGGATTTGCATACTATGGGAGAAGTTCCTGCATTCGAATTAACAGATCAAAATAATAAGAAAATATCACACAAAGATTATTTAGGAAAAGTGTATGTAGTGGAATTTTTCTTTTCAACATGTCCTACGATTTGTCCCATAATGAATCAAAATATGTTGAAATTACAAGACGAGTTTTACGGTAATCCTAAGTTTGGTATAGTATCAATAACCATAAATCCTGCCTTCGATACGCCTAAAGTTTTAAAAGAACATGCAGATTTATTAGGTGTAAAGCATTATAACTGGCATTTACTAACGGGTGATAAAGAGTATATTTACAATTTAGCCAACAAAGGTTTTAATATATATACAGGTGAAAATAAAAAAGTAGCAGGTGGTTTTGAGCATTCCGGTTTATTTGCTTTAATTGACAAAGAAGGCAATATAAGATGTAGAAGAGATGAATTTGGTAATCCGATATTGTATTATGATGGTACAACCGATCAGGGTGTCATTGCAATCAAAGAAGATATTAAAAAACTATTAGAAGAATAAATTGAAGTAAGAAGTTAGGAAAATAAGATTATACAAACACATATGAATTGGTTGAAAAAAGAATAAGGTCATAATTTTAAGTTTTTATGATTTCTCAAATTACTTGAATATGTGACCCTAAAATAATAAGATTAAAAAATGGAAAATAATATAGAAACAAAATATAATAAACTAATTACTGTTTTATCAATAGTAATTCCTTTAGCGGTAGCCGCTCTTTTTGGAGTTAGTTTTAAACGCCTAGGATTAGATGTAAAACCATTTACCTTTTTACCACCTATTTATGCGACGATTAATGGTATAACTGCATTATTATTAGTAGCAGCTGTGATAGCAATTAAAAAGGGAAAGAGAAAATGGCACGAAAACCTTATGAAGACAGCTATAGGTTGTTCCTTGGTTTTTTTATTGATGTATGTGGCTTATCATATGTCTTCCGAATCAACTACTTATTTAGGAGCTTATAAACCACTATATTATTTTATTCTAATTACTCATATTGTTCTATCTATAGCAATTATTCCATTGGTATTAATTACTTATGTTAAAGCTTTAGCACAACGTTTTGATAAGCATAAAAAAATAGCGAAAATTACGTTTCCAATATGGTTATATGTTGCCATAACAGGCGTTATTGTATATCTTATGATTTCACCTTATTATGTACAGTAGTGTAAAAAGTAAAAAAATAAAAGTAAAATGTAAAAAGTGGAGTGTTTTAAATAAAATACTTTTCATTTTTGCCTTTTTATTTTTACCGTTCTTCGTAGAAGCACAATGTGCCATGTGTAGAGCTGCTTTAGAAAGTGAAGAAAGTGGTGTGCAGGCTGAGGCTATAAATGATGGTATCGTATTTTTAATGGTTATCCCTTACATTCTGGTTGCTGCAGCAGGTTATGCTATTTATCGATTGAAATTTGCTAAGAAGAAAAATAACGAATTAGAAGTCAAATAATTCTTTAGGTTCTATTGCTAAAGCTTTCGCTATCGCTTTTACCGTACTAATTGTGGTGTTTATTTCTCCTATTTCAATTCTTCCAATTTGAGAAATAGGTAAGTCTGATGAATAAGCCAGTATTTCTTGCGTAAAATTCTTTTCTAACCTTATTTTTTTAAGGTTTAAACCAAAGTCTTTTATATAAGTTATGTCTTTTACATTATTCACAATGTAAAATTGACAATAGATTAACACTATTTTAAACTCATATATGCGCTATTGAAATATTTTTTCTATTTGCGTTTATAAAAAAAATACTATTAACTTTAGAATACATTTATGAGACAAAAAATAAAGTATATCATCTTCTGTTTTGCTCTAATAGGTTTAATGACTTTTAATTCATGTGTACAAGATGATGCACTAAGTGAAAATGAACGGAACAGGGTGGGATGGAACCTTTAATTCAAAAGACTTACCTTCTACAGATTATTGGTTTACTGTAGAATATCAAGAAAACCAACAAAATAAAGTATTTAAAGCACATTTTACATTAAAAAGATAATTCTCGATGGATTTTAAAAAAAGTTACTTATTATTTATAGTGTTTGTTTTAACACAGCTATCATATGCCCAAGAAGGAATAGCAGTTTATTCAGATTATCTTTCTGATAATTATTATCTAATTCATCCTTCAATGGCTGGAGCAGCAAATTGCGGAAAAATCCGTTTAACAGGTCGTCAACAATGGTTTGGACAGGAAGATGCTCCTTCACTACAAACTTTAAGTTTTAATACTTCTGTTGATGAAGATGGTAAATCGGGTATTGGAGCAATAATTTTTAATGATAAAAATGGTTATCATTCCCAAAGAGGTGCTAAATTAACTTATGCACATCATTTAAGATTTTCAAGAGGAACTACTGATTTGAATCAGTTATCTTTTGGATTAAGTGCAGCTTTTATACAAAGTCAATTAGATGAAACAAGTTTTACCAATCAACCGTTTGATCCGTTTATTTTTGGTGGAATATATCAAAAAGACGCATACTTTAATGTTGATTTAGGGGCGTCATATCATTTTCTAGATTTCTTTACTCACGTTACAGTTAAAAACTTTTTAGCCAATAGAAGAGAGATATATACTGAAGGTATAGAATCGGATAATTTGAGAAAGTTTTTATGGAGTGCTGGAGCAGTATTTGGGGATGAAGATAGACTACTTTGGGAACCGTCATTTTTGTTTCAATATACTCAAGAAACTACTGAAAAAGCTATCGATTTGAATTTGAAAGTTTATAAAGGTATGGAATTTGGAAGAGTGTGGGGAGGACTTTCATATAGAAGAAGTTTTGATGGTGCCGAATATTTAGATGGTAATGCTATAGGAGAACAAAAACTGCAATATATTACCCCAATTTTAGGAGTTAATTATAAGCAATTTATGTTTGCATATACTTATTCTCATATTATTGGAGATATTAAGTTTGATAATGGAGGCTTTCATCAGATAACACTTGGAATAGATATTTTCTGTAAAGCTAAAGAATGGAGTTGTAACTGTCCTGCGGTTAATTAATTCCTTAAAATATAAAATAATTGATGTCCCGATTTTTCGGGACATTTTTATATAACTTATTATGATTATTAAAGAAGTAAGAGGTAAGTTTCCTCAGATACCCGAAGATTGTTTTGTGGCAGAAAATGCAACTATAGTTGGAGATGTGGAATTAGGTGAAAAATGCAGTGTGTGGTTTAATGCTGTAATTAGAGGAGATGTTAACCGAATTGAAATAGGGAATAAGGTGAACATTCAAGATGGTGCTGTAATTCATTGTACCTATTTAAAGCATCCTACTAAAATTGGAAACAATGTTTCTATTGGTCATAATGCAATCGTTCACGGCTGTGAAATTAAAGACAATGTTTTAATTGGAATGGGAGCCATTGTGATGGATAATTGTGTTGTAAATAGTAATTCAATTGTGGCAGCCGGATCAGTAGTTACACAGAACACCATAATTGAATCGGGTGTAATTTATGCTGGTATTCCTGCAAAGAAAGTAAAGGATATTAATGCTAGCGATTTTGCTGGAGAAATTGAAAGAATTTCAAACAACTATGTTATGTATTCTAGCTGGTTTAAAGAAGAATAGAAACGAGTCTTTAGGCTTGTTTTTAAACCTTGTACCTGCTGTTCGTTTTAGTTTCTAAAATTAATTTTAGAAAGCTATCACTTCCATCAGGGTTAAAAAGGGTTGTTTTGTGTTTTTTTGGAATTAAAAATCTTTCTCAAATACAGTTTGCTTATGATTTAAAATTGTTTCTAAAACATTCGGGTTAGCATTTGTATAAAATTTTTGCCAACTTTTTTCTTTTGCTTCATTAAGCAAATTTGAATCTTGGAGAATTTTTTTGGTTTGTCTTGCCACAGCTTCACCAGAATCTATGATTTTAATATGGCTTGGGATTATTTTTTTTATTTGAGGTATGAGATAGGGATAATGACTGCATCCTAGAACTAAATAATCAATATTTTGATTTACCATTGGTTTTAAATAGCTTTCTAATAACTCCTCCATTTCGGGAGAGTTGATATCACCATTTTCAATTAATTGAACTAAACCGTGACCAATTTGTTCTACTACTTTGACATTAGTATATAAAGAAAGTTTTTCATGAAATAAATCGCTATTTAAAGTTCCTTTGGTAGCTAATATGCCTATTGTTTGAGTTTTTGATTGATTAGCAGCTGGTTTTATAGCTGGTTCTATGCCAATAAATGGAACCTTGTATTTTTGGCGTAATTCTTTAATAGCATTTGTTGTTGCTGTATTACATGCTACTACAATGATTTTAGCGTTGTTTTTTAGGAGGTATTCTGTGTTTTTGAAAGAGAGTTCAATAATTTCTTCTTTAGATTTTAATCCGTAAGGAGCATTTTTACTATCTGCCAAATAAATTGTATTTTCATTAGGTAATAATAAATGTATTTCTTTCCAGATTGAAGTACCTCCAATACCAGAATCAAAAAGACCTATGGGATATTCGTTGCTCATAAGACAAATGTAAAAAAAAACTGTTCAAATTATTTAAAATTTGAACAGTTAAATTATATAAGTAAATTCTTTTGTAAAAAGAATATTAGAAACCTAATTCTTTTTTTACGTCGGCTAAGATATTTGGACCATTAGCTACTAATAAACCACTTCCTTCAGTAGCATCAATAACATAATCAAAACCTTTAGCAGTAGCCACTTTTTTAATGGCAGCTTGTGCTTTTTCCATTATCGGTTTTAATAAATCCAATTCTTTTTGTTGTAATTGTTTACTTGCACTTTGTTGGAATTCTTGAATACGTTGTCCCATTCCTTGCATTTCTTTAGAACGTGTTTCATTTACTGCTTCACCTGCAGTTGGAGCTTCTTGCTCATATTTTTGCAATTTTGTTTGATATTCTTGTACCATACCTTTGTATTCCTTGTCGTATGTTTCTTGAATTGTTTTTAATTGCGATTGAGCCGCTTTCATTTCTGGCATATTTGTCATTAATTCCTTAACATCTATATGAGCCAGTTTTGATTGCGCAGATACTTGAGCTGTAATAAAAAGTACTAATGCAATAGCTAAAGTTTTTACTTGTTTCATTTTCTATTTTTAAATTAATTTTAGGTTATTATTTATCTTCTTCACTAGATTCATTTTCAATTACTGTGCCATTTTTTTCAGCTTCAATTTTTTTTCTCTTTTCTAAAGCTGCTTTTTTTCTTTCTTCTAGAATTTTTTCTCTAGCCACTTTTCTTTCTTCCATGAGCTTTTCTCTAGCTGCTTTTTTTTCGTCTAATACTTTTTGTCTTTCCGCTAAAGCAGGATTTTCATCTTGTATGTCTTCTTTTGCTTCTTTTGCTTCTTCTGCTTTAAGTTCTTTCTTAGATAACTGCTCTCTTTTTTCTGATCGCATTATGGCTCTTACAACTAAGTCGCTTATGTCGTGTCTTTTATCTGCAAATAGGATAGTTAAGTCTGAGGATTTATCCAATATAAAATCATATCTTTTTTGCTCAGCAATATCTTGTATAGCAGTAAAAACTTGATCTTGAATTGGTTTTACTAAAAGCGATTTTTGAATAATTAAATCACCTCTTGCTCCAAAACGTTTTTCTTGATAATCAAAAAGTTCTTTTTCTTTAAGAGTAATTTCTTCTTCACGTTCTTCAATCAATTCTTTTGTAAGCAAAACTCGCTCAGTCGCTAAGTTATCTTTTAATTTGTTAATTTCATTTTTTCTTAGTTCAATATCTTCTTTCCATTTTGATGCTTTTTGTTCTAATTGTACTTTAGCTTCAGCATAATCGGGTGCTTTCTCTAGAATATACTCCATATCGATATATCCTATACGAACACTCGCAGATTGAGAAAATCCTGTAATAAAAAGGAATAATTGTACTATTAATAAAACTTTTTTCATTTGTTGTTTATTTTAGTTTTTAATTTTTGGTGATATTAAAAAAACCGTTCGAAAGATAAGAAATGTTTTTATAAGTTTTGTTTTCACCTTTGAATTTTAAACTAAACGTAAAAAATACTAAAATTGTTGTCCTATGATGAAATGAGTTTGCCATCCACTTTTTGTTGATTGTCCTGGAATAGGGTCAAAACCATGAGCAAAATCAATTCCTAGTAAACCAAATGCTGGCATAAATACTCTTAGACCAAAACCTGCAGAACGCTGCATGTTGAATGGGTTATAGCTTTTAAAATCATCAAAGGCAGCCCCAGCTTCTAAAAATGTTAAACCATAAATTGAAGCCGCTTGCTTAAGCGTGATAGGGTATCTTAATTCTAATGAGAATTTGTTATAAATAGTACCACCATCAACTGAAGACAAGGAGTTGTTAGGATATCCTCTTAACTGTATTACCTCTCTACCATCTAAAGAAAAGTTGGCTAATCCATCACCTCCTAAATAGAATCTTTCAAATGGTACTAAACCTCTGTCTTGATTGTAAGCGCCCATAAAACCAAATTCTCCTAATGAACGTAGTACTAACTTATCATATAAACGAGTGTACCAATCAGCTTTAAATTTAATTTTATAATATTCTAACCAATTGAATCTTTTTTGGTCATATTTAGCTCTATCTACTGCAGCATCATTAGGATTGTCAACATAGAAAACGGATATAATATTTTCATCATCATCATAATTAGCGCCTAAATAATTACCTTCTTGTAAAGCGTGTTGACCATCTTCAATTATTGTATATGGAATTCCTTGGTAATATTTTAATTTATATTCAGGTTGTTTTTTTAATTCATCATAATCTACACCATTAAACCAAGAGTAAGGAGGAGTAAACCTTCCGCTAATGCTAAATTCTGAACCGTAGGTAGGATATATTGGATTTACACCTTTACTGTTTCTGCTTAAACCAATAGTATATGCTATATTTCTCGAAGCTCCATTCCCAAAGGTAAATAAACCCGTATTATAGTTGTTTAAATCATAATATTGAAAAGATACGCTCTGAGATAATACGAAGAAATCATCAGGAACGGTTAATTGCTTAGCAAGACCTACAGATAGTGAAGTAATATTAAAACTTTGGTCTCTTGTTACGTCTCTAGTACTATAGTTGTATAAAAACTGTTTACTATGAGAAATAGAAGTAGAGAAACTTACTGGTTTTTTACCTCCAAACCAAGGTTCTGAAAAAGATAAACTATAGGTTTGGAAATAAGAACTCCCTTGTAAACGTAAAGACATCTTTTGACCGTCACCCATTGGTAAAGGTTTGTAAGCATCTTTTTTAAATATATTTCGAGCTGAGAAATTATTAAAAGATAAACCTAATGTACCAATAAATCCACCTCCACCATAACCACCTTGTAGTTCTATTTGACTTGCTCCTTTTTCAACTACATTATATTCAATATCTACAGTTCCAGCTTGAGGATCAACATTTTTGAAATCTGGTTTTATAGCTTCAGGATCAAAAAATCCAAGTTGACCAATTTCTCTCACTGAGCGAACAACATCTTCTTTACTGTATTTATTTCCAGGTTTTGTTCTTAATTCTCTATAAATAACGTGATCATTTGTTTTGTCATTACCTACAACTGATATTTTGTTAAAATAGGCTAATGGTCCTTCAGTGATTCTAATTTCAAAATCGATTGTGTCATTAGTAGTTTTTACTTCAACTGGATTGATACTTGAAAATAAATAACCACTATTTTGGTACAAATTTGTAATATCTTCTGCGTCAGGTTTAGTGTTGTCTGCAATTCTTTTTTGTAAAAGAACACCGTTGTAAACATCACCTTTCTTAATTCCTAGTAATCTCGCTAATTGTTGGTCTGTATATACAGTATTTCCTAAATACCTTATATTTCCAAAATAATATTTTCTACCTTCTTCTAAGTTTACTTTAATGTTAATAAGGTTTTTCTCTTTATTATAGGTAACAGAATCGGAAACTATTCGAGCATCTCTAAAACCGTTTTCTTTATATTTATCAATTACTTTTACTAAATCTTCTTTGTATTTATCTTTTATATATTTTGAAGCTTTAAATATTCTAATTGGATTTTTTTGCTTAGTGTTTTTAAAAGTTTTTCGAAGCTTTGCATCACTAAGTTCAGAATTTCCTTCAAAGGCAATACTTCCTACTTTTACTTTATCTCCTTTGTCGATATTAACTAGCATTTTTACTTCTGTTTCAGTAGAATCGGGTGTAGTTGTTATAAAAACTTTGGTATTGTAAAATCCGTCTTTTTTATATTTATTTTCAATATAATTTTTAGATGTAGTAATTAAGTTCTCATTTACTACTTTTCCTTTTTTTAGATCTATTTCTTTGATTAAATCTTCAACTTTTCCCTTTTTTATACCTTGTATTTTAACATCTGATAATTTAGGTGATTCTATCAAATTTAATTCTAAAAAGATACTATCTCCTTTGATTTGATTTACATAGAAATTAACGTCACTAAAAAGACCAAGTTTCCAAAGTTTTTTTATTGCTAAACTAATATCTTCACCAGGTACAATAATTTTTTGACCTTTTTCTAGTCCAGAGAAGGTAACAACAGTTTGTTCACTATATTTACTTTTACCAGTTACTTCTACGCCTCCTAGTATATATTCTTTTCCGTTTTCTAATTTTGTTTCTTGAGCAACTAATTTAGCACTATTACCAATAATAATTATGGTAAAAAATAATTGTAAACCTTTCTTTAACATTTTTTTCTTATGAAATTTGTTCGCTTGTTTTTCCAAACCTTCTTTCTCTACTTTGATAACTTATAATTGCTTTATACAAATCTTCTTCGCTGAAATCTGGCCATAAAACATCAGTAAAGTAAAATTCTGCATATGCAATTTGCCAAAGTAAGAAATTACTTATTCTGTGTTCACCACTTGTTCGAATTACTAAATCAACATCTGGCAAATTGTGCGTGTAAAGATGCTCATTAATAATCGATTCGTCAATAGTGTGAGTGGAAATTATATTATTTTTAACTTTATCTGAAATTTTTTTAACAGCTTGTATAAGCTCTTCTCTTGCACCATAACTTAATGCTAAAGTTAAGGTCATACGGGAGTTTTCGGATGTTTTTTGAATTACTTCTTGTAATTCTTTTTGAACTTTTTCTGGTAAATTTGTTAAATTTCCAATTGCATTCAATTTGATATTATTTTCTTTTAAAGTCTTTAATTCTTTTTTTAAAGAAGAAATTAAAAGTTTCATTAAGGTGTCAACTTCTAGTTTAGGTCGGTTCCAGTTTTCTGTAGAAAAAGCATAAAGTGTAAGGTGTTTAATGCCTAATCTTGCACAATTTTCTACGGTTTGTTTAACTGATTTTGTACCGCTTTCATGTCCTAGTGTGCGTAATAGACCTTTTTGTTTCGCCCATCTACCATTACCGTCCATTATGATGGCTAAATGTGTGGGTAATTTTGTATTGTCTATTTTTTCTTTTATACTCATAATTATTCAGCGCAAAAACATGGATTTTGTCCAAATGTGTAAGTTAATGTAATTCCTGAAAACACATACCAATCTTTGCTGTTCAGATTGCCAAAACGATAGCCTTGTAAGTTGTTGTTTTTAGGATTGCTTCCGTCTAAATTGTCTGTAAAAGTATAACGCGCCCCTATTTCGGCTCCTAAGACAAAATTTCTATATAGTCGAGTTTTTACTCCTATTATCATTGGTATAGCAAATTGACTATGCCTATAATCTAATTCTTCGGTTTTTGATGGAATAAAATTTTCATTATATATAAAATAGCTTATTCCAGAGGAAACATAAGGAGTGAAAGCTTTTTCAGAATCATGTAAATTGAATTCAAAAAAATTAAATTCAAGCCCTAAAGTAAAGTCGTGAATATAATTTTTAAAACTTTTGTCCCTTAAATATCGACTAGGCACATTACTATCACTATCAGAAGACTCAATTTTAGCATAAGTATATGATAAGCGATAGGAATGTCTCGTACTTTTATTCCATTTGTATATAAGACCCAAAGCAACATTGTTAGGAGATATATAATTAGTTGGGCCTACGTCTCCTATGTAGTTTGAACCTCCTAAAAAAACACCTAATTCATTTATTTGAGCCGTTATAGCAGTAGTACTCAATAACAAGAATATGTAAACAAAAAACTTTCTCATTTTTTAAAATAGTTTGCAAATATAACAATATAGATTTCTTTACCACATTTAATTGAAAATTTTATTCCTAAATAAATGGTAATGTATAAACGCAAAAAAAAAGTAAAAGTTATGTTTGAGGTATTAATTTCTTCTATCTTCTCCCCAAAGGAGTTTTTTTCTAATGGTTTTTAAAAAACCTTCTTCATTAAATGTTACCATGTTTATTTCGAAAGGGGTCTTTTTTATTTTTAATAAAGTTTCATTTGTAACCGATGTTATTCTAGAATCGAGTGAAACTAAATATTGTTCTTCTCTACCAGAAACTTTTAAAGTAATTTCAGTATCGTCTGGAATTACAAGTGGTCTTGCATTGAGGTTATGTGGAGCGATGGGGGTTATTACTAAGCTATTTACATTTGGAATTAATACAGGACCGCCACAACTCAAAGAATAACCTGTTGATCCAGTAGGAGTAGATATAATTAGACCATCTGCCCAATAAGAAGTAAGATATTCATCATTAAGATAGGTTTCTATAGTTATCATTGAAGTGGTGTCCTTTCTTGAAACAGTTACTTCGTTTAAGGCAAAATTCAAATCAACTAAATCAGGATTTTTTGGAAAACAAGTTAAACTTAAAAGACTTCTTTTAGATAAAGTGTAATCTTTATTTAAAATTCTATATAAAAAAATCTCAATGTTTTTTATCTGAACGGTAGCTAAAAAACCAAGTCTGCCAGCATTTATTCCTACTATAGGAATTTTTTTGTCTCTTACATAAGTAACTGCTCTTAATATAGTTCCATCTCCACCTATACTTATTAAGACATCTACATCATCTTCTAATTCTTCGTGGGAAGAATAGGTGTTGCATTTTTCTTTTAGAGGTGTTTTGATTTCTTGATGAAATTTTTTTTCGATAATCAATATAACTTGATTGTTGAGAAGAATTTCTAAAACATTTTTTACAATATCTTCTGTATCAGATTGATAATATTGACCAAAAATCGCAATTTTCATATATAAAAAGTTTTATAGAAATGGCTTAAATATTCATGTACTTATCTAAGTAATCTGAGCGATCTTTTAAGTTTTTTAAATAGCTATCTTCTTGATGTTCCGATATTATTTCGTATTCATACCTTCTAAAAGTTTGAATGATTTCATTTAAGGAACTCTGGCTTATCTTTAAAGTCAATTCTACATAATTGGCTTCCGATTTTGAAATAAACAATCCTAAAAGTTTAGCATTATTGCTTTCAACAATTTGAGAAACTTGACTCATGGAAAAATTTGATATCTCCTTTCTTATGACTAAAATTCCTCCCTCTTCTCTTAAAAAAGGAGTTTCATGAAAAAATTTGATTACATCATCTAATTCATAATAGCCAACATATTTATTTTGAGCATTTAAAACGGGAACAATGTTAGCTTCGTTTTTGGCAAATTCTTCCAAAACATCTAACCATATCATTTCTGAACGAACATAGAAGCGATCAAATTCATATCTGCAATCTCCAATGGTTTTATGACTTGGGTATATTTCCGCATCTTCTTTTGAAATACATCCGATATACACATTTTCTTCTGTTACAGGAAAATGGGTGTAGTTATAATCTGCAAATAAGTCTTGAGCATCTGCAATACTTTCTTTGCTTTTTAACGGCTTGATCTCAATGTTTAAAAAATCAATTAATGTGTTGTTCATTATAGCGAATGTAATTTTACTGCAAATTAATCAAAAATTGATTATTAAAGCTATTTATACTTTGTATTTTTGTAAAAATAATAGAAAAAAATATGACAAAGTTATCCGTAAATATTAATAAAATAGCCACTTTAAGAAATTCGAGAGGTGGAAATGTGCCTAATTTATTGCAAGTGGCAAAAGATTTACAAAAATTTGGAGCACAAGGAATTACTATTCATCCAAGGCCAGATGAAAGACATATTAGGTATCAAGACGCTTTAGATTTAAAGCCAATTGTGTTTACAGAATATAACATTGAGGGAAATCCAATTAAAAAATTTATGGATTTAGTACTTGATATTAAGCCCACACAAGTTACACTTGTACCCGATGCAGATGATGCAATTACTTCAAATGCAGGCTGGAATACAATTAAGCATAAGGATTTTTTGAAAGAAATAATTGCTGAATGTAAAAGGAATAAAATACGAACTTCTATTTTTGTGGATCCAGTAGTGCAAATGGTTGAAGGAGCTAAAGAAACGGGGACAGATAGAATAGAATTATATACAGAAGAATTTGCTAAACAATATGAATTGGGAAATAAGCAAGGCATTAAATCCTATGTTGAAGCAGCTGTAAGAGCCAATGAGCTGGAGCTTGGAATAAATGCAGGTCATGATTTGAGTTTGGAAAATATTAAATTTTTTAAAGAAAATATCCCGAACTTATTAGAAGTCTCAATAGGTCATGCTTTAATTGCTGAATCTATTTATTTAGGAATAGAAAATGTAGTAAATATGTATCTTCAAAAATTAAAATAATGATTTATTCAAAAATTGAAGGTCAAGGACTTCCTTTTTTAATTATTCATGGTTTTTTAGGAATGTCTGATAACTGGAAAACCTTAGGAGGTCAATTTGCTCAGCATGGTTTTGAAGTACACTTGTTAGACATGAGGAATCACGGTAGAAGTCTTCAGTCGGATGAATTTAATTATGATTTAATGGTTAAAGATGTTTTAGAATATTGTAAATATAATAATTTAGATAATATAGTATTGTTAGGGCATTCTATGGGAGGAAAAGTGGCTATGCAATTTGCTTGTCAATACCAAGCGTTAGTTTCTAAGCTTATTGTTGCAGATATTGGACCAAAATATTACGCACCACATCATCAAACTATATTAGAAGGATTGAATGCTATAAATTTTGATTTAAAACCTAGTAGAACAGAAGTAGATTCTATTTTGTCAAAATATATAAATGATTTTGGTACTCGACAATTTTTATTGAAAAATTTATATTGGGTAGAACATGGGCAGCTAGGATTTAGATTTAATTTAAAAAGTTTGACTCTGAATATACAAGAAATTGGTAAGGAATTACCTGTAGGTTTAAGTTTTGAAAAAGAGGTTTTGTTTTTAAGAGGGGATCGATCTAATTATATAGAAGATGCTGATTTTGAAAGTATAAATTTTTTGTTTCCTAAGAGTGAGATAGTTACTATTTCAAATGCAGGTCATTGGTTACACGCAGAAAACCCTAATGATTTTTATGCTGCTGTCATGAATTTTTTAAACTAAAAATTAAATTTATTATGAATGCATAATATTTTAGGCTAAAAAATTGTAAATTCCATATTTTATTATAATTTTGGTATGTAGATATTAATAAATTCAAGAAAACTAACACATTTTAACATTATGAGAAAATTACTTTCTGTAACATTAATGGCTTTGGCTAGCTCTACGGCTTTTGCGGGTGGGTATAGAGTGAGTATTCAAGGTCAGAAACAATTGGCTATGGGGCATACAGGTGTTGCTGTAGTAAATAGTGCGGAGACAGCTTTTTTTAATCCAGCAGGGATGGCGTTCCTGGATAAAAAATTTAATTTATCTGTAGGGGCTAATGCTTTATTTGCTAAAGTAAGATTTCAAGAAAACACGTTTAACACAACTGCTTCTTCAGATAATTTTGGTACGCCTTTTAATGCATATGCTACCTATAAATTGAATGATTGGTTAACAGCCGGATTAGCAGTTTATACGCCATATGGTAGTGCAGTGGATTGGGATCAAAATTGGCAAGGTGCTTATTTAGTAAACAATATTGATTTAAAAGCAATTTTTGTACAGCCAACAGTTTCTGTTAGAGTAGGTGAGCATTTTAGTATTGGTGGTGGACCAATATATGCTACAGGTGCTGTTACTTTTAATAGAAATTTGTATGCTTCTAACACAACTTTTCAAGTAAATGGTGATCCAACAGATTTAACAATAGAAGGGAAAGGAATTTCTGCTTGGGGATATAATATTGGTATGATGTTTAATCCAACTGATAAAATTAGATTAGGTTTAAATTACCGTTCGGAAATAATGATGGAAGCTAGAGATGGAGATGCAACATTTAATGATGTTCCAGATTTCGCTCAAACTTTATTAACAAACACTACTTTTAATGCAGATCTTCCATTACCTGCAGAAGTAACGGCTGGTATTTCAGTTCAAGTGACTGATAAATGGTTATTTGCATTCGATTTTAACCATACTATGTGGAGTGCTTACAAGAGCTTAGATGTAAGTTTTAATAATGGATTACCAACTTCTGTAAATCCAAGAAATTATAAAGACGCATCTACTTACAGATTTGGAACTCAGTATAAAGCTAATGATAAATTTACTTTTAGAGCGGGCTATTATTTCGATGAAAGTCCAGTGCAAGATGGTTATTTTGCTCCTGAAACGCCACGTAATGATTCGAATGCATTTACAGGAGGTTTAACTTATCAAATTAATGATAAATTTGGAATTGATGCATCTTTCTTGTATATTCATTTTGATGAAATTGATAATTCATATGATCATAATCCAAATGGACAATTCAAAGGAACATATAAATCAGTTGTTTTTTCTCCAGGTGTTGGTATAACTTACGGTTTTTAATTTAAAAATAATAGAAAATGAAAAATAAATTTATATACTTAGCAATTTTAGCTGCAGGTTTTGCTTCTTGTGAGCCAGAATTTGATAATCCAGTATCAACAGATAATTATTCTGCTGGAGAAGCAGATTTTTCTTCTTATGTTGCAGTAGGGAATTCATTAACTGCAGGTTATATGGATGGTACAGTTTACAAATCGGGGCAAGCAAATTCTTTTCCTAATTTATTAGCTCAACAATTTGCATTAGTTGGTGGCGGTGCTTTTACACAACCTTCCTATGAGGAAGATGTGCAAAATTGGGGAGGTATTCAAGGGATTCCTGGTTTTGGAACTAGAAGGATTCTTGATGCTACTCAACCTAATCCAAATGGTACTTTTGGCGCTGTAGAATTTATAGGCGGAGATGCAACTACTTCAGGAAATTCAACAATAACATTGACACAGCAAGCTAAAGCTTATCACAATATGGGGGTGCCTGGTGCAAAAACATTTCATTTAGTAGATTTAGGAGCGCCTTATCCTCCAATTGGTTCTAATTATGGAAATCCAGCTGGTTTATTAACAAATCCACCTACAGCGAATCCTTATTTTGTACGCCATGCAACTTCTGTAAATGCGACTGTTTTAGGTGATGCTTTGTCTTTAAATCCTACTTTTTTTACTTGTTGGATAGGTAACAATGATGTTTTGGGATATGCTACATCTGGTGGGGTAGGTGTTAATGGAGGTTTTGGAAGTGCAGATTTGACTTCTCCAATGGTATTTGAAGCAGCATATACAAAGATAATAAATGATTTGACTGCTAATGGAGCGAAAGGTGTTGTGGCAACAATTCCAAGCGTTACATCTATTCCTTATTTTACAACAGTCCCTTATAATGCTTTGCCTTCTGAAGCTACAGCAACAAATGTTAATGCGTTACAGTTATATGGTTTCTTGGCGCAAGTTACAGGTGGAAGAATTTTACCTTTATCTACTCAAGCAGGTACAAAAAATCCTGTTCTGATTTCAGATGAAACTTTATCAGATTTAAGTCAAGTAATTTCGGGTGCTGCGTCAACAATTCCTTCTTTAGCTCCCTATGCTTCAGCTTTGGGGCAATTATATGGAAAAGCACGTCAAGCTACTTCAAGTGATTTGATAGTTCTTCCTTCTTCTGGTAAAATTGGACAGCCAAATCCTTTAGGTACCGCACCTTTTAATGTTAATGGTGTTACATTTCCTCTTCAAGATGGTGATGTTTTAATACCATCTGAACAATTAGCAATCACAAATGCAACTAATACTTTTAATGCTAAAATTAGAGACATTGCAGCATCAAAAAACTTGGCTGTTGCTGATATGAATGCTATTTTAAATCAATTAGTAAGTGGTCTAAGAGCAGATAACGGAACATTATATACTGCAAATTACTTTGGAGGAGGAACTACAGAATTTAAAGTGTTATTTTCTTTAGATGGGGTACATCCGAATGCAAGAGGTTATGCGGTAATAGCAAATGAAATTATTAAAGTGATTAATACACACTATAAATCAAAGTTGCCATTATTAAATCCTAATAATTATCCAGGTATACATATTCTTGCAACGAATTAAATAGTATAAAATATTTTGAAAAGACATCTAGATTTAGATGTCTTTTTTTTATCTTTAAAATAAAAAATGAATTTATTAATTAAACTTTTAATTACTACAGTTTTAGTGGTTGTTATTGCAAAATTTTTGCCAGGTGTAGAAATAATCAATTACACTACTGCATTAATTGTTGCGGTTGTATTGGCTATTTTAAATACTTTTTTAAAACCCGTCTTAATTTTTCTTACCATTCCTGCAACAATTATTACATTAGGTTTGTTTTTATTAGTTATTAATGCGATAATAATCCTTATAAGTGATTATTTTATAGATGGGTTTGCTGTTTCAGGGTTTTGGAATGCTTTTTTATTCAGTATTATTTTGTCTGTAAGTCAATCTATTCTTAATGGAATATTTATTGATAAAGAATAATTTTTATGCAATTGAAATTCAAATGATTAAAAAGTTGCTCGAGTTGTAAAAAATATTTAATTTTGCAACCCAATTTTCATGTCAATAAAAAAATAATATAATGAATATTACAAGAGAGCAAGTTGATGCTTTAAACGCGATTGTTACGGTTGCAGTAACTAAAGAGGATTATGCAGATAAAGTGCAAAAAGTATTAGCAGATTACAGAAAGAACGCTAACATACCCGGTTTTAGAAAAGGAGCTGTGCCTATGAGTTTAATTCAAAAACAATATGGTAAAGCTGTACTTTTAGATGAAGTAAATAAAATATTACAATCTTCTTTAAACGATTATCTAGTTGAAGAAAAATTAGATATTCTTGGAAATCCACTTCCAAAAGTAACAGAAGAATTTGATTGGAATAAAGATAATTTTACTTTTGAGTTTGAATTAGGTTTAGCTCCTGAATTTGCAGTTGATTTAGATGCAAACTCCAATGTAACCAAATTTGATATTGTTGCTGATGAAAAAATGTTAGACGAGCAAGTTGAGCGTATTCAAAAGCAATATGGAAAAATGATTTCTCAAGATAAAGTTTCAGAAGACCATACATTAAGAGGGACTTTCTCAAATGAAGAAAAAGGAATTCATAATACGACTACGATTACTTTAGATATCTTCAATGATAAAAAAGTAGCTAAAAAGTTTGTAGGTAAAAAAGTGGGAGATGTGGTTGAATTAGAGACAAAAGGACTTTTTGATGATGACCATAAATTAATGGATTATTTAAAAGTATCTCATGATGATGTTCATGGTTTAGATGTAGTGGTTAATTTTAATATTGAAGAAATTAATGCCGTTGAAAAAGCAGAATTAAACCAAGAATTATTTGATAAATTGTTTGGAGAAGGAAATGTAACTTCTGTTGAAGAATTAAAAACAAAAATAAAAGAAGATGCTGAAGGACAATTTGGACAACAGGCTGATCAAAAGTTCTTAAATGATGTAATTGAATCATTAATTGAAAATACAAAATTTGAATTACCTGCTGTTTTCTTAAAAAAATGGATTCAAACCGTTGGAGAAACACCTTTATCTCCAGAGCAAGCTGAGGAAGAATATGCGAAATCTGAAAAAGGGTTACGTTATCAATTAATTGAAAATAAAATCATTGCTTCAAATAATTTACAAATTCAGTTTGAAGATTTAAAAGCGCATACCGCTGAATTGATTAAAAAGCAAATGGCTCAGTTTGGTCAATTAAATCCTACAGATGAAGAAGTGGATGGAATTGTAGCAAGAGTACTTTCTAATCAAGAAGAAGTAAAACGTTTGTCTGAACAAGTTATGAATGAAAAAATGTTAACTTTATTTAAAGAAAAAATTAACGCAAAATCGAAAAAAGTTAACTATCAAGAGTTTATTAAAGAGATGTATGGAGAATAAAATCTCATAAAAAATAATTATCTTTGAACGTCAAACTTTGGTTTGACGTTCTTAGTTTATAAACCAATAATAAAGTTATAATGAATTACGGAAAAGACCCGAGAGCTTCGCTCGAAATGGCGAAGCAATTTAAAAAATACGCAACGAAACACCATGGAGTAAATAGTTTGTACTACGATAAAATTGTGAGTAGCATGACTCCATACATTATTGAAGAACGCCAAATGAATGTGGCTTCAATGGACGTTTTTTCACGTTTAATGATGGACAGAATCATTTTCTTAGGAACGGGTGTTGATGATTATGTAGCCAATATTATTCAAGCCCAATTGCTGTTCTTAGAGAGTACAGATGCTTCTAAAGATATTAGTATCTATATCAATTCTCCTGGAGGAAGTGTTTATGCTGGTTTAGGAATATATGATACAATGCAATTGGTAAAACCTGATGTAGCTACAATTTGCACTGGAATGGCAGCTTCCATGGGAGCAGTTTTATTGTGTGCCGGAGCAGATGGAAAGCGATCTGCTTTACCACATTCAAGAGTAATGATTCATCAACCTTCAGGTGGCGCGCAAGGTGTGGCTACAGATATGGAAATCAACTTGAAAGAAATGTTGAAATTAAAAGAAGAACTGTATCAAATTATTTCTCATCATTCAAAACAACCTTATGATAAAGTGTATAAAGACAGTGAAAGAGATTACTGGATGATTGCATCTGAAGCAAAAGAATATGGAATGATAGATGAAGTTTTAGAAAGAAAATAAAAATCAGTTTTTAGATTACTAAATAATAGTGTCTAATTACTAAAAATAGAAAAATGGCAAAAGAAGTATTAGAGTGTTCTTTTTGTGGAAGAAAAAAGCCAGAGACTAACTTATTAATTGCAGGTATTGATTCTCATATTTGTGATCGATGTATAGAACAAGCTCACGGAATAGTTTTAGAAGAATTAAGACAAAGTGGGAAAACAGAACTTTTATCTGATTTGATTTTATTAAAACCTAAAGAAATTAAAGGTTTTTTAGATCAATACATTATTGGTCAAGATGAAACTAAAAAAGTAATGAGTGTTGCTGTTTATAATCATTACAAACGATTAATGCAAACCCAAACTGATGATGAGGTTGAAATAGAAAAGAGTAATATTATCATGGTTGGGCAAACAGGTACAGGAAAAACATTAGTAGCTAAAACCATTGCAAAAATGTTGAATGTTCCCTTAGCTATCGTTGACGCTACAGTTTTAACAGAAGCGGGTTATGTGGGAGAAGATGTGGAAAGTATCTTAACACGTTTACTTCAAGCTGCAGATTATGATGTAGAAAGAGCACAAAGAGGTATCGTTTTTATTGATGAAATTGATAAAATTGCTCGTAAAAGTGATAATCCTTCCATAACAAGAGATGTGTCTGGAGAAGGTGTGCAACAAGCATTATTAAAATTGCTAGAAGGAACAATTGTAAATGTACCACCTAAAGGAGGAAGAAAACATCCAGATCAAAAATTTGTTGAGGTAAATACACAAAATATCCTTTTTATTGCTGGAGGTGCTTTCGATGGGATTGAAAAAATTATTTCTAAAAGATTGAATAGACAAGCTGTAGGGTATAGTACTTCTAAAGAAGCTAATGAAATTGATAAGGATAATTTATTACAATATGTAATTCCTAAAGATTTGAAGGACTTTGGGTTAATTCCTGAAATTATTGGAAGATTACCTGTATTGTCATATATGAATCCATTAGATGCTGAAACACTTAGAGCGATTCTAACTGAGCCCAAAAATGCATTAGTAAAACAATATAAGAAATTGTTTGAAATGGATGATGTAGAATTTTCAATTGAAGAAGAGGCATTACAATTTATTGTTGAAAAAGCATTGGAATATAAATTAGGAGCAAGAGGACTGCGTTCACTATGTGAAGCAATTCTAACGGATGTAATGTTTGATTTGCCTAGTTCCTCTGAAAAAGTCTTACATGTTACAAAAGATTTTGCCGAGCATAGTTTAAATAAAAATTTATTACAACGTTTAAAAACAGCTTCATAAAAGTAAAAAATCCCGATAATTATATTTTATCGGGATTTTTTTTAAATTAAAAGAGATGAAACGTTTTTTAGTTGTTTGTTAAGGTAGTATCACTAACCTCTAAATTTTTATTGATAATAAATTCAACACGTCTATTTTCTGAATCTTGGATTTCAGTACAAACTTCACAAACATGAATTGGTTTAGATTCTCCATATCCTTTGTGGTCCAATCTTGATTTGTTAATTCCTTTTGAAATAAGATAATCATAAGTTGATTTGGCTCTTTTTTGAGATAAGGCTAAGTTGTATTTTTCTGATCCTTTGGTGTCTGTATGTGCGTTTATTGTTAAAGTCATATCGGGTATTTCATTCATAACAGCTACCACTTTGTCTAAAGATAATTGAGATTCTTCTTTTAAACTAGCTTTGTTAAAATCAAAAAAGATATTTTCCATTACAATAGCATCATTAATAATCTCTGGTTTTTTCTGGTTCATTTTTATTACTTCAGAAACATACCCATTTTCTGTAGAAGCATTGATAGACTCCGAACTAGGTTCGTATCCGTCTTTTTCTGTTGCAATGGTATAGGAACTCAAAGGCTCGATTATTAATTTGATTTCACCCTTGTCGTTGGTTTTTGTTTCTTTTACTTTTGTACCGAATTCATCGGTAATAATTACATTTGCATTTGGAAGCTTAATTTTTGAGTTGCTTTCAACAACTAGAAGATTCAATTGCTGTTCTTGTTTTTGAATTTCAAAGCGATAAATGTCGAAATTTTCTTTGTCCTCTTCTTTGTTAATAGAAATATATCCTTGATTTTTATTTACTAAAATATAACCTACTTCATCTTTTTTAGAGTTTAATCCAGATCCAAGGTTTTTTCTATTTACATAATTATTTTCAACTATTGAACCTCTAAAAACATCATAACCGCCATAAGTATCTCCACCATTTGAGGAAAAATAAATGTATTTATTTTCGGGTGTTACAAATGGGTATTTTTCATCATTTGAAGAATTTATTTCTTTTCCAAGATTTTTAATATTTTTTAAAGTTCCATCCGGTTTTATTTCACCTACATATAAGTCATATCCTCCAAAACCGCCAGGCATATTAGAAGAGAAGTAAAGGGTGCTATCCGTTTTATTATAAAAAGGATTTTCGACACTATAGCTCTCGTTGGTTACTGGTATTTCAATAATGTCTTTCCAATACCCTTGAATTTCAGTATCTAAATCGGCTTTGTATAATTTATGATTATCTGAAGTTGCAGTAGAATGAGTAAAATAAATAGTTTTATCTTCATTAGAAAAAGTCATTGAGCCTTCATTAAAGTCCGAATCTAAAACAGTTGAAAATTGCAATGGAAAAGAAAGATTTCCATTCTTATCTACATTTGTACAATAAATATTATTATTAAATTTATTTAAAGTTTCATTAAAAGTTGTTTTTGTATGCCTTCTTTTTTTATTTGAAATTATTAAGAATTTATCTCTAAAAAATGTAGCACCAATTTCTGATAGTTCGGTATTTACACCTGTGTCTGTAAGAATAAATTTTAGTAATGAATCATTATTTAGTGTAAGAAGGTTTCCTGTTGTTGAATCATCAATAAAACTGTCCTGACTCATTCCTAACAAGGGAATACAAAAAACACAAAAAAATAATTTTTTCATAGTGATAGGTTAATTTGACTTTGCAGTTGCAAATATTAAGTCGAATTAACGCATAAAAAAAGAATAATCGGTTAATTGTTAAAAAAACTCGTTATAAAGGCATGACTCGGAAAGATAGATAGAAAAAAAACGAAAAAAATTGTTAATAATTTATAAATCAATTTATTATGATAAAATTAACAAATGATATTGCGAGGACTATTTTTATCTAATGCTTTGAATTCGATATTGCATTTTCTGTATGGACCACATTTATATCTTCTAGGACCACATGAAGAAAAAAATAGACAACAGATAATGATAAGGCAAAAGTATTTCATAAAATATTGCTTTAGTTTAAATTTGATATACTTGATGTTGTAACAGTTCTTCTAAATAAATCCTTTCATTTGATAATCTAGGAATTTTATGTTGCCCTCCCAATTTATCTTTTTCCTTTAACCAATCATAGAATAAATTAGGTCTAGCAATATTAATGACTAACGGATTTAAAGTCATGTTATTGTGTCTTTTGGCTTCGTAGTCAGAGTTTAATAATTGTATGTTTTTATCTAATAATGTTGAAAAGGTGTCAATGTTTTGTGGTTTAATTTTAAATTCAATGATCCATTCGTGGGCACCTTTGGTTTTTTCATGCATAAAAATGGGTGCTACGGTATAATCTACTACCTCGCAGTTCAATTCTTGGCATGTTTTTGCAATGGCTTTATCTGTATTCTCTACCATCAATTCTTCACCAAAAACATTAATATGATGTTTGGTCCTTCCTGTAACTACTATGCGATAAGGATTAGTAGAAGTAAATCGAATAGTATCTCCTATTAGGTACCTCCAAAGCCCAGAATTGGTAGAAATAACAATGGCATAATTTTTATTAATTTCTACCTGATTTAAAGGAATAGCTCTTTGATTTGATGTGCCAAATGTATCCATAGGTATAAATTCATAAAAGATACCGTAGTCTAGCATTAATAATAATTCATTAGAATTATTTCGATCCTGAATGGCAAAAAAGCCTTCTGAAGCATTGTAAATCTCATAATATCTAAAATTATCTTTAGGGAATAATTTTTTATAGGGTTCTCTATAAGGTTCAAAATTTACACCACCATGAAAATAAACTTCTGCATTGGGCCAAATGTCTATTAAATTTTCTTTACCAGTGGTTTCTAATGTTTTGTTGAGTAAGACCATCATCCAACTAGGTACACCTGCTAAACTGGTTACATTCTCTTGGATAGTTTCATTAATTATAGCCGGTAATTTAGTTTCCCAATCTCCCATAAGTGATACTTTATTGCTTGGAGTAGAACTAAATTCGGCCCAAATAGGCATATTATCAATTAGAATAGCTGATAAGTCTCCAAAAAAAGTATTATTATCTTCATATAATTGTTTACTTCCTCCTAAACGCAAACTCTTACCAGTGAATAATTGAGAGTTTTCATTATTATTCAAATAAAGGCATAATAAATCTTTACTTGCTTTGTAATGGCACAAATCTAAGGTTTCGTTACTTACCGGAATAAATTTACTTTTTGCATTAGTTGTACCGCTTGATTTTGCAAACCATTTTATTGGCGAAGGCCAAAATACATTTTGTTGTCCTTTTCGAGTCTGTTCAATTAAGGGTTCTAAATCTTCATAAGTTGATATAGGAACACGTTCCGTAAAAGTTTGATAGTTTTTAATGCTTGAAAAGTCGTATTGTTTGCCTAAAAAAGTATTTTCAGCTGTTCTAATCAAATTGATTAACAGTTCTTCTTGTACTTCATCAGGGTATTTTAAAAACAACTCCATTTGATGAATTCGTTTTTTTAAAATCCACGAAGCAATAGAATTAATAATTGGAAACGCCATTTTTAGAATTACAAATTATGAATTATAAAATACGAATGATAACTTTACCAAAAATAACATTTTTTTTAAATCTAAACTCATTAAAAGTAAAATTCCCATGACATATCAAGGAGTGCTTCAAAAAATGCAAACTGAATTAGCGCAACCTATTCAATATTATTTAGTCTTTGAAGATAGTTTTTTAAATGTAAACCAACTGCTAAACAAAGAATTAGAAATTGTTTTTCAAGGTTACCAATGTTTAAATTGCGGTCAACCGAAAAAGATTTTTAGACAAGGATTTTGTTATGATTGTTTTATGAGTAGTCCGGCAGTAGGTGATTGGATTATGAAACCTGAGTTAAGTACAGCGCATTTAGATATAGAAGATAGAGATTTAGAATATGAAAAAAGGGTGCAGTTACAACCACATATAGTGTATTTAGCATTGTCTAGTGAAGTGAAAGTAGGAGTTACTAGAAAAACACAAGTGCCTACAAGATGGATAGATCAAGGTGCTGTGGAAGCGGTTCCTATTGTTGAGGTGCCTAATCGATATTTAGCTGGGATAACGGAAATTGCATTAAAAAATCATTTTGTTGATAAAACCAGTTGGCAAAAGATGCTAAAGAATGAAATTCTTACAGCAGATTTACAGGCAGAAAGAAAAAAGACTTTTGAATGGTTACCCAGTGAAGTAAAAAATTATTTTACAACTGAGGCTCCGTTATATCATTTAGAATTTCCTGTTTTGTATTATCCTAAGAAGGTAAGTAGTTTGAATCTAGATAAAACACCTAATTATACAGGTAAAGTAATAGGGATTAAAGGGCAATACTTATTGTTTGAAGACGGTACCGTTTTTAATATTAGAACTTATGAAGGTTATGTTGTTAAAATGAGTATCTAATTAAAATTAAGAGATGGCTCAAAAATCAATTGGTATAGATCTAAATATATTTAGAATAACCATTTTTGATTTTTGAGCCATTTCTTTTATATGTTTTGCCTTATTCTTTCTTTTTCTTTCCTCCTAAAAGTCCACCTAAGACATTCTTTACTTCATTTTTAATATTTTCTTTTGGAGTCGTTGTGGTTTTAGTTGTATCGGTAGCATTTGTGGTGCTATTAGTATTGTCTTTTGTTCCATTAAATAAATTGGTTAATGCGCTAGTGCCTTGATTAACTAGTTTCTCTTTTTGCATTTTTACAATTTGCGATGCTAAGTTAGTAGAGGCTTGCTTCAAATCGGTTTTTATATTTGGATTTGTGAAATTACCTGTTAGATTCGCAGTTACTGGAACGCTTTCTATTTTTTGTTGGTCAGCAGGTGTAAGTTTGTTTAATAAACTAGTAACTTCTGTGCCTAAATATTTTGCTGGAACGTCAAATTTTACATCATAATTCATTGTTTGGTCAAATCCATGTGTTCCACCAATTGTCATATTAATATCTTCATACTTTAAATTCATTGGTTTTAAAGCTACTTTTCCATCTTTAAAAGATAGAGATGCTTTAATGTCATTCAAATTTAATTTGGTTACATCTAAAAATTTCACATTGGAACTCAAAGCAGTTAATAAAGTTGAGTTTTTCTCATTAACGGTTGTAGATAATAGTTGCCCTGCTAAATCTCCAGAAAGTGTCTTTAAATTAGGTGTCATATCGTCTGTTAAATCACCAGATAATTTTATGGTAGAATTTAATTTTCCATTAATTACATTAGCAATAGGTGCAATACTTTTAAGCATTTCTAGTTGGGTAAAAGATTCTGCAATGTTTACTGCATTTAATCCTAAATCCATATTGAAAGTAGGCTTGGTACCTTTTGTTGAAACTGTACCTGTTAAACCAATGCTTCCGCCAAAAACGTCCATTTTAAGATTGCTTAATGAAATAGCTTCATCTTTTATGGCTAAGTTACCACTTACATTTTTTAAATCTAAATTGTCATATACTACTGTTCCAGCTTTAGCAGAAATACTACAATCTAAAAATGAAGGTATTTTTACAGCTTCAGTAGTAGTTTTTTTTCCATCGTCTGAAGTAGTAGTTGTAGGAGACATAAAATCGGAAACGACTAATCGAGAAGAATTCATGTCAAAACTTCCTTTTAAAACTTGTTTTTTAAATAAGAAACCGTATAAGTTGTCTAATCCTCCAGTTACTTTAAGATCAGAAGAACCTGTTTTAGCATCAAATTCATTCAATCGAATTTGGTTAGGATTAAAAGCAAGAGAAGTGTTAATAATTTCAAATGGTTTAGCCATTTCTGGACCTTCATACTTAAAGCCACTTAGCGAAATTGTTCCTGCGTTTTGAATGTTTTGGTACTGACTCGTTTCTACTGATTTCATATCAAATTTAGTAGTAACATCAGCTTTTAAAATACCTGTTAAAGGTTTGTCTAATTGAACAGGGTATGCTTTGGTTACATTCGCTAAATTAATTGTTCCTTTTAGGGCTGCATCTACTAATGGGTTTTCAGTTAGATTTTTAACCGTAGCTTTTGCGTTAAAAACATCTTGGTCTATAGAAAAAGATAATTTGTCTAAATTAACGTAAGTATCGTTAGTTATTCCAGTTTCATTTACAATGTGTGTGTCAATTACTATATTTTTAACCGATTTCGGTAAATCTGGATATTGAAAAGAAGCATTATCAGATGCTAATTCAATATTAAATTTTGGAATAGTAGTTTCTGTAAGTTTTCCATCAACTTTTCCATTTACTCTAAATTCACCCGTAGTTTTAACTTGATTAATATTTCCAGAATAGGCTTCAGGAATCAATCCTAGGAAATTCTTAAAATCTGAAGTAGGTGTTTTAAATGTTAAATTGTATAATTGACCCTCTTCTAGCATTTGAATAAAACCATTAAATTCTAATGGCAATTGATTAATTAAAGCTTTATTGTCTTTAAATTCATATTTGCTTTTGTCTAAATCGATACCTAAAACAGCGTCTAAAGATAGAGTTACATTTTTCATAAAATTAGTACTATCCATTTCAAAAGAAACCTTAGTAGTTGTTTTAGTGTCTAAATCTAATTTTTGCTGTGCAAAATTTCCTTTACCAGTATGATTAAGGCTATCTAAAACCATTTTCATTTTGGCACCTTCGTCTAAGAAGGTAAAGCGCAAATTATTAATGGCATATTCTTGAATATTAAGCGCAAAAGGTTTGCTTTCTGTAGTGCTTGTATCTTCTTCTTGATTTTTTAATGCAATATCAAAATTACCTAAACCATCTTTGTTAAATATAACATTTACAATCGCATTGTTGCTACTAAAACCTTGTAAATTCATGGGTTCGTTATCACCTTTGAACAATTCTTTAATGCTCATTTTTAGGTTCAATTCACCAGCATAAAAGAGAGTATCTCCTTCAAAAGGGGCTTTGTTTATAATGCTAAGTTTGTCTATAGATACATTAGCATTAGGAAAGTTTCTAAACAAACTTAAATCTACATCTTCAAAGGCAACAGTAGCGTCTACATTTTCATTGATTGATTTTAAAACCAATGCTTTAATCTTATCTTTAAATAAAAATGGAGCTGCTGCTAATGCAATTACAACTACGAGAAGAAATATACCAACAATTTTGAGTATTTTCTTGAATGTGAATTTTTTAGCCATAGTAATAGGATTTTGAAGATTTTAAGGTTTGTATTACAAATGTAATACCAAAATCAAAAAAATCATACTAAGAAAAGGATAAATTTTTATATAATTTTCATTAATCAATATTTAACTCTTCATTCGTTTTTAAATGAAATTTTTTTCTAAAATAGTAGACTGCTAAATACATAAATGGCGTATCTAAGAGTGCAATAATGACTTTGAAAAGAAAGCCACTAATGAACAAAGGAAGAAATAAATTCCATGCTAAGATGTTAAAACTGCATAATAATAAAAGTACACAAAGGGTATCTACAGCTTGAGAAGTCATTGTGGAAAAATTGTTTCTAACCCATAGCATTTTTCCTTTGGTTATTTTTTTCCAAAAATGATATACTTGAATATCGATATACTGAGCAAATAAATAGGCTAGCATAGAAGCAATGACCGCTAAAGCAGTTTGACCAAAAACTTTTGAAAATAATGCGTCACTTACTGGAGAATTTTCCAAAGCCGGAGCCAAATTAGCAATATAAATAATTCCTAAAGAAAATATTGAAGCAAAAATACCTGTGGTAACCACTTGATTGGCTTTTTTCTTGCCATAAATTTCAGAAATAATATCGGTAATTAAAAAAGTAATAGGGTATGGAATAATGCCTACAGAGATTTGAAATAGTTTTGCTCCAAAAAATTCAACGTTTCCAAAAGGATACCAATAAAAGAATTTCTGAAAAATTAAATTAGAAACTACTAAAGAGCAAATAAATAAACTAGTAAGGATTAAATAGATGCGTTGTGCTAAAAATTTATTTTCTGTAGTCATTGGTTTAAATTTAACTACAATGTTACAAAAAAAGCTATTTCAATCTTTAAGAAAGAAATAGCTTTTGTAATTTATGATATAAGAAAAAACTATTTTATTTGAAGTTCAAAAGGCATAATGGCTTGCACTCCTTTTAATTGATTGGCTCTTTTAATTTGTTCTAGCAAACGGAAATTTTCTTCACCAATTTGTTCTTTTAATAAAGTTTCTCTCGATTGAAACATTGAAATTCCTGTAAAATTACCAATTAAATCTTCAAAGGATTTATCATATTCTGGATAATTTTCAATTCTGTATTCTTTAATCTTTGCTATTTTAGCAGCATATTTTAAGGCTTCTTCTAAGCCACCAAGTTCATCAACTAATCCATTTTTTAACGCATCAGCTCCTGTCCATACACGTCCTTGAGCAATAGCATCTACTTGTTCGCGTGTCATTTTTCTTCCTGTTGCTACTCTAGTTAAGAAAGTACTGTAGATATTTTCAATGCTTTCTAATGTGAAAGCTTTAAAATTTTCATCTACGGGTTCAAAAACACTATACCCAGAAGCATTTTGATGTGTTTTTACTTGTTCTGCATTAATACCAATATTTTTTCCTAATTCGTTCATGTTTGGAAGCATCCCAAAAACACCTATAGATCCTGTGATTGTATTAGGTTCAGCGAAAATTCTATTCGCATTACATGAAATATAATAACCACCAGAAGCCGCTACATTTCCCATAGATACCACAACGGGCTTAACTTTCTTTGTAATTTCAATTTCTCTCCAGATTAATTCAGAGGTTAGTGCACTTCCACCAGGACTATCCACTCGTAATACAATGGCTTTTACGTCTTCGTCCTCCCTTGCTTCTTTAAGTGCTCTTTTTACTGCTCCTTCACCAATAATGTTTACGTCTCCTTCACCACCTTGTATCTCTCCTTGAGCATATACAACAGCAACAATATCTTTTACCGAGAAATCAGTAGAAGAAGTGGCCACTTTCTTAGCATATTTTAAAATATCAACCGTGTCATAATCTTTATCCTCTTTTACTTTTAATTGTTTTTTAATAGCTTCGTGATATTCATCTTCATATGCTATTTTATCAATCATGTGTTTTGCTAAAGCTAATTCTGGAGTACGTGCACCTAATGAATTGGCAATGCTATTTAAACTATCAACCGAAATTTTTCTACTTTTCGAAATGTCACTCACAATCGTATTCCATACCGAATTTAATAAAACAGTAATTTGTTCTCTATTCTCCGGACTCATTTCTTGAGCTAAGAAAGGCTCAACGGCACTTTTGTATTTTCCATGACGAATTACCTCCATTTTAATACCCGTTTTCTCTTGTAATTCTTTCATGTAAATTATTTCAGAAGACAAGCCTTTAAAGTCTAATTCACCTATTGGATTCAAGTATAAGGTATCGGCAACCGAATTTAAATAATAATCACGTTGCGAAATAAAATTAGAGTAGGCGACCACAAATTTGCCCGATTTTTTAAAGTTTTCTAATTGATCTCTCAATGCTTTGCTTTGAGCCATCCCTAATTGTAACTCATTGTTTAAAATAGAGATTCCTTTAATTTTATTATCTGTTTTTGCCGCTTCTATAGCATTAAGAATGTCAATCAAACCATCATGTTTTGTTTCAAAATAATTGAATTCTTTAAAGTTTATTTTTCCGCCATAATCAAGAGTTACTTTAGATAGATCGAGTTCTAAAACAGAGTTTTCTTTCACTTTAACCGTATCATTATCTCCACCAAATATAGCACCAAGTAAGATAAATCCAAAGAAGAACACCATACAGAAAACAAAGATTCCTATTACAGTGGCTAACACATTTCCTAAAAATTTCATTTTATATCCATTTAATTTATATGAGATATATGTATGCTAAATGAATAAAAAGTTACATGTTCATAAAAAAATAGAAAATAGAAATTATAAGTCTAAAAATGTTTGTTATTTTGCCACAGATGAAAAAACAACATCAAATACTAGTTTCTATAGGAAGTAATTTAGGAAATCGATTAGAAAATCTTTCTCGAGCCACCGTTATTATACATGAACAAATAGCCAGTGTTGTTAAAATTTCCAAAATATATGAAACACCTTCTTGGGGTTTTGAAAGTGCAGCCTTTTATAATGCCGTTTTACTGATTCATTCAAATAAAAGTCCACAGAAGATTCTTTCTCAATTGTTAAAAATTGAAAAACAAATGGGACGTGTGCGCACCCAAGAAAAAGGGTATGAGGCTAGAATAATTGATTTGGACATTATTAGTTATGAAAATGATATCATAACAACCGAAAACTTGCAAATTCCACATCCAAGAATGCAAGACAGAAACTTTGTTTTGTTGCCCTTAAAAGAAATACAACCTTATTGGGAACATCCAATATTAAAGAAAACGGTAGCCGAATTACTAGAAGTTACTAAAGATTCTAGTGTGTGTAAAGTGGTGCATGTTCTAGCTTCACCCATTGAGAATTTAGGATTGCAACAGTATAATTACATTGCTATTGAAGGCAATATAGGTGCTGGAAAAACGACTTTGGCTACTAAAATAGCGGAAGATTGTAATGCAAAGTTAGTACTTGAACGTTTTGCAGATAATCCTTTTTTACCCAAGTTTTATAAAGACCAAAATCGTTATGCTTTTCCTTTAGAAATGTCTTTTTTAGCAGATAGGTATCAGCAATTGCATGATGATTTAGCACAATTTGATTTATTTAAAGATTTTATTGTTGCGGATTATCATATATTTAAATCTTTAATTTTTGCCAAGGTTACACTCAATGAAGATGAGTTTCGATTGTATAAAACTATGTTTGATATTATTCATCGTGAAACGGCTAAACCAGATTTGTACATTTATTTGTACCAAAACACCGAACGACTTTTATCGAATATTAAAAAAAGAGGGCGTAACTATGAACAAGAGATACCGGCTCAATATCTAGAAAAAATTAATAGAGGTTATCTAGACTATATCAAGTCGCAAACACATTTGAATGTATTAATCATTGATGTATCAGATCTAGATTTTGTGAAAAGACAAGAAGATTATGTTTTTTTACTTAATCAAATTAAAAACAAGATAAACAATAAGTAAGATTACTTTACTGCAATTTAATTTTTTCAAAGAAATCCTTTTTGTAGGTTTCACTAATTGGAATTCTTAGGTTGTCTATAATAATCCTATTTTTTTGAATTGATTTAATATGTTGTAAATTAACCACATAGGAATTATGAACCCTAATAAAATCTTTATTGTTTATTTTTTCTAAAAGATTATTAAAATTTGATAAAGTAAGAACAGACTTACCATCAGCTAAATTGATTTTTAAATAGTCTTTTAAACCTTCAATATATTTGATATCTTGGATAGTAATTTTAATGTTTTCGTAATCCGATTTTATAAAAATATACTTGTTTTCTGGATTATTTATAAAAATAGGTTGATTGTCGGAAATTTCTTCTACATGCTGAAAGGAGCCGTTATAAATTTTATTGATGGCTTTTAAAAAACGCTTATAAGAAATAGGTTTTAATAGATAATCCACAGCATCTAAATTAAATCCTTCCACAGCATATTGAGGAAAAGCAGTGGTAAAAATAATATTTGGTTTTACACTCAACGATTCGACTAAATCAACACCATTAATCATAGGCATTTCAATGTCTAAAAAAACTAAGTCAATAGGGTTTTCAGCTATAAAGCGAATCGCTTCAATAGGATTTGTAAAAGTTTGAATGATATCTAAATTGTCTATGGTATCAGAATATTTCTTTAAAATTTCTATTGCCAAAGGTTCATCATCAATAATAATTGCCTTAATATTCATTTAAATCTATTTTAATGGATAGCTGATATTTATTGTTATTGTTGTTTATAATTAATGTATTGTTTGGGTAATATAAATTTAATCTTTTTATAGAATTCTCATTTCCTAGACTGAAAGAATCAGTTGCCTTTTTTTGGAAATGAATTTGGTTTTCCACATTAAAATCTAAAATGCCATCAATAATTTTAAATTCTATTAATATAACTTCTTCATAAACAGGATGTACTCCATATTTGAAAGCGTTTTCAATAAAAGAAATAAACAAAAGGGGATAGATAGTAACCGATTTGATATCTCCTTCTACTTTAAAAATAATAATATTGTTTGTGGTAATTCTAAGTTTTTGTAGTTCTATATAGTTATTAATGTATTCAATTTCTTCTTCTAAACTTACTTTTTTATCTATAGGCGTGTTGTTTTTATCAGAAAGCATGTAGCGCATTAAATCAGATAGATTTAGAATGGCTTGTGGTGTTTTTGGAGATTGAACAATCGACAAAAAATAAATTGTATTTAAAGAATTAAAAAAGAAATGTGGATTTAATTGTGCTTTTAAAAAATTCAATTCGGTAATTCGATTTTCGTTTTCTATTTCTTTTTGACGTTTAAAATTTTCATTTAAAAATTCATATAATTTTAAAAAAGAACTAACTGAAATAACCAGTAAAAAAATAACAACATTAGGTAAAACGTGCCTTGGTGGGGTTGGTTTGATTAATCTAATTTCATTAGCAGGAAGAGCAGGTCTAATTTCATAAGCAGGCATTGCAGGAGGTCTAAAATTTGTTCGTAAATAATCAAATTTTACAGATGCAATACTAATGACTGTATACGTAAAGCCAAATAAAAGTAATAAGGAAACAATATACAATAACCCCTTTTTTTTGACAATGAGTTGTTCTACTAAAAAATTAAAATTAATGTAAAAGATACAAACGCAAACGAGAAAAAGAGTTAGAAGAAAATAATTGAACACTCCTTTATTAAAAAAGTAATCATACATGAGAATAACAAAAAAGATGAACCAAACTAAAAAATGTATGACATATTTAGTTTGGTAATTCTTTTTTAAAAACACCCTTTTATTAAAATTAGAAATCAAATTTTAATTTTTAATTGTTGAATATCGCTTTCTGTTAAGGAAGGTTTTTCTCCTTTGTTTAGACGTTCTAGAACCTTGTCTAAGGTTTTTAGAGCATCTAAGCTGTCTTTAAAAGAGTGATTTCCTTCAATAGCAGGTATATTTTCTTGTTTAATGAATGGTTTTCCTTGCAGGTAAATTTCGTATCCAAATTTATTTTCTTCTATTTGATAAACGATTCCATCAAAAGCAATTGCTTTTTCTTTACAAGCTGAAAATAATTGAAATACTAACACAAATATAACGTAAATTAATAGATTCTTAATCATTGTCAACTTGTTCATTAAAAGGTTTAAATTCATACATATCATCTAAATATAAATTACTAGACCTTCCTAATAAAACAAAAGCACGATTACTAAAATTTAAAGCTACTGCATCTTGTCTAGACACTGCCTCAAAAGTAGTTTTCTTATTCCAATAGTCGGTATTAGGATTGTATTCCCAAGTGGTAGTGTTTGGAGTACCTAAACACACATAGCCATAATTATTTAAAGCAAAACCTACAGCATTACTTCTCAAAATAGTATATTCAGAAGTGTCATCATCATCACTATTAACAGCAATGTCTCTCAGTTTTGTCCATACTTCAGTATCCAAATCAAAACTCCAAAAATCCCTCAAATTAACACCATTAGATTTTCCTGTTCCCATATAAACTTTGTTTTGAATTCTAAAGGTAATTCCATCTCTTCTTTTATTACCTCCAAAGCCAAAAAGTTCGGTCCAAGTATCTGTATTAGGATCATATTTATGGAAATCTTTTCTGTCGTTTACACCATCATAGCCGCACCCCACATAGCCGTTTGTGTCTGAATTAAATGAAACAGCATTTCGTCTTACATCTCCACCAAAATCTGCAATTTGCGACCAAGAATTAGATGTAGGGTCATATTTGTAAAAATCTTTTTTTTCAGTAGAGCCATTATATCCTGCACCTATATAACCATAATTTCCTATAGAAAAACTAGAGGCAGCACTTCTTTTTTCTCCTGGAAAATTAGCTCTTTGTATCCAATAACCCCCTTCTAAATTGTATTCCCAAAAATCGTTTAGATAATTGTCTCCATCATAACCTACTCCTACATATCCTTTTTCACCTATTACAAAACTAGAGGCATTACTTCTAGCAATCCCATCAAAAGTAGCCGCTGTTACCCAGTTGCCTATATCGTCTTCATCATCTTCATCGTCTTTGTTGCAACTGACTAAGCTAGTAACTATAATTCCTAATAGTATGGGTATCAATTTCTTTTCTAACCATTTTTCTTTTTTTACCATTTTTTCTATTTATTTAAATTAAACTTAATTCCCATTGAAATAATAAAATCATTTTTAAAACTGTAATTTGTTGTTTCTATATCGTATTCGTTGATTTCTAATTTGTTATTAAAGCTTTTTCCTATAGATAATGTTATCTTACTTGTGTTTGAAAAATTATAATTGTAGGATAAAGACGTCGTTGTTTTGTTAAAAAAAAGCGATTGGTATTCTAAAACAGATGTAGCATTTGCTCGTGAAACAGTATTAGTAATGTGAGAAAAATAAGAGCGGTATGCTGTTTCTAGTGCCAATTCGTTCTTTTGGGACCAGTTGAAAAAAAGACCCGATTTTGGAAAACCAATTACCACTTTTAGTTTTTCATTAAAACGGTAATTGAAATCAAATACAGGATAAAAACGAGAATATCCAAACAATGTCCCATAACTTATACCAATGTTTAATTGCGATTTTGAATTAAATTTTTTTTCAAAAAGTGCAGACGAATTGAATAATAAAGAATTACTAATTTCAGATTCAAAATCGTTTGTCCTTATTTGAGGATTAACCATGAATACTAGATTAGTTGTGGCATTTAAAGGGATGCTTTTTTCTAATCCTATATCAAAAGAGTATAAGTTTTCTATGTTATACGAATTATATTCTGTTAGTTCAGTTAAAAAATGAAGTGAAGTAGTGCTAAAATTTGAAAAAAAACGGTATCCTTTTTTAAAATGCAATTCATATTGAAAATCATCTGAAATTGTAGAGATCACCTCTTTATTCGTGTCATAAGAACGAGTATATTGTAAGCTATTTTTATTTTGTGAAAGTCCTTTGCTAACACTCAATAGAATAATAAAAAATTGCCATTTATTCATAGTAGATGGGATTGTGAGCCAAAAGTATTTTATTAAGAAGGACACTAAAAAAAAGATATACTCGTGCGTCTTTTTTATCTATAAATCAGTTTTTTTTTTCGATTCCCTACAAAAAGAGATTTCCATTGGACATATCGATAAAAAAAAATAAGGTGTAGGTCATTTTAACGGATTGGTATAAAACAATTTAATTATACGACTTACAAAATTACATTTGGGCAAAAAAAAGATGAAAAACATTTTTTACTTATTTATTGTAAGCTTCTTTTTAATCTCCTGCTCAGACGAAGAAATTGATTATTTTACGCCATCTAATGCATTAATCGATAGCAAAGTAGATTTTACAGTAATAGACTCTATCTCCTTTACCATGTCTACACTTAAAATAGACAGTTTAGCAACCGATTTGTATAGTAAAATTTTAGTAGGTCAATATCAAGATCCCTATTTTGGAAAAACAACTGCAAGTGGTTATGCTTATTTTGTACCCTCTAGTTATTATATAGATAATACTTATGTGTTTGATAGTATCGTACTGAATTTAAAATACTCAGGATATTATTATAATGATACGCTTTTACAAAAAAAGATCCAAGTTTATGATATTAGTAAGAGAATTAAATATAGAAATGGTCAAACCAATTATTACAATGCGCAAGAAATTCCGACTATAAATTTATTAGGAGAACGCACTTTTTATCCTAGAATAGCAAAAGATAGTGTAAAAATAACCTTAGACGCTGCTTTTGGGGCTTTAATTTTTAATAAGATTAAAACAGGGGCAATTAGTAACCAAGATGAATTAAATGAAGTGTTTAAAGGACTAAAAATAACTCCCTCTTCAGATGAAAATGCCTCTATGATATCTTTTGATATATCAAATTCCTATCTTCGTTTTTATCATTCTGATCCTTCCGATCCAGGAAATGCACTAAGTTATGATTTTGAATATTCTGATTTTTCTACTTACAGAAATCATTTTTCAAATATTCAGAGCGATAGAACAGGAACAAATTTACCGGTTGATTTTTTAAATCAAGAAAACGAGATAGATGAAGCCAGTTTAAATCATCTTACTTACATTCAAGCCGGAGTAGGAATTACAACTAAAGTGACTTTCCCTAGTTTTAAAGAAAGCATGAACAATTTAGGAGGCAATATTTACAAAGCCGATTTAAAAATTCCTTTAGATAAAAATCTGTATAATAAAAATCTCTATGTAGGAGATTCGCTTCGGGTTTTTGTAGTAGATATAAACAATGAAGTAGTTAGTAGCTTAATTGATAGTAATGGAGCACAAGTAAATGCTTATATTAAAAATGAAAATCCGGAATTTAATGAAGCCTACCTAACAGTTGCAATTGCGCCCTTTTTACAAAATATTCTTTCTAATAATTATTATAGAAACTACGGACTCATATTCATGCCCTTTAACCACGGTATTACCACTAATAGATTGCTGTTAAATAGTAACCATCACTCTAGAAATAAAGCCCAAGTAAAACTGACACTGCTCTACTATGATAACGAATAAGTTAATCCTACCCCTTTTGTTTTTTTTCGTATTATTTACCAAAGGATATGCCCAAAGTAATAATCTTACTTCTTCTCCATATTCGCTTTTTGGATTAGGAAATAACAACGATGCCAATACAGGTGTTACCAATTCATTAGGTAGAGCTGGAATTGCATTGTCTAGTGATAAAGAAATAAATAACTTGAATCCAGCTTCATTAGCTAGTATCCATTTAAATACCTTTTTTTTAGATGTAGGAGGAAAAGGAGAATGGAACAATTATGGCGATAAAACCAATCAAGGAAAAGCTTACTCTTTGGTTTTTTCCAATTTAAGTATGGCTTTTCCTCTCAATTCAAAATCAGGACTAAGTGTGTCTTTACAACCTTTTACAGAAGTGGGTTATACCTTTAATGGTTTAGTAGAAAATATAAATGGAACACAAGAACAATATTATAGTTTAATAACAGGTAGTGGTGGTTTAAACAAGTTTACCATAAATTATGGAAGAAAAATAACTTCAAAATTAAATATGGGACTCACTTTTAAATACCTATTTGGAACCATTAAACAATCGGAAACAGTTTTTTTAGATGGTGATTATCTTCTTTTTGAAGATACTAATTTTTACAAAGGAGCACAGCTAGGAGCAGGACTACAATATCAGGTTACGCCTAGTTTACGTTTGGCATCGGTTGTAAATATCTCCAATAATTTAAAAGCTACCCGAGATAGAGAAGTGAATCGCATTGTAGGCGAAGCGTATTATAATATTGAAAGCACAGAAGATGTAAGAATAGATAACTACACACTTCCTACCGATTTAACCTTAGGCTTACAATATACTTTTAAGAATTATAGTTTTATTGCAGATTATAAAAGAAGTTTTTGGAATGCTACTAATCTAAAAGACAATACGGGTTCTTATACAGATGCTAATCTATTTAGTTTGGGATTAGAATATACAGGAAAAGAAAGTCTTATAACTAGGAATAGTAAGCGATATAGAATAGGTTATTACTATGATGATGGAAGTATAAAAATAAATAATAACAAAATTGCTACAACTGGACTCACACTTGGTTTAGGGTTGCCATTAGGAAGTTCAAAAAATGTACTCAACTTTGCTTATTCTTATGGTATAAAAGGTATCGTTTCTAATATTTTAGTACAAGAACAATTTCACTCTTTAACTGTTAATTTAAGCTTTGCTGATAATTGGTTTAGAAAAAGAAAAATTGATTAAAAGAGTAAAAGTATAGCCGATTTTCAATACGTTGCTTTGAGTGTAAAGTTTGGATGCGCTTGTTTCCTACCATTCAAAACAGGCAAAGCAACATTTTTAATAAGTACACCCTATGGGTAAATTTTAGTTGTTTTTTTAGAACATTTTATTCCTTTTTAAAACAGCACATTTTGTAATAACGATACAAATGATCATAGACCAGCAATTCATATTCGCGTTGTCGAGAGGTAAATTGTCGGTTGAGCATCATGTGAATGTGACTGCTTAAAAAAGAAAATAATTCAATTTCAAGCTCTTTTTTAAGAGAAACAATCGTGTTTTTTATTTTTTCATTTTTTAAATAAACACTTTCATAAATAGGATTAAAATGTTCTTTTTTATTTTCTGTTAAAATGGAAATAATGAAGCTTTCTAACTCTCGATAATGTTTGTCCAATTCTTTTTTTAGGGTTTTATCTGCTTGAAATTCCTTTTTAAAAGCGAGTTGCATTCGATCCAAAAGTTTTAATTTTTCTTTTTGGTCTAAACCAAAAAGCGTTAGAAATTGATCGATAGACAAAAAACTAAATAAAAGAGAAGTACTTTCTTTTTCAAAATAAGGTTTTAACCCTATATAATCTTGTATTAATTCGCTATCCGCTTGAAAAAGACTTTCCGACAATTCATAAGAGTGTATGCCATAGCGTTCCCATTCGCGAGAATAAGTATCCGTTTGAATTTTCCAGATGAGGTTTTCCTTTTGTAGCACTGTAAAAACAGCATATAATTTACTAATGACTGAGCCTAATTTTTCTGCTTGATCTACTTTAAAACGTAATCTTAGATGAGCATCTGGATCGTTATAACGAATAAAAAACCATTTAGAAATAGAGTTGTCATCAAGTAATTGTTGGATGGTTTCTTTTAAATAATCATGTAAAATAAAATCGGCTGTTTTTACTCCACAATAAATTTTGTAATACAACCATTCACTACCTAAACTAAATTCTCTATTCATATATTAATTTTATTTTCAATGTCAATGTCAATAATCAAATTCAATGCTCTTATTTTAACTCCTTATAAAAAGACACAATAAATTGATTGGCATAATTAGCATTCTCTTTGTCTGTTACCACACTATCATTGGTAAATAAAAACTCTTCAAGTATAACTTTACCGTTTGTATTTACTGTCTTTTGCATGATTTCAAAGCAAATTTCTTGTTCAAGATCTAATAATAAAGTATTATCACCACTAACGATAGTAACATATTTTGGAATTTGGTTTTGGTTTTTCCAATTTGTGAAAACAGTTCCAAAATAAATACCTTCCATGTCCTTTTTATAAATGTACCATTTGGCTTTCGCTAAAATAACTCCTTTATAGACGACTCTCGGAAAAGTATTGTAATGATAGGGTAGATGTCCCCAATCGAATTTATAAACAGGATGAGTATGTTGACCTTGTAAATCACATAAAAAATGATAAATAGGCAATGAATTACTACTATAATTATGTGCATTAGACAAACAAGGAATTACTTGTTTATTGTGTTTTTTTGATCGTAAAATAACAGCATTATTTTCAATGCGAATATACAAATCACTAATTTCAATTTGCTTTTCTTTTGGAAGGGTACTATTTGATAAATACGGAATTTCGTAAACTCTCAACACAGGTCTTCTTAAAATATTACCCGTTCTCGATTCGGGTATATGAGCAATTTCAGCCAAAATTACATCTTTAGAGAATGTTGCTTCCTTATCGGTAATTTCTTGCGCTAATTTGCCAATAGTTGCTTGTCCATTACTAAAGCGACCTATTAACTTAGCTGCACTAAAATTGCCTAACGATTCTATAACTACGGTTTCCTCATCATCGATTTTTACCATTTCAAGCATAGCAGAAAAAGTAGGAGGTAATGGTTCGTTTTTAGAAACAAAAGATTTAAAATCGGTATCATGTAATTCCAAAATGGAATCTTTGTTGACCAATGCATTTTTTAATTGGTTTTCCAAAGTATAATCAAATGCACTCCATTTTTCTTCTGTAGCAGTTGAAGAATTTTTTTTATGTATAGAAAACTGATCCAAAAGAGCATGAGAATCATTCATTTTTACCTGTTGAAGATAGCCGATACCTGTTTCTGTATCCAAAACTACCGTAAGAGGCATTTCTTTAGTTTCATAACGGTGTAGAAAGGCTTTTTTAAAAGCTTCTAAATTTTGATTGACCGAACTTGTTTGCGTTCGTTCTAAGAAAGCAATGGCTTGTTGGAGTTGTTTTTTAACTTTATAGTTAAGTGTACACTCATGGGTTGTAAGATACAAATCGGTTTGTAAAAGATATTTTTCGTCAAAATCAATTTCTAGCGTTTTTACTTTTTCAGTAATTTGTTTACTCAGCTCAAAATGATTTTCAATAGTCATTTGTTGTAATAACAAATTGATTTCTGTAATGTTTTGTGTTACTGATGCAATATCATTTACATTTGCTAAAATAGCAAGTACCCTTTCAATCTCTTTGTCACCTGTAACGGTTGCTTCTAGATTACTAATTAAAAATTGATTATCGATGAGGTCATTAATAAAACTAAAAGCTTCTTCTCTTTCCGATTCATCAGAAATAAGGACATCTACTAGTGCTTTTCTACTTTTTCCTTCAACAGCATGACGGTAAAGAATAGCTAAAAATTCATTCTTACGAATAGCCGATAAGATGTGTTCTCTTCTTTTTTTTACAAATTGGTATTCCACATAACGATAAAAATTACCCACTTGGTAAAGCGACGTATTAGGAAAATACAAAAGGCCATCTCTTACACTTTCTTTTTTACCCAGTTCTTGTAGCAAATGCGTCCAAAAAAGCATGTCAAACTGCGTATGCGTGGTGTAGTTTTTTTGCGATTGCAATTGAATAGTGGTTTTGCTATCAAAACGACCTGTGGTACAACCTGCAAATAAGCCAAAAGGTGTCGCTCGAGAAGAAATACGTGCAAGGTATTTTAATAAAGCAATTTCTAAAGATTTAACTTTATCAGCGGGATATTGAGAAGGATTCTTTTTATATTTCTCTAATTCGCTTACTAATTCTGGAGAAGCTAAGGCTATTGCGTTTTTAATGTATAGATTATCTAAAGTGGCAAACAAATTGTCTTTACTATAGTTTTCTAAAAGAGATACATAATAAGAAACGGGCAATAGAGGCGTTCGTAAAATAAAATTAGTAAAGGCAGAAAAGTTATTCATAACGGGTTTTAAATTGCAAATAAAAAATTCTAAATTTCAATGTAAATAGCGACTTCAATGTCAATGGTAATTTCAAAAATCAACCTACTTTTGTCATGCTGAGGTATGAAGACTCTCATGTGATGTTTCTTTTCGTTAACCTGATAAGTTTTTAATTGTTTTTAAAGAGGAACACAGATTTAAGAAATGAAAGAAATTTATAAAATCTATATTAACCTTTTAAAAGGACAAAAGAAGCCCAATAATGGGAATATTCTCTTAATTTTTGTGCGTGACTTATACTACAGCAAAGTAGTAGAAGTAATAAAGTGTTTTTTTTCATGTTTGTTTGTATTCTAATTTTTGCGCTATAAACTTTAATCTATATTTTTGTTTTTCTTCTTTTTACTCATTTCCTCAGCCATTTTCATAGCATTATAAGTATTTAAAATTTTACCCGATTTACATAATTCGGAAAAATGAACTAATTCATTTTCTGTGCCCGGTTTTACTACCATTTTATCTATCGTAACACCCGATTCTAAAATTATCTTTTTTACTTCTTGTACCGTTAGATTAGGATAATACAACCAAATTAAAGCAGCTGTACCCGAAACCATAGGCGCAGCTAACGAAGTTCCAGAGTCATAAGTATATTGATTATCTGGAATGGCTACATAAATATCTTCCCCTGGAGCAAAAAGATCTACGTTGTTTTTTCCATAATTGGAAAATGGGGAAACCATGGTACTATCTGTTCTTTTGGAGATGGAGCCAACAGTAATAAGGTTATTAACTATTTCTGTTGAATTTGTATAATTAAAATCTGTAGGGTAAAAGGTGGTTAAATCAATATTAGACGATGCGTTGCCTGATGTATGAACTACTAATACATTTTTATCTTCAGCATATTGTAAAGCAGTTGTTACTATTTTTTGATTTAATGAGAATTCCTTACTAAAAGACATGTTTATTACTCTAGCTCCATTATCAACAGCATAGTAAATGGCATTTGCAATATCTTCATCGTGTTCATCTCCAAATGGTGAGATAATTAAAGGCATTACCTGAATATTATTATGAAATCCTTTAACACCTTTATTATTATTTCTATTTGCAATAATAATACTAGAAACTTCCGTATTATGTTTTTTCAGTCTCTCATGTGAGTCAAGACTATTATTCCCATATCCTTTTTCTAAATGATGATTTTTTATTCTTATTCTATCATCATAATCAAAATTCAATAATTTTTTTACAATAGAATCTTTGTGTTTGCTTGAATTTTCCATTTGTTCTATTGTAAAATTTAATTTTTTAATCATTTTCATGTAAAAAATTAAATCAGGAAATTCTCTACTAGGATCATTGTTATTAACTCTTTCTACAAATGTTTTGTTGTTAGTTTTGTGTATTTGATACAAACTATCTAATTGTCTTGTTGTATAATCTTCTTTTGGGAAATAATATTTTAAAGTGTCTTTAGCAGGATAATAAGCAGAGATAAGTATTCCTTCAGCTTTTAAATATTCTGTATAATAATTGTACTCACTTTCATACTTTTTTAAAGCTCTTTTATATTCTCTATATAAAGGAGTATTTATATATTTAAGACTATCTCTTCCTTGGAAAAGATCCTTATTCTTTTTGATAAACCGTACAAATTCAAAATTCGAAAAAGCTTGTATGTTATTATTACCCACTCCTATAAAATTCCAGCCATTACGATCATCAATGTAACCATTTTTATCATCGTCAATGCCATTATTAGGGATTTCTTTTTCATTTATCCAAATCTGATTTTTCAAATCTTCATGATCCAAATCTATTTGGGTATCTAATGTGGCAACTATGATTGTGTTACTTGTTTCTTTAGAATTTTCACTATACCATTTTTCTAAAGAAACACCATTAGAATTACTATTAAAATGCCATTCATTTGTATTGACAATGTTTGATTGAGAAAAACAGTTTACAACAAATAATAATGAAAGAAGGTGTATTTTCATTATTAATGCGTTTTTTTTCTACTCATTTCCTCAGCCATTTTCATAGCATTATAGGTATTTAAAATTTTACCCGATTTACATAATTCGGAAAAATGAACTAATTCATTTTCTGTGCCTGGTTTAATGACCATTTTATCTATTGTAACACCCGATTCTAAAATTATTTTTTTTACTTCTTGTACGGTTAAATTAGGATAATACAACCAAATTAAAGCGGCTGTTCCCGAAACCATAGGTGCAGCTAAGGATGTTCCAGAATCATGTTTGTAGGTATTGTTTGGTGCCGCAACATATATTTCTTCGCCAGGGGCAAATATATCTACGTTGTTTTTGCCATAATTGGAAAAAGGGGAAACCATAGTACTGTCAATCCTTTTAGAAATAGATCCAACATTGATGAAATTTGTAGTTATTTCTTTTTCCTCTGTAAAAATATAATCAGAAGGAAAATAAGCTCTCTTATCTACATTTAAATTGCTATTTCCTGAGCTGTGTACTATTAAAACGTTATGTTTCTCAGCATAAATTAGTGCCTCAGAAACCCAATCTTGATTTAATGAAAAGTCTTTGCCTATAGACATATTAATTACTTTTGCACCATTATCAATAGCATAACGGATTGCCATAGCGATATCTTTGTCGTATTCATCCCCAGAATTTGAAACTACTAAAGGCATTACTTTGATGTTTTCATGAAATCCTAATAAACCGACATCATTTTTTCTGTTTCCAGCAATAATACTTGTAACAGCAGTATTATGACCAAGTTGAAATTTATTGTTATTAAGGATATGATTACCATAGCCTTTCTCTAAAATATTTGGATTGTCTTTAATATAAGTTCTAGGATCATATGCTATATTTAACTTTGTATTAATAGTTGAGTCCGTTTCATTTTTAGAAACAATTAAATCATTTAACTCTTTTTTGCCAATTTCATAACTAGCCATTATGTTAAATATTAGTGCACCTAAATCTTTGTCGTTATCGTCTCTTCTTTTATCATAAGATTTATCATTTATCTTATATTTATTATATAAGCTATCTAGTTGTGCAATAGTATAATTTTCCTTTGGAAAAAAGTACTTCAAGGTATCTTTACCCTTTTGCCAAATAGAGATAGTATATTCTAATGATTTTAAATAATCTTTATGAAATTCGGAATAGTATGTATGGTGTTTTAAAGCTCGCTTATAAGTGTTGAATAAAGTAATAGAATCAGTTGTAACTTCTTTTTTGCCTTCAAAATATGGATTATATTTTCGTACTATTTTAGTATATTCATAATTACCATATCTTAAGTATTGTCCATTAGGTTTACCTATAAAATTCCAACCATTATAATCATCAATGTAACCATTTTTGTCATCATCAATACCATTGTTTGGAATTTCCTTTTTATTAAACCAAAGTTGACCTTGTAAATCTTCATGAGCTAAATCAATTTGAGAGTCTAATGTGGCTACTATTATTTCATTTTTAGTTTTTTTAGTATTTTCATTATGCCATTTTTCTAATGAAATACCATTAGAATTACTATTAAAATGCCATTCATTTGTATTGACAATGTTTGATTGAGAAAAACAGTTTACAACAAATAAGAATGAAAGAAGGTGTATTTTCATTATTAATGCGTTTTCTTTCTACTCATTTCCTCAGCTATTTTCATAGCATTATAAGTATTTAAAATTTTACCCGATTTACATAATTCAGAAAAATGAACTAACTCATTTTCTGTACCTGGTTTAATAACCATTTTATCTATCGTAACACCCGATTCTAAAATTATCTTTTTTACTTCTTGTACGGTTAAATTAGGATAATACAACCAAATTAAAGCAGCTGTACCCGAAACCATAGGTGCTGCTAAGGATGTTCCAGAATCATAGGTATATTGATTATCTGGAATGGCTACATAAATTTCCTCACCAGGAGCAAAAAGATCTACATTGTTTTTTCCATAATTGGAAAATGGGGAAACCATAGTGCTGTCAATCCTTTTAGAAATGGAGCCAACTGTGATGAAGTTTGATGAGAATTCATTTACTTCGCCATATTTTACATCATTTGGATAGAATAAATATTCATCAATACTTTTTCTATTATTACCTGAGCAATGAACAATTAAAACATTATGTTTTTCAGCATATTTGATTGCCTCAGAAACCCATTCTTCCTCTAAAGAGAACTCTTTTCCAAATGACATATTAATTACTTTAGCCCCATTATCTACTGCATAATAAATTGCCATAGCAATGTCTTTGTCATGTTCGTCACCAGAGACAGAGGTTATTAATGGCATTATTTTAATATTTTTATGAAAGCCTTTTACTCCTTTTTTAATTTTATTATTAGGAGCAATTAAACTCGAAACTTCAGTATTGTGGTCCTGTATTTTTTTAAAAGAGTTTAAAAAATTATTGCCATATCCTTTTTCTAACTTGCTTGGATTATCATTTATAAAATTTCGATCTAAAAATTCTACATTTAAATTTTGATTTATAATGGAATCCATTTGATTTTTCAAGTCTTCAATTATTTCTAGCTTTTTATTGTTAAGTTGATAATTAGAAAGCATATAAAGAATTAATGATGAGAAATCTTTATCTTTATCTTTTCTTCTGTCATAAAAGTCTTTATCACTTTTGTTATACTTCTTAAATAAACTATCTAATTGATTAGTAGTGTAATCTTCATTTGGAAAATAATGTTTTAGAGTGTCTTTAGAAAGAGGAAACATTTCAATTTTAAATTGGAGATTTTTTTTGTAGTTTTTGTAATAATCAAGATAATAATCTAAATAAGTTTTAGCAACTGAATATTGATTAAAATCTTTTAATTGAGATTTTGTAATTTCAGATTCTTTTTTGTTTTTAAAAATGCTATCCCATTTTTGAATAATTCTTACATATTCAAAATTACCATATGCAAAATAACCTCCATTTGGTTTTCCTACAAAATTCCACCCATTTATATCATCAATATATCCATTATTGTCATCATCAATCTTGTTATTTGGTATTTCATCTTTGTTAACCCAGATTTGATTTTTAAAATTCTCATGTTCAAGGTCAATTTGAGTATCTAATATGGCTACTATTATTTCTTTTTTAGTTTTTTTAGTATTTTCATTGTACCATTTTTCTAAAGACAAACCATTAATTGAATCTTTAAAATGCCATAAATCAACCGTATCAATTGTTGATACAGTTAATTTACTTTTTAAATTGTTTGTTGATGAACAACTAAAAGCAATATATATAAAAAAATATAAAAGTGTCTTAGAATTGCACATTTTGAAAAACTATTTAATTAGATCCACCAGGATTTGGATTAGGGTTAGGATTATTGGGGATTTTTGGATTGTTTGGTTTTGGTTTATCTGAAGCGTCAGGGTCTCTTGTATCTGTAGTTGTACATATATTTGATGAATCTCCTGCTTTAATAGATTTTAAATTATTCAATTTTGCTACTTCAAACTTTTCAAAAATAAACTTTTTGTTTTTAGATTTTTTCATGTGATTAAATTTTTTTGATAATATTTGCAAATATATATTGATGATTAAAAAAACAACCAAAAAGTTAAAACAAGTTTCTCGGAATTCATGAATATCGAGTTTTTTTGTTTTTTAAAATATTGAAAATAAGTGTTTTAAGCATTGTTTAATTCTTTGATAAAATAAGAAGGTTTTATACCCGTTTTCTTAAAAAAAGCTTTGGAAAACGATTCAGCTGTATTAAAACCTGCTTCTTCTGCTATGGCTGAAATAGTATATTTACGTAAACTTGTATTGTTTTTTAATTCCTGAACAATACAATCTATTCTGAGATCATTTATATAGTTACTAAAACTTTTCTCTTTTTTAGCATTTATAACTACTGAAAGGTATTTAGCATTCGTATTGAATTCTTGAGCTAAATTTTGAATTGTAATGGATGGATTTAAATAGCCTTTATTTTTTTCGAAAATATTTAATTGTTTTATTATCATTTCTATTATATCTTCTGCAATTCCAATATTTTCCTGATTTGTTGGTTTTAGATGTATATCATTAATTTCTTCTTTTACTAATGAATCATTTTTGATTAAATTTTCAAAACGAAATTTATATGTTTTTTTTAATTGAAATTCTCTTAAGGCAAGGAATAATATACCCAAAACTAAAATGCTTAAGATTAGTATTACATAAAAATGATTCTTTTTTTCATTTTTTAATTCTGTAATCAAAATTTCTTTATCTTCAACTAAATGAGGAAAGTCATATTCATCTTTTAATAATTTATTCCATTTTTTATATCCTTTTTGTAATGTACTGTCTATTTTCATAAAAGTAGTTAAATATTCTAATTGATTTATTTTATCTCCTTTTTCTTTATAAAAATTAATTAGGAAATTATAACCGCTGACAAATTCTGGAGTAATAATTTTTCTTACTTTATAAATTGAATCTACCTTTTTATAATATTTTATGGCTAATTTGTTATCTCCTAAACCTTCATAACATTTGCCATAATAATAATAAGTGGCTAAAATATTTCCATAATCTTTTGATTTTATAATTTCTTCACTACCTCTAGTAACACTATCTAGAGCTATTTTGTACGATTTATTCATTACTTGATTAGCTCCTTCATTTAAAATAAATAAACTTTTAGTATAATTATCGTTAGATTCTTTTGATATTTTATAACCAAGTCTATTATAATAAGAAGAAGAGTCAATATTTTGTTTTGCTTTATGAGCATCTGCGAGGATAAATGTTAATCTTTTAAAATAATATAGATAATAAGGATCATTTAAATTTTTATCTTTTAAATATTCTTTATATTCATTATATAATACCATAGCTTCATCAATTTCTCCTAGAATCTCAGATTTAAAAATTCCAATTAAATACTTGGATTTATAATAATTGTCCAAATTGTTTTCTTCTTTAGCATATTTTTCTGCTTTTAAGTAGTTTAATACAGTTTCTTCATATTTATTTAAATCAGTAAAGAGTTTAGCTTTTTCGACATATGCTTCAAAAGGGAAATAGAAATCACCAGAATTATTAGAATATTTAATTACACTGTCGAGGTATTTTATAGATTTATTTTTATCTGACTCTCTATCAAAAAGAGAAAATAGGTAATAACCTCTAGCTATCTCAATGTTTTTATTTTCTATTTTACTTTTTTTTATATAAAAATCAGCAATTTTTTTTTGCTCTGTTATATTATTTTTATAATCGAAGTATAAGTCATAAAGTTCATCATAACTCAATTTTTTTAAATCTTCTTCATTTACTTGCCAAAAAAAAGATTGAAATAAGAATAGAAAACTAAATAAAAAGAAATTTTTCATTAAAAAATTATGTTTGATTTTTTGTTTGAATTTAGAAGGTGTAAATATCTTATTTTTCTTTTAAATGAAAGCGTTTTTAAACTTAAATTCAGGAAAAACCAGTCGAAATTCGTGAATGTCGAGTTGTTTTGCTTGTATGAATTATTTTCATCTTCTACATTTGTCTCAACAAAATAACAAAACGTTTTTGTTTAATTCTTGTAGCTACGAATTTGAGGGAGTAGTCTTTTTCCCAAAGAAAATAAAAAAGATAAAGTGTTTATATTTGAATAATAGATTTAGTAAACACTTTTAAGAACAAAATCTATAAAAAAAATAGCCATACTTTACTAAATGTTTTGACGAACACAAGTATGACTGTAATTAATTTAATTAAATAACCTATTTTATGAAAAAAAATAAAAAAGTATCATTCGTAATCTTATTAAGTAGTATATTTATCTTTTCAATTATTTTGTTTTCTTGTTCGGACGATACTATAGATAATGATAAGAATTCGTCAGGAGAAGAGATTTTAAAAATTATTGAGAAAAAAACTGGATTTATTAAAGTTACAAATGCTAATGAGATTAATATAATTAGTAAAAATTTGAATTATAACTCAAATACAGTTTTTTATAAATCAATAAAAGAGAATAATTTTATAATTATTTCCAGCAATGATAATAATTATTTTTTAAATAAAGGAAGTATTGAAAACGGTAAGTTTATTGTTAAAAATAGATTTGAACTTGTTGATAATATGAATGATGAAGGGAATGGGGATTTAATTATAAAAAACCTAGATGAAGGAATTGTAATTTCTCAAACATATTCTGATGGAGTTTTTAAAAATGTTTTAATTTCATCAAATGAGGAATTATCTTCTAAAGGGTTATGTCAAAGAGAAAAAGGAGAATCTTTCAAAGACTGTAATTCTAGAGAGACAGATGAATTTTGTGATGATTTTGTTTCTACTGTAGCTTATATAACAAATCCTTCTATCGCTATTTTGATAGCTGCTTTATGTTCGTGTTAATTAAAAATTAAAAAAATGAATAAATTAAAATTAAATCCTTTGAGATTATTATTTATTGGAATGTTGGTGATTTTTGTTGGAGCAATTGCAAAAATAACTGGGGAGTCTTTTTATAAACCAATTCTTATAACGGGATTAGTTATAGAAATTATAAGTGTAATTTTACTTTTAAGTAGATTTAATCATTTATTGAAAAGTAATAAATAAACGAATGATTTAATTAAAAAAAAGGGGCAACTTAATCTTAAGTTCCCCCTTTTTCTTTCTAAGTTTTGCATTTACAAAGTAGCTTTATGATTAGTAATTGCTAAAATAAAAGCATCAACTTCGTCTATCTCTTTGTTAATACGTGCTAAATCGAGTTCCTTTTCTAACAAAGCCACGACACCATAACTTTCTTTACGGTTTTGGAGTAAGAATTTTTTGTAATCTAATTTTAATTTTTGATAAATCAATTATGAAACTTTAATAATGGTATAATTATATGGTATCAAAAACTGTGACAAAATAATTTTAAAAAAATAAAATTGTCACAAAAGGGATAAAAAATACAACATTCAAAAGCGGTATAACAATTAAGTACAGATTTTTGCTTTACAAACAAAAACATTTGTTAAAATGTTGTAAAATAAGGTTTTATATTGTTGTTTCAGTGTTTAAAAAGTACTCAATTCATGAAAAACAAGTCGAAATTCGCGAATGTCGAGTTACATTGTTTGCACACTTCAAAAAACACCTTTAGTTTTGAAATCAGAAATAAGAAATATTTTTTATTCCTTTATAAAACGATAAATGATGATGTATATTAATTACCTATTTCAAGTAATTTTAATTATTACGATTCTTATTATAGTGTATTATTTGGTTAAGATGCTAAGAAAAATAATAGAATTGTTAGATAAATTTGAATGAAATGTAAGAAAAGTTACTGTTAACCCTTTTCTTAAAAAATAGTTGGCCACTATACTGGGATTGATTCAGCTGCTAGTAACCCATAAAAAAGACGAGCAAAACAGGAATGGATAGGTTTTCTAAAACAAAACTATCAAACAAGAATAAAGAAAGAGTTGGCTTTTTCTTGTTTTAAAGTTTTCCAACTAAAAAAAAACAGCCATACTTTTCTAAATGTTTTGACGAACACAAAGTATGACTGTAATTAATTTAATTAAAAAACAAATTTATGAAAAATTTATTTTTTGGCTTAGTAGCTACCATTTTATTTTCTGTAACTGGTTTTGCAAACACAACTGATGCAATACATCCTACAATGAAAGAAGTAACTACAACTGTTGCTACTATTTTATTGGAAACAGACAACACGATTACTGAATATAAATTCAATTCAGTAGAAGAGTTTACACAACATTCTGATTCTATTATCGATTCATTAAACGAGTTAGTAGAAAATGGAGAAGAATGTTCTATTACTATTACTATGTCGGTAACAGTAACTGCAGAAGCATCAGTTGGGGTAGCAGGTGGGTCTGTTTCAACTACAGTTACAGGTTCTGTAACGACTAGTTGTGCAAATGCAGTTGCTGCAGGTAAAAAATTAAAAGCTCAATTGTTAGCCATGGCGCAATAATCTTTGTTTAAAGGTAACCTTGCCCTTTATTGAGCAAGGTTGCTTTTATAAAATATAAAAAAATAACATTTTAAATCTTGCAAAAGTTTTACATTTCATCTAACTTGTTTAAAAAATAAAATGAAAAAAATACTCTTTGTTTTTCTTATCCTGTATGTATATAAAATCCAATCTCAAAATTTCATAGCTAAAGGGAAAGTAGATTATGATATGTATAGTAATACAGACGGGCTCAAAAATTATAATGCTATTTTGTATTTTAATGAGAACTATTCAAAATTTGTTTTTAATGTTAAAGGATTAGCTCAAAATGTAATCGAGACAACAAAGGATGATGCTTCCCAACATTTAGAAGTGGTTATAAGAGACACAACGGAAACAGCTATTATTCATTCGGTTAAAGAAAAAAAGCTCTATATACTTAACCAGAAAGTTAATGTATGGGAAGAAAGCGGCTCTCAAGAATGGATTTTGGAAGAAGAGGTAAAAGAAATAGGGAGTTTATTATGTAGTAAGGCAACTTGTAAATTTAGAGGAAGAAATTACACCGCATGGTATGCACCTGCAATACCTTTGCCTTATGGCCCATGGAAGTTTAATGGTTTGCCAGGCTTAATAATCGAGTTATATGATCATAATAAAGATGTTTATTTTTCTATGTTGCAACTTAAAATTCCATTTAATCAAGAAATTGAAGGACTAAAAGGGAATGAGAATTTTATTACTCGAAAAGAATTAAAAATCATAGATGAAGAGAATAATAAGAAGTTTATCAAAAGAATGAACGAGAAAGCACAACGAATGCAAGCTTCTTCAGGAAAAGACGAAACTATTAAAATAAGTATATCTCCTTCCATTGAAAAAAAAGGAATTGAATTAGATTAAAAACAAATAGGATGCAACATTTCTGGATACTACTTTTTATAATACAAGTAACTTTTTCTCAGTCAAGATTTTCCGATGGGAAAATTGAATATGATATGATTCTTTCATTAGATGGTCTTTCTAAGTACAATGGAACCGTGTTGTTTAATTCAAATTATTCACTTTTTAAATTTAAAAGTGCAGAGAGTGAAAACTTATATACGGAAGAGGTTTCTCTAAAAGGAGAGTATGTGATAAATAAAATAGATACCACAGCTTCCTATGTTTATATGGATAAAGTTAAGAAGGAAACCTATGAAATTCAAAAGTCTTTATTAACAAAAGAAATTGTAGCTATAAAAGACGATAATCCTTTGATAAATTGGAAATTAATTGAAGAAAATAAATTGATAGGAAAGTACAATTGCTTTAAAGCAGAGGCTGATTTTAGAGGAAGAAATTATACGGCTTGGTATTGTGCCGATTTGCCTTACAATGTTGGACCTTGGAAGTTTAATAATTTACCTGGTGTAATCATGGAGCTGTATGATTCAGAAAGCAAGGTTATTTTTATAATAAATAAAATTACAATTCCATTTGAAGAAGAAATTAAAAATATAATAGAAGGTTTTAAAGTTATTTCTAGCAAACAAAATAAGGAAGACAATCAAGAGTTTTTAGATGATTTAGAAAGAAAAGTAAATTCTAAATTAAGCAGAGATGTTAAAGTTACAATATCCAATAAACGAATTATTTCTATTGAACAATAAATTAAATAAAACATGAAAAAAATACTAATAACAGCGATAATTTTACTATTTATAAATATGGTTTTCGCTCATAAAAATAATCCCAAAGAAAATGGAGTTGAAAAGAAAAATGTTAAAACAGATATTTGTTCGATAACCTATATCGTAAAAGAAAAAATAGGGGCTCAAACCCTAGTATCTGAATACACATTTACAGCAACGACATGTGAACAGGTAGAAAATGCAGCAATTGCAGCAGGAATTATAAAGCCTAAAGTAGCAAAAGTTGAATAAAGCATTGTTTTTTGTTTGTAGTTTGGTTAACCTAACAACAGCAATGTTGTTGTTAGGTGCTTTTTCGTTTGCACAAAGTACAATCAAAGGAACAATTCTTGACGATAAAGGTTTTCCAGTAAGTGCTGCTAATGTAATTTTAAAACCTGAAAATTCTCAGAGCATTATTGCTTATGGTTATAGCAATGAAACAGGAAACTATGAATTAACTACTTATAAAACGGGTAGCTATGTTTTGAGTTTTTCGGCATTAAATTATGAAACAGTATCTTTTGAAGTTGTCCTAACTCATGAATCAAAAACAATTTTACAAGATGCTTCTTTAGTTTATAAAGCGATTGCTTTAAATGAGGTTGTCATAGAATCCAATAGACCCATTACTATAAAAAAAGACACTATTGTTTTTGATGTTAAAGCCTTTATACAAGGCAACGAAGAAGTAGTAGAAGATTTATTAAAAAAAATTCCTGGACTTACCGTAGATAGTGATGGAACAATTAAAGCGGGAAATCAGGAAGTAGAAAAAGTAATGGTAGATAACGATGATTTCTTTGAAAAAGGATACAAAGTACTGACTAAAAATATGCCTTCTAGTCCTATTGAAAAGGTAGAATTGTTACAGCATTATTCTAATAATAAACACTTAAAAGGGATTGAAAATAGCGAAAAAGTAGCTTTAAATTTGGTTTTAAAGGATGATGCTAAAAGGCAATGGTTTGGTAATTTTCTTTTAGGTTATGGATTAATTTCTGAAAACAGATATGAAGGAAGAAGTAATCTTATGAATTTTGGAAAAAAAAATAAATATTACTTCCTAACTAATCTCAATAACACAGGTGAAACTGCTACAGGAGATATTTCAAGTTTAATTTATTCATTTGGTGATGAGCAAATAGGTGACAATGAAAAAAATCAAACAATTTTAGGATTAGAGGTATATGTGCCGCAACTTAAGCAGAAAAGAGTCAATTTTAATAATGCGGAGTTAATTTCACTGAACAGCATCTTTACCCTTTCTCCAAAAATAAAATTAAAAGCGATGGCTTTTATAAATCAAGACGAAAACAATTTTTATAGAAATAGTAGCCAATCATTTTTTGCTAATAACATCTTTTTTCAAAATACAGAAGATTTTACACTACGAAAAAACACATTAGTAGGGTTTGGAAAGATAGATTTTGATTTTAATATTTCATCAACTAAAAATTTTCAGTTCACCAGTAAGTTAAGCAACACAAGAAATAAAGATAGAAGTGAATTGTTGTTTAATGATAATTTGTTACAGGAGAGATTAAATAGTAATAACCACCTATTGGATCAAAAAATAGTGTTTACTAATAAAATAACCACTAATAAAGCATGGTTAATTTCGGCTCGGGTAATTAATGAAAAAACGCCTCAAACCTATGAGTTAAATCAGTTTTTATACGATGATTTATTTTCGTCAAATGCAAACAATATTGCTCAAATAAACCAGAATGAAATGGCTTTTTATGGCATAGAAAGTTATTTGTTAAATAGGGAAAAAGCAGGTAATTTATTAGAAATAAAATTTGGAAATCAATACAGAAGAGATGTCTTGCATTCAAATTTTCAAATTAAAAATGGAAACCAGCTTATCGATAATCCTTTGGGGTATCAAAACAATACAGTTTATGGAGTAAATGATTTATATGCAATTCTAAAATATGCTTACCGTTTGAAAAAAATCAATTTAGTGCCACAAATTGATTTGCATCAATTCTTTAATACATTGGAAATTGCAGAAATGAAAGCTTCTCAAACGCCTTTTTTTATAAATCCAAAATTAGGAATAGAGTATGAAATGAATAAAAAAAACAAAATACTTGCCTCTTATGCATTTAATACAACTAATGCTTCCATACTTGATGTTTATTCTAATTATGTGCATAGTGGTTTTAGATCATTTACAAAAGGCACAGGAACTTTCAATCAATTAGAAGCTTCCAATGCCTTGTTGAGTTACACTTATGGAAATTGGGGTGATAAATTTTTCGCTAGCACATTTATAATGTACTCTAGAAATCATGATTTTTTGAGTACCCATGCAGTAATTGCACAAAATTATTCTCAATATGATAAAATACAGATTAAAGATAGAGATCTTGCAACCTTGAGTTCTTCCGTTGATTATTATTTTAGACCAGTATCTTCTAATTTAAAATTAGTTGTTGGTGGTACAAAAACGAATTATAAGAATGTGGTAAATAATTCTAACTTAAGAGCAGTGAAAAACAATTTAATCTATTATGGTTTAGAGTTGCGTTCCGGTTTTAAAGGCATATTCAATTATCACACAGGTACAAAATGGGATTATAATGAAGTGACAACAACTATAAACAATTCATTTACTAATAATACCCTGTTTTTAGATTTATCATTTGTACTTAATTCTAAGATGAATTTTCAAATACAAACTGAAAGATATTTTTTTGGTAACTTAGAAAAGAAGCACAACACCTATTATTTTATGGATTTGGAAGCAAAATATACAGTGAAGGAAAACAAATTGTCTTTTTTCTTATCGGGAAACAATTTATTTAATACTACTTCTTTTAAAAATTACAGCGTTAACGATATTAGTATATCTAATACGGAATACCGTTTGCAACCAAGATATGTTTTATTAAAAATGGATTATCGATTTTAGAATAATGAACGACTGCTTGTTCTAAATGATATTTATAGATGATGTATACGCCATGTAGTTAGTTATGATTATACACCACAAAAAAATGCGTTCTTAATTGAACGCATTTTTATTTAATTTTTAATAGGTTGTTCCAAGTTTACCTCTGGTTCTGGTGGAATCCGTTTCTTTAAAAATAAGATTTGCCCTAAATGACTTGATTGGTGTTCCATGACATGAAACCAACCAAAAAAGTTATTCATATCGCTGTCTTTGTGTACTTCCATCAACCACGCATCGTCTCTCTTTTTTAATTCTTCAATCGTTTTGGCACGTACTTCATTAAAAATATTTAAATAATATTGTGCATCATGGTTTCTTATTTCATCACGACCACCTTGATCTAAATCTAAAGCAGTTTGCCATATCTTTTTTTCTTCTTCATTAAATCCTCTATTTTCAAAAGTATATAACTGGTAGTATTTTTCTGCAGCAGCTAAATGCATAATTAAAGAACCAATGCGATTGGCTTTTTCATCATGAAGATAATCCAATTCATACTGACTCATATTTTTTACTTGGTTTTCAACACGATCTTTTAAATTTTCAAGCATAGAAATTAATGTGCCTATTTGTGGAGAAACATTTTCCATAGGCTTTATTTTATAGGAATCTTTATAAATTATTCCTTTGCCTTCAATTACTATGGCATATTTTCCTTCCGCTTTGTCTTCAGTTGTCGTTATTTCATACTCTTTTACTTTTATACCTTGTCCTTGTGAAACACCATTACTCCATCTAGGAATAGTACCGTTTTCTATTTTTTTTTCAAAATTACCATTTGATATTTTTACAGGTTCTAAAACCCCCTTGTCATTCTCAATGAATAATTTAAAATCATCAAAGTAAAATTTACCATTATACAAACATAATCCTCCAAAATTAATCGATTTTGAATGCTCATCAAATGTGCCTTCTACCGTATAGGTTTGCCAAGAATTAGATTTTATGGGACGATCAGCCATATTGTCAAAGAAACCATAACCCTCTTTTTTGTTGTCTACTCTTGCCCATAATCCAGCCCAAGCATAATCTTCATCTGAAACTACTTTAACAGCAGCTTCAATTTTAAATTTTTTTTCTTTCTTTGTTTCAATGTTAATGGATTGAGTAAAAGAAGTCCAACTACTAGATATTACTTTTACATCTTGCGCATGTAGTGCAATTTGAATAAATAATCCAATTAATAAAAATGTTTTTTTCATGATGTTTTTTATTTGAAAACAAAACTACTATTTTTCATTTATTCTCTTTTGTGTTTAGCGTCTTTAATAGAAAAATTAACATTTTTATGATTTTTTTTAAAGTGTGGGATGCAAAAAAAGAGGATGTCTAAATGATAATGATTCTTGTCAATCTGAACTTGTTTCAGATTCTAAATTAAACTATTAATCAATATTTTTAGATTCTGAACTTATTTCAGAATAGCACCTTTGTAGACTTTTTGGGCTGCCTCTTTCTACCATAAATTGCATTCGTTGTTGTTTTTATTGTTGCTTTATAATGTTTTTTTATCAACATCAAAGGGATTATTTTTCATTGGTATTTCCAGTAGGATTCGTTGGGTTAGTTTGTTCTTTGGTTGTCTTAAATATTTTAGAATTTAATAATTCTCATATTTTTTCTCTTTTCTCTTTTCCCTTTTCCCTTTTTCCTACTGCATTTTCTGAAATAAATCCCAAACCACAATACCTGCACTTACCGAAATATTTAGAGAATGTTTTGTACCCAGTTGCGGAATTTCAATAACCCCATCACTTAGGTTTATCGCTTCTTGTGCTACACCTTTTACTTCGTTTCCAAAAATTAGAGCATACTTTGTAGTAGTTTCTATTGTAAAATCGTTGAGCATAATTGAATTCTCGGTTTGTTCAATAGAATAAATGGCTACTTTTTCTTCTTTAAGTTTTGCAATAACTTCTAAAACATCTTTTGCATATTCCCAAGTTACCGTTTCTGTAGCTCCTAAAGCAGTTTTGTGAATTTCTTTGTTTGGCGGAACAGCTGTTATGCCACACAAATAAATTTTCTCCACTAAAAAAGCATCGGCCGTTCTAAAAACCGAACCAATATTGTGTAAACTTCTAATGTCATCTAAAACAAGAATAAGTGGTGTTTTTGTAGCTTCTTTAAACTCTTCTTTATTTAATCGCTCTAGTTCTGCGTTGGCTAATTTTCTCATAGGGCAAAGATAAAATAATGTGGCAATGTAGCAATGTGTGGATTAGATAATGTGTCGATTAGTCAATGTGTCAATAAGTCAATGAGTCAATGAGTCAATAAGTCAATGAGTCAATAAGTCAATGATTCAATTAGATAATTAGATAATGAGATAATGTGTAATGGGTTATTGTTTCAATTTTTAATGTCAATAGCATGAGAGGGTGCAGGAAGAATTACCTTTTAAAATAAAGTCTCTGTCATTATTAAAAGGAGCAATATTATTAATGGCAATTGAATTAAAATTTGAAATTGTCATTACCATTGATTTTTGATATTGCCATTGCCATTGAAATTCGTACCTTCGCAAACACTTCTAAAAATAACAAACAGTGGCTAAAAAAACATCTGAAACGATAACAAAAGAAAAGGAAAAAAAGGAAACGCCTTTAATGAAGCAATACAATGAAATTAAAAGAAAATATCCCGATGCTTGTTTATTGTTTCGTGTAGGTGATTTTTATGAAACGTTTGGAGAAGATGCGGTTCGATCGGCAGGAATTTTAGGAATTACTTTAACCAAAAGAGGAGCTGGTTCTGATAGCGAAACCGCTTTGGCTGGTTTTCCGCACCATTCTTTAAATACCTATTTGCCTAAACTGGTTAAAGCAGGACTTCGTGTGGCTATCTGTGACCAATTAGAAGATCCTAAAATGACTAAAACCATTGTAAAAAGAGGCGTTACTGAACTGGTAACACCTGGAGTAGCAATGAATGATGAGGTGTTACATGCGAAATCGAATAATTTTTTGGCATCGGTTCATTTTGGAAAAAAAAATCTGGGAATTGCTTTTTTAGATGTTTCAACGGGCGAATTTTTAACCGCACAAGGAAATGAAGAATATATCGACAAACTCTTGCAAAACTTTAATCCAAGTGAAGTTTTAGTACCAAAGCACCACAAGAATCAATTTAAAGAAATTTTCGGTGATGATTTACATTCTTTTTTTCTAGAAGATTGGGTGTATAAGGAAGATTATGCGATGGAAACCTTAACCAAGCATTTTCAAACCAATTCCTTAAAAGGATTTGGAGTAGAAGAACTGCAAGAAGGAATTGTGGCTTCGGGTGCCATTTTGTATTATTTATCGGAAACCCAACATAGTAAAATCCAACACATTACAAACATTCAGCGTATTGCAGAAGATGCTTATGTGTGGATGGATCGTTTTACGATTCGTAATTTGGAATTGTATCATTCTACTAATGTAAATGCAGTTACCCTTTTAGATGTTATCGACAAAACGTTGTCGCCTATGGGGTCGCGTTTGCTGAAACGTTGGTTGGCTTTGCCTTTAAAAGATGTTTCACGTATTAAAAGTCGTCATGAAGTAGTGGCTTATTTAAAAGATAATCCAGAAATCTTACAAAAGATTCAATACCAAATCAAACAAATTTCCGATTTAGAACGTTTGATTTCTAAAGTGGCAACAGGGAAAGTTTCCCCGAGAGAAGTGGTGTACTTAAACGACTCTTTGAATGCGATTATCCCAATAAAGGAAATAGCTTTACAAAGTAAGAATGAAGCTTTAAAAGCCATAGGTGATAGTTTGCATGCCTGCGAACTGTTGCGTGAGAAAATTCAAACGACCTTAAATCCAGAGGCACCTGCACATGTAAATAAAGGGAATGCGATTGCAACAGGAGTACATGCAGAATTAGACGAATTAAGAGCTATTTCTTCTAAAGGAAAAGGCTATTTAGAAGACCTAGAAGTAAGAGAAAGTGAGAAAACAGGCATTTCTTCCTTAAAAGTGTCTTTTAATAATGTATTTGGTTATTACATCGAAGTTCGAAATACGCATAAAGATAAAGTGCCAGCCGATTGGATTAGGAAGCAAACACTGGTAAGTGCCGAACGCTATATTACTGAAGAGCTAAAAGAATATGAAAGTAAGATTTTAGGAGCTGAAGATAAGATACAACAATTAGAAAGTCAGTTGTTTGAACAATTGGTCAACTGGATGGCAACATATATTAAGCCTGTGCAACACAATGCTAATTTGATTGCGCAGTTGGATTGTTTGAATTCGTTTACCCAATTGGCAATAGAACATAAATATGTAGAGCCTATTATCGATGATAGTTATGATTTAGAGATTAAAGAAGGGAGACATCCTGTGATTGAAAAACAATTGCCTATAGGTGTGCCCTATATTTCAAATGATGTTTTTTTGGATAATGAAACACAACAAATCATCATGATCACTGGGCCGAATATGTCGGGTAAATCGGCCATATTAAGACAAACGGCTTTGATCGTTTTATTAGCTCAAATGGGAAGTTTTGTACCTGCTGAAAGTGTACGAATGGGCATCGTAGATAAAATTTTTACTAGAGTAGGAGCGAGCGATAATATTTCTATGGGCGAATCGACCTTTATGGTGGAGATGAACGAAACCGCTTCGATTTTAAATAACATTTCGGATAGAAGTTTGGTCTTATTAGATGAAATTGGTAGAGGAACTTCTACTTATGACGGAATTTCAATTGCTTGGGCGATTTCCGAATATTTACACGAACATCCTAACAAACCGAAAACGCTTTTTGCTACCCATTACCACGAATTAAATGAAATGGAAGCCATTTTTGAACGTATTCAAAATTTTAATGTATCTGTAAAGGAATTAAAAGATACGGTGTTGTTTATTCGTAAATTAGTAAAAGGAGGTAGTGCACATAGTTTTGGTATCCATGTGGCAAAAATGGCAGGAATGCCACAAGTGGTAATTCAAAAAGCGCAAAAGTTATTAAAAAAACTAGAAAAAGACCATTCTGGAGATGCTTTAAATGGTAATAAGTTAGAAAAAGATAACGAAATGCAATTGAGTATTTTTAACTTAGACGATCCCTTATTAGAAGAAATAAAAGACGAAATTTTAAATATAGACATCAATACACTTACTCCAGTGGAAGCTTTAATGAAGTTGAATGAAATAAAACGAATGTTAACCAAAAAATAACCAATTAATAATCAGTAAATTGTATTTTTTTTAATTTTTTTCTTCAAAAATCCTTGTAGAAAAAAAAATAGGTGTTATATTTGCATCCGCAATGAGGGAATTACCGAGTAGTTGCTGTCGTTCATAAATATAAAATGCGAAAATAGCTCAGTTGGTAGAGCGCAACCTTGCCAAGGTTGAGGTCGCGGGTTCGAACCCCGTTTTTCGCTCAAAATACCAAATGAAATATTCGCTCGAGTGGTGGAATTGGTAGACACGCTGGACTTAAAATCCAGTGAACAGTAATGTTCGTGCGGGTTCAAGTCCCGCCTTGAGTACAAAAAGCTTCTAACTATGTTAGGAGCTTTTTTTGTTTATTTCTATTTTATTACCTTGTGGAAAAGTTTGAACAAGATAAAGGTTTGGCTGACTCCTAATTTTGAGAATGGGAGCGTATTAAGTGCTGGTTTTTCGGGACAAAGAGCAGTTAACACGTGCTGAATGGTGCGGAAGGAGTGTTTTTGTTTTAAAGAGTTTTGAAATTTTACTAAAATTAATTTGCGAGGTTAATTAAAAGGCTTATATTTGCACTCGCAATTAGGGAAGAGGTTGTTTTAATCGTCCTAATTTTATTGAAAAGAGTTTACCTAATACAAAATAGTTACTCAATTGATGTCTCTACAAAAGAGATGTTTCAAAAGTAACAAAAGGCTCGAGTGGTGGAATTGGTAGACACGCTGGACTTAAAATCCAGTGAGCAGTAATGTTCGTGCGGGTTCAAGTCCCGCCTTGAGTACAAAAACTCCTAACAACAATGTTAGGAGTTTTTTATTTTATATCGTTTGCTAATGTAAGTCTGTTTTATGTTAGTTTAAAAACTTTCTTTTTATTGACAAATAAGGCATGTAACACGCTAGGCTTATGTGTAGCTAAAGTAGTTTCTTCAAAATAAAAATTGGTTAAATTCCAAACAATCATAATCGCAGAAAAGTAGTATAAATTTAATACTAGAGCGATTCCTATATGCATGGAAATAGTTAGAATTACCCAAATTTTTCTTGTTTTAGGAAGCCATACAAATATAGGATAACACATTTCAATGATAATGGTTGACCAACCAATAAGGACAAGAATAAAGCTGTGATCTGCCAGCCAAGAAAAATCAAAATGAAAGTCTCTATTAGCATAAGGAAGGTTTATGGCTTTCCATATCGATTCACCATTCCACCAATTAAATCCTAATAATTTATCAAATCCAGAGAAAAAATAAGCGATGCTAAGGTGAAGTTGAAAAAGTCGTTTTACTGGCATATAGTGGGTAGGCTCATTTGGTTTTGAACGAAATAAATTGCGAATTGAAAAAACTGTGTCCGATGGAAATAAAATTAAATAGAAGAGCGACATGCTAGTGAAAAAATCGGCTCCATAGATGAAAAAACTGCTTCCTTTCATTAATGATATTTGAATAAAAAGGAGTAAGAAGGCACTTATTCTAGAATAAAAACCAAGAATGATGCTTATTCCTAAAGCAATGTAAGTTATTTTGGTTGCTAAAAGGGTAGTTGCTTCTGAAATGCCTATACTTTCTAATTGTTTTACTACAAAAGGAAAGGTAAGTTGCCAATCCTGATTAAAAGTGGCCATAATATCTAGCGGAATAATGCTTTTGCTTGAAAAGAATTGGTTAAAATCACCATAAATTGATAAAAAATGCAATATTATAATTATTCCAGCTGCTACTCTAAAAAAGAATAGAAACTCATGATTATGGGATGGAGCAAAGAAAAAATGCTCAATTTTAGAATAGATTTTGGATAGTTTTTTCATTTTTAAATTTATTTATATTCGCCAATAAGAATCAAACGTTCCGATTTTTCTCCTTTTTGATAGCTTTTTAAATCGGGGTAATGGTATAAGTATAATCGAGCTGTTATTGTGGATGCTTTTGGATTTTCTTTTTTAACTGAAACCGCAATTTGTTTCACTATAATATCTAAATATTGCTGATATTTATTGTCTTTCATCGAACCATCTTCGGTTGAGATTTTGTCTAAAAACATATTGTATACCGAGGTATATCGAGTAATACTTTCTTTGTTTTTAAAAGCAGGCATAATTTTATTTTCAATAATATTACCCTCTTGGTCCTTTAATTCGAATAACAAGACAAAGTCGCTTGCTACATTGGGTGCGAAAAAACTGTATCCTGTATCGAAACCTGTGTAAGATAGAAAAAAACTTACGGGTTTTAGTTTGATTATTTCTTCTGTAAGGGTAAAAGTTATTGGTTTTTTGTATTCTTTTTCTGCATAATAGAAGCCATAATAGCCATCAAAGGTTCCTTTTAGTCCTACTATAAAAACCAATAGAAGCACTGTGAAAATACCAGCCAATTGTAGTTTTTTTTTCATTGTAGTAAAATATTTAAAAGAACAAGACTGACAGAGAATCAGTCTTGTCTTGTTTTTAACGATATTGTTGAATAATTCCTTCCAAACGAGTTTGTAATTCTTTATCTGGAGCTACATTGTTCACTCGAAATAAAACTCTGGAATATTTATTTACACCCATGAAATCACCACAAATATTAGCATCATCCAAACCATAAATGCTAAGTTTTGATAAGGTATTGATGTCTTTATCGCTCATTTTGATAGCTTTAGTAGCGATTTGATTATTGGTAATGGCTACATTGCCATTTATTAATGTGGGCTTGTATTTGTCTAAAATTTGATCTAATTGACTTTTTAAGTCACCAAACTGAGACCAATCGATTTGTGCCGTTTCAAAGCATCCTTTGTGGATAAAATTAATTTTTTGAATTCTAGATATCCGATCTAAATTTTGAATTCTTTGGATAAATTGAATTTGCTGGGTGTTTACGAGGTAAGATAGGAAAGCTTTTCCTTTAATTTGTTCAGCATACTCTTTATCTAATGCTAATAATTTTTTAATATCTTCTGGAGCAATTTCTTTTGTATTTTGGATGAGGAAATTTCCGTCAACCAAATAATTTCCCGACTCATTATACAATAATGATTTTCTAGGTTTGCATTGCGAGAGTATCAAAACACCCACGGCAAGACACGCAATTAAGCTGATTGTTTTTAGTTTCATGTTTTTGTTTTTTTTAATTGCCTACTCTATTGTTGACTTTTCGGCTTACGTCAATAAAAACATAAAATTAAATATATAAACAACTGATTAAAAGAGTGTTATGCCTGAAATTAATAAGGGTATTTCCCCTTTTTTATTTAAAAAAAAATTGATGATAGAGGCTAAAATGATTTTCTTGATAACTTCTTTATAAAAGTATTGATAGCTTAAAATCAAAATAGTATTTTGCAGCACTGCAATTAACAAACAAATAATATGGCCACTTTTGTAATAACAAAGCGTCTCAATGGAGAATATAAATACGAACTAACTTCTCGGAAAGGTAAAACTATTTTTACAAGTAATAGTTTTGAACTTCGTTTTGAATGTGAAGAACATATACAATATTTACAAGAAAGTATTGAAAGATTGATTTTTATGCGCTTTCGTTCTGGAAATGGAAAATTCTTTTTTAGAATTATTTTAGATGATAAACAAGTGGCTGTGAGTCGAAAATATTCTACTCAATTGTTGCTTCAAAAAGGAATTGACGAATTTGTAAAATATGGTGCTTTGGCGGAAGTTTTAGATTTTTCAGCAGGAGAAGATATTTTTGCTTTTTTTGAGTAAATTTTACGAGTTGTAAAAAGAAAAATATTTTCTGTGTAATAATTTAATGATTAGGATTCTTAAGTGTAAAAAATAGAAGCATAAAAAAAGCTCCACTTAGTGGAGCTTAAATTTTTTGCTAGTTAGCAATTAATTACTTAGCAGCTGGAGCTTCAGTAGCAGCAGGAGCCTCAGTAGTAGCAGCTTCTTCAACAGCAGTTGTAGCTGAATCAGCAACAGCCTCAACGTTTTCAACAGCTTCTTCTGCAGTAGCTTCAACAGCTTCAACAGCTTCAGTAGCAGTTTCTTCTGTAGTCTCAGCGTTATTTTCTTTACAAGAAACGAACATCATAGCAACTAATGCTAAACTTAAAACAACTTTTTTCATCTTACTAAATTATAAAAGGTTAATTATTAATTCGGAGCAAAGATATAAATTTTTTGACTTGACAAAATATTTTTTGACTTTTTTTTTAAAATTTTTTTTTCTTCACTCTTGTATTCATTATCAGCAAATTACGTGCCAAAAAAATAGAATGTTTTTTATCTTTTCTTTTTGGTTTTCTTTGTACCTCTTTTTGGGTGAACTAATTCCATTTCTTTTATCAAATTATCCGCATTGGCATACTTATCAATGATGAATAAAACATAACGAATATCTACCATAATATTTCTACAAATTTCTGGATCGTAATGAATATCGCTCATGGTTCCTTCCCATACACGATCAAAATTTAAACCGATAAGATTTCCTTCAGCATCAATGGCCGGACTACCCGAGTTTCCTCCAGTCGTGTGATTTGTTCCTAGAAAGCATACTGGCATTTTACCATCTTCACCATATTGACCATAATCCTTGTTTTTATACAATTGAATTAATTTGGTAGGAACATCAAATTCATAATCACCAGGAATATATTTTTCCATGATTCCTTCTAAATGAGTAACAGGTTCATAATAAACAGCATCATTTGGATGATATCCTTTTACTTTTCCGTAAGTGATACGTAAGGTGCTATTGGCATCTGGAAAATATCTAGCATCTGGAAAAAGTTCTAGTTGCGCTTTCATATATTCTCTTTGTAAACCATTAATTTTTAAATTCAATTCATTATATATAGTGGTTACTTTGTCATTGTAATTATCGGTTAATAATTTGACTAATTCATAGCCACTATCTTTGTTTAAATCTTTTATGGCAGATTTGGCATCCCCTTTTAGCAATTCTTTTACACCTTCAAAAGAGGTTAATTTTGATTTTTTATAAATGTCTGAAGCTAATTTGCTTAGGTCTTCTTTTTTTAATGATGGTGGAGAATAAGGTGATTTGGTAATGTATAAATTCATTAACTGTTCAAAAACACGTTCATCTACTGTTGGGTTAAAGTCTTTATATAATTCTTCAAATCGCTTTATTAAATTATTTTTTCTATCATTAAATGATTGTTCTCCTTTCGAATTGTAAATTTGTTCTAATTGATACAATTGGTTACCAAAACTTAATAATTCTGTATTTCTTAAAACCACTTCATTAAAATAATCTCTAGCTAATGCATATTCTGTAATTTCGGCATAACTCTCTTGAAAATCTTTTAATAAGGAACCGTATTCTTTTGTTTTACCCGATTTTTCAACTTTTTTAGAGAATTCTTTCTCAAAATCTTTTTTAATTTGAATAGCGTTTGATTTTTCAAGACCTTGTTTTTCTCCAATCCATTTTTTCCAATAATTGGCTACACTAGCATATTTTGATGCGTATTGTATTTTAATAGCTTTGTCTTTTCTCATAAAGTCATCTTGTACTTTTAGGGCTGCGTCTCTAATTTCAATTTTTGCAGGATTTAAAGTGTTTACAATTTGTTCTACTGCAAATGAAGGAAGATATTCTTGTGTTCTTCCAGGGAAACCAAATACCATAGTAAAATCTTCTTCGCTAATTCCGTCTAAAGAAACGGGTAAATAATGCTTAGGAGTATAAGGTACATTGTCTTGTGAATATTCTGCAGGCTTATTATCTCTATTAGCATAAATTCTAAATAAAGAAAAATCTCCTGTGTGTCTAGGCCAAACCCAATTGTCGGTATCGGAACCAAATTTTCCAATAGAGCTCGGTGGAGCACCTACTAAACGAATGTCTTTAAACGTTTCAGTAACAAAGAGGATGTATTGATTTCCTTCATAAAACGTTCTAATTTTTGTATCCTGCCAAGATTCTCTTTTAAAATCATTTTGAACCTTAGAAATATTCTCCTGAATTTTTTGTTGTTTAGCTGCTTCTGTTGGTAAACTGCTAACTCCTTCTAAAACTTGATCGGTAACATCATTTATACTAACAATTAAAGTAGCTACCATACCTGGATTAGGTAATTCGGCATAAATATCTCTTGCCCAAAAACCGTCTTGTAGATAATCATGTTCTACAGAAGAATGGCTTTGAATAGCATCATAACCGCAATGATGATTAGTTAAAATTAAACCTTTGTTAGATATAATTTCAGATGTACATCCGCCATTAAAATGAACAATTGCATCTTTTAAACTCGATTTATTAACACTATAAATGTCTTCAGCTTTCATTTTCATACCAAGATTTTTCATCTCAGTTTCATTCATTCCTTTTAATAAAGAAGGAATCCACATACCTCCTTGTTGAGAGAAAATAGGAATTGTAAATAATAGGATCAGTAATTTTAAAAATTTCATAATTGTTTTATTTTTAATAGCTCGCAATTTACATATTTTTTATTTTTCTTAAAAATTACGATCATTGATTTGTAATTGATGTGAAAGTTAAATGGTTGTAAAGAAAAATTATTGGGTTATATGATTTAAAATAGTTTGCGTAGCTCCAGTATTCATTTGAACAAATGTGCTACAAATATGTCCTTTTTCGTAGCGCTCATCTTCATTTTGAAGTAGTAAGTCGAAAGTGTTTTTCAAACTATTGTAATCTGAAATAGTAAGGCAGCCTTCTAAATTAACCAGAGCTGTGGCTTCAGCAAAATGAGAATAATTAGGACCAATTACTATTGGTACACCAAAAGTAGCAGGCTCTAAAATATTATGTACACCTGGATTTCCAAAACCACCACCTACATAAGCAATATCTGCATAGGAATAAATTTTTGTTAGAATGCCAATCGTGTCTATGATGAAAACTTGGTAATCGGTTAACTTAGAATGCGTTTCTTTTTCTGAAAAAAGAACCGTCTTTTTTTGAATTTGATTTTTAAGTGTTAAAATTTGTTCTGGTTTAATATTATGTGGTGCAATAATAAATTTTACATTTTCACGACTTTGATTGATGTACTTAACTAACAATTCTTCGTCCTTAGGCCACGAACTTCCAATAACAATTACTGTTGCTTTATTATTTCGAGCAGAGTCAAGAAAGACAAATGAATCCATAAAATCCAACAAATTATCTCTATTTAAAATAGCTACAACTCTATCAAAACGGGTGTCTCCTGAAATGGTTACATTGGAAAAACCAATATTTTGTATTAATATTTTAGATTTTTCATTTTGAACAAAAAAATGGTTAAAACTGTGAAGCGCTTTGCGATAGAAACCACCATACCATTTAAAAAAAGCCTGTTTTTCTCTAAATATACCTGAAATTAAATACGTTTTTATTTCCTTTTGTTGTAACTGTTTTAAATAATTTGGCCAAAATTCATACTTGATAAAAAAGACCATTTCCGGATGAACCAAATTGATAAAATCAATAGCGTTTTTTTGCGTATCCAAAGGTAAATAAAGAGTAATATGTGAAATGGTGTTGTTTTTTCTTACTTCGTAACCAGATGGAGAAAAAAAGGTAAGTAGCAATTTATGATTAGGATAGACTTTTTTTATGGCTTCCATTACTGGTAATCCTTGCTCGTATTCACCTAAAGAAGCAGCGTGAAACCAAATTACGCTATCGGTTTTTTGTATGCTTTGTTTTAAAGTAGAAAATACATTTTTTCGCCCAGAAACAAATAATTTCATTTTTGGGCTAAAAAGAGCTAAGATTCTTAATAAAAAACCGGTAAAAAGGACTAATAGATTATATAAAAAAAACATGTTTGCAAATTTAACTGCTAAAATACGTTTCTTTTTGGTTAACCGAAAAAGTAGCATATAATTTCTTATTTTTGTGCAACCAAATTTAGTCTGATGAAAAAATTACAAATGGTTGACTTAAAAAGTCAATACGAAAAAATAAAAACAGAAGTTGACGCTTCTATTCAAGAAGTTTTAGATACAAATACTTATATTAATGGACCTTTGGTTCACCAATTTCAAGCCGATTTAGAAAAATATTTAGGAGTAAAGCATGTGATTCCTTGTGCTAATGGTACAGATGCTTTGCAAATTGCCATGATGGGATTGGATTTGAAACCTGGTGATGAAGTAATTACAGCTGATTTTACCTTTGCCGCTACTGTAGAAGTGATTGCTTTATTACAATTAACTCCTGTTTTAGTAGATGTAGATATGGATACTATGAATATTTCTATCGAAGGAATTAAAAAAGCCATCACATCCAAAACAAAGGCGATTGTTCCTGTACATTTATTTGGGCGTGCTGCAAATATGGATGCCATTATGGAAATTGCAAATGAACATAATTTATATGTAATTGAAGATAATGCACAAGCTATAGGAGCTAATTATACCAATTCAAAAGGTGAAAAAACGAAGGTAGGAGCAATAGGACATGTAGCTGCAACATCCTTTTTTCCTTCTAAAAATTTAGGTTGTTATGGAGATGGTGGTGCTATTTTTACAAATGATGACGCATTAGCACACACACTGAGAGGAATTGTAAATCATGGTATGTATGAAAGATACCATCATGATGTAGTAGGAGTAAATTCTCGTTTAGACAGTATTCAGGCAGGAGTTTTAAAATCAAAACTACCACATTTAGACGCTTATAATGCAGCTAGAAGATTAGCCGCAAAAAAATATAACGAAGCATTAAGTGTTCATCCAAGTTTAATTGTACCGCAATTTGATTGGAATGGAGATGACCATGTATTTCATCAATATGTCGTTCGTTTAACAAATGGGAAAAGAGATGCTTTACTAACGCACTTACAAAGCAAACAAATTCCTTGTGCGATATATTATCCAATTCCTTTACACAAGCAAAAAGCATATGCTGATGCAAGATATAATGAATCTGATTTTCCTATCACAAATCAATTATGTGAGGAAGTTTTTGCTTTGCCAATGCATACCGAATTGGATGATGAACAAATTAAGTTTATTACGGATGCCGTTTTAGAATTTATAATATAGTTGTTGAATATGGGTTGATAGTTGATGGTATTCGTCTAACAACCAATGTCCAACAACCAACAACTAAAAAAAATGAAGATATTAGTTACAGGAGGTTTAGGTTTTATAGGTTCTCATACAGTAGTTGAATTACAAAATGAAGGTTTTGATGTTGTTGTAGTTGATAATTTATCAAATTCTTCGGAAAAAGTTTTAGATGGCATTGTTGCAATTACAGGAAAAAAGCCCATTTTTGAAAAAATTGATTTAAGAGAAAAAGAATCTGTTCAGGGATTGTTCAATAAATATCAAGATATTTCAGGAGTAATTCATTTTGCGGCATCTAAAGCAGTTGGAGAGAGTGTTGAAAATCCGCTTCTTTATTATGAAAATAACATCAATGCTTTAATATATTTATTGCAAGAATTGCAAAAAATACCTAAAGCGCATTTTATTTTTAGCTCTTCTTGTACGGTATATGGTCAAGCAGAAAAAATGCCAATAACTGAAAATGCACCTGTTCAAAAGGCACTTTCTCCTTATGGAAATACCAAACAAATTGGGGAAGAAATTATTCAGGATGTAACCAAGGTTTCTGCTATAGATGCTATTTTATTACGTTATTTTAATCCTATTGGTGCGCATTCTTCTGCTTTTATAGGAGAATTACCATTAGGAGTACCCCAAAATTTAGTCCCTTTTATAACACAAACGGCAATAGGTGTTAGAGAGCAGCTATCAGTTTTTGGAGATGATTACCCTACTTCAGATGGAACCGCAATTAGAGATTATATTCATGTGATTGATTTGGCACAAGCACATGTAGTGGCTTTAAAACGATTGATAGAAAGCAAAAATGCTGAAAAAGTGGAAATATTTAATATTGGAACAGGAAAAGGAAGTTCTGTTTTAGAAGTGATTACAGCTTTTGAAAAGGTATCGGGGAAAAAGTTAAATTACAAAATTGTAGGTAGAAGGGAAGGAGATATTACAACAGCTTATGCCAATACAGATAAAGCCAATTCTGTTTTAGGATGGAAAGCAAAATTAACATTAGAAGAAGCCTTAGCAAGTGCTTGGAAATGGGAGCAAAAGATTAAGAGATAGTTCTTAGTTTTTGAATATATTATAAAAGCATCATTTTTGTTAAAAAATGATGCTTTTTTTTTGTTTTAAGAGGTAACAAATTCAATTCTAAGTTGATATAAATACATATTAACAAATAAAATTTTTTATCATGAAAACAAAAAAAGTAACATTTGGAAAAAGTTTAGAAAACTTAACAAAGTACCAATTTGATTTTTTACAAAACATTAAAGGAGGTGATATTCCAGTAGTAGTACATCTTCCTACTAGAGCTCATCCAGATTGTTTAGATGGGTATGTTTGGAGTACAACTTTAAATAGATGTGTTAAAATTGGAGAAATTGCTTTAGACCCAATTAGAAAAGAATAAAGCTGCTGTAGAGGTTGTAAATATTGCAACCTCTTTTTTAAATTTTTAAAATAAATGTGCCATGTTTATCTTCCATTCCTTAGTCTTAAAAATAGCCAGTCGTTGCAATTTAAATTGTTCATATTGTTTCATGTATAATTTAGGAGACGATTCTTTTAAAAAACAGCCCAAATTTATTAGTGAAGATACTATTGTGAATGTTGTTGAAAAAACAAAAAATTATATTATAAAGAACCAACTAAAAACGTTCAATTTTTTATTTCATGGTGGAGAACCCTTATTATTGGGAAAAAATAAATTCAGAGAAATTGTTTTGAAAATTAAAGATTTAGAAAATGAAGTAAAAAACTTGCAAATTTCATTTAACATACAAACTAATGGTGTTTTGTTAGACGAAGAGTGGTGTCAACTACTTTATGAAAATCAGGTTGAAATCGGTATTAGTATAGATAGCACACAAGCGTCTCATGATAAATATCGAGTAGATCATAAAGGTCAAGGCAGTTATGAAGCAGTAAAAAGCGCTATACAATTGGTGAAAAGAAAAACCAAAAGAGCAGATGTTATTACCGTAATGGATGTTGAGGAAAATCCTTTGTTTGTTTATGAAAGTTTAAAAAAAATGAATATCGATTCTGTGAATTTTTTAATCAAAGATTTTACACATAATAATTTTCCTTTTAAGAAAGATAAAAAGTATAACCAACCTTATGCGAACTTTCTAATCGAATTGTTTGATATATGGTTTGAGGATAAAGAAAAATTTGATATCCCAATTTTTGTAGGATATATCAATGTGATATTAGGTTTTGCAAATTTTGACGATTTGAATTCTAATGAATTAAAGTCTTTAATTATTGAAACTAATGGTGAAATTGAACCTATTGATTCTTTAAAAGCATGTGGACAAGAATTTACAAAAACGAATAAAAATATTAAAGATAATGATTTAGAAGCTATTTTCGAGTCATCATTAGGAAGTTTATATTTTAATGAAAGTATGCAGGTTTGTTCCCAATGTAAAGATTGTCCTATTTTTGAAATTTGTTTAGGAGGAAGATTGGTACATCGCTTTGATAAGAAAAACGGTTTTGACAATCCTTCTGTATATTGTGAAGATATGGTGAAGTTTATTTGCCATATACAAAATAGATTATTAGATGTTTTTCCAGATATTGATAAAACAGAAATAGAGCGTTTAAATTATAATGATATTATTGCTTATAACCATTTAAATGCTAAAAAAAAGTTAGACAATGAAAATTTAAAAAAATATAAAGAAACAATCTAGTTTGTAGTGAAAAATTATTTAATACAATCAATGATAGTAGGGATAAACTAGTTCTATATAAAAATTTAAGCCCCAAAATATTTTTTTGAAGCTTAATTTTTTTGGTCATTTTGAAAATTATTTTTCTACTTCTTCGTGAATTTCTTCTTTCACTTTTTCAACACCCTCTTCAATATCTTTTCCTACTTCTGTAGCTGTTGAATCTATTGCTTCTACAGTGTTTTCTGTGGCTGTTTGAATATCCTCTCCTATAGCTTCAGTTGTATCTTCTACTTTGTCTTGTGTAGATTCTTTACATGAAACCACTAGTAAAATTGCTACACATGCGCATGTTAAAAATAATTTTTTCATTTTGTTTGTTTTAAATATTATCCTTTCAAATGTAACTAAAATTTAAATCTTTAGCAAGAAATTTGGATCAGGGCAATTGGACATATAAAAAGACAGGTCTTTACTACTGCAAACTCCAGGATAATCTCCTTTTTTTTCTTCCATATTTCGGATGATTTGAAAATGCAAATGCGGTGCATAATCTCCATTAATTGGTGGTGCCCCAAGTGTAGCAATGCAGTCTCCTTTTTTTACGGTTTGACCAATACTTTTGTCGTCAAGACTTTCTAAGCTAAGATGACCGTATAAGGTATAAAAAGTTATTCCTTCAATTTGATGTTTCAAAATAATAGTGGGTCCGTAATCTCCTAATGCGGTATTGTTTTGAAAACTATGTATCGTTCCATCCAAAGCGGCTAAAACAGTTGTTCCTGCTTTAATCCATAAATCCAAACCAATATGAATATTGCGTTCCTCTGTAACAGCATCATTAAAAACGGTGCTTCTTTTATAAAGATTGCGTGTTTCTAAATAACCTCCATAAGCGACTTTGGCTTTGTTTTTGGCTAAATGATTTTCAATGTATTCTTCAAAAGCAGCTGCATCTTTTAGTACTGAGGGAGTTAAATCATTATTAGATGCAGCTAGTTGAATAGGTGCATATAAAGAATAGTCAATGGAAGCATCAATTACTTTGACATCTTGTACGTTTTTTAAAATCTCTAAAAAATGGGTCATATTAATTATTTCAAAGGTACTACAATTGCGTTTTTTGGTTTACTAAAAAGACTATCGTTTGTTTTTAAAAAAGTTATATTTGATAAAGTAGCCGTACCAATTTTTTCTCCAAACCCCGTTTCATTGGTCCACATATGATACGTCCAATCTTTAGCAAAAGGAATACCGTCTACTTCTGAAAAATTAGTATACTTTACTGCATGAGGTTCTTTTTCAGCGGCTTCTTTTCCTTTGCCAAAACTTACAATATAAGCAGCTCCTATTAAATAATTAGCATCGTCTTTATAAACGATATACCAATCATCTGGAGCGTCACCAATATTTGCCTCAAAAGATAATTTTCCTGTATGTGCAGTAGTTTCATAAAACGGTTTGTCTTGAAAGTTGGACCAAATAGTGCCGTTGTCATTTAACTTATAGGGAATAGTTACAAAATAAGGCCAAGTAAAAATGTCGAAACGGTCTTTTGGAAGATTGGCATCTTGTTTATTAGTAAACACATCCTTGCCATCGTAAATAACAATTTCTCCATTGGTTCTTTCCATCTTTATTTTGCTTCCAGATACCGTTTGCGTAAATCTTGCAGCTAAATACTCTTTACCTCCAAACTGAACTATTAAATCGTAACCTACCACTTCGTGACTCATAAAAGCGCTCTTTTTGTGTGTAATTTCAATTCCTTTAGTGAATTCAGGAATTTCTTTAATAGCCTCTTCTGATACTTGAGATATTGCTGTTTTTACTTCCTCTTTTTTAGTGTTTTCCTGACAAGAAAAGAAGAATAAGCTTAAAATAGTGCCAGAAAATAGGGTTTTATTTTTCATTTTATATTGTTTTTTTAATACCTTATAAAAGTAATAATCAGAAAGTGAAATGTAGTATAACTGTTTTGTTTTGACCTTTTATTAACAGACTTATGTTAGGTAACTAACTCATTGTACAATTTATCAAATGTGAGGTCTAAATTAGCGCTAAATCCAGCATGAGGTCGAGAGGTTTGTATGCTGGAACTTTTAACAGCACTAATCCATCTGAATCGTTCCTCTTTTTCAAATTGAGCTACAGGACCACCTTCTTTTTTGCCTTCGCAAATAGTTACCAAAGCTTCTAAATTAATATGTAATTGTTCCAAGTCAAATTTGGGACAAAAAGCAATTATTTTTTCCTTTGGAATTTGATATTGAATGCGCAGGTATTTTTGACGTTTACAAAATAGCATCAAACCTACATTGATAAATTCTTCGCGCTCTACTCTTGGTACAACACGAATTATCGTATAATCATATAAGTGTTTTTCGTGCATCTTGAGCTTGTTTTAAAAATAATTCTGCATGCTGTAAACGAATCGTCAAAAACTGAAAATAAACGTCTTTTATTTCATAAGGTGTAATCAATTGGTCTTCCCATTGTAACCAATCTTCTGGAATTTGATTTACAATTTCTTTTAAAATATCGGAATTTAAAGTATTGGCACAAAAAATATGTGCTGCCTCTAATTCTGTGGCTTTGGGTAACAAAACGTGATCTTTAATGAGAGCAAAAGGGGTTTTTGCAGTGGTTTCCCAATGGGTCCAAGAATGATGAAAATAAAAAGATGCTCCATGATCAATGAGCCAAAGTTCTTTTTTCCAAAGGAGTAGATTTGTGTTTTTGAAGGTACGATCTACATTGGTAATAAAAGCATCCAACCAAACAATTTTTGATGCCAATAAAGCTTCACAATCGTTTGCTGCTGCGTCATAGGTTAAAGCACCTGATAAAAAATGCAACCCTAAATTTAATCCTTGACTAAATTTTAATAAATCTTGAATTTCTTCATCGGCTTCTGTTCTTCCAAAAGCTTCATCTAAATTCGCAAAAACCAATTCCGGAACGGGTAAACCGAGAACTTTTGCAATTTGGCCACCCAAAAATTCAGCGATTAATGCCTTTACTCCATGTCCTGCACCTCTAAATTTTAATACATATTTAAAATCATCATCAGCTTCAGCTAAAGCAGGTAAAGAACCTCCTTCTCGAAGCGGAGTAATGTATCGCGTAACATTTACAGTTCGTAACTTTAAATTCATTACTAAAAAACTTTTAAACAAAGGTAGCTAAAAAAAAACTCCGATATTTTATCGGAGTTTTTTAGTTTTATATTTTAAGCCGAATAAGTAACTGCTTCTTTATTGATTTTATTGACTAAACCAACCAGTACTTTTCCTGGACCTACTTCAGTAAAACAAGTAGCACCATCCGCAATCATTTGATTAACAGATTGTGTCCATTTTACTGGAGCAGTCAATTGGATGATTAAATTTTTCTTTATTTCTTCCGGATCTGAAACGGCATTAGCGGTTACATTTTGATATACTGGACAAACAGGTTTTGAAAAAGTAGTTGCTTCAATTGCTGCAGCTAACTCTTCTCTTGCAGGTTCCATCATAGGAGAATGGAAAGCACCTCCAACAGGTAAAATTAATGCTCTTTTTGCACCCGCTTCTTTCATTTTTTCACAGGCCATTTCAACAGCTTTGTATTCTCCAGAAATGACTAACTGCCCAGGACAGTTGTAATTTGCAGCAACAACCACCCCATCAACACTAGCGCAAATATCTTCTACTATTTTATCTTCTAAATTTAAAACAGCAGCCATAGTGGAAGGTGTTATTTCACAGGCTTTTTGCATAGCTTGTGCTCTTTGAGATACTAATTTTAAACCATCTTCAAAAGATAAAGCACCATTAGCCACTAATGCAGAAAATTCACCTAAAGAATGTCCGGCAACCATTTCTGGTTTGAAATCTTCTAAAGTTTTTGCTAAAATTACAGAATGTAAGAAAACTGCTGGTTGCGTTACTTTGGTTTCTTTCAGTTGATCTGCTGTTCCTTCAAACATGATATCGGTAATTCTAAAACCTAAAATTTCATTCGCTTTTTCAAATAATTCTTTGGCTACTGCCGAATTTTCATATAAGTCTTTTCCCATTCCTGTGAATTGGGCTCCTTGACCTGGAAATACGTATGCTTTCATTTGTTTCGTTTAGTTTTTAATGCGTTATGTTTTTTATGTATTCATAATCGGTAACAAAAATAGACTTTTTTAAGCATAAAAAAACCTTACAAATCCTAAAATCTGTAAGGCTTATTTTTTTTGAAAGTTTAAGTTAGGCTTTAGCCAATTGTAATTCGATGATTAGTTTAACTTCTTCGCCTACTAATACACCACCTGTTTCTAATGCTGCATTCCAGTTTAATCCCCAATCTTTTCGGTTGATTTTACCTTCAATGTTTAAACCTACTTTTGTATTTCCCCAAGGATCTTGCATTAATCCACTAAATTCAACTGGTAACTTCACTTCTTTGGATGTTCCTTTAATCGTTAAAACACCAGTTAATTCATAATTATGATCGGATATTTTAGAAAAAGAGTTGCTTGTAAACGTTAAATTTGGGAAGTTTTCAGCATTAAAAAAATCACCGCTTTTTAGGTGGTTATCTCTATCTGTATTACTAGTATTAATAGAGTTGATTGCTGCTGAGAAAGAAATTTTAGCCGTTGAAAAATCATTTTCTTCAGTTTCAATTACGCCTTCATAAGAGTCAAATTTCCCTGAAACATTTGTAAACATCATGTGTTTTACTTTAAAACCTATTTCTGAGTGTGTGGAATCTATTGTCCATTTTGTAGTTGCCATATTTTTTATTTTAAATTATGTTTTTAATTACACTACAAATTTACAATCAGATGGTTAGAGTGTCACTTAACCTAGATTAAGAAGTAACTCAAATGTTTATTTTTTTTACTTTTTCTTTTAATTCGTTATCCAAATCAGTATTGGTAATTACTCCTTTATCAGTATCAAAATTATCATTAAAACTAGGTAATGAAAAAGTAGCTTCAATAACGCCTTCATGTCTTGGAAATCTTCCTTCAGCAATTTCTAAAACAGAACTACCGCCACGAGCTCCTGGAGAAGTTGCTAAAAGGAATATACTTTTCCCTTGAAATAGTTTTACATTAATGCGAGACATCCAATCGAAAAGACTTTTGAAAGCGGCTGTATAATTTCCATTATGTTCTGCCATAGAAATAACGAGTAAATCGGCTTCTGCAATTTTGTTTAAAAAATCGTGAACCGCTTGAGGAAAACCTTCTTCTTTTTCAATGTCTATGGAATAGGTTGGTACAGGAAAATCATTTAAATCTAAAACTTCTGTTGTAGCCTTGGTAAAAAGACCCGCAGCATAAGTAGCTAATTGTTTATTAATTGATTTTTTACTATTTGATGCACCAAAAGCAATAATTTTTTTTGTCATTATTTATTTGTTTTTATAATAGGTTAATGCTCCTGAAGGACATTTCTCAACAGTTGCAATAATTTTTTCAGTAGTTGAATTTTTTGGTTTAATCCAAGGTTTTTCTTTAGGTTTAAAAACATCAGGATTATTTCGTACGCAATTTCCAGAATGAATGCACTTTCCAGATTGCCACACTATGCTTACTTCACCATTTGTGTATTCTTTTGTAATGTCTTTAGGGTTCATATACTGTGATTTAGTTTGTTAAAAATACAATTAAATTGTGGTTTCGATTACGACTTTGTTTTTCAAAATTTTAGAGACTGGACATTTTTCTGCGATTAGTAATAGTCGGTTTTTAATATCTTCATCAATATTTTCTGAAAAAGTAATGGTACGTGATATTGTTGTTGTTAATTCGGGAGTGTTTTCCTGATATAAATTTAAGGAAATATTTATTTCTGGAATATTCCAGCCTTTTCTATCGATATACATTCGTAAAGTAGACAAAGTGCAACCTGCTAAAGAGGCTAAAAGTGTGGTGTAAGGATCTGGACCTAAATCTTTACCTTCAATACTTTCAGGTTCATCCATTATAAATGTACCATTTCGCCATGAAATGGTACATTTGTATTTTTGTAAACCGATATGTCCTAATACATCATTTTCTAATAATTTTCCATGATTACAATACATCTTGATATTCTGGTGTTTTTTCAAAAAATTTTTTCGCAAAAGGACACAAAGGAATAATTTTTAAGTTTTTCTCATGAGCAAAAGCAACCGCTTGAGCGACCATTTGTTTTCCAAAGCCTTTACCATTATATGCTTCATTTACTTCGGTGTGATCGATGATTATTTTGTCACTACCAGCATAAACAAAAGTCATTTTTGCTGCTAATTTTCCGTCTACTTCAATGAAGAAGTAACCGTTTTTGTCGTTGGTTTCTAATTGGACTGTTGGTGTCATAATTTGTATTATTAATGTTCCATTGGAATTTCCATTACTAAAAATTTAGCTGCAGTTACGGCTTTAATTTCAAGTGTATTGGTATTCCAAATTCCGATAGCATCTCTAGTATTTAGCTTTTCACCATTTACTTCAATCTCTCCTTCAATTGTCATGATATAAAAACCATTACCTTCTTTTTTTAGAGCCAATTGTTTGGTAACATCTTGCTCAAAATCACTTAAATAAAACCACGCGCCTTGATGAATCCAAACGCCTTCATCTTCTGGATTAGGAGACAATATTTGAGCGAAGTTATTTTTTTGTAACGATTGATCTAATGTTATTTGTTGGTAACGAGGTGTTACATTTTCTTTGTTAGGAAATAACCAAATTTGGAATAATTTTGTTTGTTGGTCCGCATTAGGATTAAATTCGCTATGTCTGATGCCACTTCCTGCACTCATTACTTGAACGTCACCTGTTTTAATCGTAGCGGCATTTCCCATACTATCTTTATGTGCCAAATCGCCTTCTAAAGGAATAGTAATAATTTCCATATTATCGTGGGGGTGCGTTCCAAAACCCATTCCAGCGGCTATGGTATCATCATTTAATACACGTAATGCTCCAAAATGTACGCGTTCTGGATTGTACCAATTTGCGAAACTAAAACTATGCCATGCATTTAACCAACCATGATTTGCATTTCCTCTGGTGTTTGCTCTATGAATTACTGAATTTTTCATTTGAAAGATTTTTTATTAGGATAAAATGAAACAGTTTGAACAATTTCTTTACTGCTTCATTGTTGATTTTCAACTTATTTGATACAAATTTACGACCCACATACCTCTTTTTTCCTTAACCTAGATTAAGAAAAGAATTATTGTTTTTTTCAGTTCCATTGCTAATTTGAATAGGGACCTCATTGAGTGGTAAACCACCTTTAATTCCAAAATCTAAGGTGCGAATAGGGAACGGAATCACAATCTCATTTTCATCATATGCTTTCTTAATTCTGATGATGGCCTCACTACCTACTTTATTATAAACCGATTGTTCAGGTGTATTTACCCACATGCGAACCGATAAATTGATGGAGCTGTCACCAAATTCGGTAAAAAATACTTTTACTTCATCTTCTTCCGATAAGTCGGGTATATCTTTAACAGCATCATACGTAATTTTTTGAACCTTTTCTAAGTCTTCACCATAAGACACTCCAACAGTTAAATCAAAGCGTCTTTTTTGAATGTGCGAATAATTTTCAATGGGATTTTGAAATACTTCTTTATTAGGAATAATAACCACCTGTCCTTTAAATGTTTCCATAACCGTATCTCTAAGATTCACTTCCTTAATTTTACCCATATAATCTTTCACTTCAACAATATCGCCTACCCGTAAAGGTTTTCGAAAAGAAATAAAAACACCCGACATAAAATTAGCTGCGATATCTTGGAAGGCAAAAGCCAATGCTAAACCTAAAATACCAGCACCTGCTAAAATAGAAGTCACCGCTTTGTCGAGTTTTAAAATACTCAATACGGTAAAAATTACGATGCCTATAATAGTTAAATAGGCTATAGAACTAAATAAGTTATTTAAAGTGATGTTTTTAGAAATTTTAGCAAAAAGTTTGTGGGCAATTTTACGAATGAATTTTGCTATGAATAAACCTAAAACTAAAACGACAGCCGCTAAAAAGATATTTGGTAATAGTTTTATTAGACTTTCTAGCCAATAGGTTAATTTTTCAGAAATTAATTCAGAAAATTTATTAATTTCTATTTTCGAAAAAGTACTGGTTAAGAAATGAGATTTTATTGTCATAGCTCAATTTTATTAAATAATTAGGTTCCAAAAATCATTTTTGGGGTTAAAAATCATCCCAATATCTATATAAAAATTAATACTTTAATACATACCTTATAATTATGTAAATCTTTATGAAATTGATGAAACTTCATACCGATTTCATGAAGTACTTTCGTACAAAAGATATTATTTAAAAATATGTAATGATGAAATTTTCAAAATTCGTTTTATTGTTCATTCTGTTTTCTTATTTTGGTTTTTCCCAACGATTAGCACCTAATCCTATTATTAAAAAAAACTTATCGCAGCAATGGGAATTGGATAGTATTGATAAAAAAGGGACATTTCGTTTTGTGTCTTATAGACCTATTTATTTTTCTGCGGCTAGATGGTCAAGTAAAAAGAATGAAGAACCGTTTAATGAAAGCGGAGAGTTTGCTACTAAGGATAAAAATATTTTTGATAATATTGAAGCCAAGTTTCAAATTAGTTTCAAAACTAAAGTTGTAGAAGGGTTGCTTTTTGGAAAAGGAGATTTATGGTTGGCATACACGCAAAAGGCACATTGGCAAGTGTATAATAAAAAACTTTCTAGAGCATTTAGAGAATTAAACTACGAGCCAGAAATTATTTTTAACTTTCCAATGGATATTGATTTGTGGGGTGGAAGAATAAGGAATTTTGGGCTTATATTCAATCATCAATCTAACGGAAAAGATATTCCTACTTCAAGAAGTTGGAATAGAATTATTTTTAACATAGGATATGAAAATCATAATTGGAACATAAATTTTAGACCATGGTATCGTATGCCAGATACAGAAGATGAAAATCCTGGTATTACTAAATATGTTGGAGATGGTGAATTAGAAATAGGTGCAAACTTTGGTAAGCATGAATTTTATACGATTATATCGCATTCATTTTCCTCTTTTAAGAAGGGAAATATTCAATTGAATTATGTTTTTCCTATTAGGGGACATTTACGTGGTCATGCTCAAATCTTTCAAGGATATGGAGAAACTTTAATTGATTATAATGTAAATCAGACAACATTGGGAATTGGTGTTTCGTTTGCAAATTGGTGAGTTTATTTTTTTAATAGTTTACTTTTCATTTTACTAAAAAATTCAGGAGTAACACCAATGTAGGAGGCAATTTGTTTTTGAGGTATTTTTTGAATTAAAGTTGGATATTTAGTACAAAATTTTTCAAAACGTTCTTCGGCTGACAAACTCAAATTATCCATAAGTCTCTCTTGATGGGCAACCAATGAGTTTTCTATTAAAATGCGAAAAAAACGCTCTAATTTTGGAATTTCATGATATAAAATTTCCTGATTTTCTTTAGATAATAAAACGACCTCTGCATCTTCTAAAACTTCGATAAATAAATTGCCTGGTTTTTGTGAAAGCAAACTATACATATCGCCAATCCACCAGCCCTCACAAGCAAAATGCAAAACATGCTCTACTATTTGGTCATTTATGGTAAAGCTTCTTAAAAGCCCCGAATTTACAAAATAGGAATGTCTAGCAATATTTCCCGCTTGATGTAAAATTGTTTTGGATTTGTATTGACGGATTTCAATTTTAGAAAGAATAAAATCCTTTTCTTTATCACTAAGAGAAATTATTTTGGAAATATTGTCTAAAATTAAAGCCATTATTTAGTTGATTTGGGGAGTAATTTAAATTGAGTTACTACAAAAACCGTGTCTTTTATGGTACCTACAACTTCTGCTTTGCGAATTGCTTGACAAAAGCCATCTTCGGCATGAGCGTCTCCATGTTTGTCGATATCAGTGCCTTCTACAAAATACGCTTTTCCGTCTATTCTAACAGCTAAATCACAACCGTTGCCTTTCATCCCAAACTGACATTGCCCACAAGACGCTTCTACAATTTGTTTTTTTGTAGTTGCTTTTTTCTCTTGAGCAACCGCAATATTTAGTAAAAATAAGGCTAAGAATAGCAGGATTTTTTTCATGATTTGTATGTTTAGAAAGGCTAATTTACTCTTTTCATTGTAATTTGAGAAAGTTATTTGTATATCTTTGAGAACTTTTTTATTAAAATATTTATATGAAAAAAATTCTACTATTGTTTTTTATTTTATTTCAAATTTCACTTTTTGCACAAATTTCAGATTTGAATAATTGTGCAGGGAATAATGTATTTGATTTAACTTCTCAAGAAGCCATTTTAATTGGCTCCCAAAATCCAGCAGATTTAATAATTACCTATCATGTTAGCCTTGCAGATGCGCAAAATAATGTAAATGCCATTGCAAACCCTACTTCTTATACAAGTGTTTCCAGCGCAGAAACTATCTATGTTAGGGTTGAAAATACCAATACAACATCAGTGGGTTATGAGACATTTAATTTGATTGAGAATTATGCAATAGTTATAGACTTTCTTTATCTAATTGATTGTATGTCAGGTGTGAATATACAGATTAATGCAACAGGAGGGGGAGGTAATTTTACATATGATGTAAACAATCCTGATTTTAATGGAGCAATTATGGGGAATTTAATTTATGGATTACAATCTGGAGCTAATCAAATAATTGTTACTGATCAGTTTGGTTGTACTAGCTCAATTAATGTTTTTTTGGAACAATTTGAACCTTTAAGTGTAAGTCTAATAACCAATGGAAATACAATAACTTTGAATACGATAGGAGGAACACCTCCTTATCAATATTCAATTAGCACAAATCCTACAGAAATTACCTCAAATAATACTTTTGAAAATTTACCCCCAGGTTATTATTGTTTTTACGTACAAGATCAATTTGGCTGTGTAGTTTCACCTACTTGTTTAACAATAGTAGATATCATAGACCTTAATAGTAACGGTACCTATCAAGATTATAATAACGATGGTTTTGTAAATGTTGGAGATGTGATTACTTATACTTTTTCGGTTACTAACACACAAGCATTAGATCTTACTAACATTGCATTAGATGCTTTTGGTTTGTCGACTAATGGGACTACTTTGGCTACATTATCTGGTGGCGCTACTGATACTACTACTTTTACAGCTACTTATGTATTAACACAAGAAGATATTAATACTGGCTATGTAACGCGTGAATTTTTATTCAATGGAACTTACGATGGAAATTCAACTTCTAAGACGGTCTTAGAAACAACCACATTGGCTATAACGGACGGAATAAAATTGAATGCTTTTTTAGACAGTAATGGAAATAATATTCAAGATAATGGAGAACCAAATATTAATGTAGGATCATTTGAATATCAGATAAATAATGGGAATACAATTAGTATAGAAACCTCAAATGGGATGTATTATTTGTATGAGACTAATGCTTCCAATACTTATAATATAAATTATACTATTAATAGTACTTATCAGGATCAATTTACAGTAACACAAAATAATTATACAAACATTACTGTTCCTGTAAATTCAGGTGTTACAACTTATAATTTTCCTATTTTAGGTGATTATAGCCCAGATTTACAAGTGTTTCTCAACCAGTTTGGTGCGCCTCCAAGGCCAGGGTTTGTTTACTATGAGAGAATTATGTACAGAAATAGTGGCAATATGGCAACGAATGGAACAATTACTTTTACCAAGGATGCTATCGTATCAATAACCAATGTTTCTGAACCTGGATTTGTTACCAATACCAATGGGTTTAGTTATAACTTTACTAATTTATTGCCCAATGAAACGCGTTACATTTACGTTACCATGCAAACACCAACGATTCCAACTGTAGCATTAGGAGATCTTATTACCAATTCGGTTACTATAACACTTCCTACAGGAGATATTAATCCTAATAACAATGAAGCTACTTTATCGCAAGTTGTGGTTGGTTCCTATGATCCAAACGATAAAACAGAAGTGCATGGTGGAAAAATTGTCCATGCCAATTTTACTTCTTCGGATTATTTAACCTATACCATTCAGTTTGAAAATACAGGAACAGCGAATGCTATAAATGTAAAAGTAGATGATGTTTTAGACGCTATGTTAGATGTTGCAACCCTTAAAATGATAGATGCGAGTCACGATTATGTCTTAATTAAAGAGGGTAATAATTTGAGTTGGAAATTTGATGGTATCGATTTACCACCATCTGTTGCAAATACAACTACAGGTAAAGGTTATATTGTATTTCAAATTAAACCCATGTCTGGTTATGCAATTGGCGATATAATTCCTAATACAGCTGAGATTTATTTTGATTTTAATCCTGCAATAGTAACCAATACTTTTACGACTGAATTTGTTGAGACTTTAGGAGTGTCTGATTTTAAGAAAAATGATTTTGTGGTTTACCCAAATCCTGCCACGAATGAGCTATTTATACATTCTAATAAAAATGATACTCTTGATGCAGTAGTTTTGGTTGATGCTTTAGGAAAAACAATCTATCAAGAAGTTGTAAAGGCTACTTTTTCTAGAATAGACATTTCAAGTTTTCAAAAAGGAATTTACTTCTTAAAAGTAACCCATAACGGATATGAAGAAACCTTAAAAGTTATCAAACAGTAATAAAATAGAAAAGCCCAAATTAATTTTTGGGCTTTTCTATGCGATCTCATTAAGAATTTACAGTGATTAATTTAGCTGTTTCTTTGGCTCTTTCTGTAATCGTTTCAATAGGAGTTTCTAAAGTGTCATACGTTAAAACGACACCCATTCTTCGATAGGGTCTGGAGGTGGGTTTTCCAAAAACTCTAAAATCGGTTTTGGATAACGCTGCTACTTTTTCAATACCGCTATAGGTGGGTTGACTTGAATTTTCTGAAGCTAAAATAACCGCGCTAGCACCTTTTCTGTCTAATGTAATTTCAGCAATTGGTAAGCCTAAAATCGCGCGCAGATGTAATTCAAATTCGTTGAAATTTTGCGTGTTGGCTAACGTTACCATACCTGTATCATGGGGTCTTGGTGATAATTCAGAGAAATACACACCTTCTTTGGTTAGAAAAAATTCCACTCCAAAAAGACCCGCGCCACCCAATGCTTCGGTAACTTTTCTTGCCATGTCTTGTGCTTCAGTAAGTGCCGCTTCAGAAATGTTAGCAGGTTGCCAACTTTCTTGATAATCGCCTCTTTCTTGTCTGTGACCAATGGGCGCACAAAATAGGGTAGGCAAACCGTGATTTTGAGTTACAGTTAAAAGTGTAATTTCTGAATCAAAGGTTACAAAGGCTTCCACAATTACTTCTATAACATCTCCTCGAGAACCTTCAACCGCATAATTCCAAGATTTTTCAATATCTTCTGTAGTTTTTATAGTAGATTGTCCTTTACCAGAAGAACTCATCAAAGGTTTTACTACACAAGGAATACCCACTTCTTTTACGGCTTCTTCTAGTTCTTTTGCAGTTGTAGCATAACGATAATTAGCAGTGCGAAGACCTAATTCTTTAGCTGCTAAATCACGAATGGCTTTTCGGTTCATCGTAAAATTAGCGGCTTTTGCTGAAGGAACAACTGTAATACCTTGTTTTTCATAATCGTAAAAGCGTTCGGTGCGAATGGCTTCTATTTCTGGAACAATAAAATCTGGTTGGTGTTTAGTAACAATTCGATCTAATTCAGTTCCATCCAACATATTTATTACTTCAAATTGGTGTGCCACTTGCATTGCGGGTGCATTTTCATAATTATCTACAGCGATCACGTGTTGTCCTATGCGTTGTGCGGCAATTACAAACTCTTTTCCAAGTTCTCCCGAACCAAGAAGTAAAATTTTTTTAGTCATTGTTGTGTTGTTTTTTAAACCTAAACAAAATTAGGGTTTTAAAAACGTAAAAAAAAATTGAATCATAATTTTACAAAAATGATTCAATTTTACAGAAAAAATTAAATGAAATTATTTTAGATTTTTTGAAATCTTAAATCCAGCTAACAATCCTATTCCAGCACAAATAAAAATACAACTTGGATAAATTGGTCCGTTCTCAATTGCAAAGAGATTATCAGCTATTAAGGCTAATAAAATTCCAGTACCTATACCAATCATTAAGCAAGCTAAATTGATGATTACAATTTTCCACATGGGTATCTCTGAATTGTTTTTTGAAAAAAAGATGTTAGCATCAACACCTTTTTCAATAAGTGCTAATCGCTCTTTGTTTCGCGTACTTAAGAACAAATAAAAGATTCCAAAAATGGAGAAAAACATAACTGGTACAATAATAATTTCTGATCCCATAACTTTTCGTTTTTTAATTGATTAAATTGATGTGTTTTTAGCTATGACGATTAGAATTAAAATTAGGTTACACAATTTTGTTTTTTTTTTAAATGATGTAACCAAAATAACAAAGTAGCAGTCTTATTTCTTATATGAGTAACACGGAAGATCAAAATTATATACAAAAAGTAGTACAAGGAGATACTAATTCTTTTGCTTTTTTAGTTAATAAGTATAAAGATTTAGTATTTACTATAGCTTTTAGAATGCTTAAAAATAGGGAAGAGGCAGAAGAAGTAGCTCAAGATATTTTTGTAAAAGTCTTCAAATCATTGTCTAAATTTCAAGGAAATTCTAAATTTTCTACTTGGATTTATAAAATAGCTTACAACAGTTGTTTGGATGTGTTGAAAAAGTATAAAAAGGAATTAATTTCAATTCCAGTAGATGATTATAAAGGAAGTAAAATATTAGAATTAGAAAATATAGTTAATCTATTAGTTAAGAAAGAGCAAGAGGAAATGATTCAAAAATGTCTTAATCTATTGCCATATGAAGAAAGTATACTATTAACTTTGTATTATTATGAAGAACAAACTTTAGAAGAAATTGCTAAAGTGTTAAATATTACTTCAAATAACGCTAAAGTAAAATTGTTTAGAAGTAGAAAAAAATTAGAAGCTATTTTAAGAACACAACTGCCAAAAGAAATAATTGAACACTATGAAAAATGAAATGAATAATGAAGATTATATCAAAGAACTGATTTGTAAATCTAATATTGAAACACCATCTGATGGATTTACTTTAAAAATAATGCAACAAATTGAGAATGAAGTTGCCTTTCAAAAATTGCACACCCCTTTAATATCTAAAAAGATATGGCTAATAATTGGAGGTTTGTTTATTGTTTTTTTATTGATAACATTTTATTTTTTAATGAATTTGGAAATAAAACCCACTTCAAATTTATTTTTTCAAAAAGTATTTCGAAATAATATAAACAATTTGTTTTCTGGGATACGAATCTCAAAAACACTTACTTTTTCTTTGGTCTTGTTTTTTGTATTAGGTCTTTTACAAATGTTTTTTATTACTTCTTATTATAATAAACGAATGAAATTTTAATTGTAAAAATGTAATTCATATTAAAGCGAACAAACCGTTCGCTTTTTTTTGTAACCTCGATTGCTTTATTAAGGTCTAAAGAATAAATCATCAATCAAAAATATATGAGAACAGTTACAAGCCTTTTTCTGATTGTCTTTTCGACAATACAGATGGAAATTTATTCACAAGTTGCTGCATCTAAAATAGATAGTATTATTGGTCAAACCTTTAAAGAAAATGAACCTGGAGGTGTTTTTTTAGTAGCAAAAGGTCAAGAAATCCTTTATAGAAAAGCTTTCGGTAAAGCCAATTTAGAATTAGAAGTTGCCATGCAACCTGATTTTGTTTTTGAAATTGGTTCTATGACAAAACAGTTTACGGCAGTAGCAATTGCCATGCTAGAGGAACAAGGAAAATTAGATTTTGAAGATGAAATAGTGAAATTTATTCCAGATTATCCCACTCAAGGTAACAAAATTACGATTCATCATCTATTAACACACACTTCTGGAATTAAAGATTTTACAAAGATAAAAGCCATCAATGAGATTGCTAAAAAAGACTTGTCACCACAAGAATTGATCGCCTTTTTTAAAGAGGAACCGATGGATTTTAAACCTGGAGAAATGTATAAATACAATAACTCAGGTTATGTTATTTTAGGTTGTATTATTGAAATTGTTTCGGGTCAATCCTATGCTGAATTTATTCAAGAAAATATTTTTAAGCCTTTAAATATGAGTTCGTCCTTGTATGCCAGTCATGAAAAAATAATTAAAAAAAGAGCTTCAGGGTATCATTTAAAAGAAGAATTTGTAAACAGTACATTCATTAGTTTTAGCTTACCATATGCTTCAGGTTCCTTATTGTCTTCGATAGATGATTTATTGAAATGGCAAATAGCTCTAGAAACAAATACATTGGTACAAGAAAAAACAAAAGAGAAAATTTTTAAAAATTATACGTTAAATAATAGAGATGAAATAGGGTATGGGTATGGTTGGCATATTGTTAAAAGAGGAGAAAGACTCTCTTATGAGCATGGTGGCAGTATTTTTGGTTTTAAGTCGATGGCAGTGTATTTGCCTGAAGAAAAAATGTATGTTGTAGGATTAAGTAATTGTGATTGTCATTCTCCTACAAAAATAGTGAAAGATATAGCGTCTTTCTATAGTAATTAATTTTTGTTAAATGAAAAAGGAAACCGTTTTAGGGTTTCCTTTTTGAAAATATATTTGTTATGTTATTAAGATAAAGCTTCTTTTATTCTGCGTAAAGCTTCTTTTAATAAATCGTCGCTTGTAGCATAAGAAAAGCGAATACAATTTGGATTTCCAAAAGCTTCACCTGTTACAGTTGCCACGTTAGCTTCTGCTAAAAGATACATAGAAAAATCGGTTGCGTTTTCGATTTTAGTCCCTTTTAATGTTTTACCAAAGAACTCGGACACATCTGGGAATACGTAAAATGCGCCTTCTGGAACGTTAATTTTTAAACCTGGAATTTCTCGAATTAATCCCACTACTAAATCTCTTCTTTTGTGGAAGGCATCTACCATGTGTTGTAATACTTTTGGATCTGCTTCCACAGCTGTAATAGTTGCTCTTTGTGCAATACTATTAGCGCCACTGGTTACTTGTCCTTGAATTTTAGTACATGCTTTTGCTATAAATTCTGGGGCACCAATATAGCCAATTCTCCATCCTGTCATTGCAAAAGCTTTTGCTACACCATTAACAGTAATTGTTCTTTCTAACATACCTGGAATAGAACCAATGCTGCAAAATGTTCCAGAAAAATTTATATGCTCATAAATTTCATCCGAAACGATATAAATATTTGGATGTTTTTCTAAAACTTTGCAAAGAGCTGTTAATTCTTCTTTGTTGTATACTGAACCACTTGGATTACAAGGAGAGCTAAACCACATCATTTTTGTTTTTGGAGTAATTGCCTTTTCCAATTGTTCTGGAGTTATTTTAAAATCACTTTCGACTGATGTGGGTACTTCTATTGGTGTGCCTCCAGAAAGTTTTATAATTTCAAAATAAGACACCCAATAAGGAGCCGGTAAAATGACTTCATCTCCTTCATTTAACATTACTTGAGCAATGTTATAAAGAGATTGTTTAGCACCTGTTGAAACAACAATATTTGCAGGTTTATAATCTAAATCATTATCACGTTTGAATTTTTTACAAATAGCTTCTTTTAAATCTACATAGCCGTCTACAGGACTATAAGTGCTGTAATTTTCATCGATTGCTTTTTTTGCAGCTTCTTTAATAAAATCAGGTGTGTTAAAATCAGGTTCACCTAAACTTAAGCTAATAATATCTTTTCCTTGTGCTTTTAGTTCTCTGGCTAAAGCAGCCATTGCTAGTGTTTGCGAAGTAGATAAATTGTTAATTCTATCTGATAATGCATTCATTGTGTAGTTTGTTATTTATAGTTTATAGAAAAGACGCGATTCCTCGCGTCTCAATTTTATGCTAATTGTGGTTGTTGACCTAGTTCTTTGAGATGCTTAAAATGTGCTATTACGGCACTTCTCATAGTTTTATATTCATAATAAGGAAGATTACATTCCTTAGCTGTTTGTTTTACTATTTCTGCGATTTTAGTATAATGAATGTGGCTGATATTTGGAAAAATATGATGTTCAATTTGATGGTTTAAGCCTCCTGTGTACCAATTTACAATCCAGTTTTTAGGAGCAAAATTTGTAGTGGTAAATAATTGATGTACTGCCCATGTGTTTTCAATTTCACCTGTTTCAGGAGAAGGAATAGGGTTTGAAGTTTCTTCTACCACGTGTGCAAGCTGAAAAATAACACTTAAAATTAAGCCAGCAGTATAATGCATGATAAAAAATCCAATAAGCACTTTCCACCATAACACACCTAATACCATAGGTATAATAATCCAAACTGAAAAATAAATGACTTTAGTAATCACTAAGGTAGTCCATAAGATTTTAGGGCTTTTTACTTTTCCATAAGATAATTTTCTTTTGATATAGTTTTTCATCTGTTTAAAATCGGTAGTTAATGCCCAATTAAAAGTTAGTAAACCATATAAGAAAACAGAATAATAATGTTGAAACTTATGAAACTTATGCCATTTCGCTTCTTTGGTAAAACGGATAATTCTTCCTGCATCTAAATCTTCATCATGTCCAGGTATATTCGTATAAGTATGGTGCAATACATTGTGCTGTACTTGCCAGTTGTAGACATTACCTGCTAAAATATAGATGCTACCACCCATGAATTTATTAACCCATGATTTTGTGGAGTATGAGCCGTGATTTCCGTCGTGCATTACATTCATTCCTACACCAGCCATTCCAATGCCTATAGTTATGCTTAATAAAACATATACCCAAAAAGGCATAGATAATGAAATCAAAATAAAATAAGGAGCAAGAAATAAAGTAAACATAATTACAGTTTTCAAATGCAACTTCCAGTTACCAGTTCTTTTTAAGTTTTTTTCTTTAAAATAATCGTTTACTCTCTTATTTAAAGTTCTAAAAAACTTAGCATTATCAGTTTTTGAAAAAATAGGGGTTTTTGTATTCATTCTAATTTAGTCTAAAGCTTTGTTTGCGACCAAAGATAATAATTATCTCTATTAGACTTGGTATTTTAACCTAATTGTTTGTTAAAAAATGTATTTTTGCAACAAAAAAAAGCAATGGAGTTAATTTTAAAATATTTCCCTAATCTTACCGAGCACCAAATGAAGCAATTTGAGATGTTAAAAGAGTTGTATGAAGATTGGAATGCCAAAATAAATGTAATTTCAAGAAAAGATATTGAAGAATTGTATGTAAGGCATGTGTTACATTCTTTAGGGATAACTAAAATTTTAGAATTTAAAAAAGGAAGCAAAATTATGGATGTAGGTACAGGAGGTGGTTTTCCTGGAATTCCTTTGGCAATTATGTATCCAGAAGTTGAATTTTATCTTATAGATGTAATTGCAAAGAAAATAAAAGTCGTTCAAGAAGTAGCCAAAGCTTTAGAATTGAAAAATGTAGTTGCGGAACAAAAAAGAGCCGAATTGGTGAAATGGAATTTTGATTTTATTGTAAGTCGTGCTGTAACCAATATGCCTGATTTTGTAAAATGGGTAGAAGATAGGACTGTAAAAGAATCAAAACATGAATTGAAAAACGGAATTTTGTATCTCAAAGGAGGTGATTTAACGGAAGAATTAGCTTCTTTTCCAAATGCAACTCAATTTAACTTATCTGATTTTTTTTCAGAAGCGTTTTTTGAAACTAAAAAAGTGGTGCATTTGCCATTAAAATTTAAGAAATAAATAGGATTAATATCTTACAAAAAACGCTATCAATATAGGATAGCGTTTTTTATAAATATAAAATACTTCTTTTAATTTCCTAAGAAAGGATATCTGTAATCTTCTGGAGTAACAAAGGTTTCTTTAATAGTTCTTGGTGAAACCCATCGTAATAAGTTTAATACAGAACCTGCTTTGTCATTAGTTCCTGATGCTCTAGCGCCTCCAAAAGGTTGACAACCTACTACAGCGCCTGTTGGTTTGTCATTGATATAGAAATTACCAGCACAATTTTGTAATGCTACAGTCGCTTCTTCAATAGCAAATCTATCTGTACTAAACACAGCTCCTGTTAAAGCATATTCAGAAGTTTCATCGACTAATTTGAGGGTTTCCGACCATTTTGCATCTTCATATACATAAATAGTAACTACTGGACCAAATAATTCGGTTTCCATTGTAGTGTATTTTGGATTAGTAGTCAAAATAACCGTTGGTTCAATAAAATATCCTTTTGATTTATCGTAGTTTCCACCAAAAATTACTTCTGCATCAGTATCTTTTTTAGCTTGGTCAATGTAAGAGGTTAATTTGTCGAAAGAACCTTCATGAATTACAGCGGTAATGAAATTTGACATATCTTCTGGAGATCCCATTTTCATTGATTTTAAATCGGTTTCCAATTGATTCTTTACCGCTGGCCACAAACTTTGCGGTATATAAACTCTAGAAGCAGCACTACATTTTTGACCTTGGAATTCAAAAGCACCTCTAGTAATACCTGTAGTTACTTGTTTTGCATTTGCAGAAGGATGGGCAATAATGAAGTCTTTACCTCCAGTTTCACCTACAATTCTAGGATAGGTTTTGTATTTGTTAATGTTGTTACCAATTTTAGCCCAAATATCTTTAAATACATGGGTGGAACCAGTAAAATGTATGCCCGCAAAATCAGGACTAGCTAAAATAGTATCTGTAATCATGATTGCATCACCAAAGACAACATTGATTACACCGTTTGGTAATCCTGCTTCTTTGAAAACATCTATAATTACTTTAGCAGAAAATACTTGGCTATCACTTGGTTTCCAAACGACAACATTACCCATCATGGCAGCACTTGCAGGTAGGTTAGCTGCAATAGCAGTAAAGTTGAAAGGAGTGATAGCATATATAAATCCTTCAAGAGGTCTGTGTTCTAATCGATTCCAAGTAGAAGAGTCAGAGTTTGGTTGTTCTTTGTAGATTTGTGTCATGTATTCTACATTAAAGCGTAAGAAATCAATTAATTCACAAGCTGCGTCAATTTCAGCCTGATGAATTGTTTTTGATTGTGCAATCATCGTTGCTGCATTAATCTTAGCTCTATATGGTCCTGCGATCAACTCTGCTGCTCTTAAGAAAATGGCTGCTCTATTTTCCCAAGACATGGTAGCCCATTTTTTTCTGGTTTCAAGAGCATTGTCAATAGCTTGTGTAATATGTGATTTTTCTGCTAAATGGTAAGTTCCTACAATATGTTGGTGATCGTGAGGAGCAGTCATATTACGTGTATTGCCCGTTTTGATTTCTTGGTTGCCTATAAAAAGAGGAACATCAATTTTTGAATTCCACATTTCTTTATAAGCATTGGCTACAGCTTCTCTCTCTTTTGTGCCAATAGCGTATGTTTTAACAGGTTCGTTTACAGCTTTTGGAACGTTAAAAAATCCTTTTAACATAAAATTTATTTTTAATGAATTAGTATATGTTGATGGGCAAATTTAAGAAAAAAATAATGGATGTGATGCAACTGTTGTTGCAGACTAAAAAGTAAAAAAATTAATTTAAGGCAAATGGTGCGCTAAATTTAAAGGTTGGAATGATTACCCTAAAACTTTTGGTAGTTGTAAAATTTATCATGCTGTAAAAGCCTTTCATGGCGCCAATAGGTGAAGACAACAAGCATCCAGAAGTGTAAGTGTGTGTTTCCCCAGGTTTTAAAACTGGTTTTTTTCCTACAACTCCTTCGCCATCAACAATTTCTTTGTTGTTTAAGGCATCGTAAATTTCCCAATGTCTTGTGTTTAATTGAACAGAGTCTTTACTTTGGTTTTCAATTTTTATTTCATAACTAAAAGCAAAATGTATCTTATAGTTTTTGAAGTAAGTGCCTTCAAAACTAGTTAAAACAGAAATTTTAATGCCTTTTGTTATTTGTGTTACCATGTTCTAAAATAAAAGTATTCCTAAGAATAACATAATCAAGATTGAAATTAATAAAAATATACCAAACAGCGGATTCAAAATTACAAATTTAAAAATCGTTTTCCAACGATTTTGCTGATAAAAATTACGTAATGAGCGATATAAGTAAAAAGGAAAGATTATTGTAGAACAAATTCCAATTAAAAATTCAGACACCGTATCGCTAAAATAATCTATTATGTTGAAAAGAATTAAACAGATAAACAAGAAAGTGAAGAATGTATAGGTAAAAACCAAATGTTCAGTATAATTTATTTTTTTGGAATAGAATACTAGCCAAAAAATGATGGTTATAATCGGTAGTGATAAAAAGATTAAAAAAGGTAATTTTTGATAGAAATAAAGCTTTAGTTCGTCTTTGATTTTATTGCTTTTAAATAGCTTTGCTTTAGCATAAATAAAACGATTTAAACGGTTGTTTTCAAATCCTAGTTCAGCAATTGCTTTTTCGTCTAATTTTTCTGGATATTTAAGATGAAAATTTCTGAAAGAACTTATTCTGTAGTAAATATCTAATTGGTTTTTTTCTAATTGCGATTTTGTATAAATAGAATCAACGCTTAAGGTTTTAAAAGTATTTATTTTCTCTTTTAATGCTAAACTATCCTTTTTTGAAATGGTGTCACTTATTTTATTTAATTCTTTTTCAAGCTCCGTTTGAGTTTTGGTGACAAAAGCCTCTTCGTTTTTATTTATATTGGTGTTTACATTGTTTTTGTTTTCTGTAAATGTAAAACTGAAAAATAGAATAATAGAGACACTAAGAAATAATCGGAAAGGATTGGCATATTTTTGTCTTTTACCTTCATTAAATTCTCTAGCAAGTATTCCCGGTTTAGTAAACATAGAAATTATAGAATTTCTAAGTCTAGAGTCATATGCGTAAAAATTAGAAAGAAATTCTTCTATAAAATCTTTTATGGTTATTTTTTTTGTAGAATTAAGTTGTCCGCAGTGATGACAAAATTTTTCACTAATATCTAGAGGGGTTTCGCAATTTAAACATTCGTAACCTCTATATTGTTTTAATCTTCTTTTAATCATTAGTTTCTAATTCCTTCGCTATTCGTGTTTGAAATCCCTATGACTCTATGATAACGATCATTATTACCTTTATAATAGACAATAGTAGTGTAGTTGTTTTCTGTTTGGTAAAAATTGCCATCAATTGCATTTTTAAAATCATTTTTTTGATTTTTATCCATTAAAGTGTATTGATAGTTTGTGTAACCTTGTTTGATTAATATTGCTTTTTCAAATAACCCATTTTCCTTATTGTAGGTCATTTTGTTTTCTTCATTCAAATTGAAATTGTTAAACATTCCTGTAATGTAAATAGTTTCATTATTAAATAGATTAGGAGCGTCTAATGTAAAATATACCCATGAATAATCGGCTTGTACTTCAGAATTTTCAGCATTTGCATTTAAAACAATAAAGTTTCCGTTAAAATCAGGAAAATAGGTATAAACTCCGTTTTTTCTTGCTTTATTAACGTACAAATGAGAGTTGTAAATATCTCCTGAAGTAACTCTTGAAACACTATTATTTGTTACTCTTATTTGAGAATTATCTAACGTGTAAAACTCATTTCCTGCCCAAAATTGTGTTTCCTTATTGTATTTGTAGATTAATTCTGTACCAATAGTATATTGTGGTTTAATATTTGAAATTTGTTCTTTCCAATTGCCGTTTTTAAAAATAGTAATTTTTACATTTTGTATGGGGTTTTGTAAAATTAAATCACCATAATTAATGCTGATTTCTATATTTTGTTTTTCATTTATACTTTCAAAATCGCGAGCTCTGCGCACTTCTGATGCAACTCGAACTTCTTCTTCGTAAATGATAAATTTTCTTGAAAAAACCAACTCTTGTTCGTCGTTGAAGATTTTTATGATATAGTTACCACTTTTAGTTATTTGATTGTATTTATTTGGGAACTGTTGCTTGTAATGAGAGTAAAGTTGTAGTGTATTGAATGAGTTTTCATAAGTAATTATTCTTTGATTATCCATTCCAGTTAAATATTCTACTTTGGCTAAATTTGAAGGTGTCCAATCATAATTGTATTGAGTAATAGTATAATAATAATCGGCTTCATTGCCAAATAAATCATCAAATTGCAATTCAAAAGATTCTCCTAATCTAAAAAAAGGTAAGACATTTTGATTATTTTGAACAAAAGAGACAGTTTTGATGTTGTATGGTGGAATTGTTTCAGTTTCAACTTGGCTGTAAAAAACTGAACTATAAATAATTAGTATTGATATGATAGCTTTTTTAAACATTATGTTTTTTGTTGTTTGTGTAAAAATAATAATTCTATAAATAGTAATACAAAATTAATGCAACAATGTCTTTTTTTGTTTAATTTAGAATTAGTATAAATAATAAAAATCAGTTGCTATATTTTTGGAGTAGTGTTTCTTAATTAATTAAATTTGCACGTTTTATAAAATAGTACTAACCATATCTTCAATAAACATGTCAAAAGACATTCGAATTAAAAAAGGTTTAGACCTTAAGTTGAAGGGCGAAGCAGAAAAGCAACTTTCAAACGCAGCCCGATCGAAAGTCTATGCTATTAAACCTTCAGATTTTCATGGGGTTACTCCAAAAATGATTGTAAAAGAAGGAGCTACTGTAAAAGCAGGTGAACCCATTTTCTTCTCTAAGAAAGATGAAGGTGTAAAATTTGTTTCGCCAGTAAGTGGAACTATTCAGGAAATCGTTCGCGGGGAAAAAAGAGTAATTCTAGAGATTAGAATACTTGCCGACTCTCAAGATGTCCATTTAGAGCATAGCAAATTAGATCCAAAATCATTATCTGGATCAGAAGTAAAACAACATTTGTTAGCTTCAGGTTGTTGGCCATTCGTTAAACAGCGTCCGTATGATGTTGTTGCAAATTCGGCAGATACTCCTAAAGCTATTTTTGTTTCTGGAATTCATTCTGCGCCTTTAGAGGGAGATTTGAATTTTGTTTTAAATGGAAAAAAAGAAGCTTTAGAGGCTGGTTTTTCTGCATTAACAAAATTAACTTCTGGAAAAGTACATGTGACGGTTGCAGCTAATGCAGATTTTATGCCTTCAGTAGAAGGAGTGACAGTACATAAAGGGAAAGGGGTTCATCCTGTTGGTCTAGTTTCTACTCAAATTGCTAAAATTGATCCAATCAATAAAGGTGAAAAGGTATGGACTGTTCAAATCGAAGATGTTGCTGTTATTGGCGAATTGTTTTTAACAGGTAAAATCAATTCAGAAAGAATAATTGCTTTAACAGGAACAGGTTTTGAAAGACCTTCTTATGCGAAAGCTATAATTGGTGCGCAAATTAATGATATAGTTGCGGGTAACTTAAAAGAAGGTAATTATAGAATTATCAGTGGTAATGTACTTACAGGAGATAAAAAATCAAAAGAACATGCTTTAGGTTTTTATCATAACCAAGTTACAGTTATTCCTGAAGGTAATGATTACGATTTCTTTGGTTGGAATATACCACGTCCTAATAAATTTAGTGTTTACAGAGCCATGATGTTCTCTTTTTTAACACCAAATAAAAAATACGATTTAAATACAAATACAAACGGAGAGCACAGAGGTTTTGTGCTAACTGGAGAGTATGAAAAAGTTTGTCCGCTTGATATTTACCCAATGCAATTATTAAAAGCTATTTTGGTTAAAGATATTGACCAAATGGAAGCCTTAGGTATTTATGAAGTTGCTCCTGAAGATTTTGCTTTAACAGAATTTGTTGATGTTTCAAAACAAGATCATCAGAGAATTGTGAGACAAGGATTAGACTTAATGATTAAAGAAGTAGGTTAATCCCTTTAAGAAATTTAAAATCACAAAAAATGAGTTTGAAACAAAATTTACATAATTTAAAAGAAAAGTATCGTGGCACTAAAATGGAACAATCGTTCAATGCGTTGCACACTTTTCTTTATATGCCTAACATAACAACACATTCTGGTTCACATGTTAGAGATGCTGCCGATTTAAAACGTGTGATGAACACGGTTATTATGGCAATGGTTCCTGTATTATTATTTGGTATGTTTAATGCAGGTTACCAAATGAATGGACAAATTAACGGTTTTGAAGCTGTTGATTTTTTTACATTAGACAACTTTTTAGTTGGATTAAAAAAGATACTTCCTTTATTAGTAGTTTCTTATGGAGTTGGTTTAGGTATTGAATTCATCTTTGCTACGGTTAAAAAACATGAGGTTGAAGAAGGATACTTAGTAACAGGAATGTTAGTGCCACTTGTTGTTCCTATCGATTTACCTCTATGGATGTTAGCTGTTGCTGTAGCCTTTGGTGTAGTTATTGGAAAAGAATTGTTTGGTGGAACTGGTATGAATGTATTAAATCCTGCATTAACGATTCGTGCTTTCTTATTCTTTAACTGGGCAGCTTGGATGTCTGGAGATAAAGTTTGGGTTCATGGAGCCGTAGATGGAGTTAAAAATGCAGCTGGAGTTGATGCTATTTCAGGAGAAACAATTTTAGGACAATTAGCTCAAAATAAAGAATTACATCATTCTGCTTACGATATGTTCATGGGATTCATTCCTGGGTCAGTTGGAGAAACTTCTACCTTTTTAATTTTATTAGCAGGTTTGTTTTTAATTTTAACGGGTATTGGAAGCGCGCGCATTATGATTTCTGCATTTATTGGTGCTGCTGTAATGGGATTAATATTCAATTCATTAGTAGATGCTAATGTTATCGTTGAAGGTAGTAAATTTTACAGTTTAATGCATTTTCCATTTTGGCAACATTTATTAGTTGGAGGTTTAGCTTTTGGTATCGTGTATATGGCTACAGATCCAGTAACAGCTTCTCAAACAAATACTGGGAAATATATTTATGGATTCTTTATCGGTTTGATTTCAATTTTGATTAGAGTTTTCAATCCAGCTTATCCAGAAGGTGTCATGATGGCGATCTTATTAATGAATGTGTTTGCGCCAACTATTGATTATTATGTAGTGCAAGCAAACGTAAAAAGAAGAATGAAACGTTTAAAACTTAAAACCGCTTAAATAATGTCAGCAAAACGTACAGATTCAAATTCATATACTATTATATTTTCAATAATATTAGTAGTGGTAGTAGGTTCGTTGTTGGCATTCTTTGCAAATGCAACGAAAGAAATGCGTGTTAACAACGATAAAGTTAAAACACAAATGGATATTTTAAGTTCTTTAGGGGTTGATACTGATCGTTCTAATGCTTCAAATATGTTTAACAAATATATTAAAAAGCAATATGTTATTGAAGGTACTACTGCAGTTGAAAACCCAGAAGCATATTTAATTGATGTTAAAAAAGAACAAGATGCTGCTAAAGAAGGAAAAACACAGCGTTTGCCTTTATTTGAAGCAGCCATTGAAGGAAAAACAATTTACATAGTTCCCGTAAGAGGTAATGGTTTATGGGATGCCATTTGGGGTTATGTAGCACTTAATGAGGATTTAAAATCTATTTATGGTGTTTTCTTTGATCATAAAGGAGAGACTCCAGGTTTAGGTGCTAATATTACTGAACCTTTCTTTAAAGATGATTTTAAAGGAGAAATGATTTATGATACGGCCGGAAATTTTAAATCTGTAGAAACTTCAAAATCAAACGGAGATCCTAATAATGTAGATAAAACGGATAACCAAGTGGATGCAATTTCTGGTGCAACAATTACTGGTAATGGTGTGGGTGCTATGTTGAAAAAAGGATTAGGAGTGTATTTACCTTACTTTGAAACACTAAAAAAATAAACTATGGCAGATAATAAAATGAAAGTAAAAGAGCCATTGTTCTCAAAAAAGAATCTTGGACTTATTAAAGATCCATTAGCAGACAATAACCCGATTACAGTTCAAGTATTAGGTATTTGTTCGGCATTAGCAATTACTGCAGAATTGAAAGCTTCAGTTATTATGGCTTTATCTGTAATATTTGTAACAGCTATGGGAAATGTAGTTATCTCATTGATGAGAAATATTATTCCTAATTCAATTCGTATTATTACACAATTAGTGGTAGCGGCAACATTAGTAATCTTAGTAGATTTAACTCTGAAAGCTTTTGTACCCGATTTGGCTAAAAAATTATCGGTATTCGTTGGTTTAATTATTACAAACTGTATCATCATGGGACGTTTCGAAGCATTTGCTTTAGGAAACACACCTTGGAAATCATTCTTAGATGGAGTAGGTAACGGATTAGGTTATGGAGTTATCTTAGTGATCGTTGGTTTTTTCCGTGAATTATTAGGTTCTGGAAAATTATTCGGATTTGAAGTATTAGGTAATCCAGTTGAAAAAACAGGTTTATATGCTTTAGGTTATGAAAACAATGGTTTCATGTTATTAGCACCAATGGCTTTGATTACCTTAGGATTAATCATTGGTTTTCAACGTTCAAGAAATAAAAGTTTAATCGAAGAAACACACTAAGAAATGGAATTATTACAATTATTTTTAAAGTCAATTTTTATTGATAATATGGTATTCGCAACATTCTTAGGAATGTGTTCATACTTAGCAGTTTCTAAAAAAGTTTCTACAGCTGTAGGTCTTGGTGCTGCGGTAATCTTCGTTATGTTAGTAACGGTACCATTAAACTATTTACTAGATCAATACTTACTTAGACCAGGGGCTTTAGTATGGTTAGGGGATGAGTATGTAGATTATGATTTAAGCTTTTTAACCTTCATTTTATTTATTGCTACAATTGCTACAATGGTACAGTTAGTAGAAATGATTGTTGAAAAATTTGCACCGGCATTGTATAATTCTTTAGGTATTTTCTTGCCACTTATTGCTGTAAACTGTGCTATCTTAGGAGGTTCACTATTCATGCAACAAAAAGAATTTGCTAATATTACAGAAGCAACGGTTTATGGTGTGGGTTCTGGTATAGGATGGTTTTTAGCAATTTTAGCTATTGGTGCTATTCGTGAAAAAATAAAATATTCAAATGTACCTCCAGCATTCAGAGGATTAGGAATCACTTTTATATTAACTGGTTTAATGGCTATTGGTTTTATGTCTTTTGGTGGTATGTTGACAGGCGGAGACGAAGCTCCTAAAAAAGAAGTAGTAGAAACTATTGTGCCTTCTGATGTAAAAGAGACTACTCCTGTTGAAGAAACAAAGATCGACTCTACTACTGTGGAAACTGTAAAAGATTCATTAACTGAAATAGCACAAAATTAATTATGATAGCATTAGAAGTAAGCACTACAGGTTTAATAGCAACAACTGTAGTTTCCTTTTTAGTTTTATTATTGGCTTTGGTAGCTGTAATTTTGTTTGCTAAAGCAAAATTAGTTCCTTCAGGACCAGTTAAAATTAAAATTAATGGAGAAGAAGAAATTGAGGTAAATTCAGGAAGTTCTTTATTGTCCACTTTAGGTGGAGCAAAAATATTCTTACCTTCTGCTTGTGGAGGAGGAGGAACTTGTATTCAATGTAAATGTAAAGTATTAGAAGGTGGTGGAGAGGCACTACCAACTGAAATTCCTCATTTCAATAGAAAAGAATTAGCGGAAGGTTGGCGTTTAGGATGTCAGGTGAAAGTGAAAGGAGATATGAAAATTGAGGTGCCAGAAGAAGTATTTGGTATCAAGAAATTTGAAGCAAAAGTATATTCTAATTATAATGTGGCTTCTTTTATCAAAGAATTCATTGTGGAATTACCAGATGATATGCACTATGAACCTGGAGGGTATATCCAAATTGAGATACCGAAATGTGAGATAAAATATTCCGATATTGATATTACGGCTCACCCTGTAGAACACCCTGGAGAACCAGATAAATTTAAAGCTGAATGGGATAAATTTAATTTATGGCCATTAGTAATGAAAAATGATGAATTAGTAGAAAGAGCTTATTCTATGGCTTCTTACCCTGCTGAAGGTAGAAAAATTATGTTGAACGTACGTGTGGCAACTCCACCATGGGATAGAAATATTAATGGATGGGCGAAAGTAAACCCAGGTATTGCTTCTTCTTACATTTTTTCTAGAAAAGCGGGTGACCCAGTAGTGGTTTCTGGACCTTATGGAGAATTCTTCATTAACGAATCTGATGCTGAAATGTTATATGTAGGTGGTGGAGCAGGAATGGCACCAATGCGTTCTCACTTGTACCATTTATTCCGCACCATTAAAACGGGTAGAAAAGTAACTTATTGGTATGGTGGTCGTTCTAAAAGAGAGTTATTCTATACGGATCATTTTAGAGCATTAGAAAAAGATTTTCCAAATTTTAAATTCTATTTGGCTTTATCTGAACCTTTACCTGAAGATAATTGGAAAATTAAAGAAGGTATAAACGGAGAAGGGGATGGATTTGTTGGATTCATACATAATGTTGTGATTGATAATTATTTATCAAAACACGAAAATCCAGAGGATATAGAATTGTATTTCTGTGGACCACCTATGATGAATAAAGCCGTTCAAAAAATGGGAGAAGATTTTGGATTAGATCCTGAAAATATTAGATTTGACGATTTTGGAGGATAATCTAAAGTAAATAATAGATTAAACCGTTCTAATTTTAGAACGGTTTTTTTATTTCTAATCATCAATTCGTACTTTTGTAATATGGAAGAATTAACTGAACAAGAATTGCATCAAATTGCAATGAGCCATGTAGGGAAAGACTTAGAAATAAATGGTTTTGAATTTATAGCTATTAATAGTCAATTAAAAAAACACCCACAATTTGTTTGTGTTGATAAGAAAACCAATACCCTTCATTTTGTAATGGTTCAAGCAGTTCCCTATCCAATTAACCCTGATGAACCGAATGTTTTATTTATAGAAACTTTTATTAATCATGCGAAAGCCAAAAATGCAAAAGTATTGTTTGCAGGTGTGGGTATAGCTAACGCAGACGATTTTGAAAAACCAGTATACAGAAACTCTGATTATATAATTAATTACAATGGATATCAAACCCTTTTATAGTTTTTTTTTATTTTTTTTTATTTTTATTTCTTGCCAAGATAAAAAAGAAGCAGTTACAAATCAATTTTTCTATATACAAGGAGAAGCTCAAGGTAGTACATATAGTATTAAATATATTGCTAAAGAAGAATTAGTTCATAAAAATGAAATTGACTCTTTATTGACTGCATTTGATTTGTCATTATCTACTTATAGAAATGACTCCAAAATCAGTAAAATTAATGCTGGGGATTCAACTGTAATTGTCGATAAGCTATTTGTGGATACTTTTAAGACCTCAAGAGATATTTATAATGAAACGGAAGGATTATTTGACCCAACAATAGGGGTTTTGATTAATGCTTACGGATTTGGGCCTAATAAAAAGCACAAAAGCCTTTCCCAAAAAGAGATTGACAGTCTTTTGCAATATGTGGGATTCGATAAAGTTAAATTAGAACCCAATTACACGGTTTCCAAAAAATATGCTCAAACGTATTTTGATTTTAATGCCATTGCTCAAGGTTACTCTGTAGATGTTGTTGCTAATTTTCTTAAAAAGAAAGGTATTTCTAATGGAATTATTGAAATAGGAGGAGAGTTGCTTTCTATGGGTGAGAATAGTATTGATAATAAAAAATGGGTGGTAGGTATTGATGATCCTTTACAAAAACCAGACGAAAGAAAATTAATTGAAACTATTGCTATAAAAGATCTTGGTATGGCAACTTCTGGAAATTACCGTAAAGTGATTGTTGACTCTGTTACGGGTGAAAAGTTTGTACATATTGTTAACCCAAAAACAGGGAAAAATGAAAAAAACGCTATTTTAAGTGCTACTGTATTAGCTCCTACATGTATTGAGGCAGATGGCTATGCTACAGCTTTTATGCTTATGTCTATAGAGCAAATTGAAATTATATTGAAAGAACATAAGGAATTGAAAGTAATGTTGTTATATGTGGATAAAGAAAATAAGATGCAACGCTTTTACTCGGAAAATTTTGCAAGTTTAATTTTTAAGAAAAGTTAATTTATTGATAATAATTTTCGCTATTTGCAGTTATATTTTAGATTTGAAAAAATATAACTTCATGAAAAAAATTAAACAATTGCTTTGTTTCTTGCTTGCAACTCCAACTTTTTTAGTTGCTCAAGAATTAAAAATGGACAGCCCTATACCTATGGATCCTTCTGTAAAAATGGGGAAATTAAAAAACGGATTAACCTATTATATTAAGAAAAACAGTAAACCTGAAAATAAGGTAGTTTTACGATTAATGGTTAATGCAGGCTCTATTCTTGAAACAGATGAACAACAAGGATTAGCTCATTTTATGGAACACATGTGTTTCAATGGTACGAAACGTTTTCCAAAAAATAAATTAGTTGACTATCTTCAAAGTATTGGGGTTAAATTTGGTCAACACCTTAATGCATATACTAGTTTCGATGAGACGGTTTATTTTTTGCCAATTCCGTCAGATGATAAAGAAAAAGTAGAAAAAGGATTTCAAATTATTGAAGATTGGGCATTTAATACAACACTTACTCCTGAAGAAATTGATAAAGAAAGAGGTGTGGTTTTAGAAGAATATAGATTAGGATTAGGAGCAGACAAAAGAATGGAAGACCGTTTTATTCCTAAAATGATGTATAATTCTCAGTATGCTAAGCGTTTGCCTATCGGTCAAAAAGAAATTCTTGAAAATTTCACTTATGATAAATTAACTTCTTTCTACAAAGATTGGTATCGTCCTAATTTGATGAGTGTAGTGGTTGTTGGTGATATTGATGTAGCGGAGATGGAGCAAAAGATTAAAGACCATTTTTCTAATTATAAAAATCCAAAAAACGAAAAGCCTAGAAAAGTTTTTGATGTACCTAATCATAAAGAAACATTTGTAGCGATTGAAAGCGATAAAGAAGCGGCTTTTACCCAAGTGCAATTGTTGTATAAAGACAAATCCGAACCAAAAAAAACGGTAACAATTAAAGATTTTAGGGAGGAATTAGTGGAAGGATTATTTACTACTATGTTAAATAACAGATTAGAAGAAAAACAAAATTCCCCTACACCACCTTTTACTTTTGGTTACACTTATCATGGTGGCACTTGGGCTCGTACTAAAGAAGCTTTTCAATCTTTTGCAATGGTAGCACAAGATAAACAATTAGATGCTTTAAAAGTTTTAGTAGAAGAGAATGAAAGAGTGAAAAAATTTGGATTCACAGAAGGTGAATTGGAAAGAGCCAAAGCTGAATTTTTAAATCAAATAGAAAGACAATATAATGAAAGAGATAAAACAGAATCGGATCGATTTGTTAATGAATTACAACGTAATTTCCTTGATCAAGAACCTGTTCCAAGTATCGAATGGACTTTTACCACAATGAAAAAATTGTTGCCAACAATTTCATTGAATGAAACGAATAATTTAATTGCAACTTACATTCAAGATGAAAATAGAGTAGTTATTTTAACAGGTCCGGAAAAAGACGGTTTGGTGTTACCTACTGAAAATGAGGTGTTAAAAGCTATTAAAGTTGATGAAACTATTTTACAACCTTATAAAGAGACTGAAATTGCAACAAGCTTATTAAAAACTACCCCTGCGAAAGGGAAAATTGTCAAAACTGAAAAAAATGATAAATTAGATATCACAACTCTTACTTTATCAAATGGAGCGACAGTTGTGTACAAGAAAACCGATTTCAAGAATGATGAAATACAGTTTCAAGCTATGAGTTTTGGAGGTACAAATTTAGTCTCTAACGATGATTATATGAAATCATCTCTTGCTATGAGTGGATTAAGTGAAGCTGGTTTTTCTGGAATGAATAAAAATGATATTAATAAGTTTATGACTGGAAAAATAGCAAGAGTAAGTCCTTACGTAAGCTCAACTTCAGAAGGGATGAACGGTTCATCTACACCTAAAGATTTTGAATATCTCATGCAAATGATTCACGCATACTTTACTGATTTAAATAAAGATAGAGAAGCGTTTAATGGTTATGTTGCAAAACAAAAAGGATTTATGAGCAATTTGTTGTCGCAACCGTCAACTTATTTTTCAAATGAATTATATAGCTATTTAAATAAAGAAAATCCTCGATATAAAGGTTTTCCTAAGCCAGAAGATTATGACAATGCAGATTATGATTTAGCATATAAAATTTATAAAGAGCGTTTTGCAAATGCTGCTGATTTTACTTTTTACTTTATTGGAAATGTAGATGATGCTAAAATGGAAGCCTTTTCTGAATTATATTTAGCCTCTCTACCTTCTTCAAAAGAAAAAGAAAAAATGGTCGATTTAGGATATAGAATGTTGAAAGGAGAACATAAAAAAATTATAAATAAAGGTAAAGATCCTAAAAGTACAGTTAATATTATGTTCTATGGTGATTGTAAATATGATAGTGAAGAAGCTTTTGCTTTAAAAGCTTTAGGAGATGTTTTAACTATTAAACTAGTAGAAGAACTTAGAGAAAATGAAAGTGGTGTATATGGTGTAGGTGCAAGAGGTTCGATGAATAAAGTGCCTTATGGGAATTATAATTTTTCAATTAATTTTCCTTGTGGACCAGAAAATGCTGAAACACTAACAGCTTCTGCATTAAGAGAATTGAATAAAATTATAGAAAATGGTCCAGAGCAAAAGGACGTAGATAAATTTAAAGAAACTGAAAAATTAGATTATAAAGAAAAGATTAAAGAGAATAGATTTTGGATGACCAATTTAACAAAAGCTCAAGTAAACGGAAGTAATCCTGAAGAGATGTTAAATTATGTAGATCAGGTTTCTAAAATAACAGCAAAAGAAATTCAGGCAGTTGCAAAAAAATACCTTACAAAAGACAAAGTAATTGCCATATTGATGCCAGAAGAATAAAATTAAACAACAAAAATCCCACTTACTAGTGGGATTTCTTTATTCTAATATATAATTGATATTATTAAAAATTTCTTCTGGAATTGTATTTTCAATAATAGAGTCTGAAATTTCTTTTTTACTTTGTTGCAATTGATTTATTTTTTCTTCAATGGTATCTTTTGCAATAAAACGAACCACATTCACTTGATTTTTTTGCCCAATCCGATGTGCTCTTCCTATGGCTTGTAATTCTGCAAAAGGATTCCACCAAGGATCCAAAAGAAGTACATAAGAGGCTTTTGTTAGATTTAAACCTGTTCCACCTGCTTTTAAAGAAATAAAGAAAAGTAATTTCGAATCGTCTTCTTGAAAAGAACCAACTTGCTTTTCTCTGTCTTTTAAGTTTGTGTTTCCTGTTAATAAGCAATAGCTAATTTTATGTTTGTCACACCAATCGGTATAGATTTTTAAATGAGAAGTATAAGAACTAAATAGTAATGTTTTTTGTTTAGCTTGTACCAATGTTTCTAAATAGGCGGTAACATCTAGAAATTTTCCTGACGGGATATCTTCATCAATTAATATCGGATGATTAGCTAATTGTCTTAGTTTTGACAAGGCATTGAGAATGGAAATTTTAGAATTTTGTTTGGTTTCCAATGCATTTATTTTCTTGTCAATTAAATAATTTCTAATAATCGACTTTTCATTGTCATACAATTTAGCTTGTTCTTCACTCATTTCAGAATAGAAAATTTGTTCCGAAATTTCTGGTAAATCTTGAGCTACTTCCATTTTGGTTCTCCTTAATAAATAAGGATTTATCAATGATTTTAACTCTTTAATTTTTTGTTCATCATGCTGTTTTTCAATTGCTTTTTTAAAGTGAGCATCAAAAAAAGTAAAGCTGTTTAATAGATTAGGATTTATAAATTGCATCTGACTCCATAAATCACTTAAGGAGTTTTCAATAGGGGTTCCACTTAATGAAATTTTATGAGAGGCATTTATGGTATTAATTGCTTTGTAAATTTTAGAATTCCTATTTTTTATTTGCTGGCTTTCATCAATAATTAAAAAATGAAAAGATAGCGTTTTAAGTAGATTTATATCTTTGAGTAATAAACCATAAGAAGTAAAGACCAAATCTACTTTGTCTAGCTTTTTGCGTTTCAATTTTCGGTCTAAACCAGTATAATTCAATCGGGTAAAATGAGGAGCAAATTTTTTCGTTTCATTAAACCAATTATAAGTTAACGAACTAGGAGCAACTACTAATGCTTTTAATTTTTTTTCTTTATTTTGATTTGTAGTACTAAATAAATCGAAAGAATCTTCAATTTCTTGAGTTATAAAAAAATCATCTTCAAATTGGGTAAAAACAAAATCCAAATAAGCTAAGGTTTGAATGGTTTTTCCTAAACCCATATCATCTGCTAAACAAGAACCTAAGCCTAATTGGTAATTTTTAACCAACCAATTAACACCTTCTATTTGGTAATTTCTTAGTGTAGCTTTTAAATTTCCAGTAGATTTGAAAGGAATAATCTCTTTGTTGAAGGAATTGTTTTCTGTTGCAATGCCTGTTTCTTCTAATAACGTAAATTGGTTTTTCTGAATTTGGATTTTATTGTTGTCGGTTTTTCCAAAATTTACTAAAGATTTATATTTACTAAACCATTCCTCAGGTAATATAAAAAATGTTTCATCTGGTAATTGATACAAACGATTTCCAGTTCTTAAATGGGGAATGATTGCGGTGAAAGGAAAGGTATGTGAGCCTATTTCAATAGTCATTTCAATATCAAACCAATCTTTATTTTCTATAAAATGAGAAGATATTTTGAAATGTTGGGTATTAATTATCTTACCATTTATTTTCCAATCGATAGTGGTATTTGAATTTTCAATCTCATCGTGTTTTGCAATCAATTCGGTTATGTTGTAATATTCTGAAACGTCATGAATAGCATTAGTAAAAGAAGCAAGCTTAGAATTTAAAAAGAATAATCCGTTGGTTTCCAGATTTTTGATAATCTCAGCTTCTTGTTTTTTATTTCGTACAGTTTGAAGAACAGTAAACTCATTATTATCGTTGTAATTTAAACTAATATGGGTGTTTTTTTCATCTGTAATCGAGAAAGTATGATCCTCATATATAAAAAAAACGTCTAAGAGATATATTTTATGAATTATAGATAAACTCGGTTTTATAATACAGCCTTTACAAGAGGTGTCTTTTATTACCTTAAATCCATCCGCTTCAATAGGAACTTTTTTTATGACATTTTTAATGAATTTATTAAAGTACTCAATACTGTTTTTATTAGGAATAATTACTTCTTTCTTTTGTAAAAAAGGCTTTAATTTGTTTCCATTAATGTGTTGTATATGGTATATCTTACTATTAAAAGTGATCCATGAAGGCTCATTTAATACAATTTTTATCTCTTTCTCGTAAGGAAAGAATTCATTTCCTTCACATAATATACTCAATCGATATATGAGATGTTCCGAAGTTTTTGAAAAATAAAATTTAGGCTCTAATGTATTTGGGCTAAATACCACTTGTTGTTTGTTAAAAACATCTTTTTTATTTAAATCAATACTTAATGGAATTGTAGTAGGAGCGATGCATTTAAAAAAACGTTCCATGGAAAAATCGATAAAATGAGAAACTAATTTTTTCATTTTCGAATCACTTAAAAGGAATTCCAAACTTTTAGCTTCTTTATTTTTAATCTTGTATTTAGTAAGTAACTGTTTTGCGGATAGTTTGTCACAAATGTCTAATAGTTGTTGTTCATTACTGTCTAAGTCAATTTGTGATTCTGCTATGGTTTTAGAATTAGCTATTTTTATAACATAAGACAATATGTCTTCATTTTGCTCCACAATGTAAGCTGAAGGTAAATAGGTTTCTAAAATAGTATGATAAGATAAATCAAATACTAAAGCATGATTTGTCTCTTTTAAAATGGGCATATCTAATTATTTAAAGCAAACTGGAATAATTTCTCCTTTGGCTAAACAGTATTTTTCTACTAAATCATTAGAAAGCTTTTGGGTGTAATCTACTTCTTTTACTTGGAAACCAATAGTTCTTAATTTATCAAAATAATCACGTCCATAAACTCTTACATGATCATATTGACCGAAAATTTTGGCTCTTTCTTTTGGATCGGTTATGCTGTCATCAGAAAAAGTAGTAGCTCTAGATAAATCTTGAGGAATCTGAAAGATACCCATTCCACCCGGTTTTAAAACACGATATAATTCTTGCATGGCTTTAGTGTCGTCTGGAATGTGTTCTAAAACATGATTGCAAAAAATGATATCATATTGATTGTCTTCGAAAGGTAAATTACAAATATCTGCTTTTACATCTGCTAAAGGAGAAAGCAAATCGGTAGTTGTATAATTGATGTTTTTTTGCTTCTTAAATCGTTTGTAAAACTCTTGTTCTGGTGCAAAATGTAAAACATCTAATTTTTCTTTAGAAGTAAAGAAGTTGGTTTCGTTTTGAAGGTATAACCAAAGCAAACGATGTCTTTCTAAAGACAAAGTACTAGGAGATAAAACATTGTTTCTTTGGGTGCCATAACCATAAGGAAGAAACATGGAAAAGCTTTTTCCATCTATAGGATCAGTAAATTTATTTCCTCTTAATAGGAAAGCAATAATAGGTCTCACAACAATACTCAATCTAATAAGAATAGGTCGGGGAATGGTGTTGAGAATAAATTTGAAAATCTTTTTCATTTCATTAGTGTTAGGGCGTATATAATTCCAAATATTATAGAAAAAATGATAATTATGACTAAATATAATCCTATGAACATAAGTAAATATTTTATACTGTAAATAAAAATTTGCTTAAATGTTAGAAGATATAATTTTCTAAAAGCATATAAAGTGAAAAATAGAAATAAAAACAGAAATAAAAATGAGTAGGTTCCAAATTTCATCTCTAAAAAATTAACCAAAATGACCTGTAAAACAAGAGAAATAAAGCCTAAATTGGTTTGTAAATAACTATTAAAAACTAGATGTTCAAAGAAATTGTGTCTTTTTTTGTAGAAAATTACATAACTAGTTAACGCATAAACAGGAATTAACAGCAAAACAAAGAAATTGTAATAACTCATTAGCGTTTCCACATATGCTTTCATATCTAATTTTGGCGTGGCTGCAACAGTACTTGTCTGATTGAGACTACTTGAAAAGCTTTCAGAATAATCGGTTATAATTTCTAACGGGAAAAATTTATAAAAGAATACAGCTATAGTTGCATACAAAATGATATATGAAAAAGGTTGAAAATATTTCTTTCTTGCACCTGAAATATATGCTTCTAAGACATCTTTTGGATTAACAAATAAACCAATAAATGTTCTCCAAAAATTGTTGTCCCAACTTAAGAAAGGACCTACAAATTCCTCCATAGTGCCTTTGAAAGACAATCGATCATGAACAATTTTTGCCCCACATTTAGAGCAAAATTTATCCTGATCCTCTAATGGGTTTTCACATGTTTTACAGTTCATTGTTTAGATTTTATAAGAGAAACTAAGGTTTTATTTGTATGTGAAATTATAGTACAAGTGTTTTTTGTCTTAAACCTTCCTCTTCATTACTTATAATTCCTAAAGCATCATAAATATAAGCAAAGGTAGATAGTAATTCTGGCTTCCCATCAACAATAGCAACATCGTGTTCAAAATGAGCACTAGGCTTTCCATCAGCAGTAGTAATGGTCCAACCGTCTCTATGTTGAATAATGTTTTTGGTACCCATGTTAATCATCGGTTCAATGGCAATAACCATTCCGTTAACTAATTTTTTACCTCTTCCACGTTTACCATAATTTGGAACTTCAGGGTCTTCATGCATTTTTTTTCCTAAACCATGACCACATAATTCACGAACCACACCATAACCATGCGATTCACAGTATTGTTGAATAGCAAAACCAATGTCTTCTACTCGATTACCTACTTTTGTGGCACGAATACCTTCATATAGCGATTCTTTTGTTACTTGAAGTAATTTTTTAGTTGCTGCATCCACTTCACCTACTTCAAAAGTATAGGCATGATCACCATAAAACCCATTTTTGTAAGCTCCACAATCTACAGAAATAATATCTCCTTCTTGTAAAGGGATATCGTTTGGAATTCCATGTACTACCTGAGTATTAGGACTCATGCAAAGCGAATTAGGGAAACCATACATGCCTAAAAATGCAGGTTCAGCACCATGATCTCTAATATATTCTTCTGCAATTTTATCTAAATATAACGTAGTTACTCCGGGTTTAATTTCTTTCGCAATTAATCCTAATGTTTTAGAAACTAATAGTGCGCTTTCACGCATTAACTCAATTTCTTCTTTTGTTTTTATAACAATCATAATAGTGCAATTCTAAAAAGCAAAAATACAATTTTAAATGGTTTTTAGAAGCTATTTCCAGCTATCCGCTATATCTTTTTGTTTTTCCTTATACTTAAAACAAAAATTGTATAGGAAAACAAAAAGGATGTCGCTACTATCTGGGCTAGGCAAATTGTGTTTTGCATAGACTATTTTTAATAATAAAGATGAGAAAAATCATATTTTAAAGAAGTATAAGATAGTAGTTTTGTACAATAAAATTAAAGGTATGAGTAGTAAGTATGTATCAGCATCAGAAGCTGTAAAAATTATAAAATCAGAAGATAGAATATATGTTCAAGCGGCAGCAGCAACGCCCACAGTTTTAACAAAAGCATTGTCTGAAAGAGCAGATGAACTTAAAAACGTAGAAGTTTGTCATTTACATACAGAAGGGGAAGCTCCATATGCTAATCCAGAATTGGCTGCTAGTTTTCATGTAAATTCATTTTTTTTAGGTAAAAATGTACGTCATACATTAAAAGCAGGAAATGGTTCTTATACACCCGTATTTTTAAGTGAATTACCGTTGCTTTTTAGAAAAAATGTCTTAAAGTTAGATGTTGTTTTTATTCAGGTTTCTCCACCTGATCTGCATGGATATTGCTCTTTAGGGGTTTCAGTAGAGGCTTCAATTGCTGCAATAGAAAATGCAAAAACCGTTATCGCTCAAGTAAATCCAAATATGCCAAGAACATTTGGTGATGGCATCATGCATATTTCTGAAATTGATTATTTAGTAGATGTAGATTTACCCATTTATGCGCATGAAGTTGCACCGTTTACAGAAGCAGAGGAAAAAATAGGATCCTATATTGCATCATTAATTGATGATAAAAGCACTTTGCAAATGGGTATTGGATCTATACCTAATGCCGCTTTATCAAAATTAACGCATCATAAAAACTTAGGATTGCATACTGAAATGTTTTCTGACGGAGTAATTGATTTAATCGAAAGAGATGTAATTAATTGTAATTATAAAGGTATTTTTAAAGGAAGGGCTTTGGCTACTTTTTTAATTGGTTCTAAACGGTTGTATGATTTTGTAAATGATAATCCTTTTATAGAGATGAAAGAATCTTCAATTGTTAATGATACGGCTCGCATTCGTAAGAACCCAAAAATGGTAGCTATTAATTCAGCCATAGAAGTGGATGTAACTGGACAAGTATGTGCTGATTCAATTGGGGCCAAAATGTATTCGGGAGTAGGAGGACAAATGGATTTTATTAGAGGAGCTTCTTTAAGTGAAGGGGGTAAGGCAATTATTGCGCTGCCTTCTATTACTAAAAATGGAGAAAGTAGAATTGTTCCTTATTTAAAGCAGGGGGCAGGTGTGGTAACTACAAGATCACATATACATTATGTAATTACAGAAAATGGAATAGCCGATTTATATGGTAAGTCTTTGAAGCAAAGAGTTAAAGAGTTGGTTAAAATAGCACATCCAATACATCAAGAGTGGATAGAGAAAGCCTATTTTGATTTAGTAAATAGTTTGTAATTCAATAGTTTGTCTTGCAAAAAAAATATTTTTGCCTAAATATTTGAAAATAAATGAAATAAAAATTTTTTGTATTCATTAAAAGAGTACATTTGTGATAATATATTATTTATTTATGAACATTTTTGTAGGAAGTCTTCCTTATAGTATTGAGGAAGCAGATTTAAGAGGTTTTTTTGAAGAGTATGGAACTGTTGATTCAGTTAAGATTATCTCTGATAAATTTACTGGAAGAAGTAAAGGATTTGGATTCGTAGAAATGCCAAATGACGCGGAAGCTCAAAAAGCTATCGACGAATTAAATGGTGGTACTGTAGAAGGCAGAACTATCGTAGTAAACAAATCTGAACCAAAACCACAAGGTGATAGAGAAAGAAAACCTTTCAACCGTAGTGGAAATGGTGGGGGAGGAAGAGGAAACTTTTCTAACAGAGATAACAATAGAGGTGGTCGTTACTAATTATCTGTAGTGTTATAAAAAATAAAATCCCGATTCAATCGGGATTTTTATTTTTTTATTCTGGTCTCGCTATAATTTTATACAAACCTAATGAAGCTTCTAAAAAAGCATTTTCTAAACCTATATTTTCTAGCTGGGTACTTACCAATTTATTTTCTCTAGAATTAATTAAAAAAATCGAACTTTCACCCATTTGAAATAAACGTTCTTCAGCTTCAAGCATAGTGCTAAAATCGAAAACTAATTGATTGTTCCAGTCGCGTTGTCTTTTAAATGATTGTATCTCTTGTTTTTGATACGCAATTTTATTTTTTAGACTTTCCCTTTCAAAATCTAAACCTAACTCTGCATCTCGAATTTTAAGTTTGGCAAATTTTAAATTGGCTCTTTCTTTTCTTAAAAATAATGGAAATGAAAATTGTACACCTATCTTGTAATCTTCAAATCGATAGTCTTCAAAATTACTGGGTTCAGAAAGATAATTATAACTTACATTCAACTTAGGGAGCAAATGGTTAGCATAAAATTTTCTTTCCACTTGTAAAACAGCTATTTTAGATTCTAAAGCATTGATTTTTGGGTGATTTTCAATGTTTGATGTGTTAAAATCATCAATCTGTAATGATATTAAAATAGTATTTTCTAGTTTACTATCAGGAAATAAAGAATCATCTATCTCTAAAGGAACACCATCATCTGTCCATAAATAATTAGATAATTCTAGTTTACTTTTAATTAATTTTAATTGAGCATTTTCAAGATTTAATTTTCTTGTTTTAACTGTTATGCCTGCTTCTATGCTGTCTATTCCTGCTTTGTCTCCTTGTTCTATTAATTTGATAACTCCTTGGTATCTTTTTTCTGCATTTTCAAGATAGGTAGCATAAAGTTCTCTTTCATTATAACTTTTTTTCCAATTTATGTAGCGCAATGCAGCTTCATAAATGGCATTAGTAGTTTCAATATCTCTTTCAGCTTTGTTTAATTTTTGATACAGTTTTGCTTTTCTTAAATCGGCCATTCGTTCATTTATCCAAAGCCCTTGTCCTACTGGGATAGTAATACCTAAAGATGTTAAACCTGTATTTGGTACCGTATTTTCTGGATTTAAATAAATACCTTCATTGTTATCAAAAGCGGCTTTAATTTCTATACCGTACCAAGTTGGAATTTTAAAACTTCCGTTAAAAATAGAATAATAATTTTTATCAGTATATTGTTTCTCACTATAATCTGCTTCAATTTTTGGGTCAAAACCACCTCTCGCTTTTAGTAATTTAATTTGAGCTTCAGCTATTTTTAAATTGGCTTGTTTTACTAAAGGATGATTTTTTTTTACATGACCTAGAAATTCATCGAATGTAAATTCTCGTGAAGGTTCTTGAGCTACGATAAAACTACTTAAAAACCAGAAAAGAATACAAATTTTTGCTTTCATACGAAATTATTTTTTGTCTGATTTATTTTTAGCACCTTCAGGTTGATAAAAATTGGGTGGAAACCCGTTTAAAGTCCTCCAAATTTCAAACCAAATAGGAACGTCTTCCAATAAAGCTATTGATTGTGTACCAGCACCAATACTTAACTGTTCTGGCCATTTTTTATCACTTGGATCAGGAGCAATTAAAACCCGATATTTCCCATTCTCGCTAATGAAGTTTTCTTTTGCAACTACTAAACCTCCAAATGTACCATAAGAAGCTCCAGGCCATCCACTAAATACAATTGTGGGCCAACCGTCAAACCAAACTCTAACTTTTTCTCCCTTGTTAATCAAAGGAAAATCCACAGGATCAATATAAGTTTCTACAGCAATTTCAAAATTTGAAGGCATTATACTTACAATCGATTCTCCTTCTTTTATTGTTTCACCTATACCAGATTGAATAGCGCGATTAATATATCCATCTTGTGGAGCTGTAATGTAATATAGACCGTTTCGAATTTGATAATTTGTATATTGATTTTTAAGTTTATTTACTTGAGCTTCAGTATCATATTGTGAACTTAATGCGGTTTGTTTGTCACTACTCGCTTTAGCACTTTTTTCGGCATATTCTGCTGCAATTCGGTTTAGTTCCATTGTGGCATTTAAAATTTCATTCTGACTCGCTAGATACTTATTTTCTTGGGTAATAATTTTAGCTTGCATATCCTGTAATTTAACTTTCTTCTCTTCAACATCTGTCAAAGGTTTTAAGCCTTCTTTATTTAGGTTAACCGCACGATTAAATTGTGTCTCAGCTATTTTTAATTGGGTTTTAATAGCTTGTAGATCGATACTATCGCTAGTCGCTTTTAAATAGGATTGCTTTAATTTGTTTTGTGCTTGTTTATATTTTAAGTTCTTTTCATTTTCAATAGCACCTAATTGCATATCGAGTGCTTTTACTTTACCAGCATAGGATTGAACTGCATTTTCTTTGGCAATTACTTGGTTGCCCGTGTTTTCAACTAGATTTGGATCCAAATAATTTTCTTTAATCTCTGAAATAAATAAAATAGTATCGCCTCTTTTGACAAAGTCACCCTCATTTACATACCATTTTTCAATTCTTCCAGCAATAGCAGAATGTATTTCTTGAGGTCTCTGATTGGGTTTTAAAGTGGTTACAAATCCAGAACCTGAAATATTTTGTGTCCATGGTAAAAAAAGAAAAAGTAGTGTAAGGATTGCCATTCCACCTAAAATTCTTTTAATTATAAGGTATCCTTTATTGTCTGCAAGTACCCTGTTGGATTTATATTTAGACAAATCAATATAAGTATCAACTCTGTTTTTTGTTATGTTAAGCATTTTGATGATTTTTAGAGTTAAACAATTTGACCATTTTCCAATGTAATTACTTGACTAGCGTACTTCTTCCAATCTTCATTTGTAGAAGTTACAACAACTGTCCAATTATTTTTGGGATCCATAATAAAACTGATGATTTTTTCTGCTTGTATGTTGCTAATTTTACTAATAGGGTCTTCTAATAATAAGATATCGGGTTTCGATAAAATGCAACGTGCTAAAATTATTTTTTGGACAACAGAAGCGTTAATTTGCTTTCCTTCAGGGAATAAAGGAGTATCTAAACCAAGAGGTAAGGATTTAATAAAATCAATTAATTCTACTTTTTCTAAAACATAATTAATCTCACTCATGTTTAAGGTTGGATTTTGACAAGTAATATTGTCCAAAATGGTTCCTTCAAAAGTAGAATCTTCTCGGGTAATTAAACCTATTTTTGATCTATAACTGTTAATATTAATTTTATCGATTGTGATATTGTTGATGAATAATGTACCTGTGTTGGGTTCAATTATTTTTGCTAACAACCTTATTAGTGTACTCTTGCCAGAACCATTTTCTCCTTGTAAAACAACTTTTTCTTTAGGTTGAATGGTTAAATTAATATTGTTTAGAATCGGCTTTTCACTATCTGGATATTTATAAGAAACATTTTTAGTCTCAATAGTTATCTCTTCATTGTCTAATAATAAGTTTTGAGTATTCTTTTCTTGTTCAATTTCTAAATCTGAAACCGCGCCTAATTTTTCCAAAGAAGTAAGAACATCATAAAATAACTCTAATCCACCAAATAGTTTTTCTACTGCAGTTATGATAGTTAAGATTATAATTTCAGCAGCAACAAATTGACCAATGTTCATTTGCTGGCTTAGAACTAAAAGCCCGCCAATTATTAATAAACCCGCTGTAATAATAGTTTTAAAACCGACTAATTGTATAAATTGTCTTTTAAGAATTTTAAAATGCTTTTCTCTGTAATCTAAATAATCACTTACTAACATATCATTTTTATTCAGTGAAAATTGGAAAAGGTCTTTATTTTTAAAACTCACATGATTTCTAGCAATTTCCTGTATCCAATGAGCTACCTTATATTTGTATTTTGATTCTTTTAAGCTGGTTTCTAAACCTATTTTAAAATTTACTTTAAAAATAATATATAATAGTCCGGATAGGATTATCCCAAATAGAATAAAAAATGGATGGTATAAAGACAATAATAGCATCCCAAATACTATTTGTAAAATGGCTGTTGAGATATCTAATAAAAGTTTAGAAAACCCTTTTTGAATCGATAAGGTATCAAAAAATCGGTTGGCTAATTCTGGAGGATATTGATTGTATAATCGGTTAAATTTAATTTTTGGGAAGCGATAGGCAAAATCAAAAGAAGAACGAACAAATATTTTTTGTTGTAAGTTTTCTGATATGCGATATTGCATAATTTTAAAAACTCCTACAAGTATAACTCCAATTACCACAACAATTACTAAAATTCCCCATGATGTAGAAACTTTACCTGCTTGTATGAAATTAACAATAGATTGAATACCAAGTGGTAAAGTTAAACTTATAAATCCTCCAAAAATAGAATACAAAAATATTTGATAAATGTCTCTTTTATCTATAAGTATTAAGTTTTTAAATCTTTCTAATGGTGTCATATCAAGGTTTTTTTTATTAAATCTATGTAGAAATCAGCAAGGCAATTGTTTTCAGATAGATTTGTTATCGTTTTAAAATGTTCTTTTAAATAATGTTGATGTAAAGCTCCTTCTACAATTGAAGAGGCTAGTGTTTTGGCATATTTATAATTTGGTTTCACCTCTTCAATCATAATTATTATTCTATTAATAATAGTTTTATAGACTAAAAAAAAGCCTTCTTTATTCTCCTCATCTACTTCTTTGGTTAAAAATGTCTTCGTAAATTCACATATAATAATTTTATTTAAAATAGATTCGTTAATGTGCCTTGTAGATATGTCGTCAATAATTTCTTCTGTAACTATTTCAATGGCTTTTATTAATTTTTCTATTGGATCTTTTAAATTAGTTGTAGCAAAAACTAAACGATACTCAATCCAAGACCAATACCAAGACGATAGATACAAGAGCAGTTTATGTTTACTTTCAAAATACCGATAGATTGAACTCTCGTTTGATTGTATCTTTTCACCTAGCTTCTTAAATGTAAATGCATCAAAACCTATTTCATGAATTAAAAGAATGCTATTTTCAATAATTTTTTTACCTAAATCTGAAGTTTCAGGATTTTTAACATACAGTTTTTCGTTAACTGAAATATTGATTTTTGAAAGTAAATTATCCATAAATGAAATTTATACTTACAAATATAATAGTATTACTATTAGTTTTTAAAAGTTTAACTTTTAATTTAGAATTGTTCCAAAAAAAATCCCGAATAAATCGGGATTAAAATAGTTTTTATAAATCATCTTTTTAAAGTAAAATGACTTTTAAATTCTTTAGTTATATTGTCTTTTGTGTAAATTAATTTAAACCAATAATCAGATGATGGTAATGGTTTCCCATTAAATGTTCCATCCCAGCCAGAACCATTAGGCGCTAATTGTTTTAAAAGTTTCCCGTATTTGTCAAAAATATAAATGGTAAGAACATCAATCGTTTCAGTTCCTTGTATATTCCATGTGTCATTAAAACCATCTCCATTCGGGGTGAAAAAACGTGGGAAATCTGCAATAATAAAATCGGTATCGATTTCTCCGCAACCAAATTTGCTTCTCACGCTTAAGGTGTATTTTCCAGGTAAAACATTTGTGAATATTGGACTTTCTTGCCAAGAATTTCCATCAATACTATAAAGATAATCAGTAGATGGTGGTAATACAGTAGCTGCGATAGTATTATCTGTCTCGAATGCAATTAATTCGTTAGGATAAGCCGTTATTGAATTTGGTACCAATGAAATTGCAGTTGTAAAATTAAAGACACTTGAACACATAGCAACATTTGAAATGTTAGTCACTTTTACAGAATATTCTCCTGTTGTATTAGTAATAAAAGAATTATTGGTTTCTCCATTAATTTCATTTCCGTTAATAGCGTCAAAATCATTATACCATACAAAGTTGTAATTGCTATTTGAAAGTAAAGTCTTTATCTCAACAGGTGTAATGGTATTACTTTGTTGATCATAACAAATGATATATGGATAGTTGTACAAATTATTCTCAGGGTATTTTCGAATGTATAAATCTAATTCAAGAATTCTAAAACAAGCTACACTCGTTTCCGAATCTCTATTTACTTTACTGTTTAATCTAACATAAATAGTTTGATGTTCTGCAATAGTATTTGTAAATTCATTAGGGTTAGAAATATAATTGAAATTGTTACTTATAGCATCATTAAAATCGATATAATATCTAAAAGCAATTTCTGTAGTTAATGTTGTTCCAGACATTTCAGTCTCTTTACTAGTTAAATCAAAGACTTCATATCCAGAATCATTACAAATTTCGAGAGGTTGTGGGTTATTTATAGCGCCTGGTACAGTTAAAACTTCTAAATCTAGTGTTGTAGTGGATTCACAATTGTTATTGGCTAAATCAATTACTTTTATATAAATTGTCGTAGTACCACTGTTATAATTTGTAGTGTTAGTTATAGGATTGTCAGCTAATAAATCGGTAGTTGTGGCATAAAATGTTACTTGATAATTGGTGTTGTTACTAGTTATTTGATCAATTCTGGAATCCAAATTAAAATCTGCCGTTACATCACCACAATGTTTTATTGGGTCTGGATCAACAAGAGTTGGGTTTGGAAATACGGTAATATTAAAAGATACAATTGAAATACATTGGGTGCTTGTATCATATAAACGAATGAAATAGGATTTTGTTCCTAAAGTTAAAGATAAGGGTGTGTTTTTATTAATAGGTTGAATATTATTTACAGCATTCGTAAAAGATTCATAATAGGAACTAACAACTGTTGCGTTTTGTCCAGCAAGCGCTTCAATATCTTTAGTGTTAAGTAAGAAATTATCTAATAAACACACATCAGAATTTGTTACTACTGTTTGTATAGGTGGATTTGTTACTGTTGTGTTAAAAGTTCCAACACTTTCGCAGCTAGCGGTAGTTGCAGAAATTACTCTAGCATAAATTACTGTTGTTCCAATAGGAATTGGAGTGGTGTTGGTGAAACCATTTAAACCAGTTGAAGCATCTGAAGTATTATCATGAAAAGATATAATCACATTTGATGAAGGGAAATAAGTGTTTTTGATATAATTGCGTTGTGCGTTAAAATCCACAAATCCATAATTTTCATTTACTTCGGGACAAACAGGAGGCACATCGTTATAATTGGATAAATTAGTAGGATTAACCTGTATGTTTATGGTTGCAGTTCCTAAAGAAGTACAATTTGGGGTAGTGGCTTCATTTACTGCTTTTACATAAATAGTTTGATTAAAAGGAGAAGTTGTATTAATATAATTTGTTGGATTGTTTATAAGATTAGTTAAACCTACATCTTGATAATAATATAAGGTGTATCCAGGTGTATTATTTGTGATAACATCATATAAACTAGTTAAATTCATTTCCGCAATTCCATCTAATGTTGAAGGGATATAATCACATTGTTCAAAAAGGATAGGAGTTGTTGTAACTACAGGAAGCGCATTTATTGTAACACTAACTGTATTTGAAGTGCTTGTACAAGTGTTTTGTTCGGTAGCAATCACATAATAAGTTGCTGTTGTATTGATGGCTTGATTACTAGCATTTACTGTATAGTTAGCTGTATTGACTCCTGTTGAAACCCCATCTTTATACCATTCATAAGTTACATTATTGTTAATTGAAGCATTGGAATTAGCCGATGTTATTGTATAATTATCACCTTCACAAATAGTTTGATTGTTTTGTATAGTTATATTAGGATTTGCAATGATTCTAATCGTATTTGACTGTACATCTGAACAAGAATTATTAGAAACGATAACATAATAATCTCCTGGAACGTTAGGGGTCAACGAAGCATTTGTTTGCCCATTTAAAGGATTTGAATTTAAATACCATTGATAACTTAAAACATCAACAGAAGGAATTAAGAGCGCATTGTTTATTATTGTTGTATTTAATACAGGATTTGTATTTAAACAAACTGTATTTGTGTTTTGTATTGAAATATCTGGAACGATATGGAATTTCAGATCGATAGAAGTATCACTATTTTGTACAACACCAGGATTTGTAACGTCATACGCAGTAGTTTCCACTCTATATATTCCTGTTTCATTAACGGTTATAGTATTCGTAGGAGAATTAGAATTTGTAATAGGTGTGCCAATTTGCACACCATCTTTATACCAAGTATAACTAAATCTTAAATTTGATGCTGATCCACTAAAATTACTTACATCTATTTTAGCCATTAAATCTTTTGTCGCAGGTTTACAGTAGTCTGTTTGGGTAATATCGGTTCCATCAGTATTGGTGATTTTGGTAAGTGATAAAAAATCGCAATTTGTTGACCCCGTTCCAGATATTTGAGTAACAGTGATGTTTCCAGGGACATTTGAATAATTGTCGATTAGCATAACATACAATTGCCCCACTGTGGCATTAGGAATGTTTATATTTTCAATACTAGCGCTCGACCAACTACAATCAACCTCTGTGCTTGTATTTAATAAATTACATACATTGTTGAGCGTGTTAAAAGGTCCCCAAAGTACAAAATCTACATCAGTTCCATTGCCGGCTAAATCCGTTTGGCTAATTTGTAAAGTAATTGGGCCAGAATTTTGTATTTTCACAAAAAACCATGTAGGCCCATGAAATGGTTCTCCAATACAAGTTGTATTGAAATTTTCTCCATTTTGCCCTACTGAATTTGAAAAAGGAACGTTGGTGGCACAAGACTGAAAGGCTTCAGCATTAGCCGCTAATTCAGCACAAGAGGAAGCACCACCTTGACTATATATTGAAAAATTAATTAATAAACTGAATATCAGACTTAAATGTAAAGATTTCATAGCAATAATTATAAAGCTACAAAAGTAACAAAAACAAGTAGTTATTCTGTATTAATTGTTTATTTAACGCAATTTATTCAGCATAAATGTGTTTATAAGGTTTTTTTGATAAAATATTTAGCATATCATTTTCTAAAGTTTCCACAGGTGACTCTACAATTCGATTCATTTCATTTCCATCTTCATAGAAAATAAAAGTAGGAACATTCGTGATTTGCAATCCCTTTTCAAATAGCTCAGGAGTTGTTTTGTCTCTTTGCATGGTAATAAGTGTTACCTTTTCCTCTGGAAATTTAATTTCTTCTAAAATTTTATAAAATTTTGGCACTTGGTTCTGACTGTCTTCACACCATGTTCCCATAAAAATTGTTATAGAATATTTTTGTGGTATTTTTTTTAAATGACTAATTATTTCAGCATTAGGTTGATAGTCTGCTGAACTGCTTTCAAACCATTCCTTAAATGGTTCTTGTAATAAGTCTGTTTTTTTGGTTTTACCAATAAGAATTCCATCGACAATTTCTTTTGGTTTGTCTTTTTTATCCAAATTCAATCCAAGAGTAGCTCTTCCATCTTTCCCATTTGTTCCAGGTTTTCCGTCTTCACCTTTAGAATGTAATGCACAACTGTTGATAATTAAAAGAAGGAAGAATAAGCTAATTTTTTTCATAATTTATTTGTTTTTTGTAACACCAATGATAACTCCAAAATTACCATCAGTTTGTATCCAGTTTTCTTTTGGATAATAAGTACGAGATACAAATCCGTCTAAATATAAGGCATTTTTACAACCTAATTGTTTAAAATAGCTTGCAAAATCATACAAATTAATTTCTTTTTTAGACATTGCAAAAAAGATTTCTCCATTTTCTAATATTCCTACACCATTTCTAATATTTAAATTTTTAGATCCTTTAGTAAATGCCGAGTGAATTTGGTTATCAATAACTAGCATAGGACCAGATTGAGTTGCATATTGAATTTCTTTAGAATAATTAAAGTTTTTTGTTGTAGTTATAAAAGCTTTTTCATTTGAGATATAAAAAACACCATTTGGTTTTAAATAAAAATTACCTTTCCCATTAGTTGTGTCTAAAGGTGTTTTTAGTTGATAATTTTCTATATATAAACCTTGAGGTGAAAAATCTTTTTTATACATACCTCCATTGGTTGCAAAAAGCAATTCTTTATTTTTTGTTGATAGCCATTTTTTTAAATTTTCAATACTGCTAAAATTTGCATTGTTTTCATCCTTCCAATAAAAGCAAACCATTTGTTTGTTTGGATTTATTTGATAAGTGACAAAATCTATTATTTTCTCTTTTTGAAATAAACTAAATCCGCTAAACCCAATTAGTGATAAGGACAATAAAACAAGTGTTTTTTTCATTTACAACAACGATTTACAACTCATAGCTTCTGGCTGCGGAATACCCATTAAATCTAAAATTGTTGGAGCAATATCGCCTAAAACACCGTCATGAATAGCTTGTAATTCTTTGTCTATTAATATAAGTGGTACCGGATTTGTAGTATGCGCGGTATTAGGTGTGCCATCTGGATTAATCATGGTTTCACAATTCCCATGATCGGCAATGAGTAAAGTAGTATAACCATTTTCCAAAGCGGTTTCTACAACTTCTTTTACGCAAACATCTACGGCCTCACAAGCTTTAATGGCTGCTTCCATTACACCAGTGTGTCCAACCATGTCTCCATTTGCAAAATTAAGACATACAAAATCTACATCTCGTTTTTTTAGTTCTGGAACTAAAGCGTCTTTTAATTCGTAAGCACTCATTTCCGGCTGTAAATCGTAAGTAGCCACTTTTGGTGAATTTTTTAAAATACGACTTTCTCCTATAAAGGGTTCTTCTCGACCACCAGAAAAGAAGAAAGTTACGTGTGGATATTTTTCAGTCTCAGCTATACGAATTTGTTTTTTTTCCGCTTTTTCTAAAACTTCTCCTAAGGTTTCTGTGATGTTGTCTTTGTCATAAATTACCTGTACATTTTTATACGTTTCGTCATAATTGGTCATGGTAACATAATACAAATTCAATTTGTGCATATTTTGTTCGTGAAAATCTTGTTGCGATAATGCTTCCGTTAATTCACGTCCTCTGTCTGTTCTAAAATTAAAGAAAATAACCACATCATCTTGTTTGATTGTAGTAATTGGTAAGTCATTAATTCCAGTCATTACAATAGGTTGGATGAATTCATCTGTTATATTGTTGTTATAACTGTTTAGAATACTTTGTGTTGCATTTTTAGATGGAGTGCCTTGCCCGTTTACTACTAAATCATAAGCTAGTTTTACTCTTTCCCATCTTTTATCGCGATCCATAGCAAAATATCTTCCAATTATAGTGGCTAGTTTGGCATTAGTATGCGATAAATAACTTTGTAAATTTTCAATATATTGCGCTCCAGATTTTGGATCTACGTCTCTACCATCTGTAAAAGCATGAACAAACATATTTTGAACACCAAGTTCTTGACCAACATCTATTAATCCTCTTAAATGAGAGGTATGACTGTGAACACCACCATCAGAGACTAATCCTAAAAAATGAACGGCTTTATTGTTTTTCTTTGCATATTCAAATGCATCTGTCAATGGTTTTTCTTGATGCATCGTTTTATTGGCTACAGCCAAATTTATTTTAGCTAAATCTTGATACACAATTCTTCCAGCGCCAAGATTCATGTGTCCTACTTCACTATTTCCCATTTGACCCTCTGGTAAACCAACATTTAGTCCATCGGTTCTTAATTGTGCGTTAGGGTATTTTGTATATAAACTATCTATAAATGGAGTGTTTGCATTGTCAATTGCGGAAACTTTTGGGTCAGGTGATTTTCCCCAACCATCTAATATCATTAAGATTACTTTTTTATTCATTTTTTTTGAATGTATTTCTACAAATATAGCTATTTGACATATTCAGATAAAGAAAATGAAGCTGAATTTCGCAATAAAAATGCGAAAACGATTGAGAAACTATAAAGGGTTTTTAACTTTTTTTAATCCAGTTTTTAGCTTGATTATAATCAATAAAATAACGTATACTTATAGAGAAAGTATGGTTGAGATTATCGGTTAGTAGTGAATTAAAATTATTTTTAAAGTTTTTATCAATTTCACTGGAGTAGTTGGAGGCATTATTTCGATATAAAATAGTAGCTTGACTGCCTGGAGCAAACCACCAAGAATAGGATAAATCTAAATTCCATGTGCTGAAATTTGAATTTTTATTATCAGTATAATCATTTTTTTCAATTAATCTTCCATTGTTTAATAAGCTATAAAAAGTATTGTTTTCTGCGAATGACCAATAATGTCTCACTGAAAGATTAAAATTCATTTGACTGTTTATTGAAAACTTACTGGTTAAAGAGTTATTAATTGTGTTTCTATTTCTTTGAGCCATAATAATTTCATTACTAGCACTTAAATAGTCAATAAAACCGATATTGTTTTTTTGTATATATGGATTTATAGCATAAATAAGAGAAAATTTGTCATTAAAACGATATCTAGGACTTAAAGAAATATCAAAATCATATCTGCCACTTTGATTATAAAATAAATGGGATAATTGTAAATCGAAAGCAAACTTATAATTGTAGTTGGATGAAAAACCTAGCCAATAACTTTGAAGTTTTGGTAGAATAAGAAATTTTCCATCTTGTCTAGGTTCATAATAGTCAAAACGTTCAAATGGTTTTATTCTGTATCCAAAACCATAATAATGATTGTCTTTTGAAGTTGTATTAACGTCTAAACTGAAATTATTATTCTGAATTTCGTTGGTGTCATTGTTGTGCTCCATGTAATTATATAACCCTATATTGAAAGAATTAAATGTTTTAGTTGGTGTTAAAATTTTATAACTTACATTGCCATAATAACTATAATAGTTTGTTTGGAAGATGATGCCTAAATCATTTTTATCAAAATCTTTTGAGATGTATTCTCCACCTAGACTGAAGCGATAATTTCCTGAGGTTTCACCTAAAGCTAAAGCAGATTCAATTCCATTTTGATTTTTTATATCGTATGTATTACTCCAATTTATTTTTCCGGATAGATTATATGTGTTTTTTGTTGTATTCAAATCGAAAATTAAACCGGTAACATTTGCATCTCTAAAATGACCATTTCTAGTAACATTGGTGTTAATAAACGTGATAGAAGAGTTTTGATTAAATCGCTGGTCAAATACCGTTACATTATAATTTGTTAAAGGAGAGACAATTTCAGATTTATTATTATTTGTAATCTCATTTTTAATGTTTACAGTAGTTTCTTCTGTAATAGCGTTTAAAAAACCTATGCCTAATCCATCATTATTACGTCCGGATATTTTTAGAGCATTCAGTAAATTAGTGCTTTTAGGAAACTCTTCTATAGATTCATTTTCATTTAAATCGGGATAAAATAGAGGTGAAGCTCCTATTCTACGAGTATATAATAAGTTTCCTTTGTTAAATAAATCAGTTCCTTCTGTAAAAAAGGGTCTATTTTCATTAAATTGTTGTTCAAAAGGGCCTAAATTCAACTCAACATTATCAAATTTAGTTTGACCAAAGTCGGGAATTAGAATAGCGTCTAAAGTAAATGCATCGTTAATACCATATTTAATATCTAAACCTCCTTTGAATGTTAATTCAGATTCCTCTTTATTAGTAACATAATAAGCGGAAGTGTAGGGTATTAAAAAAAGTCTTGTAGGCGGTTCAATATACTGAATGTCTGTTAAAATTCCAGCTTGCTGAGAAAAAGCACCAATGTCATTATATATAGGATTCCAAGTGTATTTTTGCCTATTTCTTCTTACTTCTCTGAAAAAATTAATTCCCCAAGTTTGTAAGTCTTTTTTTGGAAATCGTAAGGCAGCATAGGGGATTTTCATTTCAACTACCCATCCAAAATTTGTTATTTTAACATTACTAGACCAAATGGCATTCCATGAATAATCTTCTCCATTTTGAGATGTAAAATTGCAATCTCCTTGTCCATTGGCTGCAGAAACATAAAATTGAAAGTCTTGTTGGCCGTCATTGTATCCGTTTATAAATACACCAAATAAATCCGATGTACCAAAATCGTCTCGTTCAGTTATTTCTTTTAAAATTTTATGGGGTTCATTATCAAATAATGTTGCTCCAATATAGATAGCATCATTATCATATAAAATTTTTACTTCAGATTTTAAGTCGGGAGATTCAAGATTTCCATTATCAGGTGAGAATGTAAAAAAATTATTAGCGGGTAAAGCTTTTGACCAATCTTCTTCGTCAAGCTGCCCATCAATTGATATTACTGAAATCTTTCTTTCAGCTTTTATTGTTTTTTTAACAGTTATTTTGTTTTTAATTTCTTGACAAAATAAATTTTTTGAAAATAACAACAATAAAAGGCAGAAAACGAAGTTATTATGCATGAAATCTTTTTTACAAATTTAGAATTATTCATTTTTGGAGGAAACAAATTATAAAATCTTTAACTTTTTCATAACATATCGACTAAATGCATTTTTTTTCGACAAAAAGCGTAAAAAAATTTGTATCGTTAATTTTTTTAAATATATTTGAAACCTCAAAACAACCTAACAACTATTAGAATAACAATGAATTACAAAATTTTCTCTCTTTTTGCCCTAAGTTTTATTTTTTTTAGTTTTAATTCTATAGATAATTGTAAAGAAGAAAAATTTAACTTAACCGACCCAAAATTAGCAGCAAATGTTAAAGTTGCCTTTGAAGCTAAATGTAAATCTTTTTATAATTCTATTCTCTCTAATGAACTTTCTTTACCTAAATATGAAAGTTTTTCAAAAGCATTTGAAGGATATAATGAGTTAAAAAACCAAGGATTGATTGAGAAGGATATTTTAACTATAGTTGATTTTAGTTTATCTTCAAATGAAGAAAGAATGTGGGTAATAGATATGAATACTAAAAAGGTAATTCTTCGTTCTTTAGTTGCTCATGGAAGAAATTCAGGTGATTTATTTGCTACTGAGTTTTCAAATAAATCTGAATCTTATCAAAGTAGTTTAGGTTTTTATACAACAGGAGAAACATACACAGGTAAACATGGATTGTCTTTACGCTTAGATGGTTTGGAATTTGGAATAAATGATAATGCAAGAGATAGAGCTGTTGTGGTTCATGGTGCAGATTATGTGTCTGAAAAATTTGTTAAGACAAACGGACGCTTAGGAAGAAGCCAAGGTTGTCCAGCAGTTCCAAATGAAATTTCAAAACAATTGATAGAATTGATTAAAGATAAATCTTGTTTATTTATTTACCATCCTTCAAGAAATTATATTTCAAAATCTAAATTAATTTCGTAAAGCGGTATAAAGATTTTTATCAAGATTGTAAATATCTTCTCTAAATTGCAATCCGTCTTTATCAAGCCAATTAGTCCAGTATAAAAGATAAACATTAATATTGTTCTTAATAGGAACAGTCTTAATGTTTTTTTTGCTTATAATTGTATCAACCTCTTTTGAAGTCCATTCTTTGTCCTCATTTGAAAGAATCTTTTCTGCTAGTACTAGCGGATTTTCTACTCGCACACATCCAGAACTTAATGCTCTGTATTCGCGTGAAAAATAATCTCTATGATTGGTATCGTGTAAATATACGCTATGTTTGTTTGGAAAGTTAAATTTGACCAATCCTAAAGAGTTATTGTATCCAGAAACTTGAACATATCGATACGATTTAGAATTGTCAGGATTCCATTCTTCGGGTGCTATTACTTTTCCAGCAGAATTGTAAATAGTTAGTCTAGTTCTTTTAAAATATTCTAGATTTTTTTTTGCTGAAGGTGTCAAGTCTTCTTTTATAATAGTAGGAGGAACCGTCCATGTAGGATTAAATACTAAGTTAGATAGTTTTGAAGTTAAGACAGGAGTATTTCTTTTTGGTGTTCCCACAACAATGTTATGTTGGGCTAAAGTGTCCGTTTTTTTTACATAAACTATATTATAATCGGGTAAATTTACCAAGAGATACTCTTCTCCAAAATTTGATGGAAACCACTTCCATCTTTCTAAATTAGCTATAATTTGTTGTTTTCTTTCTTCTTTAGTATAATTTAATGCTTTTATGGTGCCTTTACCTATTACACCATCAGCTTTTAATCCATGTCTTGATTGAAATTTTTTAACAGCTAAAAAAGTAATAGTATCATATATAGCTGTTGTTATACTATCTTTTCTTGTATAGTCTTTCCAATAAGCTAATTTCTTTTTTATTGTTATGATTTCATTTAATGTGTCATGCAATTGAATTTTATCCTTTATGTTGTTTTTTTCAAATTTATAATCAGGATATTGATCAATTACAATTAAACTTTCTTTAATTTTAGAATATAAATAATGATTTGGTTTTAATTCTTCTAAAGTCTTATCAACCGTTTTGTTTTTAATTGCATTTTCTAAGAGGTGAGATAAAGCTATTGATTTAAAAGTTAAATCCCAATCTTTATATAGCTTATTTGGATTTAATTTGCCTCTATAAAGATGGAAAGCTAATTTTTCAAAGCTTTTTGTTAAAATGATATCATATTTTATTACTTCATCGTCATTTAATTTTTTTCTTTTTTCTTCCAAATCTAAAATGGTTTCTAAATTATAATCTGTAGGATTTAGACCCTCTTTGTTGCAATTTTTAATTTCATTAATTAAATCCGTTCTGTTTTTCAAACTATACCAAATTTCATAATTATTCAATTTACTATAATATAGTTTAATACTGTCTTTTAGTGTTTCAAGATGTTCGGGTAGTAAAGGTCTAACTATTTCTTGTGTAGTTGCATCCTTAAGTAAAATATCATCAATAGATGCTGAGGTATCTAATTTACCTTTGCAGCTAATTATGATAAAAGTGATGAATATAAAATGTATTGGTTTAATCATAAATTGTCAAATTTGAATTTTAATTTTTCATAAACAACAATCAATTGGGTTTTATGAAATTTTAATTAATCCTTTGCAAAAATACATACTAAATAAAATCTTATTGTCATTAAAAATAGTGATTTTAACATTTGCTTTGCTCTCTTTAAAAATACATCTTTTTTAATCAATAGTGATTATTTTAAAGTGATTTTTATCAATAATTTTTAACACTTTGTCGTATAAAATCTTTCTTTTTAAGTGTTTGACTTTTTATAAGTTCTAATTTGAATATTGTTTTATATAATCTAGAATTGTGCCAAAAAAAGTTTTTTTTAATTCTTTATAATATTTTTTTTATAAAATATTCATTATTAATTGCTTAATAGAATTAAAAAAAGCAGCGTTTTATGTTGAAAAAATAATCTGTAAAATTTTATTAAAAAAATTTGCATCTAAGAAAAAAATTAAAGTATATTTGCACCCACAAAAGGAATTCATCTATATAAATGTTGAATTTTAATGCGGAAGTAGCTCAGTTGGTAGAGCTCCAGCCTTCCAAGCTGGTTGTCGCGAGTTCGAGCCTCGTCTTCCGCTCTAAACTTTAATGACAGTTTAAAAAATCATTGCGGAAGTAGCTCAGTTGGTAGAGCTCCAGCCTTCCAAGCTGGTTGTCGCGAGTTCGAGCCTCGTCTTCCGCTCAAAAAAAAGTCTCAAACCTTAGTTTGAGACTTTTTTTATTTTAGGCCGCTAAGTTCTGTTTCAGGATTTATTTCTTCAGGAATTTGATTTTTACGAAATAAGCGAGCCTTTAATTCTCCTTTCAGTAGTATCGAATTACCTTTAACTTCTAACCAGCTACCTTCTCGAAGACCTATTACGGGTTGTGGATTAAAAAAGTGAAATTCGTTAATTCTAGTTTCTCTAGTTTCTCCCATATGAGTAGAAGAAGCATCAGGATCTAAATAATGGGGGTTAATGTTAAAGGGTACAAAACCTAGAGTTCTAAAGCTGGGCGGGTAAACAATAGGCATGTCGTTTGTAGTATGCATAGTTAAACCGCAAATATTACTTCCTGCGCTTGTTCCTAAGTAAGGTGTACCATTTTTTACTACCTCTTCCAAACTTTCTAAAACATTATTCTTATAAAGTTCGTTTACTAATACAAAAGTATTTCCTCCTCCAGTAAAAATAGCTTCGGCTTGTTTAATTGCTTCTATAGGATTTTCAAATTCATGAATACCTACTACAATTTTATTAATTTGTTCAAATGCTTTTCTAACTTTATTGGTGTATTCTTCATGCGAAACACCACCCGGTCTAGCATAGGGGATAAAAAGAATGGTGGAAGCATTTTGAAAGTGGTTTTTTAATACAGGCAATAAGTAGTCTAAGTAAGTGCCGTTGTATAAAGTAGAAGTGCTAGCTATAATTATATTTTTCATTTTTGTTTTTTTTCAAAATTACTATTTTCAATTAACAAAAGTTTATAATCTTATTAGTATTTAATTGGCAGCTTTCTAAATTACTTTTACAAAATACTATAATTAAAAGTTATATGATTAAAAAAGTACTTTTATTATTTCTTTTTTTTCCTCTTCTTATTTTAGCTCAGAACGATTCTGTTTTTAAGGGTAAAATTGTATCTGAGTCGAATTATTTAGAGGACATTCATATTATAAATGTATCTAAAAAAATAGGGGTTTTATCTGAAAGAGGAGGCTATTTTAAAATCAATGCTTCTGTAAATGATACGCTCATGTTTAGTGCCGTACATTTAAAAGGGTATCAAAGAATTGTATTGCTACAAGATTTTGAGAAAGATTTGGTCTTTGTACCAATGGAAATTTACGAAAATCAACTGGCAGGAGTGACTTTAACTAAATACAAAAATATAACTGCAGAATCTTTAAGAATTGTTCCAAAAGGTCAAAAAAAATATACTCCTGCAGAAAGAAAGTTAGCTGCCGCAGAAGAGTTTAAATGGTATAGCCCACTACTTATTCCTGTAGGAGGAATGAGTGTTGATGGTCTTATAAATTCGATAAGCGGAAGGACAGCAATGTTAAAAAAAGAACTAATAGTTGAAGGTAAAGAAATGCTACAAGAAAAGATGTTGAGTATTTTTACTAAAGAATATATTAGAGATACTCTTAAGATTCCTGATGATTATATAAATGGATTTATTTATTATGTTGTGGAAGATTCTAGATTTACTAATGAGATGAAAAGAGATAATAAAACAATGGCAACTTTTGTTCTAAGTCAGTTAGCGGATGAATATTTAAAATTGAAAGAAATAGAAATAAATGGAAGCAAAAATGAAACAAAATAGTATTTATATGGTTTTTTTGCTTTTTTCTCAACTTTTCTTTTCGCAAAACAAACAAAGAGAAATTATGAATGGGAAAATTATAGCTGATTCCATGAGTGTTGAAAATATTACTGTTTTTAATATTTCTTCTAATGTTGGTGCGGTCTCTGATTATAATGGCAAGTTTTCAATTAAAGCTAGACCCAAAGATACCTTGTTTTTTCAGGCACTCTCTTTTGTTTCTAAAAAATATGTGATAACCGAAAAAGATTTTTATGTAAATGAATTAGAAATTCGATTGAATATTAATATAAATGAATTGGATGAAGTGGTGATAACACCCATGAGTTTAACTGGAAATCTTGAAGAGGATACAAAAAAAATTAAAAATTATGGTCTTTCACCTATAGACATGAAAAAAAAGATCTATTATGAAGATGCTCGATATGGAAGAGGAACAAAAATAACAACATCTCCAGATCATTTTGCGCCTAACGGTTCTAGTTTTGATTTAAAGTTAATAGGTAAACAAATTGGGAAATGGCTAGGATTTAAAAATAATTCTAAAAAAAATGCTTTAAAAGTAATGGAGGAGAGAAGGTTACATGATATTCAGGTGAAATCCTTTGCAGATCACATGAAAGAGCGTTTTTCATATAATTTTTTTGTTTCTGATTTAAAAATAAGAAAAGAAGATTTCACTACTTTTTTAGCTTATGCGGAAATGCCAAGTTTAGAATTGGCAGAATATTTGAAAGCAGAGAATGAATTACAACTTATAGAATATTTGGTTAAAAAAGCGAAAGCTTTCCATGAAGAAAATAAAGAATAATTTTACTTTTACCTCATGAAAAAAAGGAATATAATAGTTTTAAGTTTTTTTTTACTTTTAGTAATATCATCTTTTCAAGTACATAAATTTTATGTTTCAGTCACTCAGGTAGATTATGTTAAGTCAAAAAGTAGAGTGGAAATAACTTCTAGAATTTTTATAGATGATTTTAATAAAATACTAGAAAAAAAATACAATAAGAAAGTTTATTTAGCATCTAATAGACAAATTGAGGATGCAAATAAGTTAGTAGAGAATTATCTCAAAGAAAAAATGAAGGTCAAAATCAATCAAAAAACTTACGATTTAAAATTTTTAGGGACTGAAATTGATAATGATGTGTTAATTTGTTACTTAAAAGTTAGTTTTTCTGAAAAAATTACTACTTTCGAAATCGAAAATTCAGTTTTAACTGAAATATTTAAAGAACAGCAAAATTTATTGCATACTAATATTAATGATGAAAAAAGTAGTTTTCTGTTGACCGATTCAGAACCTACGGCTTTCTTAGAATTTTAAATTAATTAACCTACCATGAAAAAAAAGATTTTATTTTCTTCTGTTTTTCTTTTCCTTGCTGTTTTTTCAGTTACAGCTCAAGATAATAAAACTGAAGATAAAAAAAGAGAAGCAGGTCATTACAACGAAAATAAATTTCGTCAAATGTATGATTTATTGGCTACTCCAAACATGTTTCGTACAGCATCGGGTGCACCAGGTCCAGCTTATTATCAACAGCGTGCAGATTACAAAATGAATATTGAATTAGATGATAAGAAACAAAAACTATACGGTTCTGAGACAATTACTTATTATAATAATTCTCCCGAAGCATTAGAATATCTTTGGATTCAATTAGATCAAAATCTTAGAGCACCAGATTCTAAAACGCCTCTAGTAGAAAGTCAAAGAATGGATCCTGCTTTGGCTCCAGATAAATTTGCAAAAAGGTTTATGGAAGAGCCTTTTCAAGGCGGTTTTCATATTGAATATGTAAGAGACAAATCAGGTAAAGATATTAGCTATACCATCAATCAAACTATGATGCGTATTAATTTAGATACGCCTTTACAATCGAAACAAAAAGTCACTTTTTCTATAAAATGGTGGTATAATATTAATAATTATCAAATTGATGGTGGTCGTTCTGGTTACGAACAGTTTGAAGATGGGAATCGTTTGTATGTAATTGCTCAGTTTTATCCAAGAATGGCTGTGTATAGCGATGTGGAAGGTTGGCAAAATATGCAATTTTGGGGAAGAGGAGAGTTTGCTCTAACTTTTGGAAACTTTGATGTAAGTATTACAGTTCCAGCGGATCATATCATGGAAGGAACAGGCGTAAATATTAATAGAAAAGAAGTATATTCAGCAGAGCAAATGAAAAGATGGGCACAAGCTGAAACAACTTTTGATAAGCCTGTTATTATCGTAACTCAAGAAGAAGCGGAAAGAGCTGAAAAAGGGTTTGCTGAGGCTAAAAAGACTTGGAAGTTTAAAGCAGAGAATGTGCGTGATTTTGGTTTTTCAACTTCAAGAAAGTTTATGTTAGACGCTATGGCAGTACAATTGGACACCAAAAAACCAATGGCAATTTCGATTTATCCTAAAGAAGCAAATCCTTTATGGGGAGAATATTCAACAAGAGCTGTTGCACAAACTTTAAAAACATATTCTAAGCATACTTTTGATTATCCTTATCCAAAAGCAGTTTCAGTATCTGCTCAAGATCAAGGAATGGAATATCCAATGATTTGTTGGAACTTTGGACGTCCTGATAAAGATGGAAAATATTCTGATCGTGTAAAATATGGTATGTTAGGTGTTATTATTCATGAAGTAGGCCATAATTTCTTTCCAATGATTGTAAATTCTGATGAAAGACAATGGACTTGGATGGATGAAGGATTAAACACATTCTTAGAATATTTAACAGAATTGGAATTTGACCCTAACTTTCCTACTGATAGAGGACCTGCAGATAAAATTGTTCCTTACATGAAAGGAGATCAAAAATTCATTGAACCAATTATGTCAAATTCCGAGAATATTTATCAGTTTGGAGCCAATGCATACGGTAAACCAGCGACAGGTTTAAATATTCTTCGTGAAACCATTATGGGAAGAGAATTGTTTGACCACGCATTTAAAACCTATGCACAAAGATGGATGTTCAAACACCCAACCCCAGAAGACTTATTCAGAACTATGGAAGATGCTTCTGCAGTAGATTTAGATTGGTTTTGGAGAGGTTGGTTTTATTCTACAGATTATGTAGATTTAGGAATTAATGACGTAAAACAATATTATGTTTCTTTAGAACCAACTCAGGAAATGAAAGATTTTGTAGCAAGAAGAGGTAGATTTTTACGTGATACAGGACCTTTTATTTATTTAGTTGATGAAAATCACAAAGAATTTAATCCAAGTACAAAAAAAGCTTTTGAAGTAAAAGATGTGCAAATTTTAGATGAATACGTTGCTAAAAATTATACTTCAGAAGAGAAACAAAAATTAGCAACTCCTAAATATTTTTATGAAGTAGAATTTAGTAAACCTGGAGGATTAATGATGCCAATTATTGTAGAGCTTCAATTTGAAGATGGAACGAAAGAGATGCACAAATTTCCAGTTCAAATTTGGAGAAAAAATAATGATACTGCTAAACGTGTTTTTGCTACAGACAAAAAGGTAACAAAAATACAATTAGATCCAAAATTGGAAACAGCGGATATCGATACTTCTAATAATGTTTGGCCAGCCCAAGCCGCTACATCAAAATTTGATGAATTAGATAAATAACATTCATCTAAATGTAAAAAATAGTTAAAACCTATATCAAAATGTAAAACTTTGATATAGGTTATTTTTTTCTTTGTAACTTTGTCTCAAATAATAGATTAACTCATGTTTGGTATTGGATTTTCAGAATTTTTTTTTGTAGTTGTTGTTATATTGATGCTTTTTGGATCAAAAGAAATCCCTCAAATGGCTAGATTCTTAGGGAAAACAATGGCACAGCTAAAAAATGCAACCAATGAAATAAAAAGAGAAATACACAATAGTGCTAAAGATGCTGATGTGGATGTTAATTCTTTAACAGGTGGTATTTCTGATGAAATTAGGAAAGCAAAAGAAGGAATTGCTAATACAATAAATCCATTGAAGGATATGTCTAATCATATTGTTGATGATATTACAAAACCTATTGAAGAAGTAAAAGAAGATATTGAAAATCTTTCAGGACCTATAAAAAGACAATTTTAATGCTGGAACATATTGTATCTTTAGATAAGGAATTATTTGTTTTTCTTAATGGTTTAGGTTCTGAAAAATATGATGCTTTTTGGTTGATAATCACCAAGCAGTTTAATTGGACACCTTATTTTTTACTTGTATTGTTTATTCTTCAACGTAAAATTGGTTGGAAAAATTTAGGAATAGCACTTCTTTTTATTGCTCTTTTAATCACATTTACTGATCAAACTACCAATCTCTTCAAATACTATTTTCAACGTTTGAGACCTTGTAATGATTTCGAGATTAAATCAATTATAAGAATTGTAAAGCATAGTGATACACTCAGTTTCTTCTCAGGACACGCCTCTAGTTCTTGTGCATCCATGACTTTTATATTTTTAATACTGAGAAAATACTATAAATATGCTTTTGTAGTTTATTTGTTTCCTTTAGTGTTTGCCTACAGCAGGATCTATCTCGGATTACATTTTCCAATGGATATTCTAGTAGGTTATACCTATGGTTTACTAACTGGGATTACTTTTTATAAGCTGTATGTTTATTTTGTAAGCAAATATTTCCCTGCATCTATCCAAGATTAAATTACACGGCTTACTGTTAATCCGTCACGAATGGGTAATAAAACAGTTTCTACTCTTGGGTCGTTTTTTAATAAAGCGTTGTATTCTAATAATACTTTTGTACTAGTGTCTTTTGGATCCAAAGTTTCAATTACTTTTCCGCTCCAAAGTACATTATCCGATAAAATAATACCTCCTTTGCGCATCATTGGAACTATTAAATGAAAATATTGGATATAATTTTCTTTATCGGCATCAATAAAAACCAAATCAAATTGTTTGTTTAATGTTGGAATAATATCCAAAGCGTTACCGATATGTTGAAAAATTTGATTTTTCCATTCCGATGCGTCAAAATATTTCTTTTGAAAATCAGCCAATTCTTCATTAATGTCTATTGTATCTATTGTACCATTTTGTGCTAAACCTTCAGCCATACATAGAGTCGCGTAACCCGTGTACGTTCCTATTTCTAAAACATGTTTTGGATGAATAATTTTAGCTAACATACTTAAAACTCGACCCTGAAAATGTCCACTTAGCATTCTAGGTTGTAATATCTTTTGAAATGTTTCTCTATTTAATTTGGCTAATAATTCGGGTTCGTCCTGACTATGATGGGCAACATAATTTTCTAGTTCTTCTGAAATAAAATGCATGATAACACTGAGTTTTAATTTTAGTCAAAGTTATCAAATTATTTTTTGTAGTTTTCCGTAAATTATCAAAAGATAACAATGAACAAAAAACCTATTTATATTTTAGGTACGGGACTTTCACATAATGGCTCGGCAGTATTATTAAAAAACGGTCAAATATGTGTGGCCATTGAAAAAGAACGAATTACCAGAATCAAACACGATGGAGGTAATGATGCAGCAGCAATCCAATATTGTTTAGAGACAGAAGGGATACAATTAACTGATGTGGATTTGGTAGTGCAATGTGAAAATTTTGAAATTCCATCAAGAGATTTTTTTAGAGGAGAAAGGTTATTTAAGGAAAAAATGGAACCAAAATTGATTAGTATTTCACATCACTTAGCACATGCATACAGTGCGGTTGGAACTTCTCCTTTTACAAGTTGTAATGTAATGGTAATTGATGGTTGTGGAAGTCCATTAGAACAGTATTTACTATTGCATCAAAATGAAAAAGAAAGTATTGCGTTGGATGTTTTCAATTCCATACAAATGCAATGCGAAAAAGATAGCTTTTATCATTTCGATGGACAAGACATGATTCCTTTGTTTAAAGATTTTAGTGAGATGTCAGATCTTTCTTCATCTGAAATAGCGTTACCTACAACCAAACATTCTATTGGAGGTTTTTACGCAACCATTAGTAATTATGTTTTTGGAAACATGGATGATGTAGGTAAGTTAATGGGATTGGCACCTTACGGTAAAACTGGTGTATATGATTATGAAGTTTTTGAATTCATAAATGACCGCTTATTTGTAAAAGAAGATTGGAAAACATTTTTAAACCAACCTTCAAATGGATACACTTTTTTTAAAGAGCATTTTGTGTATTATGCCAATGTAGCGAAATGGGCACAAGAGCAAGTAGAAAAAGCTGTTTTACAATGTATAAAATTACGAACAAAGCAATTCCCTCATGAAAATTTATGTTATAGCGGTGGTGTAGCGTTAAATGCTGTTGCCAATGCAAAATTAGAAGATACTAATGTGGCTCAATCTATTTATTTTGAACCCGCTGCAAGCGACAATGGTTTAGCGCTCGGTTGTGCTTTTTACGGTTGGCTTTCTTATTTGAAACAACCTAAAAAAGAACCTAATGGTAGTACATGTTTTGGTAAGCACTATACAAAGGAAGCTATTCTACAGGCATATGAAGAATACCAACTCGAATTGAAAATGATAGACTTTTTTGAAGAGCCCGAACTCTTACATTATAGTGCAGAAGCATTGCTTCACGGAAAAACTATTGGTTGGTTTCAATCGGGTTCTGAGTTTGGTCCACGAGCTTTAGGAAGAAGAAGTATTTTGGCACATCCGGGAATAGAAAACATGAAAAACCATATCAATACTACTATTAAATTTAGAGAAGATTTTCGTCCTTTTGCACCAGCAGTTTTACAAGAAAAAGTACAAGATTATTTTGAAGTAGGAAGAAACAGTCCGTATATGATTTTAGTAGATAGGACTAAAAAGGAGCATTTAGAAAACTTAAGAAATGTTACTCATAAAGACGGTTCGGCAAGAGTGCAAACGGTTGAAGCTTCTTGGAATCCTAAATTTTATAATTTAATACAGGCATTTTATGAATTAAGTGGCATTGCTGTTGTTTTAAATACAAGTTTCAATAAAAAAGGAATGCCTATTGTAGAAACACCTAAAGAAGCATTTGATTTGTTTAGAGAAACAGCATTAGATGTTTTGGTAATCGAAAATTTCGTTTTTTTGAAAAACTAAACATTGCTTGAGGACTTACTTTTAAACTCTAAATTCATTACTTTTGCACCATGCAAACGACAAAGAAAGATATTAGAGCATTAACCAAAGAACAATTAAGAGATTTTTTTGTTTCTAATGGAGATAAGGCTTTTAGAGGAAATCAGGTATACGAATGGCTTTGGCAAAAACGCGCCCATACTTTTGAAGATATGACCAATCTTTCAAAAGAAACGCGTGCCATGTTAGAAGCTAATTTTGTAATCAATCATATCAAAGTCGATACCATGCAACGCAGTGAAGATGGAACAGTAAAAAATGCGGTTCGTTTGCATGATAATTTAATTGTAGAATCTGTTTTAATTCCTACAGAAACTAGAACTACTGCCTGTGTTTCAAGTCAGGTTGGTTGTAGTTTGGATTGTAATTTTTGTGCCACGGCTCGTTTAAAGAGAATGCGCAATTTAGAACCAGGCGAAATTTACGATCAAGTTGCAGCTATTGATAATGAAAGTCGTTTGTATTATGATCGCCCGCTTTCTAATATTGTTTTCATGGGAATGGGAGAGCCCTTAATGAATTATCCTAATGTCATGAAAGCCATAGATCGAATTACTTCTCCCGAAGGATTAGGGATGTCACCAAAAAGAATCACGGTTTCTACTTCAGGAGTTTCCAAAATGATTAAAAAAATGGCAGATGATGAGGTGAAATTTAAATTAGCAGTTTCGTTGCATTCTGCTATCGAAGAAACCCGAAATCGAATCATGCCTTTTACGAAAAGTTTTCCGTTAGACGAATTGCGGGAAGCTTTGGAATATTGGTACAAAAAAACCAAAAGCAAAGTTACCTATGAATATGTGGTTTGGAAAGGTATTAACGATGATAAAAAATCGATTGACGCTTTAGTGAAGTTTTGTAAATATGTGCCTTGTAAAGTCAACCTTATCGAATACAATCCTATCGATGATGGTGAATTTCAACAAGCAGCTCCTCAAGTAATTGATGCCTATATTGCTGCTTTAGAAAAAAATAATATAGTAGCAAAAGTGAGAAGAAGTAGAGGTAAAGATATCGATGCGGCTTGCGGTCAATTGGCAAATAAATCCTAAAGTAGATTGTTTTGCTGAACTTGTTTTAGATTTTCTTTTTTAGAAGCTATTTCCAGCTATTCATTTCAATTTTTTTACAGCATAACCATTTTTGTAAGTCGTAAAAAGAGCTTCCAAAGGGCGCTTTTGTACGTCTACAAAAAAAGGCTATGCTACAATAAAAAACTTTTCATTTCTATCTGGGCTATAAAATCTTTTTTTGCTTTGTTACAAATTATGTTTTAGTTACTTTTGCTATCGCGATGAAAATAGTAGAGCAAATAAAACTACCGATAGCTAAAGAAATGGAACTTTTTGAAAAGAAGTTTCGAGAATCAATGTCTTCAAAAGTTGCTTTACTCAATCGAATTACCCATTATATTGTCAACCGAAAAGGAAAACAAATGCGACCCATGTTTGTTTTTTTAACTGCAAAAATGGTGGCAAATAGTAATGAAGTCAATGAACGTACTTATCGCGGAGCTTCCGTTATCGAATTAATTCATACTGCAACCTTAGTACATGATGATGTTGTAGATGACAGTAATAAAAGACGCGGTTTCTTTTCCATCAATGCGCTTTGGAAAAATAAAATTGCAGTCTTGGTTGGTGATTATTTATTGTCTAAAGGCTTATTGTTATCCATAGATAATAATGATTTCGATTTGTTAAAAATTATCTCTGTAGCTGTAAGAGAGATGAGTGAAGGAGAATTGTTGCAAATTGAAAAGGCGAGAAGATTAGATATTACTGAAGCCATTTATTATGAAATTATTCGTCAAAAAACAGCAACTCTTATTGCTGCTTGTTGTTCATTAGGAGCTTGTTCTGTTGTTCCTGAAGATAAAGAAACTGTGGAAAGAATGCGAAAATTTGGAGAGCTTATAGGAATGGCTTTTCAAATTAAAGACGACTTATTCGATTACACAGAAGATGCGATTGGTAAACCTACCGGTATCGATATTAAAGAGCAAAAAATGACCTTGCCTCTAATTTATGCTTTAAATAATTGTACTCCAAAAGAAAAAAGTTGGGTAATTAATTCGGTTAAAAATCACAATAAAGACAAAAAAAGAGTCAAAGAAGTCATTCAATTTGTGAAAGATAAAAACGGATTGGTGTATGCCGAACAAAAAATGATACAGTTTCAACAAGAAGCTTTAGCATTATTACAAAACTTCCCAGCTTCCTCTTATAAAGAAGCATTAGAATTAATGGTCAATTACGTTATTGAACGTAAAATATAATTTTTGATTTAGCAATTTGTCAATAGACACTAAGTTTTATAAATCATCAAATTGACACACTAACAAATTGTCACAAATACATACAACTTTTTTAGAACCTAACTCGTCTATATAAATAAGAAGTATTATTCATTCGGTTTTATTGGAATTTGAAATTTATTTTTTTGAAATTCAATTTTTAATGCAACCTTTTTAAAAACCATCTCGTCTATATAAAAAAGAAATACAATTCTAAATTATGAATTCTAATTTCTAAATTTAAAAAATGAAAGTCATACACTTACATAGAGAAGAAAAACAATTGATAGAGCAAGCTATTTTAAATAATAGACAAGCCCAACATCAATTATACACGCAATTTTCTCCTAAAATGCTAGGTGTTTGTAGACAATATATAAAAGATGTGCACCATGCAGAGGACGTTATGATTACCGCTTTTATGAAAGTCTTTACTAATCTAAATAAGTTTGAACACAAAGGAAGTTTTGAAGGTTGGATAAGACGCATTATGATTCATGAGTGTATTGATTTTGTTCGAGTAAAAAAAAATATTTTTAATTATCAGGAAATAGAAACTGTAATTGTATCTGAAAGTGAAAGTGTTATGGAAATGGATACTTTTTCAGTAGATGATATACAATTGTTAATTGATAGCTTGCCCGATGGGTATCGAATGATTTTCAATTTATATGCTATCGAAGGGTATAAACATCATGAGATTGCTAAAATGCTTCATATAAGTGAAGGAACCTCAAAATCGCAATTGTCACATGCTAGAAAAATGCTTCAAAATCAAATTAACCTATTAAAGCTAAAAGAAAATGGAACCAAATAAATTAGATACTAAAATTAAAGAACAGTTAGGTTCAAGAGAAATTAAGCCAACGGATCAAGCTTGGGATCGATTAGATGCGATGCTTTCTTTGGCTGAAAAAAAAGAACCCAAAAAAGTTTTTGGTATATATAAATATATAGGAATTGCAGCCTCAATATTGCTTTTTTTGAGTGTTGGGTTTTGGCTTTATCAAAATGAAAAATCGGATGTAATTGAAAAGCATTTTAATGAAGGTATTGTCAATGAAGAAAAAAAAGTATCCCCAATAAAAGATTCAAGCACGTTAATATTAAATACAATAAAAGAATTTGAAATAGTTGAACAAGTAGCTAATCATGAGAATTTGAATCAAAAAGAGTCTATTTTAAAAAATAATAATTTAAAAACGAATTCAATTTCTTCGGAAAAATTAGTGACCAAAACACCCAATCAATTTGAAGTAATAAATTTAGAAAAAGACAGTCCTGTTACTAAAGCTAAAAATAGATATATTACAGCTGAGAAATTATTAGCCTCTATTGAAAATAGAACATTTGATGACAAAGAGGTAAATAATAAAGAAGTCAAGAAAAAAATAAAAGTAAATACAAATACTTTGTTGACAGATGTTGAATCTGAATTAGATATAGAATTTAGAGAAAGTAGAATAGATAAAATAACTAGAAAATACAATCAAGTAAAATCAGCTATAGCAAATAGAAATTACGAATAATCAATCATCATCACAATCATTATCATTAATTAAAAAACGAACAGTTATGCAAAAAATTATTTTTTACATCGGAATACTTTTCCTTGTATTTATTTCAAAAATGAGTGCTCAAAATCATACTTTTGAAAATAAAGCTAAAGAGATAGCTAACAGAATTGAAACGATAACAAAGGAAGAAAAAAAAGCTTTAAAATTAGAAGTTGAAGCAATTGACTTGCAATTAAATGAAGGTAAAATTACGAAGCAGCAAGCAGATGAATTAAAATTAAAGGCTGCAGAAAAAAGAGCTGCTATTATTGAAGAAAAGGTTGCATTGGAAGAAACTAAATTACAACAACTTATCCAAGATAAGGTAGATGGAGGATTTTCTACATCAAAGGTTGAAAATGAATTGCCATCTAGAAAAGATAGTATAATTGTAAAGGGGAAGAAATACGAAGTTACTTATCATGTTACAGACTCATCACACGTAATTACCGATATTAAAAGAATTTTTAAAAGAGATTCATCGTATGTAGAAAAAAGAACAACGTCTCAATTTGTAATTGCTTTTGGTTGGAATAATTTAGTGACTGATGGGGCAATTGCAAATTCAGATTATTATTATTGGCGATCTATGTTTTCCGAATTTGGTATTACTTGGAGAACAAATTTAATTAAAGATCACAAGGTCTTGAATTTGAAATACGGACTTTCATTTGTTTATAATCAACTTCATCCTACAGATAATCGTTATTTTGTAGATAATGGAGAACAAACAGTTCTAGAAACTTATCCTGTAAATTTAAAAAGTAAAAGAAGTTATTTCAGAAATGTCTTTTTAACCTTACCTGTGCACCTGGAATTTGATTTCTCAAAAATGAAGGAAAGAAATAATAGAAAGTATTATGCCTCTCATACGGGTTTTAGATTAGGCGTTGGTGGTTTTGTAGGTTATAATACAAATTCAAAACAATTTTTAAACTATGATGAAGAGGGTTACGACATGCGTATTCGTCAAAAAGGAAATTGGAATATCGATGATTGGAATTATGGCTTGAGCACATATGTAGGTTATGGAACATGGAGTTTATATATGAAATATGATATTAATCCAATGTTTAAAAATAATACAACTAAACAAAATAATATTTCTTTAGGAATAAGAATGGATTTAAATTAAAATTTGGGTTAGGGTTTCATACGAAAAGATGTCTTATAATCATAGGGCATCTTTTTAATTTAATCTAAATTTCATATTTGAATAGTAAAGTAACAATACCATAAAATAAAGTAAAGATTCTAGTAATGATTGGAGAGTAGTTTTGGAATGCAAAATCAAACCAACTTTTATATCATGAAAAAATACATTTACTTATTCGTTCTTATTTGTTCTGCTTTATCAGTATTACAAGCGCAATCAGGTATGGGAATCAGTGAAAAAGAAAACGGACTAGAGTATTGGACAGAATTTAATCCAAAGAAGAAAGAATATAAAGAAGCTAAAAAAATTCTTGCAGGTTATATTACCGAAAACACAACTTTATCTAGTAGGGATGTTTATTTGTTGCAAGGTGTAGTATATGTGACTAATAATGCTACTTTAACTATTGAACCAGGAACAGTAATAAGAGGCGATTATACTACTTGTGGAACATTGGTAATTACAAAAGGAGCAAAAATTATGGCAGAAGGCACAGAGAGTTTCCCAATTGTATTTACAACTAATAAAGATACCTATTCTAGAAAACCTGGAGATTGGGGTGGTATTATTATAATGGGAGATGCTCCAGTGAATACTTTTGGAGGCGTAGGTATTTTAAATTTCGATTTGGATCCAAAATACAATCGTTTTGGAGGAGAAAATACGGAAAGTTCTTCTGGAGTATTAAAATATTTACGTATTGAATATTCAGGGCGAAAATTAAGTGCAAAAAAGGAATTAAACGGGATTTCATTTGCTGGAGTAGGTAATAAAACTAAAATTGAAAACATACAAATCAGTTATTCAAATGATGATTCTTTCGAATTCTATGGAGGAAATGTAAAATTAGAAAAATTAGTTTCTTTCAGGGCTTCTGATGATGATTTTGACTTTACTCAAGGGGTACAAGCATCTATAACAAATAGCTTAGCAATTAGACATCCTTATTCTTCTGATGCTGAAAAATCAAGATGTATGGAAATTGATTCTTATGATATGATAGAAAAATTTGATGCACAAAGAAATAAAACGAACGTAAAAGCAAGCAACGTAACCTTTGTAAATACAGAAGACAATGATCAAGGGCTAATTAAAGAAGCAATCTTTGTTGCAGATGAAAGTTATTTTTCATTAAATAATAGTGTAGTGTATGGATTTAAGGATTTTTTATTAGTTAAAAATTATTCTTTTTTTGAAGACTTTGAAGAATTTATAAAATTGAAAAATTTGGTGGTAGGTCATTGCGATAATACCTTAAAAACAATGCAGGGTGATGGAAATATAGCAGGAATGGAAAACAATTTATTTCTTTCAAAAAATTTAATATCAGTTTCAAATGGAAAAATTGAGGATTATTTCAAAATACCCACTTTTGAAGAAACACCCGATTTTCGATATATAAAAATGGAGAGAAATAATAATATTTTAGTAAATAAATAAGGCATTTTAAATTCAATAGCTTCGTTTATTTTGTAAGAAATGTATGATTTTCTGTAAAAAGCATAAATTATCGATTAATTAGATTTAGTCGTATTTTTATTTAACTTTTCGTTAACATATCAAACCCCTGATTACAGGGGTTTTTATTTGTAATGTCTTGATATTTAAATATTTAAATTGTTTTTTGACGATTTTACCGTATTTTTTTACTCCTAAATTTTAACATTTTTTCCAGTATTGTTGTAAAATTAAAACTTTTGATTTCACTTAATTTGTTAAAGTTTTATTTGTTAAAATTATCAAGATATAATTGAATTGCCCAATCGATTATTACCAAATAGAAATGACAAACTTTTAAAAAAAAAATTATTATGAAAACTAACCTACTATTAATTACAATTTTGCTAAATTTCAGTATTTCTGTCTTTTCTCAATCTGGTTTAGGAGTAAATGAAAAAACAAATTTGTTGGAGTATTGGACTGAATTTGATCCTAAAAAGAAAGAATATAGAGAACCTAAAAAAATCTTAGCAGGTTATATTTCTCAAAATACCACTTTATATAGTCGAGATACTTATCTACTTGAAGGAACGGTTTATGTCATTAATAATGCTGTATTAACCATCGAACAAGGAACCGTAATTAGAGGTGATGAAAAAACGAATGGAACATTGGTAATTACAAAAGGAGCCAAAATCATTGCTGAAGGAACTGAAAGTTTTCCAATTGTTTTTACTACAAATAAAGATTCTTATTCTAGAAAACCAGGCGATTGGGGAGGAATTGTAATTATGGGAGACGCACCTGTAAATAATTTTGGTGGAATAGGAATTTTAAACTTTGATTTAGATCCTTCTTACAATAGATACGGAGGTTCTAATAAGGAAGCTTCTTCAGGAGTTTTAAAATATGTTAGAGTAGAATATGCTGGTAGAAAGATTAACTCTAAAAAGGAATTTAATGGGATCACTTTTGCAGGTGTAGGTAGTGGAACTAAAATAGAAAATGTGCAAGTGAGTTATTCAAATGATGATTCTTTTGAATTTTATGGAGGAAATGTTAAGCTTAAAAATTTAGTTTCTTATAGAGCTTCAGACGATGATTTTGATTTTACTCAAGGCGTGCAAGTAGAGATTAATAACAGTTTGGCAATAAGAAATCCATATTCTTCAGATTTAGAGAACTCTAGATGTTTTGAAATAAATTCTAACGATGATGTTGAAAAATTTGATCCATTAAGAGATAAAACAAGTATTAATGCATCAAACATGGTGCTAGTAAATACAGAAGATAATAATCAAGGGCTTATAAAAGAAGCGTTATTTGTTTCAAATGATAGCAAATTGAATTTTTCAAATAGTGTCGTTTTTGGATTTAAAGACTTTTTAATGTTGAAAGATTTTTCTATTCTTGAAGATTTTGATCAGCATGTAAAAATAAAAGATTTGGTTATAGGGCATTGTGATAACCCTTTGTCAAGTTTAAAACCAAAAGATTTGTTAACTTTAGATATTAATTATCTTTTTACAAAAAATAATATAGTTTTATCTGATGGTAAAATAGAAGATTATTTCATGAATAGTAATTTACATGAAAATCCAGATTTTAGATATCTAAAAATTGAAAGAAACAAAATCAATTATGTAAATAAATAATACATAATCTTATCTTAAAAAAGCCATTTATTTTTTTTGTAATAATGTCTTGAAAAGGCTTAAAAACATTGATAAGTTGCACTTAAACGAAAAAAAGTTACACTTCTTCGATAATTTTATTTGATTTTATCAAAAAGTTTCTGTATCTTCGTTAAAGCTTTATTAGTTAAACGATAAAAATACGGTATAGTATTTGCTTTTAAAATAAAGTTGAGTGTGTTTTTACAACAAAAGTTTAAGCCTTTATATAATTTGTAATAATGCATAATTGTCTAATTACAAAATTTGTTATTATGAAAAAAAACCTACTATTATTAGCACTTATTTGCAACTTTAGCCTTGCAGGTTATGCGCAGTCTGGATTAGGAATTGATGAAAAAGAAAACTGGTTAGGATACTGGACAGAGTTCAATCCTAAGAAGGAAGATTATAGAGAACCACAAAAAATTCTTACAGGAAGTATATCTCAAAATACAACTTTGTCAAATCGAGATACCTATCTTATACAAGGTAATGTATATGTTACTAATAACGCTACTTTAACAATAGAAGAAGGAACTTTGTTAAGAGGAGATTCTAAAACTTGCGGAACACTTATTATTACAAAAGGAGCAAAAATAATAGCTCAAGGTTCTGAAAGTTTTCCAATTGTATTTACTTCAAATAATGATGAATACTCTAGAAAACCAGGAGATTGGGGTGGAATTATTGTTATGGGTGATGCTCCTGTGAGTAGATTTGGAGGTGTAGGAGTAGTAGATTTTGATTTAGATCCTCAATACAATAGATTTGGTGGTGAAAACAAAGTTGGCTCTGCTGGAGTGTTAAAAAATGTTAGAGTTGAATATGCAGGTAAGAAATCGGCTACCAAAAAACAAATTGCGGGAATTACTTTTGCAGGTGTAGGTAGTGGAACGGTTATAGAAGCAATACAAGTGAGTTTTTCCGACAATGATTCTTTTGAATTTTTAGGTGGAAATGTAAAAGCACAAAAATTAATTTCTTATAGAGCTTCAGACGATGATTTTGATTTTACTCAAGGCGTTCAAGCAGATTTTACTAACAGTATTGCTTTAAGACACCCGTTTTCTTCAAGTAATGCAAAACCTAGATGTATGGAAGTTAAATCGTACAATGATATAGATAAATATGATCCTCAAAGAAGCAAAACAAATGTAAAAGCAACTAATATCACTTTGGTTAATATAGAAGATAATAATCAAGGATTGATCAAAGAAGCTGTTTATGTTTCTAATGAAGCTAATTTGAATTTAAGCAATAGTGTTGTCTATGGTTTTAGAGATTTTTTAATGTTAGACAGGTTTTCAATGACTGATGAGTTTGAGAAATATGTTAAACTTAAAAATTTAGTTATAGCTCATTGCACAAAAGTGTTTTCAAGTATGGATGAAGGTGATACTTCTAGAATGGATACAGATTTTATTGCATCTAAAAATGCTTTAACAATTTCTGATGGACCAATCAATGACTATTTTAAAAGTACTGATTTCTCTATAACACCAGATTTTAGATATCTTAAAATTGAAAGAACGAATAGTAATGTGGTATTGAATAAAAAATAAATTGTACTTACTATAAATTATAAAAGCACTTATTCTCGAATAGGTGCTTTTTTATTTCAACTTTGTATATTTGTTGACTAAATTTAAAAGAATTGATTTCTAAAGCAACCATAGAAAATGTATTTGAGACTGCCAGAGTAGAGGAAGTAATTGGCGATTTTGTTCAGCTGAAACGTTCTGGTAGTAATTTAAAAGGATTAAGTCCATTTGTGGATGAAAAATCCCCCTCTTTTATGGTTTCACCTGTAAAACAAATTTGGAAAGATTTTTCTTCTGGAAAAGGGGGTAATGTCGTTACTTTTTTGATGGAGCATGAGCACTTTAGCTACCCAGAAGCAATAAAATATTTGGCAAAGAAATATAATATTGAAATAGAAGAAACAATTCAAACGAATGAAGATTTGGCGGCTGCAAACGAAAAAGAAAGTATGTATTTGGTTTCAGAATTTGCAAACACTTACTTTCACAAAAGTTTATTGCATACCGAAGAAGGAAAAGCAATTGGTTTAACCTACTTTAAAGAAAGAGGATTTACTAATGACACAATTGCTAAATTTAGTTTAGGGTATTCACCTAATGCTTGGGATATTTTTACTAAAGAAGCTTTAGGAAAAGGGTATCAATTGGAATTTTTAGAAAAAACGGGACTTACCATCGTAAAAGAAGATAAACAATTTGATCGATTTAAAGGTAGAGTGATGTTTCCTATTCATAGTATGAGTGGAAGAATATTAGGATTTGGTGGACGTATTTTAACAAACGATAAAAAGGTAGCTAAATATGTAAATTCTCCTGAAAGTGAAATTTATCATAAGAGTAAAGTATTGTATGGGATATATCATGCGAAACAAGCCATTGCGAAACAAGATAATTGTTATTTAGTTGAAGGATATACTGACGTTATTCAATTTCATCAATCTGGTATTGAAAACGTGGTTGCTTCTTCTGGAACCGCTTTAACTCCAGATCAAATTCGATTAATCAGTCGGTTAACTAAAAATATTACCGTGCTTTTTGATGGTGATGCAGCGGGTTTAAGAGCTTCAATCAGAGGGATAGATTTAATTCTAGAAGCAGGTATGAATGTTAAAGTATGCGCTTTTCCAGATGGTGAAGATCCAGATAGTTTTGCTAAAAAAACACCACATGATAAACTGGTTAGTTTTTTAGAAGAAAATGCCAAAGATTTTATTCAGTTTAAGGCATCTCTTTTAATGAATGAAGCTAAAAATGATCCTATTAAAAAAGCCGATTTAATTCGTGATATGGTTATCAGTATATCAAAAATACCCGATCGAATTAAGCGTGAAATATATTTACAAGAATGCTCTAGAATAATGGATATTTCTGAAGATGTTCTTTTTAATACCTTGGCACAAATTGATAAAAAGGATGTCTCCGAAGCTAATAAAAAAGTTAAAGAAGAACAGAAAGTATTTGAAGTTCATAAAACTGAAGCTGTTGTTTCACAATCTAAAGTTGATATTCAAAATGAATTAGAAAGGAAAATAATAGAAATCTTATTGCTTTACGGAAATGTTGAAGAAGAATTTGAAGATATACTTATTAAAGCAAATGAAGAAGGTGATTTAGTTGAAGTTAAAGAAAAAAATAGTTACAAAGTCTTTAATCGTATCTATTTAAGTTTACAAGAAGATGAAATTGAGCTTGCTAATCCTGTTTTTAAAGCTATTTATTTGGATATTATTACTTATTATAATCAAACTGAAAAATTTGAACTAGAAAGCTATCTTAAGCAAATTAATCCTGAAATCGCTAATGAAGTGACTTCAATTTTAATGAATGAAGAAAGAGAAGTATTGCACAATTGGGAATCGCAGCAAATAATTGTAAAGCTTAAAGATAAAACTATAGCACAATATGTTACCGAAACAATCTTAACTCTAAGGTGGTATTGGGTAAATAAAATAATTGAAGATTTAAAAACAGCTATCTCAACAGTAAATCATGATACTGATAATTCGGAAACGTTATCCATGGTAATGGACTATTTGGGACTAACAAATATGTTTTCTAAAAAGCTAGGTAGAGTGATGAGTAGGTATTCTTAAAAGCGGTAATATTAAAATGCTTTCATTTCATAATTGGTAATAAATGCACTTTTGATTTGATTCTTTTCTAAATTCAAATAGAATAAGAAATATTTTGAGAATGTATTGATCTTTGAAAAAAGAGAAAAAACAAAAGGAGACTAGGTTACATTTTTCCTTTTTTTGTTAAATCTTGTTTTAATATTTTGTTTTCTTCTTCAAGCTTAGCTGTATATTTTAGCATAATATCTAAAGTTTCTTTAGGCATTGAAACTATTTGGATACCAATAGAATTATCATAAAAAGTACAATTTTCATTTTTAGGCATATTCTCGTTAGCTTTTTTTAATTCTTCTATGGGTATTTTCAAAACATCAGCTAGTTTTTCCCATTCTTCCTCTGTAATGGGCGATTTACCCCTTTCTTTTCTAGAATAAGTCGTTTGCTCCATAGCCATTTTAAATGCCATATCTTTTTGGGTAAATCCTTTTTCTTTGCGTATTGCTTTTAAACTCATCGTATAATTGTATTTATACAAATATATTAAAATAGGTGCATAAAATTATTCCTAGGAAAATTTATTGGTTAACTTTTAATTAACTTTCTTATTATATAAGTTTGATATTTAATTTTAAATTTTAAAACATGAAACTAGAAAGTTTAAAAAAAGACAAATTCGAACCTTTTAAAGAAAACGAGATTCAAAACGCAATGAAAATTGTAGGAGGTGTACCAGTTGATACTACTTACAGAAATGCTACACATTATGGTACAGATACAATGGATAAAGAAACTCAAGGAGATAATAATCCAAAAACACCACCTGCTTATATTGTTGGACAACCTGGAGAAATTGATTATACTAGAACTTCTGCTACTCCTAGAACAGATTTAAATCAAAGCACAAATTAAATTTAAGTGTTAATTCTTTTTAATTAAAATTAATAAAGTCCTTTATAAGGATTTTATTAATTTTAACTTTTTATATAAAGTGCATATATGTATAAATTATTTATAATACTGTTTTTTAGTAATTTTTTAGTAATTTTTTCTCAAAAAAATACTAATTATTTTGAATACCATAGCTTGATTAATAAAGCAGAATATTTATTTTTTAAATCAGAAGAAAAAGACTCTGCATTATACTATTATGATAAATGTTTTAATGATTTTGACTTTATCTTTGCTAAAGATGCTATAAATGCTGCTCAAATAGCTTTCTTTTTAAAAAAGGATTATAAGAAATACCTCATTAAAGGTTTTGGGAATGGTTTAAAAATAGACCATCTTAAACATGTGAGACTTTTTGAAAAGGAAATAAATAAAATTGCAAATGATAAATTTTTAAAAAGCGAATATGCAAAAAAAAGAAAAGAATACTTAAAAAGAATTGATTTAGAATATTTAAATACCATACTAGACTATGGTATTCAAGATCAAGTAGATAAACGAACAGATAATTCAAAAGCTTATGAAGAAAAAAAGCAGAAAGCTTTTGTTAAAATTGAAAAATTAATACGAGAAAAAGGATTTCCAGGTGACCAACTTTTAGGTATTGCTGATTCAACCATTTTTAAAGAATCTAAATCTAAATTTAAAGATTTTAATTATAGAATAAAAAAGTTTAATAATCTTAAAGATTTTACTTCAGAAGATGGAAGTTTATCACAAAAAATGATTTATCTAATATTAATCCATAGTCATTGTAGCTATAATGATTTAAGTGATATATGGATGGAAGAAATAAAAAAAGGAAATGTTCACCCAGGTGATGTTGCTCTTTTTCATGATAATATTTATCGTACTGTTGAATGCAAAAATCCTAATATTCCTTATAAAAAAAATCTTTTTGTAAATTATTTTAAATATTCAGAAATAGACGATAAAATAAATAAAAAAAGAAAAGAATTATTTATCAATAATATAGAAATAGATAATTTGAAAAAAATATTTGAAGAAAAATATGGAGCTAAACTTTTCTGGGGATTTTGGTACTGTAGATAATAAAAAAATTATTATTCAATCTGAATCTAAAGATAGAAGTACAGATGATGTTATACAATGGATTAGATATTTATCTATTAATACTAAAATTGAAGAAATATTTGATTTTCTTGATCTTCAAGAAATAAAGATTGAGATAGCAAATGATAAATTTAATTTTAGATTAAATAATTTAGATTATAACTATAATGACAGTTATTGGTACAGAAGAGGAATAATTAATATTCCTAATACTAACGGATTTATTCAAGAAAGTATAGAAAATAATAATTCCAAACCAATTCTTGATTTTCTTAATTCAAAATCAAATAAAATTCAAATCAATAAATTTCAAGATAATTATTTAGGAAAATTGAAACAATTAGAAGTTTGTAAATTAATAGAGTTGAATTTTCCTGAAACTTTAATTACTACAAATTTTAGTGACCTTCAAAAATTTGTTGAACTTCATAATTTAGTTATTACTAAGCCAATTGAAAATCCTTTTTCAAATCATATAATTAATAACAAAGATGTTTGCTTTTTCACACCAAGTCAATTAATTACAAATGAAATTTTAAATAAAATAACAACAAAGCGTTTTGAGCCATCATTGTTTCAAAAATACATTGAGAAAAAATTTGAAATTAGAAGTTTTTATATAAATGGTATTTTTAAAAGTATGGCAATTTTTAGCCAGCAAAATGAAAAAACAAAAATTGATTATAGGGATTACGACCGAGAAAGACCTAATAGGGTTGTACCATTTAATTTGCCTACAGAAATAGAAAATAAGTTAACATTATTAATGAAGAAACTCAATTTGAATTGTGGTTCTTTTGATTTAATTTATACGTTAGATAATCAATATGTTTTTTTAGAAGTGAATCCGATTGGTCAATTTCAATGGGTAAGTAGAAATTGTAACCATTATATAGAAAAATTAATTGCAAAAACACTTATAAATGAAGAATAATGAGGTTTTAAAAGATCAAATAATAAAGGTTTTAGCTAAAGATGCAGAAAAACTTCCATTTATTGCACAATTATGGGAAATAGAAATTTATGATAGTTTGAATAAATCAAATGATGAAAATTATATAAATTTTGGACATTATGAGACTAACTCTTATAATTCTACTGTTTTTTATAAACCAATTTCTAAAATAATAGACTTTTCAAAGTTAGATGAGTAAAATTTTTTATAAACTGTTTGCTAATTGTATCATCGTAAAAGGTGCATGCAGAGCTACTATTTGCGATATACAACGCAATCGATTTCAACTAGTACCATTAAGTTTTTTTTACTTATTCAACGAAGATAATTTAATTGATTTAGAAAAATTAAAACTTGAAATTGATAACGAGAATTTACCTATACTTAACGAGTATATGGAATTACTAGTAAAAAATGAATTTATTTTTGAATTATCTCAAGAAGAATCAAATTTATTTCCTAATCTTTCTATGGAATTTGATTATCCTTCTATAATTTCAAATATGATTATTGATTATAATAAAAATTCATTTCATAATTTTCAAAAAATTCTTAATGATTTTATAATACCAACCAATTGTCGGCATATTCAATTTCGCTTTTTTGATGAAGTTATATTAAAT